>NZ_CP178378.1:2315000-4896659 GCF_047225135.1 Pseudomonas sp. YJ42 | reverse complement strand
AGTTAATTAGTACGCACAAAAAAGCGGAACCTGCAATACAGGCTCCGCTTGTACTCGTAACCGCTACTGCTGTAGCGATAACGGCTTACGAATTGCGGCCACCGCCGTGGCTGTTTTGGCCGCCTTTCTTGCCAGCTTCGGAGGCTTTCTCACGATCATTGGCAAAGTTCCCTCCACTGTTCTGGCCACCTTTCTGGCCAGCTTCGGAAGCCTTCTCGCGGTCATTGGCGAAGTTGCCGCCGCTGTTCTGACCGCCTTTCTGGCCAGCCTCAGAGGCGCGCTGCGGATCGTTGGCAAAATTGCCGCCGCTGTTGTGGCCGCCCTTTTGCCCAGCTTCGGACGCCTTCTCGCGATCATTTGCAAAGTTACCCGGATTTCCGCTCTTATCATTCGACATGAGATTTCTCCAGTTACATGGATGGTACTAATGAACATGGCGACTGCAGTACAACCGCCTCACTATGTCCGAAAACAAGATGCGGACATTAGTTCGCCAAATATCCCAGCTTGACGATGAACGGTTAAATCGAAAAATCGAGCGAAGCAGGCACGCCTTATATATTCCATCAATCAAAATGATCGCACTTCAATAGCAACGAGACGGCGACTCCAGAAGCGGCGATGCTTACATCGATATAACGCATTTCCCCGGCTCTGATTGATCAAGCGCAGGCGACAACCTCGGCTGCGGCTTACCGTTCGTCTCCCGGGTGAGTTCTGAGCAATCTGTCAACAAGCTGTAACTCGCGCCAGGCAATCTCAGATCCATGGAAAGCCGCGACGGCTGGCGCAAGGACGCGACTTTTTTCAAGACCACCAACCACTCGATCGAGCTATTGGAGGCCACATGAGCAGCAAGACCCTGGAAAACCTGGTGAAGCAATCGGATCTCAGTGCCAAGCAGCCGCTGGAGTTCTGGAAGCAGCTCCAGCGAGGCAAGGGCAGCTATCGGCCGAGTGCTGCAGCCCTGGCTCGACGCGCCTCCCTGGACCTCGGCATGTGTGCGGCAGGACGGTAACCAGCGGGATAGCCACCGCGTTACCGAATCGCTCTAGACGCTACGCGGTAGCGGGCGCCGGTTCAGCGGTGCTTTCGGCCCGCCCAGGTGTCATCACGTAACGCCCCTGCGTCCCGTTCTGATTCGTGATGGTGGGCTCGCTTGCGACAGACGTTGCGCCTAGGTGCTGCTCCTCCGGCTCGGGAAGTGGCTATCTCAGCGGGCAGGCTCTGCTCCCCTGTAGCCGGTATTGCGGCGATCATCCTTCGGCCTTGCGTTCCTGCTTGAGCAATCCCCAGACGATTGCAAGGCCAGCCACGGCCATTGCCGCTGCGCCTAGGAAAATATTCTGCATGCCGATATAGACCGCCAGGGCACCCATGATCGCGCCGGACAGGCCCAACGCCAGATCGAAGAACATGGCAAAAACGCTGAGTCCCGAGCTGCGGTTGACGGCCCCGACGCGGGAGACCACACCCACACCTAGCGCCGGGTAGAGCAAGGACAGACCGCATCCGGTCAGCGCCGAGCCGGCCAAGGCCATGCTCGGCGCCTCGGCGAGCCAGAGCATCGCCAGCCCGAAGATCTCCACCACCAGACAGACCACCGCAACCGAATAGCCGCCGACACGGTTGATCAGGTTGGGAAACAGCAAGCGGGTCCCGATAAACGCAAAAGCGAACGCCGTCAGGCACCAGGCGGCGCCTTCCCAGCCGCGCGAGCCGTAGTACAGGGCAATAAAAGCGGTCAGCGTGCCGTAGCCGATGGTGGCCAGTGAGAGGCTGAGGCCAGGCGGAGCGACTTTCCACAACACCTTGCCGAACGGTAAGCGCTCGCCTGGGTTGAGCGGTGCATCTCCTCGGCGCCAGGCCAGCGCCAATCCGGTCGCCGCCAGCAACATGGTCACCACGCCCAGGCTCCACAACCCCAGCGATTGTTCCAGAAACACACCCAGCGGCGCACCGATGCCCACGCCGCCATAAGCGGCGACACCGTTCCAGGAAATCATCCGCGCGGTGCTTTCCGGCCCCAACCGGCTGATGCCCCAAGTGATTGCCGAAATACCGATAAGGCTCTGCGCAAAGCCTAGAATCAACCGACTCATGAGCATTACGCTGATGCCCGCTATCGGCCAGGATTCCAGCAGCGCCGAGATCAGCAGCAACACACCGCTGGCCAGACCGGACGCCATGCCGATCAGTACGGTCTTCTTCGCGCCGCGCTCATCGGCCAACCGTCCGGCGAGCGGTCGACAAAGCAAGGTAGTCAGATATTGCGCACCAATAACGATGCCCGCGACGGCGGTGCTGAAGCCGAGGTTTTCGTGGACGTACCCCGGCAGCGATGCCAGGGGAATACCGATGGAAATGAACGAAATGAAGTTGAACACCACCAGCGACAGGATGAACAGAGTGTCGTTTGTAGCAGGTGTTTTCGCAGCGGGCATCGGTTCGCCTGTCGATGTGATGAAACGCGAATTGAACGATGGCGGGCCGCTCGACGGCACTCTTTAGAACACGAAGAGCAAGCACTGCGCCATGCAATGGAATGTGAGCTCTAACCGATGGGTTTTGATTTCGGCAAGGCGGAACTCATCATACAACCCTAGCGGATCGGAGCGGGATCCGCGACTCAGACCGGTTTGATACCGGCCGGAATGGCTGATTTACGCCACTGCGGCAAGCCGATCAGTACCACAGCAGATACGATGACCGTCATTGCCAACCACTCTTCGGTACCGATCCGTTCCCCAGCGAACGTCACTCCGAGTAGCACGGCGACCACCGGATTGACATACGCGTAGCTGGTGGCTGCGGCGGGTCGTACATGCTTGAGCAGGTAGAGATAGGCGCTAAACGCGACGATGGAACCGAGTAGGGTCAGATAGGCAAGCGCGAGCCAGCCGGCGAGATCGGGCATCTCCTGCAGACGCTCGCCGCTGGCGACGCTGCCAACCAGCAATACCGCGCCGCCAACCAGCATCTGTGCCGCGCTGGCCATCGCGCCGGCCGGTAGGCTGAGATGTCGGCTCCACATCGAACCGAACGCCCAACTGGCTGCCGCGAGCAATACCAGCACCGCACCTAGCGGACTCGCCTGCAGGTTGTGGCCGAGATTGAGCAGGCCGATACCGATCAGCCCCAGCAGGATGCCGCACCATTCCAGCGTCGTGGTTCGCTGCCCCCAGATCAGCCCGAACAGCAAAGCGAACAGCGGTACGGTGGCAATCGCCAGTGCCGCTACCGCCGAGGCCACGCCGAGATGTTCTGCGATCGTGACGCCGCCGTTGCCGCAACTCAGCAGCAGCACGCCAACAATTGCGCATGATCGCCATTCCTTCACGGTCGGTATCGGCACACCGCGCCAACGCAGCCAGGCGAACATCAGGCTACCGGCGATGACGAACCGCAACCCGGCCAGCAGCATCGGTGGCCAGGCCTGTACGCCCAGCTTGATCACGAAGTAGGTCGAGCCCCAGATCAAGTAGAGCGCCATAAAAGCGCCCACGAGCAGCAAAGGATAGCGGCGCATGGTAAAAGCCCGAGCGGCAGTGGGACCGATCATTCTAAGTAGGCTGCCCCACCCGAGGACAAGCACAGTCAGTTATTTGTTTACCGGTGCAGTTCGTCGCATCACCCTGCTCTTCAGCGGCCCAGAGCGAACGGGTCATCGATGCTGTGACTCGGCTCGGTAAACCAGCGCGGTCCACTCTCGGTCATGTAGAAGTGATCCTCCAGACGGATGCCGAACTCGCCTGGTACACAGATCATCGGTTCATTGCTGAAGCACATCCCCACGTCGATAGGTGTCTGGTCGCCATGCACCAGGTATGGGCTCTCGTGGATTTCCAGCCCGATACCGTGCCCGGTGCGATGCGGCAAGCCGGGCAATTGATAGCCGGGGCCCAGGCCGCACGCTTCGAGTGAACTGCGTGCGGCCTCATCCACCTGTTCGCAACGAGCGCCCAGTCGCGCGGCCGCGAATGCCGCCAGTTGCGCGTCCTTCTCGAAGCCCCACAGCGCCCGCTGATGCTCGTTCGGCTCGCCGAAGACGTAGCTCCGGGTGATATCGGAAAGGTAGCTGTGCACGCGACAGCCGGTATCGATCAGCACCATATCGCCAGGTTTTAGCCGTTGTTCGTATTTCACGCCGTGGGGAAATGCGCTCGCCTCGCCGAACAGAACAATGCAGAAGACCGAGCCTGACGCACCCACGGCACGATGCGCCTGGTGAATGAATTCAACCACCTCCGCGGTGCTGATCCCCTCGCGAAGAATACTCGCGGTGGCCTTGTGCACCGCCAGCGTCATGTCCTTTGCCCGCTGCATAAGAGCGATTTCCGCAGTGGATTTGCACTGGCGGCAATGAGCGGTTACCGCGCCTGCATCGACGAATGCATAACCGGGATCAAGCATCCGAAGACCGTCGAACATGAAGAACGGCAGTGATGAACAGAGCCCGATACGCGGCCTGACTCTTGGGTTTGGCTCGATGCCCAGGCGCAGCAGGCAGGCGAACAGCAAACGATAGGGGTTTTCGTGCTCCTGCCAGCCATTGACCAGACCATCGACCACCATGAAGTCACGAACCGTGCCTTCCTCGAACGCCGGCGCCAGATATTCGAGCGCACCATTCGCGGGCAGAATCGCACCCACCATGCGCTCGCTCGGACTCCATCGCACCCCGGTGAAGTATTCGAGATTGGGGCCGGCGCTGAGAAAGATCGCCTCGAATCCGAGCTGCCTCATTCGCCGCTGCGCCTTTTCGATGCGTGCCCGGTACTCCGCCAGCCCGATCGGCTCGACGCCATCCAGCATGTTGCCCAAGCGCCCGAGCGCCTCTTCTTGCGTGCTGCCGCCGACGCCGATGGTCATCCTGCTCTCCAAAACGAACCCAAGAAAGTTCGCCGAATTTAAGTACAGCTTAAATTTTCAAGCAAAGCTTTTTTCAACCAAACCGCGAAATAGCCAGAACTAAGGCTGGCGCACGCTCGTTGGGCTGGCCGTATACTGGCCACTTTGACAAGGCGAACCCCCATGACAGTCGATCGCATCGGTGAGCGTTTGCGCCGGCACAGGCGTGCCGCGAACAAGACCTTGAATCAGGTAGCCAGGGAGTCCGGCCTGACGGCGAGCTTCCTTTCCCAAGCCGAGCGCAACCTCACGGGCATCTCGATTTCATCGCTGGCGAACATCGCCAAATCGCTCGGTGTACCGCTCAATTCACTGTTCGATCAACCCAGCCAGGCGCAGCCCGACTAGCACCAGGGCGAGCGCGTGCGCTACACCATCGAGGGGCAGCCGCTGGCCTACGAACGCCTCTCTACGAATTTCCCCGGTAATCTGCTGAACGCCGTCAAGGTCAGCATGCCGGTGGGCTATCAATCAGAACTCATCGCCCACGAGGGCGCTGAATTCGCCTATGTCCTGTCGGGAAGAATCGTCTACACGGTAGACGGTCGCGACTATCCGCTGGGCAGCGGAGACTCGATTCACTTCGACGCGGGTAAGCCGCATCATCTGGCGAATGTGGGCGACCAGGCGGCCGAAGTGCTGACGGTAACGACCATGGGTTTGTTTGACGATCTGACCACCCGCTAACTGGCATCGCTATTGCTAGGCCTCGTAACCGAAAGCCAGGTCAAAGAAATTTAGCAGTGCTTAATTTCGGTTGACCCTGTTTTCAGCATGACTTAATTTCGAGGCAGGCTAGGCTGTGTCTCCAGGACCCAGCTACCAACAGTGTTCTGCGCCGAGCGGGCAACCCCCAACGGCGACACCGGCGTGCAGTGAGCCACTGTTCGGTCCACGAGACCAACCCTCGATGAACATAAAAAAGAATGAGGTTTGCATGCGAAACACTATCTCGATCCGCACGTTGCTCGCCGCAGGACTGATCCTCGGCTCGCCGCTCAGCTTCGCCGCCAGCAACCTGGTGTTTTGCTCCGAAGGCAGCCCCGCGGGTTTCGATCCCGGTCAGTACACCACCGGCACCGACTTCGATGCCTCGGCTGAAACCGTCTTCAATCGCCTGGCCCAGTTCGAGCGAGGCGGCACTCTCGCCCAGCCCGGCCTGGCAACGAAGTGGGACGTCAGCGATGACGGTCTCACCTATACCTTTCATCTGCGCCCGGGGGTGAAGTTCCATACCACTGATTACTTCACACCAAGCCGCGAATTCAACGCCGACGACGTCGTCTTCACCTTCCAGCGCATGCTCGACAAGGACCATCCGTTCCGAAAGGCGTACCCCAGTGAGTTCCCGTATTTCACTGATATGGGCATGGACAAGAACATCACCAACGTCGAAAAACTCGACGACATGACGGTGCGTTTCACCCTCGACAAAGTGGATGCAGCCTTTATTCAGAATATGGCGATGCATTTCGCCTCGATCCACTCAGCCGAATATGCCGATCAACTGCTTAAGGCCGGCAAGGGTGAGCAGATCAACCAGAAGCCGATCGGCACTGGTCCGTTCGTATTCAGCCGCTATCAGAAAGATGCGCAGGTTCGTTTCAAAGGAAACAAGGATTATTGGGTCCCAGAGGACGTGAAGATCGACAACCTGATCTTTGCCATCACCACCGATGCCTCGGTCCGCGCACAGAAACTTCGCGCCGGGGAATGTCAGATCACGCTCAACCCGCGCCCTGCCGACCTCGAGGCATTGCGGAAAGACCCCAACGTGAAAGTGCCCAACCAACCCGGGTTCAACCTGGGTTACATCGCTTACAACGTTGAGCACGAGCCACTCGGCAAGCTCGAGGTACGCAAAGCGCTGGACATGGCGGTGGACAAGAAGTCGATCATCGAAGCGGTCTACCAGGGGGCCGGCCAGCTGGCCGTCAACGGCATGCCGCCGACGCAGTGGTCCTACGATGAGAGTATCAAGAGCACCGAATACAACCCGGACAAAGCACGCGAGCTGCTCAAGCAGGCCGGCGTGAAGGAAGGCACCGAGATCACTCTTTGGGCGATGCCAGTCCAGCGGCCGTACAACCCGAACGCCAAACTGATGGCTCAGATGATCCAGTCCGACTGGGCCAAAATCGGCATCAAGGCCCGCATCGTCAGCTACGAATGGGGCGAGTACATCAAGCGCGGCCATGCAGGCGAGCACGACGCCATGCTGATCGGCTGGACTGGCGACAACGGCGACCCGGACAACTGGCTCAACACCCTCTATGGCTGTGATGCGATAGGCGGCAACAACTGGTCGCGCTGGTGCGATGCCAACTACGACGAGGTGGTCAAGCAGGCCAAGCGTATGACGGATCAGGCTGAACGCACCAAACTGTATGAACAGGCGCAGCAGATCCTCCAGCAAGAAGTGCCGATCACGCCGATCGCGCATTCCACCGTTTACCAGCCGATGCGCAACAGCGTGGAAGGCTTCAAAATCAGTCCCTTCTCACTCAACTCCTTTTACGGCGTGGAAAACAAGCGCTAGTGATGGCGACACCGGGCTAGCCTGTGGGGTTAGTCCGGTTGCGTCCGCGCCATTGTTTTTTCAACCACGACCCGAGTTTCGGTGGTAGCCGCTTCGGTTGCGGTTGATCAGCCACTACGGAATCGCCTCGCCAACGCACTCGCCGCCGGCGGGGCCCGACCAGGAGTTTTGCAACGATGTTCAGCTTCATAGCCCGCCGAGTGGCTTTGCTGATCCCGACCTTTTTCGGGATCACACTGCTCACCTTCGCCCTGATTCGCATGATTCCCGGCGACCCGGTGGAAGTAATGATGGGCGAGCGCCGGGTCGACCCGGAAATGCACGCCCAGGCCATGGAGCGCCTCGGCCTGAACAAACCGCTGTATCTCCAATATGCCGACTACATTGGCCAGCTGGCCGAGGGAAACCTGGGCGAGTCATTGCGCACCCGCACCAGTGTCTGGAAAGAATTCACCACCTTGTTCCCCGCCACACTCGAGCTGGCACTTGCCGCACTGATCATTGCCGGCACTCTCGGTGTGTTGGCTGGCGTGGTAGCCGCCCTGAAACGCGGTTCCTTGTTCGACCACGGGGTGATGGGCGTATCGCTGGTGGGTTACTCGATGCCGATCTTCTGGTGGGGGCTGATTCTGATCATGTTCTTCTCCGTGGGCCTTGGCTGGACGCCTGTGTCGGGGCGCATCGATCTGCTCTATGACGTGCAGCCAATCACCGGTTTCATGCTCATCGATACCCTGCTCAGTGATGAGGAAGGCGCCTTCATGGACGCCCTGCACCATATGATCCTGCCGTCCATCGTGCTGGCGACAATTCCATTGGCGGTGATCGCTCGTATGACCCGTTCGGCGATGCTCGAAGTATTGCGCGAAGACTATGTACGCACCGCCCGGGCAAAAGGGCTGTCGCCTAACCGGGTGGTGTTCATCCATGGATTGCGCAACGCACTGATTCCCGTGTTGACCGTCTTTGGCCTGCAGATCGGCACGTTGCTGGCGGGAGCCGTACTGACCGAGACCATCTTCTCCTGGCCGGGTATCGGCAAATGGCTGATCGAATCCATCGGCGCCCGCGATTACCCGGTAGTGCAGAACGGCATTCTGTTGGTCGCCTGTCTGGTCATCCTGGTCAATTTCATCGTGGACATCCTCTACGGTCTGGCCAACCCCCGCATTCGTCATCAGCGTTAAGAGGCCGGACGATGAACAACTTCGATACCCTGCCGGCCGCCGAGCCAACCGACTACTACCCCTCTCCGCTGCGAGAGTTCTGGAGCGCCTTTCGTCGTAACAAGGGCGCGTTGGGCGGATTGATGTTCATGTCACTGCTGGTGATTTGCGCCCTGTTCGCACCAGCGTTGGCTCCCTACAGCCCCGCCGAGCAGTTCCGCGATTTCCTGCTCACGCCTCCCGCCTGGCAAGAAGCCGGCACCTCACAGTTCCTGCTAGGCACCGACGAACTAGGGAGGGACATGCTGTCGCGTCTGATCCATGGCGCGCGGCTGTCATTGCTGATCGGCCTGGCCTCGGTCATCTTCTCGCTGATCCCCGGCATCCTGCTGGGGCTATTGGCCGGTTTTTCCCCTACCGGAATGGGCCCGTTCATCATGCGGCTGATGGACATCATGCTGGCCCTGCCTTCCCTGCTTCTGGCGGTGGCGATCGTGGCGATTCTCGGCCCGGGCCTGATCAACACCATCTTCGCCATCGCCATCGTGTCGCTGCCCTCCTACGTGCGACTAACTCGCGCAGCGGTGATGACCGAACTCAATCGCGACTACGTCACGGCTTCTCGGCTGGCCGGCGCCGGCACCCTTCGACTGATGTTCATCAGCGTGCTGCCCAATTGCATGGCGCCATTGATCGTCCAGGCCACGCTGAGCTTTTCCTCGGCGATTCTGGACGCCGCGGCGCTGGGTTTTCTAGGCCTTGGCGTTCAGCCGCCGACCCCCGAATGGGGCACCATGCTGGCCTCGGCCCGCGACTACATCGAGCGTGCCTGGTGGGTGGTTTCCTTACCCGGCCTGGCGATCCTGCTCAGCGTGCTGGCGATCAATCTGCTCGGTGACGGCCTGCGCGACGCGCTGGATCCGAAGCTGAAAAACGCCGCATGAGGAACTCATCGATGTCTGATCCAATGCCCACTCAACCGGGAGAAGTCCGTCCATGAGCCTTCTCGAAATTCAAAACCTATCGGTTCGCTTTGGTGATGACGGCGCACCGCCAGTAGTCGATGGGCTAGACCTTCGTGTCGACCGGGGCGAAGTGCTGGCCATCGTCGGTGAATCCGGCTCCGGCAAATCGGTCACCATGATGGCGTTGATGGGGCTGATCGATGCGCCGGGCAAGGTCTCAGCCGACCGCCTGCGATTTGCCGAGCAGGACCTGCTGACCCTCAAAGGCCGCCAGCGCCGCCGCTTGATCGGCAAAGACCTGGCGATGGTCTTTCAGGATCCGATGACTGCACTCAACCCCAGCTACACGGTGGGCTTCCAGATCGAGGAAGTTCTGCGCCAACACCTTGGCCTCAAGGGCAAGGCAGCCCGCCAGCGTGCGCTCGAACTGCTTGAGCGGGTGGAGATTCCCGGCGCAGCCAATCGCCTCGATGCCTACCCGCACCAACTCTCCGGCGGCATGAGCCAGCGCGTGGCGATCGCCATGGCCATCGCCGGCGAACCGCAGCTGCTGATAGCCGACGAGCCCACCACCGCACTCGACGTGACCATCCAGGCACAGATCATGGAACTGCTGCTGAGCTTGCAGCGCGATCAGAACATGGCACTGATCCTGATCACCCATGACCTCGCGGTGGTCGCCGAAACCGCTCAACGCGTATGTGTGATGTACGCCGGCCAAGCGGTGGAGACGGGCCGGGTACCGCAGCTCTTCGACGTCCCGGCTCATCCCTATACCGAGGCGCTGCTGGCCTCCATCCCGGAGCACTCTAATGGCCGGCGGCTGGCGACCTTGCCGGGCATCGTACCGGGCCGTTACGACCGCCCGGCCGGTTGCCTGCTCTCGCCACGCTGCCCCTATGCCCAGCCGCGCTGCTCGGAGCGTCCCGCTCTGCAACCTTATGAGCGCGGCGAAGTGCGCTGCTTTTTCCCTCGCCACATGTCGCCAGGCGAAGCACCCGAAGTGCTACCAGAGGCGCAACGTCCGAGCCAGCCTCCCGGAGATCAGCATGTCTAATGAGACGTCGACAGATAGCGTGCTATCCGCACGTGAGCTGACCCGCCACTACGAGATCTCTCGCGGGCTGTTCAAACCACACGCCACCGTACGTGCGCTGAACGGCGTGTCTTTCGAACTGGCGGCCGGCGAAACGCTTGCCGTTGTGGGCGAATCCGGCTGCGGCAAATCCACGCTTGCCCGCGCCCTGGTCCTTATCGAGGAGCCAACCTCCGGTTCGCTGCAGATTGCCGGTCAGGAAGTGGCCGGTGCCGACAAGGCGCAGCGCAAGCAGCTTCGCCGAGATGTGCAGATGGTGTTTCAGAATCCCTACGCGTCGTTGAACCCAAGGCAGAAAATCGGTGATCAGTTGGCCGAACCGCTTGTGATCAACACGCAGCTATCACGTAGCGAACGCCGTGAGCGGGTGCAGGCGATGATGCAGCAGGTGGGGTTGCGGCCCGAACACTACCAGCGCTACCCGCATATGTTCTCTGGCGGTCAGCGTCAACGTATCGCCTTGGCGCGTGCGATGATGCTCAATCCCAAGGTACTGATCGCCGACGAACCCACCTCGGCTCTGGACGTGTCGATTCAGGCGCAGGTTCTTAACCTGTTCATGGATCTGCAGGAGCAGTTCAACGCTGGCTATGTGTTCATCTCGCACGACCTGGCCGTGGTCCGCCACGTGGCGGACAAGGTGCTGGTGATGTATTTCGGCAGTCCGATGGAAATGGGCCCTGCCGAGCTGATCTACACGCGTCCCCTGCACCCCTACACGCAGGTGCTGCTATCGGCGACACCCAGTATCCGACCCGACGCGGTGAGGACGAAGATCCGCGTCCGTGGTGAACTGCCCAACCCGCTCGACCCACCAAGCGGTTGTGTCTTTCACACGCGCTGTCCGTATGCCACTGAACGGTGTAGCACGGAAATCCCCGCGTTCCGGCCATTGGATGAGCGCTTGGTGGCCTGCCACTACGCCGAGGAGGTTGGCTCGTCCCCACAACCGCTTCGCTAGCCTGACCAGCCCAGCTCGTTGCGTCTTGAATGCCCAAACAAAAAAGGCCCCGGATTTCGGGGGCCTTTTGGCGGCAATATGGAGCAACAGCTGAGATTCGACTCGTCATCAATTCCGCTGGATGAGGCTAAGCCGGCGCGCAGCTAAATCGCGATCTGTCGTTCTCTCGAGCGCTTGAGCAGTGCAGGACTTAGCGCGGCGACGTCGAGCTCTATCAAGCTGATCAACCCCGCCAGCTGCGCTCGCGTAACCGATACGCCACAAGGGAGCCCGGTCAAGACCAGCGATTCTCCTGTCAGCTCGTCAAGCAACATTGCCTGGATGGTTTGAGGTGAGTCCATCGTGGCGGTGAACAACAACGGTCTGAAGTGTTCCCGCACGAGCGCCAAAGCCTCGGGCTGTCTAATCCGGATCATCTGACAATTCCTTTGTCTGAGCGGAGAGTTTAATAGCCAAGCACACAAACCACTCAGCAAAGAAACGCAAACTGCTTCACGTTTCAGCGGTGAGTCAGATCATTTGCTCTGTTTAGACGGGACAAGACCAAGCCCGCGCCGATCAGCCGACGCCGTCGGCGGGGTGCATCCAGCGCACCATTGTCTCCACGCCCGTGGAATTATCCGGAATTCAGGCGAAACCGCGGCAGCCCTGGCAGCGGCGTTTTTTACTTCTCTCAGACGGACACGGGAAACGCGTACGTACGCATTCGCCCCTGCAGAAACGCTGAAGGCCCCGAATTAGGGGGCCTTCAGTTTTGAGATATGGCGGAGGAGGTGAGATTCGAACTCACGGAAGAGTTTCCCCTTCGACGGTTTTCAAGACCGTTGCATTCAACCGCTCTGCCACTCCTCCGCAGAGAGCGGGCGCAATAGTACCGGAACGAAACACACTGTCAAACTCTGTTGTTAGGCTGAAACAAAAGCTCTGCTATGATCCGAGGCAATTCACCTCGGGCTGAATACATTTACAGGAGTGTCGCCATGCTCAAGCAACAGTACGCATCTACGCACACGCAGGTTGAACAACAGGAAGTCAGCCGTGTTCTGCGCAACACCTACGGCCTGCTGGCCATCACCCTGGGCTTCAGTGCTCTGGTCGCCTACATGGCCATGCAGGCCAACGCGGCTTACCCGAACATCTTCGTGGTGCTGATCGGCTTCTACGGCTTGTTCTTCCTGACCGTCAAGCTGCGCAATTCCGCGTGGGGTCTGCTATCCACCTTCGCGTTGACCGGGTTCATGGGCTATACGCTTGGCCCGATCCTCAATATGTACCTAGGCACCGCCAACGGTGGTGAGCTGATCGCCTCCGCGCTCTCCATGACGGCTCTGGTGTTCTTTGGTCTGTCGGCCTTCGTGCTGATCACGCGCAAGGACATGAGCTTCCTCAGCGGCTTCATCACCGCCGGATTCTTCGTCCTGCTGGGCGCGATGGTCGCAAGCTTCTTCTTCCAGATCAGCGGTCTGCAACTGGCAATCAGCGCCGGCTTCGTGCTGTTCTCGTCGGTCTGCATTCTTTTCCAGACCAGCGCGATCATCCACGGTGGCGAACGCAACTACATCATGGCCACCATTGGCCTGTATGTATCGATCTACAACCTGTTCATCAGCCTGCTACAGCTGATGGGCATCATGGGTGGAGACGACTGATAGCCGCTCGTTGAATAAGCCCGCCTTGGCGGGCTTTTTCGTTTCTGAAGCTGGCGTATCATGTCACCCAGCAACTCAACGGTGCCCCATGAAATTCGTCATCGCCCTGTTCTCCCCTTCCCATTCCCCCGCTTCGCGGCGCGCCTTACGCTTCGCTGAGGCCGTGCTGGCGGGTGGGCACGAAATCGTCCGACTGTTTCTTTACCAAGACGGTGTACATAGCGCGTCGGCCAATACCGTGAGCGCACAGGACGAACTGGATATCGCTGCGCAATGGAGCCAGTTCGTCGATCGCCATCAGTTGGATGGGGTGGTGTGCATTGCCGCCGGTCTACGCCGTGGCGTGCTGGATGAGCAGGAAGCCAAGCGGCATCAGCGTCCTGCAGCGAATCTTGGGTCTGGCTGGGAGCTGTCCGGTTTGGGGCAACTCCATGAAGCCAGTCAGCATGCCGACCGCCTCGTCTGCTTCGGAGGGCATTGATGGCCCGCTCGATGCTGATCATTACCCGTCAATCTCCATGGTCCGGCCCAACGGCTCGCGAGGCATTGGACATCGTGCTGGCCGGTGGCGCCTTCGAGCTTCCGCTTGGGTTGCTTTTTCTCGATGACGGCGTGTTCCAGTTAGCCCCCGCGCAGCAACCGGCGCATCTGCAGCAAAAGGACCTGACGGCCAATCTGCAGGCCCTCCCGATGTTTGGTGTCGATTCGCTGTTCGTAGCCAAACGCAGCCTGGACGAGCGAGGGCTTGACGAAACCGCCGTGCCGCTGCCGATCGAGGTGCTCGACGATGCCGGCCTCAATATTCTTATCAACCGCTACGACCACGTGATCACCCTTTGATGAGCACTTTGCATCTGCTTTCCCACTCCCCCTTCGCCGATGGCCGTCTGGTCAGCTGTCTGCACCTTCTGGGGGCCGGCGACGCCTTGCTGCTGAGCGGCGATGCGGTCTATGCACTGCAAACGGCGACTGCACAACGCCAGGCGCTGGAATTGATGCCGGACGGCATTGGTCTGTTCGCGCTGGACGAAGATGTAGCCGCACGCGGCCTCGAAGATCTGCCCGAACGCTTGCAGCAAGTCGACTATACGGGCTTCGTCGAGCTGTGCTGTCGATACGCACGGACGAACGCCTGGCTATGAGTGGGTTGAATGTCAACGGCGTGGGCATTGCCGTGGATCAGGAGGGCTTCCTGGTCAATCTCGAGGACTGGAGCGAACCGGTCGCCACGGCGCTGGCCGAGGCTGAAGGCCTCAGTCTTGAAACCGAACACTGGGAAATTCTGCACCTGCTCCGCGAGTTCTACCGCGAGTTTCAGCTAGCCCCGGCAACGCGCCCATTGATCAAGTACACCGCGCTGAAGCTCGGCCCTGAAAAGGGCAACAGCATGCACCTGAACCGTCTATTCAAAGGCACCCCCGCCAAACTCGCCGCAAAGCTGGCGGGATTGCCGAAACCGAGCAATTGCATATGAGCCTCGTCACCCCGCCTGAACACCCCTTTGCCGTCTTCGTCCGGATCCTGGGCAAAGGCAAGCGCGGCGCCCGCGATCTCACCCGAGAAGAAGCGCGCGAAGCCATGGGCATGCTGCTCGATGGCAAGGTCGAGGACACGCAGCTCGGTGCTTTCCTGATGCTGCTGCGGCACAAGGAAGAAAGCGCCGAAGAGCTTGCCGGCTTCACCGAGGCCGTGCGCGACCAGCTGCACGCACCTGCCATCGCCGTCGATCTCGACTGGCCGACCTATGCCGGCAAGAAACGTCATTTGCCTTGGTACCTGCTCGCAGCCAAGTGCCTGGCGCACAACGGCATTCGCATCCTCATGCACGGTGGTGGCGCTCATACGGCTGGCCGACTGTATAGCGAGCAGCAACTCGATCTGCTCGGAATCACCCGCTGCGAAGACTGGAACAGCGTCGCCGTCGCTCTGGGCCGTGCCAACCTCGCGTTCGCGCCGCTCGGGGCCTGGATGCCGGGCCTGCAGCGGATGATCGATCAACGCAATATCCTAGGCCTGCGCTCGCCCATCCATTCGCTGGCGCGCATCCTCAATCCGCTCGGCGCCCGTTGCGGCCTGCAGAGTATTTTCCACCCCGGTTACCAGGGCAATCACCGCGAAGCCAGCCGTTTACTGGGTGACACGGCTATCGTTATCAAGGGTGAAGGCGGCGAGATCGAGATCAACCCGGACGGCGTGGCGCACCTGTACGGCACTCAGGCAGGAAAGTCCTGGGACGAGGATTGGCCGGCGCTTTCGCCACAACGTCACGTCAAACCGGCGCAACTCGATCCGCAGCATTTGCTCGCCGTCTGGCGGGGCGCCGCCGAAGATGCCTATGGCGAACTGGCGGTGGTGGCGACGATGGCCCTGGCGTTGCGCGGGCTCGGCCAATCGCGCGAGAGCGCATTTATCCAGGCGCGACAGTACTGGGAGCAACGCAACCTATCGGTTTGAACGATGCGTATGGCCGGGGATTGTGACCCATCCATCGAACTATCCTCCATAGACTGACCCCTAATCTGAAAGTCTGAGGAGGCAGAACATGGGGCTCTTGGTCGATGGGCAGTGGCAGGACCGTTGGTACGAAAACAGCCGTGATGGCGAATTCCAGCGAGAACAGGCGCAACGACGCGACTGGGTGACTGCGGACGGCTCGCCCGGCCCAACGGGTCAGCCTGCAGTAAAGGCTGAAGCCGGGCGCTATCACCTCTATGTTTCTCTCGCCTGCCCCTGGGCACATCGCACCCTGATCTATCGCAAACTCAAGCAGCTCGATCAGTTGATCGATGTTTCTGTCGTCAGCTGGCTGATGGCCGAGCATGGCTGGACCTTCGACAGACACACCGGCTCGACCGGTGACACGTTGGATGGCTTTCAGTACCTGCATCAGCGCTACACGCGCGATGACGATAACTACACCGGCCGCGTCACCGTACCGGTGCTCTGGGACCGCCAGCAGCAACGCATCGTCAACAACGAGTCCGCCGAGCTGATCCGCATCTTCAATAGTGCTTTCGACGAGTTGACCGGATCGACGCTGGACCTCTGCCCCGAACCGCTACGCGCCGAGATCGACATGCTCAACGAGCGGATCTATCCGCGAGTCAACAATGGCGTTTATCGCGCCGGATTCGCCTCCACGCAGAAGGCCTACGAAACCGCATTCGATGAGCTGTTCAACGAGCTCGACTGGCTCGAGCAACGCCTCGGCGAACAGCGCTACCTGACCGGCGAATACCTGACCGAGGCGGACTGGCGCCTATTCACCACAATGGTCCGCTTCGACGCTGTCTACCATGGCCATTTCAAATGCAATCTACGGCGGATCGAGGACTACCCAAACCTGTCGAACTGGCTGCGGGAGCTGTACCAATGGCCTGGGATCGCCGAAACCGTCGACTTCACCCATATCAAGAGCCATTACTACGCGAGCCACCGTCATATCAATGCTAACGGCATCATCCCCAAGGGACCGCAGCTGGCATTGGGCCGTGCGCATGATCGCGACCGGTTGCCGGGTAAAGGCATCTGGTCGCGCTGAGCACAGCGCGCGGCCGCAGCATCTGCTCTGGATTCGTAGCGCACGAGCGCCGCGTCTATTCGGATGCGGTGCCGGCCCCTTCGAACCAGGCGAGCTTTTCCCGGAGCTGCACCACCTCGCCGACAATAATCAGCGTCGGGGCTTGAACCTGCTCGCTTGCGACGCGCGCGGGCAGATTGGCGAGCGTGCCGGTTAATACACGCTGGTGGCTGGTGGTGCCTTGCTGGATCAACGCGACGGGGGTAGCGGCGGCGCGCCCATGAGCGATCAGTTGCTGGCAGATCACCGGCAGTCCGACCAAGCCCATGTAGAACACCAAGGTCTGGCTGGGCGCCACCAGTTCCGGCCAGGGCAGATCGCAGCTGCCGTCCTTCAGATGACCGGTGACGAAACGCACTGACTGCGCATGGTCACGGTGGGTCAGTGGGATACCGGCGTAGGCAGCACAGCCACTGGCGGCCGTGATACCGGGAACGACCTGAAACGGGATATCGTGAGCCGCCAGCTCTTCGATCTCCTCGCCACCCCGACCGAAAATGAACGGATCGCCACCCTTCAGGCGCAACACTCGCTTGCCCTGCCGGGCCAGCGTCACCAGCAATTGGTTGATCTGCTCTTGAGGGACGGCGTGCTCGGCACGCTGTTTACCGACGTAGATCCGATCAGCATCGCGACGACACAGATCGAGGATGGCAGGCGCTACAAGCCGGTCATAGAGCACAACGTCGGCTTGCTGCATCAACCGCAGCGCACGAAATGTCAGTAGATCCGGGTCGCCAGGACCCGCGCCGACCAGATACACCTCGCCGAGGCTTTTGGGCGCTGCGCCGGAGAGCTTTTCCTCCAGCAATCGCTCGGCCTCGTGCGGCTGTCCCGCCATTGCCCGCTCGGCAATGGTGCCTTGGAAGACCTCTTCCCAGAACACCCGCCGTTGCTGCACATTCGGTAATGCAGCCTTAACCTGACTGCGAAACTTCTTCGCCAGGCCAGCCAATTGACCGTACACCGCAGGCACCCAGGTTTCGATTCGCGCCCGCATCAGACGCGCCAGAACCGGGGCATCACCGCCGCTGGATACGGCAATCATCAGCGGCGAGCGGTCGACGATCGCGGGAAAGATGACCGTGCACAGCTCAGGAGAATCCACCACATTCACCGGTATACCGAGCGCCTTGGCGTCGTGCGACACCTGTGCATTCAGCGGCTCGTCATCGGTGGCAGCGATCGCCAGCACGCATCCAGCAAGGTCGTCGCGGTCATAACCGCGCAGACACGACTGCCCACCGCTCCGGTCGACCAAGTCAGTCAACTGCGGCTCAATCTCTGGCGCCACGACACGCAGCACCGCACCGGCTTCGGATAACAGGCGGGCCTTGCGCAGGGCGATTTCACCGCCACCGATGACCAGCACCGCGCGACCTTTGAGATTGTGGAACAGCGGCAGAAAATCCATCAGCGAGTCCTGGTGAGAAAAGTTGGTCCATCTCAACCATTGCGCGGGAGACGGCCCTTGTCGGCTATCAAGAAGTCAGGATCGTGCCAAGTACCAGCCCGTGGAGCGGCAACTCACCGCGCCGGCTCCACCATCACCAAGTACCCATCGGACGCTATCAGCCGATGACCTCGATACCGTTCATGTAGGGCTTCAGCACATCGGGTACCTGAATGCTACCGTCCGCCTGTTGGTAGTTTTCCAGCACCGCGACCAGTGTGCGTCCTACCGCCAGGCCGGAGCCATTGAGCGTATGCACCAGCTCGGGCTTACCGGTTTCTGGATTACGGAAGCGCGCTTGCATACGACGGGCCTGGAAATCGCCACAATTGGAGCAGGAGGAGATCTCGCGGTACTTGTCCTGGCTCGGAACCCAGACCTCCAGATCGTAGGTCTTGGTCGCACCGAAGCCCATATCGCCTGTGCACAACGCAAGCACTCGATACGGCAAGCCCAATAGTTGCAAGACTTTTTCGGCATTGGCCGTGAGGCTCTCGAGCGCCTCGAATGACTCGCTCGGTTCGACGATCTGCACCATCTCGACCTTGTCGAACTGATGTTGACGGATCATGCCACGGGTATCGCGACCGGATGCACCAGCTTCGCTACGGAAGCATGGCGTATGCGCGACGAACTTCAACGGCAACTGCTTTGCATCGAGAATCTCACCGGCGACGATGTTAGTCAGCGACACCTCGGCAGTCGGGATCAAATAAAGGTCAGCCTCGTTCTCACGGCTGATCTTGAACAGATCCTCCTCGAATTTTGGCAACTGGCCAGTACCTTGCAACGCGGGCGCCTGAACCAGATAGGGTGTATAGGCCTCTTCATAGCCATGCTCACGGGTGTGCAAGTCGAGCATGAACTGCGCCAACGCCCGATGCAGACGGGCAATTGGGCCGCGCATCAGGGCGAAACGGGCACCTGACAGCTTGGCGGCGGTTTCGAAATCCAGCCAGCCATGCTGCTCGCCCAGGGCCACGTGATCCTTGACCTCGAACTCGAATGCCTTCGGCGTGCCCCAGCGGCGCACTTCGACGTTGTCGTCTTCGTCCTTGCCCACCGGGACCGATTCGTGGGGCAAGTTCGGCAGGCTCAGCATCAGCTGATCCAGGTCGGACTGAATGCCATCCAGCTCGACCTTGCCGGCTTCCAGTTCAGATCCCATGCGATCCACGTCGGCGAGCAGCGGCGCGATGTCTTCACCGCGCTGTTTGGCCTGGCCAATCGACTTGGAACGGGCGTTGCGCTCGGCTTGCAGTTGCTCGGTGCGGGTCTGTACGGTCTTGCGCTGTGCTTCCAGCGCCTCGATACGCGCCACATCCAGCTGGTAGCCGCGGGTAGCCAAGCGATCGGCGACGTCCTGCAGCTGTGTGCGTACCAGTTTCGAATCAAGCATGGTGAGTCTCGTCTGTGAAAGCTTTGAGGAAAGGCGGAGAGGAAACGGAGTTTACTGTCATCGCGGCAAGGTTCATAACCTGGCGAGCGCCAGGCCAGCCCAGGCGGCCAGCAGCCCCCCGAGCACGCTGGCGCCGATATAGCCGAAAGCCGTCGCAAGCTGGCCGCTCTCGAGCAGGCGCAACCCGTCGAGGGAAAAGCTGGAAAACGTCGTCAGGGCACCGAGAAAACCGATGATGAGGCCGCCCCGCAGCTCCGGGGAAATGTCCGGGCGCGCCAGAAAAAACGCATACAGGTAACCAATCAGCAGACAGCCGAGCAGGTTGACTGCCAGCGTTGCCAAATAGAAATGCCGGGGCCAATGGGCCGATACCCAAGTCGCGAAGCCGAAACGGATCAGCGTACCGACCACGCCACCGGTTACCACTGCCAGCACCATCCGAATCATGTTTTTCTCCGTTGTCGCGGGCTTTCCCGATCGAGCCGTGCCAGATGCTCGAGCTTGTCGCGAATCTTGCTCTCCAGCCCGCGTGGCACCGGCTGATAGTACTGACGCGGCACCATCGCGTCCGGAAAATAGTCTTCGCCCGCAGCGTAGGCATCGGGCTCGTCATGGGCGTAGCGGTATTCATTGCCGTAACCCAACTCCTTCATCAGCCGGGTCGGCGCATTACGCAAATGCAGAGGAACGTCCTGCGAGCCGTTTTCAGCGACATCGCGCATCGCCGCCTTGTAGGCCATGTAAACAGCGTTGCTCTTCGGCGCGCAGGCCAGATAGACAATCGCCTGCGCAACCGCCAGCTCGCCTTCCGGACTGCCCAGGCGCTCCTGAACATCCCAGGCGGACAAGCACAGCCCCATCGCGCGCGGATCGGCATTGCCGACCTCCTCGCTGGCCATTCGCACCACCCGACGCGCGATATAGAGCGGGTCGCAACCACCATCGATCATTCGCGCGAACCAGTACAGTGCGGCGTCCGGGTTGGAACCGCGAACGGATTTGTGCAGCGCCGAGATCTGGTCGTAGAAGGCCTCGCCGCCCTTGTCGAAGCGCCTGCGGCTATCGCCCAAGAGATCCTGCAGCAACTCGACGCTGATCTCGCCGCCCTCTTCAGCCAAATCCGAGGCGTTTTCCAACAGGTTCAACAGTCGGCGGCCATCGCCGTCAGCCGCGGCCATGAGCACCTGAAAACTGTCCTCGGGCAAGCTGAGGTGCATATCCCCCAGGCCTTTCGGCTCGGTCAAGGCGCGCGTAACCAATCTTCGCAGAGCAGCCTCATCGAGGCTCTTGAGCACGTACACGCGAGCCCTGGATAGCAGGGCGTTGTTCAGTTCGAACGAAGGGTTCTCGGTGGTGGCACCGATGAAAATCAGCGTGCCGTCTTCCACATATGGAAGAAAGGCATCCTGCTGCGATTTGTTGAAGCGGTGCACCTCGTCGACGAAGAGGATGGTGCGCCGGCCGGACTGCGCCGCCTGCTGTTTGGCGATCTCCACCGCCTGGCGGATTTCCTTGACGCCTGCCAGCACCGCCGAGACGGTCTCGAAGTGGGCATCGGAGACCTTGGCCAGCAAACGTGCCAAGGTCGTCTTGCCGACCCCGGGCGGCCCCCAGAACACCATTGAATGCAGCGCACCCTGCTCCAGCGCCTCACGCAACGGCTTGCCACGCGCCAGCAGATGTTCCTGCCCGACATACTCGTCGAGGCTGGCAGCGCGCAGACGTGCAGCTAGCGGTTGGGCGATAGGATCGCGACTGAACAGGTCCATCGCGGGCGGGTACCTCTCATGCAAACGGCCCGCGGGGAGCGCAGGCCGTATCGGTTGGCGGACGTACGGACGCGGGTCACTCGGAGATGACGTCGGTTCCCTTGGGAATGTCGAAGGTGAACAGATCTGCCTTGAGCGGCTGATTCAGCTTGACGCCTTGAAACAGGATATTGGTGCGCTGGCCGACACCATCGACCATTTGCATGTCATTGATCACGTTGCCGCGGAATGACAGGCGCAGGGTATCGAACAGAGTATCCTTGGCCTTGGGTTTGAGCGTGAAATCCACCACCTCGCCCGCTTCCTGATGCGAAACGTCGAAATTCTCGCTGATGGCCGACACATCGCCAGAAAGCAGCAAGGCCGGCGTGTGAGTCAGACGCTGATCCAGTGTCTGGATGGTCACCTGCTCGAGGTCCGGATCGTACAACCAGACCTTCTTGCCATTGGAGATGAGCAACTGCTCCATCGGCTCGTCGGTGTGCCAGCGGAACTGACCAGGCCGCTTCAGGGCCATCTCGCCGGACGTTTCCTGAAGCTGGGTACCGGTGCCGTCGAGAGACAGTTGGGAAAAGCGCCCGGTCAGGGTTTCAGCCTGCTGCAGCAAGCCGGTCAGGCGCTGCACGGAGGCGGATTGGTCAGCCTGAGCCGGGACCAGGGTAAACAGCAGAGCGGATGCAAACAACACGCGAATCAATTGCATGAGGCCCTCGGTGCGACTAGTCGCGGGTGGGAGGCGGCGCGAGCACTTCGCGCGAGCCATTGGTATTCATAGAGGTGACGACGCCCGCCATTTCCATGGCTTCGATCATACGAGCGGCGCGGTTGTAGCCGATCTTGAGCTTGCGCTGCACGGCCGAAATCGATGCGCGACGGCTTTCGGTAACGAAGCGCACGGCCTCGTCGTAGAGCGGATCTTCCTCGCTACCCTCGCCGCTTCCACCGTCACCGCCTGAGCTATCGAAACCGCTGCCCGACTCCTCGACGCCCACCAGAATTTCTTCGATGTAGTCGGGCGCGCCACGCGCTTTCCAGGCCTCGACGACGCGATGCACCTCGTCGTCGGAAACAAAGGCGCCGTGCACCCGAATCGGCAGACCGGTACCCGGCGGCAGATAAAGCATGTCGCCATGGCCCAGCAGTTGTTCGGCGCCGCCCTGGTCAAGGATGGTGCGTGAGTCGATCTTGCTCGACACCTGGAATGCCATGCGCGTCGGGATGTTGGCCTTGATCAGACCGGTGATCACATCCACCGAGGGGCGCTGGGTCGCGAGGATCAAATGAATACCCGCGGCCCGGGCCTTCTGTGCGATACGCGCGATCAGTTCTTCGACCTTCTTGCCGACGATCATCATCATGTCGGCGAATTCATCCACCACCACGACGATGGTCGGCAGCTTCTTCAACAACGGCGCTTCATCTTCCATGCTCTCGCGGCGATACAGCGGATCGGTGAGCGGCGTACCGGCCTCCTCCGCTTCTTTCACCTTGCGATTGAAGCCCGCCAGGTTACGTACGCCCATGGCTGCCATCAGTTTGTAGCGACGTTCCATCTCGGCGACGCTCCAACGCAGCGCGTTAGCCGCCTCCTTCATGTCGGTCACCACCGGGCACAGCAGATGCGGGATGCCTTCGTAGATCGACAATTCGAGCATCTTCGGGTCGATCATGATCAACCGCGCATCTTCAGGCGTGGATTTGAACAGAATCGACAGGATCATCGCATTCACCCCGACCGATTTACCCGAACCGGTGGTACCAGCAACCAGCAGGTGAGGCATTTTCGCTAGATCGGCGATCACCGGCTTGCCTCCGATGTCGTGGCCGAGCGCAATGGTGACCGGCGACTTGGCGTCGTCGTATGGCGCGGACGACAGCACTTCTGAGAACCGCACGATTTGACGATCTTCGTTGGGGATCTCGATGCCCACGGTGGTCTTGCCGGGAATCACTTCGACCACGCGCACGCTGATCACAGCCAGAGAGCGCGCCAGATCCTTGGCCAGGTTGGAGATCCGGCTGACCTTGACGCCAGCCGCCGGCTGGATTTCGAAGCGAGTGATGACCGGACCCGGGTGGACCGACTCGACAATGACCTCGACACCGAACTCCTTCAGCTTGATTTCCAGCAACCGCGACATGGCTTCCAGCGACTCAGGCGAGTACTGCTTCTGCTGCTTTTCAGCGACATCCAGCAGCGATAGCGGCGGGACACTGCCCTCGATAAGCGGGTCGACAAAGAGGTTGGCCTGTTTTTCCTTCAAGACGCGCTTACTTTGCTCAACAGGCTTCGGCGGTGCGACGGGCGGGATAACCGGCGCTGGGCGTTTTTCCCGCTCGCTCATGTGCTTGCTCAGCGACTCCTCACGCTCGAGCAGGCGCTCCTTCACCCTGGCGCGCTCACGCTGATCGGAGAGCGAACCGGCCACTTCGTTGACTACATCATCAGCCTCACGCAGTTGCGCGACGAGCTGCTTGCGCTCGTTTCGAGCGGACCACCAACGGCTGAAGAGGCTCTGGATCAGTTCGATCAGGTCGAGCGTGATCTTGCCAGTCAGGTCCATTACTTTGAACCAGGACAGGTCGGTGAAAACCGTCAGGCCGAACAGGAAGAAAGCCAGCAGCAACAAGGTGCTGCCCTGAACATTGAGCGCCGCCTCGGCGAGCTGACCGAGACTTTCGCCCAATGCTCCTCCTGCCGAAGCAGGCAGATTATTGGCGAACTGGAAATGGATATAGGCCAGCGCAGAGCCCGAAAGGATCAGGAACACGAGCCCGATCAGCCGCCAGGAAAACAGCCAGCCGTTCCAGGCCCAGGGTTGATGACGCGCACGAAACACCTGCCAGGTCTTGATCCCCAGCAGCAACGGAAACAGGAACGCAAAATAGCCGAGCGCCATGAACAGGACATCGGCGAACCAGGCCCCGGCGCGACCAGCGGCGTTCTGGACTTGCTGGACGTTGCTGGTGTGAGTCCAGCCGGGATCGGCCGGATCGTAGGTGAGCAATGCCATCCAGAGGTACGCGCACAGAGCGCCAAGCGCAATCAAAGCGCCCTCTTTGAGACGGTAATGCAACTGTTGCCGCCAGACGGAAGCCGGCGCGGTAGAGGAGGTATTCTTCAAAACGCTTTATTTCCTGCGCCTGCGGCGCGCTCTATGAACCGTATTCAGCCAGATAATTGGACATTGTACGGGTTTGTCGATTCGATGGCATGCCGGTTCCGCGCCGGCTTGGGCTTTTCTCGATGCTTCGGTGTAGCATAAACGCCAGTTTTTTCAGCGCGGCTCGACTGGAGCACGCTTCTCTATTCGCAACAAAGGCTTATGAGGGCTTTTTATGAATGAAGTCAAGCATTCACGTCTGATCATCCTCGGCTCGGGCCCGGCCGGTTATACCGCCGCGGTATATGCCGCCCGTGCCAATCTGAAGCCTGTCATGATCACCGGCATCCAGCCCGGCGGCCAGCTCACGACCACCACCGAAGTGGACAACTGGCCCGGTGACGTCGAAGGACTCACTGGCCCGGCGCTCATGGAACGGATGCAAAAACACGCAGAGCGCTTCGACACCGAAGTAGTGTTCGACCACATCCATACCGCCGAACTGCAACAGCGTCCTTTCGTTCTCAAAGGCGATAGCGCTACATACAGCTGCGATGCGCTGATTATCGCGACAGGCGCTTCGGCTCAGTATCTTGGACTGCCATCGGAAGAAGCATTCGCGGGGCGCGGCGTGTCAGCCTGCGCTACCTGTGATGGATTCTTCTACCGCAACCAGGTGGTTGCAGTGATCGGTGGCGGCAACACGGCCGTCGAGGAAGCGCTTTATCTATCCAACATCGCCAAAGAAGTACATCTGATCCATCGTCGCGACAAGCTGCGCTCTGAAAAGATTCTGCAGGACAAGATCATGGAGAAAGCCGCTAATGGCAACATTCACCTCCATTGGAACCACACACTGGAAGAAGTACTGGGCGATGCCAGCGGCGTCACCGGCGTGCGACTGAAGAGTACCCTGTCGGGAGAAGAACAGAAACTTGACCTGTCGGGCGTATTCATTGCTATCGGTCACAAGCCCAACACCGATCTGTTCGAAGGCCAGCTTGAAATGAAAGACGGCTACCTCAAGATCAAAGGGGGCAGCGAAGGCGATGCTACCTGCACAACTATTCCAGGCGTATTCGCAGCGGGCGACGTGGCCGATCATGTGTATCGTCAGGCGATTACCTCCGCCGGCGCCGGCTGCATGGCCGCACTCGATGCCGAAAAGTATCTGGATCAATAACCAGCCCTCAGGGCGGATGTCCACATCCGCCCCTCGTGACGTATCGATATGCTGACCTGGTTGCAGCGCGACGACCTGTCGTTCCCCCCGCTAGAAAAGGCCATGCGTGACCCCAACGGGCTACTCGCCGCGGGAGGCGACTTATCGCCAGAGCGTTTACTGGCAGCCTACCGGCATGGGTGCTTCCCCTGGTATCAGGACGGACAACCGTTGCTCTGGTGGTCGCCCGACCCTCGCACGGTGCTGTTTCCAGAGGAGCTGCACGTCTCACGCAGCTTGCGCAAGAAACTACGCCAAGGGGCGTTCGACATCACTTTCGATCGCGCCTTCCGAGACGTGATCGAGGGCTGCGCCGGCCCGCGCAGTTACGCTGACGGGACCTGGATCACGACACCGATGCAGGAAGCCTACGAAAAACTGCATCAGCTCGGCATCGCGCACTCGGTCGAAGTCTGGCAAGACGAACGGCTGGTCGGAGGCCTCTATGGCCTGGCCATGGGTCGACTATTCTTCGGCGAATCAATGTTCAGCCGCACGACTGATGCATCCAAGGTGGGGTTCGTGACATTAGTGGAACGTCTCCGAGGCTGGGGCTTCAAATTGATTGACTGCCAGATGCCGACACAGCACTTGGCCAGTTTCGGTGCGCGAACCATCGCCCGCCAAACCTTCGCCGAGATGCTCGCCAGATACCTGGACGACCCCAGTTCCGCCCGATGGGAGACCTAGTCCACGAAGCCAAGCTGACCTACACTGACTTTAAGATTTTCGAGAGCTGACCATGACTTCACTGGCTCGTCTCAAGTTCTATGCTACCCAGCCCCACGCGTGCAGTTATCTGCCCGACGAGCAGGCTACTACGCTCTTCCTCGACCCCAGTCAGCCGATGGACGTGCAGGTGTATGCAGAACTCTCGGAAATGGGGTTCCGCCGCAGCGGCGATCATCTTTACCGCCCCCATTGCCAGCGCTGCACCGCCTGCATTCCTGCTCGCATATCTGCCGAAGGACTACAGCTCAATCGCCAGCAGAGGCGTATTCTCAAGCGCAACGCGGACCTGATCGTTACCAATGTTCGGCCTTCATTCACCGAAGAGTACTACTCGCTCTACGCCAGCTACATCGAGCGACGTCACGCTGACGGCGACATGTATCCGCCGAGCCGAGATCAGTTCCATACCTTTCTGGTTCGTGATCTACCCTTCTCTCGCTTTTACGAGTTCCGCCTGGACGGTCGCCTGCTCGCCCTCGCAGTGACCGATGTGCTGCCCAACGGCCTGTCTGCGGTTTACACCTTCTACGACCCAAGCGAGGAGCGCCGCAGCCTTGGTCGCTTCGCAATTCTCTGGCAGGTCGGCGAGGCGGCACGGCTCGGCCTGAAGGCAGTCTATCTAGGCTATTGGATCAAGAACTGCCGCAAGATGAGCTACAAGACCGAATATCGCCCTATCGAACTGCTGGTTAACCAGCGCTGGATAACTCTGAGTTGAGCCCTTGGCTCTCGGAGCCCTTTCAGGCACAATACTTGCCGCTTTTACCCGGGCATTCTTCGCACCGGGTCAATCATTGAACACCGAGGGCTCTACTGAATGTCGAAAGAAGACAGCTTCGAAATGGAAGGTACTGTCGTCGACACCCTGCCCAACACCATGTTTCGTGTGGAGTTGGAAAATGGGCACGTCGTTACTGCGCACATCTCTGGAAAGATGCGCAAGAACTACATCCGGATTCTTACCGGCGACAAGGTTCGCGTAGAACTGACGCCGTATGACTTGAGCAAAGGTCGCATCACTTACCGCGCCCGCTAACAGGTCGCGAGAATGAATGCCCGGTAATGACCGGGCTTTTTGTTTCTGCGGATTTAGTATTCAGGCCTAGTCAGACGCTTGTCATATTCACCGACGGGCTAAAGACTTTGCCATCGCTCAAACCAGATGATCACAAGAAAACGCCCGGCATCGCCGGGCGTTTCTGTTACAGCGCAGTGACAGGTTCTAAGCCAACTCGGCCGAGGTTTCGAAGTCGAAGAACGGTTCGCCATCACGAATATCGATGTGCACCACGCCTCCATGTTCGGCCAATTCACCAAAGAGTATTTCCTCAGCCAATGGACGCTTGATTTTATCCTGAATCAAACGAGCCATCGGCCGTGCCCCCATCTGGGGATCATAACCACGCTCAGCCAGCCAGCCACGCGCCGCATCCGACACCTCGAGCGTGACATGTTTATCCTCGAGCTGTGCCTGTAGCTCAATGAGAAACTTATCGACGATGCTCTTGATGACCTCGTGACTCAGACGACCGAACTGGATGATGGTATCCAGGCGGTTACGAAACTCGGGCGTGAAGCTCTTCTTGATAACTTCCATCGCGTCCGATGCATGGTCCTGATGGGTGAAACCAATCGAAGCGCGCGCCGCGGTCTCTGCCCCTGCATTGGTGGTCATGATCAAAATGACGTTACGGAAATCCGCCTTGCGGCCGTTATTGTCCGTCAACGTCCCGTGATCCATCACCTGCAACAACAGATTGAACACCTCTGGATGCGCCTTTTCGATTTCGTCGAGCAAGAGCACGCAATGCGGTTGTTTGGTGATCGCCTCGGTTAACAATCCACCCTGATCGAAGCCAACATAGCCTGGCGGTGCACCGATCAAACGCGACACGGTATGACGCTCCATGTACTCGGACATGTCGAAGCGCACCAGCTCGACGCCCAGCGCCCGAGCCAACTGACGAGCCGCCTCCGTTTTGCCGACACCGGTAGGGCCTGCAAAAAGGAACGAGCCCACAGGCTTGTCAGGCGCTTTGAGCCCTGCCCGGGACAGTTTGATGGCAGTAGCCAGCGAATCAATCGCATCGTCCTGACCGAACACAGTCAATTTCAAGTCGCGCTGCAGATTGCGCAGCAACTCCTTGTCCGACGTGCTGACATGCTTAGGCGGAATCCGCGCGATTTTGGCAACGATGTCTTCAACCTGTTCGACATCGATCCGAGCGGCGCGCTTGTCCTCCGGCTGCAGACGCTGGAACGCCCCCGCCTCGTCAATGACATCTATCGCCTTGTCCGGCATATGCCGATCATTGATATAGCGCGAGGCCAGCTCAGCAGCTGCACGAAGCGACTCATCACTGTACTCGATGCCATGATGCTGCTCGAAGCGCCCCTTTAGGCCACGCAGAATACCAATGGTGTCCTCAACGGACGGCTCGGAGACGTCAACCTTCTGGAAGCGTCGAGCCAGCGCCCGATCCTTTTCGAAGATCCCGCGAAACTCCTGGAACGTGGTCGATCCAATGCAGCGAATCTCTCCTGAGGACAGGAGCGGCTTAAGTAGATTGGACGCATCCATCACGCCGCCAGACGCAGCGCCAGCGCCGATAATCGTGTGGATCTCGTCAATGAACAGGACCGCCTGGGGCCGCTTGCGCAGCTCGTTCAATAGCGCCTTGAAGCGCTTTTCGAAATCGCCACGATATTTTGTGCCGGCCAGCAAAGCGCCAAGATCGAGGGAATAGACGACACTGCTGGCGAGCAGGTCAGGGACTTGATTATCGACGATGCGCTTTGCCAGCCCCTCGGCAATAGCGGTCTTGCCGACCCCAGCCTCACCCACCAATAACGGATTATTCTTGCGCCGACGAGCCAGAATCTGAGCGACTCGCTCGACCTCGTGTTCACGCCCGACCAGCGGATCGATACGCCCCTGACGAGCCAAGTCGTTGAGATTGCTTGCATAGGCATCGAGCGGATTACCCGAGGCAGCAGAGTCCCCCCCCTCCTCGTCTTGCATCTCCGAATCGCTTTCTGGATTACCGCTATTCCCAGGAACCTTTGAGATTCCATGAGCGATGTAATTGACGACATCGATGCGGGCGATGTTCTGCTGTTTGAGCAGAAATACCGCCTGGCTTTCCTGCTCGCTGAAGATCGCAACCAAGACATTCGCGCCAGTCACTTCACGCTTGCCGGAGCTTTGCACATGAAACACAGCACGCTGAAGCACGCGCTGGAAGCCCAAGGTTGGCTGGGTCTCACGCTCTTCGTCATGCTGGGGAATCAGCGGCGTAGTGGAGTCGATGAATTCCTGCAGGTCGTGCCGCAATTTATCGAGGCCGGCGCCGCAGGCCCGCAAGACCGTTGCGGCGGCTTCATTGTCCAGCAGGGCTAACAGGAGATGCTCAACCGTCATGAATTCATGACGCTTGGTACGAGCCTCCTTGAACGCCAAATTCAGAGTGACTTCGAGCTCACGGTTCAACATAGCTTTCACCTCTTACCCAGCAGTCGGGTTTAACCGTCCTTCTCGATCTCACAAAGCAACGGGTGCTGGCATTCCCTTGCATATTGATTGACCTGCATCGCTTTGGTTTCCGCAACGTCCCGTGTATAGACGCCACAGACGGCCCGCCCTTCGGTATGAACCGCCAGCATAATCTTGGTGGCGAGCTCCCGATTGTGATTGAAAATTCCCTCAAGCACCTCCACGACGAAATCCATCGGCGTGTAGTCATCATTAAACATGACAACTTTGAACATCGGTGGTGCCTTCAGTTGCGGCTTGGCTTCTTCGACTGCCAAGCCGGAAGAGTCGTCGTCCAAGGGCTTGGGGCGATCCTGATTGAATATTAGTCGAATCTTTGGAGATGCACGCATGCGTATAACAGTTCTAGATCGGGGCGCCGAGGCCGGGTAATTGGAAGGGCTTCACAGCCACCTGACGAGTCGCCTTGACTATCGGCAAAACGATGATACAAACAGTATGTGCCACAACGGCAACGGGCTGCGCGTGTGGGCCATGAGCTGCATCAGCGCGGAATGAAATGGATGTTACTCCAGTGATGGACTCCTTTGCAGAGGGATAACAGCATGCTAAGCGGTAAGGTCAAGTGGTTCAACAACGCCAAGGGCTATGGATTTATCGTAGCAGACGGCGGCGATGAGGACCTGTTCGCCCACTACTCTGCCATTCAGATGGAAGGGTACAGAACTCTGAAAGCTGGGCAAGCGGTCATGTTTGATATTCTGCAAGGTCCCAAGGGCCTGCACGCAACCAATATTCAATCGCTGCAAAGCGCTGTGGAAACAGTGGCGCCTGTCTCACAGAGCGCTACCGTAGACGCCTGATTCCAGGCAGCAAAAAGGCCGATCGATGATCGGCCTTTTTGTGTTGCTCCCACGAATTACATGTGGGAAATCATTGCGTCGCCAAATTCCGAGCAGGACATCAGCTTCGCGCCGTCCATCAGACGCTCGAAATCATAGGTCACTGTCTTGGCAGCGATTGCGCTTTCGGTCGATTTGATGATCAGATCCGCTGCTTCCAACCAACCCATGTGGCGCAGCATCATCTCGGCGGAGAGGATGAGAGAGCCCGGATTGACCTTGTCCTGCCCGGCGTATTTCGGGGCAGTGCCGTGGGTGGCTTCGAACATGGCCACGGTGTCGGATAGATTGGCGCCCGGAGCAATACCGATACCACCGACTTCTGCCGCGAGCGCATCGGACAGGTAATCACCATTCAGATTCAGCGTAGCGATGACGTCATACTCAGCCGGACGCAGCAGGATCTGCTGCAACATGGCATCAGCAATGGCGTCCTTGACGACGATATTCTTACCGGTGTTCGGGTTCTTGAACTGCATCCAAGGGCCGCCGTCCAGCAACTCGGCGCCGAACTCATCGCGAGCCACCTCGTAGCCCCACTCCTTGAAGGCACCCTCGGTGAACTTCATGATGTTGCCTTTGTGCACCAACGTCACAGAGCTGCGATCGTTATCCACTGCATATTGCAGGGCCTTGCGAACCAGACGCTTGGTGCCCTCAAGCGAAACCGGCTTGATGCCAATGCCGCAGTTCTCAGTGAAACGGATCTTCTTGACACCCATTTCCTCGGTAAGGAATTTGATGACTTTTTCCGCTTCCGGTGAACCGGCCTTCCACTCGACACCCGCGTAAATGTCTTCCGAGTTCTCCCGGAATATGACCATGTCCACATCGGCAGGCTTTTTCACTGGACTAGGCACACCGGTGAACCAGCGAACTGGGCGCTGGCAGACGTAGAGATCCAGCTCCTGACGCAGAGCAACGTTCAACGAGCGGATCCCACCACCGACCGGTGTAGTCAGCGGCCCCTTGATTGACACCACGTAATCACGAACGACGTCCAGGGTTTCTTTCGGCAGCCATGTGTCCTGATCGTAGACCTGGGTCGCCTTCTCGCCCGCATAGATTTCCATCCAGGCGATCTTGCGCTCGCCTCCGTAGGCCTTTTCAACGGCCGCGTCGACAACCTTGATCATCACCGGACTGATATCGACCCCGATCCCGTCACCCTCGATATAAGGAATGATGGGGTTGTTGGGAACGTTCAGGGTGTTATCGGCATTGACGGTGATTTTGTCACCGCTGGCAGGCACCTGGATCTTTTGGTATCCCATGCTGGACTCCGTTTTGTGGTTAAACATTAAACAGTGGTCATCTCCGAAGAGTAACCCAGCTGAATCGGCCGAAACTAGATGTTCATTCGTCTTATGGCTTGGGCATTCTTTGACAACGGGTCGCGGTGATATACTGCTTAGGTGACTAACGAGTCATGAGGGGCCAACCGATCTCCAACGAGATCCTTGCTCCTGAAACCGCCAGCTGCCAACCGCAGCCGGACGGATCAAACGCTCAACACTCTAGTGGTGCTGCATCCAACATCATCGCGGCGAATCTCGAAACTGGCTCGACAAACTGTAGCCAGAGCGCTTACCTGCGCATTTCTGGATTCTGTGCACGCTCAGCAAGAGAGAGTCAACTCTACATGTCCACCCGCTCGAAGATTATCTATACCTTCACCGACGAAGCCCCGGCGCTAGCCACCTACTCGCTTCTGCCTATTGTAGAAGCCTTCGCCGCCTCCGCCGGCATCTCCGTCGAAACACGTGACATCTCTCTTGCAGGGCGCATTCTTGCAAGCTTTGCCGACCAGTTGGACGCAGACAAGGCGGTCGCTGACGACCTGGCCGAGCTCGCAGAGCTGACCAACCAGCCCGACGCCAATATCGTCAAGCTTCCGAACATCAGCGCTTCCGTTCCTCAGCTCAAGGCAGCCATTACCGAACTTCAGGCGCTCGGCTACAACATCCCCAACTTCCCGGAAGATCCACAGACCGAAGCGGAGAAAGACGCTCGTTCACGTTACAGCAAGGTTCTCGGTAGCGCGGTGAACCCGGTACTGCGCGAAGGCAACTCCGACCGCCGCGCGCCCGCAGCAGTAAAGGCGTTCGCCCGCAAGCATCCACACTCGATGGGCAAGTGGAGCAAGGCTTCGCAGTCGCATGCCGACTACATGCGTGGCGGCGATTTCTTCTCCAGCGAGCAATCCATCACCATGGCTAGCGCTGGTGATGTGCGCATCGAATTTGTTGGCAAAGACGGCGGAGTGGAGCTCAAGAAGCAACTCACTCTGCAGCAAGGCGAAGTTCTCGATGGCATGTTCATGAGCTGCCAGAAACTGCGTGCATTCTTCGAAGACACCTTGCAGGACTGCAAGGAAACCGGCGTGATGTGGTCGCTGCATGTCAAGGCCACGATGATGAAGATCTCCCACCCAATCGTGTTCGGCCATGCCGTGAGCGTCTATTACAAGGACGTGTTCGACAAGTACGGCGAGCTGTTCAAGGAACTGGGGGTCAATCCGAACAATGGTTTGAGCAGCGTCTACGACAAGATCAAGTCTCTCCCTGATTCCCAGCAGGAAGAGATCCTGCATGACATCCACGCGTGCTATGCAGGACGCCCGGAAATGGCGATGGTCGACTCCGTCAAAGGCATCACCAACCTGCACATCCCGAGCGACGTAATCGTCGATGCGTCCATGCCGGCGATGATTCGCAGCTCCGGACAAATGTGGGGCAAGGACGGCAAGCTCAAGGACACCAAAGCCGTGATGCCGGAAAGCACCTACGCCCGCATCTACCAGGAGATGATCAATTTCTGCAAAACCAACGGCGCGTTCGACCCGACCACGATGGGTAGCGTCCCGAACGTCGGCCTGATGGCGCAGAAAGCTGAAGAGTACGGCTCGCACGACAAGACATTCGAGATGACGGCCGACGGCACCATGCGCGTCGTGCTGGCGGACGGTACAGTCCTGATGCAACACGAGGTGGAAAAAGGTGATATCTGGCGCGCTTGCCAGACCAAGGACGCGCCTATTCGTGACTGGGTCAAACTGGCCGTGACCCGCGCCCGCCAGTCGAACACCCCAGCAATATTTTGGTTGGATCCGGAACGCGCCCATGACCGCGAGCTCCAGAAGAAGGTCGAAGTCTATCTCCAGGAGCACGATCTGACGGGTCTTGATATCCGCATGATGGGCTACAACGAAGCCATTCGCGTGAGCATGGAGCGCCTGATCCGCGGCCAGGACACCATCTCGGTGACCGGCAACGTATTACGCGACTACCTCACTGACCTGTTCCCGATCATGGAGCTGGGCACCTCGGCGAAGATGCTCTCGATCGTCCCGCTGATGGCCGGCGGCGGCATGTACGAAACGGGCGCCGGCGGCTCGGCACCTAAGCACGTGCAGCAGCTGATCGAAGAAAACCACCTGCGCTGGGATTCACTCGGTGAGTTCCTGGCGCTGGCGGTATCGCTGGAAGAAACCGGAATCAAGACCGACAACGTCAAAGCCAAGCTACTCGGCAAGACACTGGACGCCGCCACCGGCAAGCTGCTCGATAACAACAAGTCCCCATCGCGCCGCACTGGCGAGCTGGACAATCGCGGCAGCCATTTCTATCTGGCGCTGTATTGGGCTCAGGAGCTGGCCGCACAGACCGAAGATCTGGAACTGCAAGCGCACTTCGCACCGCTGGCCAAGCAGCTGAGCGAAAACGAAGAAGCGATTATCGCCGAGTTGGCCGCCGTCCAGGGCAAGCCGGTGGACATCGGTGGCTACTACCGATCCAACCCGGAGCTGACCAGCCAGGTCATGCGTCCTAGCGCGACCTTCAACGCCGCGCTCGCCGCGCTGGCCTGAGTCGCCTGGCGCTAGATGGCGCCGCTGTATCGGAACCCCGGCCTGGTGCCGGGGTTTTTCGTTTTTATGCTGCGCACGGGTCGCTACCATCAGCTTTTTTACGCGAAGGACTCACCGGACATGACCTGGCACCCCCATATCACCGTGGCAACGATAGTGGAAACAGACGGCCGCTTCCTCATGGTCGAAGAATCCAAAGGCGGCCGGTTGGTACTGAATCAACCGGCGGGTCATCTCGAACCCAACGAGACACTGCGCCAGGCCGCTGTGCGCGAAACGCTCGAGGAAACGGGATGGGACGTCGAGCTGAGCGGTGTCGTTGGCATCTATCTCTATACCGCGCCAAGCAATGGCGTGACCTATCAGCGCGTCTGCTTCTCGGCCAACCCGGTTCGACATCATCCACAGCGCCCGCTCGACAGCGGTATCGTCGGCGCGCCCTGGATGACACGTGACGAATTGGCAGCGCAACCGGAGCGTTGGCGCAGCGAGTTGATCCTGCGCTGCATCGACGACTATCTAGCGGGACTGGTTTACGACCTTGCCGTAATCCGCGACTGATCCGCCTTAACCGCTGGCTGGGCCAGCCTGTTAGAATTGCTCCTTTGCAGTCAGCCCTGAGTCTTTATGTCTGATTCAACGTCCGTTGCTCCTGAACACCTACGCGTCATAGTCGGTATGTCCGGTGGCGTCGACTCCTCGGTTTCCGCCCTGCTTCTCCTCGAGCAGGGATATCAGGTCGAAGGCCTGTTCATGAAGAACTGGGAAGAAGATGACGGCACCGAATACTGCACCGCACGGGAAGATCTGGCTGACGCTCAGGCCGTCTGCGACCGGATCGGCATCAAGCTACATACCGCGAATTTTGCAGCTGAATACTGGGACAACGTGTTCGAGCACTTCCTGGCCGAATATAAAGCGGGACGAACTCCGAACCCGGACATCCTTTGCAATCGCGAAATCAAGTTCAAGGCGTTCCTCGACTATGCCCTGGCGCTCGGTGCCGACATGATTGCGACCGGGCATTACGTGCGTCGCCGTGACATTGCTGGGCGCAGCGAGCTGCTCAAGGGGCTCGATCCGAACAAGGACCAAAGCTACTTCCTGCATGCCGTCGGCGGCGACCAACTGAGTAAGACGCTGTTTCCAGTGGGTGAACTGGAAAAGCCAGCCGTCCGGGCCCTTGCCGAAAAGCACGGCCTGGCGACCGCAAAAAAGAAAGACTCAACCGGTATTTGCTTCATTGGTGAACGGCGTTTCAGCGATTTCCTCAAGCAATATCTACCGGCTCAGCCAGGCGACATCGAGACGATCGACGGCGAAGTGATCGGCCGTCACTACGGCCTCATGTACCACACTATCGGCCAGCGTCAGGGCCTGGGCATTGGTGGCCTCAAGGATGCGGGCGACGAGCCCTGGTACGTATTGAGCAAGGATCTCGAGCGCAACGTGCTGGTGGTCGGACAGGGCAACGACCATCCCTGGCTGTTCTCGCGCGCCCTGCTTTGCTCGGAGATTTACTGGGTCAATCCGATCGAACTGTCGGCTCCCTTGCGGCTCACCGCCAAGGTTCGTTATCGGCAAGCTGATCAAGCCTGCACACTGGAGCAGACCGCCAACGGCTATCGGGCCGTGTTCGACGAACCCCAACGCGCCGTCACCCCTGGGCAGTCCGTAGTGTTCTACGACGGCGACGTCTGTCTCGGCGGCGGAGTGATCGAAAAGGCCGAGCCCTGGTTCGCAGGAGTTCGTCCATGACGCCGTTGCAAGAACAGCTGATAGCGCTCAGCGCAGTCTTCGAAGCAGCCGCGCTGGTCGACCGGATTGCCCGCACAGGGCAAATACCAAACGCCGCGCTGGGCAGCATGCTGGGGAGCCTTCTGGTTCGCGAGGATAAACCTGCGCTGGAGATCTACGGCGGCGACGACCTTAATCTGCGCGACGGCTATCGAGCCCTTGTCGGAGCCCTGGAGCGCGACACCAGCAGCCTGCAACGCGAGCCATTGCGCTACGCCTTGGCGATGATCGGCCTGGAGCGTCAACTGGACAAGCGCAAGGACCTGTTACAAGTGATCGGCAACCGCCTGGATCAGATACAGCAGCAAGTCGACCATTTCGGGCTGACCCACGAAAACGTGATCGCCTCCTTTGGTGGTCTGTATCAGGACACGCTCAGTACCTTCCGCCAACGCATCCAGGTGCAAGGTGATATGCGCCACCTTCAACAAAGCGATAATGCCGCCAAGATCCGCGCCCTGCTGTTAGCCGGGATTCGCTCCGCGCGTCTCTGGCGGCAGCTCGGCGGGCACCGTTGGCAAATGGTTTTCAGCCGGCGCAAGTTGCTCGACACGCTGTATCCGATGCTCCGACCGGAATAAGCGGCGGCCGCCCGACGCGACAACCGTTCTAGCCACGGCGGCAGTCATTCCTCCGCATTCATGTATAATCTGCGCCCTCTTTTCGTTGCTCGACTGTCCGAGAATGCCTTCTATGCAGCTTTCCTCGCTCACCGCGGTTTCCCCTGTCGATGGCCGCTACGCCGGCAAAACCAGCGCCCTGCGCCCCATTTTCAGCGAGTTCGGTCTTATTCGCTGCCGCGTTCAGGTTGAAGTCCGCTGGTTGCAGCGTCTGGCCTCACATGCCGGGATACCGGAGGTCGCGCCCTTTTCCGACGAGGCCAACGCCCTCCTCGACCAGTTGGCCGAGAGCTTTCAGCTCGAGCATGCCGAGCGGGTCAAAGAATTCGAGCGCACCACCAATCACGACGTGAAAGCAGTGGAGTATCTCCTCAAGGAGCAGGCCAAACAGCTGCCGGAGTTGGCCAAGGTCAACGAATTCATCCACTTCGCCTGCACTAGTGAAGACATCAACAACCTTTCCCACGCGCTGATGCTGCGTGAAGGCCGCGATGATGTTCTGCTGCCGCTGATGCGCCAACTCGCGGACGCCATCCGCACCCTGGCGGTCACCCATGCCGATGTCCCCATGCTGTCGCGTACGCACGGCCAACCCGCCTCGCCAACAACCCTCGGCAAAGAGCTGGCCAACGTGGTTTACCGCCTGGAGCGACAGATCGCGCAGGTCGCCGCCGTCCCGCTGCTTGGCAAGATCAACGGCGCCGTCGGCAACTACAACGCGCATCTATCGGCCTATCCCGATATCGACTGGGAGGCTAACGCCCGCGAATTCATCGAAGGCGATTTGGGCCTGACATTTAATCCCTATACCACCCAGATCGAGCCTCACGATTACATCGCTGAGCTGTTTGATGCGATTGCGCGCTTCAACACCATTCTCATCGATTTCGACCGCGACATCTGGGGCTACATTTCGCTGGGCTATTTCAAGCAGCGTACCATTGCTGGCGAAATCGGCTCTTCGACCATGCCGCACAAGGTCAACCCGATCGATTTCGAAAACTCCGAAGGCAATCTGGGCATCGCCAACGCGCTGCTGCAGCACTTGGCGAGCAAGCTGCCGATCTCCCGCTGGCAACGTGACCTGACCGACTCCACCGTGCTCCGCAACTTGGGCGTCGGTTTCGCGCACAGCGTCATCGCCTACGAGGCAAGCCTCAAGGGCATTGGCAAGCTGGAGCTCAACGAAGCGCGCATCGCCGAAGATCTCGATGCCTGCTGGGAAGTACTGGCCGAACCGATCCAGACCGTCATGCGCCGCTACGCCATCGAGAACCCCTACGAGAAGCTCAAGGAACTGACCCGAGGCAAAGGCATCAGTCCCGAGGCGCTGCAAGCTTTCATCGATGGCCTGGATATGCCGGCCGACGCCAAGGAAGAATTGCGCAAGTTGACCCCTGCGAGCTACATCGGCAACGCCGCAGCTCAAGCCAAGCGGATCTGAGCGAATCCCCTATTTGCACGCCCGGCTGTGCCGGGCGTTTTTATTTGCAGCTCTGTAGCAGAGCAAGGTACCTGGCATGACATCCGATATCCCTTTGCAAATTCTCGGTGGCATCAGCGCCCGCGAGTTCCTGCGTGATTACTGGCAAAAAAAACCGCTCCTGATCCGTCAGGCGATTCCTTCGTTCGAAAGCCCGGTTTCCCCGGACGAACTGGCCGGCCTTTCGCTGGAAGAAGAAGTCGAGTCGCGCCTCGTCATCGAGCACGGCGCGAATCCATGGGAGCTGCGTCGCGGTCCGTTCAACGAAGAGACCTACCAGAACCTCCCAGAGCGCGATTGGACGCTTCTGGTCCAGGCGGTGGATCAGCTGGTACCCGAAGTAGCCGAACTCATCGAGCATTTTCGCTTCTTGCCCAACTGGCGGATCGACGATGTGATGGTCAGCTTTGCGGCGCCGGGTGGCGGCGTCGGGCCGCATTTCGATAACTATGACGTGTTCTTGCTGCAGGCTCATGGCCAACGCCGCTGGCGGCTGGGGCAGATGTGCGATGGTGACAGCCCTCTGCTGCAACACGCGGATCTTCGCATCCTCGCCGACTTCCAGGGCACGGACGAGTGGGTCCTCGAGCCCGGCGACATACTCTATCTGCCACCGAGGCTGGCGCATTTCGGCATAGCCGAAAATGCCTGCATGACCTACTCGCTGGGCTTCCGAGCGCCTAGCGCGGCGGAAGTTCTGACCCATTTCACCGACTTTCTTGTGCAGTTCCTACCTGATGAAGAGCGTTACAGTGACGCCGATCTGGCCCCGATAGAAGATCCGCACCAGATCCAGAGCGATGCGCTGGACCGTCTGCGGGCCATGCTTGCCGAGCATATGGGTGATGAGCGGCTGCTGCTCACCTGGTTCGGTCAGTTCATGACCGAGCCCCGCTATCCGGAACGCGTGCAGGGTCCTGAGATCGAAGAGCAGGCGCTATTTTCGGCGCTGGAGGACGGCGCCCTGCTGGTGCGAAACCTAAGCGCGCGCCTGGCCTGGAGCGAAGTCGACATCGGCTTGCTATTATTCGCCAGCGGCCAAAGCCGCCTGCTGCCCGGTCATCTGAAGGACCTGCTGAAGCTGATCTGCTCAGCGGATGCTCTGCATACGGAAAACCTCTCTGAATGGCTGAACGACGAGGACGGGCGTAATCTGGTATGGCAATTGGTCAAACAGGGAAGTCTGGAGTTTGCTGATGAGTGATATAGAAGTTCGCATCGCCGACTGGCAGCAGGACAATGCCGATCTGCGGCGGATTCGTGAAACTGTATTCATTGCTGAGCAGTCGGTACCACCCGAGCTGGAATGGGACGCGGACGATTCCGAGGCGGTGCACTTTCTCGCGCTGGAAAGCGGCTACCCCATCGGTACCGCACGATTGCTCAACGACGGGCACATCGGGCGCGTCTCAGTCCTTCGCGACTGGCGCGGAATGAACGTCGGAGGCGCGCTGATGAAAGCGGTCATCGAAGAAGCCGAGCGCCGCGGACTCAGTGAACAGCGACTCACCGCCCAGGTGCATGCCACAGCGTTCTACGAACGACTCGGATTCAAGGTCATCAGTGACGAGTTCCTTGAAGCGGGACTACCCCACGTCGACATGCTTCGAAAGAGCAGCTGAGCTTGCCATGAGCGCGGATGACCCGGATCACTCGGACGCTGCACCTGAATTGCCAGCTATCGAGTTCCTATCTCCGGGTCGCTTCTTGGTTGACAATCCACCAACCACGCAGAACCCGCCCGACCAATGGCAGCCCGCGCCTTTCGTTCTAAGAGAGACGATGGCGATTCAGCGCTTCGAATGTCTCGACGATGCCCGCCGGCACGCGCTCGCACTGCTCGGGCAGGCACACCGCAGCCTGAGTCTTTACAGCCCCGATCTAGAGCCGCCGCTGTACAACCACAGCAGTATTCAACAGGCTTGCGTACGTTTTCTCCTGGCGCATCCGCGCAATCGTCTGCGTGTGCTGCTCGAGGACACCTCGCGCGCCGTCAAACAGGGGCACCGCCTGCTCGGTTTGTCACGTCGATTGAGCAGTAACATGCAGATCCGCAAGCGCCACCCCGAGTATCCTGCGCACACATGCGCCTTCCTCGTCGCGGATGATTGCGGAGCAATGGTTCGCCCTGAGCCGGATCAGATGATCGGCTATGCGCTTTATAACGATCCCGGCCGCACTCGCCAGCTACAGCGAGAGTTCGACACCGCCTGGGACCATAGTCTGTCCGATCCCGACCTACGGAGCTTTCTGCTATGACTCGCCGCCTTCTCGTCGCGCTCTTGCTACTGGCCAGCATGACACTCCAGGCTGCGACCGAAGTGATCCCGCTGAGCTATCGCATGGCCGAGGATGTATTGCCGATCGCTCAGTCCGTTGTCGGCGATCAGGGCAAGGTGAACGCCTATGGCAATCAACTGATCGTCAACGCGCCCGCCTCGGTGATCAGCGAACTGCGTGATGTGCTGTCTAAGCTGGACAGCGAGCCACGAAGATTGCTCATCAGCATCGATACGCAAAACTCGGCGACGGGGGATGACAGCGGTTACCGCGTCGACGGGTCGGCGCGCGCTGGTGACATCGAAATCCAGACCGGGCGCGGCGAGCAGAACGGACGCGATCAGGTTCGCATTATCCGCCGCAGCACCAGCAGCCAAGGCAGCGGTGTCCAGCAAGTCCAGGCAACCGAGGGGTACCCGGCCCTGATCCAGGTCGGCCAAAGCGTGCCACTGACGACCAGCGGCACCGATGGTTACGGCCAGATCTATCAACAAACCCAATACCGCAACGTCACGCGCGGTTTCTATGCCACCGCCACGGTTCACGGGGACCGCGTACAGGTAACCATTAGCAGCCACCAAGATCGCGTGAGCTCTTCCGTTCCTGGCGCTATCGACATTCAGGAAACAGATACCCGAGTCAGCGGCCGGCTCGGGGAATGGATTTCGCTCGGCGGTATCGACGAAAGCGCCAGTTCCAATCAGAGCGGGACCCTTCGCCGCTACTCCACCCAAGGTCGCCAAGATCACTCGTTACGAATCAAAGTAGACAGCCTGGATTAAGCAAAGCCCAAAGCATTTGTCGCGCAGCACCAAATATGTAGTGCTATAAAAAAAGCACTACAAAACATTTGACGAACCTTTTTTGCCAGCGCATTATGGCCCCGCTCCCGCTAACCAGGGGCCCTGGCAAGGGTCTCCGGATCGCGCTCAGCCAACCAGCAGAGCCGTTCCGTGACTGTACTGCCCACAAGGCGGACTGACGAGGTTGCGACTGGAACGAGTCGTCCTGAGGGACGGGGAAGCGATTAACGCATCAGCTCGAGACGTCAGTACTGCTCGCCACGCAAAGGCCTTGTGCCACTGCGTGTGGAATGCCACGAATCATTCCAAAGCTTGCCGGCTCCTCTTGCGGTCGTAACTGCAAACCCTCCTCTCCTTGGTTCAATCCTCGTCCCGGTCGGTATTTCGACGCTCTGCCGCGTGTTGCCCGCATGATCAGCGTAAGCACGTAGGTTTCGGTGGGAAAGTCGGTGCTCAACCAAACACGAATTTTTTGAAGGATTGACCATGTCCGCTTATCAAAACGACATCAAGGCCGTTGCCGCTCTGAAAGAAGTAGCTGGAAGCAGCTGGAGCGCTATCAACCCTGAATCCGTAGCTCGTATGCGCGCTCAGAACCGCTTCAAGACCGGTCTGGAAATTGCCCAGTACACCGCCGACATCATGCGCAAAGACATGGCTGAATACGACGCCGATTCGTCCGTCTATACCCAGTCGCTGGGTTGCTGGCATGGCTTCATCGGTCAGCAGAAGCTGATCTCCATCAAAAAGCACCTGAAAACGACCAACAAGCGCTACCTCTACCTGTCGGGTTGGATGGTTGCCGCTCTGCGTTCCGAGTTCGGCCCGCTGCCGGACCAGTCCATGCACGAGAAGACCGCCGTTTCCGACCTGATCGAAGAGCTGTACACCTTCCTGCGTCAGGCTGACAGCCGCGAACTGGATCTGCTGTTCACCGCTCTGGACGCTGCTCGCGAAGCCGGCGACCAGGCCAAGGCTGCCGAGATCCAGAATCAGATCGACAACTACGAAACTCACATCGTCCCGATCATCGCCGACATCGACGCTGGCTTCGGTAACCCTGAAGCCACCTACCTGCTGGCCAAGCGCATGATCGAAGCCGGTGCCTGCTGCATCCAGATCGAAAACCAGGTTTCCGATGAGAAGCAGTGCGGCCACCAGGACGGCAAAGTTACCGTTCCGCACGCCGACTTCCTCGCCAAGATTGCCGCCGTTCGTTATGCCTTCCTCGAACTGGGCATCGACAACGGTGTGATCGTGGCGCGTACAGACTCTCTGGGTGCAGGCCTGACCAAGCAAATTGCCGTAACCAAAGAGCCGGGCGACTTGGGCGACCTGTACAACTCTTTCCTCGACTGCGAAGAAATTACCGAAGCCGAACTCGGCAACGGCGACGTCGTCATCAAGCGTGAAGGGAAGCTGCTTCGTCCGAAGCGCCTGCCAAGCAACCTGTTCCAGTTCCGCAAGGGCACCGGCGAAGACCGCTGCGTCCTGGACTGCATCACCTCGCTGCAGAACGGCGCTGACCTGCTGTGGATCGAAACCGAGAAGCCGCACGTGGGCCAGATCAAGGCCATGGTCGATCGCATCCGCGAAGTCATTCCGAATGCCAAGCTGGTGTATAACAACAGCCCGTCGTTCAACTGGACGCTGAACTTCCGTCAGCAAGTGTTCGATGCCATGGTTGCCGAAGGCAAGGACGTTTCCGCCTACGACCGCGCCAAGCTAATGAGCGTCGAGTATGACGAGACCGAGCTGGCCACCCGCGCAGACGAAATGATCCGCACCTTCCAGCGCGACGGTTCCGCCCAGGCTGGCATCTTCCATCACCTGATCACGCTGCCGACCTACCACACCGCCGCGCTGTCCACCGACAACCTGGCCAAGGGTTACTTCGCCGAAGAGGGCATGCTCGCCTACGTCAAGGGTGTGCAGCGCCAGGAGCTGCGTCAGGGCATCGCCTGCGTCAAGCATCAGAACATGGCTGGTTCCGATATCGGCGACAACCACAAGGAGTACTTCGCTGGCGAGGCTGCTCTGAAGGCCAGCGGTAAAGACAACACCATGAACCAGTTCCATTAAGAGCTGTTCAGGCTCGGGCGTCGGCCCGAGCCAGTGGTGCAAGTGATGCCCCGGCATCCGTCCGAGATGCTGTTCACTAGCGGAACAGCATCTCGGTTCATAGAAGAATCAATTGTTAAGACTGTTTGCCGCTCACCCTTTGAGCGAATCCGTAAAACCCCGCCCGTACCTGCCCGTCGTCTAATACACCTCTCCCGAGGTATACATCGCCACCATCCACGCCCTGGCTAACCAGGTCAACCCTGCGCAGCGCTAAGCCGGTGGCATAGGCATCGACATTTTGTATGTCTAATTTCTCAACTTTTCGTTAGGTGTTCGCGTCGGCCTTGAGTCCTGATGGGGCTAACCTCTCCCCTTGTCCGTCATATACGACTCAACACTTTGCCAGACCCTGGCGAGCGCCTTCTGGATGCGTCTGATGGCCTCGCTAAGCGCCTTACCAGTTCTTCTCATATGCAGGCATCGTCTAGACCCCGCCCTAGTGGCTGTACAGCTCTCCGCGTCCGCCGTCCAAATCGAATATCGTTCGTGAATCCGCATTCGGCATAGACACTAGCGCTATTCGATTCGACAAGAGGCTTCGGAAAGGCAAAAAAAATCCGATGCCAGTCGCCTGACATCGGATTCTTAAAAGCAGAGGCTCTGATGCCTAATGGCACCGCTGGCGAGCCTCGCGAAACAAGGTGCGGATTAACGAACCTGTGCTTCGACCTCTGCCTCTACACGGCGGTTGATCTGACGGCCTTCTTCGGTGCTGTTGTCAGCAACCGGGCGGGATTCGCCGTAGCCGACCGAATCAACACGCTGGCTTTCTACGCCGTACTGGTTGACCAGCACTTCGCGAACAGCCTGAGCGCGACGCTCGGACAGACGCTGGTTGTATTGATCAGTACCCACCGAGTCAGTGTGACCTTCAACGGTGGTGCTGGTCTGCGGGTACTGCTGCATGAAGTCAGCCAGGTTCTTGATGTCGCTGTAGCTTTCTTCGCGAACGCGCGCCTTGTCGAAGTCGAACTTGACGTCCAGCTCGACACGGACCAGCTCCGGTTCCGGCTCTGGCTCGTTATCGACGATTGGAGCCGGTGCTGGCTCAGGAGTCGGCTCGACCTGTGCAACCTGCTGCCGTGCGCCGCCACCGAAGTTCAGGCCTACACCCACGCCAGCCATCCACTCGCTGTCGCCGGCATCGATGTTGTGCATGCCGTCAACGCTGGCCTTGGCAAAGAAGTTTTCGGTGAAGTAATACTTCAGACCCGCGCCAATGTTAGCAAAGGTGCTGTGGTCACGACCGCTACGTGCTGCCTGGCCGATGCTCTGGTGAGCCATGCCGGCGGAAACGTAAGGACGCAGACCTACGCCTGGCTGGCCGAAGTGGTAGGCCGCATCAAGAGAAGTCAGGCTTCCCTTGATGTTCTTGTGGCCGCCGCCCGCTACCGGCTCGTCGGAAGTGACGTCGTGATATTCGCCGTAGGACAGGCCCAAGGAAACATCATCGGTGAGAAAATAGCTGGCGCCAGCGCCATAGAGCTCGCCTTCGTCTTCGAAGCCGCGGGAGCTGTCTGAGAAGTAATGCTTGCCGAATGCTTCCACCTCTACAGCGCCCTGGCCCTGGGCGAGCGCGCTAAGAGAAGTAGCAGCAACCATAGAGCCAATTACAACGCCCAAGGTGTTTTTAAGTTTCATCCGTAAATCCCCATCTGGTGGTGAGTATCAGAACAATCTAAGGAAACCGGCTGTCTCTAAGCCCAAGCTGTTCGCTATCACTAAGACAGTTTGTTGCCATTAAGTTTCAGCAATTCCCGAAAATTTTTCCCGCAGTTTATCCAGTGCACGCTTGTATCGCATCTTCGTTGCGCTTAGGCCCATATGCATGATGTCGGCGATTTCTTGAAATTCCAGCTCCGCGACAAAGCGCAGCACAAGTATCTCCCGATCAATCTGATTCACATGGACCAGCCACTTGTCTAGCCCCGCCTTTTCCTCGGTGTTGGGCGTCTTTTCCTCGACAGCCTCCTCGACCGGATCGAGGCTCAGCGCATCAAGTAACCGTCGCTTACGGCGTTCTTTGCGATACTGCGTAATACATTCGTTGTACGTAATGCTGTATAGCCATGTCTTGAACTTCGATTTGCCTTCAAAGTTCTTCAAGCCGTACAACACCTTCAACATCACTTCTTGACAAACGTCATCTGCGTCCCGGTCGTTTCCCAAATAACGCGCACATACGTTAAATAGCGTGCGCTGATATCGTCGCATCAGCTCTTCATACGCGCGCGTGATATGGAACAGCTCGGCATGAGCGCGCTGCACCAGCTCTTCATCGGAAAGCTGGCGGGGGTCATAGCTCATGTTGGGCGGATGGGCTTTAGTCAAGACGCTTCGAACCGGCAAAAGTCGTGGCCGCCATTCACGGTAGCCCGCGAAAAGGGGCGGCGCACTTTAACAGATTACCGAGCCTAACGGCTGCCCACGCGCTGTTCCAGCAACACTCTATTTGCAATCGAGACCAGCTCACCGTCGTCAGTGAGCAGTAAGGTCTTGGCGGTGCCGATCTCTTCGATAACGCCCTCCAGCTGCAGTCCCTCGAGCCGCACCCGCTGGCCGACTTCGTACAGCTCGCGCACATAGATTCCGGCCAGGATCTGACTGACCAGTTCACGGCTACCAAGACCCAAGGCCAGCGCAACCGCCAAGCCGACGGAGATCAAAGCAATCGCGATCACATAGTTGAGCAGCTCGGTCTTGACCTCCAATTGGCCGATTGCAACCGAGATGATGATGATGATCACCAAGCCCTGAGCGATCCGCCCCAGCCCGCTGGCGTACTCGAGCCCAACTCCCTCGGCAGCACCTCGAACCAACCCGTTGACCAATTGAGCCAGCAGGATACCGACGAGCAAGATCAGCCCGGCACCGAATACCTTGGGCACATAAAGCGCGAGCATATCGAGCGTCGCCGACACCCGGGCGAGACCGAGGGATTCGGCAGCCGACACCAGGAAAACCAACAGAACGAACCAATAAACGATCTTGCCGATGAGGACCGATATCGGTACGCGAATCCCGGCACGCCCGAGCAGCTTGGTCACACCGGTACCCGCGACCAATCGATCAAGGCCTACTTTCGCCAGAACCTTCGACAGCAAGGTGTCTAGTAACTTGGCGACCATAAAGCCGACAGCCACTACCAACAACGCACCAAACAAACGCGGAATGAACGCCGCCACGGGTTCCCAAAGCGCATTCAGCGCGCCCAGCAAGCTTTGGCCCCAGGGATCTAATTCCATGATCAATCCGCCTTATCGAAAGAAGAATGGGGGGAGGAACGACGACGGGTAACAGCCGAGGTGTGCGGCGCCCCGCTGCTGAAGGCAATCAGCACGGCCTGCAGCCAGTGGCCCATCAGTCCGAACAGATCGCCTGCGCCAACCTGACGGTTAGCCGTCTTCAGTACGCGGTCCAGGCAGGCATCGTCATCGCGCGCCGACTGCGCGTTGAGCATGTCCCGCAAGGATTCTTCAAAGGGATCGCGCATGTTTACCTCGCTAACAGTCTGACCTAGACGGCTTAACCGTGTGGGTAGTCACATTCACACCCATTTCAGCCGGCGAAAGATCCACCATTGGAAACCAGCCACCGCCATGATCACGGTGCATGCCACCGCAAATCCGTATGGGTTCTCAGAGCCGGGAATGCCCCCGACGTTGATGCCCAGCAGTCCGGTAAGAAAACTCATTGGCAGGAAAAAGCCGGTGATTATGCCGAGCAGATACATGGTTCTGTTCATTCGCTCGCGCATTCGACGCTCCTCTGCCTCAAGCACCAGATTGACTCGCTCGCGCACCAAATCCAGCTCCTCGAGATAGCGGATCAGCCGGTTGTTCAGCTCATTCCAGTAATCCGTATCGTCATCGACGAACCAGGGCAAACGATTACGTGTCAGCTGTGCATAGATTTCACGCTGTGGCAGCAGGAAGCGACGAAGGCTCGCAGCCTGGCGTCGCAAGTACAACATCTTGTCCTGGGGCGGCGTGTAACGTTCGTCCGCCTCGATTCGCTCCTCTTCCTCGTCCAGTTTTTCCGTCAGCACCGCGACCAAGTCATCGACACGATCGGTGAGTGCATCAGCCAAGCTGAGCAAGATTTCGGATGACGTTTTCGGCCCGACACCGGCCTTCAACTGTTGAAGTACCACTTCGGTGGAGCGCAGCGGGCGCAGGCGCAGCGAGATGACCCTCCGAGCATCCGCAAATACTCGCAGCGAGACCATATCCTCGGGCTCAGCGTCGGGGTTCAAATTGACACCCCGCAGAAACAGCAATAGCTCGTCCCCTGGCAACGCGAGCAAACGTGGCCGGGTGTTCTCCTCCAGCAGTACGTCGCAGACGAACCCGCTTAATCCGCTTTGCTTACGCAGCCAGGCCTGCGCCTGCGCCTGGCTGCGGTCCCAGTGAAGCCACAGGCTTTCGGAATCAGCCAGGTGCAGCGAGGGAATGTCTGCGTAGGCAACCTGGCGCGCCCCACCCTGTCCGTCCAGGACCATTGCATGCAAAAGGCCTGCATGGCCAATCTCCTCAGACAAAATCGTCCCCCTTCAAATCGCGAAAGCCCGGCATAGCCGGGCTCGGTAAACGGACGCCGGCGCTCAGCCAGGCATCTTCAGCATCTCTGGCGATACTATAATGCCGTTGTTGTCGGCATACACATATTCACCTGGACGGAACGTAACCCCACAGAAAGTTACCGGAACATTGAGGTCGCCAATGCCACGCTTGTCCGTCTTCATCGGATGGGTGGCCAGTGCCTGCACTCCGAGCTCGGTCTGGGCGATTACGTCGACATCTCGAATGCAGCCATAAATCACCAGCCCTTCCCAGCCGTTACGGGCGGCCTTCTCTGCAAGCATGTCGCCCAGCAATGCCCGTCGTAGCGAGCCACCGCCATCAACCACCAGCACCTTGCCGGTGCCGTCGACGTCCACTTGCTCCTTGACCAGCGAATTATCCTCGAAGCATTTGATGGTCACGATCTGCCCGCCAAAGGAGTCGCGGCCGCCAAAATTGCTGAAGATCGGCTCCACTACCTGCACCAATTCCGGGTAGGCGTCGCACAGATCGGGAGTGATGTATTGCATGGTAAATCTCCTTCAAGTGGGAATCGCATCAGATCTCAGGGGTATCAACCATCCAGGTCGACATGAACACCTCGGCGCACCGTAGGCGTCGGCATTACGGAATGCGTCCCATAGACCGCAACCATCCTGCCACCCGGGAAAAGTGAGAAAGGGCGGAGACCGCCCTTTTTGCTTTGCCGCCCGTGCGATTACTTGATTTCGGCGTCCGCCAGGAAGAACCAGGTATCAAGCACAGAATCGGGGTTCAGCGACACGCTCTCGATGCCCTGCTCCATCAGCCACTTAGCCAGATCCGGGTGATCCGACGGACCTTGTCCGCAAATACCGATGTACTTGCCAGCTTTGTTACAGGCCTCGATCGCATTGGCCAGCAGTTTTTTCACCGCCGGATTACGCTCATCGAACAGGTGCGCAATGATGCCGGAGTCGCGATCCAGACCGAGCGTAAGCTGCGTCATGTCATTGGAGCCGATGGAGAAGCCATCGAAGAATTCGAGGAACTCGTCAGCCAGCAGAGCGTTGGATGGCAGCTCGCACATCATGATAATACGCAGGCCGTTTTCGCCACGCTTGAGGCCGAACTGGCCGAGGATATCGATGACCTGCGACGCCTCACCCAGGGTGCGCACGAAGGGCACCATCAGCTCCACGTTGGTCAGCCCCATCTCATCGCGAACCTTACGCATGGCACGGCACTCGAGCTCGAAGCAGTCGCGGAAGGATTCGCTGATGTAACGCGAAGCGCCGCGGAAACCGAGCATCGGGTTCTCTTCTTCAGGCTCGTAGAGCTTGCCTCCGATCAGGTTGGCATACTCGTTGGACTTGAAGTCCGACAGACGCACGATGACCTTCTTCGGCCAGAATGCGGCAGCCAACGTGCTAACCCCCTCGACCAACTTCTCGACATAGAAGTCGACCGGATCGCCATAGCCTGCGATACGTTTTTCGACGCTGGACTTGATGTCTGACGGCAGACCGTCGAAATTCAACAGCGCCTTGGGGTGCACACCGATCATGCGATTGATAATGAACTCAAGCCGTGCCAGGCCGACACCAGCGTTCGGTAACTGGGCGAAGTCGAATGCACGGTCCGGGTTGCCGACGTTCATCATGATCTTGAACGGCAGTTCGGGCATGGCATCAATGGAATTCTGACGGATGTCGAAGCCCAGCTCACCCTCGAAAATCAGCCCGGTGTCGCCCTCGGCGCAAGTGACGGTGACGCGCTGGCCGTCCTGCAGCAGCTCGGTTGCATTACCGCAACCAACAACCGCGGGAATGCCCAGTTCACGTGCGATGATGGCCGCGTGACAGGTACGGCCGCCGCGGTTGGTAACGATGGCGCTAGCGCGCTTCATCACCGGCTCCCAATCCGGGTCGGTCATGTCCGATACTAGAACGTCGCCGGGCTGCACCTTATCCATCTCGGATACGTCGCGAATGATCTTCACCGGGCCAGCGCCGATACGCTGACCGATGGCGCGGCCTTCGACCAGGACCGTGCCTTTTTCCTTGAGCAGGTAGCGCTCCATGACGTTGGCGCTGCTGCGGCTCTTTACGGTTTCTGGACGCGCTTGAACGATATATAGCTGGTTGTCATCGCCATCTTTGGCCCACTCGATGTCCATCGGGCGGCCGTAGTGCTTCTCGATGGTCATAGCCTGCCGGGCAAGATTGGCGACTTCGGTATCGCTCAGACAGAAACGCATGCGCTCGGCCTGGTCGACTTCCACGGTCTTGACCGATTTGCCAGCGCTGGCTTCTTCGCCATAGACCATCTTTATCGCCTTGCTGCCCAGATTCCGACGCAGGATGGCGGGACGACCGGCCTCAAGGGTGTGCTTGTGAACATAGAACTCGTCGGGGTTCACCGCGCCTTGCACGACCGTCTCGCCCAAGCCGTAGGCGCCGGTGATGAACACCACGTCGCGGAAGCCGGACTCGGTGTCGAGGGTGAACATCACACCGGCAGTGCCGGTCTCGGAGCGGACCATACGCTGAACGCCCGCGGACAATGCGACCAGCTTGTGATCGAAGCCCTGGTGCACGCGATAGGCGATCGCACGATCGTTGAAGAGCGAGGCAAACACTTCCTTAGTAGCGCGGATCACATTGTCCACGCCACGAATGTTGAGGAAGGTTTCCTGCTGACCAGCGAATGAAGCGTCCGGCAGATCCTCGGCGGTGGCGGAGGAGCGAACTGCTACCGCCATGTTGTCATTACCGCCGGCCATTTCTGCAAAGGCGGTACGGATATCTGCGTCCAATTGCGGCGGAAACTCAGCTTCCATCACCCAACCGCGGATCTGCGAGCCCGCCTTGGCGAGTGCATTAACGTCATCGACATCCAATGCATCGAGAAGCGCATGGATTTGCTCGTTGAGACCGCTGAGCTCCATGAAATCACGATAGGCCTGGGCCGTGGTGGCGAAACCGCCAGGTACCGAAACACCGGCGCCTGCAAGGTTGCTGATCATCTCGCCAAGGGAGGCGTTCTTGCCCCCTACACGCTCAACATCATGATTGCCGAGCTTATCGAGGGAAACTACGTACTCTACCAAGGTGATCTCTCCACGTTGTTTTGGGAACTCGGTTCGTGCCCATCCGCGGCACGGTGGTCTGGCCCTGCAAAATAAGTAACAATGCCCGCCAATCGAGGCTCGGCGAAGGGGCCTACTATAGCTGAGAACCGTTCTTGACTTAAGGTCCCAGGCGCAATGAAACGAACTGCATTTTTTATATCCGACGGTACCGGGATCACGGCTGAAACACTCGGCCAAAGCCTGTTGGCACAGTTCGAAACCATCAACTTCATCAAGCTCACCCGACCGTATATCGATACGGCGGAAAAAGCGCGGGCAATGGTACAGCAAATCAATAAAGCGGCGGAAAGTGACGGCGCTCGCCCGATCATATTCGATACGCTGGTGAACCAGGAGATTCGCGACATCCTGGCTGAGTCCAATGGCTTCATGATCGACATCTTTTCATCCTTTCTCGCTCCGCTGGAACATGAGCTGATGTCACGTTCCTCCTATTCGGTCGGCAAATCCCACTCGATCAGCCATAACGCCAACTACATGGAGCGAATCGACGCAGTCAATTTCGCTCTGGACAACGATGACGGCGCCCGCACGCACTACTACGACAAGGCGGATTTGATTTTGGTCGGCGTCTCCAGGTGCGGCAAAACGCCCACCTGCCTCTACATGGCCATGCAGTACGGCATCCGGGCAGCCAATTACCCGCTGACCGAAGACGACATGGAACGCTTGCAACTACCTACCGCGCTCAAAACCCACCGGGACAAGCTGTTCGGCCTGACCATCGATCCAGACCGCTTAACTGCCATTCGCAACGAGCGCAAACCGAACAGCCGCTACGCCAGCTACGCTCAATGCGAATTCGAGGTTCGCGAAGTGGAAAGCATGTTCCGCCGCGAGAACATCAACTACATCAATTCCACGCACTTCTCGGTGGAGGAGATATCCGCCAAGATTCTTGTCGAGAAAGGCGTCGAACGACGGCTCAAATAAGCGCCGTTCTGCTAGACAACAAAAAGTCCGCTTAGTGCGGACTTTCTGCGTCTATGCCGTTCTGTCTTCGGGCGGTCAACCAACGTACGGCTGACCGCAAGCGCTTGATCCATGCAAAGCTCGGTGCCCGCGATCAGAGCCCATCGCTTGGTACCCTCACCCAACCTTCCATCAGTATTCGTGCGCTGCGGCTCATGCTTGCCTTGAGCACCGTCCACTCGCCGTTGACCTCGCGGGCTTCAGCACCCACCCTCAACGTACCGGACGGGTGCCCGAACACGACTTCCGAGCGATCGCCTCCCCCGGCGGCCAGATTGACCAGCGTGCCCGGAATCGAGGCGGCCGTACCGATGGCAACCGCCGCGGTTCCCATCATCGCGTGATGCAACTTGCCCATCGAGAGGGCGCGCACCAGCAGGTCGACATCTGAAGCGCTAACGGCTTTGCCACTGGATGAGATGTAGTCCCGCGACTTGGCAACGAAGGCAACCTTGGGCGTATGCTGCCGCTTCACGGCATCGGCGATCGTCTTGATCAGTCCCATGCGCAGCGCGCCGTGAGCACGAATCAACTCGAACATGGCCAGTATTTTCGGATCTCCGTTGACCGCATCCTGCAGCTCGCTACCGGTGAGCCCTACATCCTCAGCGTTGATGAAAATCGTCGGGATACCGGCGTTGATCATGGTCGCTTTCAGCGCGCCGATGCCTGGTACCTCAAGCGAGTCGACCAGGTTTCCGGTGGGAAACATCGAACCACCAGCCTCGCCCTCGTCGGCGGGATCCAGGAACTCCAGCACGATCTCCGCCGAAGGAAAGGTCACCCCATCCAATTCGAAATCACCGGTTTCCTGAACCTCGCCGTTGGTCACCGGCACATGCGCGATGATGGTCTTGCCGATATTGGCCTGCCAGATGCGCACGCTGCAGACGCCGTTCTGCGGAATGCGTTCCGGGTCGAGCAGTCCGGCATGCAGTGCAAACGCGCCAGCAGCCGTTGAAAGATTGCCGCAGTTGCCGCTCCAGTCGACAAAGGCGCTGTCGATCGAGACCTGCCCATAAAGGTAGTCGACGTCATGTTCAGGGCGGGCGCTCTTGGACAGGATGACGCATTTACTGGTGCTGGACGTTGCGCCGCCCATACCATCGGTGTGCTTGCCATAAGGGTCGGGGCTGCCGACGACACGCATGAACAGCTTGTCCCGCGCCGCGCCCGGAACCTGCGCCGCGAGCGGCAGATCCTTGAGGCGGAAAAACACACCCTTGCTGGTGCCCCCGCGCATATAGGTGGCCGGAATTCTCAGTTGCGGTGCGTGTACCATGGAAATCTGCCTTATTTAAATACCTGGCCATAGAACGGATTCGGACTCTCAGGGCGCAACGCTGCTGCTTGGGCGCAGCAGCGAAGCCTCGCGCGCACTCAGGATTGGTTGAGGAAATCCTTCGCGAAGCGTTGCAGCACACCGCCGGCGTCATAGATCGATACCTCTTCCGCCGTATCGAGGCGACACGTGACTGGCACCTCGACACGTTCGCCACTCTTGCGGGTGATCACCAACGTCAGCGTGGCATGCGGCGTGCGCTCACCGATCACGTCATAGGTTTCGCTACCATCGATGCCCAGCGTCAGGCGCGTGGTGCCCGGCTTGAATTCGAGCGGCAGCACGCCCATGCCAACCAAATTGGTTCGATGGATCCGCTCGAAGCCTTCCGCTACGATCGCCTCCACACCCGCCAACCGAACGCCTTTCGCCGCCCAATCGCGGGATGAGCCCTGCCCGTAATCGGCGCCAGCGATGATGATCAGCGGCTGCTTGCGGTTCATGTAGGTTTCGATGGCTTCCCACATGCGCATCACCTTACCGTCCGGCTCGACGCGCGTCAGCGAACCTTTCTTAACCTGCCCGTCGACAACCGCCATCTCGTTGACCAATTGCGGGTTAGCGAATGTCGCACGCTGGGCGGTCAGGTGATCGCCGCGGTGCGTGGCGTAAGAATTGAAGTCCTCTTCCGGCAAGCCCATCTTGGCCAGGTATTCGCCGGCAGCACTGTCGAGCAGGATCGCGTTGGATGGCGACAGGTGATCGGTGGTGATGTTGTCCGGCAGCACCGCCAGCGGGCGCATACCCTTGAGCGAGCGCTCACCTGCGAGAGCGCCTTCCCAGTAAGGCGGACGGCGGATGTAGGTCGACGTCGGACGCCAGTCGTACAGCGGGCTTTCCGCCTCTACCACCGTACCCAGATCGAACATCGGAATATAGATCTGCTTGAACTGCTCCGGCTTGACCGACGCAGCAACAATGCGGTCGATCTCTTCATCACTCGGCCAAAGATCCTTGAGCGTAACCGGATTGCCCAGTTGGTCATGGCCGAGTACATCCTTCTCGATATCGAAACGCACGGTACCGGCGATGGCATAGGCAACCACTAACGGCGGTGACGCCAGGAACGCCTGCTTGGCGTATGGGTGAATGCGACCATCGAAGTTGCGGTTACCCGAGAGCACTGCCGTGGCGTACAGGTCACGGTCGATGATTTCCTGCTGGATCTTAGGATCCAGCGCACCGGACATGCCATTACAGGTGGTACAGGCGTAGGCCACGATGCCGAAACCGAGTTTTTCCAGTTCAGTCAGAAGGCCAGCGTCCTCCAGATATAGCTTGGCGACCTTTGAGCCCGGCGCGAATGAAGTCTTGACCCAGGGCTTGCGCACCAAACCCAGCTCGTTGGCCTTCTTTGCCAGCAGGCCAGCGGCGACTACGTTGCGCGGGTTCGATGTATTGGTGCAGCTGGTGATGGCGGCGATGATCACCGCGCCGTCCGGCATCAGTCCTTCACGCTCTTCGGCTTGCGCCTTGTCGAGATCGCCAGCGATGCCGCGCTCATGCAACGCGGACGTTGGTAGGCGACGATGGGGGTTGGACGGGCCGGCCATGGTGCGTTCGACGCTCGACAGGTCGAACTCCAACACCCGCTCATATTCGGCATCGACCAGGGCATCAGCCCACAGGCCGGTAGTCTTTGCGTAGTTTTCCACCAGCGCCACCTGTTCCGGTTCACGACCCGTCAACTTCAGATAGTCGATGGTTTGCTGGTCGATATAGAACATTGAAGCCGTGGCACCGTATTCCGGGCACATGTTGGAGATCGTTGCGCGGTCCCCGATGGTCAGGCTGGCCGCGCCGTCACCGAAGAACTCCACATACGCACCAACCACACGTTCCTTGCGCAGGAACTCGGTCAATGCCAGGACAATGTCAGTCGCGGTAATACCGGGCTGACGCTTGCCCGTCAGGCGAACGCCGATAATATCCGGCAGTCGCATCATCGATGCGCGGCCGAGCATCACGGTCTCGGCTTCCAACCCACCGACACCGACGGCGATTACACCGAGCGCGTCGACGTGCGGGGTGTGGCTGTCGGTACCAACGCAGGTATCCGGGAAGGCAATGCCGCCACGGGCCTGAATCACCGGTGACATCTTCTCCAAATTGATCTGGTGCATGATCCCGTTGCCAGCCGGGATCACATCGACATTCTTGAATGCCGTCTTGGTCCACTCGATGAAGTGAAAGCGATCCTCGTTGCGACGCTCTTCGACGGCACGGTTCTTCTCAAATGCGTCAGGGTCGAAGCCAGCATATTCGACGGCAAGAGAATGATCGACGATCAGCTGGGTCGGCACCACAGGATTGACCTTGGCCGGGTCACCGCCCTGCTCGGCAATCGCATCGCGCAGGCCGGCCAGATCCACCAGCGCGGTCTGGCCGAGGATGTCATGACAGACCACGCGCGCCGGATACCAGGGGAAATCCAGGTCACGGCGTCGCTCTATGATCTGTCTCAGCGAATCGGCCAAGAGGGCCGGATCGCAACGCCGCACCAGCTGTTCGGCCAGCACGCGCGAAGTATAGGGGAGTTTGTCGTAGGCCCCGGGCTGGATGGCTTCGACCGCGGCGCGTGTATCGAAGTAGTCCAGCAACGTGCCGGGCAGTGGTTTGCGGTGTTCTGTATTCATGCCTATGACTCAATCCAGTGGGATGTTCGCAAAAGCGGGTTGGAGAGACCACAACGCGGTCTCTCCTGTCTCGATCAGCGCTCAGCGATCGGAACGACCTTGCGTTGTTCCGGACCGACATACTCGGCGCTTGGCCGGATGATGCGATTGTTGGCCCGTTGTTCGATGACGTGGGACGCCCAGCCGGTGACCCGCGAGCAGACGAAGATCGGCGTGAACAACTTGGTCGGGATTCCCATGAAGTGATACGCGGAGGCATGGTAGAAGTCGGCATTGGGGAACAGTTTCTTCTGCGCCCACATGGTCTCGTCGACTGCAACCGACACCGGAAACAAGACGGTATCGCCTACCTCATCGGCCAGTTTCTTCGCCCAGATCTTGATGACTTCGTTGCGCGGATCGGATTCTTTATAGATCGCGTGGCCGAAGCCCATGATCTTGTCCTTGCGCTCGAGCATGCCGAGGATGCCCTGCACCGCTTCTTCCGGCGACTTCCATTGTTGGATCAAGTCCATGGCCGCCTCGTTGGCACCGCCATGCAACGGACCGCGCAGCGAGCCGATGGCGCCAGTGACGCAGGAGTACATGTCCGACAAGGTCGAGGCGCAGACGCGCGCGGTGAAGGTCGACGCGTTGAACTCATGCTCGGCGTAGAGGATCAGCGAGACGTTCATGACCTTGACGTGCAGCTCGCTTGGCTTGTTGCCGTGCAGTAGCGCGAGGAAATGGCCGCCCAGCGTGTCTTCGTCGCTGGCGCATTCGATCCGCTGTTGTTCATGAGTGAAGCGGTACCAGTAGCACATGATCGCGGGGAAAGCGGCCATCAGACGCTCGGCGATATCGCGCTGCTGCTCGAACGAGTGCTCCGGCTCCAGGGTGCCCAGCACCGAAGCGCCGGTGCGCATCACGTCCATGGGATGCGCATCGGCAGGGATTCGCTCCAGCACTTCTTTAAGCGCAGCTGGAAGATCACGCATGCCCTTCAGGCGTGTCTTGTAATCGGCAAGTTGCTGGACAGTTGGCAGCTCACCATAGAACAGCAGGTAAGCGACCTCCTCGAATTCGGCCTGTGCCGCCAGATCCCGCACGTCGTACCCCCGATAGGTCAGGCCCGCGCCGGTCTTGCCGACCGTGCACAACGCAGTCTGGCCGGCAACCTGGCCTCGCAGGCCAGCGCCACTCAATACTTTTGCTTCAGCCATTGCTTTCTCCTTAATTGAACTTGTTCTGGATACTGCAAATTGCTCAATCATCAGCGTTCGGACGATCTCTGAATCGCTTGCCCCGATCAGGCCTCAGCCTTTTTTCTGGGCAAACAGCGCGTCGAGGCTTTGCTCGAAGGCGTGATAGTTGATGCGCTCGTACAGCTCCATGCGGGTCTGCATGGTGTCGATGACGTTCTTCTGCGTACCGTCGCGGCGAATGGCGGTGTAGACGTTCTCGGCCGCCTTGTTCATGGCGCGGAACGCGGATAACGGGTAGAGCACCAGAGAGACATCGGCACCAGCAAGCTCTTCGGTCGTGTACAGCGGTGTCGAGCCGAATTCGGTGATGTTGGCCAGGATCGGCGCACCGACCTTTTCGGCGAACAGCTTGTACATCGACAGTTCGGTGATCGCTTCAGGGAAAACCATATCCGCTCCGGCCTCGACGCAGGCCTGGGCGCGCTCCAGTGCAGATTCGAGCCCCTCGACCGCCAGCGCATCGGTACGCGCCATGATCACAAAGCTGTCGTCGGTACGCGCATCGACTGCCGCCTTGATCCGATCGACCATTTCCTGCTGCGAGACGATCTCCTTATTGGGGCGATGGCCGCAGCGCTTGGCGCCCACCTGGTCCTCGATATGAATCGCCGCAGCGCCAAACTTGATCATCGACTTGACGGTACGTGCCACATTGAAGGCCGAGGAGCCGAAGCCGGTATCTATATCAACCAACAGCGGCAGATCGCAGACGTCGGTAATCCGGCGTACGTCGGTCAGCACGTCGTCCAGCCCGCTGATACCGAGATCGGGCAGGCCAAGCGATCCGGCTGCGACGCCACCACCCGACAGGTAGATCGCCTTGAAACCGGCACGCTTGGCCAGTAGCGCATGATTGGCATTGATCGCGCCAACCACCTGCAGGGGGTGTTCACTGGCCACCGCGTCACGAAAACGCTGGCCGGGAGTAGGAAGTGTCATGCCTCACCTCTTGTCTGTGGTGTCGGTTGCTGAGCAGCCTGATAGTGGCGCTCGATATTGCGCTTGGACGCGCCGATATGCCGACGCATCAACAACTCGGCCAATTCGCCATCGCGGTCGGCAATGGCGTCGAGAATTCGATGGTGTTCGGCGAATGCCTGATGCGGGCGGTTCGGGGTCGCGGAAAACTGGATGCGGTACATCCGAACCAGCTGATACAGCTCGCCACAGAGCATCTGGGTCAGCGTACGGCTGCCGCTGCCCTGGATGATTCGATAATGGAAATCGAAGTCGCCTTCCTGCTGGTAGTAACCGACGCCCGCCTTGAACGCCTCGTCCCGTTCATGGGTCTCCAGCACGCGACGCAACTCACCTATTTCGGTCTCACTCATACGTTGCGCGGCCAGTCGGCAGGCCATGCCCTCCAGCGACTCGCGAATCTCATAGAGCTCGATCAGCTCCTCATGGCTGAGCGAAACGACACGAGCCCCTACGTGCGGCACGCGAACTAGCAGCTTTTGCCCTTCCAGACGATGTATCGCCTCACGCAACGGCCCCCGGCTAATGCCGTATGTGCGTGCTAATTCGGGTTCTGAGATCTTGCTGCCCGGGGCAATCTCACCTTTTACGATAGCCGCCTGGATCAGTCGAAAAACGTGCTCGGAAAGGGTTCCGCTGTCGACCTGATCAGGGCGAGCGATTTCCAACGCATCGAGCATATTGTTGACACCTAAGCTGATTTAAAGACAAATCTATGCCTGAAAAGGCGCCCAGTCAAATAAGACCAAGGTAGATTGTCGACACCTTTCGAAGTCGCAATCTCTCTAGCGCAACGCTTTGAAAATAAGCATCGAGGGAGCAAGGCTAGTCGCACCAATAAACGCCCATGCTAGAATGCGCCGCTATATGCCGCGCTGGCGTTCGCCTCGCCATGCCACATCCATGGGATCGTCGTTCCGACTGCCCTCTCCGACTCGACTAATTCTGGATCTATGAGCACCAAATCCCGTCTCCTGTTGCTCTGCCTATTGGCTTCTCCGTTTCTCGTCCAGGCTGAAGAAAAAACTGTCTACGGTCTCAACGAACATGTAGCACTACCCGATTTCGGTCTCGAAGTGCCGGCGAAACTCGACACAGGCGCACAGACCGCCTCGCTCAGCGCACGCGACATCGAGCGCTTCAAGCGCAACGGGAAAAGCTGGGTCCGCTTCTATCTCGCCATTGACGAGGCCCACAACCGTCCGATCGAGCTGCCCCTGCAGCGCATTAGCAAGATCAAGCGGCGCGCCGGTGACTTCGACCCGGAAGAAGAAAAAACCTACACCCCGCGCCCCGTCGTAGAGCTCAACTTGTGTATGGGCCAGGCTAAACGCAGCATTGAAGTGAACCTCACGGACCGAAGTGCATTCCAATACCCACTTTTAATAGGTTCCGATGCGCTTGCTCGCTTCGAAGCCCTGGTCGACCCAAGCCTTAAGTACGCTGCTGGCAAGCCCGGCTGCATTACCGAATCCGACGCTGACGAGTAATTCCATGCGCGCCCTTACCCTGCATCTGAAAGTCCTGATTTTTATACTCGTCACGCTGGGCATCGCGATCACCGCGTACCAGATTTTCATTCTCGGCATTCCGATTACCGAGGATGAAACGGACGACCTGTGGAATATCGATGCCAAAGTTGAATTCCAGGCCAATCCGCGCGATCCGGTAAAGCTGCAGATGTATGTGCCGCCGCTGAATCAGGAGTTTGTCAGCCTCAACGAAAGCTTCATCTCCAATAACTATGGTGTGAGCATCAACCGTGCCGATGGCAACCGCCGCGTCACCTGGTCGGCGCGCCGCGTCAGTGGCAATCAGACGCTCTACTACCGCCTGGTTCTGACTCGACGCTATAGCGGTGAACAAACCAAGGCCAACGGCCCGATCTTCCGTGACAGTATTCCGGTCGAAGGAGCTGAGAAGATTGCCGCCGAAGCATTGCTCTCACCGATTCGCCAGCACTCGGCCGATGTCGAGACCTTCATCAGCGAAGCCATCAAGCGCGTCAATAACGAAAACGACGATAACGTCAAGCTGCTGCTCGGCGGTGACTCCGCGACGGCGAACAAGGCGCGCGTGATCGAGTTGCTGCTATCAATCGCACACGTCCCCATGGAGCGCGTACACACCATACGGCTGTCGCCCGACATGGCGCAGACGCCGGAGTTGTGGCTGCGCAGCTTCAATGGTGATAAATGGCTGTACTTCAATCCCGAAACCGGTGAGCAGGGCCTGCCGAAAGATCGTTTGGTCTGGTGGACCGGTGACGAGCCGCTCATCAATCTGGAGGGTGGCCGGAACCCGCAGGTGACATTTACGCTCAACAGCAGCGAAATGAATGCCATCCGCCTGGCCAAGCTGACCGACGAGAACACCGACGCGGACTTCCTCGAGTACTCGCTGTACGGCCTGCCGCTGCAAACTCAGCAGACGTACCAGATCATGATCATGATTCCGATCGGCGTGCTGGTGATTTTGATTCTGCGAAACCTCGGCGGCCTGCAGACGCTGGGTACTTTTACACCGGTTCTGATCGCCCTTGCCTTCCGTGAGACGCAGCTCGGATTCGGGATCATCCTGTTTACCGTGATTACCGCGCTGGGGCTCTCGCTTCGTTCCTATCTGGAGCATCTGAAATTGCAGATGCTTCCTAGACTTTCCGTGGTCCTGACCTTCGTCGTCGTACTGATCGCCGTGATCAGCTTGCTCAGCCACAAGCTGGGTCTGGAACGTGGACTGTCGGTCGCGCTGTTCCCGATGGTGATCCTCACCATGACCATCGAGCGGCTATCCATTACATGGGAAGAACGCGGCGCGGGCCATGCCTTCAAGGTCGCCGTCGGGACACTGATTGCGGCAACCCTGGCGCACCTCCTGATGAGCGTGCCGGAGCTGACCTACTTCATGTTCACCTTCCCAGCCGTACTGCTGATCATGGTCGGGTTCATGTTGGCGATGGGTCGCTACCGTGGCTACCGCCTGACCGAGCTGTTTCGATTCAAAGCCTTTTTGAAGGATTGAGCCATGTTCGGTCTGATCAAAACGTGGAAGGCCCTCGAAGCCAAAGGCATCATGGGTATCAATCGCCGCAACGCGGACTACGTGCTCAAGTACAACAAGCGCAACCTGTACCCGATCGTCGATGACAAGATCATCACCAAGGAAAGGGCAATCGAAGCCGGCATCGACGTCCCGGAGATGTACGGCATCATCGAGACCGAAAAAGACATCGACAAACTCAAGGACATCGTCAAAGACCATGACGATTTTGTAGTCAAACCGGCGCAAGGGGCTGGCGGCGACGGCATTCTGGTAATCGCTGATCGTTTCGAAGGTCGTTACCGAACGGTATCGGGCAAGATCATGACGCACGATGAAATCGAGCATCAGATCTCCAATATCCTCACCGGCCTCTACTCGCTCGGCGGCCATCGCGATCGCGCCCTGATCGAATACCGCGTCACGCCGGACCCGATCTTCAAGAGCATCAGCTACGAAGGCGTTCCGGATATCCGCATCATCGTACTCATGGGCTACCCGGTGATGGCCATGCTGCGCCTACCGACGCGGCAGTCTGGCGGTAAGGCCAATCTCCATCAGGGTGCAATCGGCGTCGGCGTTGACCTGGCGACAGGTATTACGCTGCGCGGCACCTGGCTGAATAACAAGATCACCAAGCATCCTGACACCACCAACGCGGTGGACGGTGTGCAGCTGCCCAACTGGGACGGTTTCATGAAGCTTGCTGCGGGCTGCTACGAGCTCTGCGGACTGGGATATATCGGCGTGGACATGGTGCTGGATCAGGACAAGGGACCACTAATCCTGGAGCTCAACGCTCGCCCCGGCTTGAACATCCAGATCGCCAACGACTGCGGCCTGACCCTGCGTACGCATGCTGTGGAAGACCGGATCGAAGAGCTCAAGCAGAAGGGTATCCAAGAAACGCCTGAAGAGCGGGTGCGGTTCGCGCAGCATCTCTTCGGTCATATACCGCCCCACGCGTGAATCCCAGGCCCGGCCACATCCGGGCCACTCCTGGATCGACACTCTCGCATGCCGCTCTGCACCGTACATACCCTGCCCTATCGCCCCGCCCCCACCTTCTGGTTCGAGCGCGTTCGCCATGCGCCCGGCGCGGTGCTGCTGGACTCCGGACGCCCGACCGCAGAGCGCGGGCGGTACGACCTACTGAGCGCGTGGCCGAGAGAGATACTGGAACCAAATCCAGGAGAGACTGGCAGCGCCTTCTTTGCGCGTCTTCGAGACGCCTTGCGAACATTCGGCAAGGCAGAGCCTCCAGCGGGACTGGAGCTGCCTTTCGCCGGTGGCCTGCTGGGGTTTCTCGGCTACGACTTCGGTGCGCGGCTCGAAAGGCTCCCGACCGCTGCGGTGGCGGATCTGCGATTGCCGCCCGCCCGGTTCGGTCTATACGCCTGGGCATTGATAAATGACCATCACAACCAAACGGCCCAGCTGATTTTCCATCCGAAGCTCGCCGATGAAGAGCGGGATTGTCTGATCAAGCTGTTCGAGTCGAGATGGCAGTCAGAGCAATCGGCGTTCAGCCTTGATTCGCCGTTCACCGCCGACCTGGAGCGCTCCGAGTACCAGCAAGCAATCGAGCGCATCCAGCAATACATCCAGGCCGGCGATTGCTATCAAGTGAATTTCGCGCAACGCTTCCGTGCGCCGTGCACAGGCGACCCATGGCAGGCGTACCAGGCCCTGCGCACCGCCTGTCCGACGCCTTATTCAGGCTTCATGACCGTGGAGCGCGGCGCCATCGTCAGCCTGTCCCCCGAACGCTTCCTGCGGCTCTCCAACGGAATCGTCGACACCCGACCGATCAAAGGCACGCGTCCTCGTCGAGATGCCCCCGATGCTGACCGGGCAGAGGCCCAAGCGCTGCTGAACAGCGAAAAGGATCGCGCCGAAAACCTGATGATCGTTGACCTGCTGCGAAACGACCTGGGGCGAAGCTGCGAAATCGGCAGCGTGACGGTGCCAGAGCTGTTCTCGCTGGAAAGCTATCCGAACGTGCACCATCTGGTGAGCAGTGTCAGCGGTACCCTGGCCAGCAACAAGGACGCTCTGGACCTGCTGGCCGGCAGCTTCCCCGGAGGTTCGATAACCGGCGCGCCGAAGATCCGTGCGATGCAAGTGATCGACGAGCTGGAGCCCACGCGGCGCTCGATCTACTGCGGCTCATTGCTCTATCTGGATGTACGAGGCGAGATGGACAGCTCCATCGCCATCCGCACACTGCTGATTCAAAACGATCAGGCGACCTGCTGGGGCGGCGGCGGGATCGTGGCGGATTCTGACTGGCGAGCCGAGTATCAGGAAACCTTCGATAAGGTGAGGGTGCTGATGGAGACGCTGGAAGGGCTATAGCCGGCGATTGCAGGCGCGTGGCTCGCGCCTGCCTCTGACTGATGGGCATGTTGTTATCCGCCAGCGCCTCCGCACGGCCGTCAAGGTGGATCGATGAGACGTGACTCCACCCGACGAATACAACGCTGGATCTTGGCCGGTTAGAGTTCAAGCGTGCGATTGGACGCCTTGAGGAACTCCTGCTTCAGAGCGTCGAAGGTGTGAACGGCCGGGAACTGCGGAAATTCGCGAATGACGTTATCGGGCGCATGGAAGAGGATGCCGGCATGCGCCTCGGCGAGCATGGTGGTGTCATTGTACGAATCACCAGCGGCGATAACGCGGTAGTACAGGCTCTTCAGAGCGATCACCGACTGGCGCTTGGGATCCTTCTGGCGCAGCTCGTAGTTAACGACACGCCCCGACTCGTCGGTGATCAGTCGATGGCAAAGCAGCGTGGGGAAACCTAACTGACGCATCAGCGGCTGCGAAAACTCGTAGAAGGTATCCGACAGGATCACTACCTGGAAACGCTCACGCAACCAGGCGACGAACTCAACAGCGCCGTCGAGCGGCTTCAGGGTCGCGATGACCGCTTGGATATCCGACAACTTCAGGCCATGCTCGTCGAGGATGCGCAGGCGCTGCTTCATCAGTACGTCATAGTCAGGAATGTCCCGTGTGGTTGCCCGGAGCGATTCGATTCCGGTGGCCTCGGCAAAGGCGATCCAGATTTCCGGAACCAGGACACCTTCCAGGTCGAGACAGGCTATTTCCACGAATCACTCCTCAAAGCAGAAAATTGAAGCGGCACTCTAACGGTAAGGATCAGGTGGCGCAACGCGATGGCTTATTCGTTAAAGTTAGGCATGGCCACCCCAAACGTTATTTAGAGTCATAAAAACAATTTGCTAACATCCGCGGCCAGCAGAGCGCCAAGCGCCAACCAAGGAAGCCGCCTGATGAGCCAAACAATTGATGTAGCCGAGCTGGCATCTGCCTATGCCAGTAAATCACCCCAAGACATTCTCAAGCTCGCCTTCGACCTGTTCGGCGACGATCTCTGGATCTCGTTCAGTGGCGCTGAAGATGTCGTGCTGGTGGACATGGCCTGGAAGCTGAACAAGAACGTCAAGGTGTTCAGCCTCGACACCGGTCGTCTGCACAGCGAGACCTATCGTTTCATCGAACAGGTTCGCGAGCATTACGACATCGCTATCGACATCATGACGCCGGACCCTGCCCTGTTGCAGCCGATGGTCAATGAGAAAGGGTTGTTCAGTTTCTACCGCGACGGTCATGGCGAATGCTGCGGCATCCGTAAGATAGAGCCGCTTCGACGCAAGCTTACCGGGGTCCGAGCCTGGGCCACCGGCCAGCGCCGTGATCAGAGCCCCGGCACGCGTAGCCAAGTATCGGTACTGGAGATCGACAGCGCTTTTTCAACGCCAGAGCACACCTTGTATAAATTCAACCCATTGGCGCAGATGACCAGTGAGGAAGTCTGGGCTTATATCCGCATGCTCGAGTTGCCTTACAACAGCCTGCACGAGCGCGGGTTCATCAGCATCGGCTGCGAACCATGCACACGCCCGGTTCTGCCAAACCAGCATGAGCGTGAGGGTCGTTGGTGGTGGGAGGAGTCCACCCAGAAGGAATGCGGCCTGCACGCCGGTAATCTTATCGCCCGAAGCTGACGGTGTTTTTCACACTTCGAGTGTGCTTGCGCGATGAGTCGCCGCTTGACGTCAGCTCATAACCGAATCATCCAAACCCCAGCGTCGCCTCAGCGAAGCTGGCTTCGATTCGTATTGAGTGGCGATTGACCCGCTATCAAAAAGTCGGCAGATCGACATCGCTGAACAACTCGTCCAGCTCGACCTTGTTCCGGCACTGAACAGCTCTTTCGAGTATTTCCCGATCGAGATGCGGGGCGAAGGTTTCGATGAAATCGCACATGAAGCCGCGCAGGAAAGTGCCGCGACGGAATCCGATCTTGGTCACGCTGGACTCGAACAGCTCGCTGGCATCGAGCACCACCAGATCCGGGTCGAGCTTGGCATCGACCGCCATTCGCGCGACGATTCCGACCCCCAACCCAAGGCGCACATAGGTTTTGATGACGTCGGCGTCTGCCGCCGTGAACACCACCTTCGGCGATAAGCCTCTGTGACTGAATGCCTCATCCAGCTTGGAGCGTCCGGTAAAGCCGAACACATAGGTCACGATCGGATGTTCCGCCAAGGCTTCCAGGGTGAGCTTTTCCACTTTCGCCAGCGGATGCCCCTGCGGCACGACCACACAACGATTCCACCGATAGCACGGCATCATGACCAGATCACCGAACAGCTCCAGCCCCTCGGTGGCGATGGCGAAATCCACAGTGCCGTCGGCTGCCATCTCGGCGATCTGCATGGGCGTACCCTGGTGCATGTGCAGGGAGACATCCGGGTACTGCTTGATGAAGGCGCTGATTACCTGCGGCAGGGCATAGCGGGCCTGGGTATGAGTGGTCGCGATACTCAAGGTACCGCGTTTTTCGTTGGAGAATTCCTGGGCGATCTGTTTGATGCTTTCGCACTTGCGAAGAATTTCGCCAGCGGTCGTAATGATGCGTTCGCCAGCGGGGGTAACTCGGGTCAAGTGCTTGCCGCTCCGGGCAAAGACTTCCACCCCTAGCTCGTCTTCGAGCAAGCGGATCTGTTTGCTGATGCCGGGTTGGGACGTGAACAGGCTCTGCGCGGTTGCCGAGACATTGAGGTCATGATGCGCCACCTCCCAGATGTAACGCAGTTGCTGAAGCTTCATAGAGATCCCTCAAAGGCCAATGACGCCTGAACGTCACCATTTTTTTATAACTTTGCGCACCAGAACGTCGGAATTCTAGGTCATTTCCATATGTACCGCCTCCCAGCGATTCGGGTCGCAATCGCCGCCTCTCATAGTACGAACTAGAACAGCGAGCATATCCTGGGACTATCCGTCTGATATGCCAGGCCGATCGCATCCTGAACGTCAAACAGGCACTTAGAATTCTCGCGGCCTCGTTTGAGCTTAGCAGCCCCAAAAGAAACCTCTACCGACTCGAACGCCCGCCCGGCAGCTGCCTCCGAGGTGATTGACCTAGCGGTCTGCGCGCATGGAAATGAAACGCAGGGCCTGAAGCAGCGCCTCGGTCTTGGGCATCCCAAAACCGACCTGTGCGGCCGCGGCAAGCGGAGCGGCGTAGATCGCTTCGAGCTCCATCGGGCGCCCATGCGCATGGTCGTGGTACATGCTCGGTAGATAGTTGGGCATGTGGTCGGTGGCTGTCATCATCCGGTCTACCAGTGCCTCAGGTAGTGGATAGCCACAGGCGCTCGCCGCTCCACAGGCTTCCAGCATGATCGACCTGACCAGTGCCCGACTGTCAGGGTTGGCCATCAAAGGCGCCGTGCCGGCATCCAGCAGGACCGAAAGGCCGTTGTATGGCATGTTCCACACCAGCTTCTGCCAGCGCGCCTGAGCGAGATTGGCGGCCGCATTGGAATCGACACCCGCCGCGCGAAACATCGATACGCCCTCTTCGACCAAGGCCTGCTGTTGCTCTGGCGTTGCTGCCGAACCTGAGTGGTAGCCGAGATTGACCCCACCGAGCGCCTGATGCTCGACGACGCCCAGCGCCGAACGGTGCGCGCAGATGAAACAAAGACCGCCAAGCAGATGAATATTGCTCGGTAGCAACGCACGCAGGTCGTCCTCGATTCCCAGGCCATTCTGCAACACCACGACCTTGGCATCTTGCCCAGCAGCCTCCACGATCAGCGGGGCCAGTTCCGGATTGCTGGTGCTTTTCGCCCCCACTAACAGCCAGTCGCATTTGGGCATGTCCGCGGCCCGCCGATAGGCCTGTACCTCATCCAGATGCAACGAACCCTGTACCGCGCTGTTCACGTGCAACCCGTTCTGCCTGACCGCCTCGTATTCGCTGCGCAGCAGAAAGTGCACGTCGTAGCCGGCCCGGGCGAGCATCAGTCCATAGAAACCACCGATGGCGCCAGTGCCAATAATTCCAATTCGGGGATGAGGTGCGGTCATGCAGAACTCCAGCTACAGGTCAGTACGACGCCAACAATGGCGCGCTTGAAATCGCAACCTTAGCAGCGTCCCGGGGCAGCGCCCAGCCGTCACTCACGGTAGCCCTTCGGTCGCATACCGGTATAGGGCGGACCCAGGCGGCAGTCCGACTTCAAGGTCATTGTCGGAGCGCCTCAATACGCGATAAGGTTCCGCTTCCCCGCTGCGCCCTAAAGCCCTGCTCCGCCGCATCGGGATTGGCTGGCGGACGGCATCCGTGACTGATGAGAACACGATGGCTGATTTACCGATCGATGACCTTAACGTTTCCTCCAACGAGACACTTATCACGCCGGAGCAGTTGAAGCGTGAAATACCGCTGACCGCTTCCGCGCTGAAGACCGTCTCCGAAGGACGCCAGGTGGTACGCAACATTCTCGACGGCAAGGATCATCGCCTGTTCGTGGTGATAGGCCCCTGCTCGATTCATGATCTCAAGGCCGCGCATGAATATGCCGAGCGCCTCAAGGTGCTGGCCGACAAGGTGTCCGACAGCCTTTTTCTGGTCATGCGGGTGTACTTCGAGAAACCTCGCACCACCGTAGGTTGGAAAGGCCTGATCAACGACCCCTATATGGACGACTCGTTCAAGATCCAGGATGGCCTGCACATCGGCCGCCAGTTGCTGCTCGATCTCGCCGAAATGGGTCTGCCCACCGCCACCGAAGCACTGGACCCAATCTCTCCGCAGTACCTGCAGGACCTGATCAGCTGGTCGGCCATCGGTGCGCGCACTACTGAGTCCCAGACACACCGTGAGATGGCCTCAGGCCTGTCCTCGGCGGTGGGTTTCAAAAATGGCACCGATGGCAGCCTGACCGTCGCGATCAATGCGCTGCAATCGGTATCCAGCCCGCATCGCTTCCTTGGCATCAATCAGTCCGGCGGGGTCTCCATCGTCACCACCAAGGGCAATACCTACGGTCACGTCGTGTTGCGCGGCGGCAACGGCAAGCCCAACTACGATTCGGTCAGCGTGGCCGTGTGCGAACAGGAACTGAAAAAGGCTGGCATCACCCCTAACATCATGGTCGATTGCAGCCACGCGAACTCCAACAAGGATCCGGCATTACAACCGCTAGTCATGGACAACGTGGCTAACCAGATCCTCGAGGGCAACAACTCGATCGTCGGGTTGATGGTAGAAAGTCACCTCGGCTGGGGCAGTCAGCCAATTCCCAAGGATCTGGCTGACCTGAAATATGGTGTGTCCATTACCGATGCCTGTATCGACTGGGACGCTACCGAAAAGGCTATCCTCGGCATGCATACGAAACTGAAGAATGTACTGCCGAAGCGCGCTCGCGGCTAACGGCTCACGGCGACTTGTAGCAAAAGAAACGCCGCTTGCCGGCGTTTTTTTATTCGCTGTCGATACTGTTCGTCGAACTGCCCTGCCGCTCTATGTACCACTCCACATACGAACAGGACGGAATCACGGTGTAGCCCTCGCGCGCCGCGTAATCGAGCGCATGCTGAGCCAATACAGCCGCAACGCCGCGACCACGAAGCGCATCTGGCACGAAGGTCCGGTAGATATCCAGCGTCTGTTTACCTAAATCGACATAAGCAAGATAGGCGCGATAGCCATCCACGGTCGTCTCGAACTGGCGACCCGTTCGATCATGATGGATGGTTAGCTTCTCGGTCATCTCGCCTCCTCTGCAGGCTTGCCTGCCTATCGACTTGGAGCTGTGTGCGAGGCCGCACATTCCCCATTCTTGTTGTTAGCTGGATGACGCATGCTACCGCCATGTAAGACTCGGCTTCAATTGATAAGTTGGCAGTGCTTCATGGCTGCGCTAAGCGATATAACGCTCACTCGCCGAATTGCTCGGCGAGTGCAACTTTTCAACGTCCCGACCGGTCCATGTAACGAGTGCAGCGGCCGGCTCTGATTGTTTTTCAATCAACGGGCCTGCGGATGCCGTGAAAAAGATGAGCTTGCAGAAAAATTGTGGTAACGACTGCTTGCCTCAGTTTACTTAGCGCAACTTATCGGTAGTATGTGCGCGCCAACTTTCCATAACGGAAGTTGCCATGGATTTCATCCTTAAGGGGAACACGATGAACAACGTTCTGAAATTTTCTGCTCTGGCTTTCGCCGCAGTTCTGGCTACTGGTTGCAGCAACAGCATGACCAAGGAAAGCGAAGCCCGTCTGACCGCGACCGAAGACGCCGCTGCCCGTGCTCAGGCTCGTGCCGACGAAGCGTACAGCAAGGCCGACGAGGCTATGCAAGCTGCTCAGAAGGCTCAGCAGACTGCTGACGAAGCCAACGAGCGTGCACTGCGTATGCTGGAACGCGCCAGCCGCAAGTAAGCTTCAGGCGATAAAAAAAGCCGACCTGCAAACAGGTCGGCTTTTTTGTGGGCGCCAGATAATCGGCTCGTCAAATCTTCAGAAAACCGACTCTTCGTGGTTGGCCAGAGCTTGCCCCTGTTCGGCGATCTGGATCGGCAGACCGTCTTCGCCAGCGATGATTTCACGCACCATTTCCCAATCCAACTGCAGCACACCGGCCGCTTCGTCACGTTTCAACAGCGTGTTGACTACCACTGCATGCTTGTCCATAAGCGTCATATGCTTGTCCTCATCCTGCAGAGGCGTATGCGCCTCCAGGTAGATCTTGCCCTCGCTTACGCCAAACTTGTAGGGCTCGTCGATAATCCTCACTGGCGTTCCGACCTTGACCAATCCGGCCAGCTCCAGCACGTTGTGGTTCAGCATGCGGAAACAACCGTGACTGACGCGCATGCCAATGCCGAACTTCTTATTCGAGCCGTGGATGAGGTAGCCCGGCAATGCCAGGTTCAGTTTGTACGGACCAAGCGGGTTATCCGGACCTGGCGGCACGACCTTGGGCAGAGGATCGCCATCGGCCGCGTGCTCGTCCCGAATCGACTGCGGCGGATACCAAGCCGGATTGTTCGTCATCGCCGAGATATGAGTTTTGCCGACAGGTGAACCCCACCCCTCACGCCCGATTCCAAGGGGGAAGGTATGCACCACGTTTTCGCCTTTCGGATAGTAGTACAAGCGGTATTCCGCCAGGTTGATGACAATCCCCTCGCGCGGCCCGGGCGGAAGGATGTAGCGAGTCGGCAGAATGATGTCGGTACCTTCACCAGGCAACCAGGGATCCACCCCTGGGTTAGCCGCTACGAGCTCCAGATAGCCCAGATCATGCGTCTCGCCCAGCGCCGCGAACGTGTCCTCGTATTTGGCCTTGATCACCTGGATCTGCCCAACCACGTCCTCGCCTTCCGGAGGTAGCGGCAACTCGAGCGCAGCGGACTGGCCGGCCAACAGCAAAGCAGCGAATGACACACAGGAGGCGACTGCAGACGCACGCGAGAGCATTCAGGATTTCCTTGGTAATTAAGTGGGCGTGTTGCTGGCGATTGTACTCGAAGCGACAGCGGCCGCCGAGCTACCAGATACTCGCGGCAGACGGAAGGCCCTTGCGCTGTGCACTGAGCGTATCGCGGCAGGCCGGGCAGAGCCGGCGATCCTTGAGCATCGCTCGCTCCAGATCCTGCCAGTGCGGTCGAGCCGGTAGGAAACCACCGCAGAGCGTGCGATCGACCCGTCCGTTCAATTCCAGTTGCCGCAGCGCCAGATGCAGACGATTCTCGCGACAAGCGAACAGGTCGAACTGCTCGTCCGGCACGATGAGGCGATAGGCAAATAGGGTCCAGGCTGGGCGTGGCATTGAAGGCTCCGATCGAGGGGCGCGACAGTAGCCGCGCGCACGCCTCAAAGCAAGGGTTCGAGCACCGGCCAGACGTTATCCAACAGTCGTCGCTGCGCGCCGGCTGCCGGATGGATGCGATCGGCCTGCATCATGCCTTCGACCCCGCCGACGCCTTCGAGAAAAAACGGGACGTAAGGCAGCGACTGCTCCTTGGCAAGCGAGTCGAACGCTTGGGCAAATGCCGTTGTGTACCGCTGCCCCAGATTGGGGGGCAAACGCATGCCAAGCAGCAGCACTTTGGCGTCCGCCTGACGCGACCGCTCAACCATGGCGGCAAGGTTCTGCTTCAATTGGGTAGGCGACTGGCCGCGCAATCCATCGTTGCCGCCAAGCTCCAGAATCACCACTTCGGGTTTATGCTCTTCGAGCAGAGCGGGCAATCTAGCCAGCCCGCCGGCGCTGGTGTCGCCACTGATCGAGGCGTTCACTACCCGATGATCCTGCCCTTGTGTATCAAGGCGTTGCTGAAGCAGCTGCACCCACCCTTGGCTGGTTTCCAGCCCGAAAGCGGCGCTGATACTATCCCCGACCACCAATACCGTTCCCGCCCAGGCACCTTGGGTCCAGCACAGCAGTACCAGCACCCCACTTTTCAGCCAATTTCGCATCGGAATCTCCATGAGCGCCAGCATTCTCTCTGCCCGGAACCTTAGCAAAGCGGTACCCAGCGCGGAAGGCGAGCTGGCGATACTCGACGATGTGTCCCTGAGCCTGAGCAAGGGGGAAAGTCTGGCGATCATCGGAACTTCTGGATCCGGCAAGTCAACCCTGCTCGGCCTGCTGGCCGGACTGGATCTGCCCAGTTCGGGTGAAGTGCACCTAGCCGGCCATCTGCTCGGCGAGTTGGACGAAGATCAGCGTGCCCGGGTGCGCGCCGAGCATGTCGGCTTCGTTTTTCAATCGTTCCAGCTGCTCGACAGCCTCAATGCCTTGGAGAACGTCATGCTGCCGCTCGAGCTGCATGGCCGCCGCGATGCGCAGGCGAAAGCCACCGAACTGCTCGGGCGCGTCGGCCTGGACGCTCGTTTGCATCATTATCCCAGGCAACTATCCGGCGGCGAGCAACAGCGCGTGGCGGTTGCTCGCGCATTCGCCGCCGAGCCCGAGGTGCTGTTCGCCGACGAGCCAACCGGCAATCTCGATAGCCACACGGGGGCAAATATCACCGAATTGCTGTTCGAGTTGAACCGTGAGCGCGGCACTACCCTCGTGCTGGTTACCCATGACGAGCGCCTGGCAAAGCGCTGCCAACACCTGCTGCGACTGGAAGGTGGGCGCCAGCTTCGCGACGAGCAAACTCGATGAAGCGCGTGCCTGCCAGCCGACTGGCTGCTCTCGCACTGCGCCAGCTATTGCGGGATGCACGCGCCGGCGAGCTGCGTGTGCTGTTCCTCGCGCTGCTGATTGCCGTCGCGGCAAGCACCGCCATCGGCTATTTCGGCGCCCGCCTGAACGATGCCATGCTGCTGCGCGCCACTGAATTCCTCGGAGCCGATCTCGTGTTGCGCGGCAGCGCGCCCGCTGAGCCCGAACAGATCGAAGCAGGCATTCGGCTTCAGCTCGACCATGCTCGGGTGGTGGAATTCTCCAGCGTCGTCGCCACCGATGACAATCTGCAGCTGACCAGCGTCAAGGCAGCCGACGATCGCTATCCGCTGCGCGGAGAACTGCGCAGCGCAGCCGCGCCCTATCAACCGGAACAACCCGGGCCAGGCCCTCAGCCCGGCGAAGCCTGGGCCGAAGCACGCCTGTTCGCCGCACTCGACCTGCAGATCGGCGACCACATCGAAGTTGGCAACAAACAGCTCAAACTGACGCGTGTTCTGACCTACGAACCCGATAGGGTTGGCGATTTTTACAGCCTGACGCCACATGTATTGATGCATCTCGACGACCTCGAAGCCACCGGCGTCGTGCAGCCGGGTAGCCGCGTGCGCTACCGCGAGCTCTGGCGTGGCCCGGCGGAGCAGTTACGTGCATACGAAGAGGCCGTCAAACCGGAGTTGCAGCCGCATCAACGTATCGAGACGGCCAAGGATGGTAATCGTCAGATTGGCGGCGCATTGGGGCGCGCCGAGCGCTACCTGAACCTGGCCAGCCTAGCGGCTGTATTATTGGCGGGTGTCGCTGTGGCGCTCTCGGCAGCACGTTTCGCCGCTCGCCGCTTCGATGCCAGCGCCCTGCTGCGCTGCTTGGGGCTGTCACGACGTGAGGCGCTGATGCTCTATACGCTGCAGCTCGGCTATCTAGGCGTGGCCGCCAGCGCGGCAGGCGCCTTGCTGGGCTGGACCGCGCAGCATGGGTTGTTTTTCCTGCTGCGCGAGCTGGTGGTCAGCGAAGTACCGCCCGCCACCCTTTGGCCCGCGCTGGCAGGCATCGCCACGGGGCTGGTCGCACTGGCCGGTTTCGCCTTACCGCCACTGGCAGCATTGGGGCGTGTGCCGCCGCTCCGGGTGCTACGCCGCGACATCCTCCCCGTCCCGCCGAGCTCCTGGCTGGTGTACGGCGCAGCAGTGATCGCCCTAGGCCTGATTATGTGGCGCCTGAGCCTGGATTTGAAAATCACACTGGCCCTGTTGGGCGGCGGCTTGCTAGCGACCGTCCTGCTTGGCGGACTGCTGCTACTGGCACTGCAGGGACTACGGCGCTCACTGTCGGGCGCGTCGCTGATATGGCGCCTTGGCCTCGGACAGCTGCTCCGTCACCCGTTGGCGGCAGCCGGTCAAGCCTTGGCCTTTGGCCTGATACTGCTTGCCATGGCGTTGATCGCCCTGTTGCGCGGCGAACTTCTCGATACCTGGCAGAACCAGCTTCCGGACGACGCCCCTAACCATTTCGTACTGAATATTTTGCCGACGGATCGCGATGCGTTCGCCGAGCGCATCGATGCGCTGTCGGATCACGCTGCGCCGCTATATCCCGTGGTTCCGGGCCGGCTAGTGGCTATCAATGGGGAGCCGGTGCGCCAGTTGGTTAGCAAAGACAGCCAGGGTGAGCGGGCGATTCGCCGGGACCTGAGCCTGACCTGGGCACGCGACCTGCCTTCCGATAACCAGCTGACCGCCGGCCACTGGTGGGAGGGCGAGCGCGGCGATCTACCCGGCGTATCAGTGGAAGCCGAGCTGGCCGAGAGTCTTCAGATCGGGCTGGGCGATCGGCTCAGCTTCACGGTCGGCGGACTGACCCGCGACGTCACGGTGACAAGCCTGCGCGAAGTGAACTGGGACAGTTTCCAACCGAACTTCTACATGATCTTCGAACCCAACACGCTGCGAGACATGCCGGCCACCTTCATGACCAGCTTTCATCTGCCCAGCGGCAAGGACCGCGAACTGGTTCAATTGGCCCGCGACTTTCCCTCCGCCACGATACTGCAGGTCGAGGCCTTGCTCAGCCAGCTGCGCAGCATCCTTGCGCAGGTCTCGTTGGCAGTGGAATACGTGTTGATGTTCGTTCTGGCAGCAGGCTTGGCCGTATTGCTCGCCGGGCTTCAGGCAACGCTCGACGAGCGTATACGTCAGGGAGCCCTGCTGCGGGCATTGGGCGCCGAGCGCAGCCTGTTGCTCAAAGCCAGACGTGCCGAGTTCGGCGTGCTCGGCGCTGCCAGCGGGTTGCTCGCGGCCCTTGGCTGCGAGCTGGTCAGCGCACTGCTCTATCACTTCGTGTTCGATCTACGCTGGCATCCGCATCCCTGGCTGCTATTGCTGCCGCTGATCGGCGCGCTGCTAGTCGGTACGGCCGGCGTGATCGGCACTCGCCGAGCGCTCAATGCCAGTCCGCTCGATGTGCTCCGAGACAACTGAGCCAGCGGACAGCAGTGAGTCCTTTTAGAATGTGCGACTTTCCAGCCTGACCCGGAGCCATCATGAGCCGCTATCGCCCTCCCCGCCCTGCCGGTACGCCTCTGATTACTCCCGAGGGCGAAGCGCGGCTGCGCGCCGAACTCCATGAGCTTTGGCACGTCAGGCGCCCGCAGGTCACCCAGTCGGTCAGCGAAGCGGCCGCGCAAGGCGACCGTTCGGAAAACGCCGAATACACCTACGGCAAGAAGATGCTGCGGGAAATAGACAGTCGAGTGCGCTTTCTTACCAAGCGTCTGGAGAAGCTCAAGGTCGTCAGTGAGAAACCGAGTGATCCGGGCAAAGTCTACTTCGGCGCTTGGGTGACGGTTGAAGACGAGAACGGCGAACAGGCCCGCTATCGCATCGTCGGCCCCGATGAACTGGACCTTCGGCAGGGGCTGATCAGCATCGACTCGCCACTGGCCAGAGCCCTGATCGGCAAGCCACTAGATGCCGAGGTGCACGTTCAGACACCCACCGGCGCCAAGCTTTGGTACATCGTCGCTATCGATTACCAGTGAGCAGTGACCAGCGAGTTCCAATATGACTCGTAAGTCGCGATATTACGCAAACTTCGGCGATCAGGTCTAGATCAAGCGAATATAACTTTCCTACCCATCAAAGCGTTCCGCCTAGTAACAGGCAAGACGATACGGCGCTGGCAGCCATGGCCACCCATCAGTCTGGACGAACGGTGCCAGAGCCGATCCCCGCCGCCTGTTATAGGATTGGCACGATTGCTGCGTTTGTCAGGCGGCAGTACGCGCAACGCGCGGTGAACAGCGAGGGATCGCCATGCCCGATTCACCCACTGATGAGTGCATTCATGAACAACAAGAAGACCTTGATCGCTCTGTGCCTCGGTACCGCCTTGGCCGTCACAAACCAGGTACATGCCGGCCTGTTCGGCTCGAGCGGATACACCCAAACGCGTTACCCGATCGTTCTAACCCACGGCATGCTTGGCTTCGACAGCCTGCTCGGCCTCGACTACTGGTACGGCATCCCACGCGCGCTGCAGCGTGACGGTGCGCAGGTCTACGTGACCGAAGTCAGCCAGCTCAACACCTCGGAGCTGCGTGGTGAAGAATTGTTGGATCAGGTCGAGGAAATCGTTGCGATCAGCGGAAAATCGAAGGTGAACTTGATCGGCCACAGTCATGGTGGCCCGACCGTACGCTACGTCGCCGCCGTGCGCCCCGATCTGGTTGCCTCGGTCACCAGCGTCGGCGCCCCGCACAAGGGCTCGGACGTCGCGGATCTGCTTCGCAAGGTTCCCGAGGGATCCGGCGGCGAGGCCATCATTGCCGGCTTGGTCAATGGCATGGGCGCGTTGATCCATTTTCTCTCCGGCAGCCCGAGCACCGCGCCTCAAAACTCGCTCGGGTCACTCGAGTCGCTCAACAGTGAAGGCGCCGCGCGATTCAATGCCAAATACCCACAGGGAATTCCGACCTCTAAATGCGGCGAAGGCGCATACAAGGTAGGCGGCGTTAGCTACTACTCCTGGAGCGGTACCAGCCCGCTCACCAACCCACTGGATGTCAGTGACGCCATGCTGGGCGCTGGCTCGCTCGCCTTCGGTGAAGCGAATGACGGGCTGGTTGGACGCTGCAGCTCACACCTCGGCATGGTTATCCGCGACAACTACCGGATGAATCACCTGGATGAGGTCAATCAGGTGCTCGGACTGACCAGCTTGTTCGAAACCGATCCGTTGACTGTCTACCGCCAGCATGCCAACCGCCTGAAGAACGCAGGCCTTTGAGACTCGCCGGGGCCGATCGGCCCCGGCCCTGAAGCGAGGCGTCTCGATGAAAGTAATCGCCCTCCTGCTCCTGCTGGCCGTGACCGTGACCCTCGGCGTCGCGATCGATTGGCAGGACCCGGTCGAGACACAGCCGGACCAGGCGCAGCGCGTTGCGCCCGTACGCGCCCCATCGCCGGCTCCAACCCAGACATCGGTCCGTTTACCGGATCCGCGGCCTTCGCCTGTCGCAACGATCCGTCGCTTACCTCCTTCCTTCGCGGGGACCCAGGTCGATGGGCAACTACGAACGGACGCCTCCGGCAGGTTGATCATCGAGAATGACATCCGACGCGTCTTCGATTATTTCCTGGCCTCGATTGGCGAAGAACCCCTTGAGGCCAGCGTCACGCGTCTACGACATTACATCGAAGCGCAACTTCCCCAGCCCGGAGAAGGTCAAGCGCTGCAGTTGCTAGCACAGTATCTGGATTACAAACGCCAACTGCTGCTACTGGAGCAGGATCATGTGCAGCAGGCCGATCTGAACGCCATGCGCGAGCGGCTGCAAGCGGTTCGCCAGCTGCGCGCCCAATTATTCGACGATGAGGTCCATCAGGCGTTTTTTGCACTCGACGAAACGGCCGACAGCTTCACGCTGGAAAGGCTGGCGATTCGTCGCGACTCAACTCTCGATGCCGCCGCCAAGGGAGCCGCAATCGACAGGCTGCAGAGCAGCCTACCGCCCGAACTGCAGGATGCGATGGTCATTCAATTGCAGTCTGAATTACGCGAGCAGACACGTGCATTGCAAGCGCGCGGAGCCACGCCCGCGGACCTACGTCGGCTGCGTCAGCAGCTGGTTGGCAACGCCGCCACCGCGCGTCTGGAACGGTTCGATCTCAAAAGGCAAGAATGGCAAAGGCGACTCTCCTCCTATCAAAAAGAAAAGAGCCGCATCGAAAGCAGCCGAGGGCTTGGCGAAGCGGATAAGCGCGCTGCGATCGCCCGATTGGCCGCCGAACGATTCGACGAAAACGAGCGCCAACGCCTGGAGGCGGTCGAGCAGCTACTCGTCATCAAGCAAAGCTAAACGCTCATTTGGCAGCGCTTTGCGGACCGCCTTCGAGCAGGTAACGCTCCCGCGTGTAGGTCAGGTAGTACTTGTTTACTGCATTGACGTAGCTGACTACGCCCATACCCATGGTTTCCATGGCAACGCGCTCGACCTGGAAAAACCACTGGTCGGCATTGAGCCCTCGGCGCCGGGCCTCGGCACGCATGCTCTGGACCCGCTGCGGCCCCATGTTGTAAGCCGCGAGGACGAACGCCATGCGTTCGCGTTCATTCAGCCTGGGGCTAGCGAAAAATTTCTGCCGGATGTTGGCTAGATACTTCGCACTGGCCTGCACATTGTTATCAAGCTTGCCGATGTCGTTTACACCCATGCTGCGTGCAGTAGCCTGCGTCACCTGCATGAGCCCGGTGGCGCCGGAAGCACCACGGGCTGCCGGATTGAGGGTCGACTCTTTGAATGCCAGCGCGGCCAGATTGAGCCAGTCGATATCCTGCTGCTGAGCATGCCGTTGTAAAGTGGGCCGCACCTTCTCCAAGCGCTGCCGACCGACCCGATCAAGGGGATACTGCACCCGGTAAAGGCGCCGATAGACCCGGACGAAAGCGGCGTCCTGGTTATCCGGCGCACTGTAGCCTCGGAGGAAGCGATCGACGCTAGCGCGCAACATGCTGGCCTCCGTTCGGACAAACCAACGCATGTCGGCGCGCTTGCCCAGAACCAGATCTCGCTCGATACGTAATTTGGGCAGTACCTTCGCCCATCGCTCCGCAATGGGCAGCTCGACGACAGTCGCGGAATAGATGCCGGCCTGCACCATCTCCAGCACGTCCTCGACCGCGAGCGTTGGATCGACCCACTCGACAGCAATCGGCGCGCGCCCGGCTTGCATCAACCGTTGATTGAGCACTTCCAGTTCCAGCCCGGCGGCGCTGCCGGCAGACAACGCCAGACTGCGTCCCGATAGCTGTTCGAAGTTTTTGTAGCGAAGGCCGCCCTGGCGGCTGACCAAAACCATGGGGACGTTATCGACTACGGCGCGACTATGGCTCACCCGACGCGTCGATCCTGACTCCAAACGTTCTCCAGGCGCGACCAGATCACCCTCGCCTCTCTGCAGTGCGCCGAGCAGCTGGTCCTTGGCCTTAGGTATAACTTCCAGGGTGATCGCGGGCCCCTTCGAACCGCGATTGAGAAACTGCTCGAACGCGCGTAGCCGCACGTATTCCACGCCGATGGCTTCACCTTTGACTTCGCCCGAACTGTTGCGGCTCTGATTGACCAGCACACGCAACACGCCACTGCGGCGAATCTCAGCCAGATCGCGTACCGTATCCGCCGGCTGCCACGCCTGAGGCCCCATCACGCGCGCAGCGGCCGGCCAGGGTGCGAGCACCATCAGGCACAACAGCAAGGGCAATAATCGGTTCATTTACAGCGTATCGACTCGAACGGGACAGTCTGTAGGGCGGCCAGCCTGCCGCAGGGCGGCGAAGATTCTCATAGCCACGGTTTCGCCGCCAGCGTAGCTTGCCAATTAACATGAGATATCAGCTATAAGTATTTGATATTAATACTTATATTATTTTTATTCTACATGAGGTAGTTTGTGCAGCTTATTGACATTGGTGTCAACCTGACCCACCCGACCTTCGCTCGCGACCCGCGCGCCGTCCTGACTCGCGCTTACGCAGCTGGCGTCACGCAATTGGTACTGACCGGCACCAGTCTGGTCGAAAGCGAAGCAGCATTAACGCTTTGTCGTGAGCTGGATGAGAGCCGGCAACGGTTGTTTTGCACGGCAGGAGTCCATCCACATGATGCCAGCCAGTGGACGTCCGAAACCGCCACTCAGTTGAAGCAATTGCTCGCCGAACCCGAGGTTCGCGCTGTTGGAGAATGCGGGCTGGATTTCAACCGGGACCTTTCCCCGCGCGGGCAGCAGGAACGGGTGCTTGAAGAACATCTGCAACTGGCAGTGGAAACCGGTCTCCCGGTATTTCTTCACGAACGCGATGCGGACCAGCGCCTGGTGGACATCCTCCGGCCTTTCCGCGATCGGCTCAGTGCCGCGGTCGTTCATTGCTTTACCGGGGAGAAGCGCGCCCTCTACGCCTATCTCGACCTCGACCTGCACATCGGCATCACCGGCTGGATCTGCGACGAGCGCCGCGGCACGCACCTGCAGCCGCTGGTTCGCGAGATTCCCGCCTCGCGATTGATGCTCGAAAGCGATGCGCCCTATCTATTGCCACGCACGCTGCGGCCCAAACCCAAAGGCGGTCAGAACGAGCCCGCTTTTCTTCCAGAAGTGTTGCGTGAAGTGGCCCGCCATCGCGGCGTGAGCGACGACGAACTCGCGACAACCACCACCGCCTGCGCTCAACGGTTCTTCGGCATCGCTCCGCTGGCTCAACCAGAATAGCGCTAAAGCCTGCCGTCGTTCTGCCGCTAAAAAGACGGACGCCTAAAACGCACCGACGCCCTCTCAGCCACCCATACAGAAGCGCACTCATGGTTCTCTGGATTCGTGATCTTTCTCTGAAATACAAGTTCTGGGCGCTGAACATGGTGACCTTCGTTACCACGTTGCTGCTGGTGCTGTTCGCCCTGCAACTGGAACAGCGGTCCCGCAGCCAGGACGCGCAAACCAGCGCTCAGGAACTGGCCAGGGTGCTGCAGGACTGGCCGGCAGGCAGTGCCCTCCCCCGCCATCCCGATCTGCTGGCGGCAGCTGCCGGTCAGGGGCTGGTTATCGAAGGTCGAACCATCGCGCCGGGTCAGGGCTGGCTTGCAATCGACCACGACCGCTTTTTCGCCACCACACCGGTTGTCGGCGCACAGCGGATCACTCGCTCAGGCGGCGACAGCCTTGCCGTTCTGGCTCGCGCGCCTAGCGTCTGGCAATTGCTGACGCAGCACTTTTTCAGCTATGCGCTGGCCGTCGCCGTTCTGATGCTGGCGCTGCTAGCGGCTTCTCAGGTGATGATCCGATTCCTGCTCAGCCATCTCAACACGTTGAAAGACGTCATGCTGCATGTGGAGCGCAGCGGTGATCTCACCGTACGCGTACCGTTGGACAGCGGTGACGAGGTCGGCCAGATGGCGGGCGCTTTCAATGCCATGCAATCCGGCTACCAGCGCATCGTAGGTACCGTCACCCAAGCGGCCACACGCCTGGACGAGGGCGCCAGCCGCCTGGCCTCCAGTATGGGCGAAGTACGCAAGGGCATGCTCGGGCAGAAAAGCGAAACCGATCAGGCCGCGACGGCGATCAATGAAATGAGCACGACCGTCTACCAGATCGCCGACCATGCGCGAGAAACCCGCGACCAGTCTCAGCATGCCGACCGTCTCGCCGGTGACGGCCACAGCGTCGTGACTCGCGTTGAGCGGTCGATATCCAGTCTGTCGCAAGGAGTGCAACAAACAGCCGAGACGATTGGACAACTCGCCGCCGACAGCCAGAAGATCAGCGGTGTCGTCAGCGTCATCCATAGCATCGCCGAGCAGACCAACCTGCTCGCGCTGAATGCCGCCATCGAAGCGGCTCGCGCTGGCGAGATGGGCCGGGGCTTCGCGGTGGTGGCGGACGAGGTGCGTAGTCTAGCCAAACGTGTTCAGGTGTCGACCGACGAGATCACCCAGATGATCTCCGGGCTACAAGCCATGACACGCGACGCGGTGGAGTTCATGCAGGAAAGTTCGCTGAAGGCCGACGACTGCGTGAGCGAGGCCCGCGAGGCGGGGTTGGCTCTGGAAGCGATCACCGCAGCGGTCGCGCAGATGCGCGAGAGCAACACCCAGATCGCGGATGCCGCAGAGCAGCAGAGTGGCGTAGCCGAAGAGCTGAATCGCTCGGTGACCGGCATCCGCGACGTCACCGAACAGACCGTTGAGCAGACCGCCGTGTCCGCCGCCACCAGCTCCGAGCTGGCTGCACTCTCCAAAGAACTGAGCAAAGCGATTCAGCAATTCAAACTGTGAGCCGCCCCTTCAGCACGAGGCCAAGGTCTCGCGCTGGCGGGCCGACCGATGGAGAGCGCTGGCCAGTCTTCGGTCGAAGCCGTCCTGATGGCCGAACCTTGGCTCAGCCGAACACCGTTACCGTCTGGCGACTCAATGCCACCAGCTCACCCCCAGGGGTCCAGAGCGCCGCTGCGCAATGGCCATAACCATCCTGGGCATGCTCGATCACCGCGCGGTACTGACACCAGTCGTGAGTATCGAGCGACGGCATCGGCTGGATGAACTCGATGGTCCAGGTCAGCGAACTGCCAGGTGCGAATCCCTTCAGATGCGACAGTACGGCTGGCGGCCAGGCATCCACCAGTGCCAGCAGATGCGAAACGGTCACTGGCTCGCGCTCGACCTCGCCGCGTAAGCGCACCCAACCGCCCATTTCGCGCGACGTGTTGCCCGAGAACGGCAGCCCACCGATGCCCCAGCGCATCGCCAGATAACGGGTGAATTCCGGCGCGGCGCCCGGCACATAGGGCAGCTCCTGACATTCGTCTACCGGCGGCATCGACGGCGCGGGCTCTGCGGCTACCCGCACCGCCGATGCGCGGGCCGCACCGAAACTGCCCTGGACGATGGTTACCACCTGGCCGTTCTGCACCGCACGCCCGAGCACTTGGCTGACCGCCTTGCCCTCGCGCAATACCTCAGCCTCGAAGCTGACCGGAGTATCTACCATCAACGGGCCGACAAAGGTGATGGCCAGCGAGCGCGCTGGACGGCCGTCCGGCACCTGCGCCTGCATGGCCTCATAGACCAGCGCTGCAACCACACCGCCGAAACCCGCACGCCCCTGCCCCCAGGTGGCCGGCACGATGACGTTCGCAGGATTGTCACGCACGGCTCGTATCAGTTCGAAAAGGGTCATGCCCACCTCGGATTGTTTTTATCGGTCACCATCTTATCGCCGACGTGCGGCCAGAAGTGTGCAGTTGAGCATTGGTGATAGGACACCATCGCACGCAGCTATCGCTCGCCGGGTTCAGTTTCCTGCTTTCTGCGCGTACCGGAGCGCCAAGGCAGCTGGCGACGCAGTCTGGCGAGCGAAACGTGCATTTCGTTTCTGTCTGCGGGCTGGCCAGCATAACGCGCCATCTCATAGAGCCGGGTGAACTCCCGTATCGGCTCGGCGACGATCGGCATCAACACTGCCGCGCGCTCGGCGAAATCACGCGGGCCCTCGCCGACCTGCCGCTCGACGCCGTGCCGAGCGAGGAGTCGTTCGAACCGATGGAACAGGCGCAGCTGTGGATCACGTTCACGGCGCCAGGGTTTAAGCAGCAGCAAAGCCAGGACCATCGTCAATAGCGCGGCCGCAGCAACGGTGAGCAACCCGAGCTTACCGGCGTCGACCTTGCCGAACAGTCCTTTCAACACGTCCAGCTGACGCTCACCCTGGTAGCCGAGCACCCATCGCTGCCAACCGTAGTTGAGATTGTCCCAGCCGAATCGCAGCTGATTCAGCCAGCCGATATCTCGGTAGCGCCGCAGCGCCAGCGGTGAGTCATCAAACAGCGTCTGCTCGTCGGAAAGTGCATCCTCAAGGCCTCGTTCGATGCGTTCCGGCGCGACTTGAAACGTGGGGTCGATCGAGACCCAACCGCGACCCGCAACCCAGTACTCGACCCAAGCGTGGGCGTCCAATTGACGAACCGACAGATAATTGCCCGTCGGATTGATCTCCCCGCCCTGATAGCCCGCCACGACCCGAGCGGGAATGCCGGCGGCACGCAAGACGAACGTCATCGCGCCAGCGTAGTGAATGCAGAATCCGTTCAGCGTATCGAACAGAAAGCCGTCAACGATATCGCCCCCCGCCGATGAAGGCCGCAGCGTGTATCGGTACGGCTGTCGATTGAAATGCTGGAGGAGTGCCTGCACCAGCGCCGTCGGGTCTGGATTATCGCGGCGCAACTGCGCGGCCCAGGCACGGCTGCGCGGATTGCCTTGTGCCGGCAACTGCAGCGCACGCTCCAGTGTGGCAGCGCTAGCCACAGGTTCGCGACGCGATTCGGGCCACGAGGTGACCTGATAGAGCAATGCCTGATCGATCGGACGCGGGCGTTGTAAATGGAAATCTGGCATCAACCGCACGCCCCCCGCATCGACCTGCGCCACATCCAGCGCGTATAGCCATGGACGGCCGCTGGGCTGCATCACCACCGAGTAACTCACCGCGGCGCCTCCGGGCGTCCAGTCTGGCGCCCCTGGGATCTGTACAGCGAGCGATTGCGACCAGCGCCGACCATCGAAGCGCTCGAACGTGACGGCCCGCCAGTAGAGCTGATCCCGCTCGGGGATCGGGCCTTCGAAGCTGGCTCTGAATGCCAGCCCGGCAGACCGGCTCAACTGCGCGATGTCACCCGGCGACATGCTGTCAGAAAGCCCCGTCACTCCGCGATCTCGGGGTTGCGGCAATGACCAGAGCGGCCCCATCCGGGGAAACAATACGAATAGAACGAGCATCAGCGGTACAGCCTGCAGCAGCAGCGAGCCAGCCAGGCGCAACGTTGCCCAGGGGTGTGTATCGGTGCTGCTTTGCTGCAGGCCAATCATCGCGGCCAACAAAACGGTGACAGGCAGCAGGCTGTAAAGGCCGGCCGGCAAGCTGTCATAGAACAGATAGCTGGTCGCCACGGCAAAGAAGCCGAGAAGGATCAGCACCCAAGCGTCGCGCCGGCTGCGCATCTCCACCAGCTTCAGAATGAACGCGGCAATCAGCAGTACGACGCCGGCATCGAGCCCGATCAGGCTGCCGCGCGAAACGAACACGCCGCCGCCGACGCCAATCATCATCAAAACCTTCACCCAGCCTCTCGGATAGCGCGCGCGCATGCGAAAGATCTGCACGCGCCAGGTGGCGCAAGCCAGCCAGAGGCCGATGATCCATAACGGTAGGTGACCCAGGTGCGGCAAGATCACCAGTACCTGGGCGACCAGCAGCCAGACCAGGCCGTTGCGCGGAATCGACTGCTGGGTGCTCATCGAACCTCCCGTTCCAGACCGAACACCGCCAGTTCACGCAAGCAGCGGTTGCGGTGGTCGACCCCTGCATCCGGACCGATAAGTGTCGCGCCGATCTGCAAGGCGAAGGGCTGCTGACGCGCAGACAGTTCGACGATCCAGTGGCATAGCACCGACAGTCGCGACTCGATGTCACCTTCGAGCGCATCCAGATCGAGCAACGGTTCCTGCCCAAGCAGAGCGGTGAAATCCTTGACCAGCAGCCCCTGCCCACGGGAATAGGCTTTCCAGTTGAGGCGTCGCCGCGAGTCGCCCGGCTGCCAAGGTTTCAAACCCTGATAGTCATCGATGCCGGGCCCTGATACGCAGGTGCCCTCGCGCTCTTCGTCAGCGGGCCCTCTGGCGGTCGGCAACTCGCCCTCCACAGGTCTTGGATACACCAGAGCTGCCAGTTGCAGATCCACCCAGCTCCAGGCCACCAAAATGCCCAAAGGAAAGCGGCTCTCGACACGCACACGCCCCGGCCGTAACCAGCCACGATCTTCGGTTGGCAGGCTCAGATCGACCTCGCAGGTTCCCCCTACCGGCACGTCGACCACCTGTAGGCCGCTTTTTGGCCAGCCCAGCGCGACGGCCTGGTAGAGGCGTCCACGGCTTTCCAGTCGTACTTGCAGACGCGCCTGCTCTCCGAGGAAGACGGCCGGTGAACTGCCCGCCAGTAGCGTCAGACCGGCGAGATTGCGCCAGGTATGCAGAATCGCGACCAGATATACCGAGCCGAGCAGGAACGTCAGCGCGTAGGCGAGGCTGTTCTGGTAGTTGATCGCAGCAACCAGCATCAATAGCAAAGCCAGCAGAAAGGTCATGCCCACCGGCGTCGGCATGATGAATATCCGTCGCTGGTCGAGCCGCATGCTCGGGCCCGGCGGAATACGCTTCAATAGCCAACGTTCACGTATCCGCGGCAGTAGTCGCATGCTGAGCCCCCGGGCAGGTCGTGCGAGTCAGAGCGCTGGCACTTCGCGCAACAGCCATTGCACCAGCGCGCCACCACCGTGACCTGTGGCATCGGCACGCTCGCGCAGACGATGCCCTACCACCGCGGGCAGCACCGCCTGAACGTCTTCGGGTATGGCGTAATCGCGCCCATCGAGAAATGCCCAAGCGCGTGCCGCGGCCAGCAGGGCGAGACTGCCTCGCGGCGACAGTCCCCAGGCGAACTGAGGCTGCGTGCGGGTCGCCTCGACCAATCTCAGCACATAATCGACCAGTGCGTCGCTGACCCGAACCTGCGCCACCGCATCCTGAATTTCCCCCAGCGTAGCGCGGTCGAGCAGAGGCTCCAGCCGCACAAGCAGATCACGGCGTGGATCGCCTAGCAGCAAGGCCTTCTCGGCGGCTTTCGCCGGGTAACCCAGCGATAAGCGCATGAGGAAGCGGTCCAACTGCGACTCAGGTAAAGAAAACGTCCCGCCGGAGCTGACCGGGTTCTGCGTGGCCACCACGAAAAATGGATCGGGCAGCGGCCGCGTGGCGCCCTCGATCGTCACCTGCCCCTCTTCCATGGCCTCGAGAAGCGCGCTCTGGCTTTTTGGCGTGGCTCGGTTGATTTCGTCCGCCAGAATCAGCTCGGCAAAGATGGGTCCTGGATGGAAAGCAAACTGACCGCTGTCCTTATCGAACACCGAAGTGCCGAGAATATCGCCCGGCAGAAGGTCGGAGGTGAACTGGATCCGCTGGAACTCCAGGCCCATCACCCTGGCGAGGGCGTGACTGAGGGTGGTCTTGCCCATGCCCGGAAGGTCCTCGATCAGCAGGTGCCCTCTGGCCAGCAGACAGGCCATGGCCAATCGCACCTGTGATTGCTTGCCGAGCAATATGTCGTTCACCGCTCGCAGGCAGACATCCAATCTAGCGCGCATTCCGCTCTCCTTCGATTCGTCCCACGATGCTACTGACCCGAGACGCGCAGGCAAAGCCGACGGAAATCTTTGTTGACGAAGTTGTGACCGGGCACTTGCTCGGCGGCACCTCGAACGACCTATACGGCAGCGAGCGCTTGGTATCCTGCCAGGCCCGACTGAACGTGGTCGGCCGGCAGCTGGCGTGCCGCTGTACCGGAAGCAGTTCGGCCTCTAGGCTGTCGCGACCATCGAATGGCCCGGGCGGCGCCACCGCTCACTGCGGCCGGAGCATCTCGAAACGCTCGCGCGTGTAGGTATAGCTGGTGCCACCAAGCCTTCCGACCACGTCGAGCCTGGCCGGGTCGATGCGGCCGCGCTCATCGAGCAATCCGTCAGCCACATGCGCCAGCAGCACCTCGGCGAAAATCAGATGGCAGTTGGGTGACTCCGCTGGATAGGGCAGGATCTGTGCGACTCGACACTCGAAAGCAACTGGTGCCGCGCACACCCTGGGTACGTTAACCAATTTGGCGGGTTCGCTGGCAATGCCACAATGCTCGAATTCGCTGATGCCATGGGGTAGCACGGCAGCGGATGCATTCATCGCCTCGACCTGCTCGGCCCCCACCAGTTGAACCACCAGCTCACCGGTATCCCGTGCGTTTCGCGCAGTGTCCTTCGGCATGCCGTCCTTCAGGCCCACGTTGATCAGCAACGTCGGCGGCTCGCTGCTGATGACTTGAAAGAAACTGAAGGGCGCAAGGTTGCTGATGCCATCGGTCGAACGGGTCGACACCCAGGCAATCGGACGCGGGGTAATCGTCGAGGTAAGCCAGCGATAGCGCTCGGCCGGGGTCAGTGCGCAGAAGTCGAGTTGCATGGAGATTTCCAAATGAACCGATCAGCACATTCGGCTCGAGCGTATACGGCGGTGGCACCTGCCGAAGGTGCCACCGGAAGGGGTGTTAGCGACCTGCGCGCGACTCGCGGAGATAGAAACGGGCCTTCTTGGCCTTTTCCACGCAGCCTCGATAAGCCTCGAATTGCTGTTGGGTTTTGGCACCCGTCAGTAAAGCCATTGCCTTGGAATAACTTACGGTACCGGCGAAACCCTCCGCTTCGGCAAGGCTCTGCTCTTCCCAAGCCGCATTGAGCTGAGACGCACAGCTGTCGCGATAGGCGGTTTTTCCGGCGCAGCCGGTCAGGGCCAACGCCAGCACGGATAAACAGATCAGACTTTTCATCGATACATCCCTCACTTTCGAGACCTGCTCATTTTTGCTTGCCTGCTGCACGTTCGCGCAGGAATTCGACTACGGCGTCCTGCTCTCCAGCGAACTCGATACGGGACGCTTTGCTCTCTCGCTGATAGGCGTACATCGGATCGTAGTACTGCTTCAACAACGTCTCGATCCATCCGCGGTGCAGCTCGACTGCGCCAGTACTGGCCTGTTCGGCAAGCGCTTGATCCATGATCGCGGCCAAGCGTGCGAAGCGTTCGCCTCCGAGCCGCTTGCTGATATTGACCAGACTTTGCCGTAAACGCTCGGCGAATGCGGTGAACCCTTCCTCGCCCTGCTCGGCAATGAATTCGGCACAGAGGTCGATCACATAGTCCTTGAGAATGCGATCAACCCGGCTGTCGAAGCTGTCCTCCAACCACACCAGCGGATAGCGTTGCATACCTTGGAACAATGGCAGCGGGATGGAGCAGCGCCCGACCAGCCGTGCTTCGTCTTCAAGGACGAACTGCCGAGCGCCAGCATGCTGCATCTTCAGCAAACGAATCGCCAGCGCATTCTCGAAATCGATCTGTACCGGCTGCGGCGTGGCGCGCTTACCGAAGCTCGACCCGCGGTGGTTGGCAATGCCTTCCAGATCGACGCTGTCCTCCAGACGCGCCAGCACCTCGGTCTTGCCGGTGCCGGTCATGCCGCCGACCAACACGAAATCATCATGTTCGGCCGCGTGCTCGATGGTTTCCAAAAGAAAATGACGCATCGCTTTGTAACCGCCGGTCACACGAGGATAGTCGATCCCCGCCTCGGTCTTGAGCCATTGCTGGACCAGCTGCGAACGCAGCCCACCACGAAAACAGTAGATATATCCGCGCGGATTTTGCCGGGCGAAGTCGGCCCAGGCCTGGATGCGCTCGGCCTTGATCTGACCGCTGACCAGCCGATGGCCAAGCTCGATCGCCGCCTGCTGACCGTGCTGCTTGTAGCAGGTGCCGACCTTCTGCCGCTCCAGATCGTTCATCAGCGGCAGATTGACCACACCGGGGAAGGCGCCCTTGGAAAACTCCACCGGAGCCCGGGCATCCATCATGGGCACATCGTTGAGAAACAGTTCGCGGTAATTATCGGTATCGCCGCGCATCAACGGACCTCGACGGCAAAGGTGCCGGCTTCGATCAGCTCGCCGATCGACTCGAGCACGAGACCGAGTTCGGCCGCGACCGCGTGAAACTCTGCCTCGCCCTCAGGCGCTACCGCCACCAGCAACCCACCACTGGTTTGCGGATCGCAGAGCAGTTGTTTGTGCGACTCGTCGAGCGTGGCAATACGTTCGCCATAGCTGTCGAAGTTGCGTCCGGTGCCGCCGGGGACGCAGCCCTGCTCCAGGTAATACTCGACGCCCTCGAGGCGCGGCACGCGGGCATAGTCGATACGCGCGGTCACACCGCTACCGTCGGCCATTTCCACCAGGTGCCCGAGCAGACCGAAGCCTGTGACGTCAGTCATGGCACGAACGCCAGCAAGCTTGCCGAAGCGGCTGCCGGGGGTGTTCAACGTGCACATCCAGTCACGGGCGCGACCGACATCCTCGGCTCGCAGCTTGGCCTTTTTTTCGGCAGTGGTGAAAATGCCGATGCCCAACGGCTTGGTCAGGTAGAGCTTGCAACCCACAGACGCCGTGTCGTTGCGCTTCATCTGCGCTTTGTTCACCAGGCCGGTCACCGCCAGGCCGAAGATCGGTTCGGGGGCATCGATCGAATGGCCGCCAGCCAGGGGAATGCCCGCCGCATCGCAGACCGCGCGCCCGCCGGCGATAACCTCGCGGGCCACTTCAGGCGGCAGCAGGTTGACCGGCCAGCCGAGGATCGCAATGGCCATCAACGGGTCTCCGCCCATCGCATAGATGTCGCTAATGGCATTGGTGGCGGCGATTCGTCCAAAATCGAATGGATCGTCGACGATGGGCATGAAGAAGTCGGTGGTCGAGACCACGCCGCGCTCATTATCGATACCGTAGACGGCAGCATCGTCACGCGAGGCGTTGCCGACCCACAGGCGCGGGTCGAGATTTTGCGCGCCACTGCCGGCAAGGATCACGTCCAGCACCTTCGGCGAAATTTTGCAGCCGCAGCCGGCACCATGGCTGTATTGGGTGAGACGGATGGGTTCGCTCATCTGAAGGGCTCTCATGATGCTGGCAAAACGGGCGCCGATTGTAGCAAGAAGGCCGGCGTCTCGCGGTAATCCCGGTTACACCGGTCGGCTGATGGCGGTGCCATAGGCCTGGTAGAAATCCTGGTTCGGCTGCGCTCGAATTAGCTGATGGCGGGGCTTGATGCCCCGCGTCTGAGGCTGGAAGCTATCACCCTTGCCAAATGGGGAGAATCACATGGGCAACAAGGTTGCACTGGTACTGGGATCGGGTGGCGCGCGTGGCTATGCGCACATCGGGGTCATCGAGGAGCTCACCGCCCGGGGTTACGAGATCAATTGCATCGCGGGCTGCTCGATGGGCGCAGTGGTCGGCGGGATTTATGCCGCGGGCAAGCTGGGCGAATACCGGGACTGGATCGAGAGCCTGGACTATTTCGACATGCTGCGGTTGGTCGACCCGAGCTTCAGTCTCGGAGCGATACGCGGCGAGAAGATCTTCGGCCGTATCCGTGACATGCTCGGTTCGGTCAACATCGAAGACCTGCCAATTCCGTTCACTGCCGTCGCGGCCGATCTCACCAACCAGCAGGAAATATGGTTTCAGGAAGGCAACCTGGAGCTGGCGATGCGCGCTTCGGCAGCCATCCCAAGTCTGTTCACCCCAGTCATGCAAGGCAACCGAATGCTGGTTGATGGCGGGATCCTCAACCCCTTGCCGATTGTCCCGGTGGTCTCCAGTCACAGTGACATCATCATCGCGGTGAACCTCAACGCCAATAACCATCGGCAATACCCCCTGCCGGAAGTGATTCGCCCTGGTCGCTTCGATGCCATGGTCAGCTCGATAAGCTCGCATATTCCGTTCTGGCGCAGCAAGGGACTAGAAGAGCATATCGCTGAACTTCAAGCCCCTGACGAAATTGGAGCGAGCCAGCCACCAGCGGCCCCTACCGGGCAAAGTGCACCGAAATCGGCGGAGGGGTCGATGGTGGTGGATGTCGGCGGTCCAGCTTCATTGCTGGAGCTGATCAACCAGAGCTTCGAGGTGATGCAATCATCGCTGACGCAATACAAGATTGCTGGTTATCCACCGAACGTGCTGGTCAACATTCCTAAACGCGCCTGCCGGTTTTACGAGTTCTACAAGGCGCCCGAATTGATCAAGCTCGGCCAGATCATCGCCCGCGACACGCTCGACAAATACGAGGAAGAACAGCTCTAGCCACAGCTATGTCCCTCTTCACCGAGAAGCTGCTCGATCGACACCGGCGGACAACTCATTCGGGGTGACGACTTCGGGCACTTCCTTGATCAACCAGTCACCCAGCAGACTGTAGGCGACCGCCAGGAGCGTCGGGCCGAGAAACAGTCCCATGAAACCGAACGCCAGCACGCCGCCGAACACGCCCAGCAGTACCACCACTAGCGGCAAGTTGCCGCCGCGACTGATCAGATAGGGCTTCAGCACATTGTCCACGCCGCTGATGATGAACATGCCCCATATGCCGAGGAAAACTGCCATTCCATATTCGCCCTGCCAGGCAAGCCAGGCCACAGCCGGCCCCCAGACCAGCGGCGGGACCATCAGAAAGCTGAACGCGAACGTCAGCACGCCGAGAATCAACGCACCCGGCACTCCAGCGATGCTGAACCCCACATAGGCCAGAATCGCCTGCGCAGCGGCGGTGCCGATCACACCGTTGACCACGCGCTGTACCGTACCGGCAACCAGCTCCAGGTAATGATCCGCACGATCGCCGATCAGTCGATGCAGCAAACTGTGGACGAAGGCCGCCAATTTTGGGCCGTCGCGGTAGAAGAAAAACACCAGCACCAGACTGAGCGCCAACTCCAACATCCCTCCCCCGATCCGCGCGCTGCGTACCAACAACCAGTTGCCGACCTGGCCGACATAAGGGCGAATCGTCGCGAAGAAGGCAGTGCCCTGCTCGTTAATGGTGCTCCAGAGGGTCAATAGCCGATCGCCAACCAGCGGCACCTCGCCCAGCCACACCGGAGGCTCCGGCAGGCCCTGCATCTGCAGGCTATGCACCAATACGTTGACCTCGCGGATCTGATCGGCAATGTTGAACCCCAGCCACACCAGCGGCACCGCTACCGACACCATCCAGCCGAACGTCAGCAGGGTAGCGGCAAGGGTGGAATTGCCCTTTAACCAGCGTGTCAGCACACGCATGACCGGCCAGCTGGCAAACGCCAATACCGCTGCCCAGAACAGCGCGGAAGCAAACGGAGCCAGTACCCACACACAGGCACCGAGCAGCACCAGAAGCAAAATCTGCACCAGCAAACGATCGTTGTTAAGCATCAGGGTACCTATGGGGAAACGCGGTGCGCTCCAGGGGAGCGTATCAGGGGAGCGCTATTGCATTCTGAAGCCTGTTCTCAGCGCAACAGTTTGATACGCAGACCGTCCTCGTCGGTCCTCTCGACATCTAGGCGTCGCGCCTTGATTCGCTCCTGCGTCAGCGCTTCCCGCCAGCCCTCGGCACCCTTCCCCGCCAGCGCGACCCGCATAGTGCTGTCGAGCCGCAGAACATTCGCCAGCAGCGCGCCCCACTCAGCCGTGGGCTCTTGGGGCAACCTCGGCAACCAGAGTTCTCCGTTGCTCTTCAATTGACGTAACAGCGTGGCCGGATTCGGCAGAATGACACCGAGCGCCTCGTCGGGGGTGAATTGTTCCACCTGCAGATAAGGGCGGCCATTGCCCCGCGTGATGCCGTAGAGCGCCATGAGGCGATCGGAATCGCCCGGCAGACGCGCCAGCAGATAGGCCTGCCTGGCATCGGGACCGTAGAGCGTCGAGCGTTGGAATATGTCGTTGGCCCAGAGGCTGCTCGATCCACACTCTCGCCCCTCACACCAGAAGAGCAGTTCGGCACCGTCCTGCAACAGCCGGTTGCGTGCCCGTTCGAAAGCTTCGATACCGGTATGTACCTCTGGTAACTGATAAGTGGCGGCGGTCAGCTGGCCACTTGCACTCACCTGGTCGCTCATTCGCAGACGACCGCTGATGCGGCGAATCGAGTCCAGCGGATAGGTCCGCTCCAGTACCTGCTGCTCCTTGAACGCAACAATTTGCGCTTGTGGGTATCGCTCAAGCGAGTCGAAGTCCCGGCTACCCGGTACATCAGCAGCGCTCGCGGTGTGAGCGAGCATGGCCAGCGCGACTGTCCATACACTTCGCATACTCAACGGATCACCTTCGACTGGGCAGTCTTACCGTTGGGCGTGGCGGCGGCATGGAGATAGATCATTGAGGTACTTCCTGTTGAGGCGATGCCCCAGCCTCACCAGTTGGCAAAAGCAAGTCAAGCCGGGCTTTGCGACAGATTCTTGCGCAACCGCACCTTTGCTCGATTCAAGCCGCGAAGAACGGGTTGAAAACAGCTGCCACCGCTTCGGCTCCCGCTTGATCATCCAGATGCAAATGATGCCCTCCGGGCAATCGATGCCGCATGAACGGCAACGTCTCGGTCAGTTCAATCATGGCCGGTTGTGTCATCAAGCCCTGCTCCGCCAGTACCAAACTCGAAGGGCAAGCCACCCGATGCACGAAGGCCTGCGCATGCGCACGAGTCAGGCGCATCGCGGACGGTAGCATCAAGCGGGCATCGGTGCGCCAGGTATAACCACCGGGCACTGGCATCAACCCTCGTTCAGCAAGCCGTTCAGCTGCCTCGTGACTGACCGCGCCGACGCCCTTCATGCGCGCCGCGACAGCCTGTTGGAATTCGGCATAGACCGGCTTGCGCTTGTCGTCGACGGCGAGCAGCGCCTGTAACGACTCGCCAAGCTTTTGCGGTGCGGTGTCGGCTTCGCCCGTATAGGGAATCACCCCATCGATCAACGCCAGACGCTCGATGCGGTCGGGCATGGCACCGGCCAGCAACACCGACACGATGGCCCCCATCGAATGGCCCAGCAGAGAAAAACGCTTCCAGCCGAACTGCTCGGCCACCTGCAGCACATCGTGGGCGTAATCCCAGATGTTATAGGCCGCGCCAATCGGACGGTGGCCGGAATGGCCATGCCCTGGCAGGTCGAGCGCAACGATACGCACACCTTCCAGCAGCGGCGCGAGCCGGGAGAAAGTGGCGGCGTTGTCCAGCCAACCGTGCAGCGCGATGACCGGTCGACCCTCTTCTGGGCCGTAAAGGTGCGCCGCGACTTCGATATGCGGCAGGCTTAGGCGAATCTCTTCGAATACAACACTCATGCGGCACCTCGTTGGCCCAGTTCACCCCAGCGAGCGAATACCCGTCTGAGCAACATCGCCGTATCACCCGGACGCTCGAGCGGAAACATGTGCCCTCCCGGCAAGGTATGCGCTTCGCCGTGGGTAACCAGGCGAAGCAGGCACAGGTGATGAGGCAGCACTACGCTGCTCTGGCGACCACGCACCACGGCGAGTGGAATCTTCAACGCATGCGGCCAGCCGGGCGTTACGTGCGGCACACTGCGGTAGATCTCGATTTCGGTTTCCGGATCGAAGCGTAAGCGCAGCCCTTGGGCGGTTGGCTCCAACCCATGTTCGAGGTAGGCATTCAGGCAATCGGGATCGAATGCGCGGAACAACGCCTTGCTGGCGAAGTATTGCCGTGCCTCATCTGTGCAACTGAACGCCTCGCGACGGCCGAGGGTGCGACCAGCCGGCGTAAGCCGATCGATGAAGCCGAAACGCTTCGCCGCCCAGATCAGCGTCTGATCGAACCAGGTGGTCATTGGCGAATCGAGCATGACCACACCGCGATAAAGGTCCGGCCGTTGAAGGGCTGCGTGATAGTGCAGCATTCCACCCAGCGAGTGACCTACGCCCCAGACAGGCTCCTCAAGAGGCGCGAGCTGTTCAAGGAGTTCGCGCACCAGATTCTGCCAGTTGTCATCCACGGGGAAACGCGGATCGTGTCCGTGCTGGTCGAGGTGGGTGATGACGTAGTCCGGCGCCAGCGCGTCGAACAGCTTGCGATAGGTCGCGGAGGGAAAGCCGTTGGCGTGGGCGAAGAAGATGCGTTGCGTCATGGGTTCGATGCGGAAAGAGAAAGGCAACCATTGTCTGGCCCCCTACTCCCTACGGCAATCGGTCTGAGCGACGGAACCCAAGGCAGTCCTGCCAAACAAGGCGTCTACGACGCCTCTGCACGCCGCGGACTGTTTTCTCCCAAGGGCATCACGGCAACGGTCAAGCGGGAAACACAGCTGGGCTTGCCATCATCACCACTTAGACGGATGTCCCAGACGTGGCTGGAGCGCCCGAGATGGATTGGACGACAGACCGCAGTGACGCGCCCGCTGCGCAACGCGCGAATATGGTTGGCGTTCACTTCGAGGCCGACACAATAGTATCGGCTCGGGTCGATGCACTGATAGCTGGCCACGGAACCTACGGTTTCGGCGAGCACCACCGAAGCGCCACCATGCAGCAAGCCATAAGGCTGGTGAGTGCGGGAATCGACCACCATGCTGGCGGTAAGGGAGTCGTCACCGACGGCTTCGAACCGAATATCGAGCAGTTCGGCGATGGTGTTCTGGCTGTTAGCGTTGAGTTGTTCGAGTTCCGGAAGACGGTGCCAAATGCTCAAGTGTCGCTCTCCATGTACTTGATCTAAACCAGCACGTTGCGCTGCGCTCTAGTTTTTCAGAACGATGTCGCTGGTCAGCCCGGATGCTGCAGTTTGACGAGGCGCATCAGTCCCGCAGCCAGATGTTCGCCATCCAGCTCGGCCAGGCTGGCAGTCGCCATCGGTAGCGGCGCGTCGCGATGGCCACTGACCAGCCAGCCACCCAATACGCCGACAAAGGGCTGGTGGGTCACAAGCAGTAGATTCTGCTCGGCGCGACGGTCGAGATATAGCATTGCATCGTTTGGATCCGACTCGGGCGTCAGCCAGGGTACCGTCTCGACCGGACCGGCGAAATCAAGCGTCTGCCGGACGATTTCTGCGGTCTGCTGGGCCCGCTGATAGGGGCTGACGAGGATAACCTGCAGCGCCTGATCCAGCAGTTGGGCCGCAGCGCCCTCCACTTCGAGCCGACCGGCGGCTGTCAGGTTACGTTCCGCATCGGTACGGGCCCTGGGCTCGGCCTCCCCGTGACGCAGCAGCCATATCTTCATGGCTGCGGCTCCTGCGCTGGCGGCGTCGGCGTCACGGGTGGCGCCGTTTCCATATCGGCGGGACGCGGTTGAGGCCAATCGGACATCGGCCAGGGCTTGCGATCCGTGTTGAAGGTGCCGAAACGGCCGATCTGTGCCACGTACTGACTGAGGCTGTCGCCCAGCGCTAGCAGACTCTCGTTGGCCTTGCCATTCACCGAACGCAGGACCAACTGCGCGGCTACGACCACCAGCAGCCCCACCTCGGCCACCTGCCAGACAAAAAAGAAAACCAGCATCCAGATGGCACGCAGAATCAGCGATTCGCGATCCGTACTGCGTTGTGATGTGCTCATCGATATCTCCGCTATCGTTTCAGAAGCCGTCGGTGGAAATGAAATCCACGTCGGTCTTCGGCTCGCCGCGCATCAGCAGCGCGATTACCTGTTCCAGCGTACGCCCCTCGAACAGAATGGCATGTAACCCAGCGACCAGTGGCATGTAGACCTGAAGTTCCTCGGCCTTGGTCTTCAGCACCCTGATGGTATTGACGCCCTCAGCCACCTCCCCCAAACGGGATACCGCCTGATCGAGGCTCAGGCCTTCGCCAAGCGCATAGCCCACCTGAAAGTTGCGACTCTTCGAAGAAGTGCAGGTAACGATCAAATCTCCCACGCCCGCCAGCCCGAGGAAGGTCATAGGGTTGGCGCCCAATCGGACCGCAAACCGGGTCATCTCCGCCAGCGCGCGTGTGATCAGCATGCTGCGCGTGTTCTCGCCCATGCCCAGGGCAGCAGCCATCCCAGCCATGATGGCATAGACGTTCTTCAGCGCGCCGCCGAGCTCCACACCGAAACGATCGGAACTGGCATAGACGCGGAAGGTTCGCCCATGTAGCGCCTGCTGCACACATCGGCAGAGCGCTTCGTCGTCACTGGCGACAACGGTTGCGGTCAAGGCATGCTCGGCCACTTCACGTGCCAGATTGGGGCCCGAGATCACGCCGATTCGAGCCTGCGGTGCAATTTCCTGAAGGATCTGACTCATCAGCATAAAGCCTTGTGCCTCGATACCTTTGGTCGTGCTGACCAGCATCTTGCCCGACAGTTGAGCCGCGAACGGCGATAACGCCTGACGCAGCGCACTGGAGGGCAGCGCTACGAAGATCAGCTCGCAGTCCGCCAGCGTCTGCCCCAGGTCCGTCACCGGGGTGACCTCTGGAAGCACTACCACACCTTTCAGATAGCGCGGATTCTGACGCTGGGCGCGGATGCTTTCGGCCTGCTCGGCATCACGCATCCACAGCCGGACGCCGTGGCCATTTTCGGCAAGCAGATTCGCGATCGCGGTCCCGAAGCTACCGCCGCCAAGCACCGCTATGGGTTGCTGTTCAGTCATGAGGTATCCGTTTTGAGCCAACCTGGATGGCAATGATCGGCATTATACGTAGCGCTCCGCTCTCAGCCAGTACAAAGCCAGTCGTCAATAGAATCATCGGGTTACAGTTTCAAACGACGCCTTGATCCGGAAAAAGATCCCTGCGTCCAGCCATGCCCTGCGGGCATCGTCGCGATACGTTCCCCTATGGTCTATAAGGGACAGGTCGTCGCATGGTCGTTGTCGCAGGCCAGGAGTGTTAAAGTATCGGCCCGTTTCTACCATGGTCTTCTCGTAGTCGGTCGAAACGAGCGGTATCCATGTCCTTGCGCTGTGACTTTCGGCGCAGGGTGGCAGTCTATGACTAGTCTTTATGATCGGACTCTCTATGTTTCGGGTCGGATAAAAAGCAGCAAGCCCTCCATAAAGGGACCATTGAGGAATACGCATGACCAAACAACAGGCCTTTACTCGGGAAGATCTGCTTCGTTGCAGCCGCGGCGAGCTTTTCGGGCCCGGTAATGCGCAACTGCCCGCGCCGAACATGCTGATGGTCGATCGCATCGTTCATATCAGCGAAGTGGGCGGTAAGTACGGCAAAGGCGAGCTGGTCGCCGAGCTGGATATCAATCCTGATCTCTGGTTCTTTGCCTGCCATTTCGAAGGTGACCCGGTCATGCCCGGCTGCCTGGGTCTTGACGCCATGTGGCAGCTGGTCGGCTTCTATCTCGGCTGGCAGGGCAACCCCGGCCGTGGTCGTGCGCTGGGTTCTGGCGAAGTGAAGTTCTTCGGCCAGGTCCTGCCGACCGCCAAGAAGGTCACCTATAACATCCATATCAAACGCACCATCAGTCGCTCTCTGATCCTCGGCATCGCCGATGGTACCGTCAGCGTAGATGGTCGCGAGATCTACAGTGCCGAAGGTTTACGCGTCGGCCTGTTTACATCTACCGATAGCTTTTGAAGGACTTCCGCATGCGTCGCGTCGTGATCACCGGCCTGGGTATCGTTTCCTGCCTCGGCAATGACAAAGACACCGTTTCCGCCAACCTGCGCGCCAGCCGCCCTGGCATTCGCTTCAACCAGGCTTATGCGGACATGGGTCTGCGCAGCCAGGTTTCGGGTTCGGTCAATCTGAACCTCGAAGAGCTGATCGACCGTAAGGTTCTTCGCTTCATGGGCGATGCGGCGGCTTATGCCTATCTGGCCATGCAGCAGGCGTTGGAAGATTCCGGCCTCAGCGCTGATGATATTTCCAATCCGCGTATCGGCCTGATCGCCGGCTCAGGTGGCGCTTCGACCATCAACCAGATGGAAGCCATCGATATCCTGCGCGACAAGGGCGTCAAGCGCATCGGCCCATACCGCGTGCCGCGCACCATGAGCAGCACGGTATCCGCCTGCTTGGCCACGCCGTTCCGGATCAAGGGCATCAACTACTCCATCGCCTCGGCTTGCGCCACCAGCGCGCATTGCATCGGCCATGCGATGGAGCAGATTCAAATGGGTAAGCAGGACGTTGTTTTTGCCGGTGGCGGCGAAGAAGAACATTGGAGCCAGAGCTGCCTGTTCGACGCCATGGGCGCGCTCTCCAGCCAATACAACGCAACGCCGGAGAAGGCTTCGCGGGCCTACGACTCCAAGCGTGACGGTTTTGTCATCGCGGGCGGCGGCGGCATGGTCGTGGTCGAAGAGCTGGAACACGCGCTCAAGCGCGGGGCCAAGATCTACGCGGAAATCGTCGGTTACGGTGCCACTTCAGACGGCTACGACATGGTTGCACCAAGTGGTGAGGGCGCGTTGCGCTGCATGCAGCAGGCTATGGCGACGGTCGATGGCGACATCGACTACCTCAACACCCACGGTACCTCCACGCCGGTGGGCGATGTCGCCGAGAGCAAGGCCGTGCGCAACATGTTCGGCGACAAGGTCCCGGCCATCAGCTCGACGAAGAGCCTCTCCGGTCACTCGCTGGGCGCCGCAGGTGTTCACGAGGCGATCTACTGCATGCTGATGATGCAGGGCAACTTCATCGCAGGCTCGGCCAACATCGAAGAGCTGGATCCGGAAGTCGCTGACATGCCGATCGTTCGTGAAACTCGCGAAGATGCCAAGATCGACACCGTCATGAGCAACAGCTTCGGTTTCGGTGGCACCAACGCCACGCTGGTCCTAAAGCGCTGGAAAGGCTGATCGACAAGCGGTTAGAACAACGGCGCCTTAGGGCGCCGTTGTTGTTTGTGCGTTCTGTGCCGATTTCAGGTCCGATCAGGGTCGTGCTCCGTCTTCACCCACATCACCATGAGCGATACATGAAGCGGCGGTGAACAGCGCGTCGGTGGATGAGTTCAGCGCAGTTTCGGTCGAATCCTGCACCACGCCGATGATGAATCCGACCGCCACCACCTGCATGGCCAGATCATTGGAGATGCCAAACAGGCTGCACGCCAGCGGAATCAGCAACAGCGAACCGCCCGCCACGCCGGATGCACCGCAGGCGCAGATGGCCGCGAGCAGGCTGAGCAGGATGGCAGTGGGTATATCGACGACGATACCCAGCGTATGGACGGCCGCCAGGGTCAGCACCGTGATAGTGATCGCCGCCCCGCCCATGTTGATGGTCGCACCCAGTGGGATCGACACCGAATAGGTGTCCTTGTGTAGCCCGAGACGCTCGCAAAGCTGCATGTTGACCGGGATATTCGCTGCCGAACTGCGTGTGAAGAATGCGGTGATCCCGCTTTCACGCAGGCAGGTCAACACAAGCGGATACGGGTTCTTGCGAATCTGCCAGAACACGATCAGCGGATTCACGACGAATGCCATGAAAAGCATGCTGCCGACCAGCACCAACAGCAGTTGCAAGTAGCCGGCCAGTGTCGTGAAGCCGGACTCAGCGAGCGTCCCGGCGACCAGGCCGAAAATGCCCAGCGGTGCGAAGCGAATTACAACCTTGACGATCAGCGTCACCCCTTCCGATATATCAGCAATCAGATCGCGCGTGCTTTCGCGGGCGTGGCGAAACGCGACACCTAGACCGATGGCCCACGCCAGGATGCCGATGAAGTTGCCTTCGATAAGCGCGTGCACCGGATTGTCCACCACGTTGAATAATAGGGTTTGCAGAACGGCGCCGACCCCGGACGGTGGCGCGACGTCGTTGGCCTGACTGATCAATGTGAGGCTGGTGGGAAACAGCGTACTGGCGATAACCGCTACCACGGAGGCGCTCAAGGTTCCCAGCGCATAGAGCACCAGGATCGGCCGGATGTGCGTTGGCTGTCCGCGTTTATGGTTGGCCAGAGACGCGGTTACCAGCACGAAGACCAGAACTGGTGCAACGGCCTTCAAACCCGACACGAACAGATCTCCTAGCAGGCTGACCGAGTTCGCGGTTTGTGGAGACAGCCATGCCAGCAGGCAACCGGCGACCAGCCCGACAACGATCTGGGTCACCAGACTGACACGGTTATAGGCTCTAAAAAGGCGACTTGAGAGGTTGAGCATTGGTAGTCTCGGCGTAAGAGGCTGGACCGGGCGCAACGCCTTGACGCTGATGAGCGCTACGGCGATGGCCGATTAAAAACGCCGGATAGTACGCATATCAGTCCTCAATGCCCAGCACCGAGGCAAACGGAACGCTGCCGCAATGGTGCTAACAGCGCCATACAGCTCGCCCCGAACAACGGGGCGCGCTGTTGGTTCACAGTCAGATACGGAAGCGCGCCACCAGCTCGTTCAGGCTGACAGCCAGCCGCGCCAGTTCCTGGCTCGCGACGCTGGTCTGATTGGCACCCGCCGAGGACTGCAACGACAGATCTCGAATGTTGATCAGGTTACGGTCGACTTCACGAGCCACTTGAGCCTGTTCCTCCGAAGCGCTGGCGATAACCAGGTTGCGCTCGCTGATCTGACTGATCGCTCGTGCGATGTCATCAAGCGCTTCACCCGCAGTACGCGCGACACCCAGCGTGCTACGTGCCCGTTCGTTGCTGGCTTGCATGGCTTGAACCGCTTTATCGGTGCCCTGGTGAACGTCCCCGATCATCTGCTCGATCTCCTGAGTAGATTGCTGGGTGCGGTGCGCCAGCGCCCTCACCTCATCGGCTACCACCGCAAAACCGCGGCCAGCCTCGCCAGCACGAGCCGCCTCGATGGCAGCGTTGAGCGCCAGCAGATTGGTCTGCTCGGCAATCGAGCGAATCACATCCAGAACCTTACTGATGTCCCGTACCTGACCGGCCAGTTGCTCGACCTGATTAGCGGTAGTGGTGACATCCTCTGCCAGCAGATCTATCGACTCGACGGTTCTGATCACCTGCTGGCGACCATGCTGCGCCGTCGTGTCCGACTCACGTGAAGCCTCGGAAGTCGCCACCGCATTGCGGGCTACCTCGTCCACAGCCGCCGTCATTTCATTCACCGCCGTGGCGGCCTGCTCGATCTCATGGTTCTGTTGATGCAGTCCGCGAGTCGAATCCTCGGTAACGATGTTGAGCTCTTCAGCCGCCGAAGCCAGCTGATTGGACGAATCGGCAATGCCCTGGATGGTATTGCGCAGATTTGTCTGCATGGCCTTCAGCGCAACCAGCAAGCGCGCCGGCTCGTCGTTGCCTTCTATGGCAAAGTCCCGAGTGAGATCACCAGCAGCCACCGCCTCGGCCACTTCGACCGCCTGATTCAAAGGCCGAACGATGCTCTTGGTGAACAGAACAGCCAGCGCCACAGTCACAAGCGCCGCCATGATGATGGTGATAATCACCCAGCTGAACGCCGTTTCGTACGCCGTCAGCGCGCGGCCCGCGGCAAGACCCGCTTCGTCGGCATTGATGCGCTGCAGATCGGCCAACGCTTTGGTCATTGCATCAGCATGCTCGCTGATGCTGCCGTTCATGACATCCAGTGCTTGCTCCCGCGCACCCCGGATGGCGAACTCGACCACCTTGCTCTGCTCAACCATGTACTGAGCCTGAGCGGTTCTAAAGCGTTCATATGCCGCCTTTTCATCTGCTGTCGTCAGCATCCGTTCGTATTCGGCTTTCATCGAACCGACGTCATCGGTCAGCTTGGAAAGCATCTGACTGGTCGAGGTACGTGCTTGGTCGGTGTTCAACATGATCAAGCGCATCGTCAGCGCACGCGTACGTTGCATGCCGGCGTTCAGGTCCCCCAGGCTGACGAGGCTCGGCAGCCAATTCTCGTCAACTTCACGGGATTGCTTACGCATCTCGGCCATCTGGTTCACAGCGAACAAGCCCAGGGCCAGGACCATGAGACCAATCAAGCCGAAGCCAACTGCAGAGCGGCTCGAAATATTCAAACGTCGGATCGACATAGGACCTTGTACTCCAAGAGATGTGCTGCACTCATCGCAGCAGTAACAGCCCTGATATCGGAGTCGGAACCAATAGCTTGAATAATTGACGTCAAAAAACAGCGCTGCACGGCGGAGTTTCGACGAATGGCAAAAGTAGCTGGCAGATAGCCACTAATGCCCGCTGATTTTTGCGCGCTCAGCTATTTCTGATGCGATTTGCGAGGCAAGACAGCCAAAAAGTTCTCGCGTGCGACCTGACGAGCAACAGGCTCAGGCAAGGCATCAAGGAACGGATCGAACGCATGGATGTTTTCGGCCAAGCCATCGAACCGTCCAACCACGTCAGTACCGATCATGAAGCGCGTGGGATGACGCTCGATCAGTGCCAACCAATCCTTGTCCGGCACGCCAGCCTCGTCCATGAGATAGGGCCTGAGCATCGTCCATGACAGATCGATGTAGAGATTGGGGTAATCATCCAGCAGACGGCTGACCGTCGGAAGCAAAAACTCGAGCTTTTCCTGATGTCGGTGCAGCTCCATGCTGGTGCCGGCATGTGCCCAGATGAAGCGGGTATGAGGGTGATTGCGCAGTGGCTCTTCCAGCTCTGCCAAATAGAGAGGGTTGCGCTCGCGCTTGGAGGTGATGTTGGAATGCAGCATCACCGGTAGATCGAACTCGGCTGCCAGGTGATAAACCCGCGTCAGCGCCTCGTTGTTGGCGCGAGGCGTATCGCCTTCGGTCAAGGCGGTCACGTCGTCGTGACGAGTGAATACCTCTCCCAGCCCCTGCCAGAGACCCGGATCAAGATCGAGCATTCGCCGGATGTGCGCATCGGCATTCTTGTCGTTGGGATTGAAGCCAGACAGGAACGGATGGAATCGGCGACGTTGCTCTTCGTTCAGCTCCTTCAATGCCGCAGCAACCACCACATCGGTTGCGCTGTACCAATAAACCGGCGCGTCGTCACCGGCATAGTAGCGAGGTCGCTTGGGCTCGTTCTCATGCCATTTCTTGGCAACCGGAATACCGCTGATCATTACATGATCGATATCACCGGCGTCCATGGCCTTGAGCAAGTTGGCCATGCCATCGCTTTCTTGAAAGAAATCAACGAAATGCAGATGCGCATCGCTGTAGTGATAGTCGCGCGCATACGCCGGTGCACTTGAAGCAACCAGGCACAACGCGACAAAACAGTTTCGTAAGGTGAACAACCAATGACCTCCTGACAGCCAAGCGGATAGACCGCCCCGCCGCATGGCGGTTCAGTAGTCGCTGTCGTTTCGCCTGTGTATTGGTGACTGAATCCGTTTTGCCAATCGCCTCTTGCCAGCCGTATCGAGAGCGTATCGGCGCTACCGGCTGGCCCAAACTCACGTGAGAACGTCGGGCTAAACGCAAAAGGGCCCGTCATTGACGGGCCCTTTTGCGAGCGGCTGCAAGTTACGCAGAAAGCTCAACAAGCAGTTTGTTCAGACGCTGTACGTAGGCAGCTGGATCTTTGAGGCTATCGCCAGCGGCCAGCGCAGCCTGATCGAAGAGAATGTGCGACAGGTCGGTGAAGCGGTCCTCATCCGGCTCAGCGTCCAGCTTCTCGATCAGCGGGTGTTGCGGGTTGATCTCGAAGATCGGTTTGGACTCAGGCACCTTCTGCCCGCTCGCCTCGAGAATCTGGCGCATCTGCAAGCCCAAATCCTGCTCACCGATAGCGAGGATCGCCGGTGATTCGGTCAGCCGGTGCGATACCCGCACCTCGGCCACGGCGTCGCCGAGCGAGGTCTTGAGACGCTCGACCAGGCCTTCCTTGGTCTTGGCGATTTCCTCCTGGGCCTTTTTGTCCTCTTCGGTGTCCAGCTTGCCGAGATCCAGATCCCCACGTGCGACATCCACGAACTGTTTGCCGTCGAACTCGGTGAGATAGCTCATCAACCATTCGTCGATGCGATCGGTCAGCAGCAGCACCTCGATACCCTTTTTACGGAAGACTTCCAGGTGCGGACTGTTCTTGACCTGAGCATAGGATTCGCCCGTGAGGTAGTAGATCTTGTCCTGACCTTCCTTGACACGTCCGAGGTAGTCGACCAGCGATACGCTCTGCTCGCCCGAGGCGTCATGGGTGGAGGCGAAGCGCAGGAGACCGGCGATTTTCTCCTTGTTGGCGAAATCTTCTGCCGGGCCTTCCTTGAGCACCTGGCCGAACTGTTTCCAGAAGTTTTTGTAGTCCTCAGGCTTGTCTTTGGCCAACTTGTCCAGCATGTCCAGAACACGTTTGGTAAGAGCCGACTTCATCGAGTCGATGATCGGGTCTTTCTGCAGGATCTCGCGCGAAACGTTCAACGACAGATCATTTGAGTCGATCACGCCCTTGATGAAGCGCAGATACAGCGGCAGGAATTCGTCCGCCTGATCCATGATGAAAACGCGCTGCACGTAAAGTTTGAGGCCCTTGGGTGCTTCGCGCTGGTACAGATCGAACGGCGCGCGGCCTGGTACATAGAGCAATGAGGTGTATTCGAGCTTGCCCTCGACCTTGTTGTGGCTCCAGGCCAGCGGATTCTCGAAATCATGGCCGACGTGCTTGTAGAATTCCTGATACTCCTCGTCCTTGATCTCGGTACGAGGACGCGTCCAGAGCGCGCTGGCGCGGTTGACGGTCTCCCATTCAGGCTCCGCCGGCTTGTCTTTCTCTTCGCCATGAAACTCTTTTGGCAGCTCGATCGGCAGGGCGATATGGTCGGAGTACTTCTTGATGATGTTGCGCAGACGCCAGCCATCGGCAAATTCTTCTTCGCCCGACTTCAAGTGCAGCACGATGCGGGTGCCGCGCTCCGGTTTGTCGATAGTGGCGACTTCGAACTCACCCTCGCCTTTAGACGCCCAGTACACGCCCTCATCGGCAGGCGTGCCCGCGCGACGGCTGAATACCTCGACCTGGTCGGCGACGATGAATGCGGAATAGAACCCCACACCGAATTGACCGATCAGGTGCGAGTCTTTTTTCTGGTCGCCCGTGAGGTGCTTCATGAACTCGGCGGTACCGGATTTGGCAATAGTACCGAGGTGGGTGATGACATCCTCACGGTTCATGCCGATGCCGTTATCGTCGAGGGTGACGGTCTTGGCGTCCTTGTCGAAGCTGACACGGATCTTCAGCTCGGCACCGCCCTCGAGCAGTTCGGGCTTCGCCAATGCCTCGAAGCGTAGTTTGTCAGCCGCATCCGAGGCGTTGGAAATCAATTCACGAAGAAAGATTTCCTTGTTCGAGTACAAGGAATGGATCATCAGATGAAGCAGTTGCTTCACCTCGGTCTGGAAGCCCAGGGTTTCTTTGTTTTGAGTCTCCACACTCATCGTCTTGCAAACTCCACATCGTCAATGGCACGGACCGCGACTGCGGTGATGTCAAGCAGATGGGGGCTTGATGCAGGAATTCAAGTGCGCCGGCTTACCAGCACTGCACTCCGTCGAGCCGGCCGTTCGAGCTGCTCGACGCTATGGTTCGAGCAGCTCGAGCAAAACGATATCGCTCGAGGCGAGATTGTAAGTGACCTCTCCCGGCCCCTTGAGCATGCGCCGGATGGCCACGTTACCGTCACGATCAATGCCGACGAAACGCCCTTCCGCCACCCCGCCACGCTCCGTATGCGCCCGCACCAGCAAATGTTCATAGCGCGCCGGATTGCGCAGCAACAGCGCCAGGGAAAACCGCTGTCGACGATCGACACGAGGTGATGGCGCACTGTCTGGGAGAGATTCCGGCTGGACGGCGATTACCTTGACTGGCGTTTCGATCGCCTCAGGTAAAGGTGGGTAGCTGTCGTCGTCTACCGCCCAGCCTTGGTCGCCCTTGTGAACATCCATCTCGAATTGGCCTGGCGTACCCTTTACCTTCGCCTGCACCCTGAGTTTCATGGCAAAAGCGGGAAAATTCACCGGAGCCAGCGATTCGATGGTTACCGCTCGCGTCTCGAAGCGTCGCTGCAAATGGTCCCTGGCCAGATGAATGAGCGTATCCGCCGAGTCGTGCGTCAGATCTACTTGACCTGAGCGATAACGTAAGTCGTCGGTGAATAGCTCGACATGGCCGCTGAGGCTGGTGTGGTAGTGCGCTGGCAGGACCAGATGAAAGTCGCCAGCCAACTTGTTCGGCGGAACCGGTTGCAGATCCAGATGCAGGGTATAGCCGCTACTGACTCTGCGTGCTTCGGGCAGTTCCTGCTCGGGGCGCATCCAGTTGATTTCCACCTCCGGTACCGGGCTGACATCCTGGGGCAGCACGTCGACCCGTAATGCACCGGGAGGGGTCGTGCCGAGGCGAATGCGGACTTCTTGCCTGGCAAACAGATCGTCCCCTTCACGTAGTGTCAACACGCCATTCATGAAACTGCCGACCCGTGGGCTGAATGGGCGTCCATCGAGCTCCCCCCGTAGCCCTATAGCCAGATGGCGGCTCTGCATCTGCTCGTCCGGCTCGAGCCACTGCAAGCTGGCGATCGCCGCCAGCCGCTCCGGCTGTTGGCTGGCAAGCATCGTGAATCCGACAATCAAAGGGATGAACCCCAACCCTGACAAGCCAATGGCCTTTCGGGCGACACTCCAGTGTCGAACGACGAAGAGCAAGGTAACGGGAGGAAGCAGGCTTCCGACGCCCCACAACAAGCCCTTACTGAAAGCCAGAACGATCAACCAGACGAGGCCCGCCCCTATCAGCAGCAGCCCGCCCAGTATCAGCAACGCATCCATTCAACACCCTTGAAGCAACTACATTGAGGAGTGGTAGCCGCCGGACGATCAGGGCTCGTTGACTTTGAAGTGGCAACGGGCAGTGGCGATGGGCTCGGCCTGATTCGTTTGCCAGGCCGTAACCGCGACGTTTGCTACACGGCGCCCCTGGCGCCAGACCTGGCAGGCGGCAAAGGTGTCACGATAGTGACCCGCCCGAAGATAATCTATCGAGAAGTCGATGATTTTGGGCAAATGTGGCGCGCCCATGAACATCAATAAATGGAGCATCGCCGCGTGCTCCATGAAGCCGGCGATCACCCCACCGTGGATCGCCGGCAGCGTGGGATTACCGATGTTGTCCTGGTTCTTGGGCAGCCGGAACACCATCTCGTCACCGAGCCGTAAACACTCGATGCCGATCAGCCTGGCATACGGCACCATCTGCAGGAGCGCATCGTAGTTGTTGCTGGTATGGGCCTCGCGAACCAGCGCATCAAGGTCCAGACTGCTCATCGACGCACCTGCGATGCTGATACCAGCGTGCTTTTGCCCATGCGCATGAAAGTGCCCACTACATGCGCGATCGGTTCGTTGATATCACGCTGATACGCCACGCCACGGGTGAAAATCACTGTCGGCGTGACGCGGTAGCATTCAGCAAAACCAAACACGTCATGATTCGGCTCCGCCGGGTGCATGTAATCGATACGCAGATCAAGCGTCGGGCAGATCTCCATTTCGGGCAAGGCGCAGGCCGTCGAGATACCGCAGGTCGTGTCCATGAGTGTGGTGATTGCACCACCATGAACGAGCCCGCTTTCGGGATTGCTGACGATCTTCTCGCTATAGGGGAGGCGCAGGGTAAGCCCCTTGGCATCGGCGTGCTCGACGCTCATGCCGAGGACCTGACAATGACGTAACAAGGAAAGGAAGCGCCGGGTGCGCTCCAGTATCTGACTATCGCTCATGCGAATTCTCGAATGTGAAACAAGCCGAGCACATTAACCTGCTCGCGGACGCGGCCCTATTCCTTGGGAGTTTCGATAGGCAAGGTTGGCGTAAACACCATCACTTCGAGTACGTCGGAATGAAATTCGCGGCGATATAAAATGACCACCACGCCCGCCGTCACGCCCATGAAGAACCAGGGGTGAATAAACCAGGCCAGTGTGGCCATGCCGAAATAGTAAGCACGCAGCCCGAAGTTGAATTGGTTGGCGGCCATCGAGACCACCCGTGCAGCGCGCTCGGCGAATGACTTCCGCTCCAGGTCGCTGACGTTGCGCTCACCTGCCATAGGTGCAGAGGCGACCAGCACCGCAGCAAAATTGTATTGCCGCATGCACCAGCTGAAGGTGAAGAACGCGTAAACGAATACCACGGCCAGGGCGAGCAGTTTGATCTCTGAAAGGCCTCGACTCACGGGCTGCGCGAATGGCAAATCGGCGAGCAGCGAGACCGCTCGCTCAGAGGCGCCCAGCGCCGTAAGAATGCCAGCCAGGATAATCAAGGTGCTGGAAGCGAAAAAGCCGGCATTGCGCTCTAGATTACCGATTACGTTGGCGTCAGCGATCCGGTTGTCACGCAACAGCATGCGCCGCATCCAGTCTTGCCGGTACAGATGCAGTACGCTGGCCAGGCAAGCAGTGTCCCTGGCGCGCCAACTGGCGTACCGGGTATACCCAACCCAACACAGGACAAACCAGACGACAGCTATCAGGTGCGGTAGAAGATGATTCGGAATCGACATAACGGTCCCCTGAAAACTCGCATCTGATTATAGCGGGTCAACGCTGAGCTTAGTCCTTCGAACGGCTCGCAGCTTTCGACGCGCTCGATTCATTACGAGCTCGAGCGGGGCCGAGCAACCGGTCGATGATCACTGCAATGACCAGAGTGACCAGTACCGGCACTAACCAGCCCATGCTTTGCGCAGCCAGCGGCAAGGTCGTGAAGAGCTCCGGTACCCAATCCTTAAAACCCGCAGCCAAGAGACCATCCGCTACGCCAAATACAAGCGTCACAGCCATCACCGGAGCGAACACCCGACTTGGCGAGACCCAGCAGCGATCGAGCAGACTCAGTGCAACCAACATGATCGCCAGCGGATATAACCCGACCAGCACCGGCACCGAAACACCGATCAATTGGGTAAGCCCTTGATTCGCTACCATCAGGCTGAACAAGGTGAACACGATCACCACCGCGCGGTAGCTGACCGGCAGAAGACCACTGAAGAACTCGCCACAGGCCGCAGTCAGCCCGACCGCAGTGGTCAGACAGGCCAGCGCTATCACCACCGCCAGCAACAGACTGCCGGTAGTACCGAACGTATGCTGTACGTAAGTCGTCAAAATCTGCACACCGTTCTGAGCATCGCCGGCGATCCCCTGGCTGGTAGCCCCGAGATAGAACAGCGCCAAGTAGACGAGCGAAAGCCCAATGGCCGCAATGCTCCCGGCAATCATCGAATAACGCGTCACCAGTGCCGGCTCCGACACCCCACGATCACGAATGGCGGTGGCAATGACAATACCGAACACCAAAGCACCCAGCGTATCCATCGTCAGATAGCCTTCGAGAAACCCTTTGAGCAAAGGGCCGTTGCGGTAGCTTTCGGCGGTTGTGCCAATCCCCCCAGCGGGCGCAAAAAGCGCTGCCCCGCCTAGCACCAACAAGGCCGCGAGAAGCACCGGTGTGATGAATTTGCCCACCCGGTCGACCAATTGACCAGGATTTAGCACGAGGAACAGCGTCGCAGCAAAGAACGCCGCTGTGTAAGCAAGCAGTGGAATGGCCGAGTTTCCCGTGAAGGGTGCCACGCCCATTTCGAACGAGACCACCGCAGTGCGCGGTGTCGCAAATAGCGGCCCGATGGCAAGATAAACCGCCATGGCCAGTAGCGTTCCAGCACCTCGGCCGAGGGGCGCGGTTAACCTGTCCATCCCGCCACCCACGCGGGCCAGCGCCACCACCGTGAGCAGCGGCAAACCAACGCCGGTCATCAGAAAGCCTGCCGCCGCGGGCCAGATTGCTTGCCCCGCGGCAAGCCCGGCGCTGGGTGGAAAAATAATATTGCCCGCACCCAGAAATAGCGCGAACGTCATGAATCCGAGAGCCAGCAGATCCAAGCCTTTCAAACGAGTCATCGGTTAGTCACCACTGCAGGAGGGTCTGGTACGGCGAACGCACCGGGTGTGTTTCCCCGAAGTCGGACACTATCCATGTCGAGCCGCCCGAGAAAAAAAGCACGCACCTTACTGGAATTCCTCGCTCAGAGCGAGGAGCCAGGCCGTTCTGGCATGATGGCGTTAGGGCTCATCTTGTAGACGCCACATTGGCGAGTGCCAGACGAGCTGCCCTCGCCAGAAACAAAAATGCCAGTCAGGCAGGCTGACTGGCATCTGGTGTCGCAGGTCAAAGATCAGCCCTGCTTGACTTCCCACCCGGTCAGTTCCGCAAGCGCCTTGCCGATATCGGCAAGCGAGCGCACGGTCTTCACACCGGCATCCTGCAGCGCGGCGAACTTCTCGTCTGCGGTGCCCTTACCACCGGAGATGATCGCACCGGCGTGGCCCATGCGCTTGCCAGCAGGCGCGGTCACACCAGCGATGTAGGAAACCACCGGCTTGGTCACGTTGGCCTTGATGTAAGCCGCGGCTTCTTCTTCGGCAGAGCCACCGATCTCACCGATCATCACGATCGCTTCGGTCTGCGGGTCTTCCTGGAACAGCTTGAGGATGTCGATGAAGGTCGAACCGGGGATCGGGTCGCCGCCGATACCGACGCAGGTGGACTGACCGAAGCCGGCGTCAGTGGTCTGTTTGACCGCTTCATAAGTCAGCGTACCGGAACGCGATACGATACCGACCTTGCCTGGCAAGTGAATGTGGCCAGGCTGGATACCGATCTTGCATTCGCCGGGTGTGATCACGCCCGGGCAGTTCGGCCCGATCAGACGCACACCCAGCTCGTCGCACTTGATCTTCACTTCGAGCATGTCGAGGGTCGGAATACCCTCGGTGATGCAAACGATCAGTTTGATGCCACCGAACGCGGCTTCAAGGATCGAATCCTTGCAGAACGGCGCCGGGACGTAGATGACCGATGCATCAGCGCCGGTCGCTTCTACGGCCTCCTTGACGGTGTTGAACACCGGCAGGCCGAGGTGCATGGTGCCGCCCTTGCCCGGCGTCACGCCGCCAACCATCTTGGTGCCGTACTCGATCGCCTGTTCGGAGTGGAAGGTACCCTGCGAGCCGGTAAAGCCCTGGCAGATGACCTTGGTGTCTTTATTGATCAGGACGCTCATTACTTGCCCTCCGCGGCTTTGACGACTTGAATGGCCGCATCGGTCAGGCTGGTCGCACCGATGATGTTCAGACCACTTTCACTCAGCTTCTTGGCGCCGAGTTCGGCATTGTTGCCTTCCAGGCGAACCACGACCGGGACCTTCACGCCGACTTCCTTGACCGCACCGATGATGCCTTCGGCAATCATGTCGCAACGCACGATGCCACCGAAGATGTTGACCAGAACGGCAGCAACGTTTTCATCGGAAAGGATGATCTTGAAGGCTTCGGTCACACGCTCCTCGGTCGCACCACCGCCGACGTCGAGGAAGTTGGCGGGTTTGCCGCCATGCAGGTTGACGATGTCCATGGTACCCATGGCCAGGCCGGCACCATTGACCATGCAGCCGATGTTGCCATCGAGCGCCACGTAGTTCAGTTCCCACTTGGCTGCGTGCGCTTCGCGCGGGTCGTCCTGAGAAGGATCCTGCATGCCGCGCAGCTTGGGCTGACGATAGATAGCGTTGCTGTCGATGTTCAGCTTGGCATCCAGGCAGTGCAGATTGCCGTCTTTCTTGATCACCAGCGGATTGACTTCGAGCAGTGCCAGGTCGTAATCGACAAAAAGCTTGCCCAAGTTCACGAAGATATGGGTGAACTGCTTAACCTGGTCGCCTTTCAGGCCCAATTTGAACGCCAGCTCACGGCCCTGGAATGGCTGAGCGCCAACCAGCGGATCGATCGTGGCCTTGAGAATTTTTTCAGGTGTGTCGTGAGCGACCTTTTCAATGTCCACGCCACCTTCGGTGGACGCCATGAACACGACTCGGCGGGTGGCGCGATCGACTACGGCGCCCAAATAGAGCTCCTTGTCGATGTCTGTGCAAGCTTCGACCAGAATCTTGCTGACCGGCTGGCCGTTGGCGTCGGTCTGGTAAGTCACCAAGCGCTTGTCCAGCCATTGCTCGGCGAATGCACGTGCTTCGTCCTTGCTACGAACCAGTTTGACACCACCTGCTTTACCGCGACCGCCAGCATGCACCTGAGCTTTGACCACCCATTCGGTGCCACCAATGTGGTCGCAAGCCTCAGCCGCTTCCTTGGGGCTATCGACCGCGTAGCCTTTGGAAACCGGCAATCCGTATTCGGCAAACAGTTGCTTACCTTGATATTCGTGAAGATTCATCTTAGCTACCGTTCGGTTTGATGTGCATCAGACGTTGCATGTATGCCGCGTCGCCTCAAGTCGCTGAAAACTATCGCAAAACACCTTTCAGAGACCTGTCATACCTTGCGTTGAAGGTATCGACGGCTCGCGAGGGTCCCAGTTGAACCGACGCGAACCGTCTTCTACCGCAGCGCTATCAGCGCTTCTTGCGGTTGGCAATGTGAATGGCGTGGCCATTCACTGCCAGTGCTGCTTCATGCAGCGCTTCGGACATGGTCGGATGCGAGAAGACCATCATGCCGAGGTCTTCGGCACTGGTACCGAACTCCATGCCAATTGCGCCCTGCTGAACCAGTTCAGCTGCAGCCGGCCCCATCACATGAACGCCCAACACTCGGTCGGTCTTGGCATCGGCGATCACCTTGACCAGTCCGGCGGTGTCGTTGGCAGCCATGGCGCGGCCGCTAGCGGCAAACGGGAAAGTACCGACGTTGATTTCAACGCCCTCGCCTTTCAGCGCCTGCTCGGTCTTGCCAACCCATGCGATTTCCGGATGGGTATAGATGACCGACGGAACCAGGTCGTAGTTCATTTGCGATTTGTGGCCAGCGATGCGCTCAGCCACCATCACGCCCTCTTCCGAGGCCTTGTGGGCGAGCATGGCACCCCGTACCACGTCACCGATGGCGTAAACACCCGGGACGCTGGTAGCACAATAGTCGTCGACGAAGATGAAGCCACGCTCGTCCATGTCGACGCCGGCGTCGGCCGCCAACAGGTCGGTGGTCACCGGACGACGGCCAACCGCCACGATCAGCTTGTCGAAGGTTTGCTGCTGCTCGCCTTCGGCGTTGGTGAAGTTGACGGTGACCTGGTCGCCCTTGACTTCGGAACCGGTCACGCGCGCGCCCAGCAGGATCTTCAGACCCTGCTTGCTGAGCACCTTGAACGCCTCCTTGGAGATCTGCTCGTCAGCGGCCGGCAGGAACTTGTCCATCGCTTCCAGCACAGTGACTTCGGCGCCCAGGCGCGCCCATACCGAACCCAGCTCCAGACCAATCACACCAGCGCCGATCACACCGAGCTTGGCCGGGACGCTCTGGAAATCCAGCGCACCGGTGGAGTCGACGATGATCTTCTGGTCGACCGGCGCAGGCGGAATATCCACCGGTTTGGAGCCTGACGCGAGAATCACGTTTTCGGCGCCCAGCACCTGAGTGTTACCGTCGAGGCCGGTGACTTCGACCTGCTTGCCGCTGAGCAGCTTGCCGTGACCTTCGAAAACGGTCACACCGTTAGCCTTCATCAGGCCTGCAACGCCGCCAGTGAGGTTTTTGACGATCTGGTCCTTGCGAGCAACCATCGTCGGAACGTCCATGGCCACTTCGCCGGTGCTGATGCCATGCACCTTGAAGCTCTCGTGCGCCTCGTGAAACTTGTAGGAGCTGTCCAGCAGCGCCTTGGACGGAATGCAACCGACGTTCAGGCAAGTGCCGCCAAGCGCGGTCTTGCCTTCCTTGCCCTGGTACTTCTCGATGCACGCGGTCTTCAAACCTAATTGGGCTGCGCGAATGGCTGCTACATAACCGCCGGGGCCGGCACCGATGACGACGACGTCGAATTTCTGGCTCATTGCAAATCCTCTTGAGTACGTGCAGCAAAAGTCAAAGGCCGCAATCAACAAGCCCGGCTTACGCCTAGCCTGTCGGCTGCAGCCCGTGACGCTTGTTAGATATCCAGCAGCAGACGGGCAGGATCTTCCAGCAGGTTCTTGATGGTCACGAGGAAGCTGACCGCCTCCTTGCCATCGATCAGACGGTGATCGTAGGACAGCGCCAGATACATCATCGGCCGAATGACAACCTGACCGTTGACGGCCATCGGACGTTGCAAAATGTTGTGCATGCCGAGGATGGCAGCTTGCGGCGGGTTGACGATCGGTGTCGACATCATCGAGCCGAAGGTACCTCCATTGGTGATGGTGAAGGTGCCGCCAGTCATTTCCTCGATCGACAGTTTGCCGTCACGAGCCTTCTTGCCGAAGGTAGCGATGCCACTTTCGACTTCGGCCAGACTCATCAGCTCGGCGTTGCGCAGGACCGGTACGACCAGACCACGGTCGCTGGACACGGCAACGCCGATATCCTGGTAACCGTGATAGACGATATCGGTGCCGTCGATCGAGGCATTGACTGCCGGGAAGCGCTTCAGCGCTTCGACAGATGCCTTGACAAAGAAGGACATGAAGCCCAGGCGCACACCATTATGGGTCTTTTCGAACAGGTCCTTGTACTTCGAGCGCAGGGCCATGACTTCGGTCATGTCGACTTCGTTGAAGGTGGTCAGCATCGCCATGTTCGACTGTGCTTCGACCAGACGTTCAGCGACCTTGGCGCGCAGACGGGTCATCGGCACGCGCTTCTCGGTACGATCGCCGGCAGCAGCAACAGGCGCAGCAGCGGCGCTGGCAGCAGGCTTGGCGGCGGCCGGAGCGGATTTCTTGGCTTCGATGGCGGCGACCAGATCTTCCTTGGTGACGCGGCCGTCCTTACCGGTGCCCTTGACGCTGTTGGGGTCGATACCGTTCTCTTCGGCGAGCTTGCGCGCAGCCGGAGCGAGAATGGCATCTTCACCACCGGCAGCAGGCGCGGGCGCAGCAGCAGCGGGCGCAGCAGCTTCAGCCGGGGCCGCGGCAGGCGCAGAAGCACTGGCAGCACCACCGGCTTCCAACTTGCCGAGCAGCTCGCCACTGAGCACGGTGTCGCCTTCATTCTTGACGATTTCGGTCAGCACGCCGTCCGCTTCGGCCAATACTTCCATCACGACCTTATCGGTCTCGATGTCGACGATCAGCTCGTCGCGCTTGACCGCGTCGCCCGGCTGCTTGTGCCAGGTGGCAACGGTGCCGTCAGCAACCGATTCCGGAAATTGGGGGGCTTTGATCTCGATAGCCATTAGCTGGGTCCTATTTGATTCGATTTCTACATCGAGGCCGCGCGATCGCGGCCTCTTGCAAGAATGATTTAAACGGTGAACGCGTCCTGCAGCAGTTTCTCCTGCTGCTCGGCGTGCATGGAGGCATAGCCGACCGCAGGCGCAGCAGAGGCTTCACGACCTGCGTACTGCAGGAACAACTCCCTCTTGTGCGCGACGGCAACACGACGCATATGGTGCTGACTGCAATACCAAGCGCCTTGGTTCATCGGCTCTTCCTGACACCAAACGATGCTCTTGAGGTTCTGATACGGCGCGAGCACCTCGGCCAGATCATCTTCCGGGAACGGGTAGAGCTGTTCTAGGCGGATGATCGCGATATCTTCCCGGCCTTCGTTGCGGCGCTTATCCAGCAGATCGTAATAGACCTTGCCGCTGCACATGATCAGGCGTTCGACCTTGCTCGGCTCGATCTGATCGATTTCCGGAATCACGGTCAGGAACGAGCCCTGAGTCAGCTCTTCCAGCGTCGAGGTCGCTAGCTTGTGACGCAGCAATGACTTTGGAGTCAGGGCCACCAGCGGCTTGCGCAGCGGGCGGATCGCCTGACGACGCAGCATATGGTAGACCTGCGCCGGCGTGGTCGGCACGCACACCTGGATATTGTGCTCGGCGCACAACTGCAGATAGCGCTCCAGGCGGGCGGATGAATGCTCCGGTCCCTGCCCTTCATAGCCGTGCGGCAGCAGCATGGTCAGACCACAAAGACGGCCCCACTTATGCTCGCCACTGGTGATGAACTGGTCGATGACGACCTGCGCCCCATTGGCGAAGTCACCGAACTGGGCTTCCCAGACCACCAGCGCGTTGGGCATGGTGGTCGCATAACCGTATTCGAATGCCAGCACGGCTTCTTCCGAGAGGAAGGAGTCGTATAGATCGAACCGTGGCTGCCCTTCGTACAGATGCTGCAACGGAATGTAGGTGCTACCGTCTTTCTGGTTGTGCAGCGCGGCATGGCGGTGCGAAAAGGTCCCGCGACCGACGTCCTGACCACTGATACGCACCGGGTGGCCTTCGAACAACAGCGTCGCGTAAGCCAGCGTCTCGGCATAGCCCCAGTTGATGGCCAGCGCACCGGCACCCATCCTCTGACGATCTTCAAGAATCTTCGAAACCTGACGCTGAACCACGAAACCTTCCGGAATGGCCAGCATCTTGTTGGACAGTTCCTGCAAGGCTTTCAGATCGAAGCGCGTATCGTGACGAGCGGTCCAGGTGTGTCCCAGATACGGGCGCCAATCGACAAACAGCTCCTTGTTGGGCTCTTTGACCAAGCTCTTAACCACATGCAGGCCGTTGTCCAGCGCAGTACGATACTCGTCGACCTTCTCCTGAACCTGCGCTTCTTCCAGCACTTTCGACTGGGTCAGCGAGTCGGCATACAGCTCACGAGTGGTGCGCTGCTTGGCGATCTTTTGATACATAAGCGGCTGAGTACCACTCGGCTCATCGGCCTCGTTGTGGCCGCGGCGACGGTAGCAGATCAGATCGATGACGATGTCGCGCTTGAACTGCATGCGGTAGTCGACCGCCAGCTGCGTGACGAACAGCACCGCCTCGGGATCGTCTGCGTTAACGTGGAAGATCGGTGCCTGGATCATCTTCGCAACGTCGGTCGCGTACTCGGTGGAGCGCGCATCTTCCTGCTTGTTTGTCGTGAAGCCGACCTGGTTGTTGATCACGATCCGGATAGTGCCGCCAGTCCGATAGGCTCGGGTCTGGGACATCTGAAAGGTTTCCATGACCACGCCCTGACCCGCGACGGCGGCGTCGCCGTGGATGGTTACCGGAAGCACTTTGTCACCGGCCGAATCGGAACGACGGTCCTGACGCGCGCGAACGGAGCCCTCGACCACTGGCGAAACGATTTCCAGATGGGACGGGTTGAATGCCATCGCCAGATGTATTTCACCACCGGGGGTCATGACGTTCGAGGAGAAGCCCTGATGATATTTGACGTCGCCGGAGCTAAGCCCTTCTACCTTCTTGCCTTCGAACTCGTCGAAAAGGTCGCGCGGGTTCTTGCCGAACGTGTTCACCAGGACATTGAGGCGACCGCGGTGGGCCATGCCGATCACGATTTCTTTCGTGCCGTACGAGCCGGACCGTTGGATGATCTCATCCAACAGGGGTATTAGACTCTCACCCCCCTCCAGACCGAAGCGCTTGGTACCCGGATACTTGGTGCCCAAATATTTCTCGAGACCCTCGGCAGCGGTCAGACGCTCGAGCAGATGACTCTTGATTTCCGGTGAGAATGTCGGCCGACCACGGACGCTTTCCAGGCGCTGGATGAACCAGTTGCGCTGATCCGAATCGACGATATGGGTGAATTCTGCGCCAATGGTGCGGCAATAAGTCTCTTGCAGCGCCTGGTGAATTTCACGCAAGGTAGCCTGATCTTTGCCCATGGCAAGATCACCGGTACGGAAAACCGTATCCAGGTCTGCATCAGTCAAGCCATAGTTGTTAATGGCCAGATCAGCCGGAACCGGGCGCTGCTGCAAGCCCAGCGGATCGAGCTGAGCAGCCTGGTGGCCACGCATCCGGTACGCTTGGATCAGACGCAGGACTTCAACCTGCTTCTTCTCATGCTCGCTACTGACGCTACCCGCAGAAACCGGCTGGGCGCGACGCTGGTTCTTGGCCAGCAGGACGAAGTGATCGCGGATTGTCGAATGCGAAACATCGGCTGCAGCGCCGCCATTGACAGGCAGCTTCTGGAAGTAGGTGCGCCACTCTTCGGGCACAGCGTTGGGATCGTGCAGGTAGAGCTCATAAAGCTCTTCCACATAGGCAGCGTTACCACCGGATAGGTGGGCACTGTCCCACATGCGCTGCATTACGCTTTCTTGCATGTCTGGTCACCTTCGATAAGGAGACACCACCAGCGTGGAGACCGCAGCATGACTTCCCAAGTTCTGAAGCAGCGACCCGGGTAAAGCCACTACGGACCGCGCAGATAGTTTCCGAGAACCACCCCGGATGCTCCTGCTGGTCATCAAATTTTCAGAGCGAAACCCCGGCCTTGTAAGCTGGGATTCCTACTAAGACTACGGCGCCGAGTTCAAACTCTGGCGCCGTAGGTGTCGCGGTGAAGCATTAAGAGCCTGTAACTACGGATAACCACAGGCGCCTAGGGCACATCAGGTTGCGCTCTGCAGCAGCATGTTGCGCACATGACCAATCGCTTTGGTTGGGTTCAACCCTTTCGGGCAGACACTCACGCAGTTCATGATGCCGCGGCAGCGGAACACGCTGAACGGATCGTCCAATGCAGAAAGCCGGCTCTCGGTCTCTGTGTCGCGACTATCGGCCAGAAAGCGGTAGGCCTGAAGCAACGCAGCGGGGCCAAGGAACTTGTCCGGATTCCACCAGAAGGACGGGCAACTGGTCGAACAGCAAGCACACAGAATGCACTCGTACAGACCGTCAAGCTTCTCCCGATCTTCCGGGCTCTGCAGACGTTCGATAGCCGGAGCCGGCGTATCGTTCATCAGATAAGGACGAACCTTCTCGTACTGCTTATAGAAGATGCCCATATCAACCGCCAAGTCACGAATAACGGGCAAACCAGGCAACGGACGAACCACAAGCTTGTTGCCTTTGACGACGGACGACAATGGCGTGATGCAGGCCAGACCGTTCTTGCCGTTCAGGTTCATACCGTCGGAGCCGCAAACCCCTTCACGGCAGGAGCGACGATAGGAGAAGCCTTCGTCCTGCTCTTTGATGAGGGCAAGCACGTCCAGCACCATCAGGTCCTTACCATCGGTATTGACCTGGAAGTCCTGCATGTACGGCTTTTCATCTTTATCCGGGTTGTAGCGATAAACGCTCACTTGCAACATATCGGCGACCTCAGTAAGTCCGGACCTTGGGTTCGAAAGTCGGAACTGTCTTCGGAGAGAAGTTCACGGCCCGCTTGGCTACACGCTTTTCACCTGGGAAGTACAGGGTGTGGCACAGCCAGTTCTCGTCATCACGCTCTTCGAAATCCTCACGGGCATGCGCGCCGCGGGACTCTTTGCGATTTTCTGCTGCGATAGCAGTCGCTTCAGCGACCTCAAGCAAGTTCTGTAGCTCCAGTGCTTCAATACGTGCGGTATTGAAGGCCTGGCTCTTGTCAGAAATCTTGACGGTAGCGATGCGCTGACGCAGATCGGCAAGCTGAGCGATACCCTTCTGCATGTATTCGCCAGTACGGAACACACCGAAGTAGTTCTGCATGCAGTTCTGCAGTTCTTTGCGCAACGAAGCGACATCTTCGCCAGTAGTCCGCTCGTTCAGACTGGACAGGCGGTTCAGGGCAACGTCCAGATCGGTGTCGGTAGCACCGCGAAGCTCGATACCTTCCTTCAGCGCCTTCTCCAGATGCAGACCGGCCGCACGACCGAACACGACCAGATCCAGCAGCGAGTTGCCGCCGAGACGGTTGGCGCCATGCACGGATACGCAAGCCACTTCGCCTACCGCAAACAGGCCGTCGATGATTTTGTCGTTGCCGTTGGCATCCTGGGTGATAGCCTGGCCATGAATGTTGGTGGCGACACCACCCATCATGTAGTGACAGGTCGGAACCACAGGCACCGGAGCAGTGACCGGATCGACGTGCGCGAAGGTCTTCGACAGTTCGCAGATGCCTGGCAGACGGCTGTGCAGCACTTCCTCGCCCAGGTGATCAAGCTTCAGCATCACGTGGTCGCCATCCGGACCACAGCCATTGCCAGCCAGGATCTCCTTGACCATGGAACGCGCGACCACGTCACGACCCGCCAGGTCTTTCGCGTTCGGCGCGTAACGCTCCATGAAGCGCTCGCCATGCTTGTTGATCAGGTAGCCACCCTCGCCGCGGCAACCTTCGGTCACCAGCACGCCAGCGCCGGCGATACCGGTCGGGTGGAACTGCCACATCTCGATGTCCTGAACCGGCACGCCCGCACGCAGCGCCATGCCGACACCGTCACCGGTATTGATCAGGGCGTTGGTGGTCGACGCATAGATGCGGCCCGCACCACCGGTAGCCAGAACCACAGCCTTGGAGCGGATATAGACCGTTTCGCCGTTTTCGATGCAGATAGCGATGATGCCAACGATGGCCCCATCCTGGTTCTTCACCAGATCCACGCCATACCATTCGTTGAGGAAGGACGTGCCCGCCTTCAGGTTGGCCTGGTAAAGGGTATGCAGCAGCGCATGGCCGGTACGGTCAGCAGCCGCACAGGTACGAGCGGCCTGACCGCCCTTGCCATAGTCCTTGGACTGACCACCGAACGGACGCTGATAGATGCGGCCTTGCTCGGTACGGGAGAACGGCAGGCCCATGTGCTCGAGCTCAAACACGGCCTCCGGGCCGACAGAACACATGTATTCGATAGCGTCCTGGTCACCGATGTAATCGGAGCCTTTGACGGTATCGTACATGTGCCAGCGCCAATCGTCGTTCGGGTCAGCCGAAGCGATGGCACAGGTGATGCCGCCCTGGGCGGATACGGTGTGCGAGCGAGTCGGGAAAACCTTGGTCACCACCGCAGTTTTATGGCCACCCTGGGCCAACTGCAGCGCAGCGCGCATACCCGCGCCGCCGCCACCAATAATGATGGCGTCATAAGAAAGAGTACGAATGCTAGCCATGGATCAGATACCCCAAAGAATCTGCACACCCCAGACGAAGAACGTGAACATGGCGATGCCACACACGGCCTGGAAGAGGAAACGCACACCGGTAGCCCACTTACCGATTGCCATGTTGGTCAGGTAGTCAGTGGAGATAGTCCACATACCAACCCATGCATGCACACTCAGGGCGACCAGCGCCAGGAGACTGAAGATGCGCATCCAACTGGCCGAGAAGAGCCCCTGCCACTGGGAATATTCCAGCCCCGGATTCGCGATCAGATACCCGATCAGGAACAGAAAATAAGCCGCGAGAACAACTGCAGAAACACGCTGAGCCATCCAGTCATACAGACCCGAACGCGAAAAGTTCGTGACGTTGGTTACCATATCCACACTCCCGCCAGCACGATCAGCACCGCCGAAACGGCCAGAACGATTTTCGAGCCCAGCTTGCCGCCTTCCAGCGTCTCACCATGCCCGGTATCCATGACCAGATGACGTACACCGGCCACCAGGTGATACAGCAATGCAGATAGCAGCACCCAAATCACCAACTTGGCCAATGGGCTACCGAGATACGCCTTCACCTCTTCGAAGCCTTCGGCAGAAGAAAGCGAGGTATCCAGCGCAAGCAGCAGAATGGCCACACCCACAAACAGAATCACACCAGAGATGCGGTGAAGGATTGAGGTGTAAGCAGTGATCGGGAGTTTTATTGTCCTAAGATCTAGGTTTACAGGTCGTTGGCTTTTCACGGCTTTTTTCACACTTGAGAGCCCCTAACACGCAGGGCAAAGTTGTTGGGAAGAGTACGCAGCGGTACCCGCCACCCACGAGTGACAACCCACAGGAAACTGCCTGTTAGGCCCCTGCCGGTCGGTCGCCGAGTATAAACAGTTAGGTCGCTAATGACAATGTGGTGAAGTGCCACTAAAGGCGGATGGCGCGTCGAATTATAAATGCCGTAAATAGGCTCTTCTGTGTTGCGAATTCACCCGTAAAACCCCTCTGCCGCAGGCGGCCCGCGCAAATTGACTTTGAGATTTATCTCACTATAGTGATGCGGGCCCTGCGTGGGGGGCCATGATGATTCCAAGCATAAAACAGGAGGCCATACATGGCTGACAACAAAGCGCAGTTGATCATCGAAGGCGCAGACGCCATCGAACTGCCCGTTTTAACCGGCACCGTAGGGCCTGACGTAATCGATGTACGAGGCCTGACCTCCACGGGTCGCTTTACCTTCGATCCCGGCTTCATGTCCACCGCCTCTTGCGAGTCCAAAATCACCTATATCGATGGTGACCAAGGCATTCTTCTGCATCGCGGCTACCCAATCGAACAACTGGCCGACAAGACGGATTATCTCGAGACCTGCTACCTCCTGCTAAATGGTGAACTGCCCACCGCCGAGGAAAAGGCGAAGTTCATCAGCACTATCAAGAACCACACGATGGTTCACGAGCAGCTCAAGTCCTTCCTCAACGGTTTCCGTCGCGATGCGCATCCGATGGCCATCATGTGCGGCGTTGTTGGCGCGCTCTCGGCCTTCTACCACGATTCCCTGGACATCAACGACCCGCATCACCGCGAAATTTCCGCAGTACGTCTGGTCGCCAAGATGCCGACCCTGGCCGCCATGGTTTACAAGTACTCCATGGGCCAGCCGATGATGTATCCGCGTAATGACCTGAATTACGCGGAGAACTTCCTTCACATGATGTTCAACACACCTTGTGAAGTGAAACCGATCAGCCCGGTTCTGGCCAAAGCAATGGATCGCATCTTCATTCTGCATGCAGATCACGAGCAGAATGCCTCCACTTCCACCGTTCGCCTGGCGGGCTCCACTGGCGCCAACCCATTCGCCTGTATTGCTGCAGGTATTGCGGCGCTTTGGGGGCCGGCACACGGCGGCGCTAACGAAGCCGTTCTCACCATGCTGGACGAGATTGGCGACGTGTCGAATATCGAGAAGTTCCTGGCCAAAGCCAAGGACAAGAACGATCCGTTCAAGCTGATGGGCTTCGGTCACCGCGTATACAAAAACTTCGATCCGCGCGCCAAGGTCATGAAGCAGACCTGCGACGAAGTACTGGGTGAGCTGGGCATCAACGATCCGCAGCTCGAGCTGGCGATGAAGCTGGAAGAGATCGCGCTGAACGATCCCTACTTCGCCGAGCGCAACCTGTATCCGAACGTGGACTTCTATTCAGGCATCATCCTCAAGGCCATCGGCATCCCGACCAGCATGTTTACCGTGATCTTCGCCCTGGCGCGTACCGTTGGCTGGATCTCGCACTGGAAGGAAATGATCGCGATGGGCCAGAAAATAGGTCGCCCGCGCCAGCTTTACACCGGCCACCCGCAGCGCGACCTGCCTCGCTGAGCCGCCTGGGAAACAAAAATAGCAGGCTGCACTTGCTGCTAAAGAAACCCCGCTCAATAGGCGGGGTTTCTTTTTATACCTTTGCTTTCGCGCGCGGCTTGTTCGGAGGTGCAAATAGCTTCCTATTTTCCGCTCGACCTAGCACAGCGGCTTGCTTTCGTAGCAGCGGACGACATCAAGATCCTTCCTTAACGATATTCTGCTCGTTTGCGCAGATCCCGCAGTGTGTTGTACGGCGCCTCGACGACAAACTTGTTTGCTAGCCATGACGGCACACTGCCACCCGGCTCCGTGTGCATCTGATAGGTGACCCGCACTCCACCCTCGCCCATCGGCTCGAACAGCCAAAAGCCTTCGACCTTGGTGACTCTGACGAAGCCTTCATTCTCCGCCACATAATCTGGAACGCCATTCAGCTCCCGCCGAAGCGCACCCCCCTCAAGTTCTCTACTCGTAACCTTCACCACTAAGTCGCGAGGCGCTACAGGCCATGGCGAGCTGAACTGGATATAGCTCCAAGCGTTAGCTCCCTTGATCTGCAACAGTTCCTGCTTCATGCACTGATGGATCCAGGCGCAGGCGTCGACCACATCTTCCTGCAGAGCACGCAACGTACCGAGGTCGGATTGGATTGTCGTAACGCCACGATACGCTTTATAGGCAGAGCCCGAGACCGGCTTCAAATACACCTGAACTCCATCCTTGTCCTGAGCCAGGCGCCATTTCCCCTCCGCATGAGCTATCGAAGCACAGACCAACCCCATCGCCAGCCAACGAACAAACGCCCTCATACACAGGCTTCCCATTTCCAGAATGTTCAAGCGCTCCGATATATCAGGCAGTGACCTGTTCCAGCCAGCCAAGCAGCCGAATCGCATCCTCCCGATTATCGCCACAAACACTAGGGTCAGCCTGGAAAGCGGCACATACCGCAGGCCGTGAAGGAAGACCAAACAGCTCGCACCGATTCGATTCGGAGAGATGTAAACAGCGTTCTCCAGCTGGCTTACCGGACGGCATGCCAGGTACCGGTGAGCTGATAGAAGGAGCGATGCAGCAGGCACCGCAACCGGGGCGGCAATTCATTCCAATCACCCGAAATGAAAAAACGGGGCGGCGATAATAATGGCTGCCTGAATAAAAGACACTAGTACCAGGACACGAGGCGCTTAACAGATACTTGCGGGACCGTGCGGCGGCCAAATAGGATCCGTCGTCGTCCTTCCGAGAATCCTTCATGCCCATCTGGCTTCAGACCGCTGCCCTGCTCTGCGCTTCGAACCTCTTCATGACCTTCGCCTGGTACGGGCATTTGAAGACACTCAACGGCAAACCCTGGCTGATCGCTGCGCTGATCAGTTGGGGGATCGCCCTGTTCGAGTACCTGATCATGGTGCCGGCCAATCGCATCGGCTACACCGAACTATCGATCGGCCAGTTGAAGATCATGCAGGAAGTGATCACCCTCGCCATCTTCGTTCCGTTCAGCGTGCTGTACATGCAACAGCCGCTGAAACTCGATTACCTATGGGCCGGGCTGTGCTTGCTTGGGGCGGTATATTTCATTTTCCGATCATGAGCGCGACTCGCAAAACACAACGTCATCAGCCTTCAGCCGGCCGCCGAGACCTGATGACGCCACCACAGTGCTTCGGCATACTGGCCGCCCTTTCCGCACCTTCAAGAGGTTTCGAATGTTCAAGGTCAACGAGTACTTCGACGGCACAGTCAAATCCATTGCCTTTGATATGGCGGCAGGCCCAGCCACCATCGGCGTCATGGCCGCGGGCGATTACGAGTTCGGCACCAATCAATTGGAAATCATGCATGTAGTGGCCGGCAGCCTGGACGTAAAGCTCCCTGGCAGCGAAAACTATCAAACCTTCGGGGCGGGCAGCCAATTCACCGTGCCAGCCAACAGCAAGTTTCAGCTGAAGGTGGCAACGGATACGGCTTATCTGTGCGAGTACCGCTAAACGGCAAGACCAGGCGCGGAAAACACACGCTCGTTACATGGAGTCCACCTTAGGTACCCTAGGGTGGATGGCCTCCGTGGAATATCGCGGAGCGTTTTCATCGATATTTTGCAGGAAGTCTCTCGGTCTGAGAGAGGCTCAATCCAGCGCCTTGTAGGCTTGATTGACCTGCCTGGACTGATTCAAGCGTGTCAACTCCCCAGCCACACGCGAGCGCTCCGCGTTGCCGGACTGCTGAAGGCGGTCATACAAGCGCGACAGTTGTACGAGTTGCTCATGCAGAGCGGCATCGGAAGCATCTTCGTCGCGCAGTGCCGCTACCAGAGCGCGGCACTCCAGGTCCAATATCGTTACCGCTTCCCAATCGGTCGCCTCCAGCGCGCCGCGCAGCTTGTCAGTCAGCGTAGCGAATGCCTGTTTGCGTGACTGCATGTGCATCCTCGAAGAAAGCGAATGGGTAAGCGTAAATGTAGCGCAAAGTAAACAGTGCGCCGGACAGGCCGGATTATGGCCGTGGTGCGATTTGATCCCAGGCCAGCTTGATTTCGCCCAGCAACCTGCCCACTTCGTTCAGCTTGTCGATATCGTTATGCCGGCTCGCCTCGAACAGACGCATCGTCATGTACTCATATAGGCGGTCCAGATTCTCCGCCAGCTCGCCGCCGACGCTCTTATCAAGCGCATCGCGCAAACCACCAATGATGTTGATGGCCTTGCCAACCAGCACACCCTTTTCCGCGAACGCATCACGTTCCATGGCGCCTTTCGCCTGCGCAATACGGTCCAGGCCACCCTGCATCAGCATTTGGATCAAACGGTGCGGATCAGCCTCGTTGACCTGAACCTTAACGCCGACCTGCTGATACTGCTTCATTGCTGCCATAGCATTCATTTGGATGAGCCCCTTGCCACATCAGTTCGTATATCCAATGTATCGGACGAGCGCGGGCGAACTTTATGGCCGGACGAGCTTTTTAACGAAGAAAGCCGCCTGGGCAAGGCGGCTTTTCAGTTTCACGAAACGCTACTTTTTAGAGTTGCTGGCTGCCCAGGGCAAGTTCTCCAACGACGCGAGCAAGCTGTTGGAGGTGTTGCCTAATTGGCCAACAAGTAGATCCATTGCGTTGAATTGCTTGTAGAGACGCTCCTGCAGCGAGGTGATACGACGGTTCAAATCCTCCTTCTGCTTGTCAATACCAGAGATGGTTTCGGTCATTACCTTATTGCGCTGCTCAAGAATACCGCCAGTTTCGGTGTACGGCTTGAGCCTGTTATCAAGACGAGTTGCTAAGCCGCTCTCGCCAGCGAACAATGCAGACAGCCCCTCGAAGCTATTGTCCATGACCTTGGTCAGCTTTTCGCTATCCACTTTGAGCGTGCCGTCTCTCTGGGTGGTAATACCGATATCGCTAAGCGCACGGATTCCATTCGCCCCGTCCACTTTTGCCAACTCGCTGCGAATGGTATTGAGCAAATTGCGAGCAGTCGCATCTCCAACCAGCGCGCCGGTTACCGGGGTTTTACCGTCACCTACCGGAGTAACCTTGGTTTGGGCATTAACAACGCCTATAAGCTTGTTATATGCATCGACGAAGCTCTGGATCTGCTTCGTCACTCCAGCCTTATCCAAACTCACACCGACCGTGATCGGCTTGTCGGCCTCCGTAAGGCCTTTCAACTCCAACGTCACACCTTCGATGGCCGTCCCGACTTTGTTGGTCTTGCTGCTGACATTCAGCCCATCGATTGTGAGCTCGGCGTTGCTGGCTTTCGTGATCACACCCGCCGAACCATCGTTACCCGGCGCGGCTGTTCCCCCAGCAAATGCGAGTTTGGACAAATCGCCGCTTTCGCCTGTGACAGCGACCGTGATGTCCTCGCCTGCACCTGTAGTCGAGCTATTGAGCACCAAACGTGAACCAGAACTGTCGGTCACTATGGTCGCGCTCAGGCCCTTCTCAGCGCCGGCTTTGTTAATTGCATCCCGGATCCCCGCCAGTGTGTTGTTGCCCTCAGCCACCGTGATAGCAGGCAGCGCAACATTACCGACGCTGACAGTGAGAGTCCCGCTACCCAAGGTTACCGGCGATTTCGGATCATCAACTATTGCCTGAAGCGCTACCTTGCTTCCAGCCGCAAGCTGGCTGACTTCAACCTTATAGCTGCTGGCACCAGCGGATACGCCTGCCGTTACCGCAACGAGATCAGTATTAGAAGAGGTTGCAGCTCTGGCCTGAAAAACATCGGGCTTGCCAAGCTTACCCAAGGCAGTCTGAAACTCGCTTATGGCACTTTTCAGCGTGCCGATCGCCGTAATCCGCGTCGTGGTTTTGGCCTCAAGCCTGCTGAGTTGCGCATCCTTCGGCGCACGCTCCGCCGCAACCATGCTGGCCACCACGCTATCGATATCGAGACCGGAACCGCCTAGACCCGTTATGCCTGCCATAGCCTTACCTCGTCAAAAAACCATCGTTACAGTGCGATCCGCATAGCATTCAATAAACGTGCCGCTCACGCCTTGGTCTCGAATAGCAGGCTGCGCATCTCGTCAAGCCGTTCGGCTAACCGAAGGATCTCTTCGGAAGGGATTTGCCGAACTACCGTTCCCGACTCGCCATCGACTACTCGAACGACCAGGTCGCCTGTTGAATCATCAATACTGAAACTTAAATCGCGTTGGGTACTTTGCATTTGTGCAAGCAATTTCTCCACCGCCTCGCCCACAGCCGTCGGCTGGGCAGCTTGGTCATCACTAGGTGCAGCTACCTCTTGCCGATCAGACGACGAAAACCCAGGCTCCTTGGAGAGTCTGGGTGCCGTACTGAGCGGGTTCAACGCGGGTCCAATCCAGGTTGCTTTTGCGACGTCCATGATTCACCTCGAAATGAATCGATGGGGAAGTGCAAGCACTCCCCCATCCTTACGCCATATCAGAGCCGCGTGTTACTGCAGCAGACTCAGGACTGCCTGTGGCAGCTGCTTGGCCTGCGCGAGAATCGCGGTACCGGCCTGTTGCAGAATCTGGTTCTTGCTCAGGTTAGCGGTTTCCGCGGCGAAGTCCGTGTCCTGGATACGACCGCGGGCGGCAGAGACGTTCTCAGCGATGTTCTGCAGGTTACCGATAGTGTTCTCGAATCGGTTCTGAACAGCACCAAGGTCAGCACGTTGCGAATCGATATCTCGAATGGCCTGGTCGATCACCATCACAGCCTCTTGAGATCCCTGCACCGTGCTTACATCAATCGCCGATACTTTGGTTTCTGTTGCCGATGTAGCTGCAGTATAAGCCGCACCAGCTGTCAGACCCGTAGGCAGCGCACTTACAGACAAAGCGGTGAGCGCGTTCGCCGAACCATCAGTATCTAGCGAGGAGATGATCTTGGTATCTCCACCTTCAGTTACAAAGGCGCCCAAGCCCACGTTCGCATCGTTGATCGCGGTCGCGATTTGCTGAGTTGCATCGGCGGCTGAAGTACCACTCGCGATGGTGGTAGTCACGGTGAAGTCTTCACCGTTAACGGTTCCACTCACAGTAACGGTACCCGAAGCGCTCGCGGTTCCGGCTGCGGCAGCAACAGACCCTTCGAAGGACTTACCTTTGAGAGAGTCGGTGCTCATTTCGTCAATCTTGACGCTAATGGTTTCGTTAGCCGCGCTACCCACCTGGAAGGTGGTGGTCTTGAAGCTGCCATCCAGCAATTTCTTACCACCGAAGGTGGTGGTGTTCGAAATACGATCCAGTTCTTTTTTCAGCTCACTCACTTCCGAGTTCAGTGCCTTGCGCTCGGAGTCACTGTTGGATCCGTTTGCAGATTGCAGAGCCAGATCACGCATACGCTGCAGCAGGTTTGTGGACTGCTGAAGGGCACCTTCGGCTGTTTGAGCCATCGAGATGCCATCGTTGGAGTTCTTCACAGCAACACCCAGACCATTCACCTGGCTGGTCAGACGGTTCGCGATTTGCAGGCCGGCGGCGTCATCTTTTGCACTGTTGATCCGGCTGCCCGTCGACAGACGCTGCATAGAAGTAGCCAGCGAGTTGGACGAGTTGTTCAGGTTGCGCTGAGTATTCAGGGAAGCAACGTTGGTGTTTACTGTCAAAGCCATGATGTTTGTCCTCCATCGGACCTAGCTTGTATTGCCTGGGTTGCGACCCTAGCCTGCAATGCTCAGGCAACCAGAGAGTTCGCATTCATCTCTTGTATCGGCGCTTCGTCTGGGACCTTTAGCGGCTGCTCACTTTTTTTTTGAAGCTGCCCATGCGTGCCGACTCAAGAGTTTGTACGACCGGTAACCGAGCCGAACGGAATCTATATCGACCAAAGGGCGAAGTACTTTAAAGCTGGAGAATTTACTGCCGCGGATTGCTACGGAAGGAAGGCGAACGCCTGGTTTGTATCGGGATGGGGCCCAAGGTGACTTGTCCGCAGCTCAGCTTAGCAATGACGGGATTTGCTTTATAGCAACTATAAGAAAAGAGCTATGCCCGGTCAGAGCTCTTGAGGTCACCCTTGTACTCGCTGGGTTTCGCCCAGCCAACAAAGCCCACAGGGGCTCAGAAGGCTAGGCTCAGATCGCAAGATCACCTTTTAACACGATGCGAACTCGAGGTTAGCGTCCCGTCCAGGCCGCGAGCCACTGATCCACCGGATCGCCGGTTAGCAGCCAATCACGATAAACCAACGTACGAAGCTCATCACCTAGACGTTCGGTAGCCTCGCGCTCGGCCATGTGACCGCGGATGGCGTCTACCCATTCGGAGAATCGATTCCTGACTCGCGTCACGGGCATAGCGCCACGATACGGTTCTATGTCGGTACACACCACCGGATAACCACAGGCACCATACTCCAGGAGTTTCAGGTTGCTCTTGCAAACGTTGAATGCATTGTGTTCCAACGGTGCGATAGCCAGATCCAGATCCAACGACGCCAGCGTTCGCGCGTAATGCTCGATGCTTACGCCCCGGTGCCATTCCTTGACATAAGGCTGAAGTGACTCAGGGCACATGCCAAAGAAAATCCAGTCAACCTCACCTGCAAGCTCTTTGACGACATCGGCGATTATACCCAAATCACCGGTGTGGCTGGATCCCCCTGCCCAGCCGACCCTCATGCGGCCGCGAGGAAGCCGCTTACGCTCGAGCCCTCCCCAGACTTCGGCTGGCAAACGATTCGGCATTACCAGGATATCCGAGTGGAAGCCCCTGAACGCATCGGCTAACGGCTCAGTGGAAACGACGAAGCGATCAACGAAACCAAGCCCTTGGCGAAGAGACCGGACAATATCCTTCGGCATTTGTGTTCGATGAACACTCTTAACTGGAAGGTTCGGTAGATAATCGTCGAGCTCATAAACCTTGAACGCTCGCGAAAAGGCCTGAATCCTACGCATCGCCTCCAGACGATCTGCTCCGATCTGCCGTTGCAGAATAATCGCATCCGGCTCGTATCGCTCCAGATCCGTGGGGTGCATCAGACCGACCGACACTGCGCCTTCAGCCAGTCCGCTGGACTGCATCGCCTGGAAAGGATAAATCATCCGGTAGTGCCCGCAACCGAACATGTCTCCAGGGTGAACCAATATGTTCGGCAATGGCTTCCAAGAAGACATAGGACGCCAGGAGATTGCGTTATCGGCAAGCTTGAAACCACCGGGCTTGACCAACGACAGATTTCGGTTGTACGCCGGGTCGCGTGCCAGAACGGGTAGCCAGCGGCTATACAGGCGATCCTGTTCAACCGTACTCAACGGCTCATCCGCGCGATCTTTCATTACGCTGACGTGCGGAGTCCAGACATTGAGATAGCCGGCCTGTTGGGCCTTTAAGCAAAGGTCGAGGTCAGCCCAGTTTTCCGCCTCACCCGACTCGTCCAACCCACCAAGTTCCAGGAACTTCTCGCGAGCAATCATCAAGCACGCGCCACTGACCGCGCTGTAGTTCTGGTCGACTTCAAGGCGATTCATGTAACCCGAAGCATCCAACTTCTCGCCTATGAACGGAGAGCAAGCGGGCCCCTGCAGACCAAGCACGATACCGGCGTGCTGAATTGCCCCAGCCGAGCTGACCATCTTGACGCCCACGGCGCCTACTTCCGGCCGTTGAGCATGATTCAGCATCGAGGTGAGCCAATCCTCCATCACGACCGCCGTATCCGCGGTGATGAAAAGCAGATAGTCCCCTCGTGCTTGCTGAACCGCGTAGTTTTGCGATGCCCGTAACCCTTTGGCCGCGCATTCGTCCAGCACACGCACGTTGGCTTCGCCCATAGCCTTCAAGCCATTCAGCCAAGTGACCATCTCATCGCCCTGCTCCTTTCTAGGAACAAGCAACAGCTCATAAGGGACATCCCGCGTCATTTCCAGGATGCTTTCCATGCACCGCTGAAACGCGGCCAGAGGCGCAAAAGCCGGAATAACGATCGAGACGCCTGGTGCCGTGGCATGCCCATATTGCAACCGATAACGTCCTGGCAGAAACGGTACGATCTCGGCCTGCGCGTATCCTCTGGTTCCCAAATGTTTTCTGATGGCCCTCACTTCATCGTCGCTATGTTCCAGTTGCAGCACAGGCGTAATCAACAGTGGCTCGGACACATGCCCAAGCCCAGCCAGGCCACCTTGTTCGATAAGGCGCAACACCAACTCGAATTCGAGCGCACCTGGATAGGAGCGATCGAACCCGCCAGCAGCTGTGAATACGTCACGCCGAAACAACCAGTGCCGCCCCATGCTGGCCGGAAAGCTCAATAGCAAATCGAGGTTGAAATCTGGTCGCAAGATAGGCAGCAGCTCACCGTTAGGAGCAACTTGAATCTCGTCGGTATATATCGCACGGCAGTCTGGCGCTGCGACAAGATCAAGTGCAGCGATCAGCAGACCGCTTGCTGTAAAACGCTCTCCGGCTTGCACTAGCAAGCACCACTCACAATCCAGCTGCGCCGCGGCCTGGTTAAGCGCCGTTACGTAGTTTTCCAGGGTTACCTGGATGGGCACGTCGCCAGAAAGCGCATCACCGCCGAAATCACCGACGGTCAACACCTTTGCTTCAATGTGCCGATACCCTTGCTGATCGTCCCGCAGGCTGGCTAGCGTCTGCGTGACAGACTCAACGTAGCCCTGTAGATCAAGCACCAGAACACCGATGCGTGGTCCACCCTGATTGTCCTCAAGGTGCTCTTCGATCAATCGTTGCTGCAAAGGATTCGGCAGACGCGCCGCGAGCCATGTCCGAACAATATCCCCTGGACTCCCGCTGGACATCTGTCCGAGCTGCGTTAATTTGGCGGCACGCTGGCTTTTGATGCTGGCATCGTCCAAATCCGAATGCCGCGAATACAGTTCACGGTACAGCGCTGGGTAATCTTTAAAAGCGTGTAGGGAGCGACGATCGGGCGCGGCGTCACCGACGCGCATGCGTACCTGTACCGTTTCTCGCTGCACATGGTGGAAAGGTAGCTTTATCGCCAATCGCAGCAGGAAATCCCAGTCCTCCAGGCCCGATAGCGTCTCGTCAAATTCGCCGACCTCGGCGGCCACTGCACGTGGCCAGGCAAACGTGTTGACCGGTATATAGTTGTCAACGAACAAGCGCTCGCGCGAATAGCTGTCATGCGGATACCGTCGCTCCTCCTGAAGGCTGTGGCGCACACCGTTTTCGATTCTTTCAGTCACGAACAACGCATCGCTGTAGACCACCTCGCCCGGGCGCTCCTGCAGTGCGTCAGCCAGAGTCTGTAGATGATCCGGCAGGAAGATGTCGTCGTCATCCAGATACACAACATATCGTCCGCGAGCCACGCGATGCGCTGCGTTTCGTGCGGCGGCCGGCCCTCGATTTCGGCCTTGGCGAATATAGGTGATGCAATAAGGGAAGCGCGCCAGCAACGGCTCCACTTCCTCACCATGATCGTTGACCAGAATCGCTTCAAAATCGCGGAACTGCTGCTTTTCAAGGCTTGCTAGCGCATCCAACAGAAGTTGCGGGCGATTGAAGGTAGTCAGCACGACGCTGAAGAACGGTTCATAGCGGCTGCCGGACAGGCGTTCAAGTTCCCTAATCCGGTCTTGATCACCGACGCCCAGCGCCTGCGCACGATAGGCGGCACGCAACGCCTGCGCCGGCTCGCCCAGTTCCTGGTGGATATGCGAAACCCGCCATAGAGCCGCACCCTGCCCCTGCGAATCGTCACTCAGGTCAGGGAACAGTCGGCTGGGGGAGTAACGCTCAACCATGTCCTGCGCGACCTTGGCTTCGAAAGCACGGGTCTTGGCACTGGAAAGACTTTCACCGTGCTGACGCCAGTGGCAGACGATGTTGTCGACCTTCTTGAAGCGGGCACTATCGGCAAGTCGAGTCCATATGTGGAAATCATGGCAGCGGACGAAGGCGACATCGTAGCCACCGTAGCGTTGGTATAGCGACCGACGCACAGCCGTGCCAGGGTTGGGCAGGCAGTTGCCACGGATCAACCGTGGCAACAGCGCCTCGCCATAGAAATCTGGATATTCGGTACGCCACAGCTTATCTGGACGGGTGTCGTCGAATATCTCCAAGTCGCCGTAATAGACATCGGCGTCCGGGCAGGCCTGTATGGTCCTACGCAGCGCGGCCAGTGCGCCCGGCGCTTGCCGATCGTCGCTGTCAATCCAGACGATGAACTCGCCGCGCGCAGCATCGATGCCCGTGTTGCGCGCCGCCGCGCCGCCGCCGTGCTGGTTGCGCAACAGCCGCAGTCGCGGATCGTCGATCTCGCCTACAATATCCAACGAACGGTCAGTGGATCCATCGTCGACGACGATTAGCTCAAAGTCCGGATCGCCCTGCGCCAGCACCGATTCGATCGCTTCTTTCACGTAGCGCTCGCGGTTGTACATGGGCATGACAACGCTGAAGAATGGCACGGGCGAGGTCGCCGTCTCCGCGACAGCCCGAGGCGCCGGAGCCATTGTCTGCGGAGCCGGCGCCGTTTCGCTGAATAGCTGGAAGCGCTTGTTCAGCCAATTCAGCACCTGCCCGATCAGCTCCAGTTTTTGCTCTGAGGCGATGGCTCGGTGCGTGGTGATGCTGTGCACAAATAGCTCAGCAAGCTGATGGTAGTGAGCGGCGCTCTTGCTACCGGTCATGCGCTCCATCGCCGTCGTGTCGCGCTTGCGGATCTCCCGGCGAATATATAGCGGCTTTTCGATGCGGGCGAAGGGCCCATGAGCGGCCAAGTGACAGAGGAAGGCCAGATCGGCGCTCACCACCGGGCGAAAATCCAGATCAATGAAGGAGCGACGGATTAGCTGGTTGACCGCCTCGCAACGATCCAGTGCGTGCAATAACTTGAGATAGCGCTCGTGGGGCGCCAACGGCTCGGCGAATATGTAGTTGCCGCCGTTGGTCTGGCCGAGCACCCTACCGGTGTCGTCAATCCACTGGGTCCGGCTGTAGACCAGGCTTATCCGATCATCGTCTTGCATCCGTGCATAGGCTTCGGCGAGGAATTCGGGAGCCAGCACGTCGTGCCCCCCGAGCCACATGAAGAACTCAGACGTAGTGTGTTCGAAGCAGTAGCGGAAGTTGGCGGAGGCACCGACGTTGCGTTCGTGGCGCACGTAGTGGAAGCGAGAGTCGCGCGTGCAGAACTCCCGGCAAATGTCACCCGTTCGATCGGTGGAGGCATTGTCGGCCACCAGCACCAGGAAGTCGGAGTGAGTTTGGGCAGCGAGCGACTCTAGTGTTTCCAGGACGTAGGCCCCCTCGTTGTACACCGGGACACTGACCACTATCCTGTTTTCAAACTTGTGCATGCACACCCCCACATCCTGATTCTTCACGCCCCGGCTAGGCCGGGGACCCGTAATTCTTGTCAGACCCGCTTCAGGTAGCCTTCCGGCGCCACGCTGATCAGCAACTTGCTGTCCATGCGCGCGTCCACCTGAAACTCTGGATGAGCATGCAAATATTCGCGTACCGCCGACTTCGGACTGTTGCCCTTGCCCCAAGGCCGTTCGGCCTGCAACTCGTCAGGCGTGTCCTCCACCACGGTGTCGAACACCACGCAGTAGCTGCCCGGCGATACCAGCGGCGCATAGGCCTTCAACTCGGCCAGCACATGATCGTGGGTGTGGTTGCTGTCCAGCGACACCAGCACCCGCTTGCCCTGAGCAGTCCGGCGCACGTGCTCAACCACTTCGGAGGCAATACTCGAACCCTGAATCATGTCGATGCGCCGTGACATGGGATGTGCCTCTATGGCTTCGCGGTTGTGCTGGCGAATATCGATGTCGATACCCAGCACTCTGGCATTCTGCGGGCCACCGCAGGCCGCGTTGAGTTCCAGCAGCGAGGCGAACAGGATCAGCGAACCGCCATGGGCGATACCAGTCTCGACGATCAGCTCCGGCTGAACGGTCCACACCAGCTCCTGCATGGCTACGATGTCCTGCGGATACTGAATGATTGGCCGGCCCAGCCAGCTGAAGTTGTAGGAGTAGCGATACTTGCCGCCCGCCTCCAGCATCCAGTCCAGAGAACGTTCCTTGAGTCCCTGGTCCTGGCCGGCGGCCTCGATATTGCGTTGCACTTCCGCTTGGAACTCGTCGTTTGCGCTCACTTTGTGTGCTCTCGCTCGATGATTTCGATCTTGTCGATGCGCCCACCGATCTGGGCGCCGATGTAGAGGTTTTCCCATAGCCGCGGCTCGTCGTAGCCGGCACTGCGCATCGCAGCAGCCGTCTCGTCGATATCGTAGGCCACCCGTTGCAGGACGATGCTCGTGCCGTCGAACAGGGCGAAGGCAGCACGAGGGTCGCCATCGCGCGGCTGGCCAACAGAACCGGGGTTGCAATAGATTTTCTCGCCCAGCGAAGCCAGCACCTGAACATGGGTATGCCCCGAAAAGTAGTAGCGCCACGGGCCACTCAGCTTGTCCGGGGAAACGCGATAGAGATACTGGTCGCGAGGGTCTTCCCAACCGCCGTGCACGAAGCAAGCGTCGCCCTCCTCGTACTGAGAGCTCAAGCCAGCCAGCATTTCGACCTGGTCCCGGCGTACCACCCGAGCCTGATGTTCCAGCAGCGATGACACCAGCCGCGAGCGAGGACAGCCTGTGCCTTCCACCAAGTAGCTATCGTGGTTGCCGAGCAGCTGTACGGCGCCGCGCTCCGCCAGTAGATCAATGCATTTGTCCGGCTCGGCGTAGTAGCCGGTCACGTCGCCCAGGGATATCACTCGCGAACAGCCGAGTCGATCCGCCGCCGCCAGTACCGCGCGTAGGGCCGGGAAATTGCCATGAACATCCGATATCACTGCGATCATAGGTACTCGATGTGGTCCTCGATATAGCGGCTGCAAAGCGCCGTATGCCAGTTGGCGGATACCGGGCGCTGCCCTCGGCAAAAATAGTCAATGCTCATGGCCGCCTCGTTGAAGCCGAGCGCCGCACGCAGCGATACCGAAGCTGACAGGCGTGGATTGATCTCCAGCAGCCAGGCACGGCCATCGGCCTTGCGGAACTGGTAGTTGGTCGGACCCACCGGCTGAAAATGTGCGGTCAGCGCCTCGCAGGCGCTCTCGATCAACTCATCGCCGTCGATGCTCCGGGCACGCCAGGTGGCGCCACCCGGGCCTAAGGTTCGCTGGAGGATGGCTGGGCGGCTGGACTGGCCGTCACCGTAGCCGAACAGGCCGACTGTATATTCCTCGTCGTCGCTGCCGATCACCCGCTGTAGCATGAAATTGTCGCCCTGCTTACGCGCCTGATAACGCAGGTCTTCCTCGTCCTCCACCAACGCCTGACCACGGCCACCCGACCCCCGGCGCGGTTTGCACAGAAGCGGCGCTGGGCCGAGCTGCGCCAGTACCTGTGCCCAGTCGGTCGAAAGGCTGGTAGGAATCGTCGGAAGACCGGCCTCCAACAACGCCAGGTGCAGGCCCCACTTGTCCCGCGCCAGGTTGATCAGGCGACTGTCGTTAAGTGCCACGGCCACTCCCGCAGCATTGAAAAGCTCGCGACGGGTGTCGAAGTAAAAGACGTCCTGCTCGATGCAAGGGAGTACCAAGTCGATCGCTTCCCGCTCCAGCAATTGCAGCAGAAAACGGTCGTAGGCCGCGTCCGTCTCCGCCATCGCCGGTTTGAAATGGAATGCGTCGCAGGCGTGACGCCCGAAGGCTTGCGGATCGCGGTCAAGACCGATGATTCGAACGCCCGGCAGTTGACGCAGCGACTTGGCTACACCCTGACCGATGATCGCGCCTACGCCCGTCACCAGCACTCGCACCGTAGCGGCTTCAGGCGACATCGAACACCTCGAAGCACGCAGCATGGCCACCGTCTCGGATGCCACGCAGGCCATCCGTCATCGGCGTGAAAACCAAGCCCAGCGCCGCCAATTCAGGTGATGCCGGAGGGAAGTAGGCCGGCCAGAAGGGCGTCTTCTCCTGAGCGATCTCAATCCCTCCGCCTTCGTCGAAAACGGCGTAGGCCTGGCGGGCGATTTCCAGATAGGTCTCGCCCATGGGGTGGCAGACATGCAGAACGCCAAGCATGTGCGCCTCGCTGGCGACAACCATCAAAGCGGCTGCGTCTTGCACGTGAACGAAATTGCGTGGCGCGTCGCCCGGAGGCAGACGCAAAATACGGCCGCTGCGAGCGTGGCTGACGATGCGTCCGAACCAGCGTTGATGCCGAACGCATTCGCCCCGCTCATCGTATAGCTGGGCAAAGCGCAGGCTAATGAAATCCTGACCGCTCTGCGCCAGCCCCCACGCCAATATTGCTTCCGCGCGTGCCTTTGACGCGCCATAGCTGCTGGCAAAGGTCGTACCCTCGCGCCGCGCCGACGAAGTACTCCCGGCGTACACCACCCGCCGACATCCAACCGCACGCGCCAGGGCCAATACCTGATGGGCACCGAGCACATTGACGCGGTCGTTCAGCCACGCGCCGTGCGGCGAGTCATCACCGAAGGCCGCCGCGCAGTGGAACAGCACATCCACCTTGATATGCGGAAAATCGGTGCGCAGGGCTTCGCTACCCAATTCCAGCGGTATCTCGCAGTCGCCCGAGCGCCCCGCGCCGATGACCTGCCAGCCCCGCGTACGCAAATGCTCACTCAGCCTACTGCCGAGCATTGAGCTTGGGCCCACCACTAATGCACGCGGCATCAGACCGCCTGTACTTCCATCAGAAGGCCGACGCAGAGGTCAGGAAAGTCTACCCCTACCTCGCACATGGCTAGCAAATTTTCCTCGAACTCAGGCATGGGCTGCATGTAACCAAGCGGCAGCGGCTTGAGGTAGATGCCTTCCTCCCAGGTGACTTCATAGCCCTCCGCCTGCAGCAGCGCCTTAAGTGTGTCGCGACAGAACTGGCGCTGATGACCCAACGCATGGTCATTGGCGTTGAGTTCGTAGATGTCGCCTATTTTGCCCATGGCCAACCCCAGACGACGGTTCAGCGACTTGGCGTTGGGCACAGCCACGTAGAGCCGACCACCGGGGCGCAGATTGTCATGGAAGCGACGCAGGATAAGACTGGGATCGTCCACGTGCTCGAGGATGAAGCCCATCAACAGCACATCGAACTGCTCGCTGCTATCGAAGTGCTCGAAATAGCCTTCCACCAGCTCGATGTTCAGTCCCGGATAGTTGTCCCGAAACAGATCTATCACGACCGACGACCCCTCGAGCACTACATGACGTTGGAAATGGCGATTGAACAACGCGGTGGTGTAGCCGTGCCCCAGTCCCAATTCCAGTAGCGAACTCGGCGATGCCCCTTCGAGACGGCGCAGGATGCGCGGCGGATACCAGTTGAGGATCAACTCGTTCTCCAGAGAGGTTGCCGCCCCGGGTTTGTACTGCGAAGTCACTTCGTTCAGCTTGTTCATACCTGATCCCTTGCTGCCAGCGCCTGGCGCCAATGGGTCACATCCGAATCGATGAAAAACCTTCCGTCTCTCCCGCAGTTGGCCACCAGATCGAGAACGGTGACGTAGGGTGTGAACGGCGGAAACTTCTGAGGGTACTCACGCTTGCGGTAATCCATGTAGCAGACCTTGATGCCAGCCTGCTCCATGGCTGCGTGGTTCAGATAGCTCAAGGCTCCCATGCCGGTCACGTAGCGGTCGCCGCCCAGGCGCGATACCAGCCCCTGGATCAGATCGCTCTTGCGCCCCGTCACCGCCAGTTGCGAGGAGCGATGCAGGCGTTTGCCTTGCAGCAGGCCGAAGTAGTCCACTACCACCTGCATACCTTCGATGAGTAGCTCGCAGAAGCCCAGATCGCGGCGCAGCAGCACCGATTCGGCCAGCCCGAGCGCATCCTGCAGATGCGGAGCGCCAGCCAGCGCCAAGGCCAGCGTACGCAAGTGCTTGTCGCGCCAGCCCGAGTTTTCAACGCATTCCAAATCGCAGATCCGCGCGTCGCGGCTGTGCTGGCGCAGAGGCACGGTCAGCCAGGCGCTGCCGTTGGGGGTCTTGTACTGCACCCGGTTGATAAAGCCGCGAGCGAATTGCACGTCGTCGAAGAACACGAAGTCATCGGCCAGCCGCCACTGCTCGAACATCCCAACCCAAGGGAAATACATGGGCTGAGAGATCACCACCGTACTCACCGTCCCGCCTCGTCGTGCAACGCCTCGACCACAGCGCAGACACGGTCAATATCCAAGTCGCGCATGTCGTGAAAGCTTGGCAGATTGATGGCTCGCTCCGGGATGCTAGCGGAATGGCCACCGGCAGCCGGTACGCGGCCTTGGAACATCGGCAGTGCAGAGAGCGGGTAGAAGAACACCCGCGCATCGATATTGTTCTCGGCGAAGCGCTCCAGCAATCGCTCCCGGGTGATGCCGAGTGCGGCATCGAAGACCACCGTGGGCATCCAGGCGCCGATGCGCGTTCCCTCGGGTTCAGGATTCAGATGCAGGCCATGCAGGCCACCCAGACGCTCACGATAGGCCGCCATGATGGCCTGCTTGCGCTCGATCAGCTCGCCGATACGCTCGATCTGGGCACAGCCGAGCGCGGCCTGCAGGTTGGAAATCTTGTACTTGAAGCCCAGCAGGTCGGGCCAGAACTGGCGCGTCTGCCCCTTTATCCGGCCGTGGTTGGACAGGCCGAGGACATACTCGAACAACTCGTTGTCGTTGGTGACAAACATGCCACCTTCACCGGTGGTCATGGTCTTGGTGCCGTGGAAGGAAAACACACCGAAGCGGCCCATGCTGCCCGCACGTCGTCCATGCCACTCGGCGCCGATGGCTTCAGCCGCGTCCTCGATCACCGGAACACCATGCCGCTCGCCAATGGCCAGCAGTTCATCCATAGCGCAGAGGTTGCCGTACAGGTGGACAGCGATGATCGCTCGAGTACGAGGCGTGATGGCTGCCTCTACCTGCGCCGGGTCCAGGCACCAGCTGTCCTGGCAAATATCGACGAATACCGGGGTCGCCCCAAGGTGCACGGCTGGTGCCACAGAGGCAATCCAATTGGTGTCGGCGAGAATCACTTCGTCGCCTGCTCCAATGCCAAGCGCCGCCAGCCCCATGTGAAGGGCACCGGTGCAGCTTGATGTCGCGATGGCGTATTTCACCCCGAGGTGTTGTTTGAAGGCTTCTTCGAAGCGTTCGATGTACTCGTAGCAGCGCGGTCCCCAACCGTGACGAGCCGCATCGGTCACATACCGCACTTCCAGCTCGGAAATGGACGGTTGGGTGTACTGGATGCGCGGCTTCATTTCACCTCCAGACGAGGAACGGCAGTGATGAAACGGCCACCCCATTCACGGATTCGCTCGTTCTGCTTCATCACTTCTTCGGCGATGTTCCAAGGCAGCACGAGCAGCAGATCTGGACGTATCTCGTCCAAATCCCGAGGAGATCGGATCGGCACGTGGCTGCCTGGTAGATATTTGCCCTGCTTCGACGGTGCAGCATCGAACACGCAAGGTAACAGGTCGGGCTTGATGCCAGCATAGTTGAGGATGGTGTTGCCTTTGGCGGCAGCTCCATAGGCTGCAACCCGCCGGCCCGCGCGCTTCTGCTCCAGCAGAAAGCTCAGCAGATCATTCTTCACTCGGTCCGCCCTGGCCTGGAATCCGCTGTAGACAGCCAACTCGCGGAGACCAGCATTGGCCTCCGCTTGCAACACGACATCCACCGCAGCCGCACGAGAACGTGGGTCATCTCCATGGCACGCGAAGATGCGCAGGCTGCCGCCATGAGTGGTCAGCTCTTCGGCATCGTAGATGCGCAGACCAACAGCTTCGAGAATACGTCGGACGCTGTACAGCGACAGGTAAGAAAAATGCTCGTGATAGACGGTATCGAACTGCACCCGTTCGATCAGGCGCAGCAGGTGCGGAAATTCCAGGGTCAGGGTACCACCGGGCTTGAGCGCAGCCTTGAGGCCGCGGGCAAAATCGTTGATGTCCGGCACGTGAGCGAACACGTTGTTGCCCAGCAGCAGATCGGCCTGCCTGCCCTCTCCGGCCAGCCGACGGCCGAGCGACTCCCCGAAGAACTCACGCAGCACCGGAACACCCAGGCGCTGGGCAGCATCGGCGGTGCTAGCGGTCGGCTCGATGCCCAGGCAGGGCACGCCGGCCTCGACAAAATTGCGTAGCAGGTAGCCATCGTTAGAAGCCACCTCGACCACTAGGCTGTCCGCCCCCAGCGCGAGCGTCTTTCGCATGCGCTCGGCGTAGTCACGGGCATGCGCGAGCCAGCTGCTGGAGGTAGACGAGAAATAAGCGTAGTCCGCGTCGAAAAGCTCGCCGGCCTCGGCATAATCCTCGGTCTGCACCAGCCAGCAGTGCTCGCAAACCCACAAGCGCAGCGGGTAGTAGCGCTCGGGCCGATTCAGATCCGCCTCTGTCAGATAAGCGTTCGACGGTGGTGCATGGCCCAGGTCGAGGAAGGCATATCGCAGCCGCGCTTCGCAATGACGGCAGTTCATGGTGCCAGCCCGATGAAATCTGAGGTGATCAGGGGATGCTGCTGATCGCGCGCCGACAGATCCCGCGCCGGCAGGGGCCAGTCGATCGCCAGCGCCGGATCGTCGTGGCGCACCCCGCCTTCAGCATCGGGCCGGTAGAACTCGGTGTGCAGATAGAGCATTTCGCTGTCCTCCTCCAACACCTGAAAACCGTGAGCGCAGCCTTCCGGGATAACCAGCATGCGCTGGTTTTCGGCGCTCAGGCGTTCTGCGTGCCAGCACAGAAAAGTCGAAGAGTTGCGGCGCAGGTCCACTACCACATCCCACACTTGGCCACGGATACAGCGCACCAGCTTCATCTCGGCATGAGGAAAATGCTGAAAGTGAAGACCGCGGAGGGCACCAACCTGCCGAGTGACCGATTGATTGACTTGCACGATTCGACGCTCGCCCAGCAGCGAAGCCAGCGCCTCAGCACAAAACAAACGGGTGAAGGAACCGCGCTCGTCACGTCGGGAATCGCACTTGACGCATAGCAGGTCATCAATGGGCGTCGCGACCGGAATCAAGCCCATACGCATCCTGCCGCTTTTGCCGCTTCACTGAACGAACCCAACTGCGCCCGAGTGCAGACCTCACCGCGCTCATGGAAGTGGCGGTACCAGTCAGCGGTAGCTTCGAGGGCAGTCGACAATTCCCATACGGGAGCCCAGCGTAGCCCCGCACGCGACTTAGCGTTGTCCAGATAGAGCAGCTGCGCTTCGTGCAAGCCATCGCCAGGTGAGACCTGCCAGGTCACCGCCGGCCAGTGCCTCTGCAAGGCGCGGAGAACATCTGCCACGGAGCGGTTAGCCTCCGGCGACGGGCCGAAGTTCCAGGCCTCGGCGAAGGTACGGTCGCCCTCTAGTAGGCGTTGCCCTAGCAGCAAGTAGCCGGAAAGACACTCCAGCACGTGCTGCCAGGGCCGGGTTGCAGTGGGCGAACGGATTTCCAGAGTCTGCCCCGCCTGCATTGCACGTACTAGATCGGGGATCAGACGGTCTTCCGCCCAGTCACCACCACCGATGACGTTTCCCGCCCGAGCCGTTGCCAGCAGAGGGCCAATCTCGCTCCAGAAAGACTTTCGATAGCTGGCGCAAAGAAGCTCGACGGCCGCTTTAGAGGCGCTATAGGGGTCATGTCCGGCCAGTTCGTCGCGCTCACGGTAGCCCCAAGGCCATTCATGATTTGCGTATACCTTATCGGTTGTTACGACCACCACGGCGGCAACGCTAGACGTTTGTCGGCAGGCCTCTAGCAGATTGGCGGTGCCCAGCACGTTACTCGTCCAAGCCTGCAGGGGTTGCCGATAGGACGGCCGCACCAGCGTCTGGGCGGCGAGATGGAATACGATTTCCGGACGATGTGCCCCAATCACACGGTGCAGTTCGCCCGCATCGCGGATATCGCCGCGCAGGTCGGGTATCTGGAGCCCCAGCCCATCCCAATGGCTAACTTTTTCCTTTGGGTCGCTTGGCAGTGAAAAACCGACCACATCGGCGCCGAGCTCAACCAACCATGCTGCGAGCCAACTACCCTTGAAGCCGGTATGCCCTGTCAGCAATACCTTGCGCCCCCGGTAGCACTCCGCGAATTGGTTCATTGCCAAACCTTCCACGGCGCATTGCCGCTCAGCCAGAGGTCGTTCAGTTGATTCTTATCCCTCAGCGTGTCCATCGCCTGCCAAAACCCGCGGTGACGGAACGCCATTAATTTTGACTCATCCGCAAGCTGCATCAGCGGACCGCCCTCCCAGCTGCTCTGGTCGCCATCGATATAATCGATGACCGAAGGGTTGAGAATGAAAAAACCTCCATTAATCCAGGAGCCGTCGCCTGCGGGTTTCTCTTGGAAGGCACCGACGCGGTCTCCGTCCATGTCAAGCGCCCCGTAACGACCAGGTGGCTGGATCGCCGTCACCGTGGCCGGCTTGCCATGGGATTTGTGAAACTCGACGAGTGCACTAACGTCGATATCCGCAACACCGTCGCCATAGGTAAAGCAGAACGGATCGTCACCCAGGTGCTCGCGTACTCTGCGCAGCCGGCCTCCCGTTAGTGTGTCGTCTCCAGTGTTGACCAAAGTAACTCGCCAGGGCTCGACGTAGCGTTGGTGCACTTCCATGGAGTTGGTCGACATATCGAACGTCACGTCTGACATATGCAGGAAGTAATTAGCGAAATATTCCTTGATCACATAGCCTTTGTAACCCAGGCAGATCACGAATTCCCTGATGCCGTGATGGGAATAGATCTTCATTATGTGCCAAAGAATTGGCTTTCCGCCGATTTCGATCATCGGCTTGGGCCTGAGATGGGATTCTTCGCTGATGCGCGTACCCAATCCGCCAGCAAGAATAACTGCCTTCATCGCAACGCCCTCGACTTCGGATGCTGAACCAACTGTCAATTAAGCGACATTTTTGTTCTTCAGTATTCGACTTCAGCAATAAGCAGGCCATTCCCTTTAGCCTGGTGCAAACCCTGCTCGGTGACCTGCCGCAACGCTCAGAACTTGAAGTTCCTCGTAGGCAGATTTACCGAGACGACTCCAGCACCTGGATGTCGTTCAGGCGAGCATACGCACAAGCGCTTGTTCATCCATGACTTTTACCCCCAGTTCGGTCGCCTTGGCCAGCTTCGACCCTGCCCCTGGCCCTGCTACCACACAGGCAGTTTTGGCCGAAACGGAACCAGCGACCTTCGCTCCCAACGCTTCCAACCTGGCCTTGGCCTCGTCGCGGCTCATGCTTTCCAGGGTGCCGGTGAGCACCCAGGTTTGGCCCGCCAAAGGGAGTCCTTGCGCGGCCTTCCGTTCGCTTTGCCAATGCATCCCGAACTCACGTAGTTGGGCTTCGATAGTGCGGGCGCGCTCGGCGTTGGCCGGATCGTCAAAGTAGTCGCGTAGCGCACGGGCGGCCTTTTCATTGAGGCGTTCGACCTGGCGTAGATCGAGCCAGTCGGCCTCGATGATGCCGTCGAGACTGCCGAAGCGGTCGGCAAGACGCTGGGCACCGGTACTGGCGATGAACGGAATGTTGAGCCGATCGAGCAGGCCGGAAAGCGTTGCGCAGGCCGCAAACTCAGGATGCACCTCGCCCTCCTCCTGCAACTGCACCCCGCGCTCGCGCAGCTGCTGGATGACAAGCTGGTTATGCTCGTCCTCGAAGAAGCTGTGAATTTCGTGGGCGACTTCCAGACCGATATCCGGCAGATAGACCAGCACGTCCGGCATCGCTCGACTGATGCGATCGAGCGATCCAAGAGCACGCGCCAGCAGCTTGGCAGTGCCCTCGCCGACATCCGGAATTCCCAGGGCAAAGATGAAGCGTGCCAGGGACGGCGTACGACTCGCATCGATGGCTTTGAGCAGGTTGCGGCTCGACACCTCGGCGAAGCCTTCCAGCGCCAACACCTGCTCGAAGGTCAGGCAGTACAGATCGGCTGGCGAGCCGACCAGCCCGGTATCCACAAGTTGCTCGACGATCTTGTCGCCCAGGCCGTCAATGTCCATGGCCCTGCGGGAAACGAAATGAATAATCGCCTGCTTGAGCTGCGCCTGACAGGCCAGACGGCCGACACAACGGTAAATTGACCCTTCGCTGATTGATTCCCGGCCCTTGCTGCGTTTGATCAGCTGGGTGCGCTCCACGGCCGAGCCGCAGACCGGGCACTGTTCAGGTACCTGGACTTGGCGCGCGTGTTCGGGCCGACGCTCAGGAATCACCCCGAGGATCTGTGGAATGACGTCACCGGCACGACGCACAATGACCGTGTCGCCAATCATCACACCCAGGCGAGCGACCTCGTCCATGTTGTGTAGCGTGGCGTTGGAAACCGTCACGCCGGCGACCTGTACGGGCTTCAGCCGCGCGACGGGCGTGATGGCGCCGGTGCGACCAACCTGGAATTCCACATCGAGCAGCTCGGTGACTTCCTCACGGGCGGGGAACTTATGCGCGATGGCCCAGCGCGGTTCGCGAGCACGGAAGCCCAGCTCGCGCTGCTGAGCAGTCGAGTTGACCTTGAACACCACGCCGTCAATTTCATACGGCAACGCATCGCGCTTCTCGCCGATGGCGTGGTAGTAGTCGCGACATTCTTGCACCCCCTTGGCCAGCTTGAGCTCACGGCTAATCGGCAAGCCCCAAGCTTTCAAGGCCTGGAGAATGCCGATATGGGTGTCCGGCAGCTCGCCATCGCTGCGGCCCACGCCATAGGCGCACAGCTCCAGCGGCCGGTTGGCGGTAATCTTCGAGTCAAGCTGGCGCAGGCTGCCAGCGGCGGCGTTGCGTGGATTGGCGAAGGGCTTGCCACCCGCTTCCAGCTGGCGCGCGTTGAGCGCCTCGAAGCCGGCCTTGGGCATGTAGATTTCACCGCGCACTTCCAGCACGGCGGGCCAGCCGCTACCGTGTAGCTTCAACGGAATATTGCGAATGGTGCGCACATTGGCACTGATGTCTTCGCCCGTACTGCCGTCGCCTCGAGTGGCACCACGAACCAGTTTGCCGTCTTCATAGAGCAAGCTCACGGCCAGACCGTCGAGCTTTGGCTCGCAGCTGTATTCCAGCTCGACGCCGTCACCCAGAAGATCCGCCGGCAAATCCAGCCCCTCGCGCGCGCGTCGGTCGAAGTCGATCAGATCCTGCTCTTCGAAGGCATTGCCCAGGCTCAGCATTGGTATTTCATGACGGACCTGGCCGAAGGCCGCCAACGCGGCGCCACCGACCCGCTGGGTTGGCGAGTCCGGGGTGACCAACTCCGGATGCTCGCCCTCAAGCGCCCTGAGCTGTTTGAATAAGCGGTCGTATTCCGCGTCAGGGACGCTGGGCTCGTCGAGTACGTAGTAGCGGTAGTTGTGGGCGTCGATTTCGCTGCGCAGTTCGGCGATGCGCTCTGCGGCGGTTTGGGCGGAAGGCATATGACGGAGCCGTAGCTGTGGCAATGCTGATCAGACAGTATCAGCGCGCCTTGGTTGATATCAGACGCGGGATTCTAGCCGATCCTGTGGCGGCCGGCAGGTGTGGACTGGCTTTCAGGCGGCTTCGAGAGGGATCGGCAGGCCATAAAAAACCGCTCCAGGGAGCGGTTTTTTTGATCAACGTTTGGTGGTCATTTGCCGGCGTTCGTAATCGACGATGCGCTGGCGGTAGTGCTCGATGGTCTGTGCGGTCAGTACGCTGCGCTGGTCGTCTTTCAATTCGCCGTTCAGTTCCTGCGACAACTTGCGTGCAGCGGCGACCATCACATCGAAGGCTTGCTTGGGATGGCGCGGGCCAGGCAAACCGAGGAAGAAGCTCACGGCCGGCGTCGTGAAGTGGTCGATGTCGTCCAGATCGAAGGTCCCGGGCTTGACTGCGTTGGCCATGGAAAACAGAACCTCGCCATTACCCGCCATGCTTTCATGGCGATGGAAGATGTCCATTTCACCGAACCGCAGACCGCTCTCCAGAATATTCTGCAGCAACGCGGGCCCACGGAAACCGTGCGGATCTCGGGAAATCACGTTGATGACCAGTACTTCCTCAACCGGGGGCAGATCCTGATCAGATTCGCTTGCCCTTTCATCGTCACCCGCTACCGGATCCAGCAGGGTTGGAACCGGTTCATCATCGGAGAAATGCAGGTCGCCCTGCTGGGGATCGCTGTTGCGGCGCTTGCTCGTCTCGCGCGCGCTCATCGATGGAAGATCGGTTTCGTCCAAGGCTGGCTCGTTGTTGCGGCTCACGACTCGCGGCGGCCCCAGCAGCTCGTTGGACTCGTCATCGTCTGGCAGATTGCTCGCAATATTGCGGTCCAGCTTGAATTTCAACTTGCCCTTGCTACCGCGCATCCGTCGCCAGCCATCGAAAAGAATGCCGGCGATGACAATGATGCCGATGACGATCAGCCATTCGCGCAGACCGATATCCATTAATGCTTAAACCCCTGAAATCGATGATAAAGACGCAGATTCAAAGCCGCTGAACAGGCTCATCCGCGCATCGTAAAAATTGCGCTCTAAACTAGCACGACGAACGGTAGATTTGCACCGCCCGACGCGGCTCTTTTATTGATCTCCGTTTAACTCGACCTTGCTCGAAACAGGCGCGGCTCAAGCCTCCGCGAGCGCCACTGCCTGCTCCACGTCGACCGCTACCAGCCTCGAACAACCCGGCTCGTGCATGGTCACCCCCATTAGCTGGTCGGCCATTTCCATCGCGATCTTGTTATGCGTGATGTAGATGAACTGCACCTTCTCAGACATTTCCTTGACCAGACGCGCGTAGCGTCCAACGTTGGCGTCGTCCAGGGGAGCGTCCACCTCATCGAGCATGCAGAATGGCGCCGGATTGAGCTGAAAGATCGCAAACACCAGCGCCAGAGCGGTCAGAGCCTTCTCCCCACCCGATAGCAGGTGGATGGTGCTGTTCTTCTTGCCCGGCGGACGCGCCATGATCGCCACCCCGGTATCGAGTAAATCTTCTCCGGTAAGTTCCAGATAAGCGTTGCCACCGCCGAAAACCTTGGGAAAAAGCGCCTGCAGGCCACCATTGATCAGGTCGAACGTTTCCTTGAAACGGTTGCGAGTTTCCTTGTCGATCTTGCGGATGACGTTTTCCAGCGTATCAAGCGCCTCGGCGAGGTCGTCGTTCTGTGCATCGAGGTAGCGTTTGCGTTCCGACTGCTGCTGAAACTCATCGATCGCCGCAAGGTTAATCGGGCCCAGACGCTGAATGCGCCCGCCTAGGCGCTCCAGCTCAGCCTCCCACTCCGGCTCGCCAGCTCCGGCAGGTAGTGTGGCGAGCACACCGTGCAAATCGAAGCCGTCTTCATGCAACTGGTCCTGCAGCGCCTTGCGTCGGACGCTGAGCGCTTGCCACTCCATCCGCTGCTGTTCGAGCTGGCCGCGTAACAGCTGCGCCTGTTGCTCGGCTTGAGTCCGGCGTTTTTCGGCGTCGCGCAGATCACGATCGGCATCTTCGAGCGCCAGGCGAGCCAGCTTGAGCTCGTCCTCGACGCCCATGCGCCGCTCCAGCAGCTCTTCGAGCTTCATGCGCAACTCTTCGAGTGGCGCCTCACCCTCTTCCAGATTCAAATTGAGCTGCTCGCGCCGCTCCACGGCACGCTCGAACTGCTGCTCGAGGCGCTCCAGTGCCTGGCGAGTCGAATCGAACTGTGCTTTCAGCGAGCCGACTCGTACGGCCAACTGGTGTGCATGATCCTTGTGCTGACGTGCTTCCTGTCGAATGCGATCAAGCTGCTCACGGATGCCGTCGCGGCTCGCCAATAATGTCTCGCGCTGTTCGGTATCAAGCGCCATGGCGTCGAGCGCATCCTGCAGATGCAGTCGCGCCTCGCCCAGTTGTTCGGTTTCCAGCGCCCGCTGTTCGGACAGTTCGGCCAGCTCTTCCTCCAGACGACGACGGCGCAAGCTCAACTGCTCCAGCCTGGCCTGGCTGGCGGAAAGGCGCGCATTCAGCTCGCCTTGTTGACGAGACAAATCCTGGTGACGGCGACGTTGCTGCTCGCGCCGATCTTCTTCTTCTCGTTGCGCCTCGCGAAGCTGGCCGAGCTGCTCGCCTAACAGCTCCAGGCTGGCCTCGCGTTCGTCCCGTTCGGCCTGCAGCCGTTCCAGCTCCTGCCCGCGGGCGAGCAATCCGGACTCGGCCTCCCCGGCCCGCCGGACCCTCAGAAAGTGCCGGCCTACCCAATAGCCGTCGCGGCTGATCAGGCTCGCGTCAGCGGCCAGCGAACCACGCTGCGCGAGGGCCTGGTCGAGATCCTCGACTGGCCGTACCCGCCCCAGCCAGGGAGAAAGGTCGACGGCTGACGTCACCTTGTCCAGCAGGCTGCCGCTGACCGCCCCGCCCGCTGGAGAAGGACTGGCCAGACGTAGATCACCCAGTTCGAAGCCACTCATATCAAGCTCGTCGAACGAATCCAGCAACACCGCCTGCAGATCAGCGCCCAGTACGGTTTCGACCGCCAGCTCCCAGCCCGGCTCGACGCGCAGTCCTTCGGCGAGACGCGGCCGTTGATCGAGACCTCGTTCCTGTAGCCACTCCGAAACGCCCTTGCCCGGATCCATCGCAGCCTGCTGCAAGGCTTCCAGCGATGCGATGCGGCCGTTCAGTCGCTGAAGCTCACCTTGCGCTTGCTGCTCGGCCCGAACAGCCTGCTGCAATCGCTCGTGCAGTTGCTCGAGGCGCTGCTCAGCCTGTTCCTGTGCAGCCGACAGCTCTTCGAGATTCAACTCGCCGACCGCCAGCAATTCACCCATCTCAGCGACGGCTGCGTCTTCCGGGTCGACGGCGAGCGACGCACGCTCATCTTCCAGTCGGCGCTGGCGTTCGGCTAGACGCTCCAGGCTCTGTTCCAGCTGCTGTATACGTGACTGCTGCACCTCGGCTGCGCGATGTGGCTCGGCGCTCTGCTGGTTGAAGCGTTCCCATTGCTCCTGCCAGGTCTGCATGGCTGTTTCGGCTTCTTCGAGCTGCGCAGCCGTTTCCTCGGCCGCCGCGCCCGCGATGTCCTGCTCGGGCTCGAGCATTGCCAGCTCCTCGCCGAGGGTGGCGAGCAAGGTACGGTCGTGGCCCAGGTGCGACTCGGTCTCCAGGCGTGCCTGTTCCGCTTCGCGTAGGTCGTCCTGCAGCTGGCGCAAACGCTGCTGACCGTGCTGGATGCTCTGCTCGACCCGTGCGATATCCCCGCCGACCGAGTAGAAGCGTCCCTGGACAAGATTGAACCTCTCGGACAGCTCATGATGGCCGTCGCGCAGCCGCTCGATACTGGCATCCGCGTTGCGCTGCTCGGCGACCAACGCCTCGAAACCGACCTCCTGGTCGCCGATGACCTGCTCGCGCTGGCCGACTTGGTCATTCAGCGCTTGCCAGCGCAAGGCCGACAGTTGCGCCTTGAGCTGGCGCTCCTCGGCCTTGTATTCCTGATATTTCTCCGCCGACTGGGCCTGGCGGTGCAGGCGCTCGAGCTGGCGTTCGAGCTCTTCGCGCAGATCTGTCAGACGCGCAAGGTTCTCGTGGGTGCGGCGAATCCGGTTCTCGGTTTCTCGACGACGCTCCTTGTACTTGGAGATACCCGCCGCCTCTTCGATGAAATTGCGCAAATCCTCCGGCTTGGCCTCGATCAGTTTGGAAATCATGCCCTGCTCAATGATCGAATAGCTGCGCGGGCCCAGACCGGTGCCAAGGAAGATATCCGTGATATCGCGGCGGCGGCATTTCACGCCGTTAAGAAAATAGGTGTTTTGCGCGTCGCGCGTGACTCGCCGACGGATGGATATCTCGGCAAACGCCGCGTATTCGCCCGTCAGGGTGCCGTCGGAATTGTCGAAGATCAGTTCGATGCTGGCTTGGGTCACCGGTTTGCGCGTATTGGAGCCATTGAAGATGACGTCGGTCATCGACTCGCCGCGCAGATTCTTCGCCGAGCTCTCGCCCATCACCCAGCGCACCGCATCGATGATGTTGGACTTGCCGCAGCCATTCGGCCCGACGACCGCCGCCATGTTGCTCGGAAAACTCACCGTGGTGGGATCGACGAAGGATTTGAAGCCGGCAAGCTTGATGCTTTTCAGTCGCATGTGGGCCTATCCATGGCATCAGCGTGAGGATGAACAAGCAGAGTCGCCGCGAACATCGGGATTCCTGGCATCGAGTGGGTGCTGCACGAAACGCCGGAGTTTATCATGCTGCCTAACGGCCATCGCGGGGATGGATGCGCACTTTCGGTGACTGGGATGTGCATGCGGGTGGGCTGAAGCGGAGCGCTACCAGGTCATCCTACTGGGGCCGCCCAACCCACCAGTGGCGGCAATGTTTACGCGGCGACAACCAAAATCGTGCAGGAGCGAAACCGATCAAGTGTGAAGGATGCCAGCTCCGTTCCGGTGCGGGCTGGAATCTGGAATGAAGCGGGATGCCGCCCAGCCCACCCTACTCAACTATGGCAGTGGAGCATCGCATGTTCGCTTTAACCGCCCGTCATGCTCATGAAGCGCACCACCTGGACCTGCTCGTCGGTACGAAACTCGTGCTTCTCCGGCTTCAGTTGCAGTGCGTCGATCAGCGCCTGGCGCAGCCGCTCGCTGTCGCCCGGATAGCGCCGCATCAGGGTCTTGAGATCGAGCGCGCCCTCGTGCCCCAGGCAGAGCACCAGCTTACCTTCAGCGGTGACGCGCACACGGTTGCAACTGCCGCAGAAGTTATTGCTGTGCGGTGAGATGAAGCCGACCTGGGTATCGCTGCCGGCAACTTGCCAATAGCGCGATGGGCCGCCCGTGGTGTGGCTACTGCGTATCAGTTGGTGCCCCACCTCGATTCGTTCACGCACCTCCTCGCTGGAACAGAAGGTGATTTCCCGCTCGTGGCTGGAGATGTTGCCCAGGGGCATTTCTTCGATGAAGCTGATATCGAGCCCGCGGTCCACGGCGAAATTCACCAGGTCGAGCACTTCGTCGTCATTGCGGCCTTTCTGAATCACACTGTTGAGCTTGATTCGGCGGAACCCGGCGTTACGCGCCGCATCGATGCCCTCGATGACCTGGTCGAGCTTGTCACGGCGGGTAAGCTCGGCGAAACGTTCTCGCTTGAGGGAATCGAGACTGATGTTAAGACGCTTGACGCCCGCATCGCGCAGCACCGGTGCGAGAGTCGGCAATTGTGAGCCATTGGTGGTGATCGCCAGATCTTCCAGTTCCTCACGCGCGCCCAGACGACTCAACAAAGTCGGCAAGCCTTTGCGTACCAACGGTTCGCCACCGGTCACACGAATGCGCTTGACGCCTAGCCTGATGAAGGCGTCGGCCACGGCGTAGAGCTCTTCCAGCGAGAGGATCTGCGCACGCGGAGCGAAGACCATGTCCTCGCTCATGCAATAGGTGCAGCGAAAATCGCAGCGGTCGGTAACCGACAGCCTAAGGTAGGTGATGCGTCGGCCGAACGGATCGACCAACTGGGAATCTGGCATGTCGCTCTCCGAGGCCTGATACGCATGCCTAAGACTATGCCGGAACGTGGCGCGAGGCAAAGGTGCAGAGCTGAATGGTCACCACGAAGTGACGCCACTTAAACAGCCCACCCAACCAAGGCAGAACGACTCCGTCCGATATTTTTGCCATCCGGGCCGCAACGATGCTTTGCGGCTACGGTTCGAACACTGGGATAATTTTCGAATTCACCGATTTCCGGGAGCTTCCGCAAATGGACAACGACGCCCTCCGATCGATGGGCTGGCGCGAGCGCCTCTACGTCATCATCTTCTTCACCAATACATCGGCGGGCAGACGCTTCGATACCTGGCTTCTGTTCGTTATCCTGGCCAGTCTCTTGGTTGTCATGTTCGACAGCGTGGCTGTTTACAGCGATCGGTATGGTGTTCTGCTGGACGGACTGGAATGGTTGTTCACCGGAATCTTTCTAATCGAGTATCTGGTCCGCATTTACTGCCATCCGGAGCCACGCAGATACGTATTCAGTTTCTACGGCGCGATTGACCTCCTGTCGGTGGTGCCTGCCTTTATTGCGCTGTTTTATCCAGACGCCGAATATCTGCTGGTGGTGCGCGCTATTCGGATGCTGCGAGTGTTCCGGGTACTGAAGCTGACTCAGTATCTTAGCCAAGCCAACTTCCTACTGGTTGCCCTTCGTGGAAGCAAGCAGAAGATCATTGTTTTCCTGCTCAGCGTGACCACTATGGTGCTGATCTACGGCACGCTCATGTACGTCATCGAGGGCCCTGAAAACGGCTTCACCAGCATCCCCATGAGCATCTACTGGGCCGTGGTGACCATCACCACGGTGGGCTTCGGCGATATCGTCCCGCACACACCGTTGGGCAAGGCTCTCGCCACCCTGGTAATGATCACCGGCTATTCGATCATCGCGGTACCGACCGGCATTTTCACGGCCGAACTGGCTACCGCCATGCGGACCGACAGCCTGCAGCACCGCTGCCCGACGTGCGAAAAACTCAGCCATGAACCCAATGCGGCCTTCTGCAGCCGCTGCGGGAGCCAACTCTTCAAGCGGGCAGAACACGGCGCCGACAGCTGACACCGGCTCGTCCTTCGCTCAATTGCCCAGGAGGCCTCGCGCTCTTACCGCCACAACTGGGCAGCCATCATCAGCGCGCGCCATCCGAACCGCCTCGGCGGAGGGTTGTCACAACCTCTGACTTGCCGCGGGCCGGATGGAGACGCGAATGCCCCTGCTCAAACTGCTGCACTTCGCGAGCCTGCTGTGTTGGTGCGGCACGCTGCTGTACCTGCCTGCGCTCGTCGCCGCTGGCACCCGGCAAACCAGCGCCCTCTTCTATCGGGACCACGCGCATCTGACACGCATGGTCTTCACGCTCATCGGCACACCCGCCGCGCTTATCACGATCGGCTCAGGCACGGCGCTGTTTTTGCGTGATGGGATTCTGGCCGGCTGGTTGATCGTCAAGCTCAGCACTGTCGCTGGCATGGTGCTGTGTCATGCCCTATGCGGGGTCATGGTGCTGCACATCGAGCGGGAGCCGGAACAGAGCGTGAACCTCCGTTGCCTGTTTCTTGGCGCGGCCATAGCGGCCTTTATAACCGCGACACTCTGGCTGGTACTGGCCAAGCCGTTCTAGCCCAAACCGTTCGACAGAACCGAATGATGCTCATGACCGAACGACCCAAGCTGAATGTATCGCCCGGATCAGACCTTTTCCACGTCGACCCCGACGGCGTGCTCGTACACCAACCGTCCGCCGAGATAGGCAGCCAGGGCGATCAGCGCCGCGGTGACGGCCGACAGATACAAAGCCCAAAGCTCCATGCCGCCTCCCTTGTTCTGAAAACGCAACAGCCAGTTGAGCGAGGCCAGCGAGAGCATCATCACGGCCAGGATCGCATGGCACCAGGCGGTTATCTTCAGTCGAATCTCACGCACCGTGAGCAGATCGATCAGCCCGAAAATGCTCGCGACCCAGCCTCCCAGTGCACCCACGCCAGCCAGCCAGAGCCCGGCACGCCACCAAAAATCGTCCAACGTCCAGAGATGGGCGAGATCGACCGGCAGCAGGCCAGTCAAAGCCGCAACCGGGAAATGAATCAACATCGGGTGCAGAGGATGCCCGGCAATAGCGGCGCGGCTATGAATCGAATATTGGGATTTGGCCATCCGGCACTCCAACGTCAGAAAGGGGGACGGGCCACGCAACCGCTCGAACGTGCCGGCCGTCTCTTGAAATGGACCACGCTGGCGCTGGCAGTTCCTTCGTTGACCGGCTGCGGTGGCCCACTTTCCACCCTCGATCCGGCCAGCCCCATGGCCCGGCAGGTGGCCAACGTCTGGTGGGGCATGTTCGGCTTCGCCAGCCTGGTGCTGGTGGCGGTCACTGCGATCTGGATCTATGCGCTGGCCCGCGAGCCACGCCAGACCAGCGAGGAACAGGCGATACGACTCAACCGCCGTTGGGTCATTGGTGGCGGCATCGTCCTGCCTAGCCTGAGCATTATCGTACTGCTGATAGTTGGCATCCCGACTGGCCGCAGCATGCTGCCCCTCCCGGTGGAAGGCGAGCAACCGCTGAAGGTGCGAGTCACCGGCCATCAATGGTGGTGGGAGGTCCATTACCCCGACAGCGGCGTAACCACAGCGAACCAGCTGATCATTCCGGCTGGCCGGCTGATCGACGTTCAGGTCACCAGCGCCGACGTCATCCACTCATTCTGGATCCCCAGACTTGGCGGCAAGATGGATATGCTTCCGGGACGCACCAATGTGATTCGCATCGAGGCCGGGCACGCCGGGATCTTCCACGGCCAATGTTCGGAGTTCTGCGGTCTCCAGCACACACATATGAAACTCCATGTCGAGGCCCAGCAAGCGGCCGACTTCGAGACCTGGATCGCCGCCAGGAAAAACCTGACATTCGAGCAGCGCGCACCGGGTGCGGCCGGTCAGGTGTTCAACGATCGCTGCGGCCAGTGTCATCGTGTTGCAGGCATTACCGATGGCAATCGTGCGCCGGACCTAACCGACCTCGCCACCCGCCCCAGCCTGGGTGCCGGGGTAATCGAAAACAACCGCGAAGGTCTGCGTCGTTGGCTGCGTGAGCACAAGGAACTCAAATTCGGCAATGGCATGCCGGCGCACGACGACGTTCCGCCGGAAACCCTCGACCAGATCGCTGTTTGGCTGGAGACGCTCGCGCCATGAATGCTTCGTTCAGGGGCAGCGCCCCGTCTACCGATCCCGATCAGCTCCACGACCAGTTCAACGACGTCTGGGGCAACCCACGCGGCTGGCGCGCACTGACCATCGTCAATCACACCAGCATCGGCCTGCGCTTTCTGATCACCGGCGGTGTGTTCTTCCTGATCGGCGGGCTGATGGCGATGTTGATCCGCACCCAGTTGGCCATGCCCGGCTATGTGCTGATGGAGCCCGACGTCTACAACCAGGTCTTCACCATGCACGGCTCGGTGATGATGTTCCTGTTCGCCGTGCCGATGATGGAAGGCCTGGCGGTCTATCTCATCCCGAAAATGATCGGCGCGCGCGACCTGATCTTCCCGCGGCTCTCCTCGCTCGGCTACTTCTGCTACCTGTTCGGCGGCATCATTCTGCTGTCCAGCGTGTTTCTCGGGGTCGCGCCGAAAGCCGGCTGGTTCATGTACACACCGCTTTCCAGCTCTTCGCACATGCCGGGGGTGAATTCGGACTTCTGGTTGCTGGGCATCACCTTCGTCGAGATCTCCGCGGTCAGCGCCGGCGTCGAGCTGGTGGTCTCGATCCTGCGCACCCGCACCAATGGCATGGCGCTGCATAAGATGCCGCTTTATGCCTGGTACATCCTGGTCATGGCGCTGATGATCGTGTTCGGCTTCCCACCGCTGATCCTGGGCAGCATTCTGCTGGAGTTGGAGCGCGCCGCCGGCCTGCCCTTCTTCGACACCGCCAAGGGCGGCGATCCAGTGCTCTGGCAGCATCTGTTCTGGCTGTTCGGCCATCCCGAGGTGTACATCATCTTCCTACCCGGAGCGGGCATCGTCTCGACGCTGTTGCCGGTGTTCTGCCAACGGCCCTTGGTCGGTTATCGCTGGGTGGTGCTCGGCGTGCTGACCACCGGTTTTCTCAGCTTCGGGCTCTGGGTACACCATATGTTCACGGTGGGCATTCCGGCGCTGGCGCTGGGCTTCTTTTCCGCGGCGAGCATGCTGGTGGCAATCCCCACCGGGGTGCAGATCTTCGCCTGGGTCGCCACGCTCTGGCTGGGCAAGCCGGTCTATCACGTGCCTATGCTCTGGCTGGTCGGCTTTCTGATCGTCTTTGTCTGCGGTGGCCTGACCGGTGTCATGGTGGCCCTAGTGCCCTTCGATTGGCAGGTGCATGACACCCATTTCGTAGTGGCACACATGCATTACGTGCTGGTCGGCGGCATGTTCTTCCCACTGATGGCCGGCCTCTATTATTGGTTGCCGCACTTTTCAGGGCGCATGCCCTCGGTGCGCCTGGGCCGCTGGGGCTTCTGGCTGGTGTTCATCGGCTTCAACACCACCTTCCTGATCATGCACTGGACAGGCCTGCTGGGCATGCCGCGTCGGGTCTATACCTACGACACGGGCCTGGGCTGGGACATACCTAACCTGGTCTCGTCGATTGGCAGCTTCGTCATGGCGATCGGCATCGGCACCATCCTGCTCGACATCGTGTTGCATTTCCGCTTCGGTCAGCCGGCAAAAGAGAATCCCTGGAACGCCGACACGCTGGAATGGGCCACGGCCCTGCCACCGAGCCCGTACAACTTCGTCAGCCTACCGGATATCACCGACCGGCATCCTCTGTGGAAAGACCCGGGACTGCCGAAGAGCATTGCGCGTGGCGAACACGCGTTGACCACGATCGATCACGGTCGACGGGAAACCTGGGGTTCGGATCCGTTGACTGGCGAGGCGCGGGAAATCATTCATTTGCCGGGCAACAGCTGGTGGCCGTTCGTGGCCTCGGTATTTCTCGCCGTGCTATGCCTGAGCCTGTTGAACAAGTTCTACTGGGTCGCGCTCATTGCCACCCTCGTAACGCTGGTCGTGCTTTTGCGCTGGTCATGGGAAAACGGCGCGCACCCGGCGGCCGCTCCGGACGCACACACCCAGCCGGGCGAACCCCCGCTGCACTCGCGCACCTTCGACGGTCCGGGATTGTGGGGCATGGGCGTCACCTTGCTGGCCAACGCCACCCTGTATCTGTCGCTGCTGTTCGGCTGGTTCTACCTGTGGACCGTTTCGCCGGAATGGCAGGTTCCGCAGCGATCCGACCTCAACACCTGGCTGATGTTGGCCAGTGCCATTGTGCTGACGATCGGGACGCTATGGATGCGCCGTATACCGGCGCGGCTTCGTCGGGGCGACAACACCCGGTTGCAGAGCAATCTGGGCATGGTTGCCGCGATCGGCGTGGTCCAGTTCGGCATGCTGCTGTGGGTATTGCTGGGCGCCAATCTGCGAATCACCGAAACCGCCCACGATGCGGTGATCTTCGTGATCCTCGCCTACAGCCTGATCCATTGTGGGCTCGCGGCGATCTGCACGCTGCTACAGATGCTACGGGCACATTACGGTTATGTCGGTGAGAAGGCGCCCTACGAACCGGTGGTGGTCGAGCAACTCTGGTACTACAACCTGGGGGTGGTCTGGAGTGCTTATGCGGCGATCGCTCTGTTCCCGTCGGCCGTGGGAGGTGCCTGATGAAATACCGCCGCACCTCGATTTTCCATCCGATGCAGATCCCATTCGGGCTGACCATCTGGAGCTTCTGGTTCGCCACCATGTACGGCTCGCAGGCCGTGGTCTGCTCGATCGCGCCGCCGGACCCGGGTCAGGACATCTTCAATTGGCTGAACGCCAGTTTCGGCGTGTTCACGCTGATGGTGGTCGCGCTGCTGCTTTGGTTGGGCCGTCGGTCCTGGAAGCTGTCGCGCAAGCCGCATGAGCTCAATGAGCGGCAGGTATTCGTCACCAAGGTCGCATCGGGAATTCATTTCATCGCCGCGTTGGCGACGGTATTCGTCGGGCTTCAGCTGGCTTTCTTGCCGCCCTGCGTCTGACCGAACGACAACCCGGCGATGGTTTCAGACCGAGCAGCACGCTCAGTCGGTCTTCTTGCGGATCCAGTAGAGATAGGTGCCCTCTTCGATCTGTTGCTCCACCAGCTCGTGCCCGAGAAACACGCAGAACTTGGGGATATCACGCTGGGTGGACGGATCGGTTGCGATCACCTTGAGCAGTTCGCCGCCGCCGAGTCCGCGCACCTTGTTGTGCAGCATCATCACTGGCTCGGGACAGTTCAGGCCGCTGGCATCGAGCACCGCGTCGGCAGACAGTTCAGCAGATTGAGACATCACAGGCTCCTAAAACAGAACGGCATTGTCGCCCAGACAGATCATGCGGTCACCCGCTGCCGCGTCACAGGCGACGCAAATGGCAGGTCACTTCCTCGCGGTCATGGTAAAGCTGCTTGCAGCCAATGCTCGCTTTCACCCCTCGTTCGGCAAGCCCATCGGCGATGCGTTCCAGCAGACGCTTCACCTCCGCGTAACGCTGTTTCATTGGCAGCTTGAGGTTGACCACCGCCTCTCGACACAAACCTTCACCGATCCAGGTTTCCAGCAGGGCGGCATTCTTAGCCGGCTTCTCGACGATATCGCAGACCATCCAGTCCACCGGCCGCTTCGGACGGAAAGCGAACCCGTCGGCTCGGTAATGGCCGACCAGACCGGATTCGAGCAATTCCTCGTTCATCGGACCGTTATCCACCGCCATCACTTCCATGTCCCGGTTGACCAACTGCCAAGTCCAGCCGCCTGGCGAGGCACCCAGGTCCACTGCGGTCATCCCAGGCGCCAATCGCGTATCCCACTGGTCACGGGGAATGAAGTGGTGCCAGGCCTCTTCCAGTTTCAGTGTCGAGCGGCTCGGCGCCTGCCGAGGGAACTTCAGACGGGGAATGCCCATTGGCCACATGGCGCTGTTCTCTGCCTCGGCAATGCCAAGAAATACCTCGCGACCACTTTTGAAAGTCAGCAGCAGGCGCGGCCCCGGGCCATCGACCAGCCGCCCGGCTTTGGTCAGCGCCTTGCGTAACGGGGCCTCGAACTTACGGCAGAAGTTCGACAGTTCCTTGCCGTCGTTGGTATCCAGCACCTCGAGCCAGACGCTGCCGCATACTGGGTAGGTCTTGAGGTGTTCGAGCAATACGCCGATACGGTCGGTCTCTGGCAATGCCAGATGCTCGCCACGCGCCCATTGCCGAACGAAGATCAAGCGGGCGAAGCGCACGCCGCGCATCATGCGCTGCGCTTGTTCCGGCTCGCTGCAAATAAACTCGGCGCAGGCACTGTTCGGTTTCGCCTTGGCGTAGCCGGCCACGCTCAGTCGGGCGGCCTGGTCGCTGATCTCGGCGCAGACTTCGTTTTCGAAGCCTGAGCGGCAATGCAGCAGCAATGTATTCATGGTACGAACCCTGTTGTCGCGCGAAGGTGCAATAGCGTCGAAGCGCTCTGCGACCAAAGCCGCGCATGATAGCCGACTGGGGAACCCGGGGCTTACTGCCCCGGTCCAGTGAACAGTCACCTCGGAATAATTGCGGCCGCATACGGCATTGCCTGCTGTACATCACTCGATGCCTTGGCCCGGATTCCATTGCCAACTGGATCGGCGGCCCGTTCGTGGCGAAATGATTCGCCAAGGGCTAGCTTCAACAGACCGCTCCCTACTCAGCCAGCCCGACCGTGCGGGCACAAGGAGAGACGAATGCCATCCCTGGACAGCCTGAATTGCCGACGAAGCCTCGATGTAAACGGCAAAACCTATCACTACTTCAGCCTCCCCGAAGCGGCGAAGCAGCTTGGCGACATCAGCCGCCTACCGACCTCGCTCAAGGTGCTGCTGGAAAACCTGTTGCGCTGGGAAGATGACGTCACGGTACGCACCGACGATTTCACTTCATTGGCGGTGTGGTTGAAGACTCACACATCGGAACGCGAAATCCAGTATCGCCCCGCGCGGGTGCTGATGCAGGATTTCACCGGTGTTCCCGCAGTGGTCGACCTGACGGCCATGCGCGATGCGGTGTCACGTGCCGGTGCTGACCCTCAGCGCATCAACCCACTGTCACCCGTGGACCTGGTCATCGATCACTCGGTGATGGTCGACCGCTTCGGCAGCAACAGCTCGTTCGCGCAGAACGTCGAGATCGAAATGCAACGCAACGGAGAGCGCTACGAGTTTCTGCGCTGGGGCCAGCAGGCCTTCGACAACTTCCGCGTGGTACCGCCGGGTACCGGCATTTGCCATCAGGTCAATCTCGAATACCTGGGTCAGGTGGTCTGGACGAAAGAAGAGGATGGAGAAACCATCGCCTATCCGGACACCCTGGTCGGCACCGATTCGCACACCACCATGATCAACGGCCTCGGCGTACTGGGCTGGGGCGTGGGCGGTATCGAAGCGGAAGCGGCGATGCTCGGCCAACCGGTGTCGATGCTGATCCCCGAAGTCATCGGCATGCGCCTGACTGGCAAGCTCAACGAAGGCGTCACGGCTACCGACTTAGTGCTCACCGTCACGCAGATGCTGCGCAAGCACGGCGTGGTGGGGAAATTCGTCGAGTTCTTCGGCCCGGGCCTGGATCATCTTCCGCTCGCCGATCGCGCTACAATCGGCAACATGGCGCCCGAATACGGCGCCACCTGCGGCTTCTTCCCGGTGGACCAGATCACCATCGATTACTTGCGCCTGACAGGCCGAGATCCGGACCGCATCGCTCTGGTCGAGGCGTACAGCAAGGCGCAGGGCATGTGGCGCGACAGCAACTCACCGGACCCGGTGTTCACCGCTACGCTGGAGCTCGATCTCGGTCAGGTCCAGCCCTCCCTCGCGGGGCCAAAGCGTCCTCAGGATCGGGTCTCGCTGGGTGACATCGGTGCCAGCTTCGATCTTCTGTTGGAAACCAGCGGCAAGATTCAGCATGCAGACACGGCGGTGCCTGTCGTCGGCGAAAGCTTCGATCTCAAACACGGCGCGGTGGTGATTGCCGCGATTACCTCCTGCACCAACACCTCCAACCCGAACGTCTTGATGGCCGCCGGCCTGGTGGCCAAGAAGGCACTCGAGCGCGGCCTGAAACGCGCGCCCTGGGTTAAATCCTCGCTCGCGCCAGGCTCCAAGGTGGTCACTGATTATCTGGAGCGCGCCGGCCTGACGACCTATCTGGACCAACTCGGCTTCAACCTGGTCGGTTATGGCTGCACCACCTGCATCGGTAATTCCGGTCCGCTACCCGACGCGATCGGCCAGGCGATCACCGAGAACGACCTGATCGTCTCCTCGGTACTGTCTGGCAACCGCAACTTCGAAGGGCGCGTGCATCCGATGGTCAAGGCTAACTGGCTGGCTTCGCCACCCTTGGTCGTGGCGTTCGCGCTGGCCGGCACCACGCGAATCAATATGGACAAGGACCCGCTGGGTTACGACGAACAGAATCGTCCGGTCTATCTCAAGGACATCTGGCCCACCAGCGCCGAAGTGAACGAAGCCGTCAGCAAGATCGATGGCCAGATGTTCCGTACACGTTACGCGGACGTGTTCAGTGGCGATGAGCATTGGCAATCTATTGCCGTGACCGCAGGCGATACTTACAAATGGAACAATAATTCGAGCTACGTGCAGAACCCGCCGTTCTTCGAAGACATCGGCCAGCCGCCGGCACCGCCGAAAGATGTTGAAAATGCGCGCATCCTGGCGCTGTTTGGCGACTCCATCACCACCGACCACATCTCGCCAGCCGGCAACATCAAGGCCAGCTCACCAGCCGGACTGTATCTGCAGCAACTGGGGGTGAAACCGGAAGACTTCAATTCCTACGGCTCGCGTCGGGGCAATCATGAAGTGATGATGCGAGGCACATTCGCCAACATCCGCATCAAGAACGAGATGCTGGGCGGCGAAGAAGGCGGCAATACGCTTCATCAACCCAGCGGCGAGCGGATGTCGATCTACGATGCGGCGATGCGCTATCAAGCTGAAGGCGTGCCGCTGGTGGTGGTTGCCGGGAAGGAATACGGCACCGGCTCCAGTCGGGATTGGGCCGCCAAGGGCACCAACCTGCTCGGCGTCAAGGCGGTGATTGCGGAAAGCTTTGAGCGCATCCACCGATCCAACCTGATCGGTATGGGCGTGCTGGCGCTACAGTTCGTCGGCGATCAGACCCGGCAGTCGTTGGGCCTGACTGGCAATGAGCAGCTCTCTATTCGTGGCCTGGGCGCCGATATCAAACCCCGCCAGCTGCTGACCGTGGATATACAGCGCGCAGACGGTTCGCGGGATAACTTCCAGGTGCTCTGCCGCATCGACACGCTCAACGAGGTGCAGTACTTCAAGGCAGGCGGAATCCTGCACTATGTGTTGAGACAGCTGATCGCAGCCTGAAACCCGTCACCTGTAACACCAAAACGCCCGCTCGCAGCCCAGCTGCCGCGGGCGTTTCGCTCTGAGCGGGCCATCTGTCGAACCGCGCTCAATTTATCCAGTGGCCGGCCGTTAAAAAAGTTGGTCAGCCGACCACGTTACAAGAAAGACACGCACCAGCCCTCCCCGAACTGCCAGGCGTACCCAATGCGAAACAACCAGCCCATCACCCAGCGCGAATATGCGTTCCCCGACCAGCAACGGCTGATTTCCACAACCGATTTGAAAGGCAAAATCAGCTATTGCAATGACATCTTTGCCGAAGTCAGCGGCTTCGAGCGCAGCGAGCTTATCGGCTCTCCACACAATCTGATCCGTCATCCCGATGTGCCATCCGCCGTGTTCGCGCACATGTGGGCCACGCTCAAGGACGGCAGATCCTGGATGGGCATCGTCAAGAATCGACGCAAGAACGGCGACCACTACTGGGTCAATGCCTACGTAACGCCGGTGCTGGACATGCAGCGCACCGTCATCGGCTATGAGTCGGTCCGCACCAAGCCCACACGCGAACAGGTGCAGCGCGCCGAAGCACTCTATGCGCGCCTCAACGCCGGCAAGAGCGGTGTACCGCAGCGCGACAAGTGGATGCCGGTTGCGATCAACTGGCTACCCTTCATCGTCATCAGCCAGATCGGGTTCATGATCGGTACATGGTTCGATCATGCTTGGGGCTTTGCGCTGGCCGCGCTGCTTTCCGTGCCACTGGGCCTCGCTGGGCGTCACTGGCAGATGCGCGGGGTGAACCGTCTGGTGCGCCTGGCCGAGCAATCCACCAGCGATCCTCTGATCGCACAGATGTACACCGACAGCCATGGCGTTGAAGCCCGCCTGGAAATGGCGATGCTCAGCGAACATGCGCGCCTGAAAACTTGCCTGACTCGCCTGCAGGACAGCGCTGTACAACTACAGCAGCAGGCCAAACAGGCCGATGAGTTGGCACACAGCTGCTCGGATGGTCTGGCTCGTCAACATCACGAAACCGAACAGGTCGCCACGGCCATTAACCAGATGGCCGCGACGACCCAGGAAGTCGCGGGCAACGTGGCCCTGGCGGCAGAGGCCACCGAGCAAGCCAACCGGCTTGCTGCCCAAGGGCAGGAAATCAGTGGCCAAACCCGCAAGGCTATCGAGCTGCTGGCTCATGCCGTGAAGGAAACCGGCGATGCGGTGGCGGAGCTGGCACAGAACAGCGATGAGATCGGTACCGTGGTCGACGTGATCAAAAGCATCGCCGACCAGACCAACCTGCTCGCGCTAAACGCGGCCATCGAAGCGGCCCGTGCCGGGGAAAGCGGCCGTGGTTTCGCAGTGGTCGCCGACGAGGTCCGCCAGTTAGCCCAGCGCACCTCTGCCGCCACGGGTCAGATCCATCAATTGATCGAAAAGCTTCAGCTACAGGCGCGCCAGGCCGTCGAGACGACGGAGCAAGGCCGTGCACAGGCGAACCGTGGCGTAGAACGGATGATCGATTCGGACAAGGCGCTCTCGGGCATCACTACGGCAGTAGAACGCATCATCGACATGACGTCGCAAATTGCTTCGGCAACCGAGCAGCAGAGTTCGGTTGCCGAGGAGATCAGCCACAACGTCAGCAACATTGCTCGCCTCGCCGATCAGACATCGGGAGATGCACAGAGCTCGGCGCTACTTTCCGAGGGCTTGGCCGCCACGGCGCAATCGCAGTACTCGCTGGTGGAGCGTTTCAACCGCTGAATGCGAGCCTGGCCCTGCCGCCACACGACACGCCCGCTCGCAGGACTGCGACGGGCGTTCTACTTTCCACTGATGCCATCAGCGGCGGAGCAAGAACGCCGCGACGACGTCCGCGGCACTGTCCAGGTGCTGTTCCTGGGTCAGCCCTGACTTCTTGAGCGGCTTGAGATCATGATCGGCTGCCGTCAGCCAATGGAAACGAATCGCGGGTGACAGCGAATAGCCGGAGACGGTATTCCGATCACCCAGCGCGTCGCGTTCACCCTGGATGATCAGGGTGGGCGTGCGCAGTTCGGCTAGATGCGCCACACGGGGCTTTTCCCGCTTGCCCGCAGCGTAGAAGGGATACCCCAGACACACGAGTGCCTCGACCTTCAGTTCGTCGGCCAGCAGGCTCGCCATCCGTCCCCCCATCGACTTGCCACCGATCGCTAGGCGCCCTGCGGTTTGCTGTCGCACCGATTGGTATACCCCCCGCCACTGCTGCAACAGCTGCGCTTGCGGATTGGGTGGGCGCTTGCGCCCGGTCGCCCGCCGTTCGGCCATGTAGGCGAACTCGAAGCGGAACACCGCAATGCCCCGGGCTACAAGCCGCTCGGTGATTTGCTGCATGAAGGGACTGTCCATCGGCGCGCCCGCGCCATGCGCCAGGATCAGGCTGCTGCGAGCTCCCCCCTGCGGCTGATCGACCCGGACGAACGGAATTTCACCGCCCTGTGAGTATTGATCGGCGTCAATACCGGCCATTTGCCCTTTGCCCATCCTTGCCCTCGCTTTCGATCGAAAGAAATGTCCCGCTCAGCGCAACAAAAACATGCTCACTACCGTGGATGGAAGCCCATACATGAACACAGCAACCAGTACCGCCTACAACTATAAGGTGGTCCGCCAATTCGCCATCATGACGGTGGTGTGGGGAATCGTCGGGATGGGGCTCGGCGTTCTCATCGCATCGCAATTGGCCTGGCCGTTTCTCAACTTCGACTTGCCCTGGACCAGCTTCGGTCGCTTGCGACCCTTGCACACCAATGCGGTGATTTTCGCTTTTGGTGGCTGCGCATTGTTCGCGACCTCCTACTACTCCGTCCAGCGCACCTGCCAGACCACGCTATTCGCACCCAAGCTGGCGGCCTTCACCTTCTGGGGCTGGCAATTGGTCATTCTGCTGGCCGCAATCAGCCTGCCGCTGGGATACACCAGTTCCAAGGAGTACGCCGAGCTGGAATGGCCTATCGATGTCCTGATCACTATCGTCTGGGTGTCCTACGCGGTGGTGTTCTTCGGCACCCTGGCCACCCGTAAGGTCAAGCACATCTATGTAGGTAACTGGTTCTTTGGCGGCTTCATCCTGACCGTCGCGCTGCTCCACGTGGTCAACAACCTGGAAGTGCCGGTCACCGCGATGAAGTCGTACTCGCTGTACTCCGGTGCCACCGACGCCATGGTGCAGTGGTGGTACGGCCATAATGCGGTGGGCTTTTTCCTGACTGCCGGCTTCCTCGGCATCATGTATTACTTCGTACCCAAACAGGCCGAACGTCCGGTGTATTCATATCGCCTGTCAATCGTCCACTTCTGGGCGCTGATCACCGTCTATATCTGGGCCGGCCCGCACCACCTGCATTACACCGCCCTGCCGGACTGGGCGCAGAGCCTGGGCATGGTGATGTCGCTGATTCTGCTGGCACCGAGCTGGGGCGGCATGATCAACGGCATGATGACTCTCTCGGGCGCCTGGCATAAGTTGCGCAGCGACCCGATCCTGCGCTTCCTGGTGGTCTCTCTGGCGTTCTACGGCATGTCGACCTTCGAAGGTCCGATGATGGCCATCAAGACCGTCAACGCGCTGTCCCACTACACCGACTGGACCATCGGCCACGTACACGCCGGCGCCCTCGGCTGGGTTGCCATGGTATCCATCGGCGCGCTGTATCACCTGATCCCGAAAGTCTTCGGCCGGCCGCAAATGCATAGCATCGGCCTGATCAACGCACATTTCTGGCTGGCCACCATCGGCACCGTGCTTTACATCGCCTCGATGTGGGTCAACGGCATCGCCCAAGGCCTGATGTGGCGCGCGATCAACGAAGACGGCACCCTGACCTACTCCTTCGTCGAAGCACTGGAAGCCAGTCACCCCGGTTTCGTGGTGCGCATGATCGGCGGTGCGATCTTCTTCGCCGGCATGCTGCTGATGGCCTACAACACCTGGCGCACGGTAAGTGCCTCCAAGCCAGCCGAATACGCCGCCGCCGCGCAGATCGCCTGAGGAATCGATAATGAAGAAGCACGAAATACTCGAAAAGAACGTCGGTCTGCTGACCCTGTTCATGGCGCTGGCGGTAAGTATCGGCGGCCTGACCCAGATCGTGCCGCTGTTCTTCCAGGACGTGGTCAACGAACCGGTGGAAGGCATGAAGCCCTACACCGCGCTGCAGCTGGAAGGTCGTGACCTGTATATCCGCGAAGGCTGCGTTGGCTGCCACTCGCAGATGATCCGCCCATTCCGCGCCGAGACCGAGCGCTACGGTCACTATTCGGTGGCCGGCGAGAGCGTCTATGACCATCCCTTCCTGTGGGGCTCCAAGCGTACCGGCCCGGACCTGGCCCGCGTCGGCGGCCGCTATTCCGACGACTGGCACCGCGCGCATCTCTACAACCCGCGCAACGTCGTGCCCGAGTCGAAGATGCCCTCCTACCCATGGTTGGTGGAGGACACGCTCGATGGCCAGGACACCGCCAAGAAAATGAAAGCGCTGCGCGCCGTTGGTGTGCCCTACAGCGACGAGGACATCGCCTCCGCCGAAGCTGCCGTCAAGGGCAAAACCGAGATGGACGCGCTGGTGGCTTATCTGCAAGTGCTCGGCACCGCGCTGCAGAACAAGCGCTGACACAACACCAGGCTATCGAGAACGACGCGCTGCAGGGGCAGCCGTCAGGGACCTAACATCGCGGGCAGTTCGAGCGTTCGGGCTGTCCAGGAGTAACAAATGAACGCTTTCTGGAGTGGATACATCGCCCTGCTGACGCTGGGCACCATTGTCGCTCTGTTCTGGCTGATCTTCGCCACCCGCAAGGGCGAGTCCGCCGGCACGACCGACAAGACCATGGGTCATTCCTTCGATGGCATCGAAGAATATGACAACCCGCTACCCAAGTGGTGGTTCATGCTGTTCATCGGCACGCTGGTGTTCGGCATTCTCTATCTGGTGCTTTATCCCGGCCTGGGCAATTGGAAAGGCGTACTCCCAGGCTACGAGGGCGGTTGGACCCAAACCAAGCAGTGGCAGCACGAAGTCGACCAGGCTGATGCGAAATTCGGCCCGATCTTCGCCAAGTACTCCGCTATGGAAGTCGCGCAGGTCGCCCAAGACGAACGGGCCTTGAAGATCGGCGGTCGTCTGTTCGCCAACTATTGCTCGGTTTGTCACGGCTCCGATGCCAAAGGCGCGAACGGCTTCCCCAACCTGGCGGACAGTGAATGGCGCTGGGGTGGCGACGCGGAAACCATCAAGGCGACAATCCTCCACGGTCGCGTTGCGGCGATGCCGGCATGGGGACAGGTCATCGGTGAAGACGGCGTGAAGAATGTCGCAGCCTATGTGCGCGCTGATCTGGCCGGTCTGCCCCTGCCGGAAGGCAGTGATGCAGATATGGCAGCAGGTGCCCAGGTGTATGCGCAGACCTGTTCGGTCTGTCATGGCGCTAACGGTCAAGGCACAGCCGCATTGGGCGCGCCGAGCCTGGCCAACCCCGCCGGCTGGATCTATGGTTCGAGCCTGCCGCAGCTGCAACAGACCATTCGTCACGGACGCAACGGTCAGATGCCGGCGCAGGAACAGTATCTGGGGAACGACAAAGTGCACTTGCTGGCCGCCTACGTGTACAGCCTTTCGCAACACCCAGAACGCCTGGCGAAGCAGTAAAACCTCTTACAGGGCGGTAGGTCGTACCGCCCTGTTCTGTATCAATTCCCGCCCCAAAAGGTGGCAGTGCGACGCTCTGTCGCAGACCGTCCAGCCTCTGCCATCTTTGCCCATCAGCCTGACTCCTTCTATAGTCTTGCCACTCGCCGAACCCCCGCAGAACTACAAGGCGAAACCCTCGATTCAGCACATCGGCATGATGTGATAAACGACCCTGCAAAGAGCATGGAAAACGCTTGGGATCAGGGTCCGAACGGCACGAGATGGCCTGGGCGTCGATTGCATTGCCCCCCTCCTTTCTCCATACTTGCCGCCGTTTTTGCCCCTTGATATGCCTTTAGCGTGGAAGCCTTGCATGAGCACAGCAATAAGTGAGACTGCATATAACTATAAGGTGGTTCGCCAATTCGCCATCATGACGGTGGTGTGGGGAATTATCGGAATGGGCCTAGGTGTGTTTATCGCCGCACAGCTGGTGTGGCCTGAACTCAACTTCGACCTGCCCTGGACCAGCTTCGGTCGTTTGCGCCCGCTGCACACCAACGCAGTGATTTTCGCGTTTGGCGGTTGTGCATTGATGGCCACGTCCTTCTATGTGGTTCAGCGGACCTCCCAGACCCGCCTGTTCTCCGACGGACTCGCATCCTTCACGTTCTGGGGCTGGCAAGCGGTCATCGTTCTGGCCGTGATCACACTGCCGCAGGGCTTCACCAGCTCCAAGGAATACGCTGAGCTGGAATGGCCTATCGACATCCTGCTGGCTATCGTCTGGATTAGCTATGCGGTAGTTTTCTTCGGCACCATCATGAAGCGCAAGGCTGCCCACATCTACGTAGGCAACTGGTTCTATGGCGCTTTCATCCTGGTGACGGCGATGCTGCATATCGTCAATAACCTGGAAGTACCTGTTACCTGGTTCAAGTCCTACTCGATCTACTCGGGCGCGACCGATGCGATGGTGCAGTGGTGGTACGGCCACAACGCCGTGGGCTTCTTCCTGACCACCGGCTTCCTGGGCATGATGTACTACTTCGTACCCAAGCAGGCTGGCCGTCCGGTCTATTCCTATCGCCTGTCGATCGTTCACTTCTGGGCGCTGATCACCCTGTACATCTGGGCCGGTCCGCACCACCTGCACTACACCGCACTGCCTGAATGGGCGCAAAGCCTGGGCATGGTGATGTCGATCATCCTGCTGGCACCGAGCTGGGGCGGCATGATCAACGGCATGATGACCCTGTCCGGCGCCTGGCATAAGCTGCGCACCGATCCGATCCTGCGCTTCCTGGTGGTCTCCCTGGCGTTCTACGGCATGTCGACCTTCGAAGGTCCGATGATGGCCATCAAGACCGTCAACGCGCTATCCCACTACACCGACTGGACCATCGGCCACGTACACGCCGGCGCCCTCGGCTGGGTGGCGATGATTTCCATCGGCGCCATCTATCACTTGATTCCGAAAGTCTTCGCCCGTGAACAGATGTACAGCATCGGTCTGATCAACGCGCACTTCTGGCTGGCCACCATCGGCACCGTGCTCTACATCGCCTCGATGTGGGTCAACGGCATTACCCAGGGCCTGATGTGGCGTGCGATCAACGAAGACGGCACCCTGACCTATTCCTTCGTCGAAGCGTTGGAGGCCAGCCATCCTGGCTTCATGGTTCGCGCATTGGGCGGTGCATTCTTCCTCTCCGGCATGCTGCTGATGGCCTACAACACCTGGCGCACCGTGCGTGCCGCCAAGCCGGCTGAACTCGAAGCTGCCGCGCAGATCGCCTGAGGGAACGAATAAATGAAGAATCACGAAATACTTGAAAAGAACGTCGGTCTGCTGACCCTGTTCATGGTCCTGGCGGTGAGCATCGGCGGTCTGACCCAGATCGTCCCGCTGTTCTTCCAGGACGTGGTCAACGAGCCGGTGGAAGGCATGAAGCCCTACACCGCGCTGCAGCTGGAAGGTCGTGACCTGTATATCCGCGAAGGCTGCGTTGGCTGCCATTCGCAGATGGTCCGTCCGTTCCGCGCCGAGACCGAGCGCTACGGCCACTACTCCGTCGCGGGCGAAAGCGTCTACGACCATCCGTTCCTGTGGGGCTCCAAGCGCACCGGTCCGGACCTGGCCCGCGTCGGCGGCCGTTACTCCGACGATTGGCACCGCGCGCATCTCTACAACCCGCGCAACGTTGTGCCTGAATCGAAGATGCCTTCTTACCCCTGGCTAGTCGAGCACAGCCTCGACGGCAAGGACACAGCCAAGAAGATGGAAGCCTTGCGCAGCGTGGGCGTGCCTTACACCGAAGAAGACATCGCCGGTGCGAAGGACGCGGTCAAGGGCAAAACCGAAATGGATGCCCTGGTCGCCTACCTGCAAGTACTTGGCACTGCACTCACCAACAAACGGTAACGCACGATGGATATCGGGACTCTCCGCGGTCTGGGCACCGTTCTGGTTTTCGTCGCCTTCGTTGGCGTCGTGCTATGGGCCTACAGCAGCAAGCGCAAGAAAAGCTTCGATGAAGCCGCCAACCTGCCCTTCGCAGATGAGCCCGACACCAAGAAGCGTGAAGAAGAAGCTTCCAGGAGTAAGAAATAAATGACCACGTTTTGGAGTTGGTACATCACCCTGTTGAGCCTGGGGACCATTGCCGCACTGGTCTGGCTGCTGCTCGCGACTCGCAAGGGACAACGCCACGACAGTACCGAAGAAACCGTTGGCCATTCCTACGATGGCATTGAGGAGTATGACAATCCGCTCCCACGCTGGTGGTTCATGCTGTTCGTCGCCACCGTGATCTTCGCCCTTGGCTATCTCGCCCTGTACCCGGGCCTCGGCAACTGGAAAGGTCTCCTGCCCGGCTATGAGGGCGGCTGGACCCAAGTCAAGGAATGGCAGCGCGAAGTGGACAAGGCCAACGAGCAATACGGTCCGCTGTACGCCAAGTTCGCGGCGATGCCGGTCGAAGAAGTTGCCCAGGACCCGCAGGCCCTGAAAATGGGGGGACGACTGTTCGCCTCCAACTGCTCCGTCTGCCACGGCTCTGACGCCAAAGGCGCCTATGGCTTCCCTAACCTGACCGATAACGACTGGCTGTATGGTGGCGCGCCTGAAACCATCAAAACCACCATCATGGAAGGCCGTCAGGCAGCCATGCCGGCCTGGCGCGATGTGCTGGGCGAGGAAGGCATTCGCAACGTTGCCGGTTACGTTCGGAGCCTGTCCGGCCGTGACGTTCCCGAGGGCATCAGCGCCGATATTGAGCAGGGTCAAAAAATCTTCGCGACGAACTGTGTAGCTTGTCATGGCCCTGAAGGCAAAGGCACTCAGGCAATGGGCGCGCCCGATCTGACCGACAATATCTGGCTGTACGGCTCGAGCTTCGGACAGATTCAGCAGACGCTTCGCTACGGTCGAAACGGGCGCATGCCAGCCCAGCAAGAACACCTTGGCAACGACAAAGTGCACCTGCTGGCCGCTTATGTGTACAGCCTCTCGCAGAAGTCGGAGAACTGATCCGACTGATTCAGGCGCGACCGACGGTCGCACCTGATATCAACAATCGAGGCGTACCATTCGCAGCAGGTAAGCAAAAGATCCCGGCCGGCACGTATCGACCGGGACACTCACCCTCCGCCGTGGTACGTATTCGATGTCCGAGCAAATCCCCGTTCATGATGTAACCCCTCCTGCCAAGGTCGCCTCGTCTACCGACCTTTACGCTGCTCGCGAAAAAATCTACACCCGCTCCTTCACCGGCCTGTTTCGCAATCTGCGACTCGTCGGCGGCGCGCTGCTGTTCATTCTCTATTTCGGAACCGTGTGGCTGACCTGGAACGGGCGTCAGGCGGTCTTTTGGGATTTGCCCGAGCGCAAGTTCTACATCTTCGGCGCAACGTTCTGGCCGCAGGACTTTATCCTGCTCTCCGCGCTATTGATCATTTGTGCCTTCGGCCTGTTCTTCATCACCGTATTCGCCGGTCGCGTCTGGTGCGGTTACACCTGCCCGCAAAGCGTGTTCACCTGGGTGTTCATGTGGGCGGAAAAGGTCACCGAGGGTGATCGCAATCAGCGCATGAAGCTCGATAAAGCGCCGATGAGTGCCAACAAGCTCACCCGCAAGATCGGCAAGCATGCCATCTGGCTGGCCGTGTCGCTGGCCACTGCCATCACGTTCGTCGGTTACTTCACGCCAATCCGCGAACTGGTGCCGGATCTGTTCACACTTCAGGTTGGCGGCTGGGCGGCATTCTGGGTGGGCTTCTTCACTCTGGCGACCTATGGCAACGCCGGCTATCTGCGCGAGCAGGTGTGCATCTACATGTGCCCCTACGCGCGCTTCCAGAGCGTGATGTTCGACAAGGACACCCTGATCGTCTCCTACGATCCGCGCCGCGGCGAGCGCCGTGGACCCCGCAAGAAGGACGCCGACTACAAGGCCATGGGCCTCGGCGACTGCATCGACTGCACCATGTGCGTCCAGGTCTGCCCCACCGGCATCGACATTCGTGACGGTCTGCAGATCGAATGTATCGGCTGCGCGGCCTGTATCGACGCTTGCGACACTATCATGGACAAGATGAACTACCCGCGCGGGCTGATCAGCTATACCACCGAACACAACCTGTCCGGACAGACGACCCACCTCGTGCGGCCACGCCTGATCGGTTACGCCGTCGCGCTGATCGCGATGATGAGCGTGTTCGGCTACGCGGTGAGCGATCGCTCCCTGGTCAAGCTCGATGTGCTCAAGGATCGGGTGCTGTATCGCGAGAACGAGCAAGGCAGAATCGAGAACGTCTATACGCTGAAGGTCATGAACAAGGCGCAGAACGAGCAGACATTCATCATCGAGGCCACCGGTCTTGATGGCCTGCAATACGAGGGGCGTCGCGAAATCCGTGCCGAGGCCGGTGAGCTGGTCACCGTTCCGGTGGAGCTCTCGGTCGCACCGGAACAACTTCCATCGAGCACCAACGACATCGTCTTCCACATCAGATCGGCAGACGACTCCGCAATCGAAGACGAAGCAGAAAGCCGTTTTATCGGCCCAAGCATTCGCTGAACAGGTAGTACATGAGCAATCCCGACCTCGAAAACACCCGTTGGTATACCCAGTTCTGGGCCTGGTTCGTCATTGGCATCCTGCTGCTCTCGGTCATCCTCGGCACCTCGATGTTGACCATCGCGATCCGCAATTCCGACACCCTGGTCTCGGACAATTATTACGATGCCGGCAAGGGTATTAACCAGTCACTGGAGCGCGAGAAGCTCGCCGAGCGCCTGCAAATGCAGGCGAATATCGTCCTGAACGACGCGCGAGGGCTGGCCGAGGTGCAACTGAGCGGTCACAGCGGGCCGCAGCAACTGGTGCTCAATCTGATCTCCCCCACTCAGCCCGAGCGCGATCGCCGCATTGTGCTCCAGCCCCAGGGTGATGGCTTCTACCAGGGGCAAATGCAGGAGCCGGTCACCGGTAGACGTTTCGTCGAGCTACTCGGCCGAGAGGGCGACCAGGACTGGCGCCTGTTCGAGGAAAAGGAAATCGTAAGCGGCCAAACGCTCAAGCTGAGCCACTGATCGGTCGATGGCGAGTCCTACTCCCTGCTACCACTGCGGGCTTCCTGTTCCTGCTGGCAGCGCCTTCCACGCCCGCGTGCTCAACGAGCAGCGGGCGCTGTGTTGTCCTGGCTGCCAGGCGGTCGCAGAAGCGATAGTTCAGGGCGGACTGGAAAGCTACTACCTGCATCGTAGCGACGCCTCCATCAATCCCGACGCTCTGCCACAGGCACTCGCCGAAGAGTTGGCCCTCTATGATCGCAAGGACGTGCAGCAGCCATTCGTGCAGCACGAAGGCGAACTGGCCAGCACCTCCCTGATGATCGAAGGCATCAGCTGTGCCGCCTGCGGTTGGCTGATCGAGAAACATCTACGCGGACTCGACGGAATTGCCGAGGCCAGCCTGAACCTGTCCAATCACCGCCTGCGGGTCCGCTGGAGCGATGCCGCCCTGCCGCTCAGCGAGCTGCTCGCTGAGCTCCGACGCATCGGTTACGCCGCGCATCCCTACCAGGCCGACCAGGCGGCAGAGCGCCTCGCACAGGAAAACCGTCGCAGCATGCGTCAACTGGGAGTGACCGGGTTGCTCTGGATGCAGGTCATGATGGCAACCATGGCGACTTGGCCAGAGTTCAACATCGACCTCTCGCCAGGCATGGCCAGCATTCTTCGCTGGACCGCCCTGCTGCTGACCACCCCTATCGTTTTTTATTGTTGTACCGACTTCTTCAAGGGCGCGCTACGGGATCTACGCACCCGCCATCTGACCATGGATGTCTCGGTTTCCTTGGCCATCGGCGGCGCCTACGTCGCAGGCATCTGGTCGACCGTGACCGGCCAGGGCGATCTGTATTTCGACGCAGTAGGTATGTTTGCGCTGTTTCTGCTCGCCGGGCGCTTCCTGGAGCGCCGTGCAAGGGAACGCACCGCCGCGGCGACCGCGCAATTGGTCAACCTGTTGCCGACGTCCTGTCTGAAACTCTCTGAAGACGGCCAAACGACGCGCATTTTGCTCAGCGAGCTGCAGCTCGGCAATCGCGTGTTGGTGCATCCTGGCGCATTGATCCCGGCCGATGGTCGTATCGTCCATGGACAATCGAGCATCGACGAATCGGTCCTCACCGGGGAATATCTGCCACAGGCACGAGGCACCGGTGACACCGTCACCGCCGGCACCCTCAACGTTGAGGGCGGCCTGATCATCGAGGTGGGTGCTCTGGGCGACGGCACCCGCCTGTCCGCCATCGTGACTCTGCTCGAACGCGCCCAGTCGGACAAACCCCGACTGGCCGAACTGGCCGACCGGGTCGCACAGTGGTTCCTGCTGATCGTGCTGCTGACCGCCGCCGTAGTCGGCTTCGTCTGGTGGCAGATAGATCCGCAACGCGCGTTCTGGATCGTTCTCGCCTTGTTGGTTGCCACCTGTCCCTGCGCGTTGTCGCTGGCGACCCCAACGGCATTGACCACAGCGACCGGAACGCTGCACCGGCTTGGCCTATTGCTCACTCGCGGGCACGTGCTCGAGGGACTCAATCACATTGACACGGTGATTTTCGACAAGACCGGTACCCTGACCGAAGGGCGCCTGACCCTGAGCGAGGTTCGCCCCCTGGCCGACCTGGATGGCGACGCCTGCCTAGCGCTGGCTGCCGCGCTGGAGAACCGCTCCGAGCATCCGATCGCCAAAGCGTTCGGCCGAGCGCCGCAAGCAGCCGATGCAGTGGACAACGTCCCCGGGCTGGGTCTGCAGGGCTCGGTCGATGGACGCGTCCTGCGCATTGGTCAGCCCGACTTCGTTGCCGCCGGCTACGCCGGTACTGCCCCGGCTATTCCGGGCGACCATGGCCAATGGCTGCTGCTGGGCGACATGCAGGGACCGCTGGCGTGGCTGGTACTCCAGGATCGCCTGCGCGAGGACGCGCCCGCACTACTGGATGCGTGCAGACGTCGTGGCTGGAAAACCGTCCTGCTATCCGGTGACAGCTCGCCGATGGTGGATGAGGTCGCTCGCCAGCTCGGCATCGCCGAAGCACATGGCGGGATGACCCCGACCGACAAGCTCACCCACCTGCAACGGCTGCAAGCCGAAGGCCGTCGCGTGTTGATGCTGGGTGACGGCGTCAATGACGCACCGGTGCTGGCGGCTGCGAACATCAGTGTGGCCATGGGTTCGGCGACCGATCTGGCCAAGACCAGCGCCGACGCGGTCCTGCTCAGTAACCGTCTCGACAGCTTGGTGCAGGCATTCGCCGTGGCCCGTCGCAGCCGTCGAATCATCATCGAAAACCTGGCCTGGGCGAGTCTTTACAACGGCCTGATTCTGCCATTTGCCGCCATCGGCTGGGTTACCCCGCTATGGGCAGCCCTGGGTATGTCGGCGAGCTCGCTGCTGGTGGTACTGAACGCCTTGCGGCTGACCCGACTGCCGAGTCCTTCCGCCCACCATCAGCCAGCCCTGGCTAGCGTAGGATAAAAGCCTCGCTTGGTCCGCCCTGCCTTGCCGTAACGCTCTGGAGGCTCATATGGCCGCACTTTACATTCTGATTCCCGTCGCCGTGGTTCTGGTCGCCTTGGCCATCTGGGTCTTTTTCTGGGCAGTCGACAGCGGTCAGTACGATGATCTGGACGGCCCCGCTCATAGCATCCTGTTCGATGAGGAAGATCCCAAGCACCGCGCCGGCGTCGAGCAGGCGGATGGCGGCAGCGACAAAGGGAAAACCGATCGTGGCTGAACTGCTGCCACTGCTAGTGTCTGCCCTGGTCCTCGGCCTGCTCGGCGGAGGGCATTGTCTGGGCATGTGCGGCGGGTTGATGGGTGCTTTGACCATGGCGATTCCACCGGAGCAAAGGGGCAGACGCCTGCGCCTGCTGGTCGCCTATAACCTGGGTCGAATCCTCAGCTACGCCAGTGCCGGTCTGCTCATCGGGCTGGCCGGCTGGGCGGTCGCCAACAGCCCTGCCGCCATGGCGCTGCGCGTCGTAGCCGCGCTCCTGATGATCAGCATGGGCCTGTATCTGGCAGGCTGGTGGAGCGGCCTGACGCGTATCGAAGCGCTGGGGCGGGGCCTGTGGCGCCATATCCAGCCATTTGCCAGCCGGCTGATGCCGGTCAGGAGCCTGCCGCGAGCACTGTTGCTGGGCGCCCTCTGGGGTTGGTTGCCTTGCGGGTTGGTCTATAGCACCTTGCTCTGGGCAGCAAGCCAGGGCAACGCACTGGACAGTGCACTGCTAATGTTGGCATTCGGTATCGGCACCTGGCCCGTGCTCCTGGCCACCGGCCTGGCTGCCGATCGCCTAACTGCCATGCTACGCAAACGCGGCGTGCGCATGCTCGGCGGAACCATGGTGATTGTGTTCGGCCTGTGGACATTGCCAGGCCCACATCAAGAATGGCTCATGGGCCACGGCACTCATGCGCCCCAACAGCAGGCGCCCGCACATCTTCACCATTAGCGGCACGCTCAGGGCATACCGGCAATGTCCGACAAGCGTGCCCCTGGCCTCGATCCGTCAGGGCTCTTTAGGTAGCTGACGTTTGTGCGCGGTCTTGTCGTAGGTGTCGACGATGATGCGAGCCGCCTCGTCTGGCACAGACTGGCCCTGCAGAAAGGCATCGATATCCCGATAGGACACGCCATGCGCGTCTTCGTCCGGCTTGCCGGGCGAAAGCTCCTCCAGGTCGGCCGTAGGGACTTTCTTCACCAATTGCTCAGGCGCCCCTAAGGCGGCGGCCAGCTCTCTGACCTGGTGTTTGACCAAGCCAGCCAGGGGCGTGAGATCACAGGCACCGTCACCGAACTTGGTAAAGAATCCCATCACTGCTTCGGCCGCATGATCGGTGCCGATGACCAAGCCTTGGCGTGCATTGGCAATGGTGTACTGAGCCACCATGCGCATCCGCGCCTTGGTATTGCCCAGCACGAAGTCGCGCTTCTCGGGCGTCAGCGCCTCCAGCGCCTCGGTCGCTCGCGACAATCCCTGCACAGCGGCGCCGATGTTCACCGTATGGCATTCGTCCGGCTTGATCGCATCGACCGCCAGTTGCGCCTCGTCTTCGTCGTGCTGAACCTGATACGGCAGGCGGACGGCGATGAAGCGGTAATCGTCTCCTTCTCCAGCGGCACGCATGCCTTCGACCGCACGCTGCGCGAGCATGCCGGCAGTGGTCGAATCGACGCCACCGCTGATTCCCAGAACCAGCGTCTTGAGGCCAGACTCGCGCAGGCATGACTGTATGAAGGCGACACGCCGGTCGATCTCAGCCTGTACAGCGGCAGGGCCGTCGAAGGGCGAGCAAACGTTGAGGGCGGCAGCGATCTCTTGCTGGCGGCTGTGCATGGAGTTCTCCTGTGCGAGTGGACGATTCGGGATCCTAGTTTGACTAATCGACCACAATCCAGCGAATAAATCTCCTCCTGCGCCCACCGGTCCGGCGTCCGCTGCCGGTCCGAGCTCGCTTGATACAGGTCAAGTCTGCGTGGCGGCGTGCATCCTAGAATCCCGTCACCGCAGTCAACCGAGAACGTAAGATGTTCGACGCCATTCGCTGGGATGCCGATCTGATCCATCGTTACGATCAGCCCGGGACACGCTATACGTCATACCCGTCGCCATTCCAGTTCAGCGGCAGCCTGGGTTCGTTTGACCTGCTGCACGCGCTGCGTCGCAGCCGGCATGCCAGCCGGCCGCTTTCGCTATACGTTCATCTACCGTTCTGCGCCAGCGTCTGCTACCACTGCCGGCGCAACAAGGTCATCACCGACGATAGCGGACGAGCGTCTTCTTATCTGCAGCGCCTGGAAAAGGAAATCGAGATGATCGCCTGTCACCTCGGCGCTGATCAGGTGGTCGAACAGTTATTTTTCGGTGGCGGCACACCGACCTTCTTAAGCCATGAGCAATTGCGACAGTTAATGGCTCACCTGCGCAAGCAGTTCAGTCTGCAGGACGACGATCACGCAGACTTCGGCATCGAGATCGATCCGCGTGATGCGGACTGGCCGACCCTCGGGCTATTACGCGAGCTCGGATTCAACCGCGTCAGCATCGGCCTGCCGGACCTGGATCCGGCGGTGCAGCGGGCCATCAATCGAGTGCAGACGTTCGAGCAGACCCAGACGATCATCGAAGCCGCTCGAACCCTGCAATACCGAACGATACAGATTGATCTCGTCTATGGATTGCCGCTACAGAAGCCGGAACGTTTCGCGCAAACAGTGGATGCTGTCATTGCCCTGCAACCGGACCGCGTAACCGTATCCAGTTATGCGCATGCCCCTGAACGGTATATGACACAAAGACGAATCGACGCCGCAGACATCCCGGCGTCGGCGGACAGGCTGGCGATGCTGCAACACAGCACGGAACGGCTGACCCGTTCCGGTTACCGTTATATCGGCATGGATCATTTCGCCCTGCCTGACGACGAACTGGCGATGGCCCAAGAAGACGGCAAACTGCAACGCAGCTTTCAGGGCTATACCACCCACGGCTACTGCGATCTTATCGGCTTGGGCGTTTCGGCGATCAGCCAGATTGGTGACCTGTACTGCCAGAACAACAGCGATATCACCCTCTACCAACAGACGCTGGACCAGGGTCAATTGGCAACGGTTCGCGGACTGCGCTGCAATGAAGACGATCACATCAGACGCCGGGTGATTCAGGCACTGGCGTGCAATTTCGAGCTGCACTTCGAAGAAATCGAGCGGGACCATGGGATCGGCTTCAAGACATACTTCGAGACGATCTGGCCAGCCCTGGAGCAGATGGCCGCCGATGGCCTCATTCAACTGCAGGATGACGCCATTGTCATCCCGCCAACCGGACGTCTATTGGCCCACTCGGTGTGCATGCTGTTCGACCGTTACCTGTCTGTACGCTCCGCTCCGCGTCTTTCCCAAGCCATCTAATCCTTAAAAACCGACCTGCGACCCTTGTGCCAATTGGCCTATGTCCCGTGCCTGAGTTAATCTTGCGCGTCCCGTAAGGTTTTTCAGGAACGCCAATGTCCGAGTCGATCAAGGCCCGCAAGCTGCCGCAACCTCATTGCAAGGATTGCAGTCTTTCCGGCCTGTGCCTTCCGCTCTCTCTGAACATGCAGGATATGGAGGCGCTGGATGACATCGTCAAGCGCGGGCGTCCACTCAAAAAAGGTGAGATGCTTTTCCGTCAGGGCGATGCGTTCAGTTCCGTGTTCGCCATTCGCTCCGGGGCCCTGCGTACGTTCAGCGTCACGGACGCCGGCGAAGAGCAGATCACGGGTTTCCACTTGCCTAGCGAGCTGGTCGGGCTTTCCGGCATGGATACAGAAACCTATCCGGTATCCGCACAAGCGCTTGAAACGACCTCGGTCTGCGAAATTCCTTTCGATCGCCTCGATGAGCTCAGCGTGCTGCTGCCTCAACTGCGCCGCCAGCTGATGCGCATCATGAGCCGTGAGATTCGCGATGATCAGCAGATGATGATGCTGCTGTCGAAGAAAACCGCCGATGAACGCATCGCGACCTTTCTGATCAACTTGTCGGCCCGCTTCAGTGCGCGTGGCTTTTCGGCCAACCAGTTCCGTCTACCCATGTCTCGCAACGAAATCGGCAGCTACCTGGGGCTGGCGGTAGAGACCGTCTCCCGCGTGTTCACTCGCTGTCAGGCGAACGGCCTGTTGGAAGCCGAAGGCAAGGAAGTTCGTATCCTTGACTCCATTCGGTTATGCGCCCTGGCGGGCGGAAACATGGACGCGTAGTGGGGTCCGTATGATTTTCGATGAGTTCTCGATCAAGACGCTGATACGCCCGGTCCCGGATTTTCCGAAACCAGGCGTGATATTTCGGGATATCACCCCGCTATTGCAGTCGCCCAAAGCCCTGCGCATGGTGGCTGACAGCCTGATCCAGCGTTATGTCGAAAGTGATTTCAGCCATGTCGGAGCGCTGGATGCCCGCGGCTTCATCATCGGCTCGATCATCGCCTACGAGCTGAACCGCCCGCTGATTCTATTCCGCAAGAAAGGCAAGCTCCCGGCCGACGTGCTGGCTGCCTCCTATCGCACCGAATACGGCGAAGCCTACCTCGAAGTGCATGCAGACAGCCTCTGCGAAGGTGATTCGGTGCTACTGCTGGACGACCTGATTGCAACCGGCGGCACGCTGGTTGCCGCTGCTCAGCTGGTTCGCCGCATGGGCGCTCATATTCACGAAGCTGCTGCGATCATCGACCTGCCTGAGTTGGGTGGCTCGCGCAAGTTGCAGGACATGGGCATCCCCACGTTCACGCTGACCGCATTCGAGCTGAACGAGCGCTAGGCGTGTTTCGCACGGCGGCTGCGACCATCCGCAGCGGAGCGCTGCTGGGTCTGCTGGCCTTCTGTCCGGCTACCTTTGGGCTCGACCGCAACGCCTTGCTCGATGAGGCGAACCTGTTGCTCCTTCCGCGTGAACGGCAGCTGCCGAACCTGGAATTCGTGGACGAGCACGGCCAGGCCGTCGCGACCGATTCGCTACGCGGCCGCTGGCATCTGTTGTTTTTCGGGTTCACTGCTTGTCCGGATATCTGTCCTACGACGCTGAGTGACATGCGCCGCCTGTTCGGCCAGTTACCGCCCTCTATCAGCGATCAGCTCCAATTGATATTGGTCAGCGCCGATCCGGCCCGGGACACTCCCGAGGCGCTGCGTACCTATCTCGGCTATTACCGAGCAGGATTCAAAGGTTGGACCGGCGACATGAGGCAACTGCAAGAACTGTCCAAGGCGCTGGGCCTCCCGTTCATCCCCGCAGAGAATACCGAGGGCGATTACAGCGTCAGTCACAGCGGTAACCTGGCGATTGTCAGCCCCGAGGGCAAGCTGCGCGGGTACATTCGCACCCCACTTAAACTGGATGGCCTGCGCCAAGCTCTGTCGCAGGTAATCGAAGCCGAGTGATCTTGGGATAACAGGCGCTCAGCAGACCTTAGTGGCAATCCAGTGTGTCGGCCAATACATAGGCCTGGAAGGCGACCTCATCAACCCAGTGCTGAGTGACGTCGGCCAGCATCTGTCTTCCTCGGTTGGATGAAACGGCCTGCTCGATCCGCTGCTGCAGCGTCACGTCATCCGCCTCGACTCGCAAAGGCAAAACGGCTTCTTCTAATCCGGGCAGCAGCCGGTTATAGCGACGCCATTCGGGAAGAGCGGCGATCTGCTGCAGCAATAGACGATCAGCTACCACCGCCTGGCATTCACCGAGTTTCAAACCGATCAGCGCTTGCGCAGTGCTGGGAAAAGCGCGGGCATGAGCACCGAAGCGAGAGGCAACGACCTTGGCATGTGGGCTGCCCGCCGCGACACAAAACGGCCTACCAGCAAGCTCCGCCCATTTGGCAGGTCCCGTGTCGGCTGCCGTCAGCCCTGCAAGCTCGCTGGCGTAGTAGACCGCGCCCGAGGCGGTCGCTCCAACCTTGAGATCGGCCCGCGCGCCTGGGTCGACCAGAGCGATATCGCTACCCAGCAACTCACCCAAGCGAGCAAGCCATAAGGCCTCGAATCCATCGGTCACCGGCTCCGCTTCTGTCGCCTTGAGCGGTCGATATTCACCAATCAGTAGCGCGTGCAAAGGCGCCGCAAAAGAGCTGACAGGGACCATCAACAGGAGCATCAGCCACAGCAGCCATGACTTCACGGCGCACCTCTCAAACGTACTGGTAGCGCAGCATACGTTGCTTGAATTTCTCCAACACGACCTGATCGATCAGGGTCGCGAGAATGGCGATGACCAGGATGTTCATCATCACCCCTGCCATATCGGCAATCTCGCCGGAATAGGCAAGCGAGCGTCCTAGGCCCTGACCAAAGCCGATCAGCATTTCCGCCGAGATCAGCGCCCGCCACGCGTTACCGAAGGCCAGCTGCGCGCCAGTGATCAGCTCCGGCATGACCGCTGGCAGATAGACCCGTCGCAGCAATTGCCAGCGCGATGCCCCCATTACCCGAGCGGCGGCAACATGGACTGGCTGCACACTTTCGGTGGCATTCATCACAGACAACGCCATAGGGAAGAACGCCGCCAAGGCGACCACCACGATGATGGGTAGATTGCCGAATCCCATCACGATGAGAAACAACGGCACCCAGGCGATCGAGGGAATCGATTGAAGAATCACGATGGCCGAGCGCAGGATTTCGCGGAAGAAAAACAGCACACCTCCCACCAAACCGAACCCGATACCGAACAGCAATGCAAAGCTGTACCCACTGCCCAGCCGACTCATGCTGCCGTATAGCCCCTCACGGAACACAGGCTCTTGAACCGTGGTAAGCAATCGCTCGAAAACGACCGGAATTCCCGGCATCAGAAACGCCGGCAGGCTCCAGGCCGCGATCTGCCAGATCAGCAGAATGAACAGAACAGCCAGCACAACGGCAAAGTATTTTTTCGGACCGGTAAGACGACGTCCCTGGCTCATCAGTGCCCTACCTCCGTCTTGATACCCAACAACCGAAGTATCTCGCGCCGCTCGGCAGCGAATTCGGACAGATCGTGGCTCTTCTCGCAATGGGTGAAATTGAAGGTTTTCAGCACCCGTGCCGGACGCGCGCTGAACACCAGTACGTGGTCGGCCAGGTACAGTGCTTCGTCAACGTCATGGGTCACCAGCAGTACGGTGGGTTGGTGCTCATCGATCAGCTCACGCAGCACGTCCTGCAAGGCCATGCGCGTCAGTGCATCGAGCGCGCCGAAGGGCTCATCCAGCAGCAGCACTTCCGGTTTGGCGATAAAAGCACGAGCCAATGCGGTGCGCTGGCGCATGCCGCCGGAAACCTGATGCGGATAGTAATGTTCGAACCCGTCCAGACTCACTCGGGCGAGCCAGGCCTTTGCCTGCTCGAACGCGTCGGTCTTGGCCACCCCCTGCAACTCCAGAGCCATGGCGACGTTGGCCTGCAACGAGAGCCAGGGATACAGCGCATGCTCCTGAAACACCAGAGTCCGTCGGGGGCTTGGGCCCGGTATTTTCTTACCATCGGCCAGCACCCGCCCTGCCGTGGGGTTCTCCAGCCCGGCAACCAGATGTAGAAGTGTCGATTTGCCACAACCGGAAGGCCCTACCAGGGCAACCAGCTCGCCTTGAGCGAATTCACCATTGAAGCCCTTGATGACTTCGAGCTGCCCGAAATGCTTGTCTACTTCTTCAAACCTGAGCTGCATCGCGTTGAAGACCTCAAAAACTGCCCAACTGAAGGGCTTGAATGACACTGCCCGGCACTAAGGCCGGGCAGTGTATGGAACGATCTGCTGCCGACCTTAGAGTTCGCGAGCTTGCTGCCAGGAAAGGTCGAGGATGGCGCTGGTGTCGAACGGTTTACCATCGCGGGTCTTGAGCGACCCGAGATCCTGAAGGATGTCGGCCAGTTCCTGGATACGCTCCAGGTCCTCGCTGCCCAGCTTGGCGCTAAAGGTCTGAGTGGCGATGGCTTCTTCAATGACCACTTCGCGAGGCAGGTCACCACGATTGAGGGTCTTGAGCGTCGGTTCGGCAATGAAGTAGTCAGCGATGAGCTTCGCCGCTTCGGCCGGCTGATTTTCCAGCATGTCGATCGCCTCTCGCTGGGCGTCCAGCGATTGCCACACCGCCTCCTTGCGCTTCTCCAAGGTCTCGCCGGAAGTGATTACAACCATGCAGGGAAATGGCCAGACCTCGCCAATCTCGTAGATCTGCTTCACAGGAGCCACGAGTTGAGCGATGCGATCATAGGGTTCGAAGAGGAACGCTGCATCGGCACGCCCTGAAACAAGGGACTGCACCGCCACCGCCGGGCTGGTGCCCATGATGTTCACCTCACTCGGAGCAAGGTTGGCGGCTTTCAGCGTCACGCCGCGCAGGACTGCGTCGGCTGTGCTGCCCTCTTTCTGAGAGGCGAGAATTTTGCCCTTCAGGTCATTGATCTTCTCGATGCCACTACCTTCACGCGCCACGATCGAGTGGTAGCCCTGCTGTGCACCACCAACAACTTTAAGATCAGCGCCCTTCGAGGCCCATGCAACCGCATTGGTGAACCCGAGAACCCCTGTATCCAACTGGCCACCGATGATGGCCTTGATCAAATCGGTACCGGAGCTGAACTCGACCAGCTCGACATCAAGGCCATGCTTCTTGTACAGCCCCCCTTCGTAGGCAACCATCGCCTGGGCATCATCCATGACACGGATATAGCCGACCTTGAACGTTTCTTGTGCGTGCGCGAAGGTGCTCAACAGCAACAATGCGGAAACCAGCCAGTGTCTAGCCTTCATCATCGACCTCAAGTTCGTAGGCATCATTAGCTATATAACCAAAATCAAGCATGTAATAAGTTTTGGTTATTAAGCATTTCTGGCTTAGAACTTTACACGAAGTTCTTTGGGGTAGGCACTACTTAGCAGCCATAAGCCACTAACCCAGAGTTATAAGTTCATGTCTGCTGGGCCCGGCCCGCTCTCCGTCACGATGATCACAGCGTGATGGTCTTTCGCCCGGCCAACGCGTGAGCAAGGGTGCCGCCATCGACCAGATCGAGCTCGCCACCCAGCGGTACACCGTGCGCAATACGGCTGAGCGTCAATCCCTTCGGGATCAGTAACTGCGCGATGTAATGGGCAGTGGCCTCGCCTTCTACGGTCGGGTTGGTTGCCAATATCGCCTCGCTGAAATTACCTTCAGCCACGCGCACCAGGAGTTCGGGAATGCCGATAGCTTCGGGGCCGAGGCCATCGAGTGGGGACAAATGCCCCTTGAGAACGAAGTAGCGGCCGCGAAACCCTGTCTGTTCTACGGCGAACACATCCACCGGGCTTTGCACGATACACAGCAGTGAGTCATCCCGCCGCGGGTCGGCGCACTGCGGACAGAGTGCCTCCTCGCTCAGCGTACGACATTGCTGGCAATAGCCCACCTCTTCCATCGCTCGAGTCAACGCCTGGGCCAATCGGAGCCCGCCGCTGCGGTCACGCTCAAGCATTTGCAGTGCCATACGCTGAGCGGTTTTTTGCCCTACACCAGGCAGAACGCGCAGCGCATCGATAAGTTGACGAATAAGCGGGCTGAAAGACATGGAATTCACCGGAGCGGGGATGATACGAGGAGACAGGACGGCCGGGCCTCGAGCCGTGAAGACCGCCTGATCCTGGCGGTTTCACGGCTCGCATGGTCCGCCGATCGGGTGTCAGAGCGACACCCGGGCTGGATCAGAAAGGCATTTTGAAGCCCGGTGGCAACTGCATGCCATCGGTCATGCCCGCCATTTTTTCCTTGCTGTTCTGCTCGATCTTGCGCACCGCGTCATTCACCGCAGCGGCAATCAGGTCTTCGAGAATTTCCTTGTCTTCCTGCATCAGGCTGTCGTCCAGGCTGACGCGCTTGACGTCGTGTCGACCGTTCATCACGACACTCACCAGGCCGGCACCGGATTGACCGGTTACCTCAGCGTTGGCGAGCTCCTCTTGCATTTTCTGCATTTTTTCCTGCATCTGCTGCGCCTGCTTCATCAGGCCGGCCATGCCACCTTTCATCATGGGATCTACCTCGGATCAGGGTTCGGAGTGTTCTACGGGTTCGATGGTACCGTCGCGAATAACTGCGGCGAACTGTTGCATCAGTTGCTGCACTACGGGGTCGGTCTGGATCGACTGCTCTGCCGCTCGCTGACGCTCGCCGCGGCGGCGTGCAGCGGCCTGGGCAGGCGTTTCCTGTTGCGGTGTCTGCAGCTCGATATCGAGTTGCAATGTGCGCCCGTGGTATTGATTCAACGCATCGTTCAAGCGCCGATGCTGAGTCGCATTGAACAGAGCACTTTGCGCCGGATCCAAGTGCATGAGCCAGCGATCGCCATCTATGGATATCAATGTACAGTTGGCCGCAATGCTGCCGGTCAGACCGCCCAAGCCAAGCTTCAGATAGATATCGAGCCACTCGGCAGCCAAGCCGGTCGCAGGTTGAACCGCGGGCGCCGGCTCGACGGCCTGCGGCTCCAACGCCAGATCGTCCAGCCCATCGAGATAAGCCTCGGCCTGGGTTTCAACCTCGAAATAGTCCTCGTCGGTCAACGGCGGCTCGTCATCGTCCGGCTCGCTTACCTCGACCACTGCAGCCAGATGCTCCGGCTCGCCAATGGGCTCGACCCTTTGTTCCAGGGCCTCGCTTTCCACCGCGACCGGCGGCGTAACGGGCGGTTCGTTCCAAGGCACATCGACAACCGGCGGAACAGGTTCCGGCTTTGTGGGCTCGGGTGTCGCATCAACCGGCACGGCACTCGTAGTGGATAACGGTTCTGGAGCAGGAACGGCGGCTGCCGAAGCGGGCCGCGGCTCTGCCTGCTGAGCGGGCTGAGGGGTAACGGCAGCAGGCTGCGCGGGTGCCTTCGGCACTACAACCGGATCACGAACCGGTACAGCCGATGCCGCTGTACCGGCCACATCCGTTGTTCTGGAATCAGTCGTGGCCGGACTGATCCCCAAGCTCTTTAGTGATGTTCGCGGCGCGTCTTCGCTATCGGCAGGCCGGAACGCGAGCATGCGCAACAGGACCATTTCGAAGCCGCTGCGCGGATCGGGTGCCAGCGGCAGGTCACGTCGACCGATCAGACCCATCTGGTAATAGAACTGTACATCCTCGGCCGGCAGTGCCTGCGCCAGCGCCAACACCCGATCACGATCGCCCTGGCCGTTGTCTACCGCGTCCGGCAACGCCTGAGCGACAGCGACACGGTGTAGCACGTTGAGTATTTCCGCCAGAACGCCGCCCCAGTCAGGCCCTTGTTCGGCAAGATGGCGAACCGCCTCCAGCAGCGCCCGGGCATCGCCTTCCAACAGCGCCTGCAATACGCCATACACCTGCCCGTGATCGAGAGTTCCCAGCATGCTGCGGACATCGGCCGCGAGCACCTTACCCTCACCGAATGCGATAGCCTGATCGGTCAGACTCATGGCATCGCGCATCGAGCCGTCGGCGGCGCGCCCCAGCAACCAGAGGGCATCTTCCTCGAAAGGCACCTGCTCGACACCGAGCACATGGGTCAAGTGCTCGACCACGCGCTCGGGAGGCATGTTCTTCAGCGAGAACTGCAAGCAGCGCGAGAGGATGGTCACCGGCAGCTTCTGCGGGTCCGTCGTGGCCAGCAGAAACTTGACGTGGGGCGGCGGCTCTTCGAGGGTCTTGAGCAGCGCATTGAACGAATGCGACGACAGCATGTGCACTTCGTCGATCAAATAGACCTTGTAGCGACCGCGGCTGGGTGCGTACTGCACATTGTCCAAAAGCTCGCGGGTATCCTCGACCTTGGTGCGGCTTGCAGCGTCAACCTCGATCAGGTCGACGAAACGGCCCTCGTCGATCTCTCGGCAGACCGAGCATTCGCCACAGGGCATGGAACTGATGCCGGTCTCGCAATTGAGGCACTTGGCGATGATTCGCGCGATGGTGGTCTTGCCGACCCCGCGCGTGCCGGTGAACAGGTAGGCATGGTGCAGGCGCTGGCTGTCCAGCGCATTGATCAGGGCCTTGAGCACGTGCGTCTGCCCGACCATTTCGCGGAACGAGCGCGGACGCCATTTACGGGCTAGTACCTGATAACTCATAACACCATCGCGGGATAAAGCAGAGGACGGGTAATGCTAGCGGAGCAGGCCGCAAATTGCATCCGGCCTGTCGCCCGGAACCCGAATGTGCATCGCAATCGCGGACAAAGCCCGATCAGCGCTTCAAGGTCGCCCCGAGGGCTCCCACCAGCTGTTCCAGCTGCGGCTGGCTGGAGCTGATCTGGATCTGCAAGCTGTCTATTTCTCGACGCTGCGGGTATTGCTTGCGTAGCTGATCGAAGCCGATCCGACGCTGCTCTTCACCCTCGCACAAGCTGCGGCGAAAGGCAGCGTCATCCCTGCGTGGGTCGTAGATAGCTCGGCAGATCGTCGCCAAGACGTCGCCGGGCTCGGCCGAGGCATCGAATAAGAGCCCCCGAAGCGGCGTAACAGGCATCAATTCGGACAGTGCGACTTTAGGCTCCAGACCTCGACTGGCGCAAAACGCCTGATAGATCTGGGCCGTTCCGCGCAGCTTGCCGTCCAGGCTGTAGCCGGCGATATGCGGTGTCGCGATCCAGCAGAGCTCCGCCAGTTCGACATCGACCTGCGGCTCCCCCTCCCAGACATCGAGCACGGCCTGGGTGTCTGGCCTTTGGGCCAGCAGTTCGCGCAAGGCGGCATTATCGACGACCGCACCACGGGCGGCATTAATCAACCAAGCGCCGGGACGCAACTGCGACAGGCGAGCGCTATCGAACAAATGGAACGTCGAATGTTCGCCTTCCAGCGTCAGCGGTGTGTGCAGACTGATGACGTCGCACTCTTCGAGTATTTCATCCAGGCCGACGAACTCACCGATCTCGCGCGCCTGGCGCGGTGGATCGCAGACACGTACATCCCAACCCAGGCCACGCAGAACTTTCACCAGCCTGCCGCCGACTTCTCCGGCCCCAACCACGCCATAACGGCGATCACTCAGTGACACACCTTCCCCCTCGGCCAGCGCCAACAAGCTGCCGAGTACGTAGTCGACTACACCACGGGCATTGCATCCCGGCGCACTCGCCCAATCGATACCTGCCTCTTCGAAGTAATCGACGTCCAAATGGTCCGTACCGATGGTGCAGGTGCCTACGAAGCGCACGGCGCTCCCTTCCAGAAGCTCGCGGTCGACCCGGGTGACGGAACGAACCAGCAGCACCTCAGCCTGTTCGAGCGCTGCTCTATTGATGCTTCGGCCCGGCATACGTCGAATCTCGCCATGCTCTGCAAAAAAGGCTTCGACCAATGGAATGTTTTCGTCGGCAAGAATACGCATTAGCGGGCTCCGTCATTGATCGGCCCATTCTAGACCGCGTCGAGCCGCTCTGCTGCCTTCCCGAGCGCCACTCTCGCGGCGTAGACTAGTCCGCTTCTGTATACAATCCGGAAAACACGCAATGCCCACTGAGTTGAAACTCAGACGAGTCCGCGTAGAACTGCGCACGCTCTTTGCCCTCGCATTACCAATGATGATCGCCCAACTAGCGAACACCGCCATGGGTTTCGTCGACACGCTGATGGCCGGGCGTGTCAGCCCGCGTGATCTTGCCGCGGTCGCCTTGGGCAACTCCATCTGGGTTCCAGTGTTCTTGTTGGTGACCGGAGTCATTCTGGCGACCACGCCCAACGTCGCTCAGCGCTTCGGCAGTAGTCAGCATGAACAGATCGGGCCGCTGGTCCGGCAGGCGCTGTGGATGGGGTTCGGTATCGGATCGCTGTTCGCGCTGCTGATGTGGAATGCCGAACCGGTGCTGCATCTGATGCAAGTCGAGCCGGCGCTGATCGATCCCACCATGGCCTACTTGCGGGCAGTCGCCTGCGGTTTTCCGGCGGTGGCTCTGTATCAGGTGCTGCGCTGTTTCAGCGACGGGCTCGGTCACACCCGACCAAGCATGGTGGTGGGTCTTCTCGCGCTGACCCTAAATATCCCGCTGAACTACATTTTCATCTACGGCAAGCTGGGCCTGCCAGCCATGGGCGGCGTTGGCTGCGGCTGGTCGACAGCGCTGGTCATGGGTTTCATGTTGTTGGCCATGCTGTTCTGGGTGCGGCGAGCCGAGTATTACCAGTCAAGCCGGCTATTCGCCCGTTTCGATTGGCCGCAATGGTCGGTGCTGAGTCGCCTGCTTTCGGTTGGCGTGCCGATCGGCGTTGCGGTCTTCGCCGAGGCCAGCATCTTCTCGGTCATCGCCTTGTTGATTGGCGGTCTGGGAGCGACCGTCGTCGCCGGGCACCAGATTGCGCTGAACTTCACCTCGCTTATCTTCATGATTCCTTTGTCGCTGGGGATGGCCATCACCATCCGCATCGGCCAAGCGCTCGGGCGCGGCGCACCGCGAGACGCACGTTTCGTCGCCGGATTAGGGATCGTATCGAGCCTGGCCTATGCCTGCTTCTCGGCGGGTAGCATGCTGCTGTTCAGCGAGCAGATCGCCCGAATCTATACCACCGATCCGGCGGTTATCGCGGTCGCTGCCAGCCTGTTCTTTTATGCCGCGCTGTTCCAGTTCTCAGATGTGGTGCAGGTTACTGCGGCAGGTGCGCTGCGCGGCTACCAGGACACGCGCATGACGATGATTTTCACGCTCTTCGCCTACTGGGGGATCGGTTTACCGGTGGGCTACGTGCTCGGCCTCACCGACAGGTTCGGCGACCCGAGCGGCCCGGCGGGCCTATGGCAGGGCTTGATCGCCGGTTTGAGTTGCGCCGCGATACTCCTGACCATCCGCCTGGTGCGCAGTGCCCGTCGCGAGATCCACCGACAGCCGTGTCGGGTCACCGCGTAGCAGCGGCCCGACTCGACACACTCACACCTCCAGCGCCAGCATGACCGCGCTCGCCAGCAGAAAGCCGCTGAACAGCAGACGAAGCAGGCGTTCCGGCAGTGCATGCGCCAGCCTGACGCCAAGGCTGATGCTCAGCAGACCGCCGATGGCGAGCGGTAATCCCAGAGCCCAGTCGACCTGCCCATGGGTCGCATAGGCGAACAAGGTGACCGCGGTGCTGGGAGCTGCCAGCGACAATGAAAGCCCCTGCGCCACGACCTGTGAAGTACCGAATACGGCGGTGAGCACCGGCGTAGCAAGCACCGCGCCACCGACGCCGAACAATCCGCCCAACGCCCCGGCACCAGCGCCCAACACGCCCAGCCACGGCCAGGGGTGACGCAGTTCGGTCCCGCCGGGATGCGGACGAAAGAAAACACGCGTTAGGGTGTAGATAGCCAAGGCAACGAGAAAGCCGACAAAGGCGATACGCATACGCCCAGCATCCAGAGATACCGCGACCGCCGCGCCGGCGATGGCGAAGCCGAAACTGGCGACGCCCAACGCTGCGGCGTGGCGCGGGTCGATTCGGTTGCGTTGGTGATAACGCCAGATCGCGAGCAGAACGTTAGGCACCACCATTACCAGCGCCGTGCCTTGCGCAACCTGCTGGTCCAGATCGAACAGCACGCCCAACACCGGAATTGCAATCAGCCCACCGCCGATCCCGAACAGGCCACCAAGGGTTCCCAACACCAGACCCAATACCGTGTTCAGCCCGAATCCGACGAAGTCCATGATTGCTTCCCGACAAAACCGCCATGCTACTCAGCGGCGCCTGGCAGGTATACGCACAGATGTGCACAATGGCTTTGCGATTTCCGCATAACCGAGCAACCCCTATGGATACCACTGCCCTCACAGACCAGTTCAGACTGTTTCTCGACGTGCTCGATACCGGCAGCTTCTCGGCCGCGGCCCGCCTGCATGCTCTCACGCCCTCTTCCGTCGCGCGCCGCATCGACTCGCTGGAGAGGTCACTCGCCTGTCAGCTAGTCAGCCGCAGCACGCATTCGATCAAGCCCACCGCCGCCGGACAGGCGTTTGCCGAGCGCGCCAGACGCATCGTCCATGAACTGCACCTGGCGCGGGCGGAAATGACGTCGCTGCAAAGTGCGCCGGAAGGTCGTATCCGCATCGATGCACCGGCTCCCTTCGGACGGCGCCATCTGGCGCCCGCGCTGGCCGACTTCCTGCAAGCCTACCCCGGCGTGGACATTCAGCTGCGATTGATCGACAGCTTCGTCGACTTGCAAGGTGAGCATCTGGGTGAGGTCGACCTGGTGCTGCGCATCGGCCCGCAGGCCGACACGCGCCTGGTCGCAACGCCTCTGGCGCCGCTGTTACGTATCCTCTGCGCCAGTCCGAACTACCTGCAAAGACGGGGTAGACCGCAGAGCGTTGCGGAGCTGCCGGAACATGACGGGCTGGACTGGGATGCGCTGGCGCCGCCGCATGCATGGCGGTTCGAGCATGAGGGCAAACGACAACTGTTGCGCCCGAGACGCCTGCGCATGGTTGCGAACAATGCAGAGGCATTGCTTTGCGGCACCTTGGCCGGACTGGGTATTGCGCATCTTCCGACCTGGCTGGTCAGCGACCACCTGCTCCGTGGCGAACTGCTGCCGTTGTTCTGCGAACAAGGCCTGCCAACGCCGGAGCCAAGCGGTATTTATGCCCTGCGACTGACTCGGGAAGCCGACTCTCGCAGCCGGCTGCTGCTGGAATTCCTGAAAAGCCGCTTTGGCCCGGTCCCACCTTGGGACCAGGCACTGCAAAGCGGACTCGGTTTTGGTTGAGCGAATCGATGATCAGACAGCGCAGCCTGAAAGTTCCTGCGTCACGCCCCAGCCATCGACCACGCCACCCAGCGGCTCGACCAGGTTCTCCAAGTCCTGTTCGAAGTCACCGATACCGTCGAAAGTGGCATACATCACCTTGCTGACCTGGAGGTCCCAGGCGCCGTCGTCACGGGGGGCAATCTGAGCATTGACGCATTCGCCACGAAAATTGCTGGCGGCCGCGCAGGCACGTTCACGGTCGGGAAACACGGCATAGAACTCTATCGGATGGACGCGGGAGAAATCGAATCCGCCCTCTTTCATCCTCAGAAGCACGTTGCCGCTTACATCCTCATGGAAGGTGGTACTCATAAAACAACCTCCTCTCACTCATGGATGAACGATTTCAGGAATGGATAGCCTTTGTTTTGCCTCGTTGCGGATACCGACTGGACAGCGCCAGCCGTGGGTTGCCTCGTTAATCGGAAGCCCGAAGCGGTATAAACCTTGCGGTATTTCTAATAGGCCTCTGCGGCGCCTGGGAGTTCGATCCAGCCGCGATACCGCGTCCGTGCCAGACGCGCTCGGACATTGCCTATGGTACGCAGCCGCGCTTCGAACATACGGCGTATGCATCGTCACCGCAATGGGTGCGTCGAGTCGCGGCGGGCGCTACGCCGTCCGAACCGATCCAGGTGCGCTGCAAAAAAGTCGCAGCGCACGAGGCAGTTTAGCTGTTGCTGGGCTTGTTGATGGCCTGCAATACATATTGAGGTAGCGCGAACGCGCCGAGATGGATGTGCGGGTTGTAATAACGGGTGACGATGCCGCTACCGGCGAAACGCTGGCAGAGGGTTTCCAGTGGCAGTTTGCGGCTGGCCGAGTCGCAGGCGCCCCAGGCGAAGGTCATGGCCCCACCGATGTAGGTGGGAACCGCAGCCTGGTAGAAGTGCCAGTCGGGGAACAGCCCGGTCATGCGCTTAGCGGTTGTCTGCACTTCGGCAAGTTGCATGAAGGGGGTGCCGTTCTGCGTGACCAGGATGCCGCCATCGTTGAGGCAGCGGCGGCATGCCTGGTAGAAGTTCTCCGAGAACAGGACCTCGCCCGGCCCGATGGGATCGGTCGAATCGGAAATGATCACGTCGAACTTTTCCTCGGTGGTCGCAACGAAGCGCATACCGTCATCAATAACCAAGTTCAGCCGCGGATCGTCGAACGCCCCTTTCGAATGCTCCGGCAGGAACTCCTTGCACATCTCGACCACGGTACCGTCGATCTCGACCATGGTGATGCTTTCGACATCGCGGTGCTTGGCGACTTCGCGCAGCATGCCGCCGTCACCACCACCAATGATCAGCACGCGCCGCGCCAAGCCATGGGCCAGGATCGGTACGTGGGTGAGCATCTCGTGATAGATGAACTCGTCCGCCTCGGTGGTCTGGATCACCCCGTCGAGCGCCATGACGCGGCCCATGCGGGCGTTTTCGAAAATGACCAGATGCTGATGCTCAGTGCGCACTTCGTGCAGCATCTTGTCGATCCTGAAGCGCTGGCCGTATCCCTCGTAGAGAGTTTCCTGATAGTCGCTCATGGGTGTTCTCCCGGATGGATAGCTAACAGACGAGCGGCGCAAGCCGTACGCTCGTACGTCGGCAAAGAGGCGCATTCTACTTTGGTCATATGACAGGTGGAACCATCTACTTTCAAAGCGCGTTCGGTGAAGACAACCCCATCAATGCTGGCTATCGTCGAACCATGACGCCCTTTTACCTGCCTTACCTCGCCCCTTGGAGCTGGTCGCAATTTCACCAGCATTTCGCCCTGCGCTTGCTACCCGGCGTGGAGGCGCTCGATTCCGAGTGCTACAGCCGCACCGTGCGGGCCGGCAACAGCGCTGGCTGGATCAGTGTTCGACCATTACCCGGACAAACTGTGCTCGAGCTGACGCTCAGCGATTCGCTACAAGAGCATGCCGCCCAGCTGGCGATCCGGGTTCGTAGGATGTTCGACCTCGACACCGATCCGGCGGTCATCGCGCGGCATTTCGCTGACGATCCGCTGCTCGGGCCGTTGGTCACCGCTAACCCCGGATTGCGCTTGCCCTCTGCGTTCGACCCTTTCGAACAAGCCGTGCGAGCCATCGTCGGCCAGCAAGTCACGGTCAAGGCCGCGGTGACCATCACCCGGCGTCTGGTGGAACGGCTCGGCGAGGAATTGCCCCAGGTAGCCGTATGTGGAGCTGGTGCCACGCTCCGGTTGTTTCCCAGCCCGCAAGCCATAGCCAGCGCCCAGCTGGAGAATATCGGCATGCCCGGAAAACGCGTTGCGACCTTGCAGCGCCTGGCCGCAGCGGTGGCCGATGGTGCGCTCGAACTTCACATCGGGGACGGCGCGGACGAGCTGGTCAAGCGGCTCTGCGCGCTACCGGGAATCGGTCCGTGGACGGCCGAGTACATCGCCCTGCGCGGGTTCGGCGAAGCGGACGCCTTTCCGGTGGCCGACCTTGGCCTGCTCAAGGCGCCGCTATGGGGCCCCCAAGGCATCACTGCCAGACAGTTGCTGGCCCGCTCGCAAGCCTGGCGACCCTGGCGGGCCTACGCCGCCGTGCACATCTGGCAGAACTACGGCAGCGCCTTGCCGGAGCCCAAGCACAAGGAGGCTAAGGCGGTGCGATCCTCGCCAGCACCCGGGGTGGATCGCCGAGTGGCAGAGCCAGGATCAAGCCCTCACCGGAACGGGGAAAGATGCCGGTCAGCGCGGTAATGTTGACCTGATGAGTCACGAGCACCACGGGCAGTGCCGCTGGCAGTGAATCGAGCCGCTGGCGCAACGCAGCGGTCTGCGCGGCCTCTCGGCCTGGCTCGGCGAAGAACGAATCAAGCGCCGGCAACGGCTCGACCGAAGCCAGCCCCATCTGCTGCGCGGTTTCCAATGCCCGGCACCAACGACTGCTGAGCACTCTCGCGTTGGAAAGACCTTTCTTGCGAAGCAAGTCGCCCCAGCGCTGCGCCTCCAACCGCCCCGCTTCGTCCAGATTGCGCTGAGTGGTGCAATCCCCAAGCACAAAGTCGGGCGGATCGCCGAATCCGGGCGCCGTGGCGTGACGCAGAATCAGCACCGCTCTTCCCTCACGCAACATTGACCAAGCTGCGTCCTCTTCAGCGAACGCACCAAACGCCCCTGATAGCAGCAAGGCGACGACCAGCGCACGCACGTTACAACCTGACCTTACCGAAATGCCCAGCCGCAACGAACCACATGATCAACCCCACGACTGGTAGCAACGCGACAACCAGACTCCAGATGATCTTGCGTCCCACCTCGATACGACTGCGCCAGACCTGGAAGATCGCCAGCGCGTCAGCGACCAGCACGATCAGGGCCAGCAGCGTGCTCCAGCTCTCCACGTGTCAGGGCCTCAAGTTCCGGTCATCGGGGCGATTGCCGCGGGGCCCCATGATGCCCCAGATGATCAGCCCCAGAACCGGCAGGATGACGATCAACAACACCCACAGGGCCTTTTTGCCGGTGGTGCTATCGCTACGCAGTACGCTGACAATGGCCCAGATATCCAGTGCCAGGATAAGCAGGCCGAAAATACCGCCGAAGGCATCGGTCATGACAAGACTCCAATTACGGTGAGTTCGTAATTAGGATGCCTGGGCGGTTTGAGGGTTCAGGCGATCCGCTCAGTAGCCGGCCGGATCGATCGCTTCGAAGCTGTCGACCGCCACGTGCCCGGCCAGCTCGCCGCCCTCGCGAACCAGACCGCAGGTGTGCATACCCGCCTCACGTGCGGCATCCAGCTCTTCCACCACGTCAGATAGGAACAGGATTTCATTGCCCGGAAGGCCTATAGCGGCAGCGATTCGCCCGTATGAATCGGCCTCGCGCTTGTGACCACTGCCGGTGTCGAAATAACCGGAGAACAACGGTGTCAGATCACCCACCTCGGCGCAGCCGAAAATCAGCTTCTGCGCCTGAATCGATCCGGAGGAATACACGTACAGCGCATATCCCTGCTCGTGCCAGCGGCGCAACGCCTGCACCGCATCCGGATAGACATGGCCCTTGAGCTGGCCGGCGCGATAGCCTTGGGCCCAGACCATGCCTTGCAGCGCTTTCAGCGGCGTCGCCTTGCGGTCGGCGGCAATCCACTCCAGCAGTATCTCAACGACGCGCTCGATGCCCGCTTCCGGCTCACCACTCTCACGCCGTACCGCCTCTATCTGCTCCGCCACGGCGGGTTCTGCCGAATGATTGCGAACGAACGCTGGCAAATGCTCACGGGCATAAGGAAACAGCACGTCGAAGACGAAGCTCACCGCACTGGTAGTCCCTTCGATATCGGTGAGGATGGCTTTGATCGGCATCTTCAGTCCTCCAGCCGTGGGAAGCGGCCGGCGATATCTTCACCGGTGAATTGCGCAACCCAGCCCTCGGGATTGTTGAACAGGCGGATGGCAACGAAGTGCGGATTCTCCCCCATATCGAACCAGTGCCGGGTACCGGCTGGCACGGAGATCAGGTCGTTCTTTTCGCACAGCACGGCATATACTTTGTCCTCGATGTGCAATGTGAAGAGCCCGCGGCCGGCGACGAAGAAGCGCACCTCGTCTTCGGCATGGCGGTGCTCTTCGAGGAACTTGGCTCGCAGTTCGGCCTTCTGCGGGTGATCGCTGTTCAGGCTGATCACATCGACGGTGACGTAGCCGCGCTCACTCATCAGCCGGTCGATCTGCGGACGATAGGCGGCAATCACCTCTTCGGAACTGGCACCGGCTCCAATCGGCGCGCTGGCTTCCCAGCGCTCGAGATGCACACCGACCTCGGCCAGTGTGGCGGCGATGTCGTCGACGTGAGTGAGAACCTTGAGTGGCTGCTCGGGAACACTGTCCTGATAAACGCTGAGGATGCTCATGGTGGTTGTCTCCGGCGGGAATGGCTGTCCCGGACCTGTCATCGGTTATTCGGACACGCGCTGCGTGCGACAAAAATAGGTGCAGGCTTACACCCGCTGCAGGGTGCGCATCTTTAATTCACATTCGAACAGAAACTCGAACGCCTCGATTTGCCGCAGTGCGTCGTTCATTTGTGCGCCCCAGGTATACAGACCGTGCCCACGGATCAGATAACCGACGCAATCGGGATGCTCGTCGAGCCAGGGTTGAACGCGTGAGGCGAGTCGATCGATGTCCTGGTCGTTGTCGAAAATCGGCACCAAAATCTGGGATTCGTGGGTCGCGATGCCGCTGAATGCCTTCTGCAGCTCGTAGTCGGCGAACACCAGCGAATCGCTCAGGCAAAGGCGCGAAAGCACGGTAGCGTTGACCGAGTGAGTGTGTAGCACGGCACCGATTTCCGGCTTCCAGCGATACAGCTGAGTGTGCAGCAGGGTCTCGGCCGATGGCTTCTTGCCCGCTTCCAGGCTGCGGCCCTCCATATCGACGGCCAGCAGGTCATCGACTGTCAATTGGCCTTTGTGCTTGCCGGAAACGGTCAGCAGCGCTTCGCTGCAGGTCAGACGCGCCGAATAGTTGCTGCTGGTTGCCGGCGACCAGCCGCGGCCATAGAGAAAATGGCCCGCGTCGATGATGGCCTGCGACAAGTGTTCACGAATGGCGGTCATGCCCGGTTCTCCTGCTTGGGGATGACAATGATAACGGCTGCGGCCAGTGCCGCCAGACTGGCGATAGCGAAGGTCCATAGCGGGCCGAGGCTGGCCCAGCTATAGCCGGAGTAAAGCGCACCCAGCGCCCCACCGACGCCGGCCAGCGTTGCATACAGCGCTTGCCCCTGCCCTTGCTGCCGGTGACCGAAGCTGCGTTGAACGAAATGGATCGCAGCTGCATGAAAGCTGCCAAACGTCGCCGCGTGCATCAGTTGCGCCACCAGCAGCACGCCCAGATAATCGGCCAGCGTGCCCAGCAACAGCCAGCGTATTGCCGCCAGCACGAAACTTGCCGCCAGAACCTGGCGCAACGAGAAGCGCGCCAACAAGTTGGCCATCACCAGGAAAATCAGAATCTCGGCAATTACACCCAGGGCCCACAACAGCCCGATGGTGCTTCGACCATATCCGAGCGCCTCGAGATGAATGGTGAAAAAGGTGTAATAAGGCCCATGGCTGACCTGCATCAGCCCCACACAGGTGAAGAACGCCAGCACACCCGGACGACAGAGCTGACGGACAAAGCCGCCCTGCCCGGCCAGCTCCGGTCGCTGCTCGGGCACGGCATTGGGTACCCACGCACTGCTGATGAGGATGCCGATCATCACCACCATCACCGCCATGGGATAGATATCCAGGCTCAGCCGCTCGAACAACGCACCAAGCCCCACCACCGCAACGATGAAACCGACACTGCCCCACAGGCGGATCTGGCTGTAGCGGGACGCCTGCCCACGCAGGTGGGCCAGGGTGATGACTTCGAATTGCGGAAGCACGGCATGCCAGAAGAACGCATGCAGCGCCATCACCAACGCGAGCCAGGCGTAGCTTTTGCTGAAGAAGATCAGACCGAACGAGAGCAGCGTACAGAGCGCGCCGATGCGCACGATCGCCAGCCGTCGCCCCGTGACGTCACCAAGCCAGCCCCACAGATTCGGCGCCAGACAGCGCATCAGCATCGGGATGGCGACCAGTTCGCCAATACGCTCGGCGGCGAAGCCCAGGTGGTCGAAGTACAGTCCGAGAAAGGGCGCGGCTGAGCCGAGCAGCGCGAAGTAGAAAAAATAGAAGCCGGACAGGCGCCAGTACGGAAGAGCAGCAGTCATAAGCGAGAAGCCATGGGCTGAAAGCAAAGCAATTCGATACCGGAGCGAGCGCTTGGGTCATCGTCCAGCTTCAAAATTCCAGCTTCATGCTCAGATTTGCCCCAACACCGGCGTGCCCACTAGCACGTCGGCATTCTGCCCGCGGTGGCGTAACAGATGATCCAGCAACACGATGGCCATCATCGCTTCGGCGATTGGCGTGGCGCGGATACCGACACAGGGATCGTGTCGGCCTTTGGTAATGACTTGCACCGGATTGCCGTCGGTATCGATCGAGCGTCCCGGCGTGGTGATGCTGGACGTCGGCTTGAGCGCCAGATGCGCAACGATCGGCTGACCGGAAGAGATGCCGCCCAGCACGCCGCCGGCATTGTTCGACAGGAAACCTTCCGGGGTCATCTCGTCACGGTGCTCGGTCCCGCGCTGGGCGACACTGGCGAAACCGGCACCGATCTCCACGCCCTTGACGGCGTTGATGCTCATCAGGGCATGCGCCAGGTCGGCGTCCAGGCGATCGAAGATCGGCTCGCCAAGACCGGGCGGGACACCGTCGGCGACGACGCTGATCTTCGCACCGACCGAGTCCTGATCGCGTCGCAACTGGTCCATGTAGACTTCGAGTTCCGGCACTTTGTCCGGGTCGGGACTGAAGAAAGCGTTCTGCTCGACGCTGTCCCAGCTCTTGAATGGAATATCGATCGGTCCGAGCTGGCTCATGTAGCCGCGCACCTGGATACCCAGGGTCGCCAGGTACTTCTTGGCGATGGCACCGGCGGCGACGCGCATCGCCGTTTCGCGCGCCGAGCTGCGTCCACCGCCCCGGTAATCGCGCAGACCATACTTATGGTGATAGCTATAGTCGGCATGGGCAGGACGAAACTGGTCCTTGATGGCCGAGTAATCCTTGGACTTCTGGTCGGTGTTGCGAATCAGCAAGCCGATCGGGCAACCGGTGGTGCGCCCGTCGAACACCCCGGAGAGAATCTCCACCTCGTCCGCTTCCTGGCGCTGGGTGGTATGTCGGCTGGTGCCGGGCTTGCGTCGATCGAGGTCTCGCTGCAGATCCTCAACGGTCAGTTCCAACCCTGGAGGGCAACCGTCGACGATGGCGACCAGCGCCGGACCATGGCTTTCGCCAGCAGTGGTGACGGTGAACAGCTTGCCGTATGTGTTGCCGGACATGCAGGGCGCTCCGCGATCGACCTAAACAGGGGCCGGAAGTATACCCGAGCCGCTGCAGGTTTCACCGCCCCTCACGGCGGCGCATACTGCTGATCGGCGAACCAATCCGCTCGCCTCGTATCCAACCCGCTCCGCCGACGGTTGATTTCCTGCTCATGCGTTTCCTCTTATTGCTCACTTTCCTCGCCATGCTCACGCCCCATACCCAGGCCCAGACCCTGCTGCACCAGGCGATGACCCTGCATGTGTCCGATGGCAACCTGCATGGCAGCCTGCTCCTGCCGAAGACCGCCGAACCCTTGCCGGTTGCCCTGCTGATCGCCGGATCGGGCCCCACCGACCGCGACGGCAACAATCCCATGGGCCGTAACGATAGCCTCAAGCGATTGGCACAAGCGCTTGCCAGACGGGGTATGGCTAGCCTGCGCTATGACAAGCGCGGGGTTGGCCGGAGTCTGGCGGCGGCGCCAGACGAGCGTCAGTTGAGCGTGGATCGCTATGTCGCGGATGCGGTAGCCTGGACAAGATTGTTGAAGGCGGACCCGCGTTTCTCCAAGGTTGTGCTGATCGGCCACAGCGAGGGCGCATTGATTGCCAGCCTGGCGGAGCCTGTCGTGAAACCCGACGCATTGATCAGCATTGCAGGCAGCGGCGTGCCCATCGACCTGCTGTTACGCGAACAGCTACAGGGACGTCTGCCACCACCGCTACTGGCGACCGCGCAGTACCTGATCGACGAGATCAAGGCGGGACGCACGCACGAGCAGGTGCCGGAGGCACTGCAAGTCCTGTTCCGTCCGAGCGTACAGCCCTATCTGATCACCCTGTTCGATCAGGATCCAGCCGGGGCGTTCGCCAGCACGACGGCGCCTGCGCTGATCATCCAGGGAACGCATGACATCCAGGTTGGACGCGACGATGCCTACGCCTTGCAGCGTGCCAGGGAAGACGCCGAGTTGGTGCTGATCCCAGGAATGAACCATGTCCTGCGCATCGTTCCGATGGAGCGCGACCGGCAGAGGGCATCCTACAACCAACCCGAACTGCCCATCGCACATGCCCTGCCTGAGCAGATCAGCCAATTCCTGCACAAACATAGCGTATTGCCACCATCCAGTTAGTCATCCGTCGGCCGATACGCTCCGTGCCTGCCGCAACGACTCGACCGCACAGGCCCAGGACGCCGACATGACCGATAGCTCACCAGCACCAACCGACAGTGAGGCCCAAACGCCCGCCGCACCGCAGCCGCATCCTTGGGCAACTCTTGCTCCGGATCGTTTTCGATTGCTGCGCCTGTCGCCATTGCCCACCGACAGAGATACCGGTACGCGGCCGCTGAGGTTCGTTGAGCTGGCCCAGATCGAGCGGCACACACAACAGCAAAGCCTGTTGCGGCTTTTCGTCCGATTGCCCGGTCAGATCCTCTCGAAGAAGCACAACGTTCTGGAAATCTGGGCGGATCATCGTGCCAAGGAGGTGCGCTTCGGCCCCGACTCCGGTCTGCACTTGGAGCCGGCCAACCGCGGCCTCGGACGCTTTCTCCTGGCGCAGGGAGCGCTCTGGGCGCAAAAACGCTGGGCGCACTATCTGGTGGAAGGCGGTGCACTCCCGACGAAGGACATAACCGGCAATGACATGCGCCTGCGACGCGACCATTGCCTGCTGAGCCAGGGTTTCGAAGTGCTGTATGCAGACCCTCAGCAACTCAAGGCAACCTACGGGGCCCCTCGGGTCAGCACGTTGCGCCCTGATTGGAACAACGACAAAGTACAGATCATCGAGCTGACGGACGCCGCGGCAATGCTCGAACAAGCCGATCGCAACCTGCTGGAGCAGGAAAGCACGATCCGCGACATGCAGGAACGTCTGAACAGATTCCGCCGCGAAGATGGCGGCCTCAGGTTCACCATCGCTTGCCTCATTGCATTCGCGCTTTTCCAGGCGGGACTGCTGATATGGATCGCGACCCGCTGACCGCACCGCCACCCAGTGTGAGGGCGCCTGCTTCTGCTATCCCTTGAGCCGCTCGCGAAACAGTGCCTGGTGCTCGCGGCACTGGTTCGCGGCGAGCAGAAACACGCCATGGCCACCGTCGGTGAATTCCAGCCAGGTGAAATCCACTTCGGGATAAAGCGCCGCTACATGCACCTGGCTGTTACCGACCTCCACGATCAGGGAGCCGGTTTCGGTGAGGTGATCCGCGGCCTCGGCCAGCATGCGCCGCACCAGATCCAGCCCATCCTCGCCGCAGGCCAGCCCCAACGCCGGCTCATGATGGTATTCCTCGGGCATGTCGGCAAAGTCTTCGGCATCGACGTAAGGCGGGTTGGATACGATCAGGTCGAAGCGCTGCTTCGGCAAGCCGTTGAATCCGTCGCTCTGCACCGTATAGACCCGGTCCTCCAGCCCATGCTGCTCGATGTTGCGGTTGGCCACTTCGAGCGCGTCGAAGGACAGGTCTGCCAACACCACCTCGGCATCGAGGAACTCATAGGCGCAGGCAATGCCGATACAACCGGAGCCAGCACAGAGATCGAGAATTCGCGCGGGGTTCTGCGCGAGCCAGGGCTCGAAGCGGCGCTCGATCAATTGCCCAATCGGTGAGCGTGGAATCAGTACACGCTCGTCGACGATGAATGGGAGCCCACAGAACCAGGCCTGTCCAAGCAGATAGGCGGTGGGCACACGCTGCTCGATCCGCCGGCGCAACAAACCCTGCAGATGCTCCCGCTCATCATCTTCAAGACGACAATCGAGATAGCTATCAGCCATTTCCCAAGGCAAATGCAGAGCGCCGAGCACCAGCTGACGAGCCTCGTCCCACGCGTTGTCCGTGCCGTGTCCGAAGAACAGTTGCTCGGCATGGAAGCGGCTGACCGCCCAGCGAATGTGGTCACGCAAGGTGCGCAAGCGGGAAAGCGAAGCGGTCACGAATCATCTCCTGTCAAAAGCACGGAAGTTTAGCCGATGGTCCCGAGAGTTTCTCAGCGTAATCTGGCGGCCGTAGTGGCTTATTGCCTGTCATCGCCGATTCAGATGGCGAATTCATTACCTTGGGCTGTTCACATATCGCTCAACTGGCGCCACAATCATGCCCCTCTCAAAACAAGGAGTCAGTCATGTCCAAGCCACAGACCATGCTTCAGCTCAGTGGCCGCAGTTATGCACCGGCGACTCTGGCTAACGCGACCCTTGTGGTCATTGACGTTCAGGAAGAATATCGGACAGGGACCCTCGCACTACCGAACCTGAACTCAGCGCTCGAGGAAATCAGCACTTTGTTGGCCACGGCCCGCGAGGCTGGCGCCCCCGTCGTGCATGTTCATCATCTCGGTATTCCAGGCGGGCTCTTTGATCCACAAGGGCTACGCGGTCAGATCATGCCGGAGGCGGCTCCGCTTCCCGGCGAAACCGTGATTGGCAAAACGCTACCCAATGCCTTTGCCGGCACCAAACTGCACGAACTGCTACAGCAGCATGGGCGACTGGACCTCATCGTCTGCGGTTTCATGACCCACTCCAGCGTGAGCACCACAGTCCGCGCGGCGAAAGACTATGGCTATCGCTGCACCCTGGTCGACAAGGCCTGCGCCACCCGTGATCTGCCGATGGGAGACGGTGCGATCGACGCGGCACAGGTGCATCGCATGGAAATGACCATCCTCGCGGACAACTTCGCCGTTTGCGTGACCGATGCTGGAGCACTGACTTAAGCCTTCGAGCCGCAAAGCGTTACCCGACATGATGAACCTGACCGGACAGTCCCGGTCATAGCCAGCTCTGACGAGGTAACCGGAATGAAACGAACCGATGGATTCGATGCACGCCGCCTCCGGCCTCGCCAACAGCGTAGCTGGGGCGCACGCCTCGGAGCAGCGCTCGGCCTGTTGCTGATCGTTTTCGGCTTGCTCATGACCGGCTCCGGCGCAATACCCCTGTTCAGCGACAACGAGGCACTAGCCAACTTGGCGCTGGATCGCGAAGCGGCCGTGACACTGATCATCCTCGGCCTGATCCTACTCATGCTCGGCATGTTCATCCGGCGCCGCGTTCGTCGACGCTTGAATGAACCCGGCGGTCTGAGCCTGTCCCCCAAACTGAAGAACAGGCGCTGATTGCGCAGCCGCATCGCCCGGACCCGCCTGCGCCGGAGAAGCGGTGATGACAAAAACTTTGGGGTAAAATCGCCCGCAAATGCGGAGGCCCCATGCAAGAAGATGATTTTTCTTTATTTAAGTCGGCGGTTCGCGGCGTCAAGCCGATCGAACACGACCGCGCGGACACCGGCAAACCACGCGGCAACAAAGCGCAGATGGCCACTCGGCGAGCTAATGCAGTGATCAGCGGCAGCGAAATCAGAATCGACGGGCTTTCCGACCAATTCGTCATCGATGTCGCCGCAGAGGATGAGCTCTACTGGGCGCGCGACGGTGTTCAGGACAGCCAGATGCGCAAGCTCAAGGCTGGTCAGATCCCCTTCGAAGGCAGCCTGGATCTGCATGGACTGAGCGTCGAGAAAGCCCGCGAGCTGCTCTGGGATTTTCTCGCCGAAGCGTGCAAGTTCGAGATCCGCTGCGTGCGGGTCACCCACGGCAAGGCGGCGCGAATCGACGGCAAGCGCCCCCTGATCAAGAGCCACGTCAACACTTGGCTACGCCAGCATCCCCAAGTGCTCGGCTTCACCTCATGTCTGCCAAGGCATGGCGGTACCGGCGCCGTTTATGTGATTCTCAAACGAACCATGCTCGAAGGACGCGACGAGTAAGCATAGCGTCAGGCTTCTCGATCCGCTCATTGGTGCCGCGTGCCGCTTGCAGCCCAGCGGCCGACCCCCTAACCTTCGCATTCGCGCTTTCTTGCACGCCTGACAGGTAGTCATATGTCCCTGGAAACACATTACACCGCGATCCTTGGCCAGCTGGGTGAGGACGTCAACCGCGAGGGCCTGCTCGATACGCCCAAGCGCGCAGCCAAAGCCATGCAGTACCTGTGCAAGGGCTATCAGCAGACACTCGAGGAAGTCACCAACGGTGCGCTGTTCAGCTCCGACAACAGCGAAATGGTTCTGGTGAAGAACATCGAACTGTACTCGTTGTGCGAGCACCATATGCTCCCGTTCATTGGCAAGGCTCACGTTGCCTATCTGCCCAACGGCAAGGTGCTCGGACTCTCGAAGGTCGCGCGCATCGTCGACATGTACGCTCGCCGACTGCAGATTCAGGAAAATCTCACGCGTGAAATCGCCGAAGCGATTCAAACGGTCACGGGCGCCTGGGGCGTGGCAGTCGTCATCGAGGCCCAGCACATGTGCATGATGATGCGTGGCGTCGAGAAGCAGAATTCTTCGATGGTCACCTCGGTCATGCTCGGCCAATTCCGCGAGAACGCGGCCACCCGCAGCGAGTTCCTCGGCCTGGTGAAGTAGTCCAGCTGGAGGCTCGCCAGCCTCCAGACCTCCTCTCGTCTTCTTTTATTCGTACATGCCCACATGCCGCGGATGGCTTGCAACGCGCTGCAGCCAGGCACAGATCGCAGGGTACCTGGCCAGCCAAAAGCCACCCTCTTCAGCCACGTGCGTATAGGCATATAGCGCTACATCCGCAATCGAGTAGCGATCGCCAACCAGAAACGGCGTGCGCTGCAGCTGCTGCTCCATGACATCCAGCGCTCGATAACCATCCAGTTGCTTGGCCGCATACTCATCGAGGCGATCATCGGGCAGGCCCAGATAAACCTTGATGAATCGCGCTACGGCGATAAACGGCTCATGACTGTACTGCTCGAAGAACTGCCACTGTAGAACCTGAGTGCGCAGACGCGGATCCGTGGGCAACAGCTCGGATCCATCCGCGAGGAAATTGAGGATCGCATTCGACTCCCACAAGCAGGTGCCGTCCTCTAACTCCAGTACGGGAATCTTGCCGTTGGGGTTCTTCTTCAGAAACGCTTCCTCGCGGCTCTCGCCACGAAGAATATCCACCGGTACCCACTCATAATCTCGACCGAGCAGATGCAGCATCAATCTCACTTTGTAGCAGTTGCCTGAACGATAATCGCCGTAAACCTTGTACATCTCCTCCCTCCTGGGCAACGCAAGCATCAATACCTTGATTAGGCCGCATCGGCTATCTCGCACCCGCGAATCACCTTCGCTAGCCGGCACACGCCTTCATCCAGCCGGTCCGGGGCAACATGGCTGAAATTCAACCTCAGATACCCCAGGTTTTGCTCGGGATCGATGAAGAATGGCTCGCCCGGCATGAATACCACATCCTGTTCGAGGGCAGGATTGAGCAGCGTTCGCGTATCCACAGGACATTTCAGCCGCAACCAGAAGAACAGACCGCCCTGCGGGATCTGCCAGTCGGCCAGGTCGCCAAAGTGCTCCGTTAGCGCGGCCTGCATTGCATCACGGCGCAGACGATAGAAGCGGCGTAGCTCCCTTAGGTGCGTACGATATTGCTCGCTTCCAAGCCACTGCAGCGCCTGCCACTGACCAATGCGGTTGGTGTGCAGGTCAGCCGACTGCTTGAGCCGCAGCAAGTAAGGGAAAAGATCGGGCGTTGCGATCAGGTAACCCACCCGCAGCCCTGGCAGCAAAGTCTTGGAGACCGTACCGGTGTATATCCAGCTTGCCTTGCGCATGCGGCTGACGATGGGCCTGGCGCTGCTTTCGTCGAAAACCAGTTCGCGATAAGGCTCATCCTCGATCAGGACTACATTGAACTCGTCGAGTAGAGCCGCAACCGCATCGCGTTTTTCTTCGCTGTAACGCACCGCGGAGGGGTTTTGAAAAGTCGGGATCAGGTAGGCGAACGCTGGCTTGTGCTGCTCCAGCCGTTGGCGCAACGCGACCAACGATGGACCGTCGGCCTCCTGCGGCACCGCCAGACAGTCGGCACCGAACAATTGAAAGATTTGAAGCGCCGCAAGATAGGTCGGGGCTTCGAGCAGCACCTCTGTGCCGACGTCGATGAACAGCTTTGATGCGAGATCCAACGTTTGCTGAGAACCACTGACGATAAGGACTTGGCTGGCGGAGCAATCGACACCGAGCTCGCGCGCTTCGGCGGCGATCGCTTCGCGTAACGCCGGCTCACCCTCGCTCATGCCGTACTGCCCCATGTTCGCCGGCATCTGCGCCCATTCGACCTTGGGCAACATCGACTCGGCAGGCAGCCCTCCGGCAAACGACATCACCTCGGGGCGCTGAGCAGCAGCAAGAATTTCACGGATCAGCGAGCTTTTCAGGCGGTCGACACGTTCGGAGAAAGCCATGGGGCACCAGATGCAGGAAGTAATAAAATAAGTCAAACTACTTGACCAAAATTACGCCTACGGTCGTGAATACGTCAATATGACTGACCTAAAAAAAAGCACGATTCAACGCCAAATCATGGAAAGTTTCTTTCTCGGCTATCAGGCTTTCACCGCCAAGCCGGACGAAATGCTCGCACGCCGCGGGCTGTCCCGGGTGCACCACCGCATTCTGTTCTTCATCGCCAGCTACCCTGACCTCAGCGTCAAGGAGCTGCTCGGCTATCTGGGCGTAAGCAAGCAGGCACTGAACATTCCGCTGCGACAGCTTATCGAGATGCATTTGGTCGAAAGCAGAACCGCGGAGGAGGACAAACGCAAGCGCATGCTGCGCTTCACTGCCGAAGGGGCCAAGTTGGAACAGGCGCTCCGGCGGGAACAGGTGCGCCTGCTCGAGCGGACGTTCAAGCAAATGGGTGAAGAAGCGGTAGCCGGTTGGTTGGCGGTGAATCAGGCGCTAGCGGCCAGCACTGTTCGAGACTGAACCGCACAGCGCGCCCGGCTGGACGTACAACCAGTCGCCTCCGAACGCTTTAGCGGCAGGATGCAACGAAGCGAAGAGCTGATCGACACGAAAAGCGCCTACAAAAAAGGGCGACCGAAGTCGCCCTTTTTCAATGGATCACAGAACTAACTTAGTTCTGATTTTCCATTTGCGCGCGGATCAGATCACCGATGGTGGTCGGACCGGCAGCCGGCTCTACGTCCTGCTTGGTACGCAGCTCCTTCATCGCATCCTTCTCGTCCTCAACGTCTTTCGACTTGATGGACAGGCTGATGACGCGGCTCTTACGGTCGATGCTGATGATCTTGGCTTCGACTTCTTCACCTTCTTTCAGGACGTTGCGCGCATCTTCAACGCGGTCACGGCTGATTTCAGAGGCTTTCAGGGTCGCTTCGATATCGTTGCCCAGGTCGATGATGGCGCCTTTGGCGTCAACTTCTTTCACAGTACCGCGAACGATGCTGCCCTTGTCATTGACAGCGGCGTAGTTGGAGAACGGATCGTCTTCCAGCTGCTTGATGCCCAGGGAGATGCGCTCACGCTCCGGATCGACCGACAGGATGACGGTGTCCAGCTCGTCGCCCTTCTTGAAGCGACGCACGGCTTCTTCGCCAGCTTCGTTCCAAGAGATGTCGGACAGATGAACCAGACCGTCGATGCCGCCGTCCAGACCAATGAAGATACCGAAATCGGTGATCGACTTGATGGTGCCGGAGATGCGGTCGCCCTTGTTGAACTGGCCAGAGAAGTCTTCCCACGGGTTGGACTTGCACTGCTTGATGCCCAAGGAGATACGACGACGCTCTTCGTCGATGTCCAGAACCATGACTTCCACTTCGTCGCCGACCTGTACGACCTTCGACGGGTGAATGTTCTTGTTGGTCCAGTCCATTTCGGAAACGTGTACCAGACCTTCGACACCCTCTTCCAGCTCGGCGAAGCAGCCGTAGTCGGTGAGGTTGGTAACGCGGGCCATGACACGGGTGTTTTCCGGGTAACGGGCCTTGATGGCAACCCATGGGTCTTCGCCCAGCTGCTTCAGACCCAGCGATACGCGGTTACGCTCGCGGTCGAACTTCAGCACCTTGACGTCGATCTCATCGCCAACATTGACGATTTCCGACGGATGCTTGATGCGCTTCCAGGCCATGTCGGTGATGTGCAGCAGGCCATCGACGCCGCCCAGATCGACGAATGCGCCGTAATCCGTGAGGTTCTTGACGATACCCTTGACCTGCTGGCCTTCCTGCAGCGATTCCAGCAGCGCTTCGCGCTCGGCGCTGTTCTCGGCTTCCAGGACGCTACGACGGGAAACGACAACGTTGTTGCGCTTCTGGTCGAGCTTGATGACCTTGAACTCGAGTTCCTTGCCTTCCAGGTGGGTGGTATCACGCACTGGACGAACATCAACCAGGGAACCTGGCAGGAACGCACGGATGCCGTTAACGTCGACAGTGAAGCCGCCCTTAACCTTACCGTTGATAACGCCCTTGACCACTTCCTCAGCTGCGAAAGCCGCTTCCAGAACAATCCAGCACTCTGCACGCTTGGCTTTTTCGCGGGACAGCTTGGTTTCGCCAAAGCCATCTTCAACCGCGTCCAGCGCAACGTGAACTTCGTCACCCACGCTGATGGTCAGCTCGCCCTGCTCGTTGTAGAACTGCTCGACCGGGATGACGCCCTCTGACTTCAGACCGGCATGGACAGTGACCCAGTCACCATCGATGTCGACCACGATGCCGGTGATGATCGCACCCGGCTGCATGTCGAGGGTTTTTAGGCTTTCTTCAAAAAGTTCTGCAAAGCTTTCGCTCATGTTTATTCCTGCTGTTTTCGGGCGAGGATCCGCCCAATCTCCACATCCCAGATAGAAGTGGGTTCATTCATATAAAAAAAGGCCTGCGGGACTAGATCTGGTCTCCCACATGCCTCCTTGTTAACAGCCCTGAACCTCAGGAACCGTCATGGCCGCCTCGCGGCGGCCGATCATCAGGCGAAATCGCGCTTGGCGACTTCGCTCAGAATCTGTCCTAACACCTGCTCGATGGAAAGATCCGTGGAATCCAGCTGTACCGCATCGTCTGCTGGCTTCAGCGGAGCCACTTCACGCTGGGTGTCGCGCTCATCGCGAACCCGTATCTCATCAAGAAGACTCGCGAGATTAACATCATCACCCTTGTCCTTCAACTGCAGGAAACGGCGACGAGCTCTTTCCTCCGCACTGGCAGTGAGAAATATCTTCAAGGGTGCGTCAGGAAAAACCACGGTCCCCATGTCTCGGCCGTCCGCGACCAGCCCGGGCGGTTCGCGGAACGCCTTCTGGCGCTGCAACAGCGCCTCACGCACCACCGGTAATGCAGCGACCTGCGAGGCTCCGGCGCCGACCTGCTCGTTGCGAATCGCGAGGGTGACGTCTTCGCCCTCGAGAATGATCTGCATGCCATGGCCGCTTTTGGCTGCACCGAACTGCACATCCAGGTGAGCTGCCAGCAGCTTGAGCGCCTCCTCGTTGGTCAGGTCGACACCATGATTACGGGCAGCAAAAGCCAGCAAACGGTAAAGCGCACCGGAATCGAGAAAGTTCCACCCCAGTTTCGCCGCCAACAACGCCGCAACCGTACCCTTGCCGGACCCGCTCGGGCCGTCGATGGTGATGACTGGGATCTGGCTGATCATGAATTACCCTCCACACCCACCCGCATTCCGGCCCGCTCGGCCAGCGCAAGGAAGTTCGGGAACGAAGTCGCCACGTTAGCGCAGTCATGAATGCGGATCGGTGCGCTGGCCCGAAGCGCAGCAACGCTGAAGGACATTGCTATCCGATGATCACCGTGCGCCCAGACTTCGCCACCCGCGATGGGGCCGCCGCCCTCAATGATAATCCCATCCGGCGTCGGTGTGGCCTTCACGCCCAGCGCCTGCAGACCATCGGCCATGACCTGAATACGGTCGGACTCTTTGACCCGCAACTCTTCGGCACCCCGCAAGGTGGTCCGACCCTCTGCGCAGGCGGCAGCTACGAACAGCACCGGGAATTCGTCAATCGCCAGCGGGACGAGACTTTCCGGAATGTCGATACCCTTGAGCTGCGCCGCACGCACACGGATATCGGCAACCGGCTCACCGCCCACTTCACGCAGATTGGTCAGCTCGATGCTGGCACCCATCAGCTTGAGAATATCGATAACGCCGGTACGCGTCGGGTTGATCCCGACATGTTCCAGGGTAATGTCCGAACCCGGCGCGATGCTGGCTGCCACCATAAAAAAGGCCGAGGAGGAAATATCGGCTGGCACCTCGATATGAGTCGAACGCAACGTATGACCCGATTCGACCGTAGCGGTATTGCCTTCTACCTGTACCGGATAACCGAAACCTCGCAACATCCGCTCGGTATGGTCCCGCGTCGGTGCTGGCTCGGTGACCGAGGTTTTTTCTGCCGCATACAGCCCTGCCAGGAGCAGGCAGGATTTGACCTGAGCGCTGGCCATCGGCATTACGTACTGCATTCCTGAAAGTTTCTGGCCGCCACGGATGGTCACCGGTGGGCGCCCCTCGGCTGCGGTCTCGATCACCGCGCCCATTTCGCGCAGCGGCTTGGCCACACGATTCATTGGTCGCTTGGATAGCGAAGCGTCACCGGTCAGGGTGGTGTCGAACGACTGGGCGGCGAGCAAGCCGGACAGCAGACGCATCGAGGTCCCGGAATTGCCGAGGTAGATCGGGCCTGGCGGCGGCTTCAAACCATGCAGGCCAACGCCATGGACCGTCACGCGCCCCTGATTCGGCCCTTCGATGACCACGCCCATGTCGCGGAATGCCTGGATGGTTGCGAGGGCATCTTCACCCTCGAGAAACCCCTCTACCTCGGTGGTGCCTTCAGCAAGCGAGCCGAGCATGATCGAACGGTGGGATATGGATTTGTCGCCCGGCACACGCAGTTGACCGCTGAGGCTGCCGCCAGGGTTGGCAAGGAAGATCAGATCTTTGGAATGCATAACGTCCACATAGGCTCTGCGAGCCAGTATTTTGCTGAAATGTTCTCGGGCTGCCCTGGCGCGCGTAAACACGCCCAACAAGGTATGCCCGTCTCCTTCATCGACCGCAGCGCGCAGCGCATCGAGGTCGGCACGAAAATCGTCCAGCGTATGCAGCACCGCCTCACGATTGGCGAGAAAGATGTCATGCCACATCACCGGATCACTACCCGCTATTCGGGTGAAATCACGAAATCCACCCGCCGCGTAGCGGAATATTTCGAGATTCTCGTTGCGTTTCGCCAGCGAATCCACCAGCCCAAATGCCAGCAGGTGCGGCAGATGGCTGGTAGCCGCCAAAACTTCATCGTGATATCGAACCTCCATGTGTTCGACATCAGCCCCCAGTGCACGCCACAGACTGTCGACAAGTTTCAGCGCAGCTGGATCGGTTTCCGCCACAGGTGTCAGGATCACCTTGTGACGTCGAAAAAGCGTGCTTTGGGCAGCCGTAACACCGCTCTGTTCCGAGCCGGCTATCGGATGGCCCGGCACGAAGCGCGGCGGCATCTGTCCGAACTGCTCGCGGGCACAGCGCACCACATTACCCTTGGCGCTGCCGACGTCGGTCAGCACTGCATCTCCGAGATCGAGCGCCGCAAGCTCCGTGAGTAGACGTTCCATTGCCAGGATCGGGACTGCGAGCTGAATGACGTCCGCCCCCTGGCAGGCATCAACGAGGTTGGCTGCACAGCGATCCACCACACCGAGCTCGACAGCCAACGCCCGGGAGCGGGGATCGAGATCGAAGCCAACCACTTCAGCGCAGTGGCCGGCTTCACGTAGCCCCTTGGCGAACGAGCCTCCGATCAGCCCCAACCCGATCACGACCAGACGCCGTACCTTTGGCGCATCGGAGAGCCGCTCGACATTTCGGCTCAACGTCCGAGCGCCTTGCGCAGGGCATCTAGAAAACGGGTATTTTCCGCTTCGGTGCCGATGGAAACCCGCAGAAATGTCGGCATTCCGTAGCTTGCAACCGGCCGCACGATGACGCCGTCGCGCAACAAAGCCTGGTTGATCGGCGCTGCATCGCGTCCGAAATCGACCGCGATGAAATTGCCTTTCGAGGGAATCCAGTCCAGCCCCAGCTGCCTGAAGCCCGCTTCGAGCTGGAGCATGCCAGCCGTGTTGCAAGCCCTGCTCTGGGCCAGATAGCGATCATCGTCGAGCGCGGCACAGGCGGCCGCAATCGCCAGGCTGTTGACATTGAACGGCTGACGCACGCGATTGAGCACATCGGCGATCCGCGCCGAACAGATCGCATAGCCTACCCGCAGCGCCGCCAGCCCAAAGGCCTTTGAGAAGGTTCGTGAAACCAGCAAGTTGGGATGCGAGGCCAAAAACGTCAATCCATCCGGCAGTTCACCGCCGTCGGCGTACTCGATATACGCCTCGTCCAGCACGACCAGAACGCGCTCGGGAACGCAGGCAAGAAAGCTACCCAACGCATCCGCGTCGAACCAGGTACCGGTGGGGTTGTTGGGGTTGGCGATGAATACGACACCTGTATTTTCGTCGATAGCCGCCAGCATGGCCTCGAGATCGTGTCCCCATTGACGGGCCGGAACAGCCTTCGCTCGTGCACCCACGGCCTGTGTAGCAATCGGATAGACCGCAAACGCATGTTCACTGAAGACCGCATTGAGGCCAGGCGCCAGATAGGCGCGCGCGACCAGCTCGAGAATGTCATTGGAACCGTTGCCGAGCGTCACCTGCTCGATGCCGACGCCATATCGCTCGGCCAGCTTTTGCTTCAGTACGAAGCCGTTGCCGTCGGGATAGCGGGTCAGCTCGCCGAGCTGCGCCTTGATCGCCTCGATGACCTTGGGGCTGGGGCCCAGCGGGTTTTCGTTGCTGGCCAGCTTGACGATCGTTGCAGGATCAAGATCGAGCTCGCGCGCCAGTTCGTCCACCGGCTTGCCCGGCACGTAAGGCGACAGCTTTTGTACACCTGGCTGAGCCAGGGCGAGGAAATCACAGGACATGTTCAGCTCCGCTGGAGCTGAAAGCCTGAGCCTGAACTCGAAACCTGAAGCACTCGGCGTTGCTCACGGCTTCCAGCTTTCGGCATCCGGCTTCCAGCTGCTTTTTAAAGTACCGCCTTCGGATAAGAGCCCAGCACCTTCAATGCCACCGCTTCGCGCCCGATCTTCTCCAGCACATCCTTGATCAGCGGATCCTGGTGATGACCGATGCAGTCAATGAAGAATACATAGGTCCATTTGCCGCTGCGTGAAGGGCGAGTTTCGATCCGCGTGAGATCGATGCCATTGGAATGGAACGGCATCAGCAGCTCATGCAGCGCACCCGGTTTGTTGCGCATGGAAACGATGATCGAAGTCTTGTCGTCGCCGGTGGGCGGCACTTCCTGGTTGCCAATGATCAGGAAACGCGTGGAGTTATCCGGGCGGTCCTCGATCTTCTCGGCAATCTTGCTCAAGCCGTAAAGCTGAGCGGCCATGTCCCCCGCGATCGCAGCGGAGTTCCACTCGCTCTTGACGCGCTTGGCTGCATCGGCATTGCTGGAAACCGCGACACGCTCGACGTTCGGATAATGCGCATCCAGCCATTTGCGGCACTGCGCCAGCGACTGGGCGTGCGAGTAGATGCGAGTGATGCGGTCGGTCTTGGTCGTCTCACCCACCAGCAGGTGATGATGGATTCGCAGCTCGACTTCACCGCAGATGACGATGTCATGCTCGAGGAAGCTGTCGAGGGTGTGGTTGACGGCGCCCTCGGTGGAGTTTTCCACCGGCACCACGCCGAAATTGACCGCACCGGCCACCACTTCACGAAACACCTCGTCGATCGCCGCCATCGGTTTGCTGATCACCGAATGCCCGAAGTGCTTGAGCGCTGCCGCTTGCGAAAAGGTGCCTTCCGGGCCGAGATAAGCGACCCGCAGCGGCTGCTCCAGCGCCAGGCAGGACGACATGATTTCGCGAAAAAGGCGCGCCATCTCCTCGTTGTCCAGCGGTCCCTTGTTCAGCTCCATGATGTGCTTGAGCACCCAGGCTTCACGCTCGGGACGATAGAACACTGCCTCCTCGCCTTCGGCCAGGGAGGCAGTCTTGACCCGAGCCACGTCCTGAGCGCAGCGGGCACGCTCGCTGATCAGCTCGAGAATTTTCTCGTCGAGACTGTCGATGCGTACACGCAGCGCCTTCAGTCGGTCGGCATCGCTCATCAGCCGTGCTCCTTCTCGAACTCACGCATGTAGGCCACCAGCGCCTCGACGGCATCCAGGCCAACCGCGTTATAGATCGAAGCACGCATGCCGCCCACCGAGCGATGGCCTTTCAGGTTGAGCAGTCCACGGGCATCGGCACCGGCCAGGAAAACCTTGTCTAACTGCTCATCGGCCAGCCTGAACGGCACATTCATCCACGAGCGGGCATTCGTGGCGATCGGGTTGGAATAGAAATCACTGGCGTCGATAGCACCATAGAGCAGGTCTTTCTTGGCGCGATTGATCCGCTCCATCGCCTCGACACCGCCCTGCTCCTTCAGCCACTCGAACACCAGCCCAGAGAGGTACCAAGAGAAGGTTGCCGGCGTGTTGTACATGGAGCCGTTGTCGGCGGCGATCTTGTAATCGAGCATGGTCGGGCAGCTGGAACGCGCACGACCCAGCAAGTCCTCGCGAACGATGACCACCACCAACCCCGACGGGCCGATATTCTTCTGCGCGCCAGCGTAGATCAGACCGAATCGCGACACGTCCAGCGGACGCGAAAGGATGTCCGAAGACATGTCGACCACCAGCGGAGTGTCGCCAAGTTCCGGTATCCAGTCGAACTGCAGCCCACCGATGGTTTCGTTGCTGGCGTAGTGCACATAGGCCGCATCGGCGCGCAGATTCCACTCGTTCTGCCCGGGGATGGCGAAGTAATCGTAGGATCTGGCGCTGGCAGCCACATTGATATGCCCGAAGCGCTTGGCCTCTTCGATACTCTTGCGCGACCAGATGCCCGTATCGATGTAATCGGCAACGCCGTCTTCAGGTAGCAGATTCAGCGGGATCTCGGCGAACTGCTGGCTGGCACCGCCCTGGAGGAACAGCACCTTGTAATTCGACGGAATGCTCAGCAGGTCGCGCAGGTCCTGCTCGGCCTTTTCGGCAATCGCCGTGTATTCATCGCTGCGATGGCTCATTTCCATCACAGACAGGCCCCGCCCCTGCCAATCCAGGAGTTCGGCCTGGGCGCGCTGCAGCACGACCTCAGGGAGCGCGGCGGGACCTGCGCAGAAGTTAAAGGCGCGTTTGCTCATCTTCGTACTCTCAAAAACGGTCGATACCATGCTCGCTCCGCCCGTCGCCAAGGCGCTCAGGTACAGCGCTTGCAATCCCTTCACCCGCAGCGGGTTTCCGTTCGATACCGACATGCGAAGACCGAAGGCTTCGCATGTCGTCCGAATCAGTTTTCGTCGTCGGTAGGCACCACGTCCGGCGGTACGTCTCCGCCTCCGCCAAGCAGCTCGTCCTCGCTGGGCTCGGTGCTGACGACAGGCATTTCCTTGTCCAGCGCCTCGTCATCGAGAACCGCCTCGATGTCTTCCAGTACGTCTTCCTCGGAGGGCTCCTGAACCCTTTCGAGGCCAACCAGATGCTCGTTCTTGCCCAGTTTGATCAGCGTCACGCCCTGGGTATTACGGCCCAGCGACGACACCTCATCGACACGGGTACGCACCAGCGTGCCCTGGTCGGAAATCAGCATGATCTCCTCGCCCTGCTGCACCTGAACGGCGCCGACCAGCGGGCCGTTGCGCTCGTTGGTCACCATGGCGATTACGCCCTGACCACCACGACCGCGGCGCGGGAACTCATCGATCACAGTGCGCTTGCCGTAGCCGTTGAGGCTGGCGGTGAGAATTTGCGCATTAGGCTCAGGGATTAGCATGGAGATCAGACGCTGCCCTTCAGGCAGACGCATGCCTCGAACGCCACGAGCAGTACGGCCCATGGTGCGGACATGCTTCTCCTTGAAGCGAATCACCTTTCCGCCATCGGAGAACAGCATGACTTCACGCGCCCCGTCGGTAACCGCAGCAGCGATGAGGGTATCGCCCTCCTCCAGGCCGAGCGCGATCAGACCGACACTGCGCGGACGGCTGAACTGGGAAAGCGGAGTCTTCTTCACTGTGCCCTTGGCTGTCGCCATGAAGATGTAGGTGCCGGTCGGCTCGTCTATCGACTCGTCGGATTCTTCGCCGTCGAGCGACTCTTCCGCCTCATCGGCTTCGCTGATGATTTCCGCATCCTCGACATCGTCCTCGCCATTCAGCTGCTGCTGACGTGCAGCCTCAATGTCGACTTGGAGCATAGCGGTGATGTGCTCGCCTTCGGAAAGCGGCAGCAGGTTGACCAGCGGACGTCCGCGCGAGGTGCGCGAGGCTTCCGGAATCTCATAGGTCTTGAGCCAATAGACCTTGCCCTTGCTGGAAAACAGCAGCAGGGTCGTGTGGCTGTTGGCAACCAACAGATGCTCGACGTAATCCTCTTCCTTGACGCCGGTCGCCGCCTTGCCGCGTCCGCCGCGGCGCTGCGCCTGATAGGCGGCCAGCGGCTGGGACTTGGCATAGCCGCCGTGGGAAATGGTGACGACGCGCTCTTCCTCGGTGATCAGATCGGCCAGGGTCAGATCCAGTCGCGCCTCGAGAATTTCGGTGCGACGCGCATCGCCGAAATCGCGCTTGACGCCTTCGAGCTCCTCGCGGATGACCTCCATCAGGCGCACGGGATCGGTAAGGATACGGATCAGCTCACCAATCTGGGTCAGGATCTCCTGATACTCGCTGAGCAGCTTCTCGTGCTCCAGCCCCGTCAGACGGTGCAGGCGCAGATCAAGAATGGCCTGAGCCTGTTCCGGCGACAGGTAGTACTTGCCATCACGCAGACCGTACTGCGGATCAAGCCCCTCTGGGCGGCAGGAGTCGGCACCAGCACGCTCGACCATCGACTCGACGGCGCTCGATTCCCAGGCCTCGGCAATCAACGCTTCCTTCGCCTCGGCCGGGGTCGGCGAGGCCTTGATCAGGGCGATCACCGGGTCGATGTTGGACAGCGCGACCGCCTGACCTTCGAGGATATGCCCACGCTCGCGCGCCTTGCGCAGCTCGTAGACGGTCCGGCGGGTGACCACTTCGCGGCGATGGCGAACGAAGGCCTCGAGCAGTTCCTTGAGATTCAGCGTGCGCGGCTGGCCGTCGATCAGTGCCACCACGTTGATGCCGAACACGCTCTGCAGCTGGGTCTGGGCGTAGAGATTGTTGAGGATGACCTCAGGCACTTCACCGCGACGCAGCTCGATCACCACGCGCATGCCGTCTTTGTCGGACTCGTCGCGCAACTCGGTGATGCCTTCGAGCTTCTTCTCTTTAACCAGCTCGGCGATCTTCTCGATCAGACGCGCCTTGTTCAGCTGATAAGGCAGCTCGGTGATGACGATCTGCTGACGCCCACCGACCTTGTCGATGTCTTCGATGATCGAGCGCGCCCGCATGTAGATGCGTCCGCGACCGGTGCGGTAGGCCTCGACGATACCGGCGCGGCCGTTGATGATGCCGGCGGTGGGGAAGTCAGGACCCGGGATGAACTGCATCAGTTCGTCGATGGTGATGTCGGCGTTCTCGATCAGCGCTAGGCAGCCATCGATGACCTCGCCGAGGTTATGCGGCGGAATATTGGTCGCCATACCCACGGCGATACCGCTGGAACCGTTAACCAGCAGGTTCGGGATCTTGGTCGGCATGACCGCCGGAATCTGCTCGGTGCCGTCGTAGTTGGGCACCCAATCGACGGTTTCCTTGTCCAGATCGGCCAGCAGTTCGTGCGCCAGCTTGGCCATCCGCACTTCGGTGTAACGCATGGCGGCGGCATTATCGCCGTCCACCGAACCGAAGTTGCCTTGGCCATCGACCAGCATGTAGCGCAACGAGAAAGGCTGCGCCATCCGCACGATGGTGTCGTATACCGCCGAGTCGCCGTGAGGATGGTATTTACCGATCACATCACCGACCACACGGGCGGATTTCTTGTATGGCTTGTTCCAGTCGTTACCCAGTTCGCTCATGGCAAAAAGCACACGGCGATGTACGGGCTTCAATCCGTCGCGCGCATCCGGCAGCGCCCGTCCGACGATTACGCTCATGGCGTAGTCGAGATAGGACTGCTTGAGTTCGTCTTCGATATTGACCGGGAGGATTTCTTTGGCCAGTTCGCCCATGGAAGCCTGGTTCCTTGTAGTCAGCAGGGTCCTGCGATTAAGCGCGGGATGGTATCACAGCTGGCGAGCCAGAGGCTCCAGGATGCACACCCGAGAAGAGATCCCCGGGTTTGCCTAAAGTAATCAATGGAGTCGTTTGCGGCTCATCAAAGCGGCGAGCTTGGCCGCATTCGGTCGTTCGACCACACCCTTTTCGGTCACGATGGCGTCGATGAGGTCCGCCGGCGTCACATCGAATACCGGATTGAACGCATCGACTTCCGCCGCGAACCGCTGGCCGTTGACTTCCAACAACTCGCTGCCGGCACGTTCCTCGATGGGAATGTCGTCGCCGGCTTCCAGCTCCATGTCAATGGTCGAACTGGGCGCCACCACCATGAACCGCACGCCATGATGCATGGCGAGCACGGCGAGCTGATAGGTGCCGATCTTGTTGGCAACGTCGCCGTTGGCCGTGATTCGGTCGGCCCCCACGATTACCCAGGTAATGCCACGCGTCTTCATAAGATGCGCAGCGGCCGAGTCAGCATTCAATGTGACCGGCACGCCCTCTCCAGCAAGCTCCCAGGCGGTCAGACGCGAGCCTTGCAACCAGGGACGGGTTTCATCGGCATAAACGCACTCGACAAGCCCCTCCAGATGCGCCGCACGGATCACACCGAGCGCGGTTCCGAAGCCACCAGTAGCCAGTGCACCGGTATTGCAGTGAGTGAGTAGGTTTTGCGGATTGCCCTGATGCTTGCGGATCAGATCGACACCGAATTGCGCCATGGTCAGATTGGCTTCGCGATCGCTGTCGTGAATGGAGACGGCTTGTGCCTCGGCAGCTGTCAGCGGATCCTCGCCCGGCTTCAAACGGTCGAGTCGCTCGCGCATCTGATTCAGCGCCCAGAATAGATTGACAGCAGTCGGACGCGAATCGGCAAGCACTTCAAAGTCCGCTTCCAACGCCGTACGCCAGTCGCCGCCTTCGGTGAGCCGAGCCTTGAGCCCCATTACCAAGCCATACGCCGCGCTGATGCCGATCGCCGGAGCGCCCCGCACGACCATCTCGCGGATGGCCGTGGCGACAGCAGCAGCGCAATCGTAGGAATGCCATATCTCTTCCAGCGGCAACTTGCGCTGGTCGAGCAAACGTAACTGCCCGTTCTGCCACTCGATAGCCTTCACTTTTTCCGCGGCCAGCAAGCGTTCGCGCATGGCAATCCCCTCATTGTTCACTGATCCCCTGACATTCAGGGGCGGAACCGGTCCGTACAGATTGCGGGCCGGCACAAAAAAGCCCGGTCGTCTCCGAACCGGGCTTCAACATTCGAAAGGGTCATGCGGAGTGATATGACACTCACGCCCCATACCCGGGCGCGAATCCTAATCGACTGATTTTTCCAGCACAAGCAAAGGCCGATCGAGGCAGCCGATTGCTGTGATGTGGCGTACCTATTCGCGATTCGGTTGTGGGGTGAGACGTAGATAAGGCTTCACCGCGCGGTAGCCCTTCGGGAAGCGCTGCTTGAGCTCTTCCTCGTCCTGCAGCGAAGGCACGATGACCACCTCGTCGCCGTCCTGCCAGTTGGCCGGCGTCGCGACCTTGTGGTTATCAGTCAGTTGTAGGGAGTCGATCACACGAAGAATTTCGTTGAAGTTGCGCCCAGTGCTAGCCGGGTAGGTAATGGTCAATCGCACCTTTTTATTCGGATCGATGACGAACAGCGAACGAACCGTCAACGTGTCGTTGGCATTGGGGTGAATCAGGTCGTACAGCTCGGACACCTTGCGGTCGGCATCAGCCAGGATCGGAAAGTTGACTCGCGTGTTCTGGGTTTCGTTGATGTCATCGATCCACTTCACATGCGAATCGACCGGATCCACTGAAAGCGCAATGGCTTTGACGTTGCGCTTGGCGAACTCGTCTTTAAGCTTGGCGGTGAAACCCAGCTCGGTGGTGCAGACTGGCGTAAAGTCGGCCGGATGAGAAAACAGCACGCCCCAGCTGCTGCCAAGCCATTCATGAAAGCGAATGCGGCCTTCGCTGGAATCCTGTTCGAAGTCGGGGGCGATGTCGCCGAGACGGATGCTCATGTCTTTTTTCCTCGTATGCATGCTACTGATGGCGGTCGCAATGGGCGACCGGGTTCCTGCTACCAGCGTCAGGCCGTTTTGCGGGCCTGCTGAGCGATTCGATTTTGCAGGCGGTACAGGTAGGCGAAACCCGACGTCCAATGGGTATGGCCCGATTGCGTATTGATGTGCCCGACGCCACGGAGAATGACGGTATCACTTGCCCAATTCTGGCCCAGCTCGATGGATCGGTCGGCTGTCGCTGCGGCATCGCTGTCGGAGCCGACCAGCAGGCTGGGAAATGGCAATGCTTGACGGGAAATCGGCGCGAAATCGCGCAGGGCGTCGGGGCATCCCTCACGCTGCACATCCGCTGGCGCGACCAGCAACGCGCCACGAACCCGCTGCAATGTATCCATCGAAGCTTGTGCGGCCCAGTGGGCGACGGTAACGCAACCCAGACTATGCGCGATGAGGATGATCGGCTGCGTGCTCATTGCCACGCTGCGATCCAGCTCGGCGATCCAGTCTTCGCGGCGAGGGTGTAGCCAATCGGACTGCTCCACCCTGGCGCTGTTTGGAAGGCTGCGTTGCCAATGGCTTTGCCAGTGAGCGGCAGGCGAGCCTTTCCAGCCCGGCACTATCAGATAACGGATCGATTCGCTGCGCATCGAGGTGTGCCTCCGAAATGATGGAAGCCAGTCTAGCCACTCGCGCAGCTCACATAAAAGAATAAGAAATTATTTATTTATAACCTAATTAAATTTCTTCTCAAGCAACGTCAATGATCGATCAACGGAAGAAGCTGCCCATTAGACGACCTGCATGACAGTTACCTCGACTGCACGCCGGTCCGCTACGCGCACGGTGCGCCAGGCGTTATAGGCCATCAGCAGCATGCCCAGAACGAAGGTGCCGCCGCCAATCAGTCGCACCACATAGCCGGGATGGCTGGCCTCCAGCGCCTCGACGAAGGAATACGTCAGCGTGCCGTCTTCATTGATCGCACGCCACATCAGACCCTGAGTGATGCCATTGACCCACATCGAGGCGATGTAGAGCACGGTGCCGATGGTGGCCAGCCAGAAGTGCGCATTGATCAGCCCGACGCTGTGCATCTGCTCGCGGCCCCAGAGTTTTGGAATCATGTGGTAGAGCGTGCCGATGGAGATCATCGCGACCCAGCCCAGCGCACCGGCATGCACGTGGCCGATGGTCCAGTCCGTATAGTGCGACAATGCGTTGACCGTCTTGATGGCCATCATCGGCCCCTCGAAGGTCGACATGCCGTAGAACGCCAGGGAAACCACCAGAAAGCGCAGGATCGGATCAGTGCGCAATTTATGCCAGGCACCGGAGAGCGTCATCATGCCGTTGATCATGCCGCCCCAGCTGGGCGCCAGTAGCACCACCGACATCGCCATACCGAGGCTCTGCGCCCAATCCGGCAATGCGGTGTAGTGCAGATGGTGCGGGCCGGCCCAGATGTACAGGCTGATGATCGCCCAGAAATGCACGATGGACAGCCGATAGGAATACACCGGCCGCTCGGCCTGCTTCGGCACGAAGTAGTACATCATCCCGAGAAAGCCCACCGAGAGGATGAAGCCCACCACGCTATGCCCGTACCACCACTGGATCATGGCATCCGTGGCGCCGGAGTAGGCCGAGTAGGATTTGAACAGGGTCACCGGGATGGCAATGTGGTTGATCACATGGACCATCGCCGTCACGACGATGAAGGCGCCATAGAACCAATTGGCAACATAGATGTGCTGGGTTCGCCGCCGCGCGATCGTGCCGATGAACAGATAGGCATAGGCCACCCAGACCAGCGTCACCCAGATCGCAATCGGCCATTCCATCTCAGCGTATTCCTTCGAAGAGGTAATACCCAACGGATAGCTGACCAGCATTGCCATGATCGCCGCCTGCCAGCCCCAGAACACGAAGTTGGCCAGCCCGTCGGAGATCAGTCGCACCTTGCAGGTCCGCTGCACCACATAGAAGGAGGTCGCGAACAGCGCGCCGCCGCCGAACGCGAAGATCACTAGATTGGTGTGCACCGGGCGCAGGCGCCCGAAAGTGGTCCAAGGCAACCCGAAATTGAGTTCTGGCCAGACCAGTTGGGCGGCGATGAACGCACCCATACCCATTCCGACCACCCCCCAGAACAGGGTCATCAAGGTGAAGCGACGGACGACTTCGTAGTTGTAATCGGGTGTATCGAGCACTGCAGCATCAGCCATGACATTTCCTGGAGACAGATGAATAAAGCTCGTCCATCAGCGGCGGGCGTCGCCGGCCAGAGCGAGCGACAAACAGTGTGTCGCATCGATTTAAATACTTATAACGAATATTCATCATCGTTAAGTGCATTTATATTTATACAACTAGAAGCACGTGTCGCGCACACCAAGCCGCGCATTCGTCTTGCGCGATCCACGTCGTTTCTCTGGTCATTAATGCAACCTCGACACTGACACTGACACTGACACTGACACAGACGCCGATGCCTGGCGCTGCGCTTTTCATCGCCCGCAACTTGACCGGCATTTGGCGAACCCAAATACTGTATCCATATACAGTATTTGGAAGATCCCATCGTCATGGCATCTGTGGTTGCCCTCAATCATCTGCTCGATGCGCGCCGCCTATGGCGCGGCCAGTCCAGCTTCGTCTCGACCAGCAGTCAGCCGACCGGACATGCCGCGCTGGATGCCGTCCTGCCCGGCGGCGGCTGGCCGGAATCGGCACTGAGCGAGCTGTTGATTGCCACGAGCGGTATCGGCGAATTGCGCCTGCTCTGGCCGACCCTGGCGCGATTGACCATGGCCGGTGAACGCGTGGTGCTGGTGGCGCCCCCATATGTGCCCTATCCCCAGGCCTGGATGGCAGCCGGTGTCGACCTGCGCCAGTTGACGATCGTCAATACTCAAGGCCGTGACGCCTTATGGGCTGCCGAGCAATGCCTGCGTTCGGGTAGCTGCGGCGCAGTATTGTGTTGGCCGCAACAGGCCGAAGACCGCGCCCTGCGTCGCCTGCAGGTGGCCGCCGAGACCGGTCAGACACTGGCTTTCGCCTACCGTCCACTGCGCGAGGCGATCAACCCCTCGCCAGCGGCACTGCGCTTGGCGGTCGAGGCTCAGCCAGCGCAGTTACGGATACTCAAGTGCCGTGGCGGTCTGGCTCCGGCACGCCCGATTCCTGCCACAGCGTGGCATTGAAATGGTCATGCTCTGGGCCTGCATATTGCTGCCGCAACTGGCCATGGATGGCGTGCTACGCAACCGTAGCGATGCCGACGCACCGCTGGCCCTGTTGAGCGGAACGCCGCAGCGTCGAGTGCTGCAGGCAGTCAATCCGATGGCGCGGTCGCTCGGCCTCAAACCGGGTCAATCGCTGATTGCCGCCCAGGCGCTGACCCGCGACTTCACCACGGCTGAATATGACCTGGCTTCGATCGAGCGCTGGCAGCAATTCCTCGCTGCCTGGGCCTACGGCTTCAGCTCCCAGGTGAGCCTGCATTATCCGCGCTGTCTGCTCCTGGAAGTGCACTCCAGCCTTGCTCTGTTCGGTCCCTGGCCGCGTCTGGAAGCGCGTCTGCGCGAGGAACTGCATGCCTTGGGCTTTCAGCACCGTATTACGCTGGCACCGAACCCCGCCGCTGCGCGGGTACTGGCCAACGCACATGATGGCCTGGCCGTGACGGATACCGAGACGCTGCAGAGCGTGCTGGCCCCATTGCCGGTCGAGCGTATCGGTCTGCCGCGCGAAGTGACGACCGCCTTTGCGCGCATGGGCCTGCGGACTCTGAGGCAGGTGCTCGCGCTACCACGAGCGGGTCTGGCGCGACGCTTTCCGGCAGAAGTACTGAAGCACCTCGATACCCTGCTCGATCATCGTCCCTTGGCGCTGGACTTCTACCGGCCGCCAGACCGCTTCGATGCCCGGATCGAGTTGAACTTCGAAGTCGAGTCCCACCAGGCATTGCTATTCCCGCTGCGTCGCCTGACCGCCGATCTTGCCGCCTACCTAGCCGGTCGCGACAGTGGAGTGCAACGCTTCACCCTGCATCTGGAGCACCGCAGCCTGACCGATAGCCAGATACCGGTTGGCCTGCTCAGTGCCGAGCGCGATCCGGCCATGCTGTTCGAGTTGACGCGTGGTCGGCTGGAACATATGCAACTGCCGGCGCCGACACTGGCGATACGCCTGGTCGCGCATGAATTGCCAGCGTTCGTCCCTGAGCACCGCCTGTTATTCGAAGAACGACCGCAGCAGTCGCTGCCTTGGGAGCAGCTACGCGAGCGCCTGCGGGCCCGCCTGGGAGACGACGCCGTGCAAGGGCTCTGCACGCGTGCCGACCATCGCCCCGAATGCGCCTGGCAACCGCAACACACCACTCGGAATGAGTTGCCATCAGACATCGGCCCGCGCCCCAGCTGGCTATTGGCCGAACCGAAGCCATTGTATGAGGCATCCCTGCGCCTTCTCGCCGGCCCCGAACGCATCGAGTCGGGCTGGTGGGATGGCGGCGATGTGCGCCGCGACTATTACCTGGTGGAAACCCGCACCGGCCAGCGCGGCTGGGCCTTCCGCTCAACGGATGGAGGGCCGTTGCTGTTGCACGGCTGGTTCGCATGATGACCGCTTACGCCGAGCTGCATTGCCTATCCAACTTCAGCTTCCAGCGAGGTGCCTCCAGTGCCCGCGAACTCTTCGAGCGCGCCGCCCGCCTCGGCTATCGAGCGTTGGCCATCACCGACGAATGCACCCTGGCCGGCATCGTACGGGCCTGGCAGGCTTCGAAGGATATCGGCCTGCCATTGATCATAGGCAGTGAGATTCAGATCGAAGACGGGCCCAAGCTGGTTTTGCTGGTGGAAAACATCACCGGTTATCAGGCCTTGTGCCGCTTGATCACCCGCGCCCGCCGTCGCGCCGAAAAAGGTCGCTACCGGCTTCTAGCCGAAGACCTGAGCGAGCCACTGGATGGACTACTGGCCATCTGGATTGCCGGTCAACCCGAGGCTGATCTCGAGGGCCGCTGGCTACGCGAACGATTTCCGGAGCGCCTCTGGCTGGGCATCGGACTGCACCGTGGGCCAGACGACATGCTACGCCTGCGCCAATGGAAGGCACTGGCCACCCGCCTGAACCTGCCTGCGGTAGCCTGCGGCGACGTGCATATGCATGCCCGAGGACGCCGTGCGCTGCAGGACTGCATGACCGCGGTCCGTCATCACTTGCCGGTAGTTGAGGCCGGCCGCCACTTGTTCCCTAACGGCGAACGCCATCTACGCCGATACGAGGAACTGCTTGAGCTGTATCCGCCAGAGCTGCTCACAGAAACGTTGCGCATCGCTGAGCGCTGTCAGTTCGATCTCAGCCAATTGGAATACCGATACCCACATGAGCTGGTGCCTGCGAGCCATAACGCTACTTCCTGGCTGCGCAAACTGGTCGAAGATGGCGCGCGCTGGCGCTGGCCAGATGGCGTAACGCCGAAGAACCGTGCGCAGATCGAGCATGAGCTGAAACTGATCGCCGAACTGAAGTACGAAAATTACTTCTTAACCGTGCATGACCTCGTCCGGTGGGCCCGTAAACAAGGAATCCTCTGCCAAGGCCGTGGCTCGGCAGCCAATTCCACTGTGTGCTTCGCGTTGGGTATCACCGAACTCGACCCCGCACGCGCAGGCAGCCGGCTACTGTTTGAACGCTTCCTATCTCGTGAGCGCAAGGAGCCACCGGACATCGACGTCGATTTCGAGCACGAACGCCGCGAGGAAGTCATTCAGTATGTATTTCGCCGCTATGGCCGTGAGCGGGCCGCGCTCACCGCCGTCGTCAGCACCTACCACGCCACCGGCGCCTTGCGCGACGTTGCCAAGGCGCTCTGCCTGCCACCGGATCAGATCAACGCGCTGGCCGATTGCTGCGGACGCTGGAGCGACCGGATTCCTGACGCCGCGCGTTTGCGTGAAGCAGGCTTCGACCCGCGCAGTCCGGTGCTGCACCGGGTATTGGTGCTGACTGGCGAATTGATCGGTTTCCCCCGCCACCTTTCACAGCACCCGGGAGGGTTCGTCATTTCCGAGCACGCGCTGGAAACCTTGGTGCCGGTGGAAAATGCCAGCATGGCCGAGCGCACCGTGATTCAGTGGGACAAAGACGATCTGGATGCCGTAGGTCTGCTCAAGGTCGATGTCCTCGCCCTCGGCATGCTCAGTGCGCTGCGCCGCTGTTTCAATCTGATCGAACGCTATCGCGGCACATGCTGGACGATTGCCAGCCTGCCGCAGGAAGACCGCGCGACCTACGACATGATTAGCCGTGCCGATACTGTCGGCGTGTTCCAGATCGAATCACGGGCCCAGATGGCCATGCTTCCGCGCCTGCGCCCCAGGGAGTTCTACGATCTGGTAATCCAGGTCGCTATTGTGCGCCCAGGGCCGATTCAGGGCGATATGGTTCATCCCTACCTGCGTCGACGTAATGATGAAGAAGAGGTGAAATACCCTTCCGATGAATTGAAACCGGTCTTCGAGCGCACACTCGGTGTGCCGCTGTTCCAGGAACAGGTGATGGAGCTGGCAATCGTTGCCGCCGAATATACGCCCGGCGAAGCCGACGAGTTGCGCCGATCCATGGCCGCCTGGAAGCGTCATGGCGGCCTGGAGCCCCATCGCCAGCGACTGACCGAACGCATGCTCGCCAAGGGCTACGAGGCGGACTTCATCGCACGCATCTTCGAACAGATCAAAGGGTTCGGCAGCTATGGCTTTCCCGAATCCCATGCCGCTAGCTTCGCCCTGCTCACCTACGCTAGCTGTTGGCTCAAATGCCACGAACCGGCCGCCTACGCCTGCGCCTTGATCAATAGTTGGCCGATGGGCTTCTACAATCCCGACCAGATACTGCAGGACGCCCGCCGTCACGGCCTGGAAATTTTCCCGGTTGACGTCCAGCACAGTGGCTGGGATTGCAGCCTCGAACCGACTGCCAACGAGCAACCGGCGATCCGCCTGGGCCTGCGACTGGTGCGCGGCTTTCGTGAAGCGGATGCGCGGCGTATCGAGGCAGCACGACAGGTTGAATCATTCGCCGATGTCGATGACCTGTGTCTGCGCGCCGAGCTGGATGCCCGCGCCCGCGAACGACTGGCCGATGCCGGCGCCCTGCGCGGCCTCGCTGGACATCGCCACCGGGCACGCTGGGCAGTAGCCGGGGTCGAGACACAGCTGCCACTGTTCGCTGGCCAGTGCGCGCAACAGGAAGCGCCGATCCCCCTCCCATTGCCTACGGTCGGCGAGGACCTGCTGACCGACTACGCCACCCTCGGCACCACGCTCGGCCCGCACCCGCTGGCCTTGCTACGCGAACAGCTCCGAAGCCGGCGCTGTCGCAGTTCACGCGAGCTGGCAGACATTGAGCATGGCCGTTTGGTCAGCGTGGCCGGTCTGGTGATAGGCCGTCAACGTCCGCAAACCGCCAGCGGCGTGATCTTCGTCACCCTGGAAGACGAGTTCGGCATGATCAACGTGGTGGTTTGGCACGATCTGGCCGAGCGCCAACGGCGAGCCCTGATCCATTCGCAGCTGCTGCGAATCGACGGTCATCTGGAGTCGGCGAGCGGCGTACGCCACGTCATCGCTGGGCGCCTGAGCGACCTCACGCCACTGCTGACCGGCCTGGATGTACGCAGTCGGGATTTCCAATAATCCGACGTTTCTCGACACCCGCCGATAAGGCTGCACGGTGTATCCGCGGCCTGCACGCACATGGGCTGTACCGTGACCTGGAACAATGCCGACCGCACCTGGGACTGTCCCTGCCATGGCTCGATTTCCAGCTCGACGGCGAAGTGATTCACGGCTCAGCCCATGAGTCCCTGAGCAAACGACAGATCTGGTGTTCTCATTAAGCTGGCGCCGTTCAACGCCGACTGCCTCCGAGTCGCCATCGATTAAAACGCTCGGCCCAGCCGAGTGTACGTGCCGGCCGGCGCTGCTGCCGCCAGGCTTCGGCCACTACCCGGCTGGCCTCACCCAACGTGGCCCCGAGCTGTACGGTCTCGGCAAGCTTGTTCAGCCCGAGCTTGTGCTTCATCGCCACGACGAATCCGGCCAGAGTCTCGCTGGCCTGCTCGCCAACGATGGTGACCCCAAGGATGCGATCCTCGCCCGGTTCGGTGAGCACCTTGACGAAGCCTTCACCGGTGCCTTCGGCGACTGCACCAGCCAGCGATCCCAGGTCCAGCCGGATCACGTCGAACTCTATCCCAAGCGTTCGGGCCTCGGCCTCGGTCAGCCCCACCGACGCAATCTCAGGGGCGGTGAAGACAGCATGCGGTATGACCCGCTCGCTAACCGCGAACCGCCTGAGTCCGCCGAACAAAGCATTGACCGCGGCGTACCAGGCCTGATGCTCAGCCACATGAGGCGCGCCATACGGCCCAGCAACGCTGCCTACCGCATAGATGTTCGGATAGCGGGTCGCCAGGTATTCATCGACCTCGAGACTGCCATCATCTCCGCAGCGCAGACCCAACGCGTCCAGCCCTAGCCCCTCGACATCGGCGCTTTGCCCCAGCGCCAGCAACACGCGATCGAACGGCAGCGCCAGCTCGCCCTCGTCTCTCGCACCGCAGATCAGGCGGCGCTCGCCCTCGACCACCTCGACGCGCAGCGGCGACAAGCCGAGCCGCAATTCGACACCATCGGCATTCAATGCGGCGGTCACGGCCTGTGCCGCTTCCGCATCTTCCTGCTCGAGCAAAGCCTCGCGCTCGCTGGCCAAAGTGACCTGGCAACCTAGCCGCTGGAAAGCCTGGGCGAACTCGCAGGCGCCAGCCCCGTTGCCCAGTATCAGCAGCCTCTCGGGGCGCTCGTGCAGACTCCAGAGAGTATCGCAGGTCAGCGGCTCCACCGCGTCAAGGCCGGGAATCGGCGGGATCCACGGCCGGCTGCCGGTGGCGATGATAATGGCGCGGCTGGTCAGGGTGCGGCCTTCCACCTCGACCGTCCATGGCGAGCTCAACCTGGCCTCGGCCATGACAACTTCCACTCCCAGGCGAGTGTAATGTTCGGCCGAAGGGCATCCCATCGCCTTATCGGCGAGCCGCCTCACCCGACCCATTACCTCAGCGAAATCCGCCGCCTCGACTCGTTGTCCGCTCTCCTGCCGCTGACCTTGGCGTAGCGCGTGGGTGAGATTTGCCGAGCGACTCAACGCCCTGGCCGGCACGCTGCCTTCGTGCACCGCCACGCCACCCAGACGCTGCCGCTCGAACAGACTCACTCGCGCTTTCATGGAAGCGGCGATCCGCGCCGTCGCCAGCCCGCCGGTACCGCCACCGATCACGACCAGATTGCGCTCGAAGCATTTCGGCTTGTGCCAGCCGCGGTACGCCTGGCGCGCCTTGTACAGCGTCAGCAGCCGAGTGGCCAGCAACGGAAACACAGCCAGCAGCACGAGCGTACCGATCATGCTCGGCGACAGAATACCGGACAGCGATTGCAGCCGGACCAACTGCTGCCCGGCGTTCACGTAGATGGCATTGCCCGGCAACATACCCAGCTGGGTGGTCCACCAGAACGTCCAGATGCTTACCCGGGTCAGGCCTAGCGCCGGGTTCAACAGCACAAAAGGCACCAGGGGAATCAGCCGCAGCGAGACCAGATAGAAGGTGCCCTCACGCGCCAGCCCCTTGTTGATTCCAGTGATCTGCGAGCCGAAGCGTTTCTGTATCCAGTCGCGCAGCATGAAGCGGCTGATCAGCATCGCCATTACCGCACCGACATTCGACGCGAAGGACACCAGCAGCGTGCCTTCCAACAGCCCGAACAGGGCACCGGCGAGCAACGTCAGCACTACCGTGCCTGGAAACGACAGTGCAGTCAGCGCGACGTAGACAGCGAAGAACGTCCCACGGGCCCACCACGGATGGGCCTGCACCTGCCCATGCAAGGCACCGCTGTGCGATTTGATCGATTCGAGGGTGAGGTATTCGCCGAGATCGAAGATGAAAAAGCACGCCACCGCCGCGATGAGCATGGCCAGGATTATGAGTCGACTGACTTTCATCCGCGCCCGGTCCTCGACGGAGCAGACGCGAATTGAGACAGGGCGTAATGGAGACTGGCGGTACTGCTGAAGAAATGCATCGATGAAGCGCTCTCATGGCTCACGCATTGGAGCTTTGACGCGCCTAGACGTTCCGATAGGGGTCAGCATGCGAGCACAACGGCCTAACAGACGATGCGGTCCTGGCGAGACAGTGCCAGCCGGAGTTGCATGCATTGATCAAATGCACTGCGAGATCCCGATGCCGCATTGCCGGCCGTCTGGTCGTTGGCGGCCAGAGCGACGTCTGCCAATGCAATGAGACTTTCTTGATAAACTAGCCGACCCTCGCGCTTGACCTGATCGGCGCGATGTATCCGATACCGCCGCCTTTAAGCGGCCGTGCCGTCATGGGTCCCCATCACAGCTCCGTTGCGACACAGCCGCACCCCAGTGCACGAGAGGCAACAACGGGCGAAACAGGCCGACAGGCCGACTAAAGACATCGACTATGCTGCTGACATCTGCACCAAACCTGGCAACCATGCGCCCCTCACCGTCCCGTCGCTTCTCCGTGGCACCGATGATGGATTGGACAGACAGACATTGCCGGTATTTTCTGAGGCAGCTTTCCCGCCATGCCCTGCTCTACACCGAAATGGTTACCACCGGCGCGCTGATCAATGGCGATGCCGAGCGCTTTCTGCGTCACGACGAGGTGGAGTACCCCCTCGCGCTACAGCTCGGCGGGAGTGTACCGGCGGAACTGGCGGCCTGCGCGAAAATGGCCGAAGCGGCGAATTACGACGAAGTGAACCTCAACGTCGGCTGCCCCAGTGACCGCGTGCAAAACAATCTGATCGGTGCCTGCCTCATGGGGCATCCGGCATTGGTCGCCGACTGCGTAAAGGCGATGCGAGATGCCGTCGGGATCGAGGTAACGGTCAAGCACCGAATCGGCATCAACGGACGCGACAGCTATGCCGAGCTCTGCGATTTCGTTGGCCAGGTACACGAGGCTGGCTGCCGCAGCTTTACCGTGCATGCGCGAATTGCCATTCTCGAAGGGCTGTCGCCAAAGGAAAATCGCGAAGTCCCGCCCCTGCGTTATGACGTCGCGGGCCAGCTCAAAGAGGATTTCCCGGATCTGGAAATCATCCTCAACGGCGGGATCAAAACACTGGATGAATGCGAAGCGCATCTGCAACGCTTCGATGGCGTGATGCTCGGCCGCGAGGCATATCACAACCCCTATCTGCTAGCGCAGGTGGACGCCCGGTTATTCAACAGCCAGGAACCTGTCATCAGCCGCGCCGATGCGCTGCGGCGGATGCGACCCTATATTCAGCGACATTTAGATGCTGGCGGTTCGATGCATCACGTCACTCGTCATGTATTGGGCCTCGGCCAAGGCTTCCCCGGCGCACGGCGTTTTCGCCAACTGCTCTCAGTCGATATCCACAAAGCCAAAGAGCCTTTGGCCCTGCTGGATCAGGCGACCAGCCTGCTCGAAGGCCACTGATAATATTCAAGGAACACCCGGGTACATTTTCAATCCAAGTGCAGTCCGCCCGAACCATCCGCTTATTGAGCGGCTCGGTGGCCTCGGGTTAAGGTCATGCCAACTCAGAGGATAGAGCGCCCCCATGACATCCAAGCTGGAACACCTCAAGCAGTTCACCACCGTTGTCGCCGACACTGGCGATCTCGATGCCATTGCCCGTCTGCAACCGGTAGACGCCACCACCAACCCATCGCTGCTGCTCAAGGCCGCTGCCCTGCCCCGCTACGCCGAACATCTGCACTCAGCAATATCGCGCTGCGCTGGCGATATCGGTCTGGGCTGCGATCTGTTTGCCGTTGCGGTCGGCCAGGAAGTGCTCAAGCTGATTCCCGGGCGCATTTCCACCGAGGTCGATGCACGGCTTTCCTTCGATACCGAAGCGATGGTCCAGCGCGGCGAGCGCCTGATCGGTCTGTATGAGCAGGCCGGCGTATCCCGTGATCGCGTACTGATCAAGCTGGCCTCTACCTGGGAAGGTATCCGTGCCGCCGAGCACCTGGAAAAGTCCGGCATCCAGACCAATCTGACCCTGCTGTTCTGCTTTACCCAGGCCGTGGCCTGCGCCGAAGCCGGTGTGTTTCTCATCTCGCCGTTCGTGGGTCGCATCTACGACTGGTACAAGAAGAACGAAGGTCGAGACTACACAGGCAATGAAGACCCAGGCGTGCAGTCAGTCAGCCGTATCTACGACTATTACAAGGCGCACGGCTACAAGACCGTGGTGATGGGGGCGAGCTTCCGTAATACCGGTCAAATCGAAGCCTTGGCGGGCTGCGACCGCCTGACGATCAGCCCCGAACTGCTCAGCCAGCTGGCTCAGGACGAAGGGCCGCTGGAGCGCAAGCTCTCGCCGGGTCGCGCATCGGAGCCGCGCATCGCATTGGATGAAAACGGCTTCCGCTGGGGATTGAATGAGGATCCGATGGCGACAGAGAAACTGGCCGAGGGTATTCGCCAGTTCGCGCGCGATCAGGAGAAGCTCGAGGCGCTGCTGAAGGCAAAGCGCTGATCAGGAGCGTTCCAGCGCCGTCACGAGGTCGCGAAACGCCTCGCGATTGGATTCATTGAGGCTCATCAGGATGCGGTGAGCCTCAAGTACCTTGTTCTTCACCACTTCTTCCGACTGGTCCTGGCTCGGCAGATCAGCGAGCTGTTCAGGCGATGGCAGCGGCTGGTCGACGATATTGAATACCTGATCGAAGCCCATCGACTGCAACAGACGGGTGATGTCGGCGTGCGTGGTTACCAGCGTCGGCAACATGCCGACCTTCTGTCGCGAGAGAATCGAGAGTTTGGCCAGCAGTCCAAGCGTCGTGCTGTCGATGCTACGGCTCTCGGTGAGATCGATAACAATCGATGAGAAATCCAGCGACGAAAAAATCTTCTCGATCGTTGCATCCAACGCCGAGCAGAGTGTCAGGCGGATTTCGCCGACGAACTTGAGAACGAACGTACCGTCCTGCTCAGCGAACTGGATTTTACCAGTGCTCATGCAAGGTTCCTGCTCAATACCAGCAACGCGATGTCATCAGGCATATCCTCTAGATCGGCCAAGCCAAATACTCGCTGAAGTCCTTCCAGCGTACCGCCTGCTTCGCAAATCAGGCCGGGCAATCCTGCTTCCTTATCTTTGAGGGCGTCGCCCGGCAAAAGGTCCAGGATGCCATCGGAAAGCAGCGTCAGGCTGAACGACTCCGGGAGTTCGATTTCATAATTATCGTAGGTCGCCTCGACGAACAGGCCAACCGGCAAGCCCCGCCCTTCGAGATATTTAGCCTTTTCGCCGGTGTAGAGCACCGGCATCGGAAGGTGCCCACCGATGCTGTAATGCAACACGTTGCGCTCTTGGTCGATCACTCCACCCAGCATCGTCACGTGCTTGCCAAGCTTGCAGTTGATCAGCCCACGGTTGATGTGATCGAGCACCTCGGACGGCTTGAACGCACGCAGAGTTCCGCCCCGCCGAGACTCGTACAGCAAGCGCGTGGTCATGAACTTCAGCAGGACCGTGACGAATGCCGAAGAGGCTCCATGGCCAGAAACGTCGGCCAGATAGAAGCCGATGCGGTGCTCGTCGACGCGAAAGTAGTCCACGAAATCACCGGAAAGGTAAAGCGACGGAATGATCTGATGGGCGAAGTTGAAATCGTCGAGGCTGCACGGCGTCACCGGCAGCATGTTCATCTGTACCTGGCGACCAGCATCCTGATCTTCCTGTAACAGGTGCAAGCTGGCCTGCAGATCGCGATTGGCCGTTTCCAGCTGCTCACGATAGCGTCGGTTCTCCAGGCGCAAGCGTGAGCGATCGAGCGCCCGGCGAACCGAATGTTCCAGCATCGCCAGGTCTTCGAGAGGCTTGATCAGGTAATCGGCCGCACCCAGACGCAGGGCTTCCACCGCATCGCTCATCACACCGGCGCCGGACACGACGATAACCGGAAGGTCGACCTGACGCTCGCTGATCAGCCGGATCAGCTCCAGGCCATCCATCTGCGGCATACGCAGATCGCAGATCACCAAGTCAGGACGCTCGGCGTCAAACAGCTCCATGCCCCGCCGCCCATTGGGCGCCTGCAGGACCTTGAAACCACTGTCATCCAGATAGGCGGCCAAACTGGCTCGTACCACATCGTCGTCATCTATGATCAGCAGGGTCGCGCTTGGGTTGTGCATGTTCCTACCAGGCGGTATCGCCAGGATGATTGGCGAAAGCATCGGCCCCGCGCGGGCGCTGGGCAAGGGATCTTTTCAAGGCGCAGACGGTACTCCCATACGAACTGCGTTTCAAGCCGAGCACCGCCGCTCCGTCTGTGCTTTACAGGCCGAATTGGCGGGCGTTATAAGAACGAGCGCAAGCAGAACTCAGAGGACGAAACAATGACCCAGAGTGATCGGGACTACAGCGAAAAACGCGATTTCATCCGCATGCAGATCGAGACCGCGATCACCCTCACCCATAACGGGCAGCACTACGACGCGATCGGCCAGGATCTTTCAAGCACCGGCATGCAGGTGCTTGCAGCGACACACCTGCAAATCGGCGATAAGGTTCAGGTGCATATCCCTTCCGAACACAAGGAGCTGAAGGGTCTGGAGGCGGAAACCGAGGTGGTACGGGTCGACACCCACGAAGACGGGCGGCAGAGCCTGGGGCTGGCCATCCTTTCGATGAGCTAAGCGGGTCACGAATGTATGATTTCCAGGCCCCACGGCCCAATGCGTGGGCTGACAGAGCGGGCCAGGATGCCCGCCTCGATCAGAAGTCGTCTTCGACCTGGCCGTCCATTGTGCGGAATTCACGGTTCTGCAAATAAGCATTGCGGACGAAGACGTATTTGTCGCCAGTAATCATCTTCTCGGCCGAGAGTAGACCGGCGCGCAGGTCAACCACGTTCACCGCGCGCGTCACGTTGCGGGTCGGGATGTGATCCATGTAGGGATAGGGCTGCAGGAAAGAATCGGGTACACGCCCCGCCGCGTCGCGCACAGTGCTCGGCCCAAGCAGTGGCAGCACGACGTAGGGGCCGCTGCCCAGCCCCCAGGCGCCCAGGGTCTGGCCGAAGTCCTCGTCGTTCTTCTGCAGGCCCATGCGGGTCGCGACGTCAAAGAAGCCCAGCACGCCGAAGGTGCTATTGAACAGGATGCGGCTCGTGTCGATGCCGGCATCACGGACTTTGCCTTGCAGCAAATCGTTGGTCAGCACCACCACGTCGCCAAGGTTGCTGAACACGTTGCCGATACCGTCTTCGAGAAAGTTCGGCGTGACCTTCTGGTAGCCCTGCGCAAGCGGCTTGAGGGTATAGGTGTCGAGCGTGTCGTTGAACCTGAACACCACACGGTTGACGCCCTCCCAGGGATCTTCCTCAGCGGCCTGGAGAGACGAAGCGCCAACCAGCGTCAGCGCCGCAACGAGGGTCATTCTGAAATATCCGATCCAGTCCTTATCGATCAGTCGCATCACGGCCTTCCCCTTATTCGAATGGTGGCGTCTGCCCATCAAAGCGCAGCAGTATAAATCCTTTCCATCCGTTTCCGGCAGCGCCCGGACATGCGGAACGGCAACGAACTTCACGGCTTTGTGTGTCATCAAAGAAAAGACAATGCCAAACCGCTGGTTTACCCTTCATTTATCGATTGCTGGCGACTCGTCGCCCCGAAACCACAGAGGGATGCAATATGCCGGAACATGATCTGCAGTCGCAGCTTGCCGAGTTGCGTAGTCAGCTGGCCCAGGACACACCGCTGACCGAAGACGAGCGCGCATCGCTACAGGCGATCGCCCACGACATCGAGCTTCGCCTGGCGAACCAGGGCGTGGTGGACCAGAACGACTCGCTGGTCGATGGCGTCAACCTAGCGGTGGAGCGTTTCGAGGTCAGCCATCCCAATACCGCCATGACATTGCGCAACATCATGCAGACGTTGGCCAATATGGGAATCTGAGCGGAAACGCAGCCAACCACCCCGAAGCCATCGAGGAGCGTGGAGAACCACGCTCAAGCGTTCGCCTGTTATTGCCGGACCAGCCGTCCATTGCTCGGCGCGTCGAAATCGGTGCTGCGGTAGGGGTTGATATCCAGCCCACCGCGGCGGACATAGCGGGCATGGACGCTCAGCTGTTCCGGCGTCAGCAACCGCTGCAAGTCGAGGAAGATGCGCTCCACGCATTGTTCATGAAAGTCCGCGTGTTGGCGGAAGCTCACCAGATACGCAAGCAAACTGCCGTGATCCAGCGCCGCGCCACGGTACTGGATGACCACCGTCCCCCAATCTGGCTGACCGGTAACAGGGCAGTTGGATTTCAACAAATGGCTGAAGACGCACTCCTCGACCCGGCGGCCCGGGTCACAGCTCAACAGATCGGCTCGTGGCGAGTCGTAATGTTCGATGGCGATATCCAACTCATCGATGCAGCGCCCCGCCGGCGATGCAATCCCCTCCCGGGCAACCTCCTCCAACGTCCGCAAGCGCACGCCGACCGGCTTGCCGGCCGCGGCCGACAGATCCCTCGTCATGACCTCCACAAGGGCCTCTCGGCTGTCGAACACCGACTGGTTCAGTGAGTTCAGATAGAGCTTGAACGACTTGGATTCGATGATATTCGGCGAGTCCGCTGGAATGCTGAACTCACCGATGGCGACCACGGGCTTGCCGGACGGCAGCAGCCAGGACAGCTCGTAGCAATTCCAGATGTCCACGCCGCGATAGGGCAAGGTGTCGGCTGTCAGCCCCAATTCAGCCCACTTGGGCGCGCGGGGAATCGGAAATAGCTGCTCCGGGCTGTAGGTCGCGACATAAGCGCTGGACTTGCCCAGCGGCGAGAGTTCGGCGGGGTGTTGCATGAAAGGAACCTGTACGAAAAATGACCGCAAGTGTATCGGTTCCCGCCACGTTTATCACCGCGCAATCCCCCCGCTGGCATCGTCACGGGCCAGGCGGGAGCCCAGCCTCATGAGTTATTGACGCATTCCACGGCCGCTGTTGAGCAAGCGGATGCACCACAGGTACATCACTACCGCAGCCACCGCCATAAAGCTGATCGCGATCCCGATGCGGATGTCCGATACCCCGAGAATGCCGTAGCGGAACGCATTGACCATATGCAGGATGGGGTTGGCCAGCGACAAGGTCTGCCAGAACGGCGACAGCAGCGTGATCGAATAGAAGACACCACCCAGGTAGGTCAAGGGCGTCAGCACAAAGGTCGGAATGATCGAGATGTCATCGAAATTGCGCGCAAACACCGCGTTGATGAAACCGCCCAGAGCGAAGATCGTCGAGGTCAGCGTGATCACCAGCAGCGTCACGCCCAGATGATGGACCTGCAGGTCAGTGAAGAACATCGATAGCAACGTGACGATCAACGCAACCGCTAGCCCGCGGGTGATCCCGCCCAGCGCAAAACCGATGAGAATCACATGCGGCGACACCGGCGAAACCAGCAGTTCTTCGATAGAGCGTTGGAATTTACTGCTGAAAAAGCTCGACACCACGTTGCTGTAGGAATTGGTGATCACCGACATCATGATCAGCCCCGGCACGATGTATTCCATGTAGGTGAAACCACCCATCTCACCGATCCGTTCGCCGATCAGATTTCCGAAGATGACGAAGTACAACACCATGGTGATCGCGGGAGGCAGCAAGGTCTGCGGCCAGATGCGCGTGTAACGACGAATCTCGCGATGGACGATGGTTTGCAGAGCAACCAGATTGGGCCGGAATTCCGCGTTCATTTGGCCACCTTGGGCAGGTTGTTTTCCACCATCGAAACGAACAACTCCTCCAGCCGATTGGTCTTGTTGCGCAAGCTCAGCACCTCGATGCCCTGGGCCGAGAGCATTCGAAACAGGTCGGTGACGCCTTGGCTTTTATCCACCTGTACCTCAAGCGTATGGTGATCGACCAACCTCGCCGGGTAATGGCCCAGCTCCGGCGGCACGAGCTGCGACTCCTTGAGGTCCAGCAGGAAGGTCTCGACGTGCAGCTGCTTGAGCAGCTCGCGCATGCTGGTGTTCTTGACGATCTGGCCGTGGTCGATGATGCCGATATTGCGGCACAGCTGCTCGGCCTCTTCCAGATAATGCGTGGTGAGAATGATGGTGATGCCTTCGCGGTTGAGCTCGGTGAGGAACGACCACATCGAACGGCGCAACTCAATATCCACGCCAGCGGTGGGCTCGTCGAGGATCAGCAGACGCGGCCGGTGAATCAGCGCACGGGCGATCATCAAACGCCGCTTCATACCACCGGATAGCATGCGCGAAGACACATCGCGCTTGTCCCACAGGCCCAGCTGGTTGAGATATTGCTCGGCACGCTCCTTGGCCACCTTGGATGGAATGCCGTAGTAGCCGGCCTGCGTGACGAGGATGTCGAACGCCTTTTCGAACTGGTTGAAATTGAATTCCTGCGGCACCACGCCCAGGCAACGCTTGAGCCCGGAGGGATCGCGATCCAGATCATGGCCAAACACGTTGACCGTTCCGCCCGTCTTGTTCACCAGCGTGGAAAGGATGCCGATGGTGGTGGACTTTCCGGCGCCATTGGGGCCCAACAATGCAAAGAAATCGCCTTCAGCCACATCCAGGTCGATACCCTTGAGGGCCTCGAAGCCATTTCCGTAAATCTTGGTCAACTGCCGAATGGACAGAGCAGTACTCATAAAAAATGCACACAACGCGGAGAGATTCAGATTAGATAAGGGCACCGCGGCGCAATTGCAACCGATGGATCACTCCAACCAGAACGAACGAGAGCAACCACCGCCAGCACAGAGGCTGATATCCTGATCGCCGTGCCCCACTCCAGTCATTCCGAACTCGCCTTGTCCGCTCCGGTCATTATCTGATACCCATCGCGTCAACCGGTCTCTTTTCCGGGTTACATCCAGAGCCTATGCTCAAGTAAGACGCCATTCGCTGAACAAGGAAACCACATGACCCTGCTCTGGTTGCTCGTGTTACTGCTCGGCATCGCCGTGATCGCCCATCTGCGTGTCTCACCCGTCCCCGCGTTGGCCATCGTTGCGGCGTATTTGGTGCTCATGGGCGCAGCCGACGAAACCCCGACCTGGCTGATGTTGATCCTCTGGCTCATGCTGATCGCCGTCGCGGTGCCGCTGCTGGTCACCGACCTGCGCATCAAATATTTCAGCGGTCCGATGTTCGACTGGTTCAAGAAGGTCCTACCGCCGATTTCCGACACCGAACGCGATGCCATCGACGCCGGTAGCGTTTGGTGGGACGGTGAGCTATTCAGCGGTCGGCCCAACTGGGACACCCTGCTCGGCTATCCCAAGGCGACGCTCACCGAGGAAGAACAGGCCTTCATCGACGGGCCCACGGAAACGCTGTGCGCCATGGTCAATGACTGGGACATCGGCCAGCGTCTGGACCTTCCGCAAGAAGCCTGGGACTACATCAAGGCCGAAGGCTTCTTCGCCCTGATCATTCCCAAGGAATACGGTGGCAAGGGCTTTTCAGCCTTTGCCCACTCACAGGTCGTGATGAAGCTGGCCACCCGCAGCGGCGATCTCGCCAGTACCGTGATGGTGCCCAATTCGCTCGGCCCGGCCGAGCTGCTGCTGCACTACGGTACCGAGGAGCAGCGCAACCATTACCTGCCGCGCCTGGCCAACGGCACGGACATCCCCTGTTTCGCGCTGACTGGCCCCTATGCCGGTTCAGATGCCGGAGCGATGAACGACAGCGGCGTGATCTGCAAAGGCCTATGGCAAGGTGAAGAAGTCATCGGCCTGCGCCTGAATTGGGAAAAACGCTACATCACCCTCGGCCCGGTCGCGACGCTGCTGGGCGTCGCCTTCAAGACCTACGATCCCGAGCATCTACTCGGCGATGAGGAAGAACTCGGCATCAGCCTGGCGTTGATTCCAACCGACACCGGCGGCGTCGAGATCGGCCGCCGTCATCTCCCGCTGGGCGCGGCCTTCATGAACGGGCCGAACTGGGGCAAGGACGTATTCGTACCGCTGGAAGCCATCATCGGTGGACGCGACATGATCGGCAAAGGCTGGATGATGCTGATGAACTGCCTGTCCGTCGGTCGTTCCATCTCGCTGCCGGCGACCGGTGCCAGTGCCGCCAAGACGTGCAGTTACGTCTGTGGCCGCTATGCGCAGATTCGCGAGCAGTTCAACGTGCCGCTGGCGGCATTCGAAGGTATTCAGGAACCCCTCGCCCGCATTGGCGGCAACGCCTGGCTGATGGACAGCGCCCGGATCCTGACGGCCAATGCGGTCGACCTGGGCGAAAAGCCGTCAGTGCTCTCGGCCATCCTCAAATACCACCTGACCGAACGTGGCCGCGAGTGCGTCACCGACGCCATGGATATTCACGGCGGCAAGGGCATCATCATGGGACCGAGCAACTACCTCGGCCGCCTGTGGCTTTCGGCACCGATCTCCATCACCGTCGAAGGCGCGAACATCCTATCGCGCAACCTGATGATCTTCGGCCAGGGCGCGATCCGCTGCCATCCCTTCGTGCTGCGCGAGATGGAGCTGGTTCACGAACCCGATCGTGACGCCGCGGTGAAGAAATTCGACAGCCTGCTGATGCAACACATCGGCTTCGCCGTCAGTAACACGGCCAGCACGTTGGTGCTCGGGCTGACCTTCGGCCTGTTCGGCAAAGCACCGGGCACCGACCTGACCCGGCCGTATTTCCGCGCGCTGGACCGTATTGCAGCCGCTTTCGCCATGCTCGCCGACCTTTCCATGATGCTCCTGGGCGGTGAACTCAAGCGCCGCGAACGCCTGTCGGCACGACTCGGCGACGTGCTCAGCCATCTGTATCTGGCCTCCGCCGCGCTCAAGCGCTATCACGACCTAGGCCATCCATCCGAGCAAGCACCGCTGCTGCGTTGGGCATTGGAGGATTGCTTGTGCAAAGCGGAGCAGGCGTTGGCCGGCACATTGGCCAACTTCCCCAACCGTTTGCTCGGCGGTGTGCTGCAGGTCCTGATCTTCCCGTTCGGCGCGCGGCACAAAGGCCCTTCCGATGCGCTGGCAGCCGAGGTGGCGGCTATCCTCGGACGTCCCGAAGGCGACCCGGCTCTCGAGCAGATCCTCGAAGGGGTCTACCGCCCGCAGGGCACCGATCAGGCCCTCGGCGCGCTGCGGGACGCCTTCGACACACTGGCTAGCGCGCAACCGCTGCAGAAGAAGCTGCATGCGGCGCTCAAGAAAGGCGAATTCAAGCCCACCGCCGGACAAGACCCGATCAGCGCGGCCCTGGCAGCCGGAGTGCTCGACGAGCAGGAAACACAGCTACTGACCCGCGCCGAAGCGGCGCGGCGCAAGGTCATCAGCGTCGACGACTTCGCCAAGGAGGAGCTGGAGCCGAGCCCCGGAAAAATCCGCTGAGCCATCACCGCACGGGGAGCCTAATCTCCCCGTAACGCCGCAGCGGACCGCACCGTAGACACCTTGCAAGGCAGCCATTCCATCGCCTGCACCGAACCCAGCCGATGCTGTCGAGTCAATTGGACAGGCCCCCAATAACTCGCGCGGCGCCTTATAATCCCGCGCCCAACCCGACACAGGTGAACCATGGCCAACCCCTATCACGATCACAACCTGGCACTGCTGGCCCATCTGCGTGGCATTTTGCTTGCCATGGGTGAAACCGAGCAGGTATCGGAAGAAAGCCATGCGCTGTTCCTCGAGCGCTTCGACGAGCTGATCATGAACCTACAGAACGTGCCGGAAGAACGGCACATGGGCCAGGACATGATCTGCCAGGTGTTCCACCGTTACCCACAGATCGCCCATCTGGTCCCACGCGATCTGCTGTGGTACTTCGGCGGCGATTGCCTGCACTTCATGCCGGACGAGGAGATCGAAATCTTCCAGAAGCTGGAAGAGCGCCGTTACGACGCCGAGCAGAACGACGAGCCGTTCGACTGGAACATGGAAAAACAGCTGCTGAGCATGCCGGAAGAGAGTCCACGGCACTGAGTTATCCGCCATCGCCGCTCGGCGCGACCTCGACGCACATTGGGCGGACCGCACGAACGTCAAGCCATCTGTCGACCCGAATCGGAGCCGCATGTCTCAGCATGCGGCTCCGATTCGATTTACGGCTGGTTGGCCGCCTCGGCTGCCTTGATCAAATCGGCACCGATTTCGTTTTCGAACTTCTTCCACACCGGTCGCATCGCCTCGCGCCACTGGCCGCGCTCTTCCGGGGTCAGTTGGATGATTTCGCTCTTGCCTGATGCGGCAATGGTGCGTTTGGCCTTCTGGTTGAGTTCATCCGCCTGACGATTCACCTCGGCGGTAACCTCGACCATGACCTGCTCCAGTTCGCTGCGCACGTCATCCGGTAGACCTTTCCAGAACTGCGTATTGGTAATGACCATGTAATCGATCAGGCCGTGATCGGACTCGGTGATGTACTTCTGTACTTCATGCACCTTCTGGCTCTCGTAGTTCGACCAGGTGTTCTCAGTGCCATTCACGACCCCTGTCTGCAAGCCTTGATACACCTCAGCGAAGCTCATCTTGCGCGGGTTGGCGCGCACCGCCTTGAACTGCTCCTCCAGCACTTGCGACGCCTGCACGCGGAATTTGAGTCCGCGTGCATCGCTCGGTTCGCGCAGCGGTTTGTTCGCCGACATCTGTTTGGTTCCGTTATGCCAATAGGCCAGGCCCGTGATGTTCTTGTCCTCCATCGCGGTCAGCAGCGCCCGGCCCTGCGGACTGCTCTGGAAGCGGTCGGCAGCGGCCAGGTCATCGAACAGGAACGGCAGATCGAAGATCTGGATTGCCTTGGCGTAATGCTCGAACTTGGCCAGCGACGGCGCCAGCATGTGCACGTCGCCGAGCAGCAACGCCTCCATCTCCTTGCCGTCGCCGAACAGCGACGAGTTGGGGTAGACCTCGACCTTGACCTGGCCCGGCAGGCGTTCTTCGGCGAGCTTCTTGAACAGCAGGGCGCCCTGCCCCTTGGGCGTATTGTCCGCTACGACATGAGAAAACTTGATGGTGATCGGCTCCGCCTGAACAAGGCCGACGAAAGAGACGGAAAGCGCGCATACGAGCGCCTTGAGACTGATTTTCAACATTTTGCGAGTACCCCTTTTGTTTTTGTCGGTTGGTACGTTTGCAGGCGATGGCGACGGTCAGGGAACCGCCCGCCCGGCACGTTGCAGCAGGCAGCGGGCACGGCCGACCACCGGAGCATCGACCATCTGCCCGTCCACCACGAAGACCCCGCCGTCGGACGCACCGGCCGCGAGGACGCGTTGAGCCCAGGCCAGTTCGTCGGCGCCGGGCATCAGCGTGTCGTGCACCACAGCCACCTGGCTGGGGTGGATGCACAGCAGCCCGCCGAAGCCCATGTCGCGGGCGTCGGCGACAGCCTGGGCGAGGCCGTGCAGGTTCTTGATATCCGGAAATACGCTGTCCAGCGGTGGCGCCAGATTCGCCAGACGTGAATGCAGCAGCAGCGCATAGCGCGCCTGATCGAGGATGCGCTCAGCGGCCGGCGTGCCGCTGGCAAGACCGAGGTCCAGCGCCAGATCCAGCGCCCCGAAAGACAAACGCTCGACACCGGCGGCCGCCGCTATTTCAGCCAGCCCAGCCAGCCCACGGGCACTTTCGACGATCGGCCAGACCGGCTTGCCAGCGGCCGCAACCGCCGCGACCTGATCAGCGCTCTCTACCTTGGGCAGGAGCACGCCGATAACACCTGGGTGCGCGGCGCACAGCTTCAGATCCTCGGCTTGCTGCGCATGTCCCGGCGCGTTGATGCGGACCAGCACCCGCGCAGACGGATCGGTCGCGAGAAAAGCCTCCAGATCGGCCCGCGCCTGAGCCTTCAGACCTTCAGCGACGGCGTCCTCAAGATCGACGATCACCGCATCGGCCCCCGTCGCCAGCGCCTTGGGGATTCGATCCGGGCGCGTGGCCGGGACGAACAATGCGGAACGGATGATGCCTGGGTTCATGGAAAGGTCTCGTAGTCTGAAAGTTCTGACGGCTATACGCAGCGCTACACCGCACCCTGCTCATGGAGTCGCTGGATATCGGCTGGCGCATAGCCGAGTTCGGCGAGCAGTGCATCGGTGTGCTGGCCGAGCGCGGGAATCGGATCCATGCGCGGCGTGAATGCGGTATTGCGACCCGGCGGCAGGAGCGCCGGCAACCGCCCGGACGGGCTTTCCACCTCGCTCCAACGCTGACGGGCCTTGAGCTGCGGATGCGCCCAGACGCCCGCCATGTCATTGACGTGGGCGTTGGCGATGGAAGCCGCTTCGAGGCGCTCGATCACCTGTTCGGCACTCAAGGACGAGAACGTCTCGACAATGATCGTGCGCAGCGCCGAGCGGTTTTCCGAACGCTTGAAATTGGCGGAAAAGCGCGCGTCGACGGCCAGTTCAGGGCGCAGCAGCACCTTGTCGCAGAACATCTGCCATTCGCGCTCGTTCTGCAGGCCAAGCATCACGGTACCGCCATCCCCGGCGGGGAACGGTCCGTAGGGATAGATGGTGGCGTGGGCGGCACCGGCACGCGGTGGCGGCGGTGCGCCGTCGTAGGCGTAGTACAACGGGTAGCCCATCCATTCCACTAGGCTTTCCAGCATGCTCACATCCACCCGGCTGCCCTCGCCCGTCTTGTCACGCAGCATCAATGCCGACAGCACCCCGGTGTAGGCATACATGCCGGCGGCGATGTCGGCGATTGAACAACCGGCCTTGGCCATCTCGGTCTCGCCTGGGCCACCCGTGACCGAGAGAAATCCCCCCTCACTCTGGATCAGCAGGTCGTAGGCCTTCTTCTGTTCGTAAGGGCCGCCTTCGCCGTAGCCGGAGATGTCGCAGACGATCAGCCGTGGAAAGCGCTCGTGCAAGGATTCGAACGACAGTCCCATGCGCGCCGCAGCGCCAGGTGCGAGGTTTTGCACCAACACATCAGCATTGTTCAACAGTTGTTCGAGAACCTCGCCGGCAGCATCCTGTTTCACATCGAGCGTTAGGCTTTCCTTGGAGCGGTTGGTCCAGACGAAATGTGAGGCCAGGCCATCGACGCGTTCGTCGTAACCACGGGCGAAATCTCCAGCCCCTGGACGCTCGATCTTGATCACCCGAGCACCCAGGTCCGCCAATTGACGCGTACAGAACGGCGCGGCAATGGCGTGCTCGAGGCTAACCACGGTGATGCCATCGAGTGGGCGGGGTTTGGCTTGGGTGTCGTTCATGTTCGGTTCCTGCAAATTCGGCGTAGGGTGGAAAACGGCGAAGCCTTTTCCACGCGTCGGTTCAATTCTCTGCGAAGCTGGCGCTGCACTGGTGGGTGAGGCCTCGCCATCACCCACCCTACGATTCAGGCCAGCGCGTCCAGCCGCTGCAGCTCGCGCAGCCGCCAGACCTTGTCGATCAGCACGCCCGCCTCGTCATCGCTTCGCGCACCGGAGAACTGCACCAGGCGGCGAAACTTGTCTTCCAGCTCGTCGCGGCTGAGGGTGTTTCCCGGATCGCCCTTGGGTTCGTCGATCGCCCCGTTCAGGGTGCGGCCGTCCGTGGTCTGCACCGTCACGCGGCCTAGCCAGCGCGACGGATAGGCACCATCGACTTCGGGATCGAGCAGCATCGAAACCTTCTCGCGAAACTCGCCGACACGCGTGTCGCTGAGCGCGTGAGTATGGAATTCGGTCAGCCCGGCCTTGCCGTACAGGGCAATCAATCCGAGCACGGTGCCCATGCTGAACTTGGCCTGGTGCACCGTCTGCGGCACCACCACCCGGCCGAGCACGTCGATAGCACCCTGATGCACGCGGGTGGTGACGCTGGCGATGTCCTCTGCCTTGAGCCCTTCTCGCTGCATCAGCTCTAGCAAAGCATCGGCGGCCGGATGGGTATGACGGCACGAGGCGTGATATTTGAAGGAGGTTTCCGCCAGCGCCCAGCGCGTGCCGAGGCGGTCCGACAGCTTGCTCGGGTCGGCATCGCTGGACATTCCGGCCCCCATTCCCTGCTCGCCTTCGAGGATGTCCTGCGCCCCCGTCAGGCCGTCGGCGGTCAGGTAGGCGGCCAGCAGACCGTCAGCGGCCGCCTTGGCCGTATGCAGCTGTTTGGAGTCGGCAGCATCACGGAGGAACTCCCAGAGCCCGGCGGCCTGGGTGCCGGCGCTTCCTAGCAGGTGGTTGAACTGTCGCTGATCGAAATTCAGCAGCTTGCCCACTGCCACGGCCGCCGCAAGGGTGCCGACGGTCGCGGTGGTGTGGAAGATCCGGTAGTGCGAGCGACCGAGGAACTCACCGATGCGAATACCGGCTTCGTAGCCTGCGATCGACGCCAGCAGCAGCTCGCGGCCGGACTTGCCGAGATCCTGGGCGGCGGCCAGTGCAGCGGGAAACACCACCGTTGCCGGGTGCAGCACCGAGCTGTTGTGCAGGTCGTCCTGCTCGACGAGGTGCGAGCTGGCCCCGTTGACCAGTGCGGCGAAATAGGCAGAACTGCCGCGGCGATTGACGAAGATCCGTGCCGGGCCATCAGCCGGGCCCATGCAGGCAGCATAACTCTCGAACAACGGAATCGGATGCGAGCCCGCGCTGGCCAGTGCTGAACCGAACCAGTCGAGGAATAGGTCTTCGGTGCGCGCCAGCACCGCATCGGGAATTTGCTCGTAGCGCAGCCCGGCAAGGAATTCGGTGAGCGCCTGGGTATGCTGACTCATGACGCAGCCTCCAGTGGGTTGGTCGAGGAATTGGCCAGTCGGTTGGATAGCTCGATGAGATTGAGATCGGGATCGCGCACATATACCGAGCGGATAGGCCCGGTTGCGCCGGTGCGCTGCACCGGACCCTCGACGATCGTTACGCCCTGGCGTTCGAGGTGAGCAACAACTGCATCCACCGGCGTGGCGACGATGAAACAGAGATCCGCTGATCCAGGGGTGGGCCGTTCCGCCTTGGGTTCGAACTCGCGCCCGGCCTGGTGAAGGTTGATCTTCTGCTGACCGAACGAGAGTGCTTTGCGGCCTTCGCCGAAAATCACCACCTGCATGCCGAGCACGCGGGTGTAGAAGTCCAGCGTGGCCTCGATATCGGCGACGGTCAGGACCAGATGGTCGAGGTGGTCGATTTGCATGGCATGACTCCTTCGCGTGCCCTCTGGCGGAAATGGTCGTAAGGCCTTTTCCGCCACCGTGTCGCCTGTTCGAAACGCGTGGAAAAGGCTTCGCCGTTTTCCACGCTACGTTCGGCTCGGTTAAAACGAGCGTGGCAGTTCGAGCAGATGCTCGGCCACGTAAGACAGGATCAGATTGGTGGAAATCGGCGCCACCTGGTACAGCCGGGTCTCGCGAAACTTGCGCTCGACGTCGTATTCATTGGCAAAGCCGAATCCACCGTGGGTCTGCAGGCAGGCGTTGGCCGCCTCCCAGCTGGCTTTCGCCGCCAGGTACTTGGCCATGTTCGCCGCCGCTCCGGCGTTGAGCCCGGCGTCATATTCCTCGCAGGCGCGCCAGCGCATCAGGTCAGCGGCCTCGATCTCGATATGCGCCTCGGCGATGGGGAACTGCACGCCCTGGTTCTGCCCGATAGGCCGGCCGAAGACCACCCGATCGCGAGCGTAAGCGGCGGATTTCTCGATGAACCAACGACCGTCACCGATGCACTCAGCGGCGATCAGGGTGCGCTCGGCGTTGAGCCCGTCGAGGATATAGCGAAAGCCCTTGCCCTCTTCGCCAATCAGGCTGCTGGCGGGAATCTCCAGATTGTCGAAGAACAGCTCGTTGGTCTCATGGTTGACCATGTTGGCGATCGGCTGGACGGTCAGGCCGTTGCCGATGGCCTCGCGCAGATCGACCAGGAAGATCGACATGCCCTCGGATTTCTTCTTCACCTCGGCCAGCGGCGTAGTGCGCGCCAGCAGGATCATCAGATCCGAATGCTGTACGCGTGAGATCCAGACCTTCTGGCCGTTGATCAGGTACTTGTCGCCTTGGCGCACCGCGGTGGTCTTGATCTTGGTGGTGTCGGTACCGGTGGTGGGTTCGGTGACGCCCATCGACTGCAGGCGCAGCTCGCCGCTGGCCAGCTTGGGCAGGTAGTAACGCCTCTGCTCATCGCTGCCGTTTCGTAGCAGAGTGAACATGTTGTACATCTGCCCATGCACGGTGCCGGAGTTGCCGCCGCAACGGTTCACTTCTTCAAGGATGACCGAGGCTTCGGCCAGGCCAAGCCCCGAGCCACCATATTCTTCCGGGATCATCGCCGACAGCCAGCCTGCTTCGGTCAGGGCGCTGACGAAGGCTTCCGGGAAGCCCTTCTGCTCGTCGATCTTGCGCCAGTATTCAGCCGTGAACTCGGCGCAGAGTGCGCGTACGCCTTCACGGATGAAATTCAGTTCTTCGCTCTTGTTCGGCGTCATCTCGGTTCTCACTACTTCTGGTTGTCGCGGCAGACGGAGGGTGGATCACGCTTTACCGATCCACTGCCCAGGGCCTTCGGTGGATGTAAAAAGCGACGACTGCGCGTCCCGATCCACCCTACGATTCGTTACTCAGTCGAATTCCACGTCGGCTTTTTGCGCCAGGCCCTTGTGATCGCCGGCCCAGAGTTCGGCCTTGCCCGGCGCGACGATGCGCCCGCCCACTTCGAAAGGATGTGGTGCGATCAACGGACGCAGACCGCGATAGGAAAAGCGCTTGAGACGTGCCTCTGGATGAGCGCGACAGAACGCACGCAAACTCAGTGTGGCGATCAGCGGGCCATGCACGACCAGCCCCGAATAACCTTCGGCTTCGGTGACATAAGGCCAGTCGTAATGAATGCGGTGGCCGTTGAAGGTAACGGCCGAATAGCGGAACAGCAGCGTCGGCGTCGGCGTCACCGCCTCACGCCAATCGCCGGCTACCATCGGCTCGCCGCTGCGGGTCTTCGGCGGACTGGGTTCGCGGTAGACGATGTCCTGCTCTTCCCGGATTGCCAGCCGCCCGTCCTGTAGATAGTCGTGCTGCACAGTGACGAACAGCAGCGCGCCGGTGCGACCCTGCTTCTCCTCGACCTGTTTGATGGTGGATACACGCGTGGCTTCGGCACCCGCCGCGAGTGGTTCGATGAACTCGACACGGCCACCGGCCCACATGCGATTGCGGTTGTCAGCCGGCGGCAGGAAGCCCCCTCTTGCCGGATGACCGTCCTCGCCAAGGCCGCTTTCAACAACCGGTTCCTGAAAAAAACACCATTGCCACAGCGCCGGCAGCGGCTCGCCATGGGCCGGAGTCGGCTCTCCCAGAGTCGCGGCAATGCGCATCAGCAGATTGCGGCTGAGTTGGTCATGCACTTCTTCGGTACGGCCTACCCAGGCATTTACATCGGTCATTACCGGCTCCGGCTGTCTTGTTTCGCCGTAGCATGCAACTCAGCTGGCGTTCCGAGAATCTGCATTTAACAAAACCACCGTTCGGCTATGCTGAACGCCGAACTTTCGCCGAGTCCCTCAAAATGCACTTCGATCTGGCCGATCTTCGCCTGTTTATCCATATCGCCGAGTCGCCTAGCCTGACTCAGGGCGCGCGGCGCGCACACCTGTCACCGGCGGCCGCCAGCGCGCGTATCAAAGCGTTGGAAGGTCAGCTGGAAAGCCGTCTGCTCTATCGCGACAGCCGGGGCGTCGAACTGACGCCAGCCGGACACAAGCTGCTGCAACACGCCCGGCTGATCATGCGCCAGGTGGAGTATCTCAAGAGCGAATTCACCGAGTACAGCACCGATTCGACTGGGCATATCCGTATCTTCGCCAATACCACGGCGGTCACCGAGTTTCTACCCGAGATACTGGCCGGTTTTCTCTCGCAGCGCCCCGGTGTAACCGTCGACCTGCAGGAACGGCTGAGCCGTGACATCGTGCGTGGCGTGCTCGATGGCAGCACGGACATGGGCATCATTGCCGGGCCGGTACAGGCTGAAGGCTTACAGATTCTGCATTTCAGCACTGACCGTCTGCTGCTGGCGGTGCCACTCGGACATCCGCTGGCGGTGGAAAAACGGGTCACGCTGCGACAGACGCTGAGCTATCAGCACATTGGGCTTCATGAAGGCAGCACATTACTGGCCTTTCTTCGGGATCAGGTAGAGAAGCTCGGCGGCACCCTTTCACTGCGCATCCAGCTCTCCAGTTTCGAGGCTGTGTGCCGGATGATCGAGGCGGGAGTCGGTGTCGGTATCATTCCGGAATCGTCCGCGCGCCGTCACAGCCGCACCATGCAACTGGCGCTGATCGAGCTCGGCGAACCCTGGGCCATCCGCGAGCGCAGCATCCTGGTTCGCGATCTAGACGCCCTGCCGGGAAGCGTTCGTGCGCTAATCGCAACGCTTCTACCAGGACAAAGCTGAAAGTTTGAGCCAAGCTTTACGCATCAACGGCGAGTCTGGACCTGCACCCAGCCGCAATTGCGACCGTGGGACAGCAAGCTGGACGCGATCGACGTAACGGTTTGAGGCGCTTCGCTGGAAAATGCGCCTCGTGTTGAATCCTCGGACAAAAGCGCTGCCCAAGCTGCATGCGTTGAAACCATCAATGATGGATTAGCCGAGGTTTTTCAGAAGCTTATAACGGCAAGCTGCCCTGGCCGGGCCGCCTGCCCTCACGGATTTTTTGCTTAGGGTTGTTTGCCATGACGTCCTTGTTTGCCCCCATCAGCTCGCTGCTGGGCGGCGTTGCATTACTACTGCTCGGCCACGGACTGCTGAACACGCTGCTAACGCTGCGCGGCATCGCCGAGGGTTATTCCACCGGAATGATTGGTCTGCTGATGTCGGGGTACTTCGCCGGCTTCCTCGTCGGCACCTGGCTCGCACCGTCGTTGATCCGCCGCGTCGGCCACATTCGTACCTTCGCCTTCTACGCGGCCCTGGCATCGGTCGCCGTGCTGATGCACGTGCTGATCGTCAATCCTTGGGTGTGGCTGGTGTTGCGCCTGCTCTATGGCGTAGCCCTGGTCACGCTGTACATGGTCATCGAGAGCTGGCTCAACGCCCAGGTCAGTGGCGAAAAACGCGGCCAGGTATTCGCCTTGTACATGGCCGTCAACCTCGGTGCGCTGGCTGCCGCCCAGCAGCTGTTGAGCCTCGACAGCCCGATGAATTTCACCCTGTTCGCGCTGGCGGCCATCCTCATTTGCGCTGCGTTGATGCCGATCACCCTGACCCGCCAGGCGCAACCCGCGCAACCGGACATGCCGGCTACCGACCTGCTGCAACTGGCACGAATCGCCCCACTCCCCCTAATGGCTGCCGGGGTCTCGGGTCTGACCCTGGGCGGCTTCTGGGGACTGGCACCGGTCTATGCATCGCAAAGCGGTTTCGATGCATCCGGAGTGGGCCTGCTGATGAGCGTGACCATCCTCGGGGGCGCCGTGCTGCAATGGCCGATCGGGCTGTTTTCCGACAAGCATGACCGTCGCCTGGTGCTGCTCTGGGTCGTGGCCATCGCCGCGATCCTCGGCGGCCTGATCACACCCCTGACGTCCGGCCCGTTGCTGTTGGGGATGATGTTTCTCTGGGGCGGCCTGGCTTTTTCGATCTATTCCATTGCCGTGGCGCAGATGGTCGACCAGTTGCACCCGGACGAAATTCTCTCCGGCTCCAGTGGCTTGCTGCTGGCCAACGGCTTCGGTGCCGCCTTCGGTCCGGTGGTCGCTGGTGGCTTGATGAGCGTCTTCGGGCCCAAGGCGCTGCCGGTATTCTTCGCCGTGACCCTGGCGTTCCTGGCTATCTATTCCTACTTCCGCTCACGCCGGGTGTTCGATCTGGTAACCGAGCCGCACGGTCACTTCACACCGATGCTGCGTACCAGCCACACGGTGTTGGAGCTGATGCCGGACACGCCGGAGGGCGATACCACCGAGACCGCAGCCACCGAGTCGGACATCGACGACGACCTGCCCGAGGAAACCATCGTCGAGCCACGCACCGGCACCCATTGAATGACGGCGAGGCCAGCGCCAGCCGGTACCCGGACGGTTAGCGCCAGGCCACCATCCTGGCAAACCGCAGGTACCCACACGCCGCGCCTGCCCACAATGCCGGCTCCTTTTAGAAATCCACCTTGCCGCGCCCGGCCTTGATCGCGCCGCGCTTGCTCTTGCCTTCGAGACGGCGCTTTTTCGAGCCCAGCGTCGGCCGCGTCGGGCGCCGCGCCTTTTCGACTTTCGCCACGCTGCGGATCAGTTCCGCGAGGCGCTCCAAGGCATCGGCGCGGTTCTGCTCCTGGGTGCGGTACTGCTGCGCCTTGATAACGATGACGCCGTCCCCGGTTATCCGGCTGTCACGCAACGCCAGCAGGCGTTCCTTATAGAAATCGGGCAACGAGGACGCGTTGATATCGAAGCGCAGGTGCAATGCGCTGGAGACTTTGTTGACGTTTTGCCCACCCGCGCCTTGGGCGCGAATGGCGGTCAGTTCGATCTCGCTGTCGGCTAGCTGCACGCTGTTGGATATCTCGAGCATCGGCCCATCGCTGGTTGAGGTGAGCGGGTATTGTCCATCAGCCAAGCCGCACGGACATGTTTTTATAAGATTTTGAGCCGCTGCAAGTGGGCCGGTTCGGCTACTGTAGCGTGCTCACAGCCGATGGAAACCCGCATGGACTCGATTACCCAGGCCCTTCTCGGTGCCACCGTTCAAGCGTCGTTGCTTGGCCGTTGGCAGGGCCGCAAGGCACTGCTGTATGGCGCAGTACTGGGCACGCTGCCCGATCTGGACGTGGTGATCGACTACGGTGATGCCGTCGCCGACATGACCTATCACCGGGGCTTCAGCCACTCGATGTTCGTTCTCAGCCTGCTCGCCGTCGCATTAACCTGGCTGGCCCGGCGAGTACGACCCGACCCGGGCTACAGCGGCATGCGCCTGTTTCTAACGGTCTGGCTGGTGCTGGTGACCCATGTCCTGCTCGATGCCTTCACCAGCTACGGCACCCAGCTGTTCTGGCCGTTGACCACGCCGCCGGTGGCCTGGTCCAGCGTGTTCATCATCGATCCGATGTACAGCGTGCCCCTGCTGCTGGCGGTGCTGGCCGGGGCGATCGTCGGTTTGAAGGGCCACAGCCCTCGCGTGCCTGTCCTGGCCTTGGTCGTGACGTCGCTGTATCTGGCCTTCACGCTAGCCGGCAAACAGATGGCCGAGCAGCGCGTGGAAAAGACGATGGCCAGTCACGGTCTCCAGGCGAACCAGCTGTACAGCGCGCCCACGCCGTTCAACAGCCTGCTCTGGCGTGTGATCATCATCCAGGATGACGACTACTACGAAGCGCTGGTGAGCTGGTTCGACGACCAGCCGCCAGAGCTGGTGCGCATCGACCGTGACGCGCGGCTCGCCGACGTCCTGCGCGAGTCGCCGCAACATGCCCGGCTGCAGTGGTTCACTGGCGGCGTACTGCGTTACGACGAGATCGACGGTCAGTTGCTGGTGACCGACCTACGGCTCGGCATGACCGGTTTTCACCCCTTTCGCTTCGCCCTCGCCGAGCGCAGCGGCGAAGACTGGCAGTTGATCCCCTTCGTCGAGCGGCTGCCCGCCGAGCGCGGCGATATGAGCCGGCTCGAGCTGATCTGGCAACGTATATGGCAGCAGCAACCCGCCCTGCCGTTAGCCGAGTGGGCCGCGGAACTGAATCGGCATTAACTAGCGTCGACGCCGCTTCTGCCAGTGGCCGATCCCGTAGAGCGAGGCGCCAAGCGCCATCAACAGCCCAGCACGCAGCCAGGTACCCGCGCTTTGCTGGGACAACAGCAGCACACAGGAAAGGATCGCCAACAGGGGCAGGACGGTCGGGGTGCGAAAATGCGGCTCGGCGATCTTGTCCTTGCGCAGCACCAGCACCGCCACATTGGTGCTCATGAAGACGAACAGCAGCAACAGCACCACGGTCTCGGCGAGTGCCGTCAGCGTACCGGTCACGGTGAGAAGCATGGCCAGCAAGGTCGTTCCCATTATCGCCAGCCAGGGCGTGCGCCGCTTTGGCAGAACGCGGGTCAGCGGCGCAGGCAGCAGCCCTTCGTCGGCCATACCATAGGCCAAACGGCTGGACATGATCATGGTCAGCAGCGCGCCGTTGGCAACGGCCACCAGCGCCACGGCCGCGAAGAGCCAATCCGGCACGGCATAACCGGTGGCTCGTACCACGTCCAGCAAAGGCGCGGATGAATCGGCCAGCGTTGCCGGAGAAAGCACTGCCGTCGCGGCCATGCCGACGCCCATGTAGACCAGCCCGGCCGCCAGGAGCGCGCCGAACAAGGCACGAGGATAGTTGCGCCGAACGTCTTTGACCTCTTCGGCGACATTGGCGGACACCTCGAAACCGACGAACGAATAGAACGCGATCAGCGCCGCCCCCAGTACGGCAATGGCGGGCGAAACACCGGGCGTAAATTCCAGTACGCGCGACGGCTCACCTTGCCCGCCCAAAAGGAAACGGCCGGCCAGTACCACGACGAACAACAGGCCCGACACCTCGATGACGGTCATCACCGCGTTGGCCCCCAACGACTCCTTGATGCCACGCGCATTGAGCAACGCGACGATGGCCAGGAACGCCAGTGCGGTGGGCACCGCCGGTGTATCGACGAAGGCACCCAGATAATCGCCAGCAAACGCCAGAGACAACCCGGCGGCGCTGGTCACCCCAGCCGCGAGCATGCAGAAACCCACGAGAAAGGACAGCAGCGGCTTGCCGAATGCGCGCTCCACGAACACCGCTGCGCCACCGGCTTTCGGGTATTTGCTGACCAGTTCTGCGTAAGACGCCGCGGTCAGCATCGCGAACCCCAAGGCGACCAGCAATGGCACCCAGACCGCGCCCCCCGCTTCGCCGGCAATCTTGCCCACCAGCGCGTAGACGCCAGCGCCCAAGACATCCCCGAGAATGAACAGAAACAGCGCCGGCCCGGTGATCGCCTGTTTCAGACGAGACTCGCCAGCGGCCCGTGCAGTGATTTTCATGGGCTGATCGCTCCGGCGCCGGAACGGACAGCGAGGAATGACGCGACCTTCATCGAGCATCTCCACAGCGTGCGACCAGGGCCGCATTCCTGTTCTAGATAGGTGGAGCCTCGAAGGAGTTCAGCGCCATAAACGACGAAGCCCCGACATGATCGGGGCCTCGCTGCAACAAGACGCGGATATCAGGTGCGGAAACGCGCCACCATTCCCTGCAGTTCGACACCGAGACGCGCCAGCTCGGCGCTGGCGCCAGCGGTCTGCTCGCTACCGCTGGCACTCTGCTCACCAATATCGCGCACACGGGTTACGCTCTCGGTGATGTTTTCGGCCACCGCACTCTGCTCCTCGGACGCCGCGGCGATCTGCTGGTTCATCTGCTCGATGGTGGACACCGAGTCGGTGATACGACCGAGTGCGATACCGGCTTCGCTGGCCAATTCAACAGTACGCTGGGTCAGCTCACGGCTGGTCTGCATCTGCTCCACGGCCTTCTGCGCGACCCGCTGCAGATTGCCGATCAGGCCTTCGATCTCTTCGGTGGAGTCATGCGTACGACGGGCCAAGGCGCGCACCTCGTCGGCCACCACGGCGAAGCCGCGGCCTTGCTCACCTGCGCGGGCGGCTTCGATCGCCGCGTTCAACGCCAGCAAGTTGGTCTGTTCGGCAACCGCGCGAATCACCTCGAGCACACTGCCGATGCGCCCACTCTCGGTGTTCAACTCTTCGATGGCATGCGCGGAATGCTCCACTTCGCCGGACAGGCTGTCGATCTGACCGATGGCTTCCTTGACGACCAGATCTCCCTGGCGAGCCTGTTGATCAGCCTGACGTGCCGCCAACGACGCCTGCTCGGCATTTTGTGCCACTTCCTGCACGGTCGCGGCCATTTGATGCATCGCCGTCGCGACCTGATCCGTCTCTTCACGCTGCTTCTGTACACCGACACTGGTTTGCGCCGTGACCGCCGACAGCTGCTCGGCGGCGGAGGCGATCTGCCCTACGCTACCGCCGATGCGGCCGATCAAGGTACGCAGACTTTCCGTCATGGCGTACATGGTTTGCTGCAGCTGCCCAAGCTCATCGCGGCGCGTGACCTTAGCCGACTGCGTGAGATCGCCGTCGGCGACCCGTTGCGCCAGCTGCACGGTGTAGCGTAGCGGCAGGACGATCATGCGGGAGATGGCGATAGCCGCTCCCAGCCCGAGAATCACGGCCAAGGCAGTGATCACTGCAAGCAGCAAGTAAGCGCTGGTGCGCTGAGCCTGCATCGCTTCGTTGGCACCCGCCAAAGCCTGGTCGGCGGTATCCAGCACACGCTGCGCCTGAGCGACCATGGTGCCTTCCAGGGCGATCCTCTCGGAGCGGTTGCGACGGAACTCGGCAAAGGCCCGTTCGTAGGCGGCGAGCGCTGCGAGTGCGCCATCCATGGTGGCTTTCTGATCGTCGTTGAGCCACGTCTTCAGCCCTTCGCCGGTCCTGGTCACATCGCCGTAGGTCTCGTTCCAGCTATCGACGGCCTCCTGGGCGTTATTGCTGAGGAAAACGTTCTCGAATGTGCGCAGATCGAGGATGCGCTTGGTCAAGCCGGAAGCGGCTTCAGCAAGGGTCAACGGGTCGCTGCCCTTCAGATGATCGCCTTCAAGGCGCAGCACCCGGACCGCGTCGTACATGTCCAGCTCGATGTATTCGAACTCCTCGCGACTCTTCTGCGCGGCATCGCCCATGCTCCCGCGCAACTCGACGCCCTTGCCGATCAGCGCGCGATAGTTGTCGAATTGCTGAGCGTAGTCTGCTGCATCGCTTCGAATCCGCTGCAGCAACGCCTGCTCGTCAGTATCAGAAATCGCGGAAAGCCCATCCAACCGTTGATTGAGCTGGTCCAGCGTGGCGCGCAGCGCCGCAGCGGATGCGTCACTGCGGGTCAGGGCGTAATCACGCTCCTGACCGCGCGCAGCGAGGATCGCGGCGTTGATGGCGGCGAGCTGATTCGTCTGAGAAGAGCGGATCAGAATCGAATCCACGGCGAAGAAACCGGTACCGGCGACGCCCAGGGTCAGCAGCAGCACCATGGCAAAGCCGAACAGCAACTTTTTGCCCACGGAAAGGTTGGTGAATATATCGACAGACTGCATCAGAGAATTCCCTTGAAAATACGCGCACGTCATGAAGTCGGCCGTGATCGACCAAAGTTGAGCGCGAAAACAGCGCGATTTAACCAGGCGTCGATAGCCAATAGCCAGCTATCAGTCCATCTAATCGCCAGAACGTGCAGTGGTTTTCAGGAACACCCATTCAGTGCTGTTGCAGATGCCCATAAAGCTTGGCGTAAAGCCCGCCGTCGGCGATCAGCTGCAGATGGTCGCCCTGCTCGGCGATGCGGCCACCATCGAACACCAAGACGCGGTCGGCCTGCTTCACCGCAGATAGGCGATGGGCGATGATCAAAGTGGTGCGCCCTTGCAGAAAACGGTTCAGCTCCTGATGCAGCGCATATTCGGTGGCGGCATCCAGGGCGGAGGTCGCCTCGTCGAGAATCACCACTTTGGGCTCAGCCAACACCATCCGCGCCACCGCCAGCCGTTGCCGCTGGCCACCTGACAGGCGCACGCCGGAACGACCGACAATGCTGTCGAGCCCCGCCGGCAACTGACGGATGGTTTCGGCCAGTTGCGCGATCTCCAGCGCCTGCCAGCAAGCCTGATCGTCGCGTTCGCGCCCCATCAGCAGATTGGCGCGCACCGTGTCGTTGAACAGCGCAGGGTGCTGCAGCACCACCGCAACATTGTCGCGTACCGTACCCAGGCCGATGTGCTTGATATCGATTCCAGCAAAACAGATCTGTCCCGCTTGCGGCTGATACAGGCCCAGCAGCAGCTGCACCAAGGTGCTTTTTCCGCCACCGCTGGCGCCGACGATGGCGACCTTTTCACCCGCGGCGATCGAAAGGTCCAGACCTTCGAGTACCGGTTCGTCCTGATAGGAGAAGCGCAGCCCACGAACGTCGATGTCAACGGTGTCCCGCCCCACGAACGGGTCCTGTCCGCCGACATATTGGGGTTCATCGGCACGTGCCAGCAGCTGATTGATGCGGCTGAGCGCGCCGCCGGCGGCATAGAAGGCGTATTGCAGATTGAGCAACTGTTCCACCGGCCCGATCATGAACCAGAGGTAGCTGAACACCGCCAGCATCTGGCCGATCGACAGGTCGGAAAACAACACGGTGAGCATCGCCGCGGCACGGAAAATGTCGATGCCGAACTGGAACAGCAGGCCACTGGCGCGGTTGGAGGCGTCGGTCTTCCATTGCGAGGCCACGGCGTAGTCGCGCACTTCACGCGCGCGCAGCCCAAGCCGACCAAGAAAGAAACCCTGGCGATTACCGGCCCGCACTTCCTGGATTGCATCCAGGGTTTCGGTGAGCGCTTGGGTAAACAGTGAGGTGCTGTCGTTCTCCAGCTTCTTCAGGTGTTTGACGCGTTTACCCAGTTGCACCGTGGCGTAGATCACCAGCGGATTGAACAGCAGGATCAGCAGCGCCAGTTGCCAGTGCATCCAGAGCAGGATCGCCGCCGTACCGGCAATTGAAAGCAGCGCTACCAGCAGCCGGCTGAGGGTCTCGCCGATGAATTTGTCGATGGTCTCCAGATCGGTGACCAGATGCGCGGCGACCGTCCCGCCGCCAAGGCTTTCATACTCGCTCAGCGCGATACGTTTGAGCCGTTCGATCAACCGCACCCGAATGCGGTAGACCAGGTCCTTCGACAGCCGCGCGAATAATCGCGCCTGCAGCACGTTGAAAATCAACGCCGAGGCGCGCAGCAGCAGCGTCGCGCAGAGCATCAGGCCGATATAGCCAATCGCCGTCTGCCAGCCCGTCGGCAGAAACCTGTCCATTATCTGCAGCGCCGTATCGCCCTGCCCCAGCAGCACCTCGTCGACCAGCAGCGGCAACAGCAAGGGAATCGGCACACTGCACAGCGTTGCCAACACAGCAACTAGATTGGCGAGGATCAGCGCCTTGCGATGATGCAGCGCGAGACGGCGGATCTCCGCCCAGCTGAGCTGATCAGGCATGGGCGTTATGGTCCAGCCAACGCGCCAGCAGAGGTGACAGCACGTCGAGCGGCTGGAAGCCATTGGTCAACAGCGCCAGCTGACCGTTGTGCTCGGCAAGCAAGGTCGGGAAGCCGGCGATGCCGAGGTTCCGCGCCCAGTCGAAGTCAGCCGCCGTGGCATCGCGCACCGCCTGAGAGTCGAAACGGTCGGCGAACTCGATACGGGGTATGCCTGCCGCCTCAGCCAGATCAACCAATTCCGGCGGCATCGTGACGTTGCGCCCGTCGACATAAAACGCCCGCTGAATCAGCCCAACGAGTGGCCAAACCAGCTGCGGATCGAGACTGCGCGCCGCCACAAGCGCTCGGCAAGCGGGCTCGGTGTCGTAGACCAGACCGTCCGGCAGCCCCGCATCGAAGTTGAACGGCTGCCCGCTCGCTTCGTGCACCGCCTGCCAATAGGACAGGGTGCGTTCACGGCCGGCCTGATCCATGGCGATGCGCTCCTGGCGCAGGCCGCCGACCACCAGATCGGCACCGACACCCTGAGCCTGCGCCTGGGCAATCAACGCCTGCACCACCGGCGCGAAGCCCCAGCACCAGGAGCACATCGGGTCCATCACATAGATCAGTCGGGTGCGCATAGGGGCTCCGGTTCTATCGGGTGGAGCGCAAACTGCGCACCGTCATCTGGCCCAAGCGGCTTTGGCTACGCGCCTTGTTTGCGGTAGTTGTGGCCGATCGGGTGCGGCTGATTGCGCTTGAGCGCCAGTTCGATCTGCTTCTGCCGCTCGCGCGCGCTGGTGCGCGTCTTCTCGCTGAGCGTATTCCAGCAATGCGGGCAGCTGATACCTGGAGCGTAGTGCTCCGATTGCCGGTCCTCCAGCGATATCGGTGTGCGACAGGCATGGCACTGGTCGAAATCACCCTCGCTGAGGTCGTGGCGCACGGTCACACGGTTATCGAACACGAAGCAGTCGCCACGCCAGCGCGTCTCCTTCTGCGGCACTTCTTCGAGGTATTTAAGGATGCCGCCCTTGAGGTGATAAACCTCCTCGAACCCCTCGCCCAGCATGTAGCTGGAGGCCTTCTCGCAGCGAATGCCGCCAGTGCAGAACATCGCGACCTTTTTGTGCTTGGTCGGGTCGTAGTGCGCCTTGATGTAGTCGGGGAATTCACGGAAGGATTTGGTCTGTGGATCGATCGCGCCTTCGAACGTGCCGATGGCCACTTCGTAGTCATTGCGAGTGTCGATCAGCAGCACTTCGGGGTCGTCGATCAGTGCGTTCCAGTCCCGCGGCTCGACGTAGGTGCCAACACGCTGATTGGGGTCGACGCCCTCCACGCCGAGGGTGACGATTTCCTTCTTCAGCTTGACCTTGGTGCGATAGAACGGCTGTTCGTCGCAATAGGATTCCTTGTGGTCGATGTCAGCCAGGCGCACATCGGTGCGAAACCAGGCGAGTAGCGCATCGATACCTTCGCGGGTACCGGAAACCGTGCCGTTGATGCCTTCTTCGGCGAGCAGCAAAGTACCCTTGATGCCATTGGCATTGAGGGTTTCGAGCAAGGGCTCACGCAACGCGACGTAGTCCGGCAGGGAGACGAACTTGTACAGCGCCGCGACGACGATGTTCTGGGTCATGCGGGGAATTTCCTCCAGTGGTCACCCACGTAAAGGGCGGACCGGGAATGCGAAAACGACAACGCCGGCGTGAGCCGGCGCGGCGCGCATTCTATCAATAAACACGCATCAGGCACCAAGCGAAAGCCAGGTGGGTTGCCCAGCGCTTATTTGTGTCCACCGGCGCAGACCGGAGAGTCCGGTGCTGCGCCCTGCTTCGCCCACTCCTCGGGGGTATAGGTGTGCAGCGCGAGCGCGTGGATCTGCTGCATCAGTTCGCCCATGGCGGCGTATGCCTTCTGATGGCGCTTGACCGCATTGAGGCCGGCGAATTGCTCGCTGACGATCACCGCCTTGTAGTGCGTCTCCTGCCCACGGCTGTGCATGTGGCTTTCATCCAGCACCTGCAGATACATGGGCTGCAGGGCTGCCTGCAGGGTATTTTCAATGACGAATAGTTTGGACATGCCTGACAGGCTCCCTCAAGGCTTCTTCTGGGTATCGAGTTCGGCTGTCATTTCAGCCAGCAATTTGTTCACTTGGGGCACGGCATTCTGCAGCTTGGTCTGGGTCACCTGCGCCGAACGCGCGTTGAGCTGCGGCAGCTGCGTAAGCATCTTCTTGCCCAGTTCGGATTCGTAGAATTCATTCAATCGAGTGAGCTCCGGCTCGCTGAACGTCTCGGTGTACAGTGCCACCAGATCAGGCTTGACCTCTTCCCAGCCGATCGCCTTATCCAGCGCCGCGTCGGCCTTGGACTGGTAACTTTCCAGCAACCCTCGTTTGCTTTCCGGCGCCTGGGTCTGGGCGAACCGCTCGGCGAACATCTGCTGAACCTGGGCGTATACCGGTACCGCGATACGATCGGCATTGACCAGTTCGAGAAAGCGCTCAGCCTGAGCCGCATGGCTGCGGCTGTCAGCGCTGGCATGCCCCGCGAGCAGTGTGATCGACAGGACGCCACAAAGGCCGAAGGCACGAAGCCCGGAAGTATGAAGAGCGCGCATTGGATGATCCTTGCCGAACGATGGATGAGCTCAATGGACACATTCTGCGCGCGGAGTTCCAATCGCTCAAGGAACAGTCAGGCTACCCATTGAACCAGTGCCATCAGCTGACGACCTAACAGGAAGACCTCATAGATGGAGTACGGCATGACACGCACCGAAACCGATAGCCTAGGCCCTGTAGAAGTACCGGAACAGGCTTACTGGGGCGCACAGACACAGCGTTCACTGATCAACTTCGCCATCGGTGATCAGCGAATGCCACTTGCCGTATGCCACGCGCTGGCATTGATCAAGAAGGCTGCGGCGCGGGTCAACGACCGTATCGGTGATCTGCCGCCGGATATCGCACGCCTGATCGAGCAGGCGGCCGATGAGGTGCTCCATGGCCAGCACGACGACCAGTTTCCACTGGTGGTCTGGCAGACCGGCAGCGGTACCCAGAGCAACATGAACGTCAATGAGGTGATCGCCGGACGCGCCAATGAGCTCGCCGGCGGAGCGCGTGGAGGCAAGAGCCCGGTGCATCCCAACGACCACGTCAATCGCGCGCAGAGCTCCAACGACTGTTTCCCGACCGCCATGCACATCGCCATCGCGCGGGCCGTCCATCACGACCTGCTGCCGGCCATCGCCGAGCTGTCTGGCGGTATCGCCGAGCAGGCGGCGCGGCACGGCCAGTTGGTCAAGACCGGCCGCACGCACATGATGGACGCGACACCGGTGACCTTCGGTCAAGAGCTGTCGGCCTTCGTCGCCCAGCTGGATATCGCCGAGCAGGCGATTCGCCACGCCCTGCCCGCAGTGTTCGAGCTAGCCCAGGGCGGCACGGCTGTCGGCACCGGGCTTAACGCGCCGCACGGGTTTGCCGAAGCGATCGCCGCCGAGCTGGCCGCACTGTCGGGCCTGCCCTTCGTCTCAGCGCCAAACAAGTTCGCCGCGTTGGCCGGGCATGAACCGCTGGTCGCTCTCTCCGGCGCGCTGAAAACCTTGGCCACCGCGTTGATGAAGATCGCCAACGACCTGCGGTTGCTGGGCTCGGGCCCACGCGGCGGTTTCGCTGAAGTGCGGCTGCCCGCCAACGAGCCGGGCAGCTCGATCATGCCGGGCAAAGTCAATCCGACCCAGTGCGAAGCGTTGTCGATGCTCGCCTGTCAGGTGATGGGCAATGACGTGACGGTGGGCTTCGCCGCCAGCCAGGGGCATCTGCAGCTCAATGTGTTCAAACCGGTGATCGTGCACAACCTGCTCGAGTCGATCCGGCTGCTGGCCGACGGCTGCCGCAACTTCAATACGCACTGCATCGTCGGAATGGAGCCGGACGCCGCGCGCATGGCCGAGCATCTGGAGCGTGGGCTGATGCTGGTGACCGCGCTGAACCCGCATATCGGTTACGACAAGGCAGCCGAGATTGCCAAAAAGGCTTACGGTGAAGGGACCACGTTGCGCGAAGCTGCGTTGGCGCTAGGCTATCTCACAGACGAAGAGTTCGATCAGTGGGTGCGCCCGGAAACCATGCTGGAATCCAGTCGCAGCTAGACGCTGACCAGCGAGCCGATCAGCCATAAAAAACCCGCGCTATCTGGCGCGGGTTTTTTGTTGGCGCTTGCGGAGAAGACTCAGCGCACCGCTTCGAACAGGCCCGAAGCGCCCATGCCCCCGCCAACGCACATGGTCACCACGCCGTAACGCAGGTTGCGGCGCTGCAATTCGCGGATGAGATGGCCAGTGGTGCGCGAACCCGTCATGCCGAACGGGTGGCCAATGGAGATCGAGCCGCCGTTGACGTTGAACTTCGCGTTGTCGATTTCCAGCGTGTCGCGGCAATACAGGCACTGCGAGGCGAAGGCTTCGTTGAGCTCCCAAAGGTCGATATCGCTGACTTGCAGGCCGCGCGCCTTGAGCAGACGCGGCACCGAGAAGACCGGGCCGATGCCCATTTCTTCCGGCTCGCAGCCGGCCACGGTGAAGCCGCGGAAGAACGCGCGGGGTTTGAGGCCGAGTTCGAGGGCCTTGTCCAGGCTCATCACCAGCGTCATCGATGCGCCATCCGACAGTTGCGAGGCGTTGCCAGCCGTCACCGATCCGTCGTCAGCAAACACCGGCTTGAGGCCTGACAGGCTTTCCAATGTGGTATCCGGGCGGTTGCAGTCATCGCGATCGACCACACCCTCATGCTCGGTGCGCTCGCCTGTGTTCTTGTCTTCGGTGTAGTAACGGACGTTCATCGGCACGATTTCGTCCTGGAACAGCCCTTCGGCCTGAGCGCGTGCAGTGCGCTGCTGGCTCTGCAGCGAATAGAGGTCTTGCTGCTCGCGGGTCACGTTGTAGCGGCGCGCCACCAGTTCCGCGGTCTGGCCCATGCTGTGATACAGGCCAGGTACCCGCTCCTGCAGGATAGGGTTGTACAGGTTGTCGGTGTTCTTGCTCTTGGCCGTCATGGTGATCGATTCGACCCCGCCGGCAACGATGATGTCGCTGCAGCCTGAGGCGATCTGGTTGGCGGCGATGGCGATCGATTGCAGGCCGGACGAGCAGAACCGGTTGAGCGTCATGCCGGCGCACTGAATGCCCAGGTTCGACAGCACCGCGACGTTGCGACCGATGTTGTAGCCCTGTGCACCTTCGTTGGAGCCGGCCCCGACGATGCAGTCCTCGACCAGCTTGGGATCCAGGCCGTTGCGCGACAGCAGCGCGTTGACGCAATGCGCCGCCATGTCATCAGGGCGGGTCATGTTGAACTTGCCGCGGAAGGACTTGGCCAGGCCGGTCCGTACGCTGTCGACGATCACTACTTCACGCATGGCATACCTCGAATGGTTGGGCGGACCGCGACGACGGCGGCCGGCCTGTTGACGATGGCCCGAGCATAGTTCCAGCCATTTGCCGAAGGCGACGACCATTCAGCGGGGATATGGTCGACCATCGTGCGCCCCGCTCGCCGCCCGCTCAGCGGATCGCGGCTTCCAGCGCGTCATTGAGGGTGCGCAATACCTTGACCCGGGCGAAGCGCTTGTCGTTGGCCTCCACCAGGGTCCAAGGCGCGATTTCGGTACTGGTGCGGTCGACCATGTCCGCCACCGCATGGCCGTAGTCGTCCCATTTGTCCCGATTGCGCCAGTCCTCCTCGGTGATCTTGAAGCGTTTGTGCGGGGTCTTCTCGCGCGCCTTGAAACGCTCCAGCTGCGTCTCCTTGTCGATCGACAGCCAGAACTTCACCACCACCACGCCAGCCTCCACCAGTTGCTCTTCGAAATCGTTGATTTCGCTGTAGGCACGCAACCATTCGTCCGGCGAGCAAAAGCCTTCGACCCGCTCGACCAATACCCTGCCGTACCAGGACCGGTCGAAGATGGTGAATTGCCCGCGCGCCGGCACGTTACGCCAGAATCGCCACAACCACGGCTGGGCACGCTCGTCCTCGCTGGGCGCCGCGATCTGCACCGTGCGATACAGGCGCGGATCCAACGCGCCGGTGACACGCCGGATGGCGCTGCCCTTGCCCGCAGCATCGTGGCCCTCGAACAGTGCCAGCACGCCGCGCTTGCGCAGGCGATGATCGCGTAGCAGCCGGGAAAGGCGTGCCTGTTCTTCTACCAGCTGTTCCTTGTACGCCTCCTTGTCGAGCTTCTGATCGAGATCGAGACTACGGAGCAGGCCCAACCGATCGATGTTCAGCTCGACCGGCGCGGTGTGTGGCTGCACGGGCTGCTGAGCGGCCGCATCCAGCGCGGCATTGAGGCCTTCGAGCAGCAACCGCCCCGCGGTCAGGCTACGATAACGCTCGTCGCTGCCCTCGATGACGTACCAGGGCGCAAAGTCCCGACTGCTACGGCGCAGGATCAGCTCACCGTATTTGACGAACCGGTCGTAGGTCTTCGATTGTTGCCAATCCAACGGGCTGATTCGCCAGCTATGCAAGGGGTCGTCCTTGAGCGAGTCGAGGCGCTGACGCATGCGGTCCTTGGACAGGTGAAACCAGAACTTGAAGATCAGCATGCCCTCTTTGCAGAGCATGCGTTCAAAACGCTGGGCCCGGTCGATCGCCAGTTCGAGATCGGGCTTCTTGATCCGACCGTGAACCCGATCCTCGATCATCTTGCTGTACCAGTTACCGAAGAAAATGCCGGTTTGTCCCTTCGGCGGCAAACGGCGCCAATAACGCCAAGCTGGCGGATGCGAGAGTTCTTCATCGGTCGGCACGTCGAAGCTGTCGACGCGGATCAAGCGCGGGTCCATCCATTCATTGAGCAGCTTGATCGTCTCACCCTTGCCCGCCCCTTCGATGCCGTTGATCAGGATCAGCACTGGAAAGCGCGCCTGCTCCCGCAGCCGATATTGGGCTTCGAGCAATGCTTCGCGCAGGGCGGGCACTTCCGCGTTATAGGTCGCCTTGTCGATGGTGTGGCCGATTTCCGCGGACTCGAACATCGTGTTCTCCAAAATGACTGCAGCAACCCCGAAGGGCTCCGTTCGGAAGACGCAGCCAAGCGACTTACAGCCCGTCATCCAATAAAGCATCGTATATCGATGCGACAAAGCGTACCCGCAATGGGTTTCCCGCCACTGCTAGAATCGCGCCTTTCGCATCCTTCCTAGGAACCGCCTGATGCCCGCCCCTGACACTCCCGGCTTCCAGCCCGCCGAGCTCGATTGGGATGAGAACGGCCAGCCGCAATCGCGCCTGTATGGCGATGTGTACTTTTCACGCACCTCCGGCATGGCAGAAACCACCCATGTATTCCTGCAGCCAAACCGACTTGCCGAGCGTTTCGCCGCGCTGCAGGCCGGGGAAGGATTCGTCATCGGCGAAACAGGTTTTGGCACAGGACTGAATTTTCTCTGTGCCTGGGCGCTGTTCGAGCGTACCGCGCCAGCGGGAACCAAGCTGCATTTCGTCAGCGCCGAAAAGCACCCTCTCGCACCCGACGACCTTCAGCGCGCCCTGGGCCTGTGGCCCGAGCTGCAGACGCAGGCGCGGCAACTACTGGATCAGTACGTGGCGATCAACCCGGGCTTTCAGCAGTTTCGCTTCGGCCGGGTGGTGCTGACCTTGCTGGTGGGCGATGCACTCGAGTGCCTGAGCGCGTTGGATGCGCAGATCGACGCCTGGTTTCTCGATGGCTTCGCCCCGGCCAAAAACCCGGACATGTGGCAACCCCCACTATTTACCCAACTGGCGCGGCTGTCGGCCCCGGGCGCGACCTTAGCGACCTTCACCAGCGCCGGTAGCGTGCGTCGGGCGTTGAAGGATGCCGGCTTCGAGATCGAGCGAATCCCCGGTTTCGGCCAAAAATGGGAAAGCCTGCAAGGCCACGTCATCGCGGTATCGCAAGAATCGGACAAGCCCTGGTTCGCACGCCCCTCGTACAAACCGGCACAACGCAGGGCTCTGGTCATCGGTGCCGGACTGGCTGGCTGCGCGAGCGCCGCCAGTCTGGCGGCCCGGGGTTGGCAGGTCACGGTGCTGGAGCGACACGGCGATATCGCCCAGGAGGGTTCTGGCAATCCTCAGGGGGTGCTCTATCTCAAGCTATCGGCTCACGGCACGGCGCTTTCGCAATTGGTGGTCAGCGGTTTCGGCTATACACGCCGGCTATTACGCAACCTGCAACGAGGGCAGGATTGGGACGCCTGTGGCGTATTGCAAATCGCTTTCGACGACAAGGAAGCCGCGCGACAAACCGCACTCTCCGACGCCTTTTCGCCCAGCCTGCTGCACGCCGTCGAGCGCTCGGAAGCCGAGCGGCTGGCCGGAGTGGCACTGGACCATGGCGGCCTGTTCTACCCCGAAGCTGGCTGGGCGCACCCGCCGGCATTGTGCAGGTGGATGCTCGATCAACCCACCATCGAACTGCTGCGGCATCGACACCCCGTCGAACTACGCCGCGCAGAGGGTTGCTGGCAGGCATTGGACGGCGAACAGATACTGGCCGAAGCGCCGGTGGTGGTGCTGGCCGGCGCAGCTGACGTGGCGCGCTTCAGCCAGAGCGCCTGGCTACCGCTCAAGCGCATTCGCGGTCAGATCACCGGACTGCCGGCGACCGAGCAAAGCGCTGAATTGCAAACTGTGCTCTGCGCCAAGGGCTATGTCGCCCCGCCGCGCAACGGCATGCACACCCTGGGCGCGAGCTTCAATTTCGCCGACAGCGATCCCGCGCCAAGCGAAGCGGAACATCGCGCCAATCTGGAGATGCTCGAGGAAATTTCAGCCGATCTGTGTCAGCGCCTGCAGGCCGGTACCAGGCCGATCGATCAGTTGCACGGCCGCGTAGCCTTCCGCTGCACCAGCCCGGACTATCTGCCGATCGTCGGCCCTTTGGCCGATGCCGCACCATTCGCCGATGCCTACGCCGTACTGGGCAAGGATGCTCGCCAGGTGCCCGACACGCCTTGTCCTTGGCTGGACGGCCTTTACGTCAACACCGCCCATGGCTCCCGCGGCGTGATCACCACGCCGCTGGCCGGCGAACTGCTGGCCGCCTGGCTCGATGGCGAACCACTGCCCGTGCCACGCACCATCGCCGAGGCCTGCCATCCGAACCGATTTCTGCTGCGCAAACTCATCCGCCGGACGGAGTGAACAGGCCTGAGCGGGCGCGCGCTCGAGCATGCGATCAACAGTCGAGGGACCAGCTGCATCACCGCTGATAGGGTTCGTCCCAAAACGGACGGTTCGCTTCCGTTTCGATGTCGGCACGGCTCAGCCCGATGTCCTTGAGCATATCGTCGCTGAGCGCGGCGAGTTGCTGCCGCTGCCGATACAGCGCATGCCAGCGGCTTACTCGCTGCCAGACCGCACGCAGCAGCGCGGTAAGCGATACGCTGCGGCTGGCAGATAGATGAGCGGTTTTATCGAACTCGACATGGCTTTTCATGATGCACCTCCTGGTGGATGGCATCAGTGTCCAGCCAGCGTTATGATCAATCCAACGAATGTTGATGATGACATCCATCTCGGAGATTGATGAATGGCCAACTATCCCAGTATCGACGCCGAGCTGTTGCGCAGCTTCGTCGCCATCGCTGATCACGGGGGGTTCACCCGCGCGGCCGACGCTGTCAATCGCACCCAGTCGGCCATCAGCATGCAGATGAAACGGCTCGAAGAGGATGTCCTGCAACGCGCGCTTTTCGAGCGCGATGGTCGACAGGTTCGGTTGACTGCCGAGGGCCAGGTTCTGCTCGGTTACGCCCGGCAGATACTCAAGCTGCACGGCGAAGTACTGACCACTTTTCGTGAGCCGCATATGGTTGGGTCGGTGCGCATCGGCACCCCGGACGACTACGTGATGCGTTTTTTGCCCGGCATCCTTTCGCGCTTCGCGCAGGCCTATCCGCTGGTCCAAGTGGAGGTGCACTGCGAACCGTCGTTCCAGTTGCTGCAACGCAGCGATCTGGATCTGACCATCGTCACCCGCGAGCCAGGGTCCGAGATCGGTCAGTTGCTGCGGCGCGAACGGGTGGTCTGGGCCGAGGCAGCCGGCTTCAACGCCCACGAGCAACGGCCGATTCCGCTCGCGGTGTTCAATAGCGAGTGTTTCTGCCGCGCCTGGGCCTGCAATGCGCTGGACAGCCTGCGTATTCCGTTCCGAATCGCCTACACCAGCCCGAGCCTATCGGCATTGATGGCAGTGGTCGGCGCAGGCCTGGCCGTCACCGCGCAGATGCAGAGCCTGCTGACTCCGGATATGCGCCTGCTGGGCCCGGCCGAAGGGTTTCCGGAACTGCCGATCAGCAGCACGGTGCTGCTGCGCAACGATCGTAGCCAGTCGCAGGTCAGTGAAACATTGGCCGAGCATATCGTTGAAGGTTTCCGTCTCTAGTCGCACCGCCGCGACATCGAAGCGCAAACGGGCCTGGATCGCGAGCAACGGGCATCGCTGTCTCGGCCTGATCGATTGTCATCACGGCATGTTTTCTCTCCTAAGCCGCGGTTTGCGCAAGCTTCGGGGTTTGACCTCACCGCATTTGTTTGTTTTGGTGTAAAGCCAAACTGACCGGACAGAACTCGATTCAGGCGGCGTCTGCAGCGCACCTGTTGTGCTGCAGACAGCGATCCAGAGCGGTACGCGCTGGTCTGAAAACCTGAACTTCAGGTTCCGTGCGTCAGTCACACTCCCCAACGGCAAAACCGGTAAGGACCTTATGTGCGGCATAGCTGGCGAACTTCGCTTCGACAATCAACCGGCCGATCTGGCCGCGGTTGAACGTATCACCCATCACCTGACGTCACGTGGACCCGACGCGTGCGGTTTCAACAGCCAGGGCCCTCTGGCGCTCGGCCATCGCCGTCTGAAAATCATGGATCTGTGCGAGGCGTCTGGCCAACCAATGATCGATTCGGCGCTGGGCCTTTCGATGGTCTTCAACGGCGCCATCTACAACTACCCCGAATTGCGCGCCGAGCTCGAGGCGCTGGGTTACAGCTTCTTTTCCGAAGGCGATACCGAGGTGCTGCTCAAGGGCTTCCATGCCTGGGGGGACGCTCTGCTGCCGCGGCTCAATGGCATGTTCGCCTTCGCCATCTGGCAACGCGACAAGCAAGAACTCTTCATCGCCCGCGACCGCCTGGGCATCAAGCCGCTCTATTTGTCGAAAACCGGCGACCGCCTGCGTTTCGCCTCCGCCTTGCCGGCATTGCTCAAAGGCGGCGATATCGCCGGTGTGCTGAATCCGGTGGCGCTCAACCACTACATGAGTTTTCACGCGGTGGTGCCGGCGCCGGACACGCTGATCGCCGGCATCGAGAAGCTGCCTCCGGGCACCTTCATGCGCGTCGATGCCACTGGCAAAACCAGCCAGCATCGCTGGTGGCAGTTGCAGTTCGGCGCGACGGAGGAGGAACAGCAATACAGTTTCGAGGACTGGCAGGAGCGGACGCTGACGACATTGCGCCAGTCCGTGGCGCTTCGCCAGCGGGCCGCCGTCGACGTCGGTGTGCTGCTGTCCGGTGGCGTCGACTCCAGCCTGCTGGTCGGCCTGCTGCGTGAGGCGGGCGCGGCGGACAATCTGCTGACATTCTCCATCGGCTTCGAGGATGCCGGCGGCGAGCGCGGCGACGAATTCAAATATTCCGATCTGATCGCCGAGCATTACCAGACGCGCCATCATCAACTGCGCATCCAGGAGAAAGAGATTCTCGAACGCCTGCCTGCCGCCTTCCAGGCGATGAGCGAGCCCATGGTCAGCCACGATTGCATCGCCTTCTACTTGCTGTCGCGTGAGGTCTCCAAGCATTGCAAGGTGGTGCAGAGCGGCCAGGGTGCCGATGAGCTGTTCGCTGGTTATCACTGGTATCCGCAGGTCGACGGCGCGCAGGACCCGGTCGCCGCCTATCTGGAAGCGTTTCGCGATCGCAGTTACGAGGAATACGCCGAGACCATGCAGGAAAAATGGGTCAAGGGCGACTTCTCCGGCGATTTCGTGCGCCAACACTTTGCACAACCGGGCGCCGACGCCGCGGTCGACAAAGCCCTGCGGATCGACAGCACCGTGATGCTGGTGGACGATCCGGTCAAGCGCGTCGACAACATGACCATGGCCTGGGGCCTGGAGGCGCGGGTGCCGTTCCTCGATCACAACGTCGCGGAGCTGTCGGCGCGCATTCCTGCCAAGTACAAGCTGCCCGACGGCGGCAAATATGTGCTCAAGGAGGCGGCACGCAAGGTCATCCCAGCCGCCGTAATTGATCGACCGAAGGGCTATTTCCCGGTGCCCGGGCTCAAGCATCTGCAGGGCGAAACCCTGAACTGGGTGCGCGAGCTGCTGACCGATCCGAGCCAGGATCGCGGCCTGTACAACCCGGCGATGCTCGAAAAGCTGTTCAGCGATCCCGAGGGTCAGTTGACTCCGCTACGCGGATCGAAACTGTGGCAACTGGCGGCAGTCAACCTATGGTTGACCGAGCAAGGCTTATAAATTCCCAATCGTGACGGCGCGCGTCCTGTGCAGGTTTTTATTGTTTCGCCTGCGTTGCGCGACGTCACGGCAGCTTCAAGGAAAGCACCATGCAGAAGTCTCAAGCCTACGGACAGCGGCTGTTACGCGGCCAGACGCCGACCTATGAGCGCTTGCAGCAACGCCTCGCCGAGGACGGCCAGGAAGAGCCACAGGCGCCCGTCACGCTGCACTGTGGTTGGGGGCGGATCCTGATCGGCAACACCTATTCGGACCCAGCGGACCTGGCCGCCGACCTGCTTCATGAGCAGGCCGGCGAACGCGACATCGCACTGTATGTGGCGGCACCGCACCAGGTGCTGGCCCACGCGCCGCAGCAGCTGTTTCTCGACCCGTCCGACACCTCGCGTATCTGGTTCACCGACTACCGCCCCGCCCGCCGCAGTTTCCGTGGTTTCGCGATCCGCCGCGCGCAGAGCGAAGCGGACTGGAACGCGATCAACTGCCTGTACCAGTCGCGCGGCATGCTGCCGGTCAACCCTGAGCTGTGCACACCGCGTGAACAGGGCGGTCCGGTGTACTGGCTGGCCGAGGACGACGACTCCGGGCAAGTCATCGGCAGCGTCATGGGCATCAACCACCACAAGGCGTTCAACGATCCCGAGAATGGCTCCAGTCTCTGGTGCCTGGCGGTCGCACCCAGTTGTACCCGCCCAGGCGTGGGCGAGGCGCTGGTTCGCCATCTGATCGAGCACTACAAGGGACGGGGATTGGCATATCTGGACCTGTCGGTGTTGCACGACAACAAGCAGGCCAAGGCGCTGTACGCCAAGCTCGGCTTCCGTGACCTGCAAACCTTCACCGTCAAGCGCAAGAACACCTTCAACCAGTCCTTGTTTCTAGGTCCCGGCCCGGAAGCGGAGCTGAACCCCTACGCCAGAATCATCGTCGACGAGGCACGCCGGCGTGGCATCGAGATCAGTGTCGATGACGCCGAGGCCGGCCTGTTCACCCTCACCCAGGGGGGGCGAAAGGTGCGCTGTCGCGAGTCGCTGTCTGACCTGACCTCTGCCGTCAGCATGACGCTGTGCCAGGACAAATGCCTCACCCACCGTACCCTGGCAAGGGCTGGGCTCAAGCTTCCGGCCCAGCAGCTGGCGGGGTCGGCAGAAAGCAACGCGGCGTTTCTCGAGGAGCACGGCAGCGTGGTGGTCAAGCCGGTCGACGGCGAACAGGGCCACGGCGTATCGGTGGACCTGCGCAACGTCGAGGATCTGGAGGACGCGATTACCCAGGCACGACAGTTCGATCAACGGGTGCTGATCGAGAGCTACCACGCGGGGCTCGATCTGCGCATCGTGGTTATCGGCTACGAAGTGGTCGCGGCCGCCATCCGCCGCCCCGCCGAAGTGGTGGGCGACGGCAGCCATAGCATCCGTGAGCTGATCGAAGCCCAGAGCCGCCGCCGCCAGGCCGCCACCAGTGGCGAAAGCCGCATCCCGCTCGACAAGGAAACCCAGCGTTGCATCGAAGATGCCGGTTTCGACTACGAAAGCGTCCTGCCGCGCGGGCAGCATCTCGTGGTGCGTCGCACGGCGAACCTGCATACCGGTGGCATCCTCGAGGACGTCACTGACCAGTTGCACCCCGAACTGATCGACGCCGCCGTTCGCGCGGCGCGGGCGTTGGACATCCCAGTGGTCGGGCTGGACCTGCTGGTGCCCGCCGCGGATCAACCGGACTATGTATTCATCGAGGCCAACGAGCGTGTCGGTCTGGCCAACCATCACCCTCAGCCAACCGCGGAGCGATTCATCGATTTGCTGTTTCCGCTAAGCCACAACACCCTCTAGACAGAAGGCAGTAAGGACTTGGCGGCCATCGCCGCCTCCTTCGTGACAGGCCTCACTCGCATTCATTCAACCGCATGGCGGCATCCATCCATTGCCCCACAAGGATCGATCATGACTGCAAAGCTTCCCGAACCCGATCTCAATTACCTGCAACGCGTGTTGTTGGAAACGCTGGCGATCCCCAGCCCTACCGGCTTCACCGACACCATCGTGCGTTACGTTGCCGAACGCTTGAAGGAATTGGGTATCCCCTTCGAGCTAACCCGCCGCGGCACGATCCGCGCAACGCTGAAAGGCCGTCGGGACAGCCCCGATCGAGCGATCGCCGCGCACCTGGATACCATCGGCGCCAGCGTTCGTGAAATCCACGAAACCGGCCGACTGGGGCTGTCGCCGGTCGGCTGCTGGTCCAGCCGTTTTGCCGAAGGCAGCCGCGTCAGCGTGTTCACCGACACCGGAGTGATTCGCGGCAGCGTGCTGCCGTTGCTCGCCTCTGGGCACGCGTTCAATACCGCAATCGATGAAATGCCGATCAGCTGGGACCATGTCGAGCTACGCCTGGATGCCCTTACTACCTGCCGTGCCGACACCGTTGCGCTGGGTGTCCACGTCGGCGACTTCGTCGCGTTCGATCCGATGCCGGAGTTCACCGACAGCGGCTACATCAGCGCCCGTCACCTGGACGACAAGGCTGGCGTGGCTGCGCTGCTGGCGGCCCTGAAGGCCGTGGTCGAGAGCGGCCAGGAGCTGCCGATCGACTGCCACCCGTTGTTCACCATCACCGAAGAAACCGGCTCCGGTGCAGCGGGCGCGCTGCCATGGGATGTGAGCGAGTTCGTCGGCATCGATATCGCGCCGACCGCCAAAGGCCAGGAATCCAGTGAACACGCCGTCACGGTTGCCATGCAGGATTCCGGCGGCCCATACGATTTCCATCTGTCGCGACACCTGATCAAGTTGGCCGAAGGCCACGACATCCCAGTGCGCCGCGACCTGTTCCGCTACTACCACAGCGATGCCCAGTCGGCGATCGCCGCCGGGCACGATATCCGCACCGCCCTGGTCGCGTTCGGTTGCGACGCAACCCATGGCTATGAGCGCACCCATATCGACAGCCTTGCCGCGATGAGCCGCCTGGTCTGCAGCTACCTGCTCAGTCCGCCAGTATTCGCCAGCGACGCACACACGGGCCAGGATTCCCTGGAAAACTTCAGTCATCAGCTCGAGCACGACGCTCAGATGGAGAACGACACCCGCGTGCCACCAGTCGATTCGATCTTCGACAAGCGATCTGACGATTCGTCCGATTGAGCTTCGTGTTTCATGATGCGCCGCCAAGTTGAGGCAATTGCCGATTGCGAGGCGGCTTCGATCCGGGCAAAGTCGCAAGTGTCTGAAATATATGGATTGCCTCAGGCGAACCTGGCTTGCCATTCGCGTTACTGAAAACTGCGCGCAGTCGCGTGATCTGGCTACCGCGCCTGATCCGCCTGCGACTTTTGCACGATTCCGGGTCTCAACATGTTGCCGCGTCTTTGCCTGGCCTTCTTCCTCCTTTGCCTGTCTGTTCAGAGCTGGGCATTTGCTCCCGTCCCGGTGGACTCGGAGGATTTCCGTCAATCACTGGGCAGCTGGACCTATTTTCTGCGCGACCCCGCCGCCGAACTGGGCGTAACCGAGGTGTTCGACCTGCCGGAGAAGACGTTCGAGCCGGTTACCGACAAGCACGTCAATAAGGGCAAGAACAGCGACACATGGTGGTTTCGCGTCGACCTGGACAACCAGCTGAGCAAGGCCATCGGCGGTTTCGTCGAGATCAACTACCCACTGCTCGACCACATCGAACTGTATGTGCGCCATCCGGACGGCCGTATAAGCCGACAGGAGTCAGGCGACAGCCAACCGTTCAGCGAACGCTCGGTCAAAGTCAGTAATCTCTGGTTTCCGATCGACCTGGAACCTGGCAACTCGACACTGCTCCTGCGCGTACAAAGCACCAGCACGCTGTACGTGCCCTTGTATTTCAGTAGCTACGCTGCGAACGCGGCGGCGGCCGAAGAGTCGATGGGCTTCGTTGGCGCCTTCTACGGCGTGCTGTTCGCGATGTTCTGCTACAACCTGTTCCTGTTTGTATCGCTGCGCGAGCCGGCCTATTTCTGGTATCTGGTCTACAACCTCAACGTGGGCCTGTTTGCGCTGAGCTTCGATGGTCTGCTGGTCAAATGGCTGAACGATGACGGCGGCTTTGTCGCGTTGGGCATTTATGCCCTGATGCTCAGCCACTGCCTGGTCTCGATCCAGTTCAGTCGCCACTTTCTACACACTCGCGAGCATTTTCCACGGCTCGATTTCGCGTTGCTGGTGGCATTCCTTGTGTCGTTTGGCGCACTGCTGTCCGGATTGGTCCTCGATCTGCAAACCTGGAGCATTCTGGCCAGCGTCATGGTGATCAGCACGTCCATCGGCCTATTGCTAACCGGTGCGTTCGTCTGGCGCCGTGGTGTTCGGTACGGCCTCTACTACACCCTGGCGTGGGGTGTGCTGTTGATAACCTTCGTCGTCGTCACTGCTGGCTCCTTGGGCTTCAACCTGCTCGGTCTGTACGGCTCGTCGATCGTCAAAGTCGGTATCGCGTTTGAGCTGATCACGCTTTCCATTGGCCTTGCCGACCGTATCAACCTGCTCAAGGAGGAAGGTTTCCGCTCGCGCCAGGCCGCCGAGCGAGCGGAAAGCGAGAACCAGGCCAAAAGCCGCTTCCTGGCGAAAATGAGCCATGAGATCCGCACGCCGCTCAACGGTGTGCTCGGAATGCTTCAGTTGCTGCGCGAAACTTCGCTGGACCGCAACCAGCGCTTCTATCTCGACACCATTTCCAGCTCCAGCGCCTCGTTGATGTCGGTGATCAATGACATCCTTGACTACGCCCGAATCGGTGCCGGCAAACTGGTTCTGGAAGATATCGAATATGACCTCGAAGCACTGGTTTCCGAGACCATCAGTCTGTTCACCGCCCAGGCGCTGGAAAAGGAGCTCCGCCTGCATGTGAGCCTCGCGACGGGCGTGCCACGGCGACAACGGGGCGATCCGACCCGACTCAAGCAGGTGCTGCTGAACCTGCTGAGCAATGCCCTGAAGTTCACCGAGCGCGGCTGCGTCATGCTGGAAGTCACGACTCAAGGGCCGGCCGATGCCCGGAGGCTGGCCTTCTCGGTAACCGATAGCGGCATCGGCATGCGCGCCGAGGTGCTCGCACAGTTGTTCGTCTCCTTCGCCCAAGGCGACTCCAGTACCAATCGCCGCTACGGCGGCAGTGGCCTGGGACTCGTGATCAGCAAGGAACTGGTGGAAATGATGGGCGGCCAGATTGACGTCCAGAGCACACCGGGCCAGGGCAGCCGCTTCAGTTTCTCCATTCCGCTGCACGACGCGTGCGGCAACCATGATCCGCTCACCGCACTGCTCGAAGGCCGTACTGCGGTGATGGCCTCTCAAGACGTCCATGCGCTCGACGCCATGGGTAATCTGCTGATGCGCTGGGGCATGCGGGTGGTGCGCTGCGAAGAGCCACAACGACTGCCGCGCTACCTGGACGATCACGCCACGACACCCTTGCTGGTTCTGATGTCGCCGTGGCCCGGAAGGCCTCAGGACTGGCTGGCATCGCTGAGCAACCAGCTCCAGCCGAATCAGCGCGTGCTGCTACTGTGCCCCCCGCAAACCGAATCATTGGTCCTGGCGCCAACGCTGCGGCTGGTCAATCTGCCACTACCGCTTTTGCTTGGCCCACTGCGTGATGCGCTACATCGGCTCTATCAGCCGATGGGCCGTACACCAGTCGATGCGGCCAGGCTAGACCACAACGCGGCGACATCACGTTCACGCATTCTCGTGGCCGAAGACAATCCGGTCAGTCAGATGGTGGTCACCAGCCTGTTGCGCAAGCGTGGCTACGAAGTGATGATCGCCGAGAATGGTCGCCGTGCCGTGACGGCCTATCGCGATGATCCCTCCGCCGCGCAGTTGATCCTGATGGACTGCGAGATGCCGGAGCTCGACGGCTTTGAGGCAAGCCGGCAGATTCGCCGCATTGAAGCTGAACAGGGTCTCGCACCGGTGCCAATCATTGCGCTCACAGCGCATGTCCTCGACGATCATCGCGAGCAGGGCCGCGAGGCCGGTATGGACGACTTCATCGGCAAGCCATTGGACACCGAGCAGCTGTATGCTTGTCTGGATCGCTTTTTAAGCTCCCCGATTACCGAACCCAACCATCCCACCTGAGCCGACTCCATGCTCATTCCCCATGACCAGCTCGAACCCGATACCCTCACCCGCCTTATCGAGGATTTCGTGACTCGCGAGGGCACCGACAACGGCGACGAGACGCCGCTGCAAACCCGTGTCGAACGGGTACGTCAGGCGTTGAGCAAGGGTACGGCGGTGATCGTCTTCGATGCGGATCACCAGCAATGTCAGCTGGCGCTCAGGCGCGACGTGCCGAAGGAATGGCTGCTGGACTGAGCCTCAACCCAGCACGCCGCCGTCACGCTCCCAGGCGCAGCGCATGCGCAGATCACGCTGATGCGGGCTGTGCGAACCGCTTTCGGTTTCCCAGCGAAACGTGTGCGTGCCGTTGAGCTCGGTTTCCAGATGGACCACCGCACTGGTCCAGTAGAGCTCGTCGAGCAGGGCTTCGAAGTTGCGCACCCAGAGCGCCCATTCGTATTCGACTGCGCGGTAGCTGGCGCCGAAATGAATCACCTGCGTCTGATACAACCCATCGCCGGCACAGCAGGAGAACATCTCACGGCCGATGAAGGGCCAACCCTCGCCTTGCGGCAGACTGTTCAGTGCACGGCGATTGACCGTACGGCGCAGCCGGCATTGCTCGACATCGGCCGAGGGCCAGTCGCGGATGCTGCCGTAAACGATGGATTCCGGCTCCACAGGGACACTCCAGAAGAAAGCCCGACATGTTCAACCAAATCCGCTTGGCGTTCCAGGGTCTACTGCGGCTCTCGCGACTTCGCGTTATCCAGGCGGTGACGCAGGCCACACCTCGTCTCGATGACTTCAGGCGGCAGCTGCTGCCGTTTGGTCACGCCGCGGAGCCAGACGCAAGGCGAGCACCGACATTACTGCCGCCATGCTCGCGAGCACCAGGAACGGCCCGCGATAGTCGCCCGCAATATCACGACCCAGACCGGTCAGTACCGGCGTGAAGCACGCCAGGCAATAGCCGGTGCAGAGCATCATTGCGGTAAGGCGACTCACTGCCAGCGGTGTGCTTGCTTCATACATCGGCAGCACCAGCGACATGGAGAAAGTGCCGTTCAAGGCCACGCCCAACAGCATGCAGACCCCTAGCGGCTGGACCTGCGGAACCCAGGCGATGACCAGCAGACAGGCCGTAGCCAGCACTCCGCAGCAAGCCATCAGCAGGTGCCGTTTACCGAAGCGCTGGGCCAACCAGGGCATGGCGAATGCGCTGGGCAGACCGATCAGCATGAAGCCGCTGAAGAAGGCGTTGCTCTGCAACAGGCTGAAGCCGACCTCGTGGTAACGCGCAACCAACCAGGTCGCCAAGGCGTAGAACAACCCGGCCTGAAGGGCGAAGTAGATGCTCACCAGCCAGGCGCGCGGCTCGCCCCAGGGTAGCCCGGCGCGCCGCTCTACAGCGGCCTCCGGCTGATTGGGTAATTGCCACCAGAACGTCAGCGCCAGGAGCGCCGGTATTGCCCAGAGCGCAAGCCCCCAGGTCCAGCGCTCATCCAACCATTGCGTCGCGGGTGCCGTCAGCACCACACCGATGGTGCCGCCAACGGCCATGCTCAACGAATAGAAAGCAGCGGTTTTGCCCATGCGATCGAGAAAATAGCGCTTGATGAAGCCCGACAGCAGCGGCCCTGCGACCGCGATCCCGGCACCAACCATGGCGGCCGTGCCGATCAGCACCGCCGCACTTTCGCCCCACAGTCGCAGCACCAGCGCCACACCGATAAGGCCCAGGCACAGGCTTATGGTCCGCTCCAGACCGAAACGCACGGCCAGCCGCGGTGCCAGCGGTGCCAGCAAGCCCATCAGCAGCACAGGCAACGCCGTGGTCAGGCTGATCAGGCTTCGGCTGAGGTCAAGTTCCGCCGCGATGCGTTCGATCAGGGGCGCAAAAGAAGTGATACCGGGACGAAGATTGATGGCGGCGAGCACCAGAGCCAGCATGAGCAGCCAGCGAGATGGGTTTTTCACAGTGAATCCACGAGTCGGACTAGGATCGGACAGGCAACCCTACTCCCGACCCCAGGTCACGGCAAGCAAAACGGACCGAACAGTCAGGTTTTGCTCTTGTTGCGCTTCTTCACCGCCAGCGCGGCCATCTCGTCGTAGATGGCCTGCGGGTTCTGCTGTTTGATCTTCCAGGCCATGCGGCCTTCCTCGTGCGGCAGGATCATGAATGCGCCTTCGGCCACCTGCCGATAGATGTAATCGGCGATATCGGCGGCAGTGATGGGCGATGCCTCGAGCAACTTGCTGATTTGCGCCTTCATGTTGGGCGTCGGACCACGATAGGAATCCATCAGGTTGGTCTGAAAGAACGAGGGGCAGACCACGTGAACGCCGACTTCCTGCTGTCTGAGTTCGACCAGCAGGCTCTCCGACAGCGCCACTACGCCGGCTTTGGCCACGTTGTAATTACTCATGCCCGGTGCTTGCATCAGCGCGGCCATGGAGGCGATGTTGATGATCTTGCCGCGGCTCTTCTGCACCAGCGGCAGGAAGGCCTTGCAGCCTTTGACCACGCCCATGAGGTTGATCGCGATCTGCCAGTCCCAGTCTTCCAGCGACAGCTCATCGAAGAAGCCACCGGACGCGACGCCGGCATTGTTGACTACCACGTCGATACCGCCGAGCTTGGTTTCACAGGCCTGCGCCAGCGCCGTCAGCTGGCTGTAGTCACGCACGTCGCAGCGCTGGGTGAAACCGTCGCCGCCGGCCTCACGAACCATTTTCAGCGTTTCAGCCAGACCGGCCTCGTTGACATCCGAGAGCGCCAATTGCCAGCCCTCGCGAGCCCAGCGTAAAGCGATTTCGCGACCCAGACCTGAACCGGCGCCAGTGACCATCATGCGGTTTTGCATCGTTTGTAACCTTTTGTTCGTTGAGTTGCCACGAGTCTAGCGAAAGCCGGCCTGGGCTCCGGCCTCTATCGAAATGCTGAATGACGGCCATGTCCCGAGCCCGATTGGCAGCCAGCATGGCCATCGCCAGACACAAAAAAGGCAGCCCTGAGGCTGCCTTTCGGTACTGCGAGTTCGCGATCAGTGAGCAACCGCTCCGCTGGAACCCAGTCCGGTCTGCGAGCGAACGAACTGCGAGAAGAAACGTTCGCGCTCGAGACCCGCCGACTTGGACTTGTCGGTGACCGAGAAGAACCAGATGCCCACGAACGCGACGACCATCGAGAACAGCGCCGGGTACTTGTAGGGGAAGATGGCCTCGGCATAGCCGAACACATCGACCCATACGGTTGGGCTGATGATGGTCAGGATCAGCGCAGTGGCCAGGCCCAACGAGCCCCCGACCAGTGCGCCCCGCGTGCTCAAGCCCTTCCAGTACATGGAAAGGAACAGCACCGGGAAGTTGCAACTGGCCGCGATCGAGAAGGCCAGCCCCACCATGAAGGCGATGTTCTGCTTCTCGAAGATGATGCCCAGCAGGATCGCCACGACGCCGAGCGTCAGGGTGGTGATTTTGGTGACGCGCATCTCGTCCTCTTCCTTGGCCTTGCCCTTCTTGATCACGCAGGCATACAGGTCATGGGAAACCGCCGAGGCGCCCGCCAGGGTCAGGCCGGCCACAACGGCAAGAATGGTCGCGAAGGCCACCGCGGAGATGAAGCCGAGGAACAGGTTGCCGCCGACGGCGCTCGCCAGGTGGATGGCGACCATGTTGGTGCCACCAATGATGGCGCCCGCTGCGTCCTTGAATTGGGGGTTGGTGCTGACCAGCAGGATGGCGCCGAAACCGATGATGAAGGTCAGGATGTAGAAATATCCGATGAAGCCAGTGGCGTAGAACACGCTCTTGCGGGCTTCCTTGGCATCGGCCACGGTGAAGAAGCGCATCAGAATATGCGGCAGACCGGCAGTGCCAAACATCAGGGCCAGACCGAGAGAGATCGCAGAAATCGGGTCAGACACCAGGCCGCCCGGACTCATGATCGCAGCGCCCTTCTCGTGTATGTTCACCGCTTCGGCGAACAGACTGCCAAAGTCGAAGTCGACCGCCTTCATCACCATGATCGCCATGAAGCTGGCGCCGGACAGCAGCAGGACCGCCTTGATGATCTGCACCCAGGTGGTTGCCAGCATGCCGCCGAACAGCACGTACATCACCATCAGTACGCCAACCAGCACCACGGCGACGTAATAATCGAGACCGAACAACAGCTGGATCAGCTTGCCGGCACCGACCATTTGGGCGATCAGGTAGAAAGCCACCACGATCAGCGAGCCGAAGGCCGAGAGGATGCGGATCTGCGTCTGACCGAGACGATAAGACGCCACGTCGGAGAAGGTGAATTTGCCCAGGTTGCGCAGGCGCTCAGCCATCAGAAACAGGATGACCGGCCAACCGACCAGGAAACCGATGGAATAGATCAAGCCGTCGTAGCCGCTGGTATAGACCAGTGCTGAAATACCCAGGAATGATGCTGCGGACATGAAATCGCCGGCGATTGCCAGGCCGTTCTGAAAACCGGTGATGCTACCGCCGGCGGTGTAATAGTCGGATGTCGACGTGTTGCGCTTGGCCGCCCATTTGGTGATGCCCATCGTGAACGCGATGAAGGCAACGAACATGGCAATGGCCGTGTAGTTGACCGCCTGTTTCTGCACGTCGCCAGTGAGGGCGTCGGCCAGTAGCAAAGGCGAGGCAACCATTAGCGCCACTGCCATCAATAAACGCACAATCATTATTGCTGAGCCTCGTTGAGGATTTCCTGGTTGATACGATCGAATTCGCCGTTGGCACGCTGGACGTAGACGCCAGTCAAAATGAACGCCATGAAGATCACGCCGACACCCACCGGAATGCCCCAGGTGGTCACGGTATCGGCGGCAAGCGGGATACCCAGGACTGCTGGCTCGAATGCAATCAACAGAATAAAGGCGAGATAAGCGCCGAGCATGACGGCCGACAGCAGCCAGGCGAAGCGACCACGTTTTGCAACCAGTTCCTGGAAGCGCGGGTTGGCATAGATCTGCCGGTAAACATCTTCATTTTGCATTTCTGTCTCCACCGTATCTCCGCCCACTGATGAGGGCAGGCGGCTACTTTAGGGCCCGCCAGACCGAACACCACTCGACCATAGTCTGGTTTTTATTTTGTAGAACCGCCGGGCTAGAGCCTTTCCAATCAGTTCAACAGAGATAGAGCGGATTTATCCCGACCATCAAGCGCGACGATTTCCAATAGAGGCATGACGAAGCGAGACTCCCAACCAGCAGAGAACAATTCTCAACTCTGTTCTGAAGGGGGCTTCATGACCAAGACAATCACATTCACCCTGATGCACTTCTGCATCGCCTTTACGGTGACCTACGCCCTGACGGGAAGTGTGGCTGCCGGCGGTCTGGTGGCTGCAATCGAACCGCTTTGCAATTCGGTTGGTTTCTACTTCCACGAGAAGGTCTGGCAGCGGCTGGAAAAGCGCCAAACCGTGCATGAAAAGATTCCCGCTCACGCCTGGCTACATCATCAGGCCTGAAGTTGGCCGCTCACAGGCAGACTCGCCGGCAGTGTCCCGCCTCGCCCATAGCGATGCAGCGGCTAGCAAAAGCCCGCCGGGTGCCGGTGCATATCCTCAGGGCTCACCATCCCGAGCCTGCAGGTTGTCGCCGAACGGGCACGACGCAACCAGCTGGTCCCTTTGTGGTCAATGTTTGACGCGCTGCGCTTCGGTGGCATCTTGTCATCAGCGTCCGCTAGGAGATGCAGGACACGCAACGACAAAGCTGAGCGCCAGATCGGCAATCGCACGTTTCAACACCCAGCCACCGGTCGCAGAGGCCTGATAAGGATGTTCCCTCATAACAATGCCATCGCCACGGAATCGAGCCTTCATCGCAGCGCCAGCTCCACCTTCCCGGTCATGACCACATCCGCAGCTTCGGCACGAAGACAGCACCGGGCGCGACAGCCGTATTCCATGCCAGCATCGATCAGCAGCGAGCTGCAGTTATCATGAGTTCGCTGATCGTCCAAGCCAGTCCCAGGAGTGCCCCTTACATGCGATTGCTGCTGTGCCTGAGCGCACTGTTCACTCTGGTCGTAGCGCCTGCCCAGGCCGCGAATGTCAGTGTCGAACAATATGGCTATCCCTTGAACAACCCGTTCGAGGCAACGATCGCCACGACTCCGGCCGCGTTGCGCGCCGTCGTGCCTAGTGACGACGATATCGATCAGGCCGACTATCAATTGCGGCTGCGGCCCGAGCGCGAATTCACCTTGCCCGATAACTTCTGGGCCGTGAAACGCCTGACCTATCGCCTGGCGCGGCAGCCCGGCCCTGCCCCGCTGATGTTCATCATTTCCGGCACCGGCGCGAGCTATTCGGCGGAGAAGACCGAATCGCTGAAGCGGCTGTTCTACGGGGCCGGGTACCATGTGGTGCAACTGTCCTCACCCACCAGTTTCGACTTCATTGCCGCCGCCTCGCGCTACGCCACCCCCGGCTACAGCCCTGACGATGCCAAGGACCTGTATCGGGTAATGCAAGCGGTCCGAGCCCAGCAGCACAACCTGCCCGTGACCGAATTTCATCTCATCGGCTACAGCCTCGGCGCGCTCAACGCCGCCTTCGTCAGCAAGCTGGACGAGACACGCCAGAGCTTCAACTTCAAACGCGTGCTGATGATCAATCCGCCTGTGAATCTGTACACCTCGATCAACAACCTGGACAAGTTGGTACAGACCCAAGTCGAGGCGATCGACAGCACCACGACCTTCTATCAGGTCATCCTGGACAAGCTCACCCGCTACTACCGTCAGAAAGGCGCAATCAATCTCGACGAGGCCATGCTGTTCGATTTTCAGCAGTCGGCGTTGCGGCTGACCGACGAACAGATGGCGATGCTGGTCGGTTCGGTATTCCGCTTCTCCGCCGCTGACATCGTGTTCACTTCCGACCTGATCAACCGCCGCGGCCTGATCGTGCCACCCGGCTATCCAATAGACGAAGGCACCAGCCTGGAGCCCTTCTTCCGGCGCGCCCTGCTGTGCGATTTCGACTGTTACATCACCGAGCAACTGATCCCCATGTGGCGTGCTCAGCAGGATGGCGGCAGCCTGACGCAGCTGGTGCAGCAGGTCAGTCTCTACGCACTGGAGGAATACCTGCATAACAGCCCGAAAATCGCGGTCATGCACAACGCGGACGACATCATTCTCGGCGCGGGCGATCTGGGCTTCCTGCGCAGGACCTTCGGTGAGCGGATGACGCTTTATCCGCGTGGAGGCCATTGCGGCAATCTCAATTACCGGGTCAATGCTCAAGATATGCTGGAGTTTTTCCGTGGCTAGACGTTATCTGCTCACGCTGTTGTTGCTGTTCAGCGGTATCGCCTGCGCCCAGACGCCGATTCCCGACGCAGACGGTTTCACCTATCCGCTGCGCAATCTGAAGTTCAATCCCGGCCTGGATCAGCGCGAGTTCGAGCGCGCCACTTTCGACGCCCTGGACATCTACGACCCCTGGGAGTCACTGAACCGACGCATGTACTACTTCAACTACCGCCTGGATCAGTGGGTGATGCTGCCGGTGGTGCGCGGCTACCGCTATGTCACACCGCGGGTCGTCCGCACCGGAGTCAACAACTTTTTCAGGAATCTCGGCGAGATACCGACGCTGTTCAACAGCGTCGCGCAGTTCAAGGGCAAGCGTGCTATGAACACCACCGCTCGCTTGCTGTTCAACACGATCATTGGCGTTGGGGGGATCTGGGACCCGGCCACCCGCATGGGACTGCCCCGCTACAAAGAGGATTTCGGCCAGACACTGGGCTTCTATGGCGTTCCGCATGGGCCCTACCTCATCCTACCGGCGCTGGGTCCGTCCAATCTTCGCGATACCGCCGGGCAGGCGATGGACTTCGGCGTCGAACGGCAGGTCGACTATTTCAGCTACGCCGAAGCCAGCGGTGGCGAGTTCGGCCTCACCGCGCTGCGGCTGATCGATCTCCGCGACAGCACCAGTCTTCGCTACGGCCAGCTCAATTCTCCGTTCGAGTATGAAAAGGTCCGTTACGTCTATACCCGCGCGCGGGAACTGCAGATCACGGAATGATCCGATTATTCGATAGCAAACACAGGAAATTCTCACCCTTTGATCGAACAGCCAGCAGTACGCTTCTCTCGATACGCAACGAGGGCGACCTGCCATGTCCACACGTGAAATTCTTGCCATCAGCAGCGGCCGCGCGACGTCCGACGGAGCCGGTGTCCGTCTGACCCGTCTGTTCGGCGGCGCCGCTCCAGAGCGATTCGATCCTTTTCTGATGCTCGACGAATTCGGCTCGGACAATCCCGACGAATACATCGCCGGATTCCCACCGCATCCGCATCGAGGTTTCGAAACCATCACCTACATGATCGAAGGCCGCATGCGCCACGAGGATCACCTTGGCAATGTCGGCCTGCTGGAAAGCGGTGGCGTGCAATGGATGACGGCCGCACGCGGCGTAATCCACAGTGAGATGCCGCAGCAGGAGCGCGGCGCAATGCGTGGTTTCCAGCTGTGGCTGAACCTACCGTCGAAAAGCAAGCTGGGCGATCCGGATTACCGCGACTTCGCACCTGCGGAAATTCCGCGCATAACACTGCCTAGCGGCATCGAAGCGGTGATCATCGCCGGGCAGGCTCGAGCCGAAGGCATCGACCAGGCAGGCGCCGTGCAACGACCCGATACCGAACCGCAGCTGTTCGATTTGCGGCTCCCCGCCGGCAGCAGCATCGAGCCGCAGCTGCCCGACGGCCACCGGTTGATGCTGTACGTATTCGACGGTGAGATTTCGGTGGCCGGGAAGCGGCTCGGCAAAAACCAGCTGGCCCGTCTATCCGATCAAGGCGAGCTGCAATTGGCGTCCAGCGCTGGCGCCCGGGTTCTCTTGCTGGCGGGACGCCCCCTTGGCGAGCCGATCGTTCAGTACGGCCCGTTCGTGATGAACAGCCGCGAGGAGATCGAGCAGGCCCTGCGTGACTTTCGCGACGGCGTTCTTACGGACTAATCGGCTTTTTGGGCAGTTTGCGGTAAAGGCTCGGCTCGCCAGCGGGACGGGTCTTGAAGCGCCGATGCGCCCAGAGATACTGCTCAGGATGGTGCCGTACCGCGTCTTCCACCCACTCGTTGATGCGAAGGCAATCGGCTTCCTCGCTTTCACCAGGAAAATCCACCAGCGGCGGATGGATCACCAGCCGGTAGCCTGAGCCATCGGCAAGACGTTCCTGCGTGTAGGGAATGACCCTCGCTTTACCCAAGCGGGCGAACTTGGTCGTCGCTGTCACGGTTGCCGCGCTGATGCCGAACCAGGGCACGAAAAGGCTCTGTTTGCGGCCGTAATCCTGATCCGGCGCGTACCAGATCGCCCGGCCGGCCCGTAACACCTTGAGCATCGCCCGTACGTCCTCACGCTCGATCGCGCTGGCGTCCAGGTTATGCCGCTCTCGCCCGCGCCGCTGCACGAAATCGAATACCGGATTCTTGTGCTCACGGTACATGCCATCGATCGTGTGCAGCTGGCTCAGCAAGGCCGCACCGATCTCCAGCGTAGTGAAGTGAAGCGCCATGAGAATCACCCCCTGACCCTCGGCCTGGGCCTGCTGCAAGTGTTCGAGACCCTTTACCTGCGCCAGCTTCTGCAAGCGATTCTTGGACCACCACCAGCTCATGGCCATTTCGAAGAAGGCGATGCCCATCGAGGCGAAGTTTTCGCGTAGCAGCCGCTCCCGGTCCTTGTCGCTCAACTCGGGAAAACACAGCTGCAGGTTGCGCCGAGCGATATGCCGTCTCGAGCGCGCAGTTCGGTACATAACGACACCGAGCCCACGCCCCAGGAGCAGCAAAACCCGATACGGCAGCTGCACCACCAGCCACAGCAGACCCAGGCCTAGCCATAACAACCAAAACCGTGGATGGAGAAAGGATGCGTGGAAAAGAGATCGATCCATTGGCAAGCTCGAACCGGTAAAAGCGCGCATTCTAGCGATAAATCGCCTCTGTATGCGGCGGCGTCTCGATGCATGGCGCCCACCCGATCGGCCCGGCGAGACTTGCAGGCAGCGGTTTGCCCCGCTATAAGTCCTCGCCATTTACCGCAGCAGGCAGACCATGAGCCAAGCCGATTCTCCTGACCAGCCCCCCGTATTCCAGCTCAAGGGCAGCATGCTTGCCATTACCGTCCTGGAGCTGACGCAGAACGACCTGGAGCGTCTCGATCGGCAATTGGCCGTGAAGGTCGCGCAGGCCCCGGATTTTTTTAACAACACGCCTCTAGTGCTCGCACTGGACAAGCTGCCCGCCGAGTGTGGTCTCGACCTTCCGGCGCTTATTGCACTGTGCCGCAAGCACGGCCTGCGCACGCTGGCGCTGCGAGCTGCCGACCCGCAGGTGGTCGAGGCGGCTTCGGCGCTGGATCTGCCGATACTGCCGCCGTCCGGAGCCAAGGAACGTAAGCTCGACCTCTCCAACAAGAGCCCGGCCGAACCATCCAAGCCGGCTGAACCGACTTATCGACCCACTCGCGTGGTGACCACACCGATTCGCGGCGGTCAGCAAGTCTATGCCCAGGGTGGCGATCTCATTGTGCTGGCCGCCGTCAGCCCGGGCGCGGAACTTCTCGCCGATGGAAACATCCATGTGTACGGTCCGCTACGCGGGCGTGCCCTGGCCGGCATCAAGGGCGACACCAATGCGCGAATATTCTGTCAGCAGCTCGCCGCTGAAATGGTCTCCATTGCTGGTCATTACAAGGTTGCCGAAGACTTGCGTCGCGATCCGCTGTGGACCGAAGCCGTACAGATGAAGCTATCCGGCGACGTGTTGAACATCACCCGCCTTTAACGGATACTGCCGCGAATTTTCAAGCACCAAAACGGGCCTCCTGACGCCGACTCGGCTGAAGGTCCCGACTTCCATATTTAGGGTGAATCACCTTGGCCAAGATCCTCGTAGTCACTTCCGGCAAGGGTGGCGTCGGTAAAACCACTACCAGCGCCGCCATCGGTACCGGCCTCGCTCTGCGCGGCCACAAGACCGTCATCGTCGACTTCGACGTTGGCCTGCGTAATCTGGACCTGATCATGGGCTGCGAGCGCCGTGTGGTGTATGACTTCGTTAACGTCATTCAGGGCGACGCCACCCTGACCCAGGCGCTGATCAAGGACAAGCGCCTCGAAAACCTCTACGTGCTGGCCGCCAGCCAGACCCGTGACAAGGACGCCCTGACGCTCGAAGGCGTTGGCAAAGTGATCGACGAGCTGGCCAAAACCTTTGAATTCGTCATCTGCGACTCTCCGGCCGGCATCGAGAAAGGCGCACACCTGGCGATGTACTTCGCCGACGAAGCCATTGTCGTGACCAACCCGGAAGTTTCCTCGGTTCGCGACTCGGACCGCATGCTGGGCCTACTGGCCAGCAAGTCCCGCCGTGCCGAGAACGGCGAAGAGTCGATCAAGGAACACCTGCTGCTGACCCGCTACAACCCCGAACGCGTAGTCAAGGGCGAGATGCTCGGCGTTGAAGACGTCGAGGAAATCCTGTCGATCCGTCTGCTCGGCGTCATTCCGGAATCCCAGGCGGTGCTGAAGGCATCCAACCAGGGCGTACCGGTGATCCTCGACGACCAAAGCGATGCTGGCCAGGCCTACAGCGATGCGGTAGATCGCCTGCTGGGCAAGGAAGTGAATCATCGCTTCCTCGACGTGAAGAAGCAGGGCTTCCTGCAACGACTGTTCGGAGGCCGCGAATGAACCTTCTCGACTTCTTTCGTGAGCGCAAGAAGAAGGAAACGCCCGCCAACATCGCCAAGGAACGTCTGCAGATCATCGTCGCCCACGAGCGCGGCCAGAGGACTCAGCCGGACTACCTTCCCGCCCTGCAGAAAGAGTTGGTCGAGGTGATCCGCAAGTACGTCAACATCGACAGCGACCAGGTCCAGGTCGCCTTGGAAGACCAGGGCAGCTGCTCGATCCTCGAGCTGAACATCACCCTGCCGGATCGTTGATCGAGCGGGCAGCGGCCCGCTCGCTTGCCACGGCAGAATCATCGGCGACTTCGGTCGCCGATTGCGTTTGCGGAATCCCAAGATGCCCCTAAGCAACATCCAGATGATCCACCAGGACGCCGCCCTGCTGGTGATCAATAAACCCACCCTGTTGTTGTCCGTGCCCGGTCGCGCCGATGACAACAAGGACTGCCTGGTGACGCGCCTGCAGGAAAACGGCTACCCCGAGGCACGTATCGTCCATCGCCTGGACTGGGAAACCTCCGGCCTGATCGTGCTCGCGCGCGATGCCGATAGTCACCGCGAGCTGTCGCGGCAATTTCACGACCGCGAAACCGAAAAGACCTACACCGCGCTGTGCTGGGGCGAGCCCGAACAGCAGAGCGGCAGCGTCGACCTGCCGCTGCGCTACGACCCGCCGACCAAACCGCGGCATGTGGTCGACCATGAGCTGGGTAAGCATGCCCTGACTTACTGGCGCGTGCTCGAGCGTTGCGGCCACTACAGCCGAGTCGAACTGACACCGATCACTGGGCGCTCGCATCAGCTGCGTGTACATATGCTTTCGATTGGCCATCCGCTGCTCGGCGATCGACTGTACGCCCATGAGCAGGCGTTGGCGGCCCATGACCGGCTTTGCCTGCACGCCAGCATGCTCGCCCTGACCCACCCCCAGACGGGTAAGCGCATGCGCTTCGACTGCCCGGCTCCCTTTTAAATGCTGCACTCGCGCGCCCGGTTGTGAGTGACCATCGAGTCAGTCCCCGTCAATACGGTAAACTCCTTGGCCTTGCAGTCAGGAGCTCGTCATGCGCGAAGAACTCAACCAGGGTCTGATCGATTACCTCAAGGCTTCTCCAACGCCGTTTCATGCCACCCGCAGCCTAGCGCGGGGCCTTCAGGCTGCCGGTTACAAGTCGTTGGACGAAAGCGAGACGTGGCATACCGAGCCAGGTGGCCGCTACTACGTGACCCGTAACGACTCCGCGATCATCGCCTTTCAACTCGGCAGCAAATCGGTCATCGAGCACGGCATGCGCATGGTCGGTGCCCACACCGACAGCCCCTGCCTGCGGGTCAAACCCCAGCCGGAGCTGCAGCGCCAGGGCTTCTGGCAGCTGGGTGTGGAAGTGTATGGGGGTGCGCTGCTGGCGCCCTGGTTCGATCGGGACCTGTCGCTGGCCGGACGCGTGACCTATAGCCGTGACGGCCGAATCGAAAGCCAGCTGATCGATTTCAAACTGCCGATCGCGATCATCCCCAGCCTCGCCATCCACCTCAACCGGGACGCCAATCAAGGCTGGGCAATCAACCCCCAGAACGAGCTGCCACCGATTCTGGCGCAGATCGCCAGCGAAGACCGCCCGGACTTTCGTGCTTTGCTGGCCGACCAGCTAAGCCGCGAGCATGGGCTGGTAGCGGACGTGGTACTGGATTTCGAGCTGAGTTTTTACGACACCCAGAGCGCGGCCGTCATCGGCCTGAACGGCGACTTCATCGCAGGTGCCCGTTTGGACAACCTGCTGTCGTGCTTCGCCGGGCTGCAGGCCCTGCTACGGGCCGCCCCGGAAGAAACTTGCATCCTGGTCTGTACCGATCATGAAGAAGTCGGCTCCGCGTCGATGTGCGGTGCTGATGGGCCATTCCTCGAGCAGGTATTGCGTCGGGTGCTGCCTGAAAGCGAGGCCTTCCAGCGCAGCATCAACCGCTCATTGCTGATTTCTGCCGACAATGCACACGCCGTGCATCCCAACTATGCCGACAAACACGACGGCAATCACGGCCCGAAACTCAATGCCGGGCCGGTCATCAAGGTCAACAGCAATCAGCGTTATGCCACTAGCAGCGAAACCGCTGGTTTCTTCCGTCATCTCTGTTTGGAAAATGAGGTGTCGGTTCAGAGCTTTGTTACCCGAAGCGACATGGGGTGCGGTTCGACCATCGGGCCTATCACCGCCAGTCAGCTTGGCGTGCGCACAGTGGATATTGGCCTGCCGACCTTTGGTATGCACTCGATTCGCGAGTTAGCGGGCAGCCAGGACCTGGCGCATCTGGTCAAGGTACTCACTGCGTTCTATTCAAGCGCCGAGCTGCCTTGATTGCATGAAGCAGTCGTGGTGTGCGCCTGGAACCCAGGCGCAAGGGACTGCAGCCGTGACCCGGACCCTTACCTGCCATCGCCACGGCTTGGAGCGGTGCGCTTCATCCACCCCCAGGCCCTCAACGCCTTGCAATGCCTTCTTGCTGCCTCCATAGTGGGTCAGACCTGTGCCCGCTCGGCCGCTATTCTGGCAATGCAGGCCGCTGATAATTCTCTGTTCAGGTCACATAGCGATACACCCGCCCCAACCATCGATAACCAAATCGGTATGGTGGTGTTGTGCGGGACTCGCCCTGGCATCCTGATGTGATTCTTTGTCACGGCGTACTAGCCCGTCAGATTCCACCGGGCTGTTGTTATTTTCCGCCGGGCGGATCCCGCCCCCGGCGCCTGATTTGATGGCCTAATATGCGTTATTACCCAGCCTCGTGTCGCTCCTTCGAAATGAAACGATCATTGACTACGGGCTTTCTAGCCCTGTTGCTCGGCCTTCAGGCCAGCATCGCCCAGGCCAAACCGGCAGCCGGACACGACTGGGACTACCTGCAGCCCGACCGCGATCAGGTAATTGCCAGCCTCAACATCGTCGAGTTGCTCAAGCGCCATCATTACAATAAGCCACCCCTCAATGACGCCCGCTCGTCGAAGATTTTCGACAGCTACATCAAGATGCTCGATCCGTCGCGCAGCTATTTCACCGCAGGCGATCTGGCCGAGTTCGAACCCTGGCGCAACGAATTCGACAACTTCCTTAAAAACGGCAACCTCGAGCCCGGCTTCGCGATCTACAAGGTTCACCTTGAGCGCCTGCAGAGCCGGCTTCAATACGCGCTGAGCCTGCTGGAAAAAGGGGTGGACAGCTTCGACTTCACACTCGACGAAGAATTGCTGGTCGATCGCGAGAACGCCGCCTGGCCCAAGGACGAGAAAGAGCTGGATGATCTCTGGCGTAAACGCGTCAAGGATGAGGTGTTGCGACTGAAGATAGCCGGTAAGGAGCCAAAGGCGATCACGGAGCTGCTGACCAAGCGCTACAAGAACCAGCTGTCGCGTCTTGAGCAGACCCGTGGCGAAGACGTCTTCCAGGCCTATATCAATGCCTTCGCGCAATCCTACGATCCGCACACCCAATACCTGTCGCCCGACAATGCGGAAAACTTCGACATCAACATGAGCCTTTCCCTGGAAGGCATTGGTGCCGTGCTGCAAAGCGACAATGAGTACGTCAAGGTGGTACGACTGGTTCCCGCCGGCCCCGCCGAGAAGAGCAAGCAGATCGCCCCCGCGGACAAAATCGTCGGCGTAGGCCAAGGCGACGAGGAAATGGTCGACGTGATCGGCTGGCGCCTCGACGAGGTCGTCAAACTGATCCGCGGTCCGAAAGGTTCAGTCGTTCGCCTCGAGGTCGTACCAGCAAGCAACGCGCCCAACGACCAGAGCAGCAAGGTCGTCGCCATTACTCGTGAAGCGGTCAAGCTTGAGGAGCAGGCAGCCAAGAAATCCGTGCTCCACCTCAATCAGAACGGTCGCGACTACAAGCTCGGGGTCATCGAGGTGCCTGCCTTCTACCTGGACTTCAAGGCCCTTCGCGCCGGCGACAAGAACTACAAGAGCACCACCCGGGACGTGAAGAAGCTGCTGACGGAGCTGCAGCAGGAGAAGGTCGATGGCGTCGTCATCGACCTGCGCAACAACGGTGGTGGTTCGCTTCAGGAAGCTACGGAGCTGACTGGCCTGTTCATCGATCAGGGCCCGACGGTACTGGTTCGCAACAGCGACGGGCGCGTCGACGTGCTTGCCGACGAACAGGTGGGGGCGTTCTATAAAGGACCGCTGGCCGTGCTGGTCAATCGTCTATCGGCATCGGCGTCGGAGATCTTCGCCGGCGCGATGCAGGATTACCACCGAGCGCTCATCGTCGGCGGCCAAACCTTCGGCAAGGGCACCGTGCAGACCGTCCAGCCGCTCAATCATGGCGAGCTCAAACTCACACTGGCGAAGTTCTACCGGGTGTCCGGCCAGAGTACTCAGCACCAGGGTGTGATTCCGGATATCTCCTATCCAGCCGAAGTCGACACCAAGGAAATCGGCGAGAGCGCGCTGCCTGAAGCCATGCCCTGGGACAGCATTCGTGCTGCGATCAACCCTGACATGAACCCATTCAAGCCATTCCTCGCCGAACTCAAAGCCCGTCACGAAGGGCGAACCAGCGAAAATCCCGATTTCGTTTTCACCCGAGATCGCCTCGCCCTGGCCCAGGAGCTTACTCACGAGACGACCATCAGCCTCAACGAGGAGAAGCGCCGGGCGCAGCAGGAACGTATCGAGAACCGCCAGCTAGCGCTGGAGAATACGCTGCGAAAGGCCAAGGGCGAGGAACCGCTGACTAAGCTCGAAAGGGAAGACGAAACGACGCCGCATATCGAAGACAAGAAGATCAAACCCGAGGATGATGCCTACCTGTCTGAAAGCGGCAGAATCCTGCTGGACTACCTGGGCCTGCAGGACGTGATGGCCAAGAATAACTCCGTCGAGCGCTAGCCGTCCGAATGTCATCAAAATGACATCATAGAGTCGTGAAATGCGAAGGGCCGCCACTTGTGCGGCCCTTCGCATTTTTGGCCATCACGGGATCACCATGACCGTCACCGAGCAGTTGAGCACGCTGGATAACATCCTCGCTCACGGCGACATCACCAGCCTCTTTCAGCCCATCCTTTCGCTTTCCGAACGGCGCATACTTGGCTACGAAGCACTGACACGCGGCCCCTCCAATACCCCGCTGCACTCCCCTATCAACCTGCTCGCCGCCGCCCGACACGCGGGGCGGCTCAACGAGCTCGAGATGACCTGTCGTGAAAGTGCTTGCCGCCGCTACAGTCAGCAGCAGCTGCAAGGCAAACTTTTTCTCAATGTCTCGCCGGAAACCTTGCTGGACGTAACCCACAAGCCGGGCCGTACGCTGGAGCTGTTGCACAAGTACCGAATCTCAGCCGACCGGGTCGTGATCGAACTGACGGAACAGACCCCGACGGATGACTTCGAGCTACTCGATGCCGCCTTGCACCACTATCGCGACATGGGCTTTTCAATCGCGCTGGATGACCTTGGCGCCGGCTACTCCGGCCTGCGCATGTGGTCTGAGCTACGCCCCGACTATGTGAAAATCGACCGCTACTTCATCGACGGCATTCACCGGGACGCGATCAAACGTGAGTTCGTCGAGTCGATCATGAAAATCGCACGAGCCTCGCGAGCGCAGGTCATCGCAGAAGGCATCGAGCTGAGCGAAGAACTCCGAATCCTCTCGGACATGGGCATCGACCTTGTTCAGGGCTATTTGCTGGGACGCCCGGAAGAAGAACCCAACATCGACGCAACCGTGCTTCTGCCAAGCAACGGCAATCGCGACGAAACACCCAACGAGGAGCATCCCGACCTGACCCCGCTGGTGCTGAAGCAATCCGCGGTCATTGCCTCTCATCCGGTTGGGCATGTGCTGGAACTGTTCCGCCTGCAGGCGAATCTGAACTCCGTCGCGGTGCTCGATGCGATGGATATACCCGTCGGCATCGTTCATCGAAGCCTGCTGTCCGACGCCCTGCTCAAGCCGTTTGCGACCGACCTGCTGGCGCGCAAACCCATCAGTAGGTTGATGAGCGATGACTTTCTCGCGGTAGAGCTTGGCCAATCTTTGCAGCAAGTCAGCCGACTGTTGACCAGTCGAGCCCGGCAGCGCATCGACGAAGACTTCGTAATTACCGTCAATGGCCGCTATCACGGGCTGGGCCGGGTAATCGACGTGCTCAAACTGATTACTGAAATGAAGATCCAGCAAGCGCGCCATGCCAACCCACTGACGTTGCTGCCTGGCAACGTGCCGATTCAACAATGCCTGACACGCCTGTTACGACAGGGCCGGGAAGCTGTGATCTGCTACGTGGATATCGATCATTTCAAGCCCTTCAATGATCTTTACGGTTACGCCAAGGGAGATGAGGTTCTGCTATGTCTGGCCCACTGCCTCGATGAGCAGATCGATTCGAGCTGTGATTTCGTCGGCCATATAGGCGGCGACGACTTCATGCTGGTAATGAAATCAGACGAGTGGGCGTCGAGAATTAGCCAATTGTTCGAAGCATTCGAACAGCGTTGCCGATCGTTCTACCGCAATGAACATCTTGTTGAAGGATGCTTCATCGCTGAAGGAAGGCAAGGTGGTCAGCAACGCTATCCCCTGCTTTCGCTCTCGGTTGGTGCCGTCCAGCTGAAGCCAGGTTGCGGCGCCGAACTCGATGCGGCATGTCTTGCCGCATTGGCCTCGGAAGCCAAGCGGCAAGCTAAGCAAGAAGCAGGGTTCAGCCTGTACACGATTGACACGCAACGGCAGCGGCTGAGAAATCAGAGCCCGAGCTTGGCGGCGCGAGCCTTGTAACGTTCAGCCTGTTGCTTATCAGGTGCCAGCCCATGGCCGCCAGCGGCATACAGCTGGGCCAGACGGGCCGCAGCGAGCGGATGCCCTCTCTCGACTGCAAGCGTCCACCAATGAGCAGCCTGAGCGCCGTCGGGACCATGAGTGGCGTCCTCGCCAAGGCAGACGATACCCATCTGGTATGCAGCCTTGGCGTCGCCACCCTGGGCAGCCAGGCGAAGCAAGCGTATGCCTTCCTGCCTTGCGCCAAATCCCTGACCTCGAAACAGTAGGATGTGGCCGTAAAAGCTCTGCGCCTTCGGGTCCCCAATCGCGGCCATGCGAGAAAATTGGCCTTCCATCCAACGCCACAATTTCGGCTGCCGTACAGCCCAGCGTGTACCCATCAGTCTACGGGCGATCCAATAACCGCCTCGCGCTCGGACCTTATGCAGCATCACGGCGCCTCCGGGTAATCGAACTCGAATACGCGCGCAACCTCACCAGCGTGCCAGGACGCGGCTGCAGCTCCGTCTGCCGGACCGGAAAACCGCCCGAGACGCGTAGCGCATTCGAAAAAACCCGTTTTGGGCAAGCGACTGGCGCCCTGACTGATCACCAATGCACTACGCAACGGCCGATCAGCACGTGCATCCAGCGCTGCCAGATGCTCTAGCGCCGCCGTCAACGTCTGCATGGCCGGCACCGGGAGCTGAAGTCGCTCGACCAAGGCACGGTAGGTCACCAGATGCCGCTGGCGTCGGGCTTCGCTCAACTCATCCAGCAGCGCCTGCCAATGAGGACGGCTGATGCGAATCGACGCCGCGGTGTCTCTCAAGCTTCCGGCTGCCATCCTTCGATCTCCATTGCGCGGGCCAGCGCGCGGCGTATAGCCTCTCCGGGATCACGGTCGCCGCTTTCGATGAGCGCCAGATAAGCCGGACTGATGCCCGCAGAGCGCGCCAGCGCTTCCTGGTTCACTCCCTTGGCTTCCCGCAATGAGGACAGCTCGCTGAACCTGGGCAATGCAACCGCAGCCCCGGCTTCCGCCGCGACCGTCATGTTCTGGTTACGCGTACTCAGCAGCAGAGCCTGATATTCGTCCCACGGCAGCACGGCATACTCTGGCACACCATCGCGCATGATGACCTGGACACTCATCCGCTACCCCGCCCTTTGTCCCGTGAATAAAACCGGATCTTAACAGCACGGCAGCGATTTTTTGCCGTAACAAGCCGCACTAAAGAGTGAAAGCTGAGGCGAACTTACACACCAAAGGATTAATCCCGAACACCCCCGCCTGTCATACTCGACCGCTGCGGGCTCGGCTGACGCCTTCCGCCATGGGCTCTTCCGCCGAGGGTAGGCGATCAATATCGGCTTGCACATCCGCCGACTGGCTGTCCTTCCAGGCGCGAAATGCCTGCAACTCGCCTGACCACTTACGCATTACCCAGGCCAGCACCGCCAGATCGTCGACGAAACCAAGGCCAGGAATCCAGTCGGGGATAGCGTCCATCGGTGTCAGGAAGTACAGCAATCCAGCCACGACAGCGACTAAGGCAGGCCTGCTGATGGCCCTGTACTCTCCCCGCCACCAGGCCACGCACAAGGCCTGCAGCAGGCCGAGATCCTCTCGAAGCCCCTTGACGAGCCCGCCTCGTGCCGAACGCTTGCGGGCGACGGCGAGAAGCACCATCGGTAACCTTCCCCGAGCGAGCACTCGTTGCGCCATTGGGAAGTATTTGAAGAATTTCCAAGGTGCTTTCACCGAATATCTCCTCTCAAAGCCGCGCCGTAGAAGAGCTGCGCAATTATCCACAGATCCTGTGGATAACCTTGTGAACAGATTCTGGATGACTGGCTCAAACCCCCGTCTGGCGCGGCCTACAAACAGATCGATGGGTTTTTGCTCAGCAAACATAAACCTTTTGAAATCAGTAACTTAAGAATGTCCAGCAAATTGCTTAGCGCTAACAGAGAAACACTCAGGTTCCGGCACCAAGAATGTGCATAACCGTAACATGTCAACGCTTTTTTAAGGCAATTTCGACTTCAAAAGGGATGGACAAAGCCGACTGATCGTTCTAACAAGGACAACAGCCGGCCCCTTGGCGTTCAGGTCAGGCTAGGTCCGATTGAAAGTCTCGAGGCGGGGAAATTGGCTCCCTATGGTGAGTTCGCTATCGAGACAATGCCCATCGTAGGAACGAAAAAGCCGGTCATAAGACCGGCTTCCCTGAACGCAATCCTCCGATCAATGCAAGCTCAATTTGGCTCGGTTCTTTTCCAAGGTTGCAGCACCGATTCCTTTGATCTCCAGCAGATCTTCAACCGAGGCGAACGGGCCATGGGCTTCTCGGTACGCGACGATAGCCTTGGCCTTCGTGGCGCCGATTCCTTTGAGTTCTCGAGTCAGAGTTTCAGCATCGGCTGAATTGAGGTTGATTGCCTCAACCTGAGCTACTGCAACCTGTGTTGAGTCGACAGGCTCGGCTTTAGCGGCATAGCTGCCAACGGAAACGCTGGCGAGCAATGCGAAGATTGTTGCGGAGACAAAAGACTTAATCATTGTTCACTTCCCTATGAGTGTTGGATTAGCAACAGCGCGGTACTCCATGCGCCGCCAGGACACTCTAAGCCGCAACGAGGGCAAGTCAAATCGGGACCACTGTTCTGTGAACCATTCCCCGCTGGACGGCTCAGCGCATAACGTTGAACAAGCTCAGGCCGGCAATTTTCACATAGCTCTGCTGCGCGGCTTCGAGCACCACCGTCTGCATGGACAGTCGGGACAGCGCCTCGGCGTAGTCCAGCTCACGCAGTTCGGCCTGAACGCCCTTGTTGACCAGCGCCACATCTTCGTTGTCGGTTTGCGTGGTTTCGATGACGTTCAGACGAGCCCCAATATTGCCGCGCGCCTCATCAACGCTGACCATGCCGTGATCGAGATTGGTCAAGGTGACGGCGACAGCATCACGCACTTGGCCGCCGGTTGTTCCAGGATCTTCCAACGCCTTTCTGAAACTGGCAATGGTGTTAAGCAAGCCCTGCTTGTTAGCGTCGGGCGTCAAGGTGACTTCGATGCTCTCACCACCAACGGCAGCGCCATCTAGCTGCAAGGCGACGCCACGAAACACCAGGCTGTCGCTCTGATCCGCATCACTATCCATCCTGCCTGACGCCAGAATCAGCGGATCGGACAAATTGGTCGGGTCTGCCGGCGGAGCAGCGAGATCATAGACGACGTATTCGGTATCGGAGGTGAATCGAATGCCCACCCCTGCGGCAGGAAACGACGGGCTTCCGGCGAAAGCGACTTCATCCTGAATCAAAGGAGCCGAGACACCCAGTGTCGAGCCTGGTGTGAGGGTGCTATCGAATGTTGTCTGCAAACGCCCCGCATTGGTTACGTTCTCGAATATCGACTTGCCGTTATCACTGATCGGTATATTCAACGAGCTGGCGACCTGCAGCTTTCGCTGCCCTTCGTCACCCGCGTAGCTATAGGACCCGTCGGCAGCCCGCACGAAAGGTTGGGTTTTGCCTTGGAAGCCCGAGAATAGATACTCACCGCGCGCATTGCGCGTATTCATCAAGGACAGCAGCTCGTCCTCGCGCTGACCCAACTCGGCCGCAATGGCCTTACGATCCTGAGGATCGAGCGAGCCGTTGCCCGCCTGTACGGCCAGCTCGCGAACACGCTGCAATACGGTGTTGACCGAGTTCAGCGTCACTTCTTCCTGGGTCAGGCTGTTCTTCGCCGCCGTCAGGTTGCTGTTGTACTGGCTCAGCACACTCTGCTGCTGTTCGAGCTGAAGCAGGCGCACTGACGCAACCGGATCGTCCGCAGGAGTAAGAATGCGGTTCCCGGTACTGATCTGCTCCTGGGTACGCGTCGCATTGGCATAGTTTCGCTGGATGCCGGATACGCCATTATTGAAGGCTTGCAAGGTCGAGATGCGCATGGGCGGGCCTATTACCTGAAGGTGCTAATCAGTGTATCGAACATGGTGCGCGCAACTTGAATGATCTGAGCAGAGGCGTTGTAGTACTGCTCGAACTTGATCAGATTGGCCGCCTCTTCATCCAGATTGACTGCCGACAGCGAGTCCCGATTATCGGTGGCTTGCTTGAGAATCGCACTGGTCGCATCGCTGTCCATTCGCGCCTGAGCCGTCAGCGTCCCGACACGCTCGACGAGTTCGCCATAGCCATCGGTAAAACTTTTCCCTGAACCCGGCACGCTCGGGTCGACCCCGATCGTCTGCTTCGTCTGAAGATCCACCATTTTCAGGGCGTTTCGGTTATCCGACACGCCGTTCTGGTTGAACCCGATCGTAAAGGTGTCGCCGTCCTGAGGGCGGCCGCTAACCGTGAACGTAAAACTGTGGCCGTCGATGGTAATCGCCAGCTCGTTGGTCTGCCCAGGAGTGAAAACGGCCGGGCTCACCTGAGTCACGCCGGTGCCGGTGATGGTCGGCGGACTGCCGGCGGCATAGGTCAAAGTGATATCCCCCGGAAGCGCAGCTTTCAGCGCGGCCATGTCTACCGTCTCGGTAGTCTCCGGCTGACTGATTTGCCCTGTACCGGCGTTCTGGAGATTGCTTTGCGCCCGCACTGGCGCCGCGAATGCCAACTGATCCGCCTGGTCCAGTACCGTTTTGATGTCCGTAGCGCCGCGTCTGGTCGGTTGTAGCGAGAACTTGTCGCCTGCATTGGGAGTGCCGCTGATGGCGACCTGAAAGCCCTGATCCTTACCTGCGCTGTCTGCAAAGCTCAGGTAGGCAGGCGGGCCCGCATTCTGGGTAACGCTGATGCTCGCGTTATCACTCAGCCGCCTGGCCGAGTAATTCGTTCCGTCGAACTCCAGGCGATAATCACTGACCGCCAGGTTACCAGTATCGGTAATCCTCAATGACGCGTCGGCGGCCGACGTATTGTTGCTGAAAGCTGTAGCACGCAACCCCATCAGCGAGGGTGCGTTGTAGTCACCGAACAGGGCCGCTCCAACCTGCCCTTTCAGATCGAGCCCTTGGGTTTGCTGCGAATTGATCTGGTCGCTTATCGCAAGCGCCAGCCTGCCGAGCGAGTTCATCGTCGAGTCCAGCACTTCCTCGCGATAACGGATCAACCCGCCGAGCTCACCGCCGGAGATCTGCGAAGTAATACCCTGCCGCGAGTTGCCGCTGACAAACTGGATTTCGTAGCGGTTGGGATCGCTTTGCCCCGGCACCACTTCCAAACGGCTCACCGTGTTTCCCACGACCAATGGTTGGCCTGTACCAACGGAGATATTGAAGCTGTTGTCGTCCTGCGGCGTTACGGTGACGCCAATATAGGTCGAGAGCTGGCGCACGGCTTCGTCCCGCGCATCGAGCAGGTCGTTGGGTTGCTTGCCGTTGGCGGACGCGGTCGCGATGGCCTGATTGAGGCTGCCGATGCTCCCCGCGAGCCGGTTGATCTGATCGGTGACGGCCGACATCTGCTTGTTGGTGAAGCTGTTCTGCTCGGTCAGACGGTCGGAAACGGTATTGAATCGGCGCGCCAACCCTTCCGCTTCAGCCAGCACCAACTGGCGCGCGGGAATGTTGGAAGGGTCCTCCGCCGCCGTTTGCAATGCGGAGAAAAACTTCTGTAGCGAAGGCGTAATCCCGGTGGTGCTTCCCGCCAGCAAGGAGTCGAGCTGATCGATCTGGCTCTTGTAGGATTCGACGTCGCTGCTCAAGGAGGTGCTGCTGCGCAGCTGGCTGGTCAGAAACTCGCTGTATGTCCGGCGAATTTCCACCAGTGTCGTACCCGAGCCCACGTACCCGGCACCGCTGAATTGCGGTGTGCGGGTTGCCTGGGACGCATCCTGGCGGCTGTAGCCGGGCGTGTTGACGTTGCTGATGTTGTGGCCGGTAATCGACAGCTGGCTCTTGCTCGCGCTCAGGCCCGACAAGCCAATATTCAGTAGGTCAGCCATGGTTAGCCTCTAGTCCGTACCGCAGGGGCCGAACTCGCGTCGGCTATTGTCTGGTATGTCTGTACTTTGCGGGCGATCTGGTTGATCTTGCGCGCATATTGCGGGTCGGTCGCGTAACCGGCTCGCTGTAACTCTTTAACGAAACGCTCCGAATCACCTGACACGCTAGCCACCTGAATGGCTGGCTTGTAACGATCGTTGCTTTCCAGCAGCCGGACGTAATCATTGAAGCTGTGCTCGAACGAGTCATATGCACGGAAGCCTGCTACCTGCTTGGTTGCCTTGCCGTTGACATACTCGGTCGTAGTTACAGTCGCGGACTCACCTTTCCAACCCGTAGCCTTGATACCGAACAGGTTGTGACTGTTGGTGCCGTCCGTCTGCTTGATCATCGACTTACCCCAGCCGGTTTCCAGCGCAGCTTGCGCAACAAGAAAACGTGGCTCGACACCGAGACGCTTGGCCGCCTTTTCCGCCATCGGCAGCATGGTTGCGATGAACTCGGCAGGTGAGCTGAAACGCGTCTTGCTCGGTGCGCTCGGGGCTGTCGTCTCAACGCCGTTGATGGTCAACGGCGCGTCTTTGGGGGCGGCGAATGCAGTGGCCGGCTTCCAGTCGAGGTTGACCAGCGGCTGGACGCCGCCGCTCTGGTTGGGCTGTTCGGCCTGGGAGTTCGTGGCTGCAACTTCAACCGCTGCACGCTCGGCCAGACGGCCCGGCAGCGCCAGACGACGCTGGTTGAGCAGCTGGGAATCGTTGCGCGTCGGATCCACCGCAGCAATCTTCGAGTTGGGGTTGCTCGACCACTTCGCACCCTCGGTCTGTGCCACCTGAGCGAAAGGATTCGGCTTCTCGCTCGGCGCCTGCTGCTTGGCCAACTGGCGGACCAGCACGTCGGCGAGCCCGATGCCACCGCCCTCTTTGGACAGCGTGACCGATAGCTGTTGGTCGTGCATGTCCTGGTACTGCTTGCTGGCCTGACTGTTGAGCGGATTGTCTTGCGCCATGACCTCGGTGGCCGAACGCATCGACTTGAGCATCTCGTTCATGAACAGGGACTCGAACTCCTGCGCGACCTTGCGCACGTTCTCTGCGCCGTCACGATCCTTACCTACCTTGAGCTGGTTCAGGCGGTTCAGGTCGGAGTAGCTGCCACTGTCAGGCGTACGCCGCCCGAGTCCCAGTCGATTTTCCATCGGTTCGTCCTCAGATCACGATCAGGTCGGCTTGCAACGCGCCGGCTTGCTTGAGGGCTTCGAGGATAGCCATCAGGTCACTGGGCGCAGCGCCCACCTGATTCACCGCTCGAACGATTTCATCCAGCGTGGTGCCCGGGCCGAACTTGAACATCGGCTTGGCTTCCTGCTCCGCCTTCACCTTGGAGTTGGGCACGACCACCGTCTGCCCGTCCGACAGCGGGTTCGGTTGGCTGACTTGCGGATCTTCGGAAATGGTTACCGTCAGGCTGCCATGGGTTACGGCGGCTGGCTGCACACGGACGTTCTGGCCGATCACGATGGTGCCGGTACGCGAGTTGATGATCACTTTGGCCACCGCCTGACCAACGTCGACTTCGAGGTTTTCCAGGATCGACAGGTAATCGACGCGCTGGCTCGGGTCCAGAGGTGCGGTAATGCTGATCGAGCCGCCATCCAGCGCCTGGGCCACACCCGGGCCAAGCAGCTCATTGATGTGGTCGACGATGTTCTTGGCCGTGGTGAAGTCCGGGCGGTTGAGGTTCATTGTCAGGGTCGTGCCCTGATTGAATGCGCTCGGCACCGGCCGCTCGACCGTCGCGCCACCGGGAATACGGCCGGCAGACGGAATATTGACGGTAATCCGCGAACCGTCCGCACCGCCCGCATCGAAGCCGCCCACCACGAGGTTGCCCTGGGCGATGGCGTAAACGTTGCCGTCGATACCTTTCAGCGGCGCCATCAGCAGGCTACCGCCACGCAGGCTCTTGGCATTACCGATCGACGAAACGGTGATATCGATGGTCTGTCCAGGCTTGGCGAAGGGTGGCAGATCGGCATGGATCGACACGGCCGCCACGTTCTTCAGCTGCACGTTGCCACCCGCCGGTACCTTGATGCCGAACTGCGCCATCATGTTATTGAAGGTCTGCACCGTGAACGGCGTCTGGGTGGTCTGGTCGCCGCTGCCATTGAGGCCGACCACCAGGCCGTAGCCGATCAACTGGTTGCTACGCACGCCCTGAATGGTAGCGATGTCCTTGAGCCGCTCGGCTTGCGCCGGAATGGCGACCAGGCACAGCAAGGCAACTACGATCGAGCTGAACAGTTTCATTGCCGGCACCTGCTTAGAACGGCCACAACGGGCTGATGAAGAAACGATCCAACCAACCTGGCTGGCTGGCATCGGCGAAGGCGCCAGTGCCGGAATAGGTGATGCGCGCATCGGCTATACGGGTCGAAGGTACGGTGTTGTCGGTGGCGATATCGTCCGAACGCACCAGGCCGGCAATGCGCACCAGCTCATCGCCGGTATTGAGCGTCATCCATTTCTCGCCGCGGATCGCCAGGATGCCGTTGGGCAGCACGTCCGAGACAGTCACGGTGATCGAGCCGGACAGGCTATTGCTCTGCCCCGCCTGGCCGGAACCGGAGGTGTCACGCGCCGCTTCGTACTCGGCACCGAGGCTCATGCTGTTTCCTGTCAACGGATTGGCCATCGAAACGGCGCCGCCGAACAGCGATCCGAGTCCGATATTGGCGCTGCTGTCCTTGGATATCTTCGAGTTGGAGTTCTTGCTCGCCTGCGTCCTTTCATTGAGCGTGATGGTGATGATGTCGCCAACCCGATAGGCCTTCCGATCGTCGTAGAGATTGGTCTCGAAACCCGCCTGATAGATCGCACCATTGTTCTGCGCGGCCGGCAGCGGCGTGCGCGGCAGCACCGGCGCGTAGTAAGGATCATTGGGCTTGGGCGCAGGCGCCATGCAGCCGGACAGGATCACGGCGGGCACTAGGGGAAGGACGGACAACAAGCGGCGCATATTCACCTCAATCCAGCGGCTGACAGCTGTTACAGCTGCTGGGTAACGAAAGACAGCATCTGATCGGCCGTGGAGATGACTTTCGAATTCATCTCGTAGGCGCGCTGAGTGGTGATCATGTTCACCAACTCCTCGACGACGCTGACGTTGGAGTTTTCCAATGTGTTTTGCAGGACCGTGCCCAATCCATTGAGACCGGGCGTGCTGACCTGCGGCGCGCCACTGGCAGCCGTTTCCAGGAACAGGTTGCTGCCCATGGCCTGCAGGCCGGCCGGGTTGACGAAGTCAGCGGTCTGCAGATTGCCGATAATCTGCGGCGCCGGGTTGCCGAGCGTGGTCACCGACACGGTGCCATCCTCGCCTACGGTGAATGTCTGGGTTTCCGGCGGCACGACGATGGCCGGCTCCAGGGCATAACCGTTGGAGGTTACGATCTGGCCTTCGGCGTTCAGATGGAAACTGCCGTCACGGGAATAAGAAACGGTGCCGTCGGGCAGCAGCACCTGAAAGAAGCCACGGCCGTTGATTGCCATGTCGAGCGGCTGCTCGGTGGTCTGCAGGCTGCCAGCGGTGAACTGCTTCTGCGTACCGACGATTCGCACACCGGTACCCAGCTGAAGACCAGAAGGCAGCTCGCTGTCCTGCGAGGATTGCCCGCCGGGCTGGCGGCGGATCTGGTACAGCAGGTCCTGGAATTCGGCGCGGTCTTTCTTGAAGCCCGTGGTGGATACGTTGGCCAGGTTGTTGGAAATGGTGGTCAGGTTCATGTCCTGGGCGGACAAACCCGTCTTACTCACCCACAGTGCTGGAAGCATGTTCTTCTCCTCGTACGCCGGTTTTCGGGCGCGACGCGTTAGTTACTAGCTGATTTGCAAGACTCGGGCCGCAGCGGCGCCATCTTCTTCGGCGGTGCGCATCATTTTCACGTGAAGCTCGAACTGCCGGGACAACGCCAGCATGGACGTCATCTCTGCCACCGCATTGACGTTACTGGCCTCGAGAAAGCCCGAAGTCACACGGACCGCAGCGTCGGCCTCGACGGGCTGGCCATCCTTCATCCGGATAAGCCCGTCGGTACCCTTCTGCAACTGCTTCGGATCGGGGTTGACCAGCTTGAGGCGGTCGACCGTCACCACCACGTTCGGATCCTCGCCAAGCGCTCGGATACTGATGGACCCATCGGCGCCGATTTCCACTTTCTCTTCCGGCGGCACGGCAATCGGCCCAGCATTGCCGAGCACCGGCAAACCGTCGCCGGTCCTGAGCATGCCGAGGGTGTCGATATTCAGACTGCCAGTGCGGGCATAGGCCTCACTACCATCCGGTGCCTGCACCGCGATCCAGCCGTCGCCTTCGACCGCCACATCAAGGTCTCGACCGGTTTCTTGCAGCGTGCCGGCACTAAAGTCCGTTCCCGGACGCTCCGACATCGCATAAACACGCGCTGGAAAACTGTCACCAAAAACCTGCATCGAGCGCGCCTGTTCGAAGTCGCGTCGGAAGCCCGTAGTCGAGATGTTTGCCAGGTTGTTGGCATGTGCCTGTTGGGCGCGAGCGTTCTGGCTCGCCCCCGTCATTGCTACATAAAGCATCTTGTCCATGGAACCTCCGTAACACACGAATTGACGCTAATTGAATCTGCACATAGAGACTCAGCAAGACACATGCCAACCGCACGAACGATAAGTAAGTAATTGAAAAACAATAAATTTTCTATATAAAAAAAGGCCCCGAAGGACCTTGGAAAAGCGAGGCGGCAGTTTCCCGCCACCTCGACCCATATAGCAAAACCGTTAGCGTAGATTGATGATCGTCTGAGTGATCGCACTCTCGGTTTCAATGGTTTTGGCGTTCGCCTGATAGTTGCGCTGCGCAACGATCAAGTTGACCAGCTGGTCCGACAGTTCGACGTTGGAATCTTCCAGCGCACCGGCCTGCAACGAACCCAGCGTACCGCTGCCAGGCGGATTGCGTACCGGCTCGCCAGATTCGAATGACTGCACCCATTGCGTCTTGCCGACCGGGGTCAAACCCTGAACGTTGGCGAAGTTAGCCAGAATGATCTGCCCCTGCACTTTGGACTGACCATTGGTATAGCGAGCAAAAATCTCCCCACTCTCGCTGATTTCTAGGCCGGCCAGCTCACCGGTGGTGTAACCATCCTGGCTTACGCTGTTGACTGCGAATGCGCTGGCGTATTGGGTCGAACCCCGCATGTCGAGCGCCATGTCCAACCCAGCAGCTGGCGCCGCGTTATTCAAGGACCATGTCCCGTCAGTGTTCTGGACAGCAGGCTGCCACCCAGCTATCGCGGTGCTACCGCTGGCCGGGTTGACAAGACTTCCCGAAGGGCTGAAGGCAAGCGTTGTTGTGCTAGGTGCAGTGCTGTTCACCGGATCAGCGGGATTCCGCCCATCTATTAGCACGTTCATCTGCCAGGTGTTGGCAGTACCGGTTTTGACAAAATACTGCGTCATGACGTGCGCATTACCCTGCTCGTCATAGATGTTTGTCGACGTCGATGAGTTGTAGCTCAGCGGGTCGGCTGGATCGAACGGGGTGTTAACCGGCTCGGTATTGGTCGAATTGAGGTTGAACCCCTGGGTGATCTTCGTCGTCGCCTTCGGCTCCTGACTGGCGGTCTGGATTTTCAAGTCGCTCACTTGACCCGTCTGGATATTACCGTTGCCATCAACCGAATAGCCCTGCAAGTTGTAGCCGAAGTTATCGACCAGATTGCCTTCCTTGTCGGTACCAAAATAGCCGGCGCGGGTATAGCTCAATGCACCGTTGTTGCTGACCTGGAAGAAGCCGTTGCCATTGATGGCCAGATCCAGCGCGTTTTGCGTGTAGTTGATATTGCCCTGATTGAACTGCTGCGAAACGTTCGCCAGCAGAACACCGCTACCCTGAGGATTTTTACCTGTGCCGAGCACAGACGAGGCATAGACATCGGCGAACTCGGCGCGCGATTGCTTGAAGCCCGCCGTACCGGCGTTGGCGATGTTGTTACCCGTGACATTAAGATCTTTGCTGGCGGCACGCATGCCGCTGAGGCCGATATTGAACGACATGAATTGCTCCTGTTACCGGACGCGCCGGTAGTTACTGACCGATAACCTGAACTTTAGACAGGCCGATACTGCCGATACCGGCGAGGTTGAGCATCAGCTCACCTCCGTTCTGTCCGAGCGTGACGCTGTCTACGTTGGCGGGAAGCAAGGTGTACAGCCCCTTGGTTTCGCCTTGATAGGTGGCTTGTGCTTCGAATCGGTAGGTTCCCGGCGGCAAGGTTTTGCCGCTCGAATCCTTGCCGTCCCACATGAACGAAACGTTGCCCGCTTCCTGCTGGCCCATGTTGATCCGGTTCACTACCGTCCCGGAGCTGTCATAAACGTTGACCGATACGTTGCTGCTGGTCGTGGGCAATACCAGGCTGGCCTTGAAGGTTTCGCTGGTGTCGACCACCGCCTTGTCTGTCGGAACGATCACCTTGCGACCAACCAGTGAGGAGGCCTGTAGCGCCTGGGATGACTGATATCCCGACAACATGGTTTCCATGCTCGAGTTCAGCTTCTCAACCCCTTCTACCGTGCTGAATTGCGCCAACTGAGCAATGAACTCGCCATTTTCCTGCGGCTCCAGCGGGTTCTGGTTGTTCAACTGAGTCACCAGCAATTCGAGAAACTCGTTCTTGCCGAGATCGTTGCTTTTTACTTCGCGATCCTTGATCTGATATTGGTCGAGTACCGAACCGGTACCGCCAACGCCGCCTGTTGTGCTCATGGCAATCTCTCGTAAGGGTTACTGGCCCAGGGTCAGTACTTTCTGCAGCATGGTCTTGGCCGTGTTCATCAGCTCGGCATTGGTCTGGAACGAGCGACTGGCCGAAATCATGTCGGCCATTTCTTCCACCACGTTGACGTTCGGGTAGTAGACATAGCCTTCCTCGTTCGCCGCCGGATGGTTGGGTTCGTAGCGCGCCTGCAGCTCACTCTGGTCTTCCACCACACCGAGCACCTGAACACCGGCACCTGCCTGGTCCTGCTCGGAGAACAACGACTCACTTGGCGAGCCGTTGGCCTGCTGCAACAGGGTGGCGAATACCGGATGACGCGCACGATAGGTCTGGTCGACACTGGACGACACCGTCTCGGCGTTGGCGATATTGCTGGAAATAGTGTTAAGGCGAGTGCTCTGGGCGCTCATGCCGCTGCCGGCAATATTGAATACGCTGCTAAGGGACATAGGTTTCGCTCCTTTTATTCGCCGCGCAGGGCGCTCATAAGCCCCCTGAACTTACCGTTGAGCAAGGTGAAGCTGGCTTGAAAGTCGATGGCGTTCTCGGCGTAGGCGGCCTGCTCGACCTGAGCATCGACGGTGTTCTGGTCCAGCGATGCGTGAGCAGGTGTGCGGAATCGCAGCCCCGGATCAGCGATCTCCATACCTTCGGCAGCGATATGCTTGCTGCTGGTAACGGCGACCCCAAACCCACCCTGATTTTTACTGTTCTGTGCGGCGAGGACGGCGCTGAAGTCTAGGTCGCGTGCTTTGTAATTCGGCGTATCGGCGTTGGCGATATTGTTGGCCAACACCTCGGCACGCTGCGCGCGAAAGCCGAGCGCCTTTTCGTGGATTCCCAGTGCTTTATCGAAACTGATGCTCATGATCTGGCCCTCTGCCGGATACAAGTCTGCCTAGCAAACCACCAGCAAAGGCCGTGCCACATACTCAATCTATTGATTTATAAGAAGTTTACTTGAGACCGTTACAAGCAATGCGTCAAAAGCGGCAAGCCCTTTCCAGGCTTTTGCCGCTTAGTCACTCGTAACCGACAGATTTCTGCCGCGTCGTCGCGCAGTCGCTAGGCGACTGGAGCACTACTTCGCTTTATAGATGATGCCTGGGCTGCACTGAATCATCTGGTACAGCTCGGGCAAGCCGTTCAGCGCCTCGGATGCCCCCAGGAACAGGTAGCCGCCTGGTTTCAAAGTCGCGTGGATACGCTTGAGAATGTCCTTCTTCACATCGGCGGAAAAATAAATGAGGACGTTGCGACAGAACACCACGTCGAATTTTCCCAGAACTGCGTAACTGTCGAGCAGGTTCTGTACACGAAACTCGACGCGGCTGCGAATAGCAGGCTTGACCACCCAGCGCCCAGGCGTCTTGACATCAAAATAGCGCTGCAGCCGCTCGCTTGATAAGCCTCGAGCAATAGCAAGGCTGTCATATTCTGCCGCTTTGGATGCGGCAAGCATGGCCCCCGACAATTCGGTGGCCACTATTTGTACCGCAGGCTTCGGTTGGCTAGGACTGCTGCGCTCATATTCATCGATGGACATCGACAACGAGTAAGGCTCCTGCCCCGATGAACAGGCCGCTGACCATATCCGCAAGCGCTGACCTGGAGCGCCTTTCAGCAACTCCGACAGAATACGGTTTTTGAGCACCTCGAACGGATAGGTGTCGCGAAACCATAGCGTTTCGTTGGTCGTCATCGCATCCACGACCTGCTCGCGCAAACCGCTACGTGGCTGGGCCTGAATCTTCCTGACCAGCTCTCCCAGACTCTTGAGCCCTTGCTGCTCCATCAACTTATTCAGCCTGCTGGATACTAGATACTGCTTATTTCCGCCGAGCAGGATGCCGCAAGTCTTCTCTAGGAATACTCGGAACTGATCAAAATCCGGATCACCTGACACTAATAATGCCCACCAGTCGTATTGAGAGGACGATGCCTCAATTGTTATCCGTAGTCCGGATCCGTTCTATCACTCGATTGGCCAGATCGTCCGCCTGAAATTTGGCAAGAAAATCATCTGCACCGACTCGCTTGACCATGCTCTGGTTGAACACGCCGGAAAGCGAAGTATGCAGCAGAATATGCATATCACGCATAGACGGATCCTGCCGCACCTCGGTCGTCAGCGTGTAGCCATCCATCTCCGGCATCTCGATGTCGGAAATCATCATCACGAATTCCTTGGATGGCTTCTTACCGCCCTCAACGAGCTTTCTCAGATAGTTCAACGCCTGACGACCATCGTTCTGCGCCACTACCTCGATTCCCAGATTCTGTAGACAACGAATAACCTGTTTTCGCGCAACAGAAGAGTCATCGACGACCAGAACCCGGCTAACGGACGCCTTGCTACTGGTTTCCTCATCCGCAATGCCTACCGACAGTTGCTCGGATACAGGCGCTACCTCGGCCAGGACCTTTTCGACATCGATGATCTCGACCATCTGACCGTCCACGTGGGTCACGGCTGTCAAATAATGATCATGCCCAACACCCTTCGGAGGCGGCAGGATAGCCTCCCAGTTCATGTTGACGATCCGTTCGACGGAACGCACCAGAAAGCCAAGCACTTTGGTGTTGTACTCGACAATGATGGCGAAGCTATTGGATAGATCCTGTAGCGCCGGTTTTCCGGTGGCCAGGGACAGATCGAGGATCGATAGCGTATTGCCCCGTATGTTTGCGACTCCGCGAACGACTGGACTCGACCGAGGCATGACGGTCAACCGAGGGCACTGCAGGACCTCTTTGACCTTGAATACGTTGATGCCATAGAGCTGCTTGTCATCCAGACGGAATAGCAGCAGCTCCAGGCGATTTTGCCCGACCAGCTGGGTACGCTGGTTAACCGAATCCAATACACCGGCCATGCCAGTTTCCTCTTGCGCGCAAAATGGACGTTCAGATGCCATGAAAGCTTGGACTAACGGCACGTCCCTTGCTTCTCTCATGTCATGAGCAAACAGATGACTTTTTTCCGGCGTCCATGCAATACGCTTTTCCGAGCGATCCTGCTATCGGTTTTATGCGGGCTGAGCCAGTTTGCTGTCTCAGCGAGCGTGACACGACCTGAACAGCTTATCGACGCGACCCGCGAATTTCTTGAGCGGGAAGTAACCGACTATTTGCAGCGTAGCCAAATTCGAGCGCGCCACGAAATCGAGATCAACAGGCTCGATCCACGCCTGCGCCTGGCGGCCTGTGATCGTCCTCTGACGGTCAAGCTCGAAAGCCCCGCGCAGCCGATCGGCCGCACCACATTGCGAGTCAGTTGCGAAGGTGCTGCCCCCTGGTCCGTTTTCGTCCCGGCACAGGTCCATTTGTTCCGCGAGGTTATTGTCGCCCGGCGCCCGCTGGCCCGTGAGAGCGTTGTGGAACAGGCCGATGTTGCACTTGCCGAGCGTGACGTCAGCGTACTGACTCAAGGCTACTTGACAGCATTCGATCAGGTGCTGGGCAACAAGATCACCCGTAGTGCCCTCCCGGACCAGGTGCTTGCCCCTACGTACATTTCTGCTGCCGAGGTCGTTCGTAAAGGCGATCAGGTAGTAATCAGCGCGAAAAATTCAACGATAAATGTGAGAATGCCTGGAGAAGCATTGTCCGATGGCGCACTCGGTACCCAGATTCGGGTCAAAAACCAGCGATCCGGGCGAACGATCAAGGCCCGCGTCGTCGGTCCCGGCCAGGTGGAAGTTGATATGTAGCGGAGATGAGATCGACGCCGCCGCCATCTGCAAAAAAAGCTAAAGTTTTCTGAGGCATTGCCGAAAAGCAGGCAAGCGTCCTGACTTATTCGAGGTTTCGATCATGGCTATCGATTTCAACCGGCCCAACAGCGCCGTCAATTCACCCACTAGCGGACGCAGCCCCAACGTCCAAAACACCGAACGCCCCGGAGTTCAGCAAACGCCTACCGATGCAGCGAAGAGTACTGGCAGCGCATCGGTATCCGGCGAAAGCGTCCAGCTGAGTCCCGAAGCACAGCGCCTTCAGCAGACGTCGGAGAAACTGAATCAGCAGCCCGTCGTTGACCAAGAACGTGTAGCTCAGATCAAGCAGGCCATCGCCGATGGCAGTTATCAGGTAGATAGTCAGCGAGTAGCATCGAAGCTACTGGCGTTCGAAAGCCAGCGTTGAGTTTTGGCAGTTAAGGTAGCCAAGCGTCAACGCGTTAGAGGCCACTATGCAAGACACTGAATTGCTTCAGCAGCTCGTCGAAGATATCGGCACCGCCCGGAAGCTTCTTGAGCTCACCGATGCAGAATACCAGGCGCTCGCTGAACGCGACCTCTCAAGGCTCGAACAGCTGCTCACACAGAAACAAGCGCTGCTTGCGCTACTGAATCAACATGGTGCCCTTCGCAGCCAGACGCTAGCCACGGCACAGCTAAGCGCCGACAGGAGCGGTCTGTTGGCATTTGCCGCAAGTTCGGCACTCGGCAAGGACATTGTCGATCAGGCAGAGCAACTCGACGGAATCCTTGAAGCCTGCCGAAACGCCAACGAGCGCAACGGTAAGCTGATCCGCGCCAATCAGAATGCAGTGGGAAGCATGCTGAAGGTGCTGCAGGGCACCAACCAGGCACCCGACCTTTACGACCGTCGCGGCGCTGCTGCCAGGAGCGCCAATCATCGTCCGCTCAGCCAGGCTTGAAACACACGCAGCCCAATAAAGGCAAAGTGCTATCATGCAGCCGACGTCGTTACATGCCGGAGAGCAGAGCTAAGTGTCTAATCCCTTCGCTGAGGATGAAGGTCCCCAGCCTCCTCAAATACTTAAGACCGCAGTTGAGGTCCATGCGAACCTGCGATTGCTGCTGGAAAACCGCATCCCGTTATTGGTTCGCTTCACCGAACGCAATCAGCGCTATCAGACCTATCTGATCGAGATAAACCGCGAAAAGGGTTGGATTGCCTTAGACGAACTCATTCCGAACGACGGTGAGAGAATGATGACCGCCGGAGAGCCGTTCCAGATCGAGGGCTACTACGAGGGTGTACGCGTCGCCTGGAATAACGAGCACGCCGTGCACCTTGGCGAACTGGACGACGCACGCTGCTACTGGACTCCGCTGCCCGGCCAGATCATTTATCATCAGCGGCGTAACGCTTACCGAGCCCAATTGAGCGGGCAGCCTATCGCCGTCGAACTAAGCGGTAAATCAATCAAAAAACCCCTGGAAGGCAAAGTGCTGGACATGTCGGCCACCGGCTGCAAGCTGAGCTTCCAGGGCGACGTACAGCACGGTCTCCAAGCGGGTCGGGTATATGAGCAACTTTCCGCCAAATTGCCCTTCGGCACCATCACAACCGCAGCCGAGCTACGCCACGTTATTTTTGATGAGAAGCTGGACTTGACCTTCTGTGGGATGCGCTTCTATCGCATCAGTGGCCTGACGCAGCGACAGATCGAGCGATTCGTCTACCAGCTCCAACGCGAAGCACGACGAGACCAGGCAAGCGACCGTTTTAGCTGAAGTAGATTTACGCGCGCTATCGCTGAACATGCAGCACAACGAAACAACCGCAACAAGCGCCTCGCTATCCCGACAAGCCGAGCCGGCGTACAGCCTCGGCGCCTTGCACCTTGTCCTCTCCAGCCCTAGCGGCTGCCATACGGCACTGACAGTCGTTTCACGCATGCGAAAAAACTGGCGTCCCAGGCGAGGTTCGAACTCACAACCTTCCCCTTAGGAGGGGGATGCTCTATCCAATTGAGCTACTGGGACGCATGGCGGCAGCATGTTAGCGGGCCTTGGCTCGTTTGTCATGCTTGCTGCGGCACCCATGGCATCAACCAGACATCAAAATACCGAATACAAATTCACCCCCACTCGGTCATTGCAATCTGCACGACAGTATTTGACCGCATCATGCAAAGCGCATGAGATCGGCTTATTGATGAACCGTAAGCCATTGAAATAACACAGTTTTTTGTGAGCAAATCCTGGCACGGCGAATGCTTAAGTCATCCAGACCATTTATGCGAAGGAGACGCCGATGCTACGCCCAGCCTTTCTGTTCAGCACCGCGGTTCTGGCTACTATCACTTCGATGCAAGAAATGCCAGGCCCGGATCGCTTTCCAGCCGCACTACCACAACCCAGCGCACTAACCACACCAAGGCTGTCAGCCCCGGCGCAGACCATCAGCCAGGAAGTAAGCAAGCCTGTGCAGCCGCAACGCTGGGTCTTTTAAGAGATAAGTTTTAATCGCCACAGGTTCCACACGGAGATAAAAAATGTCTGTCTATGGTTGCTTGTTCCTTTTACTCGGCGTTGCTTGCGGTGTTTTGAGCATAGGGGCTAGCCTCCCGGGACTTTGGGATACGCTTGTCGACTGCGGTACCGTCCTTTTCGGGACGCTTTTCGTCATATCCCTAGCCCTCGGTCGGCGGATCAAGTTCGACCCCGTCCTACGCTAGGATGAACGGTTTTAAAGGGCCAGATCAGCGGTAGATCACAGTAAAGGCTATTGGCCACCACCCAAAACCTTTACTGTTCATTTTGTCGTCGTATAATTGACGTCATTAAGTCGTCTAGCATCTTTTTCCTAGGTCGTGGAACAGCAACCGCTGTTTGGTGTCAGACCGGTGACTAGAACGGCAATAAGCCACCATCGCCCACCTGACTAACCGGTTTACTATGCGCCCTATGAAGCAGGCAGTTTATTCCAGCCGCACGGCTGACAAATTCGTGGTTCGGCTACCAGACGGGATGCGCGAGCGTATCGCCGAGGTTGCGCGCAATCATCATCGCAGCATGAACTCTGAGATCATCGCCCGTCTGGAGCAAAGCCTTCTCCAGGAAGGCGCACTTGACGATGATTCGGCTATGCGCCTAGATAGCCCGGAACTGACGCTTCACGAGCGTGAACTACTTCAGCGCTTCCGCCAACTCGCCCACCGACAGCAGAACGCCCTGATTTCCCTGATTGCACAAGATACCGAAGCCGCAAAAGACGAAGGCTGACAATACCGGTAGCCTGCGGAAGGGTCCAAACGCCTCGGTTCAGCCGGGGCGTTGTCGTTTGCCATTCTTGCCGGTGATCATCCTATCCAACTTTCTGGCTACTTCGTTCCATCCGATACTGACCGAGCGACATCTACGCATCCGCAAAAAAAATGCCCTGCATCTCATCGATACAGGGCCTTATTCTTTAGCGCGACCAGCGAAGCTGGCCGCTGTCTAGCCTACAAAACTCAGCAATATTCCTGCCGCAACTGCCGAGCCAATCACGCCCGCCACGTTAGGCCCCATGGCATGCATGAGCAGGAAGTTCTGAGGATTTGCCTCGAGTCCTACCTTATTCGACACCCGTGCAGCCATCGGCACGGCCGATACGCCTGCCGACCCAATCAGAGGATTGATCTTGTTCGTACTGAACATGTTCATCATCTTGGCCATCAGCACGCCTGCTGCAGTGCCGCCGCAAAAGGCGAGCATTCCGAGCAATAGAATCCCAAGCGTCTTTAGCTGTAGAAAGGCTTCGGCCGACAACTTGGACCCAACCGTCAGCCCCAGCGCGATGGTAACGATGTTGATCAAGGCATTGCGCGAAGTATCAGCCAGGCGATCGACCACGCCGCACTCACGCAACAGGTTACCAAAGGCAAACATGCCCACTAGCGGAGCTGCATCGGGCAGCAAAAAGCCAACCATCAAAGCAAGCATGAGCGGGAAGACTATTTTTTCCGCCTGCCCGACATGACGCAGCTGCGTCATGACGATGGCGCGCTCCTCCTTAGTTGTCAGCGCACGCATGATGGGCGGCTGAATCAACGGGACCAGCGCCATGTAGGAGTAGGCAGCCACGGCGATTGGGCCCAACAGATGCGGCGCGAGCTTCGCAGTGACGAAGATCGATGTCGGGCCGTCAGCCCCCCCGATGATAGCGATTGAAGCCGCCTCGCGCAGGGTGAACTCCATGCCCGGAACCCCCATCGCCGCCAGCGCCAAGGCACCGAGCAAGGTGGCGAAGATACCGAACTGCGCCGCCGCACCGAGCAACAAGGTCTTGGGATTGGCGAGCATCGGACCGAAGTCGGTCATTGCTCCCACACCCATGAAAATCAACAACGGAAACACGCTGGTCGGCAGACCGACTTCGTAGAACAGATGAAGAATGCCGGCACCCTCGGCCATGTTGGCGACCGGAATGTTGGCAAGCACGCCACCAAACCCGATCGGGATCAGCAGCAAAGGCTCGAACCCTTTGCGAATCGCCAGATAGATCAATGCCAGGCACACCACGATCATCAGCAGCTGACCGGGCTCCAGGTGATACAAGCCGGTGCTGTGCCATAGCTTGAGCAACTTATCCATGCAGCACTCCTTAAGCGATGGTCAGCAGGCTGTCGCCTACGGACACCGCATCGCCGACCTTGACGTTCACACCGGAGATGGTGCCGGCCTTGAATGCACGGATTTCAGTTTCCATTTTCATGGCTTCGAGGATGATCACGAGATCGCCCTCCTGCACCAACTGACCGGGCTGTACGAGCACCTTGAAGATATTGCCAGCCAGCGGTGCGGGTTGAGGCTCGCCAGCGCCAGGGGCAGGCGCGGAAACGGATGCGGACGTCGCGCCCGGCATATCACCGAGCGGCTTGAGCCCTTCGATGTCGCCGCCTTCGTTGACCTGCACGACGAACGACCGGCCATTGACCTCGACGGTATAGACCTCGGGGGCGCCAGGCTCGCGTGGCGCCTGCTCGTTACCAGTTGGCATTGGCTCGAAAGCGGCAGCATTGCCCCGGTTCTCGAGAAACTTGAGACCAATCTGAGGAAACAGCGCATATGTCAGAACGTCGTCAATTTCATCCTTAGCCAGCGTAAGGCCTTTGTCCTTCGCCAACCCTTTCAGCTCTGCAGTCAGCTTGTCCATTTCCGGTTGCAGTAGATCGGCAGGACGGCATGTGATGACTTCGGAACCATCTAGCACGCGCTGCTGCAGTTCGGTATTGAAAGGGGCCGGAGCAGCGCCATACTCGCCCTTTAGGATGCCTGCAGTTTCCTTTGTAATGGACTTGTAACGCTCACCGGTCAGCACGTTGATCACCGCCTGAGTGCCGACGATCTGCGACGTCGGCGTTACCAGCGGGATGAAACCGAGGTCTTCGCGAACACGAGGGATTTCCGCCAGGACCTGATCGAACTTATCGAGGGCGCCCTGCTCCTTCAACTGGCCTTCCATGTTGGTCAGCATGCCACCTGGCACCTGCGCCACAAGAATTCGTGAATCGACCCCCTTCAGTGTGCCTTCGAATTTGGCGTACTTCTTGCGCACCTCGCGGAAATACGCAGCGATCTCTTCCAAAAGCTGCAGATCGAGTCCCGTGTCCCGCTCGGTGCCCTGAAAAATCGCTACCACTGATTCGGTCGGCGAGTGTCCATAGGTCATCGAGAGCGAAGAGATGGCGGTATCGACGTTATCGATTCCAGCCTCAACGGCCTTGAGGATTGCCGCGGTCGACAGGCCCGCCGTCGCATGGCATTGCATATGGATCGGAATGGATAGGCTCGCCTTCAGCCGCGTGACCAACTCATAGGCCGTATACGGCGTAAGAATGCCGGCCATATCCTTGATCGCCACCGAATCCGCGCCCATATCTTCGATCTGCTTGGCCAGATCAACCCACATCTCCAGGGTATGCACAGGACTGGTGGTATAGGAAATGGTGCCCTGGGCATGCTTGCCCTGTCGCTTGACGGCGCGTAGTGCTGTTTCCAGGTTGCGCGGATCGTTCATCGCGTCGAACACACGGAACACGTCGACCCCGTTGATCGCCGCCCTCTCGACGAATTTTTCCACTACGTCATCGGCGTAATGCCGATAGCCCAGCAGGTTCTGACCACGCAACAGCATCTGCTGGCGGGTATTGGGCATCGCTTTCTTCAGTTCGCGAATACGCTCCCACGGGTCCTCACCAAGATAGCGGATGCAGGCATCGAAGGTCGCGCCGCCCCAGGATTCAACCGACCAAAAGCCAACCTGATCGAGTTTGCCGGCAATCGGCAACATGTCTTCGAGGCGCACGCGGGTGGCAAGAATGGATTGGTGGGCATCACGTAGCACCACGTCGGTTATACCGAGCGGCTGTTTTGCAGAAGTCATGAGCGGAACTCCCTGTTCTGAGTCAACCGCGACGCGCGCGGTGCTGATGAATGGCGGCCTGAATGGCTGCAAGAAGGTCGGCGTCCATTTCAGCCGTGACAGCGGCAGACTTAATGGAGGCAGGCTGAGTTGTCGGCGCGCTATCAAAGCGGCTGATCAACAAAGACATCAGGCGAATGCAGACAATCAACAAAACGAGGAAGATGAAGACGGAACCTAAGCCGAACAGCATAAGTTCGACACCTTCGAGCAGGAGTTCGCTGGGGGTCATCGGGTTTCCCTTTCAATCAGCAGCTCGGGCCGCCTGTTATTCGCATCGGGTTCAGGGCTTCGCCGGAGCGAAACCCGCGAACATTAGCCCGAATAACAGGCGCAAGGCAAACGCCAAGTCGCCGCAATTGGAAGGGATCAGAGCAGAAAAACAGTCGCCAAACCGAGGAAAATAAAGAAACCGCCACTGTCGGTCACTGCGGTGATCATGACACTGGCCCCCAGCGCAGGGTCCCGCCCCATCCGAGCCAGCGTCACGGGAATAAGCACGCCCATCAAGGCCGCCAGCAACAGGTTTAGCGTCATCGCTGCAGTCATTACGACGCCCAGGGACCAGCTACCATATAGCCAATAGACCACGATGCCGATAACGCCGCCCCATATCAGGCCATTCAGCATCCCGACGCCCGCTTCCTTGCGCAGCAAGCGAGCGCTGTTACCGGTCCCCATCTGATCCAGCGCCATCGCACGAACAATCATCGTGATGGTCTGGTTACCGGAATTACCACCGATGCCGGCCACTATAGGCATCAATGCAGCTAGCGCGACCAGCTTCTCGATCGAGCCGTCGAAAAGGCCGATTACCCGCGAGGCTATAAAAGCCGTGATCAGATTGACCGCCAACCAGGCCCAGCGGTTGCGCAAAGACTTCCAGACCGATGCGAAGATATCTTCCTCTTCACGCAGACCCGCCATGTTGAGCACTTCGCTCTCGCTTTCCTCGCGGATCAGGTCGACCATTTCGTCAATGGTCAAACGTCCGATGAGCTTGCCGCTCTTGTCCACTACCGGCGTGGAAACCAAGTCATAGCGCTCAAACGCTTGCGCCGCCTCGTAGGCATCCGCGTCCGGATGGAATGTCACCGGATCGCTAGCCATGACTTCAGAGACGTGCCGCTCCGGGTCATTGACCAGCAAGCGCTTGATTGGCAGAACGCCTTTGAGCACGCCGTCGTAATCGACGACGAACAGCTTGTCAGTATGTCCAGGCAATTCCTTCAGGCGTCGCAAATAGCGGAGAACCACTTCAAGGCTCACGTCCTCGCGGATCGTGACCATCTCGAAGTCCATCAGCGCACCTACCTGGTCCTCTTCGTAGGACAGCGCCGAGCGGACACGCTCACGCTGCTGCGCATCGAGGGTTTCCATCAACTCATGCACGACGTCGCGAGGTAGCTCTGCGGCTAGGTCCGCCAGCTCATCAGCGTCCATTTCCTTGGCCGCCGCCAGGAGCTCATGATCATCCATGTCGGCGATGAGCGTTTCGCGCACCGCATCGGAGACCTCAAGCAGAATATCGCCATCGCGGTCCGACTTGACCAACTGCCATACCGTCAGACGATCATCGAGCGGTAGCGCCTCGAGGATGTGCGCAATATCCGCGGGATGCAGCTCTTCCAGCTTGCGCTGCAGCTCGACGAGGTTCTGGCGATGCACCAGATTTTCGATCACAGCCTGATGCTGCCCGTCCTGGCTCTGACGATGAGCCAGATCCTCCACGATCTTGTGCCGATGAAGCAGTTCGACGACTTGCGCCAGACGATCCTGGAGACTTTCTTGCGGTTTTTTTGCTTCTACTTCAGTCATGGCGCACTCCACCCCCAGCGGTCGGAGCGCGCCAGGGGATCAATCATTCGAAACGTGATTGGCAAGCGAAAGTTTTATACGACTACTGGGCAAATCCATGAGGGGGATCCAGAAGCCCAAAAGGGCGGACCACGTGATAATACCATCGCAACCGTTAAGCCAGACCACAAATGCAGGCAATACAATTGCTTGCATCATGGCCTTACGGAGGATTGCTTGTTATCAGTGTCGACGCATTCACGTTACGGGAAGGCACGACTGCGAGGAGATAAATTATTAGCTAGGCTGGTCCGACCCATCGTCAAGGAGGACGACCGTGAACAAGCTACTCGCCGCGGGCTGTTGCGCCCTGCTTTTCGACGCCACTCCATTGCTCGCCGCAAACGTCTATCGCTGCGTCGATGGAGCAGGCAATCTCACGTTCAGCCAACAGGGCTGCCCAGCAAATCAAACCGCTCAGATCCAAGAGGCGCTCAACCCAACGCCAAGCTCTGGCAAAGCCGTACCCATGGCCAAGCCACTGGCGCAACGCAAGCGCACCAAGAAGGAAGCAACAAGATCGCTTACCGTCGTGGGGAAGCAGGACGATGGATGCGGAAACCGTATCACTGGCAATGCGAGACGCAGCGCGATGATCAGTCAGCAAATCCGCCCCGGCATGACCCGCGCCGATGTCGAAAGCACCTTTGGCGCACCTGACACCGTCACCAGCCGCAATGGACAAGTGCAATATCGCTACAGCGGCAAAGGCCGGACGCGAACCATCAGCTTCGACGAACACGGCTGCGTTCGTGGCAAGCGTTGACCGCATACGAAAAAGGGCCTGCATTGCTGCAGGCCCTTTTCGATTCTGGTGCACTCAGGAGGATTCGAACCTCCGACCGCTCGGTTCGTAGCCGAGTACTCTATCCAGCTGAGCTATGAGTGCATAAGCGCTTGATAAACCAGATCACCGCTGGTTACAACATCGAACCGCATTACTGCCGCTCGTTGCAATATGGTGCACTCAGGAGGATTCGAACCTCCGACCGCTCGGTTCGTAGCCGAGTACTCTATCCAGCTGAGCTATGAGTGCACTGAGGGTGCGCATTATAAGTTTGTAGATGTGTTGGTCAAGCTCTTTGATTCAATGATTTCCCATCAAATCCCAACGCTAAAACCGACTCAAAAACCCATTATGCAAAATGGCGGAGAGGGGGGGATTCGAACCCCCGACACCCTTTTGAGATGTACTCCCTTAGCAGGGGAGCGCCTTCGGCCACTCGGCCACCTCTCCGCAACACGGGGCGCATGATACCCATCTTCGCCCCGCTTGCAAAGCCAAAAATCACATAAATATTAATGGCTTGGTTCTTGATCTTTTTCTTTCTGGATCCGTTGATAAATCTCCTCGCGATGCACCGCTACCTCTTTGGGTGCATTCACTCCAATGCGCACTTGATTTCCTTTGACACCCAGCACAGTGACAGTCACATCGTCACCCACCATCAGGGTCTCTCCGACCCGGCGAGTCAGAATCAGCATTCCTTTCTCCTTAAAACGGATTCAATTCAGTAAACAGTCTGCAAAGATAAAAACGGATAATGTTCCGTGAAACATCGACCCTAGAGCCTTTCACCAGCTATTGACCAGTAGGGGCGACTCTAAAGTTCCTTTTTGCCCCATCTAATTCGACGGAAGGCGCGAATTAGTCGCAATTCTGCCAATCACTCCCCTTTCCCGGCGGGAGCATCCAGTTCAAACGCGGTATGTAGGGCCCGCACCGCCAGCTCCAGATATTTTTCCTCGATTACCACCGACACCTTGATTTCAGAGGTGGAGATCATCTGGATGTTGATGTTTTCCTTCGCCAGCGCCTCGAACATCCGGCTCGCCACGCCCGCGTGCGAACGCATGCCAACGCCGACTATCGACACCTTGGCGATATCCACATCGCCGATAACTTCCCGTGCACCCATATCCCGCGCAATGCCTTCAAGGACTTGCAACGCGTTATGGTAGTCGTTCCGGTGGACGGTGAAGGTGAAATCCGTGGTGTTATCGTGCGCGACGTTCTGCACGATCATATCGACTTCGACGTTCGCCGCACTGATCGGGCCGAGAATCTTGAAGGCTACCCCGGGGGTATCCGGTACGCCACGAATGGTCAGCTTGGCTTCGTCACGATTGAAAGCGATGCCGGAAATGATGGGCTGTTCCATGGATTCCTCTTCATCAAGGGTAATGAGGGTTCCTGGACCCTCCTGAAAGCTGTGCAACACACGCAACGGCACGCTGTATTTGCCGGCGAACTCGACGGCACGAATCTGCAGCACCTTTGAACCGAGGCTCGCCATCTCGAGCATCTCTTCGAAGGTGATCTTGTCGAGACGCTGAGCCTTGGCTACGACGCGAGGATCGGTCGTGTAGACCCCGTCGACGTCGGTATAGATCTGGCATTCGTCCGCCTTCAGCGCAGCGGCCAGGGCCACACCGGTGGTATCCGACCCACCACGACCAAGCGTGGTGATGTTGCCCGCCTCGTCAACGCCCTGAAAACCGGCGACCACGACGACACGGCCCGCCTTGAGCTCCTTGTGAATCTGCTGCGAATCGATCTGGAGAATTCGCGCTTTCGTATGGGCGCTGTCAGTGAGGATACGCACCTGACCGCCGGTATAAGACACCGCCGGCACGCCGATCTTGATCAGCGCCATCGCCAACAGGGCGATGGTGACCTGCTCGCCCGTCGAGACCATGACGTCCAATTCACGAGCAACGGGCTGCTCGCTGATCTGTTTGGCCAGATCGATCAGGCGGTTGGTTTCACCACTCATGGCGGAAACCACCACGACGATGTCGTCGCCATTGTCACGGAACTTCTTGACCTTCGCCGCCACTTGTTCGATGCGCTCGACGGAGCCCACCGAAGTACCTCCAAACTTCTGTACGATCAAAGCCATTTCATCGCCGCCTAAGCCCATCTCGGGCGCTTATTAAACAATCCTTCCAAGCACCGCTATGCACGCGCCCGGTCAGCGTGCCTGCCGGCTCGCCATTCATCGCAACGCGGCCTTTGCCTAAATCGATCAAGCTGACCGGCCACGTCGCCGCTCTGGTTACCAACTTTGCTCGACGAATGCCTGGGCAAGCCCCAGGGCGTCGTCGAGTCGAGCCGCATCGCTGCCGCCGCCTTGCGCCATATCCGGGCGACCGCCACCCTTGCCACCGACAACCGCAGCCGCCTGTTTCATCAGATCGCCCGCTTTTACCCGGCCAGTGAGATCCTGCGTCACGCCAGCCACCAGCACGACTTTCTCGTCCTGCACACCGCCGAGAAGAATCACACCGCTACCAAGCTTGTTCTTCAACTGATCGACCAGCGCCAACAACGCCTTGCCATCCAGGCCATCTACACGCGCAGCCAGCGTTTTCACGCCTTTGACGTCGACAGCGGAGCCGGCCAGATCATTGCCGGTAGCACTGGCCGCCTTGGCCTTAAGCTGCTCGAGCTCCTTTTCCAACTGGCGATTGCGTTCGAGCATCGCGCCCAGCTTGTCCAGTAGGTTTTCGCGGCTGCCCTTGACCAGCGCAGCTGCTTCTTTCAACTGCTCCTCGGCCCCGTTCAAGTACGCCAGGGCTTGCTCGCCGGTGACCGCCTCGATACGTCGCACGCCAGCAGCTACGCCGCCCTCGCTGATGATCTTGAACAGGCCGATGTCACCGGTACGCTTGACGTGGGTGCCGCCACAAAGCTCGACCGAGAAGCCGCCGCCCATGGTCAATACGCGGACCTGATCGCCGTATTTCTCGCCAAACAGGGCCATGGCGCCCTTGCTCTTGGCCGTTTCGATGTCGGTTTCCTCGATCTCCACCGCGGTGTTGCTGCGAATCTCGGCATTGACCCTGTCTTCCAGCGCTTTCAGTTGCTCGGGCTTGATCGCCTCGAAATGGCTGAAGTCGAAGCGTAGCCGCTGGCTGTCGACCAGCGAGCCTTTCTGGGTGACGTGGTCGCCGAGCATCTGGCGCAATGCCGCATGCAGTAGATGCGTGGCGGAGTGGTTCAGCGCAGTGGCCTGACGAACCGACGCGTCGACAGTGGCGTCGACGGTCGCCCCGATGTGCAGGCTGCCGCTATCGAGAATGCCGTGATGCAGAAACGCTCCACCCACCTTGCTGGTGTCGCTCACATCGAAGCGCAGGCCTTCCGCGGACAGATAGCCACAATCGCCGATCTGCCCACCGGACTCGGCATAGAACGGCGTCTCGTCGAGAACGACCACACCTGCCTCGCCTGCCGACAGGTGCTGTACCGCCATGCCTTCCTTGAACAGCGCCAGCACTTTGCCGCTTCCAGAGGTTCCTAGATAACCGGTGAAGCGTGTTTCGCCCTCGACCTTGACCAGGCTGTTGTAGTCCATGCCAAAGGCACTGGCCGAACGCGCGCGCTCACGCTGGGCTTCCATTTCACGCTCGAAGCCTTCCTCATCCAGCGTCAGCTCACGCTCACGCGCGATATCTCCAGTGAGATCGACCGGGAAGCCGTAGGTATCGTAAAGCTTGAAGATCACCTCGCCCGGGATGACGCCGCCTTTCAATTCAGCCAGATCCTGCTCAAGAATCTTCAGCCCTTGCTCAAGGGTCTTGGCGAACTGCTCTTCTTCGGTCTTGAGTACGCGCTCGATATGCGCCTGCTGCGTTTTCAGCTCAGAGAAGGCATCACCCATCTCCGCCACCAGAGCTAGGACGATTTTGTGGAAGAAGCTGCCCTTCGCGCCCAGCTTGTTGCCATGGCGGCAGGCGCGACGAATGATGCGTCGCAACACGTAACCACGGCCCTCGTTCGACGGCGTCACGCCATCGGCAATCAGGAAGCCGCAGGAACGGATGTGGTCGGCGACCACTTTGAGCGAAGCCTGGCCATCATTACTGCAACCAATAGCCTGAGCGGAGGCGTTGAGCAGGCTCTGGAAAAGATCGATCTCATAGTTCGAGTTGACGTGCTGCAACACCGCGCTGATGCGCTCCAGCCCCATGCCGGTGTCGACACTGGGCGCCGGAAGCGGATGCATGACGCCGTCCGCCGTACGGTTGAACTGCATGAACACGTTGTTCCAGATCTCGATGTAGCGGTCGCCATCTTCCTCCGGCGAACCGGGCGGACCGCCCCAGATACCCTCGCCATGGTCGAAGAAGATTTCGGTGCAGGGCCCACACGGGCCGGTATCGCCCATCGCCCAGAAATTGTCCGACGCGTAGGGCGCACCCTTGTTGTCACCGATGCGCACCATACGCTCAGCCGGCACGCCGACTTCTTGGGTCCAGAGGTCATAGGCTTCGTCATCGCTGGCGTAGACGGTGACCCACAGTTTGTCCTTGGGCAGATTCAGCCACTTCTCGGATGTCAGGAATTCCCACGCATAGCTGATGGCGTCGCGCTTGAAATAATCGCCGAAGCTGAAGTTACCGAGCATCTCGAAGAAGGTGTGATGCCGCGCGGTGTAACCGACGTTCTCCAGATCGTTGTGCTTGCCGCCGGCACGGACGCACTTCTGGCTGGTGGCCGCGCGGGTATAGGCGCGCTTTTCCAGACCGAGGAAGCAGTCCTTGAACTGGTTCATACCGGCATTGGTGAACAACAGAGTCGGATCGTTCGCCGGAATCAGCGAACTGGAGGCCACACGGGTGTGACCCTTCTCTTCGAAGAAGCGGAGGAAGGCTTCACGGATTTCTGCGCTTTTCATAGATTTCTTCCAGAGGACTGCGGCCGAACGGCTGCAAAACGACACGGCGAGGCGGCACCGGGAGCCGGTTCGCAGCTATCCAAACGGATAGCCGGCAAAGGGCCGCATTATATCGGGCCTACGCCGCGCGCATAGAGGATAAATAAGATTGAATCAAGCTATTCGATAGCGATTCGGACCTATGCGCCGGCGAACGCGGCAAAGCTTTCCAGGATCGGCTCGACATGCTCGGGCCGTACATCCAGATGCGTCACCATCCGCAGCCGCGGTGCCGCAGTCAAAAGCACGCCACGCTCGGCACAGAATGCCTTCAGCGCCGCAGCGCGATCACCCATCTGCACATAGACCATGTTCGTCTGTACCGGCTCGACCGCGTAACCCAGCGCACCCAGCCCTTCGGCGATAGCCTGCGCGCGCTGGTGATCGTGCACCAGACGCTGCACATGATGCTCCAGTGCGTAGAGCCCTGCCGCAGCCAGCATGCCCGCCTGACGCATGCCGCCACCGACCATCTTGCGCAAGCGCCGTGCCCGGGAAATCAAAGATTCATCGCCGCAAAGCACCGAGCCGACCGGGGCACCAAGCCCCTTTGAAAGGCACACCGATACCGAGTCGAAGTGACGACTGATGTCCTCAGCAGAGCAACCCAGCTTGACCACCGCATTGAACAATCGAGCGCCGTCGAGATGCAGGGCAAGCCCCCGCTCGCGCGTGAACGAACGCGCCTCGGCCAGATATTCAAGGGGCAAAACTTTGCCCTGCATGGTGTTTTCCAGCGCCAGCAGGCGGGTACGGGCGAAATGAAAATCGTCCGGCTTGATCGCTGCTGCGACACGATCCAGGTCTAGAGAACCATCCGCTTCCATCTCGATCGGCTGTGGCTGAATCGAGCCGAGCACCGCGGCGCCACCAGCCTCGTATTTATAGGCATGCGCCAGTTGTCCGGCGATGTACTCATCGCCACGTTGGCAATGCGACATGAGCGCCAGCAGGTTGCTCATGGTCCCGCTGGGCACGAACAGTCCGGCGTTCAGCCCCAGTTGCGCCGCCAGCGTCTGCTCCAGCCGACAAACCGTCGGATCTTCGCCGTAAACATCGTCTCCGGTAGGCGCGTTCAGCATGGCTTCACGCATGCCAGCCGTGGGCTGGGTAACCGTATCGCTGCGAAGATCGATAAAACTCATGGAATTCCCTTGATCAATGACACCCGCCGTACTGGAGATGGAAACGCGTCGCGCCCTTGCGACTAACGCAACAGACGAACATCCAGGACTTTCGAGCCACCACCCAACAGCGTTTCGGTGATGGCGATGAAGTCCTCGGTAGTGACCTTATCGAGACGCATCAGGCCGCGAGCGACGTCGTCCAAGGAGTGGCGGCTCTTGCTGCGCTGCCGGATTTCCTTGTCGAGATCCTGAAGCAACAGCACGGCCCTCGCGGTAACCCGGCCAGTTGAGCGCTCGGTCCGCAGGCTGTCCACCTTGCGACTCCACTTGGTCAGGTGATCCCGAACCGCCTGGTAACGATCCTCGCTCATGCCACCGGCACGACGAACCAGTTCGATGGCGTAGTACTCGGCCAAGCCTTCGGTGATCCAGTCGCTGCGATCGGCATCGGTGATACGGCTGAACACGTGTACGAGCTCATGCACCAACGAACTGGTTCCGTTCTCGCTGACCAGCGGGCGATCGGCGTGCATGAACAGTGAATTCGGCCCGGACAAACCACCCCGCCACATCGGATCACCAGCCCCGACGATCAACAGCTTCTTGGGATCGCGCGGAAAAACGTTCTGCATCTCCGGCCAGACGAAGGTGAGCAATGTGAGAATATCCATCCGCCGCAGCCCTTCGCCCACTGGCCCCGCGACCGTGACGTCGGTTTCCCCCAGCTTGGCGCGGCGACTACCGAGCTTGCCGGCTAGTATCCAGCCGGTCGGCCGGTCAAAAAGACGTTCACGGTTATCAACACGGAAGCGATTCTCGCCGATGCGCGGCCAACCGGTCTCGACGCTCTTCCAACCCTCGGGCAGCTCGATACGCAGTCGGGAAATCAGCCTGACCCCATCCTGCTGGCTCACCCGACCAGCAGGGATCAGATCATCACCACGAAGCAGCGCCCAGTCGTCCGTCATTCGCGCATCGAAGCGGCCACTTTTACGTTGATGGCTGACCTTTACCCGATAGCTCAGCCGCGCCTTGCCGGCAGCCGGTTGCCAGACGCCGCGACCACCCGCCTCCTCCCAGCTGCCTTGAGCATCGGTTTCGAAATCGCTATACAGGCCCTCGTCACCAAGGTTGAAGTCGAGCTGCCTGATGGCGCTGCCCTCCTCGAGCAACAGCTGGACCTCGGCAACGTCCTGCTCGGGAACGAATTTGACGACGAAATCCAGATCGACCTGCCTGGCCGCATGGGCTGGGGCGGTGAATAGCAGCAATAGAACGGCTAACAGCGGTAACTGACGGAGGGACATCGAGCAGCTCCAAGTTGGGGGCATTGCTATGACGACGTGGTCAGCGGTTGATTCAACCGGCTCGGAAAATCAGGTGGTCTTCCCAATCCTCGTCCGCGACGGAGCCCTCGGCGATCATTCGGCCGGACTGGGAAATGCGCTCGGCATGCACGGCGTCCCGATCACCACACACCAGATGGTGCCAAAGCGGAAGGTCTTTGCCTTCGGCCACGAGCCGATAGCCACAGGTGGTCGGCAGCCACTTGAACTGGGCAGCGTCCTCCGCATTCAGCTGAACGCAATCGGGTACGCTGGCCCTTCGGTTGGGGTAGTCGGTGCAGCGACAGGTTTTCAGATCGAGCAGTTTGCAGGCGACGCGGGTGTAATAGACGCTGCCGTCCTCTTCGTCTTCGAGCTTTTGCAGGCAGCACAACCCGCAGCCATCGCAAAGGGATTCCCACTCGACCGAATCCAGCTCGGCGAGGGTCTTGCGCTTCCAGAAGGGTTCGACTTTTGCCGCCATGAAAATAGCCATCTCGAATAAAGATGCGAGTCTAGCCACTGGCGTGCAGCGGGCCAAGTCTGACGGCACTTGGGCCATAAGCGATCAGCCGCGCGTACCGCGACCGATCACTTGCATACGGGCGCTACACCGGGTCGTTGCGACGTAGCAACTCCTCGGGCAGATGCTCGATGTATTCCTCCTCAGGCGGTGGCATCTGCAGGTGATAGCCCTGCTTTTCCAGGTTATCCAGCACCGTCGCGATGTCCTCGCGCGCCAGCTTGCGCTCAGGTGTCAGGACTATGTCAAAGGCATGCTGCGGCGGACCGAAGGCAGCCAGCAACGCGTCAGGCACTCGTGCCAGCGCCTCGCTGCGTTCGACGTACAGATACATTTCGTTCTTGCGCGGGCTTCTATAAATGGAGCAGATGCGTTTCATGGTTTCGCTTCCAGCACTTCAATAAGGGCTTGGCCCATCCGCTCGCGACGCCAACCGCGCAGCGAATCGGGCAGCTCGTAGGGGCCATCCGGATATCCGCTTTTCAGCAAGGCTTCAAGAACCTTCTTGCGCAACATCAGTTCAGGAGCGATGTCCAGGAGCTGTGCCTCCCGCTGACCGACAGCACGTAATTTCTTCAGCAACCCCGACGCCTCCAACGGTAATGGTTCCGGCAACGGTTCAGGGCAGTCCTGCTCAGGCGTGGCGGCAGCGGCGCGGATCAGCTCGAGCAAGGTTTCACCATCCTGACGCACGGTGCGAGGATGCATGTCGTCAATACGCGCCAGGCTGACCAGATCGGCTGGCTGAGTACGTGCCAGCGGCCAAAGACTATGCTCACGCAAAACCCGATTACGCGGCTGATTGCGCGCCCGCGCCTCACGTTCGCGCCAGGCGGCCAGCACCCGCAATACAGCAAGCTGCCGTGGTTTGAGTCGCCAGGCCTGCTTGACCTCACGGTAGGCTTCATCGGGATCGGTTTCGCGCTGCAGGTTCGCGACCAATTCGGCACCGTCTTCCAGAACCCAGGCGCGCTTGTCATCGGACAGCTTCGGTAGCAACACCTCGTACAGCTCAGCCAGATGCTGCGCATCTTCGGCGGCATAACGCACCTGCATTTCGCTCAGCGGTCTCTGTAGCCAGTCGGAGCGTGTCTCGCCCTTGGGCAGCTCGATGTCGAGCACACTCTGAACCAGACGCGAATAGCCCATGGAGAAGCCGATATTCAAATAGCCAGCAGCCAGCTGTGTATCGAACAACGGTGCTGGCAGGCTGCCAGTTAAGCGCCACAGCACTTCAAGATCTTCGCTGCAGGCGTGCAGTACCTTGACCACATGCCGATCTTCCAGCAGACCGGCAAACGCTGCCCAATCGGTAATCAGCAATGGGTCGATCAAATAGGCACATCGCCCGTCACCAACCTGCAGCAGAGCGGCGATCGGATAGAACGTATCGACCCGCATGAACTCGGTATCCACCGCTACATAAGGCAGCTGGCGCCACTCGGCACAAAGGCGGGCCAGATGTGCATCATCCAGCACCCATTGAGTTTCGATGGCCACTAGGCCCTCCTTGTTGTTTGAAATACGACCGGCGGGCGGGCGAAGAGGCGCGCAGTATATATCGCGTCCCGCTATTCGCAGCGCAATCATCGGACGCGACGATTCGCGTGATAACGTTTTGCCGACAATCCGAAGGGAGCCCTGCCATGCCGCTTGCTCAACTGATCGATAGCGAACAACTGTCCGCACGCCTGTTCCAGCCAAACCTGCGTATCCTCGACTGCCGTTTTGCCCTGGACGACCCCGACTACGGTAGGCACAGCTACGAGCAGGCTCATATTCCCGGCGCGGTGTTTCTCGATCTGGAAAAGGATCTGTCGGGCCCGGTAGTCCCCGGTCAGACCGGTCGACATCCGCTGCCGCAACCGGACGAACTGGCTGCACGACTGCGCGCCGCAGGTCTGGCTGATGACAGCGAAGTGGTGCTCTACGATGACGGCCCCGGCGCCTTTGCCGCCAGAGCCTGGTGGCTACTGGCATGGCTGGGCAAGCGCACCGGCGTGTACCTGCTGGACGGCGGTTACCGGGCCTGGTGCGAGGCCGGTGGGGCCGTAACTGACGGCCCGACCAGCATTTTGCCGAGCGATTTCGAAGGCAGTGCGGATGACAGCCTGCTGATCGATGCGCAACAACTGCTCACACGTCTGGAGCAACCCGATCTGACCTTGCTCGACGCGCGCGCCCTACCCCGCTTTCTCGGCGAGCAGGAACCCATCGACCCAGTGGCCGGACACATTCCGGGCGCTCGCTGCGTGCCATTCACAGAGAACCTCGACGCCAATGGGCGTTTTCTTCCGCCAGAGCAGCTGCGCGCGCGATTCGATCAGCAACTGGCGGACCGGCCCACGGATACGCTGGTGGCCTACTGCGGATCTGGCGTAACGGCCTGCCATAATCTGTTTGCGCTGTGCCTCGCCGGCTATCCACTGGGCAAACTTTATTCTGGCTCGTGGAGCGAGTGGATTACAGATCCAGGTCGACCTGTCGCTTCATCGCACCGGCAAAAACATGACTAAATAGTCAAAGTACGTCCATACGGTTTTATCGGCTATTCGACCATTTATCGGCGCCGATCGTCGTTCTTTACGAAAAATTGCACTCTTTCCTTTGCGACGAATCATAGAAGCTTGATAGGGTCCGAGCCGCTTTTTCCCCCTGGAGTACAACAATGAGAACAACTTGGTTGAAGACCGCCATTGCCGTAGCTGTAGGCGCCCTTTCCACTCAGGCCATGGCTGCCGGCTTCGCCCTTAACGAGCAAAGCATCAGCGGCATGGGCACCTCGTTCGCGGGCCGCTCCTCTTCTGCCGATGACGCCACCACCCTGTTCGGCAATCCAGCCGGCATGTCCCGCCTCAAGCGTGAAGAAGTCAGCTTTGGGATGGCGGCCATCAATGCCAAGACTGATATCAAAAACGCCAGTGGCGCACCAGGCAGCAACGACGGCGACATGGTTCCGGTCACTGCCGTTCCGATGGGTTACTACGTCAATCCACTGGATGACAAATGGGCCGTCGGTGTCGGCATCTATGTCCCATTCGGCCTGATCACGGACTACGAAAGCGGATTCTCCGGTCGCTACCATGGCGATTACAGCGAAGTTCGTGTCATCACTGTGCAGCCTACCGTCAGCTATCGCTTCAATGAAAAGTTGTCGGTCGGCTTTGGCCCGACGATCAACCGAATCGATGGGCAACTGGAAAGCGCCGTGCCGCCGGTGCTCGGCACAAGCGACAGCCGAGTGAAAATCAAAGGCGACGATACGGCGCTGGGCTTCAATGTTGGTGTGCTGTACGAATTCAGCCCCCGTACCCGCGCAGGCGTTACCTACCACTCCAAGGTCGATTACACACTGGAAGGTGACACCCGCGTGTCAGGCAACGACCCGGCTCTGGGTTTTGTCGGCGCCTATGGCAAATACGATGCATCCCTAGATCTGGAAACGCCTGAATCCATCGATTTCTCGCTTACCCATGAGCTGAACGATCAGTGGACCATCTACGGCGGAGCCATGCTGACTCGCTGGAGCCGCCTTGAGACGATCATGGTGGAGAACGAGGGTGTTGCGCCTGGCCCGGCATCGGCCAGCTTCGGCACCATCGAAGAAGAGCAGGACTGGCACGACACCTGGTCTTATGCGCTGGGTGCCGCCTACAAGCTGAACAAGCAATGGACCCTGCGCACAGGCTTGGCCTTCGATCAGAGCCCTACCAACAACACGCATCGCTCGCCACGTATCCCAACGGGTGATCGGACCGCAGTAAGTTTTGGTCTGGCCTGGAATCCGAGCGATGATGTGACTGTTGACCTGGCCTACTCCTATCTATGGGAAGAAGACGCCAAGATCCGCCAAGCGTCATACAACGCCACCTACGAAAACAGCGCCCATGGTTTCGGCGCTGCCATGACTTACCGCTTCTGATGCACCCCGCCCCGACCGCTCGGTCGGGGCCACCTTTCTCGCTCGCTACTTGCCCAGCGCCTTTTCAATTGCCGCGATCAGCTTCGGATCGTCCGGCTCGACCTTGCTGGAAAAATAATCGATGACATGGCCGTCACGGTCGACCACGTACTTGTAAAAATTCCAGCGCGGCGCCCCTCCGGCCTGTTTGGCCAATTCCTTGAACAGCGGTATCGCATCGCTGCCTCTGACCGGTTGCGTTTGCGCCATTGGAAAGGTCACGCCGTAGTCGACGTAGCAAACCTTTGCTGTCTCCGCGGCATCGTCAGATTCTTGAAAGAAGTCGTCGGACGGCACGCCCAGCACCACCAGCCCCTGATCCTTGTAATGCTGGTATAGCGCCTCCAGCCCTTTGAACTGCGGGGCGAAGCCACAAAAGCTGGCGGTGTTCACCACCACCAGTGCGTGGCCGTTGAACTGGCATAAATCAATGGTTTCTTTCGAGCGCAGCTTCGGCAGTTCATGTTGCAGCAAGGCCGGGCATTCTTGAGCGGCTACCGGGCCGGCCAGCAGCGCCAAGGCGAGCGAGGCGGCATACAGATGCATTCTCATTGGAAATCTCCAGACGGGATCTCGCCCACGCTACTCCCGCGACAGCAAGCCAGCAACGCCTGGCCTGTCAGGCCACAGCATTCTCGACGACGCTATATACAAATTTATATAACGCTTGTCAGAATAGCCGCGACTGACAGGAGCCAAACATGAGCGATCCGAGAGACTTCGCGCCGCTACGCATCGATGGGCAACTCTGGTTCAACCGCGGCGAGAAAGGCTATCTCGGAGGCAAACGCATCGAGCTGCTCCAACAGATCGAGGCAACGGGCTCCATTACTCGCGCAGCCAAGGCCATCGGCCTCAGCTACAAGGCGGCCTGGGACGCGGTGGATGCCATGAACAATTTATCGGAGCGCCCGCTGGTGACGCGGGTAGCCGGCGGCGCCAAAGGCGGGGGTACCCAGCTAACCGACTTCGGCCGCGAGATGCTCCACGTCTGGCAACGCATGCAGTACGAATATGAACGTTTCCTCGCGCATGTGGCGCAAGGCATCGAAGGGTTCGAGGACATCGACAAGCTACTCAGGGCTATCGCCATGAAAACCAGCGCACGCAACCAGTTTCGAGGCCGCATCACCCATGTGGAAAAAGGCGCGGTGAACGGCAGCCTGAGCCTCGATATCGGTGACGGCCAGTCGATCACCGCCACCCTGACCAACGACAGTATCGACGAGCTCCAGCTGGCTCACGGCAAGACCGCAATGGCGTTGATCAAGGCCAGCTTCGTGCTGCTATCACCTGACCCCGCCGTGAAGATCAGCGCACGCAACCGGCTGAGCGGCACCATTAGCGGCCTGACGCCCGGCGCGGTGAACTGTGACGTCAAGCTGCGGCTGCCCGGGGATCGCACGCTGGGCGCAGTGATCACCAATGAAAGCGCCGAAGCGCTCGGATTGGCGGTCGGACAGCCCTGTACCGCGCTGATCAAGGCTTCGCACGTCATCATCGCAGTCGATTGAGGAGAGACAATGGAGAACGTTCGCGGAATCATCGTTGCGCTGTTAGCGGTAGCGTTGCCGATGGCCGGCCACGCCGATGAGGTCCAAGTCGCGGTGGCGTCTAATTTCACCGCGCCGATGCAGAGTATCGCCGAGCGGTTCGAGCAAGAAACCGGTCACAAAGCCCTGCTCGCTTTTGGTTCGACTGGAAAGTTTTATGCGCAGATTCGCAACGGTGCGCCTTTCGACGTGCTGCTGGCGGCAGATGACGTGGTGCCGACCAAGCTGGAAGCAGAAGCTCTGGGCGTAACGGGAAGCCGCTTCACCTATGCCATCGGTACGCTGGTGCTCTGGTCGGCCAAAGACGGCTATCTCGACGATGCCACGACGCTGACCCAACGACCGTTCCGCCACCTGGCCATCGCCAACCCGAAAACCGCACCCTACGGCGCCGCCGCCATGGCCACGCTGACGAAGCTCGGCTTGGCCGAGTCGCTCCAGGGCAAGCTGGTACAGGGCGAGAATATCGCCCAGACGCACCAGTTCATCGCCACCGGCAACGCCGAGCTCGGCTTCGTCGCTCTCTCGCAGGTCATCAGCGACGGCAAGATTCGCCAAGGCTCGGCCTGGATCGTCCCTGCCGAGTACCATCCACCGATCCGTCAGGACGCCTTGCTGCTGAGCAAAGGCCGCGGCAATCCGGCGGCACGAGCGCTGCTCGACTACCTCAGAAGCGCTAAGGCGAGCGAGGTAATCGAGGCTTATGGCTATAGCTCGGAATGATCGTCCTGGATGAGGCCAGCCTGTCGGCAATCTGGCTGACGCTCAAACTCGCCAGCACGACCACCGTACTCCTGCTATTGATCGGTACGCCGATCGCCTGGTGGCTGGCGCGCACCCGCTCGCGACTGAAGGGCCCGATTGGTGCGGTGGTCGCGCTGCCGCTGGTCCTGCCACCCAGCGTGTTGGGCTTCTACCTGCTGACCGCCATGGGCCCCAACGGTCCGGTCGGGCAGCTGACGCTGTTTCTCGGTCTTGGCACCCTGCCCTTCAGCTTCGCGGGCCTGGTGGTGGGCTCGCTCTTCTATTCCATGCCGTTTGTCGTACAGCCGCTGCAGAATGCCTTCGAGGCGATCGGCGATCGACCTCTGGAAGCCGCGGCCACCTTGCGTGCGAGTCCGCTGGACTGCTTTTTCAGTGTCGTCCTGCCGCTCGCCAGGCCTGGATTCATCACGGCCAGTATTCTCGGCTTCGCCCATACCGTCGGTGAATTCGGCGTGGTGTTGATGATCGGCGGCAACATCCCAGAACGAACCCGCGTGGTATCGGTGCAGATCTACGATCATGTGGAGGCGATGGAATACACCCAGGCGCACTGGCTGGCGGGCGGGATGCTACTGTTCTCATTCCTCGTGCTGCTGATTCTTTACAGCAGCCGCCTCAGACAAGGATGGCGCGGATGACCACCAGGCAAAGCGGTATCCACGCCAGCCTACGTCTGGACCACCCCGATTTCACCTTGGATGTCGATCTGCGCCTGCCAGGGCGCGGCGTCACCGCGCTGTTCGGTCACTCGGGTTCCGGCAAGACCAGTTGCCTGCGCTGCATCGCCGGACTGGAGCGTGCCGGCATTGGCCGCCTCGAAATCAACGGCGAGTGCTGGCAGGACTCCACAAGCCGCCTCTTCGTTCCGCCCCACCAACGTGCGCTCGGTTACGTCTTTCAGGATGACAACCTCTTTGCGCACCTGACGGTCAGAGGCAACCTCGAGTTCGGCATGAAGCGCGTCGCAGCCCGGCAGCGACGCGTCGCCTGGGACCTGGCGGTGGAGCTGCTCGGCATTGGCCATCTGCTGGAACGGATGCCGGAACGCCTGTCCGGTGGCGAACGCCAGCGTGTCGGCATCGCCCGCGCGCTATTGACCAGTCCGCGGTTGCTATTGATGGACGAACCGTTGGCAGCCCTGGATCTCAAGCGCAAGCAGGAAATCCTGCCCTACCTCGAACGCCTGCACGACGAGCTGGAAATCCCCGTCATCTACGTCAGCCACTCGCCAGACGAAGTCGCTCGACTGGCCGACTATCTGGTGTTGCTCGATGAAGGGCGCGTAATGGCTCAAGGCGATCTGCGCGAGACACTGGCTCGCCTCGATCTACCGACGGCGTTCGGCGAAGACGCCGGGGTGGTGATCGACTCGGTCGTCGCCGAACACGACGCGGCCTATCACCTGACGCGTCTGGTCTTCCAAGGCGGCGACGTGCTGGTGGCCAGGCGCGAAGAAGCGATCGGGCAACGCCTGCGTTTTCGCGTTCATGCCCGGGATGTCAGCCTGGCCTTGGCGAAAGCCGAAGGCACCAGCATCAGCAATCTGCTGCCAGCTTGCGTGGAGCAGGTCGTTGCAGCCGACACGCCCGCCCATGTGCTGGTGCGATTGAATGCCCAGGGCACGCCATTGCTGGCGCGTATCAGCCGCCGCTCGGCCGATCAGCTAGACGTCCGCACAGGCAAGACCCTGTGGGCCCAGATCAAGACGGTCGCACTGCTTGGCTGACGTCATCAAGCCTGAAGCGCCAACGCGACCAGCACCGCGCATTCCGCCAGTTCGAGCAACGCGCCTGCGGTGTCTCCGGTGGTGCCGCCAATACGACGACACATGGCCTGCCGAGCCAACGCGCCGATGCCGATCGCCACGGCCAGGGCCAGCCAACCGCTCTGCCCCGATACCAGGCACAGCAAGGCAACCATGACCAGAACCCTGCGAACGGCGGCGCGTGGCAGGTGCTCGGCCAGCGCTTGGCCGAGACCGCCAGGGCGTACGTAGGGCGTCGTCAGAAACAACCCAAGCAACGCACTCCGCCCCACCAACGGCGCAAGCAACAGCGCCAGATGTTTGCCCTCGTCGAGCAGGGTCCAGAGCGCGACGAACTTGAGCAGTAGCACTGCCACCAGCACAACCACTGCAACCGGCCCGCTGCGCGGGTCTTTCATGATCGCCAAGGTACGATCGCGATCACCGAAGCCTCCCAGCCAGGCATCGGCGCTGTCGGCCAGCCCGTCGAGGTGCAACGCACCGGTCAGCCCGATCCACGCGACCAGCACTAACGCAGCTTGCAAAGGTGGCGCAGCACCCTCCAGCAACAGACTGAGCAACCCGAGCATGCCGCCTATCAGCAGGCCCACCAGCGGGTAATACAGGAGCGACTTGCCGACCTGGTGCGGCTCGGGCTTGCCACTCAGCTGTACGGGCAGACAGGTGAGGAACTGCAGGGCGATCAGGAAGGGTTGCATCGTTCTTCCAACCAAAGCGCGGCGTCGGCGAAGCCTGCTCTCAGCCCGAATAACGCACCATGTCCCACCTCGACCTCCAATAGTCGTTCACGCGGGAGACCACGGGCGCGGGCCAGCAACAGGCGCATCACGCCCGCATGGGTGACCAACAAAACCCGTTCGCTCGCGCATCGCTCTGTGATGCGCTCGATGGCGGCCAGAATGCGGGTTTCGAACTCAATGAGCGGCTCTGCGCCCGGCGGCGTGAAACCATAAGGATCGCGCCAGAATCGCCCCAGATCATCGCTTTGATTCACCATCAGCTCGGCGGCGGTACGGCCCTCCCATTCCCCGAAGTCCAGCTCGCGCAGGCCCGGCTCCAGTTCGAGCGGCAGCCCTCTCTGCTCGGCAAGTTCGGTGGCGAAGCCCTTGCAGCGACGCAACGGCGAGCTGACGATACGTTGCCAGGGCGCGCCCTGGGCGACGGCCGCACGCAGCTGCTGCCAGCCCGCAACGCTGAGCTCGTCGTCCAGGCGTCCGCGAAAGCCGGCCGCAGATAACGTCTCGCCATGGCGCAACATGTCCAGCTGCACGCTCATCCGAGCTTCGCCGCGACAGCTGCTTCGTCGAACGTGGCCATGCCATCGTGCAGTGCGCAGGCCAAACGTAACAGCGGCACCGCCAAAGCCGCCCCGCTGCCTTCACCCAGACGCAGGCCGAGATCGAGCAGCGGTTCGGCCTCGAGCGCTTGCAGCACGGTTCGGTGGCCGGGTTCGGCCGAGCAATGGGCGAACAACAGCCAGTCACGGCAGGCCGGATTCAGACGGATCGCGCAGAGCGCCGCGACGCCGCAGATGAAACCATCAACCAGCGTCACGATGCCCAACTGAGCGCAGGCGATATAGGCGCCGGTGAGCGCGGCGAGTTCGAACCCGCCGAGCCGCTGCATCCAGCCGAGCGTATCGTGTGCGCCCGCATGGAGCGCCAGCGCACGCTCGATGACGGCCGATTTGTGCGCGACGCCCGTGGCATCCAACCCGGTCCCGGGGCCTGCCAGGTCGTGCGGCGAACACCCCAGCAAGGCGCAGGCCAGCGCCGCCGCAGTGGTGGTATTACCGATGCCCATCTCACCGCCTATGAACAGCTCGGTCCGCTGCTCGCGCGCCCGTTCTACGCTGTCACGCCCGGCTCGCAAGGCGCGCTGGCAGACCTCGAAGTCCATGGCGGCACCCTGGGTGAAATTCCGCGTGCCGGGCCCCAGCGCCAGGTGACGCACACCCGGCAAGGGAGGCAGCGCGCCCGCAGTTCCCAGGTCGATCACCTCCAATGTCGCCCCGAGCTGACGGGCGAGCACGCCGATCGCAGCGCCGCCATTGACGAAATTGGCCAGCATCTGGCCGGTGACCGATTGCGGAAACGCCGAAACGCCCTCTTCTGCCACACCATGATCACCAGCAAAAACAGCAATCCATACGTGCTCGAGCGACGGCCGCTCGCGGACCTGCAATGCCGCCAGCCGTGGGATCACAGCTTCGATGCACCCCAGCGCGCCACTCGGTTTGGTCAGTTGAGCATTACGCAGACGTGCCGCCTGTCGAGCCGTTTCATTCGGCACTCGACACGCTTGTTCCCACCAATACCGGTTCAAATCGCCTCTCCTTTCAGAACCATTGGCAAACCCGCCACGGTAAACACCACCCGTTCACAGCGCTCGGCCAGCGCCTGGTGAAGCCAGCCGGCCTCGTCGACGTAACGCCGGCTCAGTTCGCCCAACGGCACCACACCCAGGCCGGTTTCGTTGCTTACCAGCAACACTCGTCCTGGCAGCTCGACCAGGCAGGCGAGCAATGCATCGCGCTCTTCGGGCAGGCGATCCGGATCGCCCAGCATCAGCAGGTTGGTCAGCCACAGCGTCAAGCAATCGACCAGCAGGCAGCGATCATCGCGGGCGTGTTCGCGTAGCACGCGGGCCAGCGCCAGCGGCTCTTCCACTAGCATCCATTCGCACGGACGGCGGGCGCGGTGATGGGCGATGCGTTCGCTCATCTCGCCGTCCAGTGGCTGGCTGGTAGCGATATAGGTGACGGCCAGGCCGCTATCGCTGGCGAGGCGCTCGGCCAGACGACTCTTGCCGGAACGGGCACCGCCAAGAATGAGTTCGATCATTCCGCCTTCCCCGCTGCCAGCCCGCAGAGCGCGAGAAGGCGCACCGCGTCCAGGTGCGCCTCGACCAGATCGGCGAGACGTTCGATGTCGCGCTCACGCAAAGCTTGGTAATCGACCCGTTGAACGTTCTCTAAACCAGCCCAGCGCAGCAGCGCCTGGCAGGCATCAGGTGATTCGAACAGCCCGTGCAGATAGGTGCCGAGCACTTGCCCATCCTCACTGATAGCACCGTCGCATCGGCCATCGTCGAGGCGCACCGCGGCACCCTCAAGTGCCGGTCCCGTGCTGACACCCGCATGGATTTCATAGCCACTAACTTCAACGTCGCCCACGACCAAGCGCCCGCGAACATTGCGCAGCTGCTTGCCGGTCATGAGCGTTGTAGACAATTCGAGCAGACCGAGTCCCTGAACCAACCCCGGCGCACCTTCCAAGCCGAGCGGATCGGCGATCCGCTCACCGAGCATCTGCAGCCCGCCGCAAATGCCCAGCAGCTTGCCGCCGTAGCGCAAATGCCGTGCAATTGCCTGTTCCCAGCCGTTTTCACGCAGCCAGATGAGATCGGCGCGCACGCTTTTCGAGCCCGGAAGGATGATTAGATCGGCAGCTGGAACGGCCTGCCCGGGGCCAACGAAATGCAAATCGACCTGAGGGTGCAAGCGCAGCGGGTCGAAGTCCGTATGATTGCTGATACGCGGCAGCACCGGCACCACGACCTTGAGCGTCTGCTCGCCCTTAGCCGACTGGCGCACGTCGATCGCATCTTCGGCTTCGAGATGGAAATCCATCAGATAGGGCAGCACACCGAGCACCGGCTTGCCCGTGCGCCGCTCCAGCCAGTCCAGGCCGGGTTGCAGCAGGGCGATATCACCACGAAAGCGGTTGATCACGAACCCTTTAACCCGCGCCTGCTCGCTCGGGCTGAGCAATTCCAACGTACCGACCAGGTGGGCGAAGACCCCGCCCTTATCGATATCGGCAATGAGGATCACCGGGCAATCCACTGCCTCGGCGAAGCCCATGTTGGCGATATCGTTGGCGCGCAAATTGATCTCGGCAGGCGAGCCGGCGCCTTCGACCATCACCACCTCATAAGCCATGCTCAGGCGTTGATGAGAGTCGAGCACCGCCGTCATCGCCACACGCTTGTAGTCATGGTAAGCCGCCGCATCCATGTTGCTGACGGCCCGCCCGTGAATGATCACCTGCGCCCCGATATCGCTGTTGGGCTTGAGCAGAATCGGATTCATGTCGGTGTGCGGCAGCAGCCCGGCGGCTTGTGCCTGCACGGCCTGAGCCCGACCGATCTCGCCGCCGTCGGTGGTCACCGCGCTGTTGAGCGCCATATTCTGCGGTTTGAACGGCACGACCGTTACGCCCTGGCGCCGCAGCCAACGGCACAATGCGGTCACCAGCGTGCTCTTGCCCGCATCGGATGTGGTGCCCTGAACCATCAAGGTGCCCATGCATTGATCTCCCTGGACGTGGCCAGCGCATCCGCAAGGCGAGCCCAGCCCAACTCGTCCCCTGGTAATCCAAAACGCAGGCTCGACGGATAGCGGTAGCGACGCACGAGAATGCCCTGCTTGGCGAAGAACTCGTAGAGCCGGTTCGACGCCTCCGTAGCCACCCATTGAAACAGCCCGCAACCGCCAGTCGGAGGCAGAGCGTGGGCCGTCAGCAGCTGCGCCAGGCGCTCGGCATCGGCCTGCAGGCGTTCGCGTTGCAGGCGTTGGCCGCGACAATCCGTCAACAGCGAGATACCCATGAACCGAGAAGGTCCCGCTATCGGCCACGGGCCCAAGGTATCTCCGAGCTGACCGAGCAGTTCGTCTTCAGCCAGCACAAAACCGAGCCGCGCGCCCGCCATGGCGAAGAACTTGCCGAACGAACGCAGCACGATCAGCCCTGGCAGATGACTGTGCATGGCCAGGCTTTGCGCCGGAGTCGGGTCGATGAACGCTTCGTCGACGATCAGCCAGCCGCCGCGCGCAGCCAGCTGTGCGTGCCAGTCGAGCAGTTGAGCTGGTGACAACAGCCGCCCGGTCGGATTGTTCGGATTGACCACCACCAGCACATCGAGTTGATCGAGCGCGCGCGGTACGCCTCCTTCGCTGAATTCGACCAGACGATGCCCGCCGCGGCGCCAGGCCTCGGCGTGCTCGCCATAGCAGGGCGAAATGATCCCGACCTGCGATTGACGACGCAGGCGCGGCAACACCTGGATCGCCGCCTGCGATCCGGCGACCGGCAACAGCGATTCGGCGTGGTAGTAATCTCGCGCGGCGGATTCCAGTGCATCGTCGGTTTCGGGCAGCCGCACCCAGACGTCCGCCGGGATGTCGGGTAAATCGAAGCCATAGGGTGCAATCCCGGTGGACAGGTCGAGCCAATCCGACAGCGGGACACCGAACTCACGCGCTGCCGCACGTAATCGACCGCCATGTTCAAGCATCCAGCCAATCCCCCAATAAAAGCACCAGCAGCCAGACGCCTACGCCGGCCCAGACCATATCCAGCGCCCGCTCGATATCGCGCGCACCGGGTGCTTCACCCTCGCCGAGCGTGGGCCGCTCGTGCAGCGCGCCATGATAGAGCGCCGGACCGCCCAGCGTGACGCCCAATGCACCCGCACCAGCGGCCATGACCGGACCGGCGTTGGGGCTGTCCCAAAGCGGCGCCTGGCGCCACCAGCAGCGAAGGGAGAGGCGCGTGCGTCCAAGCAACGCATAAGTCAGGGCCACCAGCCGAGCAGGAACGAAATTCAGCGCATCGTCGATTCGCGCGGCCGCCCAGCCGAAGCGCTCGAATCGCGCATTGCGGTAGCCCCACATCGCATCCAGGGTATTGCTCAGGCGATACAACACGACGCCCGGCGCGCCGGCGATGGCGAACCAGAACAGCGCGGCGAACACCGCGTCGCTGCCGTTTTCCAGCGCTGACTCCGTCGCGGCGCGGGCCACGCCGTGCGCGTCCAGCTCAGACGTGTCTCGGCTGACGATGAAGCCAACGCGTCGCCGCGCCTCGATCAGATTGCCGCTGCGCAATGCGCTTGCCACCGGCAGCACGTGTTCGCCGAGGCTGCGAAGCCCCAGCGCGATGTACAGCAGTGCGATTTCCAGCCATCCGCCAATGCCCGGCAACAGGCTCAACAACCAGGCAATGACCGTCAGCGGCAGCACCGCCATGCACCAGGCGGTGACGCCATGACTACGCCAGCCGCGCCCGTCCGGGCCGTTGAAGTGCAACTCCAGACGCTCCGCCAATCGCCCGAACGCCACCAGAGGATGGCCGCGACGAGGTTCGCCGAACATCGCATCCAGACCGACCCCCACGAGGCAGCTCAGGGCCACGCTCACTCCCGGCACTCCCAGCCGTTGTGAAACACCAGTTCCTCCAGCGGTCGCGGCTGGGCCCAGCCTTCCAACGCCAGCATCGGGGCCGGGTAGAATTCGGCGACCGGCCCCAGGCAGATCACCGCAACCGGTTGGGCACCCGCCGGCATCTGCAACAGCGCCGCCAGTGCTTGCGGCTCGAACAGCGATACCCAGCCCATCCCCAGCCCTTCGGCGCGTGAGGCGAGCCACAGGTTCTGAATGGCACAAGCGGCCGAAGCCAAGTCCATCTCCGGCATGGTGCGTCGACCGAATACATGCTCCTCGCGCCCTTCCATCAGCGCGACCACCAGCAACTCGGCACACGCTTGAATCCCTTCGACCTTCAACTGCATGAATTCACGGCCGCGCTCGCCCAGCGCGTCGGCTGTCAGCCCACGCTCATGCTCGACCTGCTCGGCGATGGCAGTACGCAAGTCGCGCCGGGTGATACGGACGAAACGCCATGGCTGCATCAGGCCGACACTGGGTGCCTGATGTGCGGCTTCGAGCAGGCGAGCGAGCAGCTCCGGCGCTACCTCACCGCCGATGAAATGACGCATGTCGCGGCGTTCGGCAATCGCGCGGTAGACGCCGAGGCGCTGCGCCTCGGTGAAGGCATGGTCGTTCATGGCTTGAACAGCGCTGCAGCTGCCTCGGGAGCGGAAGGCAGATAGAAATGAATGTAGGAAGCGGTCAGGCGGCCCTCTCGATAGACTGCCTCGGCCGTGCGTCTGTAGTTCGGGCATTCGCCGCACGCGAGGGGCTGCAGCGTCGAATCCAGCGATGAATGATGGAACGTATGACCACGCATGCACCCTTCCGGCAGTTCTACCGCCTGCAGCGCCAGCGCCGTGAGGCGCTTCTGGATTTTGGCTTCACCGGGCAACAGACCCAGCATTGCCTCGCGCCCGCCCGCCTGATCGGTCAGCCCGTCGAGCAGATAGAGCATGCCGCCGCATTCGGCCAGCAGCGGTTTGCCGGCTTGATGATGCGCGCGGATCGCGTCAGCCATCGCCCGATTGCCTGCCAACGCACGCAGATGCAGCTCGGGATAGCCGCCCGGCAGGTACAGACTATCCACCGCGGGCAAGCGGGCATCATGCAGCGGGGAGAAGTACAGCAGCTCGGCACCGAGCGCCTCGAGCAAATCCAGATTGGCCTGATAGATGAAGGCGAAAGCGGCATCGCGCGCCACACCGATGCGCACGCCCTGCAACAACGTAGGCAACGCCTCCGTCTGCGACGGTGGAAAGGCCACTGGCGTCGGCAATTCGCTGTTGGCGCTCGCTGCCAGCGCATCGGCCGCGGCGTCGAGCCGGGCGTCCAGATCGGCGAGTTCCTGTGCCTGCACCAAGCCAAGGTGACGGCTCGGCAAGCTGACTGCCTCGCTGCGTGGTAGCGCGCCAAACCAGTCAATATGGCTCGGTAGGCAATCGCGAAGAATCTCGCCGTGGCGGCTACTGCCTACCCGATTGGCGAGAACGCCGGCGAACGGCAGATCCGGCTGGTAGCTGGCCAGACCGTGAGCCAGCGCACCGAAGGTCTGCGCCATGGCTGAGCCATCCACCACCGCCAGGATCGGAATGCCGAAATGCCGCGCCAGATCAGCCGCTGACGGCGTGCCGTCGAACAGGCCCATGACGCCTTCGATCAGGATCAGATCGGCCTCGCCCGCCGCTTCCCATAGCAAACGTCGGCTTTCCTCCACGCCAACCATCCACAGATCGAGCTGGTAGACCGGGCTACCGCTGGCATGCGCCAGGACCATAGGATCAAGAAAATCCGGCCCGCACTTGAATACCCGTACGCGTTTGCCCTGGCGTCTGTGCAAGCGGGCAAGGCCTGCAGTCACCGTCGTCTTGCCTTGTCCCGAGGCTGGTGCGGCAATCAACAGTGCCGGACACTGGCGCGGCGCGTTCATCGTGCGACCCCGCTTCCGGCGGGCGTTGGTTCAGTCGCCAGCGGCGCGACACCGTAGGGTGGATGACGCTCCACCCATCCACCGACGGCAATGGCGGATGAAAAAAGCGTCATCCACCCTACGCCGCTCTGGGTCGCAGGCATCAGAACTCCACCCCTTTCTGCGCCTTCACCCCGGCCTTGAAGGCATGTTTGACCAGACTCATTTCCGTCACGGTGTCGGCCGCTTCTATCAATCCGGGCGGCGCGCCTCGTCCGGTGACCACCACATGCTGCAACATCGGTCGCGATTCGATATCGGCGAGCACGGGCTCGAGGTCGAGATATCCATATTTCAGGGCGATGTTCAGTTCGTCGAGCACTACCAATCCAATGCCCGGATCGGCCAGCAGCTCGGCTGCCACCGTCCAGGCCTCGCGTGCCTTGGCGATGTCACGTTGGCGATCCTGGGTTTCCCAGGTAAAGCCTTCACCCATTACGTAATAGCGAACTTCGTCAGGAAAGCGCCGAAAAAAAGTTTCCTCACCAGTGCTCGCGGCGCCTTTGATGAATTGCACCACCCCGACCTTGATGCCATGGCCGAGCGCGCGGGCAACCATGCCGAAGGCGGAGCTGCTCTTGCCCTTGCCGTTTCCGCTGTGCACCAACAACAGGCCGTACTCGTCTTGGGCCTCGGCAATCTTCGCATCGACAACGGCCTTCTTGCGCTGCATGCGTGCCTTGTGGCGCTCATCGCGCTCGCTCGACTCGGTCATATACGAGCCCCCTGACGCTGGACAGTCCAGACACGCAACCCGCTGAACAGTACCGCGGCGGTTCCGACATAGAGCGCCAGCGTGCCCAGATTACGTGGATAGTAGATGCCGATGCGCTCGACCAGTTGCGCCAGACTTGGATCGGGATAGCGACCCGAAAAGAACAGGAAGCCACCACCGGAAAACAGGTAGCAGACAAACGCACTCAGCATCACCACCCCCGCCAGAACCGCCAGGCTGGATAGCTGATCACGGTGCAATCGCGCGTAGGTGCGCCCTCCGAACCACAACGAGCCGTACGCCGGCGCCAGCATCCAGTAGGCCGGCGACAGGCAATAGCTGCTTACGCCGTTCCATTCGATAGCGGCAAAATCCAGCAGCGAAGCCTCGACGAACAGTGCCGGAAAGACCCAGCGTGGCGCGAGCAGCACACCGGCGAGGAAGAACACCGCCCAGGATGCGCTCGGCAGGTTCACCGACGCGAAGTGCTGGCCGCGGGTCATAGCCATCAGCGCCACCAGCGCGATGCCAACGGCCAGTTGGGCCCTGGGGGACAATCTGATCATTTGCGTTCTCCTTGTAGGTCGTTGGAACTGCGTTAGAGCGCCTGATAGCGAACCGTGAAGTGAACCGCCCGACCGGGCTGCTCATAGGTCTGCGCGGTTTCGTAGTCACGGTCGAATAGATTCGTCAGCCTGGCCTGTAGCCGCCAGGACGCGTCGATGCGGTATTCGCCTCGCAGATCCACCAGCGCATAGCCGGGGAGCCGCTCGGCATCGGCGTTGCTTGCCCGGTCGTAACGCTGACTGGTCGTGTAAAAGGTAGTACCGACGCCGAAGCGACCAATCGTGCGGTCCAGATCGATATTAAGTGCGCGTTTGGCGCGGCGCGGCAGCAGATGTCCGTGATTGGCCTTGCTGCGGTCTTGGGGGTCAAGAATCGTCAGAGTGGTAGCGACATCCCAGCCAAGCAGGTTTGTCGCGACGCTGCCTTCGAGGCCACGGATCCGCGCGACATCCAGATTCTGCGGCTGCATGGGGTCGCTACCGGTCCAGATAATCAGATCGTTGATCTGGGTCTCGAACGCGTTCAGGCCCCATTCGCCCCATTGCTGTTGGCCTTTCAGGCCCAATTCATAGCTTTGCGACTCCTCGGGCGTGAGGTCCGGATTGCCTGCGGTGAAGCCCGTATCCGGCGCATACAGGTCATTGAACGTCGGCGCCTTGAACGCGGTACCGTAAGACGCGCTGAGCACCAGGTTGTCCCGAAGATCGTAACTCCAACCCAGATTGCCGGTGTCGTGGCTGCCGAACTGCTCGTTGTCATCGCGACGCAGACCGGCCAGCAGGCCATGTCGACCGAAGCGGGCCTGGTACTGCAGGTAGGCGCCCTTGTTATCACGCGAATCGATCGCATAGGCATCGCTCACGTCGATGCGATCCTGCTGATAGTCGAAACCAAGCGTGAGCAACTGCTCGTCGGTGATGCTGAAATCGTTCTGCCAGCCTAAGGTGTCTCGCTCGGTGTCGAAGCGTGAAAAGAATTCACCGTCGCGGTGGTTATCACTGTTGTCTTCGCTGTGCCCGCCCTGGAGGGTCACCAGCCAGGGCTCGATCGGCGTGAACCGAGCGCGGGCGCCCACGACCTGCTGACCACCGTCGCTGTAGGCGAAGCGGCCGCTGTTGCCCGAGGAGACTCTCGAGTCGTAGTCGCTGTGGGTCTCGACCTGCAGCCAGCTGCCATCCAGTTCCAGGCCATTGTCGAACCGGTAGCCGCCTCTTAGCGAGCCGGATAACTCACGGTAGCCGTCAGCATCCGCCTCGTACGCCCGAGGGGCCGTGGTGCGATACGCGCGGGAATTGGTGCCGTCAGTGGATTCGCTGGCAACGCCAAGATTGAACCAGCCAGCACCTTGCCCGCCGGAAATGCCCGCCGTACCGTTGAAACTGGAGCGACTGCCTGCGCCAACCGAGAGATAGGGCCTGAATCCATCGCCATCGCCCTGGCGAGTGAAAATCTGCATCACACCGCCGACCGCCTCCGAGCCATAAAGGCTCGAACGCGGCCCGCGCACCAGCTCGATACGCTCGATCTGTTCCACCGGAATGCTCTCCAGCGATGCGCCGCCAGCGGTCGCCGAACCGACCTTGATGCCATCCACCAGGACCAGTAAATGCTGGCTGCTAGTGCCGCGGATATACACCGACGAGGTTTTGCCGCGTCCGCCATTGGCTGAAACGCTCACCCCAGCAAGTCCCCGCAGCAGATCGAGCACGCTGGACGCCTGGCTGCGCTCGATCTCTTCGCGGCTAATCACGGTGCTTGATGCGATGCGACTGAACGAGCGTTCGGTACGGGTCGCCGTGACCACCTGTTCATTGAGGTTGACCGGCTGAAGCGTCTGGGCGAAAGACAGCGAAGAACAGCCAAGCAGCGCGCAGGCTGCAGAGGCGGTAAAGGACGTGCGAATCAAGTTCAGGTCTCCGTCGTGCCCGCCGCACGACAAATAGTCGATAAAGGCAGACGGAGATCGCAAAGAAAGGAGTGCAGGTGCAGGCAGCCGCACCCCGATCAGCGCCCGCCGCACTGCCGTGGAATGCGACAGGCCGGTCTCCGGGCTCGCGAGCGGATGCCTGTGGCACCCTGAAAAACCGCGCCTTCCCATGCCTGTGGCACAGTGGCTATGAGCGGTTTCCTGTCTCGCCTACCGTTGCGGGGGCAGCGCCGGAATCTTCCAAAGAATGGACCGGCTTCCCTGTTTCACCCTTCTGGCTTTTTGCCAGGGGGCACCTGAAGCAGCGCGGAGGTTAGTCCAAGGCCCCACGCAGCGCAACTGGAAGCGCGCGCGAGTAGCTCTGCGGCAGGTTTGAATACCCTTCTTGGAGATTTACCGGAACGCCGGACGCTGAACGGCTTCGAATGCAACAATGCCCATCCGCCACCGGCCCCAACGAGAAGACGCCAGCCAATGACGACCATCGTGCAGATCTCCGACACTCACTTCGGCACCGAGCAACCGGGCGTGGTGCAAGCCATGGAAGATCATGTGAAGGAGCACGGGGCCGATCTGTTGATCTTCTCGGGCGATATTACCCAGCGTGCCAGAGTTTCGCAGTTCGCTGCAGCACAGGCCTTCGTCCAGCGTCTGCACGGCCATGGTATTGCCGAAACGTTAGTGATCCCGGGCAATCACGATATTCCGCTGTATAACGTTTTTGCGCGCTTCTTGATGCCCTATCGAAACTACCGGCGGCACTTCGGCGACGACCTCGAGCCCACGTTCGAGAACGACGAAGTGTTGATCATCGGCCTCAACACCACGCACCCGCGGCGGCACAAAGACGGGCTCGTCACCGATGAGCAGGTGCAGGTGGTCACGCAGCGGCTAAGGCAGACCAGCCCGAACAAGCTGCGCATCGTGGTCGCGCACCAGCCCTTCGGTGCCATGGTCTTGAGCGATCTGAGCAATCTGCAGCACAACGCCGATGACGCCTTGCACCGGTGGGCCGACGAGGGGCTGGATCTGGTAATGGGGGGGCATATTCACTTGCCCTACGTGCTGCCGTTGTCCAGGCAATACCCAGGACTGTCGCGGGAGATCTGGATGGTCCAGGCCGGCACCACGCTGTCGTCACGGGTCCGCGGCACGTCACCGAACTCCTTCAACCGTCTGAAGCTCCGCTCCGGCACCGGCAAGACGGCCTGTGTGGAACGTTGGGATCTGCTAGACGACTGCTTCGTGCTGGGTTCGCACTTCAACCTGCATTGGTAGCCGCAGCAGATGCACCTTCCACGGCCACCTGCTGCGCCTGGTACGAACGCTGCTAGCCGAGCGAACCCGCCACAGCCAGCCCCGTCAGATAAACACCGGCAAACCCGAGATTGAATGCGATGAATAGATACAGGCTGTACCTGAGGTAGCTGCCGAACGTCAGCCCCGGCACCTTGCTCATCGCGACGATCCCCGCGGCGGACCCTATCACCAGCAGCGAACCGCCGACCCCGACCGCATAGGTCAGCACCATCCACTCGGCTACGCCCATTTCCAGTCCGGACTTGAGCAACGCGGCCGTCAGCGGCACGTTGTCGATCGCGGCCGATAGCACGCCCATCAGATAGTTGGCCAGCACCGCCGGGACCTGGTCGTATATGCGCACCAACCCGTCCAGTACATGGATCTCCTTGAGCATGCCGACTAACAGCAGAATGCCGAGGAAGAACAACAGGGTTTCGAATTCGACTTGGCGCACGTACTCCAAGATCGGATCGGTTTCGATGTCATCACTGAAGAAGCGCGCCACCAGGAACATGATCGAAAGCCCGGTAAGGAACGTCAGCACCGGTGGAATCTGGAAGAAAAAGTTGCCGGCGATGGTGCACAGAATGGTGCCGAGGAAAATCAGCGCAATGGCGATGTCGACCCGACGGACATCGGTTCGGTGGCTGGTGACCACCACCTGCCCATTCATCCCGACCGAGAGCAATGCAGCCAGCAGCAGCACCGCCAAAAATGCCGGGAGCGCCAGCAGCAGCAGTTGCAGGATTTTGACCTTGCCGGCGAGGAAGATCATCAGGGTGGTGACATCACCGGTGATTAACGCAACGCCACCGGAGTTGACCGCAAATACCACCAGAGCGGCGTACTTGATGGTCTTCTCCGCGCTGAGTTTGAGCGACATGATCAGGGTGATCGATACCAGGGTCGCGGTGATGTTGTCCGCCAGTGACGAAAACACGAAGCAGAATGTCGCCGTCAGAAACAACAGCGCGCGCTCACTGATTCGCTTGGGCAACACCAGATAGATCAGATTCTCGATCATGCCCTTCTTGTTCAGGTAGGCGACGAAGGTCATCGCAGCCACCAGAAAAATCCAGAGCCCGGCAATTTCCGCGATGTTTTCGTTGAGGCTTTCCAGCACCAGGTCGCGCTCGGCGCCTTCGGGTGAAAATACGAACAGCAGCATCCAGGCCAAGGTGCCGAAAAACAGCGTGACCTTGGCTTTGTTCACATGGGTTATTTCTTCCAGAACGACACCGAGCAGGGCGGCCACGGCGAGGCCGATCAGCACGTACTGAAGTATTTCAGGCATAAGGCACCTAACGTATAAGGGGGAGACGGTTCGTGCGCAGGATGCGCACCCGAGAAGTTGGGGCGCCGATCATAGCCAAAGTGCGACAATTCGACACCTGACAAATGTCAAACTCCGATGTATTTCCAGATATTCCGAGGCCGCGAATCAGTGGCGAGGTACGAATCCGGCCGGCTTGGTCGACAACCAATCGACAAAGGTGCGCAGGCGCGGATCGCTCAGCAAGGCGTCGCGGCTGTTGAAGGTGAGCGCTAGCTCTTTCTCGCTGAACAGGCGATGAATCTGGTTATGGCAGGGCCGGCAGACCCAGAGCGTGGCGGTGATCCGCGTTTCCTGCCCGAAGCGCTTGCGGACATAGCTTTTGCCATGCAGCGCTTTGGGAATCAGGTGATGGCGGGTCAACGGCACCAGCCGCAGGCACAGCTCGCAGGCTTCAGGCTGGTCTGGAAGTCGTATGATCGGCACCATTCAACGTGACCCGAATCGCAACGTGAAACAACTGTGCTTAAGGCTCGCTACCCTGGCGGCCACGATGAAAGCGGTGCCGCTCGTCGGTTCTCAATCCGGCCAGCGTCTGCGAGTTACGGATTGCGAGCGAGCCGCTCACCGTCGAGTACGCGTTTGGCACTGAGGTAGCTGTTCTGCCAATAGCGGTTGGAAAGACTGTCCAGGCGTACGGTTCCACCAGTTGACGGCGCGTGGACGAAGCGCCCCTCCCCCACGTAGATCGCGGCATGGCTGACCCGCCTTCCGCCACTGGTGGCGAAGAACAGCAGATCGCCTGCTTTGAGCGCATCGCGTTTGACGGTCTGGCCACGCATGGCGTTCATCTCGCGCGTGGTCCGGGGTAGCGCGACTCCTGCCGCGCCTCGGTAGACATAGCCGATCAGACCACTGCAATCAAAACCGCCGTCAGGGGTGTTGCCGCCATAGCGATAAGGTGTGCCAACCAGCCCCAAGGCGGTGAACAGAACCTCTTCCGCGGTACCTGGGTATTGCTGGGCAGGAGGCGTCGGCATGATCGCAACCGGCTCGACGGGAGCACGACTCGAACAGGCGGTCACCAGCAAGGCGGTCACTAGTACGGTCAGAAATCGGGCCAGAAGAAGCATGGCAGAGCAGTCCAGGCAAATGAGCCATCACTCTGCCGGCATGTGTTCGCCGATGCAAGCCCGGTAAGCCGCTGTTTCAGCGATCAGTGATGAGTGGGAACCGAGCTGGAATCATGTGCCAAGGCCAGAACACGCTTGGCCTGCATGAAGCTGGAACGCCAGTAGGCCTCGTCGAGGCTGTCGACACGCACGCCTCCGCTGCGGCGACTGGCCGAGTGGATGAATTGATCGTTGCCGATGTAGATGCCGGCGTGGCTGACCCGGCCGCGGCCGCGATTGTTGAAGAACACCACGTCGCCTGGCTCGAGATCGCTGCGGGCGACCTTCGGTGCGTCCAGGTTGATCATCTCGCGAGTCGAGCGGGGCAGCTCGATGCCGGCTTCCTTGCGGAACAGGAAACTTACGAAGCCGCTGCAGTCGAATCCTGTCTTCGTGGAGCTGCCGCCGTAGCGATAAGGGGTGCCTACCAATTTGAAACCCTGCTCAAGCACGCTTTCGGCCAGGTCGGGCAGCTGGTAGCTCTGCTCGTCGGCGAGTTCACGCAGTTGTTGTTCGGTGGGTTCGTCGGTATCAGTCTGAGCCTGTTCCGCCTCGCGCAGGTCGGTGGGGAGGCTGAACGCGAAGCCCGGTGCGAGAACCGACGTTTCGGCCCGCTCGGGCTGGCTGGCGCAGGCGGCCAACAGCAGGACCAGCGAAACGGGTAGCAATGGAAAGAGGTGTCGGCGCATGACATAAGACGTCAGGAAGTCGAAGTGGCGGAACTATGCCTGCTGACGATTCGATGAGCAAATTCAATCGCCGAAAATGTGACGAACCAGCCGCGACAAAACGTCTGCCGCCCCCTCGGCGATGTGCACGTCGACCAGAAACGACAGTTCACTGGCAGAGGGATCGATTTGCGCCGTAAAGCCGCCACTGTTTCGCACGCGAAGGAACGGCTCGACAATATAGGCAAAACTTGCCGACGTCCCTACCGCCACCACAACGTCAAAACCTTTGTGCAGCTCATCATGCAAGCGCCCCAGCGCCGAGTCTGGCAGCATTTCCTCGAACAGCACCACTGGCGGCCGCAGCACCCCGCCGCAATCTACGCAGCGTGGTGGTAGGGGGCGAGTGAGATGATCGGCCAAGTCGACGCTTTCCTGACCGCACGCCATGCAGAACAGCGGTGCAAACGTACCGTGAATCTCGATAAGTCGTTGTGGCGGGCTTCCCGCCGCCAGATGATAACCGTCGACGTTCTGGGTCAGTACCCAGCAGCCCGGCTTGCGCTGCTGCAGCTCGGCGATGGCGAAGTGACCGGCGTTGGGCTTGGCGGCGATGCAGGCGCGGCCGATTTCAGCCAGATACTTCCAGCACAGCGCCGGATCGAGCCCGAGCATCGGTCCGGACAAGGCCGTTTCGATCGGCAGGCCATCTTCGGTGTGACCGTTATAGAGTCCGCCCACGCCGCGGTAGGTCGGCAATCCGGAGTCGGCCGAAAGCCCGGCACCGGTGACGATCAGGATGCGCTCCGCTTGTCGCAACGCCTCGGCAATTTGCTGTATGGCCCCGTCCAACTTAGCCCTCCTCGACCATCGCGCCCGTCCAGCGTGTCTTTCAAAAGTCGCGGATGCCCGTCAGCTCGAAACGCATCATTCTCAATGATTGACGGTAAACGCCAGCATAGCTGACAGCTGGCACATCGGTCGGCCGCTCTCGTCGTGCCAGCGGTTGAATACCGATTGCACCGCCGCTAGGTCGCGCTGGCTGCTGGGTACCTTGTCGACGACCTTCTGCGCCTTTAGCGCCGCAACGACGTCGTTGCTGGGGATGAAGGTGTCCTTTCCCGCCATGCGCAGCAGCCGCGGCGCCGACAGGCCGCCGAGCTGGCTGCCGTGTTTGGCCAGGTAGCGCCACAGCCCGACGATGTCGGTTATCGGCCACTCAGCGATCAGGTTGCCGAAGCTACCGCGCTCCTTGGCCACGTCGAGCACGAACTGCGCGTTACGCGGCACGCTCTTGAGCTTGCCCAGATGGCGAATGATTCGCGCATCCTGCATCAGACGCTCGATGTGCTCGCCGCCCATGAGTACGAGCTTTTCCGGATCGAAGCGGAAGAACACCTCCTCGAAAGCCGGCCACTTCGCGTCCACCAGACTGTGTTTGAGCCCGGCACGAAAGATTCGCAGGCTGATCAGCGACAGATAACGGTCATCGGGAACCGCCCGCAACTCATCGGGGCTGCTCGGTTGCGGCAGCCGATTTTCCAGAGCCGCGGCCGAACCGAAACGATTGAGACAGTATTCGTGCAGCCATTTGTAATCGTGCATGCGGGACCTGAAACGTGGAATCGAAACGAGCCGTACAGGGTGCCCTTGGCAATCCGGCCCCGCAAGCCCGACCGTCGCGGTCGGGCTTGCCGGCTTATCCTCGTAGGCGCATCGCGGCGTGTCGCAGCATCCGCTCGGTTGCCGCCCAGCCCAGGCAGCCATCGGTGATGGAGACGCCATAACGCAGGTTTCCGGCCAGCGGCTGACAGCCATCGAACAGGTGACTTTCGAGCATCACCCCGCGCAGGCTCGAATCCCCAGCCAGGCGCTGATCGATCACCGATTCGAGCACCGCTGGCTGGCGCAGCGGGTCTTTGCCACTGTTGGCATGGCTGCAGTCGACCATGATCCGCGGCGTAATGCCCTGGCGCAGCAACGTTTCGCGCGCCTTGGCGACGCTCTTTTCGTCATAGTTGGGGCCCACGTGCCCGCCACGCAACACCAGGTGGGTATCCGGGTTGCCGCGGGTTTGCAGCAGCGCCGGATGCCCGAGGTCATCGATGCCGAAATGCTGGTGCGCGTGCTCGGCCGAGCGCATTGCATCACAGGCGATACCCAGGCTGCCGTCGGTGCCGTTCTTGAAGCCCACCGGCAAATCCAGGCCACTGACCAGTTCGCGATGAATCTGCGATTCGCAGGTACGCGCGCCGATCGCCGCCCATCCCAGCAGGTCATCGAAGTAGCCGGCCGCCAGGGGCTGCAGCAGTTCGGTCGCAATCGGCAGACCGCGTTCGAGAATGTCCAGCATCAGCCGACGCGACAGACTCAGGCCTTCAGCCATGTCGCCGCTACCGTCCAGACGGGGATCGTAGACCAGCCCTTTCCAACCGACCGTGGTTCGTGGCTTTTCCACGTAAGCCCGCATCACCAGCAGCAACCGATCATCGACCTGAGGCGCCAGCTCGGCGAGGCGGTCAGCGTATTCAACGGCGGATTCGGGGTCGTGCAGCGAGCACGGACCGACCACGACGAGCAGTCGCGGGTCACTGCCATCGAGCACGGCGCGGATAGCGTTGCGGTCGGCATGGACGCGTGTGGCGAGCGCGTCGCTGAGCGGCACACGCTGACGCAATACGGCGGGGCTGGGCAGCGGATGAGCGCTGCGTCTGGACGGGGTAGCGACGGGATTGCAATTGACGAGCTGAGCGGAAGTCGGTGCGTTCATGATCTGGCGGTCCTTTGGCCGGCGCGGCATCTCTGCCGCGTCGGCGCTAGCGAAGTGTTCGGTCTATGGGTGTCGGAACAGCGGCGTTGAAGCGGCTAAATCGCCAGTCATAGCGGTAGGTGCGGTAATCGTTGCGGTAGCTGTACATGGTGCGTTCCTCGGTACGTATGGCCTTGGCAGGCCGGAAAAAACAAAACCCCCGGTCGGGTGGCCGACCGGGGGTTCGAAAACTGTTGGTGGCGACCCTGCTTGCTAGGGCGCCTGTGGGGTATCAGGCGCGCCTGTGGCTAAACCAATACCCAAAAAAGTAATAGCCGGCCGCGGCGATCAACAGCCCACGCATACGCGCGGCGCGCAGGGCACCGGCTTGAGCGAGGGACAGATGATTACGACTGGACGACATGATTGACTCCGTAAGATGGCCGAACCTTACCCCAGCGCACCGGCGATCTTCAACCAGGAATTACCGCGCCGACTCTTACAGGCTCATCACATCGACAAAACGTGGCGTGGCCTCGTTGTCGATGCGTAGGCTGGTAAAGTCGAACAGGTTGCGATCGGCTAGCTGTGATGGCACCACATTCTGCAAGGCGCGGAACATGATTTCGACGCGGCCCGGCGATTTTCGCTCCCATTCCTGCAGCATTTCCTTTACCACCTGGCGCTGTAGGTTCTCCTGCGAGCCGCAGAGATTGCACGGGATGATCGGAAATTCCTTCATGTGAGAATAGGCTTCGATATCCGCCTCGCTGCAATAGGCCAGTGGGCGAATCACCACGTTGCGGCCGTCATCGGAGAGTAGCTTGGGCGGCATGGCTTTCAGCGTGCCGCCGTAGAACATATTGAGAAAGAAGGTTTCAAGGATGTCGTCGCGATGATGACCCAATGCCATTTTCGTTGCGCCAATCTCGTCGGCGAAGGTGTAGAGGGTTCCACGACGCAGGCGCGAGCACAGCGAGCAGGTGGTCTTGCCTTCCGGAATCTTTTCCTTGACCACCGAGTAGGTGTCCTTCTCGACGATGTGGTACTCCACGCCGATGGATTTCAGGTATTCGGGCAGGACGTGCTCGGGGAAGCCCGGCTGCTTCTGATCCATGTTCACCGCGACGATTCCGAACTTGATGGGCGCGACCTTCTGCAGATACAGCAGCACGTCGAGCATGGTGTAGCTGTCCTTGCCGCCAGACAGGCAGACCATGACCTTGTCACCGTCCTCGATCATGTTGAAATCGGTAACGGCCTCGCCGGCGAGGCGGCGCAGGCGTTTCTGCAGTTTGTTCTGATTGACCGAGAGGTTGCCCATTTCAGAAGTCCGGTGAGAATGCGAAAGGCGCGCATTTTACGCGCAAAGCACGCCGCGCCCTACCCCATCCGTCCAGCGATTTAACTACTGGCGCTATGCTAGGCTTGCCGGCATGAACGATGACCTCGAACCCGAGATCGACCTGGCCGAGCAGGTGTTTATATTGCTGCGCGAACAGCCGGAGGGCTGCAGCGAATATCAGCTGATCCAGCAACTCAAGGCCCGTCACAGCACCCACATCCCCAACCTGCCGCTACTGGACAAGCTGGTGCTGTTTCGCACCCATTTCCTCGTGTTCAACGCGCTGTACCGATTGCGGGATCGGCTATGGGGCGAACGCCGCCACAACCTTCAAATCTCTCCGCTGTGCGTCCAGCTTCAACCCTATGGGCCCGGGGCCAGCGAAGTCGTCGAGAACGACCCGTTGCGCGAGTACTACCTGGACCTGACCAACCTGCGCGACACGGATGAAGGCGAGGTCGAGCGTCTGCTGGCCAGCTTCTGGTCGCGGATGCGCGGTGATCATCTCGGCGAACTCGGCGATACCTGGAACCCGGAGCAAAAGCGCGCGGCCCTCGAGTTGTTCGAGTTGGACCAGGAATCCGCTTCGCTGACTATGCACACCATCAAACGCCGCTACCGCCAACTCGTCAGCATCCACCACCCTGATCGAGGCGGAAGCACCGCTCGAATACAGTCAATCAACCTGGCGATGGAAATACTGCAACGCTATTACCGTTGATTGCATAGCTCCCAAACGCTCTAACCGCGCCCGGTGCGCCGTACCGTCAACTTCCTATACTGCGACTTAAGGTCGCACGCCCGTCCAACTGACGGCACGCCAGGCGAAGCGACCTCCAAAACCGAGGAGACGCTGGCATGATCAATCACGTTTGGGGACTGTTTGCTCACCCTGGCCAGGAATGGCAGGAAATCACTGGGGAAGAACGCAACGTCGGGCATCTGCATTTAGGGGAAGTGCTGGTTCTGGCGGCGATACCTGCCATATCGGCATTCATCGGCACCACCCAGGTCGGCTGGAGCATCGGCGGCGGAGACGCCGTTAAGCTCACCGAAAGCAGCGCCTTGCAGCTTACTCTGATGTCCTACCTGGCGATGCTGGCTGGCGTCGCGGTAATGGGCGGATTCATCCACTGGATGTCCCGCACCTATGATGCCAATCCGACGCTGGTGCAGTGCATCGTATTTGCCGCATACACCGCCACCCCGCTGTTCGTTGGTGGCCTGGCCGCGCTCTATCCGCACATCTGGCTGGGAATGATCGTCGGTACGGCAGCCATCTGCTACACGACCTACTTGCTCTATGTCGGCCTGCCGACGTTCATGAATATCCCTTCCGACGAGGGTTTCCTGTTCTCAAGCTCCATACTCGCCGTCGGCCTGGTCGTTCTGGTGGCGATCATCGCGCTGTCGGTGATCATGTGGGGCATGGGCGTCGGCCCGATCTACGTACGCTGATCTGCTCGTCAACTCAGCCGGCGCGACTCGTTTCGCGCCGGCTAGCCCTTCGCGTCATTCCTGCAGCTCCTTGCCTTTCCTGCTTCGTCAGCGACCATGGTTTTGAATCCCTGCCGCGCTTGAGCGTCTATAGCAGCAACAGCAGCGCTCAAGCATCGGCATCAGGAGGCACCATGACCCCAGAATTCATCAGCTTGTTTACCCGGCCTGACCGTGCCTGGGAAACCATCCGTCAAAAGGAAGATGCTCATAGCCTGCACTACCTGATGCACTTGCTTTTGCTGGCGCTAATCCCCAGCGTCTGTCTGTTCATCGGGGTTACTGCCGTGGGTTGGAGCCTGGTGGATGAAGAACGCGTGAGGCTCGACTTCGGCAGCGCCTTGCAGCTGTGCCTGCTGCTGTACGTCACCATCATCATCGGCACAGTGATCATGGGCTTCTTCGTCCGCTGGATGGCTCGCGCATTCGACGTGCGACCGAACCTGAACCAGTGCATCGGCTTCATCGCATACGTCATCACCCCCTTCCTCCTCGCAGGCATTACCGGGCTGTATCCGAACCGCTGGTTCGCGGCCATCGTCCTGCTGATAGCGGGCATCTACTCCACCTATCTTCTGTTCACCGGCCTGCCCGCTTTCATGCGCCAGCGCAACTCGCAGAGCTTTCTCTATGCCAGTTCGATCTGGGGTGTCGCGTTGCTCGTGCTGGTCACGGTACTGGTCAGCATGATTCTGTTCTGGACGCTCTCGCTCGAGCCGAACTATGACCGCACCGTGGATGAAAACCAGAGCTACGGGACCCAGGACGAACGCCCCCAGGAAGAGCCCGGCGGTCTCTGAACGGTTGCCAGACTGGCACAGTGCGGCATAATTCCGGGCTTCTTCGGAGGCCCCTATGCCCGAACAGCTACATGCCCGTGTCGAAGCCTGCTATCAGTTGGCCGAAGCCTTCTTCAACCAGCGATTCGAGCGCCCACAGGTCAGCTTCAAATTACGCGGGCAGAAAGCCGGCGTTGCCCATCTGAACACCAATCTGCTGCGCTTCAACCCACAGTTGTACCGGGAGAACCGCGAACACTTCCTCAAGCAGACCGTGGCTCACGAGGTTGCACACCTGATCGCACACAAGATGTTCGGCGGCCGGATTCGCCCCCATGGCGAAGAGTGGCAATTGATCATGCGGGGTGTTTACGAACTGACACCTGACCGCTGCCATACCTATGAGATCAGCCGTCGGCAGGTCAACCGCTACATCTATCGCTGCGCCTGTGCCGGTCAGGATTTCCCCTTCACTTCGCAACGCCATGCGCTGGTGCGCAAAGGTCGCCGGTACTTCTGCCGCAGCTGTCGCGCCACGCTGGTATTCAGCGGCGAGCAGCGGGTCGAGTGACCTTACGTCTCGATCTAAAGGCGCCTCGCCCGCCAGGCGGCGAGCACGAACAGCGCCGCGAGCACCACCATTAGCGGCAGCCACCCCGCATGGTCCCAGACGTAGCCGGCGGCATAGCCCACCACACTCGATCCCAGATAATAGGCGCATAAGTACAGTGCAGAGGCCTGTGCTTTGGCACCCTTCGCATGTACGCCAACCTGACCGCTGGCCACGGCGTGCGCAGCGAAAAAGCCCAGCGTGAACAGCCCCAGCCCTATGACGATCGCGATCAACCAGGGCGTCGCGCACAAGCCCACACCCAGCAGCATCAGCCCGACGCCGCCTTGGAGTACGGCTCTGGCACCCAGGCGCGGAACCAACCGTCCCGCCCAGCCAGCACTTAGAATGCCTGCCAGATACACCACGAACAGCAGGCCAATGGCAGTCGAAGACAAGCCGAACGGTGCTCCGGCCAGTCGGAACCCGATGTAGTTGAACAGCGCGACGAAGCCACCCATCAACAGGAATCCCTGCAGAAATAGATTGCGCAGGATCGGGTTGCCCAGATGTCGAGCGAAGTTGACCAGCAGCCCGTGCAGCGATAGAGGCTGGGCCGTGAAATGACGCGACGCCGGTAGTAGCCAAACGAACAATCCCAGCGACACCATCGCCAACCCGGCGATTCCGCCCAGCGCCAGTTGCCAGCCGCCAATATCGCTCAACAGGCCCGACAGCAACCTGCCCAACAACCCACCGAGGGCGGTGCCGCCGATGTACAAGCCCATCGCCGCTGGCAACGATTCAGGATCGAACTCCTCGCCGACGTACGCCATCGCCAATGCCGGCAACCCGCTGAGCGCAAGCCCCAGCAAGGCGCGCAGCACCAGCAACAGCGACCACGACTCTACCGTTACGCACGCAAGACCAAGCAGGCACGCCAGCGCCAGAGCCAGCGCCATGACCGGCTTGCGCCCCCAGCTTTCCGCGAGGCCACCGGACACCAGCAGGCAGAACGCCAGCGACAAGGTGGTCAATGACAATGCCAGGCTGCTGCTGGCCGCCGAGACGGCGAAGTGCGACGCCAGCAGCGGCAGCAAGGGCTGCACGCAGTACAGCATGGCGAAGGTGGCGAAACCGGCACAGAACAGCGCCAGGGTGGCGCGGCGATAAGCAGGCGTGCCGCGTTTGAGGTGGTGGGAAGCGAGCGAATCAGAAGGCATGCGGTGTACCCATACGCACGTTGGCTTGAAAAAAGCGGCGCAGGCTAGCACAGCCGCAGTAGGCCAATGACTCGGTAAAAGGACAGCTGAAAACCGTCATATACGTGCGTCAGGATTCTCATCGGCGTCGACCAACTGCCCGGCGGTGTGCTGCCCACAGGCCGCATAAGTTGAGCTAGATCAATTGAAGTGCAACTAGCGCCTTATAACCTGCGGTTGTAGACGGATGGCTTTGATTAAGCCGCCTACGCTTCCTAGACTTCAGCACAACAGCCGGAGATACAAGGTGACCGCAGTGCCGCATCACACCGATCCCGCCCCCGTCGGCAAACCGGAGGAAACCAGACTCTTCGTTTTTCTGCTGGTATTCCTGTTCCCACTTTTGAGTGTCGTGACCGTCGCCGGCTATGGCTTCATCGTCTGGATCAGCCAGATGGTCTTTGGCCCCCCCGGGCCGCCGAGCTGATCGCCCCGCCCAGTCGTTATTGCAGAGAGTCCCCCTTAGTTGCCTTGCACCAAGCAGGCGGAGCCTTACCTAGAAAATGAACGAAAGAAACGATGCTCTGCATATCGCCAGCCTGCTCGTGCATTGCCGCCCCGAGTTGCTCGAAGCCACTAAACGAAACCTTGTCCTACTGCCAGGAATCGAGCTGCACCAAGAGAGTGCTGCCGGGAAATTGGTGGTTGTTCTGGAGGCCGAGCACGAAAGCCGCATTCTCGACACGATCAACCATATCCAACAAATACCCGGCGTTCTCAACGCTGCCCTGATTTACCACGAACTCCTCTCACCAGAAGGAGAGCCTGAATGAGCCTCACACGACGTCAATTTGCCAAGGCCAATGCCGCGGCTATCGCAGCCAGCGTGGCGGGGATCCCGATCGCCACCAGCGCCAGCAATTTGATTACCGACCCGGAGGCGACGGCGCTCAAGTGGCACAAGGCGCCCTGCCGTTTCTGTGGCACCGGATGTGGCGTGATGGTCGCCACCGCCGGCGATCGAGTCGTGGCTACTCACGGCGACGTCAAGGCCGAGGTGAATCGCGGCATCAACTGCGTCAAGGGCTACTTCCTGTCGAAGATCATGTACGGCACCGACCGCCTGACGCAACCGCTGCTGCGCATGAAGAACGGCCAGTACGACAAGCAGGGCGAGTTCCAACCGGTCAGCTGGGAACAGGCCTTCGACATCATGGAGGAGAAATACAAGGCCGCGCTCAGGGAGAGCGGCCCGAGCTCGGTCGGCATGTTCGGTTCCGGCCAGTGGACCGTGTGGGAAGGCTATGCGGCCAACAAGCTGATGAAGGCCGGCTTCCGTTCCAACAATCTCGACCCCAATGCTCGCCATTGCATGGCATCTGCGGCCGTTGGCTTCATGCGCACCTTCGGCATGGACGAGCCGATGGGCTGCTACGACGATATCGAAGCCGCAGACGCCTTCGTGCTCTGGGGGTCGAACATGGCCGAGATGCACCCCGTGCTCTGGACCCGAGTGACCGATCGCCGCCTGAGCGCGCCGCACGTCAAGGTCGCGGTCATGTCGACCTTCGAGCACCGCAGCTTCGACCTGGCCGATATCCCGATGGTCTTCAATCCGCAGACCGATCTGGTGATCCTCAACTACATCGCCAATCACATCATCCAAAGCGGAGCGGTCAATCAGGACTTCGTCAAGAACCACACCAAGTTTGCCAAGGGCGCGACCAATATCGGTTACGGCCTGCGTCCGACCGATCCGCGTGAACTGAAGGCGGAAAACGCCGCCGTCGCCGGCAGTTGGACCGACATCAGCTTCGAGGACTACGCCGAGTTCCTCAAGCCCTACACCTTGGAGCACGCCGCGCACGAGTCGGGCGTACCCGCCGAGCGCCTGAAAGCACTGGCCGAGCTGTATGCCGATCCAAAGACCAAGGTGATGTCGTTCTGGACCATGGGCTTCAACCAGCACACCCGCGGTGTCTGGGCGAACAACATGATCTACAACATCCACCTGCTCACCGGGAAGATCAGCGAGCCCGGCAACAGCCCCTTCTCGCTCACCGGCCAGCCATCGGCATGCGGCACCGCACGCGAAGTCGGCACCTTCTCCCATCGCCTGCCTGCGGACATGGTCGTCACCAACCCCAAGCACCGCGCCGTAACCGAGAAGATCTGGAAGCTGCCCGAAGGCACCATCCAGGAAAAGCCCGGTTTCCATGCCGTCCAGCAGAGCCGCGAGCTGAAGGACGGCAACCTCAAGGTCTACTGGACCCAGGCCACCAATAACATGCAGGCCGGCCCGAACATCATGCAGGAGGTGCTGCCCGGCTGGCGCAACCCGGAAACCTTCGTCATCGTTTCCGACGTCTACCCCACGGTGTCCGCCCAGGCCGCCGACCTGATTCTTCCTGCCGCCATGTGGGTGGAAAAGGAAGGCGCCTACGGCAACGCCGAGCGCCGCACGCATGTATGGCACCAGTTGGTCAGTGCGCCCGGCGAGGCACGCTCGGATCTCTGGCAGCTGATGGAATTCTCCAAGCGCTTCACCACGGACGAGGTCTGGCCAGCCGAGCTGCTGGCCAAGGCGCCGGAGCTGAAAGGCAAGACCTTGTTCGAGGTGCTATTCAAGAACGGCCAGGTGGACCGCTTCCCCACCAGCGACATTGCCGAGGGCTACCGCAACCAGGAATCGGAGGCCTACGGCTTCTACGTGCAGAAAGGCCTATTCGAGGAATACGCCCAGTTCGGTCGCGGCCATGGTCACGACCTAGCCGACTTCGACCGCTATCACCAGGAACGCGGCTTGCGCTGGCCGGTCGTGGACGGCAAGGAAACGCTATGGCGCTACCGCGAGGGATATGACCCGTACGTCGAGAAAGGCACGGGCGTGCAGTTCTACGGCTACCCGGACAAAAAGGCGATCATCTTCGCCCTGCCCTACGAGGTTCCGGCCGAAGTACCGGACCAGGATTATCCGTTCTGGCTGAGCACCGGCCGTGTTCTCGAACACTGGCACACCGGCAGCATGACTCAGCGTGTCGATGAGCTGCACCAGGCAGTTCCTGATGCGCTGGTGTATATGCACCCCGACGATGCCCGCGACCTCAAGGCGCGCCGTGGCAGCGTGGTCAAGGTGATCAGCCGTCGCGGGGAAATGCAGGCCCGTGTCGAAACCCGAGGGCGCAACAAGCCGCCGAAAGGCTTGATCTTCGTGCCCTTCTTCGATGCCAACAAACTGATCAACAAGGTCACCCTCGACGCGACCGACCCGATCTCCAAGCAAACCGACTACAAGAAATGCGCCGTGAAGATCGAAGTGGTCAGCATCGCCTGAGGAGAGTCGCCATGAAATTTCGTCTACTGCCTTTGACGCTCCTCGCGGTGTTTGGCCTGGCGATTGCCGCCGGGCCGGACTATCCCTTGGATGCCCCTGCTCCGGACGGACGCCGGCCGGGCGGCACCATTACCCAGGAGTTCACACCCCCACCTCTCAAAGATGAGGAAAACAAGGATCTCAAGCGCGAGCGCAACTACCCCGAGCAACCGCCGACCATCCCACACACCATTCGCGGTTATCAGATGGACAAGAACGGCAACAAGTGCCTGGCATGCCATAGCCGAGCTAACAGTGCCCGCACCCAGGCGCCGATGATCAGCATCACGCACTTCACCGATCGGGACGGCCAGACGTTGGGTGCGGTGGCCCCTCGTCGATATTTCTGCACCCAGTGCCATGTGGTGCAACACGATGTGAAGCCGCTGGTGGAGAACGACTTCAAGAACATAGACAAGCTGCTGTATCACGAAAACAAACAGAACGAAGAATGAGGGCGCCGGGATGAAGTCGATACTGTCGTTTCTCAAGCGATACTGGACGGTCCTGCGCCGCCCGAGCGTGCACTACAGCCTGGGCGTGCTAACCCTTGGCGGATTCCTCGCGGGGATCATCTTCTGGGGCGGGTTCAACACCGCGCTCGAAGCGACCAACACCGAAGCCTTCTGCATCTCCTGTCACGAGATGGAAGATAACGTGTACATGGAGATTAAGGACACCATCCACTACACCAACCGCTCGGGTGTGCGCGCTACCTGCCCGGACTGCCATGTCCCGCATGAATGGACGGACAAGATCGCGCGCAAGATGCAGGCGTCCAAGGAGGTCTGGGGCAAGATCTTCGGCACCATCAACACGCGCGAGAAATTCCTCGGCATGCGCCGGGAATTGGCCGAGCATGAGTGGCGGCGCTTGAAGGCTAACGACTCGCTGGAATGCCGTAATTGCCACAACTTCGAGTTCATGGATTTCACTCGCCAGAGCAAGCGCGCTTCACAGTTCCATTCCACCGCTCTGGCCAACGGCGAAGCCACCTGTATCGATTGCCACAAGGGCATCGCTCATCGGTTGCCGGACATGCACGGCGTGCCGGGCTGGTAACCCCAAACTGGCGCGGCCTTACAAGCCGCGCCGGCTTTTGAACTGCACCTCCCACACTCTTCGTTGCATGCCCGTACACCGGCCATGAACGACGCAGTTGCGTGCGAGTCGAACAACGGCTATCAATCAACGGTACCCAAACAAGGAGCTCTACCATGCGCTACTGTCTGCTCGGCGCGCTGATGGCCGCCAGCACCCTCGCCCAAGCCGAGGTCCAGACTCAAGAGATGCCCTATACCGCCGCCGACGGAACCGAGATGATCGGGTACTACGCCTACGACGACGCCATCGAAGGCAAGCGCCCCGGTATCGTGGTGGTTCATGAGTGGTGGGGCCTCAACGACTATGCCAAAAGCCGCGCCCGTGACCTGGCCGCGCTGGGCTACAGCGCACTGGCGATCGACATGTATGGCGAGGGCAAGAACACCGAGCATCCCAAGGACGCCATGAGTTTCATGCAAGCCGCCCTGGCCAACTCCGATGCTGCCAAGGAGCGCTTCAACGCCGGTCTTGATCTGCTTAAGCAGCAACAGCAGACGGACGCCGCCAAGCTTGCCGCGATCGGCTACTGCTTCGGCGGCAAGGTGGTGCTGGACATGGCGCGTCAGGGCGTACCGCTCGAGGGCGTGGTTAGCTTCCACGGCGCACTGGCGACGCAAACCCGCGCCGTTCCCGGCAGCATCAAGGCCCGTGTACTGGTCGAACACGGCAGCGCAGATAGCATGGTCAGCGCCGAAGACGTGGCGGCACTGAGCTCGGAAATGGTCGCAGCCGGTGCCGACTATCAGCTCGTCAGCCTACCTGGCGCCAAGCATGGCTTCAGCAACCCCGATGCAGATAAATTTCAGGAGAAAGGTGTCGACGTGGCCTACAACAAAGCCGCCGACGAGCGTTCCTGGAACGACATGCAGCGCTTCCTTGACGAAACCTTCACCAGTACTCAGCCATAGCGGCAGGCATCGCGTCGCATTCAATCGCGATCACATCCTTTCGGAACCCGCTTGCCGGTGGACCCGGCAAGTACCGATATTTCCAACACAAGCGAACACGATAGATACCGACCGACCGCAACGATTACCTCCCGTTCCACGTCGGGTACGCCCAACACCCCGCCGTGCTAGCATTGCCCCCTGCGCAACCTTCCCCTCATCCCTATCGATCGCGAGTCATGGCCGAACACGATTTTCGCTACAACCTGCTCAATCCCGGACACACACTGACCGAATGCCGAGCCCTGGCACCGGGCCGCTATCAAGTCACCGGTAACGGCGGCAATGTGCGTTCAGGCGATATTCTGATCGTCACGCTCAAAGGCAGTCGTGACCTCTTTCAGCGCCTGACGGTCGACAAGGTTCGCCACTTGATCAATCCGCCGGGTCAATGGATGGCTGTGGCGAACGGACCGGTCTTCCGTGAGCTGGCGATTCTCAATTGGCAGGTCGACTGCGACGGCTGCGGAAAACAACTCGATTTCGAGTTCGCCGTGGATGCCGCCAAAGGCGATACCGCACGTGCCCCGGCGGCCGAAGCGCGGATCGCGGAGCTGGGCTGGAAGAACAACGCCGGCCAGCATCTGTGCCCGACCTGCCAGAGGGCACAGCCATGAGAACGTTGATCATGGCCGGCTTGGCCGTGGTGTCCGTTGCAGGTTGCTCGGTCGAGCCACTGACGCTACAGAACGACGTCACTTATATCGCTGAGTGGATCGGCGACGAACCCGTGGTTGGACGCAATCCGGTCTCGCTGACGTTCAGCGAAGACCGCGCCTACGGCAACGCTGGCTGTAATCATTGGTTCGCCAGCTATCAGATCGAGCACCAGAAGCTTCGCTTCAGCGAGATCGGAAGCACGCGCAAGATGTGCGCCGAGCACATCATGAAGCAGGAGCAGCGGTTTCTGGAGTTGCTGTCACGGGTCGAGCGCTGGGATGTTTCCAAGATCGATCAGCTGCGCTTCTGGCCCACCGAGGGCGCCCCGCTACGCGTCTGGCCGGAACAGAACTAAGCTGCGCCAAAGCTGGGCATTGCACCCAACGAAAGCAACTCAAACAGACTGAAACAGTGCAGAAAACCGGGCGTCCCGCACGCCCGCTCCGCTCGAAGCGCGAAAGCGCTGTCTCTGACATTTCCCCGCCGACCCTCTCATCGCCGCATGCCGCGCGGCTTCAGGCTGTGCGGCTGCTCGGAAGTCGCCTGACGGCATTCGACGGATCGGGCAAACACTATGCGGCAAACCGCTCGCTGAAAACTGGCACGCCCCATGCAAATATCCAGATAACCGTTTCGGGGGCCCTGGTACAGGCAGGCCAGGGATCCCCTCTTTTACACCCCAGGCAAAGGGCCGCTCAGTGAGCGGCCCTGCTTATTTCTGGCGGTAGGTTTCGTCGTGGAAGCCTGGTCATTAACCAGCCTTCTTGAATGCCTGAACCAGAGGTGGGTCCGCGCGGCGGGCGGCCTTAGAACAGGCGAAGTTGCTCGAAACCACTGCGCAGGTCGATCAAGCGAACCCCGACGCCAATCAGCCTCACCGGACGCTTGCCGCGCGCAAAGGCACCAGCAAGAAGGTCGGCGTAATCCTCCAGTTCGAGGCCGGAACCCGCCTGCTCGAGGGTCGTCTGGGTGAAGTCATGGAATTTGAGTTTGACGAAAGGTTTGCCCGGACGGTAGCCGCTATCGAGCCGCGCCATCCTGCCATTGAGTTGTTCAAGCAATTCGGGCAGCCGCTCGAGACAGGCCGCAAGATCTGGCAAGTCGCGATCGTAAGTGTTCTCGACGCTGACCGATTGACGCCGGCTCTCGACCTGAACCAGACGCTCGTCGACTCCATGCGCCAACCCCCACAGCCTTTCGCCGAACGAACCGAAGTCCCGAACCAGATCCAGGCGTTTCCAGCTGCGCAGATCAGCACAGGTATGAATACCCAGCCGTTTCAGCTTGTCGGCGGTGACTCGACCGACCCCATGCAACTTGGTGACCGGCAGCGCCAATACGAAGTCATCGATCTGGTCTGGAGTGATCACGAACAGCCCATCCGGTTTGTTCCAATCACTGGCTATCTTGGCGAGAAACTTGTTCGGCGCGACACCCGCCGACACCGTGATGCGCAGCTGTTGCCAGACCCGCCGGCGGATATCCTGGGCAATGCGCGTGGCGCTGCCAGCGAAATGCTCGCAGGCACTCACGTCGAGATAAGCCTCGTCGAGCGATAACGGCTCGATCAAATCGGTATAGGTACGAAAGATGCCGTGGATTTCGCGCGAGGCTTCCTTGTAGGCGTCCATACGGGGCCGCAGGATCAGCAGATCCGGGCAAAGCTTCAACGCATGCCCCGACGCCATTGCCGAACGCACCCCGTAAGCGCGCGCCTCGTAATTACAAGTGGCTATGACGCCGCGACGGTCGGCGAGCCCGCCCACCGCGATGGGCCGATTCGCGAGACTCGGGTCGTCACGCATTTCGATGGCTGCGTAGAAGCAGTCACAATCGACATGGATGATTTTGCGCGAAGTGTTAACGAGTGAATTTCCTTGGCTCTGCACCGACTACGGCTCATTGGCACCGCTCTGTACTGCAAATCTTTGGACGCTAACCACGGTGCGAGAGTGATTATCGTCCATCTGCGGATCGCAACGCAGCCATTTGTCGAGACCTGGCAAGCGCGAACCCAAGGCGTGGCGAAACAATCAATTCAGCGACCGCTGGAGAGGCGCCACCGCCACCGAAGCACTTGCATAGCTCTGCAGTAACGAATGATGTCATTTTGATATGTAAAATCAGTCACAGATTGCTAGAATTCCGTCGCCTTTCATGGATGAGGACGCATCATGCCGGAACATCAAGACGAAAAGCGGCAATACCATGCGCTACGCAAGCACATCGAAGAGCTGCTGGACTCCGGAGCGGTAATTACGGAACGTAGCCCGCTGACCCTGTCCCTGGGTGGCCGAACCTTACGTGTGAAGCATGGAATGGTGGTTAGCTTCCATGCGCTGCCCGATGCATTCGAGCGCTCTTTCGGTCGCCGATAATCCCGTCGACCGCCTGCGCACGTCAAAATCGGTTCAAGGCGAACAAATCCTGCGAATGCCCAGTCGGATTCAGAGAGATCTGAACAATTCCACCAGCCGAGGATTGCCTATGAATACCTGTATATCCCTGACCGTTGCAGTCTTTGCAAGCATTCTTGCAACCAGCGCCATAGCCAATCAGGACGATATGCATGACGGCACGCATGGCGCTGCCGGCGACACCCAAGGCAGCGCCATGAGCGAGACCCATCAGCGTGCCAATACCGCCAACGTCGGGAAAGACGGCAAAACCATTGACCAGAAAATGAAGAACGAAGTCCAGGACGACTGGCGCGAGGACGCCGAAGAGCGCCGCGACGCCGACGTCAGCAAGCCGGAACAGCGCTGACCTGAGGTGCGTTAGAGTTCGAGGGGGTAAGGCTCAATCAGCGCCTTGCCGTACCCCTCCACGAATTCCGCCGGCATCCGCTTGGGCTTACCACTCGACAGCTGGATGCAAACGAAGGTGGTCTGCGCACGTAGCAGGGTACAGCCATCGGCAGGCCTGACCAGCTGGAAATTACGCTTCATCTTCAATCGCTGATCGGAATCGACGATCCAGGTCGCCAGCCGTAATCGATCGCCCTGATAGGCTGCCGCCAGGTAATCGATTTCATGCCTGAGCACCGCCATGGCGCGGTCCAGTCGACGATAGTCTTCCAACCCCAGCCCCAGGCTCTGTGAGTGTTGCCAGGCACACCGCTCCAACCAGGTTACGTATACCGCATTGTTGGCGTGGCCCAGCTCGTCGATATGCTCGGCCTCGACAATGAAATCGATGATGAACGCGTCGGTCTGGTCCCAGATCATGCCTATCCTCGCTGTGCAGTGCGCCGTCAGATTGCGGTCATGCTCTATTGGAAGCCAGACGCCAGTGGATGTCACGTATGCGGCGATCATCTATGACGAACCATTCAGCATTCAGCATCGTTTCAATCTGATGAACAGAGCCTGACCACAGATGAAAGAGCGCCCAAAACAAAAAGGGCCATTTCGTAAGAAATGACCCTTTGATGCCCAAAACGGGCAAAAAAAATGGCGTCCCCTAGGGGACTCGAACCCCTGTTACCGCCGTGAAAGGGCGGTGTCCTAGGCCACTAGACGAAGGGGACGAAACCTTCGATGAACAGATCGCAAACCGCTACGACCTGTCGTGGATTGGTGGAGCTAGACGGGATCGAACCGTCGACCTCTTGCATGCCATGCAAGCGCTCTCCCAGCTGAGCTATAGCCCCGGATTTAACGTCTCCCGACTCGCATCGCTTGCGCAATGCGACCTGAATAATGGCGTCCCCTAGGGGACTCGAACCCCTGTTACCGCCGTGAAAGGGCGGTGTCCTAGGCCACTAGACGAAGGGGACGCAAAGCCCTTCAAAGGCGACCGATCGAAGCGACCGGTGTGGCAATCGAGATTGGTGGAGCTAGACGGGATCGAACCGTCGACCTCTTGCATGCCATGCAAGCGCTCTCCCAGCTGAGCTATAGCCCCATCTCGAGGACGGGGCGCATATTAGGTGCGGCCCCGCACAGTGTCAACGATATTTTCGCCTCGACCTCGAGATTTTCTAGCATCAGAACAAATACTTACCACCGACGAGCGGTTTGAACCCTCAAGGCATCGCCGCGAAGAGTTTTTCCCACTCCTTCACTTCTTTCTTCGAGGCACCGCCCAGCAGTTCGAGCGCCTGACGCAGGCGGAAGCGGGTCAGGTCCGGACCGATGATTTCCATGGCATCGAGTACCGAGACCGAACTCGCCTGGCCGGTGATCGAGGCGAACATCAGTGGCATGACATCACGCAGTTTCAGTTCGAGATGCGCAGCGACCGCATTAATGCAGTCGGTAATGCGCTCCTTGTCCCACTGGCGCAGCGCTTCGAGCTTCCACAGGGTCAGTTGCAGTACTTGGCGAACCTGGATGGCGTCGAGCTTCTTGTGCTCGAACAGCGCCGGGTCCAGGTTCAGCGCACCGGAGAAGAAGAACCCGGCGAGCGACGCAATCTGGCTGAAGGTCTCGACGCGCTGCTGCACGTGCGGCGCGATTTTCATCATGTACTCGGGATTGAACGCCCATTTCTGCACGGCGACGGCGAACTGCTCGACCGACAGCTCGCGCAGCCATTGGCCGTTGAGCCAGGATAGCTTTTCGATATCGAAGATCGGCCCGCCCAACGATACGCGATTGATGTCGAAGTGCTCGATCATTTCCGCGAGGGTGAATTTCTCCCGCTCATCGGGCATGGACCAGCCCATGCGCCCAAGGTAGTTGAGCATTGCCTCGGGCATGAAGCCCATGCGCTCGTAGAACGTCACCGAGGTTGGGTTCTTGCGTTTGGAGAGTTTGCTCTTGTCGGGATTGCGCAGCAGCGGCATGTAGCAGAGCTGCGGCTGCTCCCAGCCGAAGTACTCATAAAGCTTGATCAGCTTTGGCGCGGACGGCAGCCACTCCTCGCCGCGCAGGACGTGGGTGATGCCCATCAGGTGGTCGTCGACCACGTTGGCGAGAAAATAAGTCGGCAGGCCATCGGCCTTCATCAGCACCTGCATGTCCATGCGGTCCCAGCCGATCTCGACGGTGCCGCGCAGCATGTCGTTGACCTGGCAGACGCCTTCGCTCGGTACCTTCATGCGGATCACATGGGATTCGCCCGCGGCGATGCGCTGCTGCGCCGCTTCGGCAGGGATATGCATGCAATGGCCGTCGTAGCGCGGCGTTTCCTTGTTGGCCATCTGCTCGGCACGCACCTGATCCAGGCGCTCGGCGCTGCAGAAGCACGGAAAGGCATGCCCCTTTTCGACCAGCTCGTCGGAGTACTTCTTGTAGATCTCGCCACGTTCGCTTTGCCGATATGGGCCGTGTGGGCCGCCAACGTCCGGGCCCTCATCCCATTCGATACCCAGCCAGCGCAGCGCATCATAGATCTGCTGTTCGGATTCGCGCGTGGAGCGCAGCTGGTCGGTGTCTTCGATGCGCAGAATGAACTGGCCACCATGCTGACGCGCGAAGCAGAGGTTGAACAACGCGATATAGGCGGTGCCGACGTGCGGGTCGCCAGTCGGAGATGGTGCGATGCGGGTGCGAACGGTGGTCATGATGTTCTCGGATCAATGCACAGGGAGACACGGCAACTGGCGGAGCCGGCGCAATTGGCTGAGTCAGCGCGTGTAAAGGCGCGATGTTAGCAGGCGTGCCTCCACTGGCTCCACCAGGCGACCGTCCGTAACCGGCAACGACTGCATCAGGAAATCCAGAAAGGCTTTGACTTTCATGGCCTGGAAACGCCGCGAGGGGTAGACCGCGTAGATCTCCCCGCTCGGCAGTTCGACCTGAGGCAATAGCTCGACCAGATCGCCATCACGGACCTCCTGGTCGGTGATCATGGTCGGCAGCACGGCGATACCAGCACCGGCTAGCGCCGCTTCACGAGCGAAGGTGATGTTGTTGCAGCTCAGCACGCGCCTGCAATTGATGTTCTGCTCGAGCATCGGCCAGTAGCGCACCGGGTCGCGCGACAGTGTGATCGCTCGGTGCTCGGCCAGGTCGGCCGCCACCGTCGGCACGCCATGCTGCGCGAGATAGGCCGGGCTCGCGCAGAACCGTCGGCGGGTCTCGAACAGCTTGCGCGCGATCAGAGTGGAATCTTGTGGCTGGCCAACCGAGATGACGATATCGACCCCCTCCTCCACCGGATCGACATAGCGCGAAGCCAGTTCGACTTCGGCGTTGATGTTTGGGTACAACCGCATGAAATCACCTAGCACGCGCCCGAGAATCCACTGGCCGAATTCGATCGGCGCCGAAATCCGCAACAGCCCGGCCGGCGCCTGCTGCAGCTGCATGACGACCTGCTCGGCTTCGGCGAAATCGAGCATGATCTGTCGGCAGCGCTCGTAGTAGGCCTGACCGACCTCGGTCAGGCTCAGGCGTCGAGTGGTGCGGTTGATCAGCCGCACGCCGAGCCGCTCTTCGAGCTGGACGATCCGGCGGCTGACTGTGGACTTCTGCATGCCCAGGCTCGATGCCGCCTGGGTGAAACTGTGGCACTCCACTACCCGAGTGAAGATCAAGGCGTCGTCTAGGCCCATCAATTGTTCCCTGAATGCAACAACGTTTAGCGATTGTAACGACTTATTACGAAACAGGAACGCTGGTAGATTGTGCGGCTCACTTCCGGTCACGAGCGACGAAATGCCTGCCAAGCTGCAACGCCGACTCTTCATCTTCGTCGTCCTGCTATTGCTGGTGGCAGGCGCCTTTTTCGCCCACTGGTTCTTCACCGGCCGCTTCTACGAGCACACCGAAAACGCCTATGTGCAGGGCGAAATCACGCGTATCTCCAGCCAGCTCGCGGCACGAATCGAACGCGTCCATGTGCAGGACAACCAGCACGTGAAACCCGACGATCTGTTGGTGACTCTCGAGCCCGGTGACTTCCGGCTGGCACTGGACCAGGCCCGGGCCAACCTGGCGATTCGCGAAGCCGAGCTCGCCCAGGCCCATAGTCGCCTCGAACAACAGACCAGCCTGATCGCTGCCAGCCAGGCATCGGTCAGCGCGGCGCAGGCGACCCTCGAGCGCAGCCAGATCGACTTGTCGCGCGTCGAAGCCCTGCGCAAACCCGGCTTCATCTCCGAGGAACGGGTGACTACGCTCACCGCGGACGCCCGCGTGGCGAGTTCGCAACGGCAGAAAGCCGAGGCCGATCTGGCGGCCCAGCGACAGCAAGTGAATACCTTGCAAGCCGATATCAAGCGCCTGCAGGCACAGATCGACGGAGCTCGCGCGGAAATAGAGCGAGCCGAATTGAACGTCGATCGCACCGAAATCCGCTCGCCCATCAGCGGCATCGTCGGCCAGCGCTCGGCACGCAGCGGTCAGTACGTCCCGGTGGGCGCCTATCTGATGTCGATCGTCCCGGATGAGGACATCTGGGTGCAGGCCAACTTCAAGGAAACCCAGATCGGTCGCATGCAGGTCGGTCAGAATGCTGAACTGACCTTCGACACCTACCCCGACACACCGATCGAAGGTCGCGTCGAAAGCCTCTCTCCGGCCTCGGGCGCGCAATTCAGTCTGCTGCCGCCGGACAATGCCACCGGCAACTTCACCAAGGTGGTGCAGCGCATTCCGGTCAAACTGACCTTTGCCAGTGACAATCCACTCAAGGGTCGCATCCGTCCCGGCATGTCGGTAGACGTGAAGGTCGACCTCCGTGGCCGCTGATGCGCTGATTCGTCCGGTTGGTGAACCCAGCCGGCGCGACTGGATCGCCGTGATGAGCGCCATGCTCGGCGCCTTCATGGCGGTTCTCGATATTCAGATCACCAACTCCTCGCTGAAGGACATCCAGGGCGCGCTATCCGCCACGCTGGAGGAAGGTTCTTGGATCTCCACCTCCTACCTGGTGGCGGAAATCATCATGATTCCGCTCACCGCCTGGCTGGTACAGCTGCTCTCGGCGCGGCGCCTGGCGGTGTGGGTATCGATCGGCTTTCTGATTTCTTCGCTGCTCTGCTCCTTCGCCTGGAATCTGGAAAGCATCATCGTGTTCCGTGCGATGCAGGGCTTCACCGGTGGTGCGCTGATCCCGCTGGCCTTCACCCTGACGCTGATCAAGCTGCCCGAACACCACCGGGCCAAAGGTATGGCGCTGTTCGCCATCACCGCCACCTTCGCCCCCTCGATCGGGCCCACGCTGGGCGGCTGGCTGACCGAAAACTGGGGCTGGGAGTACATTTTCTATATCAACATACCGCCCGGCCTGCTGATGATCGCCGGCCTGCTGTACGGGCTGGAAAAGAAGCCGCCCCATTGGGAACTGCTGAAAAGCACCGACTACGCCGGCATCGTCACCCTGGCAATGGGGCTCGGCTGCCTGCAGGTGTTTCTCGAGGAAGGCCATCGCAAGGACTGGCTGGAGTCGACCCTGATGGTCCAGCTGGGCTCGGTGGCGCTGATCAGCCTGCTCTTGTTCGTCATCTTGCAGCTGTCGCGACCCAACCCTTTGATCAACCTGGGGATTCTCCGCGAGCGCAACTTCGGCCTCACCAGTATCGCCAGCCTGGGCATGGGGCTCGGCCTCTATGGATCCATCTACCTGTTGCCGTTGTATCTGGCACAGATCCAGGATTACAACGCACTGCAAATCGGTCAGGTGATCATGTGGATGGGGATTCCGCAGCTGTTCCTGATCCCGCTGGTGCCCAAACTGATGAAAATCATCACGCCCAAGCTGCTCTGTGCTGCCGGCTTCGCTCTGTTCGGCCTGTCCAGTTTCGCCTCCGGCGCGCTCAATCCGGACTTCGCCGGCGACCAGTTCCACCCGATCCAGATCATCCGCGCGCTGGGCCAGCCGTTGATCATGGTCACCGTCTCGCTGATCGCCACGGCCTATATCCAGCCGAAGGATGCTGGTTCGGCGTCGAGCCTGTTCAACATCCTGCGCAACCTCGGCGGCGCGATAGGCATCGCCTTGCTCGCGACGCTGCTCGACAGCCGCACGAAGATCTATTTCGACTATCTGCGCGAGTCGGTGGTGCCGAGCAATCCGGCGGTGGCCGAACGTCTCACCGCACTGATCCAGCAGCTGGGCAGCGAGCAGGCCGCGTTGGGCCGGCTCAGCGAGATCACGCATCAGCAGGCGATGATCATGGCCTACAACGATGCGTTCCATTTCGTTGGCATCTCACTGGCGATCAGCATGGTAGCCGTACTGCTTACCCGCAAACTCCCCGAGGACATCAAAGGCGGCGCGGCGCACTAGGCCCGCACCGCGGCTCAACGGTCAGACCTGCAACAAGCGCTCGCGCAACTTGTGGATCTCGTCACGGGTCTGCGCGGCGGCCTCAAACTCCAGGTCCCGCGCATAGGCAAGCATCTTTTCTTCCAGCTGGCGAATCCGCTTGGTGATCTCGCTCGGCGACCGCAGTTCGTTTTCGTAGCGCGCCGCCTCTTCCGCCGCTTTGGCTTCGCCGCGACGTTTCTTGCTGCGCGAGCCGGGCACCGTGGCCCCTTCCAGAATGTCCTGAACGTCCTTGAACACGCCCTGCGGGACGATGCCGTTGGCTTCGTTGAAGGCGATCTGCTTGTTGCGGCGGCGCTCGGTCTCGCCGATCGCCCGCTCCATGGAGCCGGTCATATTGTCGGCGTAGAGAATCGCCCGGCCGTTGAGGTTACGGGCCGCGCGGCCAATGGTCTGAATCAGCGAACGCTCGGAACGCAGGAAACCTTCCTTGTCCGCATCGAGAATGGCTACCAGCGACACCTCGGGCATGTCCAGACCCTCGCGCAGCAGGTTGATGCCCACTAGCACGTCGAACACGCCCAGACGCAAGTCGCGGATGATCTCCACCCGCTCGACGGTGTCGATATCCGAGTGCAGATAGCGTACCCGCACGCCGTGATCGCCCAGGTAATCGGTGAGGTCTTCGGCCATGCGCTTGGTGAGCGTCGTGACCAGCACCCGCTCTTCCTTCGCCACGCATTTGGTGATTTCCGACAGCAGATCATCGACCTGGGTCAGCGCCGGCCGTACCTCGATCTGCGGGTCCACGAGCCCGGTGGGCCGCACTACCTGCTCGATCACCCGGCCGGCATGCTCGGCCTCGTAGGGTCCGGGCGTCGCCGAGACGAAGATGGTCTGCGGGCTGACCGCTTCCCACTCGTCGAAACGCATCGGCCGGTTGTCCAGCGCCGATGGCAAGCGGAAGCCGTACTCGACCAAGGTTTCCTTGCGTGACCGGTCGCCTTTGTACATGGCGCCGACCTGCGGCACGCTGACGTGAGATTCGTCGATCACCAGCAGCGCGTTGGCTGGCAGGTAATCGTAGAGCGTCGGTGGTGCCTCGCCGGAAGCACGACCAGAGAGATAGCGCGAGTAGTTCTCGATGCCGTTGCAGTAACCCAGTTCCATGATCATTTCCAAATCGAAACGGGTGCGCTGCTCGAGCCGTTGCGCTTCTACGAGCTTGTTGTTGCTGCGCAGGTAATCGAGACGGTCCTTCAGCTCGACCTTGATGTTCTCGATGGCGTCGAGCAGGGTCTCGCGCGGTGTTACGTAGTGGCTCTTAGGATAGAAGGTGAAGCGCGGCAGCTTGCGAATCACCTCGCCGGTCAGCGGATCGAAGGCGGACAGGCTTTCCACTTCGTCATCGAACAGCTCGATGCGCACCGCCTCCAGATCGGACTCGGCCGGAAAGACGTCGATGACATCGCCGCGCACGCGGAAGGTCGCCCGTGCAAAGTCCATGTCGTTGCGTGTGTACTGCAGACCGGTGAGCCGTCGCAGCAACTCGCGCTGATCAAGACGGTCGCCGCGATCCACGTGCAGCACCATCTTCAAATATGACTGAGGATCACCCAGACCATAGATGCAGGACACCGTGGTAACGATGATCGCGTCCGGCCGCTCCAACAGCGCCTTGGTCGCCGACAGTCGCATCTGCTCGATGTGGTCGTTTATCGACGCGTCCTTCTCGATGAAGGTGTCCGAAGAGGGCACGTAGGCTTCCGGCTGGTAATAGTCGTAATAGGAAACGAAATACTCGACTGCATTGTTCGGAAAGAACGCCTTGAACTCGCCATAAAGCTGGGCGGCCAGCGTCTTGTTCGGTGCCAGTACCAGCGTTGGCCGCTGCACGTGTGCGATGACATTGGCAATGCTGAAGGTCTTGCCGGAGCCTGTCACACCCAGCAGGGTCTGGTGTGAGAGGCCAGCCTCGATGCCTTCGATCATTTGCCGGATGGCTTCCGGCTGGTCCCCGGCGGGTTTGAAGCGCGTGACCAATTCGAACTTCGACATATCGACCTCTTCAGATAGCGTGACGACCCGAAAGCCGAACGGTGGAGCCTTCCAGGCGGTACCTTCTCAGATGCATCGAACCGCTGCGGGCAGGGCGAACAGCTGACACGGCCCTTTCAATGCGGTCGCTCCCGACAATATCAAGTGCCCGACCGAACAGGCAGACGAAGCGAGGCAAAATGGCGACCAGGCGGGCATGAATCGGTTAGAAAAAACCGCCCTAGCATATCGCGACGGAGGGGCAGGCCCGCTATACTCTTGCCCCGTTTGCGCACCGCCCTCAGCGCGAAGCGAGGGTGTTGCATCAGTCACCTCCTCTCTTCGAGCCTCCCCATCATGAGTTTGTTCTCCGCTGTCGAAATGGCGCCGCGCGATCCGATCCTCGGCCTCAATGAAGCCTTCAATGCCGACACGCGGCAGAACAAGGTCAATCTGGGGGTGGGCGTCTACTACAACGAAGAAGGCCGAATTCCTCTGTTGCGCGCCGTCGCAGCCGCCGAGATGGCCCGTCTGGAACTCAACGCGCCACGCGGTTACCTGCCCATCGAAGGTATCGCCAGCTACGACATGGCCGTACAAGGCCTTTTGTTCGGTGGCGATTCGTCGCTTGTCGCCGATGGCCGCGTGGTGACCACCCAGGCACTGGGTGGCACCGGCGCATTGAAGATCGGTGCCGACTTCCTCAAGCGCTTGCTACCCGATGCGGTGGTGGCCATCACCAACCCCAGCTGGGAGAACCACCGCGCGCTGTTCGAGTCCGCCGGTTTCCCGGTACAGAACTATAGCTACTACGACGCGGCCAGCCACGGCATCGACCGCGCCGGCATGCTCGAGGATCTGAAAAACCTGCCGCCCCGCTCGATCGTCGTGCTGCACGCGTGCTGCCACAACCCGACCGGTGTCGATCTGCAGCCGCAAGATTGGAAGCAAATTCTCGAGGTGCTGCGCGCCAACGACCACGTGCCCTTCATCGACATCGCCTACCAGGGCTTCGGTGACAGTATCGAAGAAGACGCCGCCGCCGTGCGCCTGTTCGCCGAGTCAGGCATGAGCTTCTTCGTCTCCAGCTCGTTCTCCAAGTCTTTCTCGCTGTACGGCGAGCGTGTCGGCGCGCTGTCGATGGTCACGCAGGGCCGTGACGAATCGGCACGCGTGCTCTCGCAGATCAAGCGCGTGATCCGCACCAACTACTCCAACCCGCCGACTCATGGCGCCACCGTGGTCTCAGCCGTACTCAACAGCCCGGAACTGCGAGCCATGTGGGAAACCGAGCTGGCCGAGATGCGCACTCGCATCCAGGACATGCGCCTGAGCATGGTTCGCCAACTGGCCGAAAAAGGCGCCAAGCAGGACTTCAGCTTCGTTGCCAAACAGCGCGGCATGTTCTCTTATTCGGGCCTCACCGCGGCTCAGGTGGAACGCCTGCGCACCGAGTTCGGTGTCTACGCGATCGGCACAGGACGCATCTGCGCAGCGGCGCTGAACCACAACAATCTGGACCACGTCACGGACGCGATCGTCCAGGTCCTCTGATCCGAGAGGGGGTTGACTTCCCCTTTGTAAACAGTAGGATACGCACCGCTGTTCCGCGATAGCTCAGTCGGTAGAGCAAATGACTGTTAATCATTGGGTCCCTGGTTCGAGTCCAGGTCGCGGAGCCAAATCAGAAAGCCTCGGTTCATACCGGGGCTTTTTTATGGCTGCCAGACTCTCACCAGGGACTGCGTCCCAGGTTATTCGGCAAGCCTCACCCCTTCGGGGCCGCGCTGAAGCGCGTTCTGCTACGCAGTCGAGTCCAGGTCGCGGAGCCAAATCAGAAAGCCTCGGTTCATACCGGGGCTTTTTTATGGCTGCCAGACTCTCACCAGGGCTGCGTCCCAGGTTATTCGGCAAGCCTCACCCCTTCGGGGCCGCGCTGAAGCGCGTTCTGCTACGCAGTCGAGTCCAGGTCGCGGAGCCAAATCAGAAAGCCTCGGTTCATACCGGGGCTTTTTTATGGCTGCCAGACTCTCACCAGGGACTGCGTCCCAGGTTATTCGGCAAGCCTCACCCCTTCGGGGCCGCGTCGACAGCGCCTCAGGCTATCTCGCGCAACCAGACCAACAGATCGGCCTGCGGGCTGCCGGGCAGCAAGGGTTGCGGCGACAGCAGGCAGTAGCGCGAGCCGTCTTCGACGAACCCCAGCGGCGCGACCAACACGCCGCTGTCCAGATCGTCACGCACCAAGTGCCAGGGGCCGATAGCCACGCCCAGGCCGGCTACTGCCGCCTGCAGACTGAAGTAAAAATGATCGAAGATTTGCCCCGGCGCCTCGGGGACGCCCCGACCTGCCGCCAAGGCCCAGTCCTGCCAGGCGGACGGCCGTGTGCGAGAGTGGAGGCAAGGCACACCGGCCGGCAACGCAGCGCCATCATGCTCCAGGCGAAGCCAGATCGCCGCCTTGTCCGGGCGACAGACCGGGCCAACCCGCTCTACGAACAATGGCTCGGCATGGTAACTGCCAGGCCAGCGGAAATCGTCACGACGGATCGCCAGGTCGATCCCGTCCGCGAAGGAGAACGGCCCGCCGCCAGCAACCAGATGCACCTCCATCGCCGGGTGTCTGGCCTGGAAATCGGGCCAACGAGGAATCAGCCATCGCATTAACAACGTGGGTTCGCACGACACCACCCAGCGCCGCGCCTGGCGACCACTGGCGCGCAGTTCGCCGACAGCCTGCCGCATCAGGTCAAAGCCCCCGCTCACCGCCCGCGCCAGGGTACGCCCAGCCTCGGTCAGAAACACGCGACGGCCACGCCGCTCGAACAGCGCCACGCCCAGTTCATCTTCGAGCAGACGCACAGCGCGACTGACCGCCCCATGGGTCAGATGCAACTCATCGGCCGCGCGACTGAAATTCTCCAGACGAGCCGCGGCTTCGAAGCAACGCAGCGCCAGCAACGACGGCAAGCGCCGATCGACGGCTAGTGAGCCTGACTCACTATGACTGTCAGAAAACATCGTTATTCATCCGGAAAGCGCCTGGTTAGCATCCATTTTTCTGCCTACCGACAGGATACGCGATGACTGAATTGATAGCCGTAGTCACAATCACGGTGTTCGCGGTGATCAGCCCGGGACCGGACTTCGCAATGGTCACACGCAACAGCCTGACGCTGTCGCGCCGCGCCGGCGTGCTGACGGCCCTGGGTATCGGCCTGGGCGTGCTGGTCCACCTCACCTACACCCTTCTGGGTGTCGGCCTGCTGATTGAGCAGTCGCTTTGGCTATTCAATGCCATCAAGCTGGTCGGCGCCGCCTACCTGATCTATCTCGGCGTGACGATGCTGCGCGCGAAGCCGAGTGGCGCACCGGCCGACGGCGCCGCACCACCACCGTCAGACTGGGGTGCATTGCGCACCGGTTTTCTGACCAATGCGCTGAACCCGAAGACCACCGTGTTCATCGTCAGCCTGTTCATTCAGGTGGTGCGTCCCGATACGCCACTGGCGGTGCAGATCGGCTATGGCGCTTTCATCTCGATGGCGCACATGGCTTGGTTCGGATTGGTCGCGCTGTGCTTTTCAGCCGGCGTCGTGCGTGAGCGTCTTCTGGCCGTCCGCCATTGGATAGACCGTTTGTTCGGCGGGCTGCTGGTCGCTTTCGGGGTGCTGCTGGCAGCCGCTCGCGGGACGTACTGACCGCGCACGCCGCCCACGTCGACGGTGTGTGCGAGACCAAGGTTGTCGGCCAGAAACAAAAACGCCCCGCATGAGCAGGGCGTTTCGATACTACAGAGCGATTACTGCTTGGCAGGCTCTTCGGCAGCTTCTTCAGCAGCCTCAGGCTCGGCTTCAGCAGCCGGAGCCGCTTCGTTTTCTTCGCCCTTGATGCCCAACAGCTCCAGGTCAAAGACCAGAACCGAGTTGGCGGGGATCAGCGGGCTTGGGCTCTGCTCGCCATAGGCCAGCTCACTCGGGATGTACAGCTTGTATTTCTCGCCGACGTGCATCAGCTGCAGGCCTTCGACCCAACCCGGAATCACACCGCCGACCGGCAGATCGATCGGGGTGCCGCGCTTGATCGAGCTATCGAAGACGGTGCCATCGGTCAGGCTGCCTTCATAGTGGACGGTAACGACATCGTCCGGACCCGGTTGCGGGCCGTCAGCCGACTTGACCACCTCATACTGCAGACCAGACTCGGTGGTCTTCACGCCGTCACGCTTGGCGTTGTCTTCGAGGAATTTCTTGCCCTTCGCCGCGGCTTCCTTATTCATCTCGACCAAGCGCTCTTCGGCGCGCGCCTGCAGAGCGGAGAAGGCCTCCATCAGCTGCTCGTCGGTCAGCTTCTGCTCTTTCTTGCCAATGGCATCGTCGATACCCTGCGCAACCGCATTCGAATCGAGATCAGCCATGCCTTCCTGAGCCAGGCTCTTGCCCATGTTCAGTCCGATACCGTAGGACGCTTTCTGTGCCGGAGTATCCAGCTTGACGCTGGTTTCTGAATCACAGCCCGCCAGGACCAGGCCAATCAGGGCTATCGCAGACGCCAAACGTTGATGTCTCATTCTGTTTCCTTAAATACGCTTGAAGGGGTGAAGCAAATCGATTGCCGGAGCTTAACAGTCACCCCCAGCAGTGGCTACCGAGCGGACCGAGGTAATAGGTAAAGACAATGCAAAGTACGGAAGTGCCGCACGAAACGTGCAAACAGGAAGAAAACTCAAATTGAAGGCGAAAAAAAAGCGACCTTAAGGTCGCTTTTTTCGAGCTATCAAGGCGTTCAGTGGTCCTTGATGGCGAATATGGCGCAGCGGACGGGACTCGAACCCGCGACCCCCGGCGTGACAGGCCGGTATTCTAACCGACTGAACTACCGCTGCGCTAAACCTCGAGTGGTGGGTGATGACGGGATCGAACCGCCGACCCTCTGCTTGTAAGGCAGATGCTCTCCCAGCTGAGCTAATCACCCGTTTGCTCTCGAAGTGGGGCGCATTCTAGAGAGGGTTCCTGACCTTGGCAAGCCCCTTTTGAAAAAAAAATTGAAGAACTTACAAAGACTTAGGAACCCCTCTGTTTATTGGCCGTTTTTGCGGTTTCCATCGGCATTGCGGCTCGGCAGGGTTGGCCTGGCTTGCCGGGACGGGAATAATGCGCCCTTTGCTTTTACCGGAGTTTCAAATCGCCATGTGGTTTCGCAATCTGCTCGTCTACCGTCTCACCCAGAACGTGCCTTTCGATGTCGAGACACTTGAAGCCGCATTGGCCGCCAAGCCCGCCCGCCCCTGCGCCAGTCAGGAACTGAGCACCTACGGATTCGTTGCGCCTTTCGGCAAGGGCGAAGATGCCCCGCTGGTGCATGCCAGCCAGGGCTTTCTGCTGATTTCCACGCGCAAGGAAGAGCGCATTCTGCCCGGCAGCGTGGTCAAGGACGCTCTGAAGGAAAAGGTCGACGAGATCGAAAACGAGCAGATGCGTAAGGTCTACAAGAAAGAACGTGACCAGCTCAAGGACGACATCATTCAGGCCTTCCTGCCCCGCGCCTTCATCCGTAAGTCCGGCACCTTCGCCGCCATCGCGCCCGAACAGGGGCTGATCCTGGTCGACTCGTCCAGTCCCAAGCGCGCCGAAGACTTGCTGTCGACGCTGCGTGAAGCCATCGGCTCGCTGCCAGTGCGTCCGCTGACGGTGAAAATCGCTCCATCGGCCACGATGACCGACTGGGTCAAGACGCAGAAAGCGGCAGATGACTTCTTCGTCCTCGACGAGTGCGAGCTGCGCGATACCCATGAAGATGGCGGTGTGGTGCGCTGCAAGCGCCAGGACCTGACCAGCGACGAGATCCAGCAGCATCTGGAAGTCGGCAAGCAGGTCACTCAGCTGTCGCTGGGCTGGCAGGACAAGCTGTCCTTCGTGCTCGACGACAAGCTGGTGATCAAGCGCCTGCGTTTCGAAGAGCTGCTGCAGGACCAGGCCGAGCAGGACGGCGGCGACGACGACCTCGGCCAGCAGGACGCCAGCTTCCTGCTGATGATGCTGACCTTCAAGGAGTTCCTGCCCGCGCTATTCGAAGCCCTGGGTGGTGAGGAGATCCCACAGGGCATCTAAACTGCCCTGGCCGTCAGCCCCGGCTGACGGCACCCCCTCCATAACTACAAGGTAAGCCCGATGCGTGCCCTCGCCGCCCTCAGCCGCTTTGTCGGCAACACCTTCGCCCTCTGGGTCCTGCTGTTCGCCATTCTCGCCTTCTTCCAGCCCAGCTGGTTCCTTCCCGCCACCGCCTGGATCGTCCCGCTGCTGGGGCTGATCATGTTCGGCATGGGTCTGACGCTTAAAACGGCTGATTTCGCCGAGGTTGCGCGTCGGCCGCTGTGGGTGGCATTGGGTGTCGGGGCGCAATTTCTGATCATGCCCGCCCTCGCCTGGCTACTCTGCCAACTGCTGGGGTTGCCGGCGGAAATTGCGGTTGGCGTGATCCTGGTGGGCTGTTGCCCGGGCGGTACCGCGTCCAACGTGATCGCCTGGTTCTCGCGGGGTGACGTCGCGCTCTCGGTGGCGATCACCGCCGTCACCACCCTGCTCGCCCCGCTGGTCACGCCCGCATTGATCTGGCTGCTGGCTTCGGCCTGGCTACCGGTCAATTTCGGCGCCCTGTTCATGTCCATCGTACAGATCGTGCTGGTGCCGATCGCCCTCGGCCTGATCGCCCGCCGCCTGCTGGGCAATCGGGTGCATCAGGTGGTCGATATCCTGCCGCTGGTTTCGGTGGTGAGCATCGTGATCATCGTGGCCGCCGTGGTCGCGGCCAGCCAGGCAAAGATCGCCGAATCCGGCTTGCTGATCATGGCCGTGGTGATATTGCATAACAGCCTGGGGCTCGGCATCGGCTACCTCGTCGGGCGCCTGTTCGGCCTACCGCTGGCGCAGCGCAAGACACTGTCGATCGAAGTCGGCATGCAGAACTCGGGGCTCGGCGCAGCCCTGGCCAGTGCGCATTTCTCGCCGTTGGCGGCCGTGCCAAGCGCGTTGTTCAGCGTCTGGCACAATCTGTCCGGTGCGCTGCTGGCGACGGTCTATCGGCGGATGAAGGATAAAGGCTCCGACGCGTCCTGATACGCGTCTACCGGTCCGGGCCTCTTGCCCGGACTGTCTCGTTGTGCAAAATAGCGCCTGCTGAGGACGACCTCAGGCGGCATCAACTCACCGGGGACGGCCCCACCCAATTTACCGTCCTATCGAGGTGCGCATGTCCTGGATCATCCTGTTTTTTGCCGGCCTGTTCGAAATCGGCTGGGCCGTCGGACTGAAGTTCACCGATGGCTTCAGTCGCCCGCTTCCCACCCTGCTTACCGTTGCTGCGATGGCTGCCAGCCTTGGCCTGCTAGGGCTGGCCATGAAGGAGTTGCCGCTGGGCACCGCCTACGCCGTCTGGACCGGGGTAGGTGCCGTGGGGACCGTGATCGCCGGAATCATATTGTTCGGCGAATCGATGAGCCTGTTTCGTCTGGGCAGTGTGCTGCTGATCTGCATCGGTTTGCTTGGTCTGAAGCTCAGCCACTGAAGTCGCCGCGGCAGCCGGTCGAGCGCCAGCTGCCGTGGTGCCGTCAGCCAAACAGGGCCGGCTCTCGATAACGCCGAGCACAGGCCTGACCATCTGCGCGGAACAGGTGGCACTTATCGGCCAACAGGCCTGTCGCGTAGACCTGGCCCACCGCAACACGACGATTGCCATCGCTGGCGACCGCGACCATTTCGTCCACGCCTTCGAAGTTCAGATGCAGGAGGTTGTGGTCACCGAGTCGCTCGGCGACCGCAATCTCGCCATTGAAGACGAAGTCAGCCCTATCGGCATCGACGAAATGCTCAGGACGAATGCCCAGGGTCACGGCATCGCCAGGGCTGACCTGGCTGCCATCCACCGGCAATCGCAACGCGCTGCCACCCGGCATCGTCACCTCCACCGAATCGGCGTCCGCTCGCAGCACGCTCACCGGCAGAAAATTCATTTGTGGCGAGCCGATGAAGCCGGCCACGAACTGGTTGCTCGGGTAGTGATACAGCTCCAGCGGCGGCCCGACCTGGGCGATGCGCCCAGCATTGAGCACGACGATCTTGTCGGCCAGAGTCATGGCCTCGACCTGATCATGGGTCACGTAGATCATGGTCGCCTTGAGGCGCTGATGCAGGCGCGAGATTTCGATGCGCATCTGCACGCGGAGAAAGGCATCGAGGTTCGACAATGGCTCGTCGAAGAGAAACACCTTGGGTTCGCGCACCATGGTCCGGCCGATCGCCACGCGCTGGCGCTGCCCACCGGAGAGATCCTTGGGCTTGCGGTCGAGCATTTGGTCGAGCTGCAGGATCTTCGCCACCGAGTCCACCCGGCGATGAATCTCGCCTTTGTCGATCTTCGCCAGTTTCAGGCCGAACGCCATGTTTTCCGCGACATTCATATGCGGATAGAGCGCGTAGGACTGAAACACCATGCCCACCGAGCGATCCATCGGCGGCAGTTCGTTGACCCGCTCGCCATCGATCTGCAGCTCGCCGTCAGTGATGTCCTCGAGTCCGGCAATCAGCCGCAGCAACGTGGACTTGCCGCAGCCGGACGGACCGACGAACACCACGAACTCACCATCGGCGATATCCAGATCGATACCGCAGGTGATAGGCACCTCGTCGTAGCTCTTGCAGATATTCCGCAGGGTTACGCTGGCCATTATTGTTGTTCTCCTTCAAAACAGTCGCGGCGACGCATCGCGGCGAGCGAAGCAGGCGGGCGGCTGCCGGTCGAAACGAAGCACCAGTCTCGTCTCGACCCGGGCAACTCAACCGAGCCGGCGCGCAAATCCGAATCCATGCGCCGGCAAGTGTACGCCATGGCCCTCGAAGACAGCCGATGCCGAGGGCACATCGAGGCCTTCGACCGGAGCCGACAGGTCAAAGTGCCGTGCGCTGTTGGCCATATTGAACAGGCACACCCAGACTTCATCATCCAGGCGGCGCTCGTACACCAGCAAGGCGTCGTCATGGTAGACGGTGCGCACACTGCCCTCGATCAACAGGCGCTGATCCTGGCGCCAGGCGAGGAAGCGGCGATAGATGTTGAGCATCGAATTCGGGTCCGGCTCCTGCGCAGCGACCGACAGCGGCAGGTGCTTGTCGGCCAGCGGCAACCAGGGCTGCTCGCGGCTGAAACCACCGTGCGGGTCCTGATCATGCCAAGGCATCGGCGTACGGCAGCCGTCGCGGCCTTTGAACTCCGGCCAGAAGCGGATGCCGTAAGGGTCCACCAGTTGCTCGAACTGCAGCTCGGCTTCGTCCAGGCCCAACTCCTCGCCCTGATAAAGGCACACGCTACCGCGCATGCTCAACAGCATCGCCATGAACATCCGCCCGCGCGCATGATCCGGCTGGTTGGCCAGCGCCCAGCGACTCATCACGCGCACCACATCGTGGTTACCGATCGACCAGCAGGGCCAGCCATCGACCAGCTCGCGCTCCACACAATCGATGGTGTGCCGCAGGAAGCCTGGGCTGCACTGCTCGGTGAGCAGGTCGAAAGAATAGGCCATATGCAGCGTGTCGCTGCCGCCGGTGTAGGCGGCCATGGTCCGCAGCGAGTGATCGCAGCCGATCTCGGCCACCGTGGCGCTGCCCGGATAGCGCTCGAGCAGCTGGCGAATACGCCGCAGGAAGTCGAGGTTTTCCGGCTGGGTTTTGTCGTAGATGTGCTTCTGGAACGCGTAGGGGTTGTCGGCGCGCACGCCGATGCTGCCTTCGCGAATGTCGTGGTTTGGCGGATTGTCGCGCAGCTCGCGGTCGTGAAAATAGAAGTTCGCCGCGTCCAGGCGAAAGCCGTCGACGCCCAGTTTCAGCCAGAACTCCATGTCGTCGAGCAGCTGCTGCTGCACCGCTTCGCAATGAAAGTTGAGGTCCGGCTGGCTGGAAAGAAAGTTGTGCAGGTAGTACTGCTTGCGGCGACTATCCCAGGTCCAGGCCGGACCACCGAACACCGAGAGCCAGTTGTTGGGCACGGTGCCGTCATCCTTCGGGTCAGCCCAGACGTACCAGTCGGCCTTGGCGTTGTCGCGGCTGGAGCGGCTTTCCATGAACCAGGCGTGCTGATCGGATGAATGATTGAGGACCTGATCGATGAGGATGCGAATGCCACGCGCATGGGCGACCTCGATGACCCGTTTGAAATCCTCCAGCGTGCCGAACAGCGGATCCACACCGCGATAGTCGGACACGTCATAACCGAAGTCCTTCATCGGCGAGGTGAAGAACGGCGATAGCCAGATGGCGTCGACATTGAGGCTGGCGATGTAGTCGATCTTCTCGACTACACCGAGCAGATCGCCAACCCCATCGCCGTTGCTGTCATAGAAGCTGCGCGGGTAAACCTGATAAATGACGCCGCCGCGCCACCAGTCGTTGCGATTCATACAACCAACCTTCGATGTTTGGGGGAACACGCCGTCACTTTAGGTGCGGCAACCCGTCGCAACATCCTCCCGCCCCTGCATTAGCGAGGCGTATGGCGCGGGCGTAGAGACGGACCGATCAGGGGGCGTAGTGCATCTACCCAAGGCTGGGCCCGACGCCGCAGCGTCGCGATTGGCACACTCATGCGGATCGCCATAAAACCGTCAACCAGCAAGCGAGTCGACACTTATTTGTCACGAGCAACTTCTAGGATCGATGCAGTTCCGGGACTGACCCTGCAGTAGCAGCCGCGCCAGCAACTCCCCGCGCCGCCGCGCCAGCCAGGAGCGACACGCATCCACACATCCATGGAGAGATGACAATGTTCAAGTGCAAGCCCCTCGCAGCCGCCATCATCGCGATCCTCGCCACCCAGGCCTACGCCGACGACAACAGTGCAGAACAGAGCCAGTCCGGTGCCGACAACATTGTTGAAGTCACTCAGACGGGTGGCCAGGACAACCTGTCCTATCAATCACAGATAGGCACCAGCAACGATGCCATGGTCACTCAGAACCAGGCCATCTCATCGGATGCCGTGCAGACCCAGACCGGCGATCTGAACCGCGCGGACGTCGTGCAGAATTCGACCGAGCAGAGCGAAGCGATCCAGTTGCAGCAAGGCGACAACCACGATGCCAGCATCGTCCAGAGCGACTCCTTTGGTGCCAGCGCCCGTCAGTATCAGGACGGTAGCTACAACACCGCGATCACTGAGCAGACCGCGGCCGACCTGAGCACCGCCATCACCGAGCAGGAGGGCACCGACAACTTCGCCGAGGCTATTCAAAGCAACACCGAATCGAGCCTTGCCGAGCAGCGTCAGGAGGGCAACGACAACGTCTCGCTGGTGTGGCAGGAAGGCGGCGCACGCAACGACGGCCTGGTCAGTCAGAACGGCAATGGCAACGACGCGACCATTTATCAAATGGACGCCTCCGATTCCAGCGCCGAGATCGACCAGCAGGGTGATTCGCAGGTCGCATCCGTTACGCAGGAAGGCGCAGATCACAACGCCAGCATCCAATCGATGGGCCTGATGAACGAGGCGTACATCGACCAGAGCGGCAGCCTGCAGACCGCATCGATCTACCAGGACGGTACATCCAACAGCGCCGACATCTTTCAGGCTGGAGAGAGCAACACTGCCAGCACCGAGCAGACTGGCGACAGCAACTTCATCACCGTCGATCAACTGGACGGCAGTTTCCAGACCGCCTCGTTACAGCAGAACGGCGAGCACAACGAAGCCTATGTCACTCAGCAAGGCACGGATCACCAGGTCGACTACGCCCAGGACGGCACCGACAACCTGCTCACCGTGACCCAAACCGGAAATGGCAACGAGCTGACCGGTTCCAGCTACGGCGACAACAACCGTGTGGACGTGATGCAGGGCGGCGACCTCAACGTGGCTGACATTCAGCAAATCTACGGATCGGACAACGAAGTCAGCCTGACGCAAGATGGCCAGGACAATCTGGCGACCGTCATTCAAGGCGGCGTAGGTAACCAGGCAATGCTGATGCAGAGCGGCATGGGCGACTCGGCAATGGTGTCGCAGATGGGCTCGGGCAACGTGGCCACCGTAACTCAGCAGTAAGCGGTACCGGCAGCCGGTCCAGCGCCGGCTGCCATCCCAACATCCTTCAGCGTATACGGGCCGGGTTCCCCAATGCCGTCGCCCCCGCCGCCACATCTCGTGTCACAACACTGCCCGCACCGATAACCGCATCATCGCCGATGGTCACGCCCGGCAGGATGATCGCGCCACCGCCGATCCATACATTCTTGCCGATCACCACCGGGCGACCGAATTCCAGACCGCTGCGGCGTTCTTCCGCGCCGCGTGGATGGTCCGCTGCATAGATCTGCACGGCCGGACCGATCTGCGTGCCGCTGCCGATGCGTACCTCGACGACATCCAGAATCACGCAGTTGAAGTTTAAGAACACGTCGTCGCCGAGATGGATGTTGTAGCCGTAATCGCAATGAAACGGCGGCCGCACCACGGCGCCTTCGCCCACGCTCCCCAACAACTCCCTCAGCAAGGCTCGACGCACCGCCGGCGTCTCGGCGAGCGCTGCGTTGTAGCGCACCATCCAGGCCTTGGCCAAGGCGTGATCGGCCTGCAGCTCGGGGTCGCCTGGTCGGTAAAGTTCGCCGGCGAGCATCTTCTGTTTTTCGGTCATCGACATGTCGGGCTCCACTGGGATGAAAAAACGCCTCCGTCCTTGGACTGGTCGGAGGCGTAATCGCTCATGCAATCGCGCCCGCTATTCGCCCTGGATCTTGCTCAAAAGGCTGCGCGCCAATTGCACGGCCTCGTTGCGATGAGTGATGTTGAGCTTCTGGTACAGGCTGCGAATGTGCGTCTTGATGGTGGTCGGCGCGACGTTCAGATGTTCGGCGATCTGCTCGTTGGATTGCCCGGCGTGGATCAGGCTGAGCACCTGCCACTCGCGCCGGGTCAGCGGGGAATGGCGGATCAGCTCCGGTACGTCCGGACGGTTGATGATGTCCTGAATAACCGCCTCGTCCAGGGTGATGCGGATGGCCCGGCTGAAATCGCGCTGCTGCTGCGCCAGCTGAATGAGCCGATCGGCGCGCTGCGCTTCCAGCTCGTCGAGCCGGCGCTCGTGTTGCAGGGCCTTGAGCATGGCGATCAGCAACTTGCCGGTGCGCAGGAAGCTGCCAATGGCGCCCGTACTGCTGGCCAGGGTCAACGCCAGCTGTAGATGATCCAGCGCCTGTTGGCGTTCTTCGCGCAGCCAGTGCAGCTGTGCGAGCAGGATGTGGTTACGGTTCAGATCCATGACCAAACCGTGCTGCTCGGCATCGACCTGCAACTGCCGAAGAATCGGCAGCGCCTTTTCCGTCTGTTTCAGCGACAGGTAGGCACGCGCGTGGTTGCGAGCGTTGTACTGGGCGAAGTGATTGAGGCCGCGCTCGAGAGCCGGCGCGGTGAGCAGCCATTGCTGGATTGCGGTCTTGTCCTGGGTCGAATCCCAGTAGCTGAGCATTACCGCATGGGCATTGGCGAGCCAGTCGACGTGGTAGTTATCGTCAGCCAGCATGCTCTGCATCTTGCCGATGTAATCGGCGCAGGCGCTCTGCTGGCCCCGTGCGTGGGCGATGCCAGCGAGTAGCGCATAGCATTGCAGCAGCCAACGATCGCCGACATCCTCCAGAATCTGAATGCCCTGCAGCGCGCACTGCTCGGCGGCATCCAGATGATGCCACTCGAGCAACACTTGGCCGCGCACCCGATAGATGAACTCCATGATGGGCGTGGCCTGGAGATCGGCCTGCTCGACGTACTGAATAGCCCGCTCCTGCAGCGAATAGGCCTTCTGCAGGTAGCCTTGGGCAATGGCGATTTCCGACAGCTGCCCTAGGTTCCAGACCACCAAGTGCGAGGCGCGAATTTCGCGCGCACGACGCTCGGCCTCCTCGTACTGCTTCTGCGCCTGAGGCAGCAGGCCTTGGACGAAATGCGCCTCGGCCAGGCCGGACAGCGCCGCCACCTTGGAGGTACGCATGATCAGCGGCTCACGCACCAGGGCTTCGCGGGCCAGGACGATCGCCTGCTGCTCGTCGCCGCGATTCATCGCCACCTGAGCGCGCACGGCGTTGAATTCGCCGACGATGCGCGCCCAGTCTTCGTCAGAACAGCTGTGTTGCAGGGCCAGCTCGCCGGCCTTGAACCAGCGCTCGACCTGATCGAACTGATAGGAGTTCTGCGACACCCAGGCCTGCAACAGGGTCAGCAGCGGCGAGCCGGCGATAACCGCTTCCGGCAGGGTTTCCAGACATTGCTGCAGTAAGCCGAGGCGGCCCTGACGGTAAAACTGCCGGCCATGACGCTCCAGCACCTCGCCGACCCGCGTCGGACAGCCGGCCAGCACCGCGTGGCGCGCCGCCTCTTCCGGCAGGCTTTCGGCCACCAGCGCTTCGGAGGCGCGCAGATGCAGTTCGGAGAGCCGCTGCGGCTGACGGGTGCGCAACTCGCCCTGCATGAAGGTGGCGAACAGCGGATGGTAGGCATACCACTGGCGCAGGCTGTCCAAGGGCTGCAAAAAGAGCCCGCCGCGCTCCAACTGCTCCAGCATGTCACGGGCATTGCTGCCCTGGGTCAGGTGATCGGCCAGGGGGGCATTGAACCGTTCGAGCAGGCAGGTCGCCTGGAGAAAATCCAGCGTGGTTGCGCCCAGATTGGCGATCACCTGCTCGCGCATGTAATCCCGAACATAGGGATGGCCGAGCTGCAGGTTCTCCAGAAACAGGTCCATGCCGCGTCCGGTCTGCACTTCCTGCAATACCAGCTGCAATGCGCAGGGCCAGCCGCCGATACGCCGATTGAGGCGCTCGACCTGCTCGCGGTTGATCGACACCGGCAGTCCCAGATCCAGCAGCGCCTGCACCTCATCAGTCTCGAAGGCCAGATGCTGGGTATCGACAGTGAGCAACTGATGTTTGACCCGCAAATCGGCGACGCCCAGCTCCGGCAGGCCTCGGCTGCACACCAGCAGCGTCATCCAGCTCGGCATGTTGCGCAGAAAAAATCGCAGTGCGGCGATCACTTCCGCGTTGTACAGGGTCTCGAAGTCATCCAGCACCAACAGCACCGGCTCATGTTCACCGGGCAACTCGGCCAGCAGGTGCGTGAGCAGGGTATCGAAGGCCTCCCGGCCCTGCCCGGCCAGCAACAGACTGCGCGGACAGCCGTGTTCCAACCGCGCATCGAGCACATGCAACAAGTAGCGGCCGAGCTGCAGCGGATCGTTGTCGCTTGGGTGCAGCTGCAGCCAGGCGACCTGACCGTCGAAGGCCCGTGCCCACTGACAGGCCAGGGTCGTCTTGCCGAAACCACTGGGCGCATGCAGCACTGCCAGCCGCACCTCGCCAAGGCGCTGCAACCATTCGTCCAGACGCGGCCGCGCCAGTAGACCGCGCGGCAACGGCGGCATGCTCATCTTCGCGGGTATCAGTGGCAGCGGTGCAGGCATTGCAGCATTCATGTCTGGCTCTCCATGGCGCACCCGTTCGGGCCGTCCTTAACCTTTAACGCCCCCGGCGGTCAGCCCGCCGACGATCCACTTCTGGCAATAGAGGAACACCGCAGTGATCGGCAGTCCGGACAGCACCGCCGCCGCGGCGAAATCGCCCCAGAGGTAGTTCTGGTCATACAGGTACTGCTGCGCCCCGACCGACAGCGTGAGCTTGTCGACGTCCATCAGCAGCACCGAGGCAATCGGATACTCGGTGATGCTGGTGATGAAGGCGAGGATGAACACCACCGCCAGGATCGGCACGCTCATCGGCAGCAGGATATGCACGAAGGCCTGCCAGGTGGTGGCGCCATCGACGATTGCCGCCTCTTCCAGCGAGCCGTCGATGCTCTCGAAATAACCCTTGATGGTCCAGATATGCAGCGCCATGCCGCCCAGCGAGGCGATGATCACCGCCCCATGGGTGTTCACCCCGAGCCAGCCGACGTGCTTGCCGAGCTGGTCGAACAGCGCATAGATCGCGACCAGCGTCAGCACCGGGGGGAACATCTGGAAGATCAGCATGCCCTTGAGGATCGGTCCTTTGCCACCGAAGCGAAGACGGGCGAAGGCGTAGGCGCTGGTGGTCGATAGCATGAGGATCAACAGCGAGCTGATCAGCGCAATCTTCATCGAGTTCCACAGCCAGGTCAGCACCGGGAATGGCGGGTTGCTGATTTCGCCGTTTTCGTGGACGTAGGGAATGCCCAGCGCCAGCGACCAGTGCTCCAGCGTCGGGTTATCCGGCAGCAAGCTGCCGGTGGCGAAGTTGCCCTCTCGGAAGGAAATCGACACCACCATCAGCAGTGGGAACACGATCAGTGCAACGAAGGCGAGCAGCCCGGCATGAGTGAGCCAGACGCGGTATTTGACGGATTTCGGTTGAACCATGGCCATGTGCGTGCCCCTCAGACCTTCACTTTAGAGAGTTTCAGATTCAGCCAGGCCATGGCGCCGACGACGATGAAGATCAACGTGGCGATGGCGGCGGCCAGGGCGAAGTTCTGCCCCGAATCCTGGAACGCGATGCGATAGGTGTAACTGACCAGCAGGTCGGTGGTTCCCGCCGGCGTGGTGGTGCCGAGAATGTCCGGGCCGCCGCGGGTCAACAGGGTAATCAACACGAAATTGTTGAAGTTGAACGCAAAGCTTGCGATCAGCAGTGGTGCCAGCGGCTTGATCAGCAACGGCAGAGTAATTTTCAGCAGATTATCCAGCGGCGTCGCGCCATCCATTGCCGAAGCCTCATAGAGGTCACGCGGAATCGCCTGCAGCAGCCCCATGCACAACAGCAGCATGTAGGGATAACCGAGCCAGGTGTTGACCATCAGGATCATGCTGCGCGCCAGGGTCGGGTCGCTGAACCAGTCCGGGCGCATTCCGAACAGGCTGTCGAGCATCAGGTTGATCTCGCCGAAGCTCTGGTTGAACAGACCTTTGAACACCAGGATCGAGATGAACGCCGGCACCGCGTACGGCAGGATCAGCATCAGCCGGTAGAAGGCTTTGCCGCGCACCATATCCCACTGCAGCAGGCTCGCCAGCACGAGCCCGACGGCGAGCGTGAAGATCACCGTCAGCGCGGCGAAGCACACCGTCCAAACGAAGATCTGCAGGAATGGGCCGCGAATCTTCGGATCGGTCAACACCTTGGCGAAGTTGCTCCAGCCAGCGTAAACGGTGTAACCGGGTGCCACCGCCCGCCCGTCGGCATCGACGTAGAAGCCGATCTCATCGTTGGCGGTCAGGCGGTCGCCCGTCTGGTTGTTGACCAACGAGCCGTCGTCCTGAAGCCGATACAGCGGCTCCACCGCGGCTACCTCGCGCAGCCCGTAGAGACGCAGCAGCTGCCCCTCATGGCCACGCATGACCCATTGTTCCAATTGCTTGCGCTGGCGAATCACGTCACGCAGCGGCAGGGCCTCGCCCAGGTCGTCGACGTCCGCGTCGCGGATCATGCCCAGCGGCTCGCCCTCGATCGGCTCACCCTCCAGCGGAGCGGAAATCCAAACGCCTTGCTCGCCACGATCGACGCGCAAGCGCCTCTGGCCCTCATCGTTCTGATGCAGGCTGAAGCCGAAGCGCTCACCTGCCAGGTAAGTCTGGTTGAGGTGATAACGCTGCGCCTGCTCGAAACTCAACAGGTTGGTGCCGCTGTAGTTGGTGAAGCCGATCCCCACCGTGTACAGCAGCGGGAAAATGACGAACACCAGCATCCCGGCAACCGCCGGAAAGATGTAGCGATGGGCATAGGCGCGGCGACTGATGAAGACGAAACTGGCGATACCCGCGAGTACCAACCCGAGCAGGGCGAACACGGTCTGCCCCTGGGCGTACAAGGCGACGATCAGGTACAGGGCGAAGGCGTTGCACAACAGCCACAGGCCCCAACGCATCGCGGCCGGCAGCTTGGGAATCGGCAGTTTCGGTACGGCACGGCCGGGCATCTCGGCGGGAACATTCACAGCGGACATCGGAATCTGAGCCTCAGGGCGCGCAGCCGAAGACGCAGGCGTCTCCAGCGGCGGCTGCGGGTTGTCGTTACTTGACGATGCGTTTGGCGGCGTCATCCAGGGCGGCATCCACGGTTTGGCGACCGGAGGTGATATTGGTCAGGGCGGGCTCCATGGCCGACCAGAACACACCCATCTGCGGAATGTTCGGCATCGGACGGCCTTGCTGCGCACTCTCGAAGGTCGCCTTGATCATCGGATCGTCGGACAGTTCGGCCATGAATTCCTTGTTCACCACCGCCCCCAGCGGCACGTCGGCATTCACCGTCTTCAGCCCTTCGACCTTGAGCAGGTAGTTTTCCAGGAACTCAATTGCCAGCGCCTGGTTCGGACTGGCGGCGTTGAGGGTCGCCGCCATCACGCCCGAGAACGGCTTGCTCGGACCGTCGCCCACCGCCGGGATCGGCGCCACGCCGAAGTCGATGCCGCTCTTCTTGATGTTCGACCAGGCCCAGGGCCCGCTGATGAACATCGCCGATTCGCCCTTGTTGAATGCAGCTTCGGCGGCGCTGTAGTCGGCACCCTTGGGCATGACGCCTTCATCGATCAGCCGCTTGAGTACGGTTGCGCCCTGCTTGGCACCATCGTTGTTGACGCCGGTTTTGCTGACGTCATAACCCGAGTCACCGTCGGCAAAGACGTAACCACCATTGGCCGCCAGCAGGGCCCAGGTGAAGTAGGTGTTGTTGTAATCCCAGAGAATCGCGCGTTTGCCATCGGCGGCGAGCGTTTTATTGAGGGCGAAGACCTCATCGAAGGTCTTTGGCGGGGTCGAAACGAGGGCCTTGTTGTAGATCAGCGCGGGCGCTTCCACCGCCATGGGGTATCCCCACAGCTTGCCCTGGTAGCTCACCGCGTCCCAGGCAAAGTCGGCGATCTCGCCCTTGGTCTTGGCGCTCGGCGTGATGGGAGACAGCAGCCCGCTCTGCGCCCACTCGCCAAGCCGGTCGTGCGCCCAGATGAAAATGTCCGGACCGTTGCCGGTGGCCGCCGCCTGCTGGAACTTGTCGGTCGCCGCATCCGGATGAGCGACTTCGACGGTGATGCCGGTTTCCTCGGTAAATTTGTTGCCAACCTCAGCCAGGCCTTTATAGCCCTTGTCACCGTTTATCCAGACGACCAGCTTGCCTTCTTCGATAGCGGCCTGGACGGACAGCGGCAGACTCAGGGTTGCGGAGAGACCGATGGCGGCCGCTGCAAACAGCTTTTTATTCATTTGGGTATTCCCTCGTGGCTTCTTATTTTTTATCCACACGTTCTGCGTGCCGCCTGGCGGTCTCGCAGTGCCTCCATACTCGCCCTGCAGGAGCGCTAAAACATCCTCCTCCGGGGGAGGATGAGGGGCGTAGAAGCGGGGCGTAGTTTCGCCTCCGAACGACGGCTACCCGCCGCATCAAACGACCTTTCTCAGCCTGCACAAGGCCACCGAAACCCGCTTGAATACGGAAACATTCTCGCCTAGCCGGAGCCGGACATGCGCCCTCTTCCGCCCCTTAGTCCATTCATCCTAGCCCTTTGTTGCAGTCTGCTCTCGCCTGCCGTGCGAGCAGAACCGCAAGTCGCCATCCGACTCAATGGTCAGCCGTTGCAGCCGACCTGGGAATCACTCGCCGAGGATCGTTTCGCGACGGAGCTGGACCTGTCGAAAGGCAGCCTTCAGCTAGGCCCCGACGAGGCCCTGACCCAATCGCTCAAACCGTTCCAGCGCCATGACCTGAACGCCGGCAGCCGCTTCGATTTTGAGGTGACGGAACCGGGGCGCTATCGCCTGCTGATAAAGACCGGCGAGGATGCCAGCCTGCGGCTGCTGCCGATCCGTCAGACGGGCGAGCCCGTCGAGCAGGCCTGCCGGCCTTGGGCGGGCGAAGCCGTACAGGTTCCGGTTGCCGGTGTATTCGACAACGGCCAGCGCTTGCGCGATGCCTATAGCGGCAGCACCGCCACCGTGCAGAACGGCAAGGTCGAGCTGACACCGGCGCCCGGCAGCGACGGCTTGCTGCTCATCGAAGCCGCCGAGTCGCGTTCAGAGCAGCAGCGCGATTGGCGCAACGCGACCGTCTATTTCGCGCTGACCGACCGTTTCGCCAATGGCGACCCGCACAATGACCGCAGCTATGGCCGCGAGCCGGACGGCGCAGAGGAAATCGGCACCTTTCACGGCGGCGATCTCAAAGGCCTGACGGGTAAGCTCGACTACCTCGCCGAACTGGGCATCGACGCCCTGTGGATCAGCGCGCCGTACGAGCAGATTCACGGCTGGGTCGGTGGCGGCGAGAAAGGCGACTTCCGTCACTACGCCTACCACGGCTATTACGCGCTGGACTACACCCAGCTGGACGCCAACATGGGCAGCGAGGACGACCTGCGCGAGCTCATCGCCGGCGCCCATGCGCGAGGGATTCGCGTGTTGTTCGATGTGGTGCTCAACCACGCCGGCTATTCGACCCTGGCCGATATGCAAGACTACGGGTTCGGCGCCTTGCGCCAAGGCATGACGCAATACCTGCCTGAACGCTGGAGCGACTGGCAGCCGGAGCCGTACGAAAACCTGCACGCCTACCACAACCTGATCGACTACGATCACCCCGCCTGGTCCCGCTGGTGGGGCAAGGACTGGGTACGCGCCGGTATCGCCGACTACCCCGCACCGCCGAGCGTGCTGGTGGATCCACTCAAGGGCTCGCTGGCATTCCTGCCGGACTTTCGCACCGAGCGCGACACCCCGGTCGGCCTGCCGGAATTTCTTCGCCACAAGCAGTCAACCCGCGCCGTCGAGCGTGACGGCTACCGCGTACGTGACTACCTCAATGAATGGCTGACCAACTGGGTGCGCGAGTTCGGCGTCGATGGCTTTCGTGCCGACACCGTCATGCATGTCGAACCGGCGGCCTGGGCACAGCTGCGTCAACAGGCCGATCAAGCCCGCCGCGACTGGTCAGCGGCCAACCCGAACGATCCGCTGGCCGGCGAGCCGTTCTGGATGGTCGGCGAAGTCTTCGGCCACGGCCCGGAGACGAGCGACTATCAAGCCAACGGATTCGACGCACTGATCAATTTCGCCTTTCAACAGGAAATCGCCGGCGCGGCCAGCGATTGCCTGCGTCGTGCCGACAAGGGCTACAGCCATTACGCCGAGTTGCTGGCCAACCACCCCGGGCACAACTTCATGAGCTACGCCTCATCCCATGACACCTCGCTGTTCAGCGCACAACACGACGGCGATTTGCCGCGCCAACGCGGTCTCGCCAGCGCGCTTCTGCTGAGCCCCGGCGCGGTGCAGATCTACTACGGCGACGAGAGCGCACGCGCCTTCGGCCCTACCGGCTCCGACCCTTTTCAGGGCACGCGTTCGGACATGAACTGGGGCGATCACGCCAGACCGGAGATCGCCGCGTTGATCGAGCACTGGCAGCGTCTCGGCCAGTTCCGTGCGCGCCACCCCGCGGTCGGCGCCGGCAGTCATCGGCAACTGTCCGAGTCGCCTTATGCATTTGTCCGCCAGCACGGCGAGGACAAGATCATCGTGGTGCAGGCTCGTTGAGCCGTATAGCCGCAGAGGAATTCTCATGACACCTGAACAACACCGCCATGCTGCCCAGCTCGATTTCGTCGCCAGCGGGGCCGAGATAGAAATCGGCACGCCCGCCGATTGCCCGCTGCCACTCGAGCAGCTGGCCGCCACGCGGGGCGACGAGCCCTATGTTCGAGAACGCTTCAGCGCCGGCCTCACCGCCCACGTCTATCGCATCCATGCCAGCGGCCAAGACTGGACGCTCAAACGCGCCCGCCGCCGATGCAAAGTACAGAACACCGACGGTCAGACCAGCTTTCTCAACGAGATACAGCGGCGCGCCGACCTGCGTCAGCTCCAGCGCGACCCGCTGCTCGGCGAGCGCCTGAGCGCGATCGTCGAGACCCGCTACGCCAGTTTTCGCCAGGGCGTGCTGCTGTCGCCCTGGATCGACGGCGTCCCGGTCCAGGCCTGGGACGAGCGCCAGCTCACGCAGCTTTTCGACACGCTGGTGGCGTTGCTGCTTGGTGGGCTCTTCGAGTGGGACCTGTGCCCCGGCAATACCCTGGACGATGGCCAGGTGCGGCTGTTCGACTTCGGCTACATGTACCGCTTCGACCCGCTGCGCCAGTTCAATAGCAACGGCACCGCTATGCCACAGTTCCACGCCGCCGAGCGATTCGAGACGCGTCAGTACTTCGCCCACCTGCTGGGGTTGGAGCAACAAGGCGAGCAGCACGCGCTCAACGCTTTCTCGCTGGAAAAGCGCATCGCTATCGACGCCTATCAACGCCTTCGTTCGGAGCTCGCGACCCGTGGCGCCACATCGACGGTGCTCGACTGGCTGGACGGCATTATCACCGGCTGGCGGCAAGCGATATCAGGCGATACAGAAGCGCTGTATCTGCAGGAAGCCTGGCGTTCCCACTGGCTCGACCTGCACGACGACCTCGGCGGCCAGACCTGCACGCCCTCCACCCTGGCGCGCATCGGCTGGCTGGAACAGGCCGTCCGCGAGCGCCACCGAGACCTGCAACGCCTGACGGCGGCGGGGCCCGCCGAGCCTCTGCTGACTGAGCTGCACGAAGCTCGGCGCCTGGCGACGCAGTGGCAGGTCGCGTGACGCCGCTCAAATCGTTCGATTATCGCCCAGCTTCAGACATACAAAGGAGGAAGCCCGGTTCGTCTTTGATATCGTGTATTAACCAGATGGTACATTTATCGAAGAGCCGCAATGACCCAGACCATTCTTGTTTTGAACGGCCCCAATCTGAACCTGTTGGGCACCCGCGAACCCGCCACTTACGGGTCTGAGACCCTCGCCGACATCACCGAGCTGTGTCGCTGCACCGGTGAGGCCAATGGGCTGGAAATCGAGTTTTTCCAGACCAACCATGAAGGTGAGCTGCTGGATCGCATCCATTCCGCGCGCGGCCGCTGCGCCGGCATCCTGATCAACCCGGCGGCCTGGACACACACCTCGGTAGCCGTACGTGATGCACTGGCGGCAGTCGAGCTGCCGGTGATCGAGGTGCATTTGTCCAACGTGCACAAGCGCGAAGCCTTCCGCCATTACTCCTATGTCGCGCCGATCGCGGTTGGGGTGATTTGCGGATTGGGAAGCCACGGCTACCGCCTCGGCCTGGAACATTTCGCTCACCTACTCAAGTCCCGACCATGACCGATTCGACGAAGCGTTCGGTACTCGCCGGCCTGATCGGTGCCGGCATCCAGGCCTCACGTACGCCTGCGTTACATGAACACGAAGGCGATGCCCAAGGCATCCGCTACCTGTACCGGTTGATCGATCTCGACACGCTCGGCCTCGACCTGGCTGCCCTGCCGGACTTGCTCAGCGCGGCGGAGCGCATGGGCTTTACCGGGCTAAACATCACCTTCCCGGCGAAACAGGCCGTCATTCCCTTGCTAGACGCGCTGTCTGAGGAAGCCCGGGGCATCGGCGCGGTCAATACGGTGGTGCTCGAGGATGGTAAACGCGTCGGCCATAATACCGATGCACTGGGTTTCGCCGAAGGGTTCCGCCGCGGCCTGCCTGGCGTCGCGCGTCGTCATGTCGTGCAAATGGGCGCCGGCGGTGCCGGTGCCGCGGTGGCCCATGCGTTGCTGACCGAAGGTGTCGAACGGCTGAGCATTTTCGAGGTGGACCCAGCGCGCGCTCAGGGCCTGGTGGACAACCTCAGCGCCACCTTCGGCAAGGCGCGCGTCGAACTCGGTCACGATCTGCCCGCGGCAATGAGCCAGGCTGACGGTCTGGTCAACACAACGCCGGTAGGCATGGCCAAGCTGCCGGGCACGCCACTGCCAATCGAGCTGCTGCGCGCCGATCTTTGGGTCGCCGAGATCATTTATTTCCCGCTGGAAACGGAGCTGCTCCGCCACGCACGTGCCATCGGCTGCGCGACGCTCGATGGAGGCACCATGGCGGTCTTCCAGGCGGTCAAAGCATTCGAGCTGTTCGCCGGTGTGCACGCCGACGCCGAGCGGATGCAGGCGCATTTTCTTTCCATGTGACGTCGCGACGTGGCCTGCAGGCCGGGCAGTTTCAGTCAGGCCTGCAGGTAGCGCAGCACCGAATCGCAGATCATTTCGCGGTGCCGCGCCTGCACCTGCGGGTCATGCAGATCGATCTGAAAGATTTCGCCGAAGGTGTGCCGATTGGAGTTGCGATAAAAGCAGAACGAGCTGATCAGCAGATGTACGTCCAACGCGATCAAGCCCTTGCGGAACAACCCGGCTGCCTCGCCGCGCCGCAGGATCTCGTCCAGCAGTACCAGCACGTTGTTACTCAGTGAGCGAATCGCCTCGGAGCGCTTCACGAACTGGCCGTGATGGATGTTCTCGACACTGACAATGCGGATGAAACCCGGATTGCGGTCGTGGTGGTCGAAGGTGAATTCGACCAGCCGACGAATCGCCTCGCGCGGTTCCAGCTCGGCCAGATGCAGCGAGCTTTCGGTGTTGCGGATATCGCCGTACAACCGCTCGAGCACGTGCAGGTAGAGCTGCTCCTTGCTGCCGAAGTAGTAGTAGATCATCCGCTTCGAGGTACGGGTGCGCTCGGCGATCGCATCGACCCGCGCGCCGGACAGCCCCTGCTGGACGAACTCCGCAATGGCTGCCTCGAGAATGTCCTGGCGAGTTTTCTCCGGGTTGTTCTTGCGTCCCGTGCGAGGCGCTTTCTCGGCTACTAAGGCATCGACTGCTTGCGTCATCGTGATATCTGTCAGGCTTTGGCGAGAGGCGATTATGGACCGCCTGACGCTGAAATAAAGTGCTGGCGATCCGCGCTTACAGCTTTGGCGTGGTGGTCGCGCCACTACGGGCCTTGGCCATGGCCGCCAGCCGTACCGCGACGTTCGCCGCACCATAGCCTGCGTAACCATTCTTGCGCTGTAACACTTCGAAGAAGAATCGCCCTTCGAACGCCTCGGTGTAGACGTGGAAGAGTTCGCCACCTTCGACATCGCGATCGTAAAGCACGTTGTAGTACGCCAGTTCGCTGAGGAACTCATCGTCGAAATCGAAGCGCGCGGCCAGGTCATCGTAGTAATTCAGCGGAATGTCCAGCAGCGGCACTCCAGCATCCTTGGCCCGATTCACCTCGGTGAAGATGTCCTGGCAGTCGAAGGCAATGTGATGCACGCCGGAGCCGCGATAGCTCGATACCGCATGGGAAATCGCCGTGTTGCGGTTATCCGAGATGTTCAGCGGCAGCCGAATGCTGCTACAGCGGCTGCGGATGGCACGGCTTTTCACCAGTCCATAGGGGTCGGGCAGCACGACTTCGTCATCGGCCTGGAAATCGAACAGGGTCTTGTAGAACAGTACCCAGGTATCCAGCCCGTCGGCCGGTAGCGCCATGGCCATGTGGTCGATGCGCCCCAACTGGCCGACCTGCCTGGCATCCGGATCCAGGATGAAATCGCTGTCATAGATCGTGCGTCCGGGCTCGCCGTGCTCCACCAGATAGATCAGGCTGCCGTCCGGCGCGCGCACCGCCGGAATCTCCGTCTCGTTCGGCCCGACCAGGCCGCGATAGGGTTGTCCCTTGAACGCCCTCGCCCGCTCCAGCGCAGCGGCCCCGTCACGCACCCGCAGCGCCGTCGCGCATAACGATGGGCCGTGGGCTTCGAAGAAGTTGTGGCCAAACGAATAGGGTTCGGCGTTGAGCACGATGTTGATGTCACCCTGGCGCATCAGGCTGACCGCCTTCGAGCGGTGCTTGCCGGCACGGGCGAATCCCAGCCGTTCGAGCCAGTCGCTCAGCTTGGCGGCACAAGGCTCGTCCACAGCGAATTCGAGAAATTCGACGCCCTCATAACGGCTCGCCTCGGGCGGTGCGAACAGCGTGTCGAGCTGCGCAGCCGGCGCCGGGTCCTGCTCCAGCAGCTTGCGGGTTTTCTCTTCGAGGTACAGCAGCGAACGCAGTCCATCGGCGGCATTGCTGCGCGGCGGCGCGGCGCGGAAACCATCGTTGAATATCTCCAGCGACAGCGGGCCGCTGTAGCCGGTCCGCAGAATAGGCGCAAGGAATGCCGGTAGATCGAACTCGCCCTGGCCGGGGAAACAGCGGAAGTGGCGGCTCCATTCCAGCACGTCCATGGCCAGCACCGGCGCATCGGCCATCTGCACGAAGAAGATCTTCTCGGCGGGAATCTCACTGATTGCCGCCGGATCGCCCTTGAGCGAGAGGGTATGGAAGCTGTCGAGAATCACGCCCAGCGCCGGGTGATCGACCTGTTTGACCAGCTTCCAGACCTGCTGATAGGTATTGACGTGGCGACCCCAGGCCAATGCCTCATAGCCGATCCGCAACTTCCGAGCGCCTGCCCGGTCGGCCAGCAGCGCCAGATCGTCGATCAGAATCTGCTCGTCGCCGATGGAATCGGGCTGCACGTTGCTGCATACCAAGACCAGATCGGTACCCAGCTCCTGCATCAGGTCGAACTTGCGCTCGGCGCGGTCGATGTTGCGCTGAAGCCGCTCGCGGCGGCAGCCTTCGAAATCGCGAAACGGTTGGAACAAGGTAATCGCAATGCCCAGATCCTGGCACATGCGCTGGATGTCGCGCGGGCTGCCGGAGTAATACAGCAGATCGTTTTCGAAGATTTCGACGCCGTCGAAACCGGCCGAGGCGATGGCTTCAAGCTTTTCTGGAAGGGTCCCGCTCAGGGAGACAGTTGCGATCGAGCGATGCATGCGAAGGCTCCTGGTCGACGATGGCGACACGCCGGATTGGCGTCGTTACGTTGGATGGGCGCCAAGGATCACTCGGCTTTGACCGATCTTGGCGTGTGAGCGTCAGGCGCGCAAACAGAATGTACTAACCAGTGAGTTTTACTGTTCGATAATCGAACGCTCGATAATCGCTTCGTAAACCGCCGCATCCGGAATGCTTTTTCCGGCATTTCATGGCGCCAATGCCAGCACTCGACGGGTCGCCTCGAGCGCCATGCGCGCCCTGTCGAGCGCGCTCACGCCCTGCTCCATCAGGTTGCGCGTAGGGATTTCCAGGCTCAGCGGGATGTTCGCCGGCAAGGCGCGCAGCAGCGCGACCAGATCGCAATCGCCCTCGCCCGGGAAGCGTCGTTCGTTGCGCGCCTGGCGGAGAATCTCGTCCATATCGTCCGGGCGTGGGCCTGCCACGTCGCACAGTTGCATATAGCGCAGGCGTTTCGGCGCGACCTTGGCGAGGTCTTCAAGACTCGATCCCGAACGATCGAAGTGGAAGGCATCGACCAGCACGCCACCATTGTCGCGGCCCGCCGCCTCGACGATGCGCGCCGCCTGATTCAGATCATGCGCATCGGTCCAGGGCATGAATTCCAGGTGCGGGTGCAGACCGAACGGCTCGGCCAGCTCGCACAGTTCGGCGAAATGCTCGGTCAGTCGGGCCTCGTCAGGATCGTTGCCTGCCACCAGCAACTCGCTGGCACCCAGCTCCGCGCTCACGGCCAGCACGGGCGCGAAGTCGCTGATGCGGATTTCGGGCTTGAGGCGGAGAATCTCGGCGTCGAGCACCCGCACGCCCGTGTCCCGCATACACGCCAGGGTCTGGTTTAGCAGTGCCCGGTCGGCAACCAACGGGAAATGCTGCTCGTCGGCCGTCGCCGGGATCAGCCGCAGCCCGACATGGCTATAGCCGGCTCGGGCGGCCACTTCCACCATGTCGGGTGGAGAGAGCTCCAGGACGGTCAGCGTTGCCAGGGAAAGAATGCGTTGGGTCATTGGGGCTCTCTCAAAAGTCTTCAGGTTCGCAGGTGGTTCCTGTCTTCGCCGCGCGCTCGATGGCTTCCACCAGCGCCAGCGTTCGTCCCGCGTCGGCCGCATCGATCAGCGGGGCTGCTTCGCCGCGGACCACGGCCAGGAAGTGGTCGAACTGGCGAGTCAAGGCGTCGCCCGCCGCCACCGGTTCAATGTGACGCAGCAAAGGCTGATGCCAACCCGCACCCGGTTGTGCGTACTGCCAGCGCTGCAATTGCGGCAGGCTGATCGCGCCGCGCGTACCGGCCAGCAGGTAACAGGGTTGATCGAATTGGCGCGGATAGACGGGGTTCTCGCCGGAATCCAGCTCCCAGCTCCACGGCGCCGCCACTGCATCGGAGGCGGTCAGGCTGCCGACCGCACCGCTTTCGAAACGCAGGATCACCGCCGCACTGTCTTCATTGCCGAAACCGCGCACGCCGTTGTCAAGAAACGCCTGGACCTGGCGCACCTCGCCGCACAGATGACGCAGCAGATCGAGATCGTGGATGAGATTGGTCAGAAGCATCCCCGCGCCCGGCTCACGCCGCCACGGGATATCGAAATAGCTGTCCGGCTTCTGCAGTTGCCACAATGCGGTCACGGTCGTCAGGCGACCAAGCGCGCCTTCGTCGAGTAACTGACGTGTCCGCACAATCAGCGGATTGTGTCGCCGATGGTGGCCGACCAGCACCGGCACGCCGGTTCGCTCGCCGGCCTCGACCAATTGGCGCGCCTGGGCAAGGCTCGTGCCGACCGGTTTTTCCACCAGCACCGGAACGCCGCGCTGCAGGCACTGCACGGCGGTATCGACATGCAGTGGGTTGGGATTGGCAATGATCACCGCATCAGGCCTGGCCCCTTCGAGCATGGCGGCCGGGTCCGAAAACCAGCGAACACCGGCCAGTGCCTGCGCCTGTGGATCGGGATCGGCGATGGCACACAGCTGTGCCTCAGCCGAGCGGGCAATGATCTCGGTGTGCTGCCGGCCCATGATGCCGGCGCCTACCAGTGCTATCTGCAAAGGCTGTTTCACTCCGCTCTTCCTCTAGACGATTTCAATTCACGAAACGTCGATACGTTTTGAACCGTCTGGTTAATTTGGAGGATGAGCCTCGGACTTCGCAATGTGTTCGGCCTTTTTCAGCCGTCCAATCGAGCGATTCCGTGCGGTTATCGGCCAGTCTTCCCGAGCTTCGAACGATTGTTCCGTTGGTAACGGATCCGCCCGCCAGCTCAATTCCAGAGTTTTTTCCGGCCTGGAATTCCGTCCCACAAGTAGCGCGGCTCTTCGGCTCTTGGCTCGCCTCGATCATGCGGCGCGCGAGCAGCGCCGGTGGCCGCAACGCCTGCGCGCTAAACGAAACCTACGCTACGCCTGCCGGAGAGAGGCAATCGGCAGCATGCGACCTCCCGCTCGATGAAGGCGATATGAAGCGACTTGTTCAATATGTTCTAACCGGTTAGTTTCTGTGCGGTAATCGGCCAGACCAAATTGATTTCCCGGCCGTGCTGCTCGCACTATTCATCCCATATGAAGACGGGCCGGCGCCCTTCTTGATCAACCAATAACAAGAGTGCCCAGCTATGAATCACCCCGCATCGTTGATTCGTGCGACGAGCCAGCCTCTGCAGCCCGACCTGCTTACGGGCCCCATGCACAGCATTTCTTCCACGCCGTCGACCCCGACTCGCTACGCTTCCGGCTCCACCCGCGCTGCGGCAGCCCGCCCGTCCACGCAGGAGCAAGACATGAAAGAACCCCAAACCCGACTGGTCGGCGAGCTCGCTTTCGGTGCAGTGCTGGTGTTGCTGAGCCTGGGCATCGCCTACCTGGCTTACAGCATTTCCGGCTTCTCCTCGCTCAACTCCGCTGGCGCCTTCCCGATCGGCATCAGCTTCATCATGGTCGTCTCGGCGCTCTGGTGCCTGTTCGAGGCCTTGATGAAGAAACCCGCAGCCGTCCATGGAATGGCCGCCCTGCGCCAATTCTGCCGCGAACATTTTCCGGTCCGCCTGGTGGTGTTCCTGGCGATGGCGGTGGTCTATCTGGCCGTGATGGACTGGATCAGTTTTTATGCCAGCACCTTCATCTTCATTTCGGCCTGCATCTTCTACCTGCGCCGCGGCGGTCTCCTGCTGGCGCTGGGCGTCAGTGCACTGGCACTGACCGTCATCTACTTGATGTTCACGCTGGTCTTCAGCGTTTACCTGCCCTGAGGCCCACGACATGAGCGAAGCTCTTTCCTACTTCACCATGGCCTGGTTCGACCTGAACCTGCTGATGCTCACCGCCCTCGGCACCTTCGCCGGCATTTATATCGGTGCGATCCCGGGGCTATCCGTGACCATGGCGGTCTCGATTCTGGTCTCCTTCACATTCGGCTGGGACGTCAACCAGGCCCTCGCATTGATCGTCGGCATCTATATCGGCGGTGTCTACGGCGGCTCGCGCAGCGCCATTCTGCTGAACATTCCCGGCGCGCCCTCCTCCGTCGCCACCGCGTTCGACGGTTACCCGCTGGCCAAGCTGGGTGAAGCCGGCCAGGCGATTGGCCTGAGTACTGTCATGTCGGTCATCGGTGGTCTGGTCGGTACGCTATTGCTGGCCACCGCGGCACCCGTCATCGGCGATCTGGCACTGAAATTCGCCCCGCGTGATTACTTTCTGATCGCGGGCATCGGCCTTCTGCTGGTGGGCAGTCTGGCCAAGGGCTCACTGGCCAAGGGCATATTCGCCGCGGCCCTGGGCGCCATCATCGGCATGGTGGGCATGGACCCGGTCACCGCCGAGGGCCGCTTCACGCTCGGGCAGATCGAGCTGATGGGCGGCATTCATTACGTCGTGGTGATGATCGGCCTGTTCGGTGTCGCCGAAGCCTTCTCGATGATGCACAACCTGGACACCGCGCCGGTAAAGCAGAAGGTCGACAAGATCATCCCTTCGTTCGCCATGGTGCTGAAGTTCCTGCCGCTGTCGATCCGCACCTCGATCATCGGCGTCGTCGTCGGTGTGCTGCCAGGCGTCGGTGGTGACATCGCCGCGCTCATGGCTTACGACCACGCCAAGCGCAGCGTGAAGAAGCCCACCCGCCCCTTTGGCGAAGGCGCTTACGAGGGTCTGGTCGCCCCGGAAACCGCCAACAGCGCCGCGGTGGGCGGCGCTTACGTCCCGATGCTGACGCTCGGCATGCCCGGTGATGCGGTAACCGCCGTGATCATCGGCGCGCTGGTCATCCATGGCCTGAACCCCGGCCCCATGCTGATGGTGGAGAACCCGCACATCTTCTGGTTCACGGTGGGCAACCTGGCGTTGGCCAATGTATTCCTGCTGATTTTCGGTCTGGCCGGGATCAAGCTCTTCGCCAAGATGGTGGAGATTCCCAAGGCGATCCTGGTCCCGCTGATCCTGGTGCTCTGTGCAGTTGGCACCTATTCGATCAACAGCAGCATGACCGAGGTGTACTGGATGCTCGGCTTCGGTCTGGTGGGCTATTTCCTCAAGACCTTCGGCTTCCAGATGGGCCCGGTGATTCTCGGCGTGATCCTGGGGCCGCTGATGGATACCTCGTATCGCCAGGCGATGTCCTCGGTGGGTGACAACCCCACCGCCTTCATCACCGATCTGTTCGTCAACCCGCTGTCGCTGCTGCTGACCGCCGGGCTGATTCTGATTCTTCTCGGCAACTCACCTCTGAAAGGCCTGCTCAAGCGCCGCAAGGCGACCACGTCGGTCTGAGATAACCACGCAAAACAACAATAACGGAGTCACAACGATGCTCAGGAAACTCATTGCAAGCGTCACCCTCACCGCCGCGGCGGTCACCATGACCGTGCCGGCGCAGGCCGCCTACCCCGAGCGCAACATTCAGGGTGTGGTGCCCTGGGGGGCAGGCGGTGCAACCGATATCGTCATGCGCAGCCTTACGCCCTACGTGGAGAAAGAGCTGGGCGGCAAGATCATCATCAACAACCGCACCGGCGGTACCGGTGTGATCGGCAGCAATCATGTCCTGCAGGCGCGTCCGGACGGTTACACCCTGCTGCTGGCAGCGGAGAACGCTCAGCTCTATCCGTTGCTGGGGCTCGCCGAGTTCGATTACAGCGCCTTCGAGACGATCAACATCATCGGCCAAAACATAGCCGTCATCGCAGCTCCAGCCGACAGCAAATTCAATTCGATGGCCGACCTGCTGGCCGAAGCCAAAGCCAATCCGGGCACCCTGCGAATGGGCGTGACCGGCGCTGGCGGCTTGCCGGGTTCGGTCCACGCCATGATCGAGGCGGTCGATGATCTGAAGGTTCGCGAAGTAACCTTCGCTGGTGACGGCCCGGGCATCACTGCGATGCTCGGCGACCACATCGACTTCATGCCACTGAGCCTGATCGCCGCGCGGGAGATGATCACCTCCGGCAAGATCAAGGGCCTAGCCGTCGTGTCCACCGAAGAGCTGCCGCAGCTGCCGGGCGTGGAACCCATTACCAAAGCCTTGCCGAAGATGGAGAGCTTCCTGCCGTGGGGTCCGTTCTGGGGCGTGTGGGTCCGTAAGGACACGCCTGAGGACATCAAGCAGAAGCTCACCGATGCCTATGCCAAGGCCGTCGGGAACGAAGAATTCCAGACATTCATCAAGGGCCTCGGCGCCCAGCCGCTGAACCTGAGTGGTGAGAAGGCCAAAGAATTCCTCGATCGCTGGCAGTCGGTCACCACCTGGTCGCTCTACGAAGCCGGAGCAAGCAAGGTGTCTCCGCAAACGCTGAACATTCCCAAGCCCTGAGTCGTACCCCGGCGCCACGCGCCGGGTTCTCCCTTATTTCCTCAGCACGGGACGGCTGCCAGCCATCCCGACGCTTTTTTGTGGACGTCTGGTCGTGCCAGCCACGGCGCTCTCGGCCAGATTCCACCATTGCAACAGCGTCTCGGATTCAACCCAGGAGCGACTCATCATGCCCCCGTTCGACGAACCCCTCGACTGCGACCTGCTGGTCATCGGTTCCGGGGCTGCCGGCCTTTCGGCGGCGGTAACTGGCGCCTGGCATGGCCTCAAGGTAGTGGTCGTGGAAAAGGAAGCGACGCTCGGCGGCGCCACCGCCTGGTCCGGCGGATGGATGTGGGTGCCGGGCAACCCGCTGGCGCGCCGCGCCAGCATTCATGAAGACCCACAACAGCCGCGCACTTACCTGCGCAACGAGCTTGGCGAACGCTACGACGCCGAGCGCATCGATGCCTTCCTCGATAGCTGCGGGCCGATGGTGGCCTTCTTCGAACGCCACACACGGTTGCAGTTCGTCGATGGCAACGGCATTCCCGATATTCATGGCGACGTCCCCGGCGCCGCCATACAGGGCCATCAGGTCATCGCCGCGCCCTATGACGGCGGCGAACTCGGCCCGCTGCTTCAGCGGCTGCGGCCGACGATGCGCGAGACCTCGTTTCTGGGCATGCCGATCATGGCCGGGGCGGATCTGGCAGCCTTTCTCAGCTTGACCCGCTCACCGCGTTCCGCCTGGTACGTGACCCGGCGCTTCGGCCGGCATCTGTTGGATCTGGCGCGCCATGGCCGCGCCCTGCATTTGGTCAACGGCGTAGCCCTGGTGGCGCGGCTGGTCCGCTCCGCTGACGAGCTGGGTGTGCGGTTGCTGACCAGCGCCGCCGCCACGCACCTGCTTTACGACCACGGCCGCGTCAGTGGCGCTCAGATAAAGACCGAGCACGGCGAACAGCGCATCCACGCCAAGGCAGTGATCCTGGCGGCCGGCGGTTTTCCCAACGACATCGAGCGGCGAAAGGCGCTGTTTCCGCGCCACCCCGGTGAAGACGAGCACTTGGCGCTGCCACCGACCAGCTGCAACGGCGACGGTATTCGTCTGGGTGAAGCGGTCGGCGGCCAACTCGTCACCGACCTCGCCGCGCCGGTGGCCTGGGCACCGGTGTCCCGCGTACCGCGCCGAGACGGCAGCGTCGGACATTTTCCGCACATCATCGACCGCGCCAAACCGGGCGTCATCGGCGTGCTGGCCAACGGCAGACGCTTCGTCAACGAAGCGGATGGCTATTACGATTACGTCGACGCCATGCACCAAGCGATACCCGACGGCCAGCCCGTAGCCTCCTGGCTGATCTGCGACCACCCGACCCAGCGTCGATACGGCCTTGGTTACTCGCGGCCCTTTCCGGTGCCACTCGGGCCGATTCTGCGTTCGGGTTATCTGAAGCGCGGCCAGACTCTCGAAACCTTGGCGCTGACCTGTGGCATCGACCCGCAAGGCCTGGTCGTCACGGTTGACGATTACAACCGGCACGCCCGCAACGGTAAGGATCCCGCCTTCGGCCGCGGCTCGACGCCCTACAACCGCAAGATGGGCGACCCGCTGCACCAGGGCTCCAACCCCTGTGTGGCCCCCATCGAACGTGGGCCGTTCTATGCGGTGAAGGTCGAGCCGGGCTGTTTTGGCACCTTCGCTGGCCTGCGTACCAACGCGCACGCCCAGGTGCTGAACGCCAGCGGTGACGCGATCCCCGGTCTATATGCCGCCGGCACCGACATGGCCAGCATCATGGGTGGGCATTACCCTTCCGGCGGTATCAACCTCGGGCCGGCGATGACTTTCGGCTACATCGCCGCTCGGCATGCCGCAGCCATCACCGACTTCGAATAGGCGACGGCGCAACCACGGTCGCCTCTCGGCGCGCCGTGGCTTGCGTCAGATCGACTATCCTTCCTGCAACGACTCCACGCCCAGCTCGTCGTAGACTTCCTCGGCGAGATGGAAGGTCGCGTTGGCGGCGGGGATGCCGCAGTAGATAGCGCTTTGCAGCAGCACTTCCTTGATCTCATCGCGGGTCACGCCGTTGTTCTTCGCAGCCCGCAGGTGCAACTTCAGCTCCCCCTCGCGATTCATTCCGATCAGCATGGCAATGGTCACCAGGCTGCGGGTATGCCGCGGCAAACCGGGGCGCGTCCAGATATCGCCCCAGGCATGACGGGTAATCATTTCCTGGAACTCTTCGTTGAACGGTGTGATGTTTTTCAGGCTGCGATCGACATGCGCATCTCCCAGCACCGCGCGGCGCACCTGCATGCCGGCTTCGTAACGTTCTTTCTCATCCATCGTGTTCATTCCGGATTGGTGATTGATCAGGACCGCATTCGTGCAGCCGTGGCAGCTTCAGATCGCCCGGTGCTCGGCCACGGCGCGCTCGACCCAGCGCCGCGCCTGCCCCAGATAAAAAGCAGGATCGAGCAGACGATCGAGCTCGGCGTCGTTCAGTTCGTTACGCACCGCCGCGGTTTCACCCAGTATCCCGCGCAGGTGACGGCCTTCAGCCACGGCGCGCTTGCAGCACTGTTCGACCAGATGATGCGCGGCATCGCGGCCGATACGCTGCGCCAAGGCAATGCTCACGGCTTCGGCGAGCAGCAGTCCGCGGGTCTGTTCGAGATTGCCGCGCATGCGCTCGCTGTCGACTTCCAGTTCGGCCAACGCGATCAACGCCTGCTGCAGCGAGCCGGACACCAGGCAGCACAACTCGGGCAAGGTTTCCCATTCGGCATGCCAGAGGCCCAGGCTGCGCTCGTGCTCCTGCGGCATGGCGCTGAGCAGGGTGGCGACCAGGCCGGGCGCGCGCGTGGCTGCGCTGATCATCACCGCACTGCCAACCGGATTGCGCTTGTGCGGCATGGTCGAGGAACCACCTTTGCCTGGCGCGGACGGTTCGAACACCTCACCGACATCGGTCTGCATCAGCAGTGACAGATCACGCCCGAGCTTGCCGAGACTGCCTGCGATCATGCCCAACAGCGCGGCGAACTCCACCAACCGATCGCGCTGGGTATGCCAGGGCTGTTCGGGCAGGGTCAGTTGCAGCTCGTCCGCTAGGGCCTGAGACACCGGCCAGGCCTGCTCACCCAGCGCCGCCAGCGAACCGGAGGCACCGCCGAACTGCAGGCTGAGCAACCTTGGTTTGATCAGTTGCAGCCGTTGACGATGGCGCGTCACGGCGCCCAGCCAACCGGCGATCTTCATCCCCAGGGTCACCGGCGTTGCATGCTGCAGCCAGGTACGACCGGCTATGGGCGTATCGGCGTGGCGCTCAGCCTGCTGCGCCAGCGTCGCGCCCAGACTCGCGAGATCCCGCTCCAGCAAGCCGATGGCCTGACGCAGTTGCAAGACCAGACCGGTGTCCATCACATCCTGGCTGGTGGCGCCGAGGTGCAGGTGCTTCTCCGCCTCGGCGTCGTCCTGGGCGATGCGCTTGCCCAGCGCCTTGACCAGCGGGATGGCCGAATTGCCAGCAATGGCGATCGCCTGCGCCAAGGCATCCGGATCGTAGAGTTCGGCCTTGCAAGCCGCTGCGATGGGGCCGACCGCTGTTTGCGGGACAACCCCGCAACGCGCTTCGGCGCGGGCCAGCGCGGCCTCGAAATCGAGCATGCCCTGCAGCCGGCCGTCGTCGGAAAACACCGCGCGCATCTCGGCACCGGTGAAATAGGCATCGAAGAGTTGATTGCTGGGCCGATTCAAAACCTGTGCTCCTGCTCTGGTAAGGGTTTCAACATTGGCGTTTCGCACACCACTGCTGGTCGATCAGGTTAACGCGCGCCCTCAACAGGGCGGAATCGATAAACGAGCCACGGCGCGGTTATCGAACGGTTTTCGTTGCGCTCGTCAGGTCATCGCCCACACGAAAAAACTGATGCTCAAGAACGAAACGATGGTCGCCGCCACCAGCGCCGCAGCACAGCGCCCTTCCAATCCGTAACGCGCCCCGAGGATCGGGTAGATGCTCATCATCGGCGCCGAAGCCATCAGCACACCGGCCGATGCCAGCACCGGATCGGACACAGGGATCACGGCGAAACACAGCAGGATAATCAGCGGATGGACGATCAGCTTGCCAATCGCCATCTGCCCCACGTCCATTCCCAAGCCGCTGACTTTCATACCGTAGAGACTGGCACCGATCACGAACAGCGCCACGGGCGCGGAGGCCAGCGCCAGCATGTCGATCACCCGCATCAGCACCGCGGGCGGACGCAACTCGAACACCGCCAGCAGCAGCGCCAGCGTGATGGCTATCAGAATCGGATGGCGAACCAGGCTTGCCAGCGTGCCACGCAACGCGGGCCACAGACCGCTCGCGCTCTGCCGCCCCAGCTCGGCCAGGGTGAGCGCCAGGGGAATCATCAGCAGATTCTCGACCATCATCCCCAGCGCCAGCGCCACGGCGGCCGGCGAACCAATCGCCATGGCGACGATGGGATAACCGACGAAGCCGCTGTTGGATACCGACATGCCCAAGCCGACCAGCGCGCTAGCGCTGAGGCTGTCCTTGCGCACCCACCGGGCGAAGGCGTAACCCAGGCCAAACACCAACAGCGAGCCAAGACCGTAGCCAATCAGGTAATTCCAGTCGACCACCTGGGCCAGTGGCCGGGCCAACAGCGCCTTGATCACCAGCGCCGGCAGCGCGAAGGTGATGACGAAACGCCCCATGCCAGCCGTCTGGTCGCGACTGACCAAGCCCGAGCGGCAGGAGAAAAAACCGATCGCGATAAGGATGAAGATCGGCGCGGTGATACCAAGGATCGAGAGCATTCAGTCGCTCATCCTGTCGAAAAGAACCCCCTCAAGGGATCTGAGCTGCCGCAACCGGCTGCGAGTACGCGCGAAGTCCACATGCCCACCGACACTGAGCAAGTGCTCAGGGCTCGCCTCGGCGACAAGCAACAGCGCTACGCCACTGTCATACAGGATGTCGATCAGATTGAGGAAGCGCTGCTGGACGTCGATGCCTTCGCCGTCGAGCGCCGTCACGCCGGTCAGGGCCAGCCGCTCGAACTGACGGGTCAACCACAGGAAATCCGCACAGGAACGCGGCAGCCGGCAGAGTTCGTCGAAGTCCAGCCAGGCCTGAGCCCCCTCGCGAGCACGCAGGCGCAGCGGGCGGTGATTGACCTCGACGATCACCTCGCGCTCGGCTGCCACGGACAGCGGCAACTGCGTGGCAATCCATTCGGCCAGATCGCCATGCGGCATCGGCGCATATTCGCCCCAGACATAATCGCTCTCGACCCGCAGCCGATAATCTTCGCCGCCCTCCAGGTTGTAGACATCGAAGCGCCGCTCGATCAATTCGATGGCGGGTTTGAAGCGATCCCGATAGAGCGGGTTCGGGCATAGGCCGCCAGGCGGGTAATTGGAGGTCGCGACCAGCCCAACCCCCTGCTCCACCAGATGCTTGAGCAAGCGCCCCAGCAACATCGCATCGCCGATGTCGTGTACGTGAAATTCGTCGAAACAGAGCAAGCGCGTGCGCTCGGCGATTTCTCGGGCAACGATCTCCAGCGGATCGCGCTGGCCGCTGATCTGCTTCAGACGCAATTGCACTTCATGCAGAAAGGCATGGAAATGCACCCGCCGCTTGGCCTCCAGCGGTGCCGCAGCGAAGAACGCATCCATGACGAAACTCTTGCCGCGGCCGACTCCGCCCCACAGATAGACGCCGGCTTTTGGGGCGCGCAGCCAGCCACGACCGCCCAGCCAGGCATCCAGCCAGCGAGCGAGACGCTCGATGGCCGCTTGCTGGGCCGCATCGGGGCGGTAGCCGCGCGTCGCAAGCGACGCCTGAAAGCCTTGGCGAACCTGCGCCGCAACAGGCTGCGCAGGCGGCTCGCCGAGAACGGGCAGCGAATCAGAAGTCAAAGAAAACGGTTTCCCCCTCGCCCTGCAGACGGACGTCGAAGCGGTAGGCCAGCTTCCCATCGACTTCGCAGCGCCGCGCGACCAGCGTTTCGCGCCGCTGGACCCATTCGATGGAATTGAGCACCGGGTCCTGCGCATTGGCCTCGGCTTCGTCGTCGAAGTAAATGCGCGTGTGCAAATGGATGTTGATGCCACGGGCGAACACGGACAGGTTCACATGCGGTGCCATCATCACACCGTCTCGATTCATCACCGGGCCGGGTTTCACCGTTTGCACCGACCACTCGCCGTCCTCGAACATCGTGGCCGTGCGGCCAAAGCTGTTGAACGGCTGCGCCGGGTCGAAGCAAGTGTGATACACGCCAGCGTGATCGGCCTGCCAGAACTCCAGAAACGAGTCACGTACCAGCTGGCCCATGCCGTCGAACACCTGCCCGATCAGCAGAATGTGCTCACCGGAGGCGTCCGGCTTAGCCATCTCGTTCCAGATTTCCAGCTCGCGAACCGGGTTGCCGGCGGCAGCCAACGCCAGCCCGATATGAACGTAGGGGCCGGCCGTCTGGGAAGGGGTTTCCGGTAAAAGTGCTACGGGCATGATCGTCTCCTTCTCAGCGGTTTTCGAAATGGGTTTTGCGCTGGCCACGCAGCACGATATCGAAGCGGTAGGCCAGGCAGTCCATCGGATTGGCCATGCCCATGTCGAGCTTGGCGATCAGGCTCTGCACTGCCTCCGGATCACCGATGGTCTTGACGATCGGGCACAGCGGAATCAGCGGGTCGCCTTCGAAATACAGCTGCGTGATCAGCCGGGTGGAGATCGACGGGCCGCTGATGGAGACATGGATATGCGCCGGGCGCCATTCGTTCGGGCCATTGCGCCATGGATAAGGGCCCGGCTTGATGGTGCGGAAGACGTAGTTGCCTTCGCTGTCGCTCAGCGCACGACCAACGCCGCCGAAGTTGGGATCCAGCGGGGCGATGTAACGGTCGTTCTTATGGCGGTAGCGGCCACCGGCGTTGGCCTGCCACATTTCCACCAGGGTGTGCGGAATCGGTTTGCCGTATTGGTCCATGATCCGCCCGGAGACAATGATGCGCTCGCCGATCGGCAGCCCGCCGTTATCGAAGTTGAGCAGCAGGTCGTTGTCGTGTTTGCCGAATTTCAGGTGCGAGAAATCCGGTCCGGTGGTCTCGGAAATCGAAGGAGCCAGGGTGATCAGCGCCTGTTGCGGGGAGCGCGCCACCGACGTCTTGTAGTCGGGCGTCAGCGCCTTGGGATGCCAGTTGCGGTCTCGCGCGACGAACAGGCTGGTGTCCAGATCGGACATGGCTATCTCCTTTTCTTGGAATTGGAAGGCGTTTCGAGCAGGCAAGCCTCAGTGTGCGGCAGGCTGCCGCAGCCGAACACTGAAAAGCTGGCCCTCATCCATAACCGTACGGTTATGGATGGGCGCGCAAACCCGCCGCGGCCTCCCTCAGTGCCTCACGGCACCATTGCATCGCCAAGCTGGCCGGCAAGGTCGGGTTGGTGCAGATGCCGACCGAGCCCCCCGGCTCCTTCAGGCCGAGATCCAGCTCCTGAAGCTGCCCCGTCGACAGGTCTTCGCGCACCGCATCGAGCGGCGCCACCCAAACCGCGTCGCTGACCCGCACGTAATGCCTGCTGAGTGATACGGATAGCGTTTCGAGCCGCCGCGGTGGCGGGCTGATGCCGAGCTGGATGAACAGGCCATCGGCATGTCGTCGAATGGTGGTGCCGCTCTGCGGCAGGACCACCGGAAACTCGCCCAGACGACTGCGATCACCGTCGAGCAAATCGTGTCCCGGGCGAACCACCAGGGTCATGGATTCGCTATAGAGATGCTCGAAGCTGAGTCCCTCGATTTGCGGGGCATCGGTCATGCGCCCGACCACCAGATCCAGCTCACCGCCGCGCAGCTGGCCTAGCAGATACGCGCTGGGGCCGGTGATCACGCTCACCACCAGCGCCGCGTGCTGATCGTGAAGGCGCCGCACCACGTCCGGCAGCAGCGAGCTTTCCACGGTCGATAACGCGCCCAGACGCACCGCACCGGCCTCATGCTCACCGGCACGCAGGCTGCGCACGCCCTCGCGCAACGCCTGCACGCTCGGACCCGCGTAGCGCAAAAAAGCCTGCCCGGCCGCTGTCAGGGTCACGCCCTGCTTGCTGCGGTCGAACAGGCTCGCCTCGAGCAGCTCTTCCAATTCTTTTAGCGTCTTGGAGATTGCCGGCTGGCTGACCGACATGACCTCGGCCGCACGCGCCAGGCTGCCTTGTCGGGATACCTCGATGAAGCACAACAGATGACGAAACTTGATGCGGCTGTCGAGGTTCACTGTGATCGGCCTTTGGTTCGCGACGGAAACTACCGAAGGCCATTGTCCACAAAGCCCGGCCGGGTGCCAGGGCAAAACCGGCCGTTGGCTGCAACCTGACGCGTGAGCTAACAGGCCGTTGAAAATCTAGACGAGGCAGCCGAGCTTTTTATCAATGCAGCGTCGGCAACGCTGGTGGTTTCTCAACGACCTGCCGATCAGAAGCTGCCGCTAGTGATGCCCCCCGCCGCGGTCGTGGTCGTGTTGTTGCTGCCCGGCTGCCAGCGCTTCACCTCGGTCGCATTGGTTTCGCTGCGCACGATGCACTTCCATTCCAGTGCCTGTTGGGCCGGTAGAGCGATGCTGCCCTTCCAGGTCGGATAATCGCTGACATCGGTCAGTCGCACCGCGTTGGCCGGGGCCCAGCTACCAAGCTGAGTCAGGCTGCCGACGGCATACACGCTGTCGCCAGGTTGGGTGATACCGTTGTCACAGCGAAAATTGACGCTGACCAGGTTGCCGTCCTCGCCACCTCCAGTGTCGCCATCGTCGCCGCCGGTATTGCCAGTGGTCCAGATACGCAGCTGACCGTCGTCCTGATTCAGCGCCTGGTTGAAGCTACCAGCGCTGACCTGAGCGGGGTTGTTCAGGTTAGATCCGAGCGCGATCACCAGCGTTTGCGCGGTCCCGTGAACAGTCGCCACCAGGCCGGAATAACCACTGTGGAACTCGATCGCCGAATCAGCCCGCACACCTGCGGAGCGGCGGATTTGAATCAACTGACGAATCAGATCGCCGTAGCCCCAGTCGTACATATGTGACCAATACACCACTGGCGTGCCGGGGCTGGAAAGAATATAGGCGTAGGCTTGCCGCACCAGGTTATCGCGCAGTGCCCAGTGGTGTTGCCCACCGTTCTGCCCAGGCGAATAGCCGGTGTCGTGGTTGTCGACGAAGGTGACCGCCACCTCCCGCCAGCGCGGGTCCGGGTTGCCATTCAGGCCGTTCTTCCAGTCGACGATCGAACCGTTCTGCATGCGCTCCTTGAGGGCGAAGTCGAACACCGGGCACTTGGCGCGATCGGACCAGTCCTTGATCACCTGCTGCCAGCTGGCCGTGTTGCGCCAATCCCAACTCGGATACTCGGCCGGCGCCTTCCACAACTCACCGACGCAGAAGGCGTTGTCGTGGGCGGCACCCATCCAGCTATCAACCCGTTCACCGGCGTAACCGCGGACGAAATCGAAACGAAAGCCGCCGGCACCGTAGTGGCTGCGCAGGTTGGCGAACTCGTCGCGAAACATCCCGTAGACCTGCGGATTGGCGGTGTTTAGATCGGCATCGCCGCCAATGAAGCGATCACCATCGTCGCAATCGTTGGGGTAGTTGCCCGGGTCGGCGCAGTCGTTGCGCCAGAAGCCCTGGCCGGCCGGCAGATTGATTTGCTTGTCCGGGTAACCCCGGTTCATATGGTTGGGCACCGCGTCGTAGAGCACCTTCACCTGGGCATTGTTGAGAGCTCCGGCGGCCTGCTTGAGCTGGGCGTCGCTGCCATAGCGGCCATTCTTGTTGAAGTCGTGCCAGAAGTAGCCCTCCCCGCCGCCTGAGTTGACGCCGTCGCTCCAACTGGAGAAATCGCGCCAGGGCACCGGCATCCAGATCGCACTGAAGCCATCAGCAGCGATGGTTGGCGCCATGTCACGCAGGGTGTTGTACCAGTTGTTAGGCGATTCGCGGACCACATTCCAATGGAAACCCTGGAGGATGATTTCATCACCGCCGTGGTAACGAACCCCGGCCGGACTCTTACCGGCGAGATCGGCTGCATGAGCGCCGCTCAGCGTCAGCAGCAAGGAGGACATCGCCAACGCCAGGCGGGCAGGAAGCAAGGGATGTTTCATCGAAGTAGCTCCACTTTTGTAATTGTTGTGAGCACCCGACAGCGGCCACCGGATTCCCCGGTCGACCGGGCGCAGACAGTGACGCGAACGCCACCGCCCGGGCCAGAGTGCCGCGCCATCCGGCCATGCCATACCTCCCCGAGAGGTTTTTCTCGGGCTTAGTGGCCAGGCGTAATGCGCACCGCCCCCTTCGCCGCCAGCCCTCCTCCCTCGCTACGCCCTGGCGCTCCGCCTCGAAAAAATCTTGCCGGGAGGATGTTGCGAACATCGCCGATCCGCAGGCTTTCGTTCAGCGCCAGCTCGATCCGGTACACCACCGGGCCGATACAGGCGTCACGGCTCGCAGTACCTCGTCGGCCGTGCCTGACCGGCCGTACCGCGCCGGCCGCTCCCGACCAACAAAAAGAACAAAGGACTTTCGCGATGAACCGGCAACAATCCGTACGTCTTCTGCAACCCACCCTGCTCTGCGCTGCCCTGCTGGCGGCCATGCCGAGCCATGCGGTGGATTTTCATGGCTATATGCGCTCCGGCGTCGGTGCCACCGCCGGCGGCGGTGATCAGGCCTGCTTTCAGGCTGCGGGGGCGCCAGCCAAATATCGCCTCGGCAACGAGTGCGAAACCTATGCCGAGATCGGCCTGGGTCAGGAAGTGTGGAAGGAAGGCGAACAGAGCTTCTACGTCGACAGCATGATCGCCTACAACTCGCGCCAGGCTAACGACTGGGAAGCGACCCGCACCGACACCAATGGCGATGCCAACAACCCCTTCGATGAAGGCGGCGATGTCGCGATCCGTCAGTTCAACGTGGTCGGCCACAACCTGATCGCGAGCCTACCGGGAGCCGACATCTGGGCCGGAAAGCGCTACTACAAGCGCCACGATGTTCACATCAACGATTACTACTACTGGGACGTATCGGGTCCGGGCGCGGGTATCGAAGACATCGACCTGGGCTTCGGCAAGGCCAGCATCGCGTGGATCCGTAACACCGATGGCGAATGGACCTATCAGGGGTCGGGTACCGGCACCAACATCGCCAACGACACCCTGGACTTCCGCATTGGCGAGATCGACGTCAACCCCAACGGCAAGCTAGAGATCGGCTACGACTATGGCAAGGCCAACCTGACGGATTTTCAGGAGCGTGACGATGGCTATCAGGACCAGAAAGGTCATCTGGTCACCCTCGAGCACACTCAGGCCAACTGGTTTGGCGGCTACAACAAGCTAGCGATTCAGTACGGCACCGACGGCATCATCGCCAGCAGCGGGCGCAACAGCACCGGCAACAGCGATGGCGACATGCTCCGCCTGGTCAACCAGGGCGTGGTCGGCATCACCGACACCATCGAAATGATGTACGTGCAGATCTTTGAGGACCGCGACTTCGATAACGAGTCCGGCCAGAAATGGCTCTCCTTTGGCGTTCGCCCGGTCTACAAGTGGAACGACACCATGAGTACCGCGCTGGAGTTCGGTTACGACCGCATCGACCCGCAGGCCGACGGCGAGCGCAGCCGTGATCTCAAGAAACTCACCCTCGCCCAGCAGTGGTCAGCCGGCCGCAGCTTCTGGGCCCGTCCGCAGATCCGCGTGTTTGCTACCTACGCCCAGTGGGATGGCGGCCGCTACCAAGCCGCTAGCGAGTCCATCGACGCGGGCGAAGACGATGGCATTACCTTCGGCGTCCAGGCTGAAGCCTGGTGGTAATCGTCTGATGGCCGGCGCGGCGCAGCGGTGCTCCTCCCGCTGCCCGCCGAGCTGTGCACTGCTCGACTTCCGCTCCCACCGTTCCGGCGGTGTTTTTACCTCGACCGTGGCTGGTCGGGGTCTTTTTCGATTGGCGACTGGAGTAGCTCCTATGAGCAATCTGAGATTTCCCCTGCTTGGCCTCGCCGTGCTGCTGACTGCCGGCTGCGGCAGTGATCCCCTGCGCCGGGTCGATGCCCTGGCGCATACGCCCGCGCCGCTGGAGCAGTCGATAACCAGCGCGCGTCAGGCATTAGCAGATGCATCGATCTGCTGCGACGCGATCGCTGACTTTCCGTTCCAGCCAATTCCCGTGACCTTTAGCGGTGACGTGACGCTGAATGCCACTGCCCCGGCTTACCGCTTCGACAGCGGCAAGAGCTTCTTCCGGGCCTTCGCACTACCCAAGGACAGCAAGTCTTTCGAGATTCGCCTCTATAGCCAGGCCGGTAAAACCGTATTGGCGCCCAGCGCCATGCTGCTCGACAGCAACCTGCGGCCCACCCGCATCCTCGATGCCGACGACTTCATCTATGCACCCGCCGCCGGCCTGAAGGGTGACAGCCTAGATGCGCGCCTGCGTGTCGATCGCACCTACCTTGATAACCCCGGCAACGAGTATTACCTGGTGCTTTACACCAGCGAAGACCAGCTATCGGGCCAGACCACCCTGGAACACCCCGCCAAGGCCTACGCCAAGGCGCTGGGCAACGAGCCACCGAGCCTGCCCAACCCGGTTGCAATCCATTCGCCCACTGGTGTGATCAAGATGGTGCTGATCGAAGACAAGGCTGGCGGGCAGCAGGCCAACACCTACGTACCCGCGTATAGCACCGGCCGCGAAATGGGCAATGATCTGCCGTCCGTACCTGCGCCCGCTGTGCTGCCGGAAACCCAGGCCTACTACCGCCAGGGCATCGATGCGGCTTTGGCCAGCAAGGACCTGGAACGTGCATTACGCCTGGCCGACGAAGCCGCACGGGTCGGTGTTGCCAGCGCCAAGGCGTATTTGCTGGAACGCATCGAGATCAAGTAGAGGCGACGCGGCGGTCTTCGCTTAGCGGCGGTCGCCACGCAGCAAACCGACCTGCGCCTGCAGCTGTTGACGATTGGCCTGGTTCGCGGCGACGGGGGCGCTGGCGATCAGGTCGACCCTGGACCAGATCCGGCGGAAGAAGCCCTTCTTCGGATCGCGACTGAAGAAACTTCCCCATAATCCGCGCAGCGCCATGGGCACCACGGGCACCGGATTCGCCTCGAGAATGCGCTCTACCCCCGCCTTGAACTCGTTCATCTCGCCATCGGTGGTGAGCTTGCCTTCAGGAAAGATGCACACCACTTCGCCGTTGCTCAGGTAGCGACTGATGCGCTCGAACGCCTCGCTGTAGATGGTTTCGTCTTCATGTCGAGCAGCGATAGGCACCGCGCCCGCGGTCCGAAAGATGAAGTTCAGTACCGGAATACGGAAGATCTGGTAGTACATGACGAAGCGCACGGGCCGGCGTACGGCGCCGGCGATCAGCAGTGCGTCGACGAAGGACACATGGTTGCAGACCAGCACTGCCGGGCCTTCCTCGGGGATCGCGTCGAGGCCCTGCTGACGCACCCGGTACATCGAATGGCCGAGCAGCCACACCAGAAAGCGCATGCTGAATTCCGGCACGATGCTAAAGATGTAGGCGCTTACCGCCACGTTCATCAGCGACACGACTAGAAACAGCTGCGGAATCGACAGTCCGGCGACGCTCAGCAACACGATGGCCACCAGGGCCGAGGTGACCATGAACAGGGCATTGAGGATGTTGTTCGCCGCAACCACCCGCGCCCGCTCCTGCTCGGCGGTGCGCGACTGAATCAGCGCATACAGCGGCACGATGTAGAACCCTCCGAACACACCGATCCCGAGCACCGATCCGAGAATCCACCAGGCCTGCCCAACGCTCAGCAATCCCAGCCAATCGTGTGGCGCCGCCCCCTGCGGGAATCCACCCGAATGCCACCACAGCAACAGGCCGAACAGCGTCAGACCGAAGGAGCCGAACGGCACCAGGCCGATTTCCACCTTGTGCCCGGAGAGGCGCTCGCAGAGCAGCGAGCCGAGGGCGATGCCCACCGAAAAGACCGTCAAGATCAACGTGACGACGGTTTCATCGCCGTGCAGCAGATCTTTCGAATAGGCCGGAATCTGGGTCAGGTAGGTCGCGCCGAGAAACCAGAACCAGGAGTTACCGATCAGCGAGCGCGACACCGACAGGCGCTGCCCCAGCCCCATCCGCAGGATCGCGCCGGTTTGCCGAAACAGGTTCCAGTCCATCTGCAGGGACGGTAACGAGGCGCCGGTAGCCGGCACTCCACGACTCGCGAGGTAACCGGCTACAGCCATCAGCACGACGCTGCCAGCGATCAGCTGGGCGTAACCCTCGCTGGCCATCATCACCCCGGCCGTGATCGTCCCGGCAAGAATCGCCAGGAAGGTGCCCATTTCCACCAGTGCGTTGCCGCCGACCAGCTCGTGATCCTCGAGCAATTTGGGCAAGACGGAATATTTGACCGGCCCGAACAGCGCCGACTGGGTGCCCATGCAGAACAGCACGACCAGCAACAACGGAAGATTTCCCAGCAACATGCCGGCCGCACCGGCAAGCATGATGACGATCTCACCCGCCTTGATCGCCCGGATCAGGCGCTCCTTGGCGAATTTCTCACCCAGCTGCCCGCCAAGAGCGGAGAACAGAAAGAACGGCAAGATGAACAGCAGCGCACACAGGTTGATCAGCAGGCTGGTATCGGCGTTCGAGCCGATCTTGTAGAGAATCGCCAGTATCAAAGCCTGCTTGAACAGGTTGTCGTTGAAGGCGCCTGACAGCTGGGTCAGAAAGAATGGCAGGAAACGCCGTTTGCCGAACAGGGTGAACTGCGAGTGGGGCTTGGTCATCGATCCGGTTCCATGGAGAGGACATTGTCGGTTGGAGCGTGGCAGGCCGCGGAAGGACACATCATGGTCGCTGTCGAGTGGCGTGCTGGGCGGTCCGTCACACTGGCAGCTGCCCGAACGCCCAGCGCAATAGAAAGAAACACAACAACCCGCCAGCGATGGTCGCCAGCAGGTTGCGGGTAACCGCTGCAATGAGGATTGCGAGCAGGCCACCGAGCAGATAGGCGTTCTGCCAATCCAGCGCCCAGTGCCCTTCGGGCATCAGCATGCTTGGCACAACGATGGCGGTCAGCACGGCGACCGGCACGTAGTGCAACCCCTGCTCCACCAACCGCGGAAAGCGCAGGTTGGGCCAGGCAAAAAAGCTGTAGCGAATCATGAAGGTGATCGCCAGCATGCCGAAAATCAGCAGCCAGGTTTGCATTGGCTCGCCTCCCCCTGACGACGCTCGGCCCGTTGCTCGAGCCAGACGCCAACGATGATGCCGGCCAGCGCCGCGGCGATCAGGCCCAGCTTGTAAGGCAGCTCCCAGGTCAGCAACGCCACAGCCGCGGCGACCAGCGCCGAAGCCACCTGCGGACGGGTGCGCATCATCGGTACGGCGATGCCGACGAAGGTCGCGATCATGGCGAAATCCAGGCCCCAGCTGGCCACGTCCGGTACTGCCTGGCCAAAGGCGATGCCGGCCAAGGTTGCCAGTTGCCAGCTCAGGTACATGGTCAGTGCCGCCCCGAGGAAGAACCAATGCTTGTGTGGCGAGGCATCGTCGCGGGCGTAGCGATGCTGGATGACAGCGAAGGCCTCGTCGGTCAGCCAGAACGCCAGCGGCACTCGCCAACGACTCGACAGATGCCGCACGAACGGCTGTAACGCCGCGCTGTAGAGCGCATGGCGCAGGTTGACCACGAAAGTGGTGATCAATACCACGGCTGCGCCAACGCCACCGGTGATCAAGGTGACTGCAATGAACTGCGCGGAACCGGCGAACACCAGCGCCGACATGCCGATGGTCTGCCAGGTCGAGAGTCCAGCGCCGATCGAAAGCGTGCCGAAGATGATGCCAAACGGGATCGCGCCGACGATCAGTGGAAAGATATCGCGGCAACCGTGCAAGAACTCCTGCAAGCGGGACATCGGGGCTCCTTAGCTATGCACCGCAAACGATGAAACGCTACGCACCGCCATTGCGGTCGCAGCGTAGGGGAAGATGAAGACGAGCTGATGACTGAGGACGATCCGCCCGTGAAAACGACAGACATTACCTTATGTTGGCCCCGACGGCGACGGGGCCCGCCTGTGCAGAGGCGGCGCTCGTCGAAGCCGCACCGCCCCGCCGCCCGAATCGTTACAGCTGCGCGCAGCGCCGCGCTCACGCACCCGGTGCAGCCCGATAGTCATGCGCTCGCTCGCGCCTCCAATGCGTCTTTGACCGTCGGCCACTCACGGTCGGTGATGCTGTAGAGGACGGTGTCGTCCAGCCGCCCGTCCGCGAGGCGGCGATGATTGCGCAGCAGTCCTTCGCGCTGGGCGCCGAGTTTTTCGATGGCACGTTGCGAGCGCAGATTGCTGGCAGCGGTCTTCAGCTGCAGGCGCACCAGTTGCCATTCCTCAAAGGCGTGCTTGAGCAACAGATACTTGATCGAGGTGTTCAGGCCGCTGCCGTGCTCGGCCTGGTCCAACCAGGTCCAGCCGAGCTCAGCGGCCGGTAGCGCGGGATTGAAATCGGCGAAGCGCGTGGTCCCGATGATGCGATCAGCCATGCGCAAGGTAAAAACCACCGCGCGCCCATCGCGTTGCTCGTTGAGCGCAAAGCGATACCAGTCCGGGCGCAGAGGCCCGCTGAGGTAGATCAGCTCGTCGCGGTTGCGCTCGGCCAGCTCCACCAAAGCCGGGATGTCGGCTTCTGCAAGTGGCTCCAGACGCAAGGCGCCTCTGTGCAAAGTCACCGGACGCGGCGTGAACATCGAATACTCTCCTGATAGGGGCACGGACGCTGTTGTGATCGTTGCACAGGCGGGAAGTGCCCGGCGCCTGTCCCGCCTGCTGCTAATGGCCGATCCGAGCGAGCCTGACCTCAACCGTTCATACGATCGGCAGCGAATCCGCCATTCGGCATGAACGCTCAGCTCCGCCAGCCGGTTGTCTAGCACGGCATTTTCACCGATACCGGCCGCGACGAGCCACCTCATGCGACCATGGTCGCAGCCGTAACACGCACAGCTCTTTTACTGCGAAACTTTGCAGATTCATCTATCAATAGGCGGCAGCCAGCCGCCGGTTATCGGATTATCGGAAACCCACCGAGCCTGAACAGCCATCCGTGCGGTATCCCGGTCGCACCGCATCGGCTGACTCCGGTCGGCGTCAACGGCACGATGAGTCGGTACCGGCTATGTGAGCTGCCTGGCCCGGCGCGCCCAGCCATTGCCCAGCAATGGCCAAAGCCGAAGCCGCATTTTATCTGTCGCATGGAGTTCTAATGTCGTTGTCTGGTGGGCTGATCGCGCTGGTCGCCTTTGCTTATATGGCCGTACTGTTTGCCATCGCCTTCTATGGCGATCGCAACAGCGCGCCGATGTCGCCGCGTGCGCGCGCCTGGGTCTACAGCCTGTCGCTGGCGGTCTATTGCACCAGCTGGACCTTCTTCGGCTCCGTCGGCCAGGCCGCCGAGCAGCTCTGGTCCTTCCTGCCGATCTACCTCGGGCCGATACTGCTGATGATGCTGGCGCCCCAGGTGATTCAGAAGACCATCATGATCAGCAAGCAGGAGAACATCACCTCGATTGCTGACTTCATTGCCGCCCGCTATGGCAAATCACAGTTGCTGGCGGTGATCATCACTTTGATCTGTCTGGTGGGCGTGTTGCCCTACATCGCGCTGCAGCTCAAGGGCATCGTGCTGGGCGTGAACCTGCTGATCGGCAATCACGGCGAGGCGGTCGCCGGCTCCGGCACGCGGGACACTGCCCTGATCGTCTCCATCGTGCTTGCGTTGTTCACCGTGCTGTTCGGCACGCGCAACCTGGATGTCACCGAGCATCACCGCGGCATGGTTCTGGCGATTGCATTCGAGTCGCTGGTCAAGCTGCTCGCCTTTATTGCGGTGGGCGTCTTCGTCACGTTCGGCCTGTATGACGGCTTCGGCGACCTTTTCAACCAGGCCTACGCTTCCACGGAGCTGAAGGGCTACTGGGAAGAAACGGTGAACTGGCCCGCAATGCTGGTGCAGACCACCGTGGCGCTGATGGCTATTGTCTGCCTGCCGCGGCAGTTCCACGTGACCGTGGTGGAGAACATCGAGCCGCGCGACTTCCGGCTGGCGCGCTGGGTGTTCCCACTGTATCTGGTGCTGGCCGCCGTATTCGTCATCCCGATCGCACTGGCCGGGCAGATGCTGCTGCCGAGCGGTATCACGCCCGACTCTTTCGTGATCAGCCTGCCCTTGGCCGAAGCCCATCCGGCCCTGGCGATGCTGGCCTTCATTGGCGGCGCCTCGGCGGCCACTGGCATGGTCATCGTTGCCAGCGTAGCCCTGTCGACCATGGTCTCTAACGACATGCTGCTGCCCTGGCTGCTGCGCCGCAAGGAGGCCGAACAACCGTTCGAGGTGTTCCGCCACTGGATGCTCTCGGTGCGCCGCATCAGTATCGTCGCCATCCTGCTGCTGGCTTATGTGAGCTACCGCCTGCTCGGCTCCAGCGCCAGCCTGGCGACCATCGGCCAAATCGCCTTTGCCGCGCTGACCCAGTTGGCCCCGGCCATGGTCGGCGCGCTGTACTGGAAGCAGGCCAACCGGCGTGGTGTGTTTGCCGGCCTCGCCGCTGGCGCGCTGATCTGGGTCTATACGCTGATCCTGCCGCTGCTCGGCTGGCCGCTGGAGATGTTCCCCGGCCTGCAGTGGATGTACACCACCGAACTGCCGTTCAACACCAGCGCGCTGACGCTCGGTGTAACGCTGTCGTTGGTGGGTAACGCGACGCTGTTCTTCTGGGTCTCGATCCTGTCGCAAACCCGCGTCGCCGAGCATTGGCAAGCCAGTCGTTTCATCGGCCAGGAGATACACGCCACACCCAACGCCCGCCGGCTGCTCGCCGTGCAGGTCGAGGATCTGCTGTCGCTGGCCTCGCGCTTCGTCGGCGCCGAGCGCGCGGCGCTCAGCTTCCAGCGCTTCGCCCGGCGTCACGGGCATGATTATTCGCCTAAGCAGCAAGCCGACGGCCAATGGATTGCCCACACCGAGCGCCTGCTCGCCGGTGTCCTGGGCGCCTCTTCGACCCGTGCGGTGGTCAAGGCCGCCCTGGAAGGTCGTGACATGCAGGTCGACGACGTGGTGCGCATCGTCGGCGAAGCATCCGAAGTGCTGCAGTTCAACCGTGCATTGCTGCAGGGCGCGATCGAAAACATCACCCAGGGCATCAGCGTGGTCGATCAGTCGCTGCAGCTGGTGGCGTGGAACCACCGCTATCTGGATCTGTTCGAGTACCCGGACGGGTTGGTCTACATCGGTCGGCCGATCGCCGACATCATCCGCTACAACGCCGAGCGCGGCCTCTGTGGTCCTGGTGATCCGGACACCCATGTGGCCAAGCGGCTGTACTGGATGCGCCAGGGCCGTGCACACACCTCCGAACGGACGCTCCCCAACGGTCGCGTGGTCGAATTGATCGGCAATCCGATGCCTGGTGGCGGCTTCGTCATGAGCTTCAGCGACATCACCGCCTTCCGCGAGGCCGAACGCGCCCTCAAGGACGCCAACGAAGGCCTGGAGCAGCGCGTCAGCGAACGGACCCAGGAATTGTCGAAGCTGAACAAGGCATTGACCGCAGCCAAGAGCACCGCAGAGGCTGCCAACCAGTCGAAGACGCGCTTTCTGGCGGCGGTCAGTCATGATCTGATGCAACCGTTGAACGCCGCCAGGCTGTTCTCCGCCGCCTTGTCGCACCAGCATGACGCCCTGCCGAGCGAGGCGCGGGATCTGGTCCGTCATCTGGACAGTTCGCTGCGCTCGGCCGAGGACCTGATCTCCGATCTGCTGGACATTTCACGTTTGGAGAACGGGCGTATCACCCCAGATCGCAGCCCCTTCCCGTTGGAGACCCTGTTCGACACGCTGCGCACCGAGTTCACCATGCTGGCCGCTGAACAGGGCGTCGACTTCAAGGTGCATAGCAGCCGGCTGCGCGTCGACAGCGACATCCGCCTGCTGCGCCGTGTGCTGCAGAATTTCCTGACCAACGCCTTCCGCTACGCCAAAGGCCGCGTGGTTCTGGGCGCGCGCCGTCAGGGTGCCTTCTTGCGCCTTGAGGTCTGGGACCGCGGCCCCGGTATTGCCGAAGACAAGTTGCAGGTGATCTTCGAGGAGTTCAAACGCCTGGACAGCCATCAGACCCGAGCCGAGAAAGGCCTTGGACTGGGTCTCGCGATCGCCGACGGCTTCTGCCAGGTACTCAACCATCCGCTGTCGGTTCGCTCCTGGCCAGGAAAGGGCAGCGTGTTCAGCGTGACGGTGCCTATCGCCAGTCAGGCGGTCCGACCGATCAACGCCAGTGGCAGCGGCAACGGCGAAGCGCAACAGACCGCGCTAACCGGCGTCCAGGTGCTATGCATCGACAACGAAGACAGCATTCTGGTCGGCATGCACAGCCTGCTGTCGCGCTGGGGCTGCCAGGTCTGGACCGCCAGCAACCGGGCCGAATGCGAGGCGCTGCTGAACGAAGACGTGCGGCCGCAGCTGGTGCTGGTCGACTACCACCTGGACCATGGCGAAACCGGTTCGCAGCTGATGGCCTGGCTGCGCACGCGTCTCGGTGAGCCGGTGCCAGGTGTGGTGATCAGCGCCGACGGGCGGCCCGAGCTGATTGCCGCCATCCACGCGACGGGGCTGGATTTTCTGGCCAAACCGGTCAAGCCGGCGGCCTTGCGTGCGCTGATGAGCCGCCACGTACCGCTGCATTGAAGCAGGCTTGCGCCAGAGCAAGTCTGCGCTGCGGTGCGACAGCTAAACTGAAGTGGTCCGAAGCTGCTGGCGTATTGCCCTCATGGCCCTCGAATTGCTGTTAAACCTGGCGACCGCTTTGGGCGCTGGCCTGCTGATCGGTACCGAGCGCAGCTGGAGCGGTCGCGGCAATGACGCGGACATGGTGGAACTGGCTGGCATCCGCACCTTCGGCCTCAGCGGGCTGTTCGGTGGGCTCGCGGCACTGAGCGCAAGCCATTTCGGCGCAATCGTCTGGGTCGCCGTGTTCGCTGCGCTGGCCCTGCTGACCATCACCGGATATCTGGTCGGATCCCGTTCCAACGCCGATTACGGCATGACCACCGAAGTCGCGTTGCTGCTGACGTTCCTGCTTGGCAGTCTGGCTGTCGTCGAAAGCCGCTTGCTGGCCGCGTCCCTTGCCGTCGTCGTGGCGCTGCTGTTGAGCCTGAAAGCCCGCCTGCATGGTGCGTTGCGCAGTCTCAACGAAGCCGAATTGAGCGGCGCACTGAAGCTGCTATTCATCTCGGTGGTTTTGCTGCCGGCACTGCCCAACGAGGGCTACGGCCCCTGGCAAGCCTTCAACCCCTATACCACTTGGTGGATGGTGGTGCTGATCGCCGGCATAGGCTTCGCCGCCTATGTCTCCATCCGTCTGTTGGGGACCCGCCACGGGCTGCTGGTCACCGCGCTGCTCGGCGGCATCGTTTCTTCGACAGCGATGACCATCACCCTTGCCCGCCTGGACGCCGAAAAGCTGCGTCCCGCCTTGGCCGCCGGCCTGCTGGCGACCTCAGCGCTGATGTTTCCGCGGGTGTTGCTGGAGGTCGGACTGATCAACCGCGAGCTGCTGCCGTCGCTGCTCGCCCCCATGCTGACGACCGGTTTGATCTATGCCGCTGGAGCCCTTTTCTACTACCTGCGCGCGGCGCAACAGCCGGAGAACGCGGCCGAGCCCCCACTGAAGAATCCTTTCGAGTTGGGCCCGGCGCTGCGCTTCGCCGGCTTGTTGGTGATCATTCTGTTTCTTGTAGAGGGCGCGCGGCGGCTGCTGGGCGATACCGGCATCTACCTGGTCTCGCTGCTGTCCGGCCTGACCGATGTGGATGCCATCACCCTGTCGCTGTCCAACAGCGCGCGCACCGATTTGAGCGAGCTTGTCGCGGTCCGCGGCATCTTTCTCGCCGCATTCAGCAATAGTCTGGTCAAGGCCGGCCTGATCCTTCTCATCGGCGGGCGCGCTATGGCAAGGCTGACGTGGCCGTTCATGTTCGGCGGCCTGCTCGTCGGGCTCGCAGTGCTGTGGCTGGCATGAGGCGAAGCGTGGTCGCTACTCTTCAGCCTCCAGCGGCGTCTCGGCCCCGGCACGCTCCAGCCAGTCGGCTGGCAAGCGCTTGCTGGCGCGGGCACCCAGGAGTTTCAACTGTTCGGCGCGGCCGACCAGATTGCCGCGGCCGTCGGTGAGCTTGTTGCGCGCGCCGATATAAGCCTTGTCCAGCTGCTGCAGGCGATTGCCGATCTCGTCCAGATCCTGGATGAATGCAGCGAGCTTGTCGTACAGCGCTCCGGCCCGTTCGGCGATTTCCCGGGCGTTCTGGCTTTGCCGCTCCTGCCGCCAGAGGCTGTCGATCACCCGCAAGGTGGCGAGCAAGGTGGTCGGACTGACGATCACGATGTGCTTGCCGTACGCTTCTTGAAACAGCTCCGGATCGGCCTGCAGCGCCGCGGCAAAAGCCGCTTCGATCGGGACGAACAGCAACACGAAATCCAGGCTCTGCAACCCACCGAGACGCTGATAGTCCTTTAGCGACAAGCCTTTCAGATGATTGCGCAGCGACAGAACATGCTGTTTGAGCGCCAGCGCGCGACCTGCATCGTCCTCCGCGCAGGTTAGCGCTTGATAAGCGGTAAGACTGACCTTGGCATCCACCACCACCTGCTTGTCGCCAGGTAGCTGGATCAACACGTCAGGCTGGAAGCGCTCGCCGTCGGCGCTCCTGAGGCTGACCTGGGTATGGTATTCGCGGCCCTTCTCGAGCCCGGCATGCTCCAGTACCCGCTCGAGGATCAGCTCGCCCCAGTTGCCTTGGGTCTTTTGCCCTTGCAAGGCGCGCGTCAGGTTGGTGGCCTCGTCGCCCAGACGTTGATTGAGCTGCTGCAGCCGCTCCAGCTCCTTGGCCAACGAAAAACGCTCGCGCGCCTCATGTTGGTAGCTTTCCTCGACGCGCTTCTCGAACGACTGGATGCGCTCCTTCAGCGGGTCGAGCAATTGTCCGAGTCGCTCATGACTGGCCTCGGCAAAGCGCTGCTCGCGCTCCTCGAAAATCTTTCCGGCCAATTCGGCAAATTGCGCACGCAGCTCGTCCCGAGCGCCCTGAAGATCTTCCAGGCGCTGCTCGTGGGTCTTTTGCTGTTCATTGAGTTCGGCCGTGACCGCAGCGTGAGCGGCGCTCAGTGCGCGCAGCTCGGATTGCTGCGCGTCGCGCTCGGCCTCGAGGTCGCTGAGAGCGTCGCGGTTTTCCAGGCGCTGAGCCTGGAGCCACTCGGTCTCGCGGCGCAGCGCAGCCAGCTCGGCCTGTAGCGCGGAGCGAGACTCGCTGAGATCGGCATGGGCAAGACGGCTGGTTTCCAACTGCACGTTCAAGCCCTCCTGCGCCAATGTCGCCTGGCTGAGCCGCTCGTCGAGCAAGGCCAGTTCGGCTTGGCGCTTGGAAAGGCGCTGCGAAAGGATGACCGCAACGGCAGTCAGCAGCACACAGAGGGAACCAAGCCCGGCGAGCAGATAGATGGGGTCGAGCGGCATGGTGGGCTCCGGCTGAATTGCCGGGCAGTATAGCCAGCTGACGCATGTCGGTCAGGCCAAACGCTCTATTCAGGCCGCTCTAGCGCTTGGCAGGCAAGCGTTGCAGGACACGAGAGGCCTCGGCAGAGCCCTGCGCAGCGGCCTGCTCCAACCAGTGCCTGGCCTTGCCCAGCTCCCGGTACTGGGGCTGGCAATACAGCTGTCCCAGTTCCAGTTGCGCCTGGCAGTCGCCCGCGCGGGCGGCCTGACGCAGCAGCTCGAACCCGATGCGCCGATCGCGCTGGCTGTCGCAGTCGGTACAAAGCAACCGTCCAAGGCGGCTCTGTGCCTCGACCACGCCTTCGAGCGCTGGCTGCTTAAGCATCCGGCCGGCGATACGTTTGACACTCTTGGTCTGTCCTAGACGCTGGCTGTCCAGCAGCCACAGCGCCATGCGCAATGGCAGGCGCGGAGAAGTTGAAGTGCTGTCGACCGTAGTCGAAGCAAGAGGACGCGTTCTCATGGTCACCGAGAGCTTCGGGGGAACAAGGGCGCGCACTCTACTCCTTTTTTCACAGAGTTAAAGTCTTGCAAAAAACAAAAAAAAGCGAACTGACTCACATAAAAAATTAATCCACAGAACCTGTGGATAACTCAGTGGACAAGCCGGTAACAAATTTCGCTAACGCCTATGGTTAGCGGGCTGCGGTTAAACTGGCTTTTTTTTCACCAATGAAAAATTTCTTTATTTTTCAGGTAGTTATTATCGATCTATGACGCGACGCGGTTTGCGACAGTTTGTCATAAGCGCTTGACAAGGCGCTCCGACGAATGTGCACAAGTTTGGCGCAGCTAGTGCTAGAACCCCATCTCAAGCGCCTCAGGGCACGCCAACCCTGCAAAACCAGGAACTTTATCCGCGACGGCGTGTCGTCGGCGCGCCAGTCGCAAGCGCGGGTCGACGCGCTTATGCTTAGCCGTCGATGGCAATGGGAAGAGGTATGGCAAAGCGGCGGAAAGTCCTGATCTTGGCGCTCGCAGGCCTGGCCCTGCTCGTCCTGGGCATCGGCGTCTACGGTGGCTTGCGCTGGCAGCAACTCAAGCGCGAGTTCGGCATCGTTACGTTCGATGTCAGCGGGGTACGCTTGACTGCCGGCCACCTTGAAGTGCGACAACTTGTCCTGGTTCGGCACCCGGCAGACGACGAACGGCTCGCAGTGACAGCCGACACCTTGCGGCTCGGTATAGAAAGCGGATGGCCGCTACGCCTTCGATCGCTGGACATCGATCGCCTCGACGTTCAATGGCAGCCGGCAACCGTCACGGACGACAGCGTGGAGCCGCTGGCCTTGCCCGATCGCCAGCAACTGGAGCGATGGGCGGCCTGGGTGCCCCGTAACGGACATATTGCTTCGCTCGTCCTGGCTTTGCCCTGCGCCAGCGGCATCTGTCGAGAACAGGGGGAAATAAGCTGGCAGCATGCCGGCCAGGAGCCGTTGCCGGCCACGCTAAATCTTCAATTCACGCACCACTCCCACCGTTTGGCGGCGGCGCTGAATGCTTACGATCAGAACGACGAAGCCCACGTAGATCTGCAGCTGCTGCTGGATGGTGAACAGCGCCTTTCCATGCAAAACCAACTGACGTCGGACGAACACACAACGTTTTGGCGCGGAGCCCTGGCGATGAGCGAACTGCCGGAAGCACCCTGGCTACTGGAATGGCTCGGCGACTGGCTGGATTACGAGCCTCCGACGCTTCCAGAGTTACCCGAGCAAATGCGCGTCGGCGCCGGCTGGGCGCTGCATGTGGATAGCAGCGATCTGGCTGGAGGATGGGACACGCTGGACGGCGAGTTCCGTCTCTCGGCCAATCTGCCAGCGCCCTGGCCAGTGGTGGGCATTGGCCAGTTGCAAGGGCAGCTGGACGTGACCGCCAAAGTTGACCGCGGCGCCTGGATCCCTACCGAACTGATCACCGACCTGCAACTGCGACCGGCGGCGACACTGCTCTCCGAACTCCCGGCGCAGCTACGACCCGACGCCGCCACGCTGAAAATCACGCCGACAGCCAACGGACAATCGGTATCGCAGCTGCCGTTGCAGGTGCACCTCGCTGCCAGCGGACCCACACCGCTTACGCTCGACGGTCGGTTGCTCCTCGAGACCAGCGCGCCCTACGCGTTGTCGTTGGAACAGATCGGTCTTCGCCTGCAAAGCCCTGAACTCTCGTTTCCAGGGACTAATCTGAAAGGCCTCGCCGCTGACCTTCGACTGCATGGCCGCGCCTCCGCGGAAGCCGCCACCATCCGGCTCGACAAGGATTCGTGGATCACGTTGGCCCGCTTGAGCAGCGGTACCGATCTGCTGGCCAATACGCTGCGAGTGGACCTGTCCGGTCTGGGTATCGAGGCGAACTTCGCCGATCGCCAGTTACAGGGGCTTCAGGTGAATGGTCAAGCCGCGGTGACGATTGCCGAACTCAGGCACTCAGCCCTGCGACCACAGGGCTGGCGCTGGAGCGGAAAGCTCGACACCGGTCGCGAACGGATCGTACTCGATGGGCCACTGCAAAACGACGCCGGGCTCACCTTGCCCCTTAAGCTCGATCACAACTGGTCCAGCGGCACGACCCGCCTGAGCGCGAGCCTCCCCGAAGTGTTTCTGCGTGCGGGCAATCCCGTGTCCGCCACCCTCGCCGACTGGCCAAAATTGCTGGAGCTGAGCACCGGACGGCTGCAGGGCCAGGGGCAGCTCGCCCTACCGGCGAACGGCGCTCCCGAGGTGACCGCGACGCTCAGCGCGAAGGGACTCGGCGGCATCTACGACCGCACCGAGCTAAGCGGGCTGGACGCGAACCTGTCAGCCACCCTGCGCAAAAACCAGCTGCACCTGGAGATAGCGGAACTGACGCTGCGACAGGCCAACCCCGGTTTCACCTTCGGCCCATTGCTGTTCAACGGCCACTACACGGGTGACATCGACCGTCTCGACCAGGGCCGCCTCAGCTGGGAAACCGCAGAAGTGCGCCTGCTGGGTGGTCGACTCTGGCTAGACCCTGGAGACGCCGATCTGGCGGCCAGCACCCAACGACTGAACGCTCATCTGCGCGGACTGCAGCTCCCGTTGTTGCTCGAGGCCTACCCCACCGAAGGGTTATCGGGTACCGGGGTGATCGACGGCGAGCTGCAGGTGCAACGCAGCGCGGCCGGGATCAGCATCGAGCAGGGATCGCTGAAGGCGCGAGAGCCGGGCGGCGCCTTGCAGTTCCGTTCAGCGAAAATCCAGGCATTGGGTCAGGCCAATCCAGCCATGCGCCTGGTAACCGAAGCGTTGGATGACTTTCACTACGACCTGCTCGCCAGTGATGTGCACTACGCCGCCGACGGCAAGCTCGACCTGGGCCTCAGGCTACAAGGACGCAATCCGGCGCTGGAAGGCGGTCGCCCGATCAACTTCTCGATCAATCTCGAAGAAAACATCCCGGCCTTGCTGACCAGCCTGCAATTGTCTGATCGAGTCAGCGAAACCATTCAACGACGCGTGCAGGAACGCCTTAGATGAGGCACTGTAGCGACGATATCGACCAGGAGAGACCGTCATGCGGTTGCATCATCCCTTCAGCATTCTGGTGCTGGCCCTGCTGACTAGCGCCTGTACCCCGCGCGTGGAGCTGGCCGTGCCCAACGAGCCGATCAATATCAACCTCAACGTGAAAATCGAGCACGAGATCTACATCAAGGTCGACAAGCAACTCGACTCGATCATCAACGAAGACAGTGGTCTGTTCTGAGGACGCTTATGAAAACCTATCTGAAACTCGGAACCCTGCTCATGGCGCTGTGCCTGGCGCTGCCCGCCGCCGCCATGACCCTCAACGAAGCCATGTCGGCCCTGGGTCAGGCCAAGGCCAGCGGCCAGCTCGGCGAGAAGCCCGACGGTTACCTGGGCGTGGTACAGGGCGGCGGTCAGGCCGAAGAGATCGCCAGCCAGATCAACCAGGCCCGGCGTGCCGAGTACCATCGCCTGGCGCAGAAGAACGGCATCAGCGTCAGTGACGTCGAAGCCATCGCCGGCAAGAAAGCCATCGAAAAAACCCCATCGGGGCAAGTGATCCAGCTCAACGGCACCTGGGTGAAGAAGTAGAGCGCGGCTCAAGCGCTCAGCAGCACGCAGATATCAGCCGAAGGGTGGATGTCGCTTCTTGCATCATCCGCCCTTGGCTCGGTGGACCGCCGAAGCGTGATCCACCTCTGAACGACAGTCAGAACCAGGTCGAAACCGTCAACGAACCGAACTGATCGTGTTCGTCCTGGCCATGGAATTCACGGGTGCGCCAGACGCTGGCAAACGCCAACTGCCAGGTGTTCCAGGTCAGCGCGATGCCGGCCTTGGCATCGCCCACCCATTCGTTCGGGTCCACCGAATGGCTGCTCTTGAAGGTGTTGCCTTCGAGCAACATGTTCTGCGCCATGTATCGGCCTTCGACGTTAGCGAAGATGTTCCAGGCGAACCCGCCACCGCGCGTGAAGAACATGCTGCCGCTCTGCGCCGGCGCCACTGCCGGGATGCTGAAACTACGCGCCAGTCCCTGGCCGATGCGCAGCCCCAGCCCGGCAGAGCCGTAGGTATACAAATTGCCCAACGAGAAGCCCGCGCTCGGCCCGTACTCGAATTCCAGTCCGGCAAAGCGTTGCTGCAACCACCAACGGTGCTGGTAGGCCAGATTGACGAAGGGCTCGTTACGCAGCTGGTTGTCCCAGCCCTTGGGCTCGTCGCTGTCGGTGACTTCATGGACCCGGCGCTGGATCTTCTTGCCGCCGGCGGCAGGCCCGACGATTCCCACGTCCAGATGCAAACCGCTGGCACTGCGCCAGCCTTCATACTGATGACCAGAAAAGATCGACATCCCGGCGAACAGCAGCCCGGCATAGGGACGGTCGTCCTCGATCAGTTCAGTCCGCTCGATATCGTTCGGTGTGTAGATCTGATGCCCCAGCCGGTAAGCGACGCTGTCCACCTCGGCGGCACGCCAGCCCGGCAGCATATCGGCAAACTGACGCGACCAGTGATCGGCATCGGGTTCGAACGAGCGCATCAGTTCGAAGCCGTTGGTGTAGTGCCCATCACTGCCGGTAGCAATCACATCGTTTTCGATTTTCAGGGAATACAGGTCAGCCTGACTGACTACCGGAACACAAGCGACGAGTACGGCGAGGGAAACGCGAGCGTGCAAGCGCGGGATTGCCATGGCCCAGCTCCTTGGTTACATGCAATAGGGAATGTATGCATGTTTTAGAGCACAGCGTGCCGCCAAACGTTCACAGATGCGCCATAGACCAAGTATCAGTAGGCTGGCCCTTGCACAGAGCCTAGCCCACCGAATCGAACGCTGCCGGTCAACTGCCTATCACACCACCATCGTCCTTGGTGATCAGGATCGTGGAAGCGCGCGGGCGCGTCTTGCCGTCACTGGCCGGGAAACTCAGCTCGGGGTGCTGCACGTTGATCCACATGGCGCGGTAGTCCGGGCTCCAGGTGATGCCGGTGATCTCGCACCCGCGCGGGCCAACGAGAAACCGCCGCACCTCGCGCGTCCTCGGGTCGGCGCAGAGCAACTGGTTGGTACCCATGGCCTGCATCGCGGCTTCTTCATCACCGTAGTCGGTTTCGATCCACAACCGGCCGGCATCGTCGAACGCCAGCCCATCCGGCGAGGAAAAGATATCCCCATTTATGGTCCCTGTGAGGTTGGCCGGCACTGGCTGGCCATCTGAGCTCCTGGCTCCAGGTTGTTCGCCGGCCAGCAGAAAGACTTCCCAGGTGAACGTGGTCGCGGTGGGGTTGGCGCCCTCCTCGCTCCAGCGCAGAATCTGACCATGCAGGTTGTGCGGTCGTGGATTGGCCCTGTCGGTGGGCTGCGTCACGCCGCGCCCGTCATTGTTGGTGAGAGTTACATAGACCTCACGACTGCGAGGATGCACCGCCACCCATTCGGGGCGGTCCATGGGCGTCGCCCCCGCCTGGTCGCCAGCGGCGCGCGCGTTGAGCAGCACCTCGGCCTGATCGGCGAAGCCATTCTCCGCCGTGAGCCCGTTCTGACCGTGAACCAGCGCCAGCCAGTCACCGCTGCCGTCAGCATTGAACCGCGCCACGTAAAGCGTGCCGCTGTCGAGCAGCCTGCGGTTGGCCTGATCGGCGCCGTGTACATAACGCCCGGCGGGGACGAATTTGTAGACGTACTCGCCCTTGGTGTCGTCGCCTGAATAGAAGGCCATACGCCCGTCCTCGCCCAGGGAAAGCACCGAGCACTCGCGGCAATAACGGCCGAACGCGGTGCGCTTGACCGGCTTGCTTTGCGGATCGAACGGATCGACCTCCACCACCCAACCAAAGCGGTTCGGCTCATTCACATGGCCACCGTGGGGTTGCGACGGGTCCGGTGTGGCATTGAAACGCAGGTCGGCGGTTTCCCAGCCGTAGAGTTTGCTCAGGCCCTTGCCCTCGATGCCATAGCGCTTGTGTGATACGCGCCTGGCCATGTCCTCGGCGTCATGGTTGACGAAGTAGTTGTGCCAGTTCTCCTCGCACACCAGATAGGTGCCCCAAGGCGTGAAGCCGCTGGAACAGTTATTCAGTGTGCCGATGATTTCGCGCCCGCTGGGGTCGGAAGCGGTTTTCAGCGCGTCGTTGCCGGCCAGGGGGCCGCTTACGGCCATGGGCGTCATTGCCGAGATGCGGCGGTTGTAGCGCGATGGCATGACCCGCTGCCATTGACCCTGCGTGTCTTTTTTCACTTCGATAACGCTGACGCCGTGGGCCGCCTGCTCCTTGCGCACCTCATCCAGCGGGCGCTTGCCGTCGACGAATGTCATGCCGTTGGGGTGCAGCGGCGGGTTGACGTATTCGTGGTTCATTACCAACAGGCCGTGGCTGTCGGGGTTCTCCGGGAACGGAAAGAAATGCATGCCGTCATGGTTGTCGCCGGCCTGCTTGAGCTGAGCCTGCCAATCGTCGTTGGCGTCCGGGTTCCACTCCGGGGCGTCGGCCATGACGGCATCACCCCAGGAAAAGAACGTCCGAGCACTGTAGCCCGGCGCTACCTGCACGCTGTCGAAGGCCGGGTCGAGCTGCGTCGGGATGCCCTTGAAACCGATCAGCGACTCAGATTGCACGGCGCTGCGACAGGCGCCCAGGCTGCCGCCGAGAAAGCCCAACGCGGCAAGGCCCATCCCGCCCTTGAGCAGGTTACGCCGGCTACGATCGACAAGCTGATCCAACGAGACGTTGGCGCTCGGGTTGATCGTCTGGTCGTCCAGGGCAGAAAGATTGGCGTGGAAACTCTGGAAATCCTGGTTCATTGATGGCTCATTCTGCAAAGTGGGTCCAGCCACATCACTGGATGCGGTAGTGAAAGGTGTTCTTGACCTCGGGAACGGTCACGGCGCGACCGTCGACGATCCGAGGTTGGTAGCGAAAGCTTTTGGCAGCCGTAATCGACGCCCGGATAAACAGTGGGTGACAGTCGTCCAGCGCTTTTGGGTTCTCGATCCGTCCCTGCGGGTTGACCGAGTAACTGACGGTGCAGGTGCCTTCGATGCCTTTGTCCAACGCTCGCGATGGGTAGTCAGGTGCGTCTTTGGCAATGGGCAAATACTGGCGGCTCGCCGCTGCAGCGGCCTCCTGTCGCGCCCGCTCGGCTGCGGCCGACGCTTCGGCACGTGCCGCCTGTTGGCGCTGTTGTTCCTCTCGGGCCAGTTGCTCGCGACGCTCGGCTTCGCGCTGCTGCCGCTCGACCTCGATCCGTTCCTGCCGTTCGCGCGCCAGCTGCTCTTTGCGCTGCTGCTCTTTAACGCGTTGCTGCTCTGTGATGCGCGCCTCTTCCGCCAGCCGTTCCCGTTCGGCGCGCTTGTACGCCAGCTCGGCCTGTTCCAGGCGCTGCTGTTCGATCTGCGGTTCTTCGATGGATTTTTCCACCAGCGGTTCCGGGGCTGGTGTCGGTTCGGGCTCGACCACGGTTTCAGTAACCGGCGTGGGGGTTGGCAAGCTGATCAGCCGGGTCTTGAGCACCTGCGTCTGACTCGGCGCGTTCAGATCCGGCGTCCAGCCGTGCAGCAACAGACCGAACACCGCTGCGTGTAGCGCGACGGTCGCCACGGCGGCGCCGACATGGCTGCGCCATTGCGGCCGGGCTAGCGGAAAGCTGGGCAGGGGCATGCTCAAACTGCTCATGGCGCCAGCTGCTCGGACGGCGCCTCGGTAATCAGACCGAGATTCATCACCCCGCCGCGCTGCAGCTCGGCGATTCCGGCCACTACGCGGCCATAGTCAGCAGCATCATCGGCACGCACGTAGACCTGGGTGTCGCCGCGCTCGGCGATGATTGCTGCGACTTTCTCGCGCATATCCTCAAGGTCGATAGCGCTGTCGGTCTGATCTTCAGCATTCAGTTCGGTGCCAAGGTGCCAGTAGAAGCCTCCGTCGGCCTTAACCGAGAGGGTCAGGATCTGCCGCTCGTTCTCGGTGGGCATCGCCTCGGCCGCCACCTTGGGCAGCTCGATCTTCACGCCCTGCACCAACATCGGCGCGGTCACCATGAAGATCACCAGCAGCACCAGCATCACGTCGATGTAAGGCACCACATTCATTTCGGCTTTGGGGCCGTGTTTACGCTGCGGTTTGACCAGCATGGCGAAGCTCCTTCAGGCGGCAGCGGCGACGCTGGGCGAACCGGCATGCAAGCGACGATGCAGGCGTGCCTGTAGCTCATTGGCAAAGCTGTAATAGCGGGCGCTCAAGGTCTGGCCGCGGGCAGAGAAACGGTTGTAGGCCATCACCGCCGGAATTGCCGCGAACAGGCCGATGGCCGTGGCGATCAGCGCTTCGGCAATGCCCGGAGCAACCGTGGAGAGCGTCGCCTGCTGCACCATGGACAGGCCCAGGAAGGAGTTCATGATCCCCCACACAGTGCCGAACAGGCCGATATAAGGGCTGACCGAGCCGACCGTGGCGAGGAACTGCAAGCCACCTTCCAAACGCTCTTCTTGCTCGGAAATCGCGACATACAGGCTGCGCTCGACCCCCTCGATCACCGCATCCGGCGCAATGCCCGGCTGGCGTTGCAGCTGGCTGAATTCCTGATAGCCGGCGAGAAAGATGTGCTGCAGGGCCGCCTCCCGGGGCAGCGGCTGATCACTGCCCTCGCGATACAACTGCGTCAGTTCCGCGCCGCTACGAAAGCGCTGCAGAAAGGTTTTCAAAAGGCGTTCGCTGCGGCGCAAGGCCGCGCCTCGCTGGATGATGAGGTACCAACTGGCAATCGAGGCCAGCACCAGAATCACCATCACCAGTTGCACCACCAGGCTGGCCTCGCTGACCAGACCCCAGACCGACATGTGTTCACTTTGCATCTATATTTCCTCCGGCCGCCCCGGGGGACGGCACTCGTTTATTACTTTCAGGCAACGTTGCGGGCGTCGCCTGATGCATTCATGCGACCGAGGTCAGTCCAGCCCTAGCGCGTCGGCAACCGCTGCCCATGGCAGGTATTTGTAGTTCTGTGCACCTTCGGGCATGCGCTTGCGACCGTCCTGCACCACCAGCATGCCGCGGCTCCAGATACCGCCAAGGTTGGCGGAGGTGACTTCCAGCCCATCGGTTTCCGACGCGCCATCGATACCGCGCTCGGCATTCAAACCGACGCGGAACGCGCCACGAACGGCGTAAGGCGCGGCGGCATCCAGTACCAGATAGCTGTCGTTACCCTGGCTCGAGATCACCAGGTAATCGGCCTTCGCACCCTGGTAGAGCGCCAGCCCCTCTACGTCGTCATGCAGCGGGCCGCCGACTCCGATGACCTTTTCCAGCTTCGCCGGGGCATCGCCACGGGCATCCAGTGTCCAGACTGCCTCGTCCTCCTCACCGACGAAGAGCCGCTGGGTGCGGTCATCGGCCACGCATCCCTCGGGTTGACTGGCAACCTTGAACTGCCGCACCAGCTCCCCGCGCGGCGAGCCGCTGGAACCATCCAGGCGGTACTGCAGAAAGGTGCCGTCCTTGTCGTTGGCGATCGCGTGGATGGCGCTCTGGCGGTCCTTGAACATGCACAGGCCGTAGATATCGGTGATCGGCGTGGCGATCTGGCCGATGTCGCTCACCTGCCCGCTCATGGGATCGATGGCGAACAGGTGCAGGCTGTTTTGATCGCGGTTGCTGGCTACTGCGAGGTCAACCTGCTTGCCGCCAAGAACAAAGCCAGTGCGCACGTCCACGTTGTTCAACCGCCCGACGGGCAGGTACTGGAGCTGCTTGCCGTTCAGGTCGTACACGCCGAGCCCGCCCTTCTTGTCGGTACCCAGCACACGGCTTCTGGTCCGGTCCTTGGCGTTGACCCAGATCGCCGGGTCATCGGCTGCATCCCCCAGGTGCGGCACCGGGTCGGTCTGGACCTGAGCCGGCAACATCGGAATGACAGGCGTCGCGGTAGGCACTGGAGGCTGCCAATCCAACATAGCCACATGGGCGCCACGCTCATCGCTCAGCAGCAGCTCGATGCCACGCTTGGTCAATCGGGCGCTGATCTGCTCGGGCTCGTCGAAGCCTTCGAGCGGCAGTACCGAATGGCTGCGCCAGCTGTCGGCGTCTCGCCCATAGAGGTGCAGCGCGCTGGCTTCGGGATCCAGCGCAAGCAATCCGCCCGGCACCAGTGCCATGCCGGCAGCGGCCTCAGCGATCCCACCGAACGGCTGAACCATATCCACGGGTTGGCGTACGAGCGGTGCTTCAGCATCCGCCGCGTAACGCCAGAGTCCCACGCCTTCTTCGTTGACGATCAGCTCGCCGGTTTGATCATCCACCTGGCAGTAGCCGCTTTCCGGCGGCAGGCTCAGGCCGCGTACGCGCTGCGGCGTCGAGAGTGGGCGCATGTCGGCGGCGACCAGCCATTGCTCGCCGATACCTTCTTCACCGACCAGAAAGAGGAAGCTGTTACGCGCCGCGTCGCGGAACAAGCACAGCCCCTCGATGGCGAAGTCCGTTCGCGGAATGTACAGCGGCAGGCTCCAGCGATGCTGACGGTCAAGCCCTAGCAACACGGCCTGTTGCCGCTTGCGATCGAGGGTTGCGATCAACATGCCCTGCGCACCGACACGATGATCCAGGCCTTCGAAGCGGCCTTTGAAATCGCTGATTACCGCGCCCTTGGCGTCGAGTATCTGCAGGCCGCGCGAGTCCGGCCGAACCACCAGTCGAGAAGCGTCCTGCCAGAAGCCTGTTTCTGAAATCAGCTGCGCGCTCTGCGCTTCCAGCGGAGTTGAAGCCGCGATGCTCAGGCTCGGCGCCGTCTGCTTGCCAGACTCGACGCCCGCTCCGGACAGACAGGCCGCGAGCGCAATGCAGAGGCTCAGCAACATGGGTTTATGCAAAGTCATGTACATGGTTTTCCAATCAGCAGCCGCTGGCCGCCACCGCTCTGAAAGGGGAACAGAGCGGAGACGGGGCGGCGAATAAGTCGAAAAGGGTCAGAAGTGCGTCAGGGTCAGGCCGAGCTTGTAGGTCGGACCGTATTCCTCGTACTGGGCGTTGAAGTTGCTGCGCCCGGTGTAGACGAAGTAGGACTCGTCCGTGAGGTTCAACGCTTCGAGCGTCACCTGCAGGTTCGGCGTGATGAAATAGCCGGCCTTGAAGTCCAGGAACAGCTGATCGTCGGCGTAGAGGTCGTGGGCTTCGTCGTCGATGCCGGCCACTTCGGCCAGGTACTCGGATTTGTAGTTGGCGGCCAGACGCATGTTGAACACATCGTTTTCCCAGCCGACCATCAAATTGCCGACGGTATCGGAGTGGTTCGGCAGGTCGATGCTGCGACGACTGCCCTGCCCTTCGATGTCCGCGTCGGACTTGCTGAAGGTGGCGTTGGCGCCCAGCAGCACGCCATTCCAGGGTGCCGGTAGCCAATCGAGCTTCTGCGAATAAGCCAACTCGACACCGTAGAGCTTGGCGCTGCTGCCGTTCTCGAAGCTCAGCGCTTCGTCGAATCCGGTCCATTGGCCCGTGCCGGCCAGATCGGTGTTGTAGATGAAGTTGTCGATGTCCTTGTAGAAGAGGTAAGCCGACACGGCGCCCGCGCGGCCCATGTAGTGCTCGATGCCCAGGTCGTAGTTCATCGATTCCAGCGGCTTGAGGTCCGGGTTGCCGAACTCCGCATCTTCGCCATCGATGACGAAGCCAGGCGCCAGCTGCTCGAACGTCGGACGCACCACGGTATTGGTCCAGGCCGCCCGGACAAAGGTATCGGGCGTCAGCTCATAGCGCGCATGCAAACCCGGCAGCCAGTGGTCGTAACGGTTGTCGCTGGATACGGCTTCGAACTCACCGTCGCGCAGGCCGGTGCCCTTGGCGCTGAACTCGGTGCCCTCATAGCGCAGCCCGGCGATGATGCGCCACTTGTCCAAGTCCACGGTGTTCATAAAATACGCAGCGTTGATGTCTTCGCTCATGTCGAAGTCGCCGATGCGCGACTCCTCGTCATCGTAGAACTCGCTCGCGTCCAGCCCGCCGATCAAGCCTTCCAGCCCGCCGGCACTGATTCCCGAGCCGAAGCGGCCTAGGGCATAGTCGACCTTACCGCTCTGAAAGTCGGCCAGGGTCAGGTCGTCGAAATCGTCGTAAGCCCAGATCTCGGCGTCATTGGTCTTGTCGCGTCGGCTGAGCTTGCCACCGAACTTGAGCTGGGAGGCGTAGCCCTGGATGTCGTAATCGCGGGCCAGATCCAGGCGGACGTTCTTCTCTTTGTCGCGGGCGTCGGTCTTCTCCCACTCCACTTCGTCGAGTTCGAAGCTGGCTGGATCATAGAAGGACGGATCGACGGTCAGCCGTGGCTTGCCCGTGCTCGAGAAACCGACGTCGGTGAAGTCACCTTCGAAGGTCGCGCTGGAAATGCCGCCCGGGTTGCGCTCGCGGGCCTCGCTGTAGCCGACCTGACCGCTGAGGGTCCAGAGGCCCATCATGCGTTCGCCGCCGAACACGTAGGACTGAATGGTCTGGGTTTCCTCGCGTGACTTCAGCTCACGCCAACCCTCGGCATCGCCCAGTTCACCGGCCAGTTGCGCATCTTCGAATTCGACGCCGGCTGCGTTGCGAGTCTCGGTGTCCTTGAAGCGGCTGTACAACGTGCGCAGGTAGTAGCTGCTGAGGTCGTCCGGCTGGTAATCGAAGTTCAGGCCAAATCCGGTGCGCTCGCGGGTAATCTCGTAGTCACGCTGCTCGAATTCTTCCAGCCGGGCGCCGTCTTCGAAATCCCAGGCGCCACCGGTTTCCACGTTGTCCGAACCGAAGTCGCGGTCCTGCCAGCTCAGTGCCGCGGCCACGCCGAAGTTATCTACGCCATCGCCCAGGCTGAAGCGGTTGCTGATGGCACCGGAGAATTTCGGGCTGGTCTTGCCGACGTTCTCGTCGTAGCTGGCTTCGGTGCTGAGGCTGTAAAACAGGCCGTCGTGGTCGAAGGCGGACAGGCTCTCCACCTCGATGGTGCCGCCCAGGGAGTTGGCGTCCATGTCTGGTGTGAGGGCCTTGACCACCGAAAGCGACTGCACCAGTTCGGACGGCAGCACATCCAGCGCCACCGCGCGCCGGCCACTTTCCGGTGAGGGCACCAGGGTGCCGTTGATGGTGACGCTGTTGAGGTCCGGCGCGATGCCGCGCACGCTGACGAAGCGGCCTTCACCCTGATCGCGCTCCACAGACAGGCCAGGGATGCGCTGCAAGGCTTCAGCGGCGTTGTCGTCCGGCAGCTGGCCGATGCCATCGGCATGGACCACGCTTTTCACGCTGTCGGAGCTGCGCTGTTCCCTCAATGCCTCGTCGATGCTGACGGCCTGGCCGATCACCTCGACGTGCTCCATGACAAGCGGCTCCTCGGCCCAGGCCGAACCGGCACTCACGGCCAGGGCCAGCAGGCTGATGCGGAATCCTGCATGGCGGATGCCGCTGCGGTATGTGCTCATGAATAATCCCCCGAACGCTGATTACCGGGTCCATCCCGGAACTGCAGCGGACGGTAGGGTCGGGATATGGCGGTTCTGTGACAGAGGGTGGTGCTGGAGCGCCAGCGGGCGCTGATTGGGGTGGTTTTGGGTGGAAATTGAGCTGATATGACCTGTTTTGGTGGGGCGCGGGGGGAGGCATGTGTGGAGGAGCGGTTCGTGCCGCTGCCCGTTACAGCGTGATCTGAAATGCTGGTTTCGCCCTGCTGGGCGAGTCCCTTTTGGCAGTTGCCGGATGGCCGGCCCCGCCCAAAGGAACCAAAAGGTCTTGCCCTGCATCCGGGTCTCGCTTCGCTCGACTTCCCTCATTCCACCCGCGCTCCGGGGGCCGGCGTACAAGGGCCATCCATGGCCCTTTACGCCTCTCGCGGCATCCATGCCGCTCGCTCCCCTCCGCGCGGACTCCATTCGGCCTCCTGAAAGGGGCGTTCGGCGTCGTCAGGTAGATCATTTGTTATGAAACAAGCAAAGCGTTCTTGTTTCGCTGTGCCCAAACTTTCAGACAACTCGGACTCGATTCCCCTTCAGGAGGCCGAACGTAGGTGCTGCGCAGGGGGACGCGAGGCATGGATGCCGAGCGAGGAGTGATGGGACATGGATGTCCCTTCGCGACGACCCCCGGAGCAGCGCCGGAGGGAGGGAAGTTTTGCGAAGCAAACCGGGGACGCCCAGTCCGGATGCAGGGGTGGCCTTCTTTTTGGTTACTTTTTCTTGGCCACACAAGAAAAAGTGACTCGCCCAGCAGGGCGAAACCAAGCTCTCAACCAACTCGCCAATAAGCCTAACGCTGAACCTAAGCAGCGCCGCCTTTAAACCTATCCCTAAAAAGCCCTGAGCCAATTCAACCCCCACCCCATTCATCCAACCGTCACATTCATCTGTTTCCGTGCCCTCACGCACCGGCGCGTCCTCGCCACGGAGACCCGATGAAATCCCTGCTGAAACTCCACACCTTCACCTTGATCGGCCTCGCGTTCGCGGCCAACGCCGGTCTGCAGATCTACCTCGCCACAGGTGAAATCAAAACCTGGGGCGAGATCAACTGGATGGACGTCGCCGGCGAAGGCGGCTCGGCCGTGCTGGCCCTCGCCTGGCTGATGATGCTGCTGCACAGCCGCCCGGCCGGTCGGGTGACACGACTGCTGGCGCTGGGCTTGGCCTGCGTGTTCTTTTCCTGGTGGATGGACACCTTGGACGAATTCATCCATTTGCCGGAACTGGCGATTTGGGACAACTGGCTGGAAACCGCACCGATGCCCATCGGTCTGCTACTGCTGACACTGGGCATCTACCACCTGAACCAGGAACAGCGCGCCATCAGCCAGCAGATGAACAAGCGCGAAAAAGGCTTCCGCGAGCACCGTCTGTTCGACAAGCTGACGCCGCTGGGCGCCGCCGAGTACCTACGCCAGCAAGTGCAACTGGCCCTTTCCCAAGCCCGCTCGGAGCAACAACCGCTGTCCCTGGTGGTTGTGGATCTGGATGATTTCAGCGCGATCAACCAGCGCTATGGTCAAACCGAGGGCGACGCCATTTTGCAGGCCATGGCGCAACTGCTGCTGCTCAACCTGCGCCGCCAGGACCTGCTTTGCCGCTTGGCCGGGGATCGTTTCGTCGCGGTGTTGCCGAACACCGGCGAGACCCAGGCCCGTTTGATCGCCAGGGAGTTGCAACAGGCCGTGGCCAGCCTGGCACACAAGACCGCTCAGCATGGCGAACGGGTACACCTGCGCGCCAGCAGCGCGGCGGTGATGGCCTTCGATGAAGATGCCGAGCAGCTTCTCAAGCGCCTCAACCTAGGCCTGGCCAAGGCCAAGCAGCAGCTACCGCGCTGCGCCTGAGGAGCGAACCATGGCCATCGGCTACGAGTGCGACACACGCTTCATCGCGGCCCATCATCAGCCGGCCGTACTGATCGATCTGGCATTATCACGGGGAATCGATAGCCATCAGCTGTTGCGCGGCACGGGTTTGTTTTACGAGGACGTCACCAGCGGCCGTGCGCGCCTCAGCCCCGCTCAGTATCTTGCCCTGATCGCCAACGCTCAGCGCTTGCTGGATGCCGACGACAGCAGTTTCCTGCTTGGCCAACGATTGCTCCCTGGTCATTACGGCGAAACCAGCCATGCGCTGAACCACGCCAGTACGCTGCTCCAGGCACTGGAGCATCTGCAATACCTGCGCGCGATGCTCAGTCCCCTGCTGACACCGCGGTTGCTGCTCGATGAAAAGCAGGCTCATCTGTATTGGGTGGAAAGCTGGGGAACGGACGAACTGCGCCGGTTTCTCGCTGAAGCCAGCCTGACGGCGGTAGTCGCGATGAGCCGTCGACTGTCGGGCGAGCGGCTGCCGTGGCGCTTTCATTTCAGTTATTCGCAACCGCGCCACATCGAACAGTACTGGGTCCATATGGGTGAGGATCTGGCCTTCGACAGCCAGCTGACGATGATGAGCGTGCCGCGCGAATACCTGCACAAACCTTGGCCGAATGCCTCGGCAACTGCCGGTCAGGTTGCCCGAAATGCCAGCCACGCCGAACTGGCGAGCCTCGGCTGGCAAAGCAGCTTCGTCGATCAGTTGTACGAATATCTGCACGCCAATATCCGCACGCCACTGAATCTCGAACGGGTCGCGCTGGCCTTCGAGATGAGCCCGGCCTCTCTCAAGCGCAAGCTGCAAAAGCACGGGACGCACTTTCAGGAACAACTCGACCTGGTGCGTAAACACGTCGCGCTCTATCTCTACCAGATGAAGGGTTATAGCAACGAGGAAGTGGCGAGCTATCTCTGCTTCAACGACACGACCAATTTCCGCCGCTCGTTCAAGCGCTGGACCGGCCTGGTGCCGAGCGGCCTGCGTCAGTTGTTCGAATAGCCCCCACTCGCCCGTTCAAACCCGTTTGTCGGCCGTGACTCTCCGAAGCTCGCCGGTGCCGCTTTCGAATGCGCAGATATTGCTGAGGGTGGTTTCGGCAATGTTGCCCAGTGCCTCGGCGGTGAAAAACGCTTGGTGGCCGGTGATCAGCACGTTGGGAAACGTCGTGAGGCGCATGAAGAGGTCGTCACTGATGACACGCTGGGACAGGTCCTGAAAGAACAGCTGTTCTTCCTCTTCGTACACATCCAGGCCCAACCGACCGATTTTTCCGCTCTTGAGCGCGTCGATGACGGCCTTGGTATCCACTACCCGACCGCGCCCGGTGTTGATCAGTACGACGCCATCTTTCATCCGGGCAATAGCCCGAGCATCGATCAGGTGATGAGTTTCAGGCGTCAGCGGACAATGCAGCGAGACGATATCGGCTTCGACCAGCAGGGTGTCCAATGGCACGTAGTGCACGAATGCCTTGGCCTGGGCATCGGGAAAGGGATCGCTGGCCAGTACCTTGCAGCCGAAACCATGCATGATCTCGGCAAAAACCAGCCCGATCTTGCCGGTGCCGACCACACCCACGGTCTTGCCATAGAGATCGAAACCCAGCAGCCCATCGAGTGCGAAGTTGCCCTCACGCACGCGGTTGTAGGCGCGATGGGTCATCCGATTGAGGCTCAGCAGCAACGCGACCGCATGCTCCGCCACGGCATGCGGCGAATAAGCCGGTACACGCGTCACGGTCATCCCGAGCCGCTCCGCCTCGGCCAGATCGACATTGTTGAACCCGGCCGAGCGCAGGGCGATCAACTCGGTCCCGCTGGCCCGCAGCACCTGCAACACTTCGCGATCGAGCCGGTCATTGACGAAGGCACAGATTCCACGGAAACCCGCCGCCAGCGGTGCTGTTTCCACCGTCAGTTGCGGGTCGAAGTAGACCAGCTCATGTCCGTGCGCCTGATTGGCCTGATCGAGAAACCGGCGGTCGTAGGGTTTGGTGCTGAATACCGCGATACGCATGGGTTTGCCTCCTGAGAGCGGATCACCGGGGCGCGGGCTCGCCGCGAAATGCCCCCTTGGGATCAGATCAGGCCAGCCCGTCGAACCGCGCGTAGGGGTTGCTACAAGGCAACCGGTACCCCAGGAAAGACACCGTCGGACGGGACTCGTGCTGATGGCGCAGATAATCGGTCGAGACCATGAAGTCGGTCAGCAAACGGCGTTCAAAGTTATCCACCCGAAGATCGGTATAAGCACTGCCGGCACCGGTTTCCTGACGAATCTTGTACAGCCCCATCAGCGCCGCAAGCTTCTGCGACCCATAGTGTCCGGCCAATGCATCGACGAATTTTCGCTGATCCTCGGCGGCCATCTGGAAATCACCGACGAGCTGGCGCAGCAGTTCAGGAATGAATACCTGACGGTCTTCGTATACCCAGGCGGCCGAACCGACCGCCGCCAGGCCAAGCGTGGCGGCGGATGAAAGTAACAACGTACGACGCTTCATGGGCATCCTTAGCTATACAGCAGATCGGCGGCGCGAATGGACAGGGCCGCAGCCGTCAGGCTGGGATTGGCCGGCGAACAGCTCGGGTAGGTTGCCGTCCCCACCACCACCAGATTCCTCATGCGGTGATGCAGCATCTGACCATCCACCACTGACCCGTCATCGACCTGCCCCATGCGCAGCGTGCCCTGCACGTGCGACTCGGTCAGGCGCCATTCACGGAAATTGATCGATTCGACCGGCAGCGGTGCGAGCAGTTTTTCCAGGCTGTCCAGACCGTACTGAACACCCTTCATGCCGTACTCGGACTCGCCTTGATAGTCGATGATCGGCTGCCCGCTTTGCGGATCGATCACAACCCGGTTCTTCACGTTGGGCAAATCCTCGCTGACCAGCATCAAGGGTAATGTCTCGTTCCAGCGTCCACGTTCGGGGCGCAGGCCGTAGGGCCAGCGGTTCTCGAAATAAACCAGGCACGCCGAGTGCTCCTTGCGGAAGTCACCGTCGTAAAGCGAATAGTTCAGGCCAGTGGTGATGGTGCTGCCGTCGAAATTGCCCAGGCCGTTGAGATAGACCTCGACGTTAGCCCCCACCTGTTCATGCAGGCCCATACCGGTTTCGCCGAAATCGATATCCGAGCGCAGCAAAATAGCCGGGCTCTGGATGGCATTGGCGCCGAGCACGAACAGATCACCGAACACTTTGAACTCACCGTCCTCGGCCCGCAGCGTCACGCCTTTGATGGTGCTGCCTTCGTATTCGAGCGTGCGGACCTCGGTCTTCAGACAGACGTCCACTTTCGGATGGCTGTACAGCTCGGCCAGGCCATTCTGCGCAGTGAACTTGGCGTTCATTGGGCAGAGATTGCAGGTGGCATTGGCGCAGCAGACGCCGCGGGTGCCGGTCGCGACCCGAGCGCGCCCGGTCGGCATGATGAAGTGATGATCGGGCATCGCCTCCTTCATCAGTATGTCGATCGAGGAGCCCTTGTGCGGTGGCTGCGGAAATGGCTGGCTGCGTGGCAGCACCTTGCCCATGTCCGGGTCACCGGCAATCGACATGATCTGCTCGGCCTGACAGTAGTACGGCTCGAGGTCGTCGTAGCTCAGCGGCCAATCGTTGCCAACGCCGTAGCGACTTCGGATGGCGAAATCGCTGGGGTGCAATCGCGGCGTCTGCGAGTACCAGCAATTCATGCCACCGCCGAGTGCAATAGTGGTGTTCCAGGGCTTCTCGCCACGGTTGTCGTAGGTGGATTCCGGTGTGATCGCCGAACTGCTCTGGGTCTGGATCTGCCAATCCCAGGGATGAAAATCGCCCCACTCGATGATCAAGGCGCGTCCGGTAAGGTGCTTCAACGCTTCGGTCAGAAAGAAACTGGACCCGAAACCCGACCCGATTACCACCAACTCATAATGTGATTTGTCGACATCCCTTGCGCTTATGCGGTTGATTTCCACGCGAACTACCCTTCCATATCGCAAGCTTGTCCGCGGACGAGCTGCCGTAATCAATTGCGCAACCACGCTACACGCTGCACATCGCAAGCATCCGTTACCGTTACGGGGCTCGCCCGCCGGCAGCATTGCCAGCTAAACGAGACCGCCATCAGCCGCTCAAGTTCCGAACCCTTTCGTAGTGAAGCGTCGAGCCAGACGCATCCACCCCGATCAACAGCCGTTCTTACCCAAGCGATTCCCTTAGCCACTGGCGCACCCTGCGGCGATCACGACGCGACAGCAGTTGATGGGTAAACGGGCTTTCCGGCACCAGGATGCATTCCGGCTCACCGTCGCCCAGACGAAACCGCCGTAGAACACCGATCGGATGACGTTCAGGGCCGTAGTACGCCACCGCACGGATCTCCAGCGTATGGAACGTCCAGTCGCCGGCCGGTTTGTGACCTTGTAGTTCAATGCCGTGCCGCTCGGCGACGCGACGCAACATGCCCTGAAACGTACCGATGTGGATGAAGTCACCGCTGCGCAACGGCCCCTGATGGGTAGTCTGGTGGATCGGCAGATCAGGCGAGGCGCCGTCTTCGTCATCGATGCTCTGCCGGATATCGGTCACATCGAGCTCCAGCGGGCCCTTGGACGTCTCGATGCAGACCACTAGTTGGTTAATGAACATGGGCTCGGCGCTCATGTTGGAAATCAGGCAGAGCGAACTCAACCCCCTGCCGGCACCACGATTGATGATTAGGCTCGGCTTGCGCTGCCGACGGAAGTTGAGCAGTAACAGCTGCGCGTAGAACACCCACACCAGCAGCGTACTGGCGGAAATGATCAGCGAGATCAGTTGATGGTTATTTTTTAGCCACTCGATCATCGGAAGCCTCGGTGCGGTGTGAACTGCTCAGACAGCACGATCACCACGCAGTGCCGGCGCACTCGAAAGGCGCCGGCAGGCAAACGTTAGGCGTAAGCAATCACAGGGGCGCCGGGGCCGAACCGTTCCGCAGGACGCGACCGATCGTGTTAGCGGAATTCTTCGGCCGCGCGCAACGGGTTATTCAGCAGACCATCATGGCTTGATGACCATACCCACGCCTCGGCCGCGCGGATCTGATGCGGTTTGCAGTGTCTTGCCCTCCACACGTATGGCCTGGATGTCGCCCATCGACCAGCCCTGATCCTCGAGGACATACCCCATCGCCTTCAACTCATCCGCGACTTCGCCGGTGAGTGGCGCGTAGGCATCGTAGTAAATGGTGTCCTTGGGCAGCAGTTGGTGATGAACGCGTTGCGCCGAAACAGCCTTTTCCAGCGGCAGGTTGAAGTCGTACACGTTGTTCAGCACCTGAAAAATGGAGGTGAAAATGCGTGAGCCACCGGGTGTGCCGAGCACCAGGCTGACCTGCCCATCCTGGACGACGATGCTCGGGCTCATCGAAGACAGCATGCGCTTGCCCGGCTCGATGGCGTTGGCATCGCTGCCCACCACGCCGAATGCATTGGCAACGCCCGGCTTGGCACTGAAATCGTCCATCTCGTCGTTGAGCAGGAAACCCGCGCCCTGGACTACCACCCCACTGCCGAAATCCCAGTTGAGCGTATAGGTATTACTCACCGCATTGCCGTCGGCGTCGACGATGGAAAAGTGTGTGGTTTGTCGGGGTTCCAACCCTGGCCGCACCTGTTCGGTGGCCGAGATCGCCGTTGGATTGACCTCGGCGGCGCGTCGCACCAGATAATCCGTGGCAATCAGTTGCGCGACCGGCACATCGGAGAAATCCGGATCGCCGAGATAGTCGGCACGGTCAGCGAATACGCGTTTCTCGATTTCAGCGAGCAGATGAATGTAGCGCGCCGAATTCAACGTGACGTCCTTGAAATCGGCGGCACGCTGCTCCTTGATACCGATCAGCTGAGCCAGGGCGATGCCACCTGAGCTGGGTAACGGAGCGGTGTAAAGGCTCTTGCCGCGCCAGTCGATACGCATCGGCTCGCGCCATAGGGTGCGGTAGTCGGCCAAGTCTTCCTTGGTGATCAGCCCGCCGTCACGTTGCATCTGTGCGACCAGCAGATCGGCCGTCTTGCCCTTGTAGAAATCATCAGCGCCCTGATCGGCGATGCGCTCGAGGGTTTCGGCCAACTCCGGCTGGCGGAAATTGATCCCTGGGCTCATGGCGCCGAAATACGCTTCGAAGTTGGTCGTACCGTTGAACAGCCCGACGGCATCCTCGCGGTATTGGAATTGCTGATCAGCCACTTTGAAGCCTTCGCGCGCGTAGCCTACGGCGGGCGTGATCAGCTCGCTCCAGGGCAGTGTGCCAAAGCGCCGGTGCGCCTCCCACAGCCCCAACACCGTTCCCGGAACGCCGACCGCCTTGGCGCCGACCAGGCTGATGTTTTCGATGACTTCACCCTTGTCATCAAGATACATGCGCTTGCTGGCCGCTTTGGGTGCGACTTCGCGGTAATCGAGAAAGTAGGGCTTGCCATCCATGTAGAGAGTCATGAACCCGCCGCCGCCGATATTGCCGGCCTCCGGGTAGGTGACGGCCAGTGTGAAAGCGGTCGCCACGGCCGCATCCACCGCGTTGCCACCGGCACTGAGCACCCCTGCTGCGACCTTCGCGCTGTAGGCGTCCGGCGCCGCAACTGCCGCGCCTTCGAGTTTGGCGCCAAGGGCGGCATGGCTACTGGCGAAAAGCGAAACGGTCAAAGCGACACAGAGTAGTGGACGCATGTGGCTCTATCCTTTTTGTTGGTTTCTGGCCGGGCGACGGGAGACGGACGCACGGTGAACAATCAACAAGATAGACGAGTATTGACGCGAACCAGGCCCGGCCATATCCGTCGACCGATGGCGAGAACGCCCCATGAACCATCGCGTTGCATCGTTGGGCCGCTCGGCATCGAGCCGCAAAGCGCTCGCCCCTATGACTCAGAGGCGAGCTGGACCATCCCTCTGCCCAAGCGCGCCGGTCTCAGTAATCGCAGTTCTCGCGGTACTCGGAAATGCTGAGATCCGCCTCATGGTTGGGTCCACAGAGGAACTGATCATAGCGGCGATCAAAATCGATGAAGCGTTTCATCCACGAGATGCCATACATCCCGAGCAGGTCTTCGTTGGGATAGCCGGAATTGGCGCAAAAGTGCGAGCCGCCGTAGATCTCCAGAAAGGCCTTCGAGGTGGTATTTGGGATTCTGTTGTAGAACGGCGATGCATGCGCAGCCACCGGCGCCACCACATCGGCACCGCACGCCAAGATCATCGCAGGCGTCTTGATCGTACTGAAACTGTTGAGGCCGGCGTAATAAGGCGCCTGCGGGATAATCGCATTGAGCGACCGTTCGGTCGCAAGCTTGAGCGAGCCACCCCCGCCCATCGACCATCCGATGGCGCCCAGACGTGTACTGTCGACCTTGCCAGCGATCGGGCTGTAGCGGCTGTTGCTCTGTTCGATGAGGTAGTCCAGCGCTCGGCTGAGCTGCGTAGCGCGGCTATCGGGCTGGTCGTAGATGGTGTTGGTATTCATCGTCATGACCACGAAACCATGCGAAGCCAGACGCGGCCCCCACCAATCAATGCTGTTTTCATAGGACAGATAGCCGGGGATGACTGCGATCGCCCCCATCTTCCCGGTGGCGTTGGTGGGGTAATACACCGTGCTGTCCCCGAAACCTTTCAAGTACCCGGATACTGAAAACCTGTCGACGTTGAACGGCCCGGACCTGCTCTTGAGCGAGGCAACCGTTGGATTAGGCCCCCGCGTACAGTCCGTGCAAGGAGCGGACGGACCAGGTGCGGAGAACGCATAGGCACTTGCCAGTAGTGAAGTGATCAGCAGCGCACTTCTCACCATTGATATCTTGATCTTCATACAGTTCGCCTCTTGTTATTGTTCTCGCTAGTTGCTGATGGCACCGCATACAGCAAGGCGCCTGAACAAAAAACTAACAAGGGCGATAAGCCGTAAACAATCACCGATCACGCTCAATTCATACAAGTCACCGGGCGTTCACGGAAGCGACTCACTCGTTCGACCACCTCATGTAACTTGTAACTAATTAAGCGAAAAGTTCCATTGGATATTTCGGCAGCATTGCCACGCACTGTCTCGTGTCGAACCGCCTAGCGCGGGCAATGATGCCAAATCCCAAGCGTCAGGCCGTCCGGCTGCGCTGTGGCCAGTGCCCATGCATACACCGAATAATTAACGTGAATGTATTGAAATAAGACGAGAAGGCATTAACCAACGCATCGACACAATAATAAGTCGCACTCCGACCAGAGCTCCTTTCGCTCCGCCGAGGATCTAAATTTTCCGCCTGACACTTCGTGCCTTGCGCTTTTTGACAGGTCTGTAGCGGGAACTACACTAGCCGCAGCTTTGCAGCCCAGGTGGTTGGAATAAAAGCCGTCAAATGATGGCTAGAAGCAACTATCCGGTATAAAAACAACAACAAAAAAATAGGCCATGACCCATTCTGGTTGCAGCCAACAATCCAGGCCAGCACTGATCTACGTCTCAAGCAGGCGTTATATCTATCTGGGCCGCACCCAATTGCGCATCCGAGATTTGCACTCGGCTGCCTCGGCATTGCTGGTCTGTCTTGAAGGATCTGTGAGATTTCAGGTCCGCGGGGACGGAGGCTGGATCGACGCCAGGAGCATTCTCATTCCGGCCGGCACCAGGATAAGCATCGAAAACCAGGGAGGCGTGATGTCGGCCTGTTATCTGGACGCGGCGAAGCTGGATTTCCAGGTATTGAAGCGCCGAATGAGGTCGATCACCGCTGGCGTCTACCACAACCTGGCAGAAGAGAGGCAGTTGGCGGCCAGCCTGATTCAGCTGCGCGATGAAGCGCCGGATTTCCAAGAGGCACAGAGGCGCGTGGAGGCCCTTATTCATGGCTGTACAACCAGCGATATCGCAAGCCCCGATCCACGCATCATCTATGTGATCGAGCGCCTCAGGCATACCGCTTCACTGAATATCTCGGTCCGCGCGCTGGCAAGCGAAGTCGGCCTCTCAGAATCCGGACTGATACGGCTGTTCAGCGTCCATGTCGGGACGCCGCTGCGCAGGCATCGCTTGTGGTACAGATTGGTCGAATTCGTCACGTTGACATTGTCTGGCGTGCCCACTGCTTCGGCGATAAAGCTGGCGGGCTTCAGCGATGCGTCGCACTTGTCACGGTGCTATAGCGGCTTCTTCGGGGTCAACCTCTCCTATGCCTTTTCGAAGGCTGTCAATGCGAGGTATATCGTCGAAGAGCCCCTTGCGAGGCTGCGTCATCTATCCACATGGAAGTAACCTTCTTGCCCTTCCGAAAAAACCGAATTGAGCAAGAGATGGTTATGGCTAAAGGCGGCAGCATGAGCGTTAACGAAGCCGACCGTAAGGGTGGGCAAGCAACGCCCGATAGTCATGGCAAAGACTTCTATCAACCGTAGCGAATCGTTCAGCTGCCTGACGAGCGACACGTAAATCGAGCCATGACACTTCTGCCGACGCTACGTTGACCAAAACGCAAAAGCCACCGAAACTCTAGGAATTTCAGGGACTTAGGCTATATGTAATGGCGGAGAGATAGGGATTTGAACCCTAGGTACCCGCGAGGGTACAACGGATTTCGAATCCGTCCCGTTCGGCCACTCCGGCATCTCTCCAGCGGCGCGCATCATAGCAGTTCGCGAACGATTGTCGAACCCCGCCGGGATCTTTTTTCTCGTTATTCAGCATCTTGCGCCAGCTTCGCCTAGCTGGCCGAGCGTCCAACCAGGTGCCTGATTCAGGCAGTAAGGCGCGTCAGGGCTTCGCGATACTTGTCAGCGGTTTTTTGCGCGACGTCGGCCGGAACTGGCGGCGCAGGCGGCTCCTTGTTCCAGCCGGTAGACTCCAACCAATCACGAACGAACTGCTTGTCGAAGCTCGGTGGGTTGCTGCCTTCCTGATAGCTATCGGCGGGCCAGAAGCGGCTGGAATCAGGCGTCAACACTTCATCCATGAGCGTCAGACGGCCTTGTTCATCCAGACCGAATTCGAACTTGGTGTCGGCAATGATGATGCCGCGAGTCGCCGCGTATTCGACGGCTGCGGTGTAGAGCGCAATGGAGGTGTCACGTACCTGAGCTGCCAACTCCTTGCCGATGACGGCCTCGCACTGCTCGAAGGAGATGTTCTCGTCGTGGTCGCCCACGGCAGCTTTTGTCGATGGAGTAAAAATCGGCTGCGGTAACTTGGCAGCTTCCTTCAACCCGGCCGGCAGCTGGATGCCGCAAACGGTGCCGTTCTTCTGGTACTCCTTCCAGCCGGAGCCGACGATGTAACCCCGCACGATGGCTTCTACCGCAACAGGTTTCAGGCGCTTGGCAACCACTGCGCGCCCTTCCACCAGAGGCAACTCCTCTGCAGGGACCACATCTTCAACACTGTCACCGGTGAAGTGGTTGGGGACGAGATGGGCGAGTTTGTCGAACCAGAAATTGGAAATCGCCGTGAGAATTTTGCCCTTTTCAGGGATCGGCTCGGCGAGAATCACGTCGAACGCCGAGAGCCGATCGGTGGCGACCATGAGCATGCGCTTGTCGTCGATTTCGTACAGATCACGAACCTTGCCGGAATAGATTTTCTTCAAGCTGAGAGCATTGGAAATGGCCATGGCGATTCTCGCGGTTACCAACCCTTCGGTACGCTGCGGAATCGGGCAACCGTAACGAAAGGTCTGTCATCAAACGAAACAGGCGAAACCGATGGGTTTCGCCTGGATTGGTTGGGGCGGGCTGATTCGTCGAATCAGTCCAGGTTGTCCTTGAGCATAGTCAGCACGCGACGCGAAACATCCGCGGGTGCGACGGTGTCGAGGTCCTTGTCGAGCGTTACGTGGATGTTGCCACCCACATCGGTCACGCGAACCTGGTAACGCTCGGCGCGAGCTTCAATCTCTTCGCGGTCTGGCGCCCCGCCGAACAAGCGGGAGAAGAATCCGGGCTTTTCGTCTGGATTCGCGGCGCCTTCCGATAGGTTGATGTAGTAAACGCCCAAGCTCCGATCCAGGTCTTCGACGAGGATGTCGCTGGCGGCTAGCGCTCGCCCGACGCTCGACCAGGCACGATTGAAGTCGGTATCGAGCTGCAGCACCGGGGTGCCGCTGCCTGCTTCACTGAGCGTCACGCGGCTAGGCGCATCGAATTCCCGCTCGGCAAGTAGCGAGGCAGAACCGCCTTGCGCGGCGCTACTGTTCAAGCCTGCCTGCAACTCATCGAGTAGCACCCGATCGAGCTCGGCATTGGCCGGTGCGTCAGGCCATGCGACGTCGGCACTGCTGCCTGCAGGGCGTTGAACGCTGAGCAGGAAAATTTCGCTGGTATCACGCTGCACGCCCGGCTCGATGCGAACTCGAACACGCGTCTCACCTTCACCAAGGCCAAGGTTGCGCACCAGGGCTGGAGCCAACTGATCGCGCGTCTGCCAGGCGGTGGTGAACTCGCCGGTCTGAGGCCGCTCTTCAGCGATCTGGAAGCCGTTATCGGTGAAGAATTGCCTGGCCGCCGCCCAGACCTGAGAGGGTGCACGCATTGCGACAAGCCAGCGCGCATCTTCCGATGTCTGCAGGCTGAACTCGCTGGTCTCTTCGGCGATCAGCAGACGTTGAGGACGCGGAACTTCGTACTCGCCTGTTGCGCGGGTATCGGCTACCTGCTGGGGAATCGGCAGCAGCGGCTCGATCGGGCGCAGCGCAGCACCCGCCGGGGCCTGCATCGGTGGCATCTGACGCGCCTGCAGATAATCGCTGCCACGGTCGCGGAAATATCCGTCTTCGCCCCACAACCAGCCACAGCCGCTGGTTCCAGAGATGATCAGGGCTAGGGTCGAGAGGCCGGCCAGTCGCTTCATGCGTGTTCCTTCATTATTAAACCAGTACACCGGATACTGTTCAGGCCAGCACACCGGATTGACGCATTGCATCGCGAAGCGGCTCCTGGCAACGCTGGCTGAGCCAGGTCAGGGGCAAGCGAATACCGTCCTGCATCAGGCCCATCTCGTGCAACGCCCACTTCACCGGGATCGGATTGGCCTCGAGGAACAAGCTCTGATGCAGCGGCATCAGCAACGCGTTGATGGCGCGAGCCTTTTCCACATCGCCGGCAATGGCGGCGGCGCACAGCTCACTCATCGCACGAGGTGCGACGTTGGCGGTAACGGAAATATTGCCCTTGCCGCCCATCAACATCAGCTCGACTGCCGTGGCGTCGTCGCCGGAATAGACGAGGAAATCCGTGCTGACGCGATCGAGCACCTCCTGGCCGCGCTTGAGGTCACCGGTCGCTTCCTTGATGCCGACGATGTTCGCCACCTTGGACAGGCGCTCGACGGTTTCCGGCAGCATGTCGCAGGCGGTGCGACCAGGCACGTTGTAGAGAATTTGCGGAATCGCCACAGCTTCGGCGATATGTCGGAAGTGCAGATACATGCCTTCCTGGGTCGGCTTGTTGTAATACGGCGTGACCAGCAGACACGCATCGGCACCTGCCGCTTTGGCATTTTCAGTCAGTTCGACGGCTTCGCGAGTGGAGTTGGCACCGGTGCCGGCAATAACCGGAATACGGCCGTTGACCTGATCCACCACGCGGCGGATCACCTCGATGTGCTCAGGAACTTCGAGCGTTGCCGATTCGCCAGTGGTACCGACCGCAACGATTGCATTGGTGCCTTCCTGCAGATGGAAGTCCACCAGCTTGCTCAGGCTATCCCAATCAATAGCGCCTTGCGCGTCCATGGGAGTGACCAGCGCCACCATACTGCCCGCAATCATGCAACCCACTCCTGCCGGAAAAAGAGAGGCGTAATGGTACAAGGCTCCTGAGCGCTTTGCGAGTACGCTAGATGCATCCTGCCGTCGGAGCGATCAGACGCTAACCGGGCCCTTTAGCGATGCTTGCCTGCGCACGCATTCCCTCTGGCGATGCTTTTCGCTACCCTTAGCCGTTTTCGGCTTGGCTGGCCGACCGATTCATCACCGCCAGGAACTTGCATGTCCACCCCCCCAGTACCCCGAGAACAGTTTCTCGTCATCAGCGCCATGGGCCGCAGCCCGATGGCGCTCACCAATGTGCTTTGCCGAGCCAGCAACGAGAATCGCTGTGCCGTGGTCAGTACGCGCTTGACCCGCCATGGTGAGTGCTGCGCGCTGGTTCTGGAAATCACCGGAACCTGGGACGCCCTCGCCCGCATGGAGACCGCGCTGCCTGCCCTGGCCAAGAAGCACGAATTCACCACCAATGTGGTACGCAGCGAAGCATTGGAAGTTCGCCCGCAAGCGCTACCCTATGTGGCCTATGTCAGCTCGGTATACCGCCCGGACATCCTCAATGAGCTGTGCCAGTTCTTTATCGACCACCGTGTCGAGCTCGAGAGCCTGACTTGCGACACCTATCAGGCGCCCCAGACCGGCGGCACGATGCTCAACGCGACATTGACCGTCACGCTGCCGGCGGGCACGCAGATCAGCTGGCTGCGTGATCAGTTTCTGGACTTTGCCGACGCGCTGAATCTGGACGCCCTGATAGAGCCCTGGCGCCCGCAGAACCCTTGATAAGGAAACCCGCAAATGCCCGTTGAAGTCGATCAACCCGTTCCTCCCTTCCAGGCTCAGGCCACTGGTGGCATCCAGGTCAGCTCCGAAATGCTGAAGGGCAAGCAGGTCGTGCTCTACTTCTACCCGAAGGACAACACGCCAGGTTGCACCACCGAAGGCCAGGGGTTCCGCGATCTGCACGGCGCCTTCGGCGAAGCCAACACGCAGGTCTTCGGCGTCTCACGGGACAGCCTGAGAACGCATGAGAACTTCAAGGCCAAGCAGGGATTTCCCTTCGAGCTCATCTCCGACAAGGATGAACAGCTCTGCCAACTGTTCGACGTGATCAAGCTTAAGAAGCTCTACGGCAAGGAATACTTGGGCGTAGATCGCAGCACCTTTCTGATCGACCGCGACGGCGTGCTACGTCAGGCATGGCGAGGCGTGAAAGTACCCGGGCATGTCGAAGCCGTTTTGCAGGCTGCTCAGACGCTGCATCTAAAATAAGAGAAAGGCCGGCAAGCCGGCCTTTTTCGTTCTAGCTCACGCTTTCCACGACCGGGACCGTGGGCGGTCTACGCGGCCAGGCGTATAGCACCGCCTTGAACAAGGTCGCCAGGGGTATCGCAAAGAAGACCCCCCAGAAGCCCCAAAGCCCGCCGAACAGCAGAACCGAGCAAATGATGGCCACCGGGTGCAGATTGACAGCTTCGGAGAACAGCAGAGGCACCAGAACGTTGCCGTCCAGCGCCTGGATGATCGCGTAGGCCACCATCAGATAGATGAACTGATCACCCAGCCCCCACTGAAACAATCCGATCAAGGCGATGGGGATGGTCACCACCGTGGCACCGATATAAGGCACCACCACGGACACACCCACCAGCAGCGCCAACAATGCAGCGTAGTTGAGCCCCAGCACTGCGAAGACTGCGTACGACACTGCACCGCATATCAGAATCTCGATCGCCTTGCCCCGAATGTAGTTGGCGATCTGCACGTTCATTTCCTGGGATACCTGCGTGATCAGCGCCCGCTCACGTGGCAGGTAGCCACTCAGCCAGTCACCGATCTGCTGGCGATCCTTGAGGAAAAAGAACACCAGAATCGGTACCAGGATCAGATAGATCATCAGGGTCAGCAGCAACGGCAGACTGGACAGCGACGACGTCAGCACTGTCTGACCGTAGCGGCCTACCTCACCCCGCATGAAATCGATGCCACGCAGCACCTGCTCTTCGGTCAACAGCTGCGGATAACGCTCGGGCAGGAGCAGCAACAGGGACTGCCACTCCACTAGCATCCGGGGCAATTCGTTGAACAGGGTCAGCACCTGCTGCCAGACCAAGGGCACCAGGAACAGCATGCAGACCGTGAGCGCCCCGACGAACATCAGGAACACCAACCAGACAGCCACCAGATGCGGGATCCTGACGCGCTCCAGCGCACCGACCAGCCCTTGCATCAGAAACGCCAGCACCAGCCCTGCGAGGACTGGCGCGAGCATGTCGCCCAGCGTCAGCACCACAGCAAAGGCGACCACCAACAATACAGCCAGAACCACGGCCTCCTCGTCCGAGAAATAGCGATGGATCCAGCTGCGTAGTACGTTGAGCATATCTTTCCTTAGAAACTTCAGGCCTTGCGCAGCCAGTAACGATAGAGGCCATCGCCGGCTTCTTCACGCAACAGCGCGTGACCGGACAACTTGGCGAAACTGCGAAAATCCCGCTGCGAGCCCGGATCGGTTGCGGTGACCTTCAATATCTGGCCGCTGGCCAGTCGATTGAGTTCAAGCTTCGCCTTCAGCAGAGGCATCGGACATTGCAACCCGACGGCGTCCAGCTCGGCATCGCAGACGGTGTCGGGCACACTCTGTTGGATCATATTGGTCTCCTTGAAAGAAGCGCAGGATACCGACCTGCCCCCGCCCCTGGCCAGTTACCCTGGCACAAGGCTACAGTAACGTTCCTGCTTTCAAGAGCCAGTCTGGATGAAATTGCTGCGCCCTACTCTGCTGACGCTGGCATGCCTGATCGGGCAGCCAGCCGTGGCCAATGATCTACCCTCCCTCGGCGACTCCAGCTCGGGCATCGTCTCGCCGGAACAAGAACACCAACTCGGCCGTGCCTGGCTCAGCCTGTTGCGCGGGCAGGTCCCGCAGCTGTCGGATCCGCTGCTGAAGGACTACCTGGAACGCAGCGTCTACCGGCTGGCCGAGAGCAGTCAGCTACAGGATCGCCGGCTGGAATTCGTGCTGCTCGACAGCCCGCAACTGAACGCCTTCGCCGCACCGGGCGGCATTATCGGCGTCAACGGCGGCTTGTTTCTGCATGCCCAGACTGAAGCAGAATACGCCTCGGTCCTGGCACACGAATTGGCGCACTTGTCCCAGCGCCATTTCGCCCGCGGCCTGGAAGAGCAAAAACGCATGCAGCTCCCATTGATGGCGGCAATGCTCGCTGGGGTGGTAGCGGCTGCCGCTGGCGCGGGTGACGCCGGCATCGCCGCGATCGTTTCCACCCAGGCCGCTGCGATCCAGGCACAACGACGCTTTTCCCGGCAGAACGAACAGGAAGCCGACCGCATCGGTATCCTCAATCTCGAACGAGCCGGCTATGATCCGCGCGCCATGCCGCAGATGTTCGGCCGCTTGATGCGCCAGTATCGTTATGACCAGAAACCGCCGGAATTCCTGTTGACCCACCCGGTTACCGAGTCACGTATCGCTGATACCAAAAACCGCGCCGAGCAGTACCCCACGGGCGGCGTTGAGGACAGCCTGCGCTACCAACTGATGCGCGCGCGAGTGGATCTGAAGTTCGAGACCACGCCGGGCGTCAGCGCCAAGCGCTTCCGGGCCATGCTCAGCGAAGATGAAAACCTCGACGCGGCCCGCTACGGCCTGGCATTGGCCCAGATCAAGAGCGGCCAGCTCAAGGAAGCTGCCGACAATCTCCAGCCATTGCTGGCGAAGGAGCCAGATGACGCCACCTACAACCTGGCTCAGGTTGAATTGGACATCACCGCCAACCGCCTTGCCGCCGCGCGCGCGCGCACCCAAACGCTGCTCCGCCTGTATCCCGGCAGCTACCCCGTGCGCCAGACAAACATCGATCTGCTGATCAAGGAAAACAAGCTGCAGGAGGCCGAGCGGGAACTGGATGCCTTGGTTGAAGCTCGCCCCAAGGATCCGGACATCTGGTATCAGGTTTCGGAGATCCGTGGGCTCACCGGAAACATCATCGGCTTGCATCAGGGGCGTGCGGAATATTTCGCACTGGTCGGCGACTACGACCAGGCCATCGAACAGCTGGACTTCGCCAAACGTCGCTCGAGCAACTTCCAGACAGCCGCACGTATCGACGCTCGGCAGAAGCAGCTGATCGAAGAGAAGCGAATGGTCGAGGACATGCTGCGCTGAATCATGCGGCGCCGAAAGGCGCCGTTTGCAAAGCTACGGATGCCGTTACCTCAGGCGTTGCCAGCCTGCTTGATACGCGCGGCCTGGGTGAAATCCAGCATGCGCTTGAGCGGTTTGATCGCGCGTGGAATCAGCGCTGGATCGACAAAGATCTCGTTGCTGCCGGTGCGCAGACAAGCCAGGGTGCGTTCAAGCGTATTCATCGCCATCCACGGGCAATGGGCGCAGCTGCGACAAGCGGCGCCGCTGCCCGCCGTTGGCGCCTCGATGAATTCCTTGTCTGGGCAGAGCTGCTGCATCTTGTAGAAAATGCCGCGGTCGGTGGCGACGATGAAGGTTGGATTGGCCAGCGTCTGCGCCGCCTTGATCAACTGACTGGTGGAGCCGACGGCATCCGCCAGCGCAATGACCGATTCAGGCGACTCGGGATGAACCAGAACGGCAGCATCCGGATACAGCGCTTTCATATCCTCCAGCTGTTTCGCCTTGAACTCTTCGTGGACGATGCAGGCGCCATCCCACAACAGCATATCGGCGCCGGTCTCCCGCTGCACATAGCTCCCAAGATGCTTGTCGGGTGCCCAGATGACCTTTTCGCCGTTGTCCATCAGACTCTCGACGATTTCCAGCGCACAGCTTGAGGTCACCACCCAGTCAGCCCGCGCCTTCACCGCCGCGGAGGTGTTGGCATAGACGACCACGGTGCGCTCGGGATGCTGATCGCAGAACGCGGAGAACTCCTCGACCGGGCAGCCGAGATCCAACGAACAGGTGGCATCCAGGGTGGGCATCAGCACGCGCTTTTCAGGGTTGAGAATTTTTGCCGTCTCACCCATGAACTTGACGCCAGCAACCACAACCGTCTGCGCAGAATGCTCATTGCCGAACCTGGCCATTTCCAGCGAGTCGGAAACACAGCCACCGGTCTCCTCGGCTAGCGACTGGATTACCGGATCGGTGTAGTAATGCGCCACGAGTACCGCGTTCTGCCGTTTCAACTCGACGGCAATATCATTGCGCAATTGCGCTTCCTGTTCGGGCGTCAGCGGCTTTGGCTGCTTGGCCGCCAGATGAGCCTGCACAAGAATACGTTCGGGTATCTGCGTCATGTTCGCGGTCCTGCAAAGCTCGTTATTGCACGAAGCGCCGAGCATACCCGGTCAACCGGATGGCTCGGACGAGGCAAAAGGGAGAGGTAGCGCGATATGCAGACTTCACCTTCGTGCCCGCTCAAGGGGCAAGAATACTAGCCGAAGCCTTTGCAAAAGGGAAAGCGAGGGGGTGCCAGGCCATGCATTCTGGGTTGCCCAAATGAAAACCGCCGGCATCAGCCGGCGGTTTTGTTCATGTCACCGCTCGTATTTGAGCATGTGGCCACGTTCTTCCAGGTTGATGTGCCATTGCATGGCCTCACGCAGCATGTGGGGCGTCTGGCCACCCCGATCGCATGCGCCGTCGAAATACTGATTCAGCGCCTCGCGGTAGGACGGATGCACGCAGTTGTCGATAATCACGCGTGCACGCTCGCGCGGTGCCAGCCCACGCAGGTCGGCCAGCCCCTGCTCGGTGACCAGGATTTCCACGTCGTGTTCGGTGTGATCGACATGCGCAACCATGGGCACGACGCTGGAAATGTTGCCGCCCTTGGCAATCGACTTGGTCACGAAGATGGCCATGTTGGCGTTACGAGCGAAGTCGCCCGAACCACCGATGCCGTTCATCATCTTGGTACCGCCAACATGCGTCGAGTTGACGTTGCCGTAGATGTCGAACTCCAGCGCGGTGTTGATTCCGACGATGCCGAGACGACGCACCAGCTCCGGATGGTTGGAGATCTCCTGCGGACGCAGCACCAACTTGTCCTTGTACTTCTCCAGATTACCGAACACGCGATCGTTGCAGCGCTCGGACAGCGTGATCGAGCAGCCCGAAGCAAACTTCATCTTGCCGGCATCGATCAACTCGAAAGTGCAATCCTGCAGCACTTCGGAATACATCACCAGATCTTCGAACGGCGAATCGATCAGGCCACACACCACAGCGTTGGCGATATTGCCAATACCGACCTGCATCGGACCGAGGTTGTACGGCAAACGGCCAGCCGCCACCTCCTTCTTGAAGAACTCAACCAGGTGATTGGCGATGGCCTGGGTTTCTTCATCCGGCGGTGTGACGGTGGAATAGGAATCTGGATGTTCGGTAATAACGATAGCGGCGATCCTGGCCGGATCGATCGGAATAGCGGTCGTGCCGATGCGGTCGTCTACCTTTGTCAGCGGGATCGGACCGCGGTTTGGACGCTCGCCTGGGAAGTAGATGTCGTGCAGCCCTTCCAGGTTCGGATTGTGCGCGTAGTTCAGCTCGACAATAACCTTATCGGCGAAGACCGCCAGGTTAGCTGAGTTGCCCACAGAGGTAGTCGGAACGATATGACCCTGTTCGGTGATGCTCACCGCCTCGACAATGGTGACGTCCGGGCGCTTGATCTGGTTGTTGCGCATTTGCTCGACGGTGTGAGAAAGGTGCTGGTCGATGAACATGACCTCGCCCTGATTGATCGCCTTGCGCAGGGTCGCATCCGCCTGGAATGGCCCACGGCGAGCTAGCAGACCTGCCGCCGCCATCTTGCCGTCCAAGTCGTTGCCGAGACTGGCACCGGTAATCAAGCTGATCTTCAGCTTCTCATCCTTTGCCCGATCGATTAGTGCCAGAGGCACTGCCTTGGCCTCACCTGCGCGGGTAAAGCCGCTCATGCCGACGGTCATCCCGTCCTGGATAAGAGTAGCGGCCTCATGGGCGCTCATGACCTTGCTCTGCAGAGAGGACAAGCGAATGCGATCGGAATACATGTGAGCCTCAAACCAACGGACAATCGGGAGGTCGCAGTCTATTACGTTTGTTCTAAACCCATTCACAGACCAAGGTCGTAGTGAAAAACGATAAAAATCGAGGGATAAAACCGTTTCGCATCGCGGATGACGGGCATAAAAAAGCCGGATGACCAATCGGTATCCGGCTTTTGCCCGCTTGGGGAATATGGTGGGTCGTGTAGGATTCGAACCTACGACCAATTGGTTAAAAGCCAACTGCTCTACCAACTGAGCTAACGACCCAATGCGGGGCGCATGATACTGATTTGATTGATTAAATCAACTTTTTTAGGAAAAGAATTTAGAAATAGCGAGTCGGATCCGTGACGCCAGCTTCTTCGAAGCCCGCCGCGCGCAAGCGGCAACTGTCACACTTGCCGCAGGCGCGCCCCTCGTCGTCGGCCTGATAGCAGGAAACGGTCATGGCGTAATCGACCCCCAGCCGGACACCGGCACGAACGATCTCCGCCTTGCTCAGGTTCTGCAAAGGCGCGCGAATGGCAAAGCCTTGCCCTTCTACCCCAGCCTTCGTGGCGAGGTTGGCCATGCGTTCGAACGCTTCCACGAATTCAGGCCGGCAGTCGGGGTAACCAGAGTAGTCGACTGCATTGACCCCAATAAAAATGTCCCGAGCACCCAGCACCTCTGCCCACCCCAGCGCCAGCGAAAGAAATACGGTATTGCGGGCAGGCACATAGGTGACAGGGATTCCCTCGCCCGTCTCTTCCGGCACCGCGATGCTGGCATCGGTAAGCGCCGAGCCGCCAATACCATCGAGATTCATGCCGATGACCTTATGCTCGATCACGCCCAACTGTCGAGCGACGCGCTCTGCAGCCTGCAACTCGGCGCGATGGCGTTGACCATAATCGAAGCTCATGGTGTAGCAGGTGTGTCCTTGTGCCTTGGCCATCGCAACTACGGTTGCAGAATCGAGCCCGCCAGAGAGAAGAATCACGGCTTTCTTGTCAGTCATTACACCTACCTATCGAAAACAACGGCGCACCATGAAAAAACGAAGGGCGCTCCCAACGAATCAATGACCGGGTGCGTCGGCCCAAAGGATCTTATGCAGCTGAAGCTGCAGTCGCACCGGGAGGTTGTCACTGACGATCCAGTCGGCCAGCGAGCGAGCATCGACTTGACCGTGACTGGGCGAAAACAGCACTTCGCCCACACGGGCGTCCAGCCTGTATTCGATGAGTTTGGACACAGCCCAGTCGTAATCCTCGCGCGAGCAGATCACGAACTTCACTTGGTCATTGCCTGTTAGCTGACCGATATTCTCGTACAGGTTTCGCCCCATTTCGGCGGAGCCCGGCGTTTTAAGGTCAACGACTCGGCTCACCCGTTCGTCTGTACCGGAAATATCCAGCGCGCCGCTGGTCTCCAGGGACACCTCGTAGCCGGCATCACAGAGGCTGCGCAACAGAGGAAGGCAATTGGGTTGAGCCAGGGGCTCACCGCCAGTGACGCAGACGTAGCGAGGTTTAAAGGAAGCGACCCGCTTAAGAATCGCCTCGAGCGGCATGACCTGACCGCCGCTGAACGCGTAGGCTGTGTCGCAGTATTGACAGCGCAGGGGGCAGCCGGTCAGGCGGACGAATACAGTGGGCAATCCACTGGTACGCGTTTCCCCCTGCAACGAGTAAAAGATCTCGGTAATTCGCAGGGTATCTTGCATTATCAGCCACGGGCGTGACGGCTAAACAGGCCATCCGCCTCCGTTGCGGGAAAGGGGCGGCGATTCTAACGAAAAAACCCGCCAAGGGGCGGGTTTTGTTCAACAGCCGCGACCGGCATCGGGCTTATCGATTCAGCTGACGCTGAGCCAACTGCGCTGCCGAGCTATTCGGATAATCAGCAATGACCTGACGCAGAATGCCGTTGGCCTTGTCCCGGTTGCCCAGACGTATCTCGACGTCAGCCAGCTTGTACAGCGAATCCGGCACCTTATTGTGCTGCGGATACGCCTGACTGACCTTGGCAAAAGCCTGGCCGGCTGCCTGCAGATCGCCCTTGGCGAGGTTCACCTCGCCCAGCCAATACTGCGCATTACCGGCGTATGGACTGCTGGGATACTTGCGCAGGAAGGCGGAAAAAGCCTGGCTGGCCTTCTCGAAATCCTTTGCCTTGATCAGATCAAATGCGGCGTCGTAGTACAGCTTCTCCTTTTCAGGATCAGCCGACTGACTACTCGCCGCGCCTTGCATTGGAGCGCCTGCTGGCACCCGTACAGACTCGCCGACATTCGTTGCATCGGCGGTTGAAGAATTCTGGCTAGCCGATCCACCTGATGAGGCGCTCGACAAGCGACTGTCCAAATCCTGATAACGCTCCAGCCCTTCTTGCTTCAAGCGCTGGATCTCGTTCTGCTGCACTTCCAGCATACCGCGCAGCTGCGCGATCTCTTCCTGCATCTGCTGCAGCTGAACGAAGAGCATACCCTGCGCCGAGGACGGAGCAGACGCTCCGCCCCCGACATAGGCACCGCCCGTATCCGCCCCGGAGGAGTAACCCGACTCAGGCGCACCACCTTGGGTTTGCGAGTCGTATTCCACCACCGGGACCTGGGCTGCCGCGAACAGCGGCAGACCAAGTGCAATAAGCGTCAGCGCGTAACGGTGCTTGAGCATGGCTTATTACTTACGCAGTTCAACGCGACGGTTCTGGGCCCAGGACTGCTCGTCGTTGCCCATGGCAACCGGACGCTCTTCGCCGTAGGAGACCAGTTCCAGCTGAGCAGGAGACACGCCCTGCAGAACCAGGTAGCGCTGAACAGCCTTGGAACGACGCTCACCCAGAGCCATGTTGTACTCGCGAGTACCACGCTCGTCGGTGTGGCCTTCCAGCACTACACGGTTGCCCGCGGACTTCAGATCCTTGGCATGAACGTCCAGAGCGCGCATGGCCTCCGGCTTCAGGTCAGAACTGTCGTATTCGAAGTAGAAGGTAGTGATGGCGCGCAGAGCGGCTTCTTCGCCACTCATGCTGCCGTCGACGGCACCGCTGTCAGCGCCATAGCCAGCGTTCGGATCAATGGCGGATGAACCTTCGCCAGAGTCATCGCCACCCTTGGACGAACAACCAACAGCTACGGCCATAGCCAGAGCCAGCGCAGCGAACTTACCGAATTTCAGCATTTCCATGTGTAACAACCCCAGGTGTGTGTTTTTGGTTAGGTAAAGCGTTGATACCGCATCAGTTCAGGTAAGGGGACCACGATGGCTCACGGACTTCGCCTTGAGCAGTAGGAAGCGGGAGCCTAACTCGACCATTAATGGATGCGAGCATCAAGACTCCCCGGCCCTGCTGGCGGGTCGCGTAGATTAGCATGGTGCCATTAGGCGCAACAGTAGGCGACTCATCTAAACTCGTGTCAGAGAGCAGCCGCAAATTGCCGCGCTGCAGGTCCTGCGCCGCTACCTTGAAGTTGGTATAGCCCTCCTGACGATGAATCATGACCAAGGTCTTCTCGTCTGCGGAGAGTTTCGGATTGGCATTGTAGTTGCCCACGAAGGTAACCCGTTCGGCATTGTTGCTACCCAGACTTTGCTTGTAGATCTGAGGTTTGCCGGCACGATCCGAGGTGAAGTAAATAGTCCGACCGTCAGCGCCCCAGAAAGGCTCCGTATCGATCGCATAGTGATTGGTGAGCCGCTGCAGCTGGCGCGACCCGAGGTCCATCACATAAATCTCCGGGTTGCCATCTTTCGATAGCACGAATGCCAGACGATTGCCATCCGGTGAGAATGCCGGCGCACCGTTGAGCCCTTCGAAATTGGTGACCTGCTCACGACGACCGGTATCGATGTGCTGCATGAAGATGCGGGGGCGTTTCTGCTCGAACGAAACGTAGGCAATACGGCGGCCATCCGGCGAATAGCGTGGTGACAGAATCGGCTCTCGAGATTGCAGCAAGGTCACCGCGCGCGCGCCATCGTAGTCGGAACGCTGCAACGTGTAGCGCGTGTTTGCCCCCCCAAGGCGTTCAACGGTGACGTAAAGAAGCCGTGTCGAAAATGCACCCTTGATGCCTGTGAGCTTTTCAAAGGCCTGATCAGCAGCGTAGTGCGCCATGTCGCGCAGTTGGTCCTGCGCGCCACCCACGGTGCCCGTCATGACCTGCTGCTCAGTGGTGACGTTGAACACCTCGTAGCGTATCTGCAGCTTGCCGGCGGAGGGCTCGATATTGCCAACCACGACGTACTGAGCACCCAGCGCCTTCCAGTCACGAAAAATGATCTCACTGCCGCGAGTTGGCAAGCTGATCATGTTCTGCTTCGGGATCGGCTGGAAGACGCCGGTATTGCGCATGTCGTTGCCGATGATTTCGGCCATGTCTTCAGGCAGTACAGTACCGCCTTGCCAGCCAAACGGTACGACCGCGATCGGAATCGCGCGATCGGTACCACTGGTAACCACAATATTCTTTTCCTGCGCCACGGCACTGCCCAGCACAAATAAAAGAAGAACGACAAAACCTCGAAGGTAATTGATCACAACGCTAGATCCTCAGGCGTAAATGTCATCATGAACGAGCGATACGGCTGAAACTCCTGAGCAGAAAGCCCCTGCATCTCGGTCAGCCGACCAATATTCTTTACTGCTGCGACCGCGGAATTATCGAAGGGCGAATCACCGCTCGAACGCGAAACCGTCACCCCGGTAATGGTGCCATCCGGCAGCATGTTGACCCGTAGCGTAACCGACATGTTGTTTCGTGCCGATGGCGGCCGAGTCCAACCCTCTGCAGCACGCATACGAATCAGATCATCGAAGTTGCCGGCCACCTGATCGCCCTGCGTATCCGCCATGGCCTGTTGCCGCTCCGTATCTTCGGACAGCAGCTCGGCCAGCGCTTGCGCTTTCTTATCTTCAGCCGCCTTGCGGGCGGCCTCGGCGGCAGCTTTTTTCTTCGCCTCTTCCGCCGCTTTTTTCTTTGCAGCTTCGGCTGCCGCTTTTTTCTTCGCGTCTTCCGCCGCTTTCTTTTTCGCGGCCTCGGCAGCTGCCTTCTTCTTCGCGTCTTCCGCAGCCTTCTTCGATTCTTCAGCGGCTTTTTTCTTCTCCGCCTCGTCGGCTGCCTTTTTCTTGGCAATATCCGCCTGTTTCTTCTGCTCGGCCTTTTTAGCCTCTTCGGCCTTCTGAGCTTCAGCAGCCTTCTTGGCGGCATCGGCCTTCGCTACCTCGGCCTTTCGAGCCTCCTCGGCCTTTTTTTGTTCCGCAGCTTTAGCCGCAGCCTGCTTTTGCTGCTCGACCTTGCGCTGCTCCATCTGCTCGGTTTCGTACTGCTTGGCAGCGGTTTTCTGCGCCTCGCCGGCAATCTTCTGGTTGGTCTGGGTTTTCGCCTGGCTTTGGGATTTGAGTTGATACAGGGTGGCCTGAACGATCGGCTTGGACGGTGGTAACTCGGGCGTCATGGCGAAGCTGACGAACAGCATGCCAAAGATGATGACGTGCAAGCCCACCGCCAGAATGGTGGGCCAGTAGAGGCTCTCAGAGCGCGAACGTTCCGACTGTTGCATCAAGGCGCCTCGGTGATCAGGCCGACGTTACCCACACCGGCTTCCTGCAGTCCACCCATGGCCGACATAACCGACCCGTAATCCACTGCCTTATCGCCGCGCACGAAGACTTGCACCTGCTTACCCTGGCTGCGGTTCTGGTTCATGATCGCAGTGACCGCCTTGGTCATCTCGTCGAGCGTCAAGGCCTTGTCCTGCGCGGTTTCGGTGTCCACCTCGCTACCGATATTCCAGTAGTAGGTCTTATCCGCCTTGATCGAAATGGTCAACACGCGCGCATCGTTATCCTGAGGCAGGACTTCGCTGCTGACCTTGGGCAGGTCCACCTTCACGCCCTGATTGAGCATCGGCGCGGTCACCATGAAGATCACCAGCAGCACCAGCATCACATCGATGTAGGGCACCACGTTCATCTCAGCGACAGGTTTGCGTCTGTTGCGAATTCTTGCCATGGCCTGTGGGCCTCAATCTTCTGTGGTGTGGACTTTGCGATGAAGGATCGCCTGGAACTCATCGGCGAAGGTGTAATAGCGGCCGATGAGCATTTCGCCACGCGCCGAGAAGCGGTTGTAGGCGATGACCGCTGGAATCGCTGCGAACAGACCGATGGCAGTGGCGATCAGCGCCTCGGCGATACCTGGCGCCACGGTGGCCAAGGTCGCCTGCTGAACCTGCGCCAGGCCGCGGAAAGAGTTCATGATGCCCCAAACGGTACCAAACAGGCCGATATAGGGACTGGTGGAGCCGACAGTGGCGAGGAACGGCAAACTCTGATCCAGCTTCTCTTCCTCACGGGAAATGGCGACGCGCATCGCGCGGTTCACACCATCCATCACTGCATCTGGATCCACGCCCTGCTGCTGGCGCAGACGGGAAAATTCCTTGAAGCCGGCCCGAAAGATCTGCTCGACGCCGGAATCCGGGTCCGGGTTGCTGCCCGCCTGGCGATACAGCTTGGAAAGATCGATTCCCGACCAGAAACGTTCCTCGAAGGTATCCAGCGAACGCTTGGCGGCCCGCAGCATGTTGCCGCGCTGAAAGATGATGATCCATGAAGTCACCGAGGCGCCCACCAGGATCAGCATGACCAGCTGAACCACAAAGCTGGCGTTGCTGATCAGGCTCCACATGGACATATGATCGACGTTGGCTTCCACGCTTACTCTCCTGCTGGGGGTAGACCCGACCCGGCGAAAGCTGCACGCAGCGCTTCGGGAATGGGGCGGGGTTTCAAACTCTCGGTGCGCACACAGGCCACCACGAACTGCCCTTCGCAGAGCAGCAGATCATCCTTCGCTCGCCGCACCTGCTGTTTGAAACGCAGGCTTGCACGCTTGGTCTCTACCACTTCGGCGGACACCAGCAATTCATCGTCAAGCCTCGCTGGCGCGTGGTAACGCGCTTCGCTGGAATGCACGACGAACAGCAGGTCTTCACCCACCAGCTGCGACTGGGCGAAACCCAGGCTGCGCAACCGCTCGGTACGGGCCCGCTCCATGAACTTGAGGTAATTGACGTAGTAAACGATGCCGCCCGCATCGGTGTCTTCGTAGTAGACGCGACACCGGTGAGAGAACGGTTGAGCATGTGATTCCGCGCGCATACTAGTGCCAGGCCCTGCAAATGCCAATTGGGTGAAACAACAATATTTTTGTCACGCTGTGTCATTGTCGAAAAGGTCGCCTACTGGCGAATCGCCCAGGCGTTTCGGCAGGTTCAGACCGAAATGCAGATAGGCGTGACGAGTGACCACTCGCCCTCGCGGTGTGCGCATGATGTAGCCCTGCTGAATCAGGTAGGGCTCGAGAACATCTTCGATGGTATGACGCTCTTCGCTAATCGCCGCCGCAAGGCTGTCGATGCCGACGGGGCCACCATCGAACTTCTCGATCAGGGTCAGCAGCAGTCGCCGATCCTGATGATCCAGGCCACGCTCGTCGACATCGAGCATGTTCAAGGCAAGATCTGCAGTCCCCTGGGTAATTTCGCCATTGCCGCGAACTTCAGCGAAGTCGCGAACTCTGCGCAGAAGCCGGTTGCCGATACGCGGCGTACCGCGGGCGCGACGGGCTATCTCTAGCGCGCCGGCGGCTTCGATAGGCAAGCCGAGGATGCCCGCGGAACGTGTAACGATCGTTGCCAGATCGGCGGTGGAGTAGAACTCGAGACGCTGTACGATTCCGAAGCGGTCGCGCAGCGGATTGGTAAGCATACCGGCACGCGTGGTCGCACCAACCAAGGTGAACGGCGGCAGGTCGAGCTTGATCGAACGCGCCGCCGGCCCCTCTCCGATCATGATGTCGAGTTGAAAATCCTCCATCGCAGGATAGAGCACTTCCTCCACGATGGGTGACAGGCGATGAATCTCGTCGACGAAGAGGACGTCGCCTTCCTCCAGGTTGGTCAGCAACGCAGCGAGATCGCCCGGACGCTCGAGAACCGGCCCTGATGTGCTCTTTATCGATACACCCATCTCTTGGGCAATGATATTGGCCAGGGTGGTTTTGCCGAGCCCTGGCGGGCCGAAAATGAGCGTGTGATCCAAGGCCTCCTTGCGCGCCCTGGCGGCACGGATGAACAGATCCATCTGTTCGCGCACGACCGGCTGCCCGATGTAGTCAGCCAGACTCAGCGGGCGGATGGCGCGATCGAACTGCTCTTCGCGGTCACGGCCGGTAGCGGTAATCAGACGATCAGCTTCGATCACTAGACCATTCCCTTGAGTGCACGGCGGATCAGGTCTTCACTGCTCAAATCGTCTTCCTGTACGGCGGATACTGCACGACTGGCCTCCTGAGGTTTGAAGCCCAGGGAAATCAAGGCACTCACAGCATCATTCTCGGCGCTTGAGACTGCCACAACTCCACGAGGTTCCACCACCAAGGTAGCGATGGACGGCATGGTTTCCCACGCCTTGAAGCGATCCTTGAGTTCAACCAGTAAACGTTCGGCTGTCTTCTTGCCAACGCCGGGAATCTTCACCAGCACGGAGGTATCCTGTGCCTGGACACAGCGCACAAGCTCGTCCACCTCAAGCCCGGACATCAGCGCCAACGCCAACTTGGGACCCACGCCGTTGAGGCGAATCAATTCTCGGAACAGCTCGCGATCGCGCTTCTCGGCGAATCCGTATAACAGGTGCGCGTCCTCACGCACTACCAGATGGATGTGCAACGTCACCGTCTCGCCTATTGCAGGCAGACGATAAAGCGTGGTCATCGGCACCTCGACCTCGTAGCCAACGCCGTTCACGTCCAATATCAAGTGAGGCGGCTGTTTTTCAGCCAGGGTCCCGCGCAAACGTCCAATCACTGTGATACATCCTCTTTCGGCCGATAGTACGCAAGCAGACCGGTTGTTCTTTTTTGTCAGCCCCTAGCGCGCCAGGCATGGGCATTACAGCCGCAGGCGCCCGCTTCGACGCTTGGCGCCGCTCAGGCCATGTGGAATCAGGCTCTGCCGATGATGGGCGTGACACAAGGCGATCGCCAGCGCGTCGGACGCATCGATCTGCGGCTTCTGCACCAGTTTCAGTAGATGCATGACCATCATCTGTACCTGCTGCTTGTCGGCCCCACCCGTCCCGGCAATGGCCTGTTTGACCTGAGTGGCAGTGTATTCGGCGATCTCCAGTCCCTGTTCCGCGGCAGCCACGATTGCGGCGCCACGTGCCTGCCCCAGCTTGAGCGCGGAATCCGCGTTGCGGGCCATGAACACCTGTTCGATACCCATGGTGACCGGGCCGTGCAAGCGGATCACCTCGCTGACGCCGGTAAATACCGCCTGCAGCCGGGCCGATAACTCACCGCTACCGGTGCGGATACAGCCTGATGCCACATATTCGCAGTTGCGACCGGTATCGCGTACGACGCCGTAGCCGGTGATTCGTGAGCCAGGGTCGATCCCCAGGATAAGCGTCATGCGATCGCCATTACTGTCTATTTATCCAGCCACCAGTATAAGGAGCTCCATGTGCCGCGACCAGCGACATAACGAACAGCCATGGCCGAACCGGCAAAAAGCCCAACAAAAAGCCGGAAGCTCCGAAGTCGCTTCCGGCTGCGTTGCTGCCAGCGGATCAGTCCAGCTGTTCCATGATCTCATCTGGAATTTCAGCGTTGTGGTAGACGTTCTGCACGTCGTCCAGATCTTCCAACGCATCGATCAGACGCAAGACCTTCTGGGCCGTGTCCAGGTCGCTCAGCGGTGCGGCGATCGAAGGAATCATGGCGATATCCGCCTCCTCAGCCTTGAAGCCTGCGGCGCTCAGCGCTTCGTTGACTGCATGGAAATCGGCGAAACCGGTCGACACTAGGGCGGAGCCGTCCTCACCCATTTCCACATCGTCGGCACCGGCTTCCAGCGCGGCTTCCATCAGCGCATCTTCGTCTACGCCCGCGGCAAAGCTGATCTGACCTTTTCGATCGAACATGTAGGCGACCGAGCCGTCGGTACCTAGATTGCCGCCGTGCTTGCTGAATGCATGACGGACTTCCGCCGCGGTACGGTTACGATTGTCGGTCATGGCCTCGACGATGATCGCGACACCGCTGGGCGCATAGCCTTCATAGGTCAGCTCCGCCATGTTGTCGGCTTCGTTGGTACCGGCACCACGGGCAATCGCGCGATCGATGGTGTCGCGGGTCATATTGGCGACCAACGCCTTGTCCACCGCAAGGCGCAGGCGCGGGTTGTCCGCAGGAATCCCTCCACTCTTCGCCGCAACGGTCAGCTCACGAATGAGCTTGGTGAAAATCTTGCCGCGCTTGGCGTCCTGGCGCCCCTTGCGGTGCTTGATGTTGGCCCATTTGGAATGACCAGCCATAACTGCCTCCCTTTCTGATCAACTTTTTCATCTTGCTGAAACCAAGAGCCCAGGTTTCCCTGGGCTTCGGCGCCGCCGTCACTCGGCTTTCGGCTGCTCACGCAGGCGAATGTGCAACTCGCGCAACGCCTTGGCATCAACCGCCCCAGGGGCCTGGGTCATCACGTCCGCAGCACTCTGGGTTTTCGGGAAAGCGATGACTTCGCGAATCGACTGCGCGCCGGTCATCAACATCACCAGGCGATCGAGACCGAACGCCAGGCCGCCGTGCGGCGGCGCTCCATACTTGAGAGCGTCGAGCAGGAAGCCGAATTTCTCGTCCTGCTCGGCCTCGTCGATCCCCAAGATGCGGAATACGGTCTGCTGCATTTCCTTGCGATGGATACGAATCGAACCGCCGCCCAGCTCAGTACCGTTGAGCACCATGTCATAAGCCCTCGACAGCGCGCCGGCGGGATTGGCCTCGAGCTCTTGCGGCGTGCACTTAGGCGCGGTGAACGGATGGTGCAGCGCGGAAAGCGACCCGTCATCGTTCTCCTCGAACATCGGGAAATCGACCACCCACATAGGCGCCCACTCACAGGTCAACAGCTTCAGGTCGTGACCCAGCTTGATTCGCAATGCGCCCAACGCTTCGGAGACGATCTTGGCCTTATCAGCGCCAAAGAAGACGATATCCCCATCGACCGCACCGACGCGATCGAGGATGACGTTGAGCTTGTCCTCCGGAATGTTCTTGACGATCGGAGACTGCAGTCCCTCGACGCCTTTGGCGCGCTCGTTGACCTTGATATAGGCCAGACCCTTGGCGCCGTAGATGCCAACGAACTTGGTATAGTCGTCGATCTGCTTGCGCGGCATGCTCGCACCGCCCGGTACGCGTAGCGCAGCAACACGGCACTTGGGATCATTGGCCGGACCGCTGAATACCTTGAACTCGACCTGCTGCAACTGATCGGCGACGTCGACCAGCTCCAGCGGAATGCGCAGATCCGGTTTGTCGGAGCCGTAACGGCGCATGGCTTCTTCGAACGGCATGTGCGGGAACTCGCCGAACTCAACGCCCAGCACCTCCTTGAACAGCTTGCGAACCATGCCTTCGGTGATGCCGATGATGTCGGACTCTTCGAGGAAGCTGGTCTCGATATCGATCTGAGTGAATTCCGGCTGGCGGTCGGCACGCAGGTCTTCATCGCGGAAACACTTGGCGATCTGGTAGTAACGATCGAAGCCGGCGACCATCAGCAACTGCTTGAACAGCTGCGGCGATTGAGGCAACGAGAAGAAGGTCCCAGGATGAGTGCGGCTGGGCACAAGATAGTCACGCGCGCCCTCAGGCGTCGGGCGGCCGAGGATAGGCGTCTCGACATCTAGAAAGCCGTTCTCGTCCAGGTAGCGGCGGATACTGGTGGTGATGCTCGAGCGCAGCTTGAGCTTTTCAGCCATTTCCGGGCGGCGCAGGTCGATGAAACGGTAGCGCAGGCGGGTTTCCTCGCCGACGTCGCTGTATTCGTTGAGGGGGAACGGTGGGGTTTCCGCTTCGTTGAGCACTTCCAACTCATACCCCAACACTTCGATCGCTCCCGATGCCATGTTCGGGTTGACCGCACCGGCCGGACGCAGGCGCACCTTGCCGGTGATCTTGATGACGTACTCGCTGCGCACCTTGTCTGCTGTAGCGAAGGTCTCGGCACGATCGGGATCGAACACCACCTGTGCCAGCCCCTCACGATCTCGCACATCGAGGAAGATGACCCCGCCGTGGTCGCGACGGCGGTGAACCCAGCCGCAAAGAGTGATTTCCTGGCCGTCCAGGCTTTCGTTCAACTGGCCGCAATAGTGGCTGCGCATCATGGTGAGGTTCGCTTCTCGTATCTTGGAAATTCGTTGGATCGCTCGATTCGCGACTGGACAGACGGCGTCATCGTGGCGCTGCGCCTGGATGTTGCTCGTCGGCATTGAAAGGCAGAGCAACCGGCACAGAGCGCGGCTCTACCCCCGCGGTAAACAAGCCGCCCGACACAAGCGCGGGATTATATCTACATAATCGTTTCGACGCAGCCGCCGGCGATAGTCTTGCCCAATGGAAGCGATCATCGACGGAAGTTGAAACCAACCGCACCCGATAGCTTCAAACCAACAGCCTGCTACTCGCGACGTAGCGCCACTCGCCGCAGGCATTCATTTTCTGGCATAACTGCAACCCACTCATCAAACGGGAGAAAAACCATGGAAATCAATATTGGTATTGCCGAGCAGGACCGCGCAGCTATCGCGGACGGTTTGTCCCGGCTGCTGGCCGACACCTACACGCTTTATCTGAAGACGCACAACTTCCATTGGAATGTGACGGGACCGATGTTCAACACCCTGCATACCATGTTCGAGACTCAATACACCGAACTGGCCGTCGCCGTGGATGACATTGCCGAACGCATCCGCGCCTTGGGCTTCCCGGCTCCAGGCACCTATGCGGCTTATGCAAAGCTGTCGTCGATCAAAGAGCAGGACGGTATTCCAACTGCTGAAGAGATGATCAAACTACTGGTTGAAGGACAGGAGGCGGTCGTGCGTACTGCGCGCGGCATTTTTCCGCTGCTGGAAAAGGTCAGCGATGAACCCACCGCAGATCTTCTGACTCAACGCATGCAGATCCACGAGAAAACCGCCTGGATGCTGCGCAGCTTACTGGCTGCTTGATACGAGACGGCGAACTACCTGCACCTCGGATAGTCGCGAAGGCGGCTATCCGAGGCAAACCAACCAAGCGCCCCTTCCAGCAACCCAACCCGCGCCCCCCGTCATATTCCCCTCACCGCAAGCCATTTGAGTGGCGCCCTCCTTTACTGTTAAATACGCGCGCCGCAGGCGGGCACCATCAAATACGAGCGATCACTGCCCCACGCTCAGTTTCTATTTGCCCAACGCCTGCTGCTTTCTGTCGTGCCATTTAACTGTGAGTTATTCGAATGCTTAAAATTATCCATGTGTTAGTGGGCGTTGCGGCTCTGGCGCTGTCATTCATACCCAGCCTCACCGGCGCAATATCGCCCCTGCTGCAGCCCGACGCATTGTGTCTGCTGTTCCTGGGTCTGCTGAACGTACAGTTCGCCTCATCTGCACAGCTGAACATAAGCGGGCGTCGCCGCCCCGTTCTTCTGGCCGCAGCGGTACTGCTGATCGCCGCGGTCGTGATTCAGGCTGCAATATTGCTGGTTCCCGTCGCTGCCATTGCAGGCCAGCCAGCCATGCTTGTCAGCCTCATGCTGACCTTTGTTGCCGTACTGCTACAACTGGCCACCGCGCAAGCTACAGACGTGCGCGCAACCGGCCACATCCCAGCCCCAAAGGCCACTAAAGGTCAGCCCAAGCGCGCCGCGTCGCCCGCCCCCGGTCGCGAGACAGGCACGGTCAAATGGTTCAACACCTCGAAAGGTTTTGGCTTTATTTCAAGAGACAGTGGCGACGATGTCTTCGTCCACTTCCGGGCGATTCGAGGCGAAGGCCATCGCGTACTGGTTGAGGGCCAGCGCGTCGAATTCGCCATCATGATGCGCGACAAAGGTCTCCAGGCCGAAGACGTGGTCGCCACCCAGTCAGGCGAATGACCCGCCGCGTCAGATCCTTATCAATCTGGCGCTTTAGCTTCCGCCGCAACCTTGCTAATAGTGCGGCGGAGGCGCCTCATCCTCGTCGCCACCCATTCTGCTCTGTATCTCTTCCTGCCGCCTGGCCAGCATGCCCAACTGCGCCTGCAGTCGCTCGACCGTACGCTGCTGCGCAATCAGCACATCGTTCAAGGTCTGAATCGTATCGTCCTGAAACGCAAGGCGCGCCTCGAGATCGGTGATGCGTTGCTCCAGCTCCATAAAGTCACTCCGCAAAACGGAAATTGTCAGTGAGCACTAATTTCAGCTTCTGCCTGATAGCGTCAACCTGCGCGTCACTATACGGGCTCGCCGGATGATGTCCCCAGACAGGCGCTGGCCAGGCAACGTCACCCCGACGCCTGGCGATCACGTGCATGTGCAGCTGATTAACCATATTACCCAGCGTCGCGACGTTCATCTTGTCCGCGCCAAAGGTGTCTTTCAGTGTCTCGGCCAAGGCCGTTACCTCTCGCCACAGCGCCTGCTGATCCGCCGGATCCAGCTGAAACAGCTCACTGACCTCTTCGCGACGCGGTACGAGAATGAACCAGGGGTAATTTGCGTCATTCATCAACAGCAAGCGGCATAACGGAAAATCGCCTAGATTTAACGTGTCCTGCTCCAGCCGTGAATCGAGAACGAACATAACGGCACTCCTGCTCATATCGAAAATCAGCGCAACCACGATGCTGCGCATAACACCGGTTTAAAGAATACCCCAACGCCCCGCTAGCAACAGCAAGCCGAGGCGCACCAAGCCTGAGCACGGCCAACACACCGAAGCCCAGATTTAGAGCGAGCCAGCCGCTATGGGCAGCAAGAATCGCGGTGAACATCAGCTTTGCATTTTTGTGCACGGTTATTGCTTTGAAGTAAAAAAAGCACTAAACGAGGGGGGAGAAAAACACAAATAGCTGGGTTAAGCTTGCTGGCGCTAGTTTCCCCAGCTACACAGTAATTCTCGGAAACAAAATTCCAGGGCTTGCTGCAGGTTTCGACCAGCTAGGAAACAAGGACTGAAATTGAGCTTGTATACCGAAAATAAAGATGCCTCTTTCCGGCGCACGCAGGAAAGCAAGCACCAATTTGAAACCAAAGGAGCAATCACGATGAAAGTGATGAAGTGGAGCGTAATCGCAATGGCCGTTGCGGCCGGTACGTCGCAAATGGCATTGGCGTCCAGCCAGTCCGAGTCGGAAGGCTTTGTGGAAGGCAGCAGTCTGACAATCCTGAATCGTAACCTGTATATGAACCGTGATGCTCGCGACAACGGCTTCGGTGGTACCCCTGCCGCCAATGGCCAGAGCTATCGCGAAGCGTGGGGCCACGGCTTCATCGGCACCTTCGAATCCGGCTTCACTCAAGGCACCGTCGGCGTCGGCGTCGATGCAATTGGCCTGCTGGGCGTCAAGCTTGACAGTGGCGAAGGTCGTGCTTGGCCGGACATATTCCCACGGGACAGCGAAGGCAAGCCGCAGGACGACTATTCCTCAGCCGGCGCAGCAGTCAAATTCCGCGTTTCAGACACCGTACTGAAGTACGGCACTCAGTTCGTGGCCCTGCCGGTCTTTTCAACCGATGACGCCCGCCTGCTGCCGGAAACCGCGCGCGGTGGCCTCATCACCAGCAGCGAGATCGATGGGCTCGAGTTGAACGTCGGTCGCTTTACTGCACTGAGCGCCAAATCTGAAGCAGACCATGACTCCGTAGGACTAAAAGAGATCAACCTCGTCGGCGGCACCTACGCGTTCAGCGACAGCCTCAGCACCTCGCTGTACTACTCGGACGTAAAGGACGCTTTCGAGAAGTTCTACGGCAACGCCAATTACAACATGGGCCTTGGCGCAGACCAATCGCTGGCTTTTGACTTCAACATCTACCAGACCGAATACGATTCGGAGTTCACCGGTACTGGTAGCGACGAAGACAACACCATCTGGAGCCTTGCTTCTACTTACGGCATTGGCGCTCATAAGTTCACAGTCGCGTATCAAAAGTCGCATGGCGGCTACAATACCAATGGCTATGTCTATGGCGTAGACGGTGGCGGCACCGTTTGGCTAGGCAACTCAGTCCAATACTCCGACTTCTACTATGAAGACGAGCAGTCCTGGCAGGTCCGTTATGACCTAGACATGGCTGCCTACGGTGTTTCTGGTCTTAGCTTCATGACCCGCTACGTGAGCGGTAGCAACATCAACATGGGTGCTGGCAACTCCGACGCTGAAGAACGCGAATGGGATATGGAAGCCAAGTATGTCTTCCAAGAAGGCCCTGCCAAGGATCTTTCCCTGCGCGTACGCCAGGCGTTCTATCAGGCCACCAATGGCCTGGATAACGACCTGAGCGATACCCGTCTGATCGTCGAGTACCCGCTGAGCATCCTGTAATACAGGAGGCCCACCAGCTGTAGCTCGTGCAACACAGGAAGCCCGGCACTCGCCGGGCTTCTTCGTCATAGCAGCCCAGCCAGCCGATCGATTCTGTACGCCACCGTGGCGCCGCCGTACAATGCCGAGCCATATTCATCGCTCTGCAAGGACACAACGGCCCACATGCGCACCAGTCAGTTCCTGCTCTCGACCCTCAAAGAAACCCCTTCCGACGCTGTGGTCATCAGCCACCAGCTGATGCTGCGTGCCGGAATGATTCGCAAGCTGGCTTCCGGTCTCTATACCTGGATGCCGATGGGGCTGCGTGCACTGCGCAAGGCCGAGGCAATCGTCCGGGACGAAATGAACAAGGCCGGCGCGCTGGAAGTGCTGATGCCGGCGATCCAACCTGCCGAGCTCTGGCAGGAGTCGGGCCGCTGGGTGCAGTACGGCCCTGAACTGCTGCGCGTGAAGGATCGCCATGATCGTGAGTTCTGCGTCGGTCCGACGCATGAAGAGGTGATCACCGATCTGGCACGCAACGAGCTGAACAGCTACAAGCAGCTGCCAATGAATTTCTATCAGATTCAGACCAAGTTCCGCGACGAGATCCGTCCGCGCTTCGGCCTGATGCGCGGGCGTGAATTCCTCATGAAGGACGCCTACTCCTTTCATGCGGATCAGCAGTCGCTGCAGGAAACCTATGACCGTATGCACCAGGCGTACTGCAACGTTTTCACCCGCCTGGGGCTGAATTTCCGCGCCGTACAGGCCGATACCGGCTCGATCGGCGGCACCGGTTCGCATGAATTCCATGTGCTGGCCGAGTCCGGCGAAGACGATATCGCGTTCAGCGACAGCTCAGATTATGCCGCCAACATTGAAAAGGCCGAGGCCATCCCGCGCGAAGCCGGGCGCGGCGCCGCCACCGAAGAGCTGCGCTTGGTGGATACGCCTAACTGCAAGACAATTGCCGCACTGGTCGAGCAGTTCCAGCTGCCCATCGAAAAGACCATCAAGACACTGGTCGTGCGGGGTGCCGAGAAAGGCCAACTGGTCGCGTTGATCGTTCGCGGCGACCACGAGCTGAACGAGATCAAGGCGGCGAACCTGGCTGAGGTAGAAAGCCCCCTGGTGTTCGCAACGGAAGCGGAGATCCGTGCCACCATGGGCGCCGGCCCTGGCTCGCTGGGCCCGTTGAATCTGCCTATCACCTGCATCGTCGATCGTTCGGTCGCGCTTATGAGCGACTTCGCAGCTGGCGCGAACCAGGAAGATAAGCACTATTTCGGCGTCAACTGGGAGCGCGACCTGCCATTGCCTGAAGTGGCCGATCTGCGCAACGTGGTCGCTGGAGACCCGAGCCCCGACGGCAAGGGTACGCTGGTCATCAAGCGCGGCATCGAGGTTGGCCACATCTTCCAGCTCGGCACCAAGTACAGCGAGGCGATGAACTGCAGCGTCATGGGCGAAAACGGCAAGCCGGTGGTTCTGACCATGGGCTGCTACGGCATCGGTGTTTCGCGCGTCGTTGCCGCCGCAATCGAGCAGAACTACGACGACCGCGGCATTCTCTGGCCGGATGCGCTAGCACCGTTCCAGATCGCACTGGTACCGATGAAGTACGAGAACCAGGCCGTTCGCGAAGCGACCGATAAGCTCTACGCGGAACTCACCGCTGCCGGCTACGATGTGCTGCTCGATGATCGTGACAAAAAGACCAGTCCCGGCGTCAAATTCGCCGATATGGAGTTGGTGGGCATCCCGCATCGCATCGTCGTGGGCGATCGCGGACTTGCTGACGGCACGCTGGAATACAAGCATCGTCGTGATACTGAAAGCCAGGCCGTGCCGGCCGCTGACATCCTCGAGTTCATCAATTCGCGCGCCAGTCGCTGACGGAAATCATGCTCAACCGAAGTGCTTCAACCTGCGCCATGCTTTGCATGGCGCTTTTTGTGGGTGGCTGCGCCAACCATCTGCCCCAACGCAGCGAACACGAAGCCCGTACCGAACGCAAGCTGCTTGACCACAGCCTGCGCATAGAAGTGGGTGCCCCGTTACTGGAATTGCCACAGCGGCGTGTTCGCGTGCTCGACCAGAAGACCTTCGAGGTCACCGATTTCGAGGTAACCCGCCGCTATGACCGCTATACGCCGTACCAGGCATGGCGCGAGCTGTACGAAATCCCACTGGGTAGCGTTGCGGTGGTCGCCGGAATAGGGGCCAATGTGCTCAACGTGGTCATGCTCGGTAACTTACCGGAGAGCGTTACTCGTGACTGGATCAGCTACGGCTTTGCGGGCCTTAACCCTTTCATCAATGTCGAATCCAATGGTCGCTCACAGCAGAACCTCGCCAGCCTCGACGAGCAACGCGGCGATGCTCGGCTCGAGTACTCCAGCCTGCCTTGGGCCGAGCGTCCGGTATTGGTCGTTGCAGGCCCCGAGACCCATGAGCTGAGTACCGACCGCAACGGCATACTGCGGTTGAATCTGCTGGATGGCCCATTCACCGACCAAGACATTAGCCAGGTCGGTAAACTCCAATTGCAGGTCGAAGATCCACAGGATGCGACCCGCGCCGACGCGATGTTGCTGGTCAGTCGCAACCTGCGTGGCAAGCTGCTCGAGGCCCACGACCTCATTTTCGACGATCTCGAAGGCGACGACGTCAACCAGTGGGTCCATCGCGTCAAACGACTCTCGGAGCTGGGGCTCGAGGAGGAAGCCAGCGAACTCGAGCAGAGCCTGATCGAACTGACCCACAACGATCCGGATCTGCAGCAGGAGTTTCTCCGTAGCCTGATGCAAGACGCTGGTCGCCAGGCCAGCGATCCGGGCGAAGACGACTGAGACCGCTCCCCAGTGAAAGCCCTACCCAGCCTATGGCTGCTGATGTTGATGGCTGCCTGGCCGATCTCTGCAGCTGTTCGCCAAGCACCCGAGCCGGAGCTGCGCGAGCTGATGCAGCGCACCGTATTGGAGGCCGAGAGCTTTGAGGATCGGTTTGACGCGGAAGTCTGGCTGCTGGACATGTCGACCCGTCTCAAACGCTACGTCCCCGATCCGCAAGAACGGCTGACGCTTTTGCGGCTGGTGCATCAGGAAGCTAGCAAGGCGGGGCTGAGACCTGACATGGTACTGGCGCTGATCCATGCCGAAAGCCGGTTCGACCGATTCGCCATTTCCAGCGTGGGCGCGCAAGGGATGATGCAAGTGATGCCATTCTGGAAAGCCGAACTAGGGCGCCCACAGGACAATCTCACCGACAACGCCACCAATCTGCGCTACGGCTGCACGATCCTCAGCTATTACCTGAAAAAGGAAAACGGTGATATCAATCGCGCTCTGGCTCGCTACAACGGCAGCCTCGGCAAACAGCATTACCCGGCGAAGGTCATCGGCTTCTGGCAAGACTTCTGGTACGTGAAGCCTTGATAGGCGCCTGCAGCAAAAAATAGCGCACTACCTTGTTTGAAAGCTTTAGACCTATCGCTCCAGCCGCTTCAGGTGAGTCTGGAGCCCTTCGGCAGTCTGCTCGCCAACCAGACTTTCGCGGACCGTTCCAGAGCCGTCGACGATGTAGGTCACCGGAAGTACCGTACTGCGTGGCAAGTCCAGTCGCTCGGCAGGGTCCACGCTGAGCACTCTGAAACCTATGCCCAGCGCGTCAGCCGCAGCGATCAATTCGTCCCCCTGAAGCCCGTCGAAATTGACCCCGAGCACGGTGATGTCGTCTCTCGATTGGTCCAGCGCGTTCAGCTCGGGAACCTCGGTACGGCATGGGCCGCACCATTCGGCCCAATAGTTGATCAACAACCACTGGCCTTCGAGTTGCTGCGACGTGACAGCGGCACCGTGTTGGTCGGGCCCCCAGTCTTCTGAGCAGCCAGCCAGCGTCAGGCTGATGAGCACACTGACTAGCCCAATGGATCGTTTGATCATCTTCGCTCCTTTGCGATGCCGGGCACCGGCTCGTTCATATCCGTCGCGCTTGCAGCCAGTCCGCGACACTACCACCGAACAGGCTGGCCTGCTCCTTCTCCAGCAGCTCCAGCGACTGCCGCAGCGTCGGATACCATGGCTCGTCCAGATGCTCCGGCAACGCGTGTCTGCCCGAGAGCGGCCAGGGATTACAACGCAACAATTGATCGAAGCTGTAATGGTTGAGATCGCGACATAGCACCCATCCGGATGACCCGGTCCGGCAGACGAGTTGCTCGCGCTCGAAGAACTCAAGGATCTCGTCCCACTCGTCCTCTGGCAGTTGCCAGCCATTTCGATGGGCGTCGCGCAGCCGCACCTCACGTCCAGCCAGTTGGCTTTCGTAAAGCACCCGCAGCAAACCGAGCATGACCAGCAGGCGCGGGACCGAGCGACGCCGCCATTGCTGGGACGAAGACATCCCGCATACCAGCTCCGCACCGAACAGCACGATCATCCAGGAAAGATAAACCCAGAGCAGGAACAGCGGCACCGCGGCGAAGGCTCCGTAGATCAGCTGATAGCTGGGGAAATAGCTGACATACAAACCGAACATCTGCTTGGCCGCCTCGAATAAAACCGCCGTGAAGCTACCTCCGACAATGGCGTGCCGTAGCGGCACCCGGGTATTCGGCACGGCGGCATAGATCAAGGTGAACGCAGCAATGCTGAGCACCAGTGGCATCGCTTTGAGCACGGTGCGTGCACCGATCAGTGCGTGCGGGCCGGAGATCAATGACAGCGAGGTGATGTAGGTGCTCATGGCGAACCCCGCACCCAGCAACAGCGGGCCGAGGCTCAGAATCGCCCAGTACAGAAGAAAGCTCGAGATGCCACGGCGTGGCTGACGCACCCGCCAAATCACGTTGAACGCTTTTTCGATGGTCAGGAGCATCATCAGTGCCGTCGCCATCAGAAAACCGACACCAAACCAGGTGAGCTGCCTTGCTTGATCCGTGAAGGCAACCAGATATTCCTGGATGGTTGCGCCCGTGGAGGGTATGAAGTTGCTGAAAATGTACATCTGGATTTGCTCGCCAACCCCCTGGAACGCTGGAATGGCAGACAGCATGGCGAAGGTCACCGTCATCATCGGCACCACCGCAAATAGCGTGGTGTAGGTCAACGCGGCGGCACTGTGTGGGCCGCGATCCGCCAGGAAGCGCTGCACCAGGAAACGGCCGAACTCTACGAAATCCTTGACTCGTTGCTGCATTCCATCCCCTTGGTGCCAATCGCGATTTTCGGACGCGCTTGTTCACAGGCTTATGACAACCGAAAGTCCATCTTCGCAGACAGTTACCTGCGACTGGCGTTTCAGGCCTCGCCATATTGAAGGTTACAATGGCTGCCTACACTGGCGCGAAGCAATTACAAATGACCGAACTGACCCTTTATCACAATCCACGCTGCTCGAAATCACGCGGCGCGCTGGAACTACTCGAACAGCGCGGCCTGACCCCGACCGTCATCCGCTATCTGGAAACACCTCCTTCGGCCACAGAACTCAAGCAGATTCTAGCTCGTCTGGGCATCGCACCCCGACAGCTGCTGCGTAGCGGTGAAGAGGAATACAAGGCGCTCAACCTGACGGATCCAGCGCTCACCGACGCCCAGATCATCGATGCGATGGTCGCGCATCCAAGACTGATCGAGCGGCCGATTCTGGTTGCCGGCGATGTCGCAGTGATCGGCCGGCCACCGGAGAAAGTGCTGGAGATCCTGCCGTGAGCGCGCCGTACATCTTGGTGCTGTACTACAGCCGCCACGGCGCGACGGCCGAAATGGCGCGACAGATTGCTCGCGGAGTGGAGCAAGGTGGCCTCGAGGCGCGGTTGCGCACCGTACCGGCGATATCCACCGAATGCGAGGCAGTGGCACCGACGATCCCGGCGCAAGGGGCGGTCTACGCCACACTCGACGACTTGAAGAACTGTTCCGGATTGGCTCTTGGCAGCCCGACCCGCTTCGGCAACATGGCCGCCCCGCTGAAATACTTTCTCGACGGCACCAGCGGGCTCTGGTTGACGGGGGAACTGGTGGGCAAACCCGCCGGCGTTTTCACCTCGACCTCGAGCCTGCACGGCGGCCAGGAGTCGACCTTGTTATCCATGCTGCTGCCCCTACTGCACCACGGCATGCTGGTGCTCGGCCTGCCCTACAGCGAAAACGCCCTGCTCGAGACCCGCGGCGGCGGCACCCCCTACGGTCCCAGCCACCATGCTGGCGCAGACGGCAAGCGTCTGCTGGATGAGCATGAAATCCACCTCTGTCGAGCCCTGGGCCAGCGCCTCGCGCAAACCGCCAAGCGTCTGGAGAATGACCGTGGCTAAAACGCCTAAACCACTCCCCTCCCTGGAATGGCTGACGCCCCGGGTAAAACTCAGCCGAGCAATAAGCCTGGCCAGCTTCATCGGCCTCGCTGTCCTGCTGACCATCTGGAATCTGGTTTTCGCCGACCTGCACGGTGCGCGCACTTGGGTCGTGGTCGGCATCCAGCTGATTCCGCTGCTTCTGGTCGCCCCAGGCATGATCTCGGGCAGCCCACGCGCTCATGCCTGGACTTGCTTCATCGTCAATCTCTACTTCATTCAGGGCGTACTCGCCGCCATCAATCCCGCCCGAGCGATATATGGTTGGTTGGAGGCAATCATCAGCCTGACGCTTTTCGTCAGTGCGCTGCTCTATACCCGCTGGGCTTATCAGTACGAGCGCAAAGCCTCGGGCGAAAGCTGAGGCGGGCCCGCGGCACAGCAACAGTGCCATGAGAGAACGGCGCTGAAGGCGTCGTGTGCGAGGGAGTGGCCAGTTCGGTATTCGCTGGACCGAAGCCCGCCCTACCCAGGCCTTCGCACTTCTCGGAGAAGGTTTCAGCGCACCCGCCCGACGTTCGGCCGCGCCAGCGGCTAGAACGAACGAAGCAGCTGCATCCTGCCCTTACCAGCCGAGCGTCTGCTTGAGAAACGGAATGGTCAGCTTGCGCTGCGCCTGCAGCGAGGCCTGGTCCAGCCGATCGAGTAATTCGAACAACGCGCTCATGCTGCGCGCACCGCGGGTGAGGATAAAGCGACCGACGTCATCCGGCAGATTCAAACCGCGGCGCGAGGCACGAAGCTGCAGGGCGCGCAGCTTGTCCTCGTCCGACAGTTCCTGCAGTTGAAATACCAGTGAAAGGCTCAAGCGGGACTTGAGATCCGCCAGCTGCACGGCGATTTCTCGCGGAGAGGCATCTGCGGCAAGCAGCAAACGGCGGCCACTGTCGCGTAGTCGATTGAACAGATGAAACAGAGCTTCCTCCCACACCGGATCGCCCGCCACGGCATCCAGATCATCCAGGCAGACCAACTCGCTCTGTTCCAGATTATCCAGCAGCGCCGGGCCATACTCAGCCACATCGGCAAGCGGCAGATACACGGCCAACTCGCCTCGCTGCTCGACGCGCAGGCAGGCGGCCTGCAACAGATGGCTGCGCCCGACCCCAGTACTGCCCCAGAGGTAGACCAACTCGTCGGACCAGCCGGTTTCCGGCGAACAGACCCGTTCGACGTAGCCCAGCGCAGCGGCATTGGCGCCCGGGTAGAAGTTGGCGAAGGTGGCATCGTCACGAAGACGGATGCCCAAGGGCAGTTGAATGGGTTTCATGGTTGGCGGGGCGGCTCGACCGGCGGCTCGGCGTAAAGGTCCGAGAGTTTATAGAGATCATGCACGTGACGCAGCAGAACCATGATCACCGCAGCCACAGGCAACGCCAACAGCACACCGGTGAACCCGAACAGCTGCCCGCCAGCCAGCACCGCGAAGATCACCGCTACCGGATGCAAACCGATCCGATCCCCAACCAATAACGGCGTCAGCAACATGCCTTCGAGCATCTGCCCGACCGTGAACACCGCCGCGACGCCCAGCAATGGATAGGGCTCGAGACCGAACTGGAACAGTACGGCGATCAGGGCCGCACCGATACCGACCACGAATCCCATGTACGGCACGATGCTGGCGAGACCAGCCAGCACGCCGATCAACAACCCCAGCTCTACGCCGACCAGCATGAGTCCGACGGAATAGACCACGGCAAGCGCCAGCATCACCAGCAATTGACCTCGCAGAAAGGCACCGATCACCTCGTGGCATTCGCGCATTAGCACCATGACGGTTTCTTCGCGCCGCCGCGGCAGTAACGACCGAAGCTTGGCCATGATCAAATCCCAGTCGCGCAACAGATAGAAGCACACCACAGGTACCAATAGCAGGTTCGCCAACCAGGCCAGCAAGGCGATACTGGAGGCCGTGGCCTGACTCAGAATGACCGCTACCACATCTTTGGTGCTGCCGAGATTGGCGGAAAAAGCGCTCTTGATCTGGTCGAAGCGCCAAAAGTCCTCATCGAGGCCGAACTGCATCTGCATCCAGGGCAGTGCCGTCATCTGCAACCAGTCGAGTCCCAACGGTGCCAATTGATAAAGATGCATCAACTGCTTACCCAGCATCGGCACCAGTACCAGCAGTAGCACCAGACACAGCAGACTGAACAACGCGAACACCAGTATCACGCCCCAGGTGCGGGACAGTTTCCAGCGCTCCAGCCGATCGACCAGCGGATCACCCAGGTAGGCCAGCAGAATGCCGACTAGAAACGGCGAAAGAATGGGTGAAAGCTGATAGATCAGCCAGCCAAGCAGTAATAACGCCGCCAGCCATAGCCAGCGGTTGGTATGAGTGATCGTCATGGTCAAGACGCCTTGCTCCGGTTGATTCGAGGCCGCACGGCCACTGCAGGCGAAAGAGGAGGTTCGTAGCCGGCGGGCGCCGCCAATTGCAGCGCCCGCTCCGGTTGTATCGGGCATGGCGGCCCGCTCATACTGCTACCAGCGGTAGCGCAGCACCTCGCCCTGCTCTGCCGGTGGGATTTGCTCGGCAGCAGGCTGAACCGGCTCCTCGAGCGGTGCTTCGGCGTCGATCGGCTGTGCGCCGACCTCGCCAGCCGGCACGTCGGCGCCAAGCGGCGGTGCAGCGGCTTCATCGGCAGGGACCTCATGCAGCCGCGCCAATGCCAACTGCGCCCGCAATTGCTCCGGGCTGGCGTTGAGGCGATACACCAACCGGTCGCTTTCGACTCGCTGCAAGCGCGCACCGAAAGGTTCGAGCAGGCGATCCAGCTCGGCAAACCGATCGACATCGGCGCCCAGCACCTCGAGCGTGATCTCCGACGTCTCCCCTGGCGCCACCCGATACTGCGGCGCCAGGAACGTGCTGACTGCCAGCATCACCTCATCGGCCACTGCAGCCTGGCTGTCACCGCTCGCCTTGCCTTGCGTCTGCTGGTCACCGAGCCAGAGCCGCCAGTTGGCTTCCCAGGCTTCACCGGACTGTTTCGCCACCACCGCCAGCAGCCCATCGGCATCGTAGCGTTCCGAGGCTTCGCGGAGCGCCTGTGGTTCTTTCGCCGAGACGGCCTCGGTGGTGGCTGCGAGCTGCTCACTCAGATCGGCCAGTGGCAGACGTAACGGCAAGCCGCGATGCTGGGCGGCCGCGCGCAGTTCGGACGAACCTTCCTGCGCATCGCCGACGAGCTGCGAGCCTTCTGGCGACGTTCCCAGCCACCAGGTGAGAATGCTGGGGCGGTCAGCCCCCCACAACGACAACCCGGCGGACCGCAGCGCACGCTCGGTAGTGGTCGGGTCGAAGTTCACCACGACCGCATTGTCTTCATAGGCATATCGGCTGACGAGCTGTTGCGGATCTTTGCGTAACTGCGCAACGGCGGCCTGGTCCGCCTCGGCCTTACCCGTGAGGCGCAAGACCAAGGTATCGAATGCCTTGCGCAGCGCCTCTTCACGTTCCGCCGGCTGCTGGCTGGCAACCGGTTCACGCACCTTGTAAAGATCGCTGAGGGGCGCAGCCATGGCGTGGGCGGATGCGGCCACACCGCAGAGGGCGAAAAAAAAGCGGGGAATGAGGCGCATGGAAATACTCGCTGGCTGGCCAGTCGTGGGGAGCCGGTCGGTCGCGATGACGACCGGCCACGATGAATCAAGCGTTATACCTTAAACAGGCGCCTGAATCGGGGCAACCGCCGCACTTGGCTGTTGCGCATGCGGCTAAAAAAACCAGGCAGTTTGTGCGAACTTGCCCGACGCAACTGCGTCCGGGATGGCCGCTCTGCGGCAAGCCTGATAAAATCGCGCGCTTTCCGCAGACCGGTCCGGCGCCTTCGCCACGTTGAGACAATCGTCTCGTCCCACCGGTCGCCCCGCACTCTCCTCACAGGTCCGGATTATGAGCAAGCAACCCTCCATCAGCTACAAGGACGCCGGTGTCGACATCGATGCAGGCGAGGCGCTGGTCGAACGCATCAAGGGTGTGGCCAAGCGCACCGCGCGTCCTGAAGTCATGGGCGGCCTGGGCGGCTTCGGCGCGCTCTGCGAAATACCCGCTGGCTACAAGCAGCCGGTGCTGGTATCCGGTACAGATGGCGTGGGTACCAAGCTGCGCCTGGCCCTGAACCTGAACCAGCACGACAGCATTGGTCAGGACCTGGTGGCCATGTGCGTCAACGATCTGGTGGTTTGTGGTGCCGAACCATTGTTCTTCCTCGATTACTACGCTACGGGCAAACTCAACGTCGACATCGCCGCCACCGTGGTTACCGGTATCGGCGCCGGCTGCGAGCTGGCCGGCTGTTCGCTGGTAGGTGGCGAGACGGCCGAAATGCCCGGCATGTATGAAGGCGAAGACTACGACCTAGCCGGTTTCTGCGTCGGCGTAGTAGAGAAAAGCGAAATTATCGACGGCTCGACAGTGACTGCCGGCGATGCTCTGATTGCACTGCCTTCTTCGGGCCCGCATTCCAATGGCTATTCGCTGATCCGCAAGATCATCGAAGTAGCCGGAGCCGACATCGAGAACACCCAACTCGATGGCAAGCCGCTCACCGAGCTGCTGATGGCGCCGACCCGCATCTACGTCAAGCCATTGCTCAAGCTGATCAAGGACACCGGTGCGGTCAAGGCCATGGCGCACATCACCGGCGGCGGCCTGCTGGACAACATTCCGCGCGTGCTACCCGAAGGCAGCCAGGCCGTTATCGACGTCGGCAGCTGGCAACGTCCTGCGGTTTTCGACTGGCTGCAACAGCAAGGCAACGTCGAGGAGCATGAAATGCACCGCGTGCTGAATTGCGGAGTCGGCATGGTCATCTGCGTCGCTCAGGAGCAGGTCGAGACCGTTCTCGACAACTTGCGCAGCGCTGGCGAAAGCCCTTGGGTGATCGGCCGGATCGCATCGGCTGACGAAGCCGCAGACCGCGTCGTACTGAACAACCTGAAAAGTCATTGATGAGCGCACCCTGCGACGTCGTGGTGCTGATTTCAGGGTCTGGCAGCAACTTGCAGGCTCTGATCGATAGCCTGGGCGAAAACAATCCGGTGCGCATCCGTGCGGTTGTTTCGAATCGCGCCGAAGCGTTCGGCCTCCAGCGTGCACAAGCTGTCGGTATTGTCACCCACGTGGTGCAGCACAAGGACTTTGCCGACCGCGAAGCCTTCGATGCGGCTCTGATGCACGTCATCGATGGGCACAAGCCACAGCTCGTGGTGTTGGCCGGTTTCATGCGCATTCTCACCCCTGGCTTCGTCCGTCACTACCAGGGCCGGCTGCTTAACATTCATCCGTCCCTACTGCCGAAGTACAAGGGGCTGGATACCCATCGCCGCGCACTCGAAGCCGGCGATCGCGAGCACGGCTGCAGCGTGCATTTCGTCACCGAAGAGCTCGATGGCGGGCCGGTTGCCGTACAGGCCACACTCACCATCGAAGACGGCGAAAGCATCGGCCAGTTGACCGATCGGGTGCATGCGGCGGAGCACATCATCTACCCACTGGCCGTTCGCTGGTTTGCCGAAGGCCGCTTGCGCCTTACCGAGCAAGGCGCGATGCTGGATGGCGCCCCACTGCCGACTACCGGCCATCTGTTACGAATCTAGGAGATCTTATGCGTCGCGTCTTGCTGCTTGCTCTTGCCGTACTGGCTTTGCCAGTTCAGGCCCTGGAGCTCAAGCCCTTCTCCGCCAGCTATACCGCAGACTGGAAGCAAGTTCCTGTCAGCGGCACCGCCCAGCGCAGCTTGGAAAAGCGCGAGGGTGACATCTGGGAACTGGATTTCGAGGCTTCCATGCTGGTAGCCAGTTTCAATGAACGCAGCACGTTCAAGGTCGAGGGCGAAAGCTTCTTGCCGCAGAAGTATCGCCTGAAGCGCAGCGGGCTCGGCAAGGGCAAGACCATCAAGCATGATTTCGATTGGGCCGCCAAACAGGTTGTCGGCGAAGATCGCGGCGACCCGGTCAAGCTGCCGCTCAACCGCGGCCTGCTGGACAAGTCCACCTACCAGATCGCGCTTCAACACGCCGTGGCGGCGGGCGAAAAGAGCATGAGTTACCAGGTGGTCGACGGCGATGAAATCGAAACCTATGACTTCCGCGTACTCGGCGAGGAGAAGGTCAGCACCAAAGCCGGCCAGGTCGACGCAATCAAAGTGGAACGCGTGCGCGATCCGACGCAGAGCAAACGCCAGACCATTCTCTGGTTCGCCACCGATTGGGATTACCTGCTGGTCCGCCTGCACCAGATCGAAAAGGACGGCAAGGAATACCAGATCATGCTCGACGAAGGCACCGTCGACGGCAAAGCCGTGAAGGGTAACTGATCCCCACCGCGCCAGCCTGCTGGCGCCTTACCGTCCGCTGCTACGCCGAGTCCGTCATGACCTACCCCCGCTCCCTGCTGCTCCTTCTGCTGCCGATTTTCGCTGGCTGCCAAGCGTTTTCCTGGCGCGACGAGCCATCTCGGCAAGCGGTCGAACGGCTGCAGGGCGAAGTCACGCGCAACGAAGGGATGCTGCTATTGCGTAGCTGTCAGGGTCAGCGACAGGTCGAGCTGCTCGATACCGGCACGACCGGATTGTCTGACGATGCCCAGGCATTGCTCTCCGACAGCGGCCGACCGCTGTTCGCCGATGTGCGTGGCAGGCTGATCTCACGCGCCGATGGCAGCAGCCAAATGCAGCTGACCCAGGTTTACCGCCTTCAGAGCGAAGGACCCGGCTGCGACGCGAGCGGATTCAACCAGCTGGCACTGCGCGCCGGCGGTCACGAACCGGGCTGGAGCGTTCGAATCACGACCAAAGGCCTGTTGCTCGAGCGGCCCGGCCAGGCGCCGTTGGCGGTGCCCTATCTGGAGGAGCAGTTGCCCGGCGGGCAAACCAATTTCAGCAGCGAAGCCAACAGCCAACGCATCGATCTCTGGGTCGCCCCGCAACGCTGCGTCGATGGTGCCACCGGTGCCGTCAGCCATCTGACCGCCGAGCTGCGCCTCGACAACCAGACACTGCGTGGCTGCGCCTATTACGGTGGCGCCCGCAACGAATGAACCTATCGAAGCGCCCATCGCCGCGCTTCCCTACGCTTCGAAGACTCCGACCATGAATGACGACCTGTCCCTGCTACAGCCCTACCCGTTCGAGAAACTTCGCGTGTTACTCGCCGGCGCGCAACCGCCGGCCGACAAGCGCCCGATTGCGTTGTCGATCGGCGAGCCGAAACATCCTTCGCCCGATTTCGTGGCCCAGGCACTGGCGACCAATCTGGACCAACTCGCGGTATACCCGTCCACCCTTGGGATTGCTGCACTGCGTGAGTCGATCGCCCGTTGGTGCGAGCGTCGCTTCGGCGTTACGGCGGGGAGCATCGACCCGGCGCGCCACGTGCTGCCGGTCAACGGTACTCGCGAAGCGCTCTTCGCCTTCACCCAGGCCGTGGTCAAGCGCAGCGCCGATGCGCTGGTGATCAGCCCCAATCCGTTCTACCAGATCTATGAAGGCGCAACGCTTCTGGCCGGCGCCGCGCCGCATTATCTGCCCTGCACCGCCGAAAACGGTTTCAACCCTGATTTCGATGCGGTCTCGGCAGAAACTTGGCGACGCACTCAGATCCTCTTCCTTTGCTCGCCGGGCAACCCCACCGGCGCGCTGGTGCCACTCGAGACGCTCAAGCGGCTGATCGCTCTGGCCGACGAATATGACTTCGTTATTGCTGCGGACGAATGCTACAGCGAGCTGTACTTCGACGAAGAACACCCGCCGGCAGGGCTGTTGACCGCCTGCGCCGCCCTGGGACGCGAGGACTTCAAACGCTGCGTGGTCTTCCACAGCTTGTCCAAGCGCTCCAATCTGCCCGGCCTGCGCTCAGGTTTCGTCGCTGGCGACGCGGATATCCTCAAGGCGTTCCTGCTCTACCGCACTTATCACGGCTGCGCCATGCCGGTGCAAACACAGCTGGCCAGCATCGCCGCCTGGAACGACGAAGCTCATGTACAGGCCAATCGTCAGCTGTATCGCGAGAAGTTCGATGCGGTGCTGGACATCCTCACCTCCGTTATGGAGGTGCAGCGTCCCGATGGCGGCTTCTACCTGTGGCCTAAGACGCCTGGCGATGACCAGCAGTTCACGCGCGAACTCTTTGCCAGCGAACACGTGACCGTAGTTCCGGGCTCCTATCTGTCACGTGAAGTGGATGGATTCAGCCCGGGCACGGGCCGGGTACGCATGGCGCTGGTGGCGCCGCTCGCCGATTGCGTCGAGGCTGCCGAGCGCATCCGCGCCTTCATCGCCAAGTCGTGATCTGGAAGCCGGACGTTGCGACGTCCGGCTTACCGATTCAGGCCACCCCCGGCGGGATCTTGTCCTTGCCGTAATCGCGCAGTTTTTCCAGATTTTCCGGTTTCATGTGCTCTGGAATGTCCCCAGTGACGGGCTCGTCGCTTTTGTCACGCTCGTCCACATCCGGTTTTTCGGGTTCGTTCATGGCATCCTCCTTCAGATTGCGTTCTCTTCCCAGATCAGTTCACCTTCGTCGCTGACCTCCGTGACCTTGGTCAGTGCAGCTTCGGCTGCAGTCTCGGCCTCGGAGGCAAGGTCATACCGCCGCCCGTTAGCCACCTTGAATACCTGGGCGTTTTCTTCCGTCCCCCGCCGTTTCACGGCTATCACTGCCTCGAATCCGTCATCGGCAGGAACGGCGGACGAGATGGCTTCATGGTTTTCGAAATGCTTGCGTGCCATACATGACCTCATCGTTGCGACTGTGATCAATGGACAACGTAGAGGGAGAAAAAGGTCGAACGTCTTCTTCGTGACCCACTCACTGAACCCATGGCACTGCCGCGACTCCACCTATAAACAGACGACCGGGAGCCCTCTATGCCAATGAGCGAAACCTACATGTCCAACGCCCCTTCCCGCGACGAGGTCGATGCGCTCGACGGTCTCACTCTGCTCGAGTTCGGTACAGGCTGGTGCGGTCATTGCCGTACGGCGCAGCCTCTGCTCGCCCAAGCCATGGCCGAGCGCGACATTCGCCACTTGAAAATCGAGGATGGACCGGGCCGCCCGCTGGGCCGCTCCTTCCGGGTCAAGCTTTGGCCAACCCTGATTTTGATGCGCCAGGGAGAGGAATTGGCTCGAGTGGTGCGCCCTACCGATACTCAGGCAATCGAACGATTGCTCAGCCAAGCCGATAGCGCCACGGGCTAAGGCCCTCCTGAGCGACAACGCACCCTGCCAGGCAGTGCCCCAACGGGCGGCAGGCTTTGCCTCATCGTGGCATAATCCGCGGCCCAGTTTGGCCGGAGAACGCGGAGCTGTCATGCCCGAGAAACGCAAAGGACTCTGTCTGTACGGCATCAAAGCCTGCGACACCATGAAAAAAGCCCGCACCTGGCTCGACCAGCAAGGGCTAAGCTATGACTTCCATGACTACAAGAGCGCCGGGATCGACCGCGCCCATCTGGAAGCCTGGTGCGATGAACACGGCTGGCAAATCGTACTCAACCGTGCAGGCACCACCTTCCGCAAGCTGGACGACACGCAGAAGGCCGACCTCGATCAGGCCAAGGCCATCGAGCTGATGCTGGCCCAGCCGTCGATGATCAAACGCCCGGTGCTCGACCTGGGCGACAAGACGCTAATCGGCTTCAAGCCGGACATTTACGCTGCCGCGCTGGCAGCCAAGAACTGATACCGCTCGCCACGACGAGCCGCGATTGATAAGAAGGATTTTCCCTATGAGCAACACCCTATTCAGCCTGGCCTTCGGCGTCGGCACCCAGAATCGTCAGGGCAGCTGGCTGGAAGTCTTCTACGCGCAGCCGCTGCTGCGCCCGGCCGGTGAACTGGTTGCCATCATTGCGCCGCTGCTCGGCTATGAAGGCGGCAACCAGGCGATTGCCATCAGCACGACCCAGGCCGCGCAACTGGCCGATGCGATCAAGCCGCTCGACACCGCACAGCACGCCCTGCTGACCCGTTTGGCCGAAAGTCAGCGCCCATTGGTGGTCACGCTGCTCGCCGACGACACTGCACCGACGTCCACACCCGAGGCCTACCTGAAGTTGCACCTGCTCTCCCATCGCCTGGTCAAGCCGCACGGCGTGAACCTGACTGGGATCTTCCCGCTGCTGCCCAACGTCGCCTGGACCAATCAGGGAGCGGTGGATCTGGCCGAGTTGGCCGAGCGTCAGCTGGAAGCGCGTCTGAAGGGCTATCTGCTGGAAGTCGTTTCCGTCGACAAATTCCCCAAGATGACCGACTACGTGGTGCCGGCCGGCGTGCGTATCGCCGATAGCGCACGCATCCGGCTTGGCGCCTATGTGGGCGAAGGCACCACGGTGATGCATGAAGGTTTCGTCAACTTCAACGCCGGCACCGAAGGCCCAGGCATGATCGAGGGGCGCGTCTCAGCGGGCGTGTTCGTAGGCAAGGGCTCGGACCTGGGCGGCGGCTGCTCGACCATGGGCACGCTGTCGGGTGGCGGCAATATCGTCATTTCCGTGGGAGAAGGCTGCCTGATCGGCGCCAACGCCGGCATCGGTATTCCGCTCGGCGACCGCAACACTGTCGAAGCAGGCCTGTATATCACCGCCGGGACCAAGGTAAACCTGCTCGACGAACAGGGCGCGCTGGTCAAGGTGGTCAAGGCACGCGAACTTGCCGGCCAGACAGACCTGCTGTTCCGCCGCAATTCTCAGAACGGCGCGGTGGAATGCAAGACTCACAAATCGGCGATCGAGCTGAACGAAGCGCTGCACGCGCACAACTGACCGCTTGGCTGGTGGCCAGAGCCGGAAGCTGAACGCAACAGCGCACCGCTTTGGCTTCCAGCCTCCAGCTTCAGGCCTAACGCTATGCTCTTGTCCCCCTGGCGCTCCGACTTTCCGGCCCTGGCGATTCTCGAAGCCCAGGGCCAGACTTATCTCGACAGCGCCGCCACGGCGCAAAAACCCCAAGCGTTGATCGACGCGCTGACGGGTTATTACACCTGCGGCACCGCCAATGTGCACCGCGCCCAGCATCAGCCGGCAGAGCGCGCGACGCGCGCCTTTGAGGACGCACGAATCAAGGTGGCACGATGGCTTAATGCGGCCAGCCCGACCGAAATCGTTTTCACCCGAGGCGCCACCGAAGCGCTGAACTTGCTTGCCTATGGCCTGGAACCGCTGATCGACACGGATGACGAGATCGTGGTCAGCGCGCTAGAGCATCACGCCAATCTGCTGCCCTGGCAGCAGCTGGCGAAGCGGCGCAATGCCAAGCTACGGGTGTTGCCGCTGGACGATCGCGGCGTGATCGATCTGGAGCGGGCCGCCAGCCTCATCGGCCCGCGGACCCGTTTGCTTGCCGTCAGCCAGCTGTCAAACGTGCTCGGCGCCTGGCAACCACTTGCCGAATTGTTGCCCTTGGCGAAGGCTCAGGGGGCGTTGACAATCGTCGATGGCGCGCAAGGCGTCGTGCATGGACGGCATGACATGCAAGCGCTGGCTTGCGACTTCTACGTGCTGTCCAGCCATAAGCTTTACGGACCCGAAGGCGTCGGCGCGCTCTATGGGCGAGGCGAGTCATTGCTCAAGCTCCGGCACTGGCAATTCGGTGGCGAGATGGTCCGCGTCGCTGATTTTCAGCATGCCGAGTTCCACGCCGCACCGCTAGGCTTCGAGGCCGGTACGCCGCCCATTGGCGCGGTCATTGGCCTCGGTGCGACCCTGGACTACCTTTCCAAACTGGACGCAACGGCGGTGACCGGCCATGAGCAGGCCCTGCACACGAAGCTACTGGCCGGGCTCGCGGTGCGCGAAGGCGTGCGGCTGCTGGGCGAACCTCGGCTGGCGCTCGCCAGTTTCACCGTGAACGGCGTGCATCACGGCGATCTGGCCCACCTCCTGACCGAGCAAGGCATCGCCATACGCAGCGGAACCCACTGTGCCCAGCCGCTGATGAAGGCGCTCGGGGTTGATGGCGCCATTCGTGTATCGCTCGGGCTGTATAACGACGGCGCCGACATCGAGCGCTTCTTCGGCGCCCTGGACCGTGCCATGGAAATCCTGCAATGAGCGAGCTGTCCATTGCCGCCACAGGAGCGCTGCAGAGCTTCCAGCAGGCAGCGGGCTGGGAACAGCGTGCGCGCCTGCTGATGCAATGGGGTGATCGCCTCGAACCGCTCAGCGACACCGAGCGCATCGACGATAATCTCGTAACCGGTTGCGACAGTAAGCTTTGGCTGCTCGGCGAGCCGCGCGGCGATCACTGGCACTTCCGCGGCACCAGTGAAGCCCGCCTGCTGCGAGGCTTGCTCGCGGTCCTGCTGCTGCGCGCGAACGGTCTGCGCGCGAGCGAACTGCAGCGGCTGGATATCGCCGACTGGTTCGGGCAGCTCGGACTATCGCGGCAATTGTCGCCGTCGCGCGCCAATGGAATGAATGCCGTGCTGCAGCGAATGCGCGAGTTGGCCTCGAGCGGCTGATCACACTCGGCGCGCCAATAGCACACCAGCGTGACTGACCCCAGTCATCAGCCTCGTGTTCGCTCCGACGGCCGCCTGGCGCCGGCGACCAGCTTGTCGACGGCACGCGCCGCCGCCACCATGCCGAAACTGGCAGTAACCATCATCGCCGCACCAAAGCCACCAGCGCAGTCGAGTTTGACCCCTTCACCAACGAAACTCTTGCTCTGGCAGACGCCGCCATCCGGTTTCGGATAGCGCAGCTGCTCGGTGGAAAACACGCAGGGCACGCTGTAGGTGCGCCCCGGCGTGCGTGAGAAGTTATATTCGCGCCGCAGTAGCGAGCGCACCTTCGCCGCGAGTGGATCGTTGAAGGTCTTGTTCAGGTCGGCAACCTGAATTTGCGTAGGGTCAACCTGGCCACCGGCACCGCCTGTGGCGATGATCTGGATCTTGCGCCGCTTGCACCAGGCGATCAGCGCGGCTTTGGCCGGCACGCTGTCGATGCAATCGATGACGCAATCCATCTGCTCGGTGATGTATTCGGCCATGGTCTCTCGGGTGACGAAGTCTGCAACGGCGTGCACCACGCAGCCCGGATTGATCGCCTTGATTCGCGCCGCCATCTCGTCGACCTTGGGCTTGCCGACCGCACCGTCCAATGCATGAACCTGCCGGTTGGTATTGGTGAGGCAGACATCATCCAGATCAAACAGGCTGATTTCGCCGACGCCACTGCGCGCCAACGCCTCGGCCGCCCACGACCCGACCCCGCCGATCCCGACCACGGCGACATGCGCTGCCGCCAGCCGCCCGAGGCCTAGGGAGCCGTAAAGACGGGCGATACCGCCGAAACGCTGATCGTCAATGGACATGTCGATACCCCGAAAAAGACTCGGGCGATTATATGTTCCTTCGCTCCGGCTGACACAGGGCCGTGCATCACGCTGCCTCAGGCCCGGCACCAAGCGACAGGCAGAACACCTTTTCCTGTCGGCTCCGCCGAAGGCACTACGCACAGCACGGCAGAACCCAGGTTTTGCTTTAATATGGCGCTCTTTTTCCCGCCTGCCTCGGAGCCGTAATGACCACCGCCGCCCTCTCGCCCACCCTCGAACTCGCCTGCGAGCTGATCAACCGGCCTTCGGTGACTCCGCTGGACGAGGGCTGCCAGCAGCTGATGAGCGAACGTCTCGCGGCCTGCGGCTTCGCGATCGAGTCGATGCACATCGAGGACGTGGAAAATTTCTGGGCGATCCGCGGTCAGGAAGGCCCGGTGCTGTGCTTTGCCGGCCACACCGACGTGGTGCCCACCGGCCCATTGCACGCCTGGCAGAACCCGCCATTCACCGCCCGCATCGACGCGAAAGGCATGCTCCACGGGCGCGGTGCGGCGGACATGAAGGGCAGCCTGGCTTCGATGATCGTCGCAGTAGAACGCTTTACCGCGGACTATCCCAACCACAAGGGGCAGATCGCCTTCCTCGTCACCAGCGACGAAGAAGGTCCGGCCCATCACGGCACCAAGGCCGTGGTCGAGCGCCTGCGTGAGCGTGCTCAGCGACTGGACTGGTGCATTGTTGGCGAGCCTTCGAGCACCAACCTGGTCGGCGACGTGGTGAAGAACGGGCGCCGTGGCTCGCTCGGCGGCACCCTGACGGTGCGCGGTCAGCAAGGCCACGTGGCCTATCCCCACCTGGCGAAGAATCCGATTCATCTCGCCGCGCCAGCATTGGCCGAACTGGCTGCCGAGCACTGGGACGACGGCAACGCCTTCTTCCCACCGACCAGCTTCCAGATCTCCAATCTGAATTCAGGCACCGGCGCTACCAATGTCATTCCCGGCACCCTGGAAGCGGTGTTCAATTTCCGCTTCTCCACCGAGTCCACCGTTGAGGGACTGCAGCGACGTACCGCCGCGATTCTCGACAAGCATGGCCTGGACTGGAAGGTCGACTGGGCGCTGTCCGGCCTGCCTTTCCTCACCGAGCCTGGCGAGCTGCTCGATGGCGTGGCCGCGGCCATCCGCCAGGTCACTGGCCGCGAGACCACGCCATCGACCAGCGGTGGCACGTCCGATGGCCGTTTCATCGCCACGCTCGGCACCCAGGTCGTGGAACTCGGCCCGGTCAACGCGACCATCCACCAGGTCGACGAACACATCCTCGCCAGCGATCTCGACCTGCTGACCGAAATCTACTACCAGACCCTGGTCAACCTGCTCGCATGCTGATCTGTCCGCTCTGCCAGGGCGCGCTCACCACGGTCGACAATGGTGTCGCCTGCCCGGCGAATCACCGTTTCGATCGCGCCCGCCAGGGATACCTGAACCTGCTGCCGGTGCAACACAAGAACAGCCGCGACCCGGGTGACAACCAGGCCATGGTCGAAGCGCGTCGACGCTTTCTCGACGGCGGCCACTACGCGCCGCTGGCGGCTCGTCTGGCGCAGCTGGCGGCCGAACGCTCGCCGTCGCGCTGGCTGGACATCGGATGCGGCGAGGGCTACTACACCGCTCAGATCGCCCAGGCCCTGCCGGATGCCGAAGGTTATGCATTGGACATTTCCCGCGAGGCGGTCAAGCGCGCCTGCAAACGCGCACCGCAGTTGGAATGGCTGGTCGCGAGCATGGCCCGGGTGCCGCTGGCTGACGCCAGCTGCGGCCTGCTCGCCAGCGTGTTCAGCCCGCTGGATTGGAGCGAAGCTGAGCGCCTGCTAGCGCCCGGCGGCGGGTTGCTGCGCATGGGGCCGACCCGTGAACATCTTTGGGAACTGCGCGGGCTGCTGTATGACGAAGTACGCGAGTACGATGACGAGAAGCACCTGTCGCTGATCCCCGGCGGCATGCATCTGGCCCATAGTGAAACCCTCGGCTACGAGTTGCGACTGGATAGCGCCGAAGCCCGCGCCGACTTGCTGGCGATGACACCGCACGGCTGGCGCGCCAGCGCCGAGCGCCGTGCCGCAGTGATCGACACACCGCTCAAGGTTCGGGTTGCGATACGCTACGACTGGATTCAGCGTGACCGGTAGCATCGCGCACGTAAGAGAGCCGTAGCCGACCAATCCTACGAGGCCAGCCAAGCCACGCCGGTTCATTTCTCAATAGGCTGCAACCACCACCGACAAGGCCATCATCCATGCGTCAACCGGACATCGAGATCTACCTCAGGGACGCCAGCCAGGACGCCGTGACTGAATGGCTGAACCGGGCTGTTGGACCCTGCTCTCCCTGGCAAACCAAGGGCAAGGCGTTCAAGTGCAAGGCCGGCGATATCCCGGTGACCTGGTTTCCGAAGGCGGTCGGTAAATGGCACAGCTTGCTATTGGAAAGCGATGCGACCCCGTGGAACGACGACGTCGCCTGCGCACGCGCCGCTTATCAGGCGTTGAGCGTGGAAATCCGCTGCGCACCAGGTGGCTGGCAGGAAGAAGAGTCAGTCGAAAATGCCGATCGCTGGATCAGCGTCAGCGAGCGTGGCGAAGCGGAGATTCTCTGGCGCACGGACTGAATGTTGGTTTGCACCGTGGCATTCAGGTGCTACCCGCTCCGCCGCCAGACAGCTGATCCGTCGGCAATTACTGGGCGCACAGAAGCGAAATTCTCGGAAATCTGCCCCTTACGCCGACTATTCGGGGCGACCAATCGGAAAGAACTGGCCATGGCTCCAGACGCCCAGCCAGCTGGTGCCATCGATCTCGCGCGGGACCGCCAACTCGACCAACTGATAGAAGACATTGCGGTGAATCAGCGCTTCGAGATTGGCACGCACATGCACGTAGGGGGCCGGCTCCTGGCTGGTAGGATCGAGCTCGACCCGCATCGGATGCTCTGCACCCGCTTCGGTTTCGTCGCCGACATTGGTGACGAAGCGAAGCACCTGAGCTTCGCCGCTGCCCTCGACCTCCAACTCGACCGCCACGAAAGGTGCGTCATCAACGGTGATGCCTACCTTCTCTACCGGTGTCACTAGAAAGTAGTCGTCGCCGTCTCGTCGAATGACCGTGGAAAACAGCTTCACCATGGCAGGTCTTCCGATCGGCGTACCCATGTAGAACCAGCTACCGTCGCGGGCGATTCGCATATCCAGATCGCCGCAGAAGGGCGGGTTCCACAAATGAACCGGTGGCAGGCCCTTGTTCTCAGTCTTTGGAATCTGCCCCAGCAGATTCGCGGCTTTTCCAGCATCGCTCATGTGCGCTCCTTAACGGCTGAGGCCCGTCAGGCGTCGGGCATAATCGCGCAACGGCGACCCTAACAAGACCTGCGGTGTCGCATCATAGATATTAAGCAGCCCTCCGCGGCTGCGAATTCGCGCCGTATCGACCAGATACCGATTCCCGGTTTCGATCAGCATCAGCTGGACCACGCTGGTATCGACCCCAAGTCGATCGAGCGCGCGCTGATCATCGAGCTCGTCGAAACTGCCGATGCGGTCATCGGCGGCGGCAAATCGCGTGTACAGCAAGTAATGGGCACCAACAGCCGCTGCCTGGTTCAATGCCTCTTCCAATCCTGCAGGCTCTGGAGCGCGACGAACCAGCGGAAAGTATTCGACAAACCCCTTGAACGCCTCCTCAGCTACCACGTTCGGCCGCGGATACGCATTGCCGGGCGGGACGAAGTGGCCTTGGGCGATGTAGATGAACGAATCGGGCTGCAGCCGCCATGATGCGGACCTCACGGTCTCGCTGTGATCGAGAAACCCGACGTCTCGCAGCTGGTTGCGAGTGCCCTCGGCCATGTCACTGACCTGCATGCACCCGCCCAAAACCAGCACGGCCACGATAAGGCTGAATACTTTCATCTTTGCTCCTGCCAATGACGGAAAACCGGCGAATAGCAAAGCAATGCAGCAAACAAGCCAGCTCCGCGCAAAACGGCTGTAGCGCGTGCTCGTCTTCCTGCCACAACGGCACTCGACTGCGCGAAGGATCGGCCAACGACACGGCTTACTGGCTGGATTCCCGTTCCGCAAGCCGCCACCCGTCTCCGGCGATTCGAACTAGTCGCGCTTGCGCTTGTTACCCATGCGAACGCCAATGTCCATCAAGAACTGAAAGAAACCTTCCTGATCTTCTAGTACGTTGCTCCAGAACGGCGAGTGATAAAGCGCTACTGCGCCGTGCACCAACGCCCAGGCCGCGCAATAGTGGAAATAGGGAGGCACGTCCTCAAGCTTGCCTTCGGAAATGCGCCCCTTGATCAATTGGGTCAGATGATCGAAGTTGGAAGCGCGAATCCGGTGGAGTTCCTCGACCATGTCCGGGACCTGATTGCCCTTGACGACCTTCTCTTCGAGGCGATCGAACAACCGATAGCGCTGGGGGTCACGCATGCGGAATTCGAAATAGGCGCGAGACAGCGCCTCCTTGTCCTGATCAAGGCTCGGTGAATGCAGCAGCTCATTCAGGTCCCGCTCGTAGTCGAGCATGAGCCGCAGATAGATTTCGGCCTTGGATTTGAAATGCTTGTAAATGGTGCCTTTGCCGATGCCCACCCTGTCGGCGATCATCTCGACGGTGACACTGTCTTCTCCTTGATCAAGGAACAGCTGGAGCGCTGTATCAAGAATCTCTTGCTCGCGACGGCGAAATTCGCGGACCTTCCGGGGTTCATTTTGCATAAGAGGCTGCGGCTTGAAATCGAAGCAGATGATTATGCCCATCTAGTCAGAAAATGCACGGAACATCTCTTATGAGTACGTTGAATGACGAATTCCCTCAAATCGAAGGTTTGCGATACCTGAATCACGCCGCTGTCGCACCCTGGCCTCGACGGGCAACTGAAGCCGTGACTGCCTTTGCACAACAAAACATGGCGCTCGGCGCACGGGACTATCCCCAATGGCTGGCAGTCGAAAGCCAATTACGTGATCGCCTGGCCAGGATGCTCAACGCACCGACATCGGCCGATATCGCGCTGGTCAAGAACACGTCGGAAGCGCTGTCATTCGTAGCCTTTGGCCTGGACTGGGGCGCCGGCGACCAGATCGTCATCAGTGACGAAGAGTTTCCGTCCAACCGGGTCGTCTGGGAGGCTTTGCAACCTCAGGGCGTGGAAGTGATACAAGTCAGCCTCAAGGGCGACGATCCGGAAGCCGCGCTCCTGGCTGCCTGCGGACCCAAGGTACGCCTCATGGCAATCAGCGCCGTACAGTACGCCAGCGGCCTACGGCTCGATCTGCCCCGCCTAGGCGAAGGCTGCGAGCAGCGCGGTGTGTTGTTGTGCATCGATGCGATCCAACAGCTCGGCGCACTCGCTTTCGACGTCCAGCAATACCGGTGCGCCTTCGCGATGGCCGATGGGCATAAATGGCTATTGGGACCAGAGGGCCTCGGCGTCTTTTACTGCCGCAGCGATCTGCGCGCCAGACTGAAGCTCCACGAATACGGCTGGCATATGCTCGAACACGCAGGCGACTACGACCGCAGCGACTGGCAGCCAGCCCGCAGTGCCCGCCGCTTCGAGTGTGGCAGCCCGAATATGCTCGGTGCCATGGCGTTGGATGCCAGCCTTTCGTTGCTCGAAGAGATTGGCATGAGCGAGGTGAGCCGAGCGCTAGCCGAACGCATCGATCACCTGCAGCATGAGCTGGCGGCCATGCCCGGCGTCGAGCTGTTGAGCCCAACCGACCCGTTTCGACAGGCCGGCATCATGACCTTCAGAGCCAATGGCTGGGAAAACGCAGCGCTGTTCCAGCAGCTCAAGGCCGAGCAGATCGTCTGTGCCCTTCGTGGTGGTGGTATACGACTCTCGCCCCATTTCTACACGCGCCCTGATGTCATCGAGCAGACATTGACGGTGGTTCGCGGCCTGCTTGCAAAGTGAGCGATCAAGGTGCGCGTAACTATTCCAAATCCGTTTTAAAAAGCGCATGAATCGCCCGGCAAAGTTGCCGATCCGGGCCAATACTTCAGGCACTGGCCGCGCAATCCCCCCAATGCTCGGCCAGCTGAGGGAGCGAGGAACGTGACCTCAAACTCCTAATGGTCTTGGCCCGGCTCCTCGCGACGCCGGGTTTTTTTTGGCTGGCGATAGCAACATGCTTTAGCAATCAGCCAGGCGCGGCGCGCCGACTGGAAAGCCGAAGCCGGAAGCACACCCAGATGAACAGGACCCAGATCGGGATGGCAATGATCGAGGTACGTAGCCCCGGCATCGAGAGCATGATCGCCGCAATCAGTGCCACGAAAGCCAAGCACAGGTAGTTGCTGAAAGGGCACCAGAAAGCCTTGAACGAGGGATCGATACGCTGCGCTGTCATTGCTCTGCGAAACTTCAAGTGTGCGAGGCTGATCATCGCCCAATTGATCAGCAGCGCCGCGACCACGAGTGACATGAGCAACTCAAGGGCCGTCTGGGGTAACAGGTAATTCACCAGCACGCAGAGCATCGTCACGAGAGCAGAGAGCGCGATTGCCAGAACCGGGACCCCACGACGGTTCACCATCATTAGCACCCTGGGTGCATCGCCCTGCTCAGCCAGACCGTAGAGCATCCGGCTGTTGCAATAGACACCGCTGTTGTAGACCGAGAGGGCCGCGGTCAGCACCACGAAGTTGAGAATATGTGCCGCAGTGTCGCTACCGATCAACGAGAAGATCTGCACGAAAGGACTACCGCTGTAAGGATCGCCGGCAGATCCCAGGGTTTCCAGCAACGTGTCCCAGGGGTACAGCGCCAGCAGGACGCTCAGCGCGCCGATATAGAAGATCAGGATGCGGTAGACGACTTGGTTGATAGCCTTTGGGATGACGGTCTTCGGATCCGATGCTTCAGCGGCGGTAATCCCCACCAACTCCAGCCCACCGAAGGAAAACATGATGATTGCCAGGGCCATGACCATCCCGCTTACGCCGTTGGGGAAGAATCCACCATGGCTCCACAGGTTGCTGAAGCTGGCCTGCTTACCGCCCTCCCCGCTCAGCAGCAAATACAGACCCAGCGCGATCATGCCGACAATGGCGCCAACCTTGATGATCGCGAACCAGAACTCGGTCTCGCCGAACGTTTTCACGTTCACCAGGTTGATGAGATTGATCAGCACGAAAAAGGCCGACGCGGTGGCCCAGGTCGGCACCTCGGGCCACCAGAACTGCACGTATTTGCCGACTGCCGTCAGTTCGGCCATTCCTACGAGCACGTAGAGCACCCAATAATTCCAGCCGGAAAGAAAACCGGCATAAGGCGTCCAGTATTTGTGGGCGAAATGGCTGAAGGAACCCGCGACCGGCTCCTCGACGATCATCTCGCCAAGCTGACGCATGATCAGGAAAGCGATCAGCCCGCCAATGGCGTAGCCCAGAATCATCGACGGCCCCGCACTGCGGAGCACGCCGGCCGAACCGAGGAAAAGCCCCGTGCCGATGGCGCCTCCGAGCGCGATCAGCTGGATATGGCGATTTTGCAGGCCGCGCTGAAGCGGCCCGGTACGCAGCGTCTCGCTGGACATGGCGTCACCTTGATAGGTCTGTGACGAGGAAGCGGTCCGGCTCATGACAGTGATACGGAGCCGAGTTGAACCCTCGTATCCGCATGCCGGGGTTCAGGCATGCGGACCGAAGCGGCGCGGATTGTACACGCCATTGGACGACGAGGCTTGAAGGGCACGCGCCTTCGAGCGGCAACCTCGCTCAGCCCTTGACCCGGGTCAACGGGAAGAGTCGCTTGAAGTTATCCGTGGTCTGCTCGGCGAAGACGTCGAAATCGACACCACGTAACTGTGCCAGAAACTCGGCGACCTCGCGCACGTACTGCGGTAGGTTCGGTTTGCCCCGATAGGGGATCGGCGCCAGGTAGGGCGAATCGGTCTCGACCAGCAAGCGATCCGTCGGCACGCGGCGGGCCACGTCTCGCAACGCATCGGCATTGCGGAAGGTCACGATTCCGGAGAGCGAGATGTAGAAGCCCAGATCCAGCGCCGCCTTGGCCATGTCCCAATCTTCGGTGAAGCAATGCAATACGCCGGCTTGTGGCAGTGCCGCTTCGCGAAGCAGCGCCAGCGTGTCGGCACGGGCCGCCCGCGTGTGAACGATTACCGGTTTGCCGCAGACTTGAGCGGCCTCCAGGTGCAGGCGGAAGGACTGCTGCTGCAACTCGGCGGCTTCGGGCTCGTAATGATAGTCGAGGCCGGTTTCGCCAATCGCCACCACGCCTGGCCCATCCAGCTCTTGCAGCAGCCAGTCCAGTGCAGGTTCGGCACCGGGCTCGAGATCCAACGGATGCACGCCTACCGAACAGTCGACATCGTCATAGCGTTGCGCAAGCGCCTTGACCGCCGCGGTATTCTCGACGCTAACACCAATACAAAGAAAATGCCCGACGCCACGCTGACGCGCAGCATTCAGCGCGGCATCAAGAGAACCGCCGTGCACGGCAAGATCAAGGCGATCGAGGTGGCAATGCGAGTCAACCAACATGGCGAATTACCCAAACAGAAAACGCGCCATTGTAGAGCAAAGCAACCGAGAGGTCGCAGACCGACCAGATGCAGGTGGGCGTCGCTAGAGGCAAAAAGCCGCCAAGCGATCTTCGCAACTGCGGCTTACATGGTGTGTGTTGGCCGATCGGACTTCATCGCCCCGGCCAGATAGGTTTCAATCTTGTTGCGGGCAGTCGAATCGCCCTCGTTGAACTGGACGCCGACGCCAGCGGCCCGGTTTCCCTGTGCGCCCTTGGGGGTAATCCATACGACCTTGCCGGCGACGGGGATCTTTTCAGGCTCGTCCATCAGGCTCAGCAGCATGAAGACTTCATCACCGAGCTTGTAGCTCTTGTTAGTAGGAATGAACAAGCCACCATGCTTGATGAACGGCATGTATGCCGCATAGAGCACCGACTTATCCTTGATGGTCAGGGACAGAATGCCGTTACGCGGACCAAGGTTTGCAGGCAGGCTCATGCGGTATTCCTAACAACAGTTCCGATGGATTCTAGCTTGGCTCGGGCAAACTTGCCCACTGCACCAAGAGCGCTTCGAGAAGCAAGACACGGTTAAGGTTGGCTTTGCCCAATACTTTTTGCCGGTGGGCCAGCAACCAGTCCTGCATCACCAGCAGCCTGGTCGACGGCGTCTTCTGCGCCAGGTATTGAATGACCTTCTGCATATCGGCAGAGCCAAGCCCCGCTTCATCGCCGGTCATCTGAAAACGCAGAATCAGATGCGCCCACTCACAGAACCAGTCGAACAGCAAAATCAGCGACAGCGGATTCCAGGCCTCGGCCAGCTGACTGGGGGATTGCTGCCGCTTGAGCAGCTTTTTCACCCCTTCTATCACCTGCACGCGCATCTCCAAGACGCCGATATCGTGAAGCTTAAGCGCTGCGAGCGGAGAGTTCGCTGCCAATGTCAGCAATTCTTCACGCTGAACTGCCAAGAGATCCGGAAGCTTGCCGGAAAGCCAATCCAGACTTTGCTGACGACCAGGCAACGGACAACGTTGCTGTACGCAGCGACTTTTGATCGTGGGCAGCAGCCGGCTGGGTTGATGACTGATCAACAGCAGCACGGTATTGCCCGCAGGCTCTTCGAGACTCTTGAGAAGCGCATTGGCGGCATTCAGGTTCATCGCCTCGGCAGGTTCGAGCAGAACCACCTTGCGTCCCCCGAGCTGCGCGGTCTGACTGACAAACCCGACCAGTTGGCGAACCTGGTCGACACGGATGGCCTTGTCGACCTCCTCCGGCTCCAGAATGTAATGATCGGGATGGGTGTGTGCCGCCAGTAGCATGCAAGCCTTGCAGCGTCCGCAAGCTCCGCTCGGAGCCGGCTGCTGACACAGCAGGAACGCCATCAACTGTTCGGCCAGTGCACGCTTGCCAATACCCGCTGGACCATGCAAGAGATAGGCATGGGCATGCTGTTGACGACCCGCCAGCAGCTGCCACAGGCTGGCCTGCCAGGGAAGAATGCCGTCAGCCAAGGGCACGCTCCAACAGCTCGGGCAAGAGCGCGTCCAGCGCTCGCTGCACCATTGGCAGAGATTGGCCCGCATCGATTACCCGATAGCGCTGTGGAACCTGGCGTGCGCGATCGAGATAAGCGCTGCGCACGGCCTCGAAGAAGCCCAGCCCCTCCTGCTCGAACCGATCAAGACGCCCTCGCGCAGCGGCGCGGCTTAAACCGATCTCCACAGGCAGATCGAAAATCAGGGTCAGGTCCGGACGCATATCGCCCTGCACGAAGGTCTCAAGCTGCTCGATGCGCTGAAAGGACAGGCCGCGGCCTCCGCCTTGATAGGCATAGGTGGCATCGGTGAAACGGTCGCAAAGCACCACGGCGCCCCGTTTCAGCGCCGGACGGATCACCTCGGCAAGGTGCTGCGCACGCGCCGCGAACATCAACAACAGTTCCGTATCGCTGCCCATGGGTTCATCCGCAGGCGTCAACAACAGCTCGCGAATCCGTTCGGCCAGCGGCGTTCCACCGGGCTCGCGGGTCAGCACGACGTCAAGGCCGTGATCACGAAGGCGCTGCGCGAGGTACTCACGATTGGTGCTTTTGCCCGCGCCTTCAGGCCCTTCCAAGGTAATAAAGAGTCCTGTCACTGGATATTCTCGATCGGCACCGGAGCTTGCCGGGGCGGCGGACTGGAACGATAGTCGGCGCGGCGCTTGAGCTGGTACTCACGCACCGCACGATTGTGCTCGTCCAGCGAATCGCTGAACACATGGCTGCCGTCGCCACGCGCGACGAAGTAAAGGCTTTTTCCTTCGGCCGGATGCAACGCGGCATGAATGGCCTCGCGACCGACCATGGCGATCGGCGTCGGCGGCAGCCCGCTGTTGGTGTAGGTGTTATAGGGAGTCGGCCTGCGCAGATCGTTGCGGGTGATCCGTCCGCGATACCGCTCGCCCATACCGTAGATGACCGTGGGGTCAGTCTGTAGCAGCATACCCCGTTCCAGACGGCGCACGAAGACACCGGCGATTTCGCCGCGCTCCGAAGGCACTCCGGTTTCCTTTTCGATGATCGATGCCATGATCAGCGCCTGGTATGCGTCCTGATAAGGCAAGCCTTCACTGCGCTGCTCCCATTCCTCGGCGAGAACGGCTTCCAGACGTGAATAGGCCCTTTGAAGCAATTCGAGGTCGGTAACGCCGCGGGTAAAGCGGTAGGTGTCGGGAAAGAAACGCCCTTCCGGATGCAAACCCGCCTGGCCGAGTCGCCCCATTATCTCGGCGTCCGACAGACCGCCCAGCGTCTGCTGAATCGTAGGCAACATTTCCAGCGCGGCGCGTACCTGGCGAAAATTCCACCCCTCGACAATGGTCAGGGTGTGTTGAACAACCTCACCCCGCTGCCATAGCCCTATCATGTCGCGGACGGTCATTTCCGGACGCAGCTGATATTCGCCGCTGTGCAATGTCTGCCCAGAAAGATTCAGGCGCCAGTACAGTCGCAACCAAAACGAGTCGTTCAGCTTGCCTTCTCCCTCCAAGCGCTGAAACAAGCCACTGGGCGTATCGCCAGATTCGACTTCCAGCGTCTGCGCCTCATCAAGTTGCAAAGGCTGATCCAGCGCGGCGTAGAGTTTCCAGGCAATCAGTCCGAGCGTCAGCGCGGCGACCAGCACGGCGCCCAAGAGCGCAAAACACAGTTTTCGAATCACGAATTACTCGACAGATCAGCTACCAGACATTGAAGTTTACGTGTGAGCGGACCCACCGGCCATACGCTGGCTCCCAATTGCCGAACAGGCCAGATGCCATAAAGGCTGTTGCAAACGAAAACCTCATCCGCACCGACCAGCTGTCCGAGCGATACGTCATCTATCTTGCTCTGAATCCCCGACTGTCGCGCTCGCTCAAGGATTTCCTCACGCATCACACCAGCCACACCACAACGGTGAAGTGATGGCGTCAACAGTACACCGGACTCCACGATGAAGAGGTTACTGAACACAGCCTCCACCACGCGTCCGGACGTATCACGCATCAAGCCCTCCGCGAAGGTGGAATCCTGCCATTCGGCACGCGCCAACACCTGTTCCAGCCGATTGAGATGTTTCAGCCCGGCCAAAGCTGGCTGCTCAGCGAGGCGAGTCGCACAGGCATACAAGCGCACCCCTCGCTCGCGGTGCTCGACGGGATGATCTGGCAGTGGCGAGCCCAGCAGTACCGTGCGCGGCTGGCAGGTAGCCGGTGGGCCGTAGCCGCGCTTTCCGTCACCACGGGTCAGAATCAGCTTGGCTACGCCAGTACCAAGCGCCGCGCTGAAGGCGGTAATTTGTGCGCGAAGAGCTGTCAGATCAGCTGGAATAGCGAAACGTTGGCATCCAAGACCGAGACGATCCAGATGACGATCGAGAAGCTGCGGCGAACCGCTGACTACCTTGATGGTCTCGAACAGACCATCGCCGTACGCAAGCCCCCGATCATGAACGGGCAGCCCTTCAGCGGGCCGTCCGTCCACCCAACTCAATGTCACTCGACGAACCGACGGAAAACCAGTGAGCCGTTGGTGCCGCCAAAACCAAAGGAATTGGAAACGGCGACATCAATTGTCCTGGGTTTAGCTTCGTGCGGCACGAAGTCCAGATCGCATCCTTCATCGGGCTCATCGAGGTTGATCGTTGGCGGAGCCACCTGATCGCGAATGGCAAGCACGCTGAATATCGCCTCGACAGCGCCGGCGGCACCCAGCAAGTGGCCAACCATCGATTTCGTCGAGCTGACCGACAGCTCGTAGGCGTGACTGCCGAACACTGTCTTTATCGCAGCGGCCTCCGCCTTGTCGCCGGCAGGCGTGGAGGTGCCGTGCGCATTGATATAGTCCACCTGTGCCGCATCGAGCTTGGCGTCCACAATTGCGCTGCGAATGCAGCGAGCCGCACCCGCACCATCATCCGGCGGCGAGGTCATGTGAAAGGCATCGGCGCTCATACCGAAACCGATCAGTTCGGCATAAATTTTCGCGCCACGCGCTTTGGCGTGCTCCAGCTCTTCCAGAACCAGCGCGCCAGCGCCGTCCGACAAAACAAAGCCGTCCCGGCCCTTGTCCCACGGACGGCTAGCTGCAGCCGGATCGTCATTGCGGGTGGACAATGCACGAGCAGCAGCGAATCCGCCGATGCCGAGACCACTGGCTGCCATTTCCGAACCACCCGCGACCATCACGTCCGCCTCGCCATAGGCGATATTGCGCGCCGCCATGCCGATGCAATGCGTTCCTGTGGTGCATGCCGTAGCGATGGCATAGTTCGGACCTTGCAGTCCCAGGTGGATCGATAGAAAGCCGGACACCATGTTGATGATCGAACCCGGCACAAAAAAAGGCGAAATACGCCGTGGTCCTTGTTCGATCAATGCCTTGCAGCTGTTTTCGATATTGGTCAGGCCGCCAATACCCGACCCCATCGCGACACCGATGCGTTCGCGATTAGCGTCGGTGATTTCCAGCCCGGAATCGCGCACCGCTTGAAAACTGGCCGCTAAACCGTATTGGATGAAAAGATCGAGTTTGCGAGCTTCTTTCGCTGGCAGATATTGCTCGACGTCAAAATTCTTGACCGATCCGCCAAAGCGCGTGGAGTAGGCGGAAAGATCCATATGTTCTATCAGGCCGATGCCACTGCGGCCGGCGAGAATCCCCTGCCAGCTGCTTGGCACATCGTTACCCAGCGGCGATAGCATGCCCATCCCGGTGACTACGACGCGTCTACGCGACACAGCAATTCTCCTTACGTTTATTCGACCTGCTCTGCTCCGCCAGCACGCCAACGAGCAAGAACCAGCCATCAGACTCGCGCGCAGGGGCACGACCAGCTGAATACAACTAACTCAAACAAAAGCCGCACTGCCCGTTCAAGGCAGTGCGGCTTACTGGTTCGAAGCAGGATTACAACTTACTGCGCGTGCGCGTTGATGTAATCGATAGCTTCTTGAACAGTGGTGATTTTCTCGGCCTGCTCGTCCGGGATTTCAGTCTCGAATTCCTCTTCCAGAGCCATCACCAGCTCAACGGTGTCAAGGGAGTCGGCACCCAGGTCTTCGACGAAGGAAGCGCTGTTGGTAACTTCCTCTTCTTTGACGCCAAGTTGCTCGGCAACGATTTTCTTGACGCGTTCTTCGATGGTGCTCATACCTTGTTTTCACTCCTATGGAAAAATCAGGCAGCTGGTCTGCGCGGTAGTGTATAGAAAGCGTTTTCCGCATTTCAAGCTGAAAGCGGGCAAGCATGAGCCGGCTTTCAACCATCTGTCTATAAACAAACCGCAGTTTTATAACGAACTAACCAGCCGTTATGACTGCATACATGCATTGGGCGTCACATTAGCTCATGTACATACCGCCATTCACCGGTACCGTAGCACCGGTGACATAGGCGGCGCCGTCAGAAGCTAGGAAGGCGACGACCTTAGCAATCTCTTCCGCTTGCCCAAGACGCCCCAATGGGATCTGCCCTAGCAATGCGTCACGCTGAGCTTCGGGAAGCTCTCGCGTCATGTCAGTATCAATGAAGCCCGGCGCCACGGCATTGACCGTGATACCGCGCGAACCGACCTCACGGGCCAGTGCTCGGCTGAAACCTTCAAGTCCGGCTTTGGCTGCGGCGTAGTTTACCTGCCCAGCGTTGCCCATGGCACCTACCACGGAACCGATGCTGATAATTCGCCCCCAGCGCGCCTTGGTCATGCCACGCAGGACACCTTTGGTCAGACGGTACAGGCTGCTGAGATTGGTATTGATCACATCATGCCATTCATCGTCTTTCATCCGCAGCATCAGGTTATCGCGCGTGATGCCCGCGTTATTCACGAGAATAGCCGGCTGGCCGAGGTGCTGCTGAATATGCTCCAGCGTCGTCGCGACGGACTCATCGCTGGTAACATCCAGCACCAATCCAGCACCTTCGATGCCGTTTTCCTTGAGCGTTTCGGCGATGCGCTCGGCGCCCGACGAAGAAGTCGCCGTGCCAATCACGATGGCGCCCTGGCGACCGAGCTCCAGCGCGATGGCCTGACCGATACCGCGGCTGGCACCTGTCACCAGGGCGACCTTGCCTTGCAGACTCATAAATATCTCCTTGTTCAGACCAGTGCGCTACGAGTGGCAGCGAAAGCTTCTGGCGTTTCTAGATTGTAGGTATTGATGCCCTTGACGCAGCGCTTGTTGAGACCGGACAGTACCTTGCCCGGGCCACATTCGACCAGGTCGGTCACGCCCTGCGCGTTCAACGCAACAATGGTCTCGACCCAGCGAACCGGGCTGTAGAGTTGAGCTAGAAGATCATGCTTGAGCGTATCGAGATCGGATACGATCGCCGCGCTGACATTCTGGACCAACGGAATCTGAGGCGCCTGCCAGGCGGCCGCAGTGACGGAATCGGCGAAACGCTCCGCTGCAGGGCGCATCAGGGCACAATGCGACGGCACGCTGACCGGCAGCGGCATGGCGCGCTTTGCGCCCTTGGCCTTACAAATCTCGATAGCACGCTCAACGGCCGCAGCGCTGCCAGCAATTACCACCTGACCAGGCGCATTGAAATTGACGGCACTGACCACCTCGCCCTGCGCCGCTTCGCTACAGGCCGCCAGCACATCGGCGTCATCCAGCCCGAGGATCGCTGCCATACCGCCGGAACCAGCAGGAACGGCTTGCTGCATGAGCTGGCCACGCAGCTCGACCAGCTTCACCGCATCAACGAATGGCAGGCTGCCTGCAGCGACCAAAGCAGAATATTCGCCCAGGCTATGGCCTGCGACGAACGCTGGGGTCGTTCCGCCTTCAGCCAGCCACAGGCGCCACAGCGCAATCGAAGCAGTCAGGATCGCCGGCTGAGTCTTATCGGTCTGGTTCAACTGCGCCTCTGGACCTTGCTGGGAAAGCGCCCAGAGGTCGTACCCCAGCACGGACGAAGCTTCAGCGAAGGTATCGATGACCAGGGATTGCTGGGCCCCGTGCTCGGCAAGCATGCCGAGGGACTGGGAGCCCTGCCCTGGGAAGACGAATGCAAGTGATGCGGACATGAAACGGCTCTCTTGTGGTTGTTCGTCAGAAGAATACGCCACGGGGACGCACCGGATTGTCAGTTGGATGGCGAGCCGTTGGACGTGGTCACATCAGCAGCGCCTTTTACCGACCGATTGGTCACGAGCAAATGCTCGAGCCGACTGTGCAATCGCTCCGGCAGATTGTGCTCCACGTCCTGGGTTGCGCGCAGGATAGCCGACCGGAAGCCCTCAGCACCGGCGCTACCATGACTTTTCACGACGATGCCCTGAAGCCCTAGAAAGCTGGCACCGTTGTACTGCGCCGGGCGCAGATCGGCCCGCAACTGACGCAACAGCGGCAGAGCCAGCGCCCCTACCAGACGAGAAATCAGTGAACGGCGAAAAAGCGCTTCGACGCGCAAGGCAACCAGATGCGCCAGCCCCTCGCTGGACTTGAGCAAGATATTGCCAACGAAGCCATCACACACCGCTACGTCAGTTTCACCGCGAAACAGTCCGTCACCCTCGACGAAGCCCCGATAATTGATGTCGCCCGCCTGCTGCAGCAGCGCAGCTGCCGCTTTGACCTGCTGGTTTCCCTTGATCTCTTCGGTGCCAACATTAAGCAACGAAACGCGTGGCTGCTCGATACCAAGGCTCTGCGCAGCAACCGATCCCATCACTGCGAATTGATAGAGCTGCTCGGCAGTACAGTCCACATTTGCACCGAGATCAAGCAATAGACAGGCGCCCTCAATCGTAGGAATCGCGGTCATCATGGCGGGTCGGTCGACCCCGGGCAATGTCTTCAATACATGACGGGCGAGCGCCATCAACGCGCCAGTATTCCCAGCGCTGACACACGCTTGAGCCTGACCGTCGCGCACCAATTCCAGCGCAACGCGCATGGACGAGCGTGGCTTGCTGCGCAATGCCTGCGTCGGACGCTCGTCCATGCCGATCACTTCGTCGGCATCGACAATCGTCAGACGCGCGCGATCCACACCCGGACGTCGAGCGATGATCTCTTCAAGAATGGAGGATGGGCCAACCAAGGCCAGGTGCAGCGAGGGGACTTCAGCCAGACAGTGGAGACTGGCCGGAACAATGCAGTGGGGACCGAAGTCCCCACCCATTGCATCGATCGCTATGATCGGAGCAGACAAGACTTACTCGTCAGCGCCCTTGTCGATCACTTTACGACCACGGTAGAAACCTTCCGGGGAAACATGGTGGCGCAGGTGAACTTCACCGGTGCTCTTTTCCACGGACAGGGCGTTCGGCTCGAGCGCGTCGTGCGAGCGACGCATGTCACGGGCGGAACGGGATTTTTTGTTCTGCTGAACAGCCATTGGGATCAACTCCTAAACGTTTGGGTCACGCTTTAACTGAGCCAGTACGCTGAACGGGTTGGACCGCGATACCTCGTCCTCACTCGGCTCGGGCTCATCAGGCCCAGCCGGCGGCTGGCAAACTTCTTGGTCATGGAGTGGAACAATCGGAAGAGCGAGCAGAAGCTCCTCTTCAACCAGCGCCAGCAGATCCAGAGGATCCTCTCCCACTTCCAGCACGTCATAGCCCTTAGGCAGGTGCTGGCTGCTCGAACCTTCATTCACCACGGCATAATCGCACTCGCTGTGAATAGGTAGAACAACCGGCTCCAGACAACGCTGGCAAATCATGGTGACCTCAACATCAAGCTCACTGTGAATGACCACAGTGCGCTGCTCGTCGCGCCCAAAATCAAAACTGGCGCGCACCACACCCTTGTCATCCTCAAGAGGATCGACGAGCCGCTTCAGCCCAGACAATTGCAGCTCACCCTTCAGGTTAGCCGCTCGGTCAGCAAGCTTGCGCGGATCTACGTGCGGAGGTATTGGTCCTTTCAACATAAGCGCGGCATTCTAGGGATGCGCCTCTCGACTGTCAAAGGAATTCAGCCGCACAATTGAGGTCCGCCGACCGACGATCGGACCTCTATATAAAAGGAAGGAAAATGCGCCGCCTGCTTCTCGCATCCAGCTCTCCCTATCGACGCGAACTGCTCTCGCGATTGCAGCTGACCTTCGATTGCAGCGCCCCGGAAATAGATGAGACCGCGCATCCTGAAGAGCTGCCGGAGCAACTGGTGCGTCGGCTGGCTTACGAAAAGGCGCAAGCACTGGCGCCGACCCATCAGGACCACCTGATCATCGGCTCGGATCAGGTCGCTGTGTTAGAGAAGAGCATCCTGGGCAAACCCCGAACATTCGAGCGAGCGAAGCAGCAGCTACAAGCCTGCAGTGGCAAAAGCGTACATTTCCTGACTGCATTGGCGCTACTGGACAGTCGAACCGCAAGCACCCAGATCGATTGCGTCAGCTTCATCGTCCATTTCCGAGACCTCGATGACCACCAGATCGAACGTTATCTGCACGCCGAGCAGCCCTACGATTGTGCAGGCAGCTTCAAGGCCGAAGGTTTGGGTATCAGCCTGTTCCGCGCCACGGAAGGATCGGATGTCACCAGCCTGATCGGATTGCCACTGATCCGACTGGTCGACATGCTGAATAACGTCGGAGTCAAAGTTCCCTGACCCCTCAACCTAGGAGAACTAGCGCAGCTGCGGCCCTTGGAATCCCACCCACAGCGCCAACTGGGCACCGACGCTTGCACCAAGCTTCTTGGTGAAGCGATCCAGCGCGGAATCCTTCACGGTGAAATCCACCAATTCCTCTTCGCCAATCACTTCGCGCGCCACGTAGCTGGTATTACCCAGACCATCAATGAGTCCGAGCTCAAGCGCCTGCTCGCCGGACCAAATGAGCCCGGAAAACAGCTCGGGATGATCGGCGACCTGCAGCCGATCACCACGTCCTTGCTTGACGCTGTCTATGAACTGGCGATGAGTGGTGCCGAGCACGTCGCGCCAAAATTTGGTTTCCTCCGGCTTCTCCGGCTGGAATGGGTCGAGAAACGCCTTATGTTCGCCCGATGTGTAAACCCGGCGCTCGACCCCCAGTTTGTCCATCGTTTCGACAAACCCGAAAGTCGCCGCCGTCACTCCAATTGAACCGACCAGGCTCGACTTGTCGGCATAGATCTCGTCTGCGGCACTGGCAATATAGTAAGCGCCCGAGGCACCCAGATCGGCGATCACCGCATAGACTTTGATGTCGGGGTGCTCGCCACGCAAACGCCGAATCTCGTCGTAAATGTAACCCGACTGTACGGGACTGCCGCCCGGGCTATTGATTCGTAGAACGACGCCCTTGGTTTTGGGATCTTCGAAGGCCGCGCGTAGCGCCCCGACGACATTGTCCGCACTCGCTGACTCTTCGTCGGCGATCATGCCGCGAACGTTGATGACCGCCGTGTGGCTGCCGCTCGCGCTCCTGCTGTCGCCGATCTCCAACAAAGGCGAGAACATCAGCAGCGCTCCGAAGAGATAGACGAAGGTCAATAGCTTGAAGAATATCCCCCACCGCCTAGCCCGCCGCTGCTCCTGGACACCGGCGAGCAAGGTCTTTTCCAGCAACTTCCAACTTCTGCGATCTTCCTGCTGCTCGCTCACAGGTGCTTTCCATTCATCCGACATTCGCAACTACCTCTGCTGTACTTGCGGAGCGCAGCCAATCGCCAAGCTCCGAAAAACAATTAATGGCCATGAGCGGCGAACATGCGCGCAGCACCTCGATCGGCTGCGCACCGTAGGACACCGCAACACTATCTACCCCAGCTCGCCGGGCCATCTCGAGATCGAATACCGAGTCCCCAACCATCAAGGCCCGCTCGGGGCTGACCCGGCACTGTGCCAAAATCTCATGAATCATTAATGGATCAGGTTTGCTCGCGGTTTCATCCGCACAACGGGTCACATCGAAGAAATCGCTCCAACCCTGCCCGTCCAACACCCTATCCAGCCCGCGCCTTCCTTTTCCGGTCGCCACGGCGAGCAGATGCCCCTGGTCGCGAAACTGCTGCAGCGCCAGCGCAACTCCGGGGTAAAGCTTCGATGGTTCGGCCTCCAGCATGAGGTAATGGTCGGCATAGGCACGACGAAACGCCTCAGCCGTCCGCGCATCCGTGACATGTGGATACAGCACCGCAATGGCTTCGGGCAAACCCAGCCCGATGATCCCCTTGATAGCCGCCTCATCGAGGGGCGGTAGGCCGCAACGGGCTGCGGCGACAGAGATGGATTCGACAATACGCCCGATCGAGTCCATCAGGGTGCCGTCCCAATCGAAGATCAGAAGCTCGTATCTACTCACCAAGCCTCTCCAGCGTCCGCGCCCAAACGTCGTCGACAGGCGCTTCCAGACTCAGTTCGCCACCGTCAGGCAAGGGCACTTTCAACGCATAGGCATGAAGAAACAATCGCTTGCCGCCCAGATCACGAATGACCTTCGAAAACTCTTCGTCGCCATACTTGTTGTCGCCCGCAATTCCGTGCCCCGCGTAAAGCGCATGGACACGAATCTGGTGGGTACGCCCTGTTACCGGCTTGGCCTCGACCAGCGTGGCAAAATCGCCGAAACGACGTAGCACGCGGAAGAGCGTCAGCGCATCTTTGCCCTCTTCAGTGACCTCGACCATCCGCTCGCCCGAGCGCAGCGTATTCTTCATGAGCGGCGCGTTCACCTGCTTTCTGCCGGTCTCCCAGCGCCCCCGCACCAGCGCCATGTAACGCTTATCGACACCATCGCCACGCAACTCCTGATGCAGGTGACGTAGCATGCTGCGCTTCTTCGCGACCATCAGCAGCCCGGACGTATCTCGATCCAGGCGATGCACCAGCTCCAACTCCTTCGCATCGGGACGCAGTTGACGCAGCGCCTCGATGACGCCAAAGCTGAGCCCACTGCCGCCGTGCACAGCAATGCCGGCAGGCTTGTTCAGCACAATAAGCGCCTTGTCTTCATAAACGATGGCCGCTTCCAGTCGCTCGAGAAGCCCTTGCGCCACCGGGACCGCCTCGTCCCGCTCGGGCAATCGAAGCGGCGGCACCCGGACTATATCGCCGGCCCGCAGCTTGTATTCAGGCTTTATTCGCCCTTTATTCACGCGCACTTCGCCTTTGCGCAAAATGCGGTATATCAGCGTCTTGGGTACGCCCTTGAGCTGAGTACGAAGAAAGTTGTCGATGCGTTGGCCGGCAAGCTCCGGCACGACCTCGAGCATTTGCACGCCGGAGGTCTGAGAGGGGGTATTGGTCATCGCCGGATGATATCAATTTTCATGGATTTGAAGCACTTAAACATTGCTGTTATAGTCCCGAACGCCACCAAAAGTGGCCAGGTCAATGAATGCCAGCGAAACCGCCATTCCTGACCCAGCAAATGTTCGAGGACGTGAGGCCGTCCGACGGAGCTTCCCTCAAGTAGCGGTGAAGCCCCGAAACAAGCCTTGAAGACATGATGCGTAACCCCGACGGGGAAGCGCGATAATCGATAACCCGCCCGGATTCTGCGAGCGGCACCCGATTTTCAAAGTATGAGTGTTGGGTGGAGATGTACAGCCATCGGATTGCGTAGCAAAGGCTTTCATAGACGCTTCATTCCGTCCGCTACCGATTGCTGATTCCTCCTCCCGAACCATTGCTTCTGTTCCGACAGCAAGCAGGAGACGTCGTCGCGACGCCGGCCCAACTGGCCTTACATCGCTGGACACTGGAGTGCCTTACAACCATTCCTGACTCACCTGACACCGACCGCGAGAGTCGTGTGTGCCGAACGCCGTTTCCGCTGCCCTGGAAACCGACGGTACTACATGAAAAGAATGCTAATTAACGCAACTCAACCCGAGGAGTTGCGTGTCGCACTGGTCGACGGCCAGCGCCTGTTCGATCTCGATATCGAATCCGGTGCCCGTGAACAGAAGAAAGCCAACATCTACAAAGGCAAGATCACGCGCGTCGAGCCCAGCCTCGAAGCCGCTTTCGTGGATTTTGGCGCCGACCGCCACGGCTTTCTTCCCCTCAAAGAAATCTCCCGCGAGTACTTCAAGAAGGCCCCCGAAGGCCGTGTCAACATCAAAGAAGTCCTGAGCGAAGGCCAGGAAGTTATTGTCCAGGTCGAAAAAGAAGAGCGTGGCAACAAGGGCGCAGCCCTGACGACTTTCATTAGTCTGGCCGGCCGCTACCTTGTTCTGATGCCGAATAACCCACGCGCCGGCGGCATCTCTCGCCGCATCGAAGGCGAGGAGCGCAACGAACTCCGTGAAGCGCTGAATGGCCTCGATGTCCCTGCCGATATGGGTTTGATCGTCCGCACCGCCGGGCTCGGCCGTTCCAGTGAAGAAATGCAATGGGATCTGGACTACCTGCTGCAGCTCTGGAGCGCGGTCAAGGAAGCTTCCCAGGATCGCCCCGCCCCTTTCCTGATCTATCAGGAATCCAACGTTATCATCCGCGCCATCCGCGACTATCTGCGCCAGGATATCGGCGAAGTTCTGATCGATAGCGTCGAAGCCCAGGACGAAGCCCTGTCCTTCATCCAGCAAGTCATGCCGCAGTACGCCAGCAAGATCAAGCTGTACGAAGACAGCGTGCCGCTGTTCAACCGTTTCCAGATCGAAAGCCAGATCGAAACCGCCTTCCAGCGCGAAGTAAAGCTGCCGTCCGGCGGATCCATCGTCATCGACCCGACCGAAGCTCTGGTGTCCATCGACATCAACTCGGCGCGCGCCACCAAGGGCGGTGATATCGAGGAAACCGCGCTGCAGACCAACCTGGAAGCCGCTGAGGAAATCGCTCGCCAGCTGCGTCTGCGCGATATCGGGGGCCTGATTGTCATCGACTTCATCGACATGACCCCGGCGAAGAACCAGCGCGCCGTGGAAGAAAAGGTTCGCGAAGCGCTCGAGGCCGATCGCGCCCGTATCCAGGTTGGACGTATCTCGCGCTTCGGCCTGCTGGAAATGTCTCGTCAGCGCCTGCGTCCGTCGCTCGGCGAGACCAGTGGCATCGTCTGCCCCCGCTGTAACGGCCAAGGCATCATTCGTGACGTCGAGTCGCTGTCGCTGGCGATCCTTCGCCTGATCGAGGAAGAGGCGCTAAAAGATCGCACGGCAGAGGTTCGCGCCCGCGTCCCCTTCCAGGTCGCCGCATTCCTGCTCAACGAGAAGCGCAACGCCATCACCAAGATCGAACTGCGCACCCGCGCGCGAATCTTCATCCTGCCGGACGATCATCTGGAAACGCCGCACTTCGAAGTGCAGCGTCTTCGCGATGACAGCCCGGAAATCATTGCGGGCCAGGCCAGCTACGAGATGAGCCCGACCGAGGTCGAAGAAGCCCAACCGGTCAGCTCGACACGCACCCTGGTTCGTCAGGAAGCGGCAGTGAAAACCGCCCCTCCACGGACGGCGCCCGCACCGGCGCCGGCCGCCACGCCAGTAGAAGCCGCCGCGCCTGCCGCCCAGGAGCCGAGCCTGTTCAAAGGGCTGGTCAAATCGCTGGTCGGTCTCTTCGCCGGCAAGCAGGAAGCCCCGGCCGCTGAAGTCAAGCAGAAGCCCGCCACCAGCAGCCGTCCGCAGCGCAACGACGAGCGTCGCAGTGGCCGCCAGCAGAACCGTCGCCGTGATTCACGCAGCAATCGCGACGAAGAACGCAAGCCGCGCGAGGAACGTGCTCCGCGCGAAGAGCGCGCCCCACGTGAAGAGCGTCAGCCCCGCGAAGAGCGCCAGCCTCGTCCTCCACGCGAGGAGCGTAAGCCACGCGAAGCCCGTGAACCTCGCGAGCCGATCGAGGCCAACGACAGCCCGGCGCAGCCACAGCCGCGTCGCGAACGCACGCCACGCGAGGATCGCCAACCCCGCGAAGAGCGCAAGCGCGAATTGCGTGCACCGCTGGATGAGCCAGTCCAGACCGCTCCAGTGGGGGCTGCCAGTGAGGAAATCACCGAGCGTAAACCGCGCCCGCCTCGCGAAGAGCGTAAGCCTCGCGCAGAGCAAGCCGCGAGCACGGACGAACTGCAGCAAAATGACACCGCAGAAGCCACGCAGGATGAACAAGAGTCGACCGAAGGCGGAGATCGTCCGCGTCGTCGTTCCCGCGGTCAGCGTCGTCGCAGCAACCGCCGTGATCGTCAGCGTGATGCCAACGGCAACGAGATTGGCGAAGAGTCCGAGAACAACGTTGCCGAAGTCAGTGAAAGCAATGCACCGGTGAAATCCGAGCAGGTTGCCATTGCCGCGACGGCAGCCGCCCTAGCGGCGAACACGGCCGACACCGACACAGCACCAGCGGCGATCCAGGCCGAGGCGACGTCGGAAACGCCAGCGTCAGCCAATGCCGAAACGGCTAGCACGACCGAAACGGCGAAGCCCGCAGAAGAAGTCAACGCAGCGCCAACAGGCGACACCACGACACCGACTATCGCAGAAGCCGCACCAGCCGCTGCCCCGCAGCCGGAAGCTAGCCAACCAGAACTTTCGGCAATCGAGCCTGAGATCGCGCAAGCACCGGTCGAACCGGTTGCCGAACAGCCAGCGGCAGCGCCCGTCGAACCGGTAGCTCCAGTTCTGACAGCGACCGGCCGCGCACCCAACGACCCGCGCGAAGTACGTCGTCGCCGCCTCGAGCAGGAGCGCCAGGCCAAGGAAGCAGCCGAAGCCGAAGCGAAGGCCGCCGAAGCGAAAGCTTCAGCCGAAGCACAGACACCAGCGGAACTGGCAAGCCCTGAAATCGTTGTCAGCGAGGCGGTTAATATTGCATCGGCCGAACAACCAGTCGCCGATTCAGCCAGCAGCAAGGAAGAGCAGACCATCGAACCGGCGCAGCCACAAACGGCCGAACCAGAAGCCGAACAGGCCGTCACAGAAGCTGTTCTGCTCGAGGAACCGATCAAGCCCACCACGGAAGCTGCCCCTGAGGTGGCCGACGAAGCCACCGAGCAGGATGACGCCGATAAGCGCCAGAACTGACAGGCACAGCAGTAAAAAAAGGGATGCTTCGGCATCCCTTTTTTGTGTCCATGTGCCCGTCACTGGAACCTACAGGAAATGGATACGCCGGTAATCCTCGACACGGCACAACCGAAAGCGATCAGACGCAAGCCGCCCGCCATACCAACGAGTAGAGCGGCCGAACGAACTCCGTATCAGATGACGTTGGGCTCTATTTCCAGCTGCACGCCAAAGCGTTCGGCAATATCCGCCTGGATGCGCCGAGCCAGATCCAGAATCTGCCGACCGGTGGCCTGACCATAATTGACGAGCACCAATGCCTGCAACCGATGCACACCCGCGTCACCGTCCCGATAGCCTTTCCAGCCCGCTCGCTCGATCAACCAGCCGGCGGCAAGCTTGACCTGCTCATCGCCTTGCGCAAACGCCACCAGATCGGGGTATCGCGCCCGCAATGCAGCTGCGATCGACTGAGGGACCAAAGGATTCTTGAAGAAACTGCCTGCATTGCCTAGAACTCGGGGGTCGGGCAGCTTCTCGCTGCGAATGGCACAGACCGCACGACTTACATCCATTGGCGTCGGATGGCGGATATCGTGCTGTTGCAACCATTGGCGCAGAGGCCCGTATTCAAGCTTCAGATTTGCCGTTCGCTGCAGCAAAAAGCGCACCCGCAGAATGACGTAGCGCCCGGCCTCGCGCTTGAACAAGCTGTCACGGTAGCCGAACTGGCACGCTTGCAGATCGAATTCAACGAGACCTCCAGTTTCACGGTCCAGCGCGGTCAGCCCAGCGAACACGTCTTTGATTTCGACGCCATATGCACCAACGTTCTGAATCGGTGCAGCGCCGACGGTACCGGGGATCAGGCTGAGGTTTTCCAGGCCGGACAAACCGAGCTCCAGGCTGTGCAGCACGAAAGGATGCCATGACTCCCCCGCCGCCGCCTCGATCACCACCTGCTCACCGTCGTCATTGAGCACCCGCACGCCCCGACTGGCCATGCGCAGCACCAGCGCATCCACATCCGCAGTAAGCACCAGGTTGCTGCCACCACCGAGAACCCACAGCGGGGCACCAAGACGGCGAGCCTCGGCGAGCGCCTCGACTACCTCCTGGTCGTTATGAGCCTCGGTAAAGCGTGCCGCGCTCGCCTCGACAGCCATCGTATTGAAGGCCTTGAGCGAGCGGTTCTGTTCGATGATAAGGGTCACAGACGCTCCCTGACCTCGTTAAGCAGGGCGACGGATGCCCTTTCGATCAGGTCAAGCACCTGCTCGAAACCGTCCTGGCCACCAAAATACGGATCAGGCACAGCATCTTCGCCCAGGTTGTATCGGCGCAGGAACAGGTCCAGCTCACCGCGCGAGTTCGAGGGCCGTAGCGCCTGCAGTCGCTCCAGATTCTCGTGATCCATTGCCAGGATCAGATCGAAGCGCTGGAAGTCCTCGACCGCCACCTGTCTCGCTCGTAGCGTGCTGAGGTCATAGCCTCGCCTGGCGGCCGCCTGGCAGGACCGCGGGTCCGGCCCTTTACCGACGTGCCAACCACCGGTTCCAGCAGAATCGATGGAAATGCGACCTTCCAGCCGAACGTCCTGCACGTGCTTGCGAAACACCGCCTCAGCGGTGGGCGATCGGCAGATGTTGCCCATGCAGACGAATAGGACGTTCATGCTCAGGCTCCGAGCTGCTTGCGGACACGCTCGAGATCTTCTGCGGTGTCGACGCCAGCCGGAGGCGCCTCGATCGCATCGGCGACGTGAATGCGTTTGCCATGCCAAAGCGCGCGCAACTGCTCGAGGCACTCAGTGTTTTCCAACCAGCAAGGCCCCCAGGCGACGAAGTCGGCCAGGAATCCGGCCCTGTAGGCATAGATGCCGATATGTCGGCGATAGGGAACCTCAGCCGGAAACGCGTCCCGGTCACGGGCGAAGTCATCCCGCGCCCATGGCAACGGCGCACGACTGAAGGTCAACGCCAAGCCATTGATATCGCTAAGTACCTTCACTACGTTGGGATTGAACAACGACTGCGCGTCGCTCATCGGCTCGGCAAGCGTGGCGATGGCCGCTTCCGGATGTGCGTCGAGGTTGCGCGCGACCTGATCGATTACCGCAGGAGGAATCAACGGCTCATCGCCCTGCACATTGACGACGATCGCATCAGTCTCGAGGCCCAGCTTATTCGCCACTTCGGCGAGGCGATCTGTGCCCGAATTGTGATCGATACGTGTCAGCAACACCTCCGCCCCGAAGTCTTGGCAAGCCTCGAGAATCCGCTTGTCATCGGTAGCCACCACCACTCGCTGCGCACCGCTCTTGCAAGCTTGCTCCCAGACGTGACGAATCATCGGCTTGCCTGCGATGTCTTGCAGCGGCTTGCCAGGCAGACGGGTGGACGCATAACGCGCCGGGATCACGACCGTGTAAGGGCTGCTCATTTGTCTAGGCGCTCGTCCACTTCCAAGGTGCGGGCTTCGCTTTCCAGCATCACCGGAATCCCGTCTCGCACCGGAAACGCCATGCCGTCGGCTTTGCAGATCAGTTCGGACTTGTCGTCGGTGAGCTTCAGCGGGCCCTTGCAGAGCGGGCAGGCGAGAATATCGAGCAGTTTGGTATCCATGCGCAGTCCTTGGATGCAGCCGACCGCACCTGGCAGATCGAGCGGCTTAGGGGTGTTCAGGTAGCAATCGGCCCAGCTGTGTATCGAACCAGGTCACGAACGCCGCCGATGGCTCGGCCTGCACCTGCAGATAACACCAGCCCGGCGGCGCGAATGCCCGGCATTTGACCGCATCCTTCTCCGTCATCACCAAGGGTAGCTCGGGGCTGAAACTCAGCTGCTCCAGGCTATAACGGGCGTGGTCGGCGAAGGGATGCGGAATCGGTCGCCAGTGTAGCGCCTCGAGCGTACTGAAGAAACGCTGTGGATTACCGATCCCGGCGACCGCGTGCAGCTGCTGGCCTGGAGGGAAATGATCAAGCGACCAAGCCTGATTGCTTGCCAGCTCGATCAATCGGGATGGCCGCAAGGCGAAGCCGAAACCGGACGGACTGTCGGTCAGTGCTCCATTGAAAAGCACCGCGTCGACCGACTCCAGCCGTTCGAGCGGTTCACGCAGCGGGCCGGCAGGAAGACAGCGAAGATTGCCCAGGCCACGCGCAGCATCGATGAGTACCAGTTCAAGGTCGCGAGCCAGCCGGTAGTGCTGCAAGCCGTCGTCGGAAAGAATGAGATCGAGTGGCTCGCACTCGAGCAGTCCGCGAACGGCGCGTGATCGATCCGGATCGATCATGACCGGAACGCCGGTTCGCTGCGCGATTAAAAGCGGCTCGTCACCCGCTTCGGCCGCCGAGTGGTTGGGCATCACTCGCCAGGGATACGACGGTGGTGTGGCGCCGTAGCCACGGCTGACCACCCCCACCTTCAGGCCGCGGCGACGGCAATGTTCGATGAGCCATAGAATCAGTGGAGTCTTGCCGGTTCCGCCAACGGTGATATTACCCACCACCACCACAGGCACCGGAGCGCGGTAACGATCTGTCGCACCGCTGATGAACTTCTTTCGCTTGGCGACGACCACACGCCGGTAGAGCGCCTCCAGTGGCGCGAGCAACGCCAGGGCCGGGTGCCCTTCGTACCAGGCTCGCTGCAGACGGTCGGCAAAGGACATCAGGGCTCCGGCTGGGCCTCGACGGTGGTGATACGAAGCTGCGCAAACCCAAGCTTTCCGGCTGCATCCATGGCTGTGATGACGGCCTGATGCGGGGTCTTGCCATCAGCGCTGATGATCATCGGCAGGCTGGTGTCACCGCCAGACTCCTTGCTGAGAGCTGCCATTAACGTACTCAGGTCATGCTTGATCAACGTCTTGCCGTTCAGGGTAAAGCTGCCATCGACATCGATGACCACTTCCAGCTGCTTTTTCTCGGCATCCTGGGGCGGCGTACCACTGGCCGCTTCAGGCAAATCCACCTTAAGCTGTGTTTCGCGGGTAAAGGTCGTGGTCACCACAAAGAACAGCAACAAGATGAACACCACATCGATCAGCGGAGCCAAGCCGATGTCGACGTTTTCTCGCGCCTTACGTCGAAACTTCACGCCTTGCCCTCACCCAGATCGACGTCGCGGTCGCCCTGTACGACCTCGACCAGCTTGATCGCCTCCTGCTCCATTCCAACCACCAGTTCTTCGACGCGGCGCAGCAGGAAACGGTGAAAAAACAAGGCCGGGATACCGACCATCAGGCCAGCCGCCGTGGTGATCAATGCCTTGGAGATACCCGCAGCGAGCAAGGGTGCATTGGCCATGCCTGATCCCATGAAGGCACTGAAGATCTCGATCATTCCGAGCACGGTGCCTAGCAGGCCGAGCAATGGCGCGATGCCGGCAATGGTACCCAACGCATTGAGGTAGCGCTCGAGGTCATGGACGACACGCGCCGCAGCCTCCTCGATACACTCCTTCATGATCTCCCGGCCATGTTTGGAATTGGCCAGGCCCGCAGCTAGGATCTCGCCGAGTGGCGAATCCGCGCGCAGCTCTTTAAGTTTCTGGTTGCTGAGCTTCTTGTCCTTGATCCACTTCCACACCTGACCGAGGAGGTGCGACGGAGTCACGCGACTGGGTCGTAGCGTCCATAGTCTTTCGATGATGATGCCAGCCGCGGCGACGGAACATAGAATGATTGGCAGCATTATCCAGCCGCCCGCTTTAACCAGCTCCCACACGAGATGAATCCCCCTCGAAAAAGTGGCGCCACTCTAGCATAGGACCGACGGACCGCCGACGGCCACGGTTCTCATTTTTCCCGCCAGAATCGCCGTTCGGCGCGCAATCCTCGAATGGGCTCGAAACGGCCGAGACGGATCTGCAGAGCACCCAGTTCAGCCGTATCGAAAATCCGGGCGCCCGATGCCCGCAAACGTTGCACGACATCCGGATGCGGATGGCCGAAGGCGTTGTGCAGGCTGCGCGAGACAAGCGCGCCTTCGGCACCGGCTGCCTGGATAAATGCGGTTGAAGATGAGCTGCGACTACCGTGATGCGGCACCAGCAACCACCGCACGCCCAGCGGCAGTTTGCTCGCCAGCAGCGCCTGTTCGGCCAGCGTATCGATATCTCCGGTCAATAGCAGGCGTTCACCGCCGGCTTCGACCAGCAGCACGCACGACGACTGGTTTCCATCCTGGGCTTGTGACCATCGCCAAAGCGTAAAGCGGACCTGCTCCCATTCCCAGTGCTCTCCAGAGCGGCACGCCTCGGCACCCAGCGAAGCAGGCAGTCTTTCCGGCTCACCGCTGAGCACTCGCGCCAACGGCATCAGCCTCTTGATAGCCATGGCGCCACCGGCATGATCGCTGTCAGCGTGACTGAGGAGCATCAGGTCGAGATCGGTCAATCCCAGCGTTCTCAACGACGGAAACACCACCCGCTCGCCAATATCGAAGTCGCCATAGCGCGGTCCCGCGTCATATAGAAGTGCATGTTCCCGGGTGCGCACCAGCACGGCCAGCCCCTGACCGACATCAAGCACCCAAATTTCCGCCTGTCCCGCTGCGGGTTTGTTTACTGGCGGAAATAGCAACGGCGCGAGAAGCAACAGTCCCAACGCTCGAAATGGCACCCCGGCCGGCAACAAAAATAGCAGCGTCCCCAGCGCGACCAGCACCCAGGCCCATATCGGCAACGATGCCGGTAGCCATGCAGCCTGCCAACCGGCAAGCCATTGCAGCGTATCGAAAAGGAACGCCAACAGGCCACCCGCCAACCATAGCAACGACTCACCAACGCCCGCCAACCACAGCAGCGAAACCCCCATCAGAGACAGCGGCACGATCAGCATGCTGACCAGTGGCACCGCAAAAAGATTGGCGATTGGACTGCTCAGGCTCACCGGCAAGCCCAGCGCAAGCAATGCCGGCAACAGGCCGAGCGCCATGCACCACTGGGCACGGCTCAACGCCCGCCACCAGTCCCAGCTGCCCAGTCGGCCACGGAAGACCAATGCGAGCAGCGCCACGGCCAGGAAAGACAACCAGAATCCCGATTGCAAACTAACCAATGGATCGATTAGCAAGACGCCATCGAGCGCGACGAGCAGCGGTAACCAGACACCGAGATGTCGAAACCGCAAGCGCCACAACAGCACCAGCGCGACCATCACCGAAGCCCGCTGAACCGGGACTTCGAAGCCCGCCAACCAACCGTATGCGAGTGCTCCGAACAGCGCCAGACCGCAGGCACAAGGCAGCCAGTCGATCCGCCGCGGCCAGATGCCCCAACGCGCCAATAGCGCAACCAGGCTATAGAGCAGACCGGCCAGCATCCCCACATGCTGTCCCGAGATCACCATCAAATGCACGGTTCCGGTGTCCTGCAGGATGCGCCAGTCTGACTTGGACAAACCACTGTCATCGCCAACCACCAGCGCTGCAATTGCACCCGAGCGTCCTTGGGCGTCAACCGCCATCAAGCGTTGGCGCAACCGATCGCGCCACGCCAGGTTCCCCTCTGAAAACGCCACCCGCTCGCCTGCTTTGATCGTGCCGCTGGCACCGATCCGACGTGCAAGAAGCCAGGCCTCGTAATCGAATGGATGGGGATTGACCAGGCCACGTGGCCTTTTGAGCTTGGCGGCGAGCCTCCATCGCTCTCCCGCCTGGATCATCGGTCCACCGTACCAGGCCAGGCGCATCCGCGAGGGTAAGCCGGCATGTCGGGATGAGACATCAACCAGTTCGAAGCGCACCACACCGTCACGAACATCCGGCAGTCCAGTCACCTGCCCTTCAAGCCAGAAGGTACGACCGTCGAGTTCGGTCGGGAGGCGGTCGCTTAACGCCCAATGAGCACTCAGGCAGGCCCATGCGAGACCGCAAAGAAAACAGCCAAGCGCTCGCCAACGAAACGGCAACAAGACCAGTCCCGTCACGAACATGAACGGCAGCGACCCAAAAGGTGGCAGTTGCGGTAGAAAGCGCAGCAATAAAAGGCCTGCCGCCAGTGCCAGCAAGGCTGTACGCATGAAACATCTCCTGGATTCCCTTCCAGCGATCAGCACATCCGTAGAAGACGGCTACCGAGTCACTGTGGCATCACCGACATCCTGTCGGCCGCCACAGTGTAGAATCCATGTCACAAACTCATCTCAGCGCCGGGTCTCGTTTCAGGCATAATCGGGCGCGCTTCAGCCCGCCAGAGAATCTTCATGCCGCGTCGTTTTTTCAAACGCTACATGCCGCACCCCGATCGCATAAAGACCCACAAATCTTTGCGATTTCTCGGCACCCTGACTCACGATCCAAACCTGCTCCACCTCAACCGGCATTCGGTTTCCAGAGCGATAGCCATTGGCCTGTTCTGGGCCATGATTCCGATGCCCATGCAGATGTTGGCCGCCGCGCTATGTGCGGTTCCAGCCAGGGCCAACCTGCCAATAGCCGTAGGGCTGGTCTGGCTGACCAACCCATTGACCATGCCTCCGGTTTTTTATTGCAACTACAAGGTCGGCGCCTGGCTGATGGATACCCCGGTTTCGCCGATGCCAATGGAGCTGACCCTCGCATGGGTGCAGAAGATGCTCAGCAGTCACTGGGAGCCCTTGTATCTAGGCTCTCTGGTGGTCGGCCTCGTCTTGGCCGTGCTCGGTTACATTGCGACTCAGGCCTATTGGCGCTGGTGGGTCAGCCGCAGTTGGCGCAAGCGCCAACTGGACCGCCGCTGACACGCACACCTACTCATAGCGCAGCGCTTCTGCGGGCTGAGTCTGCGCTGCACGCCAAGCGGGATAGAGTGTCGCCAAGAAGCTCAGGATCAATGCGGCTAGCGTCACCAACAGCACATCCTCCAGACGCAGCTCTGATGGCAAGGTGTTGATGAAGTAGACGTCGGAGCTGAAGATGTGTTGCCCCGACACCCGCTCCAACCATCCCACCAGCGTACTGACGTTGAGCGCGCCCAACACACCTAGGACGGTACCTATCAGCGTGCCGGTCAGGCCAATGATGCTGCCCTGCACCATGAAAATCGTCATGATCTGACGAGGCGTCGCCCCCAGGGTACGCAAAATCGCGATATCGGCACGCTTATCGGCCACCACCATGATCAAGGTGGCGATAATGTTGAAAGCGGCAACCGCCACGATCAGCAGAAGCAGCAGCCCGATCATGGTCTTTTCCATCTTCATGGCGCTGAACAGACTGCCCTGTGTGAGCGACCAATCCTCGCTGCGGTAACCGGCACCAAGCCTGGCAACGAGGTCGTGCCCAACCTCCGGAGCGCGATACAGATCTGCCAGTCTGAGCCTGACACCTTCGACCTGGTCCGGTTGCCAGCGAAGAATCCGCGCCGCATCGGTCCGATGAATCATGGCCAGGCTGCCGTCCAGTTCGGCGCCCACCTTGAATACCCCGACGACATTCAATCGCTGCATGCGAGGCGTGATGCTGCCAGGCGCGTCACTGAGCTCAGGGACAATGAGGGTGAGCTTGTCGCCCAGTTTCAAACCGAATCGCCGCGCGGTCATCAGCCCGAGAATTACGCCGGACTCGCCCGGTTTGAGATCGTCGAGCCTGCCGGCGACCATCTTCGAACCAAGTATCGATACCTTACCTTCGGCCTGCGGATCGATGCCCTTAATCTCGATCGGCTGCATCGAGCCCTTGAATGAAAGCATGCCCTCCAGCTGAGTGATTGGCGCGGCGCCGAGCACTTCGGGATGCGACCGGAGCTGCCCGGCCAGCGATTGCCAGTCAGCCACAGGATGTCCGTCACCGGCGATCACGACGTGCGGAACCATTCCCAGAATGCGGTTGCTCATCTCCCGCTGAAATCCGTTCATGACGGAAAGCACCATGATCATCGCCAGCACGCCCAACGAAAGTCCGATCATGGAGGTCAAGGAAATGAAGGAGATGAAATGGTTGCGACGCTTGGCCCGCGTATAGCGGCTGCCAATGAAGATGCTGAGCGGCCTGAACATTACCCGGCCACCAACCGGCCGTCTTCCAGGCGCAGAATGTGGTCCATTTGCCCGGCGAGTTGCGGATCGTGAGTAACGACGAGAAACGCAGTGCGCAACGAGCTGCTCAACTCCAGCATCAGATCCTGAATACCTTGGGCGGTATGGTGATCGAGGTTACCGGTAGGCTCATCGAGCAGGACCAGCGCCGGGCGGTTGGCCAATGCACGAGCAATCGCCACGCGTTGACGTTCGCCCCCGGACAGCTCCGACGGCTTGTGCGCCAACCGGTGGCCGAGCCCCACACGCCGCAACAGTTCCGTCGCACGTGCCCGTGCATCGACGATCGGCGCCTTGCCGATCAGCAATGGCATGCAGACGTTCTCCAGAGCGGTGAATTCGGGCAACAAGTGGTGAAACTGGTAGACGAAGCCCAGCGCGCGATTACGCAACAGCCCACGATCCTTTTCGCTAAGGGCTGAAAGCTCCTCGCCGGCCAGCCAGACGCTTCCTTCGCTCGGTGTATCAAGACCACCAAGTAGGTTCAGCAGCGTACTTTTACCCGAGCCCGAACTGCCGACGATGGCAACCCTCTGCCCCGGAAACAACTCCAGTTGCAGGCCGGACAGCACACTGACCGACTCCGGGCCCTGCTCGTAGCGTTTGCCCAGGTTGCGGCAACTCAATACCGCACGATCGTTGGATGACCTTTCATTCATAACCAGCTCACTCATATCGTAGCGCCTCGGCCGGTTGGGTACGGGCGGCACGCCACGCCGGGTATAGGGTGGCAAAAAAACTCAGGACGAGCGCTGCGACGCAGACTTGGATCACGTCGGCGGCCAACAGTCGAGACGGGAGATAATCGATGAAGTACACATCAGCGCTGAGAAACTTGTGTCCGATCAGGCGCTCCAGCGCAGCGATCCAACCGCTAACGTTCAGTGCTGCGAAAATACCGAGCAAGGCGCCTACCAGAGTACCGACGACGCCGATGACCGTGCCCTGAACCATGAAAATCGCCATGATCTGCCGGGGCGTCGCGCCAAGGGTACGCAGGATGGCGATGTCTCCGCGCTTGTCGGTCACGACCATGACCAGTGTGGAAATGATATTGAAGGCGGCCACCGCGACGATCAGCAGCAGCAGCAGCCCGATCATGGCCTTTTCCATACGGATCGCCTGATAGAGATTGCCATGGGTGCGGGTCCAATCGCGCGAATAGAAGTCGTCACCCAACTGGCCCGCCAATTCCCATGCAATACGCGGAGCCTCGAACAAATCGACGAAACGCAAACGCAGCCCTTGGACCTGATCGGGCTTCCAGCGATGCAGCCGTGCGAGGTCGGAAATATTAGCCATCGCCACGTAACCGTCGATCTCACCCGCGCCTACATGGAAGATGCCGCGTACCGTGAAGCGCTTCATGCGCGGGAAAACACCCGCTGGGGTGACCGTCACTTCAGGGGCGACGAAGGTGATCTTGTCGCCGACACCAACACCGAGTTTTTCGGCCGCCTTGTCACCAATAACGATGCCGAACTCTCCAGGCACCAGATCTTCTAGCGTGCCCTCTCGAAAGAACTGGCCAACGATGGATACGTCCGGTTCGACCACTGGGTCCACGGCATTGACGAGAGTCTTGGTAACCTGGCCGCGGTGGGTCAGCAAGCCCTGCATCTGAATGAACGGCGCTACCGCTGCGACCTGCGGATGCTGCGCGAGCCGCTGCCCCAAGGCTTGCCAGTCGTTGATCGGCGTCGCGCTTTCGATCGTGGCGTGCGGGACCATGCCCAGCACGCGACTGCGCATTTCTTGGTCGAAACCGTTCATCACCGACAACACGACGATCATCACCAGCACGCCGAGCGCGAGCCCGATCATGGATGTGAAGGATATGAAGGAGACGAAGAGGCTGCGACGTCTGGCGCGTGTGTAGCGCGCCCCGATATACACGGACAGCGGTCTGAACATAAATCGATGAGTTCGCTTTCGCTGGCAGGAAATAACAAGCTGAATGACGTTGCCAGGCGGCCTGATACACTCAAGCCATCACTGCAGCCCGGGGATCGACATGCCCACAGAAGACACCGAAGATCGCCGCGAATACTATCGTATCGAGGACATGATCGCACTGGAAATCCTGCCGCCGGAACACGCCGAAACAGTCTCCGGTAGCGGCTCGGTGCGGCTGTTCGACTTGCTTGGTGAACTGCACCAGCTCGATTTCGAAGCACAGTACCTGCTGCGCCAGATCGCAGAGGGGAATCGCACGCTAGCCAACTATCTGAAGGTGCAGAACAAGCGCATCGACCTCTTGGGCCAAGCATTGGCACAGGACCTGATAAAAGACCTGGGGGCAGCACGCGAGGTTGTGCTCTCGGAAGGCGGCATCAGTTTCGTCAATGACCAGCCGCTCGGCGAAGACACGCTCTGGACGCTCAAGCTGGTGTTGATGCCGCAATGTCTGGGCATGTTGTTACGCGCCCGCGTCGCGAGCTGCCAGGCCCTCGACGACGGGCGCTTTGCAATCGGCACGTCCTTCGAAGCGTTGACTGATGCACAACGGCAACTGCTCGCGCGGCATATCCTGCAGAAACAGGCGACGGAACGACGCCTGGCTCGTGAAAGTCTGCAAGGAACCTGAACATGCATCGATTGCTTATCCCGCTTCTGACATTTGCTCTCTGCATCCCGGCACAGGCCGACGTCATCCGCATTCCAATCGGCCAACAAGGTCAAACCCAACAGCCTTTGCCCAATCGCGGCGACGCCAAGAACCAGGTACTCGAGCGCTTCGGTCTTGCCGATGAAGAGCATCCTGCTGTTGGTCAACCGCCTATCACGCGCTGGGATTATCGTGAGTTTTCGGTTTACTTCGAAGATAACCGGGTGATCGACAGTGTTTTGCACCACCAACGTCTCACTCCAGCACAGCGAGATAAACAACCGTGACATTGATCTATGGCCATCGTGGCGCAAAAGGTGAAGCTCCGGAAAACACCTTGGTCGGCTTCCAGCGATGCCTCGCCCATGGCGTGCGCCGCTGCGAGCTGGATCTTCATTTGTCCAAAGACGGCGAATTGATGGTCATCCATGACCCGACACTCAAACGCACCACGGGACGACGCGGCAAGGTCGTCGAGCACGACGCTGAAGACCTGATTCGTTACGACGCGCGCAGTGGCGGACCAGGCTGGAAACAACCCTGCCCTATCCCGCGCTTGTCGGAATTGTTCGAGAAATGCGATTTCGAGCACTGGCAACTGGAAGTCAAAAGCGCATCGAGGGTTCGCGCCGCGCGCTCGGTGCTCGCAATCAAAGAGCTGGCCGAGCGTTATGGCCTGCTTGATCGGATCACCGTCACATCCGGATCACGGGAAGTGTTGCGGGCCCTGAAGCGCCTGACCCCGGAAATATCGTGCGGACTGGTCGCCGAATACGCCTGGCTCGACCCCTTGAAAGTGGCCAAGCAATACGGCTGCGAGCTGCTGGCGCTTAAGTGGACGTTGTGCACGCCCGAGCGGATAGCCAAAGCCCGCCAGCAAGGGCTGCACGTTTCGGTATGGACAGTGAACGAACCGGCGCTGATGCGTCGGCTCGCGGATTTCGGCGTCGACAGCCTAATCACCGATTACCCTGGCCTCGCCGTCACCACGCTGCGCAACACATGAACTGAAGAGGACCGCCATGCCCGGCGGTCCTCGTTCCTGCCCTCAAAAGCTTTCCCGATTCGGCCAGCGCCAGTTCCGGGTATCTTCTCCAACCGGCTCAGGCCACCGGTCGGAGCCGCTCAAAAAAGCCGGTTTAGCCCGTCAAACGCAGCGACGCGATAGGCTTCGGCCATGGTTGGGTAGTTGAAGGTGGTATTGATGAAATACTTGAGCGTATTCGCCTCACCCGGCTGGTTCATGATCGCCTGACCGATGTGCACGATTTCCGATGCCTGATAGCCGAAGCAATGCACGCCGAGCACCGCCAGCGTTTCTCGATGGAAAAGGATTTTCAGCATACCTACTGGCTCGGCTGAAATCTGCGCTCGTGCCATTCCCTTGAAGAACGCTTTGCCCACTTCGTAGGGAACCTTCGCCTCCGTGAGTTCGCGCTCGTTCTTGCCGATCGAACTGATCTCCGGAATCGTGTAGATACCGGTCGGCACATCGTCGACGAAGCGCCAGCTGTCGTTTTCGACGATGCTCCCGGCAGCCGAACGGCCTTGGTCATAGGCCGCACTGGCCAGCGATGGCCAACCAATCACATCGCCCGCTGCGTAGATATTGCCGACATCGGTACGGTAATGCTCGTCCACCTTGATCTGCCCGCGGCTATTGACCTTGAGACCGATGTTTTCCAGGGCGAGCTTGTCGGTGTTACCGGTCCGCCCGTTACACCAGAGAAAGGCGTCCGCCTTGATCTTCTTGCCCGATTTCAGATGCAGGATGACGCCGTTGTCGACTCCTTCGACACGCTCGTACTCTTCTTTATGACGAATCAATACGTTGTTGTTGCGCAGGTGATAGCTGAGCGCATCGGAGATCTCGTCATCGAGGAAGCTGAGCAACTGATCTCGGTTGTCGATCAGGTCGACCAGCACGCCGAGACCGCTGAAAATCGACGCGTACTCCGAACCGATCACCCCGGCTCCGTAGATGATCAAGCGGCGTGGCGTATGGCTCAGGGTCAGAATGGTATCGCTGTCATATATGCGAGGATGCGAGAAATCGACGTCGGCAGGGCGATAAGGGCGCGAGCCGGTCGCAATGATGAATTGATTGGCCACCAGCGTTTCAACCATGCCGTTGGCACTGACCACTTCGACGGTCTGCTCGTCGGCAAAACTCGCAGTGCCGAAGAAAATGTCGATACGGTTGCGAGCGTAATAGCCAGTACGCGAGGTGACCTGCTTGGCGATTACGCTTTCGGCGCTCTTCAGTACATCGGGAAACGAAAACCAGCGCGGCTCACCGATCTGGCGGAACAACGGGTTGGTGTTGTACTGCATGATCTGGCGCACCGAATGGCGCAGCGCTTTGGACGGGATGGTACCCAGATGAGTGGAGTTGCCGCCCACATGCGGCCTGCTATCGACCACGGCTACCTTACGTCCAGCCTTGACCGCGTTCATTGCAGCGCCTTCGCCGGCAGGGCCCGAGCCCAATACCACCACATCGTAATTGTAGACAGCCATATTCACCCCTGAACACGCAGCAGGCAGCCCTGCCGCCGTTAACAAATTCGGTTGGTCTGGGCGAATCGCCATTGCTGGCGTACCGCCCTGGACCTTACGCCGATAAATCCAAGCGGCATCGGCGCTGCAGCATGCAAGACTCGGGTCGGCGGCCAACGCAGCCGACCACGCCACAGCCGGGGTCAGCGTTTGGTCGCGTCGTACGCGAGATCTGCTTTTTCACCCTGGCTCGCCTGCGCAGTTACTTCTTCGCACTTCTCGCGGCTACCGCCGCAGATCGAGCACTCTTTTTCGATGCCAAGATTGGCGATGCCCCCGCAGGAACCGGCGATGGGCTTACGCCCCATGATCACGCCGATGGACATGCCGAACACGACCAACAGCATGACGAGAAAAACGATTAACCAAGTCATTACTCTGCTCCCGCACCGAATAACTCATCGAAGGCCCCGGTGCTTCTGCTTACGAATTCCTGTCCTTCGCGGATGACGAAAAACGCTGCGATATTTCGCTCTGTCGCATACGCCATTCCCCGCTCGGGACCCATTACCATGAGCACAGTAGACAATCCGTCAGCCCTTAATGTCGAGGGATCGACCACCGTCACAGCCGCCAGATGGTGAACGATAGGGGCGCCGGTTTGCGGATCGAGCGTGTGTGAATAACGTTTGCCGTCACGCTCGAAATAGTTGCGGTAATCACCGGAGGTAGAAACGGCAAAGCCATCCAGTTCGATGATTCGTTGCGCAACCCGCTCGTTATCCCGTGGCGCTTCGATAGCGACGCGCCAGGGCGACCCATCCGGCTTGCGGCCCCGCGCCTTGAGCTCCCCGGTGATCTCTACCAGATAACTGTTGACGCCTGATGCCTCGAGCGCTGCCGCGACCTGATCAACCGCGTAGCCGGCGGCAATACTGTTGAAGTCGACTTGGACAGCCCTGTCCTTGCAAAGCTGCTCGCCCTCTACCCGGACATAATGCTGGCCGACATTTTGCCGAGCCGTGGCAATTTCTTCAGCAGACGGCACCCGCTCGCCTCGCCCCTGCGGACCAAATCCCCAGAGGTTAAGTAGCGGTTCGATGGTCAGATCCAGCGCACCGTCGCTTTCGTCTGAAAGCTGCTGCCCCGCCAGGATCAGCTCGCGCACGCCGTCGGGCATGTTCGTGCATTCGCCTGCAGGCAAAGCATTGAACATTTCGATATCCGAATCGGCCCGGTAGGTCGACAGTTGCCTGTCGATCTCGGCGAGTATCGACTCGGTCTCGCGCTGTAGCTGCTCCTTGTCGGCTGCCTCGCGCCCCGCCACGTACTTGACCGTGTAGGTGCTGCCCATGGTCGGGCCACCGAAGCTTTCCACCTTGTCCTGAAACAGACAGCCCGTCAGGGCCGCCGCCAGGGCGGCAACGATGACGGGCCGAAAGAACGCATGGGCCATGCTAGCCGCCGAAGTCGTCGAGCAGAATGTTCTCCGGTTCGACGCCGAGATCGGTAAGCATCTTGATCACCGAGGCGTTCATCATTGGCGGGCCGCACATGTAGAACTCGCAATCCTCAGGCGCCGGGTGGTCCTTCAGATAGTTCTCGTACAACACGTTGTGAATGAAGCCGGTCGGGCCATTCCAGTTGTCTTCAGGCTGCGGATCGGACAATGCCAGATGCCACTCGAAGTTGTCATTCTCGGCCTGCAGCTGGTCATACTCTTCGACATAGAACGCTTCACGCATGGAACGTGCGCCGTACCAGAAGCTCATCTTGCGCTTGGACTTCAGGCGCTTGAGCTGGTCGAAAATGTGCGAACGCATCGGAGCCATGCCCGCGCCACCACCGATGAAGACCATCTCGGCGTCGGTATCCTTGGCGAAGAACTCACCGAACGGACCGTAAACGGTAACCTTGTCTCCCGGCTTCAAGCTGAACACCCAGGAAGACATCTTGCCTGGTGGCAGATCGTCTTTGCCTGGTGGCGGCGACGCAATACGGATGTTGAACTTAACCAGACCGACCTCTTCCGGGTAGTTCGCCATGGAATAGGCGCGAATCACGGTTTCATCAACCTTCGACACATATTTCCACTGGTTGAACTTGTCCCAGTCACCGCGATATTCCTCCTGAATATCGAAGTCCTTGTACCGAACCTCATGCGGCGGACATTCCAGCTGCACGTAACCACCGGCACGGAAGTCGACATTTTCGCCTTCCGGCAGCTTCAGGGTCAGCTCCTTGATGAAGGTCGCCACGTTCGGGTTGGACAGCACGGTGCATTCCCACTTTTTCACACCGAACACTTCTTCTGGCACTTCGATCTTCATGTCCGCCTTGACCGGAGTCTGGCAGGACAGGCGCCAGCCTTCGCCCGCTTCACGACGGGTGAAATGCGACTCTTCAGTGGGCAGCATCTCGCCGCCGCCGCTCTCGACGATGCACTTGCACTGCGCGCAGGTACCGCCACCGCCGCAAGCGGACGAAAGAAAGATGTTGTTAGCAGCCAGGGTTTGCAGCAGCTTGCCGCCCGCAGGGACGGTAATGGTGCGTTCGCCGTTGATCTCGATGCTCACATCGCCACTGGAAACCAGCTTGGCGCGCGCCGCGAGGATGATTACCACCAGCGCAAGCACGATGGCGGTAAACATACCGATGGCGAGGAAAATTTCGTAACTCATCAGTTCATCCCGTCCTTACAGCTGTACGCCAGAGAAAGACATGAAGCCCAGCGACATCAGTCCGATGGTGATGAAGGTGATACCCAGGCCCTGCAGACCATCCGGCACATCGCTGTATTTGAGCTTCTCGCGAATACCGGCCAGCAACGCGATGGCCAGCGCCCAGGACAGACCCGAGCCGACGCCATAGACAGTACTTTCCGCCAGGTTGTAATCACGTTCGACCATGAACAGCGTGCCGCCCATGATGGCGCAGTTCACGGTGATCAGCGGCAAGAACACACCCAGCGCGTTGTAGAGGCTGGGCACGTACTTATCGAGGGTCATCTCGAGAATCTGAACGATGGCTGCGATCACGCCGATGTAGCTGAGCAGCCCAAGGAAGCTCAGATCGACCTCAGGCAAACCGGCCCAGGACAGCGCACCCGCCTTGAGCAGGTAGGTGTAGATCAGATTGTTGGCCGGAACGGTGATGGTCTGGACCACGATGACCGCGATACCCAAACCGATCGCCGTTTCCACCTTCTTCGAGATCGCGATGAAGGTACACATGCCGAGGAAGAACGCCAGCGCCATGTTTTCGATGAACACAGCGCGGACAAACAGGCTGAGGTAATGCTCCATCAGTAAGCCTCCTTGTTCGAGACTTGCGGCGCCATCTTAAAGGACGGCTTCTCGACCTGCTCTTTCTTCCAGGCGCGGATACCCCAGATGAACAGGCCGATCAGGAAAAACGCCGAAGGCGGAAGTAGCATCATGCCGTTGGGCAGGTACCAGCCACCGTCGTTGACGACCGGAAGAATGGTGTAGCCCATCAGCTTGCCAGCACCGAACAGCTCGCGAATGATGCCGAGGGCAATCAACATGGCGCTGTAGCCGAGCCCGTTGCCTAGGCCATCGAAGAACGACAGCATGGGCGGGTTCTGCATGGCGAATGCTTCGGCGCGTCCCATCACGATGCAGTTGGTGATGATCAGACCGACGAATACCGATAGCTGTTTGGACAGGGAAAAGGCGTAGGCCTTGAGCACCTGATCAACCAGAATCACCAGTGAGGCGATGATCACCATCTGCACGATCATGCGGATCGAGCCTGGAATCTGGCTGCGAATCATCGAGATGAACAGATTGGAAAACGCCACCACCAGCGTCAGTGCAACGGACATGACCAGCGCGGTCTTAAGGTTGGAGGTGACTGCCAGCGCCGAACAGATTCCAAGAATCTGCAAGCCGATGGGGTTGTTATTAAAGACCGGATTGAACAGGACTTCTTTGATAGTAGGTTGCGACATGGTCAAGCCTCCCCAGCGCGCAGGTTAGCGATAAATGGACCGAATCCGTTCTCGCCCAGCCAGAAGTGCAGCAGGTTGTTCACCCCGTTGCTGGTCAGGGTCGCGCCAGCCAGCGCGTCGACCTGATGGTCGGCTCGCGGACTTTGCGGATCGACGCCGCCTTTGACGACCTGGATGGCCAGCTTGCCGTTCTCGCTGAACAGCTCTTTGCCCTGCCACAGGCCACGCCATTTGGGATTGTCCACCTCGCCGCCGAGACCGGGAGTCTCGCCATGCTGATAGAAGCCCAGCCCTTCGACGGTGTTGAGATCGCCCTTGACGGCGATGAAGCCGTACAGCGTCGACCACAGCCCGTAGCCACGGACCGGCATGATCAGCGTAGCGACCTCGCCATTCTCCTCGACGGTGTAAACGACGCTGTAGCGCTCGCGACGCTTGATCGAAGCGATATCCTCATCACCCGAGAGCGCTTGCGAAAGCTCCGGGTCCTTGGCTGCAACCAGCGGATCGAAAGTGTTCGGATCGAACTCATCGCTGTACTCGCCTGTTTCCAGGTTGACCAGCTTCGCGACGATACGCTCCTTGTAGAGGGCCTTCACCTGGTTGCCAGACATGCCTGGCTCACCCAGACCGGCAATCGCCAGGATGCTGCGCTGCTTATCCAGCTGACGATTTTCCAGCTGCGTCGGGCGAAGCGCCACGGCCGCACCCGCAACGAACACCGAGCAGACCAGGCAGACCAACAAGGCCACGACCAGTGTGCGAACGGTGGATTCTTTTTGACTAGACATTACGTGCCAGCCTCCGCTTGATGTTGGCCTGAACGACAAAGTGGTCAATCAACGGTGCGCACAGGTTGGCGAACAGAATCGCCAGCATCATGCCCTCCGGAAATGCCGGGTTCACCACCCGGATCAAGACCACCATCAGGCCAATAAGAATGCCGAAGACCCATTTGCCCGTATTGGTCATCGACGCAGAAACCGGGTCGGTCGCCATGAAAATCAGGCCGAAGGCGAAACCGCCCACCACCATGTGCCAGTACCAGGGCATGGCGAACATCGGATTGCTGTCCGAGCCGATCAGGTTGAACAGATAGCTCAGTGCAATCATGCCCACCATCACGCCGCTGACGATCCGCCAGGATGCGATCTTGGTCATCAACAGCACAGCTCCACCAATGAAGATGGCCAGCGTACTGGTTTCGCCGATCGAGCCGTGAATGGTACCGATGAAGGCATCCATCCAAGTGATACCGCTGCCGATCACATTCTCCATACCGCCGGCAAAGCTCAGGCTGAGCGCCGTTGCGCTGGAGAATCCATCCACTGCTGTCCATACGGCATCACCGGACATCTGGGCCGGGTAGGCGAAGAACAGGAAGGCACGGCCGGTGAGCGCAGGGTTGAGGAAGTTCTTGCCGGTACCGCCGAAGATTTCCTTGCCGATCACAATACCGAAGCTGATACCCAGCGCGACCTGCCACAGCGGAATGCTGGGCGGCAGAATCAGGGCAAACAGCACCGATGTGACGAAGAATCCTTCGTTGACCTCGTGCTTGCGGATCGAGGCGAACAATACTTCCCAGAAACCGCCCACGATGAAGGTCACCGCGTAGACAGGGATGAAGTAGGCCGCGCCCTGGATGAAGTTATCCCACAGGCTGTTCGGATCGAAGCCGGCCAGCGCGCTGACCAACGCCAGTCGCCAACCTTCTTGCGAAGCAAGCAGATCCGGGCTCTGTGCGTAGATCAGGTTGGCCTGGTAGCCGGTATTCCACATGCCGAAAAACATCGCCGGGAAAGTGCACAGCCAGACCGTGATCATCATCCGCTTGAGGTCGATACCGTCACGCACGTGAGCGGTGGTCTTGGTTACGCTACCGGGACGATAAAGGAAGGTGTCTGCGGCTTCGTAGAGTGCATACCACTTCTCGTACTTGCCGCCCTTCTCGAAATTGTGCTCGATCTTGTCGAGGAATTCGCGAATGCCCATTCCTTACCCCTCCTTCTCAATGCGAGTCAGGTTGTCCCGCAGGATCGGGCCGTATTCGTATTTGCCGGCACAGACGTAGGTGCACAGCGCCAGATCCTCTTCATCCAGCTCGAGGCAGCCAAGCTTCTGCGCAACTTCGGTGTCGCCAACGATCAAGGAACGCAGCAATTGAGTCGGCAACACGTCAAGCGGCATGACCTCCTCGTAGTTACCGACTGGCACCATGGCGCGGGGACTGCCATTGGTGGATGTAGAGAAGGCGAACTTCTTACCGCCCATCAGCTTGGAGATGTAGATATTGAGGATCGAGTGCTTGTCGCTACCGGCACGCAGGTAATGCAACATCTCGCGCTCTTTGCCCTCACGCAGGCAGGAAACCTGCTGGTGATACCGGCCCAGGTAGGCGAAGGCGCCATGCGCCGTACGACCACCCAATACCGAACCGGAAACGACGCGATTGGCGCCCGGCTGCAGCTCACCGGCCGTCAGCTCGTCGAGGCTGGCGCCTAGACGAGTACGTACCAGACGCGGATTTTCCACCACGGGACCGGCAAGTGACACCACGCGCTCGACCGACAGACGGCCACTGGTGAACAGCGCGCCAACGGCGATCACGTCCTGGTAGCCGATGGTCCAGACACTTTTGCTGGCGCTGACCGGATCGAGAAAATGGATGTGCGTACCGGCCAAACCCGCCGGATGAGGTCCGGCGAAACTCTCGATTTTCACCTTGGCGAGCTGCTCGCCTGGTAGCGAGGCGCCCTCGGCTTTGCACAGGAACAGCTTGCCTAGATTGCCGAGCACCTTCAGGCCCGCTTCGAAGTCAGCGGCACGCTCAGCGATGATGATGGTAGGGTCCGCCGCCAGCGGATGGGTATCCATCGCTGTGACGAAAATGGAGCTGGGTACCGCATCGATGGCCGGGACTTTGCTGTAAGGGCGCGTACGCAGCGCGGTCCAAAGACCTGACTGCTGCAGATTCTCGCGAACCTGGGCATCGCTTAGCCCTTCGAGTTCAGCGGAAGCGTACTGGCTGAACATCACCTCTTCCGCTCCGTCGAGATCAACGACCACCGACTGAAGGACGCGCTTTTCGCCGCGGTGGATGGCGCTGACGGTGCCAGCACCCGGCGCGGTGAAAACCACCCCTGGTGTCTTCTTGTCGGAGAACAAGACTTGCCCCAACTTGACCCGATCACCGACCTGGACCTCCATGGTCGGCTTCATGCCAGGGTAATCAAACCCTACGACGGCAACGCTTCGCACGGGCCTTCCAGCCTCGATACGCTGCGCCGGCGCACCTGCAATGGGCAAATCAAGCCCACGTTTTATATTGATCATCGGTTCGCTAACCACTGATTTAAAAGGCTTTTTTTACGAGCGCCGCGACTTCACTAAAGTCGAATTGCACGGCGCGCGCTGATAAGTTATCAGCGCGACGCTATGCCGCGGGCCCAGGTAGAAATCCGCCCGATTATAGAGGTCGCAAGCCGTGACTGACCACCCAGGGTCTTTCAATTTTTTGACTAGAGACAAGCGATTCGCCGTAACCAACTATTGACGCTGCCCATTCCGGGCCGAACAACTCCGCATATTTCCCGACGAAATGAAAAACGGGAGCCGAAGCTCCCGTTTCTTTGCACCCGATGCGTTAGCGCGGGAAGGCTGGCGGGTTCACGCCAGCCATATCTTCCATCACGCGGACTACCTGGCAGCTATAGCCGAACTCGTTGTCGTACCACACATACAGAACGACACGGTTGTCGCTGCAGATGGTCGCTTCGGCATCCACCACGCCTGCATGACGCGAACCGACGAAGTCCGTCGAAACCACTTCCTGCGAATTGACGAAGTCGATCTGCTTTTGCAGATCCGAATGCATGGCCATCTGACGCAGGTACTCGTTGATCTCTTCGCGGGTAGTGGCCTTTTCCAGGTTCAGATTGAGAATGGCCATGGAAACGTTCGGCGTCGGCACCCGGATGGCGTTGCCCGTCAGCTTGCCTTTGAGCACCGGCAACGCCTTGGCAGCGGCAGTGGCGGCCCCGGTCTCGGTGATGACCATGTTCAGCGCAGCGCTACGACCGCGACGACTGCCCTTGTGGAAGTTATCGATCAGGTTCTGGTCGTTGGTGTAGGAGTGCACGGTCTCCACATGACCATTGACGATGCCGTACTGATCGTTAACCGCCTTGAGCACTGGCACGATGGCGTTGGTGGTACAGGAGGCTGCCGATACGATCTTGTCATCAGCGGTGATATCGCCATGGTTAATGCCATGCACGATGTTCTTCAGCTCGCCCTTGCCAGGCGCGGTCAGAACGACGCGCGCAACACCAGGGCACTTGAGATGCTGGCTGAGGCCTTCGGCATCACGCCACTTGCCGGTGTTGTCGACCAGCAGCGCGTTCTCGATGCCGTACTGGGTGTAATCCACCGAGGACGGGTCGTTCGAGTAGATCACCTGAATCAGGTTGCCGTTAGCTGTGATGGTGTTGTTTTCCGCATCGATGTGGATGGTGCCGTCGAACGGACCATGTACCGAATCACGACGCAGCAGACTGGCGCGTTTGACCAGGTCGTTCTCGGCGCCCTTGCGTACGACGATCGCCCGCAGGCGCAGGCCGTCGCCACCGCCGGTCTTCTCGATGAGGATGCGCGCCAGCAGGCGGCCGATACGACCGAAACCATAAAGCACGACGTCCGTGCCTTTGTGTACGCCCGAGGTATTGCGCTTGCCAGCCACTTCGGCCAGTTCGTCACGCACGAACTGATCGAGGGTTCGGCCATTGCCTTCGGCCTTGTACTTGGCAACGACTTTGCCCAGGTCGACCGAAGCGGCACCCAGATTCATGTCGCTCATAGTGGTAAGGATCTGGTGCGTCTCATGCACGCAGAGTTCGGCTTCGTCAGCCTGACGGTGACGTGCGAATCGATGCGCCTTGAGCAGCGCGATGACCGAGCGATTGATCAGGCCACGGCCATAGATGGAAGTCACCACGTTGTTGTTACGATACAGCTGACCAATCAGCGGAATCATCGCTTCGGCGAGGGCTTCTCGATCAATCCATTCACCAAGACACTGGTCGGGCTTCTGAGTCACGGGCAGTTCCTTCCAACATGTAGGGGCTGAGAAAAGGGGCTACATTATGCCGGCGCACCCTAGCGCCGGCAATCTGTGCAGCGGAAACACTGACAGCGTCCCGCGCAGATAGTTACAATCCGCGCGGTCCATTTTTTGACCGGAGCCACGCCCACTCGTGTCCGTATTGCGCCTTCCGCCCATGCCTGCCGCCAGCGGCAAGCAAACCTGGGGCAACCTTCCCGGAGCCGCGCTGAGCCTGGCCATTGCCGAAGCAGCCAGCAACGCAGAGCGTTTCACCCTTCTCCTCACTGCCGACAGCCAAAGCGCCGAACGCTTGCAGGAAGAACTCGCGTTCTTCGCCCCGACGCTACCGGTGCTGCATTTTCCCGACTGGGAAACACTGCCCTATGACGTCTTTTCGCCGCACCAGGACATCATTTCCCAGCGCATCGCAGCGCTCTATCAGCTTCCCGAGCTGACCCACGGCGTGCTGGTAGTCCCCATCACTACCGCGCTACACAGGCTCGCCCCAAAGCGCTTTCTGCTTGGCTCCAGCCTGGTGCTGGACGTCGGCCAGAAGCTCGACGTCGAACAGATGCGCATGCGCCTGGAAGCAGCCGGCTACCGCTGCGTCGATACCGTTTACGAGCATGGCGAGTTTGCCGTGCGTGGTGCGCTGATCGATCTGTTTCCTATGGGCAGCACGCTGCCCTATCGCATCGACCTGTTCGACGACGAGATCGAAACGTTGCGCACCTTCGATCCGGAAAATCAGCGCTCGATCGACAAGGTCGAGTCGATCCGCCTGCTGCCAGCGCGCGAGTTTCCGTTGAAAAAGGAGTCGGTCACCGGTTTCCGCGCGCGGTTTCGTGAACGCTTCGATGTCGATTTCCGCCGCTGCCCGGTCTATCAGGACCTGTCCACCGGGATCACACCAGCGGGCATCGAGTACTACCTGCCGCTGTTCTTCGACGAAACCTCGACGTTGTTCGACTACCTCCCAGAGGACACTCAGGTCTTCTCGCTGCCCGGAATCGAGCAAGCCGCCGAGCATTTCTGGAAGGACGTACGCAATCGCTACGAGGAACGCCGCGTCGATCCCGAGCGGCCTCTGCTGCCGCCCGCCGAGCTGTTCATGCCGGTCGAAGACTGCTTCGCCCATCTGAAATCCTGGCCACGAGTAGTGGCCAGTCAGGACGATGTCGAGACTGGTATCGGACGCGAGCGTTTCCCGGCCAGCCGCTTTCCTGAATTGGCGATAGACGCCAAGGCCAGCGAGCCGCTGGGGGCGCTGCGCCGCTTCCTCGACGAATTTCCTGGCCGTGTGTTGTTCACCGCTGAATCGGCTGGGCGCCGCGAGGTCCTGCTGGAACTGCTGGCACGGTTGAAACTACGCCCGCAGGAAGTCTCTGGCTGGCCGGAGTTCGTTGAAAGCCGAGAGCGGCTGGCGATCGCCATCGCCCCGCTGGACGACGGACTGTTGCTAGAAGACCCATCGCTGGCATTGATCGCCGAGAGCCCGCTGTTCGGCCAACGGATCATGCAACGGCGCCGCCGCGAAAAAGGTCGTGACGCCGGCGAGAACGTCATCAAGAACCTTACCGAGCTGCGTGAAGGCGCGCCGGTGGTCCATATCGACCATGGTGTCGGCCGCTATCAGGGACTGGTCACGCTGGAAATCGAAGGTCAGGCCGCCGAGTTCTTGATGCTGCAGTACGCCGAGGAAGCCAAGCTCTACGTGCCGGTATCCAGCCTGCATCTGATCGCGCGCTACACCGGCAGCGACGATGCGCTGGCGCCGTTGCATCGCCTGGGCTCGGAAACCTGGCAGAAGGCCAAGCGCAAGGCCGCCGAGCAGGTTCGCGATGTCGCCGCCGAGCTGCTCGATATCTACGCCCGCCGCGCCGCCCGCGAGGGGTACGCCTTCGAAGACCCGCAACTCGATTACGAAACATTCAGCGCTGGTTTCCCTTTCGAGGAAACGCCGGACCAACAAGCCGCCATCGAGGCCGTGCGCAGCGATATGCTGGCGCCCAAGCCCATGGACCGCCTAATCTGCGGCGACGTCGGCTTCGGCAAGACCGAAGTGGCCATGCGCGCCGCTTTCATTGCGGTGCACAGCGGTCGTCAGGTGGCCGTCCTGGTGCCCACCACCCTACTCGCCCAGCAGCACTACAACAGCTTCCGCGACCGCTTCGCCGATTGGCCGGTGCGCGTCGAGGTGATGAGCCGTTTCAAGTCCGCCAAGGAAATCCAGGGCGCGGTGCAAGAGCTGGCCGAAGGCAAGGTCGACATTCTCATCGGCACCCACAAACTGCTGCAGGACGACGTGAAGTTCACCAATCTGGGTCTCGTCATCATCGACGAAGAACACCGTTTCGGCGTGCGCCAGAAAGAACAGCTCAAGGCCCTGCGCAGCGAAGTGGACATCCTCACGCTCACCGCCACTCCAATTCCGCGCACCTTGAACATGGCGGTGGCCGGCATGCGCGACCTGTCGATCATCGCCACGCCGCCAGCGCGCCGCCTGTCGGTACGCACCTTCGTCATGGAGCAACAGAACTCGGTCATCAAGGAAGCACTGCTACGCGAGCTGCTGCGTGGCGGTCAGGTCTACTACCTGCACAACGACGTGAAGACCATCGAGAAATGCGCCGCCGACCTCGCCGAGCTGGTACCGGAAGCGCGTATCGGCGTGGGCCATGGACAGATGCGCGAGCGCGAGCTCGAACAGGTGATGGGCGATTTCTACCACAAACGCTTCAACGTGCTGATCGCCTCGACCATCATCGAAACCGGTATCGACGTGCCCAGCGCCAACACCATCATCATCGAACGCGCCGACAAGTTCGGCCTGGCCCAGCTGCATCAGCTGCGCGGACGCGTCGGACGCAGCCACCACCAGGCCTACGCCTATCTGCTGACGCCACCACGCAAGGCCATGACCCCCGACGCGGAAAAGCGCCTGGAAGCCATCGCCAACGCACAGGATCTCGGCGCAGGCTTCGTCCTCGCCACCCACGACCTGGAAATCCGCGGGGCCGGCGAGCTGCTCGGCGACGGCCAGAGCGGACAGATCCAGGCCGTCGGATTCACGCTTTATATGGAAATGCTCGAACGGGCAGTCAAGTCGATCCAGAAAGGCGAACAGCCCAACCTCGACCAACCGCTGGGAGGTGGCCCGGAAATCAATCTGCGCGTACCGGCGCTGATCCCCGAGGATTATCTGCCGGACGTCCACGCGCGCCTGATCCTCTACAAACGCATCGCCAACGCCACCGACGAGAACGGACTACGCGAGCTGCAGGTCGAAATGATTGATCGCTTCGGCCTGCTGCCCGAACCGGCCAAGCATCTGGTCAGGCTGACGCTGCTCAAGCTCCAGGCCGCCAGCCTCGGCATCACCAAGATCGACGCAGGGCCGCAGGGCGGGCGTATCGAGTTCGCCGCGGATACCAGCGTCGATCCGATGGTGCTGATCAAGCTGATCCAGAGCCAACCCAACCGCTACAAGTTCGAAGGCGCCACCATGTTCAAATTCCAGGTGCCGATGGAGCGGCCCGAAGAGCGCTTCAACACGCTTGAAGCCTTGCTCGAGCGACTGGCGGCGAACGGGTGAGGATGCAGTTCACGTGCAATTAATCCTAGGCGGCGCGCTGATTGATGTCCGGTAGTTTTCTGGCCCATCTGCCGCCGACCTGGCGGCTGGCATTTTCTGAAAACGCGCTCGCCCGCGGGATGCAATATGCCCACGAACGGCGCGTCAGGCTGCTGCGCGAGGATGCACGATTCGCCGAAGGCACCTGCCGTGGCGCAGGCGACAATCAATATCGGCAATCACTGCAGCTTTCGGGCAACGGCGGGCTCAGCTGCATCTGCAGTTGTCCGGTAGGCCTCAATTGCAAGCATGCGGCGGCGCTCATCCTCTATCTTGAGCATCAGGCCGACCACACAACATCGCCCGCAGCCGAAGAGCCACCTGACCAGCTTCCAGGCACCGTGGAACACTGGTTATCCCAACTTCCGCGGGCGCTGGGCGAGCCCCAGACCGCTGGCGAGCAATGGTGTCTGCACTACCGGGTCACGCCGGGCGTTCACATCGAGGTCTACAAAGTACGACTGCGAAAGGATGGTTCCTTCGGCGAAAGGCAGCCCTATTACGGCGTACGCGAAGCCAGCTTTCGCCAACCACGCTTCATGCAGCCTCTGGATTTGCATATCGCGGCGCTCCTGGCACTGGGCCGCGGTGCCAGCCACGGATTCACGCTCAGCGGCGAAAACGGCGGCGAGGCTCTGCGCCTGATTCTGGAAACTGGCCGTGCGTATCTCGACTGGGCCCGTCCACCGCTGCAGTTTGGCCTGTCTCGCCAGGCGCGCTTCAACTGGACGCAGCAATCCGATGGATCCTTCCAGCCAACGCTGGACATGAACGACCCCGCAGCGGAACTACTCTCCACCGTCGATCCGCTGTACTACCTCGACGAACGGCGAAACGAAGTCGGTCTGATCGATCATGGATTGACGCCGGCCTTGGCCCGTCATCTACTCGCCGCCCCCTCGGTTCCGTCAGCCAAGGCCGCCTTGTTCAGCCTGTCGCTCAATGAAATCGCACCGCAGCTTCCAGCGCCTGCCAAAGCGCAAGAACAGCGGATTGACGATGTTATGCCCATCGCCCAGCTCGCCCTGGGCAGCCATCATGCGGTCAATTACCAGCCGAGCAGCCGGCGCATGGTGAACGAGCATCAGCACCGCGCGGGGCTCAGTTTCGTCTACGGTAAAACCAGCGTGCACGGCAACGCCAAAGCCGAGCAGCGCATCCGTCAGACCGAAGGCGAACGGGTGCTCAGCATGGCTCGCCAACCCGCCGCGGAGCAGGCGCTACGCCAGCAATTGAAGCAGCTGGGCTTTCGTCCGTCGTTGCGACAAAGCCTGGCCTTGCCGAAGGATTCGGCGGAGATGTACGACCTGCCCAGCGAAACCGCCTGGCTGCATTTCGTCCAGCAACAGTTGCCGCAGCTGCGCGAACAGGGCTGGCGGATCGTCATGCAACCCGGCTTCGCGTATGACCTGACGCCTGTAGACGCCTGGTACGTCGAAGTCGACGAGCCGCCGGAGCACAGCTGGTTCGATCTGGAACTCGGCATTATCGTGGAAGGCGAACGCATCAGCCTGTTGCCGGTCCTGCTCGGCCTGATCCGCAGAAACCCGGCGCTGCTGTCCCAGCAGGCCTTGGCTCGGCGCGCCGACGACGAAACCCTTCGCGTACAGCTAGACAAGCGCCGCGGGGACGATGACCGCCCCTTGCAAGTGCTGCTGCCATTTGGCCGTCTGAAAACCATCATGGCCACCCTCGCCGAACTGTACCTTCGCGACGACCAGCCAAGCGCCGACACGCTTCGTCTGGGACGCGCCGATGCGGCACGACTGGCGCAACTGGATGCGCTCTCCCCGCACTGGCATGGCGGCGAGCTGATGCGCGAGTTCGCCCAACGTCTGCGCGACTATCGCCAGCAAGCGGTCAGCGCTCCGACCGGTCTGAATGCGCAGTTGCGGCCCTATCAGCTGGAGGGTCTGCGCTGGATGCAGACGCTACGCAGCCTCGAGGTCGGCGGCATCCTCGGCGACGACATGGGACTGGGCAAGACACTGCAAACCCTGGCTCATCTTCTTTTGGAAAAAGAGGCAGGCCGCCTCGATCGGCCCTGCCTGGTGGTCATGCCCACCAGCCTCATCCCCAACTGGCAAGACGAGGCAGCTCGCTTCGCCCCTGCCCTGAAAGTGGTCACACTGCACGGTTCGTCACGCCAGCAGCATTACGAACACCTGGCCGAATACGACGTTTTGTTCACTACCTATGCGCTGCTGCCCAGGGATATCGACCGACTCGTCGAACTGCCCTTGCACATCTTGGTGCTCGATGAAGCGCAGAACATCAAGAACGCCAGCAGCAAAGCCGCCCAGGCTGCCGGACGCCTGAATGCCCGGCAGCGCCTTTGTCTCACCGGCACGCCTCTGGAAAACCACCTGGGCGAGTTATGGTCGCTGTTCCACTTCCTCATGCCCGGCTGGCTGGGCGATGCAAAGCGATTCAACCGCGATTACCGCAACCCTATCGAAAAAAACGGCGACACCGATCGGCTGCAGCACCTCACGACACGGATCAAGCCATTCCTGTTGCGACGGCGCAAGGAACAGGTGGCGCGGGAGCTGCCTGCCAAGAATGAAATCCTGCATTGGGTAGAACTGAACGCAGCCCAGCGCGACCTCTATGAAACCGTACGGTTGGCGATGGACAGCAAGGTTCGCGACGAGATCGACCGCAAAGGGTTGGCACGCAGCCAGATCGTCATTCTCGATGCGTTGCTCAAGCTGCGCCAGGTATGCTGCGATCTGCGCCTGGTCAAGAGCGACGCCGCCAAGCCGACCCGCGGAAGCAGTTCGGGCAAACTCGACAGCCTGATGGAAATGCTCACCGAGCTGTTGGCAGAGGGACGCCGCATCCTGCTGTTTTCACAGTTCACCTCGATGCTCGCGCTGATCGAAGAAGAGCTCCGCAGCCGCGCCATCGACTACGTTCAGATCACCGGCGACACCAAAGACCGGCGCGCGCCGGTGCGGCGCTTCCAGAGCGGCGAAGTACCCCTGTTTCTGATCAGCCTCAAGGCCGGCGGCACAGGGCTGAACCTGACCGCCGCCGACACCGTGATCCATTACGATCCCTGGTGGAATCCCGCGGCGGAAAACCAGGCCACCGACCGCGCCCATCGTATCGGCCAGGACAAGCCTGTGTTCGTCTACAAGCTGATTGCGCGCGCCACGGTGGAAGAAAAGATCCAGCAGTTGCAGCAACACAAGGCCGACCTGGCAGCCGGAGTGCTGGATGCCGGCTATCGTGGTGACTGGCAGTTGGAGCCGAGTGATATCGAAGCACTGTTCGCGCCGCTACCCTAGCGCAAGGAATATCGACGATGCGACGACTGGCAATCCCCACCGATTTCGATCGGGTCTATGACATCTACATGCACGAAGCGGTGGTGCCGTTTCTGGGCTTCGACCCGATGCCTCGGGAGGATTTCGGCAAAGTTTTCGAGCCATTGTTCGAAAGTGGCTGTTTCTATGTCTACGAGGCGGTTGGCCAGGTGCAGGGGTTCTACAAAGCACAACGGCACGTTGGCCGCGCGGCGCACGTCGCTTATCTGGGAACCCTGGCGGTGGCACCGGAAGCACAGGGCAGCGGCATCGCCGGCGCGATGATGGGCGATGCCCTCGCCCACCTGCGCAAAGCCGGCATCACTCGCGTAGAGCTCACGGTGGAAGCCGACAATCCGCGCGCCATCGCCTTCTATGAACGCATTGGATTCGTTCTCGAAGGCGTCCAGCGGGCGGCATACAAACGCGCCTGTGACGACCGCTATGTCGATGAACTGATGTATGGATTGCTGCTGAACGCGGAATGAATCGCCACAAATCGAAGCGGCGCCAGGCGGTCCCGAATCGCCCGGCGCCGCGCCGTGCGATCAGCCTTTCAGCTTGACCGCGGTCTGAGCGACCAGCTCGCCCTGATAACGGGCGATGGTCAGCTCCTTCTGGGACGGCTGACGCGAGCCGTCGCCGCCGGCGATGGTCGAAGCCCCGTAAGGCGTGCCGCCGTTGACTGCGGAGATGTCGAAGAACTCGCCGATGCCGTAGCCTGTCGGCACGATGATCATCCCGTGGTGCGCCAGCGTGGTCCAGGTCGAGGTGATGGTCATCTCCTGCCCGCCACCGGTCCCGGTGGAGGTGAATACGCTGGCCACCTTGCCATGCAGCGCGCCCTTGGCCCAGAGGCCCCCGGTCTGGTCGAGGAAGTTGCGCATCTGCCCGGACATGTTGCCGAAGCGGGTTGGCGTGCCGAAGATGATGGCATCGTAATCGGGCAGTTCGGCCGGGCTGGCGACCGGCGCGGCCTGATCGACCTTGCCGCCGGCGTTCTTGAAGGCGTCCGCCGGCATGGTCTCCGGCACGCGCTTGATGGTCACCTCGACACCCTCGACGCGGCGTGCGCCTTCGGCGACGGCGTTGGCCATGGTTTCGATGTGGCCGTACATCGAGTGATAGAGCACAAGAATCTTCGCCATCTGTATTTCCTCTTCCTGGTTGGTGTTCCGGTTCTTTGCGTCTTACCGGACGCTCAGCATGACTGGGTCGTCTTCCAGACACGCCTGCCAGCCGCGCCCCGGTATTCGGCAACCTGTCCGATGGAAAGTGTCGCGGCACAGACGCACATCGACCCGGGGCGACATGACGCGCCAGTAAACAAGCCGATCTTCCATTGGATTGCTGCGTGCTTGGGTAGATTATTCCGCACGAATCAATCGATAAATCGGATATAACCGCCGCGGGACGTCAGGCAAGAAACCCCAGTACGTCCTCCAGCAGCAACTCAGGCACTTCTTCTGGAAGGTAATGACCGGCCGGCAACGCCCTGCCCTCTACATCCACCGCCACTGCCCGCCACTCCTTCAGCGGATCGAAACAGCGCTGGATGACGCCCCTCGAACCCCAGAGCACCAGCAACGGTGCCTGGATCATTCGGCCGGCGGCGCGGTCCTCGCGGTCATGCTCGAGATCGATGCCAGCGCTGGCCCGATAATCTTCGCAAAAGGCGTGAATGGTGCCGGGCAGCTTCATGCAGCGCAGATATTCGGCGTAGGCCGCGCTGAATGGATGGACATGGTCGGCACGGGTGGCCACGGCGCTGCGCAGGATCAGTTCGGGATCAGCCTCGAGCAACGTTTCCGGCAACGGTGCTGGACGAATCAGAAAGAACCAGTGCCAGTAAGCCCGAGCAAAGGTTTCGTCGGTCTGACTGTACATCGCCAGGGTCGGTGCGATGTCGAGCAGGATCAGTCGCCGAACCGCTTGTGGATGGTCCATCGCCAGACGGTGGCTGACCCTCGCACCGCGGTCATGAGCCAGAATGTCGAAGCGCTCAAAACCCAGCTTGCCCATCAGCTCGACTTGGTCGCGGGCCATCTCGCGCTTGCTGTAGGCAATGTGATATTCGCCGCCGTCGGGCTTGCTGCTGTCGCCATAGCCTCGCATGTCGGCAGCCACCACGGTGAATCGCGCAGCCAGCTCGTCAGCGACCTCATGCCAAATAACATGGGTTTGCGGGTAACCGTGCAGCAGCAGCAACGGCGGACCTGAGCCGCCCTTGCGATAGTTGATCCTCACACCGTTGACGTCGCATTCGCCGCGCTGGAAGTGCTCGAACATCGGACCGCTCCTGCAGAAAAGTCTTAAGCCTAGGCGCAGGCGGCGCGTTCGCAACGGAGCATTGCAACAGACCTGCAGTACCGATCGGGTTACGGGCCCGAGGTGCCAGCAGGCTCAGCCGAGCGCCAGCGGCAGAAACAGCGCGATAAGAATACCCAGCAGGCTCATCCCCAACGCGGCGAACGCCCCGCACTCGTCACCCTCTTCCAGCGCCCGCGCCGTGCCAATGGCGTGGGCATTGATGCCGTAACTCAACCCACGGGCCGCCGGGTGATCGACGCCGGCCCAGCCCAGCAGCAGCGGCGCCAGCGCCGTTCCGATCACACCGGTGAGCATCACGAATACCGCGGCTAGCGAAGCCAGGCCGCCAATCTGCTCGGCCACCAGCATGGCGATCGGCATGGTTGCGGCCTTGGGCGACAAACTCATCAGTACGGAGAAGTCCGCTCCCAACGCCCCGGCGATCATCAGTGTCAGGACCACGCCCAGTACTCCACCGCTGACCAAAGTGATAAGGATCGGCCAGAACAATTGCTGGATACGCCGTATATGCCGGTACAACGGCACCGCCAGCGCCACAGTCGCAGGGCCGACCAGCACGGCAATCATCGAGGCATCGGCCCGGTAGCTCGCATAGTCGATTCCGCACAGATAGAGCGTGCCGACCACCAGCAGCATGCCGACCATGACCGGCTGCAGCACCAGCCAACCACTGCGCCGGTAAAGCGCAAGCGCCAGTTGGAACGCGATGAGGGTCAGCCCCACGGAAAACAGGGGGTGCTCCAGCGTCATTACCCAGACGCCGCGCCAGTCGACATCGCTCATGCCTGATCCTCCTGACGGCTATCCATACGCCTGATCAGCACCTGCATCAGCCAGCCGCAGAACGGCACGGTCACCGCGAGCGACAGAACCAGCCCGGCCGCGATGGCGGGCAGGTCGGCAAGCAGAGCATCGCTGCTGGTCATGATTCCCGCCGCCGGCACGATAAGCAGTAATGGCAGGTACTGCAGCAACAGCGCGGCGGTTTTCTCCAAGGGTTCCGGAATACCCCGTCGCAGAAGCAGTACGCAAAACAGCAGCACCATGCCGATGATCGGGCCGGGCAGCGCCGGCAACAACGAAAGGTGGATGACGCTGCCAAGCAGCTGCAGTACGACCAGCCAGGTCAGGCCTTTGAGAATCATTGGGGTCCTCGATGAACAACAGAAGGGAAACGGGGATGATGCCGGGAACGGCGGCGCACGGCACGCTTTCGCAACGCCGTTTGGACTATCACCCGGCCGCGCCTCGACGAAACAGGTGCAGATCGGTTTGAAAAAGCCGGATCAGCGGCACAGTGCGCACTGTGACCTGAGGTCGCAGGCTCCGCTCATTCTTTTTACTCACCGGCGTTTCCAGCGTCCCTGCGCCCTTCATGGCGGGGTTCTCCGCTCGACACAGGGCGCGCGAAGCCTGTCATTCTTCGAATCGATTCATCATCTGATCCGTATTTTTCCGCCCGACCTGAGCCTGTTATGCACCCGATGTGCGTCCGATCATCAGCGCCGCCTGATTAGCCTGATAGGGGCGACACAATGACCGAACGAATCCCCGCCGCGATCATCGACTCCGTTGATCCGCGCAAGCCCATACGCCTGACGCCTGCACAAGCGGGCGGCCCGATCCACACCCGCAGCTTCAGCGGCCTGTTCCGCAATCTGCGCCTGGTCGGCAGCGGACTGCTGTTTCTGCTCTATTTCGGCACCCAATGGCTAACCTGGGATGGACGCCAGGCAGTGCTCTGGGATCTGGGCAAACAACAGTTTCATATCTTCGGAGCCACCTTCTGGCCACAGGATTTCATCCTGCTGTCAGGCTTGCTGATCATCGCGGCATTCGGCCTGTTCTTCATCACCGTGCTGGCCGGCCGCGTCTGGTGTGGCTACGCCTGCCCACAGAGCATCTGGACCTGGGTGTTCATGTGGGCCGAGAAAATCACCGAGGGTGATCGCAGCCAGCGCATCAAACTGGATGCCGCGCCCTGGTCGCTCAGCAAGCTCTTGCGGCGCAGCGCCAAGCACGCGGTCTGGCTGGCGGTGAGTCTGGCCACGGCAATTGCTTTCATCGGCTACTTCACTCCGGTACGCGAGCTGGTGGGCGGCCTGTTCAGCCTGCAACTGAGCGCGACCACCGGCTTCTGGTTGTTCTTCTTCACTGCCGCCACCTATATCAATGCCGGTTGGCTGCGCGAGAAAGTGTGCCTGCACATGTGCCCTTATTCGCGTTTCCAGAGCGTGATGTTCGACGCTGACACGCTGGTGGTGTGCTACGATGCCGCACGCGGTGAGCATCGCGGCGCGCGGCGCAAGGACAGCGACCCGCGTGCCAAAGGCCTCGGCGACTGCATCGACTGCACCTTGTGCGTGCAGGTCTGCCCCACCGGCATCGACATCCGCGACGGCCTGCAACTCGACTGCATCAGCTGTGGCGCTTGCATCGACGCCTGCGACAGCGTGATGGACAAGATGGGCTACGCTCGAGGCCTGGTCCGCTATACCTCCGAACGTGCCCTGGAAGGTGGCAAAACTCACTTGCTACGACCGCGCCTGGTCGGCTATGCCGTCGCCTTGATGCTGATGGTTGGAACGTTCGTCTGGGCATTGGATGCGCGGCCAATGCTCTCGCTGGACGTGACCAAGGACCGCACGTTGTATCGGGAAAACATGCAAGGCCAGATTGAGAACATGTACAGCCTCAAGGTTATCAACAAGACCCAACAACGCCGTGACTACCTGATCACCCTCGGCGAAGGCCCTTTTGAGCTGCATGGCCCGCGCGAGGTCAGCCTGGCACCTGGGGAGATCGTTGATCTGCCGGTCAGCGTGGCGCTGGTCGACAATGAAGAAAGCACACACCGTGAGCTGCACTTCGCCGTTAGCGACGCCAGCGAGCCAGCAAGCCGGGTAACGGCGCCGAGCACCTTCATCGCGCCCAGGGTTCCGTAAAACGGCCATGACAGCTCCACACGGCCCAAGCTGCGATACTCGGCCACATCGTCAGCCAGCATCGCCACGGGTGAGTCAGGACAAGATGAAGCGCTACGAGAAATTCGCCGACGAAATCGCCGAGCTGATCCGGACCGGGGTGCTGACGCCAGGGGAAAAGGTGCCCTCGGTGCGTCATGCCAGCCGTACCTGCGGTATCAGCCCTTCGACCGTATTCCAGGCTTACTATCTGCTCGAGGATCGCGGCCTGATCCAGGCCCGGGCACGCTCCGGTTATTTCGTTCGCGAGCACATCAAGCGCCCGCTACACGAACCCGAAATCAGCCCGCGTCAGAGCGAAGCCACGGAGGTCGGTGTCAGCGAGCTAGTGTTCTCCGTACTGGCCTCGCTTCGCGACCCCGACACCGTGCCCTTCGGTTCGGCCTTTCCCAGCCCCGAGCTGTTCCCACTGCAACGTCTGGCGCGCTCCATGGCGCAGACCGTACGCGAGATGCCGGCTCGCGAGGTGGTGGCGGAAATGACCAGCGGCAATTCCGATCTGCGTCGGCAGATCGCCCTGCGCTACATGGTCAGCGGGGTGATGCTGCCGATGGACGAACTGGTGATCACCACCGGGGCCATGGAGGCACTGAACCTCTGCCTGCAGGTCGTCACCGGCCCCGGCGATCTGGTCGCCATTGAGGCGCCGGCCTTTTATGCCACCTTGCAGGTACTGGAGCGGCTCAAGCTCAAAGCCGTGGAAATTCCGGTGCATCCTCGCGACGGCATCGATCTGGACGCGCTGGAAAGCAGCCTGACCAATCTGCCGATCAAGGCCTGCTGGTTCATGAGTAGCCTGCAAAATCCGCTCGGCGCGAGCATGGGCACGGAGAAAAAGCAGCGCCTCTATCAGCTGCTGCAGCATCATCAGGTGCCGTTGATCGAGGACGATGTCTACGCCGAGCTGTATTTCACCCGCGAGCCGCCGAAACCGGTGAAAAGCCACGACCATGAAGGATTGGTGATGCATTGCGGCTCGTTTTCCAAGAGCCTCGCGCCGGGCTACCGGATCGGCTGGGTGGCAGGCGGCCGATACGCAGAGCAAATCAGCCGGCTGAAACTGATGACCACCCTCTCGCCCTCGGTACCGGCGCAAGCGGCCATTGCCGACTACTTGCAGCACGGCGGCTATGACCGGCATCTGCGCAAGTTGCGCCATGCCCTGGAGCGCCAACAGGGGGAGATGCTCGCCTCCGCCGCACGACACTTTCCCGCCAGCACACGCGTTACCCGGCCCAGCGGTGGTTATTTTCTGTGGTTCGAATTTCCCGAGCAGGTCGACTCACTGCAACTGCTGCAGCTCGCGCTCGCCCAGGGCATCAGCCTGGCTCCCGGGCCGATCTTCTCAGCCACACAGCGCTTCAGGAACTGCGCACGACTGAACCATGGCCATCCCTGGGATGCACGCAGCGAGAAGGCCATGGAATTGCTAGGACGAATGATCAAGTCGTTCTGAGAATGCCTCGACGGCAAATACCTTAATGCTAGATTTCAATCGTGCCTTGCAGGTACTGCACCGCTCGCCCGGCCACGAATACCCGCTCCCCTTCGATCCGGCAGTACAGCAGGCCACTGCGACGCGAGGCTTGCAACGCGACCAGCGACGATTTGCCCAGCCGCCCGGCCCAATAGGGTGCGAGGCCGGCATGGATCGAGCCCGTGACCGGATCTTCATCGCCACCGTTGGCCGGCCAGAAATACCGGGAGACGAAATCTTGCTCACGCCCTGGCGCGGTGATCACCACATCCAACGGCGCGAGTGACTTGAGCGGGGCGAGATTGGGTGTCAATTGACGCACCTGGTCCTCATCCTCATATACCGCGAACCAGGCCTGTCCGTTTCGCAAGACCGCGTACGGCGGTACGCCCAGCCCCTCGACCAAGGCAGCCGGTGGGCTATCGACGCGCTCAGGTTCGCGGTTAGGGAAGTTCATTTCCAGCCGGCCATCATCCAACTGCGCAACGCTGACATCGCCCACCGCAGCGGCACGAAAGGTCAGCGGCGCCTTTGCCATACCTTGGCCGAGCAGCACGAAGGCGCTGGCCAGGGTCGCGTGGCCGCAGAAATCGATTTCGGTAAGGGGTGAGAACCAGCGAATGCGAAACGCACCGTCCGGCTCACGAACCAGAAAGGCGGTCTCCGACAGATTATTCTCGACGGCGATCGACTGCATTTGCGCATCGCTCAACCATTGTTCCAGCGGCACCACTGCCGCGGAGTTGCCTTTGAACAGCTCATCGGTGAATGCATCGACCTGGTAAATCGGCAGTTTCATGCTCGGCCCTCATCCCTGCGCGCATCCGCCACCGGACGCGCTGTCAGGCAAGTCTCGCCGAGCGGGGTGCGCCCGGCAATCCTTGACACTGCGCGAGAGCTAGCGATGAATCAGCGCCGCGATACCATCCCGGCCGTCAACGTGGGCTGGATCGGCCCGGCGGGCGGCTGACACTGCGTCTGAGCCCCTACCTGCAGGTACGGCTGAAGAATCGGCGCCATGCCTTTGAGTACCTGCACCGGTAGCGCAGAGGTGAAGCGGAAGCTGTCTGCACCACGTCCGGGAACATAGGCGGTCAAGGTGCCGAAGTGATTCGGGCCAAGGAAGAAGACGAAGGTAGCCGTGCGATTCAACGCCAGCGAACTGATCAGCCGCCCACCGGAACCGACCGTCTGAATGCGGTTATCGCCCGTTCCGGTCTTACCGCCGACCCGCAACGGCTCGCCATCAGCCTGCACGAAACTGCCACGCAAACGCCGCGCCGTCCCGCCTTCGACCACGCTGGCCAACGCCTCGCGCAAGGCCGCCGCCACTTCGCTGTGCAGCACCCGAGCGCCTGCGTCCGGCTTAATTCCGAAACGGGTCTCGTACGGCGTGTCGCTGGCGAAATGCAGGCTGTCGATGCGCACGCTGGGCAGCCGTACGCCATCGTTGACGATGATGCCCATCAGTTCCGCCAGTGCCGCCGGACGATCGCCGGAGCTGCCCAACGCCGTGGCCAGCGAGGGCACCAGATGATCGAAGGGATAACCCAGGCGCTGCCAACGGCGATGGATATCGGTGAAGGCTTCCACTTCCAGCATGATCCGGATACGGCTGTCGCGAGCACTCTTGTGACGACTGCGGAACAGCCAACCGTAGACTTCCTGGCGCTCGGCGGTACTGGCGGCAATCACCTCCGAAATGTCTGCGTCGGGATGCTTGATCAGATAGCCCAGCAGCCACAAATCCAGCGGATGCACGCGGGCGATATAGCCCTGATCCGGCAGGCTGTAGGCTCCCGGACCGTAACGGGTATACAGCGAGTCGAGCGACTTGTCGCTGACCTCGACGTTCGGCAGGTTCTTCTTGAGGAAGCGGTCGAACGTCGAGCGGTCGGCGTCCGGCATCAGATAGCGATGCACGGCGGCAAGACGCGGCGGCGTGGGTCGCATGCCGTCGAGAAGCGCTTCGATGCGCTCATCGGCGGTCTTGCCGCGGTATTTCTTCCAAAACCGCTGCAAGAACACCGAGCCCTCGCGATCGGCAAAGCGCCTCAGATACTCGCGCCGCTCCGGGTTGTCGTCGCTTTTCAGCAGCTCGGCCCCGTTGGACGTCTGATAGGTGCTGTAGCTGACCAGATCCCGCATCAGACGCACGAATGGCAAGTTGATCGATTCCTGCAACGCCTCGCGCATGGTCGGCAGGCGACCGTCGTCCTCATGGCGGAAGTTGCCGAAACGGTGCATTCCGGCCCCGGTAAAAAAGCGCTCGTTCGGGCTCGCCGAATAGCGTCGTTCCAGCGCCGCATCGAGCATCGCGGGCAGGTTCCGATCCTCGTGCTGGATCAGATAGCCGAGCGCCCAACGCGTCAGCGGATCGACCGCCTCGGCCTGGCGCAGTTCGCTGACCTTGCTCTGTGCGTAACGGTCATGCAGCTCGGCGATGACTTCGAGATAGGTCGTCAGCACCCGCAACTTGGCTGTCGAACCCAACTCCAGCTTGCTGCCCTCGTTGATATCGAAGGGCTGGTTGGTGTTGTCGGTCTGCACGCGCACACGAAACCCCTGCTCGCCTCGTTCGAACAGGGTAAAGCTGTAACGCACGTCAGCGGTTCGCTCCGGCGACAGCATGCGCTCGCCGAATAGGCCGACTTCACCGGCGAACTCCGGCTGCGCCAAGCGATGCAGGTACTCACTGACCTGTGTCTGCAATTCACCATGCAACGGCGTGGTCGCGGCCAGGTCCAGACGATCCAACTGGTACAGCGAAACGCCGAGCAGGCTGCTCAGGCGCATGCGCGCCGCCGTGATGCCTTTGCTTTGCGGCACCTCACGAATACCCGGTTCGACTCGAAGGTCGCGGAACACGACCTTCTGCTGCAACGCCGCATTGCGCAACCGTGTACCGATCACGCCACCATTGGCCAAGAGACGGATATGGCTGTCGGTAAGCTCGGCCAGGTCATCGCGTCCCGCCCCCAGGTAATAGGACGGCCGCCGCTGGGCAATCAATAACGAAAGCACCTGGCGCAGCGCCAGTCCTTGGGCTTCGTAGCTGGAATCGGCGTTACGGCGCGAATCGAGCAGACGGTTGACCTCGGCGAAGTCCGCGCCATACCAGAGGCGCAAACCGTCAGCGATACCGTGAACTTCGCCGTGCCCGTAGGCCGCGGAGAGTGGCACGCTGTTCAGATAATCGCGGACGATGCGCTTCCTCGTCGCCATGGTCTGCTGGCCTTCGCGATAGGTGCGTACGCTAGCGGAGATCATCTGCCGAATCTTTTCCTCGGCGTCACCGGTACGGCCTTCAGGTGAATGGCGGTACTTTTCCACCTGAGTCGCCAGGGTACTGCCGCCAGCCGCCTGGACCGACAAGCCAAGCTTCTTCTCGACCTGACTCACCGCGGCCATGGTGAAACGCGGCCAATCCACAGCAGGATTGGCGCGTGGCCGCCCCTCATTGAGCAAGCCGCGGTCCTCGATGAACAACAGGCTCATCGCGATGACTGGCGGCACGTCTTCGAAAGATTCGTAATACTGGTGCGGGTAGCTGTTGGCATACAGCGGTTCGCCGCGGCAATCGTCAATGGTCAATCCGGCCTGGGATTTCTCCGGATAAGGCACAAAAAAGCCATTGCTGGCGTAACGCTGCAAAGCGGGAGAGAAGCGCACCTGCTGTTGGATATCGAACCCACGCTCGCTCAATCTTTCGATGAATACAGGCAAAGCCGAATAGCCCAACCGTCTGTCGAATGGGCCTGCGTCCGGAAAGTGAATATTGGTACTCGCACCGGGCTCGACCCGATAGTCCAGATTTTCCGCGTAGCGGCTCAACCAGAGCGCCTGCAGCTTCGAGGTATGCATCTCATGCCAGGCGGCATAGCCACCGCCGGCCAGTAATGAAACGCCCAGCAACAGACTCATGCGGCGCGCCAAACGGCTTCCGTGCGAAGGTGTTCTACCCGGTTTGCTGGTGGATGACGCGCGTTTGCTGCCACCCGTCCGGGACGTATCGGTCCGCCATACTGCGCCCATCTTTTCGGCCTGGCTTCCTAGAGAAATCACAGGCTTAAGCTTAGCTGGCGGCGCTTCGTTCGGCGTGCTCAAGCAGACGAACGGAGAGGCTCAAACCCACGGCCTGAAGGCGAAATCAGCACGGCCGGCGACGCCCATTCATTCTATCCAGCGCGGATAAAATCCGAGCTGCTCCTGCCGTTGGACGTCCTGCATTTGCGCAACCTCGGCAGGCAGTGGCTTCGGGTCGCTTTCAGCAAGCGCTGCGTCCCCGCGGAAGAAGAAACGCCGTCCATCATCCAGAGTAAGAAACAACCCCAGGGCGCCATGTCCAGGCAGTTTCACCAGCACCAGCCGTTCGTCGCCAAACAGGTCCAGGCTTTCCTCGAACCCATAGAACGGCCGCTGATCGAAGTGCAGCGGCTGCCACCTGACGCCATGGGCAAATTGCGTCGGAAGGACCGCAGGCGGCGTCGCGTGACGGGCGTAATGAATGCTTTCGGAGCTCGCCAGCACCGGCAGATCAGCGAAATCAGCCAACCCCGAGGCGTACTCCCAACGAGCACAGCCCAGCACGACCCGGTCAACCACCAGATGATCACGATCGAGCTGCTCGCGCACCGGCTGTACAGCACTGTAGCGCTTTTCCCGCCAGGGTATTTCGCTGTCCAATTGCTGGTCGATCTGCCGACCCAGCCCAGTGCCGAACAGCAATCGACTACCCCGGTGCTCGATCAACACGGCAATGTGGTTGACCGGCGGTGGTTCTACCCAGCCGCCGTCCCGCCAGGCGTATTCGCTACTGGTCGTGGTCTGCGCGGTACGCACCAGGCTAAAGCGCAGCTCCGCGGCGTTCACGATTCCAGACAGCAATATCAACGACAAGCCAACCATTCTCAGGCACATGGCTCACGCTCCTGCATCGGGAAGAAAGGGTGAGCGTTGGGGTGCAGTGAATGCCAGCGGCAGGCGCGAACGCCTCAGCGTCCAGCGCCCCGGCGTCAATGCCAGCATGCGCTCCGCGCCAGGCGGTGCCTTGATACCCAACGCTGGGTATTGTTCAGGCCAGATCAGCTCGGCACGAGCCTGTACATGCAACAGATCGCCGCTGCTGAAATCGATCAACAGCAGTCCACAGCGCGGCTCGAGCTGCAAATTGCCAAGCGTGTTGAACAGCCGATTGCCGCTGTAGTCCGGCATCCAGAGCCGACCGTCCTGGCCGATCTCGACGAAACCGGTCGGGCCGCCACGATGCGAGATATCTACTCCACCGCCCCGAGAATCCGAACTCTGAGTGGCGATGAACAGGGTGTCCGCCGCCTGCACCAGGCCCAGCCATTGTTCATCCAGGCCGAGACCTTCGAGCATTAACCCCGGCAGACGTGGGGTCGACTGCCAATCACGCGCCTGTATGTATTTCGGGCAATTGCCGAACGATTGCGCGACCGCAACGCTGAAGCCCCGCTCGTCGCTCTCGACGATTCGCCCGTTCATCCGGTTGCGCCGGCGTGTCGGCCACTCGAGTCCGAGCAACCCCACCGCGGCACGCGGCTGCAGCAAGGATGCGATCGGATCGTCGATTTGCGGCCGGGCACCGACACAAAGCAAGGCGGGATGCGGCGACCAGGCGAACCCGGCCGCGCCCCAGAGCACCGATGCATGAGGCTGCCCATCGCTGTCCACTGCCGCCACCAGCACAGCCGGCAGCTGCGCGAAAAATTCCCGATGCTGGTCCGGCATGAACGAGCGGATCATCCGGCTGCCTATCTGCTCGGCTTTTTCGCGAACGCCGGCGCGGGTCTGAACGGATTGCTCGCCGACGTGGAAGGGACTGCTCATAGCGGTATCCCCTATTCCAGACCGGGCATGCCGATGTACCCCGGCAGCTCACGAATGCGCGAACACCAGGTACGTATTGCCGGATACGGGACGAGATCGATGCCGCCCTCACCCGCCAGCGCGGCATAGGGATACACCGCGATATCGGCGATGGTTGGCGCGGAGGTTTCGGCCAACCAGGCATGCTCGGTGAGCTGCTGTTCGACGATCTGCATAGCGGCGAGTGCACGGGCGGCGGTCAGCGTTTCGTCGATCGGCCGACGAAACAGCCGCCCTACCCGAGCAGTGGCCGGACCATGATGCATCTCGTTCGCCGCGAAACTCAGCCAGCCCACGATGCGCGCCTGGATCAGCGCGTCCTGTGAATACCAGGCCTCGTCGGCGTAACGGCGCGCCAGGTAGACGAGGATCGCCTGTGAATCAACCACTCGGTCATCGCCGTCTTCCAGAACCGGCACCTGCCCGCGCGGATTGAGGGCGAGAAATGGAGCCTGCTTGTGCTCGCCCTCCAGCAGATTCACCGGCACCAGCTCGGCCGACTGGCCGATCAGGCTAATAAACAGGCGCGCCTTGTAGCAGTTACCGGACAAAGTCAGATCGTAGAGTTTCATCGTGTCGCTCCATGGGACCAGGATTGGTAAGGCACGACTGGATAATAGACAGACCTGTCTGTACACTGCAAGCGTAAAATGTCACGTGATTGGCAATTGGAGCGAACAGACCCACTCCCGCATAATGGCCACCCGAGGAGACCTGCATGGCAACGAACAAGCGCGACCTACTGCTCAGCACCGCCGAGCGGCTGTTCTACACAGAGGGCTACCACGCCACGGGAATCGACCGGATTCTCAGTGAGTCGGGGGTGGCCAAGATGACGCTGTACAAGCACTTCAAGTCGAAGGAAGAGCTGATCCTGGCGGTGCTCGACGCGCGCCAGCAGCCAATGTTCGAGCGCCTGCGCGAAGCGCGCGACAGGCTGCCACCCCGCAAGGCACTGCTCGGGGTGTTCGAAGGGTTGAACAATATGATTCACAGCCCGAGCGCATTCTGCGGCTGTCTGTTCATCAATGCCGCAGCCGAATATCACGACCGCGAACACCCGATTCACCAGCGCTCGGCCGCTTACAAGGCAGAGTTTCAGATGCACTTGCGCAGTCTGCTGGAGGCGCTCGACGCGCCGCAGCCGGAGCAACTCGCACGGCAACTGCAATTTCTGATCGAAGGTGCGCTGAGCATGGCGCACATCGAGGGACCACGCGATCAGGCGCTGGTGGCCAGAGCGGCGGCCGAGCAGTTGTTGCAGGCCGCCGGCATCTAAGGCAGGGCTACCTTACCCCTGAGGCTCTTCCTTGACGCGGAACCAAGCGGCGTAGAGCGCTGGCAGGAACAGCAGGGTCAATGCAGTCGCAACAATCAAGCCACCCATGATGGCCACCGCCATCGGCCCGAAGAATACGCTGCGTGACAGCGGAATCATTGCCAATACCGAGGCCAGCGCAGTCAGCACGATAGGGCGGAAGCGGCGTACGGTGGCGTCGATAATGGCATTGAAACGATCCTGTCCGGCACCGATATCCTGCTCGATCTGATCCACCAGAATCACCGAGTTACGCATGATCATTCCGGACAGCGCGATGGTGCCGAGCATGGCGACGAAACCGAACGGCTTGCCGAACAGCAGCAGGAACAGGGTCACGCCGATCAGCCCCAGCGGTGCGGTGAGGAACACCATGGCCGAACGCGAGAAGCTCTTGAGCTGAAGCATCAGCAGGCTGATCACGACAATCACGAACAACGGCATACCCGCATTGACCGAAGCCTGGCCGCGACTGGAGTCCTCTACGGTGCCGCCTACCTCGAGCAGGTAGCCGCTGGGTAGCGCGTCGCGAATCTCGCTCAGCGTCGGCTGGATCTGCTGCACCAGCGAAGCCGGCTGCTGATCGCCGTAGATATCGGCACGCACCGTCACCGTCGGCAAACGATTGCGATGCCAGATCACGCCCTCCTCGAAGCCGTACTCCAAGGTAGCGACCTGCGACAACGGCACGCTGCGCCCGCTGTCAGTGGGAATCGCCAGGCTCGGTAGCATCGAGAGCGTCTCACGTTCACGCGCAGTACCGCGTAGCTGGATCTCGATCAGCTCATTGTCCTCGCGGAACTGGCCGGCGGTGGTTCCAGTGAAGGTACGCCTGAGGAAATTGGACAGCTCGACCGTACTCACCCCGAGGGCGCGCGCACGATCCTGATCAACATTGAGCCAGACCACCTTGCTCGGCTCCTGCCAGTCTAGGTGTACGTTGGCAACGTAGGGGTTCTCACGCACCTTGGCCGCGACCTGGCGCGCCAGTTTGCGCACCACATCGATGTGCTCGCCGGTCACTCGGAACTGCACCGGGTAACCTACCGGAGGGCCGTTTTCCAGACGACTGATGCGACCGCGCAAGGTTGGGAAATCCTCACGCAGCCGCTCGATCAGCCAGCTGCGAAGGGCCTCGCGATCCTCGATGCTTTTCGCCAGTACCACGATCTGGGCAAAGCTGGTAGCAGGTAATTGCTGATCGAGCGGCAGGTAAAAACGCGGCGAGCCATTGCCGACATAGGCGACGTAATTATCGATCCCTGCGCGGTCCTTGAGCATGTCTTCGAGACGGTGCACTTCGGCTTCGGTGGCCTTGAGCGAAGCACCTTCGGTCAACTTGAGGTCGACCATCAGCTCCAAACGACCCGACGCAGGGAAGAACTGTTGCGGAACCACGCGGAACAGGCCGATCGCACCGACGAAGAGCAGCAGGGTCAGCACGATCACCGTTTTGCGTCGCTGTACGCAGAATCGGATGACCCGCCGCACCCGCTGATAGACCGGTGTCGAATAGGGGTCGTGCCCGCCCTCGCCACCACCGTGCTTCTCCGCATAGCGCTTGGCCAGATCCGGCAACAGCTTCGCGCCCAATAGCGGGACGAATACCACCGCCGCTATCCAGGACGCCACCAAAGCGATGGTCACCACCTGGAAGATCGAGCGGGTGTACTCACCCGTGCTCGATTGAGCCGTGGCAATCGGCAGAAAGCCAGCCGCGGTGATCAAGGTACCGGTCAACATCGGAAAGGCTGTGCTGGTCCAGGCGTAACTTGCGGCCTTGAGCCGATCGAAGCCCTGTTCCATCTTGATGGCCATCATCTCGACCGCGATGATCGCATCATCCACCAGCAACCCGAGCGCCAGAACCAGCGCGCCCAGGGAAATCTTGTGTAGACCGATGTCGAGGTACTGCATGGCGGCGAAGGTCATCGCCAGAACCAGCGGTATCGACAGCGCGACCACCAGGCCTGTGCGTACACCGAGCGAAAAGAAACTCACCAGCAACACGATCGCCAGCGCCTCGATCAGCACCCGCACGAACTCACCGACACTGGTCTTCACGGCAGCTGGCTGGTCGGAAACCTTGCGTAGCTCCATGCCGGCTGGCAGTTCCTGCTGCAGCCGGGCAAACCCGCCCTCCAGCGCCTCGCCCAACATGAGAATGTCGCCACCGGGTTTCATCGAGACGGCGAGGCCAATCGCCGGCTCAGCCATGAAACGCATGCGCGGTGCCGGCGGATCGTTGAAGCCGCGGTAGACGTCCGCGACGTCACCAATGCGGAAGGTGCTACCGGCGACTCTGATAGGGAAGTCTCGAATCTCCTTGACCGTCTCGAAGTTACCGGTGACGCGCAGTTGAACGCGATCGCTGGGGGTTTCGACGAAGCCGGCGGACATGACGGTGTTTTGGGCCTCCAGTGCCTGCCTGACCGCTTCCAGCGGAAGGCCGAGAGTGGCCAGCTTGACGTTCGACAGTTCGATCCAGATTTTCTCGTCTTGCAGGCCGATCAACTCGACCTTGCCGACGTTCTTCACACGTTGCAGCTGCAGCTGGATGCGATCGGCGTAATCCTTGAGCACCGCATAGTCGAAGCCTTTGCCGGTCAGCGCGTAGATGTTGCCGAAGGTGGTGCCGAATTCGTCATTGAAGAACGGCCCCTGCACGCCGGCCGGCAACGTATGGCGGATGTCGCCAACCTTCTTGCGGATCTGGTACCAGAGATCGGGGATCTGCTCGGAACGCAGCGAATCACGCGCCATGAAAGTCACATTGGACTCGCCCGGCCGCGAGAAGGAGACGATGCGCTCGTACTCGCCGGTCTCCATCAGTTTCTTCTCGATGCGTTCAGTGACCTGGCGGGAAACTTCCTCAGCGGTCGCACCGGGCCACTGAGTCTGGATGACCATCGCCTTGAAAGTGAACGGTGGATCTTCGCTCTGGCCGAGTTTGCTGTACGACAGCGCCCCTACGACTGCCAGCAACAGCATCAGATAGATGACGATCTGGCGATTGCCCAGCGCCCAAGCGGAAAGATTGAAGCGCATCCCCGTCACTCCTGAGCCGCCAGTGTGATCGGCCGGTTGTCTCGATCGACCGCCCTCACCGGCTGATTCTCGTGGAGCATCTGCACGCCGGCCAACACGACCCAGTCGTCGGCTTGCAAGCCTCCGAGGATCGGCACCGACGTTTCGCTGAAGGCACCGGTCTGCACCGTGACCCGCTCCAGCGTAGCGTCATCCTTGACTCGCCAGACATAGGCCTTGCCCTGCTCGGCGGTGACAGCCGAAAGCGGCACGGCAAGAGGCACCTCGCCGTTGCTATGGATTGACACCAGAGCGCTTTGACCAAGCTCGGCGGGTACATCGGCATCCGCGAACGCGACACGTGCGGAGTAGGTACGCGACTGCTGGTCGGCAGCCGGTGACAGTTCGCGAATACGGCCCGGGTAGTGCTTGCCCGGATGCGACCAGATCTCCACCGAAACCGCCTGGCCGACCGAATAACGATCCAGAGCCTGCTCCGGCAGGTTAATCGCCACTTCGCGCTCGCCATCGGCGGCCAGCACGAATGCCGTCTGGCCGGCAGCGACCACTTGGCCGACCTCGATCCGGCGTTGCGCGATCACGCCCTCGTGAGTGGCTCGCAGAATGGCGTAGTCGACCTGATTGTTCGCCACATCGAACTCTGCCCGGGCCTGCTGCAGGCGCGCCAGGGCCGAGCGATAGGCATTTTCGGAGGAGTCGAATTGCGAACGGCTGACCAGTTGTCGATCCATCAGCGTCTTGTAGCGCTCACGTTCGGCTCGCGCGACCCGTAAGTTGGCTTCCGCAGCCGCGACCTGAGCACGGATTCCCTCGAGTTGCAGCCGTACGTCCTGCGGATCGAGCTTGGCCAAAGGCTGGTCCTTGCGCACTCGCTCGCCCGCCTCGACCATGCGTTCGGTCACCTTGCCGGCGATTCGGAATGCCAGTTCAGGCTCATAACGTGCGTGCACTTCGCCCGGATAGCTCTCGAACGCTTCGCTGGCCGGTTGCGGCTGAATCACCATCACCGGTCTTGCCGAGAGCGGCTCGGGCTCGCCGTTGCCGCATCCGGCCAGCAAGGCGAAACCAATGACACCGAGGAAAGGCAAGGCATGTCGGAACACGTTGAATCTCTCTCTGTCGCAAGGCGGGTTTTAATACTTATACTGGCCGGTATAGTAAAAATACCGAACTCACCAGTCTAGTATTAAAAAGCCGATATGACAGAAAACCCATCCGTACCCTCTGGCCCGGGCCGCCCGAAGGATCTCGCCAAACGCGAAGCCATCCTCGCTGCCGCTCAGGTGCTGTTTCTCAGTAACGGCTACGAGGGCAGCAGCATGGACGCTATCGCCGCAGAAGCGGGCGTCTCCAAGCTCACCCTGTACAGCCACTTCAAGGACAAGGAGGCGTTGTTCGGCGAAGCGGTGAAGACCACCTGCGAGACGCGCTTGCCGCGCAAGCTGTTCATGCTCGAGGAAGATTGCTCGATCAGGCAGGTGCTGCTGGATATCGGTCGTGCCTTCCATGAGTTGGTCAACAGCCCTGAATCCATTGGCCTGCACCGTCTCATGGTCGCCATGGCGCCGCAGAATTCCGCTCTGTCACGGATGTTCTTCGATGCAGGGCCGCAGCGCTTGCTATTGGATCTGGAGCAGCTACTGACCCAGGCCAACCAGCGCGGCATGTTGAACACGGACGACCCCATGCGCGCCGCCGAGCACTTCTGCTCGTTGATCAAGGGCGCCGCGCATTTCCGTCTGCTGATTGGCTACGCGGAGCTGCCCGATACCGCCGAAGCGGATAAGCACGTACGGGACTGCGTTGCCTTGTTCATGCGAGCTTATGGGGTGGCAGATACCCCGAAAGGCTGAGTCAAATCGGCTCGTTCGAGGAAACCAGAGCGCCGAAAGCCCCTTGGGTATGCGTGAGCGTCAGGGTGACTCATCTCGGCGCCAGCTGCATGGCGTTCGATCAGCGGTGTTAGTCGTGACTCAGCGCGCCGATCCGGTGAATGGACAGATCTGCGCCGTTGTACTCCTCTTCCTGGCTCAGGCGTATCCCAACGATCGCCCTGAGGAGGCCGTACACGAGGAACCCTCCAGCCAATGCAACCAGCACGCCCAACGCCGAGCCCAGTAATTGACTGGCCATACTGACACCGCCCAGCCCGCCCAACGCCTGTCGACCGAAGACACCACAGGCCAGCCCGCCCCAGACACCACACAAACCGTGCAACGGCCAAACGCCGAGCACATCGTCGATCTTCCACTTGTTCTGCGCTGCGGTGAAGGTCCATACGAACAAGACCCCAGCGACCACCCCAGTGATCAGCGCCCCGACCGGGTGCATCACGTCGGACCCGGCACAGACCGCCACCAGCCCGGCCAGAGGACCGTTATGCAGGAAGCCTGGATCGTTGCGACCGATGACCCACGCCGCCGCAGTCCCACCGACCATCGCCATCAGTGAATTGATCGCTACCAACCCGCTGACGCCTTCGAGCGTCTGCGCGCTCATTACGTTGAAGCCGAACCAGCCGACGATGAGAATCCACGAGCCCAACGCCAGGAACGGAATATTGGACGGCGCAAAGGCTACCAGTCGACCATCGCGATAGCGGCCGTTGCGCCGGCCTAGCAGAGTGACCGCGCCGAGCGCCAACCAGCCGCCCATGCCATGCACCACCACCGAGCCGGCGAAATCGTGAAACGGCGCGCCGAAACGTGCTTCCAGCCAGCTTTGCAGACCGAAGTTGCCGTTCCACATCAGCCCCTCGAAGAACGGATAAATGAACGCAACGATCAGCAGCGTCGCGCACAGCTGCGGCCCGAACCGAGCCCGTTCGGCGATGCCGCCCGAAATGATCGCCGGTATCGCGGCGGCAAAGGTCAGAAGAAAGAAGAACTTCACCAGCGAATAGCCATTATCGACGACTAATTGGTCGGCCGGCTCCATGAAGGTCACGCCATAGGCGATCCAATAACCGATGAAGAAGTACGCCAGGGTCGACACGGCAAAATCGGCAATGATTTTCGATAGGGCATTGACCTGATTCTTCAGGCGCACGGTGCCGACTTCGAGAAAGGCAAAGCCGGCGTGCATGGCTAGCACCATGACGGCGCCCATGAGGATAAAAAGAGTATTGGCGCCGTGAACCAGCACCTCCACCGCACTACTCGGGTTTTCCATTAACTGCATTCCTGCCGAGTGAAACGCACCAAAACAGCAAGCCTTCCCAGCCGCACGCACCATGATGCGTCACAAGCTGATTAGCAACTCGCCACCATCTCCGTTAAGCGATCTCTAGGGCTCATTGAATTCGGGCATCTTTTTCTATTATTCAACGATTTATGAGACTCGCTCATTGAAGCTGCGCCTTACCGCGCGCTATTTGGGTGCGACGGGAGTAAAGGCGCACCAAACAACTGCAAGCCCCGTACCAGCGAAACGCCTTCTGTGAGCCGATATGGCGCAGGCCGGTCATAGCAGCGTCGCGTGCGAGTGCAGAAATCCAAGAGGAAGGCGCGCTTACTGCGCAGCGCAAGTGGGACTAGAGCGCGGAGAGGGTGCGAAATTCGTCCTGCGCGAGTTGATCGGTCATGCCGCTGACGAAATCCTGCAGCATGCGGCAACGATAATAGAACTCCCACAACGGCTGATCCGGCGAACCTGTGGGATGCGCGTTTAGCGCCTCGTGATAAGCCTTGATCAGCTGACTGGGCAAGCGCCGCGCGAGCATTTGCAGGTGCGGCTCGCTGCGGCATCCGCTTTCGGTCAGGGCCTGGAAGGTTGCCGGGGCCACGCGCAGCAATGGTGCATAGGTATCCAGCAACCCTTGAAGGATTCGATAGCCCTGGAGCTGCAGGGTCTCCACCTCTCGATGGCAAAAGACCCGCTCCATCGCCACGTCCTTGAAGGTTTGCACGATGGCGTTGGCCAGGCTGGCGTCTTCGAGCAGGGCACGGTCCAAAGTGCCGTGATACACCTCCTCGATATGCTCGATGAACTGCTGAGCCGCATGCTGCACGAGCGGATGGACCATGTTCACTCGCAGCCAGATGAAAAACTCGCCGACCTTGTTGATCGGCTCTTTCTCGGCACGCGACTGAGCGTAGGTGACTATGCTGCGGAAACTGCGCCCGGTTGTCGCGATCGGCTCGTCTGGCGAACCGTGCTCGACGAACTTGGCCAACAGCAGTTGCGACAGCTGTTCGATAGTGAAAATACCCTTCTCCACAGAGTCCTCGATGTCCGCCAGGCAATAGGCGATGTCGTCTGCCGCCTCCATGATGTACGCAATCGGATGACGGCTGCCTGATTGCAGTTCCAGCGACGCTCGCAGATCGCTTATGAACGGTTCCTCGGATAGATAGAAGCCCGGCTTCTTGTGCAGGTAGGCGCCAGGCGTGCCCTTCCCCGGCTTGGGCGCATAGGCCGCTCGGACATATTTGAGCAAACCGGCCGTCTGGGTATAGGTGAGGTTCAACCGCAACAGGCTGACCACGAGTCGAATTGCCTGGGCGTTGCCTTCGAACTGCTTGAGGTCGGCGAGCATCCGGGCGCGTAGCGCTGCATCGCCCCGCTCCGCCGGGACGGCTACATCGAACAGCCCTTCCAGCTTGCCGCCAAACCATTCGCTGATAGCGAATTCACCGAAGTGCCCAAAGGGTGGATTGCCGATATCGTGCATCAGGCAAGCCATCTCCACCAGGCTTTCCAGCGCCCCCTCGAGCCCATCGAGACCATACTCGCCAGCCTTGCTGCCGAGCTGTTTGTACAGCGTGCGGACGATGAAACGTCCCGTCTGCTGGACTTCCAACGAGTGCGTCAGTCGGCTGCGCACCGCCGCATTGCGTTCCAGCGGAAAGACCTGGGTTTTTTGTTGCAGCCTGCGCACCGCAGCGGAGTTGATGATGCGTCCGCGGTCGCTTTCAAGCTGATCGATCACCAACGACAGATCGCCATCGGACGCCTTCAGACCCGATTCCACCCGACCGTAGGGCCGCTGGCGGGAGATCTTGTGCTTGAAATTCACCGGCTCCGGCATGGCTAGGCTCGTTCTTTAGGTGGGAACCGCGAGCCTAGCGCGGCCCGTCAGCTTTACCAAGCGATCAGACGTCAACACAGCCGTCCGGCGGAGCGTACCGGCGGCGGCAGCTCCCGCAGCGACAGAACAGGGCACAGTCGATACTGGCGAAAATGTTGTCTGACAACATGTTTAAGTTTAGGTGAAAATAGCCGATGTCATAATACGACTTTGCCATTGGCAACCTGCCCGCCTGAGGAAAAATAACAATGAAGAATCTCAAGGTCAGCACCAAGCTGGCTCTAGGCTTCGCCGCGGTTCTGCTGCTGACCATCTGCGTCGCCACCATCGGCGTATTCAGCATGGACGCACTGATTTCACGTAGCGACAAAGCGCAAACCGCTGAAAGCCTGCTCAACGAAGCCAATGAAATTCGCTATGCCCAGGTGCGCTTCGAAGAACGCGGCGATGCCATCTATGCCACTCGCGTAGCCGACGCGGTAGCGAAGATCACCCAGCTGGTCGAGCAGAAAAGAGCCGACTTTTCCGAACCGCAAGATCGGCGGTACTTGGAAAGCATTGCCAACGAAGCAATCCGTTACCAAGAGGCCTTCTCCAAGCTGGCGGCGTTGCGTGATCTGAAGAAACAGACCCGGGCCAATTGGGTCGACACCGGCAACACCACCGACAAGCTGATCGCCGATCTGGAACGTCGTTGGAACGGGGTGCACGGCAACCCGGTCCTGCACCCGAGCGGCGATATCGCGAACATCGCGCTGCTCACCACCGAATTGTCGAAACAGAACCGCCTGCTGCGCTTCACCGTCCGAGGCTATCTGATGGAGGAGTCCGAATCGGCGCTACAGACACTGAACGAGCAATTCAAAGCGCTTAACGCTGCCATCGCGCCACTGGAGGACGAGCTGATCGGTCCTCAAGCCGAAAGTCTGAAAACGCTCAAAGCGAGCGCCAACGAATATGTCGAACTGGTTAAAAAACTACCGCCGATCGTTGCTCGACAGCATCAGGCGCGCCAGGACATGGAGGCGATTTTCGCCACGCTTTACGATCATGCTCAGGGGATCATCTCTAACCAGACGCAGATGCGCGCAGAAGATGCGCGCATGAAAAAGCTCCAAGTGATGGCCATTACCGTGCTCGCTATTGTGTTCGGTGTGCTGATCAGTGCGCTGATGGTTCGCCAGATCACTCGACCACTCGATCAGGCCGTACGTCTCGCCGAGCGCATCGGCTCCGGCGACATGACCGGGCAGGAGATCGAGAATCGTAACGACGAATTTGGCCGACTGCTCGAGGCCATGAGCAAGACACGCCGTAATCTGCAGCAGTTGATCGGCCATATCGGTGGCATCACTACGCAGCTGGCGACCGCCTCCGAACAACTGTCGACCGTGACCGAGCAGACCAGCGCGGGCGTAAACAGCCAGCGGCAGGAAACCGATCAGGTCGCCACGGCCATGCATGAAATGACCGCCACGGTGCAGGAAGTGGCACGCAATGCCGAAGAAGCATCAGGGGCAGCCAAGCGCGCGGACGAGCAAGCAACCAAGGGAAATGCCGTGGTGCAACGTGCGCTGTCGCAGATCGACCATCTATCCAGCGAGGTCAATTTATCGGCCGCGGCGATGACCCGACTGAATCAAGAGACCGATGGCATCAGTACCGTGCTGACCGTCATCAACGGTATCGCCGAGCAAACCAACTTGCTGGCACTCAATGCCGCCATCGAGGCCGCGCGCGCCGGTGAGGCCGGCCGAGGCTTTGCCGTGGTCGCAGACGAAGTTCGCAGCCTGGCGCAGCGCACGCAGCAGTCGACTGCGCAGATCGAAGAACTCATCGGCAAGTTGCAGAAAGGGGCACGTAACGCTTCCGGCATGATGGACAGCAGCAGTCGCCTCGCCGTGGAAACCGTCGCGCTGGCCAGGGAAGTCGGCCACGAGCTGCAGTCAATCACCGAGACGGTATCGGTCATCCAGGCGATGAACCTGCAGATCGCCACGGCGGCCGAACAGCAGAGCTCGGTTGCCGAAGAGATCAACCGCAGCGTACTCAGCGTGCGCGACGTGGCCGACCGGTCCGCCGAAGCGGCCCAGGAAACCGCCACTTCCACCGCCGAACTGGCTCATCTGGGCAACGAACTTCAGACGTTGATAAGTCGGTTCAAGGTCTGATGACACCTGCTCTGCAGGGGGCTGGTCGCGGCACAGAAAGTGTCGCTATCCAGCCCCACCAATCAGGCGTAGTCTCGATCCCCTCTCCATATTTCTTCGAGGTGTAAAGACCACAGAGCAGACCGATGCAGGGACGCGCAACCCAGCCATCTATCCGCGAGGCGACACCATGAGCAAAGGTATGGACACAAAGAAGAATGCGAAAAAGAAGCCGCTGAAGACCGCACAGGAAAAGCGTTTGGCCAAGCGAGAGAAAGCTAACGGCGCGACACCTCTGCTAGGCAGTCACGCGGCCCGCTGATCGACCCCAAAATGCCCCGCCCGGCTCCCGGTGCGGGGCATTTTACTGTCAGGCCGGCGAGCCACCGAATGCAGTGCGCAGACGGCCTGCCAGCCAGCCCCCGCCCACGTTGATCATCAGGCCCAGCATCACCAGTAACGCGCCGATGGCCTGCAACAGGCCCAGATGCTCGTCCAGCAACAGCGCCGCCGAGGTCAGCCCGACGACCGGCACCAGCAGCGAGAACGGCGCCACGGTGTTGGCCGGGTATCGCGACAGCAACCGGCTCCACAAGCTATAGCCAAGAATAGTCGCGCCGAAGGCCAGGTAAATCAGCACCAGCATGGAGCTCAACCCGAACCCGCGCAGCGCGCTTTCTATCACCTGTGGACCTTCCAGCAGCCAGGACAGGAAGAAAAACGGAATCGGGGGAATGAGGCTGCCCCACACCACCAGCCCCACCAGATTCACCTTGCCGACCTTGCGCGTGACGATGTTGCCCAGCGCCCACATCGACGCCGCACAGATGGTCAGCACGAACCCCGCCAGGGTCATGCTGCGGTCGCCTTGCATACCGATCAACACCAGGCCGCCTGCGGCGATCATCAGTCCGATCAGGTTGGTGGCGCGCAGCCGCTCGCCGAGAAACAATGCCGCGAAGAACAGCGTGAAGAACGCTTGCGATTGCAGCACCAGCGAAGCCAGCCCAGCCGGCATGCCGACCTTCATGGCCGAGAACAAGAAGGCGAACTGCCCCAGCGATATGGTCGCGCCGTAGGCGAGCAACCAGCGCAGCGGCATCTGCGGTCGCTTGATGAACAGAATGGCGGGAAACGCTGCGAGCATGAAACGCAGCGCCCCGAGCAACATCGGCGGGATATCGTCCAGGCCGATCTTGATCACCACGAAGTTCATGCCCCAGACGATGATCACGACCAGGGCCAGCAGCAGGTCCTTGGGCGACATGGCAAGCTTCTCCGCAGGCAAAGACCTCATTAAAGCCTTAGCACGATGCGCGTGCACACATACAGCAAGCGCGCAAATTGACCATACAGTCGGCACCATCCGGTGGCCCCCGGTAACCGAATGCCACGGCATTTGAAGACTGCGCGCAGGCCGTGCCTGCATGCCCTGCAAGGGCTAGAATTGATACCTGACGGCGAAACCATCAATCCGTACACATCACGAGAGTAACCATGGGCGCACAGTGGAAAGCGAAACATAAGGAAGCAGCAGCTAACGCGAAGGGTCGCACCTTCGGCAAGCTGTCGAAGGAAATCATGATTGCCGCGCGCAGTGGCGCCGACCCGGACATGAATCCTCGCCTGCGTCTGGTGGTCGAGCAGGCAAAGAAGGCCTCGATGCCGCGCGAAACGCTGGAACGTGCGATCAAGAAAGGCGCAGGGCTGCTCGGCGAAAGCGTCCACTACGAACGCACCACCTATGAAGGTTTCGCCCCACATCAGGTGCCGCTAATCGTTGAGTGCCTGACCGACAACGTCAACCGCACCGTGGCCGAGATCCGCGTGCTGTTTCGCAAGGGTCAGCTCGGCGCGTCCGGCTCGGTGGCCTGGGACTTCGATCATTGCGGCATGATCGAAGCGGCACCGGCCTCCGCGGACGCCGATCCGGAGCTGGCCGCCATCGAAGCCGGCGCGCAGGATTTCGAAGCGGCCGAAGACGGTGCCACGCTGTTCATCAGTGATGTCGCCGATATGGATGTGGTCTGCCGCGCCCTGCCCGAACACGGCTTCAATGTGCAATCGGCGCAGCTCGGCTATCGTCCGAAGAACCCGGTCACGACCTTGACCGACGCTCAGCTTGAGGAAGTCGAAGCCTTTCTCAACGCTATCGACGCCCATGATGACGTACAGAATGTCTACGTCGGTCTAGCGGGGTGACAGGCGATCCGGTGCGGAACAAATCAGGACGAAGCGAACGATGAGCACGAACAAACCGAACACGCCCTACGCCCAACGCGAACAGGGCTATCGCGAAAAGGCACTGAAGATGTACCCCTGGGTCTGCGGTCGCTGTGCCAGGGAGTTCTCCGGCAAGCGGCTGAGCGAGTTGACGGTCCACCACAAGGACCATAACCACGACAACAACCCAGAAGATGGCTCGAACTGGGAACTGCTCTGCCTGTATTGCCACGACAACGAGCACTCACGCTATACGGACAATCAGTATCACGCCGAAGCCAGGCCGGGCAGCGACCTGGGTCCGAAGGAAACCTTCAAGGCCTTCGCCAATCTGGGCGATCTACTCAAGAAAAAACCGGACTGATCCCAATCCGGCATCTCAACGCCGGTCACTTCACCAGCAGTACCGGCACCGAGACCTCATGAACCACGCGGTTGGCAACCGAACCCATCAGCATGCCGGTAAAACTGCCCAGGCCGCGTGTACCCATCACCACGGTGTCGCATCCGAACCGCTCCACCGCATCGTTCACCTGCTCGGCCACGTTGCCCAGAATCGCGTGGGTCTGATGCGCGATCCCGGCCGTCTGCAACGCCGCAGCGGCTTCTGTCAGGGTACGGCGCGACTTGTCGAGAAAACTCTTGTTCAGCTCTTCAACCGTATCCGCCGTGACGAACTCACCATAGAGCACCGGCTCCTGCTGCACATTCAAGACATGCACCTGGAGCGACTTAGGCGCATCGGTGGCGAAATCGATGATGTACTGCAGTGCTCGTTTGGCGTTGTCCGAACCGTCGTAAGCTAGAAGAATGTTGCGCATAGTGGGCCTCCATCAAGTAATGAAAACAGCATAGACCAACACCCAACAGGATCTGACTGCTGGAATCGCATCCATTGCTCTGGATCAATCCCCGGCGGTAAAGCCTCCATTTCAAGGTCAGCTTATGAATACAATCGTTCCGTTTGGCGTCGGTGACGCCTCATTCCAGGCCGCTGGCGGCGAGGCCGGCATCGAGAGGCTGGTTGCCGATTTCTATCGAATCATGGACGAAACCGAAGCAGCCAATTGCGTGCGTCGCCTGTACCCGCAGGACCTGAGCAATTCACGCGAACGGCTGGCGGCGTTTCTCAGCGGCTGGCTGGGAGGGCCGCGCCGTTACGCGGAGAAATTCGGCAGCATCAGCATCCCGCAATTCCATACGCGTTGGACGGTAGGCGAAATCGAGCGTGATGCCTGGCTCGAATGCATGGCCCAGGCCATTGCCAGGCAGGGCTATTCAGCGGACTTTGCCGACTATCTGCTGGTGCAGTTACGAGTGCCGGCAGAGCGCATTCTCCAAGCCGGGCGGCGAGGTTGCCCAGTGCATCCGTAGTAGTCACCGCCTATACCCAAGCGACCCGACGGGCTGAAGGCCGAACCCTGGGCATATCGCTGCGTCATACCTGTGTGGGGCAAGACGCACGTCCTGCGGCATCCGGATTCCGCATAACGCAGCCAGGTAACTGACATGAAGATCCGCTTTGCTTCGGTCAACGAGCAGAAAATTCGCGAGACAGGAGAGTTTCTTAGGCAGAACGGCGTCGAGATCATCAACTTTCCGGTACGCATCGTTGAAACGCAGACCGAGGATCTGAACCTGCTGGTCAGCGATAAGCTGCTGCAAGCCTTCAAGCTGATAGGCAAGCCGGTTTTCGTAGAGCATTCCGGTCTGTTCATCAATAGCCTGAATGGTTTTCCCGGTGGGCTGACCCAAACGTTCTGGGACCGTTTGCATGCGGTGCGCTTCTCTGAACTGATCGGTAATCTGGAGGATCCCTCAGCGGTGGCACGCACCCTGATCGGCTACTGCGACGGCCGCAAGCGGCACTTTTTCAAGGGCGAGGTCGCTGGCAGGATTTCCCGTGAGCCGGCGGGAGAAGAAGGCTTCGAGTGGGACAACGTGTTCGTTCCGGACGGCTATTCCTGCACCTTCGCCGAATTGGGTGGCGTGCATAACGACTTGTCCATGCGCAAGCAGGCATTGGAAGCCTTTATCACTCATTTGCGTGGGATCTGAGAGGTAGTCGATGCAGAAGCTGTTGGAGGCGTATCGGAATAACCGTCTGATCCTTTTCGTAGGTTCCGGCGTATCAGCGAATATCGGGCTGCCGCCATGGCGAAAGCTGATAGACGAAATCGCTCAACAGCTTGATTACGACCCGGACGTTTTCGATACCTATGGAAACTTCCTCTCGCTCGCCGAATATTATCGGATCAAGAAAGGCAACATCGGCCCGCTGCGCAGCTGGATGGACCGTGAATGGCATAAGAACATCGAGATTCGCAACTCTGAGATTCACCGCCTGATCGTTCAGGGCCGATTTCCGGCCATATACACAACCAATTACGACCGCTGGCTCGAGAACGCCCACGATGCGCATGGCGTCGGTTACATCAAGATCGCCAATGCAAGTGACTTGGTAAAGGCCCGCGACGGCGTCCGGCAAATCGTAAAGTTTCACGGCGACTTCGATGATGACGACTCGATCGTGCTGGATGAGACAAGCTATTACGAACGGTTGCAGTTCGAAACACCACTCGATATCAAATTACGCGCCGACACCTTGAGTAAAGCCGTTCTGTTTATCGGCTACAGCCTCTCCGATACCAATATCCGATTGTTGTTCTACAAACTATCGAAAATGTGGAATGAGCATGAGACTGTTGGAGTCCGACCGATCTCATATGTTTTCTCGCACAAGCCCAATCCGGTGCAGGAAGAAATTCTCAGCCAATGGGGTATCCGAATGATCACCTCGGAAGATGATGAACCTGGATTGGCCTTGCAAAACTTTTTGAAGATGCTGACGGAGAACTGATCAAACCGCTCGCCAGGCAGGTAATGGAACGGCTGAGTGCGATGCCACAGGGGCATCGCACTCGTCGGCCTCAGTAGTTATAACCAATACCAACGCTGTAGAAGAACGCGCCATCATCGTAACGATCGCGCGCATCGCTCCCACTTTTGAACAGGAATTGATATTCAGCCATTGCGGTGACGAAGGTCTTATCCTGCACCCAATACTTGATGCCAAGCTCTGGCCCGCCCATGAACGTCTCGTCAACCTCTTCGCCGTAGATGCCGCCGGCACTCACACCGATAAACGGACGAGTCTTGCCACTGCCAAAGTGATAGTCGTAAAACACACGGGTCGAGCCGTCGAACTGGACACTTTCTCCCTCTGAGTCTCGTGCATTTACGGTTTGCCGGATGCCCCACATGGAAGCCTCATCCAGATAAGTACCCCAACTACCCTGTACGGAGAACACTGTATCGTCGAAGTCCTTATCACTACTGCCCGCGCCGCTTAAGGTAACTTCGCGATCACCTGCCACCGGAGCGGCAACGGCGAGCGCTGGAAACATGGCGGCTACCAGGAGGGAAGTTTTGAAAAGTCGGTTCATGACAACACCTCTTGTTCTAGCTATGGCGGAATACGCAATTGCGCGATGCGCATAGTTAGTGACATGGGCATGTATGAACTGTTCACTTTATTTTAGGTATGTCTATCAATTTATTGATTATTAACGATATTTATTTTCGATTATCCGTTTCGCTAGTTATAAAACCACACCGACCTGACCGTTCCAAGTGCTCTTCCACACATCAAACGAAACAGCAAATCAGAAACTAACGAAACGATTAATAACGCAAACCATACGGCAATATTAGTCAACCCGAGCGCTAATACCTTGCGTCGAATCGTCTGGCAATGGTTCATCTTCCGGATCGCTGTCGAACTGTCGCCCCATGGCAATACGCAGCCATACCGGTATCAGCAACAGGCCTAGCGCCACACATACCCAGCCGAGCAAAGCACTGCTCTCCGGTGAAGGAAACATCAAGCGACCCACACCGACCAATAAGGAGAATAGCGAAATTGCCGTGATCGCAACGGCTGATAGCCGCGTACCAAGCGCCTTGACCGACACCGCTGCGGCTACGCCGTTGAGCATTGCCGCGTGCTGCCAGAAACCAAACGGGCGCACCCGGCGATAGAAGCGCTTGAGCGTTGCATCGTCAGTCGCAGGCGTGACGAAGGTGACCAGGATGGCTGCGGTCGTGGTGACCAGCGCCATGATGCCGAGGCGCACCCACTCGCGCTCCGGATCAGTACCCAGATAGTAAAGCAGCAAAGGCGCAGTGATCAGCGAAACGCCCATTGCGGTCAGTTCCGAATAGAGATTGATACGCTCCCAGAGCCATCGCAGCACCAATACCGACCCCATACCCGCCCCGAACAATAGCGAAATGAACCAGGCAGTCTGGATCGAGCCCAGATTCGCCATGATAATCATCGCGATGATCAGAATCAGCACGTTGGACAACCGCGCCACGATCACCAATTCGCGGTCCCGTGGCTTGCGTTTCAGCACATGTGGTGCAAACACACCGCCATAAACGTCGTTGCTCCAGTAGGAGGCGCCCCAGTTGAGATGCGTATCGACGGTGGAGGCCAGTGCAGCCAGCAGGCCAACCAACATCAAGCCGCGCACACCCGGCGGCAGCAGGTCTTCGATACCCTGCACGAAAAGCGCTTCACGCCCTGCGGTGAAACCGTCGCCGGCCATTTCTCCCGGCGTGAACGGATAGAGCACCAACAGGCCGATCGCAATAGCCATCCAGAACAGGCTGCGCAGAAAAATCTGCAACCAGGTGAACACCAGGCCGGCAATGCGCGCATCGCGGTCAGTCGGACACGCCATGCTTCGCTGCGCGAGATAGCCGGTGCCGTCGGAATTCATCTGAAAAAACCATTGCAGTCCGACAATCACCAAAAACGGCATTAGTGCCTCGCCTGCATCGGCGGGCGGTGCGAAGGACAACATCTTGCTGGCCTGATCGGCGCCATAAAGCTCGACAATGCGATCCGTCAGCCCACCTAGGCCACCAGCAGCATCAACGACGAACCAGGCATATAGCAACGTGCCTATCATGGCCAAGCTGAACTGCATCACATCCGTCTGGACCACGGCCCGCAATCCACCGGTAATCGAATACATGGCGGTGAACGAGAGAATCAGGAGAATAGATATCAGGTTATTGGCGCTCATCATCGCCGGGCTCAGTCCGGTGATGCTCTCGCCAAGCTGAATCCCGGCACTGGAAACGAAACTCACAATGGGCTCGTAGAGCCCTGCCGGCAGCCAAAGATGCCAAGGCAGAAATACCTCGGCGATGCGGATGGCTGCTACCAATACCATCGCCAGCACCACGCAGTTGATTACCGTACCGTAGTAGATCGCCTTGAGCAGGCGCAGCGGCGTGACGCCCTTGCCGCTATATCGCACGCGGGTCAGCTCGGCATCGGTCAATACGCCGGCACGTCGCCAGCACACCGCAAACACGAATGCCATTAGCAGGAATGCGAGGCCGTAGATCCAAAGGCGCCAAAGGGCAAAGACGCCGGCGGTAGCAACCAGGCCGGTTACCAGCAGAGGCGTATCGGCCGCGAACTGGGTCGCGGCCATGGAAAATCCCGCCTTCCAGCCTTTAATCGTTCGACCCGCAAGGAAATATTCGTCGAGGCTTTGGGACGCCTTACCCCGTGCGCGCAAGCCAGAACCCAGACCATAGAGAATGAAGGCCGCCACTATCGCTAGATCCAACATATTGTTATGTCCTTGTTGGAGGGCTGTTCGCTTAAGAACCTGCGCAACGGCGAAAAATTGCATACTTCGGATGAACGGAACGAACGCCCCCCTCAGCCAGCCGTAGAGCGCTGGCAGACCCCCTACGGCAAGCATCGGTTACCATGCGCAGCGTCGTCAGGGAGCACTCATGTCCGAACTCCAGCTGCGTCAGCTTTCAATTGCCTGCCACCCGCTGCTCAATAAGTTCTACCGAGCCCACGGCACCCACATGCGGGTGCCAGCCCGCGCCCGCTGTTGGGTTGCGGGGCATCCGGATATTGTCGCAGGGCTATGCCTGAGTCCCGTGGATGACGGCCACTGGCTGACTGGGTTACTGGTCGCGCCCAGCCGGCGCGACCAAGGTCTGGCGAAACGCTTAGTGACCCGGGTCTTGGCCGAGTGCGGAGGCCCTGTCTGGCTGTTCTGTGAACCCAAGCTAATGGCGTTTTATCAACATCTGGGCTTCAGCGAAGCCACGACACTGCCCGAGGCATTAGCCTCCCGCCTACATCGTTACAACCGAAACAAGACGCTCATGGCCCTATGGCACGATAACGAGAGAGATCGCATGACCTCCACTGTTCTGAAAATTGCTACGGCCTGTCTGCTCGATGACAGCGGTCGAGTACTGGTCGTACGCAAACGCGGCACTCGCCTATTCATGTTGCCTGGCGGCAAGATCGAACCTAGGGAGATTCCGTTGCAGGCACTCAAACGTGAGCTTCGAGAGGAGTTGGATCTAGCAATAGAAGCGTCGCAGCTGCGGTCGCTGGGCCACTTCCAGGCGCGTGCAGCCAACGAGCCGGATCACTGGGTGCAGGCCGATGTCTTCGTCGGTCGGCTGGTAGACAAGGTACGGGTTCAGGCCGAGATCGAGGCACTGGACTGGCTTGAACTGCAGGCACAGCAACAGGAACATCTCGCCCCACTGCTGCGCGAACAGGTGCTCCCCGCGCTAATTCAGCGACTGGCTGAGGAGAGAAACTGAAAGGGCAATCCCTGGCGGTTCTAGCCTATGGGGAGATGGGATCGCTTGCTGGAAAGGTTTCTTCCAGTGCTTCGTCCAGGTGATCTTCATCAGCCTCGTCTGGGCGGCGTTTGATCTGGTCTTCCTGGTCTTGCCCGGGCTGGGTAGGTTCGTTCGGGTCGTTGCCGTTCATGGTGAATTCCTCTGAGTTGTGTCACCCACGTTAGGCCTCTCAAGAGACCAGTCGTTCGACAAACCGGCACCGCCAAATCGTAGGCAAAAAAAAGGGGCGGGGTTTAAGCCCCGCCCGCCTCCTTCCCTACTTCCCTTTTTTCCTACTCATCGTCCTGATGAAACCGCATCCAGCGGCTGTTCCAGACCGACATCCTTGCCGGCTGTACTTGTCCTTAAGTACGGGTGCGATATTAAGGCTTTGGACGACAACAGCAACTCGGAAAAATGCATGATGGCAATTGGGTCTTTATTTTACTAGTTGTAAAATTCTTTATGAATCATACACATAGCTGTTTAAATTTTCTCAAAGGCGATCGTCTTGGATGCTTTTTCGGGCATTGCTTACACATCTTGTAAGCGAATGCTTACATACCGAGAAGCTTCAACGGAAAGACGGCGGAGCGAGGGTTAACCCTATCGATTGACTCGCCTCCACCTCCGCATTCAAAAGCGCCATGGCAAAGTGTCCATAACGGGTGAGGAGTGAGGAGTGAGGGGTGAGGGGTGAGGGGTGAGAAGAATGCACCCCTTGCCGCTCGGCAAGGGGTAGTACGGGGGCGTTAACGGAACAGGGATTCGCTCGAAAGGCCGTTACGCTCGAGAATTTCACGCAAGCGTTTGAGTGCCTCGACCTGGATCTGCCGTACCCGCTCACGGGTCAAGCCGATTTCCTGGCCAACTTCCTCTAAAGTGCAGCTCTCATGACCACGCAAACCGAAGCGGCGGATTACCACTTCACGCTGCTTCTCGGTCAGATCGGACAACCACTGGTCGATGCTCTCTGACAGGTCATCGTCGAGCAGCAGATCGCAAGGATCACTCGGCCGGTCGTCGGTCAGTGTGTCAAGCAACGTCTTGTCCGTGTCTGGCCCTAGCGATACATCCACCGAAGTCACACGTTCATTGAGCCCCAGCATCCGTTTAACCTCTGCAACCGGCTTTTCGAGCAGATTGGCGATCTCCTCCGGGCTGGGTTCGTGATCGAGCTTCTGGGTCAGCTCACGGGCGGCGCGCAGATAGACGTTCAGTTCCTTGACCACATGTATCGGCAGGCGAATGGTGCGGGTCTGGTTCATGATCGCCCGCTCGATGGTCTGTCGAATCCACCAAGTGGCGTAGGTGGAGAAACGGAAACCACGCTCGGGATCGAATTTCTCGACAGCCCGAATCAGCCCAAGGTTGCCCTCCTCGACCAGATCCAGCAATGACAACCCCCGGTTCACGTAGCGCCGAGCAATCTTCACCACCAATCGCAGATTGCTTTCGATCATGCGCTTGCGCCCCGCCGGATCGCCCTTTTGCGCGAGGCGTGCGTAATGCACTTCCTGTTCGGGAGTCAGGAGAGGAGAAAATCCGATTTCGTTGAGGTACAGCTGAGTGGCGTCGAGCGCCCGGGTGTAATCGATGAACTTGTGTTGCTTGACAGTTGCGGTCTTGGATCGGGTGCCAGCTGAACCGACGCGAGGCAGGTCACCGATCGGTTCGACCTCCGCGGAAGGTTCCATGAGTAGAACGGCATCGTCTACGTCAAACTCCGGCACTTCTTTTTTGAGAGCCATTATTGTTTTCCTGTTCTGAGTTCGACAACAGGCTCGGGCGACACGCACTCCCTGGTAACGCTCAAGCCCCTCCTAGTGCCGGAACAGGAAAATAATACAAATCAGCGCTTGGGTAGGTATTGCAGAGGATCTACGGGTTTGCCTTGGCGGCGAATCTCGAAATGCAGCTTCACCCGGTCGGTTCCAGTCGATCCCATCTCGGCAATTCTTTGCCCAGCCTTGACTTGTTGACCCTCCTGAACCAGCAGCCTGCGGTTATGACCGTAGGCACTTACATAGGTATCGCTGTGCTTGATGATCACAAGTTCGCCGTAACCCCGTAAACCACTACCGGCGTACACAACAGCCCCATCAGAAGCAGCTAAAACAGGCTGTCCTAATTCCCCGGCGATATCAATGCCTTTATTCAAACTGCCGTTTGAGGAAAACCGGCCTATTACAGTACCGCCCGCAGGCCAGGCCCAGCCACTTGCGGAGCGGGTTACAGGAGTGACCGGTGTGGTCGCCACGGGCGTTTTGGGCGCCGGCACGCTGGGCCGGGTCAAAGGCGGTGGCGTCGGGACCGGTGTCGCGACCACCACAGGCTTAGAACTTGGCGCAGGAGGAGCCGGACGGGTGGCTACGGTCCGTGGTGCCTGCCCACTGAAACGAATCGTCTGTCCCGGATAAATGACATGAGGCGGACTGATGCCGTTGACCCGTGCCAGATCGCGCCAATCCCAGCCAAAGCGAAAGGCGATCGACCACAGTGTATCGCCGCGCTGGACGACATACTGGCCACTGGTCACACGATCGCGACTATTACGATCCACGACATGCACGCCACCCGAAGGTGAGCTGGCACACCCGGCAAGCAAGGTAGCCGCCACGATGGCGGCAAGTGCGCAACGGATGGACGAAGTGCTTATCCACCGCATGGTGGCTGTGAGCTTCACTGCTCGCTCCCTTTGATCGACAAGACTGTTCAGACCGTTTCCGCCAGTGGCTGACGCCGTCCGGCGAACCACTCGAGTCCGAGCACGAGGGCAACGCCAGCCACCGCCAACAGTACGGCCAGCAACAGCTGCGGATCCTGTCCGGTCAGCTCGCCATAAGTACCGGGCAGCAAGTTCTGCTCGACTAGTGGCACCCGCTGACCATGGGAATCCAGGCGCCAGGTCAAGGTTTCCTTCCACGGCCATACCTTGTTCAGCGAGCCGAGCATCAACCCGGTCAGGAACGCCAGGGTGAGATCCCGCCAACGCAACAACACCCAGCTCAGCAAGCGGGCGAAACTCAGCAGGCCGACAAGACATCCCGCCGCGAAGGTCAGCATGACTCCCAGGTCCAAAGCCTTGACGGCCCCTAGAATGACTGGGTATAGCCCAAGTAGTACCAGGATGAAGCTACCGGAAATACCTGGCAGGATCATCGCGCAAATGGCGATGGCGCCGGCAAAGAACAGACTGATGCTGCTCGCGCTCCATTGCATGGGTGCCGCGACGGTAATCCAGTAGGCAAAGCCGATCCCTGCGCACAGGCTGACCAGACGTGACACGCTGCGTCTTTGGATTTCTTTGCTGACCAGATGCACCGAAACCAGAATCAGACCGAAGAAAAACGACCAGACCGGAATCGGATGATGCTCCAGCAGATAGGTGATCAGCTTGGCCAAGCTGAGCACGCTGGTTAGGATGCCGGCGAACAGCACCAGCAGAAAACTCGCGTTGGCGATACGCCACGCTTCGCTGATGCGACCACGCAGCAATGGGCCGAGCGCATTGGGCACAGCACCGATGGAACGCAGCAATTCGTCGTAGATACCTGTGATGAAGGCTACTGTTCCGCCCGACACGCCCGGAACCACATCCGCCGCGCCCATGGCCATGCCCTTGGCGTACAACATCAACGCGTTTTTCATGCTTCCTTCCGCTGAGATCAAACTACAGGTCCATTGAGCAGCGGCACGAAGCGCACGGTGTCCAGCAGGTGGCGGGAAAAACCGTCTTCCTCTCGAATGATCAGCATCAATTGCTGGACTTCGCCAACCCCGACCGGTATCACCAGCCGCCCGCCGGGAGCCAGTTGATCGAGCAGGGCCTGTGGCACATCGGCTGCCGCCGCGGTAACGATGATGCCGTTGTAGGGCGCCAATGCAGGCCAGCCTTCCCAACCATCACCCCAGCGAAAGACCACGTTGCGCAACTTGAGTTCGACCAGACGCTCTTTTGCCCGATCTTGCAGCGCCTGGATGCGCTCGACTGAGAAAACCCGCTCGACCAGTTGCGCCAACACGGCTGTCTGGTAACCGGAACCGGTGCCGATCTCCAGTACCTTGTCCAGTGGTCCGTTGGCCAGCAACAGTTCACTCATGCGGGCGACCATGAATGGCTGCGAAATCGTCTGGTTGTGGCCGATGGGCAGCGCGGTATCTTCATAGGCGCGATGGGACAGGGCTTCATCGACGAAAAGATGGCGCGGTGTGCGTCGGATGACTTCGAGAACGCGCGCGTCCGATAGGCCTTCCTCGTAAAGCCGTTGAATCAGGCGGTCACGGGTGCGTTGCGAGGTCATGCCCGTGCCGTGGCGCAGCAGGTTGTCTGGTCCGCGGTGGTTCACAGTACACCCTCCAGCCAGTTATCGAGTCCCTTGAACGCCTCGTGGAAGGTCCGGTCGAGCTGTAGCGGGGTGATCGAAACGTAGCCCTGCATCACCGCATGGAAATCGGTACCCGGTCCGCCGTCTTCGACGTCACCGGCGACCGAAATCCAATAGCCGTCCTTACCTCGCGGGTTCGCCTGCTTGACCGGAGGCTTGGCGCGGCGACGATGGCCGAGCCGGGTCAGCTGGATGCCACGGATGTGATCGAGCGGCAGGTTAGGCACGTTGACGCTGAGCACGGTACGCGGCGGCAGATCGAGCGTCTGTTGGTGCTCGACTAGCTTGCGCGCGACATAGGCGGCGGTCGGCAGGTTGTCGGGCAGCCGGGACACCAACGAAAACGCGAACGCGGGTTGGCCGGTGAAGCGCCCCTCGATGGCCGCTGCCACGGTGCCGGAATACAGCACGTCGTCGCCCAGATTGGCACCCATGTTGATGCCGGAAACCACCATATCGGGCGCTTCGTCCAGCAGTCCGTTGATACCCAGATGAACACAATCGGTGGGTGTACCGTTCACGCCGATGAAACCGTTCGGCATGGTTATCGGATGAAGCGGGCGATCCAGCGTCAATGCGCTGCTGGCGCCGCTCATGTCCTGGATTGGGGCAACCACCTTGCACTCGGCGTAATCCGCCAGCGCGTCATAAAGCGCGGCGAGCCCAGGTGCATACACCCCGTCGTCGTTGGCGATCAGAATACGCATCAAATGTCCGTCTGCCCTGCCAGGCTGACCAGTTCACGCACCACAGCAGTGGCGAAGCACCCGGTCGGCAGGACGAATTCAAGTTGCAGAATGTCAGGCTCGGGATAATGCCACGACAAGCCGCCGATGGGGAGGCGAAGAGTGCGCCGCTCATGCTTCATTCCGGCTTCTGCGAGCCACTTGGCGATTGACGGTTCCGCTACTGCGGTCCGTGCCTCAAGCGCTTGTACTTCGCCTGTAGCTGGCGACTCTCCAGCGCCCCAGAGCGGCCCTGTGGGGTGCAGATCGAGCAGTGCCAGCCGAGGATCAGCGCACTCGGCTTCGCCTGCAGGGAAAAAGCTGCGGCTATCGGTAAACGCAAGCAGATCCCCCACCAACGCTTGATTCCAGCTGCCCGCGGCCACCCGCTCGGCCAGCACCCGATTGAACAGGTAGCTGCGCCCAGCCGACAGCAGGCGCGAGCGCAGATTGCGTTGAGCCGGCAGTTCCTGGCGGTTGGCGTATTCACGTGCGCCCTGGACGTTGCCGCCCTCGAAACCAAATCGCTGCAGGCCAAAATAATTAGGGACGCCGTGAGTCTTGATTCGCTCGAGGCGAGCGTCCAGCACTGCCCGGTCTGCGCGTAACTCGGTCAGCCGCAGGGTGAAACCATTGGCAGAATGCGCGCCGCGTTGCAGCTTGCGTTGATGACGGCCCGCCTGGAGGATTTTAAGCGTTTCGTCTTCGGCCTTGCCAAGCTGCGGATCGGCCTTGCCCGGAAGATGCAGGCTGAACCACTGACGGGTCAGCGCCTGACGATCCTTCAGGCCGGCATAGCTGATGCTCCGCGCCGGCACGCCAGCCGCCCGGGCAATCCGGCGCGCTGCTTCCTCGGTATTCAAATTGCGCTTTTCCACCCAGAGCCAGAGGTGCTCGCCTGTGCCTGACAAGGGAATGTCCAGGACCTCGTCCACCTGAAAGTCTTCGGCGACGGCCTTGAGCACGGCAGTGCCACAGGGCTCACCGTGAGCCCTCGGGCCAAGCAGCTGATCTTCGTTCATGCATTGACCAGCAGTGCGACCGCGTGCACGGCGATGCCTTCTTCACGCCCGGTGAAGCCAAGCTTCTCGGTCGTGGTGGCCTTGACGTTGACCTGGTCCAGTCCGACTTGCAGGTCCTCGGCGATCAGGCTGCGCATCATCTCGATATGAGGCGCCATCTTCGGTGCCTGCGCGACGATGGTGGCGTCCACGTTGCCAACCTTCCAGCCCTTGGCCTGCACCTGCTTGAGCACATGCCGGAGCAGCACCCGGCTGTCGGCACCCTTGAATGCGGGGTCGGTATCAGGAAAGTGCTTACCGATGTCTCCTAGCGCTGCGGCGCCCAGCAGCGCATCGCTCAAAGCGTGGAGCAACACATCACCATCCGAATGGGCGAGCAAGCCGAATCCATGAGGAATCTGCACGCCACCCAGCGTGACGAAATCCCCCTCGCCAAAACGGTGCACGTCATAGCCATGGCCGATACGCATAGTCTGATTACCCTGAAAAGACAGCCCGCGATTCTACAGGACGCGACCGCCGGGTGAAGCCGGATACGCAGCGATGCTCTCGGCCGTGGATCGATGAGCGTGATGAACACCATCAACCGGTTCGATCCCATATCGGAAAATCACGATATATAGTTCGCCCCATCGCAATACACCGAACCTGACGAATCAGGCGGACCGATGCCCGACGAACTCGACGATGTCATCAAGGCACTTGCTCACCCACTGCGGCGGGAAATCCTGAAGTGGCTGAAGGAACCTCAACGCTATTTTTCCGAGCAGCATCACTCCCTGGAAAACGGCGTCTGTGCCGGACAGATCGACCAGCGCGCAGGGCTATCGCAATCAACCGTATCCGCTCATCTGGCGACGCTGCAGCGCGCCGGGCTGATCACCAACCGCAAGATCGGCCCGTGGCATTTCTTCAGGCGCAATGAGCCAGCCATCCAGGACTTTCTGACCCGCATCGGTCAGGAACTCTAAGCGTTATAACCGCCCCCTACCCCAGGAGCAGCCTCGCTATGCCTACACTTTTCGACCCCATCAAGATTGGCGGTCTGGAGTTGAACAACCGCATCATCATGGCTCCGCTGACCCGCTGCCGCGCCGAACCCGGCCGCGTGCCCGGTGATCTGATCGCCGAGTACTATGGGCAGCGCGCCGAAGCCGGTCTGATCATTAGCGAAGCCACATCGGTCGCGCCGATGGGTGTCGGCTATCCTGACACGCCCGGCATCTGGTCCTCCGAGCAGATCCAGGGCTGGAAAAAGGTCACCGATGTGGTACACGCCAAGGGCGGCAAAATGGTGCTGCAGCTCTGGCACGTGGGCCGGATCTCCGATCCGATCTACCTCGAAGGCGAATTACCGGTTGCGCCCAGTGCGATCAAACCCGCCGGGCATGTCAGTCTGGTTCGCCCGATGAAGAACTACGAAATACCGCGTGCGCTGGAAACGGCTGAAATCGCCGGCATCGTCGAGGCATACCGCAAGGGTGCCGAAAATGCACGCGAAGCCGGTTTCGATGGGGTCGAGATCCACGGCGCCAACGGTTACCTGCTTGATCAGTTTCTGCAGGACAGCACCAACCAGCGCACCGATCAGTACGGCGGCTCCTTGGAAAATCGGGCGCGCCTGATGCTCGAAGTGACCGACGCCGCGATCAGTGTCTGGGGAGCCGGTCGTGTGGGCGTGCACCTGTCACCCCGGGCAGACCTTCATGACATGGGCGATACCAACCTGGCCGAGGCCTTTGGCTACGTCGCCCACGAACTGGGTAAGCGCGGCATTGCGTTCATCTGCAGCCGCGAAAAAGTTGGCGAAGATAGCCTAGGACCGCAACTCAAGCAGATCTTCGGCGGCGTTTACATCGCCAACGAACGTTTCACCAAGGACCAGGCAAACACCTGGCTGGCAGAAGGCAAGGCAGATGCCGTGGCCTTCGGCGTGCCCTATATCGCCAATCCTGACCTGGTCCAGCGCCTGCGCCAGAACGCGCCACTCAACGAGCCACGCCCCGAGCTGTTCTACGCCAAAGGTGCCGAAGGCTATACCGATTATCCGTCGCTCTAGCTCCTTGCGATGGAAGGCCCGACCGGCTACCCGGTCGGGCCTTTTTTCTTCCGCTTACAGTACGTGATGCTTCTGGGCATAGCGATCACTCCCGCCATGCGCCCGTCAATCAGACGGCCCGGGGCAAAGGCGTGGACGGTGCTTCGCCCGACACTCTACGCCTTTAGCGCCCGCGCATGATGGCGTAGGTGGTCGTCGATAAAGCTGGCGATGAAGTAATAGCTGTGGTCGTAGCCAGGCTGGATGCGCAGCGTCAATGAATGCTCCGCAGCCTTGGCGGCAGCTTCGAGCGCCTCGGGCTTGAGCTGATTGGCCATGAAGTCATCGCGGTCGCCCTGGTCCACCAGGATCGGCAGTTTTTCCTCGGCCTTGGCGATCAGCGCGCAGGCATCCCATTCACGCCAACGGGAACGATCCGCGCCCAGATACCCGGAAAAGGCCTTTTCGCCCCAAGGGCAATCGGCGGGATTGCTGATGGGCGCGAAGGCGGACAACGAATGGTAGCGCCCCGGATTCCTCAATGCGCAAACCAGGGCACCGTGCCCACCCATCGAATGCCCACTGATGCCGCGCCTGTCTGAAACCGGGAAATTGGCCTCGATCAATGCAGGCAGCTCATTGACGACGTAATCGTGCATACGGTAGTGCTGAGCCCAGGGCTCCTCGGTGGCGTTGAGGTAGAACCCCGCACCGAGGCCGAAATCGTAGGCGGCGGCAGGATCATCCGGTACATCCGGGCCGCGTGGACTGGTATCCGGCGCGACGATGATCAGCCCGAGCTCCGCGGCCAAGCGATGCGCGCCGGCCTTTTGCATAAAGTTCTCGTCGGAGCAAGTCAGGCCGGACAGCCAGTACAACACCGGCAGCTTCTCGCCCTGCTCGGCCTGGGGCGGCAGATATACCGCGAAGATCATGTCGCAGTTCAAACTGGTCGAACGGTGCCGATAGCGCTTGTGCCAGCCACCGAAGCTCTTCTGGCAGGAAATGTTCTCAAGGCTCATAGGCCCTCCTGGCAGCACGCCACATCGGCCGGTATGGGCCGGGTCGATGCGGCGCGACATACTGATCAAAAATGAATGACGGTCCGAATGCTCTTGCCTTCATGCATCAGATCGAACGCTTTATTGATCTCGTCCAGCCCCATATTGTGGGTGATAAAGGTATCCAGCGGGATCTCGCCCTTCTGCGCCTTTTCCACGTAGCTCGGCAGCTCGGTGCGCCCCTTGACCCCACCGAAGGCACTGCCACGCCAGACCCGCCCGGTGACCAGCTGGAAGGGACGGGTGCTGATCTCCGCACCGGCCGGCGCCACGCCAATGATGGTCGACTCCCCCCAGCCCTTGTGGCAGCACTCCAGTGCGGCGCGCATCAGCTGCACGTTACCGATGCACTCGAAGCTGTAATCGACGCCGCCGTCGGTCATCTCCACGATGACGTCCTGGATCGGCTTGTCGTGGTCCTTCGGGTTGACGAAGTCGGTGGCGCCCAATTCCTCGGCGATGGCGAACTTGGACGGGTTGATGTCGATGCCAATGATGCGCGAAGCCTTGGCCATCTTGGCTCCGATGATTGCCGCCAGGCCGATGCCGCCGAGACCGAAGATGGCCACGGTGGCGCCCTCCTCCACCTTGGCGGTGTTGAGCACCGCACCAATACCGGTGGTCACGCCACAGCCCAGCAGACAGACCTTGTCCAGTGGCGCCTCCTTCGGGATCACCGCCACGGACACTTCCGGCAGCACGGTGTACTCGGAAAAAGTCGAACAACCCATGTAGTGGTAGACCGGCTGGCCCTGGTAGGAGAAGCGGCTGGTGCCGTCCGGCATCAGGCCTTTGCCCTGGGTCGCGCGAACCGAGCTGCACAGGTTGGTCTTGTTGGATTTACAGAATTTGCATTGACCGCACTCGGCCGTATACAGCGGGATCACGTGATCGCCTACAGCCACCGAGGTCACGCCCTCGCCCACGGCCTCAACGATACCGCCACCCTCGTGCCCGAGGATGCAGGGGAACACGCCCTCCGAGTCCTGACCGGACAGCGTATAGGCATCGGTATGGCAAACACCTGAGGCGACGATACGCACCAGCACCTCACCGGCCTTGGGCGGCTCGACGTCCACTTCCACGATCTGCAAGGGTTGATTAGGGGCGAAGGCGACTGCCGCGCGGGATTTGATGGTCATGGACTCTACTCGCGAGTGGTTAACAGGTGCCAGGCAGTGTAGTTTGCTTGGCCGCCAGGGTTAATGGCTCGATTATGGAAACATTATTGCCATATGGGGATAATCAGGCACACCCTACCGCTGCAGGAGTTACCGATGAATCGCTGGGAAGGTCTTGATGAATTCGTCGCCGTAGCCGAATGCGCAAGCTTCATGCGTGCGGCCGAGCAGTTACGGGTTTCGTCCTCGCATATCAGCCGTCAGGTGGCGCGCCTCGAAGAACGCCTGCAGGCTCGGCTGCTCTACCGCACCACGCGGCGAGTATCGCTGACGGAGGCCGGCCACACGTTTCTGGCGCGCTGCCAGCGGTTGATCGAGGAGCGCGACGAAGCCTTTCATGCCATCAGCGATCTGCACGCCGCACCGACAGGCCTGCTGCGCATGACCGCCGCGGTGGCTTATGGCGAGCGCTTCATCGTACCGCTGGTCAACGAGTTCATGGCGCAGCATCCACAGCTGCGAGTCGAGATCGAACTCTCGAACCGCACCCTTGACCTGGTCCAGGAGGGCTACGATCTGGCGATACGCCTCGGTCGGCTCAGCGAGTCGCGTCTGGTGGCAACGCGACTGGCACCTCGCGCCATGTATCTCTGTGCAGCGCCAGCCTATCTTGAGCACTACGGGCGGCCACACACCTTGTCGGAGTTGGCGCGCCATAACTGCCTGGTCGGCACGGGTGACACTTGGATGCTTCAAGTGGACGGCCGCGAGCACCCCTTCAAACCCACCGGCAACTGGCGCTGCAACAGCGGTCAGGCAGTGCTCGACGCCGCGCTGCGTGGCTTCGGCCTCTGCCAACTGCCGGACTATTACGTACAAGAACCGCTACGCCGTGGCGAACTGGTTTCGCTTTTGGAGGCCAACCAGCCACCGAACACGGCGGTCTGGGCCGTGTATCCGCAGCGACGGTACCCTCTGCCGAAAGTGCGATTGCTGATCCATGCGCTCAAGGAAGGACTTTCCATGCGCCCCGAGTACCGTAACGAACGCGATTGAGTTGCGACTGCGCCGCGCGTCCGACTGCCAAGCTCAGGCGGAACCCGGCTATTCTGGCCACGTCGATATTCTGTAGCCGGTGCCCTTTGCGCTTTGCGCTTTGCCTGGAGCTATCCGGCGATTCAATCAGGAGGACATCATGCAGATTCTGGTGAACAGCAATCACAGCGTCAACGTAACCAGCAACCTGGAGGAGCACGTAAAGGCAACGGTGGAGAGCGAGCTGGAGCGTTTCGATGATCAGCTGACCCGAGTCGAAGTTCATCTCAACGACGAGAACAGCGGAAAGAAGGGCCCTCAGGACAAGCGCTGCCAGATGGAGGCCAGGGTCAAAGGCCACGAGCCGATCTCGACGACCCACAAGGCCGACTCCATGACACTTGCCATCGATGGTGCCGCAGAGAAGCTCAGCCATGCACTGGCGCATGCGCTGGATAAGTTCAACCATCATTGATAACGACCTGCCGAACCAGGCCGTTCACATCACGAGGGACCGAACCATCTGATTTATTAGAGAGGCCGTGCATGAACAGATTGCTCGATCGTGAAACCATGTCTCAACTGCTGGCAAAGCGCGAAGCCCCTTGTCTGTCGTTATACCAGCCCACCCATCGCAGCTTTCCCGAGCGCCAGCAAGACCCTATCCGTTTCAAGCACCTGGTCCGTCAGCTCGAGGACTCGCTCAAGCAGCAAGGCCGCGCAGACCAGGCCAAGACTTTGCTCAAGCCATTCCATGACCTGATCGATGACATCGATTTCTGGAATTCCAACCGTGACGGACTGGCGGTGTTCGGTGCGGCAGACTACTTCGAGGTATTCCGCCTGCAACGCAGCGTGCCGGAGCTCGCCGTCGCCAATGACCGTATGCACCTCAAACCGTTGCTGCGCATTGCCCAGTCCGCCGACCGTTATCAGATCCTCGCGATCACACTGGACTCGGTTCGCCTGTTCGAGGGCAACCGTGACGACATCGACGAAGTGCCGCTCGCCGATGGCGTTCCGAAAACCCTGGAGGAAGCACTTGGTCGTGAGCTGACCGAAAAAGGCCAAACCGGATTTCCTCAAGGCTACGGTCGCGCCAGCGAGCGCGGCGATCCGATGCAGATGGAAAGCGGAGGTGCTGGCCGGCAGGATGAGATCGATCGGGACCGCGAGCGCTTCTTCCGGGAGGTGGACCGCGCCATTCTCGAACACCATAGCCGCAGATCCCGGCTGCCATTGATACTCGCCGCGCTGCCAGAGCACCAGTTTCATTTTCGCAAGCTCAGCCACAACGAGTTCCTGCTACCGGAGGGCATCGAGAACGATGCTTCGCTGCTCAGCTACGATGAGTTGCGGGAGAAGAGCTGGATGGTCATGCAGCCGCGTTACCTCAAGCGCCTGGAAGGCTTCATCGACCAGTACGGAGAATCACGCGGGCAGGGCCTGGCCAGCGATGAGCTCGAACAGATCGGCCAGGCTACCCTTGAAGGACGCGTAGCAACATTACTCGTCGAAGCCGAGCGGCAGATTCCGGGTGTGGCGGATAAGCAGCAGGGCAAGGCGCTAGCGGTCGATGATGACTCGGCCACCACGCCCGACCTGCTCGATGAGTTGTCTATCTGGACGATTGAGCAAGGCGGTGAAGTAATCTCGGTGCCAACCGAACGCATGCCGACCCAGAGCGGCGCGGCTGCGATCTATCGTTACTAGTCGGGAGACGACGGGCCCTCGCCAATCGACCGAACTGAACAGCGCTGACGATCAGGATTGCCAGCGCTGTTCCAACCAGTGCAGATCTTCCGGGCGAGTGATCTTGAGATTATCCGAACGCCCCTCGATCAGTTTCGGGCTGTGCCCCGCCCACTCCAGCGCCGAAGCCTCGTCGGTGACCGGCGCGCCAGCTTCGAGCGCGCCGGCGAGCGCATCACGTAGCACGCCGAGGCGAAACATCTGTGGGGTGAAGGCCTGCCAGATCACGCTGCGATCGATGGTTTCCTGCACGCGCCCGTCGTCCCCGGCCCGTTTCAGCGTATCGCGCGCAGGTACAGCGAGCAAACCGCCGACCGGATCATCCATCAATTCACCGAGCAGTCTATCGATATCATCTCGCGCCAGGTTAGGACGCGCCGCATCATGGACCAGCACCCACTCTTCGTCTCGTGCGCCCAATTCCGCTAAACGACGCAGCCCCGAAAGTACCGACTCGGCACGTTCGGCTCCACCATCGGAACGCTGAATGCGCGAATCACTGGCGCTCTCCAGCCGGGGCCAGTAGGGATCTGCGGGCGCCAGGCTGACCACCAATCCCAGCAATCGGGGATGATCGAGAAAGCAGTCAAGGGTATGTTCGATGATCGTCTTGCCGGCCAGCGGCAAGTACTGTTTGGGCCGATCGGCACGCATACGGCTGCCAACACCGGCAGCCGGAATGACAACCCAGAACGACGGAAGCATGGCCACGCTCACTCGGTGAGCTGGTAGAGAGTTTCGCCCTCTTTGACCATGCCGAGTTCGTGGCGAGCACGCTCCTCGACCGTTTCCATGCCCTGCTTGAGTTCCATCACTTCAGCTTCAAGAATGCGGTTGCGTTCGAGCAGGCGTTGATTTTCGCCCTGCTGTTCGGCGATCTGCTTGTTCAGCCCACTGACCTGAGCGAGGCTGCCCTCACCCACCCAAAGGCGGTATTGCAGCCCGCCCAGCAACAGGATCAGTACGACGAACAACCAGTGGGGACTGCGCATGGAGGGCATGGAACGGATTCGATTGATTTCCAGTAACGGTGTATGGGCAGCGGTCGGGGACATGCTTGGGCCTTCCTTTGCTGAACGAGCAGTCTGCAAGCGCCGCTTGTACGAACGACCATAGCAGCGCTGATCCTTATCCACAAAAAAGGGCGACTAACGCCGCCCTTTCTAGCATGCCTGGGCTCAGCCGCGAAACTCGGCACGACCCTTGTAGGCTGCTTTTCCGCCGAGCTGCTCTTCGATACGCAGCAGTTGGTTGTATTTCGAAACGCGATCGGAACGGCACAGCGAGCCGGTCTTGATCTGACCTGCGGCAGTACCAACAGCCAGGTCGGCGATGGTGCTGTCCTCGGTCTCGCCGGAGCGATGCGAGATTACGGCTGTGTAACCGGCGGCCTTGGCCATCTGGATGGCTTCAAGGGTTTCAGTGAGCGAGCCGATCTGGTTGAACTTGATCAGGATCGAGTTACCAATGCCCTTCTCGATGCCTTCCTTGAGGATCTTGGTGTTAGTCACGAACAGATCGTCGCCAACCAGCTGGACCTTCTTGCCAATCTTGTCGGTCAGAACCTTCCAGCCGTCCCAGTCGGACTCGTCCATGCCATCTTCGATGGAGATGATCGGATAGCGCTCGGACAGGCCAGCCAGGTAATCGGCGAAGCCAGCCGCGTCGAAGACCTTGCCTTCACCGGCCAGGTCGTACTTGCCGTTCTCGAAGAACTCGCTGGAAGCGCAGTCGAGGGCCAGCGTGACGTCGTCGCCGAGCTTGTAACCGGCGTTGGCCACAGCTTCGGCAATGGCTGCCAGCGCGTCCTCGTTGGACGCCAGGTTCGGCGCAAAACCACCTTCATCACCGACCGAGGTGCTCAGGCCACGCGCCTTGAGCACGGCTTTCAGGTGATGGAAGATTTCCGCGCCCATGCGCAGCGCATCGGCAAAGGTCTTGGCCCCAACCGGCTGCACCATGAACTCTTGGATATCGACGTTGTTGTCGGCATGTTCGCCGCCGTTAATGATGTTCATCATCGGCACCGGCATGGAGTACTGACCAGGCGTGCCGTTGAGGTTGGCGATGTGTGCGTACAGCGGCAGGTCTTGGTCCTGAGCAGCGGCTTTGGCAGCAGCCAGCGAAACCGCGAGGATTGCGTTGGCGCCCAGCGATGCCTTGTTCTCAGTGCCGTCCAGCTCGATCATAGCGCGGTCGAGTGCTTTCTGATCCAGCGGATTCTTGCCCAGAAGCAGATCACGGATTGGGCCGTTGATGTTGCTGACGGCCTTCAGCACACCCTTGCCCATATAACGGCTCTTGTCGCCATCACGCAGTTCCAGCGCCTCGCGGGAACCGGTAGAAGCACCGGACGGCGCACAGGCGCTGCCGATGATGCCGTTATCCAGGATAACGTCCGCTTCCACGGTGGGGTTGCCACGGGAGTCGAGAACTTCACGCCCTTTGATGTCGACGATCTTTGCCATTTTTATTAACACTCCGTAGATAGCTTCAAGGCTTCAAGCAGTTTCGATTGGCGAAAAATTCTTGATCAGATCATCCAGCTGCTTGAGCTGGGTGAGAAAGGGTTCGAGCTTGTCCAGACGCAAGGCGCAAGGGCCGTCACACTTGGCATTGTCCGGATCGGGGTGCGCTTCGAGGAACAGGCCGGCAAGCCCCTGGCTGAGTCCGGCCTTGGCCAGATCGGTAACCTGAGCACGGCGGCCACCGGCCGAATCGGCACGGCCACCCGGCATTTGCAGTGCGTGGGTCACGTCGAAGATCACCGGATACTGCATGCGCTTCATGATGTCGAAGCCGAGCATGTCGACGACCAGATTGTTGTAGCCGAACGACGAACCGCGTTCGCAGAGAATCAGCTGATCGTTACCGGCCTCCTCGCATTTGGCGAGGATGTGCTTCATTTCCTGAGGCGCGAGGAACTGAGCCTTCTTGATATTGATCACCGCACCGGTCTTGGCCATGGCAACCACCAGATCAGTCTGGCGCGACAGGAAAGCCGGCAGCTGAATGATGTCGCAGACCTCAGCCACCGGCTGCGCCTGATAGGGCTCGTGAACGTCGGTGATCACCGGCACGCCGAAAGTTTTCTTGACCTCTTCGAAGATGCGCATGCCCTCTTCCAGGCCCGGACCGCGAAATGAGTTGATCGACGAGCGATTGGCCTTGTCGAAACTGGCCTTGAAGATGTATGGAATGCCGAGTTTCTCGGTGACCTTCACGTAGGTTTCGCAGATCTGCAGCGCGAGATCACGGGACTCCAGCACGTTCATGCCGCCAAAGAGTACGAACGGCTTGTCGTTGGCGATCTCGATATTGCCGACGCGGATGGTCTTCTGGCTCATGCCTTGCCCGCCTTATGATCCAGCGCTGCCTTGACGAAACCGCTGAACAACGGATGGCCATCACGCGGCGTGGAGGTGAATTCAGGATGGAACTGGCACGCCACGAACCACGGATGATCCGGCGCCTCGACCACTTCAACCAGCGCACCGTCGCCGGAACGGCCAGTGATCTTCAGACCGGCCGCCTGCAACTGCGGCAACAGGTTGTTGTTCACTTCATAACGGTGGCGGTGGCGCTCGACGATGCGCTCCTTGCCATAGCAAGCAAAGACGTTGGAGCCCGCCTCGAGGCCGCACTCCTGCGCACCCAGGCGCATGGTGCCGCCCAGATCGGACGCATCGGTGCGGGTTTCCACAGTGCCGGTGGCATCCGCCCACTCGGTGATCAGACCGACGACGGGATGGCTGCTGTCTTTGTCGAACTCGGTCGAATTGGCGTCGGTCCAGCCGAGCACGTCACGGGCGAACTCGATTACCGCCACCTGCATTCCAAGGCAGATCCCTAGGTAGGGGATCTTGTTCTCGCGGGCATATTTCACCGTGGCAATCTTGCCTTCCACGCCGCGCAAGCCGAAACCGCCTGGAACCAGAATCGCGTCCATACCTTCCAGCAGGCCGGTGCCCTGGTTTTCGATGTCTTCGGAGTCGATATAGCGGAGGTTCACTTTGGTACGGCTCTGGATGCCAGCGTGGCTCATTGCCTCGATCAGAGATTTGTAGGCATCCAGAAGTTCCATGTATTTGCCGACCATGGCGATGGTGACTTCTTTCTCCGGGTTCAGCTTGGCATCGACCACACGATCCCATTCGGAGAGATCCGCGCCGCCGCACTCCAACCCGAAGCGTTCAACAACGAAGTCATCCAGCCCCTGGGCATGCAGAACGCCTGGGATTTTGTAGATGGTGTCAACGTCTTCAAGGCTGATCACCGCGCGCTCTTCAACGTTTGTGAACAACGCGATCTTGCGACGCGAAGACACATCGATCGGATGATCGGAGCGGCACACCAGCACGTCCGGCTGCAGACCGATGGAACGCAGCTCCTTGACCGAGTGCTGAGTCGGTTTGGTCTTGGTCTCGCCAGCAGTGGCGATGTAAGGCACCAGCGTCAGGTGCATCAGCATGGCGCGCTTGGCGCCGACTTCGACGCGCAGCTGGCGGATCGCCTCGAGGAAGGGTTGCGACTCGATGTCGCCCACGGTACCGCCAACTTCCACCAGAGCGACATCGGCATCACCGGCGCCCTTGATGATGCGGCGCTTGATCTCATCGGTGATGTGCGGGATGACCTGGATGGTCGCACCCAGGTAATCACCGCGGCGCTCGCGACGCAGCACGTCTTCGTAGACGCGGCCGGTGGTGAAGTTGTTGTTCTGGGTCATGGTCGTGCGGATGAACCGCTCGTAATGTCCCAGGTCCAGATCGGTCTCGGCGCCATCATGGGTGACGAACACTTCACCGTGCTGGAACGGGCTCATGGTGCCCGGATCGACGTTGATGTAAGGGTCCAGCTTGAGCATCGTGACCTTCAGGCCCCGCGCCTCCAGGATGGCCGCCAATGAAGCCGAGGCAATGCCTTTCCCCAATGAAGAAACAACACCACCCGTGACGAAGATGTAGCGCGTCATGAAAAACCCTAGAAGTCTGCGTTAAGCGGTCAGCGCCGCCGGGGAAAAGCGAAGGTGCCATTACGCCTGAAGGCGGCAATAGCGCAACTGCCACGGTTTTCGAAGAAAGCCGCAGAAGCTGTATTGGGACGGGAGCGTAGTCTACTCGAAAGACCCCATCAGCTCAAACCTGGCGTCGGCCGGCGGCGTCCAGGACAACGATAGCGCTTGGACATCGAACTGCGGCAGATTCGCCACGGCGACTAGCTCGTCGCCGCAATAGAGCAATGGCAGGCGCGCGCGCGCAAAGCTTGGCAGTCCTGCCTCGTTCAACAAGCGTTTGAGATCACGGTGACCGCGCCCGGGCAAGTTCAACGACTCGCCGCCGCGGCGGTAACGCACCTGCAGCGAACCCTCGGTACCATGCTTTTTCAAGCGCACGCTGCCATTGCCCGGCAACTGCAGGAGGCAATCAGGCCGCAGCCAGTCGACCGACGCTGACGGTGTAACCAGCCAAGGCCCGGAAAGCCACCAAATACGCCCGTCACCCCGATGCAGCTCGCCGTCAGCCAGCGGCCAGATCGGCGCGGCATCCGAAGCGGCGTCACGCAGCGCATCCCAGCCAGCCCAATGATCAGTGTCGGGGAGAGTCGTCCAATTTACCAACCAATGCCGCAGGGCATTACGCTGACGTGCGGGACTTAACGTCCTGAGTGAAGAGAGGCACAGGCTCGGCACCCCTAGCCATGGATAGCGTCCCCCCACCTGGGCTTGTCGCAAATCGATTTCGGCCAGGTCGTTCAACAGATGCTGCGCTTCACCCAGATGCTTAGCAGCCCGCACCATGCTGGTTGCAGCGCTCGGCCAGCGCTGCTGTAGCACCGGCATGACCCGATGACGGAGAAAGTTGCGCGAATGGTCGAAGCACTGATTGCTTGGATCTTCGACCCAAACCAGCCCGTGCTCACGTGCATAGACCTCAAGCTCGTTGCGTCCAACATCCAGCAACGGCCGCACCAGCCAACCTTCACCCAGCGCTCGAACCGCAGGCATACCGGCCAAGCCGCGTACACCGGCACCGCGCAGCAGGCGAAAGAGCATGGTTTCAGCTTGGTCGTCCCGATGTTGCGCGGTGAGCAACACCTCAGCAGGTTTCAGATGCCCACTAAAGACTTCATAGCGTGCCTCCCTGGCGGCACGCTCGAGACTCGGTCCAGACGCAACTTGCACATGCGCGACGCGTAGCGTCACCCCCAGCCGCTCACAGACCGACTGACAATGCGTCGGCCATTCCTCGGCCGCGGGCTGCAGGCCGTGGTGAACATGAATCGCGCTTATCGGTGGCAGCTGCTCGCGAGTCGACAAACGCGCCAACAGATGCAGCAGCACGGTCGAATCGAGCCCCCCGGAAAACGCCACGCGCCAATGCGGCGCGGTACGCCAGGGTTGCAAGGCATCAAGCAGGCGTGACTCGAGGGACATGGGGTAGCAGCTCTGCAAACATGAATACCGATACGGAAACACAGCATAAACCGGAAAGGCCTGGCATTAGCCGCTCGCTTACCGCACGCCTTAGGAGGGCTTGCGCCAGAGGTCTTTCGGCAGGCACAAAAAACGGCGGATAGTCCGCCGTTTCTGTATGTCCCGATAACCGCAACTATCAGGCGATGCCGTAGCTCATCAGACGCTCGTAGCGCCGCGTGAGCAAGGCTTCAGTGTCGAGCCCCTTGAGCATATCGAGCTGAGCAGTCAGTTCTTCACGCAGGGATGCAGCGGTCGACGCAGGATTGCGATGGGCGCCACCCAGGGGCTCGGAAATCACCTTGTCGACGATACCCAGATCCTTCAGGCGTTCTGCGGTGACACCCATGGCTTCGGCCGCTTCCGGCGCCTTGTCCGCGGTACGCCAGAGAATCGAGGCACAGCCTTCGGGGGAGATCACCGCGTACGTGGAATATTGCAGCATGTTCAGCTGGTCGCAGACGCCGATGGCCAGCGCCCCGCCCGAACCGCCCTCACCGATCACGGTTGCGATGATCGGCGTCTTCAGGCGCGCCATGACCCGAAGATTCCAGGCAATCGCCTCGCTCTGGTTGCGCTCTTCGGCATCGATACCCGGATAGGCGCCCGGCGTGTCGATGAAGGTCAGAATCGGCATCTTGAAGCGCTCGGCCATTTCCATCAGCCGGCATGCCTTGCGGTAGCCCTCCGGGCGCGGCATGCCGAAGTTGCGACGAACCTTTTCGCGGACCTCACGACCTTTCTGATGGCCGATAACCATGACCGGTTCACCGTTCAGGCGAGCCGTTCCGCCGACAATCGCGGCGTCATCGGAGAAATGGCGATCGCCATGCAGCTCTTCGAATTCGGTAAAGAGGTGGCTGATGTAATCGAGCGTATAGGGACGCTGCGGGTGGCGAGCCAGACGGGCGATCTGCCAGCTGGTGAGATTGCCGAAAATGCTCTCGGTGAGCGACTCGCTCTTATCCTGCAGGCGGGCAATCTCATCGCCGATGTTTAGCGAGTTGTCGTTACCAACCAGGCGCAATTCTTCGATCTTGGCTTGCAGGTCGGCGATCGGCTGTTCGAAATCGAGAAAATTCGGGTTCATAGGCATCCGTCATGCGTCGACGGCCAGGCGGCCGGGAGGCTGTTCCGTTTTTTGCGCCCTACCTTACGGGACGGACGCATTCAGGTCGAACAAAAAATGTTCGCAATCATGACCCGATCAACGATCGGGCCGGTCGGGCGTCACTCGGACCGCACGCCAGTATCGGCGCGCAAATCCGCTACGTCCCGCTATCGGTATTGCAGAAAGACGTTGTCGCGCCCGAACTGGTCACGCAATGCCTGTATCAAGTTGTCGGCCGGGTCGATCCGCCAGCTTTCGCCGAACTGCAAAAGGGCCCGCGCGTCGCTACCTGTATATTCCAGCGTGATCGGACAGGCGCCGCGGTGACGCCCGCAGACATCGGCCAGCCAGCGTACTCGATCACCCTTCAGCGCATCGCTGGCGACCTTCACACGCAGGCTTTCAGCCAGCCCGGTACGCGCCTCCTCCAGACTCATCACCCGCTTGGCCCGCAGGCGTAGACCGCCCGAGAAATCGTCGTTGCTCACCTCACCCTCCACCACCACGAGCGCGTCAGTCTGCAGCAGTGCCTGGGCACTGTTGAAGGCTTCGGCAAAAAGCGAGGCTTCGATGCGCCCGGAACGGTCATCGAGAGTGATGAAGCCCATCTTGTCGCCCTTCTTGTTCTTCATCACACGCAAATTGACGATTAGCCCGGCAACGGTCTGCTCGCCCCGCGCCGGGCGCAGATCGATGATTCGCTGGCGGGCGAAGCGGCGCACTTCACCCTCGTATTCGTCGATCGGATGTCCGGTCAGGTAGAGCCCGAGGGTGTCCTTCTCGCCCTTGAGGCGCTCTTTCAGCGATAACTCCCGCGCCTTGCGGTGATTGGCATAGACGTCCGCCTCCGGCTCGGCGAACAGACCGCCGAACAGGTCCATGTGGCCACTGTCGAGGCTGCGAGCGGTCTGCTCGGCCGCCTGGACGGCTTCCTCCATGGCCGACAGGAGAACCGCGCGATTGCGATCGATGTTGGCCTGATAGGTCTTGGGCTCGTCGGAGAAATAAGGGCCGAGGCGGTCCAGTGCGCCACCGCGGATCAGCGCTTCGAGTGTCCGCTTGTTGATGCGCTTGAGGTCGACGCGACTGCAGAAATCGAACAGGTCCTTGAACGCCCCCCCTTCGTTGCGGCATTCGCAGATCGCCTCCACCGGCCCCTCACCGACGCCCTTGATGGCGCCCAGCCCATAGATGATCCGCCCTTCGTCGCTGACGGTGAACTTGAACTCGGAGTTGTTCACATCCGGTGCGTCGATGCGCAGCTTCATGCTGCGGCATTCTTCGATCAGCGTGACCACCTTGTCGGTGTTGTGCATGTCCGCTGATAGCACCGCCGCCATGAACGGCGACGGATGATGCGCCTTCAGCCAGGCGGTCTGGTACGAGACCAGGCCATAGGCCGCCGAGTGCGACTTGTTGAAACCGTAGCCGGCGAACTTTTCCACCAGGTCGAAGATGTTGCCGGCCAGGTCGGCATCGATGCCGTTCTTGGCGCAGCCCTCGATGAAACCGCCGCGCTGCTTGGCCATTTCTTCGGGCTTTTTCTTACCCATGGCGCGGCGCAGCATGTCCGCCTGGCCGAGGGTATAACCGCCCATGACCTGAGCGATCTGCATGACCTGTTCCTGGTACAGGATGATGCCGTAGGTAGGCGCCAGCACCGGCTTGAGGCCTTCGTACTGGTAGTCCGAATGCGGATAGGAAATTTCCGCGCGACCGTGTTTACGGTTGATGAAATCGTCGACCATGCCCGACTGCAGCGGACCGGGACGGAACAGCGCCACCAAAGCGATGAGATCTTCCAGGCAGTCGGGCTTGAGCTTCTTGATCAGCTCCTTCATGCCGCGCGATTCAAGCTGGAACACCGCCGTAGTTTCGGCCTTCTGTAGCAGCGAGAACGTCGGTTTGTCATCCAGCGGGATGAAGTCGATGTTCAGCGGCTCCAGACCCTTTTTGGCCTGTTCACGGTTGATCGTCTCCATGGCCCATTTGATGATCGTCAGGGTCCGCAGGCCGAGGAAGTCGAACTTGACCAGACCGGCTTGTTCCACGTCGTCCTTGTCGAACTGGGTGACCAGGCTGCCACCCTCGTCATCGCAGGCGATCGGCGCAAAATCGGTGAGTTTGGTCGGCGCGATCACCACCCCACCGGCATGCTTACCGGTACCACGGGTAATGCCTTCGAGCTTGAGCGCCATGTCCCAGATTTCCCGGGCATCCTCGTCAACGGCCAGGAAATCCCGAAGCGGCTCTTCCATTTCATAGGCTTTTTCGAGCGTCATGCCGACTTCGAAAGGGATCATCTTCGAGAGTCGGTCGGCCAGTCCGTAGGACTTGCCCTGCACGCGCGCCACATCACGCACCACGGCCTTCGCCGCCATGGTGCCGAAGGTGATGATCTGGCTGACCGCGTTGCGGCCGTACTTTTCGGCCACATAATCGATGACCCGATCGCGCCCATCCATGCAGAAGTCGACGTCGAAGTCGGGCATGGAGACCCGTTCCGGATTGAGGAAGCGTTCGAACAGCAGGTCATAGGCCAGCGGATCGAGATCGGTGATCTTCTGCACGTAGGCCACCAGCGAGCCGGCACCCGAGCCCCGCCCGGGCCCTACCGGCACACCGTTATTCTTCGCCCACTGGATGAAGTCCATAACGATCAGAAAGTAACCCGGGAAGCCCATCTGAATAATGATGTCGAGCTCGAAGTTCAGCCGGTCGACATAGACCTGCTTCTTCGCCTCGTAGTCGGGCGTGTCCTTGGGCAGCAGCACCTCGAGGCGCTCCTCGAGACCGTCGAACGAGACCTTGCGGAAGTACTCATCCATGGTCATGCCGGCCGGCACCGGGAAGTCCGGCAGGAAGTAGGTGCCCAGCTGCACTTCGATATTGCAGCGACGAGCGATTTCGACCGTATTTTCCAGCGCCTCGGGCAGATCGCTGAACAACTCCCACATTTCCTCGGGCGTCTTCAGGTATTGCTGATCGGAATAGTTGCGCGGGCGCCGCGAGTCATCGAGGGTCCGGCTTTCACCGATGCACACGCGCGTTTCGTGGGCTTCGAAATCTTCCTGCTTAAGAAAGCGCACGTCATTGGTCGCCACCAACGGTACGCTGCAGCGCTGCGCCAACGCCACGGCAGCATGAAGATGCTCTTCGTCGTTGACTCGGCTGGTGCGCTGCACTTCGAGGTAGAACCGCTGCGGAAAGACCGCCTGCCACTCGGCCAGCAGCGCTTCGGCTAGCGCCTCTTCGCCGTCCAGCAGGGCATGACCGATTTCGCCTTCTTTGGCGCCGGACAGCGCGATCAGCCCTTCGGCTGCGGCCTTGACCCAGTCACGCTCGATGATGATTTGATCGTTACGCTGTCCCTCCGTCCAGCCACGCGACACCAGCTCGGTAAGATTCCGATAGCCCTTGCTGTTCATCGCCAACAGCGTCAATCGGCTAAGTGGACCATCTTCATCGCGGCTGGCGAGCCAGATATCGGCGCCACAGATCGGCTTGATTCCAGCCCCTTGGGCAGCCTTGTAGAACTTGACCAGCGAGCACATGTTGCTCTGGTCCGTGACGGCCACCGCCGGCATGCCCGCCCCCGTAACCGCCTTGACCAGCGGCTTGACGCGCACCAGGCCGTCAACCAGAGAGTATTCGGTGTGCAGACGGAGATGGACGAAGGAGACGGGCATGAGTGGACCTTGGACTGGCGAAACGACAAGCCGGGAATTGTACCGGAAAGCCAGGAAGATTAAGGCGGCTGGTGATGGATTGCATCACCAGCCGCGCCGATTCAGACCGACAATGCGACCGTGACGCTCACGGGCTCAGCCTGTGTGGCCTGCTCCAGCAGAATGCGTACTGGCGCGAACGAGCGACGGTGAATAATTGTCGGTCCAAGCCGCTGAAGCGCATCCAGGTGGTTCGGCGTCGGATAGCCTTTATGCGCGGCGAGTCCATAGCCGGGATAGCACAGATCCAGAGCGCACATCTCCCGATCACGGCTGACCTTGGCCAGAATCGAGGCGGCGGCGATGGCAGGCACCCGGCCATCGCCCTGGATTACCGAAGCGCTGGGCACCGCCAGTTGCGGGCAGCGATTGCCATCGATCAGCGCCAGCCGCGGCGTCACGCTCAAACCCTCGACCGCACGCTGCATCGCCAGCATGGTAGCGTGCAGGATATTCAGTTGATCAATCTCCTGCACCTCGGCGCGCGCGATACACCACGCCAGCGCCTTCTCGCAGATCTCATCGAACAGCGCCTCGCGCCGCGCCTCGGTCAGTTTCTTAGAGTCGTTGAGACCTTCGATGGGTCGACGCGGATCGAGGATCACCGCCGCGGTTACAACCGGACCGCAAAGCGGGCCGCGGCCGACCTCATCGACACCGGCAACCAGCTCTTCAACCAGATTGAAATCCAGCCCCATTTGCATCAGTTCGCCCCAACCAGTTCAAGCACCGCGTTGGCCGCCTGAGTGGATGCATCGCAGCGTAGGGCTCGGTGAATGGCGTCGAACCCCTCGGTCTGTACGTCGCCGTTATCCAGCAAGGGCGACAGCAACTGCGCCATCGCCTCTGGAGTCGCCGCATCCTGCAGAAGCTCCGGCACCAGAAGACGCTGAGCCAGCAGGTTGGGCAAGGCCACGTACGGGCTTTTCACCATGCGTTTGAGGATACGAAAGGTCAGCGGCGCGACGCTATAGGCTACGACCATGGGCCGCTTGTACAACAACGCTTCGAGCGTCGCGGTACCGGAGGCGATCAGCACCGCGTTGCAGGCAGCCAACGCCTCGTGGGATCGCCCATCGAGCAGCGTCAACGGAAGATCTCGCCCCGCCAGCATCTGCTCGAGCTGAACACGGCGTTCGGGACTGGCACAAGGCACCACGAAACGAATACCCGGGCGCATCGAACGAAGCCGGTCGGCGGCGCTGAGGAAGAGCTCACCGAGGCGCCCCACCTCACCGCCGCGGCTGCCCGGCATCAGCGCGACGATCGGACATTCCTGCGGAAGATTCAGCACAGCCCTGGCAGCCGCGCGATCAGGCTCCAGTGGAATTGCATCGGCCAGCGGATGACCAACGAAACGAACCGCTACCTGATGAGCGTCGTAGAACTTCGCCTCGAAGGGAAATAGCGTGAGCATCAGGTCACAGGCATCGCGAATCTTCAACACGCGCTTCTGCCGCCAGGCCCAGACCGAAGGGCTGACGTAATGCACGGTCTTGATACCGCTGCGCCGCAGTTTAAGTGCCAGGTCCAGGTTGAAATCCGGCGCGTCGATGCCGATGAAAACATCAGGCCGCACGTCGAGGAAGGTTTTCAACAACCGCTTGCGGCGCGCCAGCAATTCAGGCAGCCGACCGAGCACCTCCACCAGCCCCATCACGGCCAGGCGCTCCATCGGAAAATAGGATTTCAGCCCCTGCGCCTCCATCCGAGGGCCACCGATACCGATGAACTGGACACCCGGATGCTGCGCCTTGAGCGCCTGCATCAGACCGGAGCCGAGAATGTCGCCGGACGCTTCGCCGGCCACCAGCGCGACTGTCAGCGGCTTGGACATATCAGCGCGTAATACCGCGATTCGAGGATTGCACCGAGTCCCGAAACAACGCCACTTCCGGGAACGTCTGAGCATCGTCAGCGAGCGCAGCCAATGCGGCTTCGACCGTCAGCCCCTTGCGATAGACCACTTTGTAGGCGTTGCGCAATGCCAGAATGGCTTGCGCGCTGAACCCCCTGCGGCGCATGCCTTCGAAGTTCATGCTGCGCGCCTCGGCTGGGTTGCCGAATACGGTGACGAACGCCGGAACGTCCTTGCCGATCGCAGTGCCCATCCCCGAAAAGCTGTATGCGCCGATATGACAGTACTGATGAACCAGGGTATAGCCAGACAGAATCGCCCAGTCGCCCACGTGCACATGCCCCGCCAGCGCGGTGTTGTTCACCAGGATACAGTGGTTGGCAATCACGCTGTCATGGCCGATATGCGCGTAGGCCATGATCAGGTTGTGGTCGCCGATGGTGGTTTCGCTTCGATCCTGCACGGTACCGCGGTGAATGGTCACGCCTTCGCGAATCACGTTGTGATCGCCGATGACTAAGCGGGTCGGTTCACCCTTGTACTTGAGGTCGGGCGTATCTTCACCTACCGAAGAAAACTGGAAAATTCGATTGTACCGACCGATACGGGTCGGTCCCTTGATGATCACGTGAGACGCGATCACCGTCCCCTCGCCTATTTCGACGTCCGGGCCGATGATCGACCAAGGTCCGACCTGGACGTCATCCGCCAGCCGGGCCGCAGGATCGACGATGGCGCGAGGGTCGATCAAACTCATATCTTCTGTTCCGCACAAATGATTTCGGCAGAGCATACGGGCTTGCCATCAACGCTGGCGCGGCAATCGAACTTCCAGATCCCACGCTTGGCACTGATGAAGGTTGCTTCGAGAATCAATTGATCGCCCGGAACAACCGGCTGACGAAAACGCAGCTTATCCGAACCGACGAAGTAATAAAGTGTGCCATCGGCTGGCTTCACCCCCATCATCTTGAAACCGAGCAGCCCGGCGGCCTGCGCCATGGCTTCGATAATCAGCACACCCGGCATGATTGGATGCTGCGGGAAATGCCCGTTAAAGAAGGGTTCGTTGATGGTGACGTTCTTGTAGGCGCGAACCCGCTTGGCATCCGTGTCCAACTCCACCACCCGATCAACCAACAGAAAGGGGTAACGGTGCGGAAGGTATTCGCGAATCTCGTTGATATCCATCATATGTAGAAAAAGCCCGTAAGGATTATGGGAGCCAGCACGGCACCGCTGCCGTGCAACCCGCTGGCGCGAGCCTTTAGCAGGAGGCAATCAGACGACAGGATCAGGCATCAGAAGACGCATCCCCGCTTGGGGTCACGGAGGCCAGGCGTTTTTCCACTTGTTGCAGGCGGCGCGCCATGTCATCAAGATGACGAATCCGGGCCGCACTTTTGCGCCATTCGGCGGCGGTCTGCATGGCTGTCCCGGAAGAATAGCTTCCCGGCTCGGTGATTGACCGGGTGACCATGGTCATGCCGGTAATGAACACGTTATCGCAAACTTCGATGTGACCAACGAGCCCAGCACCCCCGGCAATCATGCAGTTGCGGCCGACTTTCGTGCTCCCGGATATTCCCGAACAGCCAGCCATGGCGGTGTTATCGCCGATCTGGACGTTATGAGCGATCATGATCTGGTTATCCAGCTTCACGCCGTTGCCGATCACTGTGTCCGATATCGCACCGCGATCGATGGTGGTATTAGCGCCAATCTCTACGTCGTCACCGATACGAACTCCGCCGAGTTGAGCAATCTTTTCCCAACTGCCCCGCTCGTTAGCAAAGCCGAAGCCTTCGCCGCCAATCACCGCACCTGGCTGAATGACCACCCGCTCGCCGATGATCACGTCGTGACATAGCGTCACCCGGGCGGCCAGTCGACCACCGGCGCCGATGCGGCTCCTCGCACCGACCACCGACTGGGCACCGATTTCTACGTTGGGCCCGATCCAGGCATCGGCCTCGATTACCACTTGAGCACCAATACGCGCGGTAGCGTCGATCTCGGCACTTGGATCAACAACGGCGCTGGGGTGGATGCCTACAGGTGCCTGAGCCCGTGTCTCGAACAGATGAGAGAGCCGCGCATAGGCAAGATACGGATTGACGACCACCAGCGCGGTGCCAGCATAGCCCTCGGCATCCTTCGCGGTCAGCAGCACGCAGCCCGCACGCGTGGTGGCGAGAAACTTCCGATACTGCGCATTAGCCAGAAAGCTCAACTGCTCAGGACCGGCATCTTGCAGCGTTGCCAGCCCCGACACCCGCAGCGAGGCATCGCCGCGTAGTTCAGCTCCTAGCCGCTCGGCAAGATTGCCAAGCGTATAGAAAACCTCACTCATCAGCGCAACTGATTCATGCGCTCAATGACCTGGCGCGTGATGTCGTATTGCGGCTTGACATCAACCACAGCTCCGCGCTCGAGCACCAGGTCGTAGTCACCCTTTTTGATGACCTCTTCTACAGACTTGTCCAGCTTCGGCTTGAGCTGCTTGAGCATGTCGCGATCGGCGGCAGCCTTGGACTCGTTGAGCTCCTTGGAAAGGAACTGAAAATCACGGGCTTTCTGCTTAAATTCGAGTTCGAGACGTTCACGCTCGGCCTGCTGCATCTTGTCACCGTCCTTACCCAGGCGGTCCTGGATGCGCTTGGCATCGCTTTCCAATCCTTTGAGCTTCTCCAATTGCGGACCGAATTTCTTTTCCGCGTCGACCGAATAGCGCTTGGCGGCGTCTGATTCGAGCAAAGCCATCTGATAGTTCATTACCGCGATTTTCATCTCGGCGAATGCGGGGGTCGCCACCAGGGCAGCGGCAACAACAAGCAATTGGGTCAACTTACGCACGGTATATACCACTCTTCATAAATGCGCTGGAGCGTCGCTCCAGGTGATTAAAAGGTTTGGCCCAGCGAGAACTGGAAGACTTGGGTATCAGCATCGTCCGGCTTCATCACTGGCATCGCCAGACTGAAACTCAAGGGCCCCATGGCGGTGATCCAGGTCAGACCGACGCCGACCGAACTGGCCATGTCGCCAATATCGATGTCGCTGCACTTGGCAGAGCCCGACGGGCAATTCGTATCGTAGACGTTACCCACATCCCAGAACACCGAGGTGCGCAGCGAACGCTGATCCTTGACGAATGGCATAGGAAAGAGCAGCTCCATCCCACCCTGGATCAATACGTTACCACCATAAGGCAACGCATCCTGGTCCGGGTCGGCAATGGTGCCTTCATTCCCGGTCACGTCCTCGCCTCGGCTCGGCGTACTGCGCGGTCCTAGACTGCTGTCCTCGAAGCCACGAACAGAATTGAAACCGCCGGCATAGTAATGCTCATAGAAAGGAAGGCGTGAGGTCGATCCGTAAGCGTCGCCATAGCCCAACTGGGTATGTAGCCGCATGGTGTACGTCTTGGTCACCGGAACGAAAAGCTGCGCATTGTAGTCGAGCTTGTAGAACGACAGGTCGCTGCCCGGAATGGTGGTTTCCAGCGACAGGCTCTGCGAGTGTCCTCGCGTCGCCAACACGCCGCGGTTCAGGGTGGATTCGGACCAGCCCACCGATGCTTTGAAGTTGAGGTAGCTATCGCCTTCCTCTTCCATGAAATCGAAAATTTCGTCGACCGTGTAACGACCGCTGTCGATGGTGTCCTGTTGCGCGGACAAGCCGAAGGATAGCCGTGACGTCTCGCTGATCGGATAGCCGATATTGACGCCCGCACCTAGACTGTCGACCGAGTAGCTGGACACGTCATAGTCCAGCTCGTCGTAATCGGTAGTGCGATAGAAGGCGTTGTAGCCGAGGCTGACGCCGTCTTCAGTCCAGTAGGGATCGACGAAACCGAAGTTGTAGCGCGACTGATATTCGCTGCGCGTCAGCCCGAGGCTGACTCGGTTGCCGGTGCCGAGGAAGTTGTTCTGGCTGATCGAGCCACCGAGAATCAGACCAGCGTTCTGGGCGAAGCCGATGCTCGCCATGATCGAGCCGGACGGCTGCTCTTCGACGCTGTAATTCACGTCAATCTGATCGTCGGTGCCGGGCACCTGCGGTGTTTCGACATTCACTTCTTTGAAGAAGCCCAGGCGCTCTAGACGCGTCTTGGATTGGTCGATCAGGTAGGTCGATGCCCAGCCGCCCTCCATCTGGCGCATCTCACGACGCAACACTTCGTCTTCCGTCTTGGTGTTACCGCGGAAATTGATGCGATTGACGTAGGCCCGCTTGCCAGGATCGACCACAAAGGTGATCGCGACGGTATTGTCTTCGTCGTTCGTTTCCGGCACGCCGTTAACGTTGGCGAAGGTGTAGCCCTCATTCCCCAGGCGTCGAGTGATCAGCTCCGACGTGGTGGTCATGACCTTGCGCGAGAAAACCTGCCCTGGCTTGGCCAATAGCAACGTCTGCAGTTCCTCTTGCGGCACTTTCAAATCACCGCTGAGCTTGACGTCGCTGACTGTGTAGCGGTCGCCCTCGGCAATGTTGACCGTGATATAGACGTCTCTCTTGTCCGGCGTGATGGATACCTGGGTCGAGGTGATATCCATGTTGATGTAGCCGCGGTCCAGATAATAGGAACGCAGGCGCTCAAGGTCGCCTGAGAGCTTTTCGCGCGCGTATTTGTCGTCATTGCGGAAGAACGACAGCCAGTTGCTGGTCTTCAGCTCGAATAGGTCGGTCAGGTCTTCCTCGGGGAAGACCGAGTTACCAACGACATTGATGTGCTTGATCGCAGCAACCGATCCTTCGTTGATATTGATCTTCAGCGCAACGCGGTTACGTGGCTGTGGGACCACTTCGGTCTCGATGGTGGCCGAGTAACGGCCTTGCGCGACGTACTGGCGCTGCAATTCGTTGCGCACGCCTTCGAGCGTGGCACGCTGGAAGATCTCGCCCTCGGCCAGGCCCGACTGCTGCAAACCGGAAAGAAGATCTTCGGTCTTGATCGCCTTGTTGCCATCGATCTCGATGCCAGAAATCGATGGCCGCTCGACCACATTGATTACCAGCACATCGCCTTCACGCCCGAGCTGGATGTCCTCGAAAAAGCCGGTGCGAAAGAGCGCACGAGTTGCGTCTACCAGACGACTGTCATCGGCGGCCTGTCCGACGTTCAACGGCAAGGCGCCAAAGACGCTACCGGCGGAGACACGCTGCAGGCCATTGACACGTATATCGGAGATGGTGAAGGACTCGGCGTGAACTTCGGCAATCATCAGTGCGGAAATTACCGCAGGTAGCAGCAGACGTTTCATGAAGTCCTTTCTTTTCAAACCTGATAATTGAACCTGCGCGTGGCGCGGCGACATCAAGGTATATGGCGGTTAAAGGCGGCCAAGGTCGTTGACCAACGCAAGCAGCATCACCCCAACTACCAGGCTGATGCCGATCTGTACTCCCCAGCCCTGGACCTTGTCCGACAAGGGACGTCCACGGACCCACTCGACCAGATAGAAGAGCAGATGCCCACCATCCAGGACCGGGATAGGCAATAGATTGAGCACTCCAAGGCTAATGCTCAGGTAGGCGAGGAAATTGAGAAAGTCGCCCACGCCGGACTGTGCAGAAGCGCCCGCCACTTTAGCAATGGTTATCGGACCGCTCAAGTTTTTTACCGAGAGCTCACCGAAGACCATTTTCTTCAGCGAATCGAGCGTCAGGACGCTCATCGTCCAGGTGCGGCGAAGCCCTTCCCCCACTGCTTCGACCGGCCCATAGCGGACGCTTCGAAGCATGTCCGCAGGCCATTCGCTAGCGGCAACGCCGGCCCCCAAATAGCCCCGACGGCTTTCGCCCTCGCCACGCTCGGCCAGTGTCAGAGGCAGGTCGACGAGCTGTCCGTCACGCTCGACCTCCAACTGCACAGATCGACCAGCCAAGGGCTTTACGCGATCGATGACTTGCTGCCATTCATTCAGCGGCTCGCCGTCCAGGCTGACCAGACGATCACCAAGACGCACGCCCGCTGCCTGCGCAGGCCCTTCGGGATCCAGCTGTGCAACGACCGGGGCGATTTCCGGCCGCCAGGGCCGGATACCCAGCGAACCTATCGGATCCGGTTCCTCGACACCTTTGAGCCAGTCATTGAGTTCCAGCTGCAGACGCCGCGTCCGATCACCATCGGTACGCACCAGAATCTCCAGCGAACCGCTTTCTCCAAGCCGCCTGATCAGCTGAAGGTTGACCTCAGCCCAGCCGGAGGTGGGTTTGCCGTTGATCTCGACGATTTCCTGCCCGGCCGCCAGCCCGGCTCGCTCGGCGAGGCTGCCAGCCTCGACGGCGCCCACCACTGGCCGAACCTGCTCGGTGCCGAGCATCGCCAGCGCCCAGAAGAACACCAGGGCAAGCAGAAAGTTGGCCAAGGGCCCAGCCGATACGATAGCGAAGCGCTGTTTGACCGTCTTGCGATTGAACGTCTGCTCCAACAGCGCCGGAGGTACATCACCCTCTCGCTCATCGAGCATTTTCACGTAACCGCCAAGCGGAATCGCCGCCAGGACGAACTCGGTGCCTTGGCGATCATGCCAGCGCAGTAGGGGACGACCGAAGCCTACCGAGAACCGCAGGACCTTGACGCCGCAACGACGCGCGACCCAGAAATGCCCGTATTCATGGAAGGTTACCAGCACACCCAGCGCCACCAGGGTGCCCATAATCATGTACAGCGCGCCCATATTTTCCTCTGCCTCGAAAGGCTTGTTCAGCGGCTCCCGACTCCGGCGAACCCAGAGCCCTGTATCGCTTTGCTAAGCGAACACCCTCAACCGTTAGCGATTGCGACTATGCAACCAACGCGCCGCCAACGTTCGGGCCTGCGCATCGGCCGCAAACACATCCGCCAGACAGCGGGCCGGAACCGACGCTTCCAGATCGAGAACGTCCTTGATGATACTCGCGATCTCGGTGAAGCGAATGCGACCGTTGAGAAATGCATCCACCGCCACCTCGTTCGCCGCATTGAGCATTGCCGGTGCCGTTCCGCCATCCTGGGCAGCCTGCCGAGCAATACGCAAACAAGGGAACCTCTGCTGGTCGGGCGCTTCGAAATCCAGACGGCCGGTCTGCAGCAGATCCAATGCCGACACGCCTGAATCGATTCGCTCCGGCCACGCCAGCGCATGAGCGATAGGCGTGCGCATGTCCGGGTTCCCGAGCTGTGCCAGCACAGAGCCATCGATGTAGTCGACCATCGAGTGAATGACGCTTTGCGGATGAATGACCACCTCGACCTGATCGGGACGCGCATTGAACAGCCAGCACGCCTCGATGAGCTCGAGCCCCTTGTTCATCATGCTGGCCGAGTCCACAGAGATCTTTCGTCCCATGGACCAGTTCGGATGCGCACATGCCTGATCGGCGGAGACCGCTGAAAGCTGCTCCAGCGGTAGCTGACGGAACGGCCCGCCGGATGCGGTAAGCAGAATCCGCCTCACCCCGACGCTGCCGAGCCCATGGCCATAGTTGCCCGGCAGACATTGAAATATAGCGTTGTGCTCGCTATCGATGGGCAGCAGCACCGCCTCGCTGTCGCGCAACGCCTGCATGAACAGCGCGCCGGACATGACCAGCGCCTCCTTGTTCGCCAACAATACCCGCTTGCTGGCCTGAACCGCCGCCAGAGTGGGGCGCAGGCCTGCGGCGCCGACAATCGCAGCCATCACCACATCGACTTCGGGATGGGCCGCAACTTCGCTCAGTCCACCCTCGCCTACCAGCACACGAGTCTTGATTCCGTCTGAGTCGAGCTGCCCCTGGAGCTCCCGAGCCTTGTCGCTACCATCGACCACGGCATATTGGGGGCGATGCAGGCGGCACAAATCGCGCAGCTCGGCGATACGACTGAACGCCGTGAGTGCGAAGGCCTGGTAGCGCTCGGGATGACGAGCCATCACATCCAGCGTACTCAGCCCGATCGATCCCGTCGCGCCAAGGACCGTGACCTGTAGGGGTGCGCTCACCAAGCACCCCACCCAGCCAGCCACAGCAGAACGGTGAAAACCGGCACCGCAGCGGTCAGGCTGTCGATGCGATCCATCACGCCCCCGTGCCCAGGCAACAACTGACTGCTGTCCTTGATTCCCGAGCTGCGCTTGAACATGCTTTCGGTCAGATCACCTACCACCGAAATCACGACGACCACTGCAGCACCGAGCAGCGCCAGTACCAGCTCGCGGGGAGACCACCCCCGATAAAGCCCGACAGCCAGCGTAATCAACAGGCTGGTGATGAGCCCACCGACCAGGCCTTCCCAACTCTTGCCCGGACTGACCTGAGGCGCCAACTTGCGCCGCCCCAGCGCTTTACCGGAAAAATAGGCTCCGATATCAGCAGCCCAGACCAGGACCATCACCGCCACGATCAGCCAGTTGCCTTGTGGCCATTGCTTGAGCTGTACCAAGGCCTGCCACGCCGGCAACAAAATCAACAAACCGATCACCAGGCTACCCACACGCCCCCCCCAGTAGCGCTGACTACCAGGGTAACCGAGCACCAGCGCGGTGGCAGCCAGCCACCAGAGCACGCTGAGCGGGAGCAGCCACGCAGCGGCCACCGACATCCGATACAGCAAAATCAAGAGCAGTGCGACCACCGCGGCATAGCCAATCCGCGCGAGCTGCCCAGCAAAGCCCGCAAGGCGCGCCCACTCCCAACCACCCAGCACCACCACAACGCCGATGAACAAAGCGAATGCGAGGCCCTCGAGAAGGAAAAAGCCAATCAGCGCGATTGGTAGCAGAACGGCGGCGGTCATGATGCGTTGTTTCAGCATTCGGCACGAACCTCTGTTTCAACCTGATCACCGGTCTTGCCGAAACGCCGCTGCCGCTTGGCGAAATCGGCCAGTGCAGTGCGCATGGCATCGTGCTTGAAATCCGGCCAGAACAGATCAGAAAAATACAACTCGGCGTAAGCCAGTTGCCACAACAGAAAATTGCTGATGCGCCGCTCACCACCAGTACGAATGCAAAGGTCAGGTAATGGCATATCAGCCGTTGCGAGATAGCTCTGGAAAAGTGCCGGCGAGATCTCGTTCGGATCGAGGTGTCCCGCCTGTGCTTCACGAGCCATCCGCTGAGCGGCCTGGAGAATGTCCCATTGACCGCCATAGTTGGCAGCAACCTGAAGTACGAAACGGCCAGGGCCGGCGGTCATTTCTTCCGCTTCGAGCATTGCAGCCTGCAGCTCGGGATGGAAGCGCGAGCGATCACCAATGATCCGCAGGCTGATGCCGTTTTCATTGAGCTTGCGCGCCTCACGGCGCAACGCGGTCAGGAACAGCTCCATCAGCGCACCGACCTCCTCGGCCGGCCGCTGCCAGTTCTCGCTGGAAAAGGCGAACAGTGTCAGCACCTCGACACCCGCCTCGGCACATACCTCGATGACAGCTCGCACCGCATCGACTCCGGCCTTATGCCCAGCCACGCCCGGTAAAAGACGCCGTTTTGCCCAGCGATTGTTGCCATCCATGATGACTGCGACATGACGGGGTACATTCCGCCCGGCAGTCTGCCTGACCTTTTCCATGAAACGACTCTACCTGCGCTCAATCACGCTGCGAACAATGGGAGAAACTGCCGGCGGCAATTTCCGGGGGATACGACTGGTTAGCCCCTCGCGCTTCGGTCCCGACCGGATCGGCGCGCTCCGACGTGAGCAGTACGGACGAAGTCCGGTACAGCACCATCAAACAGCCATCAGGTCGTTTTCCTTGCCTTCAAGCGCCTTGTCGATTTCCGCAACATACTTGTCGGTCAGCTTTTGAACGTCGTCCTGCGCACGGCGTTCCTCGTCTTCGCTGATTTCCTTCTCTTTCACCAAATCCTTGAGCTGTGCGATAGCATCACGGCGGATGTTACGCACCGCGACCCGAGCGTTTTCGGCCTCGGCGCGCGCCTGCTTGGTATAGCCCTTGCGGGTCTCCTCCGTAAGGGCCGGCATGGGAACACGAATGGTGGTGCCCGCCGTGGCCGGATTCAAACCCAGGTCTGAAGTCATGATGGCTTTCTCGACCGCCTGAATCATGCCCTTGTCGAACACGGTCAATGCAAGGGTGCGGGAGTCTTCGGCAATTACGTTGGCGATCTGGCGCAACGGGGTGTCGCTGCCGTAATAGGACACCATCACGCTGTCGAGAATACTCGGATGGGCACGACCGGTGCGGATTTTGGCGAATGCATGCCCCAGCGATTCCAGGGTTTTCTTCATGCGTTCCTGAGCGTCTTGCTTGATCTCGTTGATCATTGGTTCTGTTCCTCGATCAAAGTTCCTTCAGCGCCGCCGAGCACGATATTAAGTAGGGCACCGGGCTTGTTCATGTTGAACACCCGCAGCGGCATGTTGTGGTCGCGGCACAGGCAGATGGCGGTCAGGTCCATGACGCCCAGCTTGCGGTCGAGCACGTCATCATAGGTCAGTTGCTCGAATTTCTCGGCATTTGGATCCTTGAATGGATCTGCGGTGTACACACCATCAACCTTCGTGGCCTTGAGTACGACGTCGGCATGGATCTCGATGGCGCGAAGACAGGCAGCCGAGTCGGTAGTGAAGAATGGATTGCCGGTGCCGGCGGAGAAAATCACCACTTCCCCGCTCTTGAGATGACGCATAGCCTTGCGGCGGTCGTAATGATCGGTGACACCGACCATGGAAATCGCCGACATGACCAGCGCAGGAATGTTCGAGCGCTCCAAAGCGTCACGCATGGCCAGGGAATTCATCACCGTCGCCAGCATGCCCATGTGGTCGCCAGTGACGCGATCCATACCGGCCGCAGAAAGCGCCGCGCCGCGGAACAAGTTGCCGCCACCGATGACCAGACCAACCTCGACGCCGATTCCGACCAATTGCCCGACTTCCAAGGCCATGCGATCAAGCACCTTGGGATCGATGCCGAAGTCTTCCGACCCCATCAGGGCTTCGCCGCTTAATTTGAGCAGAATGCGTTTATAGCGAGGATTGCGTGCACTCATCTGCTGAGCCATTGGCGTTGTTTCTCCTGCGGCGTTCGTATGATCAGATTGGCGCTATGGCCAGAAAATATCTGCGCTATGACAGCGCAGTCGCGAGTTGGTGCCAAGCGCTGACTATAGCGCGGCAAAAAAACTTTTCTGCGCCCCAGTCCGACAAAGAGGCCGCGCGCGTGAGCGGGCAGCCTCTTCGAGGACAACAGGAGCGTCTTATTGCTTGGTAGCAGCGACCTGGGCGGCAACTTCGGCAGCGAAGTCGACTTCAGCACGCTCGATGCCTTCGCCTACTTCGTAGCGAACGAAGGAAACGATCTCTGCACCAGCTTTCTTCGCCAGATCGCCAACCTTGACTTCAGGATCCTTGACGAAGGCTTGCTCGACCAGACTGGCTTCAGCAAGGAATTTGCTGATGCGTCCAGCAACCATCTTCTCGACGATCTCGGCGGGCTTGCCCTTGATTTTGTCTTCGTTCAGCGCCAGGAAGATTTCCTTCTCCTTGGCAACGGCTTCTTCGGAAACCTGCGACGGATCCAGGAACTGAGGATTGCTGGCCGCCACATGCATAGCGATTTCTTTGGCCAGCTCGACGTTGCCACCTTTCAGGGCGACCAGAACGCCGATGCGATGACCATGCAGGTAGGACCCAACCAGATCAGCTTCGACAGTGGTCAGACGGCGGATGTTGACGTTCTCGCCGCACTTGGCAACCAGCGCCTCACGATCGGCTTCCTGAGCGGCGATCAGCGGAGCCGCATCGGTCATCTTCTCGGCAAAGGCTTTCTCGACACTAGTGTTGACGAAATTCTTGAAGTCGTCCTGCAGGGCCAGGAAGTCGGTCTGCGAGTTGACCTCAATGATCACGGCACGCTTGTTGTCATCAGCAACCTTGACCGCGATAGCGCCTTCAGCAGCGATGTTGCCCGCTTTCTTGGCTGCCTTGATGGCACCAGCTGCACGCATATCGTCAATGGCTTTTTCGATGTCGCCGCCGGCAGCGGTGAGTGCTTTTTTGCAATCCATCATGCCTTGGCCAGTGCGCTCGCGCAGTTCTTTGACCAGGGCTGCAGTGATCTCTGCCATGTTCGCAAATCCTCTCGATTCGATTTTCGATCATCGCCCATCAATCGGACGATCAATTCGGAAGTGGCAAAAAGGGGGCATAGCCCCCTTTCTGTTCAACGGGTATCAGCTAGGCGACAGTTGCGCTCAGCCTTGAGCAGCCTCAGGGGCGGCTTCTTCGACGAACTCGTCAGCGCCACCGGCACCATTCTGACGGCCACGCAGTACAGCGTCTGCCATGGAGCCCAAATACAATTGCACGGCACGGATGGCATCATCATTACCAGGGATGATGTAGTCGACGCCTTCCGGGCTGCTGTTGGTATCGACAATACCGATAACCGGAATGCCCAGCTTGTTGGCTTCGGAGATCGCGATGCGCTCATGATCAACATCGACAACGAACATCGCGTCCGGCAGGCCGCCCATGTCCTTGATACCGCCCAGACTGCGATCCAGCTTTTCCAGATCACGGGTACGCATCAGAGCTTCTTTCTTGGTCAGCTTCTCGAAAGTACCGTCCTGAGACTGGGTTTCCAGCTCACGCAAGCGCTTGATCGAGGCGCGAATGGTCTTGTAGTTGGTCAGCATGCCGCCCAACCAGCGATGATCGACGTACGGAGAACCGCAGCGAGCAGCTTCTTCGCGAACGATCTTGCCAGCGGAACGCTTGGTGCCGACGAACAGAATCTTGTTCTTGCCCGCAGCCAGCTTTTCAACGAAACGCAGCGCGTCGTTGAACATCGGCAGGGTTTTTTCGAGGTTGATGATGTGAATCTTGTTACGCGCGCCAAAGATGTATTTATCCATCTTCGGGTTCCAGTAACGGGTCTGGTGGCCGAAGTGCACACCGGCCTTCAGCATATCGCGCATAGTGACTTGAGACATGGGACTTCCTCAGAATAAGTCGGGTTAGGCCTCCACGCGTCCCGATATCCAACTCTTGCGAGCACCCAGGATACCGTGTCGACACGTGTGTGGGGTCAGGCTCGGCGGGCACTCCCGCAGAGCGGCGCGTTTTATAGCACAAAGAAGCGCCAGAGGCTAGCGCACTCCCAAGATAGGCACCGTCAGCAGAACGGACTCAAAGTTATCCCGCCACGTTCCCGTTCCGGGCCCGCCTGCAGCCAAAGGGCGCTTTGGTTTATCATTGATCCCTTCAATTTTTCCGCCTGCGCCTCTTGGCGCCAAGAGGGTTGCATGACCGTTTCCATCAAGACGCCTGAAGATATCGAGAAAATGCGCATCGCCGGCCGCCTGGCAGCCGAGGTGCTGGAAATGATCGGTGAGCACGTCAAGCCAGGCGTCACTACCGATGAACTTGACCGCCTCTGCCACGACCACATCGTCAACGTCCAGCAAGCCATACCCGCCCCGCTCAACTACAAGGGATTTCCCAAGTCGATCTGCACCTCGATCAATCATGTGGTCTGTCACGGCATCCCCAACGACAAGCCCTTGAAGGATGGCGACATTCTCAATATCGACATCACCGTCATCAAGGATGGCTACCATGGCGATACCAGCAAGATGTTCATGGTCGGCAAGACTCCGGAATGGGCCGAGCGCCTGTGCAGGGTGACACAGGAATGCCTCTATAAAGGTATCGAGCTTGTTCGCCCCGGCGCGCGCCTCGGCGACATCGGTGAAGTGATCCAGAAGCATGCCGAGAAGAATGGCTTTTCGGTCGTCCGGGAGTATTGCGGGCATGGCATCGGCAAGGTCTTCCATGAGGAACCCCAGGTCTTGCACTACGGCCGCGCTGGGACCGGCCTGGAACTGAAGGAAGGCATGACCTTCACCATTGAGCCGATGATCAACCAGGGCCGCTCGGAGACCCGCCTGCTCGGGGACGGCTGGACGGCTATCACCAAGGATCGCAAGCTCTCTGCCCAGTGGGAGCACACCATTCTGGTCACCGCTGACGGCTACGAAATCTTTACCCTGCGCAGCGATGACAGCATCGCCCGCACGTCAGCCTGATCACTGATCGATTCCGCAGTTTCGAGGACGAAGGCATGCATCCGGTTGATCCAGAGCTGTTCGATGGAGGCCAGTTCCAGGCCGAACTGGCGCTCAAGGCAAGCCCCATCGCGGCCTTCAAGAAAGTCATTCGTAAAGCCCGAGAGGTGCTCGATGCACGCTTTCTAGCGGGCCACGATATCCGTCGTCTGATCGAGGATCGCGCCTGGTTCGTCGACCAGATTCTGCAAGCCGCTTGGGGCCGCTTCGACTGGTGCGACGATTCTAATATCGCTCTAGTGGCCGTGGGCGGTTACGGTCGCGGAGAACTGCATCCCTATTCCGATATCGATCTGCTGATTTTGCTCGATAACGGTGATCACGAGAAATTCCGCGGTTCCATTGAAGGTTTCCTGACCCTGCTCTGGGATATCGGGCTCGAGGTCGGCCAGAGCGTACGCTCTGTGGCGGAATGCGCCGAAGAGGCACGCGCAGACCTGACGGTGATCACCAACCTGATGGAAAGTCGCACCATCGCCGGTCCCGAGCGCCTGCGACAGGACATGCTGAAGGTCACCAGCCCATCGGAGATGTGGCCGAGCAAGGAGTTCTTCCTTGCCAAACGCAACGAGCAAGCGGCGCGTCATTCCAAATACAACAACACCGAATACAACCTTGAGCCCAACGTAAAAGGCTCCCCCGGCGGGCTGCGTGACATCCAGACGATCCTGTGGATCGCAAGGCGCCAGCTTGGCAGCCTGAATTTAAGCGCAATTCTCGACCAAGGTTTTCTGACCGAAGGTGAATATTCCCTGCTCGCCTCCAGCCAGGAGTTCATCTGGCGAGTCCGCTACGGGCTGCACATGCTCGCCGGGCGCGCCGAGGACCGCCTGCTGTTCGACCACCAGCGCAGCCTGGCCGCCCTCCTCGGCTATAAAGACAACGACGCCAAGCTGGCAATCGAGCGTTTCATGCAGAAGTACTACCGCGTGGTCATGAGCATTTCCGAGCTCAGCGATCTGGTCGGGCAGCACTTTGCCGAGGTCATTCTCTGGGAAGGCGACAGCGGTGACGCCGTGCCGCTCAACAGCCGCTTCCTAGTGCGCGACGGCTACCTCGAAGTGACCGATGATTCGGTATTCAAGCGCAGACCCTTCGCGATCTTGGAAATTTTCGTACTGCTGGCACAACACCCTGAAATTCAGGGTGTCCGTGCCGAGACCATTCGTCTTCTGCGCGATCATCGCCACCTCATCGACGATGATTTTCGCAGCGACATTCGCAATACCAGCCTGTTCATCGAGCTGTTCAAGTGCAAGGAAGGCATCCATCGCAACCTGCGACGAATGAATCGTTACGGCATTCTGGGGCGCTATTTGCCAGAGTTCGGCCATATCGTCGGACAGATGCAGCATGACCTTTTCCATATTTATACCGTCGATGCCCACACGCTCAACGTCATCAAATATCTGCGAAAGCTGAGCAAACCCGGCGTCGCCGAGAAGTACCCACTGGCCAGCAAGCTGGTGGAACGCCTGCCCAAGCCCGAGCTCATCTACATTGCGGGCCTCTATCACGATATCGCCAAGGGCCGGGGCGGGGATCATTCGGAGCTGGGCGCGGTGGACGCTCAGGAGTTCTGTTTGCGCCACAAGCTTCCTGCATGGGATACGCGCCTGGTGGTCTGGCTGGTGGAAAATCACTTGGTGATGTCCACAACCGCGCAGCGCAAGGACCTCTCCGATCCGCAAGTGATTAACGATTTTGCCCAACTGGTTGGCGACGAGACCCACCTCGACTACCTGTATGTGCTGACGGTGGCGGACATCAACGCGACCAACCCAACCCTCTGGAATTCATGGCGGGCCAGCCTGCTGCGCCAGCTGTACACCGAAACCAAGCGGGCGCTCAGGCGTGGCCTGGAAAATCCGCTGGGGCGCGAGGAACAGATTCGTCAGACCCAACGCGCCGCGCTCGATAATCTGGTGCGCAACGGCACCGATCCGGACGATGCCGAACAGCTCTGGTCGCAGCTGGGCGATGATTATTTCATGCGTCACAGCTCCACCGACGTCGCCTGGCACACCGAGGCCATCATCGATCACCCGAGCGACGGCGGGCCGCTGGTATTGATCAAGGAAACCACCCAGCGCGAATTCGAAGGCGGCACGCAAATTTTCATCTACGCGCCGGATCAGCATGACTTCTTCGCCGTAACCGTGGCGGCCATGGATCAGTTGAACCTGAACATTCACGACGCCCGGATCATCACCTCGAGCAGCCAGTTCACCTTGGATACCTACATTGTGCTGGATGCCGACGGTACGCCCATTGGCAACGATCCCGAACGTACCGAGGAAATTCGCCAAGGCCTGATCGATGCACTACGCAATCCGGATGATTACCTGACGATCATTCAGAAGCGGGTACCCCGGCAGCTCAAGCATTTCGCCTTTCCGCCCCAGGTCACCATCCACAACGACATGCAGCGCCCGCAGACGATCATCGAAGTTGTCGCACCTGATCGCCCCGGCCTGCTGGCACGCATCGGCCAGCTATTCCTGGACTTCGATCTGTCAGTGCAGAACGCCAAGATCGCGACGCTCGGCGAGCGCGTGGAAGACGTGTTCTTCGTCACCAACGCCGATAATCAACCTTTGTCGGATCCGCAGCTGTGTATCCAGTTGCAGCAGGCGATGATCAAGCAACTGTCACAGGAAAATGAGCGACAACCTTCACCGAGCAGCATCGTCATCTGACACGCCCGGCCTTCGTCAATCCCAGGGCTTGCCACGCGTCCTCGCCGTGTATGGCAGCTTCTGCTGCATCGCGGCTTTGGCCAGTACGTGAGCACTGACCGGCGCGGTCAGAAACAGAAACAGGGTAATCAGCATTTCGTGGAGGCTGAGGCCATCGCCCTGACTACTAAAAAAGATCATCGACGCGATCACGATACCGCCCACCCCCATGGTGCTTGCCTTGGTAGGCCCATGAAGCCGAGTGAAGAAATCAGGCAGGCGATACAGACCGATCGCTCCGACCAGCGCGAAAACGCTGCCCACGATCAAAAACGCGCTCACCAACAGTTCGATCCAGAATGGCATGCTGACTCCTCAGTCGATGATTTCACCGTGCAACAGGTGCTTGCCCACCGCAACGGTACTGACGAACCCCATCACTGCGATCAGCAAGGCGGCCTCGAAGAACAGATCGGAAGCCAGCCAGATACCGAACATTACGATCAGCGCCAGCGCATTGATATACAGCGTGTCGAGCGCCAACACCCGGTCAGGCATGTCAGGCCCCTGGACCAATCGCATCACATTGAGCACCGCCGCAAGCCCGATGATCGCCATGCACAGCGGAATCACATACGTGAGCATTCGAATATCTCCAGCAACGGTGTTTCGTAACGGTTCTTCACCTCGGCGGCCAGCGCCTCGATGTCAGGGGCGTCTAACGCGTGAATCAAAAGGACTTTGTGATCGGGTCGCAATGCCGCTGATACGGTTCCTGGCGTGAGCGAAATGATGCTGGTCAATACGGCGAGAACAAAGGGGTGTTCGATCGCCATCGGTATTTCGACGAACGCAGGCTGCAAACGCCCCCGAGGCCCGAGCACCAACTTGGCGACATGAAGGTTGGCGAGGACGATGTCGTAGAAAACCTTGACGCAAAACAGGCAGAGCTTCAGCGGACGCCGAACCGCCGGCAGATCCACCAGGAAGCCCTTCGCCAGCAATGGAATCGCCCAGCCGAGAAACAGACCGAGCAGGAGGTGTCCTACGCCGAGGGTGTTATTGAGCATCAGCCAGAGCATGGCCAGCAAGAGGGTAAGCGCCGGCTTGGGCAACATACGGGATCTCATACCTCGCCTCCCCGAATGATCTGCAAATAGGGTGCGAGATCGAACAACTGCGCGGCAGTCGCCTGCACGTATGCCTGGATCGGCTGTGCCGCCACCACCAGCATCACACTGCCCAGCAACAAGCCGAAGGCCGTGGCAAGACGTACCGTGTCAGCCGGCTTTCCTACGCTGACTGCGTCACTCGGGCGCCAGAACACCATGCTGCCGGCCCGGCTCAGCGCAATTACCATGCCCAACCCACCGACCAGAATCACGGGCCAGAGTATCGAGGCATCGATACCTGGAGAGACGGCTCGCAGCAACATCACTTTGCCCAGAAAGCCCGAAAAGGGAGGCAGCCCAGCAACGGAAATCGCGCCGGCGAAGAATAGCGCCCCCAACACCAACGGCTGCCTCAAGGCTGGCGCCGATATCAGCTCGGATGCCGTATCGCCGCGCTGTCGCGCGATGATGTCTGCCAGTAGAAACAGACCGCCTGATACCAGGGTGCTATGCACCAGGTAGTAAAGCGCCGCCCCCAGCCCTGCTTCCGTTCCCAGCGCAACGCCGGCCAGCAACGTCCCCACCGAAACCACCACCAGATAGGACAGCAGGATCTGCAGATTGCGTGCAGCCAACGCGCCCAACACGCCGCCGACAAGGGTCAGCATCGATAGCGGCCACAACCAGTCGAGCACCATGTTGCTGAGTACGCCCGCTTCGCTACCGAAAATCAGCGTGAACACCCGTACGATGGCATAGAGGCCGAGCTTGGTCATGATCGCGAACAGGGCCGCGACCGGTGCGGTCGCCGAGGCATAGGCTCGCGGCAACCAGAAGTACAGCGGCAGGATGGCTGCCTTCAAGGCGAACACCACCAGCAGCAGGTAACCCGCAGCAGCCAGTAGCGGCGCATCCGCCGGGTCGGCCGCAGCCACTCGCCCCGCCAGGTCCGCCATGTTCAGGGTCCCGGTGAGCCCGTAGAGCATGCTGACCCCAATCAGGAACAATGACGACCCCAGCAGATTCAGCACGACGTAGTGGATGCCAGCCTGCACCCGTTTCGCGCCATGACCGTGCAGCAACAACGCGTAGGAAGAAATCAGCAGAATCTCGAAGAACACGAAGAGATTGAACAGATCACCGGTTAGAAATGCTCCGTTGATACCCGCCAGCTGAAACTGGAACAACGCATGGAAATTCGGACCACGCTCGTCGTCTCCGCGCGCTGCGTAGAGCACCGAGAAGCCCGCAAGCACGGCGGTGACCAGCAGCATCAGCGCGCTCAGCCGGTCGAGCAGCAGCATGATGCCGAACGGTGGTCGCCAGTCGCCGAGTCGGTATACCGAGAGCACGCCGGAGTCCGCCTGCAATAACAGCCAAAGCGTCAGCGGGACCAATAACCACGTCGCTGCAACCGACACCAGACGCTTGAATGGCGCGCCCTGCCGATGAGCCAAAAGCAAGACGCAACCGGTCAATAACGGCAGGAGGATCGGAAGGATCAATGCGTGATTCATTCCCGCGGCTCCCGACCGTCAACATGATCGGTACGTAACTCGCCGAGACCACGAAGTGCCAGCACCACCACGAACGCGGTCATGGCGAAGCCAATGACGATGGCGGTCAGCACCAACGCCTGCGGCAGGGGATCGCCATACTCGGCACTCTTTCCGATAATCGCCGGAACCCCGGTCGCGAGGCGTCCCATGGCGAAGATGAACAGATTCACCGCGTAGGAAATCAGCGTCAGTCCCATCACCACTGGAAATATGCGAGCACGCAACAGCAGATAAACACCGCTGGCCATCATCACGCCGAGCGTTATCGCGAAGACAAACTCCATCAAAGCACCTCCTTGCACGACTCGTCCTGGCTGACATGACCTAGGTTGGAAAGAATCAGCAGAGTGGCCCCCACCACTGCCAGGTAAACGCCCAGATCGAAAAGCATTGCGGTTGCCAATTCAAACTCGCCAACCAGCGGCAGATGGAAATGGCCGAAGGCGGATGTCAGGAATGGCCGACCGAACAGCCAACTGCCCAGTCCGGTCAGGCCTGCAATCAGCACACCGGCCCCAGCCACGCCGTGATAACTGAACGGCTGACGCTGTTGCGCCCAGACGACGCCATGCGAGATGTATTGCAAGATCAGCGCGACCGCGGTGATCAACCCTGCAATGAAGCCGCCACCCGGCAAGTTGTGACCGCGCAGGAAGATAAACACCGAAACCAGCAGCGCCATCGGCAAGAGCACGCGTGAAAGCGTATCCAGCACCATCGGATGCCGGTCCGTCGACCATAGCCTGCCGCCATAGTCGCGTATCGGATGCGGCAGGCGCAGCCCGTGAAGCAGGCCGTAGATGCCAACCGCAGCGATGGCCAGCACGGCAATCTCACCGAGCGTATCGAAGCCACGGAAGTCCACCAGAATCACATTGACCACGTTAGCCCCGCCCCCGCCGACCACGCTGTTCTCGAGGAAGAACGACGCAATGCTGTCGTAGGGGCGCGTCAGCACCGCATAGGCGAGCAAAGCCACCATGGTGCCGAAAGTACCGGCGAGGATCAGGTCGCGAAAACTGCGCAGACTGCTCGACTCGACCGGCGTCCGGTCAGGCATGAAGAAAAGCGCCAGGATCAGCAGAATGATGGTCACCACTTCTACCGATATCTGCGTCAACGCCAGATCGGGTGCCGAGTAGCGAGCGAACACCAGGGCAACCATCAAGCCCACGACACTCAGCACCATCAACGCCATCAGGCGCCTGCGGTGGAATACAACCGTCATTACCGAAGCCAGGCCAAGGATCACCAGTCCGAGCACGGTGATGCCGTCCAGCGGCGTCATCGGCACAGAGCCGCGCAACGACCGTAGAGGTGTCAGTGCATACACAACTACCAGCAATGAGCTGAACAGCATAAGCGCCAGGTAACGCTGCAGAGATCCATTTTCCATGCGCTCGGTTACCCAGCGCGCCGTTCCGGCAATGTCGCTGACTACGCGTGCGAAGACTTGCAGGGAATCGACCCGTGGCAGCCCTTCGTACCAGCGAAACGCCCACTTACGCATCGAATAGATGAGCAGGCCGCCCCCCAAGGCAACGAAGCTCATGGCCAGGGGCAGGTTGAAGCCGTGCCATATCGCCAGGCTGTACTCGGGCACATCGCCGCCCAGGCTACCGGCAACGGCAGCGGCCAGCAGTGGCGCCACGGTATAGGCAGGCAACATGCCCACCAGCAGGCAGAGCAACACCAGAATTTCGACAGGAATCTTCATGTACCGTGCGGGCTCGTGCGGCGGATATTTAGGCAAGTCGATCGGTTCGCCATTGAAGAAGACGTCATGCACGAAGCGCAGCGAGTAAGCGACCGAAAAGGCACTCGCCAAGGTCGCCAACGCCGGAATTGTCCAGTAGAAGCTGCCCAACAAATGCTGATCGAGGGTCTCGGCAAAAAACATCTCTTTGCTCAGGAAGCCATTGAGCAGCGGCACTCCGGCCATCGCCAGTGAGGCTACCATCGCCAGTGCCGCCGTGTGCGGCATGTACTTCAGCATGCCGTTGATGCGTCGCATGTCGCGCGTTCCTGTCTCGTGATCGATGATCCCGGCGGCCATGAACAACGATGCCTTGAACGTCGCGTGGTTGATGATGTGAAAGATCGCCGCCACCGGCCCCAGCCGCGAGTCGAGGCCGAACAACAACGTGATCAACCCGAGATGGCTGATGGTCGAGTAAGCCAATAGCCCTTTGAGATCGTGCTGGAATAGCGCCATCACAGCGCCGATCAATAAAGTAGCCAGCCCCGTCAGGGTGACCAGGTAGAACCACCACTCCGAGTCCGACAACGCCGGATACAACCGCGCCAGTAGAAACACGCCCGCCTTGACCATAGTCGCCGAGTGCAGAAACGCCGATACCGGCGTAGGCGCCGCCATCGCCTGGGGCAACCAGAAGTGAAATGGAAATTGCGCGGACTTGGTGAACACGCCGAGCAGCACCAGGATCAGCGTTAGCGGATACAGCGAGCTGGCCCGGATCAGGTCGCCGGATGCCAACACCGCGCTCAACTCGAAGCTGCCAACGATATGGCCGATCAACAGGATGCCGGCCAGCAATGCGAGACCGCCACCGCCTGTTACGGCGAGGGCCATCCGCGCGCCCTGACGTGCATCGGAGCGATGATTCCAGAAGCCGATCAGCAGGAACGAGGAGAGACTGGTCAGCTCCCAGAACATCAACATCAACAGAAGGTTTTCGGATAGCACCACACCGAGCATGGCGCCCATGAACAACAAAAAAAAGCTGAAGAAGCGGCCCATCGGCTCGCTTTTAGAAAGGTAATAACGCGCGTAAAGAATGACCAGCAGGCCAATGCCAAGGATCAACAACGCAAACAGGAAGCCCAAACCGTCGAGTCTGAGGCTGAGATTCAACCCCAGCTCGGGGAGCCAGGGCATGGTCAGCACTTGCGTTTCACCACCAAACACGGCGCCACGCTTGGATAACAGCAATACCAGCGCCAACAAAGGGGCCAGCCCGGCGCCAAATGCACAGGCGGAACGACCAAAGCGCTCGCACACCAGCGGCAGGCAAATTCCTAGAAATGGCAAAGCGATTATCAGCGCAAGCGCCATGAGCAAAAACCCCTTGAGCCGCGCAGTCGCGCAGCGGTTATATCCTTTGGTCGACCGTATCTCAGCCCGAGCAGGCATGGCGGTGTGCGCCGATTATCCATACCGATAGCAGCGACGTCATGAATTCATGTATTTCGAAAAACAAAAGGCGCAGCCCACCACCGTAACAGACGGTACTCAGGCCACGCCTATATCACTACGCAGCGGTGCAACCAGCCGCCTGCGTTTGCTCACCGTAACAACTGCAGATAGTTGCAAGACCTCAGATCACAGACCTGTCGCTGGCCTACCGAAGCAAGCCATTTCAGGGCGCAATGCGACTGGTGCCATTGACCGTCATGATGCGTACGCGCTGACCGACCCGAAAGACCTGGTTCGGCTCGACCTCTTGAACATAGGCGCGCATGTTGCCGTCGTCCTCACGCATGGTGATTTCGACGCCCTGTGCACGCGTGATGCCCTCTTCTGCCGCTGCGCCGAGCATGCCACCTGCAACAGCGCCGATTACGGCTGCGACCGCACTACCACGCCCGCCACCAACGCCACTACCGGCGATACCGCCCACCACCGCGCCGGCACCACTGCCAATCGGCGTCTTCGTACCCTCGAGCTTGACCGGACGTAGCGACTCGATGGTTCCGTATCGGACGGTCTGCACCGTTCGCGCCTCGTCACGAGAATAGGAGTCTCCGGTGAGGTTGGATGTGCAGCCGCCTACGGCCAAGGCCATAGCGGTAAAGGAAGCCACAAAAAAGGAGTTGCGCATGATGTACTCTCCTGGGAAACAGATATTCATCCCCGACCGCGTTGAACAGGCGCCTGCGGCTAAGAGACGCTTGGCAGCGGCCTCGACCTGACTCAGCATTCGTGCCAATTAGGACCCTACTTTACCCGAGGCGATCCCGCCTCGCATGCATGACGCTCGCTGAGCTGTTTCACGGAATTTTGTTATGGACTATTTCATCATCACCGTTACCACCCTGGCCGGACTGGTTTTCCATGCCTGGCTGTTCGTTCGTTTCAGGCGCTGGGCCGACCGGGATTTGGCGCTATCCCTGGCGGGTAACGATCCGAAGAAACGTGAATGGGCGCTGCAACGGCTCGCGGCAGCAAAGGCGGCCCGCGTGAAACGGAAAGATTTGCAGAGCTGGCTGGAACGAGACCTGGAGCGTTACAGCGCGAAGTGACGTCATGATAAAGGACGGTCCCTTACCATGACCTCAGCGATGTCCCGCTCCCTCTCAACGAATCAGGGCGCCAGCCTCTCGCGCTGCCAGGTGCTGGCGGCGACGCGTCGATAATTGAGTCGATCATGGAGACGACTGGGACGGCCCTGCCAGAACTCCATTCGCTCCGGCAGCAAGCGGTAGCCACCCCAGTGAGGCGGACAATGTGGCATCTGGTCCAGGAAGCGCTGTTCGGTTTCGGCGAGCAATCGCTCGAGTTCGGCCCGATCACGAATAACCTGGCTCTGCGGTGACGCCCAGGCACCCAGACGGCTGCCCAGCGGCCGCACCTGATAATAGGCATCCGACTCGGCAGCACTGACTTTCTCGACCTGTCCTTCGATGCGCACCTGGCGTTCAAGGCTCGGCCAGAAGAAGGTCATTGCGGCGAACGGACAGGCCTGCATCTGCTCCGCCTTGGCACTGTCATAGTTGCTGAAGAACGTGAAGCCGCGCTCGTCCAGCGCCTTAAGCAAAAGTACACGACAATGCGGACGCCCTTCGGCATCCACTGTGGCCAGGGTCATGGCGTTGGGTTCGACCGGAAGCTGCTCCGTCTGTACCGCATCTGCGAACCACTGGCGAAAGAGCGCGAAGGGCTCATCGGGTGCGTTCGCCTCACTGAGGCCTTCACGAGTGTAGTCGCGGCGCATATCGGCCAAGGTCTGGGTCATCGCAGCAATTCCTGAAACAGTCGAAGCCTGAGGGTACCCGTTTGGTCGCGAGCCCAACTTGACGCAACGCAAAACAAGCCATCGCAGCAGATTCAGTCTGTCTTACTTGGCTTTGGTTACCTCTGCAGCGGCCACTTGAGTCGATTTGGGCGCCTCGCTGTACTGGGCAATCAAGGTCAGAAGAGTCGGCTGTGGCGCCAGAACCATTTCGACACGACGATTCAGCGCACGACCTTCTTCATTTTCATTCGAGGCCCGCGGCAGATCGGAGCCCAGCCCGCGAATGCGCAGCCGGTCGTGCTTCAAACCGCTGAGGCGGAAGATCGCCGCTACCGCGCCGGCACGTTGACGGCTGATGTCACGGTTGATATCGGCCGATCCGGTACTGTCGGCATGTCCCAGCACGACCACAGCGGTTTTCTCGTCACCTTCCACCAATTTCGCCACTCGACTGATGGGGCCGAGCGTCACAGGCAGCAACATGCCAGGGCGGTCCGGGTTGAACGATGCGTCGACAGGCGCGGTGACTACCAGCATGCCTTCGCGACGCTCAAGCTCGAAACGACTGTCTTTCAAGGCATCACGCAATCGGGACTCATAATTATCCGCCCAGGCAGGATCAATCACGGGTTCTGGCACAACGGCTACTTCGGTCGGCTTGTCGCTATTGGAGCTACAGCCGGCAATGACCATGCAGAGAATAAAGGAGGCGCTTTTTTTCAGCAGGTTCATGAGCCAGGTTCCGTGAAAGGTGAATTTGCGAATACAAGCCGCGCGGAGCAGGCAACGAGCTTAAGCAAGGATTTGTCTCAAATTGTGGACGCAGGTCATTGTTATGAAAAGTCCCTCCATGGCGAACAGACGAGCGGTTCAACCCAGGCAGGCTTTTACGACCCGCGCCAACGCTTGCGGGCGTGGATCCATCAGAACATAGGGACCAAGCGTATTGGTGACATAACCGAACGCCAGATCACGTTGCGGATCAGCGAAACCAATGCAACCACCCGCCCCCGGATGACCGAAGGCGGCGGGACCCATCGCGAAGGTCGCGTTTTCCACCTCCGGCTGATCCAGCCAACAGCCCAACGCGAAACGTGTGCGACTGAGCAAAGTGCGGTCCTCGCCGAGGCAGTGTTCGCGCGTCATCTCGGTCAATAGGTCGTAATCGAGCAGCTCGCCGCGTAGCAGCCCATCATAGAAGCCCGCCAACGCGCGTGCATTGCCATGACCATTGGCCGCGGGCTGTGCCATCCGACGCCACTCAGGTTTGTTGGCGCTGTTCATGATCGACGGCGGATTGGTGAAGGCGCGCGCAGTCAGCGACTGCGGATCCCCGGTCAACGCCTTGAATACGCGCTGGGCAGCCGCATCGCCGAAGTTGTTCTTCTGCCGGGTCAGGTATCCGACACGGTCGAATTCGGAATCGGCCAGACCGAGATGGAAGTCCAGGTCCAAGGGCCGAGCGGTACGCGCGACGATTGCCTCCCCCGGCTCACGTCCATCGGCGCGACGGATCAGCTCACCGAGTAGCCATCCATAGGTGATCGCGGCGTAGCCATGACCGTCGCCCGGCATCCACCAAGGAGCCTCGGCGGCCAGCGCCGCGGTCATCACGTCCCAGTCGTACAACGCTTCCGGGGGAAGCGGCTGACGAATGGCGGGCAGCCCGGCCTGATGACTGAGCAGCTGCCGTAGCGTAATCGCCTGCTTGCCGTTGGCGGCGAACTCAGGCCAAAGCCGCGCCACCGGCTCGTCCAGCTGCAGCTTGCCTTCGCCGACCAACTGCAGGGCAGCCACCGCGGTAAAGGTCTTGGTGCAGGAGAACAGATTGACCAGCGTATCGCTCTGCCAGGCCTGCTCACCGGCGTTATCGGCTACGCCTGCCCAGAGATCGACGACAGTTTCGCCACCAACCTTCACGCAGACCGCGGCGCCACGCTGCTGGGTTTGCTCGAACAGGTCACTGAACGCTTCTTTGACTGCCTCGAAACGAAGATCGAAATATCCCTGGATCTGCACGCTCGCGCCTCTCGCTTAGGTATTGATCGATGCATTGTTTCAGCCGCACCGGATCATGAAAACAAACCCGTCATCGATTGCCGGATCATTAATCGTCTGAATAGCGATGCATGCGGCGGGCGGGCCGACGCGTAACTTGCTAACCGATCTCACGTCGAAACGGCGGCAAAGCATTGAGAATGGCCTTGCCGTAGCGCTGAGTGACGACCCGGCGATCGAGCAACGTGATGGTGCCGCGATCCTCCTCGGTACGTAGCAGTCGCCCACAGGCCTGAACCAGACGCAACGATGCATCGGGTACGGCGATTTCCATGAAGGGATTGCCGCCCCGCGCCTCGATCCATTCGGCCAGCGCTGCTTCCACCGGATCGTCGGGTACCGCGAAGGGGATCTTGGCGATCACCACGTGTTCGCAGTAGGCGCCCGGAAGATCCACGCCTTCGGCGAAGCTGGCGAGCCCGAACAGCACGCTCTTTTCGCCGTCATCCACACGCGCCTTGTGCTTGTTCAACGTTTCCTGCTTGGACAGATTGCCTTGAATCAGTACCCGCCGACGCCAGTCGCGCTCCAGCCCGTCGAATACGTCCTGCATCTGCTTGCGCGATGAGAACAGCACCAGCGTGCCACGCGAGGCTTCGACCAGCTCAGGCAGATCGCGCGTGATCGCTGCCGTATGCGCCGCCGCATCGCGTGGATCAGCATTGAGATTGGGCACTCGCAGCACACCGGCGTCGGCGTGATGAAACGGGCTAGGCACCACTGCGGTGATCGCGCAGCGCGGCAAACCGGCACGCATGCGATATCGATCGAAGCTGTTGAGCGCGGTGAGCGTCGCCGAAGTCACCAGTGCGCCGTAGCAGACATTCCACAGATTGCGCCGCAGCGTCTCGGCCGCCAGGATCGGGCTGGCATTGACTTCGATATCGAACAGCGCCCCACCTTCGGCCAACGTGAGCCAGCGCGCCATCGGCGGGCTGTCCTGGGGGTCGTCGGCGGTAAAGGCCGTCCACAGCTCCCAGTTGCCTTGCGCCCGGGTCAGCAGGCTGCCAAACAACGGATACCACCCCTCTGCCTGGTGACTGGCAATGCCGACCCCCGCTTCGCCATCCATCGCCTCCTTGAGCAGCTCGGTGAGTCGCGTGAACAGGTCGTTGAGCTTGGCAAAGCCCTTTTTCAGCTCGACGCCCAGTTCGATCAGGTGCTCGGGTACCACGCCGCCGACAAAACGGTGTCGTGGCCGCTCGCGGCCTTCCATGTCTTCCCCGGCCTTGAAATCGGCCAGCTGCTCGCAGGCGCTGAACATGAATTGCTGTTGGCTGCGCAGATCACGAGCGATTTCAGGCACCGCCTCGATCAGCCGGCCGAGGTCGCCTGGTAGCGGATGCTGGGCGAGCAGCTTGGTCAGATTCTTTTCTACCTGCGCCAGCCAGTCCGCGGTGGAGCGCAGCCGCGTGAAGTGGGCGAAATGGCCGATGGCCTTGTCCGGCAGGTGATGGCCTTCATCGAACACATAGAGGGTGTCGCGCGGATCCGGCAGTACCGCCCCACCGCCCAGCGCCAGGTCAGCGAGCACCATGTCGTGATTGGTGACGATGACATCGACCTTGGTCATGCCCTCGCGCGCCTTGTAGAACGCACATTGCTGGAAATTGGGGCAGTGGCGGCCGGTGCATTGACTGTGGTCAGTGGTCAGACGGGCCCAATCCGGGTCGGCAAGCTCTTCAGGCCAACTGTCGCGATCGCCGTCCCAACGGTTGCCGGCAAGCTTCTCGATCATGCTGCCGAACAGCTTCTCGCTGCGCTCGTCCACGTCGATGCGAAAGCCTTCCTCCTCGAACAGCTGAGCAGTGGCGCTCTGCGCCTGGCCTTCTTGCAGCAAGACATCGAGCTTGGACAGGCACAGATAGCGCCCGCGGCCTTTGGCCAGGGCGAAGGAGAAGTTCAGACCGCTGTTGCGCATCAGGTCGGGCAGATCCTTGTGCACGATCTGCTCCTGTAGCGCGACGGTTGCCGTCGCGATCACCAGACGCTTGCCGGCGGCCTTTGCCGTGGGAATGGCCGCTAGGCTGTAGGCAACCGTCTTGCCGGTACCCGTCCCGGCCTCGACCGCGACCACTGCAGGCTCCCCATCTCGTCGACCTTCGTCGTCAGCCTTGATCGCACCCAGGACTTTCGCCACTTCAGCAATCATAAGGCGCTGGCCATAGCGGGGTTTGAGACCTTTGGCGTCGAGAAATCGAGAGTAGGCGCCCTGGATCTGGGACTTGAGTTCGGTGCTGAGCATGGGCGCGGAAGCTGTATATATTTTCAGTATTTCAAGTGGGTGGCTATGATAGCGCGCGTTTCTTCAATCGCCACCGGAGATTTCCCATGACCGCCTTCGCTCTGCCCTATTCACTCCATGTCCTGGCCGCCGTGATTTGGGTCGGCGGCATGTTCTTCGCCTGGATGGTGCTACGCCCCGCCGCCGTCTCCGAGCTGCAGGCACCCGAACGACTTAAACTCTGGGCCGAGGTGTTTCGCCGTTTCTTCAAATGGGTCTGGGTCACGGTGTTGATATTGCCGATCAGCGGTATCGGCATGTGGCACATGCGCTTCGACGGTCTGAATGCGGCGCCCCGCTATGTACACATCATGACCGGAATATTTTTGGTGATGCTGGCGCTTTTCCTGCGCATTCAGCTGCTGCAGTTGCCTGAGCTCAAGCGCGCAATCGCCGCGCAGAATTGGCCGGAAGGCGGCGCAGCGCTAGGGAAGATCCGCCGACTCGTGGGTATCAATCTGTTGCTGGGACTGTTGGTCGTAGCGCTGGCCAGTGCTCGCCCTCTGTTCTGACCAGGGAGGATCGGCAGCGCAAAAAAAGCCGGGCTAAAAAGCCCGGCTTTCGTTTCAGCATCCCATCATGGACGCGCTTCAACCTCGGCTTCTACACGGCGGTTGATGGCGCGGCCTTCATCCGTCGAGTTGTCTGCAACCGGACGGGACTCGCCGTAGCCGACCGAGTCGACACGGCTTGCTTCCAGGCCGTACTGATTGACCAGCACATCACGCACGGCATTGGCACGACGCTCGGATAGACGCTGGTTGTATGCATCGGTACCCACCGAGTCGGTGTGTCCTTCAACCACAGTCGACGTCTGCCCGTATTGCTTCATGAAGTCTGCCAGATCCTTGATATCGGCCATGCTGTCCTGTTTGACCTCCGCACGATCGAAGTCAAACTTGACGTCTAGCTCGACGCGAACAGGCTCTGCCATGGGCTCGGGCTCCGGCTCGGCAACAGGGGTCGGCTCGACGGTCTCGACCATAGCGACGGTTTCCTGTTCGGTACCGTTGGCCCAGCAGTAAGCTGCTGCCATACCGCCGCCGATCAACGCGCCGTATCCAGCATAGGTACTGCTTTCTATTGCGCCCAATGCGGCGCCGCTCACGCCACCAACAGCCGCACAGGTGGGCCAATCCTGTTTCTGCACCCCTGCACAGCCGGCCAGGACGGTGGTCATCACTATCACGGGTACTGCTGTCCGTAAGCTACTCATTGGTAAAACCTCCTAGTTTGGGATCGGCCAGAGCGCCATGCGGACGGCATAAGCGGCTCCAGTAACAACGAGACTAGGACGGCACGCGCCGCCGCGCTAGTCTTTACGCTTTGACAGACCGTACGAATCGCATTTCTACGATCAATGTCACCTGATACCGAGGATCCCGGCTTGGTTGCATCCAATACATCACAAACGCCACAACAGGCATTGGCCGCCCTGCTCGAACACCATGTTCCGACACGGCTGCTGCATGTCGGCAGTAGCGATATACCAGCAGTCGATGCATTCAGCCGCAGCCATGAAAACAGCCAAATCGATCGCGCCCCAGCGGCACCGTTATCCGAACATCTGGCTGGTCGCCGATATGATTTGGCGCTTGTCGCTGATTGCCTTGAGCACCTGCCGAAGCGCGATGGTCTACGGCTGCTGGGTGGTATCCGCAACCTCAATACCAGCCGTATGGCAGTCCTAGTGGACCTTAGCGCATGCAACTGGCAAGCCACGGACTTCTTCGCACTCGCGTTGCAAATCAGCGCCCGCTTCGAACGAGACGAGCAAACCCTAACCCTCTTCACCTACGACCTGCTCGATTACAAACAGGTTCCGGATTGGCTGAACGCGAAGTTCTGGGCCAATCCGCAGATGTTCGGCAAATATTGGTGGTGAAACAATGATTAGCGATCGCTCACAAAGTGGCGTGAACTGCCCATGCGGTAGCGGTGACCGACTCGGCGAGTGCTGCGGACGCTATCACGATGGCCTTCCGGCACCGAGCGCGGAACAACTCATGCGATCACGCTACAGCGCCTATGTGCTGGGGCTCATTGACTACCTCAAAGCCACCACACTGCCTGTTCAGCAAGAATCGCTGGATCTTCAATCAATGACGGAGTGGAGCGCGGCCAGTGTCTGGCTGGGGCTTGAGGTCGAAGAAAGCCTGCTGCTCGGCGGGCAGCCGGAACATGCGCTCGTCAGTTTCACTGCGCGCTGGCACGACCCGAGCGGCGAACATGCGCAACATGAGCGCTCGGCCTTCGTCCAACATGACGGTCGATGGTATTTCATCGACCCGACCGTCCCGCTCAAAGCCGGTCGTAACGATCCCTGCCCCTGCGGTAGCAACCAGAAATTCAAGAAGTGCTGCGCCGCCTATATGTAAGCGCGCAACAAACAAAAAAGCCGGCCAGCGCATCGCGCCCAGCCGGCCTTCTTTCTTTTTCCACTCCGAGCGGCTATTTCTCGACGAATGCACGCTCGATCAAGTAATGGCCCGGGTCACCCATACGCGGTGAAGCCTTGAGACCGAAGCTGTCCAGAACCTCGCTGGTCTCGGCCAGCATGCTCGGGCTTCCGCAGATCATTGCCCGGTCATCCTCGGGGTTGATCGGAGGCAGGCCAATGTCGCTGAACAGCTTGCCACTGCGCATCAGGTCAGTCAGGCGGCCTTGGTTTTCGAAGGGTTCACGCGTCACGGTCGGGTAGTAAATCAGCTTTTCTTTCAAAGCCTCGCCGAAGAATTCATTCTGCGGCAGGTGCTCGGTGATGAATTCCCGGTAAGCAACCTCGTTCACATAGCGCACACCATGAATCAGCACGACCTTTTCGAAACGCTCGTAGGTTTCCGGATCCTGAATTACGCTCATGAACGGTGCCAGACCGGTCCCGGTGCTCAACAAATAGAGGTGCTTGGCGGGCAGCAAATCGTCCAGCACCAGCGTACCGGTAGGCTTGCGGCTGATCATCAGCGAGTCACCTTCCTTGAGATGCTGCAGGCGTGATGTCAGCGGGCCATCCGGGACCTTGATGCTGAAAAACTCAAGATGCTCTTCGTAATTGGGGCTGGCGATGCTGTAGGCACGCATCAGAGGCCGGCCTTCCACTTCCAGGCCGATCATCACGAATTGGCCATTTTCAAAGCGAAGCCCCGGATTACGGGTAGTTTTGAAACTGAACAACGTGTCGTTCCAGTGATGCACACTGAGGACTCGCTCGACGTTCAGGTTGCTCATGTACGGATTCCCCTTCTCGCGCGCGATGGGCGCTTCGATATTTACGAGAGTCTACCGGCATCGTTAATATCCGTTAAACGAATATTAATGATATGGCTTATCGGTTATATAGATATGCATTTTACGCTGCGCCAGTTGCAAGTGTTCGTCTCCATCGCCCGCCAGGAGAGCGTGTCCCGCGCTGCGCAGAGCCTGGCTTTATCCCAGTCGGCTACCAGCACTTCACTGGCTGAACTGGAGCGTCAGTCCGGCTGCCAGTTATTCGATCGTGCCGGCAAGCGCCTGTGGCTGAATGCCCTGGGCCGACAACTGCTCCCGCAAGCCGTGAGCCTGCTCGATCAGGCCAAGGCCATCGAAGATTTGCTGGCCGGCAAGACCGGCTTCGGTTCGCTCAATGTCGGCGCAACGCTGACGATCGGCAATTATCTCGCCACGCTACTGATCGGCAGTTTCATGCAGCGCCATCCTGAGTGCCGAGTGAAACTGCACGTGCAGAACACTGCACATATTGTCCAGCAGGTCGCGCAGCATGAACTTGATCTGGGTCTGATCGAAGGCGATTGCCAGCACCCGGATATTGAGGTGCTACCTTGGGTCGAGGATGAACTGGTGGTGTTCTGCGCGCCGCAACATGCATTGGCCGAACGCGCCGAAGTGAGCCTGGACGAGCTTTCTCGAGAAGCCTGGATCCTTCGCGAACAAGGCTCGGGGACGCGCCTGACATTCGACCATGCCATGCGCCATCATCCAGCCAAATTGAACATCCGGCTCGAACTGGAGCATACCGAGGCGATCAAGCGCGCCGTTGAGTCCGGATTGGGTATCGGCTGTATTTCCCGTTTGGCATTACGTGACGCGTTTCGCCGGGGCAGCCTGGTAGCCGTGGAGACACCCGAGTTGGATCTGGCCCGGCAGTTCTATTTCATCTGGCATTCATCGAAGTACCAGACCGCAGCGATGCGCGAATTCGTCGAACAATGCCGGGCGCTGACCGCAGGGATTCGACGCAGTGACGAAATCGTGCTGCCAACCATAGCCTGATGATCGCGAAGCGGCGGCTTCGCTCCGCTGAAATGGCTGGTCGATACAGTCTCCGAACCCGTATCGGCACGTCTGTGTCAGCTGCCTGGAATCGAGCCCATCTGTTGCAGAAGCAGGGCTGCCTGGGTCCGGGTGCGGACGCCCAACTTGCGAAAGATCGCAGTGACATGGGCTTTGATGGTCGCTTCGGAAACGCCGAGCTCGTAGGCGATCTGCTTGTTCAGCAAGCCGTCGCAGACCATGGTCAGAACCCGGAACTGCTGCGGCGTGAGACTGGCGAGCCCCTCGCTGGCCGCCTTGGCTTCGGGACTGACATACGCGACATCCTGGATGTTGGCGGGCCACCAGACGTCGCCGTCGAGTACGACCTGCACCGCTTCCTGGATGGTTTCCAGCGAGCTGGATTTGGGAATGAAGCCACTGGCACCGAACTCGCGGGAGCGGGCCACTACCGCAGCATCTTCCTGGGCAGAAATCATCACCACCGGCAATTGCGGATACTGCCCCCGGAGCAGCACCAGCCCGGAAAAGCCATAAGCGCCCGGCATGTTCAGATCCAGCAAGACCAGGTCCCAATCCGAGGTTCGGGTCAATTGAGCTTCCAGTTCGGCAATGCTCGCCGCTTCTGACAATCGCACACCGTCACCTAAGCCAAGCGTTAACGCTTGCTGAAGGGCACTGCGAAACAGAGGGTGATCGTCGGCGATAAGGATTTCGTAAGCAGCCATGGCGGACCTATAGTTTTTATTTGGCGCTTTCGCCGACCGGATCGGTATCAGGTCGACAAGAACCCGGAATATTGCTCGGGATTGACCGCGTGATGATATCGCGCCACCACTCGAAATTCGATCATCGTTCCGCATTTAATCAAGCGTTCAGGAGCCCAGAGCGGTGCAGTTGTGGCCAAGCGCATCGGATTGAGGCAAAGTTCGCGGCTTTCCCACAAGAGCCCGAACATGCGTAACCAAGCCCTTCGCGCCGATTTCCTGATGCTCATAACGGCCATGATCTGGGGAAGTGCCTTTGTCGCACAGCGGGTCGGGATGGATAACATCGGCCCGTTTCTATTCACCGGCCTTCGCTTCGCACTGGGTGCGATCGTGCTGCTGCCTTTGCTGCTGCACCAGGGCCGCGGCGCCGCTCGGCATGAGCCGTTCTTTCAGCGAAGCTTGCTGCTGGGCGGTCTCAGCATGGGGCTAGCACTCACGTTGGGCATCAACCTGCAACAGGTCGGCCTGCTCTTCACCAGTGTCACCAACTCCGGTTTCATCACCGGCCTATATGTCATCGTCGTGCCGTTGCTGGGGCTGATCATAGGCCAGAAAACCGGGTTGGGTACCTGGTTGGGTGCGACTCTGGCAGTGGCGGGTATGGCCCTGCTCAGCGTCGACGAAAACTTTCAAGTCGCTTCCGGTGATTGGATACAGCTGGCCGGTGCATTCGTTTGGGGCGTCCACGTGTTGCTGGTGAGTTTCTTCGTCAGCCGTCACGACGCTATCCGCCTGGCTTTTTTGCAGTTCGCCACCTGCGCCGTCGTCAGTCTTGCGCTAGCGGCCGTCTTCGAGCGTTCCAGTCTGGAGAGTGTCTGGCTGGCGGCACCGGCACTGATTTACGGTGGGCTGTTCGCGGTCGGCGTGGGTTATACGCTGCAGGTAGTGGCACAGAAGCACGCCATTGCCTCGCATGCAGCCATCATCCTTTCGCTCGAGGCGGTATTCGCAGCCATGGCCGGCGCCCTGTTCCTCGATGAAAGCCTCAGTTTGCGTGGTTACTTCGGCTGCGCACTGATGTTCGTTGGCATGCTCGCCGCGCAGCTCTGGCCGCGCAAGGCAATGCCGGCGACGACCGATAACGGAATTCCGCAAACGGCCAGGCACTGACTACACTGGCCGATCAGCGCTGTCTGAACGCAGTCAGCGCTCGGTGAGTAACATCACCTAGGTCGGGTGTACGGTGATGTTTGGCAGCCAGATAGTGATCGGTGAAGGCGTCGAGCCAAGCGTCCAGCGCGCCTGCGGCCTGGTCATCACCTGCTAGCCCCAGGCACAACGCAGCAACCTCAGCGGTGCACAGGTGCTCGTTGCGTGTCGAGCGGCGCAGGCGATAGCGCGACAATACGTCGACCTGCAGACTCAGCACTGGTAAACGATTCAGATAGGGACTCTTGCGAAACATCTTGCGCGCTTCGGTCCAGGTCGCATCGAGCAGGATGAACAGCGGACGCTTGTCCGTCGACAGCTCGACGCCGGAAACCACCCGCTCGGGTTCGGCATATTCGCCAGGAAACACCACCAACGGCTGATATCGAGGATCAGCCAGCAATTTCAGCAAGGCCGGTTCCACACCCGTCCGCTGCCAGGTGAAAGCGTGGGTATCGGCCACGATGTCGGCGATCAGCCAGCCGGTGTTGCTCGGCTTCAACGGCTCGATGTCGTGCATGATCAGGCACATTGAGCTGTCCGCCGCTACGTGCGGAAGCCATTCGCAGAGACAATGACTGCTGGCAACGCGGCAACGGGCGCAGCGAGGTGTACGCGACCCCCGCGCGATAAAGGGCTTGGCGCTACGGGCCAGGCGCGCATCGCGTAAACGGGCTACTGCATGTGGCATAGGAGTCTTTCGATCGATTCAAGTGGAGCGGCAGTTTATCAGCCCGACCGGAATCCATGCGCCGCTGAACCGTGTCGACAGACACCGGTCGAACGACGGCAGTTACCAGGAGATTTCTCATGCACCGTCTGACCACCCTATTCACGCTTTGCCTCGCCCTGCCCTTCGCCCATGCCGCCTCGGCACAGGACCAGGCACTGGGCCAACTGCTCGATAAGGTTGCCCGCGAAAGTAGCGTAGGCACGCCGCGCGCGATCAATTCCGACCTTCTCGACGAGGGCTACAGTGTCGACGGCAACGAACTGGTCAACCACCTGAGCGTCCAACCGCGCCACGCCGCGCAGATGCGCGACAATCCAAAGCAGGTTCGCACCCAGCTAGCGGCGAGCGTCTGCAACAATGACGGCCTGCGTCAACTGATGAGCCAGGGTGCGGTGCTGCGCTTCGAGTTCAGCGAATACCAGAGCAAGAAGCCGATCACTACCGAACGGTACCGCTCCAGCGATTGCTGATGCCCTCACCTGCCGAGGGCAACAGCAATCGCCGCCCTCGGCAACCCCGTCTAGCGTAAAACTCGCGGGTCGCCCTTACCGGCCACCGCGGCAGCCTCGTCCGGTTTGAGCAGGGCGGTTCGCGGTACGTCGAGCAATCGCGCACAAGCGGCCAATACGTTGGCCCAGGACGCCCGGTTGGCGAACTGCATGCCCTCCGTGTCCAGCGTACCGCCGCGATTGCGATAGCCCAGCACGGAGTTTCGCCGCGCGTCCGGCAGTATGGGCCAGAGATGGCCGCGCGCGACCTCTGGCCGCATGTGGGTGAGCATCACCCGCAACTCCATTCGTTCAGGAAAGAGTCGCTCGGTCACGCCATCTGCTGCAAGCCCATCAATTTCCCAACGATCGCGCGGGGCCCTGAAACGTCCGGGCTCCTGCAGATAGATCAGCCGATAAGCAACGTCCGCTTCTTTCAGGCGCGCCGCTGCACGCTGCATTTCGGTCAGCTGATAGCTGCCGTTGGCTATTAGCAGAATGGCATCGCCGCCGGCCTGCTCGTCGACGATGATCGCTCCGTCCTTTGCCAGCTGCTCGGCCTGCGCCTGATTGAATACCGCCGGGCGCTCACGCTTGGGCATGACCAGACAGGCCAAGTTGCCGCGCGCACGATAGATCGACGGCAGCAACGCCAAAGCACTGTTATGGTCCGCGGGGAACAGCACCCTGACCATATCGCTCATTTCCCCCAACAGCGCCTCGCAGAAACTGGTGTCCTGGTGCGATTGCTGATTCTTGCCGTTCTCCCAGGTATGGGAAGTGGCAATCAACGGCCAGCCGAGCCAGCCTGCCGGACGTCCCACTTCCTTCTGCTGACGCGCGAAGATCAGCGTCTGGCGCACCGCGCCGAGCATCTTCACGCAAAAGGCTTCGTAACTTGCAACTAGGTTCAACCCGCCCTGGTTGGCCAGGCATGCGGAAACCACCGCCTCCTCATTCAGAGCGGTAATGATCTTCCCGTCCACGGCCTCAAGCTCACTCTCCGGATCGATCACACGATGCTTGAGCGCTTGAAGCACGCCACCGAGGCGGTTGCTCGCAAGTTCATCCGGATTACCTACACGGGGACGCAACGACGGGTTGGCGCGGGTGAGCGCGACGAAGAAATCATCCACCGCTGCCATTGGCGAGCAGGCGTTCCCCTGGTAATTGAGCGGTGGTATCACCGGCTCGGCGGGGCGTCGCAGGGCCAGAGCACTATCCCGCTCCGCCGGACGCCCCTGCCGGGATTGCCGCAGCAGGTCACGAGCGGACTCGAGTTCGTCCTGCGGCACGAAAAGCGGCGCAACGTGGGTATTGAACAGCTCGCGCGAGGAGTCGTCGAAACGCGGATTGCCCGGCAGCGGCAGGTTGTGCGCGGCATTGCTCGCAGCCCCATAGAAGCCGAACCCCTTGACCGTCTCAGCGATGCCATAAGGAATCGGCAACGGGTAGCTGAGCAACCCACGCGCCTTTTCCTCTACGCGCCGGGCCAGGCGCTGCTCCATCTCCCAAAGCATACAAACGAAGGCCGCTGGATCACGCCCGTCGAAGGGAATCGGATCGAAACCGCAACGGCTCAGGTGCTGACGAAACCCTTCCAGTCCTTCATGTGTGCCGAGCTGGGTTCGCTGTTCGATGCGCCGGCCATTTGCAATCATGATTGGCAACGCCATACCGCAATCCTCGGCGCGCCACCAGCGCGGAATCCAGTCACTGCCGCGCTGCTCCTCGGCCGCGCCATCGGACAGAAAGGCCACCAGCGTCTCGCCCGGAAGCGGCATATGGGCGTACTGCAGCTCCGCGAAGCCAAGGTACCCCCCTTCGGCAATGCCGCCGCCGGTATGCGCGTTAACGTGACTACCCAGCGGCGCGGACGGGCTGCCATCCGCCGCCAGGTGATAACCATAGAAATCTTCGAGCAAGCGATTGATGCCAGCCTCGCCCTCACCGTAGGCCCGAGCTTGCTCAGGCTGCATATTATCGGTGAGCAGGTTCAACGCTTCGATCGCTGCGACACAATGGCCTTGCCCCATCAGCCAGGAACGGGTGCTACCGGTCAGAGCATTCAACCCGAGGTAGCCAGCGTAGGCCGGAACCATATTCAGCGAGCCGCCGGTATGCCCCTCCGGGGATGATTTGAAATCCTCGGCATCCAGCGCCGAGCCATCGAGCCGGGCACGACGCGCATATGTCATGTGCACGACCAGCCATAACCCTGCCGAGCCGAGCCGATCGACTGCCTGCAACAAGCGATAGACACTGGCGAGATCCGGCTGCAGATGCGCCTGGACCAACTGATGGGCCAGGCGGAATACGGCGGCTTGGGTTTCCAAGGCATGCTCGATGACACCATAGCCGGTTCTCCAGCGAGCGAATTCCGACTGGATTTCGGCGTGGCGATCCAGCTCGGCGAGACTGGGCAGTAGCTGATTCATGGAGCGCTCCGTTGAGTGGCGGTGCCGATAGTCTAGTCAGCGGCTGCGGGGCCATCGCTGATGTACATCAAGATGGCCAAGCGGATTGACGGGCATGCTGATCAAAACCGTACACAGAGGAAGGGTTCTCATGGCTTTGCTCAGTTTTCTCGGCGCTATTCGGCAGGTCACCGGATCCTGCTATCTGATCGAAACCCACGCAGGCGCGCGCGTGATGCTCGACTGCGGGATGCACCAAGGGCGACACGAGGAAGAAGACAGCAATCGAGCGGGATTCACCTTCGATCCGGCTACCCTCGATGCGGTGGTGCTGTCCCACGCGCATATCGACCACAGCGGCTTGCTGCCCAAACTGGTGGCGGCGGGCTTCAAGGGACCCATTCACGCCACTGACGCGACCTGCAAGCTGGTCGAACTCATGTTGCTCGATTCGGCCAATATCCAGGAGAAAGACGCCGAGTGGGAAAACAAGTGGCGCGCGCGCCTGGGTAAACCTCCGATCAAGCCTCTTTACACTCGAGTCGATACCGAACGCATGCTGGCGCAGCGTGAACCGCATGCCTATGGCGAAACCTTCGAAGCCGCACCCGGCCTCAGCGTGACCTTGTTCGACGCGGGGCATATCCTCGGCTCGGCTATCGTCCAGGTCGACGTGGAGGACTTTGGTCGCAGGTGCCGCCTGGTATTCTCTGGCGACCTGGGTAATGCCTGCTCACCACTGATGCATGCGCCGACGCCGCTGAGCGAAGCCGATGTGGTGCTTATGGAATCCACCTACGGCGACCGCGACCATCGTGACCATGAGACAACCATCGAGGAGCTGGCCAACATTCTTCAGCAGGCCCACCGCGACGGCGGCAACGTATTGATGCCGTCCTTCGCCGTTGGCCGGACTCAAGATCTCATCTATTACCTCGGCCTTCTCTATCAGCGGGGTCGAGTACCGCAGCAGACGGTGTTTCTGGACAGCCCGATGGCCATCGGCGCGAACGCTGTCTATTCACTCTTTCATAAGCAGCTCGATATTGATGCCGCGCCCACCGAGATACTCGGCGGCGGGCAGATACAGCGTATCGAGAAATGGCTGCCGATATTCCGGGCCACGCCGACGCCCGAAGAATCAATGGCCATCAACCGCTTCAAGAGTGGCGCGATCATCATCGCCGGCAGCGGCATGTGTACCGGCGGGCGGATTCTCCATCACTTCAAGCACAACCTCTGGCGTAAGGAATGCCATGTGGTTATCCCCGGGTTCCAGGCTCGCGGCACACTCGGCCGCGCCATCGTCGATGGTGCCGAGACCGTCAAGCTGATGCATCAGCGGATCGCGGTCAAAGCTCAGGTGCATACGCTCGGCGGTTTTTCAGCGCATGCAGGGCAATCGCAACTGATCGAATGGGCGAGCCATTTTCAGGCTCGCCCGGAGCTTTATCTCGTGCACGGTGAGCTGGAAAAGATGCGAGCCCTGCAGCAAGCGCTGGACGACCGCCTCGACTGGAAGGCTAACATTCCGGAACCCGGTGATCGCATCGCCCTCTGATCCAGACAATCTTGCGTTAGTTATGCGATAACCGAGAAGCCGCTCCCGGGTTCACGGTTCAGCATCGACGTCCGAAAGCGCGCGCTATTGGTGATGGGCGGCTGCTAGGCTTGCAATAGGTGCCGCACGGCTCGTCGTGCGACACCATTCACGCCATTTCTGGACCGCTGGCACACGCTTACACACGGGCAGCACCTTGCGCAGGGCGGCACCACACAGAGCCGCAAGTTTCAATACAAGGGAGACGTAGTATGCCTTTCGACCCGGACGATTACCTTTCGCGGCATTTCAAGACCAGCGGTGCAGAACTGTCGAAAAAGCTCGATGAGCTGGTGGAACTGGTCGTCCCACCCAACAGCCAGAACCTCCCTCTCTACCGTGAAATGCTGGTCACCGTCATGCGTATGGCTCAGGCCGATCGAAGTCGCTGGGATGCCAAGATTCTGCTGCAGACCATGCGTGAGATGGAACACGCATTCAGCCGACTCGACCAGTTCAAACGCCGCCGCAAGGTCACGGTCTTCGGCTCGGCGCGAACACCCATCGAGCACCCGTTATACGCGCTAGCACGAGAACTCGGGGAAACGCTGGCGCGCTATGACCTGATGGTCATTACCGGCGCTGGCGGCGGCATCATGGCGGCGGCGCATGAAGGCGCCGGTACGGACAACAGCCTCGGACTGAACATCACCTTGCCCTTTGAACAGCACGCCAACCCGACGGTAGACGGCACCGACCATCTTTTGTCGTTCCATTTCTTCTTTGTGCGCAAGCTGTTCTTCATCAAGGAGGCCGATGCACTGGTGCTTTGTCCGGGCGGTTTCGGCACGCTGGACGAAACACTGGAGGTGCTGACACTGATACAGACCGGCAAGAGCCCGCTGGTACCGGTGGTGCTGCTGGACGAGCCCGACGGCTCATTCTGGAAAGACGCGTTGAGCTTCATTCATCGCCAGCTAGAGGAAAACCGCTACATCCTGCCCACGGACATGCGCCTGATGCGGCTGGTCGATAACGCCGACGATGCCGCCGCAGAGATCGATAGGTTCTATAGTAACTTCCACTCGAGCCGCTGGATAAAAGAACGCTTCGTCATGCGCATGAACCATATGCTGACCGATGCCGCATTGGAGTTCTTGGATAGCGAATTCACCGATTTGCGCCTCAAAGGCCGCTTCGAGCAGCAAACTTGCTGCGAGATGGAGCTGGACGAGCCGGAGCTGCAGCAATTGCCACGGCTGAGCTTCGTGTTCAACGGCCGCGACCATGGTCGTCTGCGCGAGCTGACCGATTTCATCAATGAACCGCAGAACTGGGTGGGCGCGGGGAGCTGAACCGGGCCGGTGCAGCTATCGGATTAGCTAAAGGAGAGAAGCGGCCGACGAAGTGCCTCAGTCGTCGGCTGAGTTACCCCGTAACAGCCGGCTTATCAGGTCCAACGGGTAACCCCGGTAACTGAGGAAACGGCCCTGCCGCGCTCTTTCCCGCTGATCGCTCGGCAATTCGCCAGCAAATTTGCGCCTCCAGACGTCCTGCAGCTGCGCACTCCAATCGAAACCGCTATCACGCAGGGCCTGTTCGATGTCCTCACGGGACAAGCCGCGCTGGGACAGCTCCTCACGGATGCGCAAGGGACCGTAACCCGCATTGGCGCGCATGCGTACGAAACTCTCTAAATAGCGTGCTTCGCTGAGCAGGCCTTCCTCAGCCAGCCGATCCAGCGCCGGCTCGATGAGCTCTACAGGCGCGCCGCGTGAGCGCAACTTGCGGCTCAGTTCGATGCGACCATGCTCACGGCGGGCCAGGAGATCCATGGCAGCCCGCCGCACCGCGGCGGGGCTATCGAGCACAACAGGCATGCAGATCAGAGATCGGCTTCGGCCAGATCTTCTGCAACCGGGTTGGCTTTGGTATTCGGCGCCACCACCAACAGCTTGTCGCGAATCTGCTGCTCGATTTCGCGGCCGATTTCGGGGTTCTCTTCCAGGAACTTGGCCGCGTTGGCCTTGCCTTGACCGATCTTGTTGCCCTTGTAGGCATACCAGGCGCCGGACTTCTCGACCAGGCCTTGTTGCACACCAAGGTCGATGACCTCGCCGTTGCGGTAGATACCCTTGCCGTAGAGAATCTGGAACTCGGCCTGACGGAACGGGGGCGCCACCTTGTTCTTGACGACCTTGACGCGGGTTTCGCTGCCGACCACTTCGTCACCTTCCTTCACCGCACCGGTACGACGGATGTCGAGACGAACCGAGGCGTAGAACTTCAGCGCGTTACCGCCTGTGGTGGTTTCCGGGCTACCGAACATCACGCCGATCTTCATGCGGATCTGGTTAATGAAGATCACCAGGCAATTGGCGTTCTTGATGTTACCGGTGATCTTGCGCAGCGCCTGGGACATCAGACGCGCCTGCAGCCCCACATGGGTATCACCCATCTCGCCTTCGATTTCCGCCTTGGGTACCAGGGCAGCTACAGAGTCGACGATGATCACGTCGACCGCATTGGAGCGCACCAGCATGTCGGTAATCTCAAGCGCCTGCTCGCCAGTATCCGGCTGCGAGACCAGCAGGTCGTCGACATTGACACCGAGCTTGCCGGCGTAATCGGGATCGAGCGCATGCTCGGCATCGACGAAGGCGCAAGTCGCCCCCATCTTCTGCGCTTCGGCAATGACCGACAGCGTCAGAGTGGTCTTACCGGAAGATTCCGGTCCATAGATTTCGACGATTCGCCCTTTCGGCAGACCACCGATGCCCAGCGCAATATCCAGGCCCAGCGAGCCGGTGGAGATGGAAGGAATAGCCTGACGATCATGATCGCCCATGCGCATGACCGCGCCTTTACCGAACTGCTTTTCGATCTGGCCCAAGGCAGCAGCCAAGGCGCGCTTCTTGTTCTCGTCCATTACAATCCTCACTTGATCAAGAGGGCCAGAGGCCACAACAACTGTATAAGTAGACAGTATTAGAGCATAGGCAAAATGATGCGCCTAGCCCTGAAGCGGATTTTCTCCCGCCGTGAGCCTGATCAATCCGACGAGCGCGGCCTCCACGCTCTGCTCGCGTACGGCCTGCCGGTCGCCGTCAAACTGGAAGCGCCGGGCAACGACCTGCTCGCCCGCCGCCCAGGCGAGCCACACCGTGCCAACCGGCTTCTCCGGCGAGCCCCCGCCTGGCCCGGCGACACCGCTCACCGCGACACCATAATGTGCCTCGCTGGCATGCTGCGCGCCACGGACCATGGCCTCGACGACTTCGCGACTGACGGCGCCCACCTGCGTGAACAACTCGGGCGGCACTCCCAACAGACGGGTTTTCTGCGTATTGGAGTAGGTCACGAAGCCCGCTTCAAACCAGGCCGAGCTGCCGGCAATGCGGGTGATGGCTTCGGCGATACCGCCGCCGGTGCAGGATTCGGCAGTGGTCACCTGTGCAGACTGCGCGTCTAGCGCAGCGCCCAGCCTCGCAGCCAGATCGGTCAAAGACGCCATGAGTGCTCCGACAGCGGATTCGAAATGCGTACATTAACAGGCCTTGCCGAGCGATGATCCATCCCGCCGTCATCACAACAGCCAGGCCTCGGCGCAGCGCCAGATGGCAGTGCCTCGGCGGCGCATTCGGAAGCTCACCTGTTACCCCAGTGCCGTTGCATCTCAAGAAACAGGAACGAAGCAGTCCAGGTAATCAGCACCAACCCGTCAGCGCCTCGACCCCGGTCAGAAACCTGACCGGCCCAACCGGGTGGATATCGTCGAAGCCAAGGGTGGTGACGGTCGTGAAGGAAAAATAGACGCAGTCCATCAGACCACCGCCGAACTGTCCCAAAAGTTCGCCCCATCCAGACGCGCAATGCACGAAGAAGTAGGCGAACGCGAATATCCACACTTCCACCGTATGCGCCGCGATCGCGCCGCATACGCCAAAAACGACGCCGATTCGAATATTGAAGCGCGGCTCGACTCGGCGAACCGACAGACACGACAGAAACTCGTAATGCACACCACGTCTGTCACGACGATAAGGAGGTTCACCAGCGAGACGACCATCAAATTGGGTGCCGAATCCAGTGCTTGCGTCAGTTCTGTCATGTGCTCGATACAGCAACTTTGACATGGCGGAGGTGCTGCCCCTCTGCTGTCAGCAGCAGAACCCAGCCAAAGCAATCAGAGAAGTGCCGCATCGGTACGTCGGCAGCCCATGCTAACCTTGCCGGTTTGATCCAGCCGGCACAATAGGGTTGCCAGCCGATGGTCGCAACAGTTGCCGAGACGCGCAGACAACGGCCGCCACTTCTGCATCCACTTCAAGTATCGAGCTATATGTCGTCACAAGACCTGTCCCACCACACCCCGATGATGCAGCAATACTGGAAGCTCAAACGTGAGCATCCAGACCAGTTGATGTTCTACCGCATGGGCGACTTCTACGAGCTCTTCTACGAAGACGCCAAGAAGGCCGCGAAACTGCTGGACATCACCCTCACCGCTCGAGGCCAGTCCGGCGGCAATGCGATCCCCATGGCAGGGATCCCTTTCCACTCTGCTGAAGGCTACCTTGGCCGCCTGGTCAAGCTGGGCGAGTCGGTGGTGATCTGCGAGCAGATTGGCGACCCCGCGACCAGCAAGGGACCGGTGGAACGTCAGGTGGTACGCATCATCACGCCAGGCACGGTCAGCGACGAAGCGCTGCTCGACGAGCACCGTGACAACCTGCTGGCCGCGGTGGTCGGCGACGAAAAATTGTTCGGGCTATCGGTGCTGGACATCACCAGCGGCCGCTTCAGCGTGCAGGAATTCAGCGGCTGGGAAACCCTGCTGGCAGAGGTGGAGCGCCTGAATCCCGCCGAGCTGATGATTCCGGACGACTGGCCCACCAACCTGCCGGTGGAAAAACGCCGTGGCGTGCGCCGGCGCGCGCCTTGGGATTTCGACCGCGACAGCGCGTTCAAGGGCCTATGCCAGCAGTTCGGGACTCAGGATCTGAAAGGATTCGGCTGCGAAAAGCTGACCCTGGCCATCGGCGCCGCCGGTTGCCTGCTGACCTACGCCAAGGAAACCCAGCGAACAGCTCTGCACCATTTGCGCAGCCTGCGCCATGAACGTCTCGACGATACCGTGATCCTTGACGGTGCGACCCGGCGCAACCTGGAGCTGGACATCAATCTTGGTGGCGGACGCGACAACACCCTGCAGTCGGTCGTCGACCGCTGCCAGACCGCTATGGGCAGTCGTCTGCTCAGCCGCTGGCTGAACCGCCCGTTGCGCGATCGCAGTGTGCTTGAAGCCCGCCAGGACTCGATCACCTGCCTGCTCGAGCATTACCGCTTCGAACAGATACAGCCGCAGCTCAAGGAAATCGGCGATCTAGAGCGCATTCTCGCGCGAATCGGCCTACGCAACGCCCGCCCGCGTGACTTGGCGCGCCTGCGCGATGCCCTGGCCGCCTTGCCACAGTTGCAGGACGGTATGCGGGAGTTGGTAGCGCCGCACCTTACCGCGCTGGCCGCCACCATCCGCACCTATCCCGAACTGGCCGAGCTGCTGGCCAAGGCGATCATCGATAACCCACCGGCGGTCATCCGCGACGGCGGCGTGCTGAAAACCGGCTACGATGCCGAGCTGGACGAGTTGCAATCGCTATCCGAAAACGCCGGCCAGTATCTGATGGATCTGGAAGTCCGCGAGAAGGCCCGAACGGGGCTGGCCAATCTCAAGGTTGGGTACAACCGCGTGCACGGCTACTTCATCGAGTTGCCGAGCAAGCAGGCCGAATCGGCACCGGCCGATTACATCCGCCGGCAGACGCTCAAGGGCGCCGAACGTTTCATCACCCCGGAACTGAAGGAGTTCGAAGACAAGGCGCTGTCGGCCAAGAGCAGGGCCCTGGCACGGGAAAAACAGCTTTATGAGGAACTGCTCGAGCGGCTCATCGGCCACCTGGCACCGCTACAGGAAAGCGCCGCGGCGTTGGCTGAGCTCGACGTCCTGAGCAACCTGGCCGAACGCGCCCTGACGCTTGACCTCAATCGCCCACGCTTCGTCGAGCACCCTTGTCTGCAGATCGAGCAAGGCCGCCATCCGGTCGTCGAGCAAGTGTTGCAGACGCCCTTCGTTGCCAACGATCTCGAGCTGGATGATGACACTCGCATGCTGATCATCACCGGACCGAACATGGGTGGTAAGTCCACCTACATGCGCCAGACCGCGCTGATCGTCCTGCTCGCCCAGATCGGCAGCTTCGTCCCGGCAAAGACCTGCGAGCTGTCGCTGGTCGACCGCATATTCACCCGTATCGGTTCTTCGGACGATCTGGCCGGCGGTCGCTCGACCTTCATGGTGGAGATGAGCGAGACCGCCAATATCCTGCACAACGCCAGCGACCGCAGCCTGGTTCTGATGGATGAGGTCGGTCGCGGCACCAGCACCTTCGACGGCCTGTCTCTGGCCTGGGCGGCGGCCGAGCATCTGGCGCACTTACGTGCCTTCACGCTGTTCGCGACTCATTATTTCGAACTGACGGTGCTACCGGAAAGCCAACCGGTCGTGGCCAACGTGCATCTGTCTGCCACCGAGCACAACGAGCGCATCGTCTTTCTCCACCACGTTCTGCCGGGGCCGGCCAGCCAGAGTTACGGCCTGGCAGTGGCGCAGCTGGCGGGCGTTCCAGGCAGCGTGATCGAACGCGCACGCGACCATCTGTCGCGGCTGGAAACCACCAGCTTGCCCCACGAAACGCCGAAAATAGCCGCTGGCCAGCCCGCACCACCGATGCAGAACGACCTGTTCGCAAGCCTGCCGCACCCAGTGGTCGAAGAATTGGGGCGAATCAAACCCGATGATATGACTCCGCGTCAGGCGCTGGACCTGCTATACAACCTGAAAGCGCGTGTCTGACGGCTGCGAAAAAGCTGCTAGAATCGCGCGCATTTTTTGGATATGTGCGGCATTTGCCTGGTGTCGCCATAGCCCTGCCGAACGGGGGCGTCATTGCAACGCCACCTGACACGCCCGAGGAGATAGCTAGAAATGACCTTCGTCGTCACCGACAACTGCATCAAGTGCAAATACACCGACTGTGTGGAAGTCTGCCCGGTCGACTGCTTCTACGAAGGCCCGAATTTTCTGGTCATTCATCCGGATGAGTGCATCGACTGCGCACTCTGCGAGCCGGAATGCCCGGCTCAGGCGATCTTCTCTGAAGACGAAGTGCCCGACGATCAGCAGGAGTTCATCGAACTGAACGCCGACCTGGCGGAAGTCTGGCCGAACATCACCGAGAAAAAAGACGCCCTGCCAGACGCCGAAGAGTGGGATGGCGTGAAGGATAAACTCCAGCATCTGGAGCGCTGATACGCTCGCCGAAACAAAAAAATGCCCGCTGATGCGGGCATTTTTCATAAGCCGTCGATCAGGCGCGATCGATGCCTTTCTTCAAGGTGTCCTTGGCTTCGCCCTTGACCTGCTGCGCATCGCCTTTGATCTCTTGGCGCTGGCCTTCATTCTTCATGCGCTCATTGTCGGTTGCTTCACCAAGGCCTTGCTTCGCCTTGCCGGCGGCTTCGTTGAGGTTGCCTTTCATCTTGTCTTCGGTACTGCTCATGGCATATTCCTCTTTCTTCATGGGTGTCGTTAAGTGGACCGGGACGGTGGCCGGATAGTTTCGATTTTCCAAGAACGGTACCGACAACCGGCCTTCCAAAGCGGCCGCATGCTCAACCGTTACGCGCTTTCACCAAGCGGTTGAATAAAGGCCGACCCGCCAGGTGCAAGAACAGCGGCGCACCCGCGATCAGATAGAAGTAATAGGTCACGAAGCGCCAGATGAGGATCGCTGCCGCGGCTGTGGACTTGCCCACCAGCGGTGCAAGCAACGCCGCCGAAGCCAATTCGGCACCACCGGCGCCACCCGGCAACAGACTCAGCTGGCCAGCGGTCAATGCCAGCAATTGGACGATGAACGTCCAGGCCCAGGCGAGCTGGCTACCCAGCCCCTGCAAGGTGAGATACAACACGCTGTAGCGCAGCAACCAATGCAGCGTGGTCAGGATGAATACCCCCAACAAGATCGTCCGGGGCAGCCGGAAGCACTCCAGCAAAGCATTACGGAAACTCAGCACCTTCCTGGCCCAGGTACGCTTGCGCGATGCCCCCACGCCGAGCCGACCGACCAGCCAGCCATTCAGCAAAAAGACCTGACGGTGAAAACGTCCAAGCAACGCCAGCAGTACCATCAGGCCGATTAGCAACGCTGCACTGAAGCCGAGCAGGCTGGCGATGTAAGCATTCAGCGAATGGGTCACCGCATAGATCAGCACCCCCACCAGGGCGCACGCGAAGAACAGCAGGTCGGTCAGCTGTTCGACTGCATAGGTTGCCGTGCCCTTCGCGGGTGTAACGCCCTGCCGACGCAACAAGGCCATCATCGTCAGCGGCCCGCCCGCACCGCCCGGTGTCGCGCAGATCGCGAATTCGGTAGCAATGACGACACCCAGGGCGCGGCGCTGCCCAATCCGCCGTCTGCCCACCAGCAAGCGCAGACGTAACGCATTGAGGTACCAGCCGAGCAGAATCATCCCGAGCATGCTCAGCAATAACCACGGCGGAAAGCCCAACAACCGCTCGAACAGCCCGCTTCCCCCTAACAACAGCGGGATCAGCGCCGCAACCAGCAATGCCCCCAGCAGCAGCCACCAACGGCCGCTCATGCCGCAACGCTCGGCGCCAGCGCATGGTGATTCAACCAATCGATCTTGGTCCGCGGATGCCGACCGTCTTCCATCAGCCGAATTAACAGGTCCAGCCAGTAACCACGCGAAAAATCATGCCGCATATCCACCGGATGCAACCCCAGACGTAGCACCGGTGCCTGCCGATGACGATTGAGCATCTGTTCGCTGACCACTCGGGAGATACCGCGACGCCAAGCGCTGCGCGCGCTCCAGACCAGGCCCGGCGCATCCAAGGGGGCGTAATCGGGCAACAGGTAAAAGTGCCCAGGGTCGCTGGTATAGGTCAATCCGGTGGTCGCTAGCGCGCGTCGCGCGCCCGGCCCAAGCAACCAGGCCGGTGCCACGAAGCCGTACAACGGCCATTGCAGCCGTGCGAACAACTCGATGCCTCGCTGCAGCCGTCGCGCCGCTTCGGCTTCGTCAAGCGGATAGAACTCGCCCTCGTGAGTGAACACACGACGCATGAACCAGTCCCGCGGCGCGCGAGGCGGCGGTGCTTCGTCGACATGATGGTAGCCGTGCAATACCAGCTCATCACCGCGCACCAGCCGGCCGTCGAGCATGCGACAGAATTCGGGATGATCGTCGAGCCGATTGCGCCGATGAAAATCCGGCACCACCAGCCAGGAAATCGGGATGTCGCCCAGCGCGTCGACCGCCTGCACGAAAGGCTGATAGTCCAGCCATGTTTCAGGCGCTACATCGTGCAGCACCAGCATCAGACTGCGCTCAGCCATGCACGGCAACCGGCAGATCGGCTGTACCCAACACGGCGTGATAGTGCGCAAGCAGTCCCGCGACCACGGCGTCCCACGCGTGATGCGCCTCGACATGCTGGCGGGCTTGCAGTCCCAGCAGCCTGGGATCGTCTTCGAACAGCTCCTGCACTGTCTGCGCCATCGCCTGGGCATCCAGGGGGCGGCACAGGCGACCGGTATGAAACGGCACCAATTCGGGCAGCGCACCGGCTCGCGCCGCAATCACTGGAATACCGCTGGCCATGGCTTCCAGCGCGACCAGGCCGAAGGTTTCCTGATTGCCGGCATGCAACAGCACATCGCAGCTGGCCATGTAGCGCGCGACGTCCGATGCTGGACAGAAGCGATCGATCACCGAAACGTTGGCCGGCACGCGGTGGGGCATGCTCGACCCCACCAGCAGCAGATGATAGGGCTTACCGAGCAGACGGGCGGTTTCCAGCAGGACATCGATATTCTTCTCCCTCGAGCCGCGCCCAGCGAAGATCATCAGCCGCGCATCGTCTTCTAACCCCAGCTCCTGGCGTAGCGCGGGATCGCGGCGATCCGGGCGAAAGGTTTCCAGATCGACACCTAGCGGCTGCACGTAGACATTGCCGACACCCAGCTGCCGCAGCTTTTCCGCCATGACCCGGCTGGGCGCCAACACCCGGTCGAAACTGCTGTACAGCCGTGAGACATAACCATTCATGTTGGTGCCGAGCCAGCCGCCGATACGATTGCTGACCAGTAGGGGCAGGTCGGAGTGATAGAAACCGATCACCGGAACATCGAGGCGTCGCCCAGCATCCAGAGCCGCCCAGGCTGTCATGTATGGATCACCCACCTCAATGACATCGGGACGCAGCGCGCGCAGCTGATTACGCCACGGCGCACGTCGGACCGGGAAGCGATAGCCCTTGCCGAAAGGCAGCGCCAGCGCAGGTATCTGGTAAATGCCGCCGTCATGGCTGTAGCTGTCTCCCGGCACCAGAATGCTGTGACGGACCCCCGAATACAGCTGCAAGCGGCGGTGTTTGGCTTCGAGGTAGGTACGCACCCCACCACTGGCGGGTGCGTAAAACATGGTCATGTCGGCGATATGCAAAATGGAGCGTCTCCGTGAGGTCTCGATGCAGAGCCGTCGAAGGCGAAGGCCGACGGAGATTTAATCGCCACCCCATCGGGTCAACGTCAGGTCTCGCCCGAAAGATTCTGCAATGAAATCAATGGACCACCGGCCTAGGCGGTTGTTCGCCGGCACGCTCAGCTAGTCGATAAATACCGCTCGGCTGGTTTCAGCCATCGACGCGCTTGTCCCCCTGCTCCTTACCTTCGGATGATGCATGTTCGATGACTGCGTTCATTTCCGCGCCGAACAGCAGTACCGCCGCCGAAATATAAAAATAGAGCAACAGCACGATCACCGCCCCGATGCTGCCGTAGGTGGCGTCGTAGTTGCCGAAGTTCTGCACGTAGATGCCGAAACCCACCGAGGCGGCAATCCAGACGATCACCGACAGCACCGAACCGGGCGTGATGAAGCGAAACTCCTGCTCCACGTCCGGCGTGACGTAGTACAGCAAGGCCACCACCAGCATCATCAGGATCACGACGACTGGCCAACGAAGCCACGTCCACAGCGTCACGACTATTTCCTTCAGCCCCACCTGATCGGCCAGCCATTCCATCACCTGCGGGCCGGTCACCATCAAACCCGCCGTCGCGAGCAGAATCAGCGCCAGTCCGATGGTGTAGGCAACAGCCAGCAGCATCAGCTTCCAGGTCGGGCGTCCCTCTTCGACGTCGTACGCCTTGTTCATGGCGTTCATCAGCGAGCGAACACCGATCGACGCGGACCACAGCGCAACGAGGATCCCCACCGATAACAGACCGCTCTTCTGTGCCTGCATTTGGTCGATCACCGGATTGACCAGATTCAGTGCATCAGGTGGCAACACCAGCGACACCTGTTCCCGTAGCCAGATGAAGAAGGTCTGCAGATCGAGCATGCCCAACATGGCGATCAGAAACAGCAAGAAGGGGAACAACGAAAAGATCGCTCGATAGGCTAACGCCGACGCGTAAGTCGTCATGTCGTCATTGCTGAACTCCTTGAAGGTGCGTTTCAGCAATTCGAAACTGCCGATGCCGCGCGTATCCAGCAATGCCATTGCGTTTCCCCCGAACCATCAAAATTAGGCCATCAAAAAATGGGACGACCAGCTGCAACAAGAGTTCGCTGCCGGTCGCCCCGACCGTCGTCGGTGGCCTGTTGCAGGCTGTTGAGCAGACGTCTACGACGTTGTGAACGGCTCGCCATCCCCTGAACGGACGAACAGCATTCATCCCAACGACGACTTCGTTCAAGGAACTTTCAGCCGTAGCGAGGCTCTTGATGGAGTCTCCAGTTCAGCCCATCGTTGAGCTGCAGGCGCAACCGTACAGCGCAACGATCGGTGCAGGCGGAGAGTTCTGTTCCGAACCTCGGCTCGCCCGGCATCGCCATTCGGATACGCCAGACATGGCTTAGTCGTTTTTGCGACCGCAGGAGCATTGAATGAAATCGGCATATGCAACGGACGCCCCACAGCCAGGAATGAAAGCCGACCTTCTCAAATATGCCAGGCTGATCGTCACCAAAGGCAGCGGGGCTGGCGCTACGCTTGGCTTGAACATCCTGCTGGCGCGACTGCTCGTCCCCGAGTTGGCCGGTACGGTGTTTTTCTGCGTGGCGCTGGGCATCTTCCTGTCGCTGATAGCCCGGATAGGGCTGGACATCGCATGCCTGAAGAATATTTCCTCACTGAGCGATGGCCAGCAGCGCCGTTACTTCCATCGCGCACTGGGTCTTGCCGCGTTGATGAACGTACCGGCCTTCCTGATCGGCCTGGTCGTGGTGTATTTCTCCAAAACCACCCAAGCATATTTCGCCCATGCAGCGGTCCTCTTCGCCGTCACCGCGCTCGGTCTGTCACTGCTGAGCATCGCCAGCGAAACACTGAAAGCCAAGCATAAAACCAGCGAGGGGTTGTTCTGGCAGACCGCATTCCAGCCGGCCCTGACATTGTTGCTGGTATCGGTCAGCGGTAACGACCTGACCACCGTGGCGGGCTGCTTCGTCATCAGCTACGGCCTGGCCATCTTCGGTTCTATATGGCGCGCCAACGCCAGTCTGCCCGCTTCAACCTCAGAGCGCGCACTCGGCTGGCGGGAGATGCTCACACTCTGCGTTCCGCTGATGCTCATCGCCGTGATGAACAGCGTCATCGAACTCTCCGATACGCTGCTGCTCGGTGTGCTGCGCTCGGCAGGCGAAGTCAGCATCTACTACATCGCTGCGAAGATCGCCGCCCTTTCGACCACCCTGTTGTTCATTATCAACGGCACCATCGGGCCTGACATTTCCAGACGCTGGGCCCGGCACGACCGTGCTGGCGCCTTTGCCATGGTCAGGAAATACTCGCGCTTCATGCTGGCACTGGCGCTAATGATCCTGCTCGCTATCGGCCTGCTGCGCGAATACATCCTCGCCGTCTTCGGCGCCGAATACCGTGAACAGGGCGTCTACCCCCTGCTGGTGCTGGCCATCGGTTACTTCTTCGTATTGGCCGCCGGGCCCCTGGGCATTTTCATGACCATGACGGGCAATCACCGCCGCTATTTACACAACAACATAGCGGCGTGCGTGATCAACCTCGCGCTCAACCTCATCCTGATTCCGCGCTATGGCGTCAATGGCGCCTGCTTCGCCACGGCCGTGGCGCTGGCACTGAAAAACGCCCTGCTCTACCTGCAATTCAAACAAATCGAAAGGAGTCCGACGCCATGACTGACCGGGTTAACGTAATCGCTTACGGAGCCTATGACCGGCACAACTATGGCGACCTGCTCTTTGCAATCGTCCTCAAACGCTACCTGGAGGCCGACGGCCGCTTCAACGTGCTGGTCGCGGCAACCAAGAAGTCGGACCTGTCCGGCTATGGCGCACTGCCGACCGTCCCGCTGAAAAAAGCCCTGGAGGCCACGCGCCAGCAGCCCAAGACCATGCTCATCGTCGCTGGTGGCGAATGCCTGACGGCGCAATGGGAAAGCATCATCGGCTATCTCGCGCCGCAAGCGATTTACTACCCGATCAAGGCTAGCCCCTACCTGATCGGCCACAAGGCATTCATTCGCCTGAGCCGAATGTTCACCTCGATTCCATCGGACATCCCGCTGGTCCTGGGCGAACGCGACCTGCCCGGCTACAAGGTGATGTACAACAGCGTGGGCGGTAACGAGATCAGCCGCAAAAAACCGCTGATCCACGAGGCAATCAAGCGCAACCTCAACGACTGCACCTACATATCGGTTCGCGACCGCGAAACGTCCGCCGAGCTGGACAAGCTCGGGGTCCAACATAATCTGGTGCCCGACAGCGCGATCTTGATTTCGGATATTTTTCAGCAGCAGGTCGACCCGGCCGAGCCCGGCCATATCGTGTTTCACATTTCCGACCACCATGCCAAGCGCCGCATCGAGGCGATCGCCCAGCAATTGACCGAACTCAACGTCAACACCGGCCTGAAGATCGCCCTGCTGACCATCGGCAAGGCGCCCGGCCACTCCGACGACGGTCCACTGGACAAGCTGCACAGCCTCCTGGGTGACGAGCGCGCCTACCGCGTCGATAGCGGCAAGATCGACGACATCATCCGCTGCATCGCTACCAGCAAGCTCTATTGTGGCACCAGCCTGCATGGCGCCATCACTGCCTTGGCCTTCGCCGTGCCGCAGATCGCACTGCTTCCGCAGCGAGTGGTCAAGTTGTCGAGCTTCCTCGAAACCTGGGTACCCAAGCAGTCATGCGGGTTCGCTGAGGTCCCACAGATCAGCCAGATCGGCACCAACCTGATCAATTCATTCGGCGAAAGCCATCGGGCCGAGCTAAGCACTGTGGTCGAAGCCATGAAAGGCCGGGTACGCGCCAATTTAGACCATATGATTACGCTGTATGAACAAGCACCGGCACGTGGCGAGTCGTCGATGGCTCAGACCAAGGCGGAAGCCGTAGCAGCCAACTGAGCGAACAGCGAACCGACAAACGAAAAGGCCCGCAGCAATGCGGGCCTTTTCGTGGATCTGTGGTGCCGGTGAGAGGAGTCGAACCCCCGACCTTCGCATTACGAATGCGCTGCTCTACCTACTGAGCTACACCGGCATGGAGCGGCGCATTATCGGTTTTCGCCGGTGCGGACTCAAGGCCCGCACCGGTGAAAACGTGCCGCATTCGCTATGCGGTGTCGCGCGGTGTCATAGACCGGCAGATGTGGAGCCGGTCGAAGTCGCCGTGCCGGAGGGCGATCGGCTGGCCTCGCCGTTGCTGGCGCCCTGCTTGACCTGGGCAGCCACCTCTTCGCCCTTGGCAGATACCTTTTGGTACCCCTCCTCGGCCTTGTGGCGGAGCCGATCGGTCACGCGATCGCTCATCTCACCCAGCGCCTCATCTTCCCGTCGCGTCGGTGGCACCGAGGCCGCTAGCAGCGCCCCCAGGGCGATACCGATGGCACCCAACGCCAGGGGTTGCTCTTGAAGCAAATGATTGAAACCGCCACGCGCCCGGTCGGCCCCGCCCCGCAACCGCTCTGAGGCATGGCGCTTGGAATCACTGGCTCGAGTACGGGCGTTACCGAGTGACTCGGATACGCTGTGGCTCATCTGACTGGCCTTGTCCTTTATCCCCGAGCCCTGCTCTTTGAGGCTCGCGGTCTTGGCGGAAAGCTTTTCACCCATCGAGGGCCCGGTTGATCCATTGCCATAGCCGGTCGTGGTCACGTTCGAATGCGGCTGGCGATTCTGTCCCGCCATCATCCAGAGCAGGCCTATGGATGTCAGCACTGTTGGTACCGGGTTGGCCTTGACCGTATTGCTCAAATTGGAGAAGAACTCGCCGCTGCCGCCCTTCATGTAGCCCAATGCGGTGTCGATGAGCTCGCCCGGGGATAATTTGCTTTCCAACGCATGGACGATATTGCCGATCTCGGCACGCTGCTGGTCGATTTCGCGCTCCAGCTCTGCGGGATCCTTTTGTGCTTCGACATCTATCTGGTTACGTGTGCTCATGATGTATGCCCCTTCACGGCTTCTTTATCCTTGTTAACCGAATGAATGGTGCGCTCGGGCTTGAACGAGGATGCCTCGAACTTCTTCTTGCCGGCGGACACCATGATCAAACCGATCACCACCACCACTCCGCCAACGATCAACGCGGCGAGCCAGGGCTCCATGACTTTGCTCAGTCCATAGACGGCCGACATCAACAGGACGATGAATCCACCGAGCAGGACGGCCCCACCGGTCGCGACGCTCGCGGCGCCGGCCTTGGTGGCGCGAATGGATTCGCTCAGTTCGGCTTTCGCCAGCGCCAGCTCTTTGGTGATCAGAGACGGCACTTCGTGAGTCAGCTGCCGCAGCAGGCCGCCTACAGAGCTATCGCTTTCGGTGCGTAGACCAGGTTCAGGCGTATGCACAGTGGTTGAGGTTGTCTTACGTGCTTCGCTCATGGGAAAAGCCCTCCGTCAGTACCTTTGCCGTCACGGCTGGAAGTGGAACCCAGGCCAGTCCCCGACGTGGAGCCCAAGCCATTGCTACTCGTCCCGGTGCCCGCACCGGTTCCAATACCTGCACCTGTTCCCGTGGTGGAGGTCGTGGAGCGGGAAGCACTGGTTGCAGACGAAACGCCGGCGTTACTGACGCTACCGATGGTTCCAGGTTCGCCGGTGTTCAGGCGATCATTAAGCTCTTCCTGATCGGAGCGATACCCATCGCGAGAGGAGCCATACTGACTTCCCGAGGAAAACGAGGTGGAACTGTCACGATGGCCGTAATCGCCCTGGGCAGCTCGCTTGCTGGATGCGCGGGCAAAACGGGTCAAACCGAATCCCAGCGCGACGCTGCCGGCAATGAACAGACCCGGATTGTTCCGTGCCAACTGATTCACGTCCTGGAACAGCTCGTCCACGCTCTTGCCGCGTAGATCGTCGGAGAGCTTGACCATGCTTTGCGCCATGCTGGAAACGTAGTTGGACAGCCCCAGACGATCCTGCCCTTCCAATTCCTCAGCGGCGGCCTTGGCGCTTTGAGCAACCTTCTCGAGCTCGTCGGCGGCTGTTTCGCGGTAGCCTTCGAGCTGGCTTTTGCCTTGAGTTTTCACCTGATCGGCGGCTTGCCTGGCTTTGGCTTTGGCATCCTCGGCGACATGCCCGGTCGACGCGCTAGAAGTCGACTGGCCATTGGTGGAGTTGGATGTCGCAGAAGCGGTATCGGGGCCGGTCTTGGATAGGCCACCGTAACCAGTGATTTCTTCGTCGGGTGTAGTCATTTGATTCACCTTTTATATGGCTTGGCCGGAAGACCACGGTCCGTAGGAACACAGCAACTGCGGGGAACCGCAAACTGTGTAATTTCGGTGTGCACATATAAGGTGACCGGGGCGCTATTTTCGAGTTCCATTATTTCGGCGCGCCATTAATAGCGCGCCTTGGTTGTGAAAGAACGGCAGGAAGCCTAATCCTCGGCACGCTTGATTAGTGGCAAGTTGCCTTCGCACACCTATAAACCGGCGTCGTTATTGAACTTAAGCGGAACGGTATAACTAACAAGCGAAACGGATGATCTATCGTTAACAAAATGCCCATTAGCCGAACTTACCGGTTGAAACTGACAGGAAACGAAACTGCAGCCGACGAGCAGCACCGCGATGATGTCTTCAAATAGTTGAAGGCAAAAAAAAACGGGCCCGAGGGCCCGTCTTTTTATACCGGTCGCCGTTACAGCGGGCCGATGGTGGAGCAAGTCTTCTTCGCAGCGGCATGCTTTTGCAGCGGAGCCAGCTGTGGACGGTGCTTACCGCTCGCGACGTCCAGTGCCATGATGTTCTCACCCCAGCGAGGACCGGCTGCCCAGTAGGTGCTCGGGATGCAATTCTCGGCAAGGTACGCCAGCAGCTTGTCGGTGGCGACTACAGCAGACGGAGAGAAGTCCGGGATGCCATGCTCGCCAAGGTAGCCGCGCAGCTTGTTGGCCTTCAGCCACTCGACCCACGGCTTGACTCGCTCTACACCCAGCATCGGGGCGAAGGTTTCGGAGCGCTTGGTGTAGGTGCCCGAGTAGTCGAAGTCGAGATACTGGTGAGCTTCGTAAACCAGGTTGTTCTTCGGATCACGCATCCACGGATCGTTGATCAGCTGGGTGTTGTACTTCTGCCAATGGAAGGCGCTTGAGTAGCGATCACCAGCGATCATGATCCACTTGGTCGGATCGATCTTACGGATTGCCTGCCCAGCGGCTTGCGCAGTTTGCGGCCACAGGTTGTTACCGGTGTTGTACGGCTCGTTCATCAGACCGTAGCCATACAGGGCCGGGTGCTTGGATACCTGCACAGCGATCTTGCGCCAAGTTTCAGCGAACTGCGCCCGCGGAACTTCCGGCGAGTTGATGACTTTGCCGTAGTAACGGTAGTAGTTGTGCATATCAAGGATGACCTTGATGCCGTATTTCTGAGCGTAATCCAGGGACTGCTTGATGCGCGCCAATTCAGCGGCATCCAGTTCGGTACCCAGCTTGGGCTGGATTCGCTCCCAGAGGAAGCCCAGACGCACCAGTTTGAAGCCAAGACCAGCGTGACGCTTGTAATAGGACTCGTCGGCGTAGGTGTAGCCCTTGTTGTAGATGCCCGGAACATTCGCCGGGTCGAACACGCCCGAACCAAAGTTCACGCCGACCAGATCGATACCGCTACCGTCGCTGACCACCGGAGTGGTGGGTGCCGGAGCAGGCGTTGGTGCCGGTGCCGGAGCAGGCGACGAGGTACCAGGAGCCGTCGGCGTAGTCGTGCCGCCGGTGCTGGACACCACGCTGATGGTCTTCGGATAGCCAACGGCGCTGGCGGACAGCGTTGTGCCGCTCAGCATGACGGAGAGGTGGGCGCCCACGTCATAGACGGCGGCAACCTGACGTACCTGGCCGTCTGCCAGTTTTACCGATGCACCTTTAACGAACGAGGCCTTGTTGGCAGCGGTGTCTGGGATCGAGAAGCCAGCGGCCTTGCGATAGATACCGTTTTCCCAATCCGAGTTGGTGAAGCTGTTCAACCCGGCGCTGTACGTCGTGCCGGACGCAGGGGCAGTCGGCGCGGGGGCGGGCGCCGGAGCAGGTGCCGGCTGGGTTACGGAAGGCGAAGTGGTGCCGGTGGCCGACGCCACACTGACGGACTTCGGATAGCCAACGGCGCTGCCAGACAGCGCGGAGCCACCCATCATGATCGACAGGTTGGCACCCGTGTCATAGACCGCAGTGATCTTGCGTACCTGGCCATCCGCCAGCTTCGCCGATGCACCGACAACGAACGCAGCTTTGTTGGCAGCGGTATCCGGGATGGAGAAACCGGGCGACCGGCGATAGATCCCGCGATCCCAATCAGTACTGGTGAAGTTGTTCAGGGAGACCGAGAGCGTGCTGCTAGGGGCAGTCGCTGCCGGAGCCGTTGTAGCAGGAGCTGCTGCGGAGGCAAACACGGTGCTGACTGTGCGCGGTGCGCCGACCTTGGCGCCGTCGAGCAGACCACCGTCAACGTAAATACTGATGTTGCTACCGACGACGTAGACCTTGGTGATCTTGCGTACTTGGCCATCGGCAAACTTGATCTGGACGCCCGGCTTGAACGCGGCGATAGCGGCAGAGCTCGCCGGCACGGAAAGAGCCGCGGTCCGGCGCCACACACCGTTGAGAAAATCGGTGCTGGTGAAGGTATTGATCTTTGAAGTGAAAGCGGTCGTGGAAGAGGCACTTACCGTGATGTCAGCAGCCGCTTCGCCAGTGAAAACAACAGCGCCGAATACGGCAGCAAGAGCGATGGAACGAACAAGTGCCTTAGGGGCACCAGTAATTACATTGATAGACATTCAGTCTCTCCGGAACTTAATACTTCTAAAAGCCGAAGCCTTTAAAAAAGTGGCGGGAGTTTTAATTAAGTCGTACAGGCGCTTACTGGGGCAGATGCATCACTTCGCGCAACCGGACGAACCGCGTTACAACGAACGCCGGATTACCAGTAGGGGAACCCGGCAATCCGTTGCGTGGCGCCTTTATAATAGGTTTCCAAAACGATTCAAAATTTTTTTGACGGATTTAGATCGCCAACTCTCCGCCACATTTTTGACCGGCCATTAATCCGCTATTAGAAGCTGTCTTTTTGCCATTACCCTCAATAGCGCTTAAGCCGCTTTAAACCGTTACGCTAATTGCCTGACGGCGTCATTTTTTTGAATTAACCAGGTCACAGAATGAGAAATCGGCTATGGATTTAGCCGACGAACGGTCGGAGCAAGGAAGCGCCGCTTCCGGTCCGCTTATAAGAGAGGAAGAGTTATTTCCGCTCGTGTTATTCCTTGTCAGCCCACCTGACAGAGTCGGGAGCCGTTCATGACGCAGCAGAAATTCAAGATTGGCGACCACGTGCGCTGGAATTCCGAGGCGGGGTATGTGACGGGACGCATCGTCAAAGTGCATACACAGGACACCGACTACAAAGGTCATAGGCGACGGGCCAGCCCGGATGAACCGCAATACGAGATCAAGAGCGACAAGACGGATCACGTGGCGATGCACAAGGGCGGCGCGCTGGGTAAGATCGAATGATCCCGACCCAGCCGCGCCAGATCTGGACGATTGGCCACTCCACGCGAACGCCCGAGGCGCTTATCGCGGTGCTGGAGCACTACGGCATCCGCGCGGTCGCGGACGTCCGTCGCTTTCCCGGATCGAAGCGTTGGCCACAATTCATGTCGGCGAATCTCGAAGCCGTGCTCCACGAACACGAGATTGCCTATGAGTGGATCGAGCAATTGGGTGGCAGACGTCGGGCCCCGCCGGGGCTGTGTTCCAGCGCGTGGCGCAACGCGTCCTTTCGGGGCTACGCCGAGCATTTGAAAACCGACGAGTTCGCCACTGGCCTCCAGCGACTCTTACACCTGGCGGATGGACGACCCACCGCGATGATGTGTGCAGAAGTGCTCTGGTGGCGCTGCCACCGCGCCATGGTGTCGGATGTCTTGAAGCTACGAGGAATAGAGGTACTGCACATCCAGGACGCTCAACGAATGACGCCGCATCCCTATACCTCGCCAGCAAGACTGGAGAACGGCAAGCTGACCTATGACGCAGGCGTCGGCGTGCCATTAAAGAAGGACGGGCCGGGCGTGAGACACTAGCGCTGACAGCCCACAAGGAGGGAGAGGCAAACAAGCAGGCGGTTGACCGAACGACGGCTTTGCGTCGTCAACCACGAGCGGATCGATACCGAGTCTTTTCTGGAAGCAGCGGAAGCGGGGCCGCTGCGCGGTACGATCAAGGCACTGATAGATCTGGTAGGCCGGCCCGGCTCTGCTGGCAATGGCAGAGGCGGAGCGCTCAAGGCCTATAGGTGGAAGCGGTAATCGCGCTGTTCAGGCAGTCCTGTACGAGGTGCTGCTGATCTGAGTGTTGCGCCGACGCGCACCCCACCATCGCCCGCGCTCAAGTCCAGCAGAGCGCCGTCGGGTCGATTGCAAAAATCATGTTGGGAATATTGGGGGATGAAGCCACTCGGGCTTCTGACTGGCCAGGTTTTGGGCACTGGCGCGGGGATATTGACTCGCGTTACCGATGAACCTGCTGGGCGCTCGACGAGCAAGACGTACCACGCTGGGATCGTCTCGATCGACGCAAGCCGACGACATTAACGGTGTCCCGCGCTAATCGCGGTCCGTTTTGCCACCTATCCTGGCTGCTGCCGCCCTCTCCTCCTTGCCAGGCGGCAGCAAATGGTTAGGGTTCGCGCTTGAGCGCACTCCAGCCACCGACGCGCCGCGTGCTCGAGAAGGCGTTACGCGACAGGTAATAGAAGAACAGCGGGATCCCCACGGCGTAACGCTTGAACAAGCGACGGGGCTCGATGAGCATGCGGAACGCCCATTCCAGCCCAAACCGGCGAAAAAGCATCGGTGCGCGCGGAAAGCGCTGTGCCGAAAAATCAAGGATCGCGCCACCACAGATCAGCAGTGCACGGGTATTCATCGCCTTTTGCAGATGCAGCGCCACATGCTCCTGCTTGGGCATGCCCATGGCCAACACGATGATCGGAAAGCGCCCGGGCACGTGGTGCTGCCGAAAGAACTCCAGGTACTCCTCGGAACGCTTGAAGCCATCGATCGCATAGAACCTGCGGTCGCCGAACAGTTTGCGCGCGCCATCGCTCAGCCAAGGCTCACAAGTCCCCATGGCGAACAGCTCGTAACGGTCTTCGGAGTCTCCTACCAGATCTTCGATCAGCTCTGGAATGAAGTCGGATCCGTTGAGGTTGGCTTTCGGGTCGAGCCCATTGAACAAGCAGGCGATCTTGATACCGATGCCGTCGCGCAGCAAATAGTTGACCTGAAGAAAGCTGTGCAGGACCGAGGAATGGCGCTGAGCGATGTTGTAGCCGTGCTGATTGAGAAACCCCAGGATGGTCGGCGACTCGCGCTTCTTCAACTCGGAGATAAAAGGGCCGGTATCTGTTTCGTCCAATAGTTTCAGCTTCCCTATCAAAGGATCCATCCTTTTGGTGAGGGGATTTTTCATAAATAGCTTCTCTGTCTGCAAATCAAATGAAAGTCGTCGAGACGCACTGCAGCAGCCGGATGGGGGTGCGTGCTGAACGGAAGATTCGTCTGGAAAAAAACTGAACAATGCCTGGCTCTGCCGGACAAACGAAGCAGCCGCTCCCGCGGTATCTTCCCAAAGGGTAAAAAGAGGTAGTCAGATGTTAAGGACACGTAGCGTATCGAAACGATCAAAAGGAATACTCCTCGGACTCGCACTTGTGCTCGGGAGTGCCGCAAGCGAGGCAGAAAATATCGATCTGATCGGACTGAATATTGGCGGTGCCGCATTTTCTGGCAATGTCATCCCTGGGAAATATAAAACAAATTATTTCTTCCCAGCTCCTGGCTATCTTTCGAAGTGGAAGGCCAAGGGCATCATGACCATTCGCTTTCCCATCATGTGGGAACGCCTGCAGCATGAATTGAACGCGGAACTTGACGAAGATTATGCACAGCTGATCGAAGAGACATTGCAACAAGCCGCTGATAACGACATGCGGGTCATCCTCGACATTCACAACTACGCCCGCTATCAGAAACAGATCATTGGAACCGAAGCTGTACCGATATCGGCTTACGCGGATCTGTTGGAACGCATTGCCAAGCGTTGGAAGGATCACCCAGGGCTTTATGCCTACGACATCATGAACGAACCACACGGCGCCGACGAATATTGGCCGGCCGCAGCCCAAGCCGGTATCGACGCCATCAGAAAACATGACAAGGCGCGGCCCTTGTTTATCGAGGGCAACTTCTGGTCCAGCAGTTTTCGCTGGCAGAAATTCAATGATCCGCTGTTGCAACTGAAAGACCCCTCCGACAAGTTGATATTTTCCGCCCATCTGTATCTTGATAAACACGGTAGCGGACAATACAAGGAACCGCTGGAGAAAGACTTCGACACCATGCTCGGCGTCAAACGCGTCAAACCCTTTATCGATTGGTTGATCGAGCATGGCAAGCAAGGTCATATCGGTGAGTTTGGTGTTCCTTCCGATGACCCCCGCCTATTGGAAGCGATGGATAACTTGCTGGCATACCTGCAGCAACACTGCATCCCGATGACATACTGGGCGGCCGGTTCGTCCTGGGGCAAATACAAGTTGTCCGTCGAACCGAAGGACGGTCAGGACCGTCCGCAGTGGGAAGTGCTCAGCAAGTACGTCAACCAGGGAAATTGCAGCCAAATCGGCCCCAAACACTGAGCAGCACCAGCGCTCGTTCCGGCCGCACCCAGGTGCGATCGAAACGGGCGCATCAGCTCTTCGACGAGGGTGCGACCGGTACCCACTTGCCAAGAATCGATCTAGCCTTGCCGACCAGCTTCGCCTTCAGGCTGTAGCTCTTGCGCAATGCATTGGACTTGAGGTTATAGACCTGGCCAGGCACGTACATCTCATTGGTCTCGATGCAGTACACCGGTTTGCCACTGAGCTTCATGATCTCGACCGCCTGCCTGACTTCGCTCTCGACGAATAGCCGCGTCAACGGTTGTTTGGCATAAACCTCCGCCTTGAACTTGTGATGGATATTCAGTCGGCGGCGCTCTTCAGCAGTGGGTAGGTCGAGCATGTGCAAGGTGCCGTATTGCACACCGTTGCGCTCCAACCACGCCTCCGTTTCGGCACGGTATTTTTCAAGCCGACTGGTCACCAGATGCGCAACCTTGACCGAAGGGATGAAGAGCGGGCGCGTGCAACCTAGAAACTGCAGGTAGTTCGGTCCATCGTCGTTCTCCTCCAAGGTCGGATCGACGCAGAGCACCCCATCTATATCCAGACATGCCTGGGCCAGGAACGGATGGTGCATCACGTTCCATTCAAACATCCGCGGCTGCTCTACGAGTTCTAGATGTACATCTACGAGATTCCGATTATGTCGTTCGGCAAACGCGGCCATGGTCACCACGCTGCCCTTATAAGCGGAGCGTACCTGCACCAACGCGGCCTGCATGGAGTTGCCCGATGAGATGCTATCGTCCACAAGCAGGATTTTTCTTGCATCCCATGGCTTCGTCAGGTCGGCGTGTTTGTAGGTGCGGGTATTGCCTTTCTTCAGATCATCATTGCGCAGAAACGAATAGAGGTCCGTCAATGGCAGGTTCTGCTTCAGCGCGATGACGCTGGCGACCAGCGTCCCGCTTCGGGGAATACCGACCACTAGATCGACATCGTTTGGAATCTTGCTGGCACACTCAGTGCTGAGCCGCGATAGGTCATTCAGGCTTCGGTAATTCATCGAACACTCTCCTGTGCCTTTTCTTGGTCCATCTCCTCGATGGGAAACCCGTCTACTTCTTCAACGCCCCAATGACGAACGCAGTTGTTTGGTATGAGTATGTACGTAATGCAGCACATAGAGCGCCAAGGCGTTGGGTTTGGAAAAATTGAGAAAGCGCGTTCTGATATGCATGTCTTCACGAATCGCCTCAAAGCGTCGCTTGTGCGATACACCCGTGGTATCGAAGATGCACAGCGGAAACGACAGTTGCAGAACTTCGCTTTGCAAGTCCAGCCCCTGCAGGAATTCAAGCAACAAGCAGTAGTCTGCTGACAACTTGTAATCGAGCCTGAATTCGAACTGGCGCAGTCGCTCATTCTCGAAGTACATGGTCTGATGGCTGGCCGGCAAACCCAGCGGCGCGCGTTCGATGGGACGTGCGCTGGTGAGTTTCAAGTCGCCGCTGGCTTCCTTGCGATAGAAGTCACCATAGATGAACTTCGGTACGGCGGTCGTTTTCGACAACTCGCCATTGATACGTTCGAGTACCGATGGGTCGGCAAGCGAGTCGCCGCTGTTGAGGAACAGCGTATAGCCGGACGTCTCGACTGCACGCAGACGCCCTTTGTTCATCGCATCGTAAATACCCTTGTCCGGCTCGATGGTTATTTCCGCCTGATCGTCGTCAAGACTTTTCAACCATTCGCCGCTCCCATCTTTGGAGGCGCCGTCGATAACAATCCAGCGAAAGTTCCGGTAGGTCTGGCTGGTTAGGCTCCGATAGGTCTCCTTCAGGCCATCCAGATTATTCCAGTTTATAGTTACGATACTGAAACTGACCATAATTCACCTGTTCAAGATTTGCCGTAAGGGGGGTGTCCGCTGTTTTAAGCTTGGCGTAATAAAGGAAAAACGCCGCCGCCATCCCATACACATCACCAGAAAATGTCAGTGCATTGGAAAGCGCAATATTCAACATGCTGACCACAAAGGATAGTTGCAGGGCTGCCAGCAAAGGCCCCTTGTTCGAGCATTGGCGCATTATCCAGATGAAGCCGCCATAGAAGACCAAGGCGACGATAGGCGCCAGGAACCCGTACCGATAATAGACGCCGAATATTCCGACATCGGCGAGATAAAAGTGTGAGTTATAAATTCGCGAGAACCCGCCTTGCCATTGCAGAGACAGCGCACCCATGCCGAAATAGTTGTTGGCGCTGATGGCATCCAGAATGATCGAAACGGTTCTCTCCCGCACGCCAGGCCCCGCTGTGGCGTCGAAGAGCAAGGCATCGAATCGGGCGTATTGTTCGTGATAGAACTCAGGGACCAACAGGTATGACGCCACCAGGATCGTCACGCCGAGCACACTCATCTTCATCAGCGAATCGATGCGCTTACGGAATATCCACATACCCGCCAAGGCCCAGACCACCATGGTCTGCCGGGTCTGCATGACCAGCCAGAGATAGGCCACGAAGTAGAGAAGAACCAGTAGCCTGCCGATCGTGACCCGATCCTTCATGCTGTACATCAGCATGAACGCCGAGATGGTGACTACGGGCGCACCGATACGGAAGCGATTCGGACGCAACAGGTCCTCGTACTGCGTCCAATCATCGACGGTGAAGGAAGCCACCTTGTTCTGCGGAATAATTCCCAGATAGTAGGCAAAGCCCAGGGTGGCGCAGAACAGGCCGACGTAAAGAAAGTACTTTCCCAGTTCCTCCTCGGTCGGAGACGCCTTGATCAACAGGAACAGGGTCGGGAAGAACACCAGGTATTGAAAGAAACGACGCTCTTCCAGCAAGCCATACGCCATGGGTTGACCGAAGTTCAGGTTGGCGAGCACCGCGGAGATAACCGGCAGCAGGCAGCCCATGAAGATGATCCACAGGCTGGTCTTTGACTGGTAGACCCACTTCCATGCTACGAACAGGCAAGCTGTTGCGGCCAGAACCAGTAGCAGAAACAGCTCCTGGAAGTACGGAATTCCGGCCCGCTTGTCATCCGTCAGGAAGAAGCAGGTGGAGTTCAGCAACAGGAGCATGAACAGCAGATTCTTGTACGCCAGAACTTTCCTTAACAAGCGGCTTTCCCCATTTTCCAGATGTGACGTGGCGAACACAGAACCGAGCCGGTCCGGTTTGACGACTTCTAGATAGGCGGTTCACCACGGCGGAGGAATCATGTGCCATGGATGGACAACAACAGCGGCAAAAAAGTCCGCTGTTGCTCAAGCCAAATGCGCCGCATTGCTTCTCCGGCGCTATCGCCCGCCTGTCTCTTCCCCGCTCATCGCGCCAAAAAATCCTGCGTGGCAGGCCATGGCCCTGATTGATCAGTGACGAACCAGATGCTGATTTTCGACGAACCAGCGATATGCATCGCGCAGACCGTCTTCCAGGCTGATGCTCGACTGCCAACCGAGCGCCTTGAGACGCGAGACGTCCATGAGCTTGCGCGGGGTGCCGTCCGGCTTGGTGCTGTCGAATTTGAGCTCGCCCTGGTACTCAGTGACCCGAGCAATGGTTTCGGCGAGCTCGCGGATGCTGCAGTCCACCCCAGTACCCACGTTGATGTGCGACAGCATCGGCTGGGTATGGGCCTGATAGGTCTCGTCATCCAGTTCCATGACGTGCACGCAGGCTGCGGCCATGTCGTCGACATGGAGGAACTCGCGCTGCGGCTTGCCGCTGCCCCAGATCACGACTTCGTTATCGCCGCGCTGCGTCGCCTCGTGGAAGCGCTTGAGCAATGCCGGCACCACATGGCTGTTTTCCGGATGGAAATTGTCGTTCGGACCGTAGAGGTTGGTTGGCATCACGCTGCGATAGTCACGGCCGTACTGGCGGTTGTAGCTCTCGCACAGTTTGATGCCAGCAATCTTCGCCACCGCGTAGGGCTCGTTGGTCGGTTCTAACACGCCGGTCACCAACGCCTCTTCCTTCATCGGCTGCTCGGCGAACTTGGGATAGATGCACGACGAGCCGAGGAACAGCAACTTATTGACGTCGTTGCAATGCGCGGCATGAATGATGTTCGCTTCGACCATGAGGTTCTGGTAGATGAACTCGGCCGGATAGGTGTTGTTGGCATGAATGCCACCCACCTTGGCCGAGGCCATGTAAACCTGATCGATCTTGTTCTCTGCAAAAAAGGCGTTCACCGCCGCCTGGTCGACCAGATCCAACTCCTCACGCCCACGCGTGATGAGATTGCGGTATCCCAGCGATTGCAGGCGACGGACAATCGCGGAGCCCACCATGCCGCGATGTCCCGCAACGAAAATACGTGCGTCACGATTCATATTCAGTTCTCCAATGTCACTGGAATGTCGAAGCCGTGCTCTTTGAGCAGGGCATGGCGCTGGGCGACCTTCAGATCCTCGCGGACCATCTCGGCGCACATTTCCTGCACGCTGATTTCCGGGGTCCAGCCAAGTTTGTTCTTGGCGTTGCTCGGGTCGCCGAGCAGGGTCTCCACTTCCGCCGGACGGAAGTAGCGCGGATCGATGCGAACGATGACGTCACCCACGTTAAGCGCCGGTGCCTTGTCCCCTTCGATGCCGGCAACGATGGCGCGCTCGTCTACGCCGCTGTCTTCGAAGCGCAGCTGGACACCCAGCTCAGCGGCCGACCAACGAATGAATTCGCGCACCGAGTACTGCACGCCGGTAGCGATGACGAAGTCTTCCGCCTGCTCCTGCTGCAGCATCATCCACTGCATGCGTACGTAATCCTTGGCATGGCCCCAATCGCGTAGCGCGTCGAGGTTGCCCATGTGCAAGCACTTCTCCAGTCCCTGGGCGATGTTTGCCAGGCCGCGGGTGATCTTGCGGGTCACGAAGGTTTCGCCGCGGCGTGGCGACTCGTGGTTGAAGAGAATGCCGTTGCAGGCATACATACCGTAGGCTTCGCGGTAGTTGACCGTGATCCAGTAGGCGTACAGCTTGGCCACTGCATAAGGCGAACGCGGATAGAACGGCGTGGTTTCCTTCTGCGGAATCTCCTGCACCAAGCCGTACAGCTCGGAGGTCGAGGCCTGGTAGAAGCGGGTTTTCTTTTCCAGGCCCAGCAGGCGAATGGCTTCCAGAATGCGCAACGCGCCCATGCCGTCTACGTCCGCCGTGTATTCAGGCGATTCGAAGCTGACGGCGACGTGCGATTGCGCACCCAGGTTGTACACCTCGTCGGGCTGCACTTCCTGGATGATGCGAGTCAGATTGGACGAGTCGGTCAGGTCGCCGTAGTGCAGAACCAGGTTCTGGTGCTCGACATGAGGGTCCTGATAGATGTGATCGACCCGCTGAGTATTGAACAACGAGGCGCGGCGCTTGATGCCATGGACCTCGTAGCCCTTTTCCAGCAGAAACTCGGCGAGGTAGGAACCGTCCTGCCCAGTAATCCCGGTGATCAGTGCGCGTTTCTTTTCCATTTCAGAGTACCTGTAGGTTCCAGATGACAAGAGGAGTGGTGTGTGATGCTGGGCGGCCAAAGCAGGCGCGACCAAGCGCCCTGTCCCGCCGAACAGCAGCTTTAAATTGATTGTTGGCAGCCGAAGTTAACGAAGCGTTACTGCCCTGCCCGCCTCGGACGGACGGACCGCTCATGCGAGCATTTCCTCGTACAGCGCCCGGTACTGCCGAGCGATGACCGGACTGTCGAAGGTGCTGACGATCTTTTCTCTCGCATTGGCCGCGAGCTGTGGATAGTCGGCCTCGCCCGTGACCCACTCGACGCCCTCGGCGAGCCCCCTGGCTTCGAAGGGCGCGGCTTTATAGCCGTCGTGTTGGTGAGTCACGATATCTTTCGGGCCGGTGGCGTCGAAGCACACCACGGGGGTCCCACAGCCCATGGCTTCGGCGAGGGTCTTGCCGAACGCTTCCATCAGGCTTGGCGCAATGAAGACATCGGCCGCCGAATACAGCAGGCGCAGCGAGATGCTGTCGTGCAGGTAGCCAAACGAGGTGTAGTCGAAGCCCAAGCCGTCGGCGATGGACTGGTCCAGCTTGCCGAAAAAGCACAGGTGGTACTTGGCCGGGTCGAGATGCTTGAGCATCTCCAGGTATTTGCCGAAGCCCTTGTAGATGTCCTTGGCGCTGGTACAGCCGGTGAGGATGATCTTCTTCTCGGTATTCAGCCCTAGCAACTGCCTGGCCAGAGGTTTATCCAGCGGGAAGAACTCGTTGGCATCGACGTTGTTGTGAATGGTGCGTACGTCGAAATCGCGGAACAGCAGGCTCTGCCTGGCCTGCTCGGAGACCCAGTCGCTGATGCCGATCATCTTCATCGATTTGGGCAGATACTTGCGCTTGCGGTTGAGCACGAAGCGCGACAGGTCCCTGTCGGAGGTGCTGCCGAGTTGATCGCAGCTGCCGCAGCCGGTAATGAACTTCTCGCAGCCCATGGCGTAGTGACAGCCACCCGTCATCGGCCACATGTCGCGCATGGTCCAGACCACCGGCTTGCGCAGCTTGGCCAGGTGCTTCATGTCGACGAAGCCGCCATTGATCCAGTGCAGATGCACCACGTCGGCCTCGCGGCATTCGGTGCTGTCGGTGAAATCGGCGCCCATCACCCCGGCGCTGAACATACCCGACTGGCGTCCACGGTAGAAGCTGGCGAATGCCTGGTCCGCCTGGCTCCTGGCGATACTGATGATCTTGTCTTTCTTGCTGCGGCTGACGGACACCACCGAGGTATCGCCATGAGTAATCTGGCTGTTGGTGTAGACGAGAGAATCGACACCCAGCGAGCGCAACCCCTGGTGCAACCAGTACGCACCGCGGGCAGCACCTCCGGTCAATTCGCCAGCGACCAAATGTAATACCTTCATATCAATCGAAACTCTCTTCCGAGTACTGGGCTTTCGGGTGCTGGGCCGCATACCACCGGCGCGAGGCGACCAGCACGATCACCATCAGCGACGAGTAGATGATGATGCTGGCGACGGCGAACGCCTGAACGGTGGCCAGCGCATTGCCGATCAGCAGCGCCCCGCCGAATAGCGAAAGCACGCGCAAGCTGGTGCTGAATATCTCGAACAGAAGGAACCGGCCTTGCAGGGACAGCGCCGGCACCGCCACCACGCAGGGGCGCGAGACGAAGATCACGTACTCAGCCAGCGCCAACCAGCGGGCGTACTCGCCCGCGACGTGCCACTGTTCACCGAACACCAGCGCAAACATCCAAGGCCCGAACACCGCCACCAGCGAAAATGGCACTAAGCCCACCAGTCCCAGCGCGCTGGTCGCCTTCAGCAACATCGCCGTGACCGGCTCACGGTCATGGATTGCGCGGCTGATGCGCGGGTAATAGACGTCGGCGACCGACTTGCCGATCAAGTTGGTCGGCATGGTCAGCGCCTGCTTGCACAGGGCGAAGAAACCGGCCGCGGCCGGGCCGAAATAAGCGGCCAGCACCAGCGTTGGCAGATGCTGCGAGACAGCGTTGATCAGCATCACCGGTGCGCGATACTTGGGAAAGTCACTGTGCCGACGAGCCAGCTCCAGCATGCCCGGGTCGCCCTGCTCGGTTTCGTCGGCGTGGTTGTCCCGATGGGGCTTCGCACGCAGCATCGCCAGACCCAGCATTGCCGCGTGCAGGGCCTGCTGCAGCGCGGTGGTGCAAACCAATACCAGTGCCGACGACTGCACCAGGCCGGCCAGCGTGCGCATCGAATTGAACAGCAACGAGTGCCCCACCGCCACGCTCGCAGTGATACGGAAACGTTGTGTGCGAAACAGCCATTGCTGACAGATCTCCAACGCCGCACCGCAGAACATCACAAACGGGATGAGCAGCAGGTACGGCTGGATGATCTGAATTTCCAGCGCGGCCGCCAGCCGATCACCGAATACCAGCAGCGCCAGGGCGACCACCGTCGCCAATGCCAGGGCGATTGCCAACGCCAGACGCACCAGCCCGCGGGCATCGCCATCACGCTTGGGCAGCACGATGGCGATCGGGTAGGTCAGCGCCGCGACCGGAATCAGCATCATGGTGACGCTGAGGAAGGTCCCCAGGACGCCGTAAGCTTCCGGTCCATAGATGCGGGTGATCACCGGCATGAACGCCAACGTGATCGCCTGCGCACCGGCGGTGCCGGTTACCACGGTGACGATGTTGCGTAGCAACTTGCTTCGCATGCTGGCGTGCAACAGCGCGGCTAGCCTTTCCCGAATGGGAGCAGGACCGCGCCGCACGCTGGGCTGATCGATGGCGTTCACTCGCTGCCCCTTGCTCAGGCCAGGACCGGCTGACGGCCGACGCCGTAGTAGCCAAAACCTTCGCGCTTGACCTGCTCGCGGTCGTACTGGTTACGGCCGTCGATGATCAGCGGAGTGTTCAGCAGGCGCTTCAAGGCGCGGAAATCCGGGCGACGGAAAGGTTTCCATTCGGTAACCAGGCACAGCGCGTCGGCATCGATTGCAGCCTCGTACTGACCTTCGACGATCTGCAAACGGCCATCGGCGAACCAGCTTTCCGGAAACTCACGGCGCGCGGTCTCGCGTGCGACCGGATCGAAAGCCCGCACCTTGGCACCGGCATTGATCAGGCTGTTGATCAGCACCACGCTCGGCGCTTCGCGCATGTCGTCGGTGCCGGGCTTGAATGCCAGGCCCCAGACCGCGAAGGTGCGACCGCTCAGGTCGCCATTGAAATGGGTAGAAATCTTGTTGAACAGCGAGTGCTTCTGCTGGTCGTTGCGCGACTCGACGGCCCGCAGCAACTCGGGCTCGAAGTCGTTCTGGTGGGCAATGTTGATCAGTGCCTTGACGTCCTTCGGGAAACACGACCCGCCATAGCCGCAACCGGCATAGATGAAGTGATAGCCGATGCGCTCGTCCGAACCGATCCCCAGGCGCACGTTCTCGACGTCCACGTCGAGGCGCTCGCAGAGACTCGCGATTTCGTTCATGAACGAGATCTTGGTCGCCAGCATCGCGTTGGCGGCGTACTTGGTCATTTCCGCATCACGGATGCCCATGAATATGGTGCGCGGGCGATTTCGGACGAAGGGCGCGTAAAGCGCGCTCATGACCTGGCGGGCATGCTCGTTGTCGGCACCGATGACGATCCGGTCCGGGTGCATGAAGTCGTTGACCGCGGCGCCTTCCTTAAGGAATTCCGGGTTCGAGACCACAGAGAATTCGATATCGACGCCGCGCGCCTCGAGGCGTTCGGACACCGCTGCACGTACCAGATCCGCGGTACCGACCGGCACGGTGGACTTGTTCACCACGATGGCCGGCGCGCTCAGCGTATCGCCAATCTGCCGTGCAACTTCCAGCACGTAGCGCAGATCCGCCGAGCCATCTTCGCCAGGCGGAGTGCCAACAGCGATGAAGAAAACTTCCGATTGCTCGACGGCCTCGCCCAGCGAGGTCGTGAAGTGCAGCCGCCCAGCCGCATGATTCTCGGTGACGATCTCTTCGAGACCCGGCTCGTAGATCGGCAGAATGCCCTGCTTGAGGTTATCGATCTTGGACTTGTCGACGTCGACGCAGTAGACCGTGTTGCCCATCTCCGCAATACAGGCACCGGTAACCAGCCCCACGTAGCCGCTTCCAACGACGGTGATGTTCATAACAGGATCCTCGATTCAGACATTGATACAGGCGTGCCTCGGCGCGACCCTACAGGTGGCCGGAGGCGCAAATTCGTTTGCTGGGCAGATAATCAATCCGAGTCAGGTTCACCGCTAGCGGAACCTGACTCGGTGACGGATGGCGCGAACTGGCTTTAGACCGTCTGCTCGCTGTATCCGTAATGGTCGTAGTAGCCACGGAACTGACCGTTCTTCTTGGCTTTCTCGATATCGACATGATTGAGCACCACGCCCGTGATCGGCGCGTTACTGTTCTGCAGCTGGCTAACGCCCTTCTGCACGTGCGGGATCAGGGTGCTGTCGGATTTGACGACGTAGATCACCGCGTCGGCCAAGGTCGACAGGACGGCCGCATCGCTCACCGCCTGGCTCGGCGGCGAGTCGATGATGATGCGGTCGTAGCGACCCTTGACCACTTCAAGCAACTTGGCGAAGCGTGGCGAAGATAGCAGTTCCAGCGGGTTGGACGGCACCGACCCGGCCGCGATCATGTCGACATTGCCGACGGAATGGATGCACTCCTCGAGCTTGGCATTGCCGCCGATGAGGTTGACCAAGCCCGGCGTACCCGGCTTGAAGTCGAATGCCTTGTCGAGCGTCGCGCGGCGCAGGTCAGCATCGATCAGCAGCACGCGATGCAACTGCCCCATGGCGAACGCCAGGTTGGCCGAAACCGAGCTCTTGCCCTCGTCCGGCGCCGTAGACGTCACTACCAATACCTGACGCGGCTGGTTAGCCTCGCTCAGCAGCAGGTTGGTACGAATGGTCCGCACGGCCTCGCAGAAGCGCTTGTCGCTGCTGCGCTCGAACAGATGGCTGACCTCCTTGCGCATCTTGCGTGGCACTTGCGGAACAATGCCCATGACCGGCAGGCCCAGCTTGGTCTCGACCTCTTCGGAGCTCTTGAAGGTGTTGTCGAGGATTTCCCGAATGATCGCCTGCGCGATTCCCACCACCAGCGCCAGGAACAATGCCACGACCATGATCAGCTTCTTGTTCGGTGCACTGGGCTCGGTCGGCGGGATGGCCGCATCGACGATGCGAGCGTTGGTCGAGCTCAGATCCGAGGTCGCGGTGGTTTCCTGCAGACGGGTCATGAAGGTGTCGTACAACGCGCGGTCGCTTTCGACCTGGCGCTGCAGGTCACGCACCTTGAATTCCTTGCGGGAAATGTCCTGGATTCGGCCCTTGTTCTCGTCGAACGAGGCACGCAGCGAATTCTCGTTGGCCACAGCCAACTGATAGTTACGCTCGATGCTCGCCACTACCTGCTCAACCTGTTGCTTGAGGCTCGCAGTGGCGGCGTTGAGATCCGAGCGTGCCGAAGCCATCGCCGGATGGCGATCCCCATAGCGACGCGAAAGATCTTCCACACGCGAACGGGCATGCGCCTGGTCAGCTTTGAACTGCTGGATCAGCGGATGGCCAAGCACGGCAGGCACACTGGCCAGACGCTCCCAGCCCTGGCTGCGCATGGACTCGACTTGACGGTACTGGCTCTCGGCTTCGGCGCGCTGACGGCGGGCATCGATCATGCGGTCGCCAGTCAATGAAAGCTCGTTCGCACTGATGGTACCGACACCGTCCAGATCGACCAGCCCTTCAGCGTCCAGGTAGGCCTGGAGACGGTCTTCCGAATCCTGAAGCTTCTGACGCAGGGAAACCAAGCGCTCATTCATCCAGCTGGCAGCCGTCATCGACATGTCGACCTTGGCCTCCAGTTGCGCTTCGATGTATGCCTGCGCCAATTGATTGGTCGCTTGCGCAGCGGTCAGACGGTCGGCCATCGCAATGGATAGATAGACCAACTGGCTCTTGCCTTCGACCCACACAGTCGTGCGATCCATGAAGGTCTGGGTCGCGTAATCGATGATCTGGGCCTCGGTGAGCGGCTCAGGCTCTTCGCCTGTCAGCGCATCGACGATGCCCGAGAAATCCACCAGCGGCCCAGGCTGCTGACGCAGGTCGAACTCGGGATGCTCGGTCAGGTTCAGGTCCCGAACCACACGCTCGGCAACGCCACGGCTCTGCATCAGGCTCAGCTGGGTCTGCAAATACTCACTGAGTTCAACCGGCGTATCGGCCGCCGGCTGGAACGACAACACCGGCGTGCCTTTCGTCTCGATGAGTACCGAAGTGACGGCCTTGTAGATCGGGGTCACCCGCGAGAGGAGGAAAAACGTCAGCAACGCGACGATGGCCACCAACAGGACAATGCCCCATTTACGCGACCAGATCGCATGCCAGATTTTCTTCAGGTCTATGAAGTCGCTATCGGCTGCAGGCCCTACGGGACGCTGCCACGGTCGATCCGGGCGAACTGGGCTATTCATCAGAAGAATCCTTCGTCGATGTTGATCGTATCGCCGGGGCGAACCAGGGTGTCCATGGTGGCTTTCTCTTCAGCGCGGCTGCCTTCGGACCCCCGCACAATGGTCATGCGTTTGGTCGAGGCGCGCTCGGTAAGGCCGCCGGCCAGCGCGATCGCCCGATCCAGCGTAAGGCCGGGCTGGTAGGGATAACCGCCGGGAAGCTTGACCTCGCCGGCGATATAGAACTCGCGGTAGTTGACCACCGATACCGAGACACGCGGGTCGATCAGGTAGCCGTCCTTGAGTTTTTCCACCAACAGGCTGCGCACGTCACTCGGCGTCTTGCCGTTGGCGTCGACTTCACCGATGAAGGGAAAGGTGAAGGTGCCGGCATCGGTCAGGCGTATTTCTTCGAAAGAAAGGTCCGGCTCTCCGTGAACGCTGATACGAATCACATCGCCTGAGCCCAGCTGATATTGGGCGGCGCTGGCTGCGGCGCTGAACACCAGCAGCAACAGGACGGAAAAGAATTTATACATGTTCGGGATGCGCATGATCGGCTCCTCCTTAGGCACTGGTTAACGTCCTTCCCGGCCTCAAAGGCTCAGGTCGAAGCTCAACAGGTAAACGTTTCGGTCGTAGGTTTCCGAGCTCAGGTTGGAGTCGTTTTCCGTTCTGAGATAGGACAGGGTCACATCGACCCAGCGATCCGGTGACCAGATCACGCCGGCACCGTAAGACGTTCGTTCATCATTTCGACCGATCCCTTCGTAGTCACGATCGGAGAAGCGGTACTTCATTTCGGTCGCGATACGCGAGGTCCACTCGTGTTCCCAGGTCGCCAGGGTGGTCCAGTCGTTGATGGTGCTGGCCCCGTCATCTCCTTCATCGAAGGCGCGCCGTGAGGTCAGGTTGAATACCGAATAGGTGCGCGGCTTCCAGGTGACGCCGGCTTCCCACATCGGACTGGTGAAATCCTCGCGCTGATCACTGTCGAAATCCTTGCGCTCGGCGCCGAGCTTGAAGCTACCGGAGGTCTTGGAAGTGGCATCCCAGGTCGCGCCACCAAGCAGCGCGATGTTGGTGCTGTCACGCAGCGCACTGGCGAGTTTGTAGTCATGATCGGTGTGCCGAACCTCGACCAGCGAGCGCGTGCTGGCGCCCAGGCGATGGAACCAGATGGAGTTGAACATCAGGCTGTCGCGTTCTTCGGATGCGTTGATGTTGCCGCTGTTGTGGTAACGAAGCTGCTCGTAGTTGGTCCCGAACTCGAGCTGATTGCGCGCCGTCCGGGCGCCGAAGCGATAAGCCGCGCGAGCGATGGCCCGGCTGTACTTGTCGTTCTCGGTCGCGTCTTCGGTATCGGCGGTCTCCTCTACCTTGTGATAGGCCAGCCCCCAGCTCAGACGATGGCGGGAGGTGAACTCCATGACGCTTCTGAGCTTTAGATGGTGGTCGGTATTGCTGGCTTCCGAATCCGAATGAAAGATGTCGTGGTTCAGGGAGTACTCGAGTTCATATTCGCTGTTGCGGTTTCCCGTCCCCAGCAAAAAAGTCGGATTGATTCCAGTCACCCAGGACGCCTGCTCGTTGTCTGACAGCCCGCGATAGTTGTCGTCGTAGCTCTCACGGACAATCAGGGTCGGGGTGAACTCGAAGCCGCCAATGCGTATATCTTGCGGCTCGTTGACCGCCCAGCTATCGGTAGCGACAAGGCACAGTAGCGATACACCTGGAAGCGTGATGTTCCTCATATGGAATCCCTTCTCGGAGATAAATTGTTGTTCATACCGACTCCGGCCACGACGCTGGCTTATGTGAGCAGGCATAGACACGCAACAGACCGCAAATATCCCGGACAGTTGCAGAATCGATGAGCGGCGCCTCCATCCAGGCCTTTCCCAGCACACCCTGAAGCCGGTTCGAAGCTGGATTCAGGCACGCTACCGCCCCAGGGCTGGAGTCCCTGTAGCAGTTTGCCAGCAGCCACAACCACAGCCGCAGGCCGCCTCGACCAGCGAATCCAACGGCAGGCGAAACAAAAATTTCGGTGTTTTGTTTTTTATTAGAGCGACGAAACCGCGCGCCGCGGGACGGGCTGAACGCTCGCCAGACTTACCTGGATCCGCTGCTGGCGATTGAGCACGTTCAACAACAGCATCACCCGCTCCTCGCCTTCCATGGAAAGGAAGATGGCTTCCATTTCGGCAAACCCACCGACGTTGACCTGCACTCGATCACCAGGCACCAACGCAGGCCTGGGGCCTATCGCTGCACAGCGTTGCCGGAGGTGATCGACAATGGCGTCCTGCACCTGACAAGGCTGACCACAGAACGCGACGACGCGATTGACGCCCCGCGTGGAGCGTAGCGATAGCCAGCTGTCTTCGGCGCCCATGCGAATGAACACGTACCCGGGGAACAATGGCTGTTGCTGCTCGCGCAGCTTGCCGGCGCAGATCGCTTGCACCGTGAATACCGGTGCGAAGCATTCGAAGCCCTGGCGCATGAGATGCTCCTGAGCCCGCCCGTCCTGGCGCGGCTTGCACTGCAGCAGATACCAGGCCTTCGCCGGCGTTTCGGTATGTCTATCCACAGCGTCTCCGAGCGCGCTAAACATCCGCTGAGGAACCATCGGCGATCCCCCACAAGCCTCTGGATCACCAGACGCCCTTTCTGGACATGATTCGCTCCAAGGGAGTTCCGCTTTGTTACACCCGGCAACACTTAGACGGGACAAGCGGTCGCACCAAGAAGCCGTGCCGGACGAGACTTGGCCGGAATGCCGTCTAACTCGAGGGTTTCACGAGGTCCGTTGAGGCGCGACTGGCGAGACCAGCAGCAGAAAACCGGACCGCTTGTATGCGGTCGGGCTTACAGACATCGCGAGGAGAATGGAGTGACCAAGCGGCGGCCAGATCAACAGAATCAGGCGCGCTCGATCCGATCAGGGTGGATGACGATTCGGCCCTGCTTGTAGAGACCACCGATGGCCTTCTTGAAATTGCCCTTGCTGACGCCGAACAACCGAGCAATCTCGTCGGCCGCCGTTTTGTCGCTGACCGGCAGGCTGCCCTGATTTTCCTGAAGCTTTTGCAGAATCAGCGCCTGCAAGGCGTCACCGGCTTCACTGCCCACCGGCTGGAGGCTCAGGCTGATTTTGCCGTCCGCGCGGACTTCCTTTATATAGCCCTTCTCGCGCATGCCGCCGCGCAGAAACTTGAAGGCTTCGTTCTTGTGGATCAGGCCCCAGTGCTTGCCGTTGATGATCGCCTTGTAACCCAGATCGGTCGGCTCCACCACCAGCAGATCCACTGCCTCGCCAACGCTGTAGCGCGGCGGCGTCTTGTCGAGATAGCGGTCCAGTCGCGCGGTGGCCGTGATGCGTTTGGTGTGCTTGTCGAGATAGACGTGAACGACGCAATAATCGCCCTCTTTCAGCGGACGCTTTTCCTCGGAATGCGGCAGCAGCAGGTCCTTGGGCAGTCCCCAATCGAGGAACAGCCCGACCCGATTGATCTCGACGACCTTGAGGCTGGCGAACTCACCCACCTGGACCTTGGGCTTCTCAGTGGTCGCGATGAGCTTGTCTTCGCTGTCGAGGTAGATGAACACGTTCAGCCAATCATCGACTTCGGTCGGGACGTTCTTGGGAATGTAACGATTGGGCAACAGAATCTCGCCGTCCGGCCCGCCGTCCAGGTACAGGCCGAAACCGGTGTGCTTGACGATCTGCATGCTGTTGAAGCGCCCGATTGCAGCCATGGTGAACAATCCTGTGAGTCGAAGGCGGCGATTCTAACAGGCCGCAGGATGCGAGCGCGCCACGACGGCCTGCCGAATCGCCCCGTGAATGACAAGCGAGGCCCAGCCACCGGGTGCTGATCGGGCCCCGCTCTGACCAGATTCGCCACACCGGCTATCGTGGCAAGGCATAGGCTATGACCGAGTCACCGGCCTTGGTCCCGAGGGAGCCATGGCCGCCAGCGACCACTACCACCATCTGCCGGCCTGAGCGACTCAGATAGGTCATTGGCGTTGCCTGTCCGCCTGCTGGCAACCGCCACTTGCCCAGCTCCTTGCCGGTGGTGACGTCATAGGCGCGCAGGTAGTAATCCAGCGTGCCGCTCAGGAACGCCACCCCACCGGCCGTGAGCATCGGTCCGCCGAGACTTGGCACACCCATCTTGAACGGTAGGGGAATAGGCGCCCGATCCCGCACGGTGCCGTTCTTGCGCATCCAGTGGGTCTTGCCGGTGCGCAGATCAGCGCCGGCGACATACCCCCAAGGCGGCGCGATGCAAGGCAGGCCGATCGGCGAAACGAAGGGTTTGAGCTCAACCGCGAAGGGCGCGCCGAAATTCTCGTTGAGATGCGGCTCACTATCGGAAACATAGGTCTTGCGGTCGTTCTCACGGGGAATCAAGGTCGAGGTGAACGGCAGATAGGCCGGCGTACTGAACACCATCTGTCTAACCGGATCGACCGCTACGCCACCCCAGTTGAAGACGCCGAAGTTACCCGGATGCACCAAGGTGCCCTGGGTCGATGGCGGCGTATAGCGGCCCTCGTAGCGCAGCGAGTGGAACTGGATATGACACATCATCTGATCGATGAAGGTGGCCCCCCAGAGATCCTTGCCCTGCAGCACGGGCGGCTCGTAGGACAGCGCCGACACCGGCTGGGTCGGAGCGGCCCAGTCCCCTTCGGCGGCGCCCTGCGGCGCAGGCACTTCACGGACCGGTAGAATCGGTTCACCGGTGCGGCGATCCAGCACATAGATGTCGCCCTGCTTGGTCGGTGCGACCAGCGCCGGGACCGGTCCACTGTCCGTATCGATATCGACCAGACTCGGTTGCGCCGGTACGTCCATGTCCCAGAGATCGTGATGCACCGTCTGGAATACCCAGCGCAGCTCGCCGGTATCGAGATCGAGGGCAACGATCGAGGAGGAGAAACGCTCGCTGTTCTCGCTACGATTGCCACCCCACTGGTCCGGCACCTGATTGCCCAGCGGCACGTAGACCAACCCCAACGCCTCGTCGGCGCTGGAAATGCTCCAGCTGTTCGGTGTGCTTTCGCTGTAGGTTTCGCCCTCGGCGATCGGCTGGGTCTGTTGCGGATTACCCGGGTCCCAGTTCCACTTCAGCTCGCCCGTAATGGCATCGTAGGCACGTACCACACCGGACGGTTCGGTGGTCGAAACGTTGTCGTTGACCGCGCCGCCGATGATCACCAGACCGTTGGCGACCACCGGCGGCGAGGTGGAGTAATAAAAGCCCTCTTTCACGTTCGGCATGTTCGCCCATAGATTCACCGCGCCATTGCGACCGAATTCCGGGCATACCTGGCCTGTTTTGGCATCCAGCGCGATCAGCCGTGCGTCTGCGGTCGGCATGAACAGCCGCTGCCGACAGGCCTGCTCGCCAGCGGGCGCATCACTGATGTGATAGGACAGCCCACGACAGGTGAGATGCTGACGATTGACCGAGTCCGGGACCTGTGGATCGAAGCGCCAACGCTCCTGCCCGGTGTCGGCGTCCAGAGCGATGACGAAATTATGCGGCGTGCAGATATATAGACTGTCATCGATCTTCAGCGGGGTGACTTCATAGGTGGTTTCCTCCGGATCGCTGGGGCGGCGACGATCGCCGGTATTGAACTCCCAGATCTTCTCCAGCCGATCGACATTGCTCGGCGTTAGCTGCGCCAGCGGGGAATAACGCTTGCCATGCTGGGTACGGCCGTAGGCATGCCATTCACCGTCGGCGACAGCGGGGCCCTCGCCGGCAGGTGCTGCCGCCAGCGGTTGCGGCAGCATGCCCCTGATGTCGTGGCTGTCGCTGGAGATCGCTTGTACCGCTGCGGCGCCCCAGAGCAGAACCGCTAACATCAGCGGCAGCGCACTGCCACCCCAGGCTCGCGCACCGAAATGCTGCCAACCCAATCTCTGGGCGACCCAAGGCATCAACAACCACAAACCCAGCGGCGCGACGATGCTGCCGCGTGGCGCCAGCTGCCACCAGTCGAAGCCCACCTCGTAGAGCGCCCAACCCAAGGCGCCAAACATCACCAGCGCGTAGATCCACAACGCCGCACGACGTCTAGCCAGCAGCAACATGCCGGTCAGCAAAAAGCCCACCGCAAGCACCGCGAAATACCAGGTCCCGCCAAGCGTGATGATTTTCCAACCACCAACGGCGAGCACCAAGCCCAGAATGATGCACAAGACAGCACTGATGACGACCGCCACTCTTTCCTCCTATCCGTGTGTCAGGCCTGGAGATGCAGCCGGCGATCCGGAATCGTCCGGCACTACAGTGGACCGGCGGTCGGCGAGAACGCTCCCTGGCAAAACCGAATCAGGGCATCCGTTTCACTTCGCGCTCAGCCCGACCCGTAAGAGTTTTCCGCTTGGCGAGTCGGTCAGCAGGTATAGAAAGCCATCAGGGCCCAAGCGGACATCACGTATTCGTGCACCCATGTCCTTCAGCAATCGCTCGTCGTGGGTGACCTTGTCGCCATCGAGTTGCAAACGGATCAGCGACTGGTCCACCAGCGCGCCGATGAACAGGTTGCGCTGCCATTCGGGGAAGCGTTGCGCATCGTAGAACGCCATGCCGCTGATTGCCGGCGAGCGTTTCCATACGTGATGCGGTGGCTCGGTCCCCGCCGCTTTCTCCCCCTTGGCTTCGGGAATCGGTTGGCCGCCGTAGTTGATGCCGTAGGTCGCCAGCGGCCAACCATAGTTGAGCCCTGGCTTTGGAATGTTGATCTCATCGCCACCGCGTGGACCGTGTTCGTGAGTCCAGAGCTCACCCGTCCAGGGGTTGATCGCGGCGCCCTGCTGATTGCGATGGCCGTAGGACCAGATCTCCGGACGAGCGTCCTGGGTGGTCACGAAGGGGTTATCGTCCGGAACCTTGCCGTCGGGGTAGATCCGCACCAGCTTGCCCTGAAGCTTGTCGAGATCCTGGGCGGTGGGCCGCTGGTTGTTTTCACCCAGCGCGATGAAAAGATGGCCCTCATCATCGAAAACCAGCCGTGAGCCGAAATGAATACCTGTGGACAGCTTCGGCTGCTGCCGGAAGATCACGGTGAAGCCTTCCAAGGCGTTCAGATCATCTGTCAACCGGCCGCGCCCCACGGTCGTGCCGGCTTTACCGTTCTCTCCCGCCTCGGCATAGCTGAGATAGACCAGCCGATCCTGCCGAAAATCGGGAGACAAGCGCACGTCCAGCAACCCACCCTGCCCGCGCGCATAGACGTCCGGCACGCCAGCGAGCGGCTCGGATAACCGCCCGTCACGCTCGATGACGCGTAGCCTGCCAGGCCGCTCGGTGACCAACATGCCTTTGCCGTCCGGAAGAAAAGCCACGGCCCAGGGGTGCTCCAGATCACTGGCGACGGTTTCCACCGTGACGCGGCCTCGCTCGCTGTCGAAATATTCCATTTCAGCGAGAATTGGCATGGAACAGGTCAAGACGAAACAGCCTGCAAGGCCGATGCGGATATAGCGCAACATGGTTAACTCTCCGAACGTGACGGCAATCATTCAATGAAGACCATGGACGAAGAAAAACGCTTCAGCCAATTGGTACCCATGAAAATCGAACAAAAATTAGCCAGATCTGTATAATGTCCGGTTCGACTGACCAAAGGAACCAGATGACGATGGCCTCCAAGACTACATCCGCCAAACGCAAGCCCGAACCCGCCAGCGAAACCAGCCAGTCTTTGGCCGCTCAGATGGCCGCCTTCCTGAAGGCCGGTGGCGAAGTTCAGAAGATCCCCAACGGCGTCAGCGGCCAGACCCAAGGCCCATCGCGGCAAATCACCATCAGCAAGAAATAAAAAGCCAAGCAGCAACCCGCAACACCTGACCGACAAGCGAGCTTCCGCTGTCATTGCCGTACCGCAGTGGCTCGCTAGGTTTCCCACCGCGACATCCGAGATATCCATGACCGACCCTGTACGCTTGTCCAAACGCCTCGCCGAGCAACTGGGCTGTTCCCGGCGCGAGGCCGAGCTGTATATCGAGGGCGGCTGGGTCAGCGTCGATGGTCAAATCATCGAAGCCCCCTATTTCAAGGTCGACGACCAGCAGATCGAGCTCCTGCCCGGCGCGGTCGCGGCCGAAGTGCCGCCGGTCACGTTGCTGCTGCACAAGCCAGCCGGCCAACCCACCGCCACGGACCCCGCCAGTGCCCAGGTGCAGCTCGCCAAGGCCAGTCACTGGTCTGGCGACGATGCACGTTTCTTGCCGCGCGACCGTCATCTTGCTCGTCAGACCGCCTTGCTAGCGCTCGAGCCGGATGCCAGTGGACTGGTCGTGTTCAGTCAGCAGCGCGAAGTGATCCGCAAGCTGGCCGATCCCCGGGACAGGCTGGAGCAGGAGTACATCGTCGAAGTGGCCGGCGAACCCGAGGAAGGCGGCCTGGCGCTGCTGGCCAAAGGCATTGGCCATCGCGGCAGGGTCCTGCCCAAAGCCAAGGCCAGCTGGCAGAACGAGACTCGCCTGCGCATCGTGCTCAAGGCACCGCAAGCCGGCGATTTGCGCCAGCTGTGCGAAGCCATCGGCGTGCAAATGCTCAGTTGCAAGCGCATCCGCATCGGGCGCCTGTCGATGGCTAAGCTCCCGATCGGCGAATGGCGCTTTCTCGGCGAGCACGAGCGCTTCTAGCAAGCAGCCCGTCTGGTATAGCGCCGGCTGCTCGCGCCTTTTGGCCGCTCAGCTATGCTGGTGGAATGGAAACGGACAGAAGCCACCCACGGGTCGCAACATCGAGCCTTGGCCAACCGCTTCGCCACCCCGTCGTAAAGGTTCGCCATGCAGAGACTCGTTCTGGTGCTCATGTTCGTTCTGTTGCCCCTGATCTGTCGGGCGCAACAGCGAATCGAAGTGTGGACCTATCATTTATCGCCGCCTTTCATCCTCGACAACGCTCAGGGCCTTTCGCACGCATTCGTCGACTTGCTCAACAAGGATCTAGGCAATCGCAACCGATTTCGCTTCGAACTGGTGCAATTACCGCGCAAACGTGTGGATGTGCACCTCGTCCGAAAGCGCCCCGGCGTCCTGCTCTGGGCCACGCCAAGCTTCTTCACTGACGCGCAAAAAGCCAATGGGAAATGGTCGCAACCTTTGCTGATTGACCAACAGGATTTCGTCTCACTACCTGATGCCCCCTTTGAATACGAAGGCCCCGAGTCGCTGCACGGCCTCGTCCTGGGGGGCGTGCTGGGGCATCGATACGCGGAATTGGATGAAGACATCGCCAGCGGTGCGATCACCCGCCAGGATGTTCAGACAGACCAGCAAAATATTCAGAAGCTCCTCTCGGGGCGCATCAACACCTTGCTGATCCCGCGTTCAACCCTGCTCTACTACCGCAAAGAGCAACAGCTCAGGGATCTATATGTTTCGGCCACCCCGTTGTACAAATTCGCGCGACACCTGCTCATCAACGGCGCACCTGGCAAGGCCGTCGTCGACTACCTAGACAACTTCCTCGCCACCTTGCCGACCAATCCCGAGTGGCAGATCCTCCTGTTTGAGTACGGCCTCAAGCCCATCGCCAGTGAAAGCTGAAACAGGCTGAACAGAACGGGAACTTGCAGGTCAGAACACGCGCTGACCCACCTAAATAATCAAGAGAACAAGGCAGCAATGAAGAATGCACTGATGATCGGACTGCTCTTGGCCCTGGGTGGCTGTGCCTCTCAGCCCTGTGATCAGACCGACAGCGGCTGCCGCGCGGAGCGGCTGCTCTATCAGAATGATCTGTTGCAGGCGAAAATCCTTATCGCCATCGGCGACGAAGGGGGCTACGAGCTCGCCGATGCGCTGCTCCAGCGCAGCGCCCGTCTTGATGAGCGCGGTGAGATCGAGTTTTATCAGGCCTTGCTGATGATTCGTCAGGGCCCGCAGCCGGCCGAGGTGCTGCGCCTGCTCGAAAAAGCGCGAGCCAAAGGCCATCCGCATGCCATCGCGCTGCTTTACAAGATCTACCAGGAGCCCTATTTGCTCGAGGAGCGCGACACGGCCAAGGCAGAGCAGTACCGTCAGGCTTACTCGGAACTGGATGTCGCGCAAAGCGGCTACCCTTCCTTCGACAAGGCTCTGGAGCTGGTCTCCGAGCTGGTCGAACCGCCACCGCCGATACCCGAGCGAATCGACCCCTGCGCCAACCGGTGCCCGTAACCCGACCATCGGGACGCAGCCACCGCCCCTCTGCTCCTGTTCACCGCCCGTCACAACCGGCATCCGCGCTGCTGCGTCAGTCCGAACTGCCGCGGCGCTCCGCTGTTCTACTGAACAAGCGATATCGCCGTTTTGGCTGATGGCAAAACGAGGGCTCCGATGCATATCCGTCAGGCGTGTGGCCGTAAGGCCTTGTTGTTACTGATCACCGTCTGCGTGGTCCTGGCCGGCTGCAGCCGCATGAACCTTGCCTACCGCAACCTACATCTGCTGATTCCCTGGTCACTCAACGACTACCTGGACATGAATCGCGACCAGCAGCAGCGCTTGCGGGCCCAGCTGCGCGACCATCTGAGCTGGCACTGCCGTACCCAGCTACCCGCGTATCTCGAGGCGATCGAGCGCCTCCAGAACCAGGTCGGTCAAGGCGACATTAACGAAGCCAGGCTGCGGGCTCACTACCAGAGCGCGAAACAGGCGATTCAAACCATTGCCGTGGAAATCACCCCGACCACGACGCAAATGTTGCGCGACCTCGATGACGAGCAGATCAGCGAACTCAGCGAGGCCTTTGCGAAAGATCGCCGCGAACGTGAGAAGAAGTATCTGCAGCCTCCACTGGAGCAGCAGATCCGCGAACGCGCGCAGCGCATGACTGAGCGCGTCGAGCAATGGTTGGGCAGCGTCAACGCGGTGCAACGGCAGCGCATCCTCGCCTGGGCGCACACGCTCGGCGACCAAAATCGATTCTGGCTGGCCAACCGTGCGCAATGGCAGCAAGCGCTGAGCGAAGCACTCGCCAAACGCCACGAAGAGGGCTTCGACAACCGCATCGCGAAGCTACTGCAAGATCGCGAATCCTTCTGGACGACAGACTATCGAGACGCCTTCGCCCGCACCGAGCAGGCGGCCTTCGACCTTGTCAACGATCTCTACGCCCTATCCGACACCGATCAGCGGCGCCATCTCGAGGCGCAGCTGGGAGATCTGCACAAGGATCTGAGTTCGCTGGACTGCTTGTCCGAGTCTCGCTGACCTTCGTCCTCAGCAGCCGCTCAGGCCAGCCATTGGCCGGATCGAATCAGCGCTTGCGACAGCACAGCAGCAGCCCGACCATACCCGCCGCAACTCCACCCATCATCAGCAAGGTGTGCTGACGGGAATGGTTGCTCCGCCAGCCGCCATCGACTCGCCGTTGGCCCAGGGCGGGATGGAACAGGTTGCCTGACGACGGCGCCACCCGATCTGCGCGACGCAGTGCACCGCCGGTCAATAGGCCCGACAATCGATCGAAGCCCGGGACGATGAAGTGGGCGAAGCGCAGCACCGTCGCCATCGCGCCGACCGAGGTGGTATGACGTGGATGCAGCGCCAGACTGACCATCGCGTCGGCCACCTGACGGGGATCACAGAGTGGAGGTGGCGGCTGCAGCGAACGCCCGGCATAGTTGCCGCCGTCGCGGAAACCGGGCGTATCGACCACCGAGGGATACACATCGCACACATGAATGCCGGGCCACTGCGCGAGCTCGCCGCGCAGTGCATGGGAAAATCCGCGCAGGCCGAACTTGCTGGCCGAATAGGCCACCGCAAACGGCTGCGGCACCCAGCTACCGACCGACAGGGTATTGATCAGAACACCACCGTTCTGCTGTTTGAAATAGGGCAACACCACGTGCGCGCCCCGCAAGTAGCCAATCAGATCGGTCTGCACCACCTGTTCGTGAGCATCCAGCGGCGTCTCGTCAAACGCACCGACCGCGCCGACGCCGGCGTTGTTGATCCAGACATCGATGCGACCCTGACCGAACTCGGCGGCAGCGTTGGCTAACTGCTCCACGGAGTCGCTGAGCGTCATGTCGGTGGGCACTACAAGCGCTTCACCGCCAAGCGCCCGGCATTCTTCGGCCGCCTCCTGCAATGCTTCGTCGTCACGCGCGGCCAACACCACGCGGGCTCGCTGGCGGGCGAAAGCCTGCGCAGTGGCGCGGCCGATACCGCTGGACGCACCGGTTATGACCACCAGCGCACCTTCGAGTCTGGACCCACTCATGCTCATTCCTCCGAATTTGCTGTCGTTCATAGCTGACAGCCACGGCGAGGCAAACATTCCCTACGTCGAAGGAACCAGAGTCAAACCATCTGCAGCGGCTGTCGGCGAGCCGGTGGTGGAAAGGCGCTATCGAGGATGGCCAGGTTCTCGGCCGTCAATTTCAGCTCAGCGGCCGAGGCGTTGGAATGTAGGTGACTGGGGTTGGCCGATTTGGGTATTACCAGCACACCGGGCTGGCGCAAGGCCCAGGCCAGCACAACCTGAGCGGGCTGCGCACCGTGTCGACGCGCGACATCGATGACAGCCGGATGGCGCAGCAGAGCACCGCCCTGCCCCAACGGACAATAGGCCATGACGGGCATGCCCTGGGCCTGACACCAGGGCAGCAGATCGAATTCGATTCCCCGCTCGTCTGGGTTGTAGAGGACCTGATTGGTCGCACATGCGGGCGCGGCCAGCTCGTGCATGTCGTCCAGATCGAAGTTCGACACGCCCCAGCGGCGGATCTTGCCTTGCTCCTTGAGCCGCTCGAACGCCTCGACGGTTTCCGCCAACGGGTACTGACCGCGCCAATGCAGCAGATACAGGTCGATGCATTCGGTGCCCAGCCGGCGCAGGCTACGTTCGCAGGCCTCCGGCACGCCTTTGCGACTGGCATTGTGCGGATAGACCTTGCTGACTAGAAAAACCCGCTCGCGGCGGTTGCGGATCGCCTCGCCGACCACCTCTTCCGCGCCGCCCTCGCCGTACATCTCCGCGGTATCGATGAGCGTCATGCCCAGCTCGATGCCGAGGCGCAGCGCGGCCACCTCGTTGCCGCGTTCGGCCGGATCCTCGCCCATGTGCCAGGTGCCCTGACCGATCACAGGGACCACACCGCCGTCGGCCAGTTTCAGGGTTCGCATCAGCCGTTCTCCCGTGCACCCTGCTCAGCAACCGGTGCCGCCCACGGATCGTAGGTACCGAAGTTCCAAAGATGTCCTTCTAGGTCGCGGCAGCTGAAACCGCGACCGCCATAGTCTTCGTCCTTCAATTCGATCACGATCTTCGCCCCCGCAGCCTTGGCCTTGGTGTAAAGGGCGTCGGCGCTGTTGACGACGACATAGATGCTTTGCGTGGAAACGCCGCCGACTTCGTCCGGCTGCCTGACCAGACGACCGTATTGCGAATCGCTCACCGGGCCCAGCATCAGCATGCCGCTGCCGAAACTGAGCTGGGCGTGAATGATGCCCACCTGCGCATCCTCGACCACACTCTGGCGCTCGAAATCGAACACCCGGCACAGCCATTCCAGCGCCGTGGGGACATCACGATAACGCAGGCAGGGAATCAGGTTGGATGTGGTGTTCTTGCTGTACAGGGACATGAAAGCTCCTTCCGATAGCCGTGGCAGCGCTGTCGAAAAACGCACCGCATACCATTCAGACCGATACCGGGCCGGACGTTCCCCACTGGTTTATGCGCGCTCGGCAAGGCCTAGACGAATGCCCAGACCAATCAACACCGAGCCGAGTACCCGGTCGAGCCATTGGCTCAAACGGCGGTTGCCGCGCAACGCCGAGCTCGCTCGGGCCGCCAGCAACACCAGGGCGCATTCGATAATGATCGCCACCAGCACCACCAGTACGCCCAATACCAGTAACTGCAGGGCTATCGCGCCTTCATTCGGCCGTACGAACTGTGGCAGGAACGCCATGAAGAAAATCGCCGCTTTCGGATTCAGGATATCCACCAGGATGCCCTGGCGATAAGCCTGCCAAGCGGTGATCCGCGCGGCGGGCTTGAGCTTGAGCGACGAGCTGGCGCTGGCAGAGCGCAACGCCTGGATACCGAGGTACAACAGGTAAGCGGCGCCGACATATTTGACGACGGCAAACGCCAGCGCCGACGTCGCCAGAATCGCTGAGAGGCCCAGAGCGGCCGCAGCGACATGAACCAGCGCGCCGCTGCACACACCGCACGCCGAGGCTACGCCGACGCGTCGCCCGCTGGACAGCGTACGCGACAGAACGAACAGCAGATCGGGCCCTGGCGACAGGTTCAACACCAGAGCGGCCGAGAGAAAAACCAACCAGAACGCTGGGTCCGACATGCCCGCTCCCTTTGCCGTCACGATAAAGAGAATGAATGTAGCCCGGCGGATGAGTGTCTTCCAGTTCCATTTAGCCTCGAACGACATGCGCTTCGTCGGAAAACCGCCACTCCCTCTCACTTTTGACTTTTTATTGTCACTGGGCTGAACTATTTTTTCAGCGGTAATGTCAAAGCGCCAGGCCCGGTGAGGAATCCGGGCGCTACTCGTAGCCATTCAGCAAAGGATATGCCCCATGATCGATGAAGCCCGTCTGGCGCTCGTCGCCTCGCCAGCTCGTCTCGTTCTGCTGTCCAACTGTGAAATGTTGGACAACTCGCTTCCCCAATATCTGCTCGACTGCCCTCAGCTGCGGCTGACGCGCAGCACTACGCTTCGTCCCGGACTGGGCGACGTGGACCTGACGCTGGTCGACGTTGGCAGCTTTTCGGATGCAGATTGTCTACGCCTGCTTCGGCAATTGCGCGACACCCCTACCGCGCTGATAAACACCCAGATGGAGCAGGCGCGCCGCTTGCTGGAACTGCATCCTTGGATCAGAGGTGTGTTCTACCCGAACACCAGCCGCGGCAATTTCAGCCGTGGGGTCAGCGTCATTCTCGAGGGCGGCGACTGGCTACCCCGAGCGCTGATGGAAAAAATGCTCGGCCGCTATCGTGAATTGACCCACGTTTCACGCGGCATCGACGAGCTGTCAGTACGCGAAAAGCAAATCCTCGCACTCGCTGGCAAAGGTCTCTCGAACTCGGAAATTGCCGAGCGCCTGCATCTGAGCACGCACACCATCAAAAGCCATATTCATAACGCGTTGGGCAAGCTGGGCGCGTCCAACCGCGCACAGGGCGCATCGCTGGTCATGGGGCACGTCAACGAGGCTGGTATATGAAAGCCGCGTGCCTGAGTCTGATGCTGCTGGTCGGTATCCAGGCCCATGCCGACGAGGCCGAGCTCCAGGGCTTTATCACCAACAACACGATTTCCCGGTCCGGCCAGGAGTTCTATCGCAAATTCTGCGAGCGCCTGAACGACACCAGCACGCTGGATTTCAACCTGGCGGTCAAGGAGCGACCGTCGGCGCGCTGGGGCGTTCTGGTCTGGGTCGAACAGAACAACCAGCCGCTCTACCGTCGATTCCTGCAACCGAACGTCAGCGACATGGAGCAAACCGCCTATGACGCAGCGGATTTCGTACTACAAGAGATAAACCGTAGGAAAGTCGAAGCATTGTTCGAAGACACCATTGACCTTGCGAAGGATGAGTTATGAACCGGTCACCACAAAAAATCACCGGCATGCTTCTGGCAGGCTTCTTTCTCAGCACCGGCGTTACTGCTACCGAACTGGTCTACACGCCGGTCAACCCATCTTTTGGCGGCAGCCCGCTGAACGGTGCCTGGTTGCTAGGCAATGCCCAGGCCCAGAACGACACCAAGGACCCGGATGCGCTCGACCGTTCCTCACTGAACGGCACCTCGGCCCTCGACCGTTTCACCAGCCAGCTCGAATCCCGCCTGCTTTCCGATCTGCTGGGTGACGTCAGGGATGGCAAGACCGGTTCGATCACGACTGATGATTTCATCGTCAATATCGTCAACGACGACATCGGCAACCTGATCGTGAAAATCACCGACCGATTGACCGGCGAAGTGTCCGAAATCGTCATCGGGCAAAACTAACCAGGGAGAGCAAAAGGCCATGAGAAGCCTATTCGTAGCCATCGGGATGATGGCCGTTTTACAGGGTTGCTCCGTGCGCGAGCCCATGTCGGCAGACCAGGAAACGCCGACCCTGACCCCCCGCACCTCGACCTATCAGGATCTGCTCGAACTGCCGCGCCCAAGGGGGCCGTTGGTGGCCGCCGTGTATGGCTTCCGCGACCAGACCGGACAGTACAAGCCAAGCCCGGCCAGCTCCTTTTCCACTGCCGTCACCCAAGGCGCCGCCAGCATGTTGGTCGACGCCATGCAGGCCAGCGGCTGGTTCATCGTGCTGGAGCGCGAGGGCCTGCAGAACGTACTGACCGAGCGCAAGATCATTCGCGCCTCACAGGCCAAACCGGACGTGGCGCCGAACATTCAATCGGAGTTGCCGTCGCTGTTGGCGGCCAACATTCTCATGGAAGGCGCCATCGTCGCCTACGAAACCAACGTGCGTAGCGGTGGGCAGGGCGCCCGCTACCTGGGCATCGGCGTATCGCAGGAATACCGGGTCGATCAGGTCACGGTCAATCTACGCGCCATCGACGTGCGCAGCGGTCAGGTGCTATCCAACGTGATGACCACCAAGACCATTTATTCGATCGGGCGCAGCGCCAACGTCTACAAATTCATCGAGTTCAAGGAGCTGCTCGAAGCCGAGGCCGGCTACACCACCAACGAGCCGGCGCAGCTCTGCGTGTTGTCGGCGATCGAAGCGGCAGTCGCTCACCTGATCGCTCAAGGTGTCGATCGGCGGCTCTGGCAGACTGCCGACAACACACCCGAGGTCAAGGCGGAACTGGCGAAATACCTCACCATTCCGGCGAAGATCTAGTGACTTTTCCCGTTTCGTCCGCGCCGCGAAACGGGAAACTCGAAACAAACGCAACGGTTTCACCCGTTCGATGGATTTGCCGAATCGCGGTTTAGGACAGGATGGCCTATCGCCATTCAACCAAGGATGACTGATGGACCTCGTGCAAAGGATTGCCCGCAACGCGCTGGTGCCGCTGCTCTTCGCAGCGCTCACCTGCCCCGCCCTTCAGGCCGCCGGAATCACCTCATCACGTGATTTGGCACCCAACGAGTTCGCCTTCCGTCAGGCTCACACCATCGCACTGGCGCAGCCAGAAGCCAGCGGGGCAACTGGCAACCTCGCCTTCGTCACCCAGGTCGGCGACAACCTGACCGGGGACATCACTCAGATCGGCAATGCACTGGAGGCCTTCATCCTCCAGAGCGGCTATGCGCATGAGGCATTCATCGTGCAGCACGGCAGCCACAACCAGGGATTGATTGTTCAGGACGGTACCGGCAACCAGGCCCGTATTGAACAGTACGGCGCGTACAACAACGCGCTGATCGAGCAGACCGGCACCGGGCATCGTAGTCGCGTCACGCAGAATGGCCAGGGTCTGAACCTAGTGGTACGCCAGTACCGCTGAGCAGAGCATCACCAGGAAGTACCGCTGAAAACATTCATGGAGAGACAATAATGTTCAAGATAAACCCCCTTGTAGCTGCCCTTCTTACCGTCGCCGCCAGCCAGGCGTTCGCCGTCGATAACACCTCCGAACAACGCCAGAACGGCATCGACAACCTCGCCCAGGTAGAGCAGAACGGCGGCAGTTCGAACATGGCCACGCAACTGCAGAGCGGCTTAGGCAATGACGCGATGACCGAGCAGAACGCCTCGCACTCGTCGTCGACCCTGCAAACGCAGATCGCCAACTTCCATCAGGCAAACATCAACCAGACGCTCGCCGTGCACAGTAGCGCGGTGCAATGGCAGAACGGCAACGCCAACGATGCCAGCGCCAACCAGACCGGCACCTGGAACAGCGATATCGAACAGCGCCAGCATGGCCACGCCAACAGTGCTGACAGCCAGCAGACCGGCACTCACGACACCGACGCCGTTACCAAGCAACAGGGCAACCACAACGTTGCCTCCAGCTACCAGGCCGTGACCCATGGCAGCGAGTCTGCTCTGTATCAGGATGGCGGCCTCAACGACGCGAGCATCAACCAGTCTTTCAGCGCCAACGACCGCGCCATGATCGATCAAAAAGGCGACGAGAACTCCGCCGCGATCGTCCAGAACTGGAGCGCTGGCTCGGTCGCCGAAGTCGAGCAGGTCGGCAATCTCAACGAGGCATACGTGCGCCAGACGGGCACCCGCCATGAGGCTTACACCTACACCGGTGGCGACAACAACAACCTGAACGTGAATCAGCGCGGCGGCTACCAGAACGCCTTCGTCTACCAGCTGGGTAACGAAAACAACGTTGACGTCGCCCAGCGCGGCAACGGCAATACCGCCACCGCAGAGCAGCAGGGCTTTGGCAACGTGACGGTAATCGATCAGGACGGTCGCAACCAGATGGCCTCGGTTGACCAAAGCGGCAACTACAATAACGCTACGGCCGACCAGCAGGGCAAGGGCAACGAGCTGGCCTTCACGCAATCGGGCCTGCTCAACAGGCTCACCGCAGTACAGGACGGTGAAGGCAACCGCATCACCGGCTCCAGCAGCATCGCTGCCAATGACGTCGATATCGTCCAGGACGGCGTTTTCAACCTGGCCAATGTCAACCAGTTTGGCAGCAATCACGACACGACCATTTCCCAGTACGGCGAAAGCCATCTGGCTACGGTCACGCAGAACGGTGCTGGAAACGAGGCTCTGGTGGTTCAGAGCGGCATGGGCAACAACGCGCTAATCAGCCAGGCCGGGTTCAACAACATGGCGGTCGTCAACCAACACTGACGTCTGCAGCACTGCGCAACGGTCGGCCTTGCGCCGGCCGTTGCGCATTGCCAAGCACAACGACCTTGAGCAGAACGTCGCCAGCCTGGGCGCGGACGAAACAGCTCAGCGGTCGGCGCGCAGCTCCGCAACGCGTGCCGCCAGCGTATCGATCGAGAACGGTTTGGTCACAATGCGCATCCCGGGCTCCAACTGACCGCTGCCCATCACAGCGCTTTCCGCGTAGCCGGTTATGAAAAGCACATTCAGCAGAGGATCTCGTTGCCGAGCGGCGTCGGCGAGCTGGCGTCCGTTCATCCCGCCAGGCAGTCCAACGTCAGTGACCAGCAGCGCAATCGGCGCGCCACTCTGAAGCATGCGCAGCCCCTCGTTGCCATCAGCGGCCTGCAGCACCCGATACCCCAGCTCTTGCAGTATTTCCACCACTAGCATGCGCACGGCGGGCTCATCATCCACTACCAGCACGATCTCATCAGTGCCGCCGCCCACCCGCCGTGGCGCCTCCAGTTCGGCGGAGTCATGAGCCTCAACATTACCGAGCGCCACGTGCGGAAGAAACAGACAGATGCGGGTGCCCCGATCCGGCTCGGAGTGTATCTTCACCTGGCCGCCCGATTGCCGGGTAAAGCCGTAGACCATCGACAGCCCCAGGCCTGTGCCCATCCCCAACGGCTTTGTGGTGAAAAACGGATCGAACGCCTGCGACACGACCTCCTTGGACATGCCGACACCCGTGTCCGTTACGCATACGCGCACGTATTGCCCAGGTGGCACATCGAGTTCCAACGCCGATTGCTCATCCAGTAGTTCGTTGCAGGTTTCGAGGGTCAGCGTGCCGCCGTCGGGCATCGCATCCCGCGAGTTGATGCCGAGGTTGAGCAATGCATTTTCCAGCTGATTGCGATCCACCAGTGTCGGCCACAGATCGCTGGCCACCTGCGTGTCCAGTTTGATTGACGGCCCGACCGTGCGGCTGAGGAGTTCTCGCAGATCCCTGACCAACTCTCCGACATCGGTCGCCATAGGATCGAGCGTCTGGCGACGAGAGAATGCCAGCAACCGATGCGTCAGCGCGGCGGCTCGGCGAGTCGCGGTCTGCGCCACCGCTACGTACTGCTCGAGCGAATCGAAGCGCCCCTGCTCGATGCGCTTCTCGAGCAGTTCCAGACTGCCACCGATCCCGGTCAACAGGTTGTTGAAATCGTGTGCCAGACCTCCAGTCAGCTGGCCGACCGCTTCCATCTTCTGGCTTTGCCGCAGTTGCGCTTCTGCCAGTTCAAGTGCCTGCGCCTGCTCCTTCAGTGTGGTGACGTCGCGCCCCACTGCGTTGATGACCGCATCAGCCGGTCGCAACGACCAACTGATCCAGCGATAGCTGTCGTCACTGCACCGATAGCGGTTTTCGAAATGTACGAAAGACTGCCCTTGCGAGGAGCGCCGCATCGTCTCCAGCGTGCTGGAGACGTCGTCCGGATGAACGAAATCAAGGATGTTGGCACCGAGCAGCTGAGCTTCGCTCCACCCGAGCAACTGCTCCCAGGCCGGGTTGACGGCCATGATGAGCCCGTCGAAGCGACAGCGGATCATCACGTCGCTGGACAATTCCCAGAGCTGATTGCGGTCCTTGGTTCGGGTGGCAACTTCCTCGCGCAGGGACTCCATCAGCGCCTGCAGCGCCAGTTCAGCGGAGCGACGCCCGGAAACATCATTGAACAATATCGCGACACGGTGTTCGGAAGGTTCGCCAACCGGCATCGCCTGGACTTCGTACCAGCGTTGCAAGGCATCGGCGTTGTTCTCGAAACGCACCGGACGGCGGCTCAGAGCAACCTCGCCATAGATGTCAAACCAGTGCTGCTCATGGGCAGGCGCCAGATCGGTCATCCACTTGCCGACCGCGTCGGCCAGTCCGGTCTGGCGCTCGAACGCCGGATTGGTCTCAAGAAAGCGATAGTCGATAGGCCGCCCCTCGACATCGAATTTCATCTCGATAACGCAGAACCCCGCATCGATTGCGTCGAACAGGGTGCGATAACGTCTGTCGCTGTCGGCCAGGCGTTGCGCGACCTCATCCTCTGCCGTGCAATCGTGAAGGACCTTCAGAAAGCCCAGGTGCCTGCCCTCGCAGAGCAAGGGCGTGAGCGTGCCTGCACCCCGTAGGCGAGAGCCGTCGGCACGGGTATACCAACGATCGTGGCTGGTCTTACCCTCTGCCAGCGCGCGCTGCATCAGCTCATGCAGCGAATCCGCGGAGCGCTCTTCGCAGCTGAACAGTCGATCGAATGCCTTCCCGCGCATGTCCCGCGCGGTCCAGCCGAAGATGCGCTCGGCGCCGGTACTCCAAGCCGTAATCACCCCCTGCGGATCGGTCGTAAGCATGGCGCAGTCGCAAGCGGCATCGAAGACTGCCTGTATTTGCTGCCCTGAATCAGTAATGACATTGACTCCTACAACTGATCTAACCTGTCCATAGGCCCGTCGCCCCGTTCATGGATAGAGCCGTTTGCAACTTTAACCAATAGGTGAGTGAGCCCTCCAGCGAAGACTGGAGAGCGGATGTTTCGACCCCGTACGACCTTTATCGTCGCAGCCCGGCGGAAACGGATTATGTCTGCCCGGCCGGAGGCACGGAACGGCTGAAGACCAGCGCCTTCAAACCACTCTCGGGGCTGACGTCGGGGTATTCGGGGGGGTTCTCCAAACGTTCCTGAAATACCAACTCGGGCGCCTCGGCGGCAACGCCGTCGATGAGGAAATCCGGCCCGGTATCAGGGTCGTTGATGCAAGCCAGCACCATACCAGTGGGCGTCAGCAGCTCAGGCAGGCGTCGAAGAATCTTCCGATAGTCCCGGTCCAGCGCAAAGCTGCCTTTCTGGAACGAGGGTGGATCGACGATCACCAGATCGTAAGGCCCGCTCTTCTTGACCTTGCCCCAGGACTTGAACAGCTCGTGACCGAGAAAGCTCACCCGGCTCAGCTCATGCTGGTTTAGCCGATGATTGTCGCGTCCTCGGCTCAGGGCCGCTCTGGCCATGTCCAGATTGACCACATGCTCGGCGTCACCGGCGATGGCCGCCACGGAGAATCCACAGGTATAGGCGAACAGATTGAGCACGCGCTTGCCCCGCGCCTGCTGTTGAACCCAACGTCGGCCGTAGCGCATGTCGAGAAACAGCCCGTTGTTCTGCTTGATGCCCAGGTCGAGCTTGTACCGCAGCCCGTTCTCGCTGATCAGCCACTCCTCGATCGGTTCACCGAGCAGCTGCTGCATATGGCTGTCGGGCAGGTAGCGGTGCTGCAGCAACAGGGTATGCGCCCCACTCGATTGCCAGGGTAGCGCCTCGGTCAGCGAAGACAACATCCCTATCAATGCCTCCAGCTCATCAGGGGCTGGCTCGCGAAACAACGAGACCAGCACCACGCCCTGCAGCCAATCGACCGTGACGTGCTCCAGGCCGGCCCAGCAGCGCCCACGCCCATGAAATAGCCGACGGGTTTCGTCTGGTAGCTGCGTGAGGGCGTGGCTGAGGTGCTGCTGAAGGGTGGCGAGGGCGTCAGGTTGCATTGGGCACATCGTCCAGGAAAAAAGGCTCGCGCATTCTAAACGCGAACCGGCACGCCTGCTGGGGTGGTGGACAATCAGGTGACACATCGATAGCTGACCATGTCAGGCGAGACGATGGTGATCCGCGCCACGCTGTTCCTAACCGTCATGCGGGATTGGTGACCTCACAGCGCGACGCGCCTTGGGCGGCGCTTTGCGGCCCGCACCCTTGCGCTTTTTCCAGGGCGCACCGCGACCGGCTGGGGCGGCGGGCCCGCTGATGGTCAGTCGCACGCCCTTGCACCGTTCGACCTGCTTGCTCATCCAAGCCGATTGTTTACTGACGAACTCTTCGAGGTTCATCTCCCCGCTCTGGACCATGTCCAACGCCTGCTCCCAGATTGCCGTGGTGCCGGGGTCGGCGATAGCGCGCGGCACCGCATCGATCAGGCTGAAGGCCGCCGGTGTTGCCGCCAACGCCTTGCCCTGTTTGGTCAGGTAGCCGCGCTCGAGCAAGCCCTGGATGATTCCTGCACGCGTCGCCTCGGTGCCGATGCCGGTGGTGTCCTTGAGCTTCTGTTTCAGCTTGGGATTGTCCACCAGCTTGGCGACGTTCTTCATCGCCTTGATCAAGTCACCTTCGGTGAAGGGCTTGGGCGGCTGCGTCCAGAGATCCTTGAAGATCAGGTCGTGGATCGCGCATGTCTGCCCCTCCCGCAACGATGGCAGCGTCTGCGGCGCTGGCGCCTCACGACCGCGACTGGCCGCCGCCAGCGCCTCGGGCAAGGCGCGCTTCCAGCCCGGTTCGACGATCTGCTTGCCGACCGCCCGCAGTGTCTGGCCGCCGCAGTCAAAATCGGCCTGGGTGCGATCGTATTCGTGCGCGGGCAGGAACTGCGCCAGATAGCGCGCACGGATCAGCGTATAGACCGCCCGTGGCTTGCCCGCCAGCCGCTCGAATGCGCGGGCCGCTGCCGTGGGGATGATCCCGTGGTGCGCGCCGACCTTGGCGTCGTTCCAGGCGCGCGACTTGCGCCGGGGTTCGAGGTGTGGCGCGAGTTCGCCGAGCGACGGATCGGCCTGCGTCAATGCGGCCAGGATGCCCGGCGCTTCGCTGTGCTGGCTCAGCGGCAGGTAGCCGCAATCACTGCGCGGATAGGTGATCAGCTTGTGGGTTTCGTAGAGCGCCTGGGCGATATCCAGCGTTTCCTGAGCACCCAGGCCGAGCTTCTTCGAGCAGATTTCCTGCAGGGTGCCGAGATCGAACGGCAGCGGCGCGGCTTCGCGCATGCGTTCGGTCTTGAGCCGCTGCACCCGGGCGCTGCCAGTTGCACGCATGGCCTCGCCCGCTCGCTGCGCCAGCGCCTGGTCGAGGCAACGCCCCTGGTCATCGCTGTGCTCCTCCGGCGCGCGCCACTGCGCGGTAAAGGGAGCCGGTTCGTCACCCAAAAGCTGCACCTCGATGGCCCAGAATGGCTGCGGCACGAAGTCGGCAATGCTGCGGTCACGGTCGACCACCAGGCGCAGCGTCGGCGTCTGCACCCGGCCAACCGGCAGCACGCCCTGATAGCCGGATTGCCGCCCAAGCAGGGTAAACAGTCGACTCATGTTCATGCCGATCAACCAGTCCGCCCGCGAACGCCCGAGCGCCGATTGATAGAGATTGAAGGTATCGGCGCCCGCGCGCAGCGCGCCGAGGGCCTTGCGGATGGAAGCGTCGTCCAGTGCCGAGAGCCACAGCCGTTGAACCGGCCCTCGATAGCGACAATGCTCGACCAACTCACGGGCGATCATCTCACCCTCACGGTCGGCGTCGGTGGCGATCACCAACTCCTGCGCCTCGCCCAGCAGGCGTTTGACCGCCTTGTACTGGCTCGCCGTCTTGGGCTTGACCAACATCTTCCAGCGCTCAGGAACGATAGGCAGATCGGCCAGCGCCCAGCGCTTGTAACGCGCGTCGTAACTGTCCGGCGGTGCGGTTTCCAGCAGATGGCCGATGCACCAGGTCACGGTGACACCGGCACCCACCCAACAGCCATTGCCACGCCGTGTGGCGCCGAGCACCTGGGCAATGTCCTTGGCTTGGGAGGGTTTTTCACAGAGAAACAGCCGCATCAGGTCGTCACCCGTTCGCTTTGCAATGGCCGATAGCATGCGCAGAGGCGGAGCGGCAGGCAAGATTTATCTGTATGGATATACAGATAAATCTGTTGGATGACGGAAGGCAGCAGGCTGGCTTCGCCCATTAGCAGCCTCGGAACCCATGCAGCACACAACTATCGCTTCCGGCCTAGCCAGCCCCCCGGCGCCAGACAGCCCTTTGAAGGAACCGGATCAAGCGATGCCGCTTGATTCGCGGAGCAGCGGCTGGGGCTGTGCTTCCATTGCGGCGTGCGCCCTCGATCAGCGCAGCGCAACAACCGCAAGCTATCAAAACGTCAGTTTCGCACCGGCATAAATAGTCCGCCCTGGGGCAGGCTCATAGTAGCGACCGAAGTTATCGTTGATGCGCAGGTTGTCGTAGTAATCGCGGTCCAACAGGTTGTCGACGCCGAGATAGGGCTCCCACCGCTGATCGCCCCACGCCAGTCGCCAGCCCAAGCGGGCGTTGGCTACCGCATAGCCGGCCACGCGGTCGACGTTGGCATTGTCCGCGTATTGATGGTCGTAGGCATTGACGTTGACCCGCGCATACCAGTCGTCGCGTTCATAGCTGACCTCGGCGAACAGGGTCTGCCCTGGAATTCCCGGGATGCGGTTGCCGTCGTAACCCTGGAACTGCTCGAAACGGTAACGGTTGTAGCTCCAGGCACCCGTCAAGCGCCAGTAGCGCCCCACCAGCCAGTCCCCGCTGAGCTCGACCCCGTCGCGGCTGGACCGGCCCGCGTTGGTGTAGAAGGTACGCCCGTCGACTTCCGGAACCAGTTCATCTTCGATGCGCATGCTGTAGAGCACCGCTTCGTAGCGCAACCCCGGGTGCTCGCCCTTGAAGCCTATCTCGCGGTTGACCGACTGCGCCGCACCGAGGGACGGATTGAAGCCACCCCCGTTTGGGTTGGCCATTTCATTGATCGTCGGCGTTTCGAACGAGGTCGCGTAACGCACGTACGCCACATGATGGGCGTCCAATTGACGGCTCAGCCCCAGGCTGTAGTTCCAGTCGTCCAGGTTGCGCTCGCCCGAGGCATCGCCGTCGCTCAGATAGCGGTCCTTCGCTTCGAGCCGCACGCTGTCATAGCGCACGCCTGCGGTGAGCAACCAGGCATCGCCCAGGTTCACCTGATCCTCGATAAACACACCCCGGCTGTCCGCTGTTTCGCGCTGGCGCTGAGTAAGGGCGCCGCTGATGCCACCAGGCAAGTTGTCGTTTCGGGAGCGCTCGTCGCGTTGGCTCTCCAGGTCCATTCCGACGGTCAGCTGATGCGGCAGACCCGCCAGTTCACGGTGAAAGGTGCGCTGCGCGCCCACCCCGGCGAACCAGCGGTCATAGGCTGTCTGACCGTTGTCCCGCAGCGGAAGACTGTTGCTGAACTCACGCTGGCCGTAATAGCTGCGCAACTGGTACGTATCGTCGCCGGCGGCCTGCCCATCCCAAACCAGCGAGACGCGCTGCTGCTCGACAGTCTCGTCGGAATCGAACTGCAGGCTCTGCGGCCGCGCCTGGGAACGGTCCGCCCGGACCTGATCCAGCGTCAGGCCACCGGGGTCTTCGGCTCGGTTGTCGATCGCATGCAGGGTGAGCCCCAGCGTGCCGCCCTCCCCCTGCCAACGCAGCTTGCCAGTGAGGTGGTTGGTTTCGGCAGTCCCGTGCGTGCGGTAGCCATCGAGTTGCGTGGCGTTGACGGCGAGCAAGGCGCCCAGCGATCCGGCGCTGCCACTGGTTTCCGCGCGCATGCGGCGATAGCCCAGTTCGCCGCCGGTCACCTCGACCTGAGTGAGCGGCGTGTCGCCCGGTTGTCGCGTCTGGATCGCCAGGACGCCACCGGCGGCATTGCCGTAAATCGTCGACGAGGGGCCGCGAATCACCTCGATTCGCTCGACCAGCGCGGTATCCAGCCCGTCCATCTCGGTCTGCCCGTCCGGCATGGTCAGAGGCACCCCATCGACCAATACCCGCACGCCGCGAACGCCAAAACTGGAGCGGGAACCAAAGCCACGAATGGACAAGCGCATGCCTTGCGCCAGGTTGTAGCGGCTCTGCGATAACGCGCCTGGAACGGGGCCCAGCAGGCTATCGAGGCTGAGCAACTGTTCGCCCGGATGGTCCTGCGCCGTCACGGCTGACACCGCCATCGGCAGCGTAAACCAGTCGGATTCCGCCCGCGGCGAGCTCACCATCAAGGGGTCAAGCGTAAGCGGTTCACTTGTCTGCGCGAGCAATGGCCCGGTTACCAACGAGAGCGATCCGGCAAGAAAAAATCGGTACATGGTTAAACCTTGTTGTTAGGTGTTTTGCTGCCGCTGGCCTCTGTTGCCAGGCGAACGGCTCACGAGCCATGAACGCCCTCAGGACGAAGGATTGCAGTCTTAGCCCAGGCGCACCGGAGCGCGTTTTTAAACTACAGAAACGCCCTGATGCGGAAAACCCTGCAAATGCCTGCGCGTCATCAAGGCAATGCACATGCCAAGCGAGCCTGAAGACTTACCGTTTTGCCGTTTGCGCCGCCGAAACAGCCCTACGGCTGCTTTACAGCCGCCCAGTAACCCGTTTCGAATCGCCGCCGCGTTGCCCAGCCTGCTACCGCCGCGCCTGCCGACGCCGCAACCCTGTCGCAGAAACGCGACAGTTGCTGCAGCGGTGCAACGGCCCGGTTGCGACAGACCGCTTCAACCGCACCGCCCCTGCTCGCGCAAGGCCGCGTCGCCACTGGCTCCGCAGCCAGATCGGAACGGCTGGCACAGCGGTTGCTCTCCCTGAAATACCTGCCCCACGGGGCGGCCAGACCAATAACAAGAGAGAGCCTGCGATGAAACAATTCGATCCCTATTCGGGCCGACGGCCCACCGCCCTGCTTGGCGCCAGCCTTGCCGTCCTGCTGTCCCTGCCGCTGCACGCTGCCGAAGTCGACGGCAAACGCATCGCCAATGCCGACGCCGAACCCGGTAACTGGATGAGCCATGGGCGCGACTACGGCGAGCAGCGCTACAGCCCGCTGAAGAAGATCACCGATGACAACGTCGGCGAACTCGGCCTGGCCTGGAGCTACAAGCTGGACATCGACCGCGGCGTGGAAGCCACGCCCATTGTGGTCGACGGCGTGATGTACACCACCGGCCCCTTCTCCATCGTCTATGCGCTCGACGCGCGCACCGGCAAGGAAATCTGGAAGTACGATCCCAAGTCCGACCGCTCCCGCGCGGGTGAGGCCTGCTGCGATGCGATCAACCGCGGTGTCGCCGTGTGGAAGGGCAAGGTCTACGTCGGCGTGCTCGACGGCCGCCTGGAAGCCATCGATGCCAAGACTGGCGAGCGCGTCTGGTCGGTCGATACCCGCTACGACAAGGCCCGCAGCTATTCCATCACTGGCGCGCCACGTGTGGTCAACGGCAAGGTGGTGATCGGCAACGGCGGCGCTGAGTTCGGCGTGCGCGGCTATGTCACCGCCTACGATGCCGAGACCGGTGATCAGGCCTGGCGCTTCTTCACCGTGCCGGGCGATCCGGACAAGCCGGCCGAAGGCAAGGGCATGGAAATCGCCAAGAAGACCTGGCACGGTCGCGCCTTCGTCGAACAGGGCGGTGGCGGCACCGCCTGGGACTCTTTCGCCTACGACCCGGAGCTGAACCTACTCTACATCGGTGTCGGCAATGGCTCGCTGTGGGATCCGATCTGGCGCAGCGAGGGCAAGGGCGACAACCTGTTCCTGTCGTCGATCGTCGCGGTCAACGCCGATACCGGCGAGTACGTCTGGCACTACCAGACCACCCCGGGCGATGCCTGGGACTACACCGCGACCCAGCACATGATCTTGGCCGACCTCGAGATCAAGGGAAAACAGCGCAAGGTGCTCATGCAGGCGCCGAAGAACGGCTTCTTCTACGTCATCGACCGCGCCACGGGCGAACTCCTGTCTGCCGAGAACATCGTGCCGATCAACTGGGCCAAGGGTGTGGATCTGAAGACCGGCAGGCCCATCGTCGACGACGAAGCCGCCGCCTACTGGAAGGGCGAGAAAAAGGCCAAGCTGGTCCAGCCGGGCTTCTGGGGCGCGCATGACTGGCACCCGATGTCCTACAGCCCAGATACCGGGCTGGTCTACATCCCCGCGCACATCATGTCGGCCTGGTACGAGCACGTGCCGGATGCGCCGGCGCGCAACAAGTTCAAGAGCATGTACCAGCTGGGCCTGAAGACCGGGATGATGCCCGAGGATCCGGAAGGCCTGGGCAAGTACGCCGACACCTGGTCCGGCAAGCTGATCGCCTGGGACCCGGTCAAGCAGCAACAAGCCTGGGAAGTGCCCTACGTCACCATCTTCAACGGCGGCACCCTGAGCACCGCGGGCAACCTGGTGTTCGAAGGCAGCGCCGACGGCCGCGTCATCGCCTACGCCGCCGACACCGGCAAGAAACTCTGGGAGCAACCGGCTGCCAGCGGCGTGATGGCGGCGCCCATCACCTACAGCGTGGACGGCGAGCAGTACGTGACCTTCATGGCGGGCTGGGGCGGTGCCTTCTCCACTTTTGCCGGCGCCCTCTCGCTGCGTGCCGGTGTGCAGCCGTACGCCCAGGTGCTGACCTACAAGCTCGGCGGTACGGCCGAACTGCAGGAACCCGCGCCGCGTGAGGATGCACCCAAGCCACCGCCTTTGACGGCCGATGCGGCTACGGTCGAGGCCGGCGCCAAGCTGTACGACGGCTACTGCTCGCAATGCCACGGTATCCACGCGGTCAGCGGCGGCGTGCTGCCGGACCTGCGCATGCTCGCCCCGGAAAAGCATGAGCAGTTCCTCGGCATTCTCCACGGCGCGCGCATTCCCGATGGCATGCCGTCGTTTGCCGAGGCGTTCAGCATGGACCAGATGGGCCAGATCCACCAGTACCTGATCAAGCGTGCCCACGACCGCGTGGAGCACGGCCCGAACGACCTGCCGCAGCCGACCCAGAAAACGGCCAGCAACTGACCCTCAGGAGACCGACATGACTGATCCAATCACCTACCAGAACTATATCGACGGCGCCTTCGTCGCCTGTGACAACCTCATCGAGGTGCGCAACCCGGCCACCGGTGCGGTGCTTTCCCGCGTGCCGGAATCCGACGCTGCCACCGCCGAACGCGCCATTGCCGCAGCCCGTGCTGCGCAAAAGGGCTGGGCGCAGAAGCCGGCCATCGAACGCGCCGGATACCTGCGCGCCATCGCCAGCAAGATTCGCCAGAACGCCGAGCGCCTGGCCCGCGTCATCACCGAGGAAGGCGGCAAGATCCAGCGCCTGGCGCTGGTGGAAGTCAACTTCACCGCCGACTACCTCGACTACATGGCCGAGTGGGCGCGGCGTATCGAGGGCGAAATCATCACCAGCGACCGTCCGGGCGAGAACATCTTCCTGTTCCGCAAACCGCTGGGCGTGGTGGCCGGCATCCTGCCGTGGAACTTCCCGTTCTTCCTGATCGCCCGGAAGATGGCGCCCGCGCTGGTGACCGGCAACACCATCGTCATCAAGCCCAGCGAGGAGACACCAAACAACTGCTTCGAATTCGCCAAGCTGGTGGCCGAGACCGACCTGCCCAAGGGTGTGTTCAACGTGGCCTGCGGCAGCGGTGCCGGCGTCGGCAGCGCGCTGACCACCAACGACAAGATCGACATGATCAGCTTTACCGGCAGCGTCGGCACCGGCCAGCGGATCATGGCCGCCGCGGCGCAGAACGTCACCAAGCTCAACCTGGAGCTGGGCGGCAAGGCCCCAGCGATCGTCATGAACGACGCGGACCTGGACCTGGCCGTAACCGCCATTCGCGCCTCGCGCATCATCAACACCGGGCAGGTCTGCAACTGCGCCGAGCGCGTCTACGTGCAGCGCGGCGTGGCCGAGCAGTTCATTGAGCGCATCGCCGGCGCCCTGGCCGAGACGCGCTACGGCGACCCGATCGCCCAGGCGGACGTGGAAATGGGCCCGCTGATCAACGAGGCCGGGCTGCGCAAGGTCGAGCAGATGGTGCGTACCGCACAGAGCCAAGGCGCACAGGTGATCACCGGCGGCGCCGTGGCGGACCTGGGCAAGGGCTTTCACTACCAGCCGACGCTGCTCGCCAACTGCTCGCACGACATGGAGATCATGCGCCAGGAAGTCTTCGGCCCGGTACTGCCGGTGCAGATCATCGACGACCTGGACGAAGCCATCGCCCTGGCCAACGACTGCGAGTACGGCCTGACCTCCTCGATCTATACCCGCGACCTCTCCACCGCGATGAGGGCTGCGGCTGGTCTGGACTTCGGCGAAACCTACATCAACCGAGAGAACTTCGAGGCGATGCAAGGCTTTCACGCCGGGGTGCGCAAGTCCGGCATCGGTGGCGCCGACGGCAAGCACGGCCTGTACGAGTACACCCATACTCACGCGGTTTATCTGCAAAGCTGAGTGACTTGAGCTGACCAAGAACCCCGCCCCGGCGGGGTTCTTTTTTATGCGATCGAGCGATGACTAGCGCCTGACCCTAGGGTGGACCGAGGGGCGCTCCGCTTCAATCCACCGAAAACACCGAGTCACCTACGAGCATCATTTGCGCAGCGCGGTGAGACCGTAACGGTGCAGCTTGCGATAAAAGGTGGCGCGGTTGATGCCGAGGGAGCGAGCGGCCGACGTGACATTGCCGCCGTGCTGTTCGAGTGTCGCTTGCAGATGGGCCGCTTCGGCAGCGTCTCGGGTCGTCTCCAGCGACTGCGCAACGGGTGCCCGCTCCGCAGGCACCGACATGATCTCCGGCGGCAGACAATCGAGACCGATTATCCCGTCGTCCGCCAACGCGACCGCACAGCGCAGCACGTTGATCAGCTGGCGCACGTTGCCAGGCCACCCATAAGCGGCCAGACGCTCCATCGCCTCGGCGGTCAGCTCGACGTACTCATTCCCCGCCTCACGTTGCAGAACGCGGCGGATAAGCCCCGCGCGATCCGCCCGGTCGCGCAAGGCGGGCAGCCTGACCGTCAACCCGTTGAGTCGGTAATAGAGGTCCTCACGAAACTCGCCCGCAGCCACCATGGTGGGCAGGTCGCGATGCGTCGCGCACACCAGCTGCACGTTCAACGACACCGGTGTTGCGGCGCCCAGCGGCACCAGCTCCCGCTCGGCCAGCACGCGCAGCAGCCGCGTCTGCAGATGCGCCGGCATATCGCCGATCTCGTCGAGGAACAGCGTCCCGCCATTGGCCTGTTCCAGCTTGCCTTTCATCCCCTGACGGCTAGCGCCTGTAAAGGTACCGGCGCGATAGCCGAACAGCTCGCTCTCGATCAGCGACTCCGGGATCGCCGCGCAATTGAGCGCAACGAAGGGCCCCCTGGCGCGCGCGCTGGCGTGATGGATCGCCCGTGCAAAGGCTTCCTTGCCGGTGCCGGTCTCACCGGTCAGCAACAGCGGAATGTCGCGATCGAGCACGCGCCGCAGCTTCTGGACGGAGCGTTGCAGACCTGAGTCCTCCCCGGCCAAGTGCTCAAGCGTCGGCTCTGCCGGAACGACGCTCAGGCCACGCTCGTTCCTGGCGCGCCGCGCGGCGGTGGCCGGCATACGCAGCGTGACCTCCAGTGCAGGCCCGCCGGCCAGCCGTAGATTCGCGGCGTGCTGGCCACCGTGCGTCAGGGTTATCAGCTCATCCAGGGACGTCGACAAGACATCCTGAACCGCCACCCCCAGCAGCGCGCTCCCTTGGTCGGCGGCCACAAAAGCCGCTCGGTTGGCTCCGAGAATTCGGCCCGCCGCATCAAGCGCCAACAACCGCTCGTTGCCCAGGTCGCCGACATCACCGCCCAAGGTCAGCATTGCGTAACTGGCATAGCGCTGGCGGAAGCTGGCGTTCTCGATGAGTCGCGCGTACAGGCTCACCAACTGCAGTGTCAGATACTGTGCCTGCTTCGGCCCGCCACTGTTGAGGCAGGAGGCATTGAGACACCCCAGCAACGCACCCTGAGGATCGAACAGCGGCGCCACCGAGCAACTCAACATGGCGTTGCTGCTGAGAAAATGCTCGTCCCGGTGAATGATCAGCGGCTGGCCCGCGGCCAGCCCCGTACCGATACCGTTGGTCCCTACCAGCGACTCGTCCCAGCAACTGCCGACCACCAGCCCCGAGTCCGCATAGGGGCTGTATTCCCCAGGCAGCCGCGCATCGAGCGTGATACCGCGGCGATCACTGAGCAGTACCGCAAACCCCGCTGGGTTCAGGCGCCGCGAGAGCCCTTCCATGCCCTGGCTCGCAATGGCCAGAAAGTCATGGTGCTCTTCTTGATGCAGGCGGATCTCGTGATGTTCAAGCTGAACGTGAGAAGCGGATCGAGCGGGATCGAGCCCGTGCTCATGGACGCTGCGGTACCACGATTCCGCTATCAACCGATCCGGATTGGATCCTCGGTCGGCGAAATGCGTGGCGACGAATGCGGAGAGTTCGGTTGGAAGCTCTGATGGCGGACGCGCGATCATGCGGGACTCCAAACAAGGCGCCGAGTCGGGCCATGCATAATTGTTCGTATCGGCCGCCGCAGCAGCCAAAACCAAGCCTAGCACGGCCGCTCCAGGCAGGGCTGTCTGCCTGCCCGGTTGAGGTAATTAAGGTGACAGCTTCGGGAGTTGAACTTCGCAACCCCGCGCAGCTGAGGTGCTCCTTTCGGTGCAGAGGGGTAACGATTGAGAGAGCGGTCACGCCTGGCGATAGGCGCTGGGCGTGACGCCTACCTCGCGGCGAAACACCTGGGAGAAATGGCTGGGACTCGAGTAACCGACTTCCAACCCGACGTCGATGATGCTGCGGTCCGTCTCCAGCAGTAGATTCCGGGCGCGGCTCATGCGCAAGCGAATGAAGTACTGCGAGGGTGACAGCCCGGTGGCGCGCTTGAACATCCGGCTGAAGTGGTACTCGCTCAGCTCCGCGACCTGCGCAAGATTCGCGAGACTGAAGTCTTCGGCCAGACCCTCGTTCATCGCCTCGATGACCCGGCGCAGCTTGTAGGCCTGCAGCGCATTATTGCGCCTGGCGCCGCGGCGCGGATCGAGGTATCGGCGCACCAGATGCACCGCCAACGCCTGGGCGAGGCTGTGGGCGAAGAGGGGACTGGGTTGGCGCTCGTCGATGAACTCGTGGCGCAGTTGCTCCAGCATCACGCTGATCCGTTCATCCTGAGCGCCGGAAATATCGAGGAAGGCTACCGGGTCGGCGTGGGTGCCTAACACGTCGCGCGCAGCCTGATCGATTAGCGGCAGGCCGAGGTATAGATGCATTACTTCGAAGGTGTCGCAGCCTTGCGTCTGCCAACGCATTTCGTAGGGCTCGCTGGTGTTGGTCAAAAAGAAGTCACCGGCCTTGACGCTGGATGCCTGCCATTCTCCACCGAGGTCACGCTCTTCGACGCGGGCCGCTCCCTCCAGCACCCATACCAGAAGCGGCTCGACTACCGCGGGGACTAGAATCGGCTCGACGATGCTGCGATGGCTGAACCGCAACACCACCACATCCTGCATCTGCGGGCGCGACGGCAAGGCCCGCGGCGCACCGGGCAGGTGATGCAGCATCGATTCGCCCGTGATGCGCAGAGCATCGCTGGCTGCAAGGTTCTGGGAATCTGCTTGGCGCACAGGATGCTCCCGCGACAGAGCCCTCTGGCGAGGGCGGGTGTCGTTAGGGTAACGCAGCGGCGGCGGCTTTTAAGAGGGTGACGCGTCAGATCAACTGGCTAATGCAGGGATGGGCGCATCCAGCGCAAGGGCAGCCCGGACCGGGTCGAAGTATTCGCGGATGAACGCGAGCTTGCCGTTCTTGACTCGCACGAACAGCACGTAGTCCTGCTCGTAGCGGCGTCCGGTCGGTTTGATCAGGCCCTCGGCTTTCACCTCGGCGCTGGCTTCCAGTGGGTTCGCGCCGGGGTGAATTCGTAAGTCAAAGAAGCGGAAGTTCTCCACTGCGCCGACGAACCAGCCGACATGGCCAAGCACCTGATCGCGCCCGTCCAGCCGCGCCGGGTGACCAAGTGCGGGAGCGAATGGCAGCTCCCACGCCAGGTCATCGGCGATCAGGGTTTTCCAGCGTTCAGGGTCATCGACGAAGGTTTCGAAATGCAGGCGCAGCAACTGTTCGGCGTTCATGGTGGTTGCCCGTATCTGAGGTGGATAGGAAGGGCTTGCACCAAGCAAGCCCGGGACGATCAGCCAAACAGCTTGCTGGCAGTCTTGGCGATCAGCTCGCCCTGATGGCGGGCGCCGTCCAGCTCGATGTCGCTGGGCTGGCGTGAACCGTCGCCGCCGGTGATGGTGGTCGCGCCGTAGGGTGCACCGCCCACCACTTCGGAAACGCTCATCTGGCCTTGGTGGCTGTAAGGCAGGCCAACGATGGTCATGCCGAAATGCAGCAGGTTGGTGATGATCGAGAACAGCGTGGTTTCCTGGCCGCCATGCTGGCCGCCATGCTGGGTGGCGCTCGCCGTGAAAGCGCCGCCCACCTTGCCATTGAGCGCACCGCGCGCCCAAAGCCCGCCGGCCTGATCGAGGAAGGCGGCCATCTGGCTGCTGATGCGGCCGAAACGGGTGCCGGTACCGACGATGATGGCGTCGTACTGTTCGAGCTCGGCGACCGTCGCAACCGGTGCGGCCTGGTCCAGTTTGAAGTGGGCACCGCGGGCGATTTCTTCCGGGACCGTCTCCGGGACGCGCTTGACGTCCACTTGTGCACCGGCCACTCGTGCGCCCTCGGCTACGGCGTTGGCCATTGTTTCGAGATGCCCGTAGGACGAGTAATAAAGAACCAGAACCTTAGCCATGAGATGCCTCCATTGAGTAAGTGCCAGCGGCCGTGTTGCCGCGATGGAGGCAATGTCTCATGGCGCTACGATCGAAAATAGAAGACTAATTTCGAGAGTTAGGTTCGACTTTATCGAATAGTTAAAGCCCGTTCGGATACCTGCGCTTTGAACCGTTCTATCAACCAGTTCGCTGCCGGGCCGGGCGGTGTGTCGGTGCGGTAGATGACATCGAAGGTGTAGTCGCCGACGAAGCAGTCGGGCAGGTCGAGTTGCACGAGGCGGCCGCTGGCCAGGTCATCGCGAACCATGTCGATCGGCATGTTGCCCCAGCCGATGCCTTCTCGAAGCAGCATGTGTTTGGCGCCTAGGTCCGCCAGTCGCCAGGTGCGCGTGCCGACCACGGCGAACTCCTGATCCTCGGTGAGCCGGGAGCGGTCGGTCAGGACCAGTTGCACGTGCGTGCGCCCAGCGCCCGGCGCGTGCGGGCCCGGTTGCGCCAGCGGGTGGTCGGGCGCGGCCACCGGAACCAGCGCCACCTTGCCTACGCCGATACGTTCGATGCCGTCGATGCTGGCGGTCAGCGGTCCGCTCACGCCCAACGTGGCGCCGCGGTCGAGCACGCGTTGCGTCACCCCGCCAAGGGCTTCGATATGCAGGTGCAGCGACACGGTGGGAAATTCCTCGCGAAAGGCTTTTAGCGCATCGACCACCCGTTCGCGGGGCAACATCACGTCGAGCACCAGATGCACCTCGGCTTCCAGACCGTGCAACAGCCCACGGACCTTGGCTCTCAGCCCGTCGATGCCGCTATAGATGGTGCGGGCTTCGGCCAGCACCGTTCGGCCGGCGTCGGTCAATTGCGGTTTGCGGGTGGTTTTGCGGTCGAACAGGCTGACGCCCAGCTGCATTTCCAGATTGGCAATGGAGTAGCTCACAACCGACGTGGCGCGGTGCAACTTGCGCGCCGCGCCAGCAAAGCTGCCGACATCGACCACGGTGAGAAACACGCGCAGTTGATCGAGCGTTGGGGTGCCTGGGCCTGAAATCATTTCTAATCCCTCGAACGTTTCGATGCATATTATCCGGGTTTTGCAGATAAGCCAGCAGGACTAGAGTGACCTCACCTTCACCGATTCAACGAGACCGGCCATGACCCTGCAAACCTCCGCCACCGGCGCCATCGAGCAAATCATTCTTCCCAACGTCCGCGACATCGGCGGGTTCGATGTGCGCCGTGCGCTGCCTTCCGTGCAGCGGCGGATGGTCGGGCCGTTCATCTTTCTCGACAGCTTCGGGCCGGTGGTCTTCGGGCCGGGAGAAGGCATGGACACCCGCGCGCATCCGCACATTGGCTTGTCGACCATCAGCTACCTGCTGCAAGGTGAAATGCTGCACCGCGACAGCGCCGGGCATGTCCAGCAATTGCGTGCAGGGGAAATCAACCTGATGACGGCCGGGCGCGGCATCGTCCACTCCGAGCGATCCAGCGATCCGGTCTGGGCCAGCGGTGGCGGGCTCATGGGCTTCCAGGCCTGGGTCGCGCTGCCCGAGTCGCATGAGAAGGCCGAGCCTGGCTTCCAGCATCTGCTGGCCGAGCGTATTCCGCATATCGACGGTGACGGCGCTTCGCTGAGTCTGCTGGCCGGTTCGCTGGACGGCCTCAAGTCGCCCAGCCGGACCGTCTCGGACCTGTTCTACGCCGATCTCCAACTGCAAGCGGGCGCACGTTATCGCCTGTCGGCCGAACATATCGAGCGCGCGCTGTATGTCGTCAGTGGCGAGGTCGAAGTGGTGGGGCAGCCGGAGCGATTCGGGGCCGATCGCCTGGTCGTGCTGCGCCCGGACAGCGAAGTGGTGCTGCATGCCATCGGACCCGCACGGCTTCTGCTGCTTGGTGGCGAGCCACTGGAAGGTCGTCGGCACATTTACTGGAACTTCGTGTCGAGCCGGCCCGAACGCATCCAGCAGGCAGCCGAAGACTGGCGCGCGCGGCGCTTCCCCGATGTGCCGGGCGATGAAGATTTCATTCCGCTGCCAGACGATTCCCAGGTGCGCTGGCGTTTCAAGACGTGATCTGCGCCGGCTGACCCATGTTCTACGTCGGCGCAAAACCCCGACAGCCCCGGCAAACCTGCGAAAGCCCGCCCCAGCGCATTGCGAGACAGTGAAGCTGTCGATAACGACAGCGCCTCACGGGCGCCGAGCCGGCGAATGTCTCCTCGGCTCGCAACGCAGGAGAGCACCATGACTGATTTCACGCACAGCATTCCTCACGAAGTCGAAGGCAAAGTTGCGCTGGTCACCGGCGCCGCCAGTGGCATCGGCAAGGCGATCGCCCTGTTGCTGCATGCACGTGGCGCCAAGGTCGTTGCCGAAGACCTGAACCCCGCCGTCGAAGATCTCGCCCGTCCCGGGCTGGTCCCGCTGGTGGCCGACATCAGCGAAGACGGCGCCGCGGAGCGCGCGGTCGGTCTGGCTATCGAGCAGTTCGGCCGGCTGGACATCCTGGTCAATAACGCAGGGATCATCATCAACAAGCTGGTCGTCGACATGACTCGCGAAGACTGGGAGCGCATCCAGGCGGTCAATGCCACCGCGGCATTCCTGCATTGCCGCGAGGCGGTCAAGGCAATGATGCCCAACAACTCCGGGGCCATTGTCAACATCGCCTCCTATGCGTCCTACTTCGCCTTTCCGACCATCGCCGCCTACACCGCGTCCAAGGGCGCGCTGGCCCAACTGACCCGCACGCTGGCGCTCGAAGCCATCGAGCATGGCATTCGCGTCAATGCCATCGGCGTTGGCGACGTGGTCACCAACATCCTCAACGATGTCGTTGAAGACGGCCCGGGTTTCCTGGCCCAGCACGGTGAAGCCGCGCCTATCGGCCGTGCTGCGCAGCCTGAGGAAATTGCCGAGATCGTTGCCTTTCTCGCCTCGGATCGCGCGAGTTTCATGGTCGGCTCGGTCGTCATGGCCGACGGCGGCATGACCGTCAAAGCCGGCTGATCGAGTTGCACAAGCAGCGGCCGGCCGGATGGGGCAAGTGAAGCCGTGAATCGACAGGGACGTCGGCAACGCCATACAGGATCAGGCAAACGCGCGACACGTTCGACATAACGGCCCAACGGCCACTCTCCCTAATCTGGACTCACGAAACGGATGACACCAAACGGCCCGGACAGGCCATCCGTACCCGCTATTCGACTTGTAGGTCATCACCATGAAAAACATCAGCCAACTGTTGATCGGTACCGCCCTGAGCGCCTTCATCGTCTCCACCGCGAACCTGGTCCCGGTCGGCCTGGCCGTCGCTGAAGATGGTGCCGAGCGTAACCCAGGATTTCGCGTCGCCGAAGACGGCTCGGAGCGCACCGCCATCAGCCGCCTCGGCTGATGGTTCCGCAGATGGAGCGCCTGACATGCAAAGCACGCAACCTTCTGTCGCAACTCACCCTTATGCCGGCATGTGGATTACCGCTGATGGATACATTCGCCACGAGTTGCTGCCCAACGGGCGCTACGACGAGGCACGAGGGAATCGCAAGAGCGCCTATCAGGGACGCTACGAGGTGGAAGGCGACTACATCCGTTACCGGGACGACACGGGCTTCACCGCGGACGGGGAATTTCGCGATGGCATTCTCTACCACGCCGGTATGGTGCTCTACCGCAGGTAATAGCCAGCCCGGCGTCTTGACCGGGCTTCTCTCGTCTCGCCGGCATACGGATTCGTGGCATCAGTGATTGGCTTTGCTAACCTTTGACCACTCTCGAGGGCCTTCACATGGATACGAACAACGATTCCGACCTCCAGAACACCGCAGCCTACCGCGCCGAACTGATACGGATACTGACGCGGCGGATCCCCAGCCCCGGCACCTACGAAACAGCCATCGCACCGCTGCACGTCATTCGCATGGACGCGCCGTCCGAGCTCATCCACACCGTGCACCGACCCGCGCTCTGCCTGATCGTTCAAGGGCGCAAGGATGTCGGCCTGGGTGATGAACAGTACCGTTACGACCCCCTCAACTATCTGGTGGTATCGGTCACCTTGCCCGTCTCTGGACGCGTGATCGAAGCGAGCCCTGAAGCGCCTTACATCTGTATTCGGCTTGATTTCGATCCGGCTGAAATCGCCCAGCTGATCGCCGAAGCGCCGCCCGCTGGCGTGCCGGACGAGCCGAGCCGCGGCCTGTTCCTCGACCGCATCGATGCTCCGTTGCTCGACACCATGCTGCGCCTGGTGCGCCTGCTCGATACGCCACGGGACATCGGCATGCTCGCGCCGCTGGCCTTGCGCGAGCTCTATTACCGCTTGCTGCGCGGTAGCCAGGGGCGTCGGCTCTACGAAATTGCGATCGGTGATACGCAGACGCACCGGGTGACGCGAGCGATCGACTGGCTAAACAAGCACTACACCGAACCCCTGAGGATCGACGAGCTTGCCCGTGTGGCAAATCTCGGCAATTCGACACTGCATCACCGCTTCAAGGCGGTCACCGCCATGAGCCCGCTGCAGTACCAGAAGCAGCTGCGCCTGCAGGAGGCGCGCCGGCTGATGATCAGCGAAGGGCTCGACGTTTCCAGCGCTTGCTACCGCGTCGGCTACGAAAGCCCCTCGCAATTCAGCCGCGAGTACAGCCGTCAGTTCGGCTCACCGCCGTCAAAGGATGTCAGCCGGTTACTGCGCAGCGCTTGATGCTACCTACCACTAACTGTTGGGATTGGTTTCAGCCCGTTACAACTGCCGCTATTGGCCGAGAAGCAGCTAGTTAGCGAACGGCAGCCGTCGGCCGATTCTGTTGAAAAAGTAGCTTCAGCGGCCGGCCGGTCAGATGTGCCTGCTGTCGAAGTGGCTGCTGTCGAAGTGGCTGCAAGCCACTTAAAGTTGCCTTTCGGCGTTTCACTGAGCGTCCTTGCTCAGGTTTGAGGGGTTGGCGCGAAGGCCGTCAGCAGCGAGGCGATGCCGAACGCCACCAGGCCGGTGAGCAGCACGCGGCGGTAGCCGATGCGGTCGGCCATGGTGCCCATGGGCACCAGTAGGCCCGCCATCAGCAGCGGGTAGATATCGATGATCCACAGCACCTCGGTGGCCGAGGCGCCGAGCGCCAGGGTCAGCGAGCAATGGCTAGGGCACGTCAACATTAGCACGACACGTGCATATGATCGCCGTCAGCACCGACCAAAAGACTCACCGACATACAGAGTAAAGTACTATGCTTGTACCGGTTGGGCCATCGAAATTATTGAAACACCTGCCACAATCACAACGATTGAGAATAACTTCCGGATAAAACCGCCTGGCGCGATATCTTCGGTAAATAGTTTCGGAAAGAATTTGGTGACAATGTAGCCAAGGATCAAAACGAACAGCGGATGGATGCTGACTATGACAGCGACAAGTGCCGCTCCTCCACCAACAGCGAGTGCGGCCATGAAAAATACATACCCCCCAACGTCAAAGAGGTTTGTAAGTCCAAAGACGCAGAACTGATGCAAGCTCAGCTTTGATAGATCATTAAGTATCAAGGCTCGCCAGGCAGGCCACAAGAGAAGCAGAGCGCCACCGAGAGAGTATCCAGCGAAATTGAAAATCAAAACTGTTTCAAGTGATTTTGATATCAAAAGAAAATCAGATATCAGAGTTGAAATGGCACCGAAAAGCGCGGAAACCAGCAGAACCACTACATGCCTAGACTGACCAAGCCCTCGTACTGTCTGCCGAGACACGGAGAGCAAAAGTATCCCCGCTATGATTAAAAAGAACCCAAAAATTTGCCATTCAGAAGGTACGGAATGGAAAAATAACACAGACGCTATCAGCACAAAAACAGGCTCGGACTGATGAATTGGGATGACTGCTGAAACATCCATTTGTTCAAGGGAGTAGCTATAAGAAAAATACTGACCAAATATTGCCAATCCTGACAATAGATTGAACACAACGAACCAAAGCTCAACATCTTGAGGGAGAAACACCAGATAGATTACAGCCGCAAAGAAAATGTTCCCTATGCTCAACAGGAACACGAATGGTATATAGTGTGAGGTGATATTATTAATTGCGAACTTATCGACGATATTCGAAAGACTCCATAATACCGGCGCCATTAAGGCCAGGTACAACCATGTCATTGATCAGCTCCCAACTTACTGATAATCGTATTTTTACTATACGACAACAGCTCGCCTGAAAAATCATCCGTGTCGTGGTCAAATATAAAGGTATTGTTATACCCAAACCCGTCAGCTGTTTCGAACTTAATAATTTCGTCAAGTATCCCTGCCGCCTCCACGAACCTGTCTGAATGATGCGCCCTCAGCAGCTTCATAGCATTACCGTAATGTGCCGCCTCGTCGCGCGCTGCATTTCTGATCCATATAGACAAGCACTGCGGACCAAGCGTGTCAAAAAAAGAAAAATCCTGCTTGTAAGCTCTTGTGCTCGTTACTTCATCAAAAGCAATGGAAAGCAATATAGTGAACTCGTCTACAAGGAAGCCATCTATTAGATCAAAGCTGGGTTCACGCGAGCCTATTTTCCGATCTATATCACTCTCCTCCATATCAAAAAGGACACTGTTGATTCTGCGCAAGCCCCGGTAGTGGTTCTGTTCATCAAGATGCCATAGACATACAAACTCGATAAAGTCATCTGACAGCGCTAGGTCTTTCCGGTCCAGAAGGTATCTTAGAAAATACTTGGAATCGTACTCTGAACTCATGTCATGCCAGAAATGCACTTTGCGTTTGGCAATATCTTCTTCTGTTGCTGTGATGGAGGACGGGATGAGGCCCTTAAGTAGTTCTACCGAAGACCAGTCGTAACTTTTCAATCCGATAGCTGATTTCACGTAGCTCATGTAAGGGCCCCTTAGGCAAGGAAATTTTCAAATTGCCAAGCATCGTTGCTCTTCCGAGGGAAGAGGCCTTGATCATCCTTGATGGGTGACCAATCGGTGTATACCCCGACAACTTCACCAAGGTAGGGACGCGCGTAATCAAGTATGGCTTCGAAATCTATTTCATCAGCTTCCACAATTCCTTGTTGCGGATTGGCCAATGCCCACTTAATGCCAGACACAACGCCAGCAACCACTTGTAGTGACGTCGCCGAACAAAGCCCGTCTATTTTCTTCGCTTCGTGATTACTCAGCGTTGAACCCAGCCAATAAGCATTGTTGGCATGTCCCATTAGCAGTACGCCAAGGAAGTCAGCACCGGAAGCTATTTCCGTGCCGGAGAGTACTCGTTTACTTTCTTGAGGCTGCCACGATCGTCCGTTAAATTCATGGAGCGATAGGATAGCGTCACCGCAGGGGTGGTAGGCATAGTGAACAGTTGGACGGTACATGACCTCGCCATTTTCTATATGCGTTAAATAGTCAGCGATGGATATCGACTCGTTGTGTGTTATGAGAAAGCCTAGGCAGGGACCCTGTGCTGGCGTCCATGTTTTTACCCTGACGCTTGCGCCAGGTTTGTTAAGATAAATAGCACAGCGTGATCCGTTATGATGTTCCTGAGCATCTAGGGGTAGACCATCCTCATGCGTTCCCCAGCCAAGCTCAGCTGGCTGGCATCCCTCACTAATGAATCCGTCTACCGACCAAGTATTTACGAATTCATTCGGGCGTTTAGGCTCTAATGGAAGCTGGGTATCATGCTCTGCGATATGGATGGTGCGGATACTGAGTTTCGAGGCGAGCGCTGCCCAATCTTGCTGGGTGCGGGGCACTTCTTCGTCGTCGGGTATCAACGTTGACTTTAGGTTATGGAGGGCTTTCTTAATGAAGTGCGAGACGATTCCAGGATTTGCTCCGTGCGCGATAACCGCAGTGGGGCCTGTTGGAAATTGTTTCCTTAGGGCTAGCATCTCCTCTCGCAATGCATAATTTGTCCGGCCGGATGCTTCGATAGACGGGTCAACATAATGGCCGCCCCATGGCTCAATGCAAGTATCTATATACAGAGCTCCCCGCTCTTGGCAGTAGGCAACAAGGTCTGTGCTGGAGACATCAACTGATAGATTTATAACGAACGTTTCGGAATCTACCGTTGAAAGTAGTTCTTTATAGTTATCCTTTGTCACTGCAGATTGAACAAAGGTCAAACCGCTTATACAGCCTGGTGCTGATGGATTTTTTGGGTCAATGATCATTATCTTTGAGAAGACCTGACCCAGCTCCTTTGTCAGGATCGGCAGTAATGCGGTAGCTATAGATCCGTATCCTACAATAATTACTTTCAAAATTATTGGCCTCGCATATGGTTGTCAGGAATTTTCCAATCGCTGATAGTTACGGCGCTTCGAGCGACCACAGCGATGATGCCGACATATTAACGTAAAGACGTGGATAGTCGGCAGAGGGACTACTAACAGACAGACTGAGGAACAGTTTTATATTAATCTTTTATTGTGAACTTTTGATGAAGTACTGACGCGATTTCGGCTCCACAAAACCCAGAAGAGACTTAGCGACCGGGGATAGAATCTCGGAATATTTTCGTACTTCGCAAGCGTAAAATTCGCTGGAGTACCATGACTTTTAGTCATAGTGAAGCGCGAGGGATAGGAGATACTTAACTGCTGCTCGGACGAGCAGGACACCGGCACGAGTGGGAGCCGGTCACTCATACCGGCTCTTGCGCTGGTTGTTGGTGCAAAAACAGCTTCAGATAGGGCAGGATAGGTGGCGCACGACAGTTAGTCGCTAAGATCCAGCAGTGGCTGGCGCATGCGAACATCGGCACAGCGCGGATCTACGATTGAAGGCAGATACGGTCAGAGGACTTGCCTATCACCGTCAGGATCGGCAGATGGTTATTCGAGCGGTGGAGATGACGATTTGGCAACGCCAGGGTAACTGGTCGATGATTCCGCATTCGGATCGAGGCAGCCAAGGCGGATTCAACCGGTCGTCGCAACACAGGATTGTTGAACAGATTTTAGATACTCATTCAGAGCTTCAGCGGGTGTTTTCCAGCCGAGTGTTTATGGCTTCGTGAGAGATGCGCATGGATTCATCGTCCGGAAAATCGATCTGGAGCCGGTTGGCAATCTGTTCGGGCGGCCAGCCATTGACCCATTTACGGTCATTGCGATGTGGTTATTTCGACCTTTGAAGGGAGCTTGTCGAGGCCCGGCAATTCCGCCCCGATGACGAAACCAGCGAGTGCCTACTACGGATGAGACGCCAACGGCCTGTGCTGCCTTTTCGCTTGTGATGCCGGTTGCGATCTGCACCCAAAACAGCCGCTCGATCTCATTACGAAGTGACGGCGCGCCTGGCGAACGCATCGCTCCCCGGCCCGTCAATTTCTGCATCCCTCCTGCGGGTCGTCCCATAAACATTACGACCGGTTGAATCCGCCCCAATTCACCAGTGGTGACTACCAGCGCTTTGTGAATCGCAACACGCTAGTCTGCGCGTGAGTGCCGTCGGGCATTGCGGCGACAACGCGGCCTGTGAAGGCTTCTTCGGTCAACTCAAACGGGAGCGCGTTGCCCATCAGTTGTATCGAACACGTGATGAAGCGCGGGCAGAATTATTCGATTACATCGAACGATTTATAACCCACGCATGCGTCGTAGAGTCGCCAGGCAAGACCTGAAGTTTTCAGACCTTTCAAAACCGTCCGTGGAAATGGGGTAGAACCCCCCACTCCATCAGCGAAACCTAGGTCCGCTTCTGGCCGAAAGCGGCCGCGACCCCAAGCCGCGGCCGCAAGTAGAGAGGACACCCGGCGAACGGTACAACCGTATCCACTCTCGCACCGTAACCGAGCTCCCGCTCGGCGGTCGCCGGAAACTGTTCAACCCCGCCGGCGGCCAAATGCTTCATTAGCAAAAGCGGCTCGTACCGCTTTCCCTGCCTCGACTCATTGTCGGGGCATCCGCTGGTGAAGGAATTCCGATGAAGCATCCGAAACTCATCCATCACGGCGCTCATGAAGGCGTCACCGGGTCGTGCCATCAGTTGTGGATGGATGACAGCTGTAGCGTCCTTATCGATTGCGGCCAGTTTCAGGGGCAGGATGCAAATTCAGATGACGATGAGCTGGCGCTGGATTTCTCCATCGAGGGCATCAAGGCGTTGATCGTCACCCACGTGCACATCGACCACGTGGGACGGATTCCGAACCTGCTGGCGGCGGGGTTCAGCGGGCCGATCCTGTGCAGCGAGCCGTCCGCCCGGCTGTTGCCGATCGTGCTGGAGGACGCCTTTCGCCTGTCCATCAGCCGTGATCAGGCGCAACTGGAGCGTTATATCAAGGTAGTCGAGCAGCGCATCATCGCCCTGCCCTACGGCCACTGGTTCACCCTGAACGAGACGGATAGCGGCGGCTGCCGGGTACGCTTGCAGCCGGCCGGGCATGTGTTGGGGTCGGCTTATGTCGAGCTGGAACTAAGTGACGCCGAGGGCCCGGCAGAGCGGGTGGTATTCAGCGGTGACCTGGGCGCTCCGCATTCACCGCTGCTACCTGACCTGGTGCCGCCCGAACGCGCGGACCTGCTGATTATGGAAAGCACTTATGGCGACCGCCGGCATGAAGACCGCGTGCATCGGCGCGAACGGCTGCAGGCGGTCATCGAGCGGGCCCTGGCCGACGAGGGCACCGTGCTCATCCCCTCGTTCAGCATTGGCCGAACTCAGGAGCTGCTGTACGAGCTGGAAGAGATCCTCCATGAGCGGAGCGAGTTGGTAGAAGCGGACAGGACGGTGGGCGAATCCGGGCGGCAAGCGCAGGAAGGCGATCCCGATATCGACTGGCCGCAGATTCCGATCATTCTCGACTCGCCGTTGGCCAGCCGATTCACCGCAACCTACAAGGAGCTGCAGGCATTCTGGGACGAAGATGCTCGCGATCGTATGAAGGAAGGCCGCAAGCCGCTGTCGTTCAAGCAGCTCATCACCGTCGACAGCCACGACGAGCATATGCGCATCGTCGAGCACCTCACCCAGACCGCACGGCCCGCAATCGTCATCGCGGGCAATGGGATGTGCTCGGGCGGGCGGATCGTCAACTACTTGAAAGCGATGCTGGGCGATCCGCGCCACAATGTGGTGTTCGTCGGTTATCAGGGCAAGGGCACGCCGGGGCGCGACATCCAGACCCATGGACCGGATGGTGGTTTCGTCGATCTGGACGGACAGCGCATCGACATCCGCGCCGGTATCGACAGCGTCGGTGGCTATTCCGCACACGCCGATCAAGCTGACCTGGTCGGCTTCGTCACCCGGATGACGGAATGGCCGAAGGAAATCCGCCTCATCCACGGCGAAGACCAGGCCAAGCAGCGACTGGCCGATGTGCTGCGGGCTCGGTACCGGGAAGCCGGAAAGAACGGGGAGATCACCATCCCCTAGGTTGCCGCCCCTGGCGCGCATGTCTGTAGTACCGGTATGGATGTGTCGGAGCGCCCCGTGCACAGCGGGATCCGTCCTTTGACGGCTCGCTTGTTACCGGTGCTAGAGTGCGTGTTTGCATCATCCAACCACGTAGCGAGGGGTCCATGCTCAATCATGTAATGGTCGGTTCGAATGATATTGAACGGTCGAAGCGGTTCTACGACGCAGTGCTCGGTGTGCTCGGCGCAGGCGAGCCGCTCCGCAATACCGCTCCTTCCGGGCACACTCGCCTTTTCTACCATCACGACGGGAGCCTGTTCGGTGTCACCGAGCCCATCAACGGTGAACCAGCGACGGTAGGCAATGGCGGCACGATTGGCTTCAAATGCAACTCACCCGAGCAGGTCCAGGCGTTTCACGACGTAGCCGTCGCGCATGGCGGCACCACCTGTGAAGAGCCGCCGGGGCTGCGTGAAGGCAGCCTCGGCGCGATGCACCTGGGCTATGTACGCGATCCTGACGGAAACAAACTGTGCGCGATCTACCGCGCCCCGTAACCGCTTGTTCAGCGCCGTGCGGCCATGGTGCGGCGCTGAATGAAAGTCGATGCGTCGCAGCCCGTTGCGGCGCATCCACCTGTTTGCCTTCTGGCCGCAATCGGGCCTGGTTGAATGGTCGAATCCGATTTCATTGAGCGCTTAGACCGGTTTGTCGGGTTGTACGATGGCACGCCATTGCGCGATGCGGCTTGCCAGCAGATCAGCGACTGGCAGGCAGGCGCCGAGCCGGTAGAGGTTCCAGTAATGCCCTTCCAGCGTGCGGTTGACCAGCAGCGTACCGGACGCCGGCTGCAGACTGCCGAGCGCAGACATCAGCAACGGCGAGAGTTCGACCAGTTGCTGATGCAGGGACGCGCCGCGAAAATCCCATTGCGCTCCGGGTTGCAGTAACGGATGCAGCAGGAGATGAATGCGGCGATACAGGCCATGCGGCGGGGCGCTGCCTGGCTGGCGCCCACCGAGAGCCTGGAAGCCCGCCTCCAGCGCCTCGCTGGATGGGCCGCGCAAGGCATCGAAGATCTGTACATAAGCGCGCAGCAAGCGCATCGGCAGCGGGACGACACTGCCGAAATCGTAAATCACCAGTTCCCCGGCATCGGTCCAGGCAAGATTGCCCGGATGCGGGTCGGCGTGCAGTTGTCCGAGGCCGAATGCCTGCTCGGCGAGCCAGTCGCAGAGGGCTTCGGCCAGTCGCTGACGAATCTCGGCGGATGCCTGGTCGACCTCATTCATCGAGCGTCCCGGCAGCTCTTCCAACACCAGCACACCAGGGCGGCACAGCGCCACGACGGAAAACGGAATGCGCACGCCGGGCCAGTCCTCGAAGTGCTGGCGAAAGCGCTCAAGATTGTCGCGCTCGGCACCGTAATCGAGTTCCTGGTCGATCGCGCGTTGCAGCTCGCGGTAGACCGACTCGAGCCGCGCCGAGGGCGTGCCGAATAGCCGCCCCAGCGGCATCAGCCGGCGCAGCTGCCGCAGGTCGGCATCGCAAATCGCACGAATGCCCGGGTACTGGATCTTCATGATCAGCGCTCGCCCCTGCCGGTCACGCGCACGGTGCACTTGCCCCAGCGACGCCGCCGCGGCGGGTTGCGCCTCGATGGTGTCGAACAGCGCATACAACCGGCCGTGGTAAAGGCGCTGCAGGTGGGATTCGAGCGGGGCGAACGGCAGTGACGGGACCTGATTCTGCAGCCGGGACAGCGCCGCGCTGATCGGTGGCGGCAGCACATCCTGCCATTGCGATGCCTGCTGACCGAGCTTGAGCACCGGGCCCTTCATCTGCCCCAGCGTATCGCCCAGCAGCTCACCGACCGGCGCCCAGTCGATACTCGCCTTACCCGACGTGATGCGCTGCACCACGAGATTGCCAGCGATCCGCGCGCCGGTGCCACCCAGGAGCAGCAACCGGCCGAGAGCCGAGGCCGATGGACGTGAGGGTCGTGACATCCGGGCCACCTGATCAAACAAAGCCCGATCATGGGCCAGCCGGTCAGGCGATCCAAGCGCCAATGATTACGATCTGTTGCATCGGCGCAGCGCAGGCGGTGCACTCGCACCTTACAAGCGAAACGACATCCGAACGGCTCTACGACGTGGCCTAGCGCCTATGACAGCGTTCCGGTGATGACCGCTAACGGCAGGGGGAAGGGGAACGGTGCGACGAAAGCCCAGTCGGATTAGAGGACGGTGCCCCTCGGTTATCGCCTGCCGGCAGCATCTATGCGAAGCTTCGTCAGAGCCATCGGCGAACCGATTGAAGGGGCTTTTTGCCCGACCGCCACGCGGCATTTACGGGCGTGTTCCAGCTGCTTCATTGCCATACGTCACGAAGCCTGGAACAAGGACACGCAGCCTCCGTCTGGAGCCCTGCGTAAGGAGTATGGAATGACCGATTCCTTTGATCAGTTGCCGACGACCGATGACGAATGCCCTCGTATCTCGACTGGCAGCGCAGGCCTCGACGACATCCTCGGTGGGGGACTGGACCCTAATCGAATGTATCTCTACGAGGGCAGCCCAGGCTCCGGCAAGACCACTATCGCTCTGCAGTTTCTTCTCGAAGGTGTACGCCATGGCGAGCGAGTGCTCTACATAACGCTCTCGGAAACCAAGAAGGAACTGGAACTCGTCGCCAAGCGTCACGGCTGGACGCTCGATGGTATAGATGTTTTCGAGCTGGTGACGCCCGAAGACGCCCTCGACCCCGAGCTCGAACTGACCGTGCTGCATCCGGCCGAGATGGAGCTGAGCGAGACCACCAAACAGGTCTTCGACCGCGTCAGCGCAACCAACCCGACCCGGGTTATTTTCGACAGCCTGTCCGAAATGCGTCTGCTGGCGCAGAGCCCGCTGCGCTATCGCCGACAAGTCCTGGCGCTCAAGCACTTCTTCACCACGCGCCGTTGCACGGTGATCCTGCTCGATGACCAGACCTCCGAAAGCGGCGATCTGCAACTCCACTCGATTTCACACGGGGTGGTGATGCTGGAGCAGTTGGCCATTGATTACGGCGCGGAGCGTAGACGCCTGCGGGTGATCAAGATGCGCGGCATCAAATTCCGGGGCGGCTACCACGACTTCACGATCAAGACCGGCGGCCTGGCGATCTACCCGCGTCTGATCGCCGCCGAACACCACTCGCCGTTCGTCGGCGAATTCACCTCGAGCGGCAACGACGAACTGGACAAGATGCTGGGCGGCGGTCTGGAACGTGGCACCAACGCATTGCTGATCGGAGCGGCCGGCGTCGGTAAATCCTCGGTGGCACTGGGTTTTGCCGCAGCGGCCTGCAAGCGCGGCGAGCACGTGGCGTTTTTCATCTTCGACGAGGGCATCGGCACGCTGCTGGCGCGCGCTCGAGCGCTCGGCCTGGATCTCGAACCCTGGATCGAACGCGGTTTGCTGCACCTGCAACAGATCGATCCCGCCGAGCTGTCGCCCGGCGAGTTCACCGCCGCCGTGAGGCACAGCGTCGAGGAGCAAGGGGCGCAACTGGTGATACTGGATAGCCTCAACGGCTACCTGAACGCCATGCCCGATGGCCGTTTCTTGATCCTGCAAATGCACGAGCTGCTGAGCTATCTGGGTCAGAAAGGTGTGATCAGCGTGATGGTGCTCGCTCAGCACGGCCTGGTGGGACCGATGGATACGCCCATCGATATCAGCTATCTCAGTGATGCGGTTATCATGCTGCGCTACTTCGAGCATGCCGGCGTCGTCCGGCGCGCGATGTCTGTGGTTAAAAAGCGCAGCGGACGCCACGAAAACAGCATCCGGGAGTTTCGCCTTGGCGCTTCCGGCATCAAGGTCGGACTGCCGCTCGTGCACTTCAGCGGCATATTCTTGGGCACGCCGACGTACACCGGCGATGCCAGCCCTCTCATGAAAGACGAGCATGACGACGCCTAAGCGAGAAAGCCCATTAGTAGTCGTCTTCGCACCCATCGGCAGGGACGGCCCGGCAACGGCCGACCTGCTGCGCCGCAGCGGGATGGCTGCCGATGTCTGCCACAGCGTCGCCGAGGTGCTGGAGCGCGCCGAACACGATGCCGACGCGGTGTTCATCGCCGAAGAGGCCTTGTTCGGCCAGGACCTTAAGGCCCTGGGTGCGTGGGTCGATGCACAACCGGCCTGGTCCGACTTTCCGTTCGTGGTGTTGACCAGCAAGCACCGACAGCCGGCGGTCAGTGCCTGGCGGCAACGCCTGGTCGCGGCGTTGCGCAATGTCTCTCTGCTCGAACGCCCGGTGCAAAGCATCACCCTCACCAGCGCCGTCCAGGCGGCCATACGCGGCCGCCTTCGCCAGTACGAGGTCCGCGCATTGATCGAGGCCCGCGAGCAGGCCTCGCATGAGCTCGAAGCGCTGGTGGTCGAACGTACCCGGGCACTGGAGCAGGCCAACGTCGAGCTGCGCACGCAAATGGTGGAACGTGCCCACATCGAAGAAACATTGCGTCAAACGCAGAAGATCGAGGCCATCGGGCAGCTCACCGGCGGCATCGCACATGATTTCAACAATCTGCTGATGGTTATCGCTGGCGGCCTCGACATGCTCGATCGCCGCTCCGATCCAGATCGCCGCCAGCGTCTGATGGACGGCATGCGCCAGGCCGCACAGCGTGGCGCCGCCCTGACCCGACAGCTACTGGCCTTCTCGCGGCGGCAGTCGCTGGCACCCGAGGCGGTCGATCTGGCCCATCGCATCAGCCGGATGCGCGAACTGCTCGACCGCAGCCTGCGTGGCGACGTGCACGTCGAGGTGCAGTTCGCCGACGATCTGTGGCCAGTGGAAGTCGATCCCGGCGAGCTGGAGCTGGTGATCCTCAACCTGGCGGTCAATGCCCGCGATGCCATGCCTGAAGGCGGCACGATCCTGTTGCAGGCCTCGAATGCGCCAGACGAGCAGGTGCTGGGCCAGCGAGGCGATTTTGTCCGCCTGGCGGTGATCGATTCGGGCACCGGTATCCCGGACGATGTACGCGGACGTGTATTCGACCCCTTCTTCACCACCAAGGAAATCGGCAAGGGCTCCGGCCTCGGCCTGGCGCAGGTCTATGGTTTCGCCCGGCAGTCTGGCGGCACGGTTTGGATCGATACCGAGTGTGAACGGGGCACCAGCGTGGTGCTGCTACTGCCCCGTGCGACATCCGTCCCGGACGCGCCTGGCCAGGCAGGCATGCAAGTGGAGGTCGCGGCGCAGGTCTCGGCCGGCAATGTCTTGCTGGTCGACGATGACGAAGCGGTCGCGGCACTGGTCGGCGAAATGCTCCAACACCTGGGGTTCACCGTGACCCTCGCCACCAGTGCCGCGGCGGCGCTGGGCGCCCTGGCAAACGGACGCAAGGTGGATATCGTCTTCTCCGACGTGATGATGCCCGGCGGCATGAACGGCGTGGAGCTGGCACGAGAGATCCGTACGAAACACCGCGACATTCCGGTGCTGCTCACCAGCGGCTACGCCGAAGCCGCGAAAAAAACCGCCGATGAGGAAGGTGTCTACGTACTGGCCAAACCCTATCGACTGGAAGAACTCGCGCAGGCGATCAAAGACGCGATGGACAATGCACCCGCGCCACGGCACGCCCCTCAGCCGCTCGCCTCATCACGTCACTGAGCGAAACGTCGAAATACCGCCTCGGCGAGCCGAAGCCGAACTAAGCACAGCCTTCACCGTCGAACGCCAATTCCGAAACGACCCGGTCCGAACCTGTTTGGCACAGGGCCTGGTCGCAGTTCAACAAAGGAAATGGCATGCCTGCACAGCTCCTCACCGCCTGGCCCTTCACTTACGCAACGGTCGCCGCCGTACTGTTGAGCACCTCTGCCTCATCGCTGGCCGACGACGCCTCTCTGGCGACCCGCGACGCGCAGAACAAGCGCTTCAGCGAGCAGCTCATGGCATCCCCCAATCATCGCGCACCGGCGCCGACGGCCAGATACAACCACATCGTCACTTACGGTCAGTCCCTGGCCTCGGCCGCCGAAGGCTGGCCGGCGCTGTCGAAACAGCCGAAGTACGACAATCTGATGCTGGGCGACTCGGTGCGTTCGGCGACATTCAGCGGCGACCGATTCGTACCGGTCGGCGAATTCGCGTTCAAGCCGCTCAGGGCGGTCGTCCAGCTCAAGCGCGATCCGAAGGTCATCCTCGATGGCCGGTCGGTGGCGAGACTGGACGAGCATGCGCAGGAGGAAGGCGAATCCGTGGAAGTCGGCGCGTTGAATATGGCCCGCCGCCTCTATCTCGCAAAGCACGGCGTCGCAGCCGACCCCGAGCACCTGTTCGTGGCCAGCAACGCGTCCACCTCCGGGCGCTCCATCGCGCAGCTGTCCAAGGTCGGCGGCACCCACGAGTATCGACGGGTGCTGCAGGCGGTCGACCAGGCCAAGCAGATCGCTGACGCTCAAGACGCCAGCTACCGCCTCAGCGCCTTCTTCTGGCTGCAGGGTGAATACGACTACTCGCAGACCCAGGGTGGCATCAACGACAAGGCTTACTACAAGAAGATGCTGCGCCAGCTGCGCGACGACCTGAACGCCGATACCGCGCAGGCGATCGCCGGACAGCAGCGGATGCCGGCGTTCATCAGCTACCAGACCGATGCCAAATCATCGGTGGTCAATGGCAGCCTCGACATCGGCATGGCGCAGTGGGAACTGGCGCAGGAGGAGCCGAACTGGTACCTCGCCGGGCCGGTTTACCCCTACGTGGACAAGGGCACTCACCTGTCGGCCAATGGTTATCGCTGGTTCGGCCAGATGCTCGGCAAGGTCTATCACCAGGTGGTGATAGAGGGCCGCAACTGGCAACCGCTGTCGCCGCGCGGCGCCACTTACGAAGATCGCGAAATACTCATTGACTTCCATGTGCCGTCCCCGCCGCTGGTATTCGACCAACCCTATCTCGGCCATCAGGCACGGCCGATCGAGAACCGCGGCTTCATCCTGATCGACGAGCAGGGCGAGGTGCCGATCGAAGCCGTGGAGATCGTCGCCGACACGGTTGTGCGCCTGAATGCCGGCCGCGATCTGGTCGGCACGCCGCGCATCCGCTATGCCAGCCATGCGGTTGGAGGCGCCGGTGAATTACGCGACAGCGACCCGAGCCAGGCCGACGCCCGCTACGAATACTTGCCGGACGAAGGCATGCCGCGCGAAGCCAACATCGCCGCACTGGTGGACAAACCCTATCCGCTGCACAACTGGAGTATCGCGTTCGAGTTGCAAGCGGGCAAAGGGCACGCCTCGTCACGCTGAGCCCAAGTGCTGGAGATGACTGCGACAGACGGGCAGCAGCGGTGTCCCCGTCACGTCCGTCGCGGCGAAAATGGGCGCGCTCAGGCCTTTCTTTGAGCCTCTTGCTGCTTTCGCCAGGTAGCAAGCGTACGGCTTTCCCACTGACGGAAGGCACGAAAGAACGAGTTCTAATCCTCGTAGCCATTTGGGACGACGAGGTCGTGGCGGGTCACTACCGTGCATTCGTGTTAGCGCTGATATTCGGGGAGCGAGAGGCTGCACAGACCGCCAGGCTGGAAAATCACGCACGCAAGGCTGATAAACCGGATAATGGGCGGCCAAATCGTGTTGTTCTGGTATCGCCCATGGAAATCAAAGTTAACTTTCTCGACAACCTCAGGCTTGAAGCCAAGTTCGATGATTTCTCGGTGGTAGCCGATCAACCGATTCGCTACAAGGGCGACGGCTCAGCGCCAGGCCCGTTCGATTATTTCCTGGCCTCTTCCGCGCTGTGTGCGGCTTACTTCGTCAAGTTGTACTGCCAGACGCGCGGCATCCCGACCGAAAACATCCGCCTTTCGCAGAACAACATCGTCGATCCGGAAAACCGCTATAAGCAGATCTTCAAGATTCAGGTCGAGCTTCCGGCGGACATCTCCGACAAGGACCGTCAGGGCATCCTGCGTTCCATCGAGCGGTGCACGGTCAAAAAGGTGGTGCAGACTGGGCCGGAGTTCGTCATCGAGCAAGTGGACAATCTCGATGCAGACGCCCAGGCGCTGCTGCTACCCGACACCGCGGCCGACGCGAGCACCTACATCGCCGGTAAGGATCTGCCACTCGAGCAGACCATCGCCAACATGTCAGAGATTCTGGCCGGCCTCGGGATGAAGATCGAAATCGCGTCGTGGCGCAATATCGTACCCAACGTGTGGTCGCTGCATATTCGCGATGCGCATTCGCCGATGTGCTTCACCAACGGTAAAGGCGCGACCAAGGAAAGCGCGTTGGCGTCGGCGTTGGGAGAGTTCATCGAGCGACTCAACTGCAACTTCTTCTACAACGACCAGTTCTGGGGCGAAGGCATCGCCCATGCCGATTTCGTGCACTACCCCGACGAGCGCTGGTTCAAGCCGGGCCGCAAAGATGCGTTGCCGGCAGAAATACTCGATACGTACTGCCGGGAGATCTACAACCCCGATGGCGAGCTGCGCGGCTCACACCTGTACGACACCAATTCGGGCAACGTCGAGCGCGGCATCTGCTCGTTGCCCTTTGTGCGCCAGTCGGACGGCGAAGTGGTGTACTTCCCCTCCAACCTGATCGAAAACCTGTTTCTCAGCAACGGCATGAGCGCCGGCAATACCTTGGCCGAAGCGCAGGTACAGTGCCTGTCGGAAATTTTCGAGCGCGCGGTCAAACGCGAGATCCTCGAAGGCGAAATCGCCCTGCCTGACGTACCCCAGAAAGTACTGGCGAAGTACCCCGCAATCCTGGCAGGCATCCAGGGGCTGGAGGAGCAGGGTTTTCCGGTGCTGGTCAAGGACGCGTCGCTGGGCGGGGAATATCCGGTGATGTGCGTCACCCTGATGAACCCGCGCACCGGCGGTGTCTTCGCCTCGTTCGGGGCGCACCCGAGTTTCGAGGTGGCGCTGGAGCGGAGCCTCACCGAACTGTTGCAGGGCCGCAGCTTCGAAGGTTTGAACGACCTGCCCCAGCCGACCTTTGAAAGCCAGGCTGTGATGGAGCCGAACAACTTTGTCGAACACTTCATCGATTCCAGCGGTGTGGTGTCGTGGCGCTTCTTCAGCGCCAAGGCTGATTTCGAGTTCATCGAGTGGGACTTTTCCGGGCATGGCGAAGATTCCAACGCCGAGGAGGCCTCCACGCTGTTCGGGATTCTCGAAGGCATGGGCAAGGAAGCGTACATGGCCGTGTATGACCAGCTAGGCGCAACGGCCTGTCGGATTCTTGTGCCCGGCTATTCGGAAATCTACCCGGTAGAAGATCTGGTCTGGGACAACACCAACAAGGCACTGTTTTTCCGTGAAGACATCCTTAACCTGCACCGGCTGGACGATGGCAGCCTGAAAGCACTGGTCGAGCGTCTCGAAGACAGTGAACTGGATGATTACACCGACATCACCACACTGATCGGGATCGAATTTGACGAGAACACAGCATGGGGCAAGCTGACGATTCTCGAACTGAAGCTTTTGATCCATCTCGCCCTGAACCAGCTCGAAGAGGCAAAGGAGCTGGTCGAAGCCTTCCTGCAGTTCAATGACAACACGGTCGAGCGTGGGCTGTTCTATCAGGCCGTGAACGTGGTGCTCGAAGTGGCCCTGGATGACGAGATGCAGCTGGATGACTACGAAGCCAACTTCCGTCGCCTGTTCGGCCACGAGCGGATGGACGCCGCGATGGGCTCGGTCGACGGCAGCGTGCGCTTCTTCGGCCTGACGCCCACCAGCACCAAGCTGGAAGGACTCGATCGCCACCTGCGCCTGATCGACAGCTACAAGAAGCTGCACGCGGCACGCGGCAAGGTGGCGGCGCTGCGCTGAATGCTGGGGCTGGCGAACGCCTCGCGCTGATCAGGCGATGCTGCGCAAACGCGCCATATCCTTGACCGGCGAGGCGCCGAACAGCCGGCTGTATTCGCGACTGAACTGCGAAGGGCTTTCGTAGCCGACCCGATAGCCGGCTGCCGAGACTTCCAGGCCTTCGGTCATCAGCAAGCGCCGGGCCTCCTGCAAGCGAAGCTGTTTTTGATACTGCAGCGGGCTCATGGCGGTGAGCGCCTTGAAGCGATGATGCAGGCTGGAACTGCTGAGGTTGACCCGGCTCGCCAGCTCATCGATGCGCAGCGGCTCGACGTAGTTGTGGTTGAGCCATTCGATGGCGCGATTGACCCGGTGCGACTGGCTGCCCTGCAGCGCTATGTCCCGCAAGTGCCGACCTTGCGGTCCGCAGAGCAACCGATAGAAGATTTCGCGCAAGGCCAACGGTGCCAGCACCGGAATGTCCTTCGGGTTGCCAAGCAGGCGGACCAACCGCAGGGTGGCATCGAGCAGCGGCGCATCGATGCGGTCCAGATACAGGCCGCGCCCGTCCGGCTCGCTGCTCGCCATGAGCGGCTCGGCCTCGCTGATCAGCCCGGCGATCAACGGGGGGTCGATATCCAGGCGGATGCAAATATAAGGCTCCGCGCTCGAGGCCCGTACCACACAACCGGCCACCGGCAACGTCACCGACACCACCAGGTAATGCAGTGGGTCATAGCAATACAGTTCATCGGCCAGACGCACTTCTTTGCCGCCCTGAACGATGATGCACAACGCCGGCTTGTGTACGCCATAGGTCATCTCGCCGGGTGTCTCGCAACGGATCAGGTGCAGCGGTTCGATGATGGTCGGATGCATGCCGTCACCGCTGACGAAGCCATCGACCAGCCGCGCCAGTTCGGCACGCTGGGCACCGGTGTCATCGGCCGGAGGAGTGATGAATGAATTCATGGCAGCCGGCTCTCAGGAAAACGAAGGGGTTTAGCTTAGCAGCTCGCAACGAAATTGCTGCCGGTGGGCAGCAGACGAGCCGGAGGCTAGCAAGCCGAACCGAATCGCCGTGCAGCCCGGGCTGGGACAGTCATTCCCGATGTTTAACGAACGTGAGGCGTGGCGACGGCACCAGCGGGTCGAAACAAGGCGTAGTCGCCTCCGGGCACCAGGCAGATAAGCAAACGCCCCGAATGGTCGGGGCGTTGTCGGACTCGGGAGCCGTGTCGATCAGGTTGATCGGCGCGCCGGATCAGCTGCGCGCGCGTTCTGCGTCACGCAGCGCCTTCACCTGGTCATGATTGCGCTGCACGCCTTGAAACTGGCGCTCCACAACCGCACGGATATCGACCGGCAGGTCTTTCTCCAGCGCTTTGCGATAGCTCTTGAGTGCTACGTCTTCACCTCGTTCGCACTCGTTCAGAATCGCTTCGTCGCTGTGACCGGTAATCGCGGACTTCAGATCGACCCAGCGCCGGTGCATATCGCCCGCCGTGCTGGTGGAGGTTTCCGGATCGCCGCCCAGGGACCTGACCAGTTGCTGCAGCTCGGCGGCAGCCGTCGCGCAGTCCTGCGCACGTTGGGTCATGGTGGTTTTCAGCTGCGGATTCTTCAGGTCTTCGGCGCATTCGCGGAAGCCTTTCTCACCGTCCTTGCTGGTTTCGATGAGGTCGTTGAGTACGGAAATGGTGTCGTTGGTGTCCATTTGAAGGTCCTCCTGAGGCTCAGTTAAAGGCCGGTAACAACACGGCCAACCTGTTGAGTCGACTGCCGCGTTTCGGCAAAGGTTCAGCCGCCCCGCCCAGTGACCGGCCCGCCGCACAGGGCGATTTTTCATCGCGACCAACGGAGCGGCACGGGTAGAATCAATCATTTCGCGCCCGCGGCTGTCCTAAAGGATGTCCGCCGGCTCGGCAGACGCCCGTGCATGCCCCTAGCCGTCGAGTTCTGCAAAACATGCCGCAATACCTCGCACCCGTTCCTCGCTGGGAACCCCATGAACGCCCGTCGATGCCCGGATCCCCGGCGATCCTGCTGCATCCGATGCCGGTGCGCATCGCCTATGCCTGCGTCGCCGTACTGGTGGGCCTCACGGGCGGCCTGGGCAACGCGTTGTTCATCGCCAATCTGCCGAGCATCCAGGGCGATCTCGGTCTGACGCCCTCCGAGGCGGCCTGGTTGCCAGCGGCCTACTTCATGGTCAACGTCTCCGCCAACCTGCTGATGATCAAATTTCGCCAGCAGTACGGCCTGCGCCGTTTCGCCGAGATCGGGCTGGCGCTCTACGCGGCGCTGAGCATCGCCCACGTATTCGTCGAAGGGCTCGAAATGGCCATCTTCGTGCGCGCGGCCAGCGGCCTGGCCGCGGCCACGACCTCGTCGCTGGGGCTGTTCTACATGCTCCAGGCGTTTCGCAAGGCGGACTTGCCGAAGGCGGTGATCCTCGGCTTCGGCATTTCCCAGCTGGGCACGCCGCTGGCCTGGCTGATGTCGCCGGCCTTGCTGATTCTTGGCGAATGGCATCGCCTCTACGTGTTCGAAAGCGGTCTGGCGCTGTGCTCGCTGGCGGCGGTGGTCGTGCTCAAGCTGCCGTTGGGCGAGCGCATCAAGGTCTTCGAACCGCTGGACTTCCTGACCTTCGCCCTGCTCGCCCCCGCCCTGGCGTTGATCGCGGCGGTGCTGGCGCAGGGCCGGATCCTTTGGTGGACCGAGCAGCCGTGGCTGGGCTACGCCCTGATCGCTGCGCTGCTGCTGATGTGCGCGGCCTTCATGATCGAACATCACCGGCGCAATCCGCTGCTGCACACCCGCTGGCTGGGTACCGCCGAGATGCTGCGTTTCGCCTTCGGTGCGCTGATGCTGCGACTGCTGCTGTCCGAACAGACCTATGGCGCGGTTGGCCTGCTGCAGACCCTCGGCATGGGCACCGAGCAACTGCAGCCGTTGTATGCGGTGATTCTGCTGGGGCTGATCATGGGCATTGCCGGCAGTGCGATGACCTTCAGCCCGGCCATGGCCTTCCCGCAGATCCTGCTGTCGATCGTGCTGATCGCCATCGCCAGCTTTCTCGACATCGACGCCACCAACCTGACCCGCCCGCACGACATGTTTCTCAGCCAGGGCCTGCTGGCATTCGCCAGCGGCATGTTTCTCGGGCCGCTGCTGATCACCGGTATCGGTCGGGCGCTGCGCAACGGGCCGAACTATCTGGTGACTTTCATCGTCTTGTTCACCATGACCCAGAGCTTGGGCGGCCTGGCAGCCCCAGCGCTGTTCGGCACCTACCAGGTGATGCGCGAGAAATACCATTCCAGCCATCTGACCGAGCAGGTGGTGCCCGGCGACCCTCGGGTCGCGGGCCGATTGCAGGCCCAGAACCAGGCGCTGACACCACGCCAGACCGACCCTCGACTACGCCAGGCGCAAAGCGCCGCGCAGCTGAGTCAGGCGGCCACGCGGGAAGCCAATGTGCTGGCCTTCAATGATGTATTCCGGCTGATCGGCATGCTCTCCATCGGCGTGTTCGGCTGGACGCTCTATCGCACCCTGCGCATCGCGCAGCAGAACAGGAACGCCGCCTCTCCATGAGCGAACGCACCCAAACCGAGGATCAGCAAAACCTCAAGACGGCTCAGCCTCCCCAACCTTCGGCGGCCGCTACCGATGCCGGCCCGACGCCGGACGATCCGCCAAAGACCATCAAACCGAGTCGACGCTCGGTCATCCTGATGCTGCTGGTGGCATTGATCGGCGTGCTGGCGATTCTCTACGCCTGGCAACTGTGGCCGTTCAGTGGACAGGTGGCGGTGACCGAGAATGCCTACGTGCGCGGGCAGATCACCGTGCTCGCCCCGCAGGTCAACGGCTACGTCACCGAGGTAATGGTGCAGGACTTCGAGCAGGTCGCACAGGGCCAGCCACTGGTACGTATCGACGACCGCCAGTATCGCCAGACCGTCGAGCAGCGCCGCGCCGAGCTCGCCGCGCGACGCTTCGAACTGGAGAACCTGGAACAGACCCTGGCCTCGAATCAGGCGACGCTGGCGTCACGCCGCGCCGAACTGTCTGCCGCCGAAGCCGAACGGCTACGCGCCCTCGCGGATGAAAAGCGCGTCAACGAGCTGGCCAAGCGTGGCTCGGTCTCCATCCGCGAACGCGACCAGATCCGCGCCGGCGCCCGTGCCGCCGCGGCCAAGGTGCAGCAGGCGCAGGCGGCTATCGCCATTGCCGAGCAGACCTTGAAAGCCAGCGAAGTGTCCCGTGGTGGTTTGCAGGCGCAGGTGGAGATCGCCGAGGCCACATTGAAGCGGGCACAAATCGACCTCGATAACACGGAGATCCAGGCGCCGCGCGACGGCCAGGTCAGCGAGATCACGGTACGCCAGGGCCAATACGTGACGGCTGGCTCGCAGCTGCTCTACCTGGTGCCGGAGCAGCTCTGGGTGATCGCCAACTACAAGGAAACCCAGACCTTCGCCATGCGCCCCGGCCAACCCGTGAAAATCGAGGTCGACGCGCTGGACGGCGCACACCTGAACGGTCGCGTGCAGCGTCTGGCGCCGGCAACCGGTTCGGAATTCAGCATTCTGCGACCGGACAACGCCACCGGCAATTTCACCAAGGTGGTCCAGCGCTTGCCGGTGCGTATCTCCATCGATCCGGACCAGCCGCTCGCGCAACGCCTGCGACCGGGGCTGTCGGTGATTACCCATGTGGACACCGGCGGCACTACGGCGCAGGAGCGATCCACCGCGGACGGCGAGCAATGATTCGTCCTTCCCGTGTTTTGCGCCAATGGTCGTCCTGCGTACTGCTGGTCGCGCTGACCGGCTGCATGCCACCGCGCCAGCCGCCGCCAACCGAGGCGAACGTCGCCCCGCCTGCACAGTGGCGCGACGCTCCCGGCCGCAAAACGGAAATTTCAGCGAACTGGTGGGCGGCGTTCGGCGACTCTCAGCTGACGGCCCTGGTCGAGGCGGCGCTGGCCAACAACACCGATGTGCTGAGCGCCGCTTCTCGCGTCGAACAGGCGCGCGAACAGATCCGACTATCACGCGCCGCCTTGCTGCCGACGCTCGACGCTGCCTTGGGCGCGCAGCGCACCCGCGAACTGAGCGTTCTTGGAATCGCCCACACCACCGCGCTGCAGCCCTCGCTTCAGGTGTCCTATGAAGTGGATATTTGGGGCCGGTTGCGGCGTCTGCGCGACGCCGCAAGGTTGCAATATCAGGCCAGCGAGGCCGAACGCGATGCCGTGCGTCTGGCAGTCGCCGCCACCACCGCACGCGCCTATGTTTCGCTGCTGTCGCTGGACCGCCAGTTGTACGTGACTCGCGAGACGGTCGACTCCCGGCAGCAGGCGCTGCGCGTCGCCGAAGACCGCGCCAGCCTCGGTTACACCTCGCAGTTGGAACTGAGCCAGGCACAATCGGAATACGAAGCCGCGGCGCAGTTGCTCCCTCAATTGCAACAGGCGATCCGCGAACAGGAACATGCGCTGCGCCTGCTGATCGGTGAGCTGCCGGGGCCGGTGCAACGCGGCGAGGCGTTCACGGCCTTGCACTCCCCTCCCGTGCCGCAGGCACTTCCCTCGGAATTGCTGAGGCGACGGCCGGATATCCATCAGGCCGAGCTGCTGCTGGCCGCCAGCGATATCAACCTGCAAGCCCAGCGCGACCGCTTCCTGCCACAGGTACAACTCTCGGCGAGCATCGGCCTGCTGTTCGTCAATTCGCTGGATTACGACCCGGTCCGCATCTGGGACCTCGGCGCCAGTGTGCTCGCGCCGATCTTCAATGCCGGACGCCTTGAAGCGGGTGTCAACATCGCCACCGCCCAGCGCGATCAGGCCGCCTTCGCCTACCGCGCGGCCGCGCTCCAGGCATTTTCCGACGTAGAGGACAGCCTTTCAGCGGTGGGCAATCTGCAGCAGCAGATCGAACGCGTCGAGGCGCGGCGCGCGGTGCTGGAGCGTTCGCTGACCTACGCCGAGGATCGCTACCGTGCCGGCTATTCGTCTTACATCGAGACGCTCGACGCCCAACGCAACCTGTTCAACACCGAACTCACCGCGGTGCAGCTGCGCGAAAACCAGATCAACATGCTCATCGGCCTCTATCAGGTGCTCGGCGGGGGCTGGCAGCCCGCCGCCGAACACTGATCGTTCAGCCCGGCTGACGCGCGGCCTCGCGGTCGATGCGCCGCCTTCCGCCGAGGGCCAGCTCAGCGAGGAGAAACAGCAGCAGGCTGCCACCCAACACCGGCAGGCAATAGCCGAACAGCACCGCGAGCGTCACGGTCATCATCCGAGCGGTCGGTGAAAGATCGCGCAGCGCCTGCAGCAGCCCGGCGCTACGCACCGGCGCACGGCGACGCCACCCCATCAGGTAACCCCAGCTCACCAGCGTGATCAGACCGAGCGCAGTGACCGCGAGCAGCAACTGGTTGGGCAGGCCGAACAGCACGCCCATGTGGGCATCTATTCCCCAACGGGTCAGTTTGGCCGCCAGCGGGAAGGTGGCGAAGTCGATGCGATCGGTGATGGTCAACGAACGTGGATCGACCGCAACCGCATCGACCTGCGTCGGCCAGCTGCGGTCGATCTCGGTCACCGTCCAGGCTCGATCAAGGCCCGCCGCCGGAACGATCTCCAGCTTGCCGGCATCGATCCCGGCGCGGCGCGCGACGGCCAGCACGGCGTCGAATAGCGCGGGGTCGCCAGGTGCGGCCGAAGCCATCGGCATCCCGGCGTGATGAGCATGTTCGCTCGCGGGGGCTGACGCCTGGCCGGTTAGCGCGGTGGAGACGCTCGGCGTGGACATCCCGAGCGCAGCCCGGGCGATGCCGATATTGTCCCCGGCCCAGCGCGACCAGGTCAGTCCGGTGGCGGAGAAGAACAGCAAGCCCACCAGCAAGCACAGCCCCAGCGTGGCGTGCCAGCGCCGCAGCCGTTGCGTGCTGGCCACGCGCGACGTGCGACTACGCTGACGGCGGATCGTCCAGAGCGCCAGCCCACCCAGCGCCGCAACCCATAGCCAGGACGCCGCCAGCTCACTGTAGAGCCGCCCCGCCTCCCCCAGTAACAGGTTGCGATGAAAACCATCGATCCAGGTTCGCAACGGCAGTACGCCAGAGGTGCCGTAAACGAGCAGATCGCCACGGATCTCGGCCGTTACCGGGTCGATGAATACGGCGCGGCTTTCCGACGGTGCCAGTCCTGGGGCGTTGAACATCACCCGCGTGGTGGTGCCGGGTTGCGGTGCCGGGCGCACCGCCGACAGTGTCGCGGCCGAACCGATGTGGGCCTGGGCGATTTCCACCTGGCGCGCCAGGGGCAGTGTCGGCCCCCGGTTATCGGTGAACAACTGCTGCGCATAGAGCCGGCTCTCCAGCTGTGGCGTCAGCGCATAAAACAAGCCGCTCAACGCCGCGACGAGGATAAATGGCCCAACCAGCAGGCCCACATGAAGATGCAAACGAATCAGCAACCCCAGCAAAGGTCGCTGCGCCACGGATACAAGGGGTGGGGCCTCGGGCCGGGCTCCGGAAATAGGTGATGACATGCAGATTCACTCGATCGAGAAGTTACGCCTGGCAGACCAACCCGGCACTCGGGTTGGCGAGACAGATCCACCGCCCGCGGTACTACGTCGCCTCAGGCGGGTTCAAAACAGTGCATATGACGATCAGGTGAACGGAGAGGCGCGGGGATTGAGGCTGGGCCAGCGGTAACGCGGTGACAGGGGCGGCGCCGTGACGAGCGCAAGAACGCCCATCCGCAACCGCCGTGGCTCGTGCAGCTCGGGCGTGCTGGCCGGAATCGCTGCCAGCGACGTCGCGCCCGCCGCGCAACAACAAGGCATGCCGAGATGATGAACAGGCGCCGGTGCGGGTTCGTCCTCAGACGACACCTGGCCGGCATGCAGCGCGTGGTCCCCGTGCGCAACCAGCGGACCAGAATCGTGCCGGCCGGGCTCGCTCATCGGGCAGTGCCCGGCCATGCCCGCTGCCCGCACACCGACGCCCATCAGCGGCATCGCGAACAGGTGCAGTAGTACCGCCAGAGCAGCTATCCAGAGCGGGGCGCGACGAGGACGATGCATGGGAAGAGTTGATGGCTCCAGCAACAAAGAAGCGCAGCGAATGAATTGGACTGGATTGTAGGTGCCCTGGTCGGGAAGTACCACGCCGCACTCGACTGGTTGCCCTCGGCGCGTAAGTGGCCCCGCTTTCAGCCTACCGGGTGCTCCAGCGGCAGCGGCATGCCCAGCAGGAAGCCCTGGGCCTTGGTCACCTTCAAGTCGCGCAGCACTTTCAGCTCCGCATCTGTTTCGACGCCTTCGGCGATGATCTTGCTGCCGGTCTGGTCGGCAAAGCGAATCAGCGCCGCGGCCATCGCGCAACAATCGCTGTCGCTGTCGACATTGCTGATCAGGCTCCGGTCGAGCTTGATGACGTCAGGCTTGAGCTTGAGGATGTGGCGGAGGCTGGCGTAGCCGGCTCCCGCGTCGTCGACCGCCAGACGCAGCCCGGCCTGACGGAGCGGTTCGAGCTGAGCGGCGATCAGCACATAGTCGACGATGGAGGTATGCTCGGTCACCTCCAGCATCAGACGATGCAGCGGTTGCCTGGCGAGCAAATCGATCACCGAACCGTCCAGCAACGCTTCCGGACAGACGTTCAGCGACAGGTAAACATCTTCTGGAATCAGCCGCAGGCCTTCGAGGGCGGTTTCCAGCAGCAGGGTTTCCAACTGGGTGCGCAGCCCGACTTCGCCGGCTTCCTCGAACCAAAGATCCGGTGAACGGTAGGGCTCGGCACGAAATCGCGCCAGCGCTTCGTAGCCAACGATCGTGTCGTCGGCCAGGTGGAAAATGGGTTGGTAGACCGTCCAGAAATCGCGGCGCGCGATAACCGCCTTGATGCGCTCGAGCTTGTCACGGTGCAGCTGTTCGCGCTGTGCGTTGCGCTCGAGAAGGCCGCCGGCAAAGGTGGCGAACAAGCGCATGGTACTCAGATCGCTTTGGTCCAGGTGTTGATCCGCTTGCGTACTGAAGCAGCAGAAGGTGCCGTAGAGCGAGCCATCACTGAAGCGGATCGGTACGCTCATATGCGCCCCAATCGGTATCGTCTGAGTCTCCGGTAGCGCCAACGCTTCCTTGAGCTCGGCGGCATCGTGAATGAGCTCCGGCAGGCGGCCATCGACGATCCGCTGGCAATAGCTTTCTTCCAGAGGGCCGCCATCTCCGACCGTCAACGCCACCGCGCGAGGATTCCCGTCGATATGGCGAAACACCCTCAGCCCTTCGCGAAATTCGCCAATGAAGGCGACTTCTATTCCTAGATGGCGACGGACCGTATACAAGGCCTCGGTCAGTATCTCGTCAACGGACAGACTGACCCGTTCATCCCGCGCTACCTGCTGTAGCAACTCGCTGCCGCCGACTAGTTCAGAATCCCGGTTCATCGATGGGTACTCCGTTCGCTCTTCCAGCGGAAGAGTCGTGGCGTTTGATGCTCAGGTACGGGGCTGGCACGCGCAGCAGAGCCCTGTCTTGAGCCTAGCGCTCATTCCGACGTTGCTAGGCGGAGGACGACGACCGGCGCTTGGCCGGTTTCTTTTTCTGCTCATTCGCGGCATCAGCTGCGGCCAGCTTGACCCAGGTCGGCGCATGATCACTGGCGTGGTCCTGATCGCGCACCCAACGATCGACACCGGCGTCAAGCATGCGTGGCGCCAGGTCGGCACTGAGCAGTAGATGGTCGATACGCAAGCCGGAGTTCTTTTGCCAGTGCTGTCGAAAGTAATCCCAGAAGGTGTAGACGCGCTCGTCCGGGTATTGCGCACGCAGCGCATCGGTCCAGCCCTGTGCCAGCAGGCGTCGATAGCACTCGCGGCTTTCCGGTTGCAGCAACGCGTCCTTGAGCCAGGAGCGCGGGTTGTAGATGTCCTCGTCGGTGGGCACCACGTTGTAGTCGCCCGCCAGCACCACTGGATGCCCATTGTCGAACAACCCCGCCGCATGCTCGATCAAGCGTTCGAACCAGGCCAGCTTGTAGTCGAATTTCGGCCCCGGCTGCGGATTGCCGTTGGGCAGGTAAAGACAGGCGACGATGATGCCGTGCGCCGCCGCCTCCAGATAGCGACTATGGCTGTCATCCGGATCACCCGGCAGACCGCGGCGGATCTCCAGCGGATCATCGCCGCGCGAGAGAATCGCCACACCATTCCAGGACTTTTGCCCATGCCAGATCGCGCCGTAGCCAGCCGCACGGATATCGTCGATGGGAAAGTCGGCGTCCTGCGCCTTCAGCTCCTGCAGGCAGACCACGTCAGGTTGCTCGCGCTCGAGCCAATCGAGCAGATTGGTGCGCCGGGCGCGGATGCCGTTGATGTTGAAGGTGGCAATTTTAAGGGAGTCCACGGGTAGCCTCGCGCCGATGGATGACCCTTGTTGTGACTCGCGGCGGCGTGGCGTGGTTCGCTGTGTCGTCTGGCACGATGATGGGTTTTCCCCCATCAAAGCGCCATACGAACCTGCCTGTACACCTCGACTCAGCGGCTCTCCCAATACCCCGGCGCGTTGTAGATCGTCTTTAGGTAGTCGATGAAGAAACGCACCTTGGCCGGTAGATAACGCTGCTGCGGGTAGACCGCCTGGATGTCGTAGGCCGACAACGCGAACTCGTCGAGCACCGTCACCAGTTCGCCGCGCTTGAGCTCAGCCTGGATCTCCCAAGTCGAGCGCCAGCCGATGCCCAGGCCCTGCTTGACCCAGTCGAAAAGCAGCTCGCCATCGTTGCAATCGAGGTTGCCCGAGACCCGCACAGCGACCTGCTTGCCGTCACGCAGAAAGGTCCAGCCGCGCTGCTGGCCGCCCTGGAGGTTGAACGCCAGGCAATTGTGCCGCGCGAGATCTTCCAGGGTACGCGGCACGCCCTGGCGCTCGAAGTAGTCCGGTGCACCGCAGACCACGCGGCGATTGGGAAACAGCTTGATGGCGACGTAGTTGGGGTCGGTCACTTCGCCAATGCGGATGCCCATGTCATAGCCATGCCGGACCAGATCGACCACGCTGTCGGTGAAGTTGAACGACAGTTGCAGGTCCGGGTAGCGTGCCTGGAACGCCGGCGCGTGTGGGCCGATATGTCGGCGACCGAACGCGGCCGGTGCCGAAACCACCAGATGTCCGCGTACCGAAGTGCGATCGTTGCTGATGCTGGCGTCCGCTTCGTCGAAATCCTTGAGCAGCCCGCGGGCACGATCCAGGTACTGCTCGCCCAGATCGGTCAGCGCCAGCCCGCGCGTGGAGCGGTGCATCAGCTTGACGCCCAGGTGCCGCTCCAGCGCATCGAGCCGTCGGCCCATCACCACCGGCGTCACGCCTTCTTTCAATGCAGCCGCCGCGAAGCTGCCGTTCTCGGCCACCAGCACGAAGCTGTTCAGCATCGTATAGCGATCCATTCGATACTCCTGATATCGACAGAACTGAAGTTTCGGCCAATTCCGCCTTGGGTTCCAGCACTGCATGCTTGGGCCACGTATAAAAACTATCGAGTCAAACGTAGGAGGAATGATCCATGGCCCGAATGAGAGCAATCGATGCCGCCGTTGCGGTATTGCGCAAGGAAGGCATCGACACCGCCTTCGGCATCCCCGGTGCCGCGATCAACCCGCTGTATTCCGCCCTGCGCGCCGACGGCAGCATCCGCCACATCCTCGCCCGCCACGTCGAAGGCGCCTCGCACATGGCCGAGGGTTACACCCGCACCAAGGCCGGCAACATCGGCGTCTGCATCGGCACTTCGGGCCCGGCCGGCACGGACATGATCACCGGCCTCTACTCCGCCTGGGCCGACTCGATCCCGATTCTCTGCATCACCGGGCAAGCGCCGCGTGCTCGTTTGTACAAGGAAGATTTCCAGGCCGTGGATATCGAGTCCATCGCCAAGCCGGTCACCAAATGGGCGGTGACCGTGCGTGAGCCGGCCCTGGTGCCGCGCGTATTCCAGCAGGCCTTCCACGTCATGCGTTCGGGCCGCCCTGGTCCGGTGCTGATCGACCTGCCGTTCGACGTGCAGATGGCCGAGATCGAATTCGACGTCGAGACTTACGAGCCGCTTTCGGTCTACAAACCGGCAGCCAGCCGCAAGCAGATCGAGAAAGCCATCGACATGCTTTGCGCTGCCGAGCGCCCGCTGATCGTCGCCGGTGGCGGTATCTACAACGCCAGTGCAGAAGAGTTGCTGGTGGAGTTCGCCGAGACCGTCGGCGTGCCGGTGATCCCGACCCTGATGGGCTGGGGCTCGATCCCGGATGATCACCCGTTGATGGCCGGCATGTGCGGCTTGCAGACCAGCCATCGCTACGGCAACGCCAACATGCTGGCCTCGGACTTCGTGCTCGGCATCGGCAACCGTTGGGCTAACCGTCATACCGGCTCGGTCGACGTCTACACCAAGGACCGCAAATTCGTACACGTCGACATCGAACCGACTCAGATTGGCCGGGTGTTCTCGCCGGACTTCGGCATCACTTCCGATGCGGGCGCCGCCCTGAAACTGTTCGTGGAAGTCGCCAAGGAGCGCAAGGCCGCGGGCAAGCTGCCGGATCGTAACGCCTGGGCCGCCGATTGCCAGGAGCGCAAGCGCACCCTGCTGCGCAAGACCCACTTCGACTCGGTGCCGATGAAGCCGCAGCGTGTGTACCAGTGCATGAACAACGCGTTCGGCAAGGACGCCTGCTACGTCAGCACTATCGGCCTGTCGCAGATCGCCGCCGCGCAGTTCCTGCATGTGTACAAGCCGCGCCACTGGATCAACTGTGGCCAGGCTGGCCCGCTCGGCTGGACCATTCCGGCGGCGCTCGGTGTGGTCGCGGCGGACCCGACCCGCAAGGTGGTGGCGCTCTCTGGCGACTACGATTTCCAGTTCATGATCGAGGAGTTGGCGGTGGGCGCGCAGTTCAAGCTGCCCTACATCCACATTCTGGTGAACAACGCCTACCTCGGCCTGATCCGCCAGGCGCAGCGCGGCTTCGAGATGGATTACTGCGTGCAGCTGGGCTTCGAGAACATCAATGCCGACCAAAGCGGCATGGAAGGCTACGGCGTCGACCACGTCGCGGTGGTCGAGGGTCTGGGCTGCAAGGCGATCCGCGTGTTCAGGCAGGAAGACTTGCGCCCAGCCATCGAGCAGGCCCAGGCGTGGATGGCCGAGCACCAGGTGCCAGTGGTGATCGAGGTGATCCTCGAGCGCGTCACCAACATCGCCATGGGCACCGAGATCGACGCCATCAACGAATTCGAGCCGCTGGCCGAGGGCCGAGAAGACGCACCGACTGCGGTCGCGCTGCTGGATTGATTCAACCGTAACCAAACGCGTGGAAGACGCTTCGCGGTCTTCCATCCTACGAACACTTCGGTCCGTAGGGTGGATATCGCGAAGCATATCCACCGCAAACACAACACCCAGGGTGGCCACCACACCACCGCAATGCGAAACCGAATGTGATCCCTACAGATCAGGAGAAAACCATGCCCCGCTTTGCCGCCAACCTGTCGATGCTGTTCACCGAGCAGGACTTCATGGACCGCTTCGCCGCTGCCGCCCAGGCCGGCTTTTCCGGTGTCGAGTACCTGTTCCCCTATGACTTCCCTGCCGAGCAGATCAAGGCTCAGCTGGATGCCAACGGCCTGACCCAGGTGCTGTTCAACCTGCCGGCCGGCGACTGGGCCAAGGGCGACCGTGGCGTTGCTTGCGATCCAGCACGAGTCGAGGAATTCCGCGCCGGCGTCGATCAGGCCATCGCCTACGCCAAGGTGTTGGGCAATACGCAGGTCAACTGCCTGGCCGGTATCGCACCCAAGGGCGCCGATCTCGGCAAACTGGAGATGACCTTTATCGAGAACCTGCGCTACGCCGCGCAGAAGCTCGAAGCCGAAGGCATACGCCTGGTCATGGAGATGATCAACACCCGCGACATCCCGCGTTTCTTTCTCAACAACACCTCGCAGGCGCTGGAGATCCGCGACAAGGTCGGCAGCGGCAACCTGTTTCTGCAGTACGACGTCTACCACATGCAAATCATGGAAGGAGACTTGGCGCGCACCATCGAAACCAACCTGGCGGCGATCAACCACGTGCAGTTGGCCGACAACCCGGGCCGTAACGAGCCGGGTACGGGCGAAATCAACTATCGCTTCCTGTTCGAGCATCTGGATCGCATCGGCTACCAGGGCTGGGTCGGCTGCGAGTACAAGCCGGCCACCACTACCGCTGCCGGCCTCGGCTGGATGAAAGCGCACAACGCCATCTGAACTGACCGAACACGAGAAGATTGAAGGAGAACACTCATGGCTAAGATTGGATTTATCGGCACCGGCATCATGGGCCTGCCCATGGCTCAGAACCTGCAAAAAGCTGGGCACAGCCTCTTTCTGTCCGAACACCACGACTCGGCACCTGCCGCGCTGGTCGAAGCGGGCGCCGTCGCCCTGGCGAACCCGAAGGAAGTCGCCCAGGAAGCCGAGTACATCATCATCATGGTTCCGGACACGCCACAGGTCGAAGACGTGCTGTTCCGCGAGAATGGTGTCGCCGAAGGCGTCGGCCCGAACAAGTTGGTGATCGACATGAGCTCGATCTCTCCCAGCGCCACCAAGCAGTTCGCCGAGAAGATCAACGCCACTGGCGCCCGCTACCTGGACGCCCCGGTATCCGGCGGTGAAGTCGGCGCCAAGGCCGCGACCTTGTCGATCATGGTCGGCGGCAGCGAGGAGAGCTTCGCTCGCGCCCTGCCGCTGTTCCAGGCGATGGGCAAGAACATCACCCTGGTCGGTGAAAACGGTGACGGCCAGACGGCCAAAGTCGCCAACCAGATCATCGTCGCGCTGAACATCCAGGCGGTCGCCGAAGCTTTGCTGTTCGCGGCGAAGAACGGTGCCGATCCGGCCCGTGTCCGCGAGGCATTGATGGGTGGTTTTGCCAGCTCGAAGATTCTCGAAGTGCACGGCGAGCGTATGGTCAAGGGCACCTTCGATCCGGGCTTCCGCATCAGCCTGCACCAGAAGGATCTGAATCTCGCCCTGGCCGGCGCCCGCGAGCTGGGCCTGAACCTGCCCAACACCGCCAACGCTCAGCAAGTGTTCAGCACCTGTGCGGCGATCGGTGGCAGCGGCTGGGACCACTCGGCCTTGATCAAAGGCCTGGAACACATGGCCAACTTCTCGATCCGCAAGCAGTGATCGGGAAGCAACCGAGTTGAGTTGAGCCGCGTCATTCAGCGTTGGACCCAGACAGCAACGCTGAATGGCGCTGCGCTCAACGCCACTCAAAAGCGAAGTCGGTTGCCGTACTTGGAATCACGTCCCCACGACGCAACAAACCCTGTTCAGCACCTGCTTTGCTTGCCGCCTCCGGGCGGCGCCCCTTTCGACCCGCCCGGCAGAAGGAGTCACGGCCCGACTGCCGGGTAGGTCGATTCCAGACCTTAGCGCTTGCATTGTCGAGCACTAAGGTCTGGAATCGGCTCCAGACCCATTAGAAGGAGCAGTACATGAGCCTCGACCCACAAGCCCTGCTGCGCGAGCTGTTCACCGCCGCCATCGACGCCGCCCACCCACGCCAGGTACTGGCCGATCACCTGCCGGCCGATCGCAGCGGACGTGCCATCGTCATTGGCGCTGGCAAGGCAGCGGCCGCCATGGCCGAAGCCATCGAAGCGGTATGGGAAGGCGAACTCTCCGGGCTGGTGGTGACGCGGTATGGCCACGGTGCCGATTGCCGCAAGATTGAAGTGGTCGAGGCCGCCCACCCGGTGCCGGACGATGCCGGCGAGCGCGTCGCCCGCCGCGTGCTGGACATGGTCAGCAATCTCGAGGAAAGCGACCGGGTGATTTTCCTGCTCTCCGGCGGCGGCTCCTCGCTGCTGGCACTGCCCGCCGAAGGCATCAGCCTGGCCGACAAGCAGGCGATCAACAAGGCGCTATTGCGCTCCGGTGCCCATATCGGCGAGATGAACTGCGTGCGCAAGCACCTCTCGGCGATCAAAGGCGGTCGTCTGGCCAAGGCCTGCTGGCCGGCGAGTGTCTATACCTATGCGATTTCCGATGTGCCGGGCGATGAAGCGACGGTGATCGCCTCCGGTCCCACAGTGGCGGACCCGACCACCTCGGCCGAAGCGCTGGCGATCCTGACACGCTACGACATCGAGATTCCGGCGAATGTTCGTGCCTGGCTGGAAGACCCACGCTCCGAAACCGTCAAGCCCAACGATCCCTGCCTGTCGCGCAGCCACTTCCAGCTGATCGCCAAGCCGCAGCAGTCTCTCGACGCCGCGGCCGAGAAGGCTCGCGCCGCCGGCATCCCCCCCCTGATCCTCGGCGACCTGGAAGGCGAATCGCGTGAAGTGGCCAAGGTTCACGGCGGCATCGCCCGCCAGGTGGTGCTGCACGGCCAGCCGATCGCCCCGCCCTGCGTGATCCTCTCCGGCGGGGAAACCACCGTGACGGTACGCGGCAACGGTCGCGGTGGACGCAACGCCGAATTCCTCCTGAGCCTGACGGAAAACCTGCAGGGCCTGCCCGGCGTGTACGCGCTGGCCGGTGACACCGACGGCATCGACGGCTCGGAAGACAACGCCGGCGCGCTGATGACACCAGACAGCTACGCACGCGCCGAAGCCCTGGGTCTCAGCGCCGCGGACGAACTGGCCAACAACAATGGCTACGGTTATTTCCAGGCGCTCGACGCCCTGCTGGTGACCGGCCCGACCCGCACCAACGTCAACGATTTCCGCGCCATCCTTATCCTGCAGTCGCCCCGCTAGCGGGCGGCTGCTACGCACGTCTGTTACACGCGTTTCATAAAAACAACTGCCGATAGAGCCTGCCATGACACCCGACAAGAAGGTCAAGATCCTCGCCACCCTGGGCCCTGCCACCCGCAGCATCGATGACGTGCGCGAGCTGGTGGAGAACGGGGTCAACCTGTTCCGTCTCAATTTCAGTCATGGCGAGCACGCCGACCATGCCGAGCGCTTCGCCTGGATTCGCGAGGTGGAGCGCCAGCTGAATCAGCCGATCGGCATCCTCATGGACCTGCAAGGCCCAAAGCTGCGCGTCGGCCGCTTCGCCGAAGGCAAGATACAGCTGACCCGCGGCCAGACGCTGCGCCTGGACCTCGACCCGACACCGGGTGACCGCACGCGGGTCAACCTGCCACACCCGGAAATCATCGATGCGCTGCAGCCAGGCATGAGCCTGCTGGTGGACGATGGCCGCCTGCGCCTGACGGTAGTTTCCAAGCACGCCGATGCCATCGACACACGAGTGATCGCCGGTGGCGAGCTGTCCGACCGCAAGGGCGTCAACGTGCCCGAAGCGGTACTGGAACTCAGCCCGCTGACCGAGAAGGATCGGCGCGATCTGGCCTTCGGCCTGGATCTGGGTGTCGACTGGGTAGCGCTGTCGTTCGTCCAACGTCCACAGGACATTCACGAAGCCCGCGAGCTGATCGGTGGCCGCGCCTTCCTCATGGCCAAGATCGAGAAGCCCTCGGCGGTGCAGCATCTGCGCGAAATTGCCCGCCTGAGCGACGCGATCATGGTGGCGCGCGGTGACCTGGGAGTCGAAGTACCGGCGGAAAATGTTCCTCGCATCCAGAAAAACATCGTCCGCACCTGCCGTCAGTTGGGCCGTCCGGTGGTGGTCGCTACACAGATGCTGGAGTCAATGCGCTTCTCTCCCGCCCCAACCCGAGCCGAAGTGACGGACGTCGCCAACGCCGTGGCTGAAGGTGCCGACGCGGTGATGCTCTCGGCCGAAACCGCATCCGGCGATTACCCACTCGAAGCGGTGAGCATGATGAGCAAGATCATCCGCCAGGTGGAGAGCGGTCCTGACTTCCAGGCCCAGCTCGACGTGCATCGGCCCAACGCCGAAGCCACGCTGCCGGATGCCATCAGCTGCGCCATCCGCCGTATCAGCGGCATCCTGCCGGTCGCGGTGCTGGTGAACTACACCGAGTCCGGCCGTTCGAGCCTGCGCGCCTCGCGCGAACGGCCGAGCACACCGATTCTCAGCCTGACGCCCAACGTGGCGACCGCACGCAAACTGACCGTGGCCTGGGGGGTCTATTCGGTAATCGATGCACCGATGCACGACATGGAGCACGTCTGCCTGAACGCCTTGGATATCGCTCGCGCACAGGGCATGGCCGGCACCGGCGACACCGTGGTGATCACCGCAGGCGTGCCCCTGGGGCAGCCGGGCACGACCAATTCTCTGCGAATCGAGACACTCAACTAACCGGTGCCCTCGCCTGCATCTGCCATGCAGGCGAGGCGCCAGCTGCCGCCCCAATCGCCCGCTTCGCGTATAGATATCCCACCATGCGCCGCATCCACCTGCCGCCTGCATTACATGCGCTGCTCAACGGCGTCAGCCAGATTTTTCTGCAGGCGAATCCGGTCTGCGGGTTGATGATCCTTGTCACTATCAGCCTGTACGCGCCTTCGCTGCTGCCCGGCGGCCTGCTCGGCCTGATCAGCGGAACCCTTACCGCCCGATGCCTGGCTTATGAACGCCAGGATATCGAGAGTGGCCTCTACGGCTACAACTCGACATTGCTGGGACTGCTGATCACCCTTGTGCTGGGACCGTCGGCACCCGCACTGCTACTGGTGGCCCTGGCCGGGGCGCTCTCCAGTCTGTTGCAGCGGCGCTTGCTGCAAACCATGCGCGAACGTGGAGGGCCAGCAGTGTTCACTCTGGCTTTCGTACTTTTCGGCTGGTTGGCCTTGGCCGGGGCCGGCATGCTCGGCTCGGTCGCCGACGCTCGAGCGCACGAATCCGGCTTGGATGGTTTGGTTGCCATAGGCGCCATGGCGAGCGGCATGGGTCAGGTGATGTTTCTCGGTGAGCCCGCGGCGGGGCTTTGCCTGCTACTGGCCGTATTGATCGCCGATCGACGCGCCGGGCTGTGGGCCTTATGTGGCTCGGCCGTCGGGGTATATGCCGCGTTGCTGACTGGCATAACGGAATCGCAGGCGTTGGCCGGCTTGGCCGGCTATAACCCGGCGCTGGCAGCTCTGGCGCTGAGCCAGATGCACCGATCTGCGCTGATGCCAGCGCTGGGCATCGCGCTGGCCATAGGCTCCAAGCTGGTTTTCGATCAGCTGGGCCTGCCCGCGCTGACCATGCCTTTCATTCTCTCGTGCTGGACTGTGGCACTGGGCGTGCGGCTGGCCCAGCACCGACTCGATATACGACTCGCCTGATTTCAACCCTTGGTCGCGCGAGGATCCTGGTCGCGGGGGTAGGTCCGCTCCTCTTCGATCTGGCCATCCTGAGTATGGATTTTCACCGAGGCGGTACGCAGCTTCATGTAGTCGCGGGTCTCGTTGATGATGTCTTCCTTGGTCGTGGCCTCGAGTAGCGCTCGCTTGTCTCCTTCCTCGCGCAGTACCCAGCGGTCGCCGTCGTGCATGATGTGGTAATTCTCCATACTTGCCTCCATAAGCCTGCTAATAGTCATTGCTATAGAACACCAGCGCGGCATAGCGGTTCGGTCAATGACTCGGGGCAAGAAAAAAATGGTAGTTATGACCGATAAGGGTTCCGCGAACCCTCTTAATAGGGGTTTAAATCACCCCTCCGCTGCGCAAGCCCTTGATTCTGGTCAATTCCAAGCTGGAACGGTTATTGAAAGAGATAGGGCAACCTGTCCGTGCAGCGCTTGATTGCGCACCGTACATCAGAGACAGGCGTCCCAATCATCTGGAGCCTATCCATGCTTTGCGCTGAACAACGTGCCCTGATCAAAGCCACCGTCCCGCTGCTGGAAACCGGTGGTGAAGCGCTGACCAATCACTTCTACAAATTAATGCTGGCCGAACACCCCGAAGTACGTCCCTTGTTCAACCAGGCACACCAGGCCAGCGGCGACCAGCCCCGTGCCTTGGCCAATGGCGTGCTGATGTACGCCAAGCATATCGATCGTCTGGACCAGCTCGGCGGGTTGGTTTCCCAGGTCGTCAACAAGCATGTCGCTCTGCAAGTACTGCCGGAGCACTACCCCATTGTCGGTTCATGTCTGCTGCGCGCGATTCGCGAAGTGCTCGGCAAAGCGATAGCCACCGACGAGGTGATCGATGCCTGGGCCGCCGCCTATGGCCAGCTAGCCGACATTCTCATCGGCACTGAAGAACAGCTGTACAGCGCCACGGCCGATGCCCCCGGCGGCTGGCGCGGCGCGCGACGCTTCCGACTCGCCCGCAAAGTGGCCGAGAGCGCAGAGATCGTCTCGCTCTACCTGGAACCGGAAGATGGCGGTGCAGTGGTCAGGCACAAGCCCGGGCAATACATCGGCCTGCGCCTTCAAGTGGATGGTCAGGAGATTCGCCGCAACTATTCGCTGTCTGCCGCTAGCAACGGCCGCGACTACCGCATCAGCGTCAAGCGCGAGCCAGGCGGAGTGGCGTCCAATGCCTTGCATCGCATGGAAGAAGGCCAAAGCCTCGAGCTGTTTGCACCCGCTGGCGAGTTCACGCTGCAGCCCAGCGACAAGCCCCTTGTGCTCATCAGTGGCGGTGTAGGGATTACCCCGACGCTGGCAATGCTCGAGGAAGCCGTCGCCACCGAACGACCGATCCACTTCATCCATTGCACTCGCAATGCCGACAGCCACGCGTTCCGCCAGACGATCGACGCACTGGCCGAGCGGCATGGGCATCTCAAGCGCTTCTACTGCTATGACGAACATCAGGGCGAGGACAACCAGCCGGACGCTGTTGGTCTGATGACTGAGGAACGGCTGGATGCCTGGCTGCCTGCCGACCGCGATCTGGACGCCTATTTCCTCGGTCCAAAACCCTTCATGGCGGCGATTCGCCGGCAGTTGCGGACGCTGGGAGTACCGGAGCAGCAGACCCGCTACGAGTTTTTCGGCCCGGCTTCGGCGCTGGAGTGAGTTCGGGAGGGTCAGCCTGCCGCTGCCCCTCAAATCAGCCCATCGTCATGAGGGAATTCCGATGACCCTGCAACCCTTTGATCCGCATCGCCTGCTCGTTATCGCCAATCTCTGCATGACGATCGGCCTGGTATTGCTTCTGTCCGGCGTCGCTGGTGCGTACATGTTCGACCGCCATCTGCCGCTCGGTGCCGTGGTTGCCTGCCATGCGCTGGTGATTCTCGGTCCCACCGCGCTCAAGATCGGCTATGTGATGCGCTTGCTCGCGCAGCGTCAACTGATACTGGCGGCGTGAAATCAATGTGGCAGCAAGTTCGATGTAACTTGCTGTACTAATAGCATTGCCGTTTCGCTTAACTTTGCACTCGACATAGTTCCAACTAGCCACGATAACCATTCGTCTGCCGTTTGTTCGCCAATGGAAACTCCTGAGACGAAACCGAGCTCTGAAACCATGAAGGCCGATGAGTTTATCGACCCTTTAGCGTCTGTATCCATTGAGGAGAAAAAGACATGCCAAACAAGAACCCCGGCAACTTTGCCAACGATCGCGAAAAAGCCTCGGAAGCTGGCAAGAAAGGTGGCCACAACAGTGGCGGCAACTTTGCCAACGACCGGGAAAAGGCCTCGGAAGCAGGCCGTAAAGGTGGACAGAACAGCCACGGCGGTGGACGCAACAGCAATAGCTGATTTGTCTCGCCATAAAAAGGCAAAGGTTAAACCCTTTGCCTTTTTTGTTTAAAACGTTTTCTTTTTAACTATTAAGTAAAAGTTAGCCGCGTGCTGTATTGCGACAATAAACCGACACACAGAGTACGACCCGATCACTACTTAGCATGAGAGTTAAATATAGACATTTCCGTGGGGAACCATAGGCATGGACGATGAAGAAAACGGAGCAGTGCCAACCAACCCTGGTGATCAAGCAGCGCCAGGCACGCCCGGTACCGGCGAAAATATTTGCCCTGCATGCAACGGCAGTGGTCGTGATGAGCCCGGGGAATGCCAAAACTGCGGCGGCACCGGTAAGGTGATCGAAGGTATCGGAGGAGCCTGATACCAACCCGCCGTCCTGGAGCAGCCCCATGAGCGTCAGCATTTTTTCCGACCGTATCGTCCAGAGCCTACTGGACACCGACTACTACAAGCTGACGATGATGCAGGCGGTGCTGCACCATTACCCCAATGCCGAAGTGGAATGGGCCTTCCGTAGCCGCTCTGAAGAAGATCTGGCGCCCTATCTGGACGACATCCGACAGCAAATAGAAGCGCTCGCCGAGCTTACATTCAGCCAGGACGAGCTCGCCTTCCTCGATGCGATTCCCTACATACAGCCGGATTTCATTCGCTTTCTCGGGCTGTTTCGCTTCGATCTGCGCTATGTGAGGGTCGAGCTCGAAGCCGGCGAACTGGTGGTTTACCTGCGCGGACCCTGGCTTCACGTAATTTTGTTCGAGGTCCCGCTGCTGGCCATCATCAGCGAGGTGCGCAATCGGACACGCTATCGGCACGTTACCCTCGAACAAGCCGAAGCACGGCTAGATGAAAAATTCCAATGGTTGCGCGACGAAGCCACCCCTGAAGAGCTGGCAGGATTCAAGCTCGCCGACTTCGGTACCCGCCGACGCTTTTCCTTTGCGGTGCAGGCGATGGTCGTCGAACGGCTGAGAGAAGGCTTCCCCGGTCATTTCGTTGGCACCAGCAACGTCCATCTGGCCCGAATACTCGATCTCAAACCGATGGGCACCATGGCGCATGAATGGATCATGGCGCACCAGCAACTGGGGCCCAGGCTTATCGACAGCCAGAGCGCGGCGCTGGATTGCTGGGCTCGCGAATATCGCGGCGCGCTGGGCATCGCCATTACCGATTGCATCACCATGGACGCCTTCACCGCCGACTTCGATCTGTATCTGGCGAAGCTGTTCGACGGACTACGCCACGATTCGGGAGACCCCATCGAGTGGGCGGAAAAGGCCATCGCCCATTACCAACGCCTCGGCATCGACCCGATGACCCGACAGCTGGTGTTTTCCGATGGTCTCGATATTCCCAAGGCCCTTGGCATCTATCGCGCACTCGCCGGGCGCAGCAAGACCAGTTTCGGCATCGGCACCCAGCTGACCTGCGACATACCGGGCGTCGAACCGACCAACATGGTAATCAAGATGACCAGCTGCAACGGCCAGCCGGTGGCAAAGATCTCCGACTCTCCGGGCAAAACCATGTGCCGCGACGAGGCCTTCGTCTCTTACCTCAAGCATGTGTTCTCGGTAGACCAGCGCTCACCCTAAGAAAACGGCAACTCGGATTCATCCACGCCATCCGTCCCGGAGCAGAGCCGGTTGCGGCCTGTGGTTTTCGCTCGGTACATCCGCTTGTCGGCGATGTCGAGCAGCTCTCGGGCACTTTCGGCGAAATCGACGCAGCGCTCGGCCAGGCCAATACTGGCCGTCAGGGCATTGCCGTCAGGCCGCATTCCGAGACCGTTGCGAACCATGCGAACGAGCGCTAGGCGAGCGTGTTCCAGATCGGTGTCAGGCATGATCACAACGAACTCTTCACCGCCCCAACGCAGCAAGGTGTCGGTGCTGCGCAGGCTGGCCAGCATGTGTTGGGTGCAGTCACGCAGCATGAGATCCCCGGCTTCGTGACCAAAGGTGTCGTTGATCGACTTGAAATGGTCGAGATCGATGAAGGCAACGGCAAGACCGGTGTCGTGGCGTCGCGCGGTATCCCATTGCAGCTGGAGGATCTCCTGCCCGCTACCACGGGAGAAGACGCCGGTGAGCGGATCACGAATCGCCTGACGTACCAGCGCGACCATGAACGCCAGTTGACTGAGGCTGGCGAGTGCCGTGACCGCAGCGATCAAGATCAGCAACCAGAAGCCGCCGGCGAAGGAAGGCCAGTTCAGTGTCGCCCACGATAGATAACCGGCCAACGCGTGCGCCAGGAGCAAGACGCAAGCCATGACAACATTCTCCACCAGGGTGAGCGGAAATATCGCCAGCCCAGCCATCAGCACGAAAGGTAGAAAGGCATAGCCTGTCGCCACCACCGCGGATAGCTGCGTGAGCTGATAGCCGCCAAGCAGTGTATGCGAAGCGATATAGAACGCAGTGGGGATGGCGAACAGCAGCGCCAAGGCGCGGTAGGCATCGAACAGATTACCGCTGGGTCGATAGAACAGCAGCAGGCACGCGAAGGCCGCACAGGCGAGCAGGCGGAACGTTGCCAGACCGAGCCACAACGGGTAGCTGAAGACCATCAGATCGATGATTCCCCACACCGGCGTCAAGACGGCGAAGAGGAACGCAAAGAGCCTGACGCGGTTGACGATCAGAGTCGCGCGACGCTGGGTCAGCAGCATCGAGTGGCGGTGAGGAACGATCAGTTTCATGAACTCGTCGGGCTTGAGCTCACCGGGCAGCAAGGACGCCAGGCGGCTCGACAACAAGTCGATCAAGGACGGCATTTCAGAATCACCGAATGGAGGTTGTTAAGGCCAGCCACGCCTGGGCATTAGCCGTCGGCAATGATATCACTTCGATATCACCGTGCGCGGCCCGGGTTGCTCACCCAGTTAACGGCCGACATCGCCAATACCAGAGAGCGGACTATGAAGTTCTATCCGCACAAGCCCAACCAATCGCGGACGCAGAGCCCAGTACTCCTTAAGAGGGACAAGGCCGCTGCGAAAAAAATGACGCTTTAGAGCGCTTATGTCGAATAACTGTCGGGATTAGTTTGGGTTACGGAGCTATAAGCCTCCCGACTGCCAATAAAAATAACTAGGAGTTGCCTCCGTGCAGAACACCCTCAAACCCCTTGCTCTCGCTATTTTGCTGGCCGGGACGTCCATTGCAGCCCAGGCGCAAACCAGCCCGTACAGCCAGTTCGTCAATTTTGGGGACTCCCTCAGCGACGCTGGCAACTTCCCAGATGCAGGTAGCCCGCTGCTGGGCGGAAATCCGACAGGCGGTCTGCGTTTCACCAACCGCACCGGCCCCGATTACACGGCAGACAACAGCGAATATGCCGGCCGGGTTGCTACTCAGCTACTCGCCAACCGCCTGGGTCTGCAGTCCTTGCCATCGACGCCGTTGCTGCCCGCCCTTCTGACCGGTAACCCGGACGGTACCAACTATGCGGTAGGGGGTTACCGTTCGGATCAGATTCTCGATTCGCTTGTCGGCTTCTCGACAGTTGCCGCTGCTGGGCTGCCTCCTCGCCGCCGCCTGGGCTATCTGGTGGACAATCCGCAGGTCGACCCGAACGGGCTGTACTACCTCAATGGCGGCGCCAACGACATTTTCCAACTGGTCCAGAATGGCTATCCGGTCACGATGGCACAGGCAGCCGCCAACATGGTAGCCGCCGTCGGCGCCCTACAGGCTGCCGGCGCCCGTTATATCGTCATCTCCGACCTTCCAGATGTCGGCAATACACCGCTGGGTAACAGCCTGCCGGGCTTGGGCAGCCTGCTGAACGGCCTGAGCGACAGCTTCAATGCCGAACTCGCGGCCGGGCTTCAGGCTCAAAGTGGCAACTACGTGCTGCTGAACAACCGCCTGCTGCTCTCGGAAGTGAGGGCCGACCTCGCCCGTTTCGGCTTTGATGCGACGATCGATCAGACCGCAGTCTGCTTCAGTGGCGACGGCTGCGCGAGCGACCCGACCTACGGTCTTACGGACCCGGTCAACAACACCAACCTCAACGCCGACCCGAGCCGCCTGCTGTTCAACGATGGCGTGCATCCGACCACCGCGGTTCACCAGATCGGCGCCGACTACATCTATTCGATTCTGTCCGCGCCTGCAGAGGTGTCGCTGCTGCCGGAAATGGGCCGCTCGGCTTTACGCAATCACCTGCAAATGCTGGATAACGAACTGGCTGCGCAACGCGGTAACTGGCAATCGATCGGGTCGTGGCGCACCTTCGTCCAGGGCGGTTACAACCGGCCGGAGTACGACGGTTTTGGCGGCGGAGACGGCGACAGCCCGACCCTGGCAGTCGGCGTGACCAACCGGGTCAACGACAGCTGGCTGGCGGGGCTCAGCCTGGGGCTGGCGCAAAACACGCTAAACCTCGGCGAAGACGATTCGGATTACGCCATGCGCAGCTATCTGGCCAGTGCATTCGCCGGCTATCAGCAGGACCGATTCTTCGCGGATTTCAACGTCAGCGCCGGATATCTGGATTACGACGACCTGAAGCGCACCTTTGTCTTGGGGATAGCGGAACGTTCCGAGAAAGGCAGTACCGAAGGCGTGCTCTGGGGCGCGTCGGCCAAGACCGGCTTCAATCTAATGCACATCGGCGATCCGCTGCAGTTCGGTCCATTTGTCGGCGCCAGCTATCAGAAAGTCGAAGTGGATGGTTACAGCGAGAAAGGCGCCAGCTCGACGGCCCTGAGTTACGAGGACCAGGAGCTCGAGTCGCTGCGCCTATCGGTCGGCCTGTTCGGCAATTATGCCCTCACGCAGCGCACCCGCGTGTTTGCCGAAGTGGCCCGCGAAGTGGAACGAAAAGATGACGAGCGTGAAGACTTGCGCATGTCGCTGAACAGCGTGGAGAACAACAGCTTCGAGCTGCCAGGTGCCACGCCCACCGGCAGTCAGACTCGCTTCACTGTGGGCGTCGCCCACCAGTTGACGACGGGGCTGAGTCTGCGCGCCAATTACAACTACCAGGGCAATGACAACCGCAACCAGGGAATCGGCGTGTCACTGGCGCTGGATCTGTAAACCGTTACTCCTCGTTGGCTGATTTGCCCGGCCGCTGCTCATGCACAGCGGCTTTTTTTTTGCCTCACGTTAGCGCTGGTCGATCTGCTGCTGCAGGTTGGCGATCTGGCCTTGCAAGCCATTGATGGTGCGGGTCACCTGAGCGCGGAACGAATCGAACTCCGACGTATTGACACCAGGCTTGGCTGCCGGCCGGTTATCCAGTTCGCTGCGCAGAACCAGCACATCCTGCTCGAGCCGGCTGATGGCCTGGCTGTCGCCGCCTTGCTGCTTCAGCGCGGCGATATCCTTGCTCAGCCCGTCGACCCGAGCGGGAAGCTTCTCCAACCCACCGACTTGGGCGGATAGCGTGCTCAAGCCATCCACCGAACCTTTCAGCCTCGCTACCGACGACTTGAGCGCCGCCTGCTCACTGGCGAGGCTCTTGATGGTTTCGGTTAGCGTTGCGGTGGTGGATTGATGGCCGCGCACGTCAGTGGCGACACGTTCGATGCGTATCCCCTGCTCGTCCAGGCGTTGATCCTGATTGCTCTGTTTGCCGGTCAGGCTCTGCTGCTGGGTAGTGATCGCTCGCTGCTGCTCAGCCAGATCCAGTGCCTGCTTTTCCAGCTGCTTGATCCGCAGTTTTAAAGCCTCGCCTTCGGTGGTGACGTTGGATTCCGTCGCAACGATCTTCCCAGAAATATCTTGCAGCCGGCCGGTGGCGTCTTCACTGATACGCGCAAAGCTTTCCTGGGTGGCTACCAGCTGCGCCTCGAGCCTGGAGACCTGCTGCTGGTTCCACCAGCCCAGCGCTACCAGCGAGGCGAACAGCGCGACGATCATGATCCACAGCGGAGCGGTGCTGACCGCACGACGCTTTTGCCTTGGCCGCGTGTCGTCCGGGTCGCGCTCAACGGGCTTGCTGATCGGCTCGAACTCCGGCGCAGGATAGGGGTTGCGGTCACGGCCGGCGGTCAGGCTGGGTACGTGGTCCAGTTCATCGTGAGCATCGTTGCGCATGGAGTACCTTTAAGTGGCGCGAAGCGAGAAACAACGCGCAGTATAACGATTCAACCGAGTCACTTCAGCGGCATCGTTTGCCATAAGTTGCACCGTCAACAGGCGTATCACGCTGCGACGGCTCAAGATCGTGCAGTCCAGGCGCAGCGGGTGGTTCGAGAGCGCCGGCACGTCGTGCTTCCGGCAACGATTCAACCGTTGCATAAGCCCAGCCACGCCTGGCCTCGGCAAAATTCCGTCCATGTCACGGCGGCAAAATCGAGAACTGGTACGCCTGTTGCTTCGTCAGCCATGCCAGCGGATAGCGCTTTCCGACACGGATGTCGGGCCAAGGATCCGGACGACGGCATGATCAGGAGAACGAATCATCATGGAGTTCAACAAGGCTGTGCTGGATTGCATGCAACATCTGCGACGTCGGTTGCGCGAGGAACAGCAACTGGATATCCGCCTGAGCCAACCCGACGTGATCCAGGCGATGTTGACCGCCTGTCTTTGCTCCAGTGACGAAACGACTCGCGATCTCGGCAAGCAGCTGGCGACCTACAGTGATATGCCTCCACCCGTCGTGACGAAGCCTTCACCTCCCAGGAGCCATGGGCGACATGAGCCGTCGGTGCGCATCTATCGTGGCCAGCGTGTCGTGAGCTGAACCCCATCAATCCACCAGCCATTGCCTCACCGAGCTTGTCAGCTGCTGCGTGAGTTCGGCGAGCAATGCACCGCCATTGCGCCAGTGGTGCCAGTAAAGCGGCACGTCGATGGGCATACCCCGGAACACATCGACCAACACGCCGCTGGCGAGTTCCCCACGCACCTGAAGTTCAGGCACCAGCCCCCAGCCGAGATCGCTCTTGAGCAAGCGCACGAAGCCCTCGGATGACGGGCACAGGTGATGGCTGAAGGCACCGACCAGCCCCAGCGAAGCCAGATAGCGATGTTGCAATTGATCATCGGGGCCGAACACGATCGCCGGTGCCCGCAGTAATGCGTCTGCCGACGCGCCATCCCCAAGATGTCGGGCAACGAATGCCGGACTGGCCAATGCGCGATAGCGCATGGCTCCGAGAAACTGACTGCGAGCCCCCGCCAGGGGCCGCTCCACCGCGCATACGCAAGCCGCCACCTCCCCCGCTCGCATACGCTTGAGACCCACGTCCTGGTCCTCCAATACATGGTCGAGCACCACGCCGTGCGTCGTACAGAACGGTGCCACCGCATCAGCCCACCAAGTCGAGAGGCTGTCGGCATTGAGGGCGATGCGCAGCCGCTCGGGCAATCGGCCTTCCGCCAGCGCCGGCACCTGGCCCTGAAGATCACGCTCCAGCAACCGCACCTGCTGCACATGATTGAGGAGCCGACGACCAATCTCGGTCGGCTGGGGTGGCGACGCACGCAGCAGGACCGGTAGCCCGAGTCGTGCCTCCAGCAGCTTGATGCGTTGCGACACCGCCGACTGCGACAGCCCCAGCGCCTGAGCAGCCCGATCGAATCCGGCCTGCTCGACCACCGCTGCCAACGCAGCCAAGAGCTTGTAATCGAGCATTAGAATTCCTTATGCACCATTACCATATTTCGTTTTCCTTATAATCCTACTCCCCGGAGACTGCGAGCATTCTCTCAATGCAAAGGCAGAGCGTTATGTGGCAGAGCTACTTCAACGGTTTACTGGTCACGGCAGGCCTGATCATCGCCATCGGCGCCCAGAATGCGTTCGTACTGGCGCAGAGCTTGCGCCGGGAACACCATCTGTCTGTCGCGGCCCTTTGTATCCTCTGCGATATTCTGCTGGTTAGCATGGGGGTTTTCGGGCTCGCGGCGCTGCTGGCGCAAAGCCCCTTGCTGCTGCAGATCACACGCTGGGGAGGCGTGATTTTCCTACTGTTTTACGGCGCAATGGCATTGCATCGCGCGGCACGCCCGCAGGCTTTGCAGGAGGATGCCCAGCGTCGGCCGCGATCGCTGCAGAACGTTCTGCTCGCCGCGCTGGCCGTCACCCTGCTCAACCCACACGTCTACCTCGACACGGTGTTGCTGATTGGCTCGCTAGGTGCTCAACAACCCGAGCCAGGCGCCTATACGCTCGGCGCCGCGAGTGCATCTACTGTGTGGTTTCTGCTGCTCGCCCTTGGCGGCGCGTGGCTTGCGCCGTGGCTCGCACGACCGCTGACCTGGCGGCTAATCGATCTGGGTGTGGCGGGAATGATGTTTTTCGTCGCCGCGCAGCTGGTTGTTCTCGCCTGAGGAACACCGGCTTCTATCAGCGGTCCACGCAGAGGGCTTCAAGCAGCAACAAGCCCGCATAAGCCTCAACCAAGTGGCTCTGGCCTCCGCTTTCCCACACAGTTGGCGCGTGGTTTTGCCTCAGGGTGGGTGCTATGATCCTTGGTTCGCGGGCATGAAGTGGAACGCTTCAGTCCGCTATTACGGCCGCCCGTGAACGGCCGAAAGAATGCGCACGCATGTAGCTGGCGAAGGGAAAGACAGGCGTAAACGGACGAACATCGGTGCAGTAGTTTCTCCGTTCCGCGAGGCGCTGGTAACCAGCGCAGACTGCCTCCTTCCGAGCCGCATCTATTCTCGACACCTGAGCAGGAGATACACCATGGCTTTCGAATTGCCGCCGCTTCCGTTTGAAAAAACCGCCCTCGAGCCGCACATTTCCGCCGAGACCTTCGAATATCACCACGGCAAGCATCACCAGGCCTACGTGACCAACCTGAACAACCTGATCCCAGGCACCGAGTTCGAAGGCAAGGATCTGGAAACCATCATCAAGACCTCATCCGGTGGCATCTTCAACAATGCCGCTCAGGTCTGGAACCACACCTTCTTCTGGAACTGCATGGCGCCGAACGCCGGTGGCCAGCCGACCGGCGCTCTGGCTGATGCCATCAACGCCTCCTTCGGCTCTTTCGACAAGTTCAAGGAAGAGTTCACCAAAACCGCCATCGGCACCTTCGGTTCCGGCTGGGCCTGGCTGGTGAAGAAGTCCGACGGCAGCCTCGGCCTGGCGAGCACCATCGGTGCCGGCAACCCGATGACCGCTGGCGACAAGCCGCTGCTGACCTGCGATGTCTGGGAACACGCCTATTACATCGACTACCGCAACGCGCGTCCGAAGTTCGTCGAAGCGTTCTGGAACATCGTCAACTGGGACTTCGTCGCGAAAAACTTCGCGGGCTGAGCCCCAGACTGCAGTATGGGGCGGCCCGCCCGGCCCATGCTGCTCGCAACGAAAATGCCCGCATCACAGTGATGCGGGCATTTTCGTTTCAGGAGATAGCGATACGAGCCAGGCGGGCCGCACGGACGAACGCAGTGGCGACATCAGCTATGCTTGCTAGCCCGTCCTATTTTGGAGCTTTCCCATGCCCAATACAGTCCTGATCATCGGTGCATCACGCGGCCTTGGCCTGGGCCTGGTGGAACAGTTCTCCCGCGACGGATGGCAGGTGATTGCAACCGTTCGTGATCCACAGCGCGCAGAAGAGCTGAAGGCCGTCGAGGATATCCGTATCGAAACGCTGGATATCGACGATGCGGCCAGCGTCGACGCCCTCGCCCAACGATTGTCCGGCATCACACTGGACGTGCTCTATATCAACGCAGGCATCTCGGGCTCCCGCACGCTTTCGGCCGATACCGCCACTGACGAAGACGTCCGCCGGCTATTTGTGACCAACGCGATCGCGCCGGTGCGACTGGCCCAGCGCATGCGCGCCCTGGTCGACCCGCGCATGGGCGTCATTACATTCATGAGTTCGATCATGGGCAGCGTTGAAACCGGTCCTGGAATGGGGATGCCGCTCTACGGTGCGAGCAAGGCGGCACTCAACCACCTGACCCGAACCTTCGTTGCAGAGCTTGGCGAAGATACGGGTCTTACGGTGCTTTCTATGCATCCGGGATGGGTGAAGACCGACATGGGCGGGGCGGAAGCGCCGCTGGACATCGAAACCAGCTGCCGCGGCATGGTCAAGCAGGTCAAGCGCGCCGCCGGACAACGCGGCCACCGCTTCATCGACTACCAAGGCGAAGCGCTGCCTTGGTGATGAACGGGGCGTGACGAGCCAGCCCTGGAATGAAAATGCGGATGGCAGCAACAGCTACCATCCGCATTCTTAAGAAGGAATCAGAGCATCCCGAACGGCTTACGCCTTGGGCAGCGTCACGCCTCGTTGACCCTGATATTTGCCACCGCGATCGCGGTAGGACGTCTCGCATTCTTCATCCGACTCCAGAAATAGCATCTGCGCTACGCCCTCGTTGGCATAGATCTTTGCCGGCAGCGTGGTGGTATTGGAAAACTCCAGGGTGACATGCCCTTCCCACTCGGGTTCCAACGGCGTCACGTTGACGATGATGCCGCAGCGGGCGTAGGTGCTTTTCCCCAAGCAGATGGTCAGCACGTTGCGCGGAATACGGAAATACTCGACGGTGCGGGCCAGCGCGAACGAGTTCGGCGGAATGATGCAGACGTCGCTCTTGATGTCCACGAAGCTCTTCTCGTCGAAGTTTTTCGGGTCGACAATTGCCGAATTGATGTTGGTGAAAATCTTGAATTCGTCGGCGCAGCGTACGTCGTAGCCATAGCTGGACACGCCATAGGAGATCAGGCGCTCGCTGCCCTCGCCGCGCATCTGACGCTCGACGTAGGGCTCGATCATGCCGTGCTCCTGGGCCATCCGGCGAATCCACTTGTCCGATTTGATGCTCATGGCGGGCGTCCTGATTTGGCTGGTGGGCGTTTAGATAAGGTGCGCATCTTACCGAGGCCATGAAGCCGGTTCAAAGGCCGCGACTCAGGACCTTGCGTCGCATCTCTGACGCTTTGGCCGGAAACTGAAAATAATGCTCGCATTGCGACAGAAATGGAGTATCTTTCATTGGCTGCTGCTGCATGTGTCACCGTGAATCGCTACATGTTTAGATTTCGATCCGATCATTGCTACGACTCCTAACTCCTTGCACACAGTCACCGTTCGGGGTATTTGCCCGTTCAAATTATCTCTACATCGTTCAAGGAGACATTCAAATGTCCAATCGCCAAACCGGTACCGTTAAGTGGTTCAATGATGAAAAAGGCTTCGGCTTCATCACTCCGCAATCCGGTGACGACCTCTTCGTACACTTCCGCGCCATCCAAGGCGACGGTTTCAAGAGCCTGAAAGAAGGCCAGCAAGTTTCCTTCGTCGCTACCCGCGGCCAGAAGGGCATGCAAGCTGAGGAAGTTCAGGTTATCTAACCTGAGGCTTCTCTGAAAAAGCCCCGCTTCGGCGGGGCTTTTTTATGCCTGCGATTCGTGAAACCTGACATCCAGAGACAGGCGGCGCCATGCGCCACCCGCTGATCATATCAATCGTCGGACACGGAAATGTTCGGCATCGATTGCGCGATGATCTGCCCGCTCTGGGAAATCCGCGCCCCTACGCTACGGGCCATCTGCTGATAAATCATCGCGATCTGGCTTTCCGGATCGGCGATGGCGGTCGGCTTGCCCGCATCAGCCTGGGTGCGAATGGCCATCGACAGTGGCAACGAGGCCAACAGCTCGACGTTGTACTGGGCAGCCAGCTTCTCACCGCCACCCTCACCAAACAGATGCTCGGCGTGCCCGCAATTCGAGCAGATGTGAATGGCCATATTCTCCACCACACCGAGCACCGGAATGTTCACCTTACGGAACATCTCCACGCCCTTCTTGGCGTCCAGCAGCGCCAGGTCCTGGGGTGTCGTAACGATAACGGCACCAACCACCGGCACCTTCTGCGCCAACGTCAACTGGATATCACCCGTACCCGGTGGCATATCCACAACGAGATAGTCGAGATCATTCCACGCCGTCTGGGTGATCAGTTGCAGCAGCGCACCGGATACCATCGGGCCGCGCCAGACCATCGGCGTCTTGTCGTCCGCAAGGAAGGCCATCGACATGACCTGTACACCGTGCGCCTCAAGCGGGATGAATGCTTTGCCATCGCGTATCTCAGGCCTGGTGCCTTCGGGAATGCCAAACATAATGCCCTGGCTCGGCCCGTAGATATCCGCATCCAGTACGCCTACACGCGCACCTTCACGCGCCAGCGCCAGTGCCAGGTTGGCAGCGGTAGTAGATTTACCCACACCGCCCTTACCTGACGCCACGGCGATGATGTTCTTCACATTGCCCAGCGCTTCCAGCTGATCCTGCGCCTTGTGCGATTGGATCATGCAATCGACCTTTACATCGGCGTGTGTCACACCTTCGAGCTGCTCGATGGCCATGGCCAACATCTGCGCCCATCCGCTGCGAAACAACCCGGCCGCATAACCGAGTTCAAGCCTTACGCTGACGCGATCGCCCTCGATATCGATCGAACGCAGGCAACCGGCCGCTACCGGGTCCTGGTTCAGGTTCGGGTCGGTGTACTGACGCAGTACGGCTTCCACAGCTTCGCGTGTGACGGTCATGACTACTCCCAAGAAAACCTAGTAAAACAGACGGGCATCTTACCCCGTGGCGCCGTATGGGCTCATCAACCGCGTCAACATGGCGCGGCACTCGGTATTCGACCAGCACCGGCCGCGCCAGTGCGGATGAAAAAAAAGCGCCGCACCTTTATAGTTACTGACTCACTTCGCAATCCCGACTGCAGATCTCCAATGTCCGAAGCTCGCCAGATCCTCGTTACCAGTGCCCTGCCCTACGCCAACGGTTCGATCCACCTTGGCCACATGCTCGAGTACATCCAGACGGACATGTGGGTGCGATTTCAGAAACTGCGCGGCAACCAGTGCATTTATGTTTGCGCCGACGACGCCCACGGCTCGGCCATCATGCTGCGTGCCGAGAAGGAAGGCATCACCGCCGAACAGCTGATTGCTAATGTGCAGGCCGAGCACAGTGCAGATTTCGCCGATTTCCTGGTCAATTTCGACAACTTCCATTCGACCCACTCCGAAGAGAACCGTGAACTGTCCGAGATGATCTACACGCGTCTACGCGACGCCGGACATATCGCCACCCGCTCGGTGACCCAGTATTTCGATCCCGAGAAAGGCATGTTCCTCGCGGACCGCTTCATCAAGGGCACCTGCCCGAAGTGTGGCGCTGAGGACCAGTACGGCGACAACTGCGAGAAGTGCGGCGCGACCTACGAGCCCACCGAACTGAAAGATCCGCGCTCGGCCATTTCCGGCGCTACGCCGGTGCTGCGCGACTCCAAGCACTTCTTTTTCAAACTGCCCGACTTCGAGGCGATGCTCAAGCAGTGGACGCGCAGCGGCACCCTGCAAGACTCGGTGGCGAACAAGATCGCCGAGTGGCTCGATGCGGGCCTGCACGAATGGGATATTTCCCGCGACGCCCCCTACTTCGGTTTCGAAATCCCAGGCGAGCCCGGCAAGTACTTCTACGTCTGGCTGGATGCCCCGATCGGCTATATGGCCAGCTTCAAGAATCTCTGCGCGCGCCACCCGGAGCTAGACTTCGATGCCTTCTGGAGGAAGGATTCGACCACTGAGCTGTACCACTTCATCGGTAAGGACATCATCAATTTCCACACCCTATTCTGGCCCGCCATGCTCGAAGGCGCGGGCCTGCGCAAGCCAACCGCCGTCGCGGTGCACGGCTACCTGACGGTGAACGGTCAGAAAATGTCCAAATCACGCGGCACCTTCATCAAGGCGCGCACCTACCTCGAACACCTGAACCCCGAGTATCTGCGCTACTACTACGCCGCCAAGCTCGGCCGTGGTGTGGACGATCTCGACCTCAACCTCGAAGACTTCGTGCAGAAGGTCAATTCCGATCTGGTCGGCAAGGTGGTCAACATCGCCAGCCGCTGCGCCGGCTTCGTCCACAAGGGCAACGCGGGACTGCTGGTAGCGGACAACGCCGCTCCCGAACTGACCGATGCCTTCCGCGCGGCCGCCCCGTCGATCGCCGAAGCTTACGAAAGCCGAGACTTCGCCCGAGCGATGCGCGAGATCATGGGCCTAGCCGATCGCGCCAACGCCTGGATTGCCGACAAGGCGCCTTGGGCGCTGAACAAGCAGGAAGGCAAACAGGCTGAAGTCCAGGCGATCTGCGCCACGGGTGTCAATCTGTTCCGCCAGCTGGTGATCTTCCTCAAGCCGGTGCTGCCGAATCTGGCAGCGGACGCCGAGCGTTTCCTCAATGTCGAGCCGCTGACCTGGAACGACCACGCCGAGCTTCTGAGCAACCACCAGCTGAACGCCTTCACGCCACTGCTGACCCGTATCGAGCCCGCGAAAATCGAAGCCATGATCGAATCGTCCAAGGAAGACCTCGCCTCCACCGAAGCCGCCGCCCAATCCATAGGCAACGGCGAGCTGGTCAAGGAGCCGCTGGCAGCTGAGATCGGCTTCGACGCCTTTGCGGCAGTCGACCTGCGCATCGCCCTGATAGAGAAATGCGAATTCGTCCAAGGCGCAGACAAGCTGCTGCGCCTGACGCTGGATATCGGCGACGCCAAGCGCAACGTGTTCTCCGGCATCAAGAGCGCCTACCCGGACCCGAGCCAGCTGGAAGGCCGACTGACCCTCTACGTCGCCAACCTCGCGGCGCGCAAAATGAAATTCGGCGTGTCCGAAGGCATGGTGCTCGCAGCGGGCCCAGGCGGCGAAGAAATCTATCTACTCAGCCCGGACAGCGGCGCCAAACCAGGGCAGCGCGTCAAGTAACGAGGTGACAGTGCGGGAGCCGTGCGCAACGCCGGTCTCCCGCTTCGAGCCCCGATTGGCCGCTCCACCATCATGCGCAGCCACTGTCTGGAGGCGGTTATGACTCACACGCTCGATTCCAGTAAATGCCCGGTCTGCGGCGAACCCAATCAATGCAGCCTCAGCAACCCGGCTACCGCAACGCAGCCTTGCTGGTGCTTCAGCGCTGAAATCGCGCCAGAAGCCAGTGAACAGATTCCTGACGACGCGCTGAACAAAGCCTGTATTTGCCAGCGCTGCGCGCGTGGCGAGCTGCCTACAAAATCCTGATGCGCCTCGACCGCTTTCTAGCCAACCTGCCCCACTGCAGCCATCGTCAGGCACGCCTGCTGTTGGCTTCGGGCCGCGCGTCGGTGAATAGCAAGATCATCTGCGATGGCACCCATGAGGTCCGCCTCTTCGACCGCGTCGAACTTGACGGTGAAATATTGCAGGCAGGCAAGCCTGCTCGATTTTTTATGCTGAACAAACCGGTTGGCTGCGTCAGTGCGACATCCGATCGGCAACACCCAACGGTACTGGATTTGTTGCACGAACCCGACAAGGACCAACTGCACATCGCCGGACGGCTAGACTTCAACACCACCGGGCTGCTGATCATCACCAACGATGGGCTCTGGTCGCGCCGCCTAACCCAACCCTCAAGCCAGCTAGGTAAAACTTACCTGGTGGAAACCGAAGACCCCATCGACCCGGCGTGTGTCGATCGCTTTGCCGAAGGCCTCTACTTTCGCTTCGAGAACCTCACCACCCTGCCTGCCAAACTGGAACTACTGGACTCGCATCAGGCACGCCTGACTCTGCGTGAAGGTCGCTACCATCAGGTCAAACGGATGTTCGGCCAATTCAACAACAAGGTCACCGCCCTGCACCGCGAGCGCATGGGGCCACTGACCCTGGATACCGCCCTCACCCCTGGCCGCTACCGAACACTGACCGCCGCCGAGACCGCACAGATCTAACCCACTCACCGAAAAAGCCCTCACGCCCGCTTCATTTCCACACGGCCTTCTGGTACAAAGGCCCCCCTGAGCGGGCGTCGTATAATGGCATTACCTGAGCTTCCCAAGCTCATGACGAGGGTTCGATTCCCTTCGCCCGCTCCAGATACCGAACGATAAGGCCCTGTTTTTACAGGGCTTTTTTGTTTCCGCTGATTAGTGGTGTCGAAGAAGTGTCGAAAAGCGCTCGCCGGGGGGAAGGCGTTGCCCAGTTAGTGTGGACGTAAAAATTTGCCCACGAGAAAACACAGCACTCTGCGAAAGCGAGCAAGCCAATGGCAAATAGCTCTAGCGATTTCTCAAACTGCCAGGTTTCCGGCTCGATTAGAAACCAAAGAAAAGGCATGCCTAGCAACGCGCCAGATATAGCTCGCCACAAACCGAAGATCCCGGAACTCAACTCACCCAGTGTCGACCGTGCGAAAGCCCAAACTGCCCGTTGCGTATCCGTTCTTTTCCAAAGACTCCGATCTAGCCAAGAGATCACGGCGAAAGGGATTAGGAGCAGCACTAGATAGAAAACGTAGACCCTGTCGGGCATGAACGCCGAAAAAAGCTTGCCTAAAAGCTCAGCTCCGCCAAACCAATAAGCAACTACCAAAGGGACGCCACCGGTTCCGACGACGACGATCAACTCTTGGACGATGCGATATCGGAATTTCATATTGCTTCCCTGCCCTATGCAACCAATCAAGGCATGCATTTACTGGCGATGCTAGAGCTGTGTCAACGGTCCTAGCCTAATCGCATCATTCAAGTGCTCGGGAGCAAGATGTGCGTAGCGCATCGTCATGTTCAGCGATGCATGCCCCAGGATCTCTTTCAGAGTCACGATGTGGCCACCGCCCATGATGAAGTGAGCGGCGAAGGTGTGACGCAGGATATGGCTCGCTTGGCCCCGAGGCGGATTGATCGTGGTCGACAGAAGCACCTGGCGAAATACACCGATGCAGTTGGTGAACAGACCATGCTGCTTCCAGTGCTGTTGAATCATGGCCACCAGCTCAGCCGTCACCGGGACCATCCTCACTCGCTTCGACTTGGTATTGGCGAACACCAGGGCATTGCCTCTAATCCGATCTGGTCGCAACGCCTGAGCCTCACCCCATCGAGCACCGGTCGCCAAACAGATCCGCGCAACAAGGGCGGGATGCGGAGAGGTGGAGCGTGCTTTGAGGGCATCGAGCAGTTCGGTTATCTGCGGCTTGGTCAGGTAGGCCAAGGGGCGTTCCTGCAACCGGACGGGCTTGATCCGCGAGAACGGGCACGGATAGTCGATAACGTCGAGCTTGTGCAGCTCGTTGTAGACCGCTTTCAGGTAACCAAGCCGATTGTTAGCCGTCTTGCCGGTCACTCCGTTTGCCATCCAGCGGGCACGCACTGCGGCGATCTTGGCACCGTCGACGGTACTGGCAACCGGGTCGCCCAACGCCTTGCACGAAGCACGAAGAATCGCAGCACGACGCAGCCCATCGGTAAGCGAAATTCCATGCAAATCGAACCACAGCCCAACCAGCTCAGACAGCTTTCGCCTGTCCTTTGGCCTGGGTGCCCAGTTGTTCGACTGAACGCACAGGGTTCGACAAGTCGCTTCGAAGCGCTGAGCCTCCGCTTTCGTCTTCAGTGTTTTGCGAAAACGACGCCCTTTCACCGGTTCAACATCGACTTTCCATCGACCGTCAGGCAGTTGCTCGATCGACATCAGACCGCCCTACCCCACCGCACATGCCGCTCTTGGAGTAGGTTCTTGATGTGGTTGTACAGATCACGCTCCGTCATATCCTTGGACGCGTAGTGATCACGAATCACCGGCCAGCATTCCCATTCCTTCAGTCGATCAAATGCGGTTTTAGCGCCCACTCGCTCCCGTGCCAGCAGGCTTACGAAGTTTCCCAGGAATAACTCGACGTTCTTGCCGCTGAAGCCACGGCTAGTCTTGTAGTAGCGCTTGTATTCCGTCTCATCGACCAGTGAATCCACCGCTACATCGACCCGCACGTCATCACGCATCAACGTCCAGATCGGCTCGTATTGCCCAGGCCGATGCAGCAACTTGAACTGGCACAGCCCGTAGCGCCACAGGCCGTCCAGATGGGCCGAGAACGCTGCGAATGAATCCGTTTCGATGGCCTCGCCGGTCTTAGCGCTGATCGATCCGCTAGCGAATTGCTGGATGACCGAATGGTGGTAGCGCAGCTCGACGCGCCAAACGTCCGCCTTTGGATCGTAGTTATCCGGGTCAGCCTGATCGAATGAATCACGACGACGCCAGACGCTTTCCCAAAAATCGAGCTTATCGGTAGCGCGGGCCTGTTCGGTCTTGTTGTAAATGCAGAGCTGAACACCTCCGGCAGAGCCGAACATGGACGTTTCTCCACGCCCGTAAACGCTGGACTTGGTTGCCCAGTTGATTTCATTGATGCCCGAAATATCGCGGTGTGTCCGGGCGCGACAGTGCAGGCGCGCTACCAGATCCACCGGAGGCTTCCAGCCTTGGAGATCCAACGCGAGGTGAACGGCACACTGGTTACGCTCCCTGTGGGTCAGCACTGCGGCAGCGTAATAATCCATGCGCTCTTGCAGACGCTCAGGCGACAGCGTGTCTATGGCATGGGGCGACACTTCGATTTTCAGGTGTGGGCCGATGCTGTCGAGCTTGGCGTTGAAGTTCTTGATAAGCAGGATGAAACCGAGATCAGCGTTTTGCAGTTTGTACTGGTAGCCCGAATCACGCCCTACCCGACCGGAATGCCAGATCTGCCCAGCGAACTCGACCAAGGCACCCGGTTTCTCGAATAGCACCATGATTTCCGGTCGAATCAGCCCGCGGTAAAGCTGACGGACCGTATCGACACCACAACGCAGCAGACGAACGCCTGTCAGGTCGGTGAGCTTTGCGGTCATATGGTCGAAGAAAAGACGCCCATCAGGCGTTTCTTCGAATTGGCGATTAACTCTGATTTGGTCCTTAACGCTCATTTTCTAGTGCTCCAAATAGCAACGAATCGACACTGTTCAAACTGGTTTATCTGACGTGTTACAGGGACGTCAGCGCGCGCAGCACGCCGGCTCGTGCCTCGCCGTGCGTGCCAAGGACGCGCTGACGGTCTTCACCACAGGAATTGCCCCTTCTCGTACGGCACGCGGGTAAACCGGGTGCCCTGGGGTTCGTTCTGGTCCTGACGAGGCTGTGCAACCGGCTGCGGTGCCGGTAGCGGGTTGTTCCGGCTCTGATCCAGCATCGAGCCTCGGTCGGGCTTCGTCGGGTCGAAGTAGCCGTTCTGCACGACTGTCATGCAGAACTCGAACGACACCTCCAGCAACGTGCCTTGCTGGGTATTGCAGCGGCAGCCGGTCAGCCCGTCATCGGTGTCACCGATGCTCATGCGCCGTCGGTTGCGGCCTATCAGATCCCGGTCGGTCGTGGCGATGCAGATGGGTTTGGGGAAGGATTGCGGGGCGTTCAGCTGGTCGTAGATCGGTGCTGAGCCGGGCACATCCTGAATCCGGGGCACACGCGACCCGAGGTATTGCTCGAGGGTTTGCGGCTGTTCTGCACCTTGCCCGCCGATGGGGTTGATGAAGGACCCAACGACGCTTTTCGCTTGATCGACCATGCTTTCGGATTCAATCGGCGCGCCGATGTGGTCTGCTGTTTCCGGTGCGGTCTTCTCTTGCTCGTAGCGGGCATAGGCGCGATACACCAAGAACCCCGCCCCGATGATCACCGCCGCGGCCAACAGGAACTTGGTCGGCACCTTGGTTTGGAAATGGTGCTTGGCGTTCGTGCTGGTGTAGGCACCGAAGTACTTCTTATCCAGCCGCAGCGACTTCTTGTCGGCATCCTTGAAGCTGGATTTCACCTCGACCTTTTCCACCACCACTTCCGACTCGAAGCGCAGCAGTTGGGAGGACTTGAAGACGCGCCAATAGTGGATATGCGAGTTGCACAGCCGGCGAAGGTGTACATCGAGGTAGCGCGGATCTTGCGTGACCAGATGCACTTCATGGCCCTGGTGACGCATGGTTTCGAAGCGGGTGATGTGCTCCGGTGGCCGAGCCCTTGGATCGCGTGAGCCAAACCAGCCTTGGGCCTCATCGACCACTATGATCGCGTCGGCCGGTAGTTCGAACCACTTCTCCGGATCTTCAAACACGAACCAGCTGGCTTTGAGCTGGTCGGGCTTGAGGCCGTTGATGTTGTGGTAATAGACGACGCGGCCCTGGGCGTGGGCGCTCTGATCTACTTCGCGGATGGTGTTGAGGGTCTTGCCGTGCCCCGGCTTACCCGTGCGGATAATAAGCATGGGATCAGGCCGTGAAGGTGGTGACGTTGCCAAGCTTGGTGCGGCGATCAGCAAGCTTGTCGATGCCACTCAGCACCAGGCGCGTGGTGATGGCGGCGAAGTACATGTTCAGTGCGACATCGATCTTTGCCAGCCCCAGGATCATCTGGATCGACTGAGCGACGTTGCCCATGTTGGCGAGCATGTAATCCTTCGCCTCACCGATCACGAAGTTAATGCCGAGGTAGCTGACCATGCCGATGCCAAGCACCCGCAGGACCATCATCACCAGCGGTTTGACGATCATTACCGCGAGCATGGCGAGGTAGTAAAAATGCATCAGGCACCTCCAAAGGCGCGGCCCACGTAGACGGCGCAGAACATTGCGGTAAAGGCGACGATCAGCCAGGACATGTCCGTAGCCGCTTGGCAAAGGGGTTCATATTTGATTTGCAGGGTGCGGCCACCGCTAGAGCGCAAGTTCATGCTCTCGGGTGAGGGGCAACCGGACGGCAGGAAGCGCCCAGCGCCACTGATGAAGCTCGGCGCGTTAACCTCAGCTTCTTTCAGCTCGAACTCTTCGCCCTGGAACAGCCCTTCGATATCGGATTTCTTGTTTTCAAAATTGGCCTGTTCTTCGGCGTTGCAGCGCATTTGCTTTTGCTGCTTGAGAATCGCGCATTGGACCGCATCGCCCTTGCAGCTCATCTGCGCATCACAGGCTTCACCGGTGACGCCGGGCTTCACGCACTTATCTGGATCGGTGGCTGGGTCGCACTGGCCTTCACCTTCTCCTTCGCCGTCACCAGAGCCATCCCCTTCACCGTCTCCCTCGCCGTTGCCTTCGCCATCCCCTGACCCATCACCGTCACCGCTTCCATCGCCATCGCCATCGCCATCGCCGTCACCATCCCCTTCGCCGGGATCTTCGGGGTCGGTCGGATCTTCCGGGTCGGGATTTTCAGCGTCATCGCAGCCGCCTACCTCGACCTCGGGGTCACAGGGTTTCGGGGGTTCCTTGCTGCAAAACGCCCCGTTCCAGACGTAGCCCTCAGGACAGGCGTTGTCGGGATCTGGCGTTGGCGTGTCGTCGGGGTTGGTGGTGTCGCTTGTGCCAGCAGGCGCGGTGCGAGTCGGTTCGCCGCCTGTGCACTCCAGCCCGGCGCTTTTGTATTCATAGGAGCCGAAAATGCCAGGGGGATTGCCGCTGGTGTAGGCATAGACATTGGTCGGCGCGGTGAAGCCCCAGGTGTATTGGCAGCTATTAGCGCAGACGCTGCCTGGAGGTTCGGTCGAAGGCTGACCGACAGCACTCTTGATCAGGTGCTGGTGAAGGATGGTTTGGCCGTTGGTGGCTTCGCAGGCGCTGGCAGGGGCTGCACATTTACCATCCGAATCAATAACTGATGGAGCTTCACAGGTTCCCCTTGCCTCATAACCAACCGATTCGAAGGACATATATCCAGGCCGTCGCCAAGTACATCTGGCGGAGAACGTAGGTGTTGATACCGGACGACCGCTACCATCCAGAAAGGTGAAGTCCTTGCCCTCAGGCATGTTCAAACAATGCTCGCGAGGGTTCAGGATGTTTCCCTGCCCCAAGGATGAGGTCCAGGTAAAGTCTGCCGCCTGGGCCGGCGCGACCAGCGCAAACAAGGCAAAGGCAAGCAGCACTCTCATGATGGTCATCCCTACACCCGCCCAAAAAACACGAGATAGAACGCCAGGGTGGTCAGGATCAGTACGTACAGCTGGTAACTCATGTTGGCGTTCCCCTCGGAAGTGAAAACCCCGCCGGAGCGGGGTTTGTTTGCTTCGGCACGTGCGGTGCGCAACCCTGGGTTACAGGGCGCGGCGCATGTACTTGAACGCCATGGCGGCGATGATCACGGCGAACACGGCCCAGCCGATGGTGCCGACATCGGTGCCAGCCTCATCCAGTGCGCCGGTTGCTTCCGGTGGAACAGCGGCGTACACGGTGCCAGCCAAAGTGGAGAGCGCGGCAGCAGCGCCAACGCCGATTTTCTTGATGAAGTGCTTGTTCAGTTGCATGGGTGATACCTCACTGTTTCAGGACTTTTTTGAGGACCAGAAATCCGAACACGGTGGCAAAGAGCACGATGGCCTCAGCCTGTAGTTCGGAGACCTGTTCCCAGGACAGTGCAGCGCCGTAGAGGCTCTGCATTTCCTCGACCGTGAGGGCAACCAGCGACCCGGAGCAGACGGGCGTACCGTCAGCGCCTTGCAGCCAGTCACCGTCACAGGCGAGGAAATTCATGCACCGGCCTCTAGGAGGTCGGTGGCTTGTTCGAGGGGTTCGCAGTCGGGACAGACGGCGAAATGGGGCGGCAACCGCAGATCAGGCAGCAGATCGCTTTGCGGTGCAGGCAGGCTCATGAGCTTGCCCATGTCGTTGCCGCAGCAGTCGCAGATAACGCGGTCACCCATCAGCATGGTCCGCCCCTCCCCTTAGTTGGCTTTGGCTGGGTCGGCTGGCTTGGCCGGGTTCGGCTGAGCAGCGGCGCGGGCAGGTTCGGTGCTGTTGCGGGGTTTCACGGCTTCCAGTTGCAGGGCTAGGTTCTTGCCCTTGTTCTGGCCGCCACGGGCAATCTCGAAGTGGATGCGCACCAGTTGCAGCGGCTCGAAGTGGGCACCGGCTGCGAAGATCTCATCGGCTACTTCGTCTGCTGCTGCCATGCCGATGATGGAAAGGCCGTGTTCGGTCTTGCCGTCTGGTTCGTCGCCGTAGAAGACCTTGATGTACTTCTGGCCCGCTTCACCGTCGAAGCGTTGAGTGCCGAGAAATGCAACTTCCATAGTCGAACGTGCCATCTGTGTTTCCTCTCTCTAGTTGCGCTTGATTGCGCGTCTTCGCTTTTTGCAGGCCGAGCGATCCCGAGCAGACGAACTTTCAAAATTCGCCACTGCTGGTTTGTTACTGGGCCTACTGGTTAAAACTTCGCGTTGCGGTTGCCTGTTAGTTGGTTAACACCAAGGGCTTTGCCCTTGTCATCCCACTCTTGCCGCCGAGGGCTCGGGAGCGCGGGGCGGAGAAGCTGCCCCACACTCACGAGCGAAGGCTTTTCTGTTCCTGCAGGGTCAAGGATGCGCTCCGCCCGTGCTTCCGTTTTTCCGAACGGTGAAGCGTGTTCGGACAAGCCGGGAGCGCGGCCCTGGACCTGTTCGGCCTCGGTGTTGGTTGTTTTTGCGGGAACGCTATCGGGCTTGGCTCCGTCGCGATGCTGGCTGATCTTCATCGCCAACCAGGGGAAGCCGAAGATCACCACCGCGAGCAATGCGATGGGCAGATAGACGCGCCAGAAGAAGTCAGCGTGTTGTTCTTGATTAGCCACGGCTCAGGCCTCCAGCTCGAACGGTTCGTGGATCGGCACGTAGGGCGTGGGTTTGCCGGTGTCGAACACAACGCTCCAATACTTCGGCGGACGGTCGGGTGGCGTGTGTTTCGCGCAGGTAGAGGCCGGTATCACCGCCCATTCCGAAGTGAGGACTGTCCAGACACCAGCGATCTTGCCCATCCTTGTTGTGCGAATCGGCTGCACAGATGCGGGGCGGCATTGGGCGCAGGGTGTGGACCGGGAGCGAGCGGGTTTCGCCACTTCGCGTCGGGACCAGCAGACAGAGCAGGCGCAGTCCTCGGGGTGCGGCAGGCGCAGATAGTTGGACAGGTTCATAAGTCATCCCCTCCCCTGGCTTTCCGTAGACGGAGCGGATCATTCGGAGCGCTCCTGTTCACTGGCGCTTGGCGCAACCTGGGAGAACGATGATTCCAGGCGAATGACGATTTCGGCATTTAGGGAGCGGCGTTCAGCCCAAGCGGACCGTTCGACCTGGGCGCGGAGTGCCGCAGGCATACGCAGCTTGAATTGCGGGTCAGTGCGGCTCATTGGTTCACCCCCGGAAAACGCACCATACGGGTTTTGCCCAGCTTCACGCTCTCGACGGCGCCAGTCCTGATCCAACCGGCGACCATTTCAACAGACACACCGGCCAGAGCGGCGAAGGCGGCTTGCGTATAGAGAGGAGGATTCATGCGGTCCACTCCTGTTCCAGCAGCCAGCTACGCAGCAGCGCACTGTTAATCATGCGGCGCTTGCCGAGTTTTACAGTGGGGAGTACGCCCCGGTAGACCCAGGCGCGGGCCATGGAGCATGTCAGACCATTGCGTTCCGCCCAGGATTCGACGGTTTCCACGTCCTGCTGCGGGCCGATCAGCTTTGAAGGTTCTAGCTCTTCCAGTTCCATGCTCGTTCCGTCACTATTCGTTGCAATTTATGCATGCCTGCATTGACGAATAATTCGTCACTGAGCGAAATACTACAGACGAATTATTCGTCACTCAAATATTTCGTCAGTGCTTTTTAGAGCATTTTGGAATGATAGAAGAGCGTTTAAGAACGCTTGTTCGATATATCGGACCGGCGCGACTGGCCCAGGCGTCGGCAATTAAGAATCGACGCCGATGGCAGACCGTAGCCACGGATATGAAGGTCAAGACCCGTATTGAGGATATGGAAGAATTGCTCAAAGCTTTTCCTCAATATGAGCTTTGGCTTTGGAAAGGTGAGGTCGATCCAGCGAGAGGCCAGCTAGCTCCAGGCTATGAGGAAGCTCATTCAAACTTGCCCAATCAAAACGCGGGATAGCGATCACAACGGAAGTGGCTAAGCGCTGGTATGCCCAAAAGAGAGGGTTCAAGAATGAGTGATGATAATGAGCTGAGATCCGGACTCGTATTCATAGATACTTCCTCCTTTCAGAGTAAGCAGTTTCAATTTGGCCAACATATTCTAGAAAAAATAGAAGAATTTTTAGAAAAGGGCCACATAAGAATATTACTCCCCGAAGTAATTGATCGAGAAATAACGAAGCACATATCTCTCAAACTAGACGAATCGATCGCTGCACTCAAAAAAATACGAAAGGAGCATGTATTTTTAAGGAATCTACCGAACTATCCGTGTTCGGGAATTTTTTCAGATATCGATAAAAGTGAAGCGCTAAACACAATTTATAAAAAATACGAAAAATTTAAATCATACGAAGACGTTGAAATACTACCTACCAATCTTGTTGATTCGAAATTGGTATTTGATCGATATTTTTCTGGAAAGCCGCCTTTCCAAAATTCGGGGAAAAAACATGAATTCCCAGATGCTTTTGCATTAGAAGCAATAAGAATTACGGCAGAAAATCGATTAATGCCGGTTTATGTAATAAGCAATGACAGTGATATGCGGGAATACTGCGATGAATTTCCAGATTCCTTAATCTATCTCGAAAAAATCGAAGACCTGGTTGGCCTCGTAAACAGATACACCGAAGAACTCGCACAGCCAACCAAACTAGCAGTCGGCGCCTTTGAAAATATAAAGACTAAAGTAATAGAAGCTTTAGAAAATATATTCAAAGATGCCGATTACTCGTGCGATGATCTAAATGATAGCGATTACGAAATTACCGAACTTGACGTACAACAAGTAGAGATTGCTTCGTATAACGTAATCGATGCGAGCACGGAAAACAGTGAAATACAGTTAACAGTCAATCTACAGATCGCAGCGACCTATTCAATCATCGACTATGATAACTCCCCTTGGGATCCTGAAGATAAAGCCTACGCTTACCTAGATAGTTATGAGTTAACAAAAGTTCACCATCAGACATATCAAGCGTATTTATTTATTTCATTTGACTCCGGAATAAAAGCAAATGCTGAGATAACCGAAATATGGCTTGATGACTCGACTCTAGAGCTGACTTTTAAGCCGTCTGAGAGCCATCACTCAGATCAAATACTCTTATTCGGCCCTTAGGCTCGCCAAGTCAACTAAAAACGGCACAGACAAAGTGGGCAGATTATTTAGCGCCCTTCCGGAGCAAGGAAGCCAAATATAACATGGAAACGATCATCGGACTTATATTCGAGGTTGCGCTTAGGGGACTAGGCCTTTGGGTACTGAAGATGCTGACATTCGGGCGCTACAAGGACACCAATAGCTATTTGTATTTTCTACCTACCTTCGTCGGCTTTGTATGCATAGCTCTACTGCTGTTATTGATACTCGTGATAGCAGCGGAATTGAAAGCTACAGCTCCGACTTGAGCCACATATCTATTTCATAGGCAAACGCAAGGAGGCGACATGAAATCAGACTGGGACGATGCGCCCGAGCATCTACGCAGCACGAAGAAAGACAGCCCATGGCGTTTCGTAGCTATATTGGGTATTGGATCGGTGATCTTGCTGGGATTAGCAGCTTTGTTTTCAGATCCTATTGCGCAGGACATTAACCAGATCAAGTCGGGCATTAATGTCACAGGCAAAACCTGGTTCAACCAAGAGCCGACAGAGCCCGCCCACGCGGTTAGCGAACCTCCGCTGGCACAACACGGCACACCGAAACCATCAGCGGCGCCTGAAGCAAAAGGGCAACGCCCATTGACCCAGGCTGAGATCGAGTGGTTCGAAGAGGCCTCAGCGCGCGCGATAGAACGCAAGCAAACCTCTTTCAGCGACGAAAACTACACCCCCCGCCCAGTCGCCAACACGATGCAGCCACCACCGGCCCGCTACTACGCATCCAACTCGTCCAGCAGCACACACAAGCGCTCGGTAAGCCGTGAGACCCACCTAAGCAACTGGAGCTGGGAGAACGGCCATAAGAAGCAGCGTGTTGGCGGCCAGTTCCAGTGGATGGTCATAAACGACCAGATCGACTTCAACAGCGTGTGCCAAAACTACAAACGCGGCTCTCTGATCTACCGCGATTGCCGTAAAGGTGCGAAGGTTGCGTTCAAGCGAATATGTAGCCGATACCAACCGGCATGTGCTGCCGAAAACAATTACTTGCCGTGACGGCCGACTCTCTCCGCAGAGAAGGAGCACCGCTAATTATCTCTTGCTAGCTGATGCCTTTCGATTGCCGTCGACAAGGTATATCGCTGATACCTGCTCATGTTGGTCGATAGCCTCCCTTCTAATCCTTTGAATATCACCATACTTATTTCCGATATGACCGACATCGATAACCAGATAGACACCCTCCACGGTATCTTCTGCTTTCTTGTAAATCTCGAGCTGACTAGTGTAACCACGCACTAATGACGAATTTGTAGAAAGCTTAATTTCGACCACAATACGAACATCAAAACCTTTTGAAAATTTAAAATCAACAGGTCCATTCCCAGAATCAGCCTCTGGAGTAATATCTAAATTATTAGCTTTGCAATAAGAGTAAGCTATCGAGAAAAATAGTCGTTGCGCAGCTTTCTCCTTTCGCGGCTTCTCATCGTCGGTCCAGAGCTCTTTCCAGATTCCTTTATTTTCTATTAAATCTTGGAATTGTTCTATAATTTTGACAACAAGAGCTTTAGCTTCAGCAATTGTTGAAGGATTGGTCGCAAGCGCTCCCGCCATAGGATGCTTGTGGGCAATGTCGAGAAGCTTAATCCAGAAGTGCTCACCGTTAGTATCTGCATCAAAATCGTAGGGCTTCTTAGGTACTTCATGCAAAAGCTCCAAGACTTGCTCAAACGCCTCCTTGCTTTTTAGCGCAGACTCCTTAAGCTCACTTTTTTTCTTCTTGGTCATCGTTGACCATATCTTTCCAATTCCGCCACTAACTTTTTCTCGATAATCTTCGTTCTCTTTCGAGACACGAGCTATATCGCTCCAATCCGTTGCGATTGGCAAATCTCTCACTATATCCCTAGGCACAAAGATCAACTGCTCTTGAGTATAAGGATTCAAAGGCAAGTTAACTTCGCGTCCCGCCACCAAAAACTTTTTGGTTGGAATCCCAAGAATAGCATTCACACGCAAGGTAAAATCAACGAGATTATTAATTATTATATTAGTTGTCATGTCACTAATGCGATCTGGACCTATGCCTTCTTCGAGCAAAGACAACCCCATGAAGAAATCGATATCGGTAATTCCCAGGTTAACGATTTCTGATGCCGTTTTTAATGTCGTAGCTGAAAGCTCTGGCCCGAAGCCTGCACCACGGATAGATGCGCTATAGCCTAAGCATGTCCAGCTCACCTCAGAAAAGCTGAAAAGTTTCGCAGCCTTCCTCCAAGGCAAATCCCCCTGGGCTTTAGATGCCGTTAAAAGCTTTACGATGAACTCAAATCTTTGTTCATAAGCTGTTGCCGCACCAACAGACATTTCTTCGTGCTTGCTAGAGGGCAGTAAAAGAGGGTCGATGAACAGATGGGTATCTACCGTAAGCTGAGTATCTATTATGTCTAGCTCATCTAAACGATCGGGAGAAATACCAAATTCGCTTGATATAGTTGCTAATAATTTAATCTTTGCCATTCGTAGCGTCCTTGACCATCTAAAGCAATTAGTGGAATAGCGTTATGACATCACACCATGGCTAAGGCTGGTACGCAAGACAGAACATCACAAAGGTTAAAACCCCATGACTTTCAGTTATTTACAAATATCTCAACGCAGTGTGCAAGACAAGCTTGAGCACTCAGATGTTAGCTACTGTCGAAAAACTGTCGAAATCACTGTGACGCATTGCGACGAAACGAGCAGTTGGATCAGCCGGAAACCCCGTAACGACACGCTTTGAGACGGAACGACACACTAAGCAAAAGGGTTCGATTCCCTTCGCCCGCTCCAGATAAAAAACCCTACTTGCAGAACTTCTTCGTTTGGGGTTTCGCCTGTTCCGAGTGATGTCATCGGTTGACTAGGCGGGGGAGGCAGAAAAATCAATCTGCCCTCTTTTCCTCGCGGTTCTTCAACGGATCGATGGCAGTATCGCGATGCTTGCTACCCGCTCCCGTTACGCAAATAGGCGTGCCTTCTAACTAAACGGGGGGCGATCATTGGATTCTTGGGAGGAAGTGTCAGCGCTCAAGCCGATATGTCGTAAGTTGATTGCCGCCAGCCCAGCCAGCACAGCAATGCTGATGCCGCTGGTCACTGCAGCTACATTGAACCCCATCACGAATGCTGCTTGCGCCTGTTCCAATACACCAGCGGGTAGCTGTTGCGATACCGACTGGGCGCCGGCGAGGCTGTCCGATACCACATGCTGGATATCCTGCGCCATTAACCCGCTGAGCTGGTCGGCCATGCTGTTGCGATAAACAGCGGTCGTCAGGCTACCCAGCGCGGCAATGCCTACCGCCAAGCCAAGCTCCTGCACCGTCTCAGACATAGCCGAGGCAGATCCTGCCTTTTCGGCAGGTGCTGCCCCTACTACCAGATCCGTTCCCAACGCAGCAATGGTGCCCAAGCCAAGGTAGACCAGCGAAAACGATGCCGTTACCAAGGTTACCCCATGGGGCGAATTGTCGAGCTGGGCCAACATCAGATAGCCCACTGCAGATAGGCCCAGCGCTCCCGCTATGACATGGCCTGGCCGAATGCGCCTTGCAAGCAGCGGTGCGGTAATGCCTGCCGCCAGCATGGCGAGAGCGGGCGGCCCCATCCACAGCCCTGCGACTAGCGGTGACAGTCCAGCCACCAGCTGCAGATACTGAGTCACTAGCAACATCGTCCCGCCGACGCCTATCAGGCCAACCAGGAGCACCAATAAGGCCACACTAGTTGCCTTACTGGAGAACAGGCTGAGATCGACGAGCGGACTGGCCAATAGGCGCTGCCGCCGGATGAAAACAAACATGAATATCAGCCCGACCGCGATGCCAAGCGCGGCGCTGGCTCCTATCCCATCCTTGGCGATTTGCTTGATGCCATAGATGATCGGGAGCAAAGCCAGCAGCGACAGCGCGACGCTAGGCAGATCCAGACGCCCTTGTTGCGGAGCGCTGTATTCCGGCAGTAGATACGGGGCGGCTACCAGCAAAAGCCCCACGACCGGCAGCGCGACGAGAAATGCAGCCCCCCACCCGTAGTGTTCAAGCAAGCCGCCACCCAACACGGGCCCAACGGCCATGCCCAGCGCAAACATGGTGGCCCATATCCCTATGGCAAGCGCGCGTTGATGGGGGTGAAGAAACATGTTGCTGATTAGCGCCAGTGTTGATGGCATCAGGGTCGCGCCCGCGACACCTAACACGGCGCGTGCGGCAATTAGCATGGAAGCGCTAGTCGAGTAGGCCGCCATTACGGAGGCGACCCCGAAAGCAGTTGCGCCGATCATGAGCAATTTGCGCCGCCCTATGCGATCACCTAGCGTTCCCATCGTGATAAGAAACCCAGCGATCATGAAGCCATAGGCATCGACGATCCAAAGTGTTTGCGCGCTTGTCGGCCGCAGATCAACCGCCAGCGCGGGCAAGGCCAGGTGCAAGAGTGTCATGTCCAGCCCAAGCAACATGGTAGGCAGCGACAGCAGCGCCAGCCCAAGCCACTCACGGTTACTCGCGCGGTTTTCAGCGGCTTGGCCATGCGCCTGGAAGGTTTCGGTTTTAAGGGTTGAATCGCCAGATGTATTCAAGTGTGACCTCCCGGTTTGCCCGGCTTGGTTGCGGAAGGTCTCATCTTCGGAGCGATCAAGTGTTAGTACAATTTAAGTAGTTATCCTATTACTGGTGGCAATAGCCATGATCGAGCGAAGCCTCAACCGCACCAAGAACGAGTTGTCCGAATTTCTTACCTGGCACCGCAAGAAACTGACGCCGGCCGACGTTGGCCTGCCCTCACATGGGCGGCGCCGGACGCCGGGCCTACGCCGAGAGGAAGTTGCAGCGAAGGCTGGCGTGGGGCTGACTTGGTATACCTGGTTCGAGCAAGGGCGGGATATTCAGGTATCGGAGAAATTTTTGCTGAGCGTGGCTCACGCGCTAAAGCTCGACGACGCCGAGTGCTGCCACCTGTTTCTTCTGGCCCACAAACGCCCGCCTCCTCCAGAGGCCCATCACTGGTCGTCGGTCACCCCCCTCATCCAACAAATAATGGACGATTTGGCGACAAAACCTGCCTATGTGCTCAACCTGCGCTGGGATGTCATTGCTTGGAATGCAGCGGCCGATGCTTTATTCGATTTCAGTGCTCGGCAGCGCGAGGTCCGCAATATCCTGCGCATGGTGTTTGCCGATCCCGACATGCGACGACGTCTGCCCGCTTGGCGGGATGATGCGCCCAAGCTACTGGCGCAGTTCCGTTATGACTTTGCCGTTGCTCCGCAGGATCCAGCGATGCTGGCGTTAATCGAGGACCTCAATGAACTATCGGCCGACTTTAGGCGTTGGTGGGAGACACACGATAGCGAGGAGGCGCGGCGCGGGATTGGATCGGTCCTGACGGCCAATGCCGAGCGACAGGACTTGCGCCATGAAACGCTGGTGGTGGATGAACACCGGCATCTCAGAATGGTGGTGTATTTCGGCGGATAAGCGCTTCCATTGAATCAAAAGAGAGACGGGACTATTCATTTGCGGTCTTACGCCTCGCAGACTTCATCGCCTACAGGGTCTGGAGCGATGACCTCTGCTTTCGCACAAAGCGAAATTAACCAGACTCTTTTTTCATCGTTTCGATACGGGCGGTGCAGTGCTAACCGACAGTGGATATCCATCGGAACGCAGCTTGAAAGCCGTAGACCCGACCGTGTTCATGCAGAATAAAGTTGCTTATGCCGTGAAGAGCTAATCCCGTTCAGCCATGAAATTGACTCTATTTACCTATACCGAGATATAAACGAACCGACAACACTCCTCTTGCTTCGCCTGTGATGTACGGAGCTCATCCAATGCGAACAGGAGGTTTCCAATGCTTAAAATAACTCCTTTGGCTGCAGCGCTTTTGCTGATAGCGAGCGGCAGCATATTGGCTAGCGAACATGTGGCTGAGATAGAGCAGCACGGCACCGACAACAGCGCAGAGCAGACGCAGAGCGGCATCATGCAGCGCTCCTTTATCTATCAGAATGGTACTCAAAACAGCGCGCTCACCGACCAGTCCGGCACCAGTAGGGGAGGCCAGGCGAGCGTGGAGCAAGTTGGCTCGCTGAACTCAGCCGAGATCTACCAGGTGAATGGAAGCCGGCCGGGTATGGCGAGTGCGGATGTCTATCAAGCCGGGTCGTCCAACCGCGCCACGCTCGAACAGCATGAACACCATGACGAGCTCGCTAGTACCGCGACGATTCATCAGGACGGCAGTGGCAACCAACTCGATGCCATACAGACGTGGGTAGGCAACCAGCTCGATGTGGTTTCCATCGGCCAGGGCAACGCGGTTCAAGTGACCCAGTCCGGTTTCAGCACGGCGGACATTCAGCAGACCGGCACGGCAAACCGGGTGCAGCTTGAACAGGTGAGCAATGGCTTCGGTGGCGGTTCCGCGGTGGTCGCACAAGAAGGCACGTCCAACGAGGCAGACATCGAGCAAATCTCCGGCCGTTACCCAGCAGGCGACGTAGCCCTTCAACAGATTGGTGTTGCCAACATAGCGAAGATCGAAGCGGGCGACGGTTACAGCACGCTGGACTATACCCAGCGGGGCACCGGCAACGAGCTTAATGCGCGCTTCGTCGGGCAAGGCTCGAGCATCAGTGGATATTCTGAAGGGAGTTATAACCTGGTCGACATTTCGCAGGTTGGCGACGACAACAGCCTGGATATCGCTCAGGTCGGATCCAACAACCAGATCGATGCCTATCAGGGGTTCCATATGCATGAGGCGCTCATCAGCCAGTCAGGTGATGGCAACCAGGCTTTCCTCAGGCAGGAGACGTTCACGTATGAAAATACCGCCGCCGCTATCATTCAGAACGGTAGCGGCAACGTTGCGAGCGTCGTCCAGCAATAACCCACCCGTTATCGAATCGAGGTGCACTCACGCGTTTCAGCTCGGGGTATCGGGCATCGACGAGGAGCCGAAAGCGCTGACATGCAATGCCCGAAACGAGACGGAGCCCCAGCGAGAAGTCACATGAAAGCAACGCAGCGAGCATAAACACAAAGGAATCGCCCCGCTCCAATAGAAAAGCCCTGCACAAGCAGGGCTTTTCTCGTTCAGGACACCTGCGGCATCAGCTACCCGGACAAGCCGGCAGCAATTCGCGTGTCGGAATGCCCTCATTGCGCGTGAATTGGCAACCATATGCAGGATTAGCGACGACGCGCGGGTTGATCACGTCATCTCCGGCCGGCTTGATGCCCTGCTGTTCCCATTGCAACATCGCCGCCATGGCGTCGACCTGTTCCTGATAGCTGAAATCGCAGTGGCTCGGGGCGCGAATGGCACGTTGCACCAGCAGATCGCCGTTGCCGTTGGCTTCAGCGTTGCGGCGATATATCTGTTGATGCTTGAACGGCACATACAGATCGCCCAGGGTATGGATGCTGACCACCGGTACGTTGAACTGGCCGTTCACCACCGGGATCCAGCGCAGGCCGTCTGGGCGGATGCTATTGGCCGGCGGATGGCCAATGACACGGATGATCGAATCGTTGAATTCGCGTTCCTCGCGGGACATCGCCTTGTTCGTATCGAACTGATAGCGGGTGGCAAGGTTGCCGGAGAGCGAATCGGCGAGAATTCCGTCGACCGAACCGTCTCGACCACCGGTACCCAGCACGACGCTTTGCAAGCTGGTGCGGAAGCCTTCGGCGAAGATCGGGCGTTCGCCACCGCTGAGCTCTCGGACGATGCCTTCGAGCTTTTCACCCTGCGATGACGGATCGGTCGGATAGTTGTTCCACAGCGCGCCGATGATCTGCGGCAGCTTGGCCTGGAAATCGGTGGCCGGAAACGTGGTCGGCCCCAGGCCTGCCAGATGCTGGGCGGCCAGGGTGAAGTTCATCAGATACTCGAATTCGTAGACATCCCCGGTGACGCCGCACATGGGCACCGAACCGCTATACCGCACCGGATTGTTGGCGGTGGCATAGGTCTCTGCCTCGACCGCGGCCGCTGCGACGTGCCCGCCCATGGAATGGCCGGTGATATAGGTCTTGGTCGGCTGCGCCTTGCCGGTCAGGCTGCTGAAGGCCAGCGCCAGAGCGTTGGTGTCCTCAATGCCAGCACGCACATCGTAGTAATTTTTGCTGTAGCTGGATGCAGCCCAGGCATAGCCCTGTTGCAGCAGCCATGGTCGGATCGGCGGCGGCCCCACGGTGAGTTCCGGGCCCGTGCCGCGATAGCCGTGCGCGTACATCACCAACATGCCATTCCAGTTCGGTGGTACTTCGATCTGGTAGGACGAGCCCTGATAGACGCCAGTCCAGCGCTCGCTTGGCAGACCGGGAAAAGGCGCCAGCGGAGATTCGACCGGTACGAAGGTCCGCGAGTCCTGTAGTCGCGAATCGCTGTGTGACAGCGGTGGCTTGATCGGCTTCGTCCGGGCCTGAACATCGACGGCGACTCCGATCGTGCCTACCAACATCAGGCCGGCAACGACGCGCGCGCAAGCTGAAGCCAACTTATCTGGGAGCATGTGAATTTCCTCAATTATTGTTGTTGTTCTATCGATGCGAGCTTTACCGCGATTGCCGGGCGGAAGCACAACGCGCACGTTGACTAACCGTGGCAGAAAGCTTCGACCTGTCAAACACAGCAGATATTCAGGAGGTGACCGGCGAGTTTCATATCGGAAATACGCGGGGTGTCGCCGCGCTTATAGTGGCGAGGACTGGCGCTTAGACGTACCAAGAGGGAATAACGAACGAAGGCGGAGTTGCACGGGGCGAATCGGCAGGGCGCCGACAGCAAGGTGATGCGTTGAAGTGGGCCGAGAGGCAATGCGACTCGGCCCGGTGAAGACGCTGCGGTTCAGCAGTTGCCTTTCTTTGCCTGTCCTGGAGGGCAGTGAGTGCCGCCATGGCCGCCACCGTCGCCGATGTCGATACCGACGCCCGGTAGGCGCAGGCTGCAGCCGGTCATCAAGAAAGCCGCCAGCACGACGGCCATTGCGCGAGTCATCATCACGGATTGCGCTTTCATCGGAATACTCCTGAATTTCCTAACGGGGCGCCAATGCCCTGGCGCCTGGCACAGTATCCACCGCTGCGCGAATTAACGACAGGCCATCTTTAGGCTTAATGCCGCGATCAGTTAAAACCCGAGCACGACGGGGTCATCGCCATGGCGATGATCCGAAGAGCCTGCTCAACCTGCACGATATTCCGCGTCTGCCACTTCGAAACGTTGCTGAATGGACGCGGCTGGCTCCTTGTCCATGAGACTCACCACGTAGATGGCAAGGCTCGCGAGGATGAAGCCCGGGATGATTTCGTACAGACCGAGGCCAATGAACTGCTTCCAAACCACCACGGTTATCGCTCCAACCAGCATCCCGACCAACGCGCCGTTGCGGGTCATGCGCTTCCAGACCAGCGAAATCAGCACCACCGGACCGAACGCAGCGCCGAAACCAGCCCAGGCGTAGGACACCAGGCCCAGCACTTTACTGTCCGGGTTCGACGCGATGCCGATAGCGATCAACGCGATCAACAGCACCATGGCACGACCAACCCAAACCAGCTCGGTCTGCGATGCGCCCTTGCGCAGGAAGGCCTTATAGAAGTCTTGCGTCAGGGCGCTGGAGCTGACCAGTAACTGCGCACTGAGCGTGCTCATCACTGCGGCCAGTACGCCAGAAAGGATGATGCCAGCGACCCAGGGATTGAACATCAGTTTGACCAGCTCCATGAACACACGCTCACCATTCTCGGTGACCGCACCCGCCAGCGTCGGGTTGTCCGCGAAATAGGCGATGCCGAGGAAGCCCACGGTAACCGCGCCGGTCAGCGTCAGGATCATCCATGTCATGCCGATGCGGCGGGCGTTGGGGATGGTCTTCACCGAGTCGGCTGCCATGAAACGCACCAGGATGTGCGGCTGGCCAAAATACCCCAGCCCCCAACCCAGCAGGGAGATGATCGCGATGAAGGACAGCCCTTTGAACATGTCGAAATTCGAGGGATCCTGCGCCGCGATGGTGTTCATCACCGTCCCCATGTCGCCAAGGGCGAAGATGACGAACACCGGCGTGATCAGCAGCGCAAAGATCATCAGCGTCGCCTGCACGGTGTCGGTCCAGCTCACAGCAAGGAAACCGCCAACGAATACATAGAGAATCGTCGCCGCCGCCCCTACCCACAAGGCCACGTTGTAGGACATGCCAAAGGTGGATTCGAACAAACGCGCGCCGGCGACGACGCCTGAGGCGCAGTAGATGGTGAAGAACACTAGAATGACCAGGGCCGAGAAGATCCGTAATAGGCGGCTGGTGTCCTCGAAACGGTGAGAAAAGTAGTCAGGTAGCGTCAGTGCATTATGGTTGTGCTCGGTATGCACACGCAGCCGTCCAGCAACGAACAGCCAGTTCAACCAGGCACCGGCGATCAGGCCGATGGCAATCCAGCTTTCCGACAGGCCGGCAACGAACACAGCGCCCGGCAAGCCCATCAGCAACCAGCCGCTCATGTCCGAAGCCCCCGCCGACAAGGCCGTGACGAAGCTGCCGAGGCTGCGACCGCCCAGGATGTAATCGTCGAAATTTTTGGTGGCGCGATAGGCCGTGAAGCCGATGAGGATCATCGCCGCGATATAGATCACGAAGGTGATCAGGGTCGGAGTGCTCACGTTCATTAGAATGTCCTTGTGCTGCGGAGGAGCCCCGCCTCCACTGACGATACGCAAACGCTAGGTTGCACAGCGCCAGCAACGGATAGCCCGGTAGCTCAAGGATAGCGTCTGCTTGGCGCTTTCGCCCGTGACCGGATGGTTTTGCCGCCTCTTAGCAGGGGCAGCCGCAGGACATAACGACCATATACGTGGCCCGGAAGCCGCCGCAAAAAAAGACATTTCCGCCGCCACCCGCATAGGTTTTGCTCAGCGTAATCCTTTCGCCGATCGCACCCGCGCTGCCTCTCCCGGCTCCATGGTTCAGGGCAACGGATCGGCGCTGTAGCGGTCAGACGAATAAGGGTCGCGCACGTCCAGTGCCGCTCCACTCGACATCTCTGGAGGTCCGCCATGTCCGTCACGATCGATACCGCCACCGGCACCTGTTCCACCACAGTCGAAGGTACCACCTACCGCAGCGCCATAATGGACACGCGTGTAAGCACTGACCCGAACGCGCGCATGTCCGTCGCGCACATCGGCGGCGCCAACACCCATATCACCGAGGACCAAGCAGAACATCTGATTGCCGCAGGAGCCAAGGACGACCGCGAAAATCTGATCGTTGACGATTGAGCCCGGAACAAGGCTCCAACGTAAAAAACCCCGCTGCCAGGGCGCTGGCAGCGGGGTTTTTCGTTTGTCGTTACAACCAGCGATAGCGATCAGTGCCCCTGGTATTCACGCTCAGCGTCTTCGAAGCGCTTGATCATGGTCGTCGAAGCGCCCTGCCCCACCTTGCTGAATACCACGATGGCGATGCTGGCGAGGATGAAGCCCGGAATGATTTCGTAAAGACCGAGACCGATGAACTGCTTCCAGACCACCACGGTGACGGCACCAACGACCATGCCGGCCAGCGCGCCATTGCGCGTCATGTTCTTCCACAGCAGCGAAATCAGTACCACCGGACCAAAAGCGGCACCAAAGCCGGCCCAGGCGTAGGAGACCAGGCCCAGCACCTTGCTGTCCGGGTTGGACGCGATGCCAAGGGCAACGAAGGCGATCAGCAAGACCATTGCGCGGCCGACCCAAACCAGCTCGGTCTGCGAAGCATTCTTGCGCAACATGGCCTTGTAGAAATCCTGCGTCAGCGCACTGGAACTGACCAGCAACTGAGCGCTAAGGGTACTCATCACGGCAGCCAGAACACCCGAAAGGATGATGCCCGCCACCCAGGGGTTGAACAGGATTTTCACCAGTTCCATGAATACACGTTCGCCGTTTTCGGAAACGGGACCGGCCAGTTCCGGATGGCCCGCGAAGTAGGCGATACCGAAGAAGCCCACGGCGACCGCACCGGCGAGGGTCAGGATCATCCAGGCCATACCGATGCGGCGGGCGTTGGGGATGGTCTTCACCGAGTCGGCGGCCATGAAGCGCACAAGGATGTGCGGCTGACCGAAGTAACCCAGGCCCCAGGCCAGCAAGGAAACGATGGCAACGAAGGACAGGCCATTGAACATGTCGAACGCGGCCGGGTTCTGCGTGGCAATGGTATCCATCGCAGCGCCCATGTCGCCCAGCGCCAGGATCACGAATACTGGCGTGATCAGCAGCGCGAAGATCATCAGCGTGGCCTGCACGGTGTCGGTCCAGCTCACGGCGAGGAAGCCGCCGATGAACACGTAGAGGATGGTCGCTGCCGCGCCGATCCAGAGTGCCAGGTCGTACGGCACGCCGAAGCTGCTTTCAAACAGACGGGCGCCGGCGACAACTCCGGAGGCGCAGTAGATGGTGAAGAACACCAGGACGACCAGCGCCGAGAAGATACGCAGCAACCGGCTGTCGTCTTCGAAACGGTGCGAGAAATAGTCAGGCAGCGTGAGCGCGTTCTTGTTGCGCTCGGTATGCACGCGCAGGCGCCCGGCCACGAACAGCCAGTTCAGCCAGGCACCGGCGATCAAGCCGATGGCGATCCAGCTTTCCGACAAGCCCGCAACGAAAATCGCCCCCGGCAGGCCCATCAGCAGCCAGCCGCTCATGTCCGAAGCGCCGGCCGACAGTGCCGTGACGAAACTTCCCAGGCTACGTCCCCCCAGGATGTAGTCATCGAAGTTCTTGGTGGCACGGTAAGCGACGAAGCCGATTAACAGCATGGCGCCGATGTAGATCACGAACGTGATTAAAGTGGGAGTACTGATGCTCATTTTGTTCCCTCGTTAGTTGTTGTTGATGGGCGCGAGGGTATTCCCGATCCCACCTGGCAGAGGGCGATGGCGGTTCGCGCCATCACCGGGACGGGCTCACCTGAGCCCATCAGTGGCGGAAGAGCGATCCGCCAACTGTTCTGATTGTTCTAGTGAACCGGCGGTCTCTGAACCGAGCCGCCGGACGTTTTAACCGAGTCGACGATCAGTCGTCACCCAGCGACAGCAAGGACGCGTTACCACCAACAGCGGTGGTGTTAGTGGAGGTGGTGCGCTCGTTGACGAAGCGCAGCAGGTAGCTGGGACCGCCGGCTTTCGGGCCGGTGCCGGACAAACCACAGCCGCCGAACGGCTGCACACCGACCACGGCGCCCACCTGATTGCGATTGACGTAGAGGTTACCGACCCGAGCCAGTGCCTCGATGCGCTCGGCGGTTTCCTCGTTGCGGCTGTGCACGCCGAGCGTCAGGCCGTAACCGGTGGCGTTGATGTCCGCAACGACCTTCTCCAGATCCGCCGCGTCGAAGCGCACCACGTGCAGCACCGGACCGAACTGTTCCTTTTTCAGCTCGTGAATCCCACCAATCTCGAACGCCACCGGCGCGACGAAATGCCCGTTCAGGCTCCCCGGAAGCTTGGCTTCGGCGATCAGCTTGCCTTCGGCCTTGAGCTGCTGGATATGTGCCAGCAACCCTTCGCGCGCCTCGGCATCGATCACCGGGCCCAGATCGTTCTCACGCAAGTGAGTCGGGCCGACCTTCAGCTCGGCCATGGCGCCCTTGATCAGCTCGATCACGCGATCGGCGATGTCGCGCTGCACATAGAGTACGCGCAGAGCCGAGCAGCGCTGGCCGGCGCTGGTAAAGGCGGAACCGACCGCATCCTTGACGACCTGCTCAGGCAGCGCGGTGGAGTCGACGATCATCGCGTTCTGGCCGCCGGTTTCGGCGATCAGGGTGGCGATGGCGCCCTCCTTCTCCGCCAGCTGGCGGTTGATGATGCGCGCGGTATCAGTGGAGCCGGTGAAGCACACGCCGACCACACGCGGATCACGGCAGAAGACACCGCCCAAGGTGGCGCCGTCGCCGGGTAGGAAGGCGATGGCATCCTTGGGCAGGCCGGCCTCGAACATAAGCTCCAGCGCACGGGCGGCGATCAGGCTGGTCTGCTCGGCGGGCTTGGCCAGCACGGTGTTACCGGCGACCAGTGCTGCGGTGATCTGACCGAGGTAGATCGCCAGGGGGAAGTTCCAGGGGCTGATGCAGACGAATACGCCGCGGCCTTCGTGAAACAGTTCGTTGCGCTCGCCGGTGGGTCCTTTGAGTTCTTCACGACCGAGTTTCAGGCGAGCCTGCAGGGCGTAGTAACGGCAGAAATCCACGGCCTCGCGGACTTCGTCGATGCCGTCCTGCAAGGTCTTGCCGGCTTCCAACGTGCACATCGCCATCAGCTCGGCGCGGTTGGCTTCGAGCAGGTCACCAAGGCGCTCGAGGACCTGTGCGCGTTGCTCGATCGGTGTGGCGTTCCAACGCGGCCAGAAAGCGGCCAGGCCGTCGACGGCCTGCTTGGCCTGCTCAGCGGTGGCGAACTGGGCGGTGCCCACCTCCTGGCTGAGCTGATACGGGCAGTGCACTTTGTGTGGCGCACCGGTGAGCTTCTGCCCGCCGATCACCGGGGCGGCCTGCCACTGACGGCCGAGGAAGGTCTGGTAGGCGCTGGACAGGTCGTTCCACTGAGTCTGGATGTTCATGTTGATGCCTTGCGAGTTGGTCCGGTTGCCGTACAGCGCCGGTGGAAGCGGGATGCGATGGTTGCCGAGGGTCCTGAACTGCCGCAGCTGGGTCACCGGGTGGTCGATCAGGGTGTCCACCGGCACGCGCGGGTCGACCAGCTGATGAACGAACGACGAGTTGGCGCCGTTTTCCAGCAGGCGCCGCACGAGGTAGGGCAGCAAGTCCTTGTGGGCACCGACCGGGGCGTAGATGCGCACGTTCTTGCGATGCTTTTCGATCACCGTGTCGTACAGTGCGTCGCCCATCCCATGCAAGCGCTGGAACTCGAACTCGCGCGGGACTTTCAGCTCGTCGGCCATCGACAGAATGCAGCTGACGGTGTGCGCGTTGTGGCTGGCGAACTGCGGATAGATCACGCCGCGGGTGTGCTCGGACAGCAAGTAGCGCGCGCAGGCCAGGTAGGAGGTGTCGGTGCCTTCCTTGCGAGTGAATACCGGATAGCCGTTCAAGCCCTGAACCTGACACTGCTTGATCTCGGTGTCCCAGTAAGCACCCTTGACCAGCCGCAGCGGGATGCGCGCGCCCAGCTCCTTACCCAGCAGGGTCAGCCAGACCAGCACCGGCAGGCAGCGCTTGGAGTATGCCTGGATGACCAGGCCGAACTCGCCCCAGCCGGCGATGGCCGGGTCGCGCATCAGTTTTTCGTAAAGCTCCAGCGACAGCTCGAGGCGATCCGCCTCTTCGGCGTCGATGGTGATGCCGACATCCAGGCGGCGCGCCAGGATTGCCAGCTCGCGCACGCTTTCGAACAGTTCAGTGAGCACTCGCTCGCGCTGAGCCACTTCATAGCGTGGATGCAGGGCCGACAGTTTGATCGACACCGACGGACGCGGGCCGGAACCGACTTGCGGCTCGGCACCGACAGTCTCGACAGCCTGACGGTAGTCAGCCATGTACTTGCGTGCATCCTCGGCGGTCAGCGCCGCTTCGCCGAGCATGTCGAAGGAATAGGTGTAGCCCTTCTCCCGCTCGGGGCGGCCGTTCTTCAGCGCCTCGGAGATGCTGCGACCCAGCACGAACTGCTTGCCCATCAGCTTCATCGCCTGGTTCATCGCAGCGCGGATGACTGGCTCGCCGGAGCGCTTGATCAGCCGGCCGATGACATTCTTCGGACGGCCGTCGGCATTTTCCGGATCGACCACCTTGCCGGTCATGACCAGCCCCCAGGCGGCGAAGTTGACCAGCACATTATCGCTCTGGCCGAGATGGCGTTCCCACTCGGCCGCATTGAGCTTGTCGCGAATCAGCGCATCGGCCGTCGCCGAATCCGGCACGCGCAGCAGCGCTTCGGCTAGACACATGAGCATCAGGCCCTCGTGCGTATCCAGGCTGTACTGGCGCAGCAGCGCGTCGAGCGTATCGACGGCGTTGTCCCGGCCGCGCACGTCTTCGATCAGTGCGCGGGCGTTGCGGCGGACAGCCTCGATCCCGGCGTCACCTGGGTCGGCGAGCTGCAGCAGCTCGGTGAGATAGGCTGCCTCGTCAACGCTGTAGTTGGCGCTTATGACGGGGAAGAATTCGGCGGCTTTCAGATTGGCGAAATCGCCCTGCAAGACTTGACCGGCTTTGAACATCGCGCCGCTCCTCTCGTGGAGTGTTGTTGTGTTGAATCAGGGCCAGCGGGTCGCTCGCGCCAGTGATTGCACTGCGATGGCCGCCAAACGGGTAGGGGAATCTACGGCGAGAGGGTTTTGCGTTGTTGCGCAAATCTACGGAACTTTTACAAAAAACTACGGCTTTCTACTCCAGCAAACGAACCGTCATGAAAGTTCGCTAGAGCAGCGCGAAATAATATCTCCGTAAAGCAAAACGCACCGGATCGGTGCGTTTTTCCTCGCTTCAGCTGTCACTGCATCGCAGACGCTTGGGCGTTAGCCCGAGATAACGACGGGTCGCTGTGGTCAGCGCACTCTGGCTGGAGAAACCGCACTCCTCGGCAATCCGCACCAGCGGTAGCGGGCTCTCGCGCAGTAGTCGGGCCGCGCGATCGAGGCGGCTCTTGAGCAGGTATTGATGCGGGGTAAGGCCGACGCTGTCCTTGAACTGCGCATGGAAGTGGCTAGGGCTCAAGCAGGCTACCTGTGCCAGCTCGGCAACGGTGATGCGGCGCGCCAGGTTGCTTTCGATATGAGCGTCCAGCCGGGCGATATCCAACGGGCCGGTGGGCTGGCGTGTCGCCTCGCCGAACACCCGCAGGTGCACGGCGCGCAACAGCACTCCACCCAACGCCCGCGCCAGCAGCGGATCGCTGCCGTAGCGGGCCAGCTCGGCACCCGCGTAATTGAGCAGGTTGTGGAAATCGGCATCCAGCACGGGATAACGCGGCGTTTCGAACAGCTGAACCAGCAGCCGCGGATCGTCGGCGCTCAAATCCTGATCGTCGAGATCGATGATCAACATGCGGTTATCGCCCTTGCCGGCGAACTCATGGTCGGCATGGCCCGGCACCAGGCAGGCACGCATGCGGCAGACCTCGCCTCCTGAGCCATCCACTTCGAATTCGGCACTGCCCGACAACGACAGGACCAATTGATGGTAGTCGTGCGCGTGTTCGTGGGCCTTGTCATCGAGGCGAAGCAGGCGGGCGTTGAGCATATATCGAGGCACCTGAGTATCGGCGCACTGTACCGGAGCCGCCGTTTTTTTCCCAGCCGGGTCAAACGGGCAAAAGGTCAATAGATTGAAATCATTCCGACGATACCCATCTAACAAGCATCTACTCGAGACAGGTGCCTCATGAACGACGACAGCAATCAGGAATTCGAGCAGAGCATGTCTTCCACCGGGCTGGTCCTGCCCGACCAGGATTTGCCGGACAAGCTCTATATCATCCCGGTGCACAACCGCCCCTTCTTCCCGGCGCAGGTGCTACCAGTGATCGTCAATGAGGATCCTTGGGCGGCAACCCTCGAACTGGTCTCCAAGACACCGCATCAGCGCCTGGCCCTCTTCTATATGGACACCCCAGCACAGGACGCTGCCAGCTTCGACCCGGACAGCCTGCCCGAACACGGCACCATGGTCCGTGTGCACCACGCATCCAAGGAGAGCGGCAAGCTGCAGTTCGTCGCGCAAGGCGTGGCCCGCGTGCGAATTCGCGGCTGGCTGCGGCGCAAGCCGCCCTATTTGGTGGAGGTGGAATACCCGCAGAGCGACGAAGACCCCCGCGACGAGGTCAAGGCGTACGGCATGGCCCTGATTAACGCGATCAAGGAACTGCTGCCGCTCAACCCGCTATACAGCGAGGAGTTGAAGAACTACCTCAATCGCTTCAGCCCGAACGCGCCATCGCCGCTGACCGATTTCGCCGCCGCCCTGACCACCGCACCCGGCCTTGAGCTACAGGAGGTGCTCGACACCGTGCCGGTGCTCAAGCGCATGGAAAAGGTCCTGCCGCTGCTGCGCAAGGAGGTCGAAGTCGCCAAGCTGCAGAAGGAGCTGACCGGCGAGGTGAACCGAAAGATCGGCGAGCGCCAACGCGAGTTCTTCCTTAAAGAGCAACTGAAGATCATCCAGCAGGAATTGGGCATTACCAAAGACGACCGCAGCGCCGATGCTGACGAATTCCGTTCGCGCCTGGAAGGAAAAGTGGTGCCGCCTGCCGCGCAGAAGCGTATCGACGATGAGCTGACCAAGCTCTCGGTACTCGAAACCGGCTCGCCGGAATATGCGGTGACCCGTAACTATCTCGACTGGGCCACATCGATGCCCTGGGGCTTGTACAGCGAAGATAAGCTCGACCTCGGACGCGCGCGCAAGATACTCAACGAGCATCACGCCGGCCTCGACGACATCAAGAGCCGCATCATCGAATTTCTCGCCGTCGGCGCATTCCGCGGCGAGATCGCGGGTTCCATCGTGTTGCTGGTCGGCCCGCCGGGCGTGGGCAAGACCAGCATCGGCAAGTCCATTGCCGAATCGCTGGGCCGTCCCTTCTATCGCTTCAGTGTCGGTGGCATGCGCGACGAAGCGGAGATCAAGGGCCACCGACGCACCTATATCGGCGCCCTGCCCGGCAAGCTGGTGCAGGCGCTGAAGGAAGTCGAGGTGATGAATCCGGTAATCATGCTCGATGAGGTGGACAAGCTGGGCAACAGCCATCAGGGCGATCCGGCGTCAGCGCTGCTGGAAACCCTCGATCCGGAGCAGAACGTCGGCTTCCTCGATCATTACCTCGACCTGCGCCTGGACCTGTCCAAGGTATTGTTCGTCTGTACGGCCAACAGCCTCTACTCGATTCCCGGGCCGCTGCTCGACCGCATGGAAATCATTCGGCTATCGGGTTACATCACCGAGGAAAAACTGGCGATCGCCAAACGCCATCTCTGGCCACGGCAGCTCGAGCGTGCCGGCGTACCGAAAAACCGTCTGGCGATCAGCGACAGCGCTCTGCGCAACCTGATCGAAGGCTACGCGCGCGAAGCCGGGGTGCGGCAGCTGGACAAGCAGCTCGGCAAGCTGGTGCGCAAGGCAGTGGTCAAGCTGCTGGAGGAACCGGACAGCAAGATCAAGATCGGCCCAAAGGATATCGAAGGTTACCTGGGCATGGCGTACTGGCACCCCGAACAGCTGCTCCACGGGGTCGGAGTGGTCACCGGCCTCGCCTGGAACAGCATGGGGGGTGCAACCTTGCCGATCGAGGCAACGCGCATCCATACGTTGAACCGCGGCTTCAAGCTCACCGGCAAGCTCGGCGATGTGATGAAGGAGTCGGCTGAGATCGCCTTCAGCTACATCAATTCCCATCTTAAGGAATTCAAAGGCGATCCGGCGTTCTTCGATCAAGCCTTCGTGCATATGCATGTGCCCGAAGGCGCGACGCCGAAGGACGGCCCCAGCGCGGGCATCAGCATGGCCAGCGCGCTGCTGTCGCTGGCCCGTAACCAGGCGCCGAAGAAGGGCGTGGCCATGACCGGTGAACTGACCCTGACCGGCCTCGTGCTGCCCATCGGTGGCCTGCGCGAGAAGGTCATCGCGGCGCGGCGCCTGAAGCTCTACGAACTGATCATTCCAGAGCTCAACCGCGGCGACTTCGAAGAGTTGCCGGACTACCTCAAAGACGGCCTGACGATGCATTTCGCCAAGCGCTTCCAGGATGTCGTCAAGGTACTGTTCTGATCACCCGCCGAGCGGGCCATCGCTGGCCCGCTCGGCACGCCGCATCCGGAACGACATGAACGCCTCGGCAATCGGCATGACACCTTTACGGTCGGCCGTCAGCGTCTTAAGGTTTCATCCGACGCCGAGCGTTTCCATTTTCCTACCGAGTCGGTCGCCCATGCTTCGATCCCTGCCCCGCCTGTTGCCGTTTGCTGTTTTGCTCGCGCTCGCCGGCTGCGCCGGCGCCCCACCCAGCAGCGTCGCGTTGAGCGACGACACGGCTTGCCCTTTGTCTATGCAGCCTGGCCAGACGCTGATTCTTAGCCTGCCCAGCAACCCGGCCAGCGGCTACCGCTGGAGCCTTCGCGAAGTTTCGTCCGAGCAGCTCAAGAGCCTCGGCCCGGAAGTATTCAGTTCACCCAAGAACGACCTGATCGGTGGCGACGGCGTTTCGACCTGGCGCTTCGAGGCCGCCAACAACGGCAGCGGGCGCCTCTACCTCACCTATCAGCGCCCTTGGGAAAACGAGGCGGAACCGGCCGGCCTGTTCGACTGCCGCATCGAGGTGCAGTGATCGGGCACCCGGTCCTCGGTGCGCCGGCTGTCCACTCAGCACCGGCGATCCACCGAGCTTTCCGGTACACTACGGCCCCTGTTTTTCAGCCTGCCCAAACGCCGCCGTGATCCACGACCCTGACCGCTTGTTCGCCCAGCCCCTCGCCCAGCCCCAGGATTTCACCTTCAATGAAGACGTGGCGCGGGTGTTCCCTGACATGATCAAACGCTCGGTGCCGGGCTATCCAACCATCGTCGAGAACATCGGCGTGCTGGCCGCGCAGTTCGCTCAGCCCAATACTCACCTCTACGATCTCGGCTGCTCGTTGGGCGCGGTCACTCAGGCGCTGCGCCGGCACGTAAAGGCGGACAATTGCCGGGTGATCGCCATCGATAACTCCGCGGCCATGGTCGAGCGCTGCCGCGAGTACCTGCACGCTCAGGATTCGATGTTCCAAGAGTTACTGCCGGTGGAGGTAATTGACGCCGATGTCCTCACGCTGCAATACCAACCGGCCTCATTGGTGGCGCTCAACTTCACCCTGCAGTTCATCCCGCGCGAACAGCGACCGGCCCTGCTGAGCAGCATCCACGAAGCACTGGTTCCCGGCGGCGCGTTGATCCTGTCGGAAAAGCTGCGCTTCGAAGACGAGCAGGAGCAGGCGTTGCTGACCGATCTGCACATCGCGTTCAAGCGTGCCAACGGCTACAGCGAACTGGAAATCGCCCAGAAACGCAGCGCTATCGAGAACGTGATGAAGCCCGACAGTCTGGCGACTCACCGCCAGCGCTTGCTGGACGCTGGCTTCTCGAAGGTCGTGCCCTGGTTTCAATGCCTGAATTTCGCCTCCCTGATCGCGCTGCCATGAATTTCGACCTGACTCCTCTCGCCTGGCGTCTGGCCGGCACCCCGCTGGCGGCCTGGGCAAATGGTCTGCAGCAGCAACTCGACGCCAAGCTCGCCATGGGGCATGGCGATTTGCCGCGCTGGCGCCGCGCGGTCGATGCGCTACCAGACATCCAGCCTGACACCGTCGAACTGCGCGATGCCTTCCGGCTGGACGCCGATTGCGACGAGGCAACACGCGCCATCACCCACGATGCACTGTTTGGCCTGTCGCCCTGGCGAAAGGGACCCTTCGATGTATTCGGCGTGCACGTGAATACCGAATGGCGCTCGGACTGGAAGTGGGATCGAGTAGCGCCGCACCTTGACCTTACCGGCAAGCGCATCCTCGACGTCGGCTGCGGCAATGGCTACTACATGTGGCGCATGCTTGGCGCAGGAGCCGACTCGATTGTCGGAATCGACCCGAACTGGCTGTTCTTCTGCCAGTTCCACGCCATGAAGCGCTATCTTGCCGAGCAGCCTGTTTGGCATCTGCCGCTGGCCCTGGAAGAACTGCCGGCGAAGCTCGAAGGCTTCGACACGGTGTTTTCCATGGGCGTGCTTTACCACCGGCGTTCGCCCATCGATCACCTGCTGGACCTCAAGGACTGCCTGCTCAAAGGCGGCGAGCTGGTGCTGGAGACCCTGGTGGTCGAGGGCAACGAACATACAGCGCTGGTTCCTGAAGATCGTTACGCGCAGATGCGCAACGTCTGGTTCCTGCCCTCGGTGGCCGCCTTGGAATGCTGGCTGCGCCGCGCCGGCTTCATTGATGTGCGCTGCGTCGATGTCAGCGTCACCAGCGTCGAGGAGCAGCGCAGCACCGACTGGATGCGCTATCAGTCGCTGCCCGATTTCCTCGATCCGCAGGATCACAGCAAAACCATCGAAGGGCTTCCAGCACCGATGCGCGCCGTGTTGATCGCACGTAAGCCGTAGGTCCGCTCCCGTCTCGTCCGCGCGGAACGAAGCTCACATCCCTTAGCCACCGCGCCGGCAGCGCTGCTCCTGCACCGCTTGTCGAAGCGGCATCTGCAACTTCTCGATCAACCGCGGCCGGCTTAAATCGCGCATGCGCAACTGCCGATCACTGAGCCTGAGCAGGCGCTGGTATAAACGGCGCCTGCGCCAGGCGACGAACCAGTCGATCACCGCTTGCTGAAGCTCGAGTGGCCACATCGCCGGCATATAGAACTCCGGCATCGCCGGCCGAGGCCGGTCGTCGACCCTATCGCACTGTTGCTCTCGTTCAGAATGACGCATCGCATCCTCCTGCCTGTAAGAGGGTGCCGTAGACGCACCCGATGCCTGCCGACCGTCTCGTGATCGACAGAATCAGCTTGAGCGCCCTTGACGATTCAGACAAACGACTACAATAGAACTGTCGGTTCAGAAAAATTGAAGGACAGCCCCATGCCCGGAATGCCGGAAGAGCTCCCCCAATCAGCCATGCCCCTGCTTGAGATCGATGTGTTGCGCACCTTCGTGTCCATTGCCGAAAGTGGCAGCTTCACGCGCGCGGCGGGGCAGATCTTTCGAACCACCTCGGCGGTCAGCATGCAGATAAAACGACTCGAGACCATGCTCGGCTGCGCACTGTTCGTTCGCGAGGCCCGACGCATTGCGCTTACCGCCGAAGGCGAGCGACTGCTGGGTTATGCACGACGGCTGCTCAAGCTTAACGAAGAGACAGTCAGCGCCTTCATCGCCCCGCGGCTGAGCGGACGGGTTCGCTTTGGCACCCCGGCTGATATCGGCACGCACATCCTGCCCGGGCTACTGTCACTGTTCGCCCGAACCCATCCAGGCATCGAAGTGAATGTCTCGGTCGGCCGTAGTGTCGACATGATCCAGCGCATCGATGCCGGCGAACTGGACGTCGCGATCGTCAGTGTTGGAAACCTCGGACAGGACGACTCGCGCGGCGAGGTCATTCACAGCGAGCCCCTGGTCTGGGCCGGCCGCGCCGGAGGTGTCGCGGTCGAGCGCAACCCATTGCCACTGGCCCTTTCGAGCCCTGAATGCGCATGGCGACGACAGGCACTGGACGCACTGGACCGCGCAGGCCGTCCCTATCGCATTGCCTACTCCAGCGAGCAGTGCGCCGGGCAAGAAGCGGCAATGGTCGCCGACCTTGCGGTGGCGCCCTATCCGCTGAGCCTGGTCAGACCGCCACTGAAGCGATTGGAGGAAGGCGACAGCCTGCCAAGCCTTGGTGAATATCAGATCAAGTTGCTTTGCGCCGCTGGCCGCAGCGAGGCGGTGGAGGTGCTGTCCCGGCATGTCATCGCAGCGTTTGCCGCCTATCACCGATAGGCGACGCAACGGGCAAGCAACAGCAAAGAGAGCAGACGGCGATGGCGAAATGGTTGATGGCCGCTGGGTTGCTGCTGCTCCTTCTCGGGGCGCTCCTGCACTACGCGCCAGGGTTGCTGAGCTGGTTCGGCAAGCTACCCGGTGACATTCGCATCGAGTCAGAACGCAGCAAGACATTCATTCCGATCACGTCGATGATAATCCTGAGCGTGTTGCTGACAATTCTACTGAACCTGTTCAAACGCTAAGGCGACCAGCAGCCAGCAAGTCGCCACGCTGATCAGCCGCGAGCGGCCGCAGCAAGGATTAGGTGCTTCATTTCCTTGACGGCCTGTTTGAAACCAACGAACAGCGCGTGGGCGACGATGGCGTGGCCGATGTTCAGCTCATTGACGCCCCGAATTGCCGCGATGGCCTCGGCGTTGTGGTAGTGCAGACCATGGCCGGCGTTGACGATCAGCCCGTGGCTCAGGCCGGACTCGACGGCGTCACGGATTCTCGCCAACTCGCAGGCCCGCTCGGCGACGCCGTGCGCATCGGCATAACGCCCGGTATGCAACTCGATAGCCGGCGCCCCAACGCGAGCGGCAGCCTCTATCTGACGTGGATCGGCATCGATGAACAGCGACACCTCCGCTCCGCAGGCAGCCAGGCGATTGACCGCCTCCCGGATGCGTGCTTCCTGCCCCGCCACATCCAGGCCGCCCTCTGTGGTCAGCTCTTGGCGTGTTTCCGGCACCAGGCAAACGTGTTCCGGACGCAATTGCTCGGCGAAGACCAGCATCGCATCGGTAACACCCATCTCGAAATTCATCCGGGTCTGCAGCGCGTCCTTCATCATCAGCACGTCGCGCTCCTGGATGTGCCGACGGTCCTCGCGCAAATGCACCGTGATTCCGTCGGCTCCCGCCTCCTCGGCATCCAGCGCGGCCTTGACCGGGTCTGGGTAACGCGTACCACGCGCCTGGCGCAGGGTGGCGACGTGATCGACATTGACACCGAGCAGAATTCGATTGGCTTCAGTCACGCGGGACCTCCTTCATGTTCATGAACAGTTCGCGGCTGACTAGAGGTCGACCGCCGAGATGCGGTGCCAACGCCTGCCGCATCAATCTTTTCGCTGCCGCCAGCGCACCCGGCACCTCCCAGTCGGCTTCGGCCATAGCCAAGAGTGCCGCGCCATTGAATAGACCGGGCTGAAACTCGCCAACCGGTTCCAGACCGGTATCCGGCAGCAACCGATAAAGCCCTGCGCTACTCACGGGATGCCCAGAGATGTCCTGATCAAGATCGAACCCGTAACCCAGCTCGGTCAGCAACCGCCATTCGAATGCGCGCAGAATAGGCTCCAGCGGGCGCTTGGCCGCCAATGCAGGCAGGGTCGCAACGTAGTGCTCGAACATGACGGGATGCGCGTCTTCGGCCGGGAGCAAGCGAATCAGCAACTCGTTGAGATACATACCGCTGAACAACGCATTGCCATCCAACCAGTACGCCAGGCCAGCGCTTTCCAGACGCGCCACGGCTTTCAGTTCGCCACGGCCACGAAACTCGACTTCGAGCGGCACGAAAGGCCTCGCCAATGTGCCAGCCCGGCCGCGCGCGCCGCGAAGCACTGCGCGCAGCCTTCCTTCGGGCGTGAAAAAATCCACCAGCGCGCTGCTCTCGCGGTAGGGTCGACTGTGCAGAACGAAGGCGGATTGAGCGGTCATTGGAAAGCGCCGCAGGCGGGTGATCAACGATGAGCCAATCGCAGCGACTGGCTGCGGCAGGCAATCAGGTAAGACTGCAACCGGAAGCGCTCAGCCCCTCAGCTATAGCCAAGCGAATGCAGCGCCCGCTCATCATCGGACCAGCCGCTCTTCACCTTCACCCAGAGATTGAGCATGACTTTGGAGTCAAACAGCACTTCCATGTCCTTGCGCGCTTCCTGGCCGATGCGTTTGATGCGTTCGCCCTTGTCTCCGATGATGATTTTCTTCTGCCCGTCGCGCTCGACCAGTATCAGCGCATGGATATGCAGCACGTGCCCTTGCTGCTTGAAATCCTCGATCTCAACCGTGATCTGGTAAGGGACTTCGGCACCCAGCTGACGCATGATCTTTTCCCGAACCAGTTCGGCTGCGAGGAAACGGCTGCTGCGATCGGTGATCTGATCTTCTGGAAAGAAATGGTCGCCTTCAGGCAGATGCGAAGCCACCAGTTTCTCGAACACATCCAGATTCTGCCCGTGCTGGGCGGAAATCGGCACGATCTCGGCTTTCGGCAACTGCTGCGCCAGCCATTCGAAATGGGGCAGCAGTTCACCCTTGTCCTCGACACGATCGGTTTTGTTCACGGCGACGATCACTGGTCCTTCGACATACTGAACGCGTTCGAGCACCAATTGATCTTCATCGGTCCAGCGTGTGCGGTCGACGACGAACACCACGACATCGACATCCTTCAGGGCCGACGACGCCGTGCGATTCATATAGCGATTAAGAGCGGTCTCGCCATTCTTGTGCAAGCCGGGGGTATCGACGTAGACAGCCTGGACGGCGCCTTCGGTCTTGATTCCGAGCATGTTATGGCGCGTGGTCTGTGGCTTGCGCGAAGTGATCGCTAGTTTCTGCCCGAGCACGTGATTGAGCAGCGTCGACTTGCCGACATTGGGACGCCCAACGATCGCAACGTAACCACAGCGGCTTACCGCATCGTCCTGCAGCTGTTCATCACTCATTACCATTCTCCACGCCCAAGGCGATCAATGCCGAGGCAGCGGCAACCTGTTCGGCAATACGCCGGCTGGCACCTTGTCCTTGCGTCTTCTCATTGAGCAGCGACACCTGGCACTCGACGAAGAAGGTTCGGCAATGCGGTTCGCCCTGAATTGCCACCACCTCGTACTTTGGAAGATCGCAAGCACGCGATTGCAGGAACTCCTGCAAGCGGGTTTTCGGGTCCTTGTTGGTGTCGACCAGCGTCAGCCCCTCCAGTTCGTTGGCGAGCCAGGCGAGTACACGATCGCGAGCGGCCTCCATACCGGCGTCCAGGTAGATGGCGCCGATCAGGGCTTCGAGCGTGTCGGCCAGAATGGATTCGCGCCGGAAACCGCCACTCTTCAGCTCACCTGAGCCGAGGCGCAGGTATTCGCCGAGCTCGAAACCTCGAGCAAGCACCGCAAGGGTCTCTCCCTTGACAAGGCGCGCGCGCAAACGTGACAGCTGACCTTCCTTGGCCTGGGGAAAATGACTGAACAGTGCCTCACCGGCAATGAAGTTGAGAATGGCATCGCCAAGAAACTCCAGACGCTCATTGTTGCGTCCGGCATAGCTGCGGTGCGTCAGGGCCAGAAGCATCAGCTCCTGGTCCTTGAATTGATAACCGAGCCTGCGCTCGAGTCGGGCTAACGAAGTGCTCACGGCATCCTTAGGCGATATTCTTTATCGAAGTTCGCCACCAGATCGAGATTACGGATCAGGGGCTCGCGTTTTTCGTAGTCAAGGTGAACCTTGAATTCGTTGTTTTCAATCACGACCTTCAATGCCTCTTCGAGGTTCAGGTCGCGGATGCCATTGACATCCATTCCTTTACGGACGTGGCTATAGAAATCGCGAACGGTGCGGACTTCCAAAGCCGGGTCACTTTCAACCCCTGAGATGATCTTGTCCATGGACATATAGTCGAAGTAATGCGGAAGCATCTTGAATGCAGTACTGGCAAAGAACGCCACCAGTGCGAGCACCATGATCCAGCTCAGCATGGACAGCCCTTTTTGCGAACGAGCGAAACTCATGTCGACCTCTGTCGTACGATACCCACCTATCGGGGCTACTCAATATAGCGAGCCAGGGCCCGGGAACCAGGCCCTGATTCACAGACTCAGTGAATCAGCCCGACCCGTGAAAAATTAGGCAGATTGCTGAATTTCGGATCCGGCCAGCTCATCCATACGGCAAAGGCCTTACCGACGATGTTGCGATCCGGAACCATGCCGGCCAGCTCGGTGGGAATCGCCGGGTCATGCCAGTAGCGACTGTCGTTGGAGTTGTCGCGGTTGTCGCCCATCATGAAATAATGGCCTGCGGGAACGCGCCACTCGCGGTCGGGCTCTACTCGGTAGCGGCCCATCTCCTTGCGAATGATATGTTCGACCTCACCCAACTTTTCCCGGTAAAGCTTGGCACTCCCCAGACTTCCCGGCTCCTCGCCGATCAGCATTTGGGGCACCGGCTTGCCGTTGATGCTTAGCTGCTTGTTGCTGCTGTATCGAATCACATCTCCCGGCAGGCCAATGACCCGCTTGATGTAATTGATATTCGGGTCGCTGGGATAGCGGAACACCATGACATCGCCGCGTTCTGGATCGCTGACATCAATGACTTTGGTGTCGACGACTGGTAGGCGAATGCCATAAGCGAACTTGTTGACCAGAATGAAATCACCCACCTCGAGCGTCGGGATCATAGAGCCTGAAGGGATCTGAAACGGCTCGATAAGAAAAGAACGCAAGACCAGAACGATTGCAAGCACTGGGAAGAATGATTTGCCGTATTCGATCAGCACCGGCTCTTTGTTCAAGGCCTCCAACGTCGACTGATCAGGCTCGCCACCGGTACGCCCTTCATAATTCGCTATCGCTGCCCGCCGGCGTGGCGCAAAGAACACCAAATCGATAAGCGTCAGAAAACCGCATACCGCAACGGCTATCACCAATAACAGCGGGAAATTGATCGACATAATCAGCTATCTACCTTCAACACCGCGAGGAAAGCTTCTTGCGGGATTTCAACATTGCCGACCTGTTTCATGCGTTTCTTGCCGGCTTTCTGCTTTTCAAGAAGCTTGCGCTTGCGGCTCACGTCACCACCGTAGCACTTCGCCAAGACGTTCTTGCGCAAGGCCTTGACAGTGCTCCGCGCAACAATCTGACCGCCGATGGCCGCCTGAATCGCCACGTCGAACATCTGTCGAGGAATGAGCTCCTTCATTTTCTCGACTAGCATGCGGCCTTTGTAATGAGCATTGTCGCGATGCACGATGAGCGCCAATGCATCGACCTTGTCGCCGTTAATCAGAATGTCCAGACGGGTCAAGTTGGCCGATTGGAAGCATTCGAAGCTGTAATCCAGCGAAGCGTAGCCACGGCTCACCGACTTCAATCGGTCGAAGAAATCGAGGACCACCTCACTCATCGGCAGGTCATAACGTACCTGCACCTGCGATCCGAGAAACTGGAGATCCCGCTGCACGCCACGTTTTTCGATACACAGCGTTATGACGCTACCCAGATGCTCCTGAGGCACCAGGATATTGGCCCTGACGATGGGTTCGCGCATGTCTTCGATCGATGACAGATCCGGCAGTTTTGACGGGCTGTCGACGTAGAGAAGATCGCCATTTTTCAGCGCCAGTTCGTAAACCACAGTAGGCGCAGTGGTAATCAGGTCCAAGTCGTACTCGCGCTCGAGCCGCTCCTGGATGATCTCCATGTGCAGCATGCCGAGGAAGCCGATGCGGAAACCAAAGCCCAACGCGTCAGAACTCTCCGGCTCGTACTGCAGAGCGGCATCGTTCAGGGTGAGTTTCTGCAACGCTTCGCGGAAATCTTCGAAGTCGTCCGAGCTGACCGGAAACAGACCGGCATAGACCTGCGGCTTGACCCGCTTGAAGCCGGGCAGCATTTCGACGTCAGGTGTATTGGACAAAGTCAGCGTGTCACCCACAGGGGCGCCATGGATGTCCTTGATGCCGGCAATGATGAAGCCCACTTCGCCAGCCTTCAGATCAGCTGTGCTGGTGTGTTTTGGATTGAACACGCCGACGCTGTCGACCTGATGGACCTTGCCGGTGGACTTGACCAGGACCTTGTCGCCTTTCTTGATTCGGCCATGGCGTACCCGCACGAGCGAGACGACGCCCAGGTAATTATCGAACCAGGAGTCGATGATCAGCGCTTGCAGCGGCGCGTCGATGTCGCCGGTTGGCGGAGGGATCACCTGCACCAGGCGCTCGAGCACGTCGTCCACACCCATACCGCTCTTGGCGCTGCATGCGACAGCATCGGTCGCATCGATGCCAATGATGTGCTCGATTTCGTCCTTGACCTTGTCGGGGTCCGCCTGCGGCAGATCCATCTTGTTCAGCACCGGCATGACCTCAAGGCCTTGCTCGATCGCTGTATAGCAATTGGCGACGGATTGAGCTTCAACTCCCTGGCCCGCATCTACGACCAGAAGTGCACCCTCGCATGCGGCCAACGAACGACTCACCTCATAGGTGAAATCGACGTGTCCGGGGGTGTCGATGAAGTTCAACTGGTAGGTCTTGCCGTCCCGCGCCTTGTAGTACAGCGTAACGCTGTGCGCCTTGATGGTAATCCCTCGTTCGCGCTCGAGGTCCATCGAGTCGAGGACTTGAGCGTTCATCTCACGCTCGGTCAGGCCACCACACATCTGGATGAAGCGGTCAGCCAGGGTCGACTTGCCATGATCGATGTGCGCGATGATGGAGAAATTGCGGATATGACTCAGGTCACTCACAGCTAAACACTCGAATATGCGCGGGCCGATTGCCCGCTGAAAATAGCCGCAAAGTGTACCTGATAGGTCTATTCAGCGCCACGCCGGACCCCAGCCCCATTTGTACTCGCCGCAGAGGGCCAGTTGAACATCCAGACCGGAACCCGAGCACAAAAAAAAGCGGCCCGGAGGCCGCTTTCCTTACTGGATCACTACTCGGCGAGCTTGAAGGTAATAAAGCTCGCCCGGCCCTGGCGCAACACGCGCATTGAAACCGACCGGTTCTTCGGTAACTGCTCCGCAACGCGGCCAAACGTCGAGGCAGAATCGATGGCCTGATTGTTCAGATGGGTGATCACGTCACCTGGACGCAAACCGATCATTGCAGCGGGTCCGTTCAAGACCTCGGTAATCACCACTCCCCCTGGCAGATCGAGACTGCGCTTCTGCTCGGCGCTTAGTTCGGACACCTTGACGCCGAGCCTGTTGCTGCTTTTCTCGGCGCGGCCGCTGGCTTCTGCTACCTCTTCTCCTTCGTCCGGCAAGGCGCCGATCTGGATGGTCAGAGTTTCGCGCTCCCCATCACGGACGATGCCCAGCGTCGCCTTGGTGCCTGGTTTGATGGCTCCGATCAAATGCGGCAGGTCAGCCGACATATCGATGGCGCTGCCGTTGACGCTGAGAATTACATCACCCACTCGCAACCCACCTTTGGCTGCAGGGCCGCCGTCCATCACTTGAGCAACCAGCGCACCCGCTGGACGCTCCAGGCCGAAAGATTCCGCCAGATCCCGGTTGACCTCCTGTATCGCCACCCCAAGCCAACCACGGCTGACCTTGCCCTCCGTGCGCAATTGATTGGCAACGCCCATGGCGACGTCGATAGGAATGGCAAACGACAATCCCATAAAACCGCCCGATCGAGTGAATATCTGCGAGTTGATACCTATCACTTCGCCCTGCAGATTGAACAGCGGCCCGCCGGAATTCCCAGGATTGATCGCAACATCGGTTTGTATAAAGGGCACGTAGCTTTCGCTGGGTAGATTACGTCCCGTCGCACTGACAATTCCGGCCGTTACGGTGTGATCAAAACCAAACGGCGAGCCGATCGCCAACACCCATTCCCCCGCCTTCAATGAGTCCGATTTGCCCAACTTGACCGTAGGCAACCCGGTCCCCTCGATTTTCAGCAAAGCGACATCGGTACGAGGATCCGCGCCGACAAGCTCTGCTTTCAATTCACTGCGATCCGGCAAACGGACGATTATCTCGTCGGCATCGGCGACCACGTGATTATTGGTCAGTACATAGCCGTCAGCTGTGATGATGAAGCCCGAACCCAGCGACTGCGCCTCGCGCTGCTGGCCGCCCTCCGGGATGCCCGGCATGCCATGCTCGAAGAACTCTCGAATGATGGGGGGAAGTCCTTCCAGGTCTGGCATGCGCGCGTTCGCACCATGAACAGGAGCGTTCTGCTTGGTGCTGATATTGACTACTGCAGGTGAGGCGTCTTCTACCAAGGGGGTAAAGTCGGGTAGCTGCGCATTGGCCGCCGCGACCTGCCCCAGGCAAAACAACGCAGCGAAGAAGGCAAAGCAGCTATTCCGTGAAGCCATTAAGATCATTCTCCCTTGACGAAAACAAACCAGTCTGACCCTTTCCTGCCGCGCCCACCAGCATCGCGCGCAATACGATCGGCTGAAGCCCCGAGTCGTCTGCTGTTTGCTGACTGCGCTTACGCACGAACAGCCAAGAAACAAAAAAACCGGCAATGCCGGCAAGAATCACGTACGGCTCGTCAACCGAAAGCTTGGAAGCGAGGAACGCCGAGACAAACAATATGATCAGGGGAAAAAGATAAACGAGAACCGCGCCACGCAGCAACGCGCTCTCTCGAACGCCGATTACAACCGAGTCACCCACATTCAATTGCAGATCGGACAAGGCTCGTATCAACCCGCGCCGCTCGCGAACGCCAAGCCTATCCATCAGCCCCTGGCCACAACCGTTCTTGGCGGAGCAACCGGAACAGGTACTACTGCGTTGCGTTTCGACCCAGACAGCGCCGGGCTCAACGGCAATCACGCGCCCCGACTCCTCGATCATCGCGCTGCCTGATCGGCCCCGGAGCGCATCGACAACGCGATTCGCTCGGCAGTACCCAGCGGAATCTCGCCGACAACCGTCACCATGACATCGCCACCAGCCGTGGAAATGCGCTTGGATACCGCCACGGTCGGCCCCATCTGATTACGTGCGTCCTCGACGACCGCGCCGTGCAAAGGCTCGAGAAATACTGAAAAGCGGGCAAGCCCATCGCCATACGAGAGCCAGGTTACGGACTCATCGGAAGCAGGACTGGGTCGCACGTCCGAATCGAGAAGTTGGAACCCGTCCGGCAGCCAGTCAGAGCGCCACTTCGGTGTAGTCGACGCTTTTTCCGCAGCCAATGAAACGGGCTTGCACGCCGATCCGGTTTCGACATCGGACGGTCCGATCGAATCTGGCGAAAAATGAGTGAACTGAAAACGCTCGAGCAACTGCCCGTTTTCATCAAGCAACAGGGACTTGAGCGGCAGCGCTGTTTCCCGATCAAGATGCAATTCGAAACCGTAACGGTGCTGATCCTGCGGCCGTATCGACAGTGCAACGGTCGGACGCCCCGCCACGCGGGATTCGCCGATGACCTGCACGTTATACCATTTGGACAACGAATCAGGCTCAAGCGGCTGTTGACGCCAGGGTTTCGTATCCCTGACCTGAGACGCCAGATCTTCGCTTGCGCATTGAATCTGGCCATCCACCAGCGAAACCTCAGCAGGTGGACCGTCCAGTTGCAAGAGTCGCTCGTGTAGTTGCTGGCCTTCTACAAGCTGCCAGACAGCATGACTGGAAAAGCTACCGTTGCGCTCATAAACAAAAGTGCCTTGGTAACTTTGTTTCTTTTCGGCTGCCGCGAGCCTTTGCATCCAGGCATCGGCATCAGCAGCAAAGGCCGGCATCGATAGCCAGCCTCCGAGCACCACACACAGCGGTATTACACGCATGTTGTTCCTTAACGATCTTCCATGCTGGCAGCACGCGCATAGGGCAGTGCACTTTCAGAACCACTACCGAAAGCGGCCTGTTGAGCATGCTGACGGACATACGCCGGTAGCCGCTTTTCATGCCAGCCTTCAGCCGATGCCTGTGCACCCGCCACCTGAGCTTCCGGCGCCCCCGCATCTTCACTGTAGCCTGCCAACACGGCCGGCCCCTGATTGGCCTGCGGTACCGCGATGCTAGGCTGTGCAGCCTGCTGTGCGATTTGCGGACCCGCTACTTCGCTCTGATTGTACAGACGCACACCTGCCAGTACAGCGACTGTAACCGATGCCGCAACGGCGAGGCGACCAACGTTGCGCCAGGCGAAACGCTGCGGCTTGACCGCAGTGATAACCGGCTCGTCGGCCAGCGCAGCTGAAACCGCCGAAGCGATGTCCAGACGAGGCTCGATCAACTCCTTGTGCATCGCGGCACGAGCGATCTGATAACGCGACCACGTCGATCGCATTTCGGCATCGCCGTCTGCGGCGAGCACTCGACGTAATTCCAACTCGTCCGCTTCGTTATCCATCACCGCGGACAGCGATTCATGCAGGGCTTCACGACTCATGGCGGTTCCTCTCTTGGCTGTCGCCGCTGTCTCAGGATTCATGCAACAAGGGTTGCAATGCTTTATCGATGGCTTCCCGCGCCCGGAATATCCGCGAGCGAACAGTACCCACCGGACACTGCATGACGTTTGCAATGTCTTCATAACTAAGACCATCAAATTCACGCAGTGTTAGAGCCGTACGCAAATCTTCTGGAAGTTGTTGAATGGTTCTATGAACCGTGTCTTCTATTTCATCCCTGAGAAGCGCTCGTTCCGGCGATTCAATATCCTTGAGCGCGTGATCGCCCTCATAGAATTCTGCATCTTCGGAACTGACATCGCTGTCGGGCGGCCTTCTTCCACGGGCCACCAAATGGTTTTTTGCCGTATTGATGGCAATGCGGTATAGCCATGTATAAAAGGCGCTATCTCCGCGAAAGTTCGCAAGCGCGCGATAGGCTTTAATGAAGGCTTCCTGCGCAACATCCTGAGCTTCATGAGAATCATGTACGAAGCGAACGATCAACCCAAGAATCTTGTGCTGGTACTTGAGTACCAGTAGGTCAAAAGCCCGCTTATCTCCCCGTTGCACTCGCTCGACCAACTGCTGGTCCTGCTCCTGGGTTAGCATAAACACTCCTCCATGACCTGGAAGGGGTGCTGCGCTCGCCTGTGAGCTGACCTGCCAGAATAGACCCGGGCTTTACACAAAAGTTCTCCCCCTTCAAGCAAGCTGTCCTGCAACACACCTGTCGGCATTGGCGAGCAACGCCTCGAAGCGGATCGCTTCGATGACGCTCTCCTGATATCCACAGCAAGGCCCAACCGCCCACCGATCGATGGCCAGCCGGCCTGCATCCACAACTGTCTATAGAGACGGGCCTGCAAGAAAAGTTCCAAGGCTTCAACCACCTAAACGCGGGCCGCTATATTGCCGGGGGATGCGCCTATATACTAGGGGCCGCCTCAACGTGAGATCCAAAATGAGCCGACATTATCAATACGACGTTCTAGTCATAGGCAGCGGCGCCGCAGGCTTGACCCTGGCGCTCAATCTGCCCGCCACGCTACGCGTCGCGGTATTGAGCAAAGGCGATCTGGCCAATGGCTCTACCTATTGGGCTCAAGGTGGCGTCGCGGCAGTGCTCGACACGACCGACACGGTCGAGTCCCATGTCGCCGACACACTCGTTGCAGGTGGCGGACTGTGCAAAGAGGACGCCGTACGCTTTACCGTTGAACACAGCCGCGAAGCCATCCACTGGCTGATCGAGCAAGGCGTGCCCTTCACTAGAGACGAAGCCGACCGGGAAGACGGTAGCTTCGAATACCACCTCACGCGCGAGGGCGGCCATAGCCATCGGCGCATCATTCACGCCGCGGACGCCACCGGGGCCGCGATTTTCAATACTCTGCTTATGCGTACCCAGGACAGGGACAACATCGACCTGCTGCACCAGCGCGTCGCCGTCGACCTGATTACCGAGCGCAAGCTAGGCCTGAGCGGCAAACGTTGCTTAGGCGCCTACGTGCTGGACCGTGCAACCGGTGAAGTGGATACCTTTCAGGCAAAATTCGTCGTTCTGGCTACGGGCGGTGCGGCGAAGGTATACCTCTATACCAGCAACCCTGACGGCGCATGCGGTGACGGCATCGCGATGGCCTGGCGTGCTGGATGCCGAGTCGGCAACCTGGAGTTCAATCAGTTTCACCCAACTTGCCTATACCATCCAAAGGCCAAGAGCTTCCTGATCACCGAAGCCTTGCGCGGCGAAGGCGCAGTACTCAAGCTGCCCAACGGCGAACGCTTCATGCCGCGCTTCGATGAGCGCGCCGAGCTGGCACCGCGTGACATCGTAGCCCGCGCAATCGACCACGAGATGAAGCGGCTAGGCGTCGATTGCGTCTATCTTGACATCAGCCACAAGCCTACGGAATTCATCAAGGCACACTTCCCGACCGTCTACGAGCGCTGCCTGGAATTTGGCATCGACATTACTCGCGAGCCGATTCCGGTGGTCCCGGCAGCGCATTACACCTGCGGTGGCGTTGTAGTCAATCAGGCTGGCCGAACCGACGTTCCCGGCCTTTACGCCATTGGCGAAACCAGCTTTACCGGCTTGCACGGTGCCAACCGCATGGCCAGCAACTCGCTGCTTGAGTGTTTCGTCTATGCACAGTCCGCCGCACAGGACATGCTCCGCGAGCTGCCAACGATCGAGACGCCGCACGTCCTTCCTACCTGGGATGCGAGTCAGGTCACCGATTCGGACGAAGACGTCATCATCGCGCACAACTGGGACGAGCTGCGGCGTTTCATGTGGGATTACGTCGGCATCGTCCGGACCAACAAGCGCCTGGTACGGGCACAGCACCGAGTGCGCCTGCTGCTGGGGGAAATCGACGAGTTCTATAGCAATTACAAGGTCAGCCGTGACCTGATTGAGTTGCGCAACCTGGCAATGGTGGCGGAACTGATGATCCGCTCGGCGATGCAGCGCAAGGAGAGCCGCGGCCTGCACTTCACCCTGGACTATCCCGAGCAGCTTCCGCAAGCGAAGGACACTATCCTGGCGCCGCCCACCTTCGACGACTGAACTTCAGCCTGAGCCGCAGACGTCTGTGCAGATCGGCCGACATCGCCCCGCGGGGAATGCAGAGGCCACGAGCGAACCTGTCGCCCGGCAGCTTGAAGCGCAAGATCACCGCCGACGGCAGCGCAAGGCTGTCGGGTCGTAACTGAATGGACTGCCAACCGTCACGTCGATTCCAGAGCGACCAGCCCAGCTGATCATGCCGTAAACCGAGCCAGGACGAGCTGCGGGAAAGCGTGATATGCGACGGTATGGCCCAGACGGCGTGCAACAGGCAGATCAGCAGACCGAGCACCTGGAGCCAAAGCGGAACGGGCAGCACCAGCAGGACGGCGGCCGCCAGCAAAAGTATCGCCACATAGAGCGTCAGCAACAGGCCAGACGCCTGCCAGCGACACTCGAAGATTTGATTACTTGGGTTGGACACGATCGAGGATCATGCGAACCATGTAACGCAGATCTTCGTCGTCCGGCTCCGCGCGCTCCATGAACCAGCCAAACATGTCCTGATCCTCACAGCTCAACAACTTGCGGTAGCGCCGCTGATCCTCCTCATTCAACTGCGGATAGACCTCTTTGACGAACGGCACCAGCAGGACGTCCAGTTCGAGCATGCCGCGGCGGCTCTGCCAAAACAGGCGATTGAGTTCGGATTGTTCGACCATGCAAATGCTCCTGAGTTGAAGCCCGGCATTATAGCGACTGGCGCAACGGGTCGGCACATCATTAGCAATCACGGCACGGAGCGGCAACTGGCGCACGCTGTGTTTTGCCGACGTCCTGCTATGATGCCGGTCCGGATTTCTTCACGGCGACTCGTCATGACCGACACTGCTTTTTTTTGCGTCCTGTCGCACGAAGGCGTCCTGGCTGTACGCGGCCCGGACGCGAGCAAGTTCCTGCAGGGGCAACTGACCTGCAACTTGAATTACCTTGACGCCCATCACTCGAGCCTCGGTGCGCGCTGCACGCCCAAAGGCCGGATGCAGTCGAGCTTCCGCATCTTGCCGGAAGGAGACGGCTACCTGCTGGCGATGGACCGCGAGTTGGTTCCAACTCAGCGCGCCGATCTGGCCAAATACGCCGCGTTTTCAAAATCCAAGCTGTATGACGAAAGCACTGAATGGGTTCGCTTCGGGCTTAGCGGGGGCGACGGTGCGCTGTTCAGTCTTGGCCTGGATCTCTCGCAAACAGCTAATCAGGTGATTGCCGAGCACGGGCTGATCGCCGTCCGCCTCTCCGATGGGCGCGCCGAACTCTGGACCCGCGCGGTAGATGCCGAAACCACACGCCTAAGGTTGACCGCTCAGCTCCCCGAAGCATCGATCGAGCGCTGGCTGCTGGCGCAGATCCGCGCCGGTGTCGGCCAGGTCGTAGCCGGGACCCGCGAGCTGTTCATTCCGCAAATGATCAATCTGCAGGCGCTAGGCGGAGTCAGCTTCAAGAAGGGTTGCTATACCGGTCAGGAGATCGTGGCGCGGATGCAGTACCTCGGCAAACTAAAGCGTCGTCTGTACCGGCTTGCCGCTGAAAGTGCCGAAGCCGAAGTGCCGGCTCCGGGGCTCGAACTGTATTCTCCGGTGCATGGTTCCAGCGTGGGCGAGGTGGTCCTGGCAGCAGCCGCAGAAGGTACGCTGGAGTTGCTCGCGGTCTTGCAGGAAGACGCGGCGGCTGACGGCCGGGTATTCCTTGGCTCGCCGGACGGTCTTCCGCTGACCCTGCTCGATTTGCCATATACGCTAGACGCAGACCGAGAAATCCAGCGCTAGCCCGTCACGCCAACACAGAATCATCAATAAGGAACGACATGAGTACTCTTGCCGATAAGGTCCAGCAGGAACTGATGCAGGCGATCGAAAACGACGAGCTGGTCCTGCCGACCCTCCCGGAAGTAGCCCTGCGAGTCCGCGAGGCCGCGGAAGATCCGGATGTGAGTATCCCGACGCTGGCCAAGGTGATCGGCAACGACACTGCCCTCACCGCGCGCATCATCAAGGTGGTCAACAGCCCCCTGCTGCGCACCAACAGGGAAATCAACGACCTGCAGATGGCGATCAGCCGGCTCGGCATCAATTACACGTCCAACCTGGCGACCGGCCTGGCCATGGAGCAGATGTTCCAGGCCACCACCGACGTGGTGGACCGCAAGATGCGCGAGGTATGGAACAAAAGCACCGAGATCGCTGCCATCAGTCACGTGCTATGCCGCAACTTCACACGTCTGCCGGCTGATCAGGCGACATTGGCAGGCCTGGTACACCTGATAGGAATTCTGCCCATCCTCACCTATGCGGAGGAGCACAGCGCCCTGCTCAGCGACTCAATAAGCCTCAACCACGTCATCGACCGGATCCATCCCGTCGTCGGCGAGAGGATTTTGCGCGCATGGGAGTTTCCTGATGCGATCGCGGCGGTTCCGGGCCAACATCTGAATTTCTCTCGTGTGTCCGACAAGGTGGATTACGTCGACATCGTTCAAGTGGCGACCCTGCAAAGCTACATCGGCACCTCGCACCCCTTCACGCAGCTCGACTGGAACCAGATTCCTGCGTTCGCCAAGCTGGGACTTGATCCCAACACCCTGCTGCAGGAAGACGAAGATCTATCCGCCGCGATGGACGCTGCGATGAGCATGCTGCAATAGCTGTCTTCGGGTGCCACTCGGCACCCGCCTCCTGACCCTGCTCGATCTCCTATGACCGCTCGCCGGAGTGCGAGGAACCGCTCCTTCTAGCCTCAGGTCACAAAATAGACGGCGCTCTTGCCGCATCTCGCAGGTGCCCGCGGCCACGCCGCGGTCCACCCGCTTGTCAGGTAGAGGAAGGAGAACAACGATGACCCGCACGACCAAAGCTTTCTTTTCGGGAACCGCAGCCATGCTGTTCGGTGTAGCAGCCAATTTCGCCTTGGCAGCGGAGGGCGAGAATTTCGTCGATGAAGCGTCCGCGAAAGGGTTAGCGGAAATCGAAACTGCCAAATTGGCACTCGATAAAGGCACGGCCGAAGACGTCAAGACCTTTGCGCAGAAAATGATCGACGACCATACAAAGTCGAATCAGAAGCTCGCAGAGCTTGCCGGCCAGCATGATGATCTCGAGATTTCCGACGAAGCGACGCTCATGGACAAGGCCAAGGCGATGATCCTGAAACTGCGTGATGGCGAGAACTTCGACAAGGCCTATGCCAATAACCAAGTAGCGGCCCACGAGCAGACCATTGAGCTGTATCGCGAATACGTGAAGAGTGGTGAGAACGCCGAGCTGAAACAATACGCCGAGTCGACGCTGAAAGAACTGGAGCAGCATCTGCAGCATGCGCAGGAACTGGCATCCGCGCACGGCAGCAAAGAATAGGCTACAGCTATCTTTGGCGCCGCGGTCGCGGCGCCAATCTTACAGGTCGGCCGGGAGCTTCCAGTCGATCGGCGACAACCCCTGCTGCTGGAGAAATTGGTTGGCCCGGCTGAAGTGACCGTTGCCAATGAATCCCCGGTGAGCCGACAGCGGCGAAGGATGAACCGATTTGAGCAGTAGGTGCTTGGTCGGGTCGATCAGTTTCGCCTTGCTTTGGGCATGTGCGCCCCAGAGCATGAAGACCACACTTGAACGGCACTCGCTGACGACTTCGATGATTCTATCGGTCAGACGTTGCCAACCCATCTTCGCGTGTGACCCCGCCATGCCCTGCTCCACCGTCAGCGAGGTGTTGAGCATCAGCACGCCTTGATCCGCCCAGTGCTGCAGATGGCCATGGCGGGGAATGTCCAGATTCAAGTCGCGCTTGAGTTCCTTGAAGATGTTCTGCAACGATGGGGGTGGCGCCACTCCGGGCTGTACCGAGAAGCACAAGCCATGCGCCTGGCCGGGACCGTGATAAGGATCCTGCCCCAAAATGACGACCCGCACCTGTTCCAGCGGGGTCGAGTTCAAGGCATTGAAGATCAATGGGCCCGGCGGGTAGATGATTTTCCCTGCCGCCTTCTCGCGACGCAGAAACGCGCCCAACTCCTTCATGTACGGCTGTTCGAATTCACTCTGTAAAGCCGCCTTCCAGCTGTCTTCGAGTTTGACGCGATCACCCTGAGTCATGGCGCTGCCCTATCTGCCGAGGCGCTGAACCCTAAGGAAAGGGATCCGGAGAGTCAATGCCCGCACTCCGCCGCACCCCTGGCAGCGCATATTTTGCAAGGTTGCGGCCAGCCACGCCGTGGAAATGCCGCTCACCGCACAATTGGCTAACCGACCGCAGGTATACGACCAATGAAAGCGTGACGGCCCCTGGTGATGCGCAGTAAAAAAGGCTCTCGCCAACAACAACTACAATAAGGATCCTGCAATGAAACGGACGACCCTCCTAGCCTTGGGGTTGGGTTTCTGCCTGACTGCCGAAGCTGCCGAGCCGATCACCCTCGGCCTCAATTACCCGCGAACCGGCAGTTATAAAGAAGAAGGCCTCTCGCAAATGCGCGGCGCTCTGCTGGCGATCGACGAGATCAACGCCAAGGGAGGCGTGCTGGGTCGGCCACTGAAGCTTTCCAGCCGCAACTCGGCGTCGCGACCGGAGAAGGCCGTGGCAAACGTCGACAAACTGGCCGACGAAGGCGCTGCCATGCTGTTCGGCGGCGCCTCGAGCGCGGTCGCGATTGCCGCTGGCAAGCGCGCCAAGGAGCGCGGTCTGCTCTACTTCGGCACACTCACCTATTCCAACGACACGACAGGCAAGGATGCCCATCGTTACCTGTTCCGTGAATGCAACAGCGCCTGGATGAGCGCGCAGGTGCTGGGGCAGTATCTGAACAAAAACCTGCCGAACAAGCGCTACTTCTACATCACTTCCGACTACACCTGGGGCCATACCAGCGAAAGCTCTCTGCGCCAGGCGACCAACACTCAGAACAGCAACCAGCACCCCGGTATTAAAACTGCGTTTCCCGGCGCGCGCCTCTCTGACTACCGTGAGGCCCTAACCCAGGTTGCCAAGAGCGACGCTGAAGTGCTTGTGCTGGTGCTATTCGGCGAAGATCTGGTTCGAGCAATGCGAATTGCCGACGAACTCGGCCTGAACAAAAGGATGCAGGTCGCCGTCCCCAACCTGACGCTGAGCATGGTCGAAACCGCAGGTCCCGACATTATGCGCGGCGTCCTGGGCACCGAGCCGTGGACCTGGCGCGTACCGGAGCTGGAAGGCTCGGTAGCGGGCCAGCAGTTCGTCGAACGATACGATGAGCGTTACCAGACCCACCCTTCCAGCTCGGCCGCTTCGGCCTACAGCATCGTCTATCAATGGGCCGATGCGGCGACGCGCGCGCGCAGTCTCGACAGCGAGCGGATCATCGCAGCACTCGAAGGCCATCGTTACAGCCTGCTCAAGGGCGAGCAGCAATGGCGTGCCTTCGATCATCAGAATGTGCAGACGGTGTACGCAGTGAAGGTCAAGCCCCGCGAGGAGGTACTCAAAGACCGCTTCAAGCAGGATTACTTCGAGATTGTCCACCGCCTGACCGGAGAGCAGGCTGCGCCATCCCTCGCCGAATGGCAGGCCGAGCGCCGCGCCGGTGGCCAAGCGCTGGCACTGCAATAAACGCGGGAGGAGCGGCACGGGTCGACCCAGGCCGCTCCAGACGCATCGAATCAACACCCGGCCCCGGAAGCATCGTCCGCCCCCGCGATAGCATCCCGCCCTCCCATACGACGCCCCGCCCTGGCGGGAGTGATCGCGCCTAGACTTGTCTTACAGGCAGCCTGTTCTGTCACGACGACCGTCCTGCAACACACGGGCTATTCGCGCATCTGATGCAGACGAGGCGCACGCAACGAATCCCGACGAGGATGACCATCATCATGAGCACGACCGCAGTTGAACCTTACAAGTCCGGAGTCTTCGACCTGACCCACAAGCTGACCGTGGAAAAGCATGGCCATACCGCACTGATCACCATCAACCATCCGCCGGCCAACACCTGGGATCGCGACTCACTGATCGGCCTCAAGCAGGTGGTCGAACATCTGAACCATGACGACGAAGTTTACGCACTGGTCATCAGCGGTCAGGGTGAAAAGTTCTTCAGCGCCGGTGCAGATCTCAAGCTCTTCGCCGACGGCGACCGCACCCGGGCGCGCGAGATGGCGAAGCGCTTCGGCGATGCCTTCGAGGCCCTACGCGAGTTTCGCGGGGTATCGATAGCGGCCATCAATGGCTTCGCGCTCGGCGGCGGCCTCGAATGTGCACTGGCCTGCGATATCCGCATTGCCGAACAACAGGCTCAGCTCGGCTTGCCGGAAGCTTCGGTCGGCTTGCTGCCCTGCGCCGGCGGCACACAAGCGCTCGCCTGGCTAGTGGGCGAAGGCTGGGCCAAGCGAATGATCCTCTGTGGTGAGCGGGTAACGGCGGATACGGCTCTGCGTATCGGTCTGGTGGAACAAGTCGTAGAACCTGGCGAAGCGCGCGGTCATGCATTGCTGCTGGCCACTCGTGTTGGGCGTCAGAGCCCAGTTGCAGTACGCACGATCAAACCGCTGATCGATTCGATGCGTAGCCGCGGGCCCGTGAGCCTCGCGGCCGCCGAGCGGGAGGCCTTCGTCGATCTGTTCGACGCCGAGGATACCCTTGAAGGCGTCAACGCCTTCCTGGAGAAGCGCGATCCGCGCTGGAGAAATCGCTGAAGACTGAAGCGTAGAGGCGATTGCCAAGGGCCGAAGGTGGGGCCGAGCGCCGCAGACCGACGCTATCCAGTCTGCCCTTGCTCGCCCCATGCCCGGTGTGCTGACCCCGGAAACACTCAGCGGTAATGGCGATCGTTGAAGCCACGCCGCTGGTGCCGATAATCGCGTCCATCGCGGACCAGGGGCGGTCGACCAAAATTCTGCGGACGGTCCTGGCGTAAGCGGTGGGGATGGTCAAATCCTGACCTGCGTCCATTGTCCCAACGCTGAAACTGGCGAATCTCACCCCGGCGCCCATGGTTCCAGCGGTGCCGATCAGACCCACGGTGCCTATCGTAATACTGCGGAGGAAGCTGCCCTTGATAGCGCGGCGGCAGATTCTGCGGATATTGCCGGTAGTGAGAGTATGGACTGCGAGGATCGTACTGGTACGAACGGCTTTCGACTCGATAGCTGCCGCCGTCCGGCTGGTAGAACCACACGCCACCCCGCGAATCAGCACACACATGGGTGCCGAATCCCAGTCCGAGCAATAGGACCGCCATTCGAATATTCATTGAACACCTCCAGCAGCCGCTCCATCTGAAAGCTGCGACCTCACCCTATCAGACCACAGCAAATGGCAGGCTGATATCCGAGCGGACGGCTGGTGCATTTCCATATGTGTCACCGAGCCGCAGCATGAGCAGAAGCCGCTGACCGTCGCGGCCTTGTATGGCTACCACCGGTTCCCCGATAATGGCGGCCTTTTAGCCTCGGCTCATGCAGAGCGCCACAGGAACCCCGCGATGACCGAACTCGCCCTGATCATGGTTAGCGCCATCCTGGTCAACAATTTCGTGCTGGTGCAGTTCCTCGGTCTGTGCCCGTTTATGGGTGTTTCGAAGAAAATCGAAACCGCCATCGGCCTCTCGCTGGCTACGACCTTCGTCCTGACCCTGGCAGCAATGTGCAGCTACATCATTCAGCAGTACGTGTTGAAACCGCTGGACCTCGAATTCTTACGCACCATCAGTTTTATCCTGGTGATCGCCGTCGTAGTGCAGTTCACCGAAATGGTGGTGAACAAGACTAGTCCACTGCTGTACCGAGTTCTGGGGATTTTCCTGCCGTTGATCACCACCAACTGCATCGTGCTCGGTGTCGCCCTGCTCAACGCCAACAAAACCGAGTTCACCTTCATTACCGCCACGGCTAACGGTTTTGCCGCCGGTCTGGGCTTCTCGCTGGTATTGGTGCTGTTTGCCGCCATGCGTGAGCGCATCGCCATTGCCGACGTTCCAAGGTCTTTCCAGGGCGCTGCCATCGGCATGATCACCGCCGGATTGATGTCGCTGGCGTTCATGGGCTTCAGTGGGTTGATCAAGCTATGAGTCTGGTTGTGATTGCCGTTCTCTCGCTCCTGGCGCTGTGTCTGGTGTGCGGCGCGATCCTCGGTTTTGCCGCGGTGCGTTTTCGCGTGGAAGGCGACCCGATCGCCGAACAGATCAATGCGCTACTGCCACAGACGCAGTGCGGCCAATGCGGCTACCCAGGCTGCAAACCCTACGCCGAGGCGATTGCCGGCGGCGACAAAATCAACAAGTGCCCGCCGGGCGGCGAATCGACCATCCAGGCCCTGGCCGATCTGCTCGATGTCGAGCCAGAACCGCTGGACGCCGTCGAGGGTGAAGTCCCGCCCCGCGTCGCCTATATCCGCGAAGCCGAGTGCATCGGCTGCACAAAGTGCATCCAGGCCTGCCCGGTCGACGCCATTGTCGGCGCGGCGAAGCAGATGCACACGGTCATCGTTTCCGAGTGCACCGGCTGCGATCTGTGCGTTGAGCCCTGTCCCGTGGACTGTATCGACATGATCGAAGTTGGCAGCAACCTGCAGAGCTGGAAGTGGGATCAACCGCTGATGCCGGGCCAACTGATCGCCAGTGACCGGGGGCAGGCCGCATGACTTCGCTGAACGTCTGGGATATCCATGGCGGCATTCACCCGCCGGAGCGTAAAGACCTGTCCAACCGGACGCCGATCCAGCAAGCGCCGCTGCCCACTCGATTGGTGGTGCCGCTTGCCCAGCATCTTGGCGCACCGGCCGAGCCTTGCGTCATTCTGGGCGAACGAGTGCTCAAGGGACAGAAAATTGCCGAGGCCACGGGCTTCGTCAGCGCGCCGGTACATGCACCCACCTCAGGCACCATCAGCTTCATCGGCCCTCAGCCCTACCCGCACGTGTCGGGCATGCCCAGCGCTGCCATCGTCATCGACAGTGACGGGCAGGACGAGTGGATCGAACTGGAGCCGAAAACGGCCTACCAGGCCATGCAACCTCGCGACCTGCTGGAGCTGATTCGACAGGCAGGCATCAGCGGCCTCGGTGGCGCGGGCTTTCCCACTGGCGTCAAGCTGACAACCCCTCCCGGTCAGCAGATCCGCACGCTGATCATCAACGGGACCGAATGCGAGCCCTATATCACCGCCGACGACCTGCTGATGCGCGAGAAAGCCGCGCAACTGGTCGCTGGCATCGAGATCCTTGCGCACCTGATCCGGCCGGAGCAGGTACTGATCGGCATTGAAGACAACAAGCCCGAAGCCATCGAAGCCGTGCGCACGGCGGTCGGTGAGCGCAACTATGTCGTAAAGGTGTTTCCGACCAAATACCCCTCCGGTGGCGAGAAGCAGTTAATTCAGATTCTGACTGGCGAAGAGGTCCCCAGCGGCGGCCTGCCGGCGGACATCGGCATGCTTTGCCAGAACGTCGGGACCTGTGTGGCCGTTCATGATGCGGTGCTGCTGGGCAAGCCACTCATTTCGCGTATCACCACGCTGACCGGTGAGGCGCTGGCACGGCCGATGAACGTCGAGGTGTTGATCGGAACACCGGTCGCGGAGCTGCTGGCCTTCGCAGGTCTCGAACAGAACAGGCTCAACCGTTTGATCATGGGTGGGCCGATGATGGGCTTCACCCTGCCCTCGATGGATGTCCCGCTGATCAAGACCACCAACTGTCTGCTTGCCAGTACATTGGAGGAGTTGCCGCCCCCGCCTCCGGCGCTGCCGTGCATTCGCTGCGGCGAGTGTGCGGAGGCTTGCCCAGCCAGCCTGTTGCCGCAACAGCTGCATTTCTTCGCGCTGGGCCAGGAGCATGAACAGCTCAAGGCGTATAACCTGTTCGACTGCATTGAGTGCGGCGCCTGCGCCTATGTCTGCCCGTCGAGCATCCCGCTGGTGCAGTACTACCGCGCCGCCAAGGGCGAAATTCGCACACTGGAGCAGAAACAGCAAAAGGCCGAGCATTCCAAACAGCGCTTCGAACTGCGCCAGGACCGCTTACGACGCGCCGAAGAGCAGAAGGAAGCCGACCGCAAGGCACGCGCTGAGCGGGCCGCCCGAGCCAAGGCCGCTCAGGCCGACGCCAGCGCGACCGCCAGTCAAGACGATCCAGTGGCCCGCGTTCAGGCGACCAAAGCCGGGCTGTCCGATGAGCAGAAGAAGCTCAAAATCGAAGCGAGCATGGCCCAGGTTGCTCTGAAGAAGGCCGAGAAGCAGTTCGCCGCTCACGCAACGCCGGAGCTTGAATCCCAGGTCACCGAATTGCGCCAGGCCGCAGCTGCCGCGCAAAAGGCACTGGACGACGCAATCGCCACCGCCGCGCCGTTACCGGTAGCGCCACCTGCCGATGAGGCCGCAAAAAAAGCCAAGATCGAAGCAGCCATGCTCCGCGCGCAGATTCGCAAGCTGGAGAAACTCGAAACGCTGGACACAGACCAACAAAGCGAACTGAGCAAGCTTCAGAGCCAACTGGCCACGGCCGAGCAGGCCATTGCCGCCGCGCAGCAGAGCGCACCTGCCGCCGCCCCGGCCAAACCGGCCGACGACGAGGCGCTGAAGAAGGCCAAGATCGAAGCGGCCATGCTGCGGGCACAGATTCGCAAGCTGGAAAAACTCGAAACGCTGGATACGGACCAGCAGGCGGAACTGAGCAAACTCCAGGGCCAACTGACCGACGCCGAACGGACGCTCGCCTCCGCGCAGCAGAGCGCAGGTGTTGCCGCCCCGGCCAAGCCTGCTGGCGACGAGGCCCTGAAGAAAGCCAAGATCGAACTGGCGATGAAGCGAGCCGAGCTGAAAAAGGCCGAAAAGCAAGGCACCGAAGAGGCCGAACTGAGCAAGCTCCGTGATGGCTTGGCCAGCGCCGAGCAAGCGCTGCATGACGCCGAAGAAAATTCAGGAAAGCCCGCACCAGAATTGGTTCGTACCGAAAAACGTCCGGTGGACGAGCAGGCTCGCGCGCTAAAGACCGACGTTGCCTTCGCCCGTGCCGACCTACGTAAGCTGGAGCGTGACGAGGCCAGCGAAGCCAGCGCAATCGAGGCCGCCAAGCTTCGGCTGAGCGAAGCGGAACGCAAGCTGCAGGAATACACCGATTCTATAGGAGTGGACACGCCCCTGGCGTGACCATCCTGGGTGGCGCGACATCAACCGCCCTAATCAGCATTCGACCGGAGAGCCAATGGCCCTGCCCCGCATCACTTCACCGCACACCAAGGGTAACAACCGCACCCAACGGGTCATGTTGCTGGTGCTGGCCGCCACGCTGCCCGGCGCAATTGTACTGACCTGGCTGTATGGCGCCGGCACATTGATCAACCTGGTCTGGGCCAGCGCCGTCGCGCTTGGTTGTGAGGCGCTGATCCTCAAGCTTCGGCAACGCCCGGTGCCATTCTTCCTGCGCGACGGTAGCGCGCTGGTCACCGCCGTGCTGCTGGCTCTGGCGCTCCCCCCCTATTCGCCCTGGTGGCTGACCCTGATTGCCACGGGTAGCGCCATCGCTTTTGGCAAACAGCTCTACGGCGGACTGGGGCAGAATCCTTTCAACCCGGCGATGATTGGCTACGTAGTGGTGCTGGTTTCCTTCCCCGTGGAAATGACCACCTGGCCAGTGCCGCACAGCGTCGGCCTGGGTGCCGGACTACAGCAGATCCTCGGCATCGCTTCGCTACCCGATGGCTGGTCCCAGGCCACTGCCCTCGACGTGCTCAAGGTCAACAAGAGCCTGACGGTCGAGGAACTCTGGGCGAACCCGGCCTTCGGCCATTTCGGCGGAATCGGTTCGGAAGTGGTCAATCTGGCATTCCTGGCTGGCGGCCTGTTCCTTCTGCACAAGCGCCTGTTCAGCTGGCATGCGCCGGTGGGCATGCTCGCCGCGCTCACGCTGATGAGCCTGCTGTTCTGGAACGGTTCGGGCTCCGACAGCCACGGCTCGCCGCTGTTTCATCTGCTCAGCGGCGCCACCATGCTTGGCGCATTCTTCATCGTGACGGATCCGGTGAGCGGCGCCACCAGCAATCAAGGCAGGCTGATCTTCGGTGCCGGGGTAGGCATTCTGGTCTATGTCATCCGCGCCTGGGGCGGTTATCCGGATGCCGTGGCATTCGCCGTGCTGCTGATGAACCTGGCCGCCCCCACCATCGACTATTACACCCGCCCGCGCACCTACGGCCACCGCAAGGCCGAGCGCGGTTTCAAGGTGGGCGAATGATATGATTGTTCCTGAACTCAGCCGCTCAATGTTCAAGAACAGCCTGGTTCTGGGCCTGTTCGCCGTGGTGACGGTAGGTGCCGTGACCTTGCTGCAGCAATTCACTGCCGAGCGCATCCAGGCGTCCGAACGTGCCGCGCAGCTAAGTGCCTTGAACGAAATTCTGCCCCGCGACAGCTACGATAACCAGCTGCTCGACAGCAGCATCGAGGTGCACGATCCACTGCTCGGCACCCGCAAGCCGCTGGCGGCCTATATCGCCCGCAAGGACGGCAAGCCCAGTGCGGTGATTCTCCAAGCCATCGCGCCTGATGGCTACAGCGGTGCGATACAGCTGCTCGTCGGCGTACGCGCGGATGGACGAGTGGCCGGCGTACGGGTGGTCGGTCATCGCGAAACACCCGGCCTAGGCGACAAGATCGAACTGGCCAAGAGTTCCTGGATCCGCAGCTTCGACGGCCGTTCACTGACCGACCCAGACGAGTCCGGTTGGGCCGTGAAGAAGGACCGTGGCGCGTTCGACCAGTTCGCCGGCGCTACCATCACGCCGCGCGCAGTGGTCGGCGCAGTGCATCGGGCCTTGCAGTACTTCGACGCGCACAAGGCCGAGCTGCTCAATGCCAGCGGTAACCCAATTACACCGGAGCAGGCCTTGGAGGACATGGCAGAACCCGCCGATGTCACCACCCATTCGCGCGCCGGCGCCGCCGCAACCCGTGACGCGTTGCCGACCGAGAGTCCGCAGCCCGAACAGAAGGGCCAGACACCATGAGCAATCCCAGCTATCGCGAACTGAGCATCAACGGCCTGTGGAAAAACAACCCCGCGCTAGTCCAACTGCTAGGCCTCTGTCCATTGCTCGGGGTGAGCAATTCAGTGGTCAATGCCCTGGGGCTGGGCCTTGCCACCGCACTCGTACTGATCTGCTCGAACATCGGCGTGTCGCTGGTGCGCGGTGTGGTCAACACAGCCGTTCGCCTGCCGGCGTTCGTGATGATCATCGCGGCGCTGACGACTTGCATCGAGCTACTGATGCAGGCCTACACCTACGAGCTGTATCAGATTCTCGGTATCTTTATCCCGCTGATCACCACCAATTGCGTGATCCTTGGCCGCGCCGATGGTTTCGCGGCCAAACACAATCCACTCATCGCAGCCTTCGATGGGCTCGTCATGGGTCTGGGTTTCGCCCTGGTGCTGGTGGTGCTGGGTGGCTTGCGCGAACTGTTCGGGACGGGCGCGTTATTCGCCAACATGCATCTGCTGTTCGGCCCGATCGCCGCCGACTGGCAGCTCACCCTTTTCAGTGACTACAAGGGCTTTCTACTGGCGATCCTGCCGCCCGGCGCGTTCATCGTGCTCGGCCTGCTGATCGCTCTGAAGAACCGCATCGACCTGCAACTGGCCGAGCGGGCCAAGGCCCAGCAGCCGGCAGAACCAGTACAGAGCCGTCGCGTTCGCGTCACAGGGGCGATCGAATGAAGACCGTAGGCTTTGCCCGATGAATGCCACGAAACGCCGGGAAATCTTTCGTCGCTTCCACGAAGACAACCCCGAGCCGAAAACCGAGTTGGCCTACAGCACGCCCTTCGAACTGCTGATCGCAGTGATCCTGTCGGCTCAAGCCACGGACGTCGGCGTCAACAAGGCAACGGCCAAGCTCTACCCTGTTGCCAATACACCGGAAGCCATATACGCGCTGGGTTACGACGGTCTGTGTAGCTATATCAAGACCATCGGCCTGTATCCGAGCAAGGCGAAGAACGTGCTCGAGACCTGTCGCATCCTCATCGAGAAACATGGCAGCCAGGTGCCGGACAATCGCGAGGACCTCGAAGCCCTGCCTGGCGTAGGCCGCAAGACGGCTAATGTCGTGCTCAACACCGCCTTTCGCCAGTTCACCATGGCAGTGGACACACATATCTTCCGCGTCGCCAACCGCACCAACATCGCCCCAGGTAAGAACGTGCTGGAGGTCGAGCGCCGGTTGGTCAAGTTCGTCCCGAAAGAGTATCTGCTCGATGCCCATCACTGGCTTATCCTGCACGGGCGCTACGTCTGCAAGGCCCGCAAGCCGCAATGTGGCAGTTGCCGCATCGAAGATCTTTGCGAGTACAAGCATAAGACCTCGGACGATTGATCAGTCAGGTAGAAAAGCTATCGCCTGATTGAAAAAATCTTTTTTACGGCCTTCTCTTTTGCCGCTATAAGGTGCGCCAACAGCGCGCCTTAGCCGTGGAGTAAGCCAAGTGTCCGAGAAAGAAGAGATCCAGATTGAAGATGACTTCGTCGCTGATGACGAAGACGATACTGCAGAGGCTCCGGTCGAAGTGGCCAAGACCAACCTGACCAAGCGCCGGATTATCGACAACCTGCTTGAAGAGCGCCGTCTGCAGAAGCAACTCAATGACTTCGACTTCGATCTCTGAAGTGAAAAAGCCCCGCGATTCGGGGCTTTTCTTTTGCCGGCCAGATCAATCGCGGCGCGATGGGGACAACAGTTCGACCTTATAGCCGTCCGGGTCCTCGATAAACGCGAGGATGCTGCTGCCGTGCAGCATCGGTCCAGGTTCGCGGGTGACCTTGCCGCCGCGGCTGCGGATATCCTCGCAAGCCTTGTAGACGTCTTCCACTTCCAACGCGATATGGCCGTAACCATTGCCTAGATCGTACTGGTCGACGCCCCAGTTATGGGTCAGCTCCAGCACACTGTTATGCGCTTCATCGCCGTAGCCGACGAAAGCGAGCGTGAACTTCCCTTCTGGGTAATCCTTGCGGCGTAGCAGTGTCATGCCCAGCACTTCGGTGTAGAAGGCGATGGATCGCTCCATGTCACCGACTCGCAGCATGGTATGCAGCAGTCTCATGGTCTTGTCTCCTCAGCAAGGCGTCTAAAGGTGCAGAAAGCATAACCCCGGCTCGTGGCCGGGGTCATGGTCAGGCATGGGCAGTCGTTAGAACTGCGTCCGGCCCTTGTTCGCAGCGATGCGCATGCGCAGCGCGTTGAGCTTGATAAAGCCACCGGCATCGGCCTGGTCATAGGCGCCAGCGTCGTCCTCGAAGGTGGCGATGTTGGCGTCGAACAGCGAATCGTCCGATTTGCGGCCGGTGACGATGACGTTGCCCTTATAGAGCTTCAGACGCACCACACCGTTCACATTGATCTGGGAGGCGTCGATCATCTGCTGCAGCATGCTGCGCTCCGGGCTCCACCAGTAGCCGTTGTAGATCAGGCTGGCGTACTTGGGCATCAGCTCGTCTTTCAGGTGAGCGACTTCACGGTCGAGGGTGATCGACTCGATAGCGCGGTGCCCCTTGAGCATGATGGTGCCACCGGGAGTCTCGTAACAGCCACGCGACTTCATGCCGACGTAGCGGTTCTCGACGATGTCCAGGCGCCCGATGCCGTTCTCGCCACCGACCTTGTTCAGGTAGGTCAGTACCTCGGCCGGGGTCATGTCCTTGCCGTCGATAGCGACGATGTCGCCCTTGCGATAGGTCAGCTCGATATAGGTCGGGGTGTCCGGCGCGGTTTCCGGGGAGCGGGTCCAGCGCCACATGTCTTCTTCGTGCTCGGTCCAGGTGTCTTCCAGCACGCCACCTTCATAGGAGATGTGCAGCAGGTTGGCATCCATGGAGTACGGTGACTTCTTCTTGCCGTGGCGCTCGATCGGAATCTCGTGCGTGGCGGCGTAGTCCATCAGCTTCTCGCGCGAGAGCAGATCCCATTCACGCCAGGGTGCAATGACCTTGACACCCGGTTTGAGCGCGTAGGCGCCCAGCTCGAAGCGCACCTGATCGTTACCCTTGCCGGTGGCACCATGGGAGATGGCATCGGCGCCGGTTTCGTTGGCGATCTCGATCAGACGCTTGGCGATCAGTGGGCGGGCAATGGACGTACCCAGCAGGTACTCGCCTTCGTAAACGGTGTTGGCGCGGAACATCGGGAAGACGAAATCGCGAACGAATTCTTCGCGCAGGTCGTCGATGTAGATTTCCTCGACACCCATGGCCTTGGCCTTGGCACGCGCTGGCTCGACTTCCTCGCCCTGGCCGAGGTCAGCGGTAAAGGTCACCACTTCGCAGTTATAGGTGTCTTGCAGCCACTTGAGGATCACCGAGGTGTCCAGGCCACCGGAATACGCCAGGACTACCTTCTTTACGTCGGCCATTGCCATCCACTCCCGGGATTGTAAGGAAAGCGGGGATTCTACTGGTCGCGACGTTTGTTTTACAGGGGCGTGAGCGTCGCTCGGCATCAGGACGACGGAGCGTTGCCTTCGGCAGCGGCTGTGGTGGTCGCAGGACCACGCTCCAAGCGCAGGGTCACCCGCCGGTTCTTGGCTCGGTTAGCCGCGCTGCTATTGGAAACCAACGGATAGCGCTCACCATGAAAACGTAGCGTGATCTGTTCCTTTGGCACACCATTGGCGATCAGATATTCCTCGACCGCCAACGCCCGGCGACGGGACAGGTCGCGGTTGGTCAGGCGATTACCGCTGTTGTCAGAGTGACCGTCGAGCTGGACTCGATTGACGCTCGGATCGGCCTTGAGAAACTGCAGGATGATGTCGAGCTTGGCCTGCCCCAAGGCATCGAGCGCGACGTCACCGGTGGGAAACCCGACCTGCGAATGGCGGATCTGTTCGAAATTGACCGGCAACAGCTTCGCCGTACAGGCGCGGAAATCCTCGTAGGCCTTGCCGAAACGTGCGGGCAGCAACCGCACCTCCAGCGCTTCACCGCCCTGCCGTGTGTAGTGACGCACCACTGGACTCCGCCCTTCGAGCAGCCCGCTGAGCAGACGGCCGGCCTGTAGCTGCGAACTGTTGAATGGGATTTCGCCACCCGCTACAGCAACAACGCCCAGATTGATATCGCTCCGTTCTGGCTGCCAGGGGGCAGCGGCCGCGAGCAGCGTCGCCGAGCCGTTGCCCAACCAGCGCTCAGGTGACTGCAAACGGAACGTTGGTTGCTCTCCCGCTCGCCGCACGAATTCCCCTGCGCCGAAACCGGCCACCGGCTGCGTCAGACGGCACTCGAACTGATCGCCTTCCACCTGCCACTGCGCCCGCTCCAGACGTGTCTGGAACGTGAGAGCATCGGCCGGTTGGGCCAGCAGGCAGGCAAGAATTAGAAGGCGCAAGCGCACGATGGGCTCCAGGAGCGAAAGTAGTGTCTTAGTCTCTTGGGTATCGGTCGTACTCACGGAAACTTGAAGTAGACGAGGCGAAGCCTGCGTTTGGCGCTGGCGATAGAACCAACGTTCGGTGACACTATTCCCGCCAGCGCTTAGGAAGTGTTGCTGACCAAATCAGGCAAACTCCATTGGCTGGAGCAACGGCGCAGCCAGCAGCCGCGCCATGATACCGAGCCGCAAACGAGCGTCTGGGCAAAGCCTGCGTGTCGTTTTCTGTCGATTCTTCCCATCGAGTGGATGCCTTGAAGCAAGACAGCCTGCCACCCCGACAAACAGCCGAATCGCCCGACCCGCTTCCGGTGTCACATCTGGACATCCTGGGCGGAACGCCGCTGATCATCTGCGAGCACTGCGATTCGGTGTATCAGCGCCCTGCATTGGCGCGCCGCCAGACGGCCCACTGCGTGCGCTGTGGCGCACTGCTGGAGCGGGCCAGATTCCTGAACGCCGATCAGTTGCTGGCGCTGACATTGGCTGCCGCCATCCTGTTTCTATTCGCCAACACGTTTCCCATCATGCAGATAGGCCTGCAGGGCCTCAGCAACGAGGCGACGTTATGGGGGACCGTCGAGGCATTGGCGCAAGGGCGGATCACGCCCATCGCGCTGGTCGCTGGCCTGAGCATCATCTTCGCGCCGGCTTTGCAGATCATTCTGCTGACCTGGGTCCTGGTGTATGCGCGCAGCGGCCAAATCGCGCCGGGTTTTAGCGCCTGCATGCGGGCGCTGGAACATCTTCGCCCCTGGAGCATGCTCGAAGTGTGTTTGCTCGGCATTCTGGTCGCCATCATCAAGCTCGGCGACATGGCCGACGTGCATCCGGGGATCGGACTCTGGGCCACGGCCGTCCTGACCATTCTGATCCTGCTGATCGCGGGCCGCGATGTGCGCGACGGTCTGTGGGACGAACTGGGCGTACCGGGACGATGATACGGCCGCCCTACGCTTGTGAGCTGGGCCTGCAGCTTTGCCACGACTGCGGCCTGGCATGTCGCCTGGAAGATCTCGAGTGTCCGCGCTGCGAGGCCCCGCTGCATCGGCGCAAACCGAATAGCCTGGCGCGCACCTGGGCATTGCTCATTGCAGCATTGGTTCTGTATGTCCCGGCCAACATGCTGCCGGTGATGTACACCGACATGTTCGGCAGCGGCAGCGAAAACACCATTCTCAGCGGCGTGGTGGAATTCTGGAAAGACGGCTCGTGGGATATAGCCCTGCTGATTTTCATCGCCAGCGTCGGGGTGCCTTGCATGAAATTCTTCGTCCTCGGCATGTTGTTGATCAGCACCCAACGCCGTAGCCGCTGGGCCATGCGCGAACGCGCACGGCTGTACCGTTTCATCGAAACCATCGGCTACTGGTCGATGCTGGACGTGCTGGTGGTCGCGCTGGTGGCGGCATTGGTGCAGTTCCGCGCCCTGGGCACCATCGAGCCGCGCCTGGGTATTCTGTTCTTCGGGCTGGTCGTGGTGCTGACGATGATGGCCTCGATGAGCTTCGATCCGCGATTGATCTGGGACGCAGAGAAAAACGATGTCAGATAACCCTCACTCTCCTGAATTATCAGCCGGCTCCCCCGAGATCAGGCACCGGCGTGTCCGTGTCTCGCTGGTCTGGCTGGTTCCCATCGTCGCCGCGCTGGTGGGATTTTCCATGGTCATGCAGAACTGGCTTTCAGCCGGACCGCAGATAAGCGTGAGTTTCGAGACGGCGGAAGGGCTCGAGGCCAACAAGACACAGGTCAAGTACAAGAACGTGGTCATAGGTCAGGTCACCGCGATCGCGCTCAGTGAGGATCAAACCCGCGTCATCGCCACCGTGCAGCTGGATCAGAACGCCGAGCCATTCACCCGCGAAGACACCAAGTTCTGGGTCGTGCGTCCGCGCATCGGGGCCAGCGGCGTGTCCGGCGTCGATACCCTGCTTTCCGGCGCCTTCATCGGGGCCGATGCCGGTCGCGCGGAAGAAACCCGGCGCGAATTCATCGGCCTGGAAGCCCCGCCGCCGGTGACCTTCGGCGCTAAAGGCAAGCAGTTCACGCTGCACACCGATGACCTGGGTTCGCTCGGCATCGGCTCGCCGCTGTATTACCGTCGCATTCAGGTCGGCCAAGTGATCTCGTTCAAGCTTGCCGACGACGGCAAGGGCGTTCAGGTTCAGGTCTTCGTCAATGCCCCCTACGATCAGTTCGTCACCGACGACACCCGCTTCTGGAATGCCAGCGGCGTCGACGTGTCCATCGCTGCGGATGGCCTTCGAGTCAATACCGAGTCACTGTCGGCCATACTCGCCGGCGGCATCGCTTTTCGCGCGCCCAACTACAGCCCGGACGCGAAGCCAGCCACGCAAGACAGCGAGTTCTCGCTGTTTGCCAATGTTCGCCAGGCGATGGCACCCGCTGACGGTCAGCCGCGCTACATTCAGATGCGTTTCGGTCAGCCCCTACGCGGCCTGAAAGTCGATGCGCCGGTGGAGTTTCTCGGCGTGCCGGTCGGTCGCGTGGTATCGGTCAAGCTCGACTACGACGAAAAGAGCAAAACCTTTCCCGTAGTAGTCGGTGCGGTGATCTTCCCCAATCGCTTGGGCGCTGCGCACGACAAGCTGACCAAGACCCTGGGCGGCAATACCGAAGAGCACACCGCTCGTCTCATGCAGATATTCGTCGAGCGCGGGCTGAGGGCGCAGGCACGAACAGGCAATCTGCTTACCGGCCAGCTGTACATCTCGCTGGACTTCGACCAGCGGGCGCCGAAGGTCGCCTTCGACCAGAATGCCCGCCCAATGGTCATTCCCACCATCGCCGGCAGCTTCGACAAGCTGCAGGAACAACTGCAGGCCATGGTCGACAAACTCAGCAAGCTGCCCATCGAGTCCCTGGCCGATAACCTGAATGGCAGTCTCGGTGAGTTGCGACAGACCCTGAAGCAGGTCAACGGTGATGTCCTTCCCCAGCTCCAGCGAACATTGGAGCGATCGGAACAAACCCTGCAGAACGCCAACCAAACGCTGGCCGAGGGTTCGCCGCAGCGTCAGCAACTGGGCGACACGCTCGAAGAAGTCCAGCGTGCGGTACGCTCCGTACGGGCACTTTCCGACTATCTCGGACGCCACCCGGAATCGCTGATCCGCGGTCGCAGCAGTGACGAAACACCGGCCAACTACAAGGGCCAAGCCACTTCCCGCGAACTGAATTCGGAGCACCAGCCATGACCCCGCGTCCCTCTCTCCTCATGCTCGTCGGCGCATTGATCCTGGGCGCCTGCAGCTCGGTGCCGACGCGCTACCACACGCTCATTGCCACCCAGCCGCAGACGACCGGCACCGTCGAGCCGGTCGCGTTCCAGTTGCAGGTGCTGCCCGTGCGAATTCCCGTGCAAGTCGACCAGCCGAGCCTGGTGGTGCGCGAAAGCGATGGCCGCCTAGCGATTCTCGAGAACGCGCTCTGGGCCTCGCCGCCTGCCGATGAGTTCCATGATGCATTGGCGATCGAGCTGGAACACCGCCTCGGCGTACGCGACCTGGCGGGTCTGCCGGGACGGGCGGGAGCACCGGTGATGAGCCTGCGTACCGATGTTCGTCGTTTCGACTCGCTGCCCGGCGTGCATGCCGCACTGGACGTTGTATGGAGTCTGGAGCTGAGCGAACGCGGCGGGAGCAGCCGGACACTGACCTGCGCCAGCGTGATCCACCAGCAGGCGGGCGTCGAGCTGGACAGCCTTGTGCTGGCCCACCAGCGCGCCATCGCCGGGCTGGCCGACAGCATTGCCCGGACGGCTCGGCATTGGGCAACGAATCCCAATGGCGATTGCCCGCGGCCCTGATGCCGGCCATGCGCCCACCATTGCGGTTCTTCGCGGCGCCCTGGCAACTTCACTGTTCCGCCCGATCGGCGCTTATCGTTTCAGGGGCTGAAGCGAGCCACCGAATTTTCCGGTAGCATTTGCGCACGTTTTACCCGCCTGGAACCCTGCATGTCTGACCGACTGACACTACTGCGCCCCGACGATTGGCACATTCATCTGCGCGACGGCGCAGCGTTGCCGCACACCGTGGCGGACGCCGCACACCAGTTCGCGCGCGCGATCATCATGCCGAACCTGGTTCCGCCGGTTCGCAATGCCGCGGAAGCGCAGACCTACCGCCAGCGGATCCTAGCCGCCCGCCCAGCCGGAAGCGTATTCGAGCCGCTGATGGTGCTCTATCTCACCGATGGCACGCAGCCCGACGACATCCGCGCCGCCAAGGCCAGCGGCTTCGTTTATGCGGCCAAGCTTTACCCCGCCGGCGCGACCACCAATTCGGCGTCGGGCGTAACCCGCATCGACAACATCTTCCCGGTGCTGGAGACCATGGCCGAAGTCGGCCTGCCGCTGCTGGTGCATGGCGAGGTCACGCGCTCCGAGATCGACATCTTCGATCGTGAGAAATATTTCATCGACGAACAGCTGAGTCGGATTACCGAGCGTTTCCCCAGCCTCAAGGTGGTGTTCGAACACATCACCACCCGCGACGCGGTGCAGTTCGTCGAGGCGGCCAGCGCCAATGTCGGCGCGACGATCACCGCCCACCATCTGCTCTACAATCGCAACCACATGTTGGTCGGCGGCATCCGTCCGCACTTCTTCTGTCTGCCGATCCTCAAGCGCAACATCCATCAGGAAGCCCTGCTCGACGCGGCCACCAGCGGCAATCCGAAGTTCTTCCTCGGTACCGACTCAGCCCCCCATGCCCAGCATGCCAAGGAAAATGCCTGCGGCTGTGCCGGCTGCTACACCGCCTTTGCGGCGATCGAGCTGTATGCCGAGGCGTTCGAGCAACGCCAGGCGCTGGACAAGCTGGAGGCCTTCGCCAGCCATTTCGGTGCGGACTTCTATGGCCTGCCGCGCAACACCGAGCAGATCACCCTGGTCCGTGAATCCTGGAGCGTGCCGGCCAACCTGCCATTCGGCGAGCACAACGTGGTGCCCCTGCGCGCCGGCGAAACCCTGCAGTGGCGGTTGGAGACAAGCGCATGAGTGACGAGCAGTTCGACGACGAACTCGAAGGCAATGTCCCTGGCAAGCCGCGCTCGCCCATGGCAAGGCGCTTTCGTGGCTTCCTTCCGGTTGTGGTGGACGTCGAGTGCGGCGGCTTCAATTGCGCCACCGATGCGCTGCTGGAAATCGCCGCGGTGACCATCGGCATGGATGAGCAGGGCCTGCTCTACCCACAGGAAACGCTGTTTTTCCGGGTAGAGCCCTTCGCTGGGGCCAACATCGAGGCCGCAGCGCTGGAATTCACCGGCATCAAGCTGGACCATCCGCTACGGATGGCGGTTCCTGAATCTCAGGCGCTGAACGAAATCATCCGCAGTGTACGCAAGGCGGTGAAGTCAGCCGGCTGCAAGCGCGCCATTCTGGTTGGTCACAACAGCAGCTTCGATCTGGGCTTCCTCAACGCGGCCATTGCGCGCTGCGACATCAAGCGCAACCCGTTCCACCCGTTTTCCAGCTTCGACACCGCCACCCTCGCCGGCCTCGCCTATGGCCAGACCGTGCTGGCCAAGGCCTGTCAGGCGGCTGGAATCGATTTCGATGGACGGGAAGCTCACTCGGCTCGCTACGACACCGAAAAGACCGCCGAGCTGTTCTGCGGCATCGTCAATCGCTGGAGAGAAATGGGCGGCTGGGAAGAGTTCGACGAGTGAAGCGGACACTACCCCTGCTCGCCCAGCCGGGCATTGGCCGGCCCTCGCGCTAAATCCAGGGCGATCCGGCGTTGATATCGCGCGGGAGATCGCCCGCGTTGATACATCACGCCAACGCCCGCTCCAGCACCCTAGCCACATGCAAGGCTTCACGCTGGGCCCCGTCATGAATCTGGTGACGACAGCTGGTCCCGTCGGCCACTATCAGATCCTCCGCTTGCGCCTTGCGCACCGCCGGCAACAACGCTAGTTCGGCCATCTGCACCGAAGCATCGTAGTGCTCGCGCTCGTAGCCGAAACTACCGGCCATCCCGCAGCAGGAGGTTTCGACGGTTCTAACCTCCAGATCCGGTATCCAGCGCAACACCTGCTCCACCGGCCGTAGCGCATCGAACGCCTTCTGATGGCAATGACCGTGCAGCAGCGCGCGCGATGCGTCCAGCCTCTTGAGTTGGAGCTGCAGATTACCGGCCGCCTGCTCCCTGACTAGAAACTCCTCGAACAGGAAGGATGCCTTGGACAGCATCTTGGCCTGCTCGCCGTAACCGTAGCGGAGGAATTCGTCGCGCATGGTCAACAGGCACGAAGGTTCAAGCCCGACGATGCTCACGCCACGTTCGACGAACGGCAGCAAATAGTCGAGCGTGCGCCGGGCCTCCGCCTTTGCTTTGCCGATCTGCCCCGACGCCAGGTAGGTGCGTCCGCAGCACAACGGCCGCTCTCGTGGCGCCTGGTTGAAGTGGACCCGATAGCCAGCCGCCTCGAGGACACGACAGGCGGCCCGCGCGTTCTCCGGTTCCATGTAGTTGTTGAAGGTATCAACGAATAGCAGGGCCTCCCGCGTATGCGTCGAACGGCTTGTCGGAGCGGTCGCCAGGAAGTTGCCCGCGAAGCGTGGCAGCGCACGCTGGCCAGCCAATCCCAAGGAGCGCTTGAGCCATTGCGACAGCAGCGGCATGCGCTCGACGATGTCCGTCAGGCCAGCCAAATGCCTGGCGTACGGTGCATAGCGCGGCATTTGCGCCACCAGGCGCTCACGCAGCGGCATCGGATGGGCTTTCGCCCAGGCTGCGCGGGCTTCGATTTTCATCTTCGCCATGTCGACGCCCGTCGGGCATTCACGCTTGCAGCCCTTGCAGGAGACACACAGATCGAGCGCAGCCTTGACGTCCTCGCTGGCCAACCCATCGGGACCCAGTTGGCCGGATAGCGCCAATCGCAATGTGTTGGCACGGCCGCGGGTCAGATGCTGCTCATCGCGTGTCGCTCGGTAGCTGGGGCACATTGTGCCCGCATCGAACTTGCGGCAATGACCGTTGTTATTGCACATCTCCACGGCGCCGATCAGCCCACCGGTCGGATCGGCGCCGCTGCCGGGCGCACTCTGCTCGCCGGTAAGTGGATCGCGCAACACATTCCAGTCCGACCAGTCGAGCACCGGCGTCACCGGAATCGGCTGATAGGTTTTGGGGAAACGGAAGTAGCTGTGATCGTCCATGCGCGGGGTATCGACGATCTTGCCCGGGTTCAACAGGTTGTCCGGATCGAACAGCTGCTTAACCTCTTTGAACGCGGCATTGAGCTGCGGGCCGAACTGCCATGCCACCCACTCCCCGCGGCACAAGCCGTCCCCATGCTCGCCGGAAAAGGCCCCCTTGTAGGCACGCACCAGCGCCGATGCTTCTTCGGCGATGGCGCGCATCTTTTGCGCACCGTCGCGGCGCATGTCGAGAATCGGTCGCACGTGCAAGGTGCCAACACTGGCGTGGGCGTACCAGGTGCCCTCGGTGCCATGTTTGTGGAACACCTCGGTGAGCTTGGCGGTGTATTCAGCCAGGTGCTCCAGCGGCACGGCACAGTCTTCGATGAAGGACACCGGCTTGCCGTCTCCCTTCATGCTCATCATGATGTTCAGGCCGGCCTTACGTACGTTCCACAGGGCTGTCTGCTCCACCGCTTCGGTCATTTTGACCACGCTGCCGGGCAGACCGAGGTCAGCCATCAGCTCGCTCAGTCGGCCGAGCTGTTCCTGCAGACCGGCGACCTCCTCGCCCGCGAATTCAACCAGCAACAATGCCTCCGGCTGGCCGATCAATGCCTTCTCGATCACCGGCTTGAAGGACGGGTTTTCCATCGACAGGTCGATCATCGTGCGATCGACCAGCTCGACCGCTGTTGGGTCGAGCGTCACGATGTGCTGGGTCAGGTCCATGGCCTGATAGAAGGTCGGGAAGTTCACCACGGCCAGTACTTTGTGCTGGGGTAGCGGCACCAGTTTGAGCTTGATCCGCCGGGTGATCGCGAGCGTACCTTCTGAGCCGATCAGCAAATGGGCCAGGTTGACCTGCCCATTCGAATCGTAAGGAAGCGGGTTTTGGCAGTCGAACAGATCAAGGTTGTACCCGCCCACGCGGCGCAGCACCTTCGGGTAATACTCTCGAATATTGCTCTGCTCGCGCTCGGCGATTTGCTGCACCTCGCGGGCGATCTGGCGTACCCGATCGCCCTGCGCCAGCTCATGGAGCAGACCGAAGCGCGCCTCGCTGCCATCCGCCAGCAACGCATCGATGCCTAGAACGTTGTGCACCATGTTGCCGTAGCGAATGGAGCGCGAGCCGCAGGAGTTGTTGCCGGCCATGCCGCCCAGGGTGCATTGGGCCGAGGTCGACACGTCCACCGGAAACCACAAACCATGTGGCTTGAGCCAGCGATTCAGGTCGTCGAGCACGACCCCTGGCTCTACCACCACGGTCAGGGCATCCGCATCGAATTCGACGATCTGGTTCAGCCAACGGCTGGTATCGACCACCAGGGCATCACCCACCGTCTGCCCGCACTGACTGGTGCCGCCACCGCGCGCCAGCAGCGGCACCTTGGCATCTCGGGCGATATCCAATGCGACCAGCAAATCATGCTGATGGCGCGGAATCACCACGCCGACCGGCGTAATCTGGTAGATCGAAGCGTCCGTCGCGTAGCGACCACGTGACGCCGGATCGAACAGTACGTCGCCGGCGATCTCGCGCCGCAAGCGCTCAGCCAAGGCCGACGAGCGCTCCGATGACACCTTGCTCGCCGTTATTCTGGGTTCGGTAAACGAAGTCATCACGACCTCCCATGTCTGCCATCAAAGGGGAAATGTCAGTGCGACTCGTCTAGCGGGTTCGCTGCGAAGTAGTCCAGTGCGGCGAGCACCCCGCTGCCCGTGAGCGACACGCCGGACATCTTCAGGCCAGCCTCGCAACCACCGAGCGTGGCGATCAGGGTGAGGTCGTTGCAGTCACCGAGATGACCGATGCGGAACATCTTGCCCTTCGCCTTACCCAGCCCGGTCCCTAGCGAAAGGTCGAAACGGCGATAGATCAGGCTGCGCACCTCGTCGGCATCCACCCCCTCCGGCATCACCACACCGGTCAGCACCGGCGAATAGACGCTTGGCTCCTGACACTGCACCTCCAGGCCCCAGGTCTCGACGGCCTTGCGAACCCCGGCCGCCCAGCGCTGATGCCGCGCAAAGACATGATCGAGGCCCTCTCCCAGCAACATGTCGAGCGCTTCGTTCAGCCCGTACAGCAAATTGGTGTTGGGCGTGTAGGGCCAATAGCCGCTGCGGTTGAGCTCGAGTATTTCGTCCCAGGCCCAGAAGCTTTTCGGCAATTTCGCGCTGCGGCTGGCTGCGATCGCTTTTTCCGAGACCGCGTTGAAGCTGATACCCGGGGGCAGCATCAAGCCCTTCTGCGAACCGGAAATGGTCACGTCCACGCCCCAGGCGTCGTGCTGATAATCAGCGCAGGCCAGGCCGGAAATGGTATCGACCAGCAGCAGTGCCGGATGCTTGGCCGCATCGATGGCGCGGCGCACCGCCGCGATATCGCTGGTCACACCGGTGGACGTCTCGTTGTGCACCACGCAGACGGCCTTGATCGTGTTGCCGCTGTCTTCCTTCAAGCGCCGCTCGATCATTTCCGCCTGCACGCCACGGCGCCAGCCTTCATAACCCGGCAACCCGATGAATTCAGGCTCGAGCCCCAACCGTCGCGCCATTTTTTCCCATAGGGTGGCAAAGTGGCCGGTTTCGAACATCAGTACCCGGTCACCTGCCGACAGCGTATTGACCAGCGCCGCCTCCCACGCGCCGGTACCGGACGCGGGGTAGATCACCACTGGCTGCTGGGTCTTGAACACTTGCCGAACCTTGCTCAGCAGTTCGCGACCCAGGGCGCCGAATTCAGGACCACGGTGATCGATGGTCGGCAAGCTCATGGCGCGCAAAATACGATCCGGTACTGGAGAAGGCCCCGGGATCTGTAGGAAATGGCGACCGGACGGGTGGAAATCGAGCTTCAGCATGACGGTTCTCCAGGACGCTTGATCTTGTATTTTGAGTTTTGAATTCAATACCACATAGAACTAAACAGTTCAGCGGATGCAGCCCTCACTACGTAGCCGGCTGATGTCTTCGCCGGTCATACCGATTTCATGCAGTACCTCGTCGGTGTGCTCGGCAAACAGCGGAGCAGGTCGGCGAATCCGTGAAGGCGTGCGGGAAAACTTCGCGGGAAAGCCAATGGTTTTCATATTGCCGATCACAGGGTGGCTGACCTCCTGAACCATGCCGCGCTCCAGGTAGTGTTCGTCGTGCATGGCCTGCGCGAAATCATTGATCGGCCCTGCCGGCACCCCTGCCGTCTCGCACAGGCCGAGCCAATGCGCCATGGACTGCTGGGACAGGATCGCTTCGAGGATCTCTTCGAGCGCCTCGACGTTGCGCGCGCGGTCGCTGTTGGTGACGAAGCGCTCGTCGCCAAGCAGGTCCTCGCGCGCAATCACGTCGCGACACAGGCGTTCCCAGGTCCGCTGATTGGCGCAGCCAAGCATCAGGTAGCCGTCTCGAGCCTTGACTGCCTGATAAGGCGCGGAGATGCGATGACGCGATCCCGTGGGCTGCGGCACGGTACCCTCGGCGAAGTAGGCGGCCGCTTCCCAGGCGAACCAAGGCAGCCCGCATTCGGTAATAGCGATGTCAATGTGCTGTCCTTCACCGGTGCCCTGCTTGTGAATATAAGCAGCAAGAATCGAATAGATAGCGGTGAGGCCAGCGCCGATGTCATAAACCGCAATGCCGGTTTTCAAGGGGCGCTTGCCAGGCTCGCCAGTCATAGACATCAGGCCGCTCATTCCTTGCGCTACAAGATCGAACCCGCCTTTGTTGCGGGAGGGACCGGTCTGGCCATAGCCTGAAATCGAGCAATAGATGATCCCGGGATTCAGGGCACGGATCGTCTCGTAATCGATTTGAAGCGACTGCGTCACTCCCGGCCGGTAGTTCTCGACGATGACGTCCGCATCCAAGGCCAGCCGATAGAAAACGTCCCGGGCCCGCTCGTCCTTGAGATTCAGCGAGATGCTTTTCTTGTTCCGGTTGATCTGAAAAAAGCAGGTGGACTCGCCGTTGACGTAGGGCCCCATTTGTCGGCTGTCGTCACCACCATTGGCTTTCTCGACCTTGATGACCTCGGCTCCGAGGTCACCCAGCACCATGGTGCAGTAAGGGCCCGCCATGATTTGCGAGATATCCAGGATTTTCACGTTGCTCAGCGGAAGCATGCTTGGTTCTCCAACACGGGGATCGGCAAAAGCTACTCACCGGTCCATTCGAACGGGGTCTTGCTGACGAATTTGTCGACCGCAGCCTTGAAGTCACGGCTGCCGTAACAGGCGCGTATCCAGTCATCGCTGGCGTCCGCCGGCGTACGCCGGTGCGCCAGTACTCGGTTGATGGTCTCCTTGGTCGCCTGCACGGTCAGCGGTGCGCGACCGGCAAACGCCTGCGCTTTGCGAGCAACCTCCGCGCTGATAACGTCGGGCTCGAATACAGCGCTGACCAGTCCGGCCGTTAACGCCTCTGGTGCTTCGATAAGTTCGGCCGCCATCAGCACCTCCTTCGTGCGAGGTACGCCGAGCAGATCCATGAGACGTGATACGTTGGTCACCGAGAGGCAGTTGCCCAGGGTCTCGGCGATCGGAACACCAAACTTCAGCGACGGTGTGCAATATCGAAAATCGCAGGCCAGCGCGATGGCCGCGCCGCCGCCGACACAGAAGCCTTCGAGCAAGGCAATGGTCGGCTTGCGCAGGTTCTCCAGCCCCGCGATTACGCTATCGATGCGGCGCTCGTAATTCACGCCCGCCTCGCCGCCTTCGAACTCAGCGAATTGCTTGATATCGGTGCCGGCCACGAACGCCTTCCCACCGCAGCCATGAAACACCACGGCGACGACGTTCGAGTCCGCCTCCAACTCCCGACACAAGCGCTCCAGCGCGTCGTACATTTGCCAGGTCATCGCGTTACGGCTCTCCGGCCGGTTGAAGCCGACCCAGGCGACGCCTTGGTCGACACGACAGTCGACTTGTCCTTGAGACACGTCACTCATCTTTGTCTCCTCCTGCCCGCCGCCTGCTTGGCAGTGGGGCATCAAATAGCGGTCAGGCGCCGTAGATCAGGTTCACCAGCGCCAAGGCAAACGCAGGCACATAGGTATTGATCAGCAGGATCACGAAGAGCACACCGAGGAACCACAGGTTGGTCCGGGAGGTGGCCCAGATATCGGACTTTGCGATCGAGCAGGACGCGATCAGCACGCTGGCAACCGGTGGTGTCTGTTGCCCGATCGCCAGGTTGAGCGTGACGATCAGCCCGAAGTGGATCGGGTCGATGCCGACAGCCAGCACCAGCGGCAGCACGATAGGGACGACCAGAATGATCGCCGCCGCTGAGTGCAGAAAAACACCGAGAATCAGAAAGATGATGTTGAGTAGCGCCAGAATCACATACTTGTTGCTGGTCCACTCGCTGATGGAACTGGCCAACTGCTGTGGCAGTTGCGTTTCGGTCAGGTAGAGTCCCACCACCGCGGAGCTCGCTACCAGCAACATGACCACCGCGGTTTGCACGCCGGCGTCCAGGCACGCCTTGTAAAAGGTGCGCAGCGTGAACTCGCGATAGACGAAGGCGCTGATGAAGATCGCCACCACCACCGCCAGCGCAGCTCCTTCGGTGGCCGTGACGATCCCGCCAAAGATGCCTCCGAGGATGATCACCGGAATCGACAGCGCCCAGATCGCTCCTTTGAACGCTTCCCACAACCGCTTGGTCTGGAACGCTCCCTCGGACGGAAAGTCGTTCTTCCTAGCCAGGTAGTAGCACATGCCTGCCAACCCCATCGCACCAAGCAATCCAGGGAAGATGCCGGCAACGAACATCTTCACTACCGACTCTCCCGACATTACGGCGTAGAGAATCATCGGAATCGACGGCGGCAGAATGATCGCGAGACTGGCGGCCGAGGACGACAACGCGGCGGAGAATTCCTTTGAATAGCCCTTGCTGGTCATCGCCGGGATCATGATGCTGCCGATAGCCGATACGCCCGCGACCGCCGAGCCGGAAATCTCCGCGAAGAAGATCGAGGCACCGATGGTCACCATCGACAAGCCGCCCTTGATGAAGCCGAGCATCGCCGAGGCCAGGTCGATCAGGCGCCGCGAGATGCTCGAGGCGTTCATGATCGCGCCGGCCAGGATGAACAGAGGAATGGCGATCAGCGGGAAGCTGGTCGTGCCGTCGAACATCACCATGCCGATATTCGGAAGGGCCAGTGCGCCGTAGCTGGAGAAGATCGCCACCGCACCGACGATGCCCAGCGAAATGGCGACCGGGACATTGATCAGGATGAGCAGTATCAACCCTGCGAACATGTAAAAGATGGTCATCGTTATTCTCCCGAGCGCCGCAGCAGGCACTCGCTCTGGATTGTCCCGGTCATGCCTTCGCGGGCCTGACCCCCGCTTCTTCCAGCTCGTGATCGACGAAACCATCGCCTTTCGCGCTTTCGATCACCTCAGGCAGGCGCAGGATCTCGGCAATGATGAAAAGCACCGAGCCAATGGGCAGCACCGATTGCGTCAGTTGCAGCGAAACGTGCGTGAGGCTGACCAGTGAAGACCCCTCCAGGATGAGCACCACCTGCGTGCCGGTGTAGGCCAGCAGCACGAAGAACCCGATGGTGATCGCCTCGGCGAGCAGAGCGATCGGCACGCGCAGCTTCGGCGGGAAGTAATTGACCACGGTGGGGCAACCGATGTGGGCGCCCTTGGCCGCCGCCAGGGCGGCACCGTAGTAGGTGAGCCAGGCAAGGCCGACCGATGCCACCTCGTCGTACCAGCTGAACGGCGAGCCAGCCAGTCGCGACGCAAAGCCAACCGTAACGACCAACGTCAATGCGATCACATTGGCAACCACGATGATTTCCAAAAACTTGGAAAAGCCCTTTCTGAAAGCGGTGAAAAACCCCATCGGCTCTCTCCGGTCGGCCTGTAGCACCGCAGCGCTCAGGCGTTAGTCAGGATGCGATCTCTGCGACAGGCAGGTGGCTACATCTGGCGAAGCTGTTCGACCTCGTCGAGCATTGCCTGGCCACCTTCGACCTCTTCGGCGAACTTCGCGTAGATATCCTTGGAGCCGTCGATGAAGGCCTGCTGGTCCACCTCGTTCACCTCCATGCCTGCCTCCTTCATTTTCTTGACGAGGCTTTCATCCAGCGCTGCGCCCTGCTCCAGCGCGAAAGCTTCGGCTTCCAGCGCCGCCTCGCTCAGAACCTTCCTGACGTCCTCAGGAAAGCGCTGCCAACTGGCGCCCGCGAGAACGAAAGCCGGGGTGTAGACATGGTTGGACAGGGAGAGGTACTTCTGGACTTCGTGAAAGCGCTGGGAATAGATCTGCACCAGAGGGTTTTCCTGACCATCCATGGCGCCGGTCTGCAGCGCCACGAAGGCTTCGGAGAGCGCCATCGGAGCCGGGTTGGCGCCGTAGCTCTTGAACATTTCGACCCGCCATATCCCGTTGGGCGTACGCAACTTCAAGCCTTTCAGATCGGCCGGTACGACGATCGGCCGGGAGTTGTTGGTGATCTGCCGAACTCCGTTTTCCCATACGCCGATGATCCGGTAACCCTTGCCTTCGGCGGCCTTGTACATCACGTCGCGAACCAGCTCGTCGCGAACGCGCTGCATGTGCTCGCGATCGGTGATCAGGTAAGGCATTTCGAACAAGGAAAACTCCGGCGCCACGCTGCTCATCACCGTCGAGGGCAAAGCCAGATCGAGCGAACCCAGTTTGAGCTTGTTGAGCATCTGCGAGTCGCTACCCAACTGGCTGGAGCCATAGGTCACCACCTTGGCTTTACCCTTGAGCTTCTCATTAACGGTCTCGGCGAATTTATTGGCGGTGATTTCGAACAGGGAACCCGGCCCACCCACGTGGCCGAATTTGATCTGTAGTTCGGCCGCCTGCACTGCAGAGGTGGCGAGACCTAACAGGGATGCGATCAAGGCTGTCTTCAAGACTTTCATGCTGACCTCCACTCTTGTTTTTATTGAGGCGTACCGCAAAACCTTCTTTCACAATCGGGCTGACCCATTGCTCCAACGACAGCGCCGGCAGCGGCGGGAACCGGCTAACGGGACGTGAACAACAAAAATGAATTCATTATTCATAACCCGATCCAGACCTTAGACCAGCTTTTTGCGGTACGCCAGAAACGAGCCAAGAAAAACTGCCACCGTCCGTCCGCTCCGCCCAAACGGGCGGGCGGATCCAGGCGAAAAAAGAAGGTGGGGCCAGCGCTCTATCGCCATCTGGCCAGGGGAGCTCAAGAAGCCCCCGCCGGGGATCTGTCAGCCCAAGCAGGCTGAACGGGAGGCCACGATGAAATGAACGCCTAAATGCTGCATCAGAGCGATGCCGATGGCCGAACGCGACCCTGCCCGCACGAAGCAGTTGGTGGCTGCGCCGACCGCCAAATGTACGAAGTCAGGGTGGAACGATACCGGCGCGCAAGCCAGCCGCTTCTATTCCCACAACCGCGGCTTGTTCGTCTTCATCGGAAGACGCGCCGCTAGCGCCCACGGCGCCGATTACCTCGTCATCATTCGAGAGAATCAAAACGCCGCCCGGCACGGGAACGAAATGCCCGTCGGAAGCCGCCGCCACCGAGGCCAGAAAAGCGGGGCGCGATTCGTTTCGCTCGCCCACCGTGCGGCTGGATACGCCGTTGCCCAGCGCTGCGAAGGCCTTGCCCCTGGCAACCGAAAAGCGCAACGGGGCACAACCATCTTCGCGCTCGGCTGCGATAAGGTTGCCGCCCGCGTCCATGACGAAGAGGGTCAGCGGTTCCATGTTTTGCACTCTTGCCTCGGCGAACGCTGCATCGATAATTTGCCGGGCTTGTACTCGTGTTATGACTACGCTCGAACGATAGACCTTGCCAGCCATGATTTTTCTCCGATAGCCGGGTGCTAGACCAGGCGAAACTGATCAGGGCACCGTTGCAAAACGACGGGACGGTGTTGGAGGCTGGCGAGACGACGTTGCGCCAACCACTTTTTGCTCTTGCATGTTTAGCTTATGTCGCATTACTGACCTATTTTGTATTCTTAATTCAAAACGCTAGCAGACCTCTCGCTGATATCAATTACAGGCAAGATTTTGCGTGTCGGTCTGGCCGCCTCAACCAGGAAAAACAGCCTTGGAAAAAATCCAGCACAAGATTCTTTATCAGGAAGCTGCCAATCGAATCCGTGAGCTGATCGAACACGGTTCGCTGGTTGCAGGCGAAAAGATTTCCGAGAAGCAGCTTTGCGAGACGTTCGGTATTTCCCGGACGCCGCTTCGCGAAGCGCTGAAAGTTTTGACGTCAGAAGGGTTGGTGGAAATTCTGCCGAATCGGGGCGCGCGCGTGAGCCGTCTGTCCCTCAGTGACGTAGAGCATACGTACGACGTAATGGCAGCGCTGGAGGGGTTGGCCGGTGAAGCCGCCTGTCTGCACCTGGACGACGAGGCGTTGGCACGCATCTGCGAGCTTCATCAGAGGATGATCGACCACTACGAACGCAAAGACTTGCAGGCTTATTTCCAAGTCAACCAGCAGATCCATGAACGAATTCTGCTGGCGTCTGGCAACCCGATACTGCTGGAGATGTATAACAACCTCAGCCAGCGAGTGAAAAGAGTCCGCTACACGATGGAGATGAATGAGGACTTCTGGCGCAAAGCGGTGAATGACCACGTGGAAATGATCGAGGCGCTGCGGGATCGTGATGGTAAGCGCTTGGGCAACATTCTTAGAGGCCATCTCAGCCACAAACTGGAAGCGGTCAATCTCGACGGTGTGATCGTCGCCGACTGATATGGCGGTACGGCCAGACAGCCCATATGAGCGAGCGTAGCGCAGGGCCCCGGTAGCCAATCAGGGATTTGCCGAGAGATATCGTACCTCGTCAGCCCAGGTAAAGCCTGTCACGAGCGGGAACAGTGAAGCGGATTGCGCTTGGTTGCGATAAACCAAGCGCATGCCATCGAGTCGATCAGCGGCGCTGGATCATAGCGGCTTGCCGCGATTGCCGTGCTCACCGACAAAAGTCTGCATGGCCTTCAGATCGTTGGCCAGCACCGTGCAACGCTCCGGCCGCTCGAACAGATCGGCGAGATGGGCTGGCAGCTCCAGCGCCTTGCCGACGCCCGCCTTCTCAACCGCCTCGGGGAACTTTACCGGATGCGCAGTTGCGAGCGTCACCATCGGTATCGACAAGCTGCGACGACACTCACGCGCGGCATGCACACCGATGGCCGTGTGGGGATCGAGCAACTCGCCAGTGGTCTCAAAAATTTCGGCAATGGTCTTGCAGGTCTGCTCGTCATCCACGGCCAGCGAGTCGAACAGTTTGCGTGCCTCAGTCCAGCGCTCTTCTTCCACTGACAGCTTGCCACTGGATTTGAAAGCGCTCATCAGCTCGGCCACGGCGGCACCGTTACGTCCGTGCAAATCGAACAGAAGACGCTCGAAGTTCGACGACACCATGATGTCCATCGAAGGCGACAGCGACGGGTGCAGCGTATCTTTGTCGTAACGGTTGCCGCTCATGAAGCGGTGCAGGATGTCGTTGCGGTTGGTCGCCACCACCAGCTGGCTGATCGGTAAGCCCATATTGCGCGCCAGGTAGCCGGCGAAAATGTCGCCGAAGTTACCAGTCGGCACGGAGAACGCCACCGAACGCGCCGGTCCGCCCAGCTGCAGCGCCGCATGGAAGTAATAGACGATCTGGGCCATGATCCGCGCCCAGTTGATCGAGTTGACGGCGACCAGGCGAGTGCCCTTGAGGAAGCCTTGGTCAGCGAAGCTGTCCTTGACCATTTCCTGGCAATCGTCGAAGTTGCCTTCGATTGCGATATTGTGGATGTTGTCGCCAAAGATCGTAGTCATTTGCCGACGCTGCACTTCCGATACACGGTTGTGCGGGTGAAGAATGAAGATATCGACATTATCGCAGCGACGGCAGCCTTCGATCGCCGCCGACCCGGTATCACCGGACGTCGCGCCGATGATCACCACACGTTCACCACGCTTGGCCAGCACGTAGTCGAGCAGGCGCCCCAGCAGTTGCAGGGCGAAATCCTTGAACGCCAGAGTCGGACCGTGGAACAGCTCCAGCACCCACTCGTTGCCGTTCAGCTGACGCAGCGGCGCGACGGCGCTGTGGGCGAAAACACCGTAGGTCTCTTCAAGAATCTGTTTGAAATCGGCATCGGGAATGCTGCCGGCAACGAACGGTCGCATCACCTTGAAAGCCAGCTCATGGTACGGCAGGCCCGACCAGGACGCGATTTCCTCGACGGTGAAGCGCGGCAGGTTTTCCGGAACGTAGAGACCGCCATCGCTGGCGAGACCGGCGAGCAGAACATCCTCGAAATTCAGGGCCGGCGCTTGGCCACGGGTACTGATATAGCGCATGTTTTCAAACCTTCGTTTTGAGCCGTTGGCCTTAGACTGAAGCAGAGCAATCCGCTCCAGCTTCCAGCTCCGGATTCAGCTCAGATTAATTCAGCTGTTCCACTCGGATTCTCACGACGCTGCCAACCACGTCAGTCAGCGATTCCAGCGCCGTGATCGCATCATCGATACGCTGCTCTACCACCCGGTGGGTGACGAGAATGACCGGAACCAGGCCATCATGCACCTCGGCTTCCTTCTGCATGATCGACTCGATGTTGATCCCGCGCTCGGACAGGATGGTCGCGACCTGAGCCAGCACACCTGGATGATCCTTGGCCTGGATACGCAAGTAATAGGCGCTTTCGCAGGCGCCAATAGGCAGGATCGGATGGGCCGATAGCGAGTCGGGCTGGAACGCCAGATGTGGGACGCGGTTGTTCGGGTCGGTGGTGAGCGCTCGCGCCACATCGACCAGGTCTGCCACTACCGCAGAAGCCGTCGGCTCCATGCCGGCGCCGGCACCGTAATACAGGGTCGAGCCGACCGCATCACCGTTGACCATGACCGCATTCATCACGCCGTTGACGTTGGCGATCAGCCGATCGGCCGGAATCAGCGTCGGATGGACGCGCAACTCGATACCCGAATCGGTGCTCCGCGCGACACCCAGGTGCTTGATGCGATAACCCAGCGCCTCGGCATAGTTGACGTCGGCAGTGGTCAGACGGGAAATGCCCTCGGTGTAAGCCTTGTCGAACTGCAGCGGCACCCCGAAAGCGATGGACGCGAGGATGGTCAGCTTGTGAGCGGCATCAATGCCTTCGACATCAAAGGTCGGATCGGCTTCGGCATAACCCAGTTCCTGCGCTTCCTTGAGCACGTCCTCGAAAGTACGGCCCTTCTCACGCATCTCAGTGAGGATGAAGTTACCGGTGCCATTGATTATGCCGGCCAGCCAATTGATCTGGTTGCCCGCCAGGCCTTCGCGGATCGCCTTGATTACCGGAATGCCACCAGCGACCGAGGCTTCGAATGCCACAATGACGCCTTTTTCACGGGCCTTGGCGAAGATCTCATTGCCGTGCACGGCGATCAGCGCCTTGTTCGCCGTGACCACATGCTTGCCATTCTCGATAGCCTTGAGGACCAATTCACGGGCCAGGGTATAACCGCCGATGAGTTCGACGACGATGTCGATCTCGGGGTTGTTCGCCACCTCGAAAATATCGGCGGTGATTGGGGTGTCGCCGGTGTTGCATCTAGGGTTCGCATGACGAGCCGCAATCTGTGCGACTTCGATTCCTCGCCCGGCACGGCGGGCAATTTCCGCAGCGTTGCGCTCGAGCACATTGAAGGTACCGCCACCGACGGTCCCCAGCCCACAGATGCCAACTTTCACCGGTTTCAAGCTGCACTCCCCATTACCAGCGAACGGCCCCGCACAGCGGCCGAACAAAAGAGTCGCACATTACGAAGCGCACGAGATTTAGTCAAATCGACAGAGGCGCCGAAAATCTCCGTTAACCGGGTTCGCTCTGCAATCCCAGGCGCTGATGCCACTGGGCGAGCGACTCGTCTGGATATTGGTCGAAGCAGCGGTCGTCCGGTCCAATCTGCGGCTCAACCCATGACGCCTTCGAAGCCAGCATCAAATGCGTAGACTCCGGGGGCACCGGCAGATCGGTATCGATAGCCGATGCATGCGGGTGGACCAGATCCGGCCAGTTGGGGTCCCACAACCAGAGCGCGCTGCCGCATAGCTTGCAGAAATGACGCTGACCGTCGCTGACGCGGATCGCGCCCGTTGCCGGATCGACCATTTTGGCTTGGTAGATGCTTAGATTCTCGCGGCCTTCGACAGCCAATGTCCGCTGATCGCCGCCCAGGTTGATTGCATAGCCACCCGCCCCGGCGGTCTTGCGACAGATGGAGCAGTAGCAACGCATGAACGGATAGGGTTCAGCCGATTCGAGCGAGAACCGCACAGCCTTGCAATGACAGGAACCTTCAAGCTTCATGTTCACATCTCCTCGGAATGCCTTCAGCTTTTGAACGCGAGGAGCGGAACAGTTCAGTAGCGCACGGGGCAGCACCCTCAGGATGCTGCCAGGGCCTTAATGGGCTTTCAGAGCGAGCTCAGCAAGCTGGGGTGCAGGCTGGTAGCCAGGGATGACCTGCCCATCAGCCAGAATGATCGCCGGAGTCCCCTGAACACCGATCAGCTGACCCAGCTCGTACTGTTTCGCAACGGGGTCGTCGCAGCTGGCATCGGGTACTTCCTCACGCGCCTTGGCTTTATTCATCGCCGCCTGACGATCCTTGGCGCACCAGACGTTGGCCAGGGTATTGGCGCCATGGCTGCCCATACCCTGCCGCGGAAATGCCATATAGCGAACCTCGACACCCAAGCGATTAAGCTCCGGCACTTCGCTGTGCAGTTTCTGGCAATAGCCACAATCGGTATCTGTGAAAACCGTGATATGAGTCTTCGGCTTCTCTGGCGAGAAGACCACCATCTCATTAGCGGGAATGGCGTCGATCATCTTGGCAACCGAGCGACTCTGGGCCTGCTCGGTCAAGTTGACGGCCTGTCCGTCCTTGAACTGGAACATGTACCCCTGGATCACGAATTGCCCATCGGCGCTGGCGTACAGCTGGCGCCCGCCCTTGAGCTGGACCTGATAGACACCGTCCATGGGGCTTTCGGCAATCGCTTCGATCGGCATGCCGGGCTGCACGGATTGCAGCGATTCACGAATTGCCTTGTCGGCATCGGCGGCCAGGACGACGGTGCTGGCAAGACCGAGGGTCGCCGCAGCAAATAAACGAATCACGCGCATGGAATCTCCTGGCGACTTCGATCGAGGGAAGGCCGCAGATTAACATAGCCACTTCGCCCCAGCGCATGGCATTGGGCGTTTGGTCGCGGATTTTGTGGCCTGCTGCGCAGGCTCACGGGACCTGTGGTCAGCCACGCGGATGATGCTGCGCATGGAGCTCCTGCAGCCTCGCGCGCGCGATGTGCGTGTAGATCTGTGTAGTAGACAAGTCGCTATGACCGAGCAGCATCTGCACGGTCCGAAGATCCGCGCCATGGTTGAGCAGATGCGTGGCGAACGCATGACGCAACGTGTGAGGTGAAATCGATGCCGCAATCCCAGCCTGCCGAGCGTGCAGCTTGATTCGATGCCAGAACGTCTGCCGCGTCATCAGATCACCACGCCGACTGAGAAACACCACGTCACTCGCCTTGCCCGCCAGTAGGGTATCCCGAGCGTCACGCAGATAACGCGTCAACCAGTGCATGGCCTCCTCTCCGAGCGGCACCAGACGCTCCTTGTTGCCCTTGCCGAACGTGCGCAGCACGCCCTGGCGAAGATTGACTTGCTCCAGACTGAGACTCACCAGCTCCGTCACACGCAGGCCGGTCGCATAAAGGACTTCAAGCATCGCCCGGTCGCGCAACCCCAGCGGATCGCTAAAATCAGGTACGGCCAGCAATGCTTCCACGTCGGCTTCGGACAACGCCTTGGGTAGCGGTCGCCCAAGCTGCGGCAGCTCGACGCGCAGCGTGGGATCTACCGAGATCTCCCCTTCGCGAAGCAGAAACCGATAAAAACCGCGAAGCCCGGAAAGCAGCCGTGCGGTGGAACGCGCCTTGTAGTTATTGGCCAATCGCCAAGCAAGATGATCGAGAATCGCCTCCCGGCCGGCGTCCATCAGTCGAGCGCCTCGCGCGTTGAGCCAGCCATTGAACAGGGCCAGATCGCTCCGATAAGCCTCACGGGTATTATCCGATAGCCCTTTCTCGAGCCAGAGGGCATCGAGGAAACGGTCGATCATTGGATCATCGAGTGCGGGCATGAAAACTCATCGGCAGGTAAACGCATGTTTGTTCCATAGAGCACCAGACGCGTCAGATCGGCCCGCTCTGTAGCGGTGAACATGAGCAGCTTATCCTGCACGCATCATTGGATGCCCGAAGCGCTCAATCACAATGCCATGGGCGCTTATTAGGCTGAAAGTGTACGAAGGAACACCAGAACCCAAAAGCCAGGACAGCCGAATCGCAGCGATGATACTGAAAGCAACTGACCGGCGAAAAAAAAGCAGCCCGAAGGCTGCTTTTTTTGAAGGACGCTTTCCTCAGGAAAGCTTTTCCTTGATGCGGGCTGCCTTGCCGGACAGCGCGCGGAGGTAATACAGCTTGGCCTTGCGAACATCGCCACGGCGCTTGACGCTGAGGCTGTCAACCATCGGGCTGTAGTACTGGAAAGTACGCTCGACACCCACACCGTTGGAAATCTTGCGAACGGTGAATGCACTGTTCAGACCGCGGTTACGCTTGCCGATCACAACGCCTTCGAACGCCTGCAGACGCTCACGCTCGCCTTCCTTCACTTTCACCTGGACGACAACGGTGTCGCCCGGGGCAAACGGAGGCAGTTCTTTGGTCATCTGCTCAGCTTCGAGCGCCTGGATAATCTTGTTGGTCATGCTGTGCTCCTAAGACAGGCCTTCGTGGCGTGCCATCGATACGTTAACTATCGTCCCGCTGACGGATATACTCCGTCAGCAGCTTTTGTTCTTCTCCAGAAAGCGAGCGGCTATCCAGAAGATCAGCGCGGCGTTCCCAGGTTCTTCCGAGGGATTGCTGCAAACGCCAGCGCCGGATGTGCTCATGATTGCCGCTAAGCAGCACTTCAGGAACACGTTTATCCGCATACACTTCCGGTCGCGTGTAGTGCGGGCAATCGAGCAGGCCGTCGGTAAACGAATCCTCCTCGGCGGAATCAGCATGACCCAGCGCTCCGGGGAGCAAGCGGGTCACAGCATCAATCAGCACCATGGCCGGCAATTCACCGCCGGACAACACGTAATCGCCAATCGACCATTCCTCATCGACATGCGCCTCGATGAAGCGCTCGTCGATACCTTCGTAGCGACCGGCGATGAGAATAAGCGCCTCTTCCTTCGCCAAGTCGCGGACGTCAGCCTGTTTCAACTGCCGCCCCTGAGGCGACAGGTAAATCACCTTCGCCTTCTCGCCAGCGGCCTGTCTGGCGTCTGCCAGTGCAAGCTCCAGCGGCTTGATCTTCATCACCATGCCGGGGCCGCCGCCAAAGGGACGATCATCCACGGTCTGGTGACGATCTTCGGTGTAGTTCCGGGGATTCCAGCAGCGCAGCTGGAGCAGCCCCTGCTTCACCGCGCGACTGGTAATACCATAGTCGCGGACGGCAGCGAACATGTCCGGAAACAGACTGATCACTTCGACACGAAAGCCGGACATGTCAGTCAGAAATCCGCATCCCATTCGACGTGCATTTCGGCTGCATCCAGATCGACCTTCAACACGCAGGGGTCGGTATAGGGCAGCAAGCGCTCACGATCATCCAGGCTGCCGTCAAACGGCTTGACCACCAGGACATCATTAGCTCCGGTTTCCAGCAGATGATCCACCCGCCCAAGCACTTGCCCGAGCTGATTAATGACCGTCAGGCCCTGAAGCTGGAACCAGTAGTACTCTTCGCCAGCCAAGTCAGGCAGTTCACTGCGGGGTATGCAGATCTCGAAGTCGGCGTATGTACGCGCCACTTCACGATCAGTCAGTCCGCCCAGCGTAGCCACCAGAACCTTGCCCTGGAGGCGCCCCTTGACCAACTCGACCTGCTTGACCTCGTCGCCTCGCCTGAGCGTCCAGCGGCGATAACCCAGCAGATTGTCGATCGGATCGGTAAAGGAATAGATCTTTACGTCACCACGCACGCCATGCACCGAAACGATTTTGCCGATAACGATCAGGTCTTCGGCCGGAGCAGACGTTGCGTTCATGTATTTAGGCAGCGGCCTTGGCAGCTTCCTTCAGCAGCTGAGCAACGCGCTCAGACGGCTGTGCGCCCTGGCTCAGCCAGTAAGTAGCGCGCTCCTGGTTTACAGAAAGCTTCACTTCTGCACCCGAGGCGATCGGATTAAAGAAGCCGATACGCTCAACGAAGCGACCATCACGCGGATTGCGGCTGTTGGTCACGGTCAGGTGGTAGAAAGGGCGCTTCTTGGAGCCGCCACGGGCGAGACGAATAGTTACCATGTGAACATCGTTCCTGTAGTCGGTACAGCAAATCTGAATGCAGGGCCCAAGGCCCGAAAGGCCGCATATTCTAAGGATTATCCGGACTTTTGCAAATGGCTTTTTTAAAAACAGCTACAGGCCTCGGCAGCGGGCCTGCCCAGCTTCAGCGGTGCCCAACAAAATGGCACGCCGAGAGCTCTGGGTTAGAACTTAGGCATCCCGCCGCCCGGAAGCATCCCACCCATACCGCGCATCATTTTGGCCATCCCCCCCTTGCCACTGACCTTCTTCATCATTTTCTGCATCTGCTTGTGCTGCTTGATCAGGCGACCGATATCCTGCACCTGCGTACCAGAACCCATGGCGATGCGGCGCTTGCGTGAACCACTGATGATGTCAGGGTTGCGCCGCTCGACAGGCGTCATCGAATTGATGATGGCTTCCATCTGCTTGAACTGCTTCTCGGCTGCGCCCTGGGCATTACCCATCTGCGATAGATTTACACCGCCGATTGACGGCAGCTTATCCATCAGACCACCGAGGCCACCCATGTTTTTCATCTGCTGAAGCTGGTCGCGGAAATCTTCTAGATCGAAGCCCTTGCCCTTCTTCAGCTTCTTGGTGAGTTTCTCGGCCTTTTCTCGGTCCAGCGTCTGCTCGGCTTGTTCGATCAAGCTGAGCACATCACCCATACCGAGGATGCGCGAGGCAATTCGGTCCGGGTGGAACGGTTCGAGCGCGTCGCTTTTTTCTCCCATGCCGAGGAATTTGATCGGCTTACCGGTGATGTGACGGACCGACAATGCGGCACCGCCTCGCGCATCCCCGTCGACCTTGGTCAACACGACACCGGTCAATGGCAGCGCTTCGCCGAATGCCTTGGCGGTGTTGGCCGCATCCTGACCCGTCATGGCATCGACGACGAACAGCGTCTCGGCCGGATTGATCGCCGCATGGACGGCCTGGATCTCGGCCATCATCTCGGCATCGATGGCCAGACGGCCGGCGGTATCGACCAGTACCACATCAATGAACTTGAGCTTGGCCTCGCGAATCGCTGCCTGAGCGATTTCGACAGGCTTCTGGCTGGTATCGGAGGGAAAGAAGGTCACGCCCACTTCCGCAGCCAAGGTTTCGAGCTGCTTGATCGCCGCAGGGCGGTAGACGTCCGCGGAAACAACCAACACCGACTTCTTCTTGCGCTCCTTTAGGAACCTCGCCAGCTTGCCAACCGTAGTGGTCTTTCCCGCCCCCTGCAGGCCGGCCATCAGCACAACGGCCGGGGGCACCACGCTCAGGGCAAGATCTTCATTGGCCGCGCCCATCAGCTCTTCCAGCTCGGCGCGAACGATCTTCACGAACGCTTGACCAGGTGTCAGGCTCTTGGAGACCTCGGTGCCGACGGCCCTGTCCTTGACCTTGGCCACGAACTCCTTGACCACCGGCAGTGCGACGTCAGCTTCTAGCAGCGCCATTCGCACTTCGCGCAGGGTGTCCTTGATGTTGTCCTCGGTCAGCTTGGCCTTGCCGGTAACATGGCGAAGTGTCTGGGAGAGGCGGTCGGTTAGGTTTTCAAACATGTGCCGTTTCCACGCTGGGTGTGGTTAAGGCACCGATTATAGAAGCTGTGAGGCCCAGGCCGGTACCCCGCCGTCGAGCCTTTTCATCGCACAGGTGAGCCAACCCCGAAGACTATCGGCGCTACATTGGGCAACACACTGCAGGCCGCCCGCCGGGGCAGTACCCACCGCCATACGCACGCTTTTGTGCGACCAGCGTTTGTGCCACACTCAGCGCCTTTCGAGCCTGCTAACAGACCTATGCACCCTCTGCTACCGAGCCTAGCTGCCGCCTGCCTTTACGCCGGCGTCACCGGATACCAAGGCCTGCGCCTAGTGCAACGCACCGTGCCGGACAAACGTCTTCTTCTCGTCCTGGGCGCCTTGGCGCTCGTCGCGCACGGGGTGAGCCTGTTCATTCAGCTGCTGTCGCCCAGCGGATTGCATCTGGATTTCTTCACGGCTTCGAGCCTGATCGCTGCCGCCGTCATCCTGCTGATCCTGCTTGCCCTCTACCGCATGCCGGTCGAAAACCTTCTGCTGTTGCTCTTTCCACTCGGCTGTCTGACGGTACTGTTCGCCCAGTTCGCGCCCTCCGGAACGGTACCGGCCATTGCCGAAGAGCCGGGCATCCTGGCTCACATCCTGTTCTCCATACTGGCTTACGGGATGCTCACCATTGCGGTCTTCCAGTCGTTGCTGCTGCTTTTGCAGGACCACCACCTGAAGCACAAACACCCATCCGGGCTGATCAAGAACTTCCCACCGCTACAGACCATGGAGAGTCTGCTGTTCGGCTTTCTGCTCGCCGGTTGGCTGCTGCTGTCGGCATCCTTGATCTCCGGCTGGCTGTTTCTGGAGAACCTGTTCGCCCAACATCTGGTGCACAAGACACTGTTGTCGGTGGTCGCCTGGGTGGTTTTCGGCCTGTTGCTGTGGGGACGGCACCAGCTTGGCTGGCGCGGCTACAAGGCCATTCGCTGGACATTGGCCGGCTTCTGCCTGCTGATGCTGGCCTATTTCGGCAGCAAGCTGGTCCGCGAATTCATCCTGCACGTCTAGCAGCGCACGACGAAACATCAACAGACTCTAGGACCACCAAGTGGAACATCTACACCCCGGCTTCCTGGTCGGCATGCTGGTTTTCCTGCTTTTGTGCTCGGCGTTCTTTTCCAGTTCCGAAACCGGGATGCTCAGCCTCAACCGCTACCGCCTGCGCCACAAGGCCAAAGACGGGCACCGCGGGGCAAAGCGGGCAAGCGCGTTGCTCGAGCGGCCGGACCGGCTGCTCGGGACAATTCTGGTCGGCAACAACTTCGTCAATATCCTCGCCTCGTCGATCGCCACGGTGCTGGCAATCAAGCTATGGGGCGAAGCCGGAATCGCGATTGCGACCATCGGCCTGACCATCCTCCTGCTCATATTCGGAGAGATAACGCCGAAGACGCTCGCCGCCCTGCGACCGGAAACCGTTGCGTACCCGGTCAGCCTTCCGCTGCTGTTGCTGCAGAAAGTGCTGTATCCGCTGGTGGCGTCGCTCAATTGGATCAGCAATGGCCTGCTCAAACTGCTCGGTGTCGACCTGTCCAACAAGGGCAACGACAGCCTATCCACAGAGGAACTACGCAGCGTGGTCCGTGAATCGGGCAGCGACATGCCGATGAATCGGCAAAGCATGCTGCTCGGCATCCTGGACCTGGAAAAGGTCACGGTCGACGACATCATGATCCCCCGTAACGAGGTCGCCGGTATCGACCTCGAGGACGACCTTGAAACCATCGTGACCCAACTGCGCACCACACCCCACACGCGCCTCCCGGTATTTCGCAAGGACATCAATCAGATAGAAGGCATCGTGCACATGCGCCAGATCGCGCGACTGCTCAGCCACGACCAACTGACCCGAGAAAGCCTGCTGGACGCTTGCAACGAGCCCTACTTCATTCCCGAGAACACCCCACTGTCCACTCAGCTGGTCAATTTCCAGAAGCAGAAACGGCGCATCGGCATCGTCGTCGACGAATACGGAGATGTGCTGGGCATCGTGACGCTGGAAGACATTCTCGAAGAGATCGTCGGTGAATTCAGCAACCAGGACGCATTACGCAGCCCGGACATCCACCCGCAGGACGACGGCACCCTGGTGATCGATGGCGCGGCCTACCTGCGCGAAGTCAACCGGGCGCTGGGCTGGCAGCTGCCCTGCGACGGCCCCAAGACCCTTAACGGGTTGATTACCGAGGCGCTGGAGCATATTCCCGATAGCGGTATCTGCCTGCAGATCAACCAGTACCGGCTCGAGATCCTGCAGGCGGCGGACAACCGCGTCAAAAGCGTACGCGCCTGGGTGATCGAAGACGTTCCGGACGCAACGGGCGACACGCCCTGATGGGCGTCACGCGCCCCTGGATCATCAGAACGCTGTATCGATTGCCGCAGCTGCCCGTAACGCCTTGGCGCGTGAAGCATCGATCGAGACGTCGCGAGCCAGCGCGACACCCATACGCCGCTGCCCGCTGACGCCCGGCTTGCCAAACAAACGCAGCGCCGTATCCGGCTCGGCCATAGCGGCCGCCAGATTGCCGAAGCTCACCTGATCGGACTCGCCCTCAACCAGCACCACCGCCGAAGCGGACGGACCGAACTGGCGAATTGCCGGAATCGGCAGTCCCAGAATCGCTCGCGCATGCAGGGCGAATTCGGAGAGATCCTGAGAGATCAAGGTCACCAGACCGGTATCGTGTGGCCGCGGTGAGACCTCACAGAACCAGACCTTGTCGCCTTTGACGAACAACTCGACACCGAAGATGCCGCGACCACCCAGCGCATCGGTGACGGCCAGGGCGATGCGTTCGGCCTCCGCCATCGCGCCCGGCGTCATTGGCTGGGGCTGCCACGACTCTTGATAATCGCCCTTTTCCTGCCGATGCCCGACCGGCTGGCAAAACGTCGTCCCGCCCGAATGGCGGACGGTCAGCAGCGTGATCTCGTAGTCGAAATCGACGAAGCCTTCAACGATCACTCGTCCCTTGCCGGCACGCCCGCCTGCCTGGGCGTATTCCCAAGCCGCGAGAATCTCTGACTCGTCCCGCAGAACCGACTGGCCTTTACCGGACGAGCTCATGACGGGCTTGATCAGACACGGAAACCCGAGCGCCGAAATAGCCGCGCGACATTCTTCCAGCGAATCGGCGAAGCGATAGGGCGAGGTCGGCAGCCCCAGCTCTTCAGCCGCCAGGCGGCGAATACCCTCACGATTCATGGTGAGCTGCGCGGCCCGTGCAGTCGGGATGACGTTATAGCCCTCGCCTTCCAGCTCGACCAACGTCGCGGTGGCAATCGCTTCGATTTCCGGCACGATGAAATGCGGCTTTTCCTGCTCGATAACCGCTCGCAACGCAGCGCCATCGAGCATATCGATGACATGGTGACGATGCGCCACCTGCATGGCCGGCGCATTGGCATAACGATCAACCGCTATGACCTCGACGCCCAGGCGTTGAAGCTCGATAACCAGTTCCTTGCCGAGCTCGCCGGAACCGCAAAGCAGTACACGGGTCGCGCTGGCGGACAGCGGCGTGCCTATTCGGGGCATGGGATTCCTCGTTATACGGATTGTGATGAGCGGGCCGAGGCGCACCGCACCTCGAATTAGAGCAGCAGTCCGCTGGCGCGTGCCCGGTCGTGGCAACGCAGCAGCACCTGACGCCGCTCCTGATTGTCCATACGGCTCCAGCGACGAATCTCATCGATGCTGCGCTGGCAGCCCGTGCATAAATCGTCCTCATCCAGTGCGCAGATGCTGACGCAGGGAGAAGCGACCGGCTTTTCCTCGTCGCTCAATCGTCCTGCTCCGCCAGATCACGGGCGTAACGCTGGGCGTTGTGCACGTAGTGCGCCGCGCTCGCTTCGAGCATTTTCTTCTGTTGTTCAGTCAATTCACGCACCACCTTGCCGGGTGAGCCCACCACCAGTGAACCGTCTGGAATCTCCTTTCCTTCGGCAATCAAGGTGTTGGCGCCGATGATGCAGTACTTGCCAATCTTTGCGCCATTGAGGATTACCGCGTTGATACCGACCAGGCTGTAATCACCGACGGTGCAGCCATGCAGCATGGCATTGTGTCCAACAGTGACTCCGGTACCCAATGTCAGTGGATACCCCATATCGGTGTGCATCACGCTGCCATCCTGCACGTTGCTGTTTTCGCCAAGATGGATCAGCTCGTTATCCCCGCGCAGCACCGCACCGAACCAAACGCTTGCACCAGCATCCAGGCGGATCTTGCCGACCAGCGTGGCATTTGGCGCGACCCAGCTTTGTGGATCGGCTTCAACACGGGAATCACCCAGGCGATATTTCACGGTCATGACCTCTTCTGGCTCAGATCGACGTAGGAAATGGGGGGACGGCGCATTTCGATCCCGGCGTCGTACACCAGGTTCACCAGCTCGACGATCATGATGGCCGTCAGGCCCCAGATCTTGTATTCGCCGTACCGGTACGACGGGACATACCAGGCGTCACCTTGGTAATCGATACGGTGGGTAACCTCTCGCGTGTCCTGGCAAAAGAAGTCCAGCGGCACGGAAAAGACCGAAGCGATCTCGGCATCGTTGGCGCGATATTCGACATAGTCAGGCACGACGCCGACATAAGGCGTGACATGAATGCCATGGAGCGAAACCAGGCTACTGAGCGGCCCGACGACTTCTACCATCCCCGGCGCCAACCCCACTTCTTCTTCGGCTTCGCGCAGTGCGGTATGGATCAGATTTCGATCCTCTGGATCGCGGCGTCCACCGGGGAACGCTACCTCACCGCCGTGGGTGGATAGGCCGCTGGCGCGAAGGGTCAACACCAGCTCCGGCGAATCACTACGAGTAATCGGCATCAATACCGCCGCCTCGGGCATCCGGCCTTCCGGCTCCAGGAGATGCGGGGAATAGTCACGCACCCGTTGGAGAATCTTGTCCAGCATGAAACATCTCTTTCAGTCTTTGACAGGCATCATGGCATGAATCACCGAGGCGCCCAAGACGGGCAAGGGCAAAATCCGGCAGCTCTGACTCGACGACAACGAACACAACCAAAGAGACCCAACTGTCGCTGGCAAGCTTTTCGCGGCAAACTAGATTTCAGCAATAACGCAGCCCGTCGCCCCGGGCTGTGGGAATGATCCGTATACCGAAGGAAGCGCGATGAAATTCTGCAGCCAGTGCGGCGGTTCGATCACCGAGCGGGTCCCTGATGGGGATAATCGGACCCGATTTGTCTGCACATCCTGCGATACGGTTCACTATCAGAACCCACGCATCGTCGCCGGTTGTCTGCCTATATGGGAAGACCACGTATTGCTCTGCCGCCGGGCGATAGAACCGCGACGCGGTTATTGGACACTGCCGGCCGGCTTTATGGAGAACGGTGAGACCGTACAGCAGGCGGCGGAGCGGGAGACTCTGGAGGAAGCGTGCGCTCGAGTCACGGACTTGCAGCTCTACACGCTGTTCGACCTGCCACATATCAACCAGGTCTACATGTTCTTTCGCGCAGAATTGGTGGACGAACGATTCTGCGCGGGAGACGAGAGCCTCGAAGTCAGGCTTTTCCGACAGGCTGACATCCCTTGGTCAGAGCTGGCTTTTCCGACGATTGGCCGTACCCTAGAATACTTTTTCGCCGACCGGGTGCAGCAGACCTTCCCGGTGCGCAACGAAGCCATCGAAGCAATGCGAGTGGCGCGCAAACAGGTCTGATGCCGTAAGGATTCAGGAAAGCTCCAATGCGCTGGCTGTTAGCGATCTTCTGCTTCACATTTGCTGCCCTCTCACATGCTACCGCCGCGCCAGTATTCGATGATGCTTTCATCGACAAGGTGCTGGTGGTCAAGTCCGAGCGCCAGCTTCACCTCATCAGCCGCGGCGTTACCATGAAGAGCTACCGCGTGTCCCTGGGCAAGCAACCAGGTCCCAAGGAGCGTGAAGGCGACCAGCGGACACCCGAGGGGTTTTACTGGATCGACTGGCGCAAGACCTCCGACAAATACAACCTGGCGATGCACATCTCCTATCCGAACGCCAAGGACCTGGCACGGGCCAGCCGCGAAGGCGAGCGCCCGGGAAGCATGATCATGCTTCACGGCACACCGCTCGATGAAGAATATCCGGAGTGGTTTTTCCATACTCTCGACTGGACCGAGGGGTGCATCGCGCTGAAAAACGATGATATGCGCGAGATCTGGAATCTGGTGAAGAACGGTACGCTGATCGAGATCCGCCCCTGACAAATACGCGCCGAGCTTGGCACCAGGCGAGGCCGCACGTTAACGTGAAAGCCATTTCTCCTGCCATTCGGCCACCCATGACGAAGACGCCTTCAGACGAGCAGCTGCAGCTGGATAATCAGCTGTGTTTTGCCCTGTATTCCGCCTCGCTGCAGATGACCAAAGCTTATAAGCCCTTGTTGCAAAGCATCGGTCTGACCTACCCGCAATATCTGGCGATGCTCGTGCTTTGGGAGCGCGACGGGCTCACCGTCGGGGAAATCAGCGCTCGGTTGCTGACCGAGCCCGGTTCGCTGACGCCATTGCTCAAACGCCTGGAAGCCGAAGGCTTGATCAGCCGGACCCGCAGCAGCAGCGATGAACGAGTAGTCGAACTGCATCTCACTGACGCGGGGCGTGCCATGAAGCAACGCGCCCTGCACTTCCCCGACTGCATGCTCGAATGTACCGGGCAGTCACGCGATGCGCTGTTGGTGCTACGCAATCAACTTGTCGCCCTTCGCAGCGCATTGCTGAAAGGTAACTAAGCGCCGCCGGGCGCGGCGCTACCCTCGCCAGTGACTCCGCAGACGCTGCTCAAGCAGTCGCGATCGGATTTATCTTGTGCGATAAATATTATCGCGATAAGTTAAACCGCAACTGAACGCCACTCCCGAGGAAACGAAACATGCAAACCATCAAGGCCCTCTATACCGCAACCGCCACTGCCACCGGAGGTCGCGATGGCCGTGCAGCATCGTCCGACGGCCTGCTCGATCTAAAGCTCTCCACTCCCAAAGAACTCGGCGGGCAAGGCGGCGAAGGCACCAACCCGGAGCAACTGTTTGCCGCTGGCTACTCAGCCTGCTTTATTGGCGCGCTGAAGTTCGCCGCTAGCCAGTTGAAACAGCAACTGCCGATCGATACAGCGGTCACCGGCCAGGTGGGCATCGGTCAGATTCCCGGCGGATTCGGGCTCGAAGTCCAGTTGAACGTCAGCCTGCCAGGTCTTGAGCGATCAGCTGCCGAGCAACTGACCGAAGCCGCTCACCAGGTATGCCCCTACTCCAACGCCACCCGCGGAAATATCGAGGTTCGCCTGAATGTCGCTGTCTAAGCCGGTTCACGTCTGACGCGCACAAAAAACCCGAGTGGCCAGTGGCGACTCGGGTTTGTTCGTAACGCACCAATCAGAACTGCAAATCGGACAGCCGCCACACCTCGAATGCGGGCGTCTCGTACGGGTGGGTACGCTTGAGTGCCTTGACGCTGTCATGAATCAGCTCGTCAGCCACCACCAATTCAACCTTCCATTCCGACAACGAGTGCACCTGGCCAAGTTGCCCAAGGAATGGCTTGCTGCCCTCCAGCGGGCGGTACTGACCGTGCCCGAGCACCTGCCAGCAGCAACTGTCGTATGCACCGATGCGCCCGGCACCGGCAGCGAAGACTGCCTTCTTGACTGCGTCCAGGTGGCTTTCCGGAACATAGAAACACAGCTTGTACATCAACGTCTCCGCAAGAACAGACGGCGGAGCACCTCTCCGCCGAGACAACCGATTCGCCGACCGACTCGGCATCTCTGCATTGCCGATATCAGACGTTGCCACTGATGCTTGGTTCAGCAGGCATCGTCGACCGAATCACAGTTAACAAAAAAGCCCGGGGCGCCTGTACGCCTCCGAGCTTTCCGTTCCGTCCAGGGTCAGGTCAGTCGACCCAGACTCGCGCATTACGGAACATGCGCATCCAGCCACCATCGTCCTGCCACTCGTCCGGGCGCCAGGAGTTGGTCACGGCGCGGAACACCCGCTCGGGGTGCGGCATCATGATGGTCACCCGGCCATCGCGGGTGGTCAGCCCAGTGATCCCGCGCGGTGACCCGCCCGGGTTGGCCGGATAGCGTTCGGTGACCTTGCCGTGATTGTCGATGTAGCGCAGCGCGACGGTGCCAGAGAGATCGGCTTCGAGTAGCGCTTCTTCGCTTTCGAATTCCGCGTGACCTTCGCCGTGCGCGATAGCGATAGGCAAGCGTGAACCGGCCATGCCCTGGAGGAAGATCGACGGAGAGTCCTGGACCTGGACCATGGCCACACGCGCTTCGAATTGCTCGGAGCGGTTACGCACGAAGTGTGGCCAGGACTCGCTGCCAGGCACCAGCTCATGCAGGTTGGACAGCATCTGACAGCCGTTGCAGACACCAAGTGCGAAGCTGTCCCTGCGCTCGAAGAAGGCGCTAAAGTCTTCACGGGCACGGCTGTTGAACAAGATTGATTTGGCCCAGCCTTCGCCGGCGCCGAGGACGTCGCCATAGGAGAAGCCGCCACACGCGACCAGCCCCTTGAAGCGCTCGAGGCTGATACGCCCGGACAGGATATCGCTCATGTGCACATCGACCGCGGCGAAACCGGAACGGTCGAAAGCGGCCGCCATCTCGGTTTGGCCGTTGACGCCCTGCTCGCGCAGAATCGCCACCTCGGGTCGCGCGCCACGCTTGATGTAAGGTGCGGCGATATTTTCATTGACGTCGAAGCCCAGCGTGACGCTCAAACCAGGATTATCTTCTTCCAACAGCGCGTCGAATTCCTGATCGGCACAGTCGGCGTTGTCGCGCAGACGCTGGATCTGATAACTGGTTTCGGACCACTGGCGCTGCAGCAGGCGACGATCACCGGCGAACACATCCGCGCCATCGAACCTGATCGCCACGTGGCCATTGTTGACTGGCTGCCCGATAACCGAAACGCAGTCGGCGAGGCCCGCCGCGCTGAACTGCGCGAGCACGACCTCGGTATCGCCCTGGCGCACCTGAATCAGCGCACCCAATTCCTCGTTGAACAGTGCAGCCGGGATTTGCGCCGCGCTCTCTACCAGACCATCGAGGTTGAGGTTAAGACCACAGTGTCCAGCAAAGGCCATTTCCAACGCCGTGGTCAGCAAGCCACCGTCCGAGCGATCGTGGTAGGCCAACAACAGCCCATCGACATTGAGCCCCTGGATTACTGCGAAAAACGCCTGCAGATCTTCGGCGTCATCCACGTCCGGCGCCTGACGTGCCATCTTGCCGTAGACCTGCGCCAAGATCGACGCCCCCATACGATTCTGGCCGCGGCCGAGGTCGATCAGCACCAGATCTGTTTCGCCCTTGTCCAGTCGCAGCTGGGGGGTCAGGGTATGACGTATGTCCACTACCGGCGCGAAACCGGACACGATCAGCGACAACGGCGAGGTCACACTTTTCTCGGCGCCCTCGTCAGTCCAGCGGGTCTTCATCGACATCGAGTCCTTGCCGACCGGGATGGTGATCCCCAGCTCCGGACACAACTCCATGCCCACCGCCTTGACCGTGTCGTACAGACGCGCGTCTTCACCTGGATGGCCGGCTGCGGCCATCCAGTTGGCGGACAGCTTGATATCGGAAAGCTTCTCGATCCGGGCGGCGGCCAGGTTCGTCAGGGTTTCGCCAATCGCCATGCGTCCTGATGCAGGCGCGTCGAGCAGGGCCAGCGGCGTCCGCTCGCCCATGGCCATGGCTTCACCGGTATAAACATCGTAACTGGTGGCGGTCACCGCACAGTCCGCCACCGGGACCTGCCAAGGGCCGACCATCTGATCGCGTGCCACCATGCCAGTGATGCTGCGGTCACCAATGGTGATCAGGAAGCTCTTGCTGGCCACTGCCGGATGATGCAACACACGGTCGATCGCCTCGGACAGTTCAACTTGGTCAGCTGCGAAATCATCGCCAAGCTCGGCCTCACGGACAGCGCTGCGGTGCATGCGCGGCGCCTTGCCGAGCAACACGTTGAGCGGCATATCGACCGGATCGTTGCCGAAGTGGCTGTCAGAAACGGTCAGATGCGGTTCGGCTGTGGCTTCGCCTACGACGGCGAAGGGGCAGCGCTCGCGCTTGCAGATAGCTTCGAAACGCTCGAGATCGGCGGCATCGACCGACAGCACGTAGCGCTCTTGGGATTCGTTGCACCAGATTTCATGTGGCGCCATGCCCGGCTCGTCGTTGGGGACCTTGCGCAGCTCGAAGCGCCCGCCACGACCACCGTCGTTGACCAGCTCCGGGAAGGCGTTGGAGAGGCCACCGGCGCCGACATCGTGAATGAACTTGATGGGGTTCTTGTCGCCCAGCTGCCAACAACGGTCGATGACCTCCTGGCAGCGGCGCTCCATTTCAGGGTTGTCACGCTGCACCGATGCGAAATCGAGATCCGCCGAGCTGCTGCCGGTTGCCATCGACGAGGCAGCACCGCCGCCGAGGCCGATCAGCATTGCCGGACCACCGAGCACGATCAGCTTGCCACCAACCGAAATCTCGGCCTTTTGCACGTGACCTTCACGAATATTGCCCATGCCGCCAGCGAGCATGATCGGCTTATGGTAGCCGCGAACCTCATCGCCGCGCGGGGTGCTGATCGATTGCTCGAACGTGCGGAAGTAACCGTTCAACGCCGGCCGGCCGAACTCATTGTTGAACGCCGCGCCACCCAACGGGCCTTCGATCATGATGTCCAGCGGTGTGACGATACGCTCGGGTTTGCCGTACGGGACTTCCCAAGGTTGCTCGAAGCCAGGGATGTTCAAGTTGGAAACGGTGAAGCCGGTAAGGCCCGCTTTGGGCTTGGCACCACGGCCGGTGGCACCCTCATCGCGGATTTCGCCGCCGGAGCCAGTGGCAGCACCAGGAAAGGGGGCGATCGCCGTCGGGTGGTTGTGGGTTTCCACCTTCATCAGGATATGCACCGGCTCCTGGCTGGCCGCGTATTCGCCGGTGTCGGGATTCGGATAGAAACGCCCCGCCACGTTGCCGACGATCACCGCGGCGTTGTCCTTGTAGGCGGACAGCACCCCTTCGCCATGCAGCTGGAACGTGTTCTTGATCATGCCGAACAGGGACTTGTCCTGATTCTCGCCATCGATGTCCCAACTGGCGTTGAAGATCTTGTGACGGCAATGCTCGGAATTGGCCTGGGCGAACATCATCAGTTCGATGTCATGGGGGTTGCGCCCCAACCCGGTGAAACTCGTCACCAGATAGTCGATCTCGTCTTCAGCCAGCGCTAGGCCCAGATCCACGTTGGCCTGCTCCAGCGCAGCGCGCCCGCCGCCCAGCACATCAATCGCGGTCAGTGGCTTCGGCTCGGCATGGCTGAACAGGTTCGCGGCTTCCTCGAAACGCGCGAGCACCAATTGGGTCATGCGGTCATGCAGGGCGGCGGCGATCTGTTGGGCCTCAGCGTCGGAGAAGTCCCCTGCCACGTAGTAAGCGATGCCACGCTCGAGGCGCTGAACCTTGGCGAGTCCACAATTGCGGGCGATATCGCTGGCCTTGCTCGACCAGGGGGAAATCGTTCCGAATCGCGGAATAACGAGGAACAACCGACCCGCGGGCTCCTGAACGGGAACGCTTGGACCGTACTTTAGCAGCCGGGAGAGCACGAGTTCCTCATCCGCGCCAAGCGTGCCGGATACTTCGGCGAAATGAGCGAACTCGGCGTACAACCCGCTCACGGCGGGGACCTTCGCGGTCAATTGTGCCAGGAGCTTGCCGTGACGGAAGGCGGAAAGAGCGGGAGCGCCGCGCAGGATCAACATCGTCGGAACAGCCTCGGAGGGGGGAGCAGTCGGGCCGCGTATTCTAGCCCATGACAGCGTCCGAGGCTAAGCCTGCTGCAAGCTCCACGCACGCAGGGTGGATCACGGGTCTGCAATCCACCGCTCACACGGTGGATGCGAAAGACGCCATTCACGCTCGTCTGGAATGTGCCGCTGCGCGCTTAGTGCAGTATCTGACTCAGGAACAGCTTGGTGCGCTCGTTCCTCGGATTGGTGAAGAAGGTTTCGGGATCGGCTTCTTCGACGATCTCGCCCTTATCCATGAAGATCACCCGGTCGGCTACGGTGCGAGCGAAGCCCATTTCATGGGTCACGCACAGCATGGTCATCCCGCTTTCGGCGAGGCCGACCATGGTATCCAGTACTTCCTTGACCATTTCCGGGTCCAGCGCCGAGGTGGGTTCGTCGAACAGCATGATCTTCGGCTTCATGCACAGTGCCCGAGCGATCGCGACCCGTTGCTGCTGGCCGCCCGACAGCTGTCCCGGAAACTTGTCGGCCTGCTCCGGAATCCGCACACGCTCCAAATAATGCATGGCGATTTCTTCGGCCTGACGCCGCGGTAGCTTGCGCACCCACATTGGGGCCAGGGTACAGTTCTGTAGCACCGTGAGGTGCGGGAACAGGTTGAAGTGCTGGAACACCATGCCGACTTCGCTGCGGATCGCCTCGATCTGCTTCAGATCGTTGGTCAGCTCCACGTCGTTGATCACGATCCGGCCCTGCTGATGCTCCTCGAGACGATTGAGACAGCGGATGGTGGTGGACTTGCCCGAGCCCGAAGGCCCGCATAGAACGATGCGCTCGCCCTGGGTAACGTTGAGATTGATGTCCTTGAGCACATGGAACTGGCCGAACCACTTGTGCACGCCCTGCATCTGGATGACAGGCTCACCAGCTTGCTCGGGCTGATCGGATCGCAGAGATGTTTCGTTCATGATGCTTTTCCTTAATTCCGGTGGCCGGTGTCGAGCTTGCGCTCCAGGTGCATGGAATAGCGCGACATCCCAAAGCAGAACATCCAGTAGACCAGCGCCGCGAAGACGTATCCCTCGGTCGACATACCGAGCCAGGCAGGGTCCGACGTCGCACGCTTGATGCTGTTGAGGAAGTCGAACAGGCCGATGATGATCACCAGACTGGTGTCCTTGAACAGCGCGATGAAGGTATTGACTATCCCGGGGATGACCATCTTCAGTGCCTGCGGCAGGATTACCAGCACCATGCTGCGCCAATAGCCCAGCCCCATCGCCGCGGCCGCCTCGTACTGCCCTTTGGGGATCGCCTGCAGGCCGCCACGCACCACTTCAGCGATGTATGCCGCCTCGAAGAACACCACCATCACCATGGCCCGCATCAGCTTGTCGAGATTCATCCCCTCTGGCAGAAACAGCGGCAGCATCACCGAGGACATGAAAAGCACGGTGATAAGGGGTACACCACGCCAGAACTCGATGAACGTCACGCAGAGCACACGGATCGCCGGCATGTTGGAACGCCGACCGAGCGCCAGCAGAATACCCAGCGGCAAAGCGCCAGCAATGCCCACGGCAGCGATGACGATAGTCAGCATCAACCCGCCCCAACGGCTGGTCGGCACCGTTTCCAGACCGAGGAAACCACCGTGCAACAGCCAGTAGGCAAGCAGCGGATAGATCACTAGATAGGCAATACCGTAGCGCGCCTTGTGTCGCATTTGCCTAAGGAACAGAGGCGCAGCGCCAATGATTGCGAGCCAGCCCGTCAGGTCCACCCGCCAGCGCAGCTCTGCCGGGTAGAAGCCGTACATGAACTGGCTGAAGCGTGTCTGCACGAACACCCAGCACGCCCCTTCTCGAGTGCAATCGGCTCGTGACTCGCCACTCCAATCGGCCTTGATGATTGCCCATTCAATGATGGGCGGAACGACTAACCAGATCAGGTACAACCCGACAAGCGTCAGCAGTGTGTTGATCCAGCTGGAGAACAGATTGGCCCGCATCCAGGCCACTGCACCGATATTGGTGGAAGGCGCCGGCAGGTCCGGTTTGAAAGTATGGGTCGTCATGCGCTCGTCCTTACCGCTCGATCAGCGCGATGCGCTTGTTGTACCAGTTCATCAACAGCGAAATGCTGATGCTGATGGCGAGGTACACGCTCATGGTAATGGCCATGGTTTCGATCGCCTGTCCGGTCTGGTTGAGCACCGTGCCGGCAAACAGCGAGACCATGTCCGGATAGCCGATCGCAGCCGCTAGCGACGAATTCTTCGCCAGGTTGAGGTACTGGCTCGTCAGCGGCGGAATGATCACCCGAAGTGCCTGGGGAATGATGACCAGGCGCAGCACACGGCCGGGCCGGAGCCCGAGCGACGCCGCCGCTTCGGTCTGTCCATGGCTGACCGACTGGATGCCCGCTCTTACGGTTTCACCAATGAATGCGGCGGTATAAATCGACAGCGCCAGCACGATCGACACCAGCTCAGGGATTACCACCCAACCGCCACGGATGTTGAACCGCTGCAGTTCGGGGATTTCCCATAGGAACGGCCCGCCGAAGAGCAACGAGGACAGCCCCGGCACCGCGATGAACAGTGCCAGGCTGCTCCAGAACACCGGGAAAATCTGTCCCGTGGCATGGCGTCGGGCCCGAGCCCAGCGGTTGAGCATGACGATCGCCACCAGCGCCAGGAACATCGCAATCCAGAACGGCCAGAAGCCCTCCCCCGCACTCGGTGAAGGCATTTGCACGCCACGGTTGTTGACAAAAATGATGTCCCACAAGCTCAGGCTGTCACGCGGTCCCGGCAACGGGCTGAGCACGGCGAAGTAGACGAAAAAGATCTGCAGCAGCGGCGGGATATTGCGGAATGTCTCGATATAGACAGTGGCGATCTGGCGGATCAACCAGTTCGGCGACAATCGGGCGACGCCAAGAATGAATCCGATGATAGTCGCCAGGATAATCCCGATGACGCTGACCAGAAGCGTGTTGAGCAAGCCGACCCAAAATACGCGTCCATAAGAATCGCTTTCGCTGTAGTCGATTAGATGTTGGGAGATGCCGAAACCGGCAGCGTTGTCGAGAAAACCGAAGCCTGAAGTAATGCCCCGGTGGGCAAGATTGGTCTGGGTATTGTCGAACAAAAACCAGCCGATCCCTACTACTGTGATGACGGCGATGACCTGGAACACCCAGGCACGTGCCTGCGGATCCGTGAGCAGCGAGCCGCGCGCTGCCCCCGTTTTGGCGATGGTTCGCATCAAGAAACCTCATACGGCGCTGCCGATGCGGGCGCACCGGCAACACTCATCCTTGAAACAAGGCCAGCTTCCCGCTGGCCCGGCGTGGTCAGCGCACCGGAGGTGCGTACTGCAGACCTCCATTGGTCCAAAGCGCGTTCAGTCCGCGCTCGATCTTCAGCTCGCTACCGGAACCAACGTTGCGATCGAACACCTCGCCATAATTGCCGACCTGTTTAACGATTTGCACTGCCCAATCCTTGGGCAGCTTCAGGTCCTTACCGTATTCGCCTTCCGCTCCGAGCAGACGCGCCACGTCAGGGTTCTTGGTGCTCTTGGCGGTTTCCTCGACGTTAGCAGCAGTCACGCCCAACTCCTCGGCATTGACCATCGCCAGCAACGACCAGCGCACGATATCGAACCACTCCTCGTCCCCCTGACGCACGGCCGGGCCGAGCGGTTCCTTGGAGATGACTTCGGGTAGCACGACATAGGCGTCCGGCTTGGCCAGCTTGATGCGCTGCGCGTACAACTGCGATTGGTCGGAGGTGAGCACATCGCAGCGACCGGATTCCAGCGACTTGGCGCTTTCGTCGGAGGTGTCGTAAGTGATTGGGGTGTACTTGAGGTTGTTGGCGCGGAAATAGTCGGAGAGGTTCAGTTCGGTGGTGGTCCCCGCCTGAATGCAGACTGTGGCACCGTCGAGCTCCTTAGCGCTGGATACGCCGAGCTCCTTGTTTACCAGAAAGCCCTGCCCGTCATAGTAGGTAACCCCGGTAAAGTTAAGCCCCATGGCCGCGTCCCGCGAACTGGTCCAGGTCGTGTTCCGCGAAAGCACATCGACTTCGCCCGATTGCAGAGCGGTAAAGCGTTCCTTGGCGGTCAACGGACTGAACTTGACCTTTTCTGCATCGCCGAATACCGCAGCCGCTACCGCACGGCAGACATCCACATCGATTCCTTTGTACTCGCCCTTGGCGTCAGTGTAGGAAAAGCCCGGCAGCCCGTCGCTGACGCCGCACTGCACGAAGCCCTTGCTCTTTACTGCATCCAGAGTCGCCCCTGCCTGCGCCAAGCCGCTGGTGCCCAAAAGTGTCGCGGCACCAAGCACGGCCAGTGTGGATTTAACCCTTATCATCGAAACCTCCAGTTTGCTTTTATTCTGCGGGGTCGGGGTCTTCTACAGCGTTGCCGCGGGCCAGTGACACGCGTCAACCGCTGCGGCAGAAGAACCTGACCTGAGTCTAGCCGCCGATTGATTATCGGCAACTCCTCCCGATGCGCTTGTCTGCAAGGACGCAGACGACACCGGCACATATGACGCATCGGAGCAAAGCAAGCGGCATACCAATCCTTCAGCGCGCACTCGGCGGGCCTGCCCGCTTCATTGAGAGCCCTCGTAAAGGTACTCTCGCCGCATATTGCTGCATCTACCCTTCGCGACCGCCCCAATATGAGGCGATCGCCCCAGACGGAGCCTGACATGAGTGCCCCCCTGATCATCGAACCGGAAACAACCGCCGACTCATGCGTCATCTGGCTACATGGCCTCGGCGCTGATCGTTATGACTTTCTACCTGTAGCCGAGGCTCTGCAGCAGCGGCTACTGAGGACACGCTTCGTGTTGCCCCAGGCGCCGACCCGAGCGGTGTCCATCAATGGCGGCTGGGCGATGCCAAGCTGGTACGACATCCTCGCCATGAGCCCGGCGCGGGCGATCGATCAGGCACAGCTCGAACAGTCGGCACAGACTGTGATAGCGCTGATCGAGGCGCAGCGTGATAGCGGCATCGATCCTCGACGCATCTTTTTAGCTGGCTTCTCTCAAGGCGGCGCCGTGGTCTATCACACCGCGTTCCTGCGCTGGGCCGGCCCGCTCGGTGGCGTCCTGGCCTTGTCTACCTATGCACCCACTTTCGGCGCCGATCTTGGCCTGTCGCCACTGCAGCAAAGCCTGCCGGTCCTCTGCCTGCATGGTTCGGACGACAATGTCGTTCCGTCCGCGATGGGACGTACCGCTTACGATTGCCTGGTACAAAATCAGATCGCAGCCGAGTGGCGCGAATATCCAATGGCTCACGAAGTGGTGCCGGACGAGATTCGCGACATAGGCGACTGGCTCGCTGCACGTCTCGATTGATCGGCATTACGGCGGGCGGGTCATCGAAGAAATGTGACGCCGCACGCCTGTCCGTACGGTCAAATAAGGCTACGCTTTGCATGGGTGGACACTATCTCGATGCGCCTGCTGTTGCAGCGCCCATCGCGGCCAGACGGGGCCGACCCAGCCAGTAGTCACGGGGCGCAGCGATAGTCATGACGAAGAGGTCATCCAACTGGATGTTGCGGTCATGAGGCTTGCCGAATGGCGGGCTGAAATGCAGCACCTCAAACGAGCGCGCTTGCTGGACCATGTTGACGAGCCCTGCCTGCGCTTGCTCCAGGAGGCCTTCGAGCCATGCCTGATCGCAACCGGCGATATCCTGCTTTCGCCGCTCGAGCACAACCATTACCTCTACCTAGTGCTCGATGGCGAGCTTGCCGTCCATCTCGATTCACTCGACGGTCAACCAGTACGAGCCATCGGGCCTGGGGATTGTGCGGGTGAGATCAGCTTCATGGACAACCTGCCGCCGTCAGCCTATGTCGTTGCCCTCGAACCCTCGGTGCTGCTGCGGCTGCATCGACGTTCGATGCAACTGCTCACCCGCTCGCCCAAGCTGATGCAGAACCTTGCCGAACTGCTTTGCCAGCGGGTTCGCCTGAGTGACCGGCTGATCATCAATAGCGAGCAGAACGCCAACGTCGACACCCTCACCGGATCCTTCAATAGGCGCTGGCTCGAACACATCTATAACCGCGAGAGCGCCCGCTGCGTTTTCAATAACCAACCCCTCTCCCTCCTAATGCTCGATGTCGATCGATTCAAGGACTATAACGACAAGCATGGCCACCTAGCCGGTGACCATGCCTTGTGCTTGGTTGTCGACACCTTGGGGAAATTGCTCCGTCCAACGGACAGCCTGGTGCGCTACGGTGGAGAGGAGTTCGTGATTCTGCTTCCCGATATGGCGCTGTGGGATGCGCGCGGGGTCGGCGAGCGCCTGCGCCAGAGCCTCGATGAGATCACCTCCTTCCGTTCGCCGATAGGCATCTTGCCTGGCGTGACGATTTCCATCGGTGTTGCACCGATGCAGCCCAACGACGATTTGAAAGCGCTGATCCAGGTTGCCGACCAAGCGCTTTACCAAGCCAAGGCGCAAGGACGAAACCGCGTGTGCGGCTAAGCAGGCGCAGCATGTGCAGCGCGCCCCGGGCAACCGCAGTGCCGGCCTGAGCAAGTCTTCGCCGTATCTGCTTCTTGCATTACACTGGCGGGCGAACCTTTATAGACAGAGAAGAAACCGTGCTCAAAGCACTTAAGAAAATCTTTGGCAAAGGCCCGGCAGAGCTACCTACCGCCCAGCCCGCCAGCGACACCTCGAAGCCTACCGATACGCCTGCGCAACTCGAAGCGAGAGCGGACGCACCTGCAGCAACGGAAACCAAGCCCCGCCGGGAGCGTTCACGCAAACCCGCCGCACCACCCGCGCCAGCTTGGAAACTGGAAGACTTCCAAGTCGAGCCAGCCGAGGGCAAGACCCGTTTTCACGACTTCAAGCTCGCCCCCGAGCTGATGCACGCCATCCACGATCTCGGGTTCCCTTACTGCACACCAATCCAGGCGCAGGTTCTGGGCTTCACGCTCAAAGGCAGTGATGCGATCGGTCGCGCCCAGACGGGCACCGGCAAAACCGCTGCGTTCCTAATCTCGACGATCACCCAGTTGTTGCAAACCCCACCACCCAGCGACCGCTACATGGGTGAGCCTCGCGCGCTGATCATCGCGCCGACACGCGAACTGGTGGTGCAGATTGCCAACGACGCGCTGAACCTGACCAAATACACCGGTTTGAACGTGATGAGCTTCGTCGGCGGAATGGACTTCGACAAGCAACTCAAAGCGCTGGAAAGTCGCTATTGCGACATTCTGGTTGCCACACCGGGGCGGCTACTGGATTTCAACCAGCGCGGCGAAGTGCACCTGGACATGGTCGAGGTACTGGTCCTTGATGAAGCCGACCGCATGCTCGACATGGGCTTCATTCCACAGGTTCGCCAGATCATCCGCCAAACCCCGCCGAAGAGCGAACGCCAGACGCTGCTGTTCTCCGCCACCTTCACTGAAGACGTGATGAATCTGGCCAAACAGTGGACCACTGACCCGGCGATCGTCGAAATCGAAGCGGAACATGTGGCCAGCGACACCGTCGAGCAACACGTTTACGCCGTAGCGGGCAGCGATAAATACAAACTGCTCTACAACCTGATCACTCAGAACGACTGGACCCGCGTGATGGTATTCGCCAACCGCAAGGACGAGGTTCGCCGTATCGAGGAACGCCTGACCCGCGACGGAATCAGCGCCGTACAGATGTCTGGCGACGTCCCCCAGCACAAACGTATCCGCGCATTGGAAGGCTTTCGCGAGGGCAAGATTCGCGTCATGGTCGCGACCGATGTCGCGGGCCGTGGCATTCACGTCGATGGCATCAGCCACGTAATCAATTTCACCCTGCCGGAAGTGCCTGACGATTACGTGCACCGCATCGGCCGCACCGGTCGGGCCGGCGCCACCGGAACCTCGATCAGCTTCGCCGGCGAGGATGACGCCTTTGCCTTGCCGGCGATCGAAACATTGCTAGGACGCAAGATCAGCTGTGAGATGCCTCCAGCCGAACTTCTGGCTCCCGTCCCGCCCAAGCGTTAGACGCCAATAGCCCTAACTATGGCAGTAAAAAAGGCGAAGCCACTGATGGCTTCGCCTTTTTTATTGCCTTGCGCAATCGCCGTTCAAACCCGCCACATGTTTCTGAACCCAATCAGTGCTGTCCGGCGAATGCCTTAGCTGAAATAAGTCGTGTACTTCATTAGCTTGGCTGACCCACTACGACTGATCCCACCGCTGCGCCGCAGCCTGATCGCTGCAGCGGCCTTCGACCCAACGCGGGCCTGACGGGGTGTCTTCTTTCTTCCAGAACGGCGCGCGGGTTTTCAAGTAATCCATCACGAATCGGCAGCCATCGAACGCCGCCTCACGATGGGCGCTGGCGGCGCCGACGAAGACGATTGGCTCCCCCGGCTCGAGTCGTCCGACCCGGTGCAGAATCTCCAGCTTGAGCAAAGGCCAACGTGCGGCTGCCTCCTCAATGATCTTCAGCAATGCCTTCTCCGTCATTCCGGGCGCGTGCTCGAGAAACATCCCTGCTACGTCCTGGCCATCGTTGAAATCGCGGACGTAACCGACAAATCCAGTCACTGCACCGATACCGAGGTTCGACGCATGTAACGCGTTGAGTTCGGCGCCTGGGTCGAAAGGGGTCTGCTGTACACGCACGCCCATGGTCAGCCTCCGGTCACAGTGGGGAAAAATGCGACTTCATCGCCGTCTGCCAGCGGCTCGTCCAGGTCGCATAGCTCCTGATTGCGAGCGCACATCAGGTTTTGCTCGCCTAGCACCGCCCATTCGTTGCCCCGCGCCAATAGCAGCAAGCGTAGGTCGTCTACGTGTTGCAAAGAGGCATCCCACTCCAATTGCTCCACATCGAGCCCAAGCGCCTCACGATAGCGGGCGAAATACTGCACCTGAATCATGCCGGCACCTGCCAATGGCCGCTCTTTCCACCGAGTTTTTCCAACAGCCGAATGCCCTCGACGATCATGCCTTTGTCGACAGCCTTGCACATGTCATAGATCGTCAGCGCAGCGATGCTTGCGGCGGTCAACGCCTCCATTTCCACGCCGGTCTGGCCAGCCAGTTTGCAGCGAGCCTCGATCCGTACGCAGTCGTCGCCCAGCGGTTGCAGCTCGACCTTGATGCTGGTGAGCAGCAACGGATGACACAGAGGAATCAGTTCATGGGTTTTCTTCGCGGCCTGGATGCCGGCGATACGGGCGACCGCAAAAACGTCGCCCTTGGGATGTCCACCCTGTTGGATCATCTGCAAGGTTTCGGGGCGCATACGGACCTTCGCCTCCGCCACCGCTTCACGTGCCGTAACGGCTTTGGCGGTGACGTCGACCATGTTGGCCCTGCCCTGGGAATCGAGGTGGGTGAGCATTTGCAATCCTGCTGAAACTGTCGGGTCCCCGAGTTTAGCTCAGCTGGAAGCTGGAAGCTGGAAGCTGGAAGCCAGTGTGCTCGATACCGCCTTAGCACGCGGTTGGCTTCCAACTTCCAGAAGCCGCTACATATGAGCCTCGGCGTATTCCGCCAATATCGAGCGGGGGACACCCTGCAGGGTAATGTGCATGCCGTGCGGAAAGTCCTTGAAGCGCTCCGTGAGATAGGTCAGCCCGGAACTTGTGGCCGATAGATAGGGCGTATCGATCTGCGCCAGATTCCCCAGACAGACGACTTTAGACCCACTGCCAGCCCGCGTGATGATGGTTTTCATCTGGTGCGGCGTGAGGTTCTGGCATTCGTCGATCAGTATCAAACTCTGCTGGAAGCTGCGGCCACGGATGTAATTCAGCGATTTGAACTGCAAGGGCACCTTCTGCAGGATGTAGTCCACGCTGCCGTGGGTGCTTTCGTCGTCTATGTGCAGCGCTTCGAGGTTATCGGTGATTGCGCCGAGCCAGGGTTCCATTTTTTCCGCTTCGGTGCCCGGCAGGAAGCCGATGTCCTCGTCCAGCCCCTGCACGCTACGCGTTGCGATGATTCGACGGTAACGCTTGCTCACCACGGTCTGCTCGATAGCCGCAGCCAGTGCCAGGATGGTCTTGCCGGACCCTGCCGCACCTGACAGGTTGACCAGGTGAATGTCCGGATCGAGCAAGGCGAACAGCGCCAGGGCCTGATGGATATCACGCGGCCGCAGGCCCCAGGCTTCTTGGTGCAGCAGCGGTTCCTGGTGCATGTCGAGCAGCAGCAGCTCGTCAGCCTTGATGCCCTTGATCCAGCCGACGAAGCCCTGCTCATCGAGGATGAACTCGTTGACATGCACCGCTGGCAGGTTGTCGATCAACTGCACACGATGCCAGGTCCGCCCGTGCCCCTGATGCGTATCGACCTTGCTGACGCGATCCCAGAACGACCCGCTCAGGCTGTGATAGCCACGTGACAGCTGCCCTACATCATCTACCAGCTTATCGGTGTGGTAATCCTCCGAAGCAACACCACAAGCACGCGCCTTCAGTCGCATGTTGATGTCATTGGTCACCAGCACCACCGGAACGCCAGCCCTACGCCGCTGCAGGTCCACAACCTGGTTGATGATCTTGTTGTCGTTGAGATCCTCAGGAAGCGCACTGGAGTCAGCGCCCTTGCTCATGAGGATGGAAAGGCTGCCGCACGGCCCACTTTTCTCGCGCTGAATCGGCACGCCGAGCTCGACCTCTTCGGGGGTGGCGTCGCCTAGCACCTTGTCGATCAGACGGATCGCCTGCCGGCACTCGGCAGCCACAGAGTGCTTGCCAGTCTTGAGCTGGTCCAGCTCTTCCAGCACGGTCATTGGAATCGCGACCTGGTGTTCCTGGAAATTCAATAACGCGTTGGGATCGTGAATCAGAACGTTGGTATCAAGAACGTAGAGCGTGGGCTGCGTTGCGCGGGGTCTGCCGTAATCATCCATACGCGATCACCTTTTCGGAGCCGGGACGACGGAGGGCCAAAAGCTCTCCGCCGAAGAGAAAACCACCGTGCGCAAGGTGAGCGGACTTGGGAGGCAGGGGCTTGGGGCCACCCAGAGGCCGCCACCTGTGAGTGCAGGTTTCGGCGGTCTTGATGAGGTAATACCGCAAAACAGATGACAGTAAAAAGTCTTTTTCTACCCAGTGAGGTTTTTTTATCTAAATGACGAATTGCCCTTGGCGCAGCTCTAATGGATCGCTAGGCTGAGTAATCAACCTGTGCGTTTTTGCCACACCGATTCACTTCCGCGGTCACGTGAACCAACTCTGAGAAGCCTGCCAGTTCGGCCTTGTAGCGATCCGCTGAGTACTCTTGGTGAGTAACGATGGTGACAATGCAGCTGTATTGCGCTCGCCCTACTCGCCACAGATGCAGGTCGGTCACTTCGGTATCGGGCACCGCCTCCAGTTGCCTCTGCACACGCCGCACCAGCGGATCGTCCATTTCCCGATCCAGCAACGCCTTTCCGGTGTCGCGCAACAGGCCCTTGGCCCAAACCAGAATGACGATCGCCCCGATGATACCCATCAGCGGGTCCAGCCAGTTCCAGCCCAGATACTTGCCTCCCAGCAAGGCGACAATTGCGGCTACCGAGGTCATCGCGTCAGTCAGCACGTGAATGAATGCAGCATGGCGATTAAGGTCACGTCCTGGCGCCTCCGAGTGATCGTGATCGTGATCGTGATCGTGATGAGCATGGTGGTCGTGATGAGCATGGTGGTCGTGCTGATCTCGCAACAACCAGGCCGACAGCAGATTGACCAGTAGCCCGATCACGGCCACCCATAACGCTTCATCGAAGCCGATCAGCGCTGGCGACCAGAAGCGCGACAGCGACTCGATGATCATCATCAGCGCCACCACCACCAGCAGCACCGCACTGGAGAAGCCCGCCAGGACCTCGATCTTCCAGGTCCCGAAGGTGAAGCGCCGATCATGAGCATAGCGACGGGCCAAGAGATAGGCGATCGCTGCCATGCCGATAGCCACCATGTGCGAAGCCATATGCCATCCATCGGCAAGCAACGCCATGGAGTTGAACAAGTAGCCGGCGAAAATCTCGGCCGCCATGGTCAACCCCGTCAGTCCCACTACGGCCCAGGTCTGCCGCTCGGCGCCTTGCTCGAGGGGGCGGTAGTCATGGCATTGCTCCCAATGAGAATGATTGCAGTCGGTCATAATTGCTCCTTTTCCACCAGCAAGTTTGGCCCCCTGCGCCTCGGCAAGGTCAACCTTTCTTCTCAATCGAATCCATAGGTAGAGCCCGGCCAGGCTTAACGCCTAAAATCAGCGCACATTAAAGGAGACCGATGCATGCTGATGGTGATTTCGCCGGCCAAGACTCTGGATTACGACACCCCACCGACGACCAAACGCTTCACCCAACCCGAACATCTCGACCACGCTCAGCAATTGATCGATCAACTGCGCGACCTGTCACCGCAGCAGATCAGCGAACTCATGCACCTTTCGGACAAGCTCGCCGCACTCAACGTCGCCCGCTACGGAAGCTGGACGGCCGAATTCACCCCGACCAACGCTAAGCAGGCGCTCCTTGCCTTCAAGGGCGACGTCTATACCGGATTGAATGCCATTGATTTTTCCGAGCAGGATTTCGATTTCGCCCAGAAGCATCTGCGAATGCTGTCAGGGCTCTACGGCGTTCTGCGTCCGCTCGACCTGATGCAGCCCTATCGGCTGGAAATGGGAACCAAGCTGCCCAACGCTCGTGGCAAGGATCTGTATGCCTTCTGGGGCGAGCGTATCAGCGGCTGGCTAAACGAGGCGTTGGCGATACAGGGCGATGACGTACTGCTCAACCTGGCTTCGAATGAATATTTCGGGGCCGTAAAACGTAACGCCTTGAACGCGCGGATAATCGACGTTGATTTCAAGGACATGAAGAACGGCCAGTACAAAATCATCAGCTTCTATGCCAAGAAAGCGCGAGGTTTGATGAGCCGGTACGTGATCAAGGAGCGCATCCACCAGCCCGAGCAGCTAAAGCATTTCAACTACGATGGCTATCGCTACAGCCCTGATGATTCCTCGGCTGATCATCTGGTATTTCTGCGCGACCCGCATGCCTGAAACCACGTCGACTGGATCACTTTCGCCCCCTCGTTAAAAAAAGCCGAGGGGGCTCTCCTGCTCTTCCCCGTTCCAGCTTTTCTGATCCTGATTCATTTCACAGCACCATTCATCGCTGACTGGCCACACGCCTGAAATTTCCCGTGTCGTCTGCAATGCGGGCTAGCGTGTGCGCTGACCCTACCCGCAAAAACTCTCCGATCAGCGGCAATTGCCCAGGGAACTATCCGAAGGCGTCAGCAATCATAAGCGCGTACCGGCATTTCCAGGCGGAAAGGGACGTCGCACATGAACGTGCAGTGGAATTCACAACAGAGTTTTCAATGTGTCAGCCAAGACAATCCTCGGAGATCGTCGGGTGTGACCAGTCGAGGCCAGACAGGCCGAATCAAAGCAGGGTCGACGCTCATCGCACTTTGCCAACCGCACCAACCCAGTCAGACGGAACGCCATCGAAGTCAGCGCGCATCCACCTGCGCCAGATCGATAGGGGGCCTGCAGCCATTCCATTTCAAAGCGGCAATCAGTGCCGCAGCTTCACCTTCGGCGGTTATCGGCCAGTCGACAGAATTTCCCCGTTCAGGCTCGGAGCAAGCAGTTCGCCCCGAAAGCAGTTTCCCTGCTGGAGAACGGAGCTTGACGGCGCACGCCGCCTGAAGGCTCGACTCAGAAGCGTACGGCGAGCACCAGACCTCTGGCCGCCCAAATGGACAAGAAGAAATCCCCTTCTCAACGATTCAGGAGAAACAATATGATTCCGGTCATCCTCTCAGGCGGCAGCGGTTCCCGACTCTGGCCTCTTTCTCGCAAAGCATTCCCCAAACAATTCCTCGCGTTGACGGCTGAACAGACGCTGTTCCAGCAAACCATTGAACGACTCGCTTTTGAAGGTATGCAGCCGCCTCTGCTGGTTTGCAACCAGGAGCATCGCTTCATCGTCAAGGAGCAACTGGCGGCACGCAAGCTGGGTATTCAGGGCCTGATGCTCGAGCCCTTCGGCCGCAACACTGCCCCAGCCATCGCGATTGCCGCGATGAAATTGATCGAGGATGGCCGTGACGAACTGCTGCTGGTACTGCCCGCGGATCATGTAATCGAAGATCATAAGGCGTTCCAGCGTTCCCTAGCTCTTGCCACCAACGCCGCGGAAAACGGTGAGATGGTGCTGTTCGGCATTCCTGCCACCAGTCCTGAGACCGGTTACGGCTATATCAAGTGCGACCATACCGAGCGTAACGGCCTGCCCGAAGGCGTCAACCGTGTCACCAACTTCGTCGAGAAGCCAGACGAAGCGCGTGCCCAGCAATACGTCGAGTCAGGCGACTATTACTGGAACAGTGGCATGTTCCTGTTCCGCGCCAGCGTATTCCTGGAAGAATTGAAGAAGCACGACCCGGATATTTACGACACTTGCTGGGTTGCGTTGGAGCGCAGCGCCAAGAACGGTGACGAAGTACTGATCGACCCGGCGACCTTCGCCTGCTGCCCCGACAATTCAATCGACTACGCGGTCATGGAAAAGACCGAACTGGCCTGCGTGGTGCCGATGTCCGCCGGCTGGAGCGACGTGGGCTCCTGGTCCTCGCTATGGGATGTACTTGAAAAGGACGAAAACGGCAACGTGACCAGAGGCGACGTGATCGTCGAAGACAGCCGCAACTGCCTGGTCCACGGCAACGGCAAGCTGGTCACCGTCGTGGGGCTGGATAACATCGTTGTGGTCGAAACCAAAGACGCGACCATGATCGCGCACAAGGACAAGGTTCAGGACGTCAAGAAGCTCGTGAACAAGCTCGACGCCATGAAGCGCTCCGAAACGCAGAACCACTGCGCGGTTTATCGCCCCTGGGGCTGGTACGACTCGGTCGACATGGGCGGCCGCTTCCAGGTCAAGCGAATCTGCGTCAACCCAGGCGCACAGCTGTCACTGCAGATGCACCACCATCGTGCCGAGCATTGGATTGTCGTCTCTGGCACCGCCCAGGTCACCTGCAATGACAAGACCTTCCTGCTGACCGAAAATCAATCGACCTATATCCCGGTGACCTCTATTCACCGGCTCGCCAACCCGGGCAAGATTCCGTTGGAGATTATCGAGGTCCAGTCGGGTAGCTATCTCGGTGAAGACGACATCGAACGGCTGGACGACGTTTATGGTCGCGCCCATGACACAGTCGCGAGCCAATCGGCGCGCTGAATCGACCGTGCAATGACAAAAACCGCGCCCTCCGGCGCGGTTTTTTTTGAGAACAGGTCAGAACGCAATAGCGTTGAACTGGAAAGCTTCAAGCAAGAATAGTTGTGACAGCGAAAACTGACGTGACAGGTGCGATTCCAATTTCAGTGTCTTTCGACGAGCGCAAGCTGCACCGTGCCTCTTATTTGCTTCAGGTTGCCAACAGGCGCACCAGCCTGCCATTCGCCGATTTAACTTATGCACACACTTGTTTTCACGACCTGCTTGCAATGGCATGAGCCAAACCATTAAATAAGCAACCGCCAGACATTCTCTAACTGCGCTGCAATCGGCATTCCGTTTGCCAGCCGCTGGCGTCAATTTTTCAAGAAAAGGAAAAGCTCAAGAGTGACGAAAGAAGAACTACGTGCCGAACTGGAAAGACAGGCCAACAGGTTCAAGACCGTATACGGGGGCGAAATAACCACTTACGCCGCACAACCCGATCCTGAACGAAAGCCTTGGCGCAAGAAGCAGACCGTCCACGATCAGGTTTTCAAGAAAGAATTGGAAAAGATCGAGAAAGAGATGGCGAAACAGTCTTCCGACAGCCAATAAATCGGGAGCGAAGACTTTCTTGGGCGAACGCTCAATACAACGAGCGATCGAATGGCCAGCTACTCGATTTCAGGTCAACGTTTCCCGCCTAATAGGGAGCCCATCAGGCCCCTTACCAGTTGCCGCCCCAGCTGAGAGGCCGCCTGGCGCACAGCGCTCTTGAACACTCGTTCGGCGAGATCGCCGAAGGCGCCCCCTACGTCATTCTTGGCCGTTGCAGCTTTCCCCTGCGGCTCGACCTCTATTGCTCGATGCGCTCGATCGAGCAGAATCTCATACGCGGACTCACGATCCACGGCCTTATCGTAGCGCGCCCGCAATGGTGAGTTCGCGATCAGGGCGCGCCTTTCATCCTGGTCCAGCGGCCCTATGCGTGATCGGGGCGGAGCAATGGACACACGCTGCACCATGGCTGGCGTTCCCTTGTCTTCCAACCCTCCGACCAGCGCTTCTCCGATACCCAAGTCAACCAGCGAGTCCAGCGCAGAAAACGCAGGATTGGCTCGAAAGCCTTCCGCCACCGCACGCAGCGACTTCTGCTCCTTGATCGTATACGCCCGCAATCCGTGCTGAATGCGCAGGCCCAGCTGAGCTAAAACCTCATTGGGCAGATCGGACGGCGACTGGGTGACGAAATAGACACCTACCCCTTTCGAACGAATCAGCCGAACGACCTGCACCAGCCGATCCTGCAGTGCCTTCGGGGTGTCGTTGAACAGCAGATGCGCCTCGTCGAAGAACAACGCCAGCAGCGGACGATCCGCATCGCCTCGTTCGGGCAACTGCTCGAACAGCTCGGCCAACAACCACAGCAGGAATGTCGCGTAGACTTTAGGGGCCTGGTGTACGAGCTGGCTGGCGTCGAGCAGATGGATCCTGCCTCGCCCATCGCGCCCGGGCTCCAGGATGTCTTCAAGCGCCAGCGCCGGTTCGCCGAACAGCGCATCGGCACCCTGCTGCTCGAGGGTGGCCAGCCGTCGCAACAGTGCCTGGGAAGACGCACTGGTCAACAGCGCAGCGTCATCGCCGAGCACCTCGGGACTCTTTTTGAGGTAGCCGAGCAGTGACTTCAGATCCTTCAGATCCAGCAGCAGCAAACCTTCGCGATCGGCCACCTTGAACGCCGCGTAGAGCGCAGCCCGCTGGCTATCGGTCAGTTCGAGCAGGCTACTCAAAAGGAGTGGCCCCATTTCGGTGAGGGTGGTCCGCAATGGATGACCGCTAACACCGAATACGTCCCATAGGGTGACGGGATATGCCTGCGGTTGATGCTCGAGCCAAGGCATGCTGGCGATGCGCTCGGCGATTTTCCCATGAGGCGCCCCCACGGCCCCCAGCCCACACAGGTCGCCCTTGATGTCGGCGGCAAAGACAGCGATACCAGCTTCGCTGAACTGTTCTGCGAGTCGCTGCAGAGTAACCGTCTTGCCAGTCCCGGTCGCGCCAGCAACCAAACCGTGACGATTGATCAGCCGAAGCGGGTGAGTATTGGGTTCACCGGTAGCATCGGCGCCAAGCACGAAGCGATCATTATCTGTCATCTGGCGATCTCCAGAGCGGGAAGCAGAGGGCGAACGAGCAGCACCCGGTGCCCCGTTCATGTTTGTTCAATCGCCATCCGGAACCGTCGAAACAGTGCATTCGACCGTCAACTCGGCAGCGGATTGGTGATGCTTCCACAGCGCTTCGGCATCTGGGAAATCGGTGCCGAGCTCCGGCCCGAGGTGCTCCGGATCGTAACGCTGCGTACAACCATTCCCAATAATTGGCGGCGCGTTCGCGACAGCCTTCTCCAACGGATCGACCATGCATTCCTCCCGCGCCACCGGCGACGATTAATTGAATACCAGCGTCTTGTTGCTATGGACCAGCACACGCTCTTGCAAGTGATAGCGCAGACCGCGCGATAGCACCATCTTTTCCACGTCCTTGCCCAGCCGAACCATGTCTTCGATGCTATCGCGATGGCTGACGCGCACGACGTCCTGCTCGATGATCGGGCCGGCGTCCAGCTCCTCGGTCACGTAATGGCAGGTCGCGCCGATCAGCTTGACCCCGCGTAGCGAAGCCTGATGGTAGGGCTTGGCGCCTGCAAACGAAGGTAGAAAGCTGTGATGAATGTTAATCACCCGCTGCGCATATTCTTCACACAGTTCGGGTGGAAGAATCTGCATATAACGGGCAAGCACAATCACATCGGCCTGCTGCTCACGCACCAGACGCGATACCTCGGCAAACGCCTCTTCCTTGCGCCCCGGCTCGACCGGAACGTGGAAATAAGGAATGCCGTGCCACTCGACCATACTGCGCAAGTCGTTGTGGTTGGAAATGACGCAGGGAATATCGCAATCCAGTTCGCCGCTGTGCCACCTGTGCAGCAGGTCCGCCAGGCAGTGCGATTCCCGACTGGCCATCAGCACGACGCGCTTGCGCTGTTCCGAATCGGTAATCCGCCACTCCATCGAAAACTCACGCGCTATAGGCGCAAACGCCTGCCGGAAGCCAGCGAGATCAAACGGCAGCGAGTCGGCACGAATTTCATGGCGCATGAAAAACCAGCCGCTCTGGTGATCCGAGTGATGATTCGCTTCGGTGATCCAGCCGTTGTACGTGGCCAGGAAATTGCTGACCTTGGCGACAATGCCAACGCCATCGGGGCAGGCAATAACCAGCCTGAACGTGCGCATTAAAATAACTCCAGCTTAAAAAGGTGCCGCATTCTAGCGCAGCGAATAATTCTGCAGCCAGAGTATTGGGTCGGGCCAAGCCTTAGCCCGCTGCTACAGGCTGGCTCAAGCAACCGATAACGCCGTCATCGCGCAGTAACAATAAGGTTATCGACTCGAGGCAACCGTACACATGCCAATTAGACCGCCCCGCAACCAAGGCGGATGATTAACACCGCGGGGTTTCGTACCGATATATCAGCCAAGCATTCGTTCCAGACGCTATTTTCCAAGAGAGTCTCGATTTTCCTTCATGAAACTAACTGAGCGACATTAGCCATCAACGCAAAAGCGGAAGAAAACCGTAGCTAATCTTTATCAAAGCCATATTTACTTGTGCATGGTGGCTGTCTATGATTGCTAACACTTGCGTTCAACCTATACCAAGGAAGTGACATGTCGCTAATCAATGAATACCGCGCCACAGAAGAAGCTATCAAGGAGCTCCAGGAACGCCTGAAGTCTCTTTCTGCAGATGACAAGCTAAAAAAAGAGCTTGAGTTCGAAGGCAAACTGCGCGAACTGATGGGTGAATATCAAAAATCGCTTCGCGATATCATCGCCCTGCTCGATCCGGACGCTAGAAATAGCAAAACACAACGCACCGCAAAGACGCCGGCAGCTACCAAGCGCGCGCGCCGCGTAAAGCAGTACAAGAACCCACATAACGGCGAAGTGATTGAAACCAAAGGTGGCAATCACAAGACTCTGAAAGAATGGAAAGCCCAGTGGGGTTCCGACGAAGTTGAAAGCTGGGCCACCTTGCTCGGTTAAAGTTCGGCGCGGGACCTAAAGCCATCCGACGCTGCATGCCGAGCATGTCGCGTCAGATGGCTTTTTTGCGGGCGTTTGATGGGAAGCTCAGCGAATGTAGCGCTCACGCAGACCACGGGCATGCACGGCCCATTGCTGCAGTAGCTGCATCTGGTTCGAACTGGCTGAAGCCAGTAATGCCTGCAGCGAACTCTCGAACTGATCCAAGGTGTTTGGCGCGCCAAACTCGGGCGCGGTTAAACGCTGCCGACAAAACTCCTGCCACTGCAGTTGTTCCGCAGCCGAAAGGCATTCGGGAAAATTCCGAGCACGGTAACGAAAATGCAGTTCCGGTAGACGGGCATCATCAAACGACGGCACTCCACTCGAACCAGATGAGGGTACAAAGCTTCTGACTTGCTCGCATAACCGGCGATCTCGCTCACCCAGAAAGCCTTCATAGAGTTGCTGTTCCGGATCCGACAAGCCGGTGAACGCCTGCTCCTGATAGACGTCAGCAAGTTTCGCGCTCCATTCTGCTTGTCGACCGCGTAGATCGCTTGCCCTGGACTCGCAACATTGCAAATCCAGATTCAATCGCTCGATATCCGACTTGCGTAAGACATTCATCGGTACAAGTACCGGGCAGCGATTGACGTGCACCAGTTTCAACGGAGTCGGCAGCTTCTCACCGAGATCCTCACGGCGGGTATACAGCCGCTCGCGGAGATCTTCGGCCGTGTCCTCCCATAGCGGCGAGCATTCGGCATTGAGGTCGCAGACGATCAGTGCGTTGCGATTGCGCGGATGCCAGGCCAGTGGCAGCACCACGGACAAATAGTGCCGCGCAGCGGAGAAGCGCCCGGAGACATGCACCATTGGTTTCAAAATCTCGACCTGTTCGACTACCGCGTTCTTACGCCGCAGTTTGTACAGGTAGTCATACAGCCTCGGCTGGCGTTCCCGTATCAATCGAGCCAGCGCAATGGTCGCCCGCACGTCCGACAGGGCGTCGTGCGCCTGCAAATGCTCGAGCCCGTTGGCGACACTGAGACGCTCCAGCTTGAGCGTCACGCGGCCGTCTTCCTCAGGCCAAACCAGCCCCTCGGGACGCAACGCATAAGCGGTGCGGACCAGATCGATGAGATCCCAGCGACTATTGCCACCCTGCCACTCGCGCGCATAGGGATCGAAGAAATTGCGGTACAGGCTGTAGCGCAGCACCTCATCATCGAAACGCAAGGTGTTATAGCCAGCGCTACAGGTGCCCGGTTGTGACAGTTCCTGATGCAGCCGAGCGATGAACTCCGCTTCGCATAACCCCTTTTCAGTCAGGGTGGCCGGAGTAATGCCAGTCACCAGGCAAGCGGCCGGGTGCGGCAGGATGTCGTCGCTGAGCCGGCAGTAAATATTCAGCGGCTCGCCAATTTCCTCCAACGCCTCGTTGGTGCGGATCCCGGCGACCTGCAGCGGTCGGTCGCAACGCGGCGAGATGCCAGTGGTTTCAAAGTCGTACCAGAAGATGCTGGATGTCACGGGAGCCTCCCTCTCGGCCTTTGCACACCAGTCTAACGCGCTTGAACGACCGCCGGCCGCATCGCCCGACTCCTTGTGCGACAGGTCCGCGCAACGGGGCGATCACAGCGTATGAATGATGGCATTTCGATTGAAAATGCCGAGCAGGTTCTGGCCGAAAACCACGTTCGATGATTACATAGCCGCGATATCGCCTGGCCAACGCGCCCGATCGGTTGATCGGCCATGAGCAGCAGCCTCGCACCAGCCCACCAGATCGATCGTCGAGCACAACCATTGCCTTCCGCTCTAACAGCACCGCTGGACAATACGCACAGGGTCGAAACGCCGGAGGGTATTGATCTCGTGCTTCGTCCGGCCGGCCTCGTGCCTCGCGCTCTGGCGTTCGCCCTGGACCTGCTGATTCGGGTCGCGCTATTTCTGACCCTGGCGCTGGGTCTCGGCTCGTTAGGCACGTTTGGCATAGGCGCTGGCGCCCTGCTGCTGTTCGTCGTGCAATGGTGGTACATGGTGTTGTTCGAGGTGCTCAATGAAGGCAGCACGCCTGGCAAGCGCTGGCTGGGCCTGAAGGTAATCCATGATGACGGTACGCCGATCGGCTGGGCGTCGTCTCTGACACGCAACCTGCTGCGTTTCGTCGACATGCTGCCATTCGGCTACTTTGTGGGGGCGATCAGTTGCCTCTGGCACCCCTCCTTCAAACGCCTTGGCGATCTGGCCGCCGGAACGCTGGTGGTGTACCACGAGCACGGCGCAGCCGCAGCGACGCTTCCGATCGTCAACGCCATTGCACCACCCTTCCCGCTGGAACTGGCCGAACAGCGCGCGCTGATCGGCTTCGCCGAGCGACAGTCGAATCTGTCGCCGGAACGCCGGCAGGAACTGGCTGCAATTCTGGCGACGCCCCTGCAGGTAGCCCCCGAGCAGGCCGAGGCGCGCCTAAACGGCATCGCTCGCGGTCTGGTGGGGCCAGCATGAAACAGAGCCAGTTCGAGCGCCTTCACCGAGCCGAATGGCAAGGGTTCAGCGAAACACTCGATGCCCTCGAGCGCCGCAAGAAGCCTTCATCCGTTTCGATCGTGGCATTTCCAGCCGCCTATCGACGCATCTGCCAACAGCTGGCGCTGGCTCAAGCACGCGGCTACAGCACCCATGCGATCGATAATCTGCAGGTGCTGGTGCAGCGCGGACATCAGCAGCTCTACCGTCACCGAAGTCCCCTGGCAGGTCGTCTGCTCGGTTTCATCCTTGGCGGGTTCGGCCGGCTGGTTCGCGAGCAATGGCGCTACGTGGCAGCCGCCAGCCTGTTGTTCTATATCAGCCTGCTAGGCATGGCGGCACTGGTCCTGGCGTTTCCGGAAATGGTTTACAGCCTGATCAGTCCTGAGCAGATCGCACAGATGGAGGCGATGTACGATCCCGATGCCAGCCGCCTCGGTCGCTTTGGCGAGCGTGGATCCAGCGAAGACTGGGTGATGTTCGGCTACTACGTCATGCACAATATCGGCATCGCCTTCCAGACGTTTGCCGGAGGGCTTCTGTTCGGGTTGGGAAGCTTGTTCTACCTGTTGTTCAACGGGCTGACCATCGGCGCGATCGCGGGCCACCTGACCGGAGTTGGTTATCACCAGCCGTTCTGGTCATTCGTCATCGGTCACGGTGCCTTCGAGCTGACAGCCATCACCCTGGCCGGAGGCGCCGGGCTGAAACTCGGCGGCGCGCTCATCGCCCCCGGCAACCTTACCCGCGGGGAAGCCTTGCGGCTGGCCGCCAGCAAGGCGGTACGGCTGGTCGCCGGCGCCACCTTGCTGTTGCTGATCGCCGCATTCGTCGAAGCCTATTGGTCATCGATGACCTATCCTTCCGCGTCGGTCAAATATGCCGTGGGCGCGCTGCTGTGGCTGTTGGTCGGCCTGTATCTCTTGCTGAGCGGCAGGAACAGTCATGCGCCTGAGTGACGCGACCATGGAGATCCGCCCGCGCAGTGCCTGGGAATCGCTGGATCTCGGCATCCTGCTGGCACGCCGGCAAGCGCGCCTACTGATGACCAGCTGGGCGCTGCTGACCCTGCCGGTGTTCGCCCTGCTCAGCCTGATGCTCTGGCAACATCCAACGCTGTCACTGTTGCTGCTCTGGTGGTTTAAACCGCTCTATGAACGCCTGCCGCTGTTCATTCTTTCTCGGTCACTATTTGGCGATACCCCGACCCTGCGCCGCAGCTTCAGAGCCTTGCCTGGCCTGCTACGCTCGCAATGGTTTTCCAGCCTGACCTGGCGCCGATTCAGCCTGACCCGCAGTTTCGATCTGCCAGTGCTGCAGCTCGAAGGGTTATCAGGCTCGACCAGACGGAATCGCCTGGCCGTCTTGAAGCGACGCGACACCGGCGCGGCACGCTGGTTGACCATTGTCGGCATCCACCTGGAAAGCGGCTTGTGGATGGGCGCGCTGGCCTTACTCTACATGTTGATCCCGCCGCAGTTACTCGCTGACTGGACCTGGCAGGACCTGCTGAAGGTGGAAGGCGACTGGCTCTGGCTTGAGCATCTGTCCAACCTGCTATACGTGCTGATCCTGATCATCTGGGAACCGATTTACGTTGCCAGTGGCTTCAGCCTCTACCTCAACCGACGCACCATGCTCGAGGCCTGGGATATCGAGCTGAGCTTTCGCCGATTGCAGGAGCGTCTGCAGCCCTTATTGCCGGCCCTGCTGCTGAGCATCGGCCTGTCGCTGGGTTTGCCCCTAGAGGACGCTCGGGCCGATACCCCGGCGCCCCCGCAGCGTGAACAAACGACACCGACCGAGCCGAGCCCCGATCACGAACGCTTGCTCAACCAGCCACTGACCAGTCAGGCCGCCAACGAGCGGATCAGCGAGCTGCTGAACCAGCCGCCGTTCAAAAACCGCGAGACCGTGACTCGCTGGCGCTTTGGCGAGCCCCAGACGCTTGCAGAACCGGGCTGGTTGGAACGCCTACTCAACAAACTACTGCGCGGCGGCAGCCTGCAGCGCAGCCTGGAACACATCGCCACGGGTGTCGAAATCCTGCTCTGGGCGGCACTGTTCGGTTTGATCGCGCTTTGCCTCTGGCGCTATCGCGAGTGGCTGAGAGTCCATGTCGGGCGACTTCGCCCTCCCGCTGCAAGGCAGCGTCAGGATACGCCGGCCGTGCTGTTCGGTTTCGATGTCCAGCCCGAGAACATTCCTGCAGATGTCGCCGGTGAAGTCAGCCGACTCTGGGACCAGCAGCCGCGCGAAGCGCTCGGGTTGCTCTACCGGGCGTTTCTCAGCCGACTGCTGCATGAACGCAAGCTGCCATTGAAGTCCGCTCATACGGAGGGCGAAATCCTCGATCTGCTGCGCCAGGACGGTCGACCGGAACTGGTCCGCTATGCCGAGACCTTGACCCGCCACTGGCAGAATCTCGCCTATGGTCACCAGGCCCCGCCAGGCGCCGCCAGAAACGAGCTCTGCGATCGCTGGCGCGAATTGTTCGACACAAGGATGTCCACATGAGCCGCGCTCGCACAATTGGCCTGACCGTCGCGGGCGTACTGCTAGTCACCCTGCTGCTATTCGTCGCGAGCAAGGCGACACGCTACCAGGAGGTCATTGAGCGAGGTCCTGCGCCGCAGGTGCGCGCCAATCCCTACCTGGCAGCTGAACGTTTTCTCATCGACCAAGGCAGAGCGGTCACCCACACCGAAGGCCTTGGCGGGCTGCTCGAGCTGCAACCGGACAACCGGATCCTGCTACTGCTGGGCGACCGTGCAGATATGAAACCGAGTCAGTCCGCACGCTTGCTTGAGTGGGTCTCTGACGGCGGCCACCTGGTGTTCGTGGCCGAACGCCTGTGGGACGAGCACACCGGTAAAAGTGGTGATCTGCTTCTCGATACGCTGGGCTTGCAACAGTACGAAACCACAGATGACGAGACCAACGAAGCCACCAAACAGATCGCCAGCACGGAGAAGCGCTCCACGCTGACCCGACTGTATCTGGAGAACGAAGGCGCACCGGCCTATTTCGCCTTCGACACCGACTATCACCTCTACGATGCCGACAAGAGGGCTCATGCCTGGGCCAACAGCGACGGTGCCACGCACATGCTGCAGCTGCAGCACGGTAACGGTCTGATCACCGCGCTCACCGACAGCTGGATCTGGCAGAACGATCGCATCGGGCAGTATGACCATGCTTGGCTGCTCTGGTATCTCACCCAGGATCGTGACGTGGCCCTCGCCTATCGCACCGAGCACGTCGGCTTGTTGCGACAGCTGCTGCGCTATTTCCCCGAAGCGCTGACCGCCCTGCTGCTGATACTGATCTTCGCCGCCTGGCATCTGGGCCAACGACAGGGTCCCATCATCGAGACGGCCGACCGTAGCCGCCGGCAACTGCATGAACATCTGCGCGCCAGTGCCGACTTCCTCTACCGCCATGCCGGCCAGCGCCATCTGCTGATCGGCTTGCAGCGCGACATACAACGGCAGGCGCGCCGACGCCATCCGGGATTCGAAGCGCTGCCCTATACCGAGCAGTGTCTGGTGCTGGCGAAACTCAGCCAGCTGCCCCCCGACTCCATCGATCAGGCCTTGCGCCTGCCAGCGGAAAAGCCTGTCAGCGCCGCCGAATTCACCAGCCAGGTCGCCCGCCTGCAAAGCCTCAGGAATGCCCTATGAGCGAAATCCCAAGCGAACAGAACAATGCCCCCGCTGCTGGCGCAAGCAGCCAGCGTCAGCGCGCCAGCCAACTGGCACAGGCGCTGCGTCAGGAATTGCACAAGGCCGTAATCGGTCAGCAGGATATCGTCGATGGCGTTCTCACCGCCTTGATAGCCGGCGGCCACGTGCTGGTCGAGGGAGTGCCGGGGCTCGGTAAAACCTTGCTGGTCCGCGCGCTGGCTCGTTGCTTCGGTGGCGAGTTTTCGCGTATCCAATTCACGCCCGACCTGATGCCAAGCGATATCACCGGCCACGCCGTCTATGACTTGGCCAGCGAACAGTTCAAGCTACGCAAAGGGCCGGTCTTCACCAACCTGCTGCTCGCCGATGAAATCAACCGCGCCCCGGCAAAAACCCAGGCGGCGCTGCTGGAGGTCATGCAAGAACGCCAGGTCACGCTCGAAGGTCGCGCGCTGGCGGCGCCGCAACCCTTCCTGGTGATGGCCACGCAGAACCCCATCGAGCAGGAAGGCACCTACCCACTGCCTGAAGCCGAGCTGGACCGCTTCATGCTGATGCTGCGCATGGACTATCCGATGGCCGACGAGGAGCTGGAACTGGTCCGTCAAGTCACCCGCTCGGCGCGTACCGATATCCTCGACGTCAGCGGCTTGCGCGTGCTATTGCAGGCAAAGGATGTCCAGGCCTTGCAGAAGATCGCCAGCGAAGTGCCACTCGACGAGCAAGTACTCGACTACGCGGTGCGCCTGGCCCGCGCCACGCGCAACTGGCCCGGTCTGGCGCTGGGCGCGGGACCACGCGCCTCGATCGCACTGGTTCGCTGCGCGCGAGCACGCGCGCTGTTACGCGGCGGGGAGTTCGTCACCCCGGACGACATCAAGGGCTGCGCACTCGCGGTGCTGCGGCATCGTGTCAGACTCTCGCCCGAACTGGATATCGAGGGGACTTCGGTGGATCAGTTGCTGCTGCAATTGCTCGACCAGGTCACGGCGCCGCGCCTGTGATCCAGCCCAGCTCGCGGATGTTGCGATGAGCCCATCACGGCGACAAACCTTTCTGCTGGTGTTGCTGCTTGTCCTTGCCCTGCCGCTGGGCGTGCTGGCTGCGCTAGGCCATCCCCTGCCCGCCGCGGTGAATACGGCCTGGTGGGGACTGCTGCTGTGCCTGGGCCTGCTTTCGGCCCTAGACGCGGTTTCCTTGCACCGGCTGCCTTCGCCCACGTTGCAACGCACCCTACCCGGCCACCTGGCGCTGGGTCGTTGGCATGATGTGCAGCTACAGCTTCACGCCTCGCTGACTCGTCCCTTGCGCCTGGATATCTTCGACCATCCGCCAGCCGGGATGGCGTTTCAGCACCTGCCACAACATCTAACCCTCGTACCGGGGCAACATTGCGAGGTCGCGTACCGAATCTGCCCGGAACGCCGTGGCCCCGTACACTTCGATCAGTGTGAGATCCGCCTGCACGGTCCACTGGGATTATGGCGCGAACGCCGGCTGCTGAAGCTGGAGTCACAGTCGCGCGTCTACCCCGACTTCACTCGACTGCACGGCGCACCGCTGATGGCCGTAGACAGCTGGTTGAGTCGCCTGGGTGTGCGGCAGCAGCCGCGCCGCGGGCTGGGTATGGATTTCCATCAGCTCCGCGAATTCCGCGAAGGCGATACTCTGCGGCAGATCGACTGGAAGGCCACCGCACGCAAGCGCACGCCGATCGCCCGGGAATATCAGGACGACCGCGACCAGCAGATCCTGTTGATGCTCGATTGCGGCCGGCGGATGCGCAGCCAGGATGATGCACTCTCGCATTTCGACCACGCGCTCAATGCAAGCCTGCTGTTGGCTTATGTCGCCTTGCGCCAAGGCGACGCGCTGGGACTCTACAGCTTCGCCACCGAGCAACGCCGCTTCCTCGCGCCGGCCAAGGGCCAGTTGCAGCTGAACGCCTTGCTGAACGGCGTCTACGATTTGACCAACACGAGACAGCCAGCCGATTTCATGCGAGCCGCCGGGGAGGTTCTGACGCGACAGAAACGACGGGCGCTGGTGGTGATCCTGAGCAATCTGCGCGACGAAGATGATGAGGATTTGCTCGGCGCGGTCCGCCGGCTCTCGCGCCGGCACCGGGTTCTGGTGGTGAGCTTGCGCGAGCCGGTGCTCGACGGACTACGTCATCAACCAGTGAGCAGCGCCCAGGATGCGCTGGGCTACTGCGGCACGCTGAACTACCTGAACGCCCGAGATCAGTTGCATGAACGGCTGCTGGCGCACGGCGTCCCGGTGCTCGATGCGCGTCCGCACGAGCTGGGGCCGGCGTTGATCAGCCGCTACCTGGCGTGGAAAAAAGGCGGCGTTCTGTAGAACATCATTCGACTTCGCAGGGGAAACGTGAACATCACCCAACCAAGCCGAATCACTCAGATCCCGTGACAGTGATCCTGGTCGATGGCCCGGCTGGGTGGGACATCGCTGAGCGGCAGACGAGCTGGCGGAATGCTCAGCATCGGCCGGAAACTGAAATAGTGATGTAGCGCGTCGATCATGTGGCGAATTTCGCTGGGCGGCGTAATCAGTACGAAACCCGAATCGAAGCTGCCGGGAGTGACATCCTCGCGGGACCAGCGGCAGATCGCGCTGAAATCGATGTAACGCAGCTGGCCGTGCTGGCCGGGGATCTTCAGGCGCATCTCGAAGCACGCATCGGTCATCATCGGATATGGACTGATGAGCATCAGTCCAGTCTCCGACAGGTTGCCGATGAAGCCCAATGGCTTATCGGTAAAGCGGTTGAAAACGTTGAGATAGTACGGCAACTGGTGCCGCTGGATGCTGCGCTGATTAAGCATGTTCATCGGTTCCGGCCCTGCCGCCAACTTGATCGCAGCGGCCGTTCGGGCCGCTCAGCTGCAATTTCGACTGATACGACTGGCCAACTGCCGCCGCGCCGTCTCTATTTCCTCATCACTGTAGTAGACCCGCCCCTCCTTTGCATCGGCACGAAAGTAGCGTCCGCCATGGGACAGACGCGACAGCTGCTGACGCAGCTGACGGCATTCCTGCTCGCGCCGGGCATGCTGTTCACTGGCCGCCTGATCAGCAGCCTGCTGCTCTTGCCGACGAGCCTCGAAGAAGCGCTCGGTACGCGCTTCGCGCTCGCGAGTCGCCTCGTCGCGCTCGATGACCTGCGGTCTGACCTCGACTGGTTCGGCACCGGGACGCGGTCGTGCATCGAAATGCACATTTCCCTGCGAATCGACCCAGCGGTAGATCTCGGCAGCCGCCAACGGCGATGACAACAGCGCTATAAGCAGTATCGGTGCGATGTGCATGGGTTCCTTCCCAGCCGGTCTCGACTAACCGGCTTCGCTCAGGGTTTGGCGGCGTGAGTTACCACCCGCTCCTCCGGCTGATAGTGCCCCAACTGACGCAACGTCTCCAGTCTGGCGCGACCACGGAAGGCATATTCGCTGGCCGGATAGCGGGTCTGAATGAAGCGATAGGTTTGCGCCGCATCGACGAACAACCCCTGGCGCTCCAGGCACTGCCCGCGTAGCAGCGATATTTCCGGCTGAACGTTGTCGCGTGGCCGACTGCTGCGCTCGGCCTGCGATAGGGCGAGCATTACCTGCTCGCAATCGCCTGATTGATAGTGCTGGTAAGCACTGTCCAGATGGCGATCGAGTGCACTTCGGCTGCTGCAGCCTACGCTGAGAGTGATCAGAGACAGTATGACAAGGGTGCGCATGGATGAATCCTCCGTTGCCGACTTATCGACCGCGGCGAGAAAAACTACAGCCCCGCTCGGCGCACCAGAACACGTCGCGGCAGCTCGCATGCAGCCGCCAAAGAGTAGTGCAAGCCAACAATGACTACAGCCGCACGGCATAGTAGCCTCCCGGCCATTCTGAAAAAGGAGCATTGAATGATCTCGCGCCGTACCAAAATCGTCGCCACGCTGGGTCCTGCCAGCAGCTCACCGAATGTACTGGAAAAGATGATCCTGGCGGGCCTCGATGTCGCCCGCTTGAATTTCTCTCATGGTGCTCCAGATGAGCACCGCGCCCGGGCGCAGCTGGTACGGGACATCGCCGCGAAACACGGTCGCTTCGTCGCCCTATTGGGCGACCTGCAAGGGCCGAAAATCCGCATCGCCAAGTTCGCCGGCAAGCGTATCGAATTAGCAGAGGGCGACAACTTCCGCTTCTCCGTCACCCACCCTCGCGATGCAGGCACCCAGGACGTGGTGGGCATCGACTACCCGGATCTGGTCAAAGATTGCAGCGTTGGCGATGAATTGCTCCTCGATGATGGTCGCGTGGTCATGCGCGTTGACAACGCCACGGCCGACGAACTGCATTGCACTGTACTAATTGGCGGGCCGCTGTCGGACAACAAAGGCATCAATCGTCGGGGAGGCGGGCTGACTGCGCCGGCGCTGACCGCCAAGGACAAAGCCGACATCAAGCTGGCCGCCGAGATGGATCTGGACTACCTCGCCGTGTCCTTCCCTCGCGATGCCGCCGATATGGAACTGGCCCGCCGCCTGCGCGACGAGGCCGGCTCCAGCGCCTGGCTGATCGCCAAGATCGAGCGCGCCGAAGCGGTCGCCGATGATGAGGCGCTGGACGGCTTGATCCGCGCCAGCGATGGCGTGATGGTCGCGCGAGGCGACCTGGGCGTCGAGATCGGCGACGCCGAACTGGTGGGCATTCAGAAGAAGATCATTCTTCACGCACGCCGCAACAACAAGGTCGTCATCACCGCGACCCAGATGATGGAGTCGATGATCCAGAACCCGATGCCGACCCGCGCCGAGGTTTCCGATGTAGCCAACGCGGTGCTGGACTACACCGACGCGGTCATGCTGTCGGCCGAAAGCGCTGCCGGCGAATACCCGATCGAGGCGATCAAGGCGATGGCACGCGTCTGCGTCGGAGCCGAGAAGCATCCGACCAGCATCAAGTCCAGCCACCGTCTCGGCCAGCGCTTCGAGCGCAGTGATGAAAGCACCGCGCTGGCGGCGATGTACACCGCCAACCACTTCCCCGGCGTTAAGGCGATCATCAGCCTGACCGAAAGCGGCTATACCCCGCTGATCATGTCGCGCATCCGCTCGTCGGTACCGATCTTTGCATACTCGCCCCATCGCGAGACCCAGGCACGGGTCGCCATGTTCCGCGGTGTGCAGACCATTCCGTTCGATCCGGCCGCACTGCCAGCGGACAAGGTCAGCCAGGCGGCGGTGGATGAGTTGCTCAAACGCAACATCGTCAACGTTGGCGACTGGGTGATCCTGACCAAGGGCGATACCTATCACGGCACCGGCGGCACCAACACCATGAAGATCCTGCGTGTAGGCGATTCATTGAGTTGATGGTCTCGAAGCACGCCAGGTGACGGCCAATGGGGGCCTGATACCTTGGCGTGCTTCGATCACGCGCCCCTAGCCATCTCTTGGGGGCGATGCGCCGTCGTTGCTCAAGGCTCGACGTGGCGCACCAGAAAAGCGTCGCTCAGCACCTGCCCCCGCGGCAGTCCCGCGAGAAACAGGCGCTTGGCGCAGTCCTCGACGAATCCGCTTCCCCCGCAGAGCAGTGCGATTTCCTGGCGCGACGTAGCGCGTACGGATTGCAGACTGTCATGCGTCTGTTCGGAATCGACCCACTCGATACTCAGGTTGTCATGCCCCTGTGCGAGACGCTCCAACGACGCTCGCAGGTAGGACGCACCTCGACAGAAATGCAGCAGCCGTATCGGCCCTAGATGATCCTGACGCAGCGCCTCGCGCAACAGGGCCCAAAGAGGTGCGAGCCCGGTACCGGCCGCCAGCATCAACAGGGGACGCGTCTGCCATTCGGGCTCGTAGCGCAGCGCGCCGGCGTGCAGCTGACCAAGGCGCAGGCTGTCTCCCATCTTCAGGGCGCGCGCCGAATCGCAGAAGGCACCCGGATTGTGGCAATCGAGGTGAAACTCAAGCCAGGGATCCTCCCCGGGCACGCTCGCCAATGAATAAGGCCTGGCAACGCCACGGTCAGTCCACAGCAGCACGTGCTGGCCGGCGCGGTAACGCAGCGGACGCTCGGCCTGCAGCCGCAGGCGCAGGACCTGTCCATCGAGCCAATCGAGCCCTTCCACTCGTGCCGCCAGCCCCTCGCGCACCGGGTCGTACACGGCGACACTGAGATCTTCGGTGACGGCGCATTGGCAGGCGAGTCTCCACCCCTGTAAACGCCGACCGACATCGAGCGCGTCCGGCTGGGCATCCTTTGGCTCACCCCGCAGGCAGCGCACCAGACAGGCGTGGCAACTGCCCGCACGACAGCTGTAGGGCACGTTCAGGCCAGCATCATTGAGCGCATCGAGCAGGTTCTTCCCCTCGCTCACCGTCCAGGACCGCGCCCCATGGGTAATTTCAGGCATCGACGGCCGCCCAGCTTGCCTCGCAGCGATTACGCCCGTTGGCCTTGGCCCGATAGAGCGCCATGTCGGCGCGCTGCAATGACTCGTCCAGATCGTCGCCAGCATTGAGCAGCGTCAGCCCGACCGACAGACTGAGATGCCCCGCCTGTAACTCCACGTCCAGCGGCTGGGCATTGGCAAACGCCTCGCGCAGGCGCTCACAACAAGCGCTGAACTGCTCGGCATCGGTGTGCGGCAACAGCAGGACGAACTCCTCGCCACCGTAGCGGGCCAGGATATCGCCGTCGCGCAAGCACGAACGCGCTACCGAGGCGAACATCTGCAGCACACGATCGCCCGTGGCGTGCCCGTGCAGATCGTTTACCCGCTTGAAATGATCGAGGTCGATCAATGCGAGGCCGGACTGATGGCCCGCCCGTAATCGACTCAGCTCCGCCTCGGCCCGGCGAATGAAATGACGGCGGTTGTACAACCCGGTGAGCTCGTCCGTGGAGGCCAGATCCTCCAGTTGCCGCATCATGCCGCGCAGCGTTTCCTGGTGCGCCTGCAAGGCGAAACGGCGCTGACGCATGCGCTGACGCAGCTTGTAGACGTAACCGACGAACAGGCACATCCAGATGAGCGTTACCAGCAATACGCCAGCCTCCAGCAGCGCTACCTGCGAGTCGCCGAGACGATCGAGATATGCATCGTACAGCGACATGCCGACGAAACTGACGAGCGCCAGTACGGCGTAGCGGATGAATACTTTCGGCGGCAGAAACACGGCGAACATCAGCACCAGCACATAGAGCACCAGCAAAGAGCCGCGACTATCGCCGAGATTGAACAGAAAGAAGGTCAGCCACACCAGCGCAACCAACACCTGCGGCTCGGTCAGACTGGGGTCGCGAAAGCGCAGGTTGTAGCCTCGGGAAAACACCCAGAAGAACCCCAACTGGCTGACCAGGATCATCAAAGAGCCCGCAATAGCAGTGTCTAACGGCGCTTGATAGAAGCCCCCGGCGACGGTAATCCATGTCAGCAGCAAGGCGAGGCCGTAGGTGCCTGCTGCCATACCGAAGCGCTTGATGACCAGCTGCTGCAGCGCCTGCTGTTCGCTTTCGTCACGAGTCACGCGCATGGAATCCTTCCCATAATGGCAATTAGACATACTTTACGCTGGCCACTTGCAAAAGCCTACAAGCCCCGGTTCTTCTGACAGGACGAGCTACCGATCGTCCGATGTGCGGCAGTTCTGCCACCTTCTGCTCGATCATTCCAACTGCTTTCTGCCCGAGCACCACAGGCGCATTATTGTCAGTGTGCAGTTGACCCACAGCCTCACCGACACCCGCTTCGATGTGCATCCCTTCACCTTTAGCTCGTCTGTGTACCCTGCGGCGCAGCGAGTTATACTGCCGCGCATTTTTTAACCTGAGCGCGTTGGCCAAATTCCCCGCGCGCCTTGTCTCCGCCCCGCCAAGAGGACGCGCTGCATGACCGTGATCAAGCAAGACGACCTGATACAAAGCGTTGCCGACGCTTTGCAGTTCATTTCCTATTACCACCCCGTCGATTTCATCCAGGCGATGCACGAGGCCTACTTGCGGGAGGAGTCGCCGGCAGCGCGCGACTCCATGGCGCAGATTCTGATCAATTCGCGGATGTGCGCAACCGGCCACCGGCCGATCTGTCAGGATACCGGCATCGTCACCGTGTTCGTGCGCGTGGGCATGGACGTACGCTGGGATGGCGCCACCATGAGTCTGGACGACATGATCAACGAAGGCGTTCGCCGCGCCTACAACCTGCCGGAAAACGTCCTGCGTGCTTCGATCCTCGCCGACCCGGCTGGTTCCCGCAAGAACACCAAAGACAACACACCCGCCGTTATCCACTACTCCATCGTTCCGGGTGACAAGGTGGAAGTGGACGTCGCGGCCAAGGGTGGCGGCTCAGAGAACAAGTCGAAGATGGCCATGCTCAACCCGTCCGATTCGATCGTCGACTGGGTCCTGAAAACCGTTCCAACCATGGGCGCAGGCTGGTGCCCGCCCGGCATGCTCGGCATCGGCATCGGCGGCACCGCCGAGAAAGCCGCGGTGATGGCCAAGGAAGTGTTGATGGAGTCCATCGACATCCATGAGCTAAAGGCTCGTGGCCCGCAGAACCGCATTGAAGAGCTGCGTCTGGAGCTGTTCGAGAAGGTCAATCAGCTGGGCATCGGCGCCCAGGGCCTGGGCGGCCTGACCACCGTGCTCGACGTGAAGATCATGGACTACCCGACCCACGCCGCCTCGCTGCCGGTGTGCATGATCCCCAACTGCGCCGCCACTCGCCACGCACACTTCGTGCTCGATGGTTCCGGCCCGGCCGAGCTGACCCCTCCGCCGCTGGATGCCTACCCCGAGATCGTCTGGGAAGCCGGCCCGAGCGCCCGCCGCGTCAACCTCGACACCATCACCCCGGAAGAAGTGCAGAGCTGGAAGCCGGGCGAAACCGTGCTGCTCAACGGCAAGATGCTCACCGGCCGCGACGCCGCGCACAAGCGCATGGTCGACATGCTGAACAAGGGTGAAGAGCTGCCGGTGGACCTCAAAGGCCGCTTCATCTACTACGTCGGCCCGGTGGATCCGGTCGGTGACGAAGTGGTGGGCCCGGCTGGCCCGACCACCGCGACGCGGATGGACAAGTTCACCCGTCAGATCCTCGAAAGTACTGGCCTACTGGGCATGATCGGCAAGTCCGAGCGCGGCCCGATCGCCATCGACGCGATCAAGGACAACAAGGCCGTCTACCTGATGGCCGTCGGTGGCGCGGCTTATCTGGTCGCCCAGGCGATCAAGAAGTCCAAGGTGCTGGCCTTCGCCGAACTGGGCATGGAAGCCATCTACGAGTTCGAAGTGAAGGACATGCCGGTCACCGTCGCCGTCGATACCAATGGCGAGTCGGTCCATATCACCGGGCCGGCGATCTGGCAGAAGAAGATTTCGGACAGCCTGGCCGTCGAAGTGCAGTAAGCAACACCCACAAAAAAGCCCGGCTCAGTGCCGGGCTTTTTTGTTTCTGCGTGCCGGATCAGCGATTGAACCGCTCGACCAGGGCGCGCAGCCCTCGAGCAGCGTCTTCCAGCTCGCGACCGCGCTGCATGGTCTGGTCAGCCTTGTTCACGTTGCCGTCGGTGCTGACGGCAATACTGGTGACCTGCCGCGCGATGTCTTCGGCCACGTGTGCCTGTTCATCGGCGGCGGTGGCCATTTGCTGACTCATGCCGGTAATGCGACTAACCGCCTCGCGAATTCCTTGCAGTGCCTGTTGCGCCTTGACCACCTGCGCCAGCCCCTGAGCCGCCTCCCGGTCGCCGACCTGGGCGATGGCGACCGCCCCGTCAGCCTTGCTGGTCAGCGACTGAATGATGGCCTGGATCTGCTGCGTCGAGTCACGGGTCTTGCTCGCCAGCGCCCGCACCTCGTCTGCGACGACAGCAAAGCCCCTGCCCTGCTCACCGGCGCGGGCAGCCTCGATCGCAGCGTTCAGCGCCAGCAAGTTGGTCTGCTCGGCAATGCTCTGGATCATCCCCGCAGCCGACATGATCTGCTGGGTTTCCCCTGCCAGCTCATTCACCGCGCTGCCGATGTTGGTAACGGTGCCGGCCAGCGATTCGATCGCCTGGCGCGACTGGGCAGCGACTCGATCACCGTCGTTCGCGAGCGCATTCGCGGTAATGGCCTCCTCGGCTGTCTGCTGCACATGGCCGGCCACTTCGGTGATCGACGCGGTCATCTCGGTGACTGCAGTGGCAGTCATGTCCGTTTCACTACGCTGCTGGCGAAGGTCGTTCTCGGTCTGGCTGGCCAGCATGGACGTTTCCGCAGAGGCACGTTCGACCTGCCCAGCCAAATCGGAAAGCCGCGTCAGTGCGGTGCGCAGGCGAGCATCCTCGCTGATCAGCGCCATCTCGAGGCGGGCGGCATTGCCGTGTTGCTGTGTGTAGGTGAGCGCAACGACCGGATCGGTGAATGCCTGCGGAACGCTTTGGAGTATCGAATGCAGCTTCCGCTCTGCGACGAAATGAGAACTGAGCCCAAGCGCGAAGAACAAACCCAGCACGGTTACCACTTCAACTGCCGGCGGTAGCCAGAAGATTCCTGCCGCTGCAAGCGATGCCGCGCACATTGGCATCGCCAAGGTACGGGCCCAGCCCTGAAGTCGACGCCCGAAGGAAACCGCCGCTTGGCCGTTACGCAGACGCTCGTATAGCCCAGTGGCTTGCGCGACCTGCTCGGCGGTAGGTTTGACCCGAACCGACTCGAAACCGGTCAGCTTGCCATCGTCGAGGATCGGCGTGACATAGGCGCTGACCCAGTAGAAATCGCCATTCTTGCAACGGTTCTTGACCACCCCCATCCAGCTCTTGCCTGCCTTCAGATAGCCCCACATGGCGGCGAACACAGCGGGCGGCATGTCTGGGTGGCGAACCAAATTATGGTCACTCCCGATCAGCTCGGCCCTGGAATAGCCACTTACTGCAACGAATTCATCGTTGCAGTAAAGAATCTTGCCCTGTGTATCGGTTGCCGAGATTAGTCGCTGATGCGCCGGAAAACTCCGCTCGGTGTTGCTTACCGGCCCGTTATTTCTCATCGTCCCAATCTCCATGATGCCGATTCGATAACAAAACAGACTCGTCAGTCATGACGAATCAAACTGTTACAAGGAATCGGTCGGATGGAGGCTAACTTGAGCCGGACTTCGATTAATAAAACGGTATCGGACGAATTACAGGACTCTGCATTACGAAAAATCAGGCGGTAGATCGACGTAGCTGAACGAACAACGCCTCGACCTTCGCCCTGGCCCAGGGCGTCTTGCGCAAGAAGGTCAGGCTCGATTTGATGCTGGGGCCGCTTTTGAAGCAGCGAATGTCGACCCGCTCGGCCAGCCCCTCCCACCCGAAATGTGCCTGAAGCTCCACCAGAATGGATTCCAGCGTTACGCCGTGGAGAGGATCTTTTGCCTGGGTCATGGTGTTATCGAGCCTGAAAGAACGCTTCAACGAAAAAGGCCCGCCGAGGCGGACCTTGTAAACAGCACGCCATATTACAGGCTGATGCGTGTGCCGAGCACATCGAGGAAGGCGGCTAGCCACTCGGGATGCGCCGGCCATGCCGGTGCGGTAACCAGGTTGCCGTCGGTATGCGCCTTGTCGACACCAATATCGACGAACTCGCCCCCAGCCAGCTTCACTTCCGGTGCGCAGGCCGGATAGGCGCTGCAGGCACGGCCTTCGAGGATCCCGGCAGCCGCCAACAGCTGCGGGCCATGGCACACCGCAGCGATTGGCTTTTGCGCCTCGCTGAACGCCCTGACCAGGCTTAGCACCTGATCGTTGAGCCGCAAATACTCCGGCGAACGCCCGCCCGGCACCACCAGCGCATCGTAGTCTTCGGCGCGCACCGCGTCGAAATCGAAGTTCAGCGCGAAATTATGGCCAGGCTTTTCGCTGTAGGTCTGATCGCCTTCGAAGTCGTGAATCGCCGTACGCACCGTGTCACCGGCCTTTTTGTCCGGGCAGACGGCGTGCACCGTATGACCGACCATCTGCAGCGCCTGGAACGGCACCATGGTTTCGTAGTCTTCGACGTAATCGCCAACCAGCATCAGAATTTTTTTCGCAGCCATCGAAACACTCTCCCAGTCATAGAACATTGCGGCGGTTCGGCCACGCCGTCAGCCACTTCGATTGAATATATTGATCATGAGCCTATCGAGCAGACCCCACATGCGCTGATAGAGGCGCTGGCTCAGCGGACGCGAATGCCATTGCTGCATATCGATTTCCAGGCTGCGGGCGAAATCGTGCTCGAAGCTCTTCTCCACTGAAGCGCTGAACTGAGTGTCGACCGCTTCCAGATTGGCTTCCAGGTTCCAGCGCAGATTCCAGTGATCGAAGTTGCAGGAGCCGACACTGACCCAATCGTCGACCAGCACCATTTTCAGATGAAGGAAGTGTGGCTGATATTCGTGGATCCGCACGCCGGCACGTAGCAATCGTGGGTAATAGCGCTGCCCCGCGTAGCGAACCGAGGGATGGTCGGTGTTGCGGCTGGTGAGCAACAGTTGTACGTCGACCCCGCGTCTCGCGGCGCGCATCAACTCACGACGAACACGGCCGGTGGGCAGGAAATAAGGTGTCGCCAGCCAGATCCGACGCTCCGCGTGCCGCATGTTGCGCAGCAGGCTGTGGAGGATGTCGCGATGCTGTCGCGCCGCCGAATAGGCGACTCGCCCCATGCCGTCGTCCGATGGCGGGTTGGCCGGAACTTTGGGCATTCGTTGCGGCAATGGCAGCTGCCATATCCGCCTTTTCAGACACAACGCCCACTGCACGTCGAACAGCCGCCGCCAGTCCTCCAGTAACGGACCGGAAATCTCGACCATTGCTTCGTGCCAGTGCTCTTCGGGATTTGAGGGGTTCCAGAACTCGTCAGTGGCTCCGGTGCCACCAACGAAACAGTGCTCGTCATCGATCAGAATCAGCTTGCGATGATCTCGATGCAGGTTGCGAAACTTCAAATGAAGTTTCAGCGGGTTGTACTGACGCAGATCGACTCCGGCATCAGTCAGCCGCTGTCGGGTCTTCTGCCCCAGCTTGAGGCAACCGAAACCATCGAACAGACAGCGCACCCGTACTCCACGCTCGGCGGCCGTCACCAGGCTATCGATCAGCCGATCCGCGCATTGCCCGTCTTCGACGAGATAGAGCTCGACATCCACCCGACGCTCGGCGGCATCGATACTCGCCAATATGCGTGGGAAGAAAGCCGGTCCATCGATCAACAGCTGGAAACGATTGCCCTCTCGCCAGGGGAAAACGTCCCCGGCCAGTATCATGACAGGACGCTCCACAATAACGCCGCGCGCTGAGCAGGGATGGCGATACAGCTGAAAGACATTGAAATCCTTGTCTGGTGAACACTGGACGCCAACCACGAGCGCCCCTGAAACCTGTGAAGATTGAACCGTGCTGTCGCGGCACGCCTGTTATAGGTTCGTACCGTAACGAGGAGTTCCCGAGTTGCCGCCATTACCTGCTCTACGCCTGGTCACCTTCGGGTGTCAGCCCAAACACCTCCGCAGCCTGTGCGAGCCGCTTGGCCTGCGCACCACGCGCCAGTTGCAGCACGCCGCGGTCGCGCCGCCAAAGATCCAACCACTGCTGCGGGCCTAGCGCCAGCGCGACGTCCACCTCATCGGCAAGCACCGCGAACTGCAGATTCAGAGAAGCCAGTAACAGGTGTGTTGCGGATGCTGCAGGCGAAAGTCGCGAAACCTCAGCCGCGCCGGCCAACAGCCCCAAGAGCTGCAATTGCAACCGTTGCGGCCAGCCACATTCCAAGCTGACGCCGTAAAGCCAACTGACCAGAGCCGCCAGTACATGCAGATCTTCCAGCGTGCGGAACGGTTTGACGTAGTCGTCCCAGCCATCACCGGACAACCGGTGGCATGCCGCACCTTCCAGCCGCAAGCGACCATGCGGAATATCGACCAGTAAGGGTAACGGCGGCCTCGACTCGACGATCACACCGTGCTCACCGGAACCGACGACGCACAGGCTCAGCCGCGGACGCTCGCCGGGCTCCTCATCGCGCGCAGGCACCAATAGCCAGGTCGCCGCAGAGCCGGCTGTGACGAAATCCTTGCAACCCGTCAGCAGCAGCCCGTCCAGACGAGTCAGCATGTCGGCCGGACGCAATGAACGGTTCTCGGTGGCGCACAACGCACCGAGCCCCTCTGGCGCGGCCGGCCAAAGTCGCCGCAACGCCGCCTGATAGCCCGCCAGAAAGGCCAGGCCCGGCGTGGCCGCCAGTCGGCCACCCAGCACTGCCAGCGCGAAAGGATCCTCCGCGCTTCGCGACCGCAGATCGGCGAACCAATCCTCCAGCGCAGCAGGCGGCGGCAGGCGTTGCAGCGGGACGAGCAGGTCATGCCAAGACATCGAATCTCACTCCATGGGTTCAGCGAAGGGATAGCCAATGGCAATCACCGTCATCCAAGCATCATCGATCCGTAACAGTCATGACACTGCCTCTGCCTAGCCTGAGTCGGCATCACTGATTGACGGAACGCCAACCATAACAACCAAGCGCTCCGAATGCATTGCCACGCCAAGGCTGACCAGGAGACAGGGTATGACCACCATCGCTTTTCCTCGCACCACGCGACGCCTGCAAGCAGAGCGGCTGCACGGCCAGGCCGCGCTGCTCGAAGCCCAAGCCTTGCGCTACCGGGTGTTTAGCAGCGAGTTCGGCGCGCAGCTGCAAGGCGCCGAAGCTGGATTGGACTGCGACGACTTCGACGCGCACTGCAGCCACATCGGCGTGCGCGATCTCGATAGTGGCGAACTGGTCGCTACCACACGCCTGCTCGATAACCTGACGGCACGCGGACTCGGGCGCTTCTACAGCGAAGAGGAATTCAGCCTGCAGGGTCTCGCGGAGTTGGACGCACCGATACTCGAGATCGGTCGTACCTGCGTGCATCCGGCCTACCGCAACGGGGCGACCATCGCCGTGCTCTGGAGCGCGCTGGCCGATGCGCTGAACCAGGGCGGCTATCGCTACCTGATGGGCTGCGCGAGCATTCCGATGCGCGACGGCGGCGTCCAGGCTCAAGCGATCATGCAGCGCCTGCGCGAGCGGTATCTGTGCACCGAGCTGCTGCACGCCAACCCGAAGAACCCATTGCCCACGCTGGAGCTGCCGGACAATGTGATCGCAGAAACCCCGCCGCTGCTCAAGGCCTATCTGCGACTCGGGGCGAAAATCTGCGGCGAGCCGTGCTGGGACCCGGACTTCCAGGTCGCCGACGTTTTCATCCTGCTCAAACGCGACGAGCTGTGCCCGCGCTACGCACGCCACTTCAAGGCGGCCGTCTGAATGGGCAGGCTGCGCTTGTATCTGCGACTGACCCGGCTGTGTGGAGTGATTGCAGTCGGGCTCTCGCTGGCGAGCGGATTGAAGTTGCTGTCCTTGCTCCGACTCAGGCCATCCCAAGGGATGCGCCATCGGCTGTGCCGCTGGTTTCTCGCACGGCTGGCCGCAGCGCTGCCGTACGAGGTTCGGCTGACCGGCAAGCGCCCCGCTCAGCCAATGCTATGGCTCTCCAATCACCTGTCCTGGACGGACATTCCGCTGCTTGGGATGCTGCAGCCGATGACTTTTCTGGCCAAATCCGAAGTACGTCAATGGCCATTGCTCGGCTGGCTCGCTGCCGAGGCGGGCACGCAGTTCATTAGGCGTGGAAGCGGCGACAGCAGCACGCTGAATCAGCTGTTGAGCGCCGAGCTAGAGCAGGGTCGCAATCTGCTGATTTTTCCCGAAGGCACAACCACGGACGGCACGATTCTGCGCACCTTTCATTCACGATTGCTGGCGTGCGCGATCGAAACCGGCACACCGATCCAACCCGTGGCAATCCGCTATTTGCGCGGTGGCGAGGCCGATCTCATCACGCCGTTCATCGGTGAAGACGATCTGCTTTCGCACCTGTTCCGGCTGCTGGCGGTCGAGGTTGCAGTCGTGGAAATACAGCTGCTGCAACCCATCGACAGCTGCGGCATGGAGCGCAACCGGCTGGCACGCACCTGCCACACGGCCATCTCCGACGCGCTGTACGACGCAGCCACGCCGGTATCCGTGGCGGCCTGATGTAAGCCGAGCGCAAGGAAGCGCTGCTAGACTGGCCGCATGAACTATCTCGCACATCTGCATCTCGGCGGCTCGCAGCCCGGCGAGATGCTCGGCAGTCTCTACGGCGACTTCGTCAAAGGCCCCTTGCAAGGCCGCTGGCCTGCCGACATCGAAGCTGGAATACGCCTGCACCGGCAGATCGACGTCTATACCGACAGCCATCCCTTGGTGCTGCAAGCCAAGCAGCGCTTTCCCAGTGAGCGGCGGCGTTATGCGGGGATATTGATCGACCTGTTTTTTGACCACTGTCTGGCCGCGCACTGGCATGACTATGCCGAAGAACCCCTGCAGCGATTCACCGCGCGGGTCTATCAGGTGCTACATGACGAGGCCGAGCTCCCCGGCAAGCTCGCATTTATCGCGCCCCGCATGGCGGCTCAGGACTGGCTCGGCAGTTACCGGGACTTCGCCGTAATGGAGCAGGTGGTGGCCGGAATGAGTCGACGACTGTCGCGCCCGGAAGGGTTGGCGGGCGGGGTCGCCGAGCTGGAACGGCTATACCTGCCGCTCCAGCAGGATTTCCGCGAGTTCTATCCGCAGTTGCAGGATTTTGCGCGGCTCAAAGGCACCAGCCGGAGCGCGGTCGATCAGCTGAAATAATCGGCGCTCGCCGCGAAATGCACTCAGCCCCGTAGAGCTGCAGCGAAGCGTTCCAGCCAAGGCTCCGCATCGTTTTCAGGTGTTACCGTTTCGCTGGCATCGAGACGCAGCATGTCCTGCACCTCGCGCACGCCCAACTCGGCATACAGTTCTCGGACTAGCTCACCGGCGCCGCAGAAGGTATCGCCATAACTGGCGTCGCCCAGCGCGATGACGCCGCCCGGCAAGCCCTGCCACGCCGGGAACTGATCGCGAATGGCCGAATACAACGGGACAAAGTTGTCGGGCAATTCACCCATCCCAGTGGTGGCCGTCACCACCAGCAGCGCTTGCGGCGCGAAGTCGACGATCTGCGCCAGTTGCGCACGCGGGTCGTGCCAGGTGTCGAAACCCGCCGCTTTCAGAAATGATGCGGCATGGCGAGCGACGTCTTCGGCGGTGCCGTAGACCGTGCCGGAGAGGATGGCGACTTTCATGGTGGGCTCCGTTGCGAATTGAAGCGAAGCATTATGCCGTATTCGGCCTCTGTACCCGACCGCGCGATCTACACTCGCCATCAAGGCGTGCTGCAAGGAACTGATTGACGAAAACATTGTCGCAAGGCCGTCCTGGTAGAGGATCTCGCGGCGCCGAGGCACCGGAGCGTTCAAGGCATGGGTAGGCCTGTCCTGCTGCCCTTGAGGGGGAAATCGGGATGGCAAAGAAAACCGTTCTCACCAGCGCCGAGCTGGCGTACATCAACGAACTCGTGAGCGGCTCGCCAGTCGAGCCGGGTGAAGCACGGCCCGGCTTTCGCGTGGACGGTGGCGAGAAGGCCAACGGACTACTGTTGCAGCTTGCAGCAAAAGCCAATCTGACGCTTGAAGCCGAGCTCGAAGACTATTGCATGTCGTTTCCCCTGCAACTGAACCAGGACGAATTTCAGGCGATCCAGCTGCAGCTTGCACCGCCGACCATTTACGAACGCGGGCCGGTGCTTCGCGCCTGGCGCTTGCACCTGGATGAGCCCCTGCCGCTGCTTTCCAACGACGGTAACGAAACCGCGCTGAGCGTTCATGAACTGTCCCCTAATGGCCTGCTGGTGGACGCGGGACCAAAACGGAAGGCGCCCAAGCATCTTCACCTGCACCTGGCGCTTCCGGGTGAGGGCTCGCTCGAGATCGACGCACACCGGATTCGCGAAGCCGAGGGCGGCATGACCGCCTACGAAGTCGAATACCCACGGGACAGGGACGCCGAGCGCATTCGCTCGTATCTCTACGAACAGCACCAGCGCCTGCATCCGGAGCTGCAGCCGGAACTCCCGACGGAAACGCTCGCCGACGCGCCCGAACCCTCCTAGCGGCATCGCAGCGTGCCGTTTGCGAGTACGTCGGCTAAGGTACGGTAGCGCGCCCTAAGGTAAGCTGACGGCCATGCGTACCCCCTCGACAGCCGAACCTCAGTGAAAAGCATGCCCCAACCAACGGCCCCGATCCTGATTACCGGCGCCAGCCAGCGCATCGGTCTGCATTGCGCAGAGCGACTGCTTGATGATGGCCAGCCGGTGATCGTCACCTACCGCACCCCCCGTCTCAGCCTCGAACGATTACGCGATCGCGGCGCAGTGACGCTGCAGGCGGATTTTTCCGGCGCGGCAGGCATCCATGCTTTCGTGGCGGCGCTGAAACAGCAAACCCGCGCCTTGCGCGCGATCGTTCACAACGCCTCGGACTGGCATCCCGAGACACCGGGAGAGGAAGCCGAGGTATTCCAGCGCATGTTCGAAGTGCACATGCTCGCGCCCTACTTGATCAACCTCCATTGCGCCGAGCTGCTGCGACACGGCGGCGCGGCGGACATCATCCACATTGGCGACGACGTCACCCGCGCAGGCAGCAAGAAGCACATCGCCTACGCGGCCAGCAAAGCCGGACTGGACAACCTCACCCTTTCGTTTGCGGCCAGCCTGGCGCCAACCATCAAGGTCAACGGCATCGCGCCGGCCCTGATACAGTTCAACGAGGGCGACGACGAGGCGTATCGGCGCAAGGCGCTGGCCAAATCCGCGCTAGGTATCGAACCCGGCGCCGAAGTGATCTACCAGAGCCTGCGCTATCTGCTGGATAATCCCTATGTCACCGGCACCACGCTGACCGTCAACGGTGGCCGTCATCTGATCTGATTGCCAAGGAATCCCATGCCTAGACTGGAACCCGCCATGGCGCGCATCCGCGTCAAAGACCTGCGACTACGCACCTTCATCGGTATCAAGGAAGAGGAAATCCTCAACAAGCAGGACATTCTGATCAACCTGACGATGCTTTATCCGGCGGCCGACGCCGTACGCGACAACGACATCGAGCACGCGTTGAACTACCGCACCATTACCAAGGCCATCATCCAGCACGTCGAGGACAACCGCTTCGCCCTCCTCGAACGGCTCACCCAGGAGATCCTCGATCTGGTGATGGCGCATCCACAAGTGCGTTACGCCGAGGTCGAAGTCGACAAGCCACACGCATTGCGCTTCGCCGAATCGGTATCGATCACCCTGGCCTCCCATCGCGACTGAACCGCCGCATCAGTCGCTGCCGTAGGCGATGGTGGTCATCAGCGCACGGTCGCCGCTGCGGGCATCCAGCCGGGTGTGCTGGACGACCACCGGCACACTCGAAACAAACACGCTGGCGTAATCGGTCTCGCGGGGCACCCTCTCCGGGACCTGCAGATCATCGAAACGAAGATGCAGCGTGCGCCGCCCGGGCACCCTTATCTGGTATGGGCCGGCCGGTTCGCGATCGGCGAAGTAGAGCGTCAACTCGATCATCGCCTCCAGCGGACCCGCATTGAGAATGCAGGCCGTCTCATGACTGCGCAGCGCCGGCTCGTCGGGCTTCGGTCCCAACGCTGGCAAGTAGCCCTCGGCAATTACCCAATGTCTTTTTCCGATCACGTCCGATCTCCTCTGCTGAATCGTTGGCTGGCCAACCTGTTCAGCGGAGGCGGATCTGCACGCTAAAGTTCCCTGCCGGCATCTGGCTCAGGGCCTCCGTGGGAGGTTATGATCCAGACACGTCTGCAATGCCGAGACCCATGAACATGAACGATCAAGAACGCACCGAACTCGAAGCCGCCGCCTTCCGCCGCCTGGTCCAGCATCTACGCAGCCGCCCGGATGCCCAGAACATCGACCTGATGAACCTGGCCGGTTTCTGTCGCAACTGTCTGTCGAAGTGGTACAAGGCCGCCGCCGATGACCTGGACATCGAAGTCAGCATCGACGAAGCACGCGAGGAGGTCTACGGCATGCCCTACGCCGAATGGAAGAAGCGCTACCAGAAGGACGCGACACCCGAGCAGCAGGCCGCCTTCGACAAGAGCCAGAAGTCATGACCAGTCTCAGAGACTTCCGCGCCAGCCTGCGCAATCGCAACCACCCCTTCAGCGAGACGCTGGCCTTCATCGCCAATGCCTATGATTACCAGCCAAGCCGCTTCTTCAACGGCGACGTGAAAAACGCCGCCGGAGAAAACGAAGGCTCGTGCAAGACGCTTGGATTGGCCGTACTGGAAGGCTTCACCACCGAAGAGGCGCTGCTGGCGTTCGGTGAGCATTATCAAGCGGTGCTGGAAAACCCCAGCGGGACTGACCATCGCAATATCCGGGCTCTGATGGATACCGGGCTCCCGGGGGTGCGCTTCGATCAGCAGCCGCTGAGGCGTAAACCGATTCACTTCGACGAGAAATAAGGCAATAAAAAAGGGCCGGCCAGGCACTCGGGGAAGGCTTGATAGCGGACGGCCCTGAAACAACGAAGCGTTTTCGAGGCCAAGTCTGATCGCCAGGCGCAACGCCGGCCATTGTTCAATCTCCATTGCCAGCATAAGCAACCGCTATTGGACAGCCCAAGCCGCCGCCGGGCTTTTCCCGCCCGGACAAAGCCGGTAAGGTCCGGACCGTCCCATCCGGAGTGTTCCCTATGCCCATCGCCGCCCTTTCCGGCCCGCAGTACCTGCGCGAAGGTCTGAAACTGATTTTGAGCCCGGGGCTACGGCTGTTCGTCATCCTGCCACTGACGGTCAACCTGCTGCTGTTCTGTGGGCTCATTTATCTCGCTCTACGCCAGTTCAGCGGCTGGGTCGATGCCTTCATGCCGAGTCTGCCGGAGTGGCTGATGTTTCTGGAATACATCCTCTGGCCCCTGTTCGTGGTGCTGGTGCTGGTGATGGTGTTCTTTACCTTCACCCTGCTCGCCAACATCATCGCCGCTCCATTCAACGGGTTTCTTGCCGAAAAAGTCGAAACGGTCGCGCGCGGCGAGGACAGCTCCCCGCCGTTCAGCTGGGCCGAGCTGCTGGCGATGCTGCCGCGCACCATCGGTCGCGAAGCACGCAAACTGGCCTATTTCGCACCTCGCGCGATTGCGCTGCTGATCCTTTCGTTCATCCCTGTGGTCAATCTCTTTGCCGCCCCACTGTGGCTGCTGTTCGGCGTCTGGATGATGGCGGTGCAGTACATCGACTATCCGGCAGACAACAACAAGATGAGCTGGATCGAGATGATGGCGTGGCTGCGTCAGCGGCGCTGGAAGAGCCTGAGCTTCGGCGCGGTGACCTATGCTGCGTTGCTCGTACCTGTGCTTAACCTGCTGATCATGCCGGCGGCGGTGGCCGGTGCGACGCTGTTCTGGGTGCGCGAGGGCGGAAAGAAGCATGTGGTGCCTGCTACACCGGAGTGAACTGCGAATCGCTGGGCTGTCTAGATCCGGACATCCTCGGATTCAGGAGACTCGCAAATGGCACTTCGCGCATTGGCGATAAATTGCACGCTCAAGCGATCCCCCAACGACTCGTCCTGCGGCCTGCTGCTAAGCCAGACCGAGCGCGAACTGGAAAAGTTCGGTGTGGCCTGTGAGCAGATACGCGCGGTGGATTTCAACATCGAGCCGGGCGTGACCTCCGACGAAGGTCCGAACGACGCCTGGCCGGCGATCCGCGAAAAGATTCTTGCCGCCGATATCCTTCTGCTGGGTACACCGATCTGGCTGGGTCATCCTTCCAGCGTATGCCAACGAGTACTCGAGCGGCTCGATGCCTTTCTCGGCGAAGTGGATGAGCAGCAGCGCATGGTGTCTTACGGTCGAGTCGCCTGCGTAGCCGTGGTGGGCAATGAGGACGGCGCCCACCACGTGGTGGCCGAGTTGTTTCAAGGCCTGAACGATGTGGGCTTCAGCATTCCCGCCAATGGCTGTACCTACTGGGTCGGGCAGGCGATGGGTTCAATTGACTACAAGGACCTCGATCATCCCGGTGAGAAGATCACCAAGACCAACGCGATGCTTGCACGCAACGCTGTTCATCTGGCCAAGCTGCTCAAGCAAGCGGACTATCCAGGCGCGTCGGGCTAATACGGTTGCACCGGCCACTCCTTGGGCCGGTGCAACGCGATCCTGCGAAGCGGCTCGATCACCGCTTCAATGATCGCAGGGGTCAGGCCAGGGTCTTCAGCGCCTCACGGCTGAACGGCAGAATGTCCTGCATGCGACCTTCCCGGACTTTCAGTGCCCAGTCCGGATCGCAGATCAACGCACGTCCCACCGCTACCAGATCGAATTCCTGCTTGTTCAGACGCTCCAGCAAGCCTTCGATATTCGCCGGCTGTGCCACTTTGTCGGTCTTGACCATGAATTGCAGGAATTCACCGTCAAGTCCCACGCTGCCTACCGTGATGGTCGGCTTGCCGGTCAGTTGACGAGTCCAGCCCGCCAGGTTGAGGTCGGAACCTTCGAATTCAGGCTCCCAAAAACGCCGTGTCGAACAATGGAAAATGTCCACGCCGGCGGCCGACAACGGCGCCAGGAACTCGCCGAGCGCCTCTGACGTGGTCACCAGACGTGCGGTGTAGTCCTGCTGTTTCCACTGCGAGAAGCGGAAGATGATCGGGAAACCCGCACCCACTGCGGCCCGAACGGCTTCGATCAGCTCGACGGCGAAGCGTGAGCGATTAGCCAGACTGCCGCCGTATTCGTCGGTGCGCTGATTGCTGCCTTCCCAGAAAAACTGGTCGATCAGGTAGCCATGCGCACCGTGAATCTCGACCCCATCCATGCCGATCGCCTTGGCATCTGCAGCAGCCTGAGCGAACGCCGCGATCACCTCCTGAATGTCCTGCTTGCTCATACCATGCACGACGACCTGGCCATCCTTGAGCTTCTCCATCGGCCCGTAGCCCGGCACTTCCGCCTCCGGTTCGGTGCCTTTGCGGCGGACGTTGCCAACATGCCAGAGCTGCGGAACGATCTTGCCACCGACCGCGTGTACGGCCTCAACCACCGTCTTCCAGCCTTCCAGGGCGTCCTCGCCATAGAAGCGCGGCACATGCGGATAACCATTGGCGGCCTTGTGCCCGACCGTGGTGCCCTCGGTGATGATCAACCCAACGCCCGATGCGGCACGGCGGCGGTAGTACTCGACGACATCGGTGGTCGGCACGCCGTTCGGCGAGAAGGACCGGGTCATCGGCGCCATCACCACGCGAGTCGGCAATTGCAGATCGCCGAGCTGGAACGGCTGAAACAGGGCATTCAAGGCAGCAGTCATTGTTATCTCCTCGTTAATTCATCGCAGAAGCAATAAAGCGACCGGTCGTCTTGCCGCTCGCTACAAAAATCAGCGGAACGTCAGCAGACGTTCCAGTTGCGTCAGAAAATTCTCCAGCGGCGCGGCGCGCGCGCCTACTTTCATGCGTAGCAGCGCACCCTCCCACGCATTGCCGACGAACTCGGCCAATGCTTGGCAATCGGTATGCGCATCGATTTCACCGACCTGTCGAGCCTGCTCGAGGCAGTTCGCTAGGATTGCGGCCGAACGCGACAGAACCGCTTCGACCTTTTGCCCTATGGGCTGGGAAAGTTCGGCCATCTCGAAACTCAGGCTGCCAATGAAGCAGTGATACTGCGGGCGTTCCTGGCGGGCGAAATGAGCGACCAGTTCGGCGTAGTAGCCAAGGATTCGCTCACGCGGACTCAGCGCGGAATTGGCGAGCGCGACCTGATAGCGCTCCAGGCGCGGCTGGTAGAGGTGCTCCAGCGCCTGCAGGGCAAAATCTTCCTTGCTGGCGAAGTAGTGATAGAAGGAGCCTTTGGGAATGCCGGCCGCCTGGACGATTTCCAGGACACCGGTGCCGTGATAGCCACGCAAGGTCATCACCTGGGCACCCTTGGCAAGGATCAGTTCACGCTTGTCGATTCGGGCTTGGTTGCTCATGGCCTGAGCATATGACCGGTCGTCTCGCGAAAACAGCATCATCCATGGCGCTTATTGCGCCGCCATGATCGCAGCGATGGAGTGACGGAAATGAACTGAATAAGCGCAGCGATGATGCCGCTGCGCAGAAGATGCATCCGGTCAGGCGAGCGCGCTTTCGATCGCCTGAATCAAGGCAGGATCGTCTGGGGCGGTACGGGGCGAAAAACGCGCTAGCACGCGACCGTCCTTATCGACGAGGAACTTCTCGAAGTTCCAGCTGATGTCTCCTGGGAAGTCAGCACCCTCGCCGGCCAGGATCCGGTACAGCGGATGCCGCTGTGGCCCGTTGACCTCGAGTTTGCTGCTCAACGGAAAGCTGATGCCGTAGGTTCCGCTGCAGAACTGCAGGATCTGCGCATCGCTGCCCGGCTCCTGAGCGGCGAACTGATTGCAGGGAATACCCAGTACGCCGAAACCACGATCCAGATAACGCTCATGCAGCGCCTGCAGGCCAGCGTACTGCGGGGTCAACCCGCACTCGGATGCCACATTGACCACCAGCGTCACCTGATTTTTCAGCGGCGCTAGGGGCAACTCCTGCCCAGCGATACCGGGTAGGACCAACTGGTGGAACGCGCTCATTCTCTCTTCTCCAGAGGGTAAAAAAGCGCTTCGGCATACCGAAGCGCTTCCATAGGTCGATCGATCTGGATCGAACCTTGCCGCCACTCACTCGCCTGGCGGCGAGCCGTCAGTGCTGGTGACCACCTTCGCCATGGACGTGACCATGGGCAATTTCTTCTTCGGTGGCGTCACGCACATCGACGATCTTGACTTCAAAATTCAGACGCTGCCCGGCCAGCGGGTGGTTACCGTCGACGATCACGTCGTCACCTTCGACATCACGGATAGTGACGATCTGCATGCCGCCGTCCGGGCCGGATGCATGAAATTGCATACCGACTTCCAGTTCGTCGACACCTTCGAACATAGCGCGGTTGAGCGTGGCGACCAGCTCCGGGCTGTACTCGCCGTAAGCATCCTGCGGCTCGATGGCGACCTTTACCTCGTCGCCGCCCTGCTTACCTTCCAGCGCCTTTTCCAGACCGGAGATGATGTTGCCTGCGCCATGCAGGTAAACCAGCGGCGCGCCGCCGGCAGAGCTGTCGATCACCTCACCGGCGTCGTTGGTGAGTGTGTAGTCGATTGACACAGCCTTCTTAGCGGCAATCTGCATGAGGTGAAACCTTTGCTGGGGAATGTGATACCAAAGTTTAACCGCGAGCAGCGTCGATTGCGAACCGAGCCCGGATAAACGGGACCAGCAGCAGACTTGACGAACATCCGTAGCCCCTGCCTCTGGCGGTGCCGCATACAACCTTTGGAGAACATCGGTTCGTCATGGCCTATGCCAGAATCCGCGCCGCAAGCTAAGTGATGTATTTCAACAATTAATACGCATCAGAGGAACACCGATGTCGGCTCGAAACATCCTGGTGATTAACTGCGGCAGTTCGTCGATCAAGTTCGCACTGGTCAACGAAACGCAAGCGACCTTCCCTTTGCAAGGCCTGGCCGAACGCCTCGGCAGTCCGGAAGCGGTGCTTCATTGGCAGCTGGGAGACGCCAAGCAGAGCCGAGATATCCCGGGAGCCGACCATCGTGCTGCGTTGGAGCAGCTGCTGCCACTGGCACAGGACGCTGCAGGCGGCAAGCTCGACGGCATCGGCCATCGGGTGGTTCATGGCGGCGAGCACTTCACCGGCTCCAGCCTGATCGACGAGGACGTGCTCCAGGCGATCCGCGACAGCGCTCAGCTGGCCCCGCTGCACAATCCGGCCAACCTGGTCGGCATCGACGCGGCCATTGCGCTCTTCCCAGGTCTGCCACAGGTAAGCGTATTCGACACGGCCTTCCACCAGAGCATGCCCGAGCACGCCTTCCGCTACGCCGTGCCAGAATTTCTCTACAAGGAGCACGGTGTACGCCGCTACGGCTTCCATGGCACCAGCCACAACTATGTCAGCAAGCGCGCCGCCGAGATGACCGGGCTGCCGGTCGATGACAGCTGCTGGCTGACCGCACACCTGGGTAACGGCTGCTCGACCTGCGCCATCGTCAATGGCGAAAGCCGCGACACCAGCATGGGACTGACCCCGCTGGAAGGGTTGGTGATGGGCACGCGTAGTGGCGACGTCGACCCCAATCTGCACAGTTACCTGAACCGGACCCTTGGCTGGAGCCTCGAGCAGATCGATCGCGTACTCAACCATGACAGCGGCCTCAAGGGCCTGTCAGGCCTGTCCAACGACATGCGCACGCTCTACGAAGCCCGCGTTGCCGGCCATCCGGGCGCCACGCTGGCCTTCGAGGTGTTCTGCTATCGCCTGGCCAAATCGCTGGCGAGCATGGCCTGCGCCTTGCCGAAGCTCGACGGCCTGATCTTCACCGGCGGTATCGGCGAGAACTCGGCAGCCGCGCGCAGCCGTACCCTCGAGCATCTCAAGCTGTTCAACTTCAAGCTGGACGAAGCGGCTAACGCACGCTGCACCCGCGGCGTCGGTGGCGAAATCCAGGCAGTGGGCAGCCCGCGGGTTCTGGTGGTGCCCACCAACGAGGAACGTCAGATCGCGCTGGACACCCTAGCTCTGCTTGACGCCTGACAACGCGCCGACACGGATTGCATTGCAAAATCCGGCGACCGTAAGGGGCGTCGGGTTTAGTCGATTCGACAGCGCCATCGCCCTTCGCTCGACAGGAGATCACCATGCATACGCTCTTCCTCGCCCCCTGTGGTTTTGGTGGCGGCCTCAATTCCGTCAGCCTCGGTCTGATCCGGGCACTCGAACGTGCCGGGTTGACGGTCGGCTTCTTCAAGCCCATCGCCCAGCCCTTTCCGCTCGACCAAGGCCGCGAACGTTCCTGTGTGCTGGTGGAAAACACCCTGAATATCGCTTCACCGGAGCCACTGCCGCTGGAACAGGTGGAGCGTCAACTGGCCGATGGCGAGCTCGATCTCCTGCTAGAAGACGTGGTCAGCCGTTATCAGGAAGTAGCCGCCGGCAAGGATGTGGTGATCGTTGAGGGCATGGTGCCGACGCGGGAGTTCAACCACACCTCGCGGATCAACACCCATCTGGCCAAAAGCCTGGACGCGGAAGTCATTCTGATCGCTGCGCAAGGTAGCGACACGCTCAAACGCATGGCCGAGCGCATCGAGATCCAGGCGCAGCTGTTTGGTGGTGCCAAGGATCCGAAGGTGCTCGGCTTGGTGCTCAACAAGATCAAGTGCGACGACGGTGTGCCTGCGTTCATCGATCGCCTGAAGGAACAGCTACCACTGCTCGGCACCGCGGACTTCCAGTTGCTCGGCGCCGTTCCCTACGCCGAACAACTGAACGCCCTGCGTACCCGGGACATCGCCCAGCTGCTGGATGCCAAAGTGCTCCATGCCGGCGAAGCCGAACGGCGTCGCATCAGCAAGATCGTCCTCTGCGCCCGTGCTGTCCCCAACACCGTGCAGTTGCTCCAGCCGGGTGTGCTGGTGGTTACCCCCGGCGATCGCGACGACATCATCTTGGCCGCGAGCCTGGCATCGCTCAATGGCGTCGAACTGGCGGGCCTCTTGCTGTGCAGCGACTTCGCCCCGGATCCGCGCATCCTCGACCTGTGCAAGGCTGCGCTCGACGGCGGCCTGCCCGTCATGACCGTGCAGACTGGCTCCTACGACACGGCCACCAACCTGTTCGCGCTGAACAAGGAAACGCCGGCGGACGATATCGAACGCGCCAGCCAGGTGACCGATTTCATCTCCCAGCACCTGCAGCCCGAACTGCTGCATACACGCCTCAGCGTACCGCGTAGCGAGTTGCGACTGTCGCCTCCGGCGTTCCGCTATCAGTTGGTCAAGCGCGCCCAACAGGCGAACAAGCGCATCGTGCTGCCGGAAGGTAACGAGCCGCGCACCATCCGTGCTGCGGCGATCTGTCAGGAGCGCGGAATCGCCCGTTGCGTGCTCCTGGCCAAGCCGGATGAAGTCCAGGCGGTCGCCCGCGAACAAGGCATCACGCTGCCGTCCGGCCTGGAAATCCTCGATCCGGAGCTGATCATCAACCGGTACGTCGAGCCCATGTGCGAGATGCGCAAGGCCAAGGGGCTGACCGCCGAGGACGCACGTGGACAGCTTCAGGACACCGTGGTGCTGGGCACCATGATGCTGGCGCTCGATGAAGTGGACGGCCTGGTTTCAGGCGCCGTGCATACCACGGCCAACACCATCCGCCCGGCGCTGCAGTTGATCAAGACCGCACCGGGCTACAGCCTGGTGTCGTCGGTATTCTTCATGCTGCTGCCGGACCAGGTGCTGGTCTATGGCGACTGCGCGGTGAATCCCAACCCGAGCGCTGCCGAACTGGCGGAGATCGCGCTACAAAGCGCCGAATCCGCCGTCGCCCTGGGCGTCAATCCACGCGTGGCGATGATCAGTTATTCCACCGGCACCTCCGGCAGCGGCGCCGAGGTGGAGAAAGTTGCCGAAGCCACGCGCATCGCCCAGGAGCGTGCACCCAACCTGCCGATCGACGGTCCACTGCAGTACGACGCCGCTTCGGTTGCCAGCGTCGGCAAGCAGAAAGCGCCGAACAGTCTGGTTGCGGGCCAGGCGACGGTATTCATCTTCCCCGATCTGAACACCGGCAATACCACCTACAAGGCGGTCCAGCGCAGCGCCAACGTGATCAGCGTCGGGCCCATGCTGCAAGGCCTGCGCAAGCCGGTTAACGACCTGTCCCGCGGCGCATTGGTGGATGACATCGTATTCACCATCGCCCTCACCGCCTTGCAGGCCGACAGCCAGAAAGCCTGATCCGCTGATCCGACCTGCCCGGCCCATCGCGGCTGGGTAGGTCGCAACACCTTTCGCTGGGCGTATTCGTCTTGCAGTCCAGCGCGCAATCGGTACTCTTGCCGCCTTAATTGACGGGTATACGAGCCAATCGATGCTGAATGTCCTCCCTGCTCCCTTCCGCGGCGTCCTTGCCGGCCTGACGCTGGCGCTGAATACGCTGTTCTGGTGCTGGCCCCTTTTCGCGCTTTCGTTGCTGAAACTGGCACTGCCGATCCCTCGCGTCCAGCGTGCGCTGCGCTTCGGCATGCATTGGATCGCCGAGTCCTGGATGGCGGTCAACGGCTTCTGGATGGATCAGGTGCGGCGCACGCAATGGGATGTGCAAGGATTGGAAAAGGTCGACATGCAACACTCCTATCTCGTCACCAGTAACCACCAAAGCTGGGCCGATATCCTGATGCTCCAATACCAGTTGAATCGACGCATGCCGATTCTGAAGTTTTTTCTCAAGCAGGAGCTGATATGGGTACCCGTCATTGGTCTGTGCTGGTGGGCGCTAGAGTTCCCCTTCATGAAGCGCTTCACCAAGGAGTATCTGACCAAGTATCCGGAAAAACGTGGCCAGGATCTGGCCACGACCCGCAAGGCTTGCGAGCGCTACCGGACCAATCCGGTGTCGGTATTCAACTTTCTCGAAGGCACACGCTTTACCCAGGACAAGCATGACGAGCAGGCTTCACCCTACCGCCATCTGCTCAAACCCAGAGCCGGCGGCGTCGCCTTCGTGATCGACGCCATGGGCGAGCAGCTGACCGCACTGATCAACATCACCATCCACTACCCGGACGGCAATCCCAGCTTTTGGGACCTGCTCTGCGGCCGCATCGGACGGGTAGTGATGCGCATCGACTCACGGGCCATTCCGGCCGAGTTCCTGCATCGCAGCTACGATCAGGACGAGCGCTATCGACTGAACTTCCAGGAATGGGTCAACGAGCTTTGGAGCGACAAGGACGCCCTGCTCGAAACGCTACATCGGCAATACCCGCCGAGTCGCTGACGGCCTAATCGCGCACCTGGTGATCGAGCTTCGCCCAGTCGACCGTCCGCGGAAACGCCAATGCATCCTCGACGGCCAATCCCGGCGCTACCAGAAAGCCCTGCATCACTTGGCAACCATTGGCAATCAGCCAATCGCGTTGAGCCGCTGTTTCGACGCCTTCGGCGATGACTTCCAGCCCCAGGTTGCGCCCCAGGTCGATGATGGTGCTGACCACCGCGGCATCGCGGGGCGAATCGAGCATATTGGCGATGAACAGGCGGTCGATCTTCAGCGTATCCAGATCGAAGTGCCGCAGGTAGGCCAGTGACGAATAGCCCGTGCCGAAGTCATCCACCGCCACCCTTACGCCCAGCTCCCGCAGTTGCCGGAGCTTGTCGCAGCTCTGCTCCAGATCCTGCATCAGCGCACCTTCGGTGACCTCCAGTTCCAGCTGGCGAGGATCAAGCTGGGACTCGTCGAGCAGGCGACGCAATTCATCGATCAAGCCGACCCGGCCGAACTGAACCGGGCTGACATTGAAGCTCAGGATCATTTTTTCACCGAATCGCTCACGCCAGTCACGACATTGAGCCAGGCCCTCGCGCAGAGCCCATTTACCGACCCGGTCGATCAGCCGCGTTTCTTCCAGCAAGGGAATGAACACGTTGGGTTCGACTTCACCGCGACCGCTGTAATCCCAGCGCAGCAGAGCCTCGAAGCCGCGTAGCTCGCCTGTTTCGAGCACGATCTGGGGCTGGTAGACCAAGCCGAAGCCATTGCGGTCGATGGTGCTGCGCAGATTCTCCTCCATCATCAGGCGCGCATGGGCGCGGCCGTTCATTTCGTTGGAGAAAAACCGATACTGCTGCCGTCCGTTGCGTTTGGCTTCATACATGGCCATGTCCGCTGAACGCAGCAACTCCTCGACGCTCTGGCCGCAATCCGGAAAATGCGCGATACCGATACTGGCGCCGAGCGTCACGTCGGTACCGCCGATGGTATGCCGGACCGAAATCAGCTCGATGAGTTTTTCCGCCACCTTGGCAGCGTCTTCCGGATGATCGAGCGAATCCAGCAATGCGGTGAACTCGTCGCCGCCCATGCGGGCAATAATGTCGTAGGGCCGCATGCAGGTTTCCAGCACCCGCGCCACGCGGCAGAGAATCTCGTCGCCCGCATCGTGCCCCAGCGAATCGTTGATACGCTTGAAGCCGTCCAGGTCGATGTAGAGGATGGCCATGCGCTTGCCGTTCCGGTCAACCCTCGCCAAGGCCGAATCCAGCGCCTGGTGGAAGCCACGCCGATTCAGCAAGCCGGTCAGCGAGTCGGTCACCGCCTGGGTTTCCAGCTGCACGTGCAGATTGCGCACCACCGACATGTCCAGGGCGATCACCACCATTGATCGCTGTTGACGAGGCAGTGGTGACGCAGACAAGGCCACCGGCAGCGTGCCGCCGTTGGCGGTATACAGCTGTGCCTCGTGCAGACGGAAGGTATTGCCGCTACGCCATTGCTTGTAGAACTCGGTGTCGCGCCAGGCTTCGGGCATTTGCGGCGCGGCGAGATGATCGACCAATGCCGTGCCCTGTAGATCGTCGACGCTGGTGTGCAGCATCTGTGCGATCGCCGGGTTGGCGAAGTTGATGTAGCCATCCTCGCCCACCACCAGAATGCCTTCGGCGGCGTTGTTCAGCACCGAGGCGTTGAGTGCCCGCGCGCTGTCGAGCTGCTGGGTCAGCAATTGCAGATCGCGCCGGTTGTGCTCGTGGCTGAGCAGCGTGTTGATCTTGTGCTTGAGCACCTGTGGATCGAAGGGTTTCAGGATGAAATCAACCGCCCCCGTCGCATATCCCCGCAATACCGACTCACGGGTATGCGCGATGGCCGAGACGAAAATGATCGGGGTGTAGCGCGTGTGCGGGCTGCCACGCATCAGGCGAGCGACTTCGAAGCCGTCCATACCTGGCATTTGCACGTCCAGCAGTACCAGCTCCACATCCAGATCGAGCAGCGCCTGCAGCGCGGCTTCGCCGGAATTGACCGTGTGCACCTGCCAGTCGCCGTCGCCCAGCAAGGCCTCCATCGCAACCAGATTCGCCTCGCGATCATCGACGACCAGCAACGTCCGGGTACGAGGCTGTGATTTGGCTTGTACCCGGCCCATCACCTGACTCTCCTACCCGATGCACAGTTGATTCCGACCACGATGGCGTCGATAGAGGCGCCACTCCGGCATGAACAATGCGTCACACACTTCTCCTTCATGGGCTCTCGCCAGGGCCATCAGCCTGCTCGAGGCAACGCCGCAGCAGGTCGACCAACCTGGGATTTTCGACCGGCTTGAACAACACATCGTCCGCACCCGCGGCGATGCTTTGATCCCTGACGGTCGGATCGTCACCAACCGCCAGTGCCACGATTGGCACCTGACAACCATAGTCGTTTCTGAGCTGCCGGATCAGTGCAGGACCGCCATTGTCCGGCATAGCCATGTCCACCAATGCCAAATCGAATGCATCTTCATCGAATCGTTCAAGTGCCTCGGAACGCGTGGTGGCCGGCACCACCTGCAGCCCCTGCTCGTCGAGCATGGCGCTGATGGAGTAGATCGATCGCACATCCGAATCCACCAGCAGCACCCGCTGACCCAGTAGAGGATGTTCCACTTCATCCATGCCCAGCGGCGCAGGCTCGGCTGCGGCGGGCTTCAATGCATCTTCCATATGCTCCAATTCCTCTGTTTTTGACAACGCAACCGACGAATAGCGCCGAAGTCGCTGTAGATTCTTTTCCGAAAGCGGTTCACGGCTGTTCAATATCACACGCACATCTTTCAGCGAGCGCAGGCGATCCAGCGCTTCGAGCAGATCCAGGCCATCCTCGCCGGGTAGATCGAAGTCGATGATCAGCACCGTGAAGCTGTGCTCGGCATAGGCCAGCCTGGCCTCCTCGCTGCGCCGGCACTCGGTGACCCGGTAGCCGAGACGCTCGAAATGCTCACGCAGTTGCCGACGCCGCTCAGGGTCCGTCTCGACCAACAGCAATCGCATCGAACTGATTTCCTGACGCGCCAGATCGATGAACAGCCGCTCCAGCTCCGATTGAGCCACAGGTTTGAGCAGGTAGTGCGAGCCGTCATCCGACCAGCCTTGCGGCTGCGGTACGCAAGAGATGATGTATACCGGCGTGTCCTGGTGCCGAGAGTCGGAGCGCAGCACACGATGAACCTGCCAACCGCTGATGTCCGGCAGCAGGATGTCGAGAATGACCGCCGCGAAGCGGTCCTGCTCGAGTGCCTCCAGCCCCTCTTGCCCGGTACCGCAAATCACGCTGGGGAAACCATGGGATTGCCCAACCTCAGCTACCACGGAGGCGAAATCGGCGTCGTCCTCGACAATCAATAAACCGCCGCCCTGGCCGCGACGCTGGGACGGCCGTAGCGTCCGGACCTCCGTGGTCGTCGCCAGTTTCAGGGGCAGTTCGACGGTAAAACTGGAGCCTTGGCCCGGCGCACTCCTGAGCCGGATGCCGCCGCCGAGCACTTCGGCCAGCTGCCGCGCGATGGCCAGGCCAAGTCCTGTGCCGCCGTACTGTCGGCTGATCGAACCATCGATCTGCTGGAACGCCTGGAAGATCCGTTCATGTTGGTCTTCGGCAATGCCGATGCCGGTGTCGGTCACGCAGATCTGCAAAAGATCTTCGCCGACGGGATTTTCGGCAGGTTTTTGCGAGACATGGATGTCCACGGAGCCCTGCTCGGTGAACTTCAAGGCGTTAGTGATGAGGTTACGCAGGATCTGCTGCAGACGGGCGCGATCACTGATGATCGAGACCGGCACATCCGGGTCGATTCGAGAGCCGAGGGTCAGGCCGTTCTGCTCGGCCATCGGCTCGAGTCCGGCCACCAACTCAGCCAACAGCTCGGCCAGGTTGACCGGCTCCGGCTTGATCTGCATATGACCGGCCTCGATCTTGGCCAGATCAAGTACATCGTTGATCAGTTGCAGCAAGTCATGACCGGCACGATGGATGATGTCGGCATGCCGCACCTGCTTTTCGGTCAGGTTGCTCGCGGCGTTCTGCCGCAACTGGTCGCTGAGGATCAGGATGCTGTTGAGCGGCGTGCGCAGCTCGTGGGACATGTTGGCGAGGAATTCGGATTTATAGCGGTTGGCGACGACCAGCTCATTGGCCTGATCACGCAAACGCCGCTCGGCGGCCTTGCGATGGCCGATATCGATCACCACGGCCTGCACCAATTGTTCTTCACCGCTGCGCAGCGGTGACAGGCCAACCTCCACGGGCAACAGATGACCATCCCGATGGCGACCGAACAGTTCGCGGTTTTCGCCCAGACGGCGTGATTCAGCATCCTGCCCGAAACGGTAGCGCACCTCGTGATAGATCTTGCGCATCGACTCGGGGATCAGCAGTTCTACCGGCTGACCCAGCAGCTCTTGCCGGCTATAGCCGAACAGCAGCTCGGTTTGCCGATTGACCATGACGATTCGACCGTCGTGGTCGAACAGCAGGAAGGCGTTCGGCGACGCTTCGACCACATTGCGAAACCGCTCTTCGTCACGCTTGCGCTGCTGAAGATCAACCAGGTTGAGCAAATGATAAATGGCGTTATCGCGCCTGAAGCTGGTCAGGCTCAGCGAAACCGGTATCGGCGTGCCATCTTCGCGTAGCGCCTGGCTCTCCTGATGAGTGGCCTCCAACCGCGGTCCACCGGTGGAATCTACCAGCGCACCGGGAACATAACGATTGAGGCGCTCACCCGCGAGCAGGCCGGCGCTGCTCCCCAGCAGTGCCGCGGCGCTCTGGTTCGCCAGCTCTATTCGGCCCTGGTCGTTACACAGCAAGGTTGCCACCGGCAACTGCTCGATCAACTGACGAAACCAAGCCTCGCGCTCCTGCAGCTGCGCACCTAACGCCTGACTGCTGCGCAGTGCGCGCTCGCGCAAATACAGGTAGCCACCGATCAGCAGGGAGAATAAGATCGCGGCGGTCATGGCGGCCGCCAGGTTGAAGGCCCCGCTGCTTCTGTTCAGGATGGCTTCGTATTCGGGCGTGCTGCCCACCTGCAGCTGCCAGCTGCGACCGTACATGTAGATATTGCGGGTGCGATGAAAGCGCGCATCATCGCTCACCGCCGCTCGGCCCACCAGCAGCGGTTCGTCTGGTATGGCGGCGTCGAACAGCTGCAGCTGGAACAGCTTGCTGCGCGACCCCAGCACACCTTCCATCAGATCGGTCAGTCGAAAAGCCCCGTGCAACGTGCCGGCAAAGGCTGCTTGGCGCTCTTCCAGGGTCGTGACGGGAGCGCCGACCCGGTACAGCGGAAGGTAAAGCAGAATGCCCACCTGGGCGTTCTGTTCGGTTTCCTGCTTGAGTCGCAACGGTCCGGTGAGCATCGGCGTGCCAATGTTGCGCGCCGCCATGATGGCTTCTCGCCGAGTCTCTTCGCTCAGCATGTCGAAGCCCAGCACGCGACGATTGCGCCAATCGAGCGGGTGAATGAAATCCGTAATCAGGTACTCGTCGCGATCGCCAGCCGGGTACATACGAAAATTGCTGCGACCCTCGTTACGCATCTCCGTGAGCAGTGAGGCCAGGTTATCCGCACGCACGTATCGAGCTAGGGCGATCGCCTGGATGCCGGGGTAGAAATCTTGCAGTTGAAGCTGATCGGAGGCCCGGTTCCAATCGTCCAGACTGACGGTATCGCTGCCAACGAAAAGACCGGCTAGGCCACGCATGACCATCTCGTACGCGCGCATGCGCTCGCGCAGGTTGCTTTCGACGTCATTGACCGCCAGATTGAATCGTTGCGCCTGCTCCGCGCGGATCCGTGCTTCCTGTACCTGCCATTGCCAGACGACCCATCCTCCAAGCCCGGCCATCAAGGCCAACGTCACGACCAATGGCAGCCAAGGCTTACGAGAATGGAGAGCAGAACGATCATCCATTCGACCTCCTCAATGCCACCACATGGCTCGTTTGTCACCAGCTTCAGAGTCGTGGATTGCCGAGAGGTTCAATGACAGATGAAGAAAAGAGGGAAAAATGACGTCACTTAAATGGCATAGACGAGCCGTTGCGGCTCGCCTATCAAGGTCGCTTACAGAGGGCGCAGATTGATCTCTACACGCCGATTCTGTGCACGCCCAGCAGCGGTATCGTTGCTGGCGATCGGCTGGCTCGGACCGGCCCCGAAGGATGAGATTCGAGACGCGGCCACGCCGTTGCCTTCCAGGTAGGCGGCAACGCTCCGCGCACGACGGTTGGACAGATCCTGATTGAGCTGTAGCGAGCCCGTGCTGTCGGTATGACCAACGATGTCGATGCCGTTCTTGTTGAATTCCTTGAACACCTGAACCAAGGAGTTCAGGGTCGGGTAGAAGCTGCTGGAAATATCTGCCGAGTTGCTCGGGAAAGTGATGTTACCCGGCATGATCAGCGTCAGGTTGTCGCCCTCGCGCTGGACCTGAACCCCGGTGCCCTGCAGGGTCTGGCGCAGCTTGGCTTCCTGGGTATCGACATAGTAGCCATAGCCGCCACCGGCGGCGCCGCCGACCGCCGCGCCGATCAGGGCGCCTTTGGCACGGTCCTTCTTGCTGGAGGTAGCGGCGCCGATCACTGCGCCGCTGACCGCGCCGATGCCACCGTAGATGCCCGCCTTGCCCGCTTCTCGTTCGCCGGTGTAGGGGTTGTTGGTACAGCCGGCCAGCAGTGCGATGGTGGCGGCGAATGCGGTCAGATTGCTGAGTTTTTTCATGGTGACTTCCTTCATCTGCGGGACGCCAGCCTGCCGGGACTACACGTCCGCAGGCTGAAATGCGCCGCTAGGTTAACACTCAGCCAGCAGTAGAACCGGAACGTGCCGACGAACCCACGACGAATTAAGCACGGACAAAAGGGTTCTCTCGCATCTCGTCACCCAACCGCGTTTGCGGTCCGTGCCCAGTGATGACAGTCGCGTCCTCGTCCAGGCAGTACAGCCTCTGTCTGATCGACCGCTCGATGGTGGCATAATCGCCACCCCAGAGATCGGTCCGGCCGATTCCACGGCGAAAAAGCGTATCCCCGGCAACCAGCAACTTCACGTCAGGGAACCAGAAGCACATCGAGCCCGGCGTATGGCCCGGCGTGTGGAGCGCGACGCCACAGCCGCAGGCCAGTGCCTGATCGTCGGCCAACCAGCAATCCGGGGCCGGCACCGGCGTATAGGGTACCCCGAACAGCCGGCACTGCTGCTCAAGACTGTCCCAGAGGAACTGGTCGTCCTTGTGCAGGTGCAAGGTGGCGCCGGTTCGCTCCTTGATCTGCCCGGACGCGAGGAAGTGATCCAGATGCGCATGGGTGTGAATGACATTGACGACCTTCAATCCCAGGGCATCGATTCGCGCAAGGATCACCTCCGGATCGCCGCCCGGGTCCACGACGACGGCCCGGCCCGTCAACGAATCGCCAATGATCGTGCAATTGCATTGCAGCGGACCGACGGGAAAGGTTTCACTGATCAACGTATGGCCTTTGTCTAGCACCTTGACTCCTCAGGTAACCGAATTTTTTCCGCAAAACAGCCACTACTAACCTATACGGCACACGCAGACGTGTCATTCAGACGGAGAGCCGAGCCATCGACATAGCGGATCTGCAGCGCATCTTCGATGCCCTGCCTGGAATCGTCCTCGTGGTTGCCAACGATGCCGACTACACCATGGTCGCCGCCAGCCAGGAGCGCTTGCGAGCGACCATGGCGCGTCGTGAAGACATCATTGGCCGCCCGCTGTTCGAGGCCTATCACGGCGGCGACGCCTCGGTGTCAACGTCCCCCGGCTACGATCTGCTGCGCGCATCGTTGGCGGAGGTCGCGCGCACCGGACGCCTACAACACCTCAAGACGGTCGGCTATCCACTGCGGCGTCCGCACGGCGAAGGCACCCGTGACGAAAATCGCTATTGGGACGTGGTCAATGTGCCGGTGCTGGATGAACAAGGCCAGGTCAGCTACATCATCCACCAGGCCGAAGACGTCACCGAAAGCCTTCTTGAGCAGGAGTCTGCGGCGCTACGCCTGCGCGAGAGCGACGAGCGCCTGAACGCGGCACTGCTGGCCTCCGGCACCGGTACTTTCTATTGGGATCTGCGCAACAATCGCCTGGACATGGACCTGCCCATGCAGCGCCTGTTCGGCCTGGAGGGCCTGACCTCAGGCTGGCTCAACGACCTTCTCGACACGATCCACCCTGATGATCGGGACAGCATCGCCCAGCAGTGCGAGCGCTGTGCACGCTACGGGGACGATTTCGAGATGCAATTCAGGGTCAGACTGCCGGAGGGCAACGAGCGCTGGATATTCGACAAGGGCCAGACCTTCACCGACGCCAACGGCAGACCCTCATACATGGTCGGTGCTTGTCTCGACATTACTCAGCACAAGCGTACCGAACGAGCACTGCACCGCCTCAACGAAACCCTCGAGCAGCGCGTCAACGCTGAAGTCGCAGCACGCGCCAAGACTGAGGCGGCGCTGCGGCAGTCGCAGAAAATGGAAGCGGTCGGCCAGCTGACCGGCGGCCTGGCGCACGATTTCAACAACCTCCTGGCGGGCGTAATCGGCTCGCTGGAGCTGCTATCGGTTCGCCTGGATCAGGGCCGCACCGACGACCTGCAGCGTTATATCCGCAGCGCGCTGACCTCCGCCACTCGCGCGACCGCGCTCACCCACCGCCTGCTGGCTTTTTCACGACGCCAGACGCTCGACCCCAGCCCCACCGATCTCAACACCCTGATAGAAGGCATGATGGAGCTGCTGCAACGCACCATCGGGCCAATGGTGAGCTATTCGACGCAGTTGTCGGACGAACTCTGGCTCACCCTCTGTGACACCAACCAGCTGGAAAACGCCTTGCTGAACCTCACCATCAACGCCCGCGATGCGATGCCTGATGGTGGTCAGTTGACGCTGATCAGCGAAAACCTGCGACTGGACGAGCCGCTCGCCCAGGAAATCGGCCTGCAATCCGGTGAGTACGTCGCACTCGGCGTCCGCGATACGGGCGTCGGCATTCCTCCGGAAAAGCTCGGCTACGTCTTCGATCCGTTCTACACCACCAAACCTCTGGGCGAAGGTACGGGGCTCGGCTTATCCATGGTCTACGGCTTCGCCAAGCAATCGGGCGGAGGCGTGCGTATCGAGAGCACGGTGGGCGAAGGCACCAGTGTCTGGATCTACTTGCCCCGCCACCACGGCCAGTCGACCAGCCTGCATGCGCCGTCCACTACGGACCTGCCACCCGCTTCGGTCGAAGGGCGTACCGTTCTGGTGGTGGATGACGAACCAAACGTCCGTATGCTGGTGACGGAGGTGCTGCAGGAAATGGGGCTGAACACCCTGGAAGCGGCGGAAGGTCCCAGCGGCCTGCGCATTCTCGAGAGCGATGCACATCTGGATCTGCTGATATCGGATATCGGGCTGCCCGGCGGCATGAACGGGCGGCAACTCGCCGATGCCGCCCGGGAAAAGCGGCCGTCCTTGCGCGTGCTATTCATCACCGGCTACGCCGAGAGCTCGGTGCTACAGCGCAGCAACGCCTCGTACGACTACGAGGTCCTGACCAAGCCGTTCAGCATCTCGAACCTCGAAGACAAAGTCCGCAGCATGCTGGAGCCCGGTCAGGAGCCAGACGACGCCTAGCTCCTTTCCCGTCTCGTTGCTAGATCGAGGAGATGGCGTGACTGCCCTCTTCCAGCCAGCGCGCGATGTCGACCCGGATACGCTTCTTGTCCAGCTTGCCGACACTGGTCTTGGGAATGTCAGCTACCACCGCGATCTGCTGCGGAATCGCCCACTTATTGATCTGCCCCTGCTCCACCGCAGGCTCGAGAAAGCGCTGCAGCGTACGCGCATCGAGCTGTTTGCCCTCGCACAGCACAACCAGGGCGAATGGGCGTTCGCCCCAGCGCTCGTCAGGCACACCCACCACCGCCACGTCGCGTACAGCCTCGTGACGACTGATCAAGCCTTCAATCGCCAGCGAGGAAACCCACTCGCCGCCGGTCTTGATGACATCCTTGATGCGATCGCGAATGTCGATGTTACCCATCTCGTCGACGGTCGCGACGTCGCCGGTATGCAGCCATCCGCCAGCCCATAGCTCTTCGCTCTTTTCAAGATTGCCGGCATAGCCCTGAGTCAGCCAGGGCGCCCGAAGCACCAACTCGCCCTGGGATACGCCGTCGGCTGGTAGAAAACTGCCGTCCGGTGCCTGGATGGCGGCATCGACCAGCACCACCGACACCCCAGCCTTGAGGCGGTAGCTACTCTGCTCGTCCTCGCTGGCCTCACGCAGCTCATCATTGATATGGGCACCGGAAATCAGCGGGCAGGTTTCCGACATGCCATAGGCAGCCACCAGCTGCATGCCGCAGGCACGGGCTGATTCGTAGAGACCACGGGTCAGCGCACTGCCGCCGATGGTGATTTTCCAGCCGTTGAAGTCCGTGCCCTTCGCCGCCTTGGCGTTGAGCAGCATCTGAACGATAGTCGGCACGCAATGCGAGAAAGTGACCTTCTCCTTGCGCCACAGCTCGATCAGCAATTCTGGATCGTAGCGCCCAGGATAGACCTGCTTGAGGCCCATCATCGTCGCCACGTACGGCAGCCCCCAGGCATGCACGTGGAACATCGGCGTGATCGGCATGTAGACGTCGCCCGCCGCCATCAGCTGGGGATTCTCGCGACAGCCGACCGTTATCGCTCCGGCAAGGGTATGCAGGACTAACTGGCGATGGGTGAAATAAACGCCCTTGGGATCTCCGGTGGTGCCGGTGGTGTAGAAGGTCGTCGCCACCGAGTTCTCATCGAAGTCCGGGAAATCGTAGTGCGGCTGCGCCTCGGCAAGCAGGCTTTCATACTCGCCCACGCAGTTGGGCAGATCGCAGGTCTTGTCATCGGCATCGGTAATCAGCAGCGTTTTATCGACCGTGGTGAGCTGCCCGGCGATCGCCTGATACAGGGGCGCGAATTCGCTGTTGACCAGAACGAAGCGATCTTCGGCATGATTCATGGTGTAGAGGATCTGCTCCGGAGACAGGCGCACGTTGATGGTATGAACCACCGCACCAATCATCGGGATGGCGAACATACATTCGAGGTAGCGATGACTGTCCCAGTCCATGACCGCCACGGTGTCACCCGCCTTGACCCCGGCGGCGGTCAGTACGTTGGCGAGCCGGGCAATGCGCTGATTGAGGGTGCGATAGTCGAAACGCACCTGATCACGGTAGACGATCTCACGAGTGCGCTCATAACGCTGGCCCGACAACAGCAGGCTCTTGATCAACAGGGGATACTGGTAGGCATTCGCGGCGGGTTTGATCACTCGGGTCTGCAACATAGGGCTTCCTGTTATTGATGTTATGAGAGGCACGCTGGACACGGCGTCGGATGTTCGCCGCGCAAACCGTCGCGCGGCGTCCCGAGTCGACAGTCAACCTGGCCGTCGTTCAACGCGTCGAGGCCCGCTGTGTAACAGCCGATTGCATAACCCGGCGATCAGGCAATCTCGCTTGCCGCCAGGCGGACGCCAAGGCCGATCAGCACCGCGCCGGTGACCCGATCGAACCAGTGCCCCATGCGCGCGAAGCCTGCCCGCACGCGCTCGCGGCTGAACAGCCAGGCCACCAGGCAGAACCACAAGCCGGTAGCGAACGCCAGATATACCCCATAGCCCGCCTGAACGGCGAGTGGGGTATGGGGGTCGATAACCACTGTGAATAGCGACAGAAAAAATAGTGTGGCCTTGGGATTCAAGCCGTTGGTAACGAAACCCACCGTAAAGGCACGTCTGCGGGATTGTGCTCCGCCAGTGCCGGGCGGTGGCAGATCGCCGACCGCAACGGGCTTGGCGCGTAGCGCTTGAACACCGAGATAGAACAGATAACCGGCTGCCAGCCACTTGAATAGGTTGAACAGCACGATCGACTGCGAGACGATCAGGCCAATACCAAGCAACGAATAACCCACGTGTAGCAAAATACCGCTGCCCACACCGATAGCCGTCCAGCTGCCGCTGCGCTGACCACGGGTCACACTTTCACGCACGACCACCGCAAAGTCCGGCCCGGGACTGGCCACAGCAAGCAGATGAACCAGCGCCACGGTAAGAAACTCCATCCAATACATCTAGCGACTCCGCTATTTCCGGGGCGGGACATCCGCCCGCTGATTCATACGAGTAAAGTCCATGAGCAATCGCCGCGCTGTATTCCTCGATCTATCCCCACTCGACCAGGGCGACCTGGACCTGGCTGCGCTGCGGTCGACCTTCGATGAACTGAGCTGCCATGCGCAGACCAGCGACTCGCAGATCGTCGAACGGCTGCAGGGCGCCCAAGTCGCCATCGTTAACAAGGTGCCACTGAACGAAGCAGCGCTCGCCGCCTGTCCGGAGCTCAAGCTGATCCTAGTAGCCGCGACCGGCGTCAACAACATCGACTTGGTCGCCGCCAAACAGCGCGGCATCGCGGTCTGCAACTGCCAGGCCTATGGCACCGCCACCGTGGCCCAGCACACCTTGATGCTACTGCTCGCGCTGGCCACACGGCTACCCGATTATCAAGGCGCCGTCGCCCGAGGTCGCTGGCAGGAAAGCGGGCAGTTCTGCCTACTGGATTTTCCCATCGTCGAGCTCGCCGGCAAGACCCTCGGCGTGCTCGGTCACGGCGAGCTGGGCAGCGCCGTCGCCAGACTGGCCGAGGCGCTGGGCATGCGGGTGCTGACCGGCAACCTGCCTGGCCGCCCGCCACGCGCCGACCGCCTGGACCTCGACGAACTGCTGCCACAGATCGACGCCCTGACGCTGCATTGCCCGCTGACCGAGCAGACACGCGACCTCATCGGAGCACGCGAGCTGCGATTGATGAAGCCCACGGCATTCATCATCAATACCGCCCGTGGCGGCTTAATTGATGAACAGGCGCTGGCTGACACATTGCGCAGCGGACATTTGGGCGGCGCCGCCACCGATGTGCTCACCAGCGAGCCACCCAGCAACGACAACCCACTGCTGGCTGCGGACGTGCCGCGCCTGATCGTGACGCCACATAGCGCCTGGGGCAGCCGTGAAGCACGGCAGCGCATCGTTGATCAAATGTGTGAGAACGCCGAAGCGTTTTTCGCCGGCTCGCCGAAGCGTCAGATCGGCTGACGCTTCTGCTGCCAGGGACAAGGCTGCTAAGCTCGCCAGCTTTTGTCCGGAGGCATCATGGACCCCCGAAGCGAAGTACTGCTGCGTCAGGCCGAACTCTTCAGCGGCGAGCTGTTGCTTGCCGGGCTGCCGGCCGACGACCTGCTCGGCCAGCTGCCCGGAGCCATCGGCTGGAGCTGGCACGCAGGCGAACAGCAGTGGCTGCAGACTCGCTTCGCCGGGCGCTGCACATTCGGTGTCGAGCCCCCATCGGCCGCGTTCGACGCTGCCGTGCTGTTTCTGCCCAAGTCACGTGAGCTGACCGATTACTTGCTGAACGCGTTGGCGGCGCGGTTACCGGGACGTTTGCTGTATCTGGTCGGAGAAAAGCGCGCAGGCGTCGAGCGCGCCGCCAGACAGCTGTCGCCGTTCGGCGAGGCTCGCAAGCTCGACAGCGCCCGCCATTGCCAATTGTGGCAGGTCAAGATAGCGAACAGTCCGCCGGCGCCCGAGTTGGAAACCCTTGCACAGCGCTTCGAACTCGACCTGGCTGACGGCCCGCTGCAGGTCGTCAGCCTGCCCGGCGTGTTCAGCCATGGCCGACTCGATCGTGGCACCGCTCTGCTGCTGGAACGGCTCGACGATCTGCCTACCGGCCGGCTGCTGGATTTCGGCTGCGGTGCAGGCGTCATCGGTGCGTCGCTGAAGAGACGTTATCCGCAAAGCGAGGTGGTGTTGCTGGACGTCGATGCGTTCGCCGTCCAGAGCAGCCGCATGACGCTGGCAGCCAACCAGTTACAGGCCCAGGTCATTGCCGGCGATGGCATTGACGCGGCGCCAGACGACTGCGCTGCGATCATCAGCAATCCGCCGTTCCATCAGGGCGTGCATACCCACTACGCCGCCAGCGAAACACTGCTGCAACGTGCCGCCAGTCATCTGCGACCCAACGGCGAGTTGCGCCTGGTAGCCAATGCCTTCCTCAAGTATCCGCCACTGATCGAGGCCCATCTGGGCCATTGCGAGACGCTGAGCAATGCGGAGGGCTTCCGCATCTACCGTGCACAGCGCGCCTGATCGACTTGCACTACACGCCGCGCTTGGGCAAACTCGCGCCCGTCCTGGGGGAGTAGTCTCCGGCGAGCGCCCTGCTCGCCTGGCATGCGTCAACACACTTGGTCCACAGACCATGGCGCATGCGACCCGCGCGGCCTGTTCACGCAGCCTCGCCTGGTTTGACAAGACCCATGACACGTACACCTGACCCGGGGCGGGCAGGCGGTGCGTGTCATGGTGATTTCGTCGACCCGCCCCCGCAAGGAAGTTCGCTTGGAATCGTTCTACATCCCAACCCTGATCGTTGCTCTGGCCGAGATCGGCGACAAGACGCAACTGCTCGCCCTGCTGCTGGCGGCCCGCTACCGGCGCCCGCTGCCGATCATCTGGGGTATCGTCGTCGCCACGCTGGCCAACCATGCCGCAGCCGGAGCCGTCGGCAACTGGGTTTCATCGCTGGTCTCTCCGACCATTCTCAGCTGGATTCTCGCCGCCTCCTTTGCCGCCGTGGCGCTGTGGACGCTAGTACCGGACAAACTGGAGGAAGACGAAGCCTCGCGCGGTCGGCGCTTCGGTCCCTTCGCTGCCACCCTCATCGCGTTCTTTCTGGCGGAGATGGGTGACAAAACCCAGGTCGCAACCGTCATGCTCGCTGCGCAATACCCCAATTTCGTCTTGGTAATCATCGGCACCACCCTGGGCATGCTGATCGCCAACGTACCGGTGGTACTGGCTGGAAATTTCGCAGCCGATCGCATGCCGCTTACCCTGATTCGCCGTGTTGCCGCCGCTGGCTTCGCCGCGTTGGCGCTGTATGCCGTCTATCAGGCCCTGACCTTGAGCGGCACGCTTCCAGTCTGATACGCAGCGCAAATTGCCATGTCGCCGGTGCTGTTAGAGTGAGTCTTCACCGCATTCTGGCGGCACTTGAGGGGAGCAAGCGGCATGTCACCGGAGGAACGAAAACGGAGGGTGCAGCAGCACATCGACCTGAGCTGGAGTAAAGGTCGTCTGGCACTGGCCGAACAACTGCAGAGTCGTTACTTCAGTTACAGGAGCTCGTTCATCGCACAACCGGTCAACAGTGCCGGTTTCGGTCTGATCGTGCGCGAGATCCGCCAGGCGCTCCCGGACCTCGAGGTAGTGGTGGATGAATGCCTCAGCGAAGGCAATCGCGTAGTCACCTCAAGCACCCTATTCGGTACGCTGGAAAAACCGGTGTTCGGCCTCGCGCCGAGCGGCAAGATTCTCACCGTCGCCGCCATGTCGATCTGGACGCTCAACCCCGGAGGCGACATTGAAGAAATCAACACGCTGTTCGACCTCGAAAGCGCGCGTAAACAACTGGGCATGGACAGCCCCATCCCGGTAATGCTGCCACCGACCTGATCCGGGCGATGACAGCTGCCGCCCTCAGCGTCGCTGCTGGTACAGCGGCATGACCTTCGGAATGTTCTGTTGCAGCGCCTGCGTGCGGCTGCTCGAAGACGGGTGCGTGCTGAGGAATTCCGGCGGGGCCGAGCCACCGGCAGCGGCCATCTTCTGCCACAGGCTGACCGCCGCATTCGGGTTATAGCCCGCGCGCGCCGCCAACTCCAATCCAATCAGGTCGGCCTCGTTTTCGTTACTGCGGCTATTAGGCAACGTCATCAGGTATTCAACGCCCATGTTGGCGAGCTGCAGACTGCCATCGCCAACCCCGAACGCCGAACCGATCTGTGTAGCCATCTGCACGCCGTAAGCCTTGGACATCGCCTCGCGGCCGTGTTCGCGCAGCGCGTGGGCGATTTCATGGCCCATCACCGCAGCGATCTCGTCGTCGGTCAGCTTCAGTTTTTCGATCAGCCCCGTGTAGAAAATGATCTTGCCGCCCGGGCCGCAGTTGGCGTTCAGTTCCGGACTGTCGATCACGTTGACGTCCCAGTCCCATTGCGCCGCGTCCGGGCGAAAGGCCGGTACTTCGGCGATCAGCCGTTGAGCGATGGCATTGACGCGTTTGCTGATGGCGCTGTTTTTTTCCAGCATGCCCTTCTTCGACGCCTCGCTCAGGGTCTGCTGGTAGGACTGGGCATACATCTGATTGACCTGTTCGGTCGACAACATGCTGAACATGTACTGTTTGCGATCGACCCCGACCGCACCGCCACTGGTGGTATTGACGGCCTGACAACCGACGAGCACGGAGGTCGCCAGAAAAAGAGCTAATGGATGCCGCTTGAGCATGTCGCGTCTCCCGTTGATTCTGCGCCGTATGCTAGAGCGAGCCCGGCGGCCGAGCAACCGGCCTGCTTGGCTTGCGGCTAGTTCACCGGTGTCAGGCATTCTGGAGCATCCAGCTTGGGGTCATTGACTAAGGTCGCCAGGGGGCGCTCGCGTAGCGCCGGCTGCGGTGCGGCCAGCAGGGACTGCAGCGCCTCAGGCGAGCTCTGCGGATCGAGCCAGGTAGCCATCGCAGCCTGATCCAGCATCAATGGCCGCCGCTGATTCGCTGCGGGCAGCGTCACCACAGCCGCGCTGAGGTAGGTATGCCCGTGCACCGGATAGGCCTCCCAGATGGCTGCGAAATACAGCAGCGAATCTTCTCCAGTCATCCAGTAGGGCCGTTTGCGAGCGGTGCCGCGCCATTCGTAAAAGCCGTTGGCGGGCAGCACACCCCGGCGCAGGCGATAGGCGTCACGAAACATCGGCTGCTCGGCCAAGGTTTCTGCCCGCGCCTGCGCTGGCGTCCGGGTGAAATCGGTCAACCAGGCCGGGGTTAGCCCCCACCGCACACTGTCGAGTTGCAGCACGTCGTCGATCTGCCGCAGCAGCAAGACCGACGCACCGGGCGACAAGCTCCAGTGCGGTTGTTGATCGGCGGGAAAACCAGGCAGCGCGGCAAAGGCCGGGCTCCAGCGAAACAGCGCATAGCGGCCACACATGGAAACGGGACTCGTAGGAGAAAGATCGACGGCGCCGGCCTCAGGGCACGGCTGTGGCCATTGATTCGGCCAGTATCAGCAGATGAGCTCGCCCGGATAGCTTTCCGGCTCGTCACCCGGCAGCGGCTCGGCGCCATTGTACTCAGCGATCAGCCGTCGCGCGCGCTCGGCCTGCTCATCGTCGACCATCAACCCGAGCAGACCGGCAGCCGGCAATTCGCCCATCGCACCGATCAGGTGCCGCCCGCTCAGAAACACCTCGATGCCCTCGGCGATCAACATGCCGCGCAGCATCTCGGCCTCGAGCAGGTCGCGCGGCTCGTAAACGCGCTGCACCTATTCATCCTCCCGCAGCACATCGAGTTGCCAGTCGGTACCGTCGGTCCGTAGATCGAAAATGATCGGCCGGCAACAGACCGGACAATCCTCGATGTAACGCTGGTCCCCACCACTCAGGTCAAGCAGCGCGTCCACTGCTTCGCCACAATAGGGGCATTGGTAGTCCTGTGATTCCAGCATCAGCGTCTCCTGCCTGACTTGCCGCTATAATCGCCGTCCAGTCTGTTGAGAATGCGCCCGTCGCGTAGCCTCCCGAAGGGCGGCCCTGCTTGGAGCATAGCGGTGTAACTCGCCGCCCGTTGCGAATGAACAAACCGGACGACTCGCGTCCTGCTCAGCGCTTGCGCCGAGACCGCACCGAAACGCCAACAGACCTAATTTCGACCCCAACATGAGTGGGGTCATTCAGTTGTTTCCCTTACAGAGAGCATGATGGACGAATTCGAAGCCATCCGACCCTACGCCGACGCTGAAGTCCCTGCCGTGATGGCGCGACTGTTCGCCGACCGAGAGTTCCTCGATATTCTGGCGCACTTCCGCTTTCCGCGGCTGGCCGGCCCGATGGGCTGGTTGCTGAAACCCCTTATCGCGCAACGCCTGCGGCGCGAGTTCGCCAGCATCCATTCGGTCGACACGCTGCAGGCGCGGATCGAGATGTATCTCGAACGCACCATCGAACGAGCCACGGATGGCATCACTTATTCCGGGCTTGAAAAAATCCAGCCCGGCTGCGCCTATCTATTTCTGGCCAACCACCGAGACATCGTGATGGATCCGGCCTTCGTCAATTACGCGGTATTCCAAGCCAAGATGCGCACACCGCGCATCGCTATCGGCGATAACCTGCTGCAACGCCCCTTCGTCAGCGACCTGATGCGGCTGAACAAGAGCTTCATCGTGCGCCGCTCGGTGACAGGTCGACGCGAGAAGCTCGCGGCTTACCAGGTGCTCTCCGCCTACATCAACCACTCGATCCTCAACGACGGCGAATCGATCTGGATTGCGCAAGCCGAAGGTCGCGCCAAGGATGGTGACGATCGCACCGACTCGGCAATACTGAAAATGCTGCACATGAGCCGCAAGGACGAACCTTTTGCCGAAGCCATGGCCGCCCTGCGTCCCACCCCGGTCTCGATCAGCTACGAGTACGACCCCTGCGATCAGGCCAAGGCTCGCGAGCTTTACATCCGCGCCACCACCGGCACCTACACCAAGGCACCGGGAGAGGATGACACCAGCATTGCCTTGGGTATCACCGGCTACAAAGGCCGCGTGCACGTCAGCTTCGGCACACCGATCACCGACGTCCCGAGCGATGCCAAGCAACTGGCGCTCGCGATCGACCAGCAGATTCTCTGCGACTACCGCCTGTTCCCGGTAAATTATCTGGCGTACCAGATCTGGGACGGACGCGATACGGAGCTATCGATACCCGAGCTCGGCGAACTGTTCAGTCGCGAAGAAATCGCGCGTGCCGAGGCTGAATGGAGCAAGCGCCTGGCCGCATGTCCCAGCGTGCAACAGCCTTACCTGATCCAGCAGTACGCCACTCCGGTACGTAATCAGCACAGGCTGAAGGCAGGCTTGAGCCTCTGATCGCCAAGAGCGACCCGGCGGGTGACTATGTCAGCCGGGCGAGCTCAGAAAGCAGCCAGGCCAGTGCCAGGCTGCTGAAGCCGAAGCCATAGAAAAAAGAATCGATGCGCTGGGTTCGCGCTGCCCCGATCGGCCTGGCGGTCGATGGGCTGACGCTGGCGAGCGGCGCGGAATTGGCCGCGAGCTGCTGACGCCAACGTGTCGCCAGCAACAACCAGCCACCGCTGAGCGCGATCAGTAACGCCATCGAATTGAGCACGGTGGCGAGGCTGGATAGCCCCGAAAAGTCGATATTCAGTAACAACCGAACCTCCACGAACACAAAAAATGCTGGCCCGGTATCGAGTGCCAATGCGGCTGCGGAGTCTACCGAAGCGCAACCGCCGGTTCAGCCATTTCCGACAAAGCGAAACGCAACCGACAGATGGCAATTTGCCGGGTATTTGCGCCATTTATGCAGATAGGCCCCGTCTCGATTGTTGACTTATAGTCCTCCTCAGCTCCACCCTCATCTCGTCTCGGACAACCGGAATAGAGCGTGCGCCTGAATTGAGCAAGCAGGCGGGACTGCCACGGAGTCGAGCGAACGGCAACTTGTAAGTCGCTGCGTCCCTGACGCCACTTACCGGACCACAAGGTCCGCCACTACGTTGTGGAGGTCGCTACCTGCGAACGCCGCGCTTACGGTACCCCTCGCAGGGAATCAGTTACCCAAGATCAACAGGACTAACAATGAATAAGAACATGTTAAAGACGGGGGCCCTCACAGTCTCTTTGCTGGCCAGCGCCCTGCTGGCAAGTGGAGCCATGGCGGAGGTATCCGAATCCGAGGCCGCCAAGCTGGGTGACAGCCTGACGCCCACCGGAGCAGAGAAAGCCGGCAACGCCGCTGGCACTATTCCGGCCTGGACGGGAGGTTTGCCACAGGATGCCGCAGCCGTCAGCGCCGATGGCTTCGTCGGCGATCCGTACCCGAACGACAAGCCGAAGTTCACCATCACGGCGCAAAACGTCGAGCAATACAAAAACAACCTGAGCCCTGGCCAGATCGCCATGCTCAAGCGCTACCCCGACACCTATCGCCTGCCTGTTTTCGAAACCCACCGTAGCGCTGCAGTACCGCAACGAATCTACGACGCGGCGAAGAAGAACGCGACCCATACCAAACTGGTCCGCGGCGGCAACGGCCTGGAAGGCTTCGATACCGCAATCGCCTTCCCGATCCCTCAGAATGGCCTGGAAGTGGCCTGGAACCATATCACCCGTTACCGTGGCGGCTCGGCCCGTCGCGTGGTGGCGCAGGCTACGCCTCAGGTGAATGGCAGCTACAACCTGGTCAAGTTCGTCGACGAAGTGGTCTATACCGACACCTTGCGCGACTACAACCCAGAGAAGCACGGCAACGTCCTCTTCTACTTCAAGCAGCAAGTCACCGAGCCGTCGCGACTGGCCGGCAACGTCCTGCTGGTGCACGAGACCCTGGACCAGGTGAAAGAACCCCGCATGGCCTGGATCTATAACGCCGGCCAGCGCCGTGTGCGTCGTGCCCCACAGGTTGCCTATGACGGTCCCGGCACCGCGGCCGATGGCCTGCGTACCGCCGACAACCTGGACATGTTCAACGGTGCACCGGACCGCTACGACTGGAAACTGGTGGGCAAGAAGGAGATGTACATCCCCTACAACTCCTACCGCCTGGACTCACCGAAGCTAAAATATGACGACATCATCCAGGCTGGCCACATCAATCAGGACCTGACCCGCTACGAGCTACACCGCGTGTGGGAAGTCGAAGCGACATTGAAGAACGGCGAGCGGCACATCTACGCCAAGCGCCACTTCTTCATCGACGAGGATACCTGGCAGGCCGCAGTGATCGACCACTACGACGGCCGTAACACCCTATGGCGCGTCGCCGAGGCTCATGCACAATATTTCTTCAATGTGCAGGTACCGCTGTATTCGATGGAAACCCTGTATGACCTGGTTTCCGGTCGCTATCTGGTGATGGGCATGAAGAACGAGGAGAAGAATCCGTACGTTTACAACTACGAAGCCAACTCCAATCAGTACACCCCGGCTGCGCTGCGCAATTCCGGCGTGCGCTGACCCGAGCACTTGCCCGCTCATAAAAAAACGCCCCGAGCAGTGCGCTGTCGGGGCGTTTTTTTTGCGCTCGACCTTTGGCTCGCTATGGCAACTGAGCACCCGTGACGGCAAGGCTTGGCTCCCAAGCATTGCATCTTCGAAGCCTTTCACAGAGTGCGTCGAAACAAAAAACCCGCATCGAGATGCGGGTTTGCGTTACCGAGGCATGACCAGTCGTTGCTGATTACTGAGCCAATACCTGGCCGATGCTCTGGTCGCGGAAAGCGCGGCTCAACGCATCGCTCAATACTTCACTGACCAACTTGGTGTTGGTCTGCTCGTTCGGGGCCATACCGAAACGCTGGTTCAGCGAGGCGCCATAACGGCCGGTATAACGACGGCCACCGTTCTGCACTTCGACCCGGAAGGTTGCGCCGATGGTTGCCTCGGTCACATAGAGCCCTTCCTTCGGCGACTGGTACTTCAGCTCGGCCAACGTCAGGGTCAACTGAGGGGCGTTATAGGCATTGGGCGACGGTGTGAAGCCGAGCAGGCGTACGGCCGCTTCGGTCTCTGCCTGAAGCTTGGGTATGACCTTCTCCTTCGGCACGATCACAGCGCTGGTTTCCGGATACAGGCCGCCACGGGTGCCCAGCGTCGCGGAGGGGCGACCGTCCACGACCCGTACCGATACCGGCTGCCCCTGCCCGACAGGATTGATGGTGCCAGTGAGCTTAGGGGTCGGGTCGAGCTGCTGCGGACTATGTGCGCAACCTGCCAGAGCCAGGGCCGACGCGGCGGCAAGACTGAACAACAGGCGTTTCAGCATGCTGTCTTTCTCCAGATGAGGGATGAATGCCGCGAAGTATAACCAGCCTTGCAATCGCCTGACAGCGGATGCGCTAAAGACCCGCCCGGGCCCGATAAGGCTGCGGTCATCGAACGGTAACGTCAGGGTGCGATAAAGCGCCGAAGCCCCCAGGAAGCCGCTTCATGACCTTGCTGACCGCACTATTCAGGCGTCCGATACGGCGCCATTACGCCCTGCTCGACGATGAGCAGCGCTGCCGCATGCTGTTGACGTCCACCCAGCGCCCCCAAGGCGAACGCTGGATAGAAGTCATGGAAATACACCTTGGATGGATCGGCCAGGCATTGCCGCAGGTGGCGCTTCGGCACGGCGCATAAAAAAGCCGCGCGGCCCGTTAAGGGCGGCGCGGCTTCAGGTACAACCGAAAGCCGTGCTTAGTCGGCCAGGCCCAGACGCTTGTCGACCACGGCGGCCACTTCGCGATACGCCACCGCGTCTGTTTCCAGGACCTTTTCGCGGGCCGGGAAGATTTCGCCAAGCTTGCGGCTCCAGGCTTCGCTTTTCGCCTGCTCCGGGAAGCATCGCTCGATCAGATCGAGCATGATCGATACGGTGACCGAAGCACCCGGGGACGCCCCTAGCAGGGCGGCGATGGAGCCGTCCCGCGCCGCCACCAGCTCTGTGCCAAATTGCAGAATGCCGCCCTTCTTCGGGTCTTTCTTGATGATCTGCACGCGCTGACCCGCCACCTCCAGACGCCAGTCTTCGGCTTTGGCTTCGGGGTAGAAGCCACGCAGCGTTTCCAGACGATCCTCCATGGACTGTCTGACCTCTTTGATCAGGTAGCGAGTCAGGTCCATGTTGTCGCGCGCGACAGCCAGCATCGGCTTGAGGTTGCTCGGACGGATCGATAATGGCAGGTCGAGCGGCGATCCATGCTTGAGGAACTTGGTGGTGAAGCCGGCATAGGGCCCGAACAGCAGGGACGTCTTGCCGTCAACGACGCGTGTGTCCAAATGCGGAACGGACATCGGCGGTGCGCCCACAGCCGCCAGGCTGTAGACCTTGGCCTGGTGTTGCTTGACGATTTCCGGGTTGTCGCAGCGCAGCCACTGGCCGCTGACCGGAAAGCCGCCGTAGCCTTTGCCTTCTTCGATATCGGACATCTGCAGCAGCGGCAGCGCCCCGCCACCCGCGCCCAGGAAGACAAAGCCGGCATCGAGTTCACGGCTGCTGCCGTCGCGCGTGTTCTTGATTTCCACGCGCCAGCCCTTGCCGTTGCGCTCGAGGCCGGTGACCTTCTGGAAATAGGACATTTTCACGCCCGGCTTGACCGCGAGATATTCGAGCATCTGCCGAGTCAGTTCACCGAAGTTGACGTCAGTGCCGTTCAGCGCACGGGTGGCGGCAATCGGCTCGTCGACCGGGCGGCCCGGCATCATCAACGGCATCCACTCTTCCATAGTGGCACGGTCTTCGGTGTAGACCATGTTTTCGAAGGCATGATGGGTTTTCAACGCGTCGAAGCGACGCTTCAGGAAATCGATGTTCTTGCTGCCGCGAACGAAGCTCAGATGCGGCACGACGTTGAGGAAGTCGCGGGGGCTGCCGAAGCCTTCACGACCCGTCAGGTAGGCCCAGAACTGCTTGGAAACCTCGAACTGGGTATTGATGGTGACAGCTTTCTTGATATCGATCGGGCCGCCAGTGTCCGGCGTGTAGTTCAACTCACACAGCCCGGCGTGGCCAGTGCCAGCGTTGTTCCAGGGATTCGAACTTTCGACGGCCCCGGACTCCTGCAGTTCGACGATTTCCAGCTTGATGTCGGGATCGAGTTCCTTGAGCAGTACTGCCAGAGTCGCACTCATGATACCGGCTCCCACCAGTACCAAATCCACGGCTTCGCTATCGTGTTGCGTCATTAACGCGTTCTCCAGAATCACAGCATTAAACTGTCACGACCGCAGTACGCGATCGTGTAGAACCACCAGCCAGGCGGCTAGAAACGGAGTAGGTTTCCATACCGCTGCTCGGGCTTGTGCCCGAAGACAGTCACCGCTGGGTGCCTGTCCGCTGTCGGGAGAACGGCTTTTGGCCTCCTCCCTCTCGCTCCGAGGCTTCCCGGAGCGGGGCGATAGGCCTGGGCTCTACGGGACGCATGCAGCGAGAAAATCGATTGCGGCTGTCGGTTGCGCAGCCAGTCCGACGGGTATTGCGCCTCGACAGGCGCTCCGCCAGTGAAATGAAATCAGCCGCGAGCGGCCTCGATCAGCTCGATATAGGGCTCGGCCTGGCGCTGGTCAGCAATCAGCGCAACGAAATCACGCCCTTTGGCATCTTTCGCATTCAGGTCGTATCCGGCTTCGACAAAGAATCCGAGAAAACGCTCGAAATCATCGACGCGCAGTCCTCGATAGGCCTTGATCAGCTTGTGCAGCGAGGGCGGTGTTTCGTCAGCCGGCTCCGGCTCCAGAAACAAACGGATCGATTCGTCGCTGATCTCTTCGCCGATCACCTGTTTCTTGTCTTTACGCATGGTTTCTCCGGTTCGACGAGCCTTACGGGGGCGGCAGTTTACTCCGCGCAACGGTCGCACTCAACGCGCCAGCGTGCGTTGCGACCAAGGTCGTACTCGAATATCGTCGATTTATCGAGCTTGTTGCGTCGCTGCAGACGCACCTTCGAGCGCTGTGCTTATACTCGCGCTTTGCCCACAAGGAGTGTCTGGCATGAACCTTCCGCCCCTCTTCGCTGCCTGGCGTCAGGCCCTGCGCGCGGGCTACGGCACCAACGCATTGCGCGGTGACATCATTGCCGGGCTGACCGTGGGCATCATCGCCATCCCGCTGGCGATGGCACTGGCGATCGCGGTGGGTGTTGCCCCGCAGCATGGTCTGTATACCGTGCTGATCGCCGCGCCGTTGATTGCGCTGACGGGAGGCTCCCGGTTCAACGTGTCCGGCCCAACGGCCGCGTTCGTGGTCATTCTGCTGCCGATCACCCAGCAGTTCGGCCTTGGCGGACTGCTGCTCTGCACCATGCTCGCCGGGCTGATCCTGATTGCGCTCGGATTGCTGCGCGCTGGCAAGTTGATTGCCTTCGTACCCTATCCGGTGACCCTGGGTTTCACCGCGGGCATCGGCATCGTCATCGCGACGTTGCAACTCAAGGATGTGTTCGGGCTGACCATTACCGAACCACCTCAGCACTACGTGGAGCAACTGACCCAACTGGCTCGCGCGCTGCCCAGCGCACAGCCGGGTGATGCACTGGTGGCGGTGCTCTGCCTGGCGGTATTGATCATATGGCCGCGTCTGGTGCCGAAGGTACCCGGCCACCTGGTGGCACTGGTCGTCGGCGCGCTGGCCGGCATGGCACTGGAATCGTCCGGTCTGGCCGTGGCCACGCTGGGCGAACGCTTCAGCTACATGGGCGATGGCGTCTCCCATCCCGGCATACCGCCGTTTCTTCCCGATTTCGCTTGGCCCTGGCTGTTGCCGGGCCCGGACGGGCAACCGCTGATGCTGAGTTTCGAGTTGTTCCGTCAGTTGCTGGCACCTGCGTTCGCCATTGCCATGCTGGGCGCTATCGAGTCGTTGCTCTGCGCCGTAGTGGCCGACGGTATGACTGGCAGCAGCCATGACCCGAACGCCGAGTTACTGGGTCAGGGCATCGGTAATTTGATCGCGCCGCTGTTCGGCGGCATCACTGCCACCGCAGCCATCGCCCGCAGTGCCACCAATGTGCGCGCAGGTGCCTTCTCACCGCTGGCGGCGATCGTTCATGCGGGCGTGGTGCTGGTCGCCATCCTCTGGCTGGCGCCCTTGTTCAGCTATCTGCCGATGGCGGCCCTGGCGGCGTTGCTGCTCATGGTGGCCTGGAACATGAGCGAGGCACCGCATGTGCTCAAGACCCTGCGCATCGCACCTCGTAGCGACGTACTGGTGCTGCTGACGTGCCTGATCCTGACGGTGCTGTTCGACATGGTGCTGGCGGTTGGCGTCGGCCTGCTGCTGGCCGCGGGTCTGTTTATCAAGCGCATGAGCGAGCTGACCGATACCACTAGCCTGCGATCCGCCCAGAACCAGCTGCTGCAGGATCTGCCCGAGCACGTCGCCGCCTATGCGATTCGCGGTCCGTTGTTCTTCGGTGCTGCGGAGAAGGCGTTGAGCGTGCTGCGACGCTTCAACCCGGAAGTGAAGATCGTCATCGTCGATATCAGTGGCGTGCCAACGCTGGACATGACCGCTCTGGCAGCGCTGGAAAACGTTCTGCTGGACTACCGAAAACAGGATATCGCGCTGATACTCTGTGGCAGCAATGCCCGGATAAGACTCAAGCTGCGCCGCGCCGGCATCCACCTGCTCGAAGGACAGCTGTACTACGTGCGCGATCTCACCCAGGCCCGGGCGAAGGCCTTGCGCCTGCTATTAGCAAGCGCACCGACCGCCGCCGCGAGCTGATTCGCCCCGGGCCGGACCAGAGCGGGCGCGCTATCGCCCACGAAGCGCAGTCCGACCCGGAGGCCTTAACCGGCGTGCTTCTGCAGGTTGGCCATCATTTCCTTCAGCGCTTCCATGTTGTCAGCCGGGTGCGCGGCATTCTCGAAATCGCAGATCTGCTGCCAGCTGGCTGCGACGTCTTCGGCATCGAAGCCGACCTTCGGGTCGAAACCAGCCCCCAGGCTGCGCTCCCAGCGCACCTTGCCCATCCAGCCGCCGCCCACTTCGAACAGCCCGGAGGTTTCCTGGCACTGTTCGCTGGCGAGGAAGACCACCAACGGGCTGACCAGCTCGGGCTTGAGCTGCTCGAAGACCTGCGGCGGGATCAGCCCTTCAGTCATGCGCGTGCCGCCAGTGGGGGCGATGGCATTGACCAGAATGTTGTTCTTGCGTCCTTCCAGCGCCAGAGTGCGGGTCAGCCCGTAGAGGCCGAGCTTGGCCATGCCGTAGTTGGACTGGCCGAAGTTGCCGTAGATACCTGACGTCGATGCGGTGAAGATCACCCGGCCATAACCCTGCTCACGCATGTGCGGCCAGGCGGCGCGGGTTACCTTGTAGGCGCCCTCGACGTGCACGCGGTAGACCAGATCCCAGTCGGCGTCTTCCATCTTGTGGAAGGTCTTGTCGCGCAGGATGCCAGCGTTGTTCACCACCACATCGATGCGGCCGAAGCTGTCCAGCGCCTGTTGGACGATCTTGCCGCCGTCGGTCACCGAGTCATGGTTGGCCACCGCGGTGCCGCCGGCCTGACGGATTTCCTCGACGACGCGATCGGCAGCCGAGGCGTTGGCACCCTCGCCTTGGGCGCTGCCACCCAGATCATTGACCACCACCTTGGCCCCGTGACGGGCGAACAGCAGCGCATGGGCGCGGCCGAGACCACCACCGGCGCCGGTCACCACGACCACCTTGTCTTCGAAGCGAATGGCTTCACTCATCGGATATCCTCCAGCGGTTTTTGATTGGATGTGTTGTATGGGATCAGGCGAGTGTCAGTCAGGCCAAACCTGCCCACAATCAAAACCGCCACGAATGAATGCCGCGGCATAAGGCGTCGGGATGATGTCGAGTCCGGCGTCAGCGCCGCTGTCAGCCCAGCGCCGCGCGGGGGCACTTAGGACTGACACGCTGCTCGACCTGCCTGCTCGAGGCATGCAGCGAAGCCGATCGATGGGTAATTGAGGAGGTCGCTTCGCAAGATGCTAATTGATCAATTTTCGACCACCCCACTACAAACCAGACACGCAGCAGGCTAGCGCCTGGTTTCCCCACGTTATCCACAGAGCGCCCCACAGTAACGCTGGATAACAAAACGGCGCAATCCGACTGCGAGCTTCTAGCCGCAGTAACGCAAAAGAACCTTCTTAACAAGCACTTAGGACATCGCATAGCCGTTGGTCATTTCTTGATCAGCGCCAGCAATGCCAGCACCCACGCCTACTTGAGCAAAACACGAAGAGCTTATCCACAGAAGTTTGCACAGCCTTCGGGGATAAGTTTGCCCGTTACGCTATCGGAGCGATGCGAAAAAGCTACAAGGCTGGGCGCCAAGGAGCGACTAGGCTTGTTTTCAACAACCAAGGAGCGTCCCCATGCCCAGCCTCGAGATGATCCAGACCCTATTTGCCAACTATGCCTTGGGAATCAGCGGCGCCTGCATCGGCGAGCCTTACTGACGCTTGGCCCTGGAGGAAGCCGGCGTTACGCTGCCAGCCGTCCCACTGACGGAGTGAATCATGTCCCTGCAATCGATTTGCGTATTCTGCGGCGCCAGCACCGGCGCCAACCCCATCTATCGTGAAGCGGCCATCGCAATGGGCCAGACGCTGGCGGCGAACGGCATCCGGCTGATCTACGGAGGCGGCGCGGTTGGTCTGATGGGCGTGGTAGCCGATGCCACGATGGCTGCTGGCGGCGAAGTGATCGGCATCATCCCGCAAAGTCTGAAAGATTCTGAAATCGGCCACACCGGGCTGACGCGACTGGAAGTCGTTAACGGCATGCACGCGCGCAAGGCCCGCATGGCTGAACTGTCCGATGCCTTCATTGCGCTGCCGGGCGGCCTAGGCACCCTGGAGGAACTGTTCGAAGTATGGACCTGGGGGCAACTGGGCTATCACAGCAAGCCCCTCGGTCTGCTGGATATCAACCAGTTCTATAGCAAGCTCAGCCACTTCCTGGACCACCTCGTCGAAGAAGGTTTCGTGAAGCCGCGGTACCGCGACATGCTGCAGCGCAGCGAATCACCTCTAACCCTGTTGCAGCTGTTGGGCGATTGGCAGCCCAGCGCCGACAGCCGTTGGCACAACGTTTCGGCGGTTTGATTCCAAGAGTCTCCGCCGCCGGGACCGCCCTCGGCGGCTGTATGAAAAACGAACAGTTTTTTCCAGCCCAACGGGCGTGGCGCCTCCGGGACCTTTACCTGCACTTATCCACAACACTCTCCACAGTAAACGGGGATAACTGTAAGCGTGGTGCTCTGGTCTGAATAAAAATTCTTGAATATCAATGTTTAAGAGCTTGTGCATGAGACGACACTGTGCCTTGAAGCAAGCTCCTCGACAACTGATCAAAGCATGACCAGACACGCAAAGCGCTAGTGCCACATGGCCTCCGACGGTAAGCTCATAGGTTATCCACAGAACGCTGCACAGATACTCGGGATAAGTACAGCCTATGCCTGAACGAACTCCCCTCGCTCTGCCCGCTCCAACGTGCAGGCTCGATACTCTTTTTTAAACGTTGAGGAACAACCCATGTGCGTCCGACCCGTTCAGGCAGTCCAGCCCGCCCCCCTGTCGATAGCCGCGAGATGACCGCTTTTCTTGGACTGGTGCTGGTGGCTTTCGTCTGCTTCGCGCTGGTCTTCTATATCAAGCAGCGGCAATTCAACCACCCCGCGCTACGGATGCCCTACCAACTGAAGCGCCCCTTCCTGCAACCGAGCGAACAGGAATTGCTGGCATTGCTGCAGCAAGCGGCAGGCGCGGATTACCTCATCCTGGCCAAGGTACGGCTCGCCGAGGTAGCCGAGGTGACAGCGATTCCCCGACGCGCGCCCTGGTACCAGGCTGTCAACCGGATCTCGGCGGCGTGCTTCGACTTTCTTCTGTGCGACCGGGATACGCTGGAGCCTCGCTGCGCCATCGAGATGGAACAAGCATCCGAAACCAACGCCTTCCTCGATGAGCTTTGTCAGACGATCGGCCTGCCATTGGTGCGCCTGACGCCGGAAACGGCACGCTCCTATGGCGAAGTGCGCACCGCGATAGATCGGGCAACCGTCCCCCCTGCATGACGGCATCGGAGCCCTCATCGGTATCGAGCGGCTTTCACTCGACAGAATGGAATCCGGCGGCGGATCATTTGTCACACGCCCGCATCACTACCCCAAGCCGCCTCACCGTTCGATCGGCCCGTTCGAGGTACGAACAACCAGAACGCCCGCCAGACCTTGGATTTCTGGCACTTTCCCGGCTACACGGACGGCGCGACCCAGCCAGGCACCCAGGCCTGGGGCTGCCCGTGAACGACGAACCGGAGACACTCCTAAACGTGAAATCGACATGCTGCTGAAATCCCGGCTTTACTTCCTTTTCGACCTGGCCTCGCGCCTGATCCGCCGGTACCCCGGCACCATCGCACTGTTCGGCTTCTGCTCGGGCGTCGCCAGTTTCGTGCTGGTCGATCGCCAAGCCGGCTTGGCCAAGGTCATCGCCGCGGTGATGCTGGTCAGTTGGCTCTGGCTGATGCTGGAGAACAGCTTGCGTCAAGGCCTGGAACGCCGATTCGGCTGGAAGGTGCCGCGCCCGCTGTTGCGTTACGTCACGCAGATGGTGCATCAGGAAAGCCTGTTCTTCATCATTCCGTTCTTCTTCATCACGACTACTTGGAACAGCGGCCAGTCCGTTTTCACGGTGATCCTGGGGCTCGCGGCGCTGATTTCGCTGGTCGACCCGCTGTACTACAAGTGGCTGGCGCCGCGCCGCTGGATCTACCTGGGATTCCATGCCCTGACGCTGTTCGCGGTCCTGCTGACGGCGCTGCCCATCATCTTTCACCTGTCCACTCGGCAGAGTTATCTCTGTTCGCTGGTCATTGCCGTGCTGTTGGCTCTGCCCAGCCTGAGGGATTTGTTTCCCGACTGGAACTGGAAGAGCCTGGTCGCGGTACCGCTACTGGCGCTCGCCGTCGGGTTTGGCGGGTGGATGGGGCGCACCTGGGTGCCGCCAGCGACGCTGTGGCTCACCGACGTCGCGGTAACCATGAGCATGGACGATGCCTCGCGCAAACCGGGTAACCGTCTTCGCCAGCTGTCCAGCCGTGAGCTGCACGAAAATGGCCTGTACGCCTTTACCGCGATCAATGCGCCGCGTGGGCTGAAGGAGCGCATCTTCCACGAATGGGAACATGACGGTCGACAGGTCGAGCGCATTCCCCTGGAGATAAGCGGAGGCCGTGACGCGGGCTACCGGGCCTGGACTCACAAGCGCAACTTCCCTGCGAAGGCAGCAGGCCGCTGGCGCGTGCGAGTCCTGACCGAAGCCGGACAGATGATCGGCATGCTGCGCTTCGAGATCACAGAGTGAACCGCCGTGCGCGCCGCAACTCGAAATTCAGACAGCCGTTATCGTGTAGCTAGCCGGGGGCGTTCATGGAATGGTGGGAAATACTCAGCCGCACCGTTGCATCGGAATTCTCTGACATTCCCGACCTCGAGCACGGGGTTCGGGTATCGATAAGACTGTTGTTGGCCGCGATACTGGGTGGCGTGCTCGGCTACGAACGGGAGTCCAAGGGTAAGGCCGCCGGCCTGCGGACCCATATGCTGGTCGCCCTGGGCGCGGCCCTGTTCGTGCTGGTGCCGCTAGAGGGCGGTATGCCGCTCGAAGATCTGTCGCGCGTGATGCAGGGCATCATTACCGGGATTGGCTTTCTCGGTGCGGGCACTATTCTCAAGGGCAGCTCCCAGCGGGACGTCAAAGGCCTGACCACTGCGGCCGGAATCTGGCTGACCGCCGCCATTGGGGTGGCCGCCGGATTGGGCCATGAAGCCACGGCCGTGCTTACAACGTGCCTCGCCATGATGATCTTTCTGCTAATGCCACGACTGGAACAGCGCACCGCCAGAAAAGCCCGGCACGATGAAAAGAAAGGCCGCGATCGCGATCAGGCCCCCTGATTGGGCGCGACGCATCATTGTTCAGCCATCAGCAGGAGTCGCACATGCAGCGCCGCTATGCCTATCTGTTCAGCACTACCCTGATGCTAAGCCTCGTTGGGTGCGGCGATACCGCGAAAGTGCCCGTGGAGTTGGGTTACGGGCCAGACCCATCACTCCCTGAACCCAACAAGTCACTGCTGCCAACCGTCAACATCGCCAAGGCGACCGGCTGGCCTGACGAAGCAAAGCCGCAAGCCGCCGCTGGCCTGCGCGTCGAAGCATTCGCGCAGGACCTCGACCATCCACGCTGGCTTTATGTGCTGCCCAATGGCGACGTACTGGTGGCCGAAAGTGACGCCCCGCCCAAGCCGGAGGACGGCAAGGGCATTCGTGGCTGGATCACGGAGAAGGTCATGGCCCGCGCCGGATCAGGCGGCCAGAGCGCCAACCGCATCACCCTGCTGCGTGATAAGGATGGCGACGGCACACCGGAACAGCGCACGGTCTTCCTCGAAGAACTGAACTCCCCGTTCGGCATGGCGCTGGTCGGAGACCAGCTGTATGTCGCCAATACCGATGCCCTGGTGCGCTTCCCTTATGAGCAGGACACCACCCGCATCGACGGTGCCGGCGAAAAGGTCGTCGACCTGCCAGCCGGGCCGATCAATCATCACTGGACCAAGAACGTGATCGCTAGCCAGGATGGCTCACGCCTGTACGTAACCAGCGGCTCGAACAGCAACGTCGCCGAAAACGGCATGGAAGCCGAGGAAAATCGTGCAGCGATCCTAGAGGTCGATCCACAGAACAAGACCCTGCGGCTGTTCGCTTCGGGGCTGCGCAACCCCAACGGCCTGGCCTGGCAACCGGACAGCGGTGAGCTCTGGACAACGGTCAACGAACGCGACGAGATCGGCAGCGATCTGGTCCCCGATTACATGACTTCAGTAAAAGATGGCGGGTTCTACGGCTGGCCTTACAGCTACTACGGCCAGCACGTCGACGAGCGTGTCAAACCGCAGCGGCCGGATCTGGTGGCCAAAGCCCTGGTGCCGGACTACGCCCTCGGCGCCCATACCGCCTCGCTGGGTTTGGCCTTCTATGAAGGCTCGCTGCTGCCGGAGCGTTACCGCAACGGTGCCTTCATCGGCCAGCACGGCTCCTGGAATCGCAAACCCCGCAGTGGCTACAAGGTGGTCTTCGTGCCGTTCAAGAATGGCCAGCCGAACGGTGAAGCCGAAGACATTCTGACCGGCTTCGTCAATGACGAAGAAGAGGCCATGGGCCGTCCGGTGGGCGTGGCCATCGACAAGACCGGCGCGGTGCTGGTAGCGGATGACGTCGGCGACAGTATCTGGCGAGTGACGCCCAGCGGCGATTGAGCAGGGGTGCGGTCGGCTGGTCTGGCTGACCGCATCGATTCACGCTAACGGGGCTCACAGCATCACAGGTAACCCGTGCGCCAGGCGAATCTCCTCTGGCGACAGCTCGACCCCATACGCCAGCAACTCGACACCAGCCTCCTTGGCATCACGCAGCGCCTCCGCATACAGCGGATCGATTTCACTGGCCGGTCGCACCGCCTCGACCCCGGACAAATTCACGCAGTACAGCTGCACCGCCCGGACCCCGTTGCGGGCCAGTGCCGCCAGTTCGCGCAGATGGCGTGCGCCTCGCGTCGTCACCGCATCGGGAAAGGCCGCCACGGCCGTGTCGCCAAAGCCGAGGGTCACGCTTTTCACTTCGACAAATGCCGGGCCACCGGCGAAATCCAGACGAAAGTCCACTCGACTGTTTTCCACGCCATAGGCCACCTCGCGCTTCAGCGCCGTGAAGCCGGCCAGTTCGCCGATCACACCGCCTAGCAGCGCCTCCTCGACCAGGCGATTGGCACGTGCGGTATTGACACAGGCCAGCCGGCCCTGTGGCGTTTCCACCAGCTCCCAGGTTCCCGGCAGCTTGCGTTTTGGATCGCTGTTGCGCTGAAACCAGACCCGTGCACCTTCACCCATGCAATTGAGCATCGAGCCGGTATTGGGGCAATGAATGCACAGGTGTTCGCCGGCATCGGTGACGATATCGGCCAAGAAGCGCTTGTAACGTCGCACCAGCCGGCCCTGTTCCAAGGGCGTTGCGAAGCGCATCAGCCAGCCCAGCTCTGCAGGCCACGGGCGATGCGCTCGACCGCTTGCTCCAACTGCGGCAGATCCTGGGTATAGGCGAACCGCACATGATGCCCGGCCTGATGGCGGCCGAAATCGAGCCCCGGCGTGATGGCCACGAACTGGGTCTCCAGCATGTGCTGGCAGAAGGCGTAGGCGTCGCCGCCGAACGCACGGATATCGGCGTAAAGATAGAAAGCGCCTTCAGGCTCCACGGCGATGCCGAATCCCAGTTCGCGCAGGGCCGGCAAGAGGAAATCGCGGCGACGACCGAACTCGGCCCGGCGCGCCTCGAGTATGTCCAGCGTGGCCGGATCGAAGCAGGCCAACGCCGCGTGCTGGGCCATGGTCGGCGCGCTGATGTAGAGGTTCTGCGCCAGCTTCTCCAGCTCCGGCACGGCCTCCGGCGGCGCCACCAGCCAACCGAGACGCCAGCCGGTCATGCCGAAATATTTGGAGAAGCTGTTGAGCACGAAGGCCTCGTCATCCACCTCCAGCACGCTGGCCGCATCGGTTCCGTAGGTAAGCCCGTGGTAGATCTCGTCCACCACCAGATGCCCACCGCGCGCTCTCAGGGCGGCGGACAGCCCTGCCAGCTCGTCGCGATCGAGCAGCGTGCCGGTAGGGTTGGCCGGAGAGGCGACCAGCGCACCCACGCTGTCCCTGTCCCAATGGCGCTCGACCAGATCGGGCGTCAGCTGGTAGCGCACGTCGGCGCCCACCGGCACCAGCTGTGCCGCGCCTTCGATCAGGCGCAGGAAATGCCGATTGCAGGGATAGCCAGGGTCGGCCAGCAGCCAGTGCTTACCGGGATCGACCAGCAGGCTGCTGGCGAGCAACAAAGCGCCCGAACCGCCGGGAGTAATCAGCACGCGTTCGGGGTCAATAGACAGTTGATAGCGCTGAGCATAGAAACCGGCAATCGCCTCGCGTAGCTGCGGCAGCCCCCGGGCGGCTGTATAGCGCGTATGGCCGGCCACCAGGGCAGCCTGACCGGCCGCGACGATGGGGGCAGCGGTGGTGAAGTCCGGCTCGCCGATTTCCAGGTGGATGACATCACGGCCCAGCGCCTGCAGCTCGTTGGCTCGCGCCAGCAGCGCCATGACATGAAAGGGTTCGATTGCACGGCTACGCGCGCTATATGACGAGGTCATCTGACCTTCCTGATGAGTACAAAACGTGAATTCTACCGAAGGTCCCTCTGACACCGCAGCCACCGTGATATTCGGGAGTAGCGCACCCCGATACGATCTGGTAAGTTCGCCCGCTTGCAGCCGCAGGGCCGGCACGGGCCGGCAGAGGGATTTCACTATCCTGCGCAATGGACATAGCGAGAGGCGTTCATCCATGCCCATTACCAAAACGACACCCAGCAACCAACTGATTCGCGCCTTCGTGCCCTACAAGGAATCCAAGGGTGAGGAGTACATGAGCGACAATATGCGCGCTCACTTCACCGGCATTCTCAACAAGTGGAAGCAGGAGCTGATGGAGGAAGTCGATCGCACCGTGCATCACATGCAGGACGAAGCGGCGAACTTCCCGGATCCAGCCGACCGCGCCAGCCAGGAAGAAGAGTTCAGCCTGGAACTGCGCGCCCGCGATCGTGAGCGCAAGCTGATCAAGAAAATCGACGAGACGCTGCAGCTGATCGAAGACAACGAATATGGCTGGTGCGACTCCTGCGGCGTCGAGATCGGCATCCGTCGTCTTGAAGCCCGCCCCACCGCCACGCTGTGCATCGACTGCAAGACGCTGGCGGAGATCAAGGAAAAGCAGATCGGTTCCTGATCCCGAACGGGGCGCTACGGCGCCCCGCTTCATTTCAGGGCTCGCGTACTGCGCACCCCGCCTCGCTGATGCTTCACCCGAGCCGGCCCCGCCATGCCATCGACCACCTCCTGCCCATCCGCCTACGTGGGCCGTTTCGCCCCAACGCCTAGCGGCTATCTGCACTTCGGCTCGCTGATCGCCGCATTGGCCTCCTATCTCGACGCCCGCGCGGCCGGTGGCCGCTGGCTGTTACGCATGGAAGACCTCGACCCACCACGTGAAATGCCCGGGGCACAGTCGGCGATACTACAGGCGCTGGAAACCTACGGTTTCGAGTGGGACGGGCGGATGGTTCGCCAGAGCGAGCGGCTGGATACCTACAACGCGGTGATCGATCGCCTGTGGCGGGACGGCGACGCCTACGCCTGTATTTGCTCGCGCAAACAGCTGCAGCCCTTCGCCGGGCTTTATCCCGGATTCTGCCGAGACGCCGGTCGAGACCTGAAGGATTCCGCCATACGTCTGCGCGTTCCTGATCGCGAATACGCCTTCACCGATCGCTTGCAGGGCGAGTTCCGCCAGCACATCGGTCGCGAGGTCGGCGACTTCGTCATTCGCCGCCGAGACGGCTTGATCGCCTATCAGTTGGCCGTGGTGCTCGACGACGCCTGGCAGGGCGTGACCGATATCGTCCGCGGTGCCGACCTACTCGATTCCACCCCGCGCCAGCTGTATCTGCAAGAATTGCTCGGCCTGCCGCAGCCGCGTTACCTGCACGTACCGCTGATCATCCAGCCGGACGGCCATAAGCTCGGCAAGCGTTACCGCTCGCCACCGCTGCAACCGGAAGAAGCGACGCCCCTGCTGTTGAGAGCGCTGAGAGCCCTCGGCCAACCCACCGTCAGCGAGCTCGACGACGCACATCCCAGCGAGATACTGGCCTGGGCAATTCCGCGCTGGGGTGCCGAGCGCATCCCTCACAGCCGCACCCTGGCCGAAGCGCAGCTGCGCTAGGGCTGGAAGCTGGAAGCTGGAAGCTGGAAGCTGGAAGCAAGCTTCATGTGGTTGGAACGGCCGATGCAGCCGCTTTAACTGCCTTTTGTGGCTTGCCGCTTGGCGCTGCTTTACCATTCCGCTACTTCCGACACGAGTTCCAGCATGTACATCTACCGACTGGTGCTGCTCCTGGTGGTGGGGATCTATCTGTTTTCCCCCGCGATCATGGACTGGTGGATCGACCCCAACGGCGCCTGGTACCGGCCCTATCTGTTGTGGCTGATCCTCATCGTGGTGACTTTCATCCTTCAGAGTCAGCGCGATGCAGACGAGCTTTAGCCTCAGCCACCTGATCCTGATCAGCGTCGCCTATCTGCTGGTGCTGTTCGGCGTGGCCTGGGTCAGCGAGCGCGGGCTAATCCCGCGCTGGGTGATCCGTCATCCCTTGACCTACACCCTGTCGCTGGGTGTGTATGCCAGCGCCTGGGCGTTCTATGGCACCGTTGGCCTGGCCTATCAGTACGGTTACGGATTCCTCGCCACCTATCTGGGCGTCTGCGGGGCCTTCCTACTGGCGCCGGTTTTGCTTTATCCGATCCTGCGTATCACCCGCACCTATCAGCTGGCCTCGCTGGCCGATCTGTTCGCGTTCCGCTTCCGCAGCACCTGGAGCGGCGCGCTGACCACCATCGTCATGCTGATCGGGATGCTGCCGCTGCTGGCATTGCAGATTCAGGCGGTGGCCGACGCCATCGGCATTCTCACCCTCGAGCCCCTGCAGGAGCGGGTCGCGTTGGGCTATTGCGTAATGATCATGCTGTTCACCATTCTTTTCGGTGCCCGGCATATCGCCACGCGGGAGAAGCACGAGGGATTGGTCTTCGCCATCGCCTTCGAATCGGTAGTCAAGCTGCTGACTTTCGGCGCCATCGGCCTGTATGCGCTGTATGTCGTATTCGGTGGCCCCCATCAGCTGGAGATCTGGCTGCTGCAGAACCAGTCGGCGTTGCAGGCCTTGCATACGCCATTGCAGGAAGGTCCCTGGCGCACCCTGCTGCTAGTGTTCTTCGCGTCGGCCATCGTCATGCCGCACATGTATCACATGACCTTCACCGAGAACCTCAACCCGCGCGCCCTGGTAAGTGCCAGCTGGGGGCTGCCGCTGTATCTGCTACTGATGAGTCTGGCCGTGCCGCTGATTCTCTGGGCCGGTCTCAAGCTCGGCGTCAGCACCAACCCGGAATACTTCACTCTGGGCCTGGGCCTGACCGCACAGAGCGAGGCACTCACCTTGGTCGCCTTCATCGGCGGGCTGTCCGCCTCCAGCGGACTGATCATCGTCAGCACCCTGGCGCTGTCGGGCATGGCCCTCAACCATCTGGTGCTGCCGCTCTATCAGCCACCCACCGAAGGCAACATCTATCGCTGGCTGAAATGGACCCGCCGCAGCCTGATCCTGGCCATCATCATGGCCGGATACGGTTTCTATCTGCTGCTGGGCGCCGAGCAGGACCTGTCCAACCTGGGCATCGTCGCCTTCGTCGCCACACTGCAATTCCTGCCCGGCGTGCTTTCGGTGCTTTACTGGCCGACCGCAAACCGCCGCGGTTACATCGTCGGCCTGCTGGCAGGCATCAGCGTCTGGGTGGTCACCATGCTGTTGCCACTGGTGGGCAATCTAGACGGCTTCTACATTCCGCTGCTCAACGTCGTCTATGTACTCGACGACACCAGCTGGCACCTGGCGGCGATCGCTTCGCTGGCCGTGAATGTGCTGGCTTTCTCGCTGTTCTCGCTGTTCACCGAGACCAGCGCCGAGGAGCAGGCGGCCGCCGAGGCCTGCGCGGTGGAAAACGTGCGCCGACCACAACGACGCGAACTCGCAGCCGCCTCGCCACAGGAATTCGCCACCCAGTTGGCCAAGCCGCTGGGGGCCAAGACTGCGCAACGTGAGGTGGAACAGGCACTGCGAGATCTCCAGCTGCCCTTCGATGAACATCGGCCTTATGCGCTGCGCCGACTGCGCGATCGCATCGAGGCCAACCTGTCCGGCCTGATGGGCCCGAGCGTCGCCCAGGATATCGTCGAGAACTTCCTGTCCTACAAGAACGGCGCGGAAGGTTACGTCACCGAAGATATCCATTTCATCGAAAGTCGCCTGGAGGACTATCACTCGCGCCTGACCGGCCTGGCCGCTGAGCTCGATGCGCTACGTCGCTATCACCGCCAGACGTTGCAGGAACTGCCGATGGGCGTCTGCTCGCTGGCCAAGGATCAGGAAATTCTGATGTGGAACCGAGCGCTGGAGGAGCTCACCGAGATTCCGGCGCTGCAAGTGGTGGGCTCACGCCTGTCGACCATCGCCGAGCCTTGGCAGAGTCTTCTGAGCGACTTCATTCAGCAGAGCGAGGAGCATTTGCACAAGCAGCGGTTGCAACTGGACGGCCACAGCCGCTGCCTGAACCTGCACAAGGCGGCGATTGCCGAACCCCTGGCACCCGGCAACAGCGGCCTGGTGCTGCTGATCGAAGACCTCACCGAGACCCAGCAACTGGAAGACCGCCTGGTACATTCCGAACGCCTGGCCAGCATCGGCCGGCTGGCGGCCGGTGTCGCGCACGAAATCGGCAACCCGATCACCGGCATCGCCTGCCTGGCGCAGAACCTGCGCGAGGAGCGAGAGGCCGATAACGAGATCAACGAGATCAGCAATCAGATCGTCGAACAGACCAAGCGCGTCTCGCGCATCGTCCAATCGCTGATGAGCTTCGCTCACGCCGGTGGCAGGCAGCAGGATCTTTATCCGGTGGGCCTGGCCGAGGTGGCGCAGGACGCAATCGCCCTGCTGTCGCTCAACCGAAGAGGGACGGAGGTACGCTTCTTCAACCTCTGCGACCCAAGCCACCTGGCCGAAGGCGATCCGCAACGTCTGGCCCAAGTGCTGATCAATCTGCTCTCCAACGCCCGCGATGCGTCGGAGCCTGGCGGCGCGATTCGGGTGCGTAGCGAGGAATCCGAGCAGACCGTCTACCTTATTGTCGAAGACGAAGGCAGCGGTATTCCCCAGTCCATTCAGGACCGCCTGTTCGAGCCGTTCTTTACCACCAAGGACCCCGGCGAAGGCACAGGCCTGGGCCTCGCTCTGGTCTATTCGATCGTGGAAGAGCATTATGGCCAGATCAATATTGACAGCCCGGCAGACCCGGAGACCCAACGCGGTACCCGTTTCCGCATTACCCTGCCGCGGTATGTCGAGGCGACAGATGCCATTGATTGACGAAGCGATGGGCGTTGTTCGTCCGGTATCGGCCCATGAGCGACTCAGCGAACGACCGGCCATAAAAAGGCCCGCGCGAGATGGCGCCGCAATCCTGCACGGACAGACCCACACCGCATCGCGACAGCTTGCCCAGGTCATGGGACGAGCGCTCCTGGGCGCTATTTCCCGCCTGCCTGTAGCCGCCTTCAGACCGTCGAGAGAGTACTGATGTCACATATTCTGATCGTCGAAGACGAAACCATTATCCGCTCCGCCTTGCGCCGACTCCTCGAACGCAATCAGTACGAGGTCAGCGAAGCCGGTTCGGTGCAGGAAGCGCAAGAGCGCTTCAGCATTCCGGGTTTCGATCTCATCGTCAGCGACCTGCGCCTGCCCGGAACACCCGGCACCGAGCTGATCAAGCTCGCCGAAGGCACTCCTGTGTTGATCATGACCAGCTATGCGAGCCTGCGCTCGGCCGTGGACTCGATGAAAATGGGCGCGGTGGATTACATCGCCAAACCCTTCGACCACGACGAGATGCTGCAGACCGTAGCCCGCATCCTTCATGATCGGCAGCAGGCAGCCGTCGCTGCCCCCGCAACTTCACGCAGCGCATCGACGCCGTCGGATGCGGCGGTCGAGACCGACTCGGACAACAGCGGGATCGGCATCATTGGACGCTGTGGTCCCATGCAGGATCTGTTCGGCAAGATCCGCAAGGTCGCACCCACCGACTCCAATGTGCTGATTCAAGGAGAGTCGGGTACCGGCAAAGAGCTTGTCGCCCGCGCCTTGCACAATCTTTCCCGCCGCGCCAAGGCGCCGATGATCTCGGTCAACTGCGCTGCGATCCCTGAAACACTGATTGAATCCGAGCTCTTTGGCCACGAGAAAGGCGCGTTCACCGGCGCCAGCGCCGGACGCGCCGGGCTGGTTGAGGCTGCCGATGGCGGCACCTTGTTCCTGGACGAAATCGGCGAACTGCCCTTGGAAGCGCAGGCGCGGTTGTTACGGGTGTTACAGGAAGGGGAAATTCGCCGTGTCGGCTCCACCCAATCGCAGAAGGTCGACGTACGCCTGATTGCCGCTACCCACCGCGACCTCAAGACGCTGGCCAAGAACGGGCAGTTTCGCGAAGACCTCTATTACCGCCTGCATGTCATCGCACTGAAGCTGCCGCCTCTACGTGAGCGTGGTGCCGACGTGCTGGAAATCGCCAAGGCTTTCCTGGCACGGCAGAGCGAACGAATGGGTAACGAGGCGTTGCACTTCTCCCGGGAGGCTGAGCAGGCCGTACGGCATTACGCCTGGCCCGGGAACGTCCGGGAACTGGAGAATGCCATCGAGCGGGCAGCGATCCTCAGCGAGAGCGAGGAAATCAGTGCGGAGTTGCTGGGCATCGACATCGAACTCGACAACCTCGATGACGATTACGATGAGCCTTGTGCCCCGCTTGGTTCTTCCATCGCGACCAGCAACGAGCCGACCGAGGATCTTTCGCTGGAAGACTACTTCCAGCATTTCGTGCTCGAGCACCAGGACCACATGACCGAGACCGAGCTGGCCCGCAAGCTGGGAATCAGTCGTAAGTGTCTGTGGGAACGGCGCCAGCGACTGGGGATTCCCCGGCGCAAATCCAGTGCCACCGGCTAACAGATTGTTACCCACCCCACCGACACGTAACAAAAACCGGGTTCATCGGTAACGGGAACCCGGTTTTTTGTAAGCGGGCATACCTGCCGAAACAAACAAGTCGTTGATTACAAAGACTTTTCAAAAACTGGCACGGCAAATGCTTTCTATCTGGCACAACAACAATAACAAGCAGACCCACAATAAGAACAAGACGTACCGGCTCTAGCAAAATAAATACAAGAAGGCAGAGGCGTAGCTAACTGATTCTTTTGGAGAGGAAATGCCAAATGGGGTTTTGCCCCACGACCAGGCCGAGAACAACAAAAACTGCCTAAGCAGTGCCTGAACTGGTTGGATCAATGATCGATGGCAAGTCAGCGACCAAAGAAATCCGTTTGCTCTTTGCTCCCAACGTAGGAGCGATTCCCGGACGCGATAGCCGAAGGGAACGGGTGACCAAACAAAAACAACAGGCCCGAAATACTAATAACAACAAAGCACGCGACATCATTTAAAGGGGGAGCTTCGGCTCCCCCTAGTGCTTTCTGGCTTTGGCCGTTGTTTTGACACCTCCCCGCGCTTCGTTCACCATCCCCTTTCCCGGTGCTAGAATCCACGCTCGTTCGTGGCTATTTCCTTCGCCACTTTGTCATTTCGCCACACAGTGCCTCTCATGCTGAAAAAGCTGTTCCAGTCTTTTCGTTCTCCCCTGCGCCGCTTCCCGCATCCCCGTCGCACACCCGAAATACTGTCCAGCCGGCAGCACTCGCTGCACCGAAACGATCTCAGCCGGCACGCCGTCAGCGTCGTCGAACGGCTTCAGCATGCCGGGTACGAGGCCTATGTCGTAGGTGGTTGCGTCCGCGACCTGCTGCTGGAGCTGGCTCCGAAGGACTACGACGTCGCCACCAGCGCCACGCCCGAACAGGTACGCGCCGAGTTTCGCAACGCCCGGGTCATTGGCCGTCGCTTCAAGCTGGTTCATGTGCATTTCGGCCGCGAAATCATTGAAGTTGCCACCTTCCGGGCCAACCATCCCGAGGCGGACGATGATGAGGACAATAATCTTGCGTCACGCAACGAGAGCGGACGAATCCTGCGCGACAACGTCTATGGCACCCTGGAAGACGACGCCCAGCGTCGCGACTTCACCATCAACGCGCTGTACTACGACCCGTCGAGCGAGCGCATTCTCGATCACACTCATGGCGTTCGCGACATTCGCAATCGGCTGATACGCCTGATAGGCGATCCCGAGCAGCGCTATCTGGAAGATCCGGTGCGCATGCTTCGAGCGGTCCGCTTCGCGGCCAAACTGGACTTCGAAATCGAACAGCACAGCGCCGAGCCCATCGCCGAACTGGCTGACCTGCTGAACGATGTGCCTTCGGCTCGCTTGTTCGACGAGATCATCAAGCTCTTCCTCAGTGGCAAGGCCGAACGCACCTTCGAGTTGCTACTGGAATACGATCTCTTCGCCCCGCTGTTCCCAGCCAGCGCCGATGCTTTGGAAGACAATCCCGACTACGCCGGCACCCTGATCCGTAACGCTTTAGCCAATACCGACCAGCGCATTGCCCAGGGCAAGCCGGTGACCCCGGCATTCCTGTTTGCCGCCTTGCTATGGCCAGCCTTACCGGCGCGCGTCGCCGAAGCACAGGCCAGAGGCTTGCCGCCGATACCAGCGATGCAGGAAGCGGCCCATGAGCTGATATGGGAACAGTGCCAACGCACCGCCATCCCGAAGCGCTTCACCATGCCGATGCGGGAAATATGGGACATGCAGGAGCGTCTGCCGCGCCGTCAGGGCCGCCGCGCCGATCAGCTACTGGACAATCCGCGCTTCCGCGCCGGCTACGACTTCCTTCTACTGCGCGAAAGCGCCGGGGAGCAGACCGATAACCTGGGCGAATGGTGGACCGACTACCAAGAAGCCAGCGAGAGCGAACGCCGCAATATGATTCGCGGCCTCAGCAGCAAGGACGAGGGTAGCGGAGCACCTCGCAAGCGGCGCCGCAGCGGACGGCGCAAGCGCGGCCCGAACGAAAACGCACCGGCGTCCATCGATTAAATGGAACGGGTTTACATTGGCCTTGGCAGCAACCTGGCCGAGCCTCGCGAGCAGCTGCGTGGCGCACTCAAGGCACTTGCAGCCATCCCCTCATCCCGATTCGCCGGCGTGTCTTCGCTGTACGTCAGCGACCCGCTGGGCCCACCGGACCAACCGCGCTACTACAACGCCGTCGCTGTACTCGACACCGCACTGGTGCCGCTCGAGCTGCTCGATGCATTGCAAGCCATCGAAAGAGCCCAGGGCCGGGAACGCAAGGCTGAGCGCTGGGGTCCGCGAACGCTGGATCTGGATATCCTGCTGTTCGGCGACTACCAACTCGACGGGCCACGCCTGACGGTGCCGCATTATCACCTGCACGCCAGGGCGTTCGTGTTGTATCCGCTGGCCGAAGTAGCACCTGAAACCCTGAAATTAGCCGATGGGCGACGTCTCGCCGATCTGCTCGCCGCCTGCCCTTTCGAAGGCCTGGAACGCCTGAACGAGGCCTTGTAACCAGCCGGTAACAGTTGTAACAGTCCTGGTAACACTCCCGATTGACTTAGCACGCCGCCATCGGGACTATAAGCGCCCGCTACCGGCACGCATCGATTTGGGGCGCCCCAGCGCGCTCCGAGTGCAACCGTGATCCCTCAGAGGCTCTAGGAGGACGGCATTCATGCCAGACGTAACCCTGACCACCCTGCAAGGCCTCAAGCAGAAAGGCGAGAAGATCGTCATGTTGACCTGCTATGACGCGACCTTCGCCAAGACCGCCTGCGAAGCCGGGGTCGAGGTGCTGCTGATCGGCGACTCCCTTGGCATGGTTCTGCAAGGACACGACAGCACCCTGCCGGTAACCGTTGCAGAAATGGCCTATCACACTGCCTGCGTCAAACGCGGCAACCGTGGCGCGATGATTCTTGCCGACTTGCCCTTCATGGCCAACGCGACCATCGAGCAGACGCTGGACAACTCCGCCACGCTGATGAAAGCCGGAGCACACATGATCAAGGTCGAGGGCGCGGCCTGGCTGGCCGAGTCCATTCGGCTGCTCGCCGAACGGGGAATTCCAGTCTGCGCGCACATGGGCCTGACCCCTCAGGCAGTAAACCTGTTCGGCGGTTACAAGGTGCAGGGCAGGCAGGACGCTCAGGCGCAGCAGATGATTGCCGATGCCCAGGCCCTCGAAGCCGCCGGCGCCGCGATGCTGCTACTCGAGTGCGTCCCCAGCGACCTGGCCGCCCGCATCACCCGGGCGGTCACGGTGCCGGTGATCGGCATCGGTGCCGGCAACGCCACCGATGGTCAGGTTCTGGTACTGCACGACCTGCTCGGGCTGTCACTCAGCGGACGCGCACCGAAGTTCGTCAAGAACTTCATGCAGGAGCATGACGACATCCCCAGCGCCATCGCCGCCTACGTCCAGGCGGTGAAGAGTACGGATTTTCCCGCAGCCGAACATGGATTCTCCGCATGAACGTGGTTAGGACTGTCGCCGATCTGCGCGCCGCGGTGACCCGCGCGCGTGGTGAAGGCAAGCGCATCGGCTTCGTGCCAACCATGGGCAACCTGCACGCCGGCCATGTCGCGCTGGTTAAGAAGGCCGGCCAGCGCGCCGACTTCGTGGTAGCCAGCATCTTCGTCAATCCGCTGCAGTTCGGCCCCAACGAAGACCTGGCCAGCTATCCGCGAACGCTGACCGCCGACCAGGACAAGCTGTTCGATGCCGGTTGCCACCTGCTGTTCGCTCCCAGCGTCGAAGAGATGTATCCCCACGGCCAGGCGTTGCAGACCATCGTCCGTGTGCCCGGCGTCTCCGAAGGCCTTTGCGGCGGTAGCCGCCCCGGCCATTTCGACGGCGTATCCACCGTGGTCAGCAAGCTGTTCAACATGGTGCTGCCGGACCTCGCGGTGTTCGGCGAGAAGGATTATCAGCAGCTGGCGGTTATCCGCACCATGGTCCGCGACCTGAACATGCCGGTGCAGATCATTGGCGAGCCCATCGTGCGCGCCGAGGACGGGCTGGCGCTGTCCTCGCGTAACGGTTACCTGAGCGCCGACGAACGCACGACTGCGCCGGCGCTGCATCGAACGCTGCAGCAACTGGCCGATGCCATCCGCCACGGCGAACGCGACTACCCCGCTCTGCTGGCCTCCGGTAAACAGGCGCTGCAGGCTGCGGGGTTTCGTCCGGATTACCTGGAAATCCGCAATGCGCTGGATCTGCAGCCAGCCACCGACGAACACCATGAACTGGTGATCCTCGCGGCGGCATTCCTTGGCAAGACCCGCCTGATCGACAATCTGCAGGTACACATCAGCTAATCCGTAGCTGACCGAGCCGATCATCGGCACCCGCTCTGCCCGCCCCGGTATTGATCGCACCCCGGGGTTCGGGCACACTCTGCGCCGCTTGCGCACCCGGAGGACCCCGCCATGCACGCCATCATGCTCAAGGCCAAACTGCACCGCGCCCAGGTAACCCACTCTGTGCTGGATTACGAAGGCTCCTGCGCCATCGACGGCGACTGGCTGGACCTCGCCGGCATCCGTGAATATGAGCAGATCCAGATCTACAACGTCGACAACGGCGAGCGTTTCACCACCTACGCGATCCGCGGCGAAGAAGGCTCGAAGATCATCTCCGTCAATGGTGCGGCCGCGCACAAGGCCGGTGTCGGCCATCGTCTGATCATCTGTGCCTATGCTCATTACAGCGAAGCCGAACTGGCCAGCTTCAAACCCCATGTCCTCTATATGGGCGCCGATGGAGAGCTCAGCCACACCAGCAACGCCATTCCGGTTCAGGTCGCCTGATTGATCTGGTGATTGAACAAGCCCGCAACGCCTGCCGCGCTGCGGGCTTTTTTGTGGTCAAGGGTTTCCCCTGGCAGCGTAAATCTGCAATGGTCGCAGTGTTCCGATGCCCAACGACCCTGCAAACGCGACGCTTCGGAACGCCGCGCGTTTTTGCCAGTCAGACCAGTCTCGACGGTGCAGGAAGCACCGTCGCCGCCGCGGCCTCAACCGCAGCGGTATGCGCCTGCTCCATTCAGGATGAATGCCAGCGTGCCAGCATGTTCGAATGACTGTTTGTCCCCATTGCAGGACCGCAGATAGTCCGCCAAAGCAAAGGAAGCCGCACAACCATGAGCTACTACCAGCACCCTCTCGATGCCACCGGCCTGTCGTCCTGGAAGGCCTTGGAAGAACATCGCCTGGCGATGCAGCACTTCAGCATGCGCGAGGCCTTCAAGGCCGACCCGACTCGCTTCGATGACCTGTCGGTTTCCTGCTGCGGCCTGTTTCTCGACTATTCAAAGAACCTGATCACTCGCGAGACTCGCAGTCTGCTGGTGAACCTAGCGCGCGAGGCCGGCGTCGAACAGGCTGCCCATGCGATGTTCGAAGGCGAGCGGATCAACGCGTCGGAAAACCGACCGGTACTGCATACCGCCCTGCGCCGGCCGATGGGCGACTCCGTACAAGTCGACGGCCGCAACATCATGCGCGACGTGCACGCCGCGCTGGCGCAGATGACCGACATCGTCACCCGGATCCACAACAATCTTTGGCGTGGCTTCAGCGACAAGACCATCACCGACGTGGTTAATATCGGCATTGGGGGCTCGTTCCTCGGCCCGCAGCTGGTATCCGAGGCGCTGTTGCCGTTCACCCAGCACGGTGTGCGTACTCATTATCTGGCGAATATCGACGGCAGCGAATTCCGCGAAGTGACCGCCAAACTGAACGTCGAAACCACCCTGTTCATCATTTCCAGCAAGACCTTCGGCACCCTCGAAACACTCAAGAACGCCCAGGCGGCGCGCACCTGGTATCTCGGCAAGGGTGGCACCGAGGAGAAGCTTTACCGCCACTTCATTGCGGTGACCAGCAACAAGCAGGCCGCCATCGATTTCGGTATTCGCGAGAAGAACATCTTTCCGATGTGGGATTGGGTCGGTGGGCGCTATTCACTGTGGTCGGCGATCGGCCTGCCCATTGCCCTGGCTATTGGCATGTCCAACTTCAAGGACCTGCTGTCCGGCGCCTACAGCATGGATACCCACTTCCTCAACGAGCCCTTCGAAAGCAATATGCCAGTGCTGCTGGCAATGCTCGGGATCTGGTATCACAACTTCTGGGGGGCGCAGAGCTACGCCTTTCTGCCTTACGATCATTATCTGCGCAACTTCGTCAAACACCTGCAGCAGATGGACATGGAATCCAACGGCAAGAGCGTCCGGCAGGATGGCTCGCCAGTTTCTTGCAGCACCGGCCCGGTCATCTGGGGCGGCGTCGGGGCCAACGGCCAGCACGCTTACCACCAATTGTTGCATCAGGGCACTCCACTGATTCCAGCCGACTTCATCGTGCCGGTGGTCAGCCATAATCCGGTGGCCGATCATCATGAGTGGCTTTATGCCAACTGTCTGTCGCAGAGCCAGGCACTGATGCTTGGCAAAACCCGTGAAGAAGCAGAAGCCGAACTGCGTGCCAAGGGCATGAGCGAAGCCGAGATCCAACGCCTGGCGCCGCACAAAGTCATTCCTGGTAACCGACCGAGCAACACTCTGGTGATGGAAACCATCAACCCCGGTCGCCTGGGTGCGCTGATCGCGCTGTACGAGCACAAGGTATTCGTACAGGGCGTGATCTGGGGAATCAACTCCTTCGACCAGTGGGGTGTGGAATTGGGCAAGGACCTGGGCAAGGCCGTCTACGGCCAGATGACCAGCTTCGATGCGCCACCGGCCGAGGATGCCTCGACGCAAGGTCTGATCGACTTCTTCCGCGGGCGTCATCGCGGCTGATCCGCCATACAAACCGGGCGGCGTCTCGCTGCCCGGCTCCCGCCTCTTCCATCGCTCTCTCTACGACTCGACGTAGTCCCGGCCGATATCCATCGACCGGCCGGGTAACATGTGCGCATCGGGTAACATTCGCCTATCCCAGACAAGCCAGACGTTCCCATGGAGTTCATCCGCCGTCATATCGAATCGCAGGTGCTCAGCCTTACCGGCCTGGCCATTGGCGGTGTCGACTACGAGAGCCCGCCGGGCGACCCGGGATTGTTCGGGCCGGATTCCGTTTGCTGGCGTGTACACGGCGATTTCACTTCGATGCTGGTCGGCGGCATCTCCGCCCTGCTACTCCAGGCGTTGCACCCGCTGGCGCTGGCCGGCGTCTGGGATCATTCGAATTTCCGCGAAGACTTACTTGGACGCCTGCGTCGCACCGGGCAGTTCATCTCGGCGACCACCTTCGGCAGCCAGGCCGACGCACAACGATTGATCGAGCGGGTTCGGGCGATTCACCTCAACGTCACCGGTCACGCCGCCGATGGCCGACCTTATGCCGCTTATGACCCCGATCTACTGACCTGGGTGCATGTCGCCGAGGTCAGCAGCTTTCTCAAGGCGCACTTGCGCTATCTCAATCCTGCTCTGTCTGGCAATGATCAGGACCGCTATTACACGGAGGTCGCGCTGATCGCCGAGTCGTTGGGCGCTCGCGACGTGCCGCGCTCGAGGCAGCAGATCGCCGACTATCTGCAGATGGTGCGCCCGCAGCTGCAGTGCGATGAACGCTCTCGGGAAATCCTTCGTGTGTTGTTCAACGCCCCGGCTCCCAGCGCGCTGACCCGGCCGTTTGGCGCACTCATGATGCAGGCTGGCGTGGAGCTGTTGCCGGATTGGGCGAGCGCCATGCTCGAACTGCAGCAGAGCCCGCGCCAGCGCCAGCTGATACAGCTGGGCGTCAGACGCACCGCACCCGTACTGCGTTGGGCGGTGCGCAGCGGCTCGGTGCACCGGGCCCGTCGACGCATGGGCCTGCCTAGCCGCTAGTGTTTTCCGCTAGACTGCGTGCCTTTCTCGCCGAGTCGCCGCGCATGCCTTCTCTAGAACAGGCGCTGCGCGCCGCTTACCGCAGCCGCGAAACGCTGCTGACTCAGCTGCATCCACAGGGCACCGACTGCTACCGACTGTTCCATGGCAGCCAGGAAGGCGCTCCAGGCCTGACAGCTGATCGCTATGGGCCGTTGTTACTCGTGCAAAGCTTTCATCAACCCCTCGAACGCAACGCGCTGCTGGCGCTGCATGAGCAGCTCTGCACCAGCCTCGGCAAATCCTTGTCGCTGGTTTACAACGACCGCTCCCAGGGCAACTCACGCATCGACCGCAACGACTCGGTGTTTCGCGCCGACCCTGCGGCGTTGGACGATCAGGTTGGCCAGGAGTGGGGCCTCAACTACCGCATCCGCGCGCGCCATAGCGGGCAGGATCCACTGTTGTTTCTCGATCTGCGCAACGCTCGCGGCTGGGTCAAAGCCAACAGCGCCGGCAAGTCGGTGCTCAATCTCTTCGCGTATACCTGTGGCGTCGGCCTCTGTGCTGCAGCCGGCGGCGCGCGCGAGGTGTGGAACCTGGACTTTGCCGAGAGCAACCTCGCGGTCGGGCGGGAGAACGGCGTACTCAATCCCGAGCTGGCCCCGATGCAATTCGTTCAGTCGGATTATTTTCCGGCGATCCGACAGCTGGCGGGTTTGCCTATCCCCCAACGACGCGCACGCGCGCTGCCCGACTATCCGCGCCTGATGCCCAGACAGTTCGACCTGATACTGCTCGATCCTCCGGCTTGGTCGAAAAGCGCGTTCGGCACGGTCGATCTGCTGCGCGACTATCAGAGCCTGCTCAAGCCCGCATTACTTGCCACGGCGGAAGACGGGGTGCTGGTCTGCTGTAATAACCTGGCGAAAATCAGCCTCGAAGACTGGCGGGAGCAGGTTTTGCGTTGCGCGATAAAGACGGGACGACCGGTGCGCGATTGCCAGGTGTTGTCACCAGCACATGACTTTCTGTCCGCCGATGGGCAACCTCCCCTGAAGGTTCTGACGCTGCAATTGTGAAGCGCAGCAATACACTGAGACCTTAGAGGAACCCGTCTGTCGTGCCATACTCCAAGGCAGTCACTGCCCGGAATGTAGATTTCGCATGCCCAACGGAATGAAGCGCGCACTCATCGGCCTGATGACCGCACTGGTCTGCTATTGCCTCCTCGGCTTCCTGATACTGCCCGGGGTCGCCCAACGTGTCGTCAATCAGCAGCTGATCCAGTACGCCACGGTGCCAGCACGCCTGGAGCGAATCGAGTTCAACCCGTTGAGCCTCGAACTCACGCTATTCAATCTGCGCCTCGGCGAGACGGATCAGCCGCAGCTGGGCTTCGAGCGCCTTTATCTCAACCTGGAATGGAGCAGCCTCTGGCGTCGCGCCTTGCAGATCGAGGACGTCGAGCTGGTTCAGCTGCACACCGAGGTGATCTTCGACAAGGATGGCGTACTCAACCTGACGCAGCTGTTCGACTTGCCCGCAAGCGAAGAGCAGCCTGAAGCGGCGGGGCAAGAGCCTTTCGCGCTACGCATTGGCCGGCTTCAACTGGTGGAGGGGTCGGTCCGCTTCGCCGATCAGCGGCCCGATGAGCCCATCGATTTCCTGCTCGATTCGCTCAACTTCGAGCTGTTGAACTTCGCCACCCGCTCGGATGACGCCGCCGATGCGGTACTGGTCGCAACCGGCCCTAGCGGGGCCCGTGTGGACTGGACCGGGCAAATCAATCTGTCGCCGATCAGCTCATCCGGCCAGCTGAAAATCAGCAACCTGTTGCTGAAAGACTTCTGGGCCTATGCGCATGACACCGTACCGCTGCGCCTGCAGGAAGGCCGGCTGAGTTTCGCCAGTGACTATCGGCTCGACCTTGCGCAGAGCACCGAGCTGCAGCTGAGCAATCTGAATGCACAACTGGCACCCCTCAAACTGGACACCCCGGATGGACAGCCTCTGGTTCGCCTGGAGAGCCTGGAAATCAGCAAAACGGCGCTGGATCTGGCCAAGCAGCAAGTGGTGATCGGCGAGTTGCGCAGCCGGGCGCTGGAAACCTGGGTGGCTCGAGAGCCGGACGGCGAGCTGAACTGGCTGAAACTGCTGGCGCCTTCGGCTACCGCTGTGGCGGGCCAGACCCCCGACCAATCGCAAAGCGCAGAGCCAACCCCGCCAGCAAACGACAGCACGGCCGCGGATAAAAGCGCCTGGCAGGTTCTGCTGCATGATGCACAGCTGCGTGAATACAGAGTTCATCTGAGCGATCGCGTCCCGGAGGAACACGTCGCCCTGGAGTTAGGCCCACTGAACCTCGATGTGTCCGATTTCGACAGTCTGGGCACCTCACCTTTCACCCTTGACCTGAACACCGGTGTCGGCAACCGAGGCGTCCTGCAGGCCGCGGGGCAGCTGCAACTGCAACCGGCCACGGGGCGGCTCAAGATCAGCACGCAGGATATCGACCTGCGCATCGCACAAGCCTATCTGACTCCTTTGGTTCATCTCGAGTTGCGCAGCGGGATGCTGGCCAGCCAGCTGGAGTTCGAGCTGACCGGCACCGAACCCCTGGCATTCAATCTAGGCGGGGCAGCGGAAATCACCCAGCTGCATACGCTGGATACCATCAAGAATCGCGACTTCGTCAAATGGCAACGTCTGAAGCTCGACGGGCTGAAATACCAACACCCTCAGCAGTTGCAGGTCGAGCACGTCGAACTGAGCCAGCCCTACGCACGCTTCATCATCAATCCCGACCTCACCACCAATATCAATGACCTGTTGGTGGACAAATCGACGCCGGACGACTCCGATGCCGCCTCGCCGGAAACGACGCAGGCGGAGCCGATGGGCATCCACATCGGTGGCATTGCGATCAATGACGGCTCGGCCAACTTCTCCGATCTCAGTCTGCGCCCCCCCTTCATCACTGCGGTGCAAGAGCTCAACGGCCAGATCGGGACGCTTGACAACCGGGCCCAACGACCAGCCACCGTCGATGTGAAAGGTAAGGTCGATCGCTACGCGCCGGTGAGCATCAAGGGAAGCCTCACGCCCTTCGATCCGCTGCAGAGTCTGGATATCGCCACCCGATTCAGGCAGGTCGAGCTCACTACACTCTCGCCTTACTCCGGCAAGTTCGCCGGATATCGCATCCGCAAGGGCCGCCTGGACCTCGATCTGCATTACCGCATTCAGCAAGGCCAGTTGAATGCCGAAAACAAGGTCGTTCTGCAGCAGTTACAACTCGGAGAGAAAGTGGATAGCCCCGAGGCGGTCGACCTTCCTGTCCGACTGGCCGTCGCACTGTTGAAGGACACCCATGGCACCATCTCGCTTGAACTGCCGGTGCAGGGCAACCTCAACAACCCTCAATTCAACGTCATGCCGATCGTCTGGCAAACGCTGCGCAACCTTGTGGCACGTGCTGTCCAGGCGCCGTTCAAGTTTCTTGCGGGACTGGCGGGCGGCGAGCAGAACGACCTCAGCCAAGTCCTGTTTGCACCAGGCAGTAACGAATTGGATGAACAGGCGCGCGGCAACCTGACCACGTTGGCACGTGCATTACAGGAACGTCCGGTGCTGCGCCTGGAAGTCGAAGGGCAGAGCTCACCGCAAGCGGATGGACCGCTGATGGCCGAGCAATGGCTACAGCGCGAGTTTCAGGAGACTTGGTACAAGGTGCTGCAGCGCCGAGGTGACAAGGTACCTGCCGACGCCGCACAGTTGGAAATCGGTGAGGAGGAAAAGGTCGCCATGCTCGAAGGCATCTATCGCAGCCGACTCGGGAAACAGCCACCCGCTCAATGGGATGAACTCGACGAGCAGGAACGCAGCAAGCGCATGCGCGACGCCGTGCTCGCCAGCCGAGCGGATAGCACCGCGCTATTGCGCAGCCTGAGCCGTGCTCGCGCCGCTTCGATCAAGGACTACCTGGTCGATCAGACCGGGCTTGACGATTCACGGGTCTACCTACTGGACACTGGCATCACGCAAACCGAAGAAGCCGGACGGATTCCGACCTCACTGCATTTGGGGAGCGAATGACATGCCCACCCACGCTCGTCTCGCCTGGCTATTTATTTTCGTGCTTGCGTCTCCGCTGTCACAGGCAGAAACCCTACGCTGCGGCAGCCAGTTGATCAGTACCGGCGACAGGACATTCGAGGTCGAACGCAAATGCGGCACGCCTGTGCAGCGCGATTTGATCGGCCACACACTGGGCCCTTACGCCAGGCAGGAGCTGGTTATCGAAGAGTGGCTTTACGGCCCCAATAACGGCATGTTCAGCATTCTGACCTTCCAAGGCAATCGACTTGTACGCATCGAGTCTCGCCGAGATCATTGAACGGAAAAGGATTCCTCGTGCCCACTACACTCGTCGTGATCTTGCTGAGTCTGCTTGTGTTCGCCTGTAGCGCCCAGGCCGCTTCCACCCATCGCTGCGGCAGTGCGCTGGTCAGCCTTGAAGCGTCCACCGCCGAAGTCAGAAGCAAATGCGGCGAGCCTTCCAGTGCCTCGCTGGTGGGATACAAGGAAGTCCTCGATGACTACGGCTTTCGTCATGAAGTGCAGGTCGAAGAATGGCTCTATGGACCAACCAACGGGATGTACCATTTCCTACGCTTCGAAGGGAACCGTCTGCGTCGGATCGACAGCCAGCGCGGTCGCTGAAAAAGGAAACCCCACTCGAAGGTGGGGTTTCGTATATCACTGTTACGGCGACAGCTATTGTTTAGTCGGCGGCTTTCAGGCCGTCAGCCGACACGTCACGAACGCCTTCGACACCCTTGGCCTTGTTGATCGCCATTTCGCGCTCAGCCTCGGTGGCCACAGTGCCGGACAGCGAAACAACGCCGTCTTTGGTTTCGACTTCGATATCCATACCTGGGGTAGCGTCTTCCACCAATAGAACGGATTTCACCTTGGTGGTGATCCAGGTATCTGAGGTGGCGTCGCCAGCCTCTTTCATGGTGTCGTTGGTAGCCAGCATGACCGTATCAGCCTTATCCAGCGCCGGAGTTGTGTCGGCGAAGGCAGCGCCCGCCATGGGCAAGCTCAACGCAGCGGCGACGGCAGCAGCGGTAAGAGAATTCTGGATCATGTTCATAGTGGCACTCCTGTTTTCTTCAGATGTCTGCGGCATCTATTCCGACCGCAGTTCACAGGTAATGTCGCAAGTGACATGCCACTTTTTATTATAAAAATAACCCTTTAACTTCAATAGTTTGCAAAATCACAGTAGCTGAAGGCCACTAGCACACTGCATGTTTTGTCCTAGCGAAGCGTGCAAGTTGCAATCAATTTCGCGTGCTCCGAGCCGATTGTGTTGGGCGACGCTAAGCTCCAAGGCCCGAAACAAAAAAGGCCCCGAAGGGCCCTTTCTGTCACCGCTGGTGCGTTTAGGCGCCAGACGCCTCGGCAGCCGCCACATCTTTGATGGACAGCTTGATACGGCCGCGGTTGTCCACGTCCAGTACCAGCACTTTCACTTCCTGACCTTCCTTGAGCACGTCAGTAACCTTCTCCACCCGCTGGTCACTCAGCATGGAGATGTGCACCAGACCGTCCTTGCCCGGGAGGATGTTGACGAAGGCGCCGAAGTCGACGATGCGCTCGACCTTGCCGACATAGATCTTGCCGATCTCCGCCTCAGCGGTGATGCCCAGAACACGCTGTTTGGCGGCCTCTGCGGCTTCCTTGGTTTCGCCGAAGATCTTGATCGAGCCGTCGTCTTCGATGTCGATCGAGGCCTTGGTTTCTTCGCAAATACTGCGGATGGTGGCGCCGCCCTTGCCGATGACGTCACGGATCTTGTCCTGGTCGATCTTCATCGCAATCATGGTCGGTGCATTGGCCGACAGCTCGGTACGCGACTGACCGATGACCTGGTTCATCTGACCGAGAATGTTCAGACGCGCTTCCAGTGCCTGGCCCAGCGCGATTTCCATGATCTCTTCAGTGATGCCCTGGATCTTGATATCCATCTGCAGCGCGGTCACGCCTTTGGCGGTACCGGCCACTTTGAAGTCCATGTCACCCAGGTGATCTTCGTCACCCAGAATGTCGGTCAGTACGGCGAACTTCTCGCCCTCCTTGACCAGACCCATCGCGATACCGGCTACCGGCGCCTTCATCGGCACACCGGCATCCATGAGGGCCAGGGAAGCACCGCAAACCGAAGCCATGGAGCTGGAACCGTTGGACTCGGTGATCTCCGAGACCACGCGAATGGTGTACGGGAACTCATCGGCGCTCGGCAGCATGGCGGCAACGGAACGACGGGCCAGACGGCCGTGACCGATTTCGCGGCGGCCAGTAGCGCCCATACGACCACACTCGCCTACCGAATACGGTGGGAAGTTGTAGTGCAGCATGAAGGGATCTTTCTTCTCGCCTTCAAGGGTATCGAGCAGTTGCGCGTCGCGCGCGGTACCGAGGGTCGCAACCACCAACGCCTGGGTTTCGCCACGGGTGAACAGCGCCGAGCCGTGGGTCTTGTCCAGTACACCGACTTCGATGTTCAGGCCACGCACGGTACGGGTGTCACGGCCATCGATACGCGGCTTGCCGTTGACGATGTTCTCGCGAACGGTGCGGTACTCGATCTCGCCGAAGGCATCTTTGACTTCACTGGCGGACGGCTGGCCTTCCTCACCGGAGAACTTCGCGACGACCTGGTCACGCAGCTCACCCAGACGGGCATAGCGATCCTGCTTGATAATGATGGTGTAGGCCTGGGAAATGGCATCACCGAACTCGCTACGAATCGCATCGAGCAGCTGAGTGTTTTCCGCTTTGGGCTGCCAGTCCCAGATCGGCTTGGCCGCTTCGGCTGCCAACTCGGTAACCGCCTGGATTACGGCCTGGAATTCATCGTGGGCGAACAGTACGGCACCCAACATCTGATCTTCGGTCAGCTCTTTGGCTTCAGATTCGACCATCAGCACGGCGTCTTTGGTGCCGGCCACGACCATGTCGAGGCTGGAAGCCTTGAGCTGCTCGTACGTCGGGTTCAGCAGATAGCCGGTCTCGGGATGGAAAGCTACGCGTGCAGCACCGATCGGGCCGTTGAACGGAATACCGGAAATGGCCAGCGCAGCGGAGGTACCGATCATCGCAGCGATGTCCGGATCGGTCTTTTTGCTGGTCGATACGACAGTGCAGATGACCTGCACTTCGTTCTGGAAGCCTTCTGGGAACAGCGGACGGATCGGGCGATCGATCAGGCGCGAGGTCAGGGTTTCTTTCTCCGACGGGCGCGCTTCACGCTTGAAGAAGCCGCCAGGGATCTTGCCGGCTGCGTAGGTTTTTTCCTGGTAGTGCACTGACAACGGGAAAAAGCCCTTGCTCGGATCGGCGGTCTTGGCGCCGGTTACCGTCACCAGGACAGTAACGTCATCATCAACAGAGACCAGAACAGCGCCTGAAGCCTGACGGGCGATACGGCCAGTCTCGAGGGTTACGGTCGATTGACCGAACTGAAATTTCTTGATTACCGGGTTCACGGTGGTTCCTTCTCTATGTTGCCTTGGGGGAAACGTTTTCACATCTCGCGGGCCATGCCTCGCGCGAGACGCTTCGTAGCGAATTCTTGGGCAGTGCGGGGAATCGAACCCCTACGCTGTCCGAATGTGCTCCGCTGAAAGGCAAAAGCTGGAAGCAGGGACGAGCCCCACTTCCAGCTTTGGCATTCAGCTTCGCACAAGCATCGCTTAGCGACGCAGACCCAGACGACCGATCAGGGTGCTGTAACGAGTGGTGTCCTTGCCCTTCAGGTAATCCAGCAGCTTACGACGCTGGTTGACCATACGGATCAGACCACGACGCGAGTGGTGATCCTTGCCGTTGGCCTTGAAGTGACCTTGCAGCTTGTTGATGTTGGCGGTCAGCAGGGCAACCTGCACTTCCGGAGAACCGGTATCGCCTTCAGCTTGCTTGTACTCGTTAACGATCTGGACTTTTTCTTCAACGCTAAGTGCCATGATGGGCTCCTTCAATGAACAGGCCGGGACGGGTCCCGTATTCTAAAAAGAGGAGTGACCGTGCCTGCCGACAGCCACCCTCGTCACGCAGCACACCTTCGAGGCGCACCACGTATCGGTCATTCCGACCGAATCAATCGACGCGGCGCAATACGCCCGTCTTCGCTCACCTCACCAATACCAATGAAGCGACCGTTGTGATCCTGCACCCGCAACATGCCGAACTTCGGCGCTTCCGGTGCACGTACCGGCTGACCGTGCAGCCAGTAAAAGGCGCTGTGCTCCGAAAGCTGCAACAGCGGCCAGTGCTCGAGTCCGCTATCGACCGGTTTGAGGAAGGCATCTACCGCCTCCGCTCCACCTTCGGCATGAACCCGTTCAAGTTCCTCGAGGCTGACCGTCTGGGTCAGGTCGAATGGACCGGCCTGAGTTCGCCGCAGTTCGGCCACATGGGCACCACAGCCCAGCGCCTGCCCGATATCCTCGACCAAGGTGCGAATGTAGGTGCCCTTACTGCAAGCAACAGCCAGGCGAGCCCGGTCAGCTTCGAGCGACAGTAAATCCAAGCGGGTAATGGTAACAGAACGCGGCTCGCGCTCCACTACCTCACCTGCACGAGCGAGTTTGTACAGCGGCTGACCATCGCGCTTGAGCGCCGAATACATCGGTGGCACTTGCAAGAGATCGCCGCGAAATCGGGGCAGTAGCGCTTCAAGCTGCGCCTGATTGACGTCGACGGACCTACGCTCGAGCACCTCGCCCTCGGCATCGGCCGTAGTGGTGGTAATGCCAAGCTGGGCAACAGTCTCATAGCCCTTGTCGGCATCGAGCAGATACTGCGAAAACTTGGTCGCCTCACCGAAACACAAGGGCAGCACACCGGTTGCCAATGGATCCAGGCTGCCGGTGTGCCCAGCCTTCTCGGCATTGAGCAGCCAGCGAACCTTCTGCAAGGCAGCGTTGGAAGTGAACCCACGGGGTTTGTCGAGCAGAATGATGCCGCTGACTGCTCGGCGTACGCGTTTTACCTGTGCCACGCTTTACTCTCCGAGATCATCGCTGTGCTTGCGGTCTTCTGCCACTGCACGTTCGATTAGAGATGTAAGCTCGACACCACGGCGCACGCTGGCGTCATAGTTGAAATGCAGTTGGGGCACGGTGCGTAGCTTCATCGCCTTGCCCAGCTGCATCCGCAAGAAGCCACCGGCATCGTTGAGAATCCTGAGATTGGTCTTGACCGCATCTTCATCGTCATCCTTGCCCATAACAGTGATGAACACCTTGGCATGGGACAGATCGCGACTGACCTCGACGGCGGTAATGGTGATCAGACCCAGACGCGGGTCTTTCACTTCACGTTGAATCAACAGCGCCAATTCGCGCTGCATCTGGTCACCGATACGCTGGGTACGGCTGAATTCTTTGGCCATAAAATCTGCCTCGAGCAGCAAGCTGCAAACCTGGAAATCATCATGCTGCAAAGGCAAACGGCAAGCTTCCAGGGTCGCCCCTGGAAGCTTGCCGCCTATTACCTTACAGCTGCGGTTAGAGCGAACGCGCCACTTCGACTTTCTCGAACACTTCGATCTTGTCGCCAGCCTTGACGTCGTTGTAGCTCTTCACTGCGATACCGCATTCCATGCCGGCGCGCACTTCAGCGACGTCATCCTTGAAGCGACGCAAGGACTCCAGCTCGCCTTCGAAGATGACCACGTCATCGCGCAACACACGGATCGGGCGGTTGCGGTGCACCATACCCTCGGTGACCATGCAGCCTGCCACGGCGCCGAATTTCGGCGAGCGGAACACATCGCGAACCTCTGCGATGCCGAGAATGTTTTCCCGCACGTCGCTGCCAAGCATGCCGGTCAGGGCTTTCTTGACGTCTTCGATGATGTCGTAGATCACGTTGTAGTAACGCAGATCCAGACCTTCCTGCTCGACGATCTTGCGCGCACCGGCATCGGCACGGACGTTGAAGCCGAACAGTACGGCGTTGGACGCCAATGCCAGGTTGGCGTCGCTTTCGGTGATACCACCGACACCACCGCCGATAACGCGCACCTGAACTTCATCGTTGCCCAGGCTGCTGAGCGAACCTTGCAGCGCCTCGAGGGAACCACGGACATCGGACTTGAGGACGATATTGAGCGTCTTCTTCTCTTCTTGGCCCATATTCTCGAAGATGTTTTCGAGCTTGCCGGCATGCGCACGAGCCAGCTTGACTTCGCGGAACTTGCCCTGACGGAACAAGGCCACTTCGCGCGCCTTCTTCTCGTCAGCCAGTACGCTGAGCTCATCGCCCGCATCCGGTGTGCCATCGAGGCCGAGAATTTCGACCGGAATCGACGGGCCTGCTTCCTTGATCGGCTTGCCGTTCTCGTCGAGCATGGCGCGGATACGGCCATAGTTCGAGCCGACCAGCGCCATGTCACCCTGACGCAGGGTACCGTCTTGTACCAGCACGGTAGCAACCGGTCCACGCCCTTTATCCAGACGCGATTCGACCACAACGCCGCGGCCCGGAGCCGAAGGCGTTGCCGTCAGCTCAAGGATCTCGGCTTGCAGCAACACGGCCTCGAGCAGGTCATCGACGCCCGTACCCATCTTGGCGGAAACCGGCACGAACGGCGTATCACCGCCCCACTCTTCGGACGTCACTTCGTGAACGGACAGTTCGCTGCGGATTCGATCGAGATCGGCGCCCGGTTTGTCGATTTTGTTCACCGCCACGACCAGCGGAACACCGGCGGCTTTGGCATGCTGGATCGCTTCGATGGTTTGCGGCATCACGCCGTCATCGGCAGCCACCACCAGAATGACGATGTCGGTCGCCTGCGCACCCCGTGCACGCATCGCGGTAAACGCAGCGTGACCGGGCGTATCGAGGAAGGTAACCATGCCGCGGTCGGTCTCGACGTGGTAGGCACCGATATGCTGGGTGATACCACCCGCCTCGCCGGCTGCAACCTTGGCGCGTCGAATGTAATCGAGCAGCGACGTCTTACCATGATCGACATGCCCCATGACGGTTACGACCGGCGCACGCGTAATGGCCTCGCCTTCGAACTTCAGCAGTTCGGCCAGTTGCTCTTCCAAGGCGTTGTCGCTGACCAGCTTGACCTTGTGGCCCAGCTCTTCGGCAATCAACTGGGCAGTTTCCTGATCCAGTACCTGGTTGATGGTCACCGGGCTGCCCATCTTGAACATGAACTTAATGACTTCAGCGGCCTTGACCGACATCTGTTGCGCCAAGTCGCCAACGGTGATGGTCTCGCCGATCGCTACTTCGCGAACGATCGGGCCGCTCGGGCTCTGGAAACCATGCGCATTGCGCTTTTTCAGTTTCGATTTGCCACGACCACCGCGACGGAATCCATCAGCGTCGTCTTCGCCGCTGCGCACGGTACGCGAAAGCGGTGCTTTCGCTTTCAGCGAAGGACGATGCTGAGCCTGCTTGCGATCACGACGTTCGTCATCATCGCTACGAGCTTTGTCAGGGCGACGTGCCTCGTCCTTCTTGCGTTCCTCGACCGGAGCCGCAGGAACGACCGGGGCGGGTTCAGGCGCAACGGCCGCAACCGGCTCCTGGGGCTCGGAGACGGGCGTCTCGACCTTGGCCGAGGCTTTAGCTTCGGCTTCGCGACGTGCTTCTTCCTCGGCACGCAGACGCGCTTCCTCGGCAGCCTTCTGCCGAGCCGCTTCTTCGGCTGCACGCTGCTCTTCCAGCTCGCGCTGCTTTTCAGCCTCGATCTCGTCAGGACTACGCTTGACGAAGGTCTTCTTCTTGCGAACTTCAACGCTGATGGTCTTGCTGCCGCCAACCTTCAGCTTGGTCGTGGTCTTACGCTGCAAGGTGATCTTGCGCGGTTCGTCCACCTTGGCACCATGGCTGCTCTTGAGGTGCGCCAACAGGGCCTGCTTTTCATTATCGGTCACTACTTGCTCGGCGCTGGTGTGCGACAGTCCTGCCTCACGCATCTGCTGCAGCAGTCGCTCGACCGGTGTGTCGACCACCTGGGCCAGTTCTTTCACCGTGACTTGCGTCATGCATCTCTCTCCTCAGGCCGCTAAATACTTACTCGAACCAATGGGCTCGGGCGGCCATGATCAGCTTGCCGGCACGTTCTTGATCTATGCCGTCTATGTCGAGCAGGTCGTCAATCGACTGCTCGGCCAGGTCTTCGCGGGTGATGACACCCCGCATTGCCAACTCGACCGCCAGTTCCTTGTCCATGCCTTCCAGCTCGAGTAAATCCTCGGCCGGTTGGGCGTCTGCCAGTTTTTCTTCCGTTGCGATCGCTTTCGTCAGCAGGCGATCCTTGGCGCGCGTTCGCAGCTCATTGACGATGTCTTCGTCGAAGCCTTCGATGCCGAGCATTTCCTCCATTGGGACGTAGGCGATCTCTTCGAGCGAAGTGAAACCTTCCTCGACCAGTACTTGTGCCAGCTCTTCATCGACGTCCAGCTCTTCGATGAAATTACGCAGGATATCGCCGGTTTCTTCTTGCTGCTTGGTCTGGATGTCCGCTTCGGTCATCACGTTCAGCGTCCAGCCGGTCAACTGACTGGCAAGGCGCACGTTCTGGCCACCACGACCGATGGCCTGGGCCAGATTGTCTTCGCCAACCGCGATATCCATGGCATGGGCATCTTCGTCGACGATGATGGCGGCCACTTCTGCGGGCGCCATTGCGTTAATGACAAACTGCGCCGGGTTCTCGTCCCAGAGCACGATATCGACACGCTCGCCACCGATTTCGCCGGAAACGGCCTGAACGCGTGAACCGCGCATGCCGATGCAGGCACCCTGCGGATCGATGCGCTTGTCCTTCGAGCGAACTGCGATTTTGGCGCGTGAACCTGGATCTCGCGAAGCCCCCATCACCTCGATCAGGCCTTCGGCAATTTCCGGTACTTCAATACGGAACAGCTCAATCAGCATCTGCGGCGCGGTGCGCGACAGAATCAGCTGCGGACCGCGATTCTCGGTGCGGATTTCCTTGAGCAGCGCACGTACTCGGGCGCCGACACGGAAGGTTTCACGCGCAATGATATCTTCGCGCGCCAACAATGCCTCGGCGTTATTACCCAGGTCGACGATGACGCTGTCGCGTGTCACCTTCTTCACGGTGCCGGAGATGATCTCGCCCAGGCGATCACGATAAGCCTCGACCACCTGTGCACGCTCGGCTTCCCGAACCTTCTGCACGATGACCTGCTTGGCAGTCTGCGCAGCGATACGGCCGAACTCGATCGACTCGATCTTTTCTTCCAGAACGTCGCCGACCTTGGCGTTGGCTTCCTGAGCCTGCTTCATGTCGACGGTCAGCTGATGCGCTGGATCGTCGAAATCTTCCTCTTCGACCACCGTCCAGCGGCGGAAGGTCTCATAGCTACCGTTCTGCCGATTGATTTCAACCCGCAGGTCCACCTCATCCTCGAAACGCTTCTTGGTAGCAGTGGCCAAAGCCAGCTCCAATGCTTCGAAGATCACACCGGCCGGTACGCCTTTTTCGTTGGATACCGACTCCACAACCAGCAGTACTTCTTTGCTCATCGTACGCCTCGCCTATCGCAATCCATTGGGGTCCGCGGGATCCGCGATTCACTCAAAACGGGGAATTATGTTGGTCTTGTCGATCATGTCGATCGGCAACAGATATTCGTGATCATCGACCAGCACCACCACATCCTGCTCCTCGATCCCGCGCAGAAGACCCTGGAAATTGCGCCGCCCCTCGAAGGGCGAGCGCAGCTTTATTTTGACTTGTTCACCCACGTGCGCCGCATACTGTTCAAGCGTGAACAGCGGCCGATCCATACCAGGCGAGGACACCTCAAGGGTGTAATCGGAGCTGATCGGATCTTCGACGTCGAGCACACCGCTGAGTTGGCGGCTGACCTTTTCACAATCGTCGACAAGAATCCCGTTTGAATGATCGATATAGACCCTCAACAAGGAATGCCGACCCTGCGAAATGAATTCGATACCCCAGCATTGATAGCCGAGCGCCTCGACCACCGGGGCCAACAAGGCCTGCAACTGTTCTAGCTTGCTCGACATCGAAGTCCCTCGTGCATGCCGTAGAAATGAAAAATGGGCGAAACGCCCATCCCTGATGATCGCCTGTAGATGCCGGCGACCTGGCTTGAAGCTAATAAAAAGCCCCTCGACAGGGGCTTTTCATCAACTGGTTGCGGGGGCTGGATTTGAACCAACGACCTTCGGGTTATGAGCCCGACGAGCTACCAGACTGCTCCACCCCGCGTCAAACTGGGCACGAATTATACGACCGCACCTGAAATAGGTCAACCCAAACACTGAAAACAAGAAAGCCCGCATCTGCGGGCCTGCTTGTTTGGTACCGAGGAGGGGACTCGAACCCCTACAGCCTATGGCCACTACCACCTCAAGGTAGCGTGTCTACCAATTCCACCACCTCGGCAAAAACCTTTTTACTTCTGCTCTTGGACTTGAGGTACATCGTCTGCACCAGGTGCGGACGGAGTAGCTTCCAGAACAGGCACATCTTCAACTGCCGGCTTGCTAACCGGGACTTCCAGTACCGCTGGATCCGGTAGCCCCGCCTGCGACATCTGATCGGCTTGCCGCGTTGCGAAGAACGCCAACCCCAGACTCGTCACGAAAAAAACGCCGGCAAGTATAGCAGTAAACCGACTAAGAAAGGTAGCGGAACCTTGGCTTCCGAAAACAGTTGCCGAAGCACCCGAACCAAAAGAAGCCCCTGCATCCGCCCCTTTACCTTGCTGCAGCAACACCAGCGCAACCACACCAATGGCAACCAGCAGATGCACCACAATCACAACAGTCTGCAACATCTGATCAGTTCCCTGCGGCACGACAGATCGCACCGAAATCATTCGCGTTCAGAGAAGCCCCACCGATGAGCCCCCCATCGATATCAGCCATCCCGAAAAGCTCGGCGGCATTATCCGCCTTTACGCTGCCGCCATAGAGAAGACGCACACCATCGGCGATACGTTGATCTTCACGCGCCAACTGCCCTCGAATAGCCGCATGCACTTCCTGAGCTTGCTGTGGCGTAGCTGTAAGCCCGGTACCTATCGCCCAGACCGGCTCGTACGCCACAACCGCCCGCTCGAAAGCGGCAATTCCGGCATCAGCGACTATGCGAGCCAGCTGACGCCCCACCACTTCCAAAGTCTGCCCAGACTGACGCTGCTCAAGCGTCTCACCCAGACACAACACCGGAGTCATTCCACACTCCAATGCTGCAGAGAACTTCTTACTTACCACTTCATCACTTTCGCCCAGAATCAGGCGCCGCTCGGAATGGCCGACCAACACCCATCCGCAACCCGCATCAGCCAGCTGAGAGACAGACTCTTCGCCGGTCAAGGCGCCAAAGCCGGCCTGTACCGCGCAATCCTGAGCACCAACAGCGATCGCCTTGTCTTCCAGACCGCTCACGACCTGCACCAGATGCAAACAGGATGGAAACACGACCACTTCTACCGTGGCAGGAATTTCCTGTTGACGAAGCGCCTCGATCAGCTCTGCGACGCTGGCGCGGGTACCGTTCATTTTCCAGTTACCAGCTACCAGGGGGCGACGCATGCTTTACCTCGTCGGTCAAAGTGGGCGCAGATGGTACTCAACGAAAACAGACCTGGCAAGCGACAATCACGCACAAACTTCGGTAACCGCATTCGCCAGTTCTTCGGCATAACACCGAACCTGCTTTTCATCATCCCCTTCGACCATTACACGCACCAACGGCTCGGTTCCCGACTTGCGCAACAGCACCCGGCCACGACCCGCCATCCGCTCGGTGACGCTGTCACAGACCGCTTGAACCTGAGGGTGAGAAATAGGATCTCGATCACCGGCGAAGCGCACATTGATCAACACCTGTGGGCATTTATTCCAGGCCAGTCGCTCCTGCGCAAGATTCTGCCCACGACGTCTCAATGCGAGTACGACCTGTAGCGCCGCGATGATCGCATCCCCGGTTGTCACATGCTGTGCACAGACGATATGCCCTGAATTCTCCCCCCCGAGCACCCAGTCACGCTCGAGCATTTCCGCCATCACGTAGCGATCACCCACCTTAGCGCGAACGAAAGGGATATCACGCGCTTTGAGCGCCAGCTCAAGGCCAAGATTACTCATCAGAGTGCCAACCACCCCTCCCGCCAGGCGATCACGATCCTGCAGGTCGGTGGCGATGATGTAGAGCAACTCGTCACCGTCCACCTGAGCCCCGGTATGATCGACCATCATCACGCGATCGCCGTCCCCGTCGAAGGCGATCCCGAGGTCCGCACCATGCTCGATCACCGCCTTCTGCAGCTGCCCCACATGGGTCGATCCGACATCAGCATTGATATTCAGGCCGTCAGGCTGAGCGGCGATAACCACCACCTCTGCCCCAAGCTCGCGGAAGACACTGGGCGCAACTTTGTACGTGGCGCCGTGAGCGCAATCGAGCACGATCTTCATACCAGAGAAATCGGTACTGGTCGGCACGCTGCTCTTGCAGAATTCGATGTAACGGCCCGCTGCATCGTTGATACGCGATGCCTTACCGAGTTGCGCCGATTCCACCACAGACATCGGTGTATCGAGCAGCTCCTCAATCATCAGCTCGACTTCGTCCGGAAGTTTCGTTCCCCGGCCAGAGAAGAACTTGATGCCGTTGTCATGATGAGGATTATGCGAGGCGCTGATCACGATGCCCGCATCCGCGTGAAAGGTACGGGTCAGATAAGCGACAGCCGGAGTTGGCATGGGCCCGAGCAGCAACACGTCGGCGCCTGCGGCCGATAGCCCAGCCTGCAAAGCGGACTCGAACATATAGCCAGAGATACGGGTGTCCTTGCCGATCAGAATGCGGCATTTCCCATGCTTGCGGAACGCCATTCCGGCCGCCCATCCGAGTTTGAGCATGAAGTCCGGAGTGATCGGAAACTGCCCGACATGACCACGAATGCCGTCGGTTCCAAAATACTTTCTAGCCATGAAGAATTCCCTATTCTGCCGCCTGCACTGCAGCGATCATTCGAACCACATCAACCGTTTCAGCCACGTCATGCACACGCAGAATGCGCGCACCCTTGGCAACCGCCAACGCCGCAAGCGCGAGGCTGCCATGCAAGCGGTGCTCGACGTCGCGCCCAAGCGCCTGCCCAATCATGCTCTTTCGTGACACTCCGACCAGCAAAGGTCGCCCCAACGCATGCAGCTGCTCCATATGCTTGAACAAGCTGAGGTTATGCGAAAGGGTCTTTGCGAACCCAAACCCTGGATCGAGTACGATCCGCTCGACCGGAACCCCCGCAGCAACACAAATGTCCATGCGTTCGCGGAGAAACCTCAGCACTTCAGCGGTGACGTCCTCATAGCGAGGATCGTTCTGCATGTCAGCCGGCTCACCGCGCATATGCATCAAGCACACCGGAAGGCCACTGTCAGCCACCGCGTCCAGTGCTCCATCACGGGAGAGCGAACGCACGTCATTGATCAGCCCCGCGCCGAGACGCGCGCTCTCGCGGATCACGGCAGGCGTCGAGGTGTCCACCGAGATGATTACATCAAGCTCGCGCGCAATCGCCTCAACCACCGGCGCCACTCGCTCAAGCTCCTCCAGAGGGGAGACGACGCGCGCACCAGGCCGCGTGGACTCGCCACCGATGTCGATCAGCGACGCGCCAGCAGCTGCCATCGCCTCTGCATGGCGCAGCGCCGCATCAACCCCGTTGTGCTGACCGCCATCGGAGAACGAGTCGGGAGTAACGTTGAGAATACCCATGACATGTGGGCGGGATAAATCGAGAACCCGGCTGCCACAAGACAGCCGGGTTGGGTGCAACGATTCAGTCATCGAAACAGCCTTAGCTCAGTGCTCGCCAGCAGGACCACCAATCGGCGTCTGCGGGCGACCACCCTCAGGCTGCACCGGCGTTCCGGTAGGCCCCGAGCCGTCTTGCCAGTCGCGCGGCTCGCGGGGTGTACGGCCCGCCATGATGTCGTCGATCTGATCGGAGTCGATCGTTTCGTATTTCATCAGCGTTTCCGCCATCAGATCGAGCTTGTCACGGTTGTCGGCCAGGATCTGCTTGGCCGTACCGTAGCAGTGATCAATGATACTGCGGACTTCCTGGTCGATCATTTTGGCGGTGTCGCCGGAGACGTTGGTGTGCTGGCTGCCGGCACTGCGCCCCAGAAAGACTTCTCCTTCTTCTTCGGCGTACATCAAAGGGCCGAGCTTTTCAGACAAACCCCACTTGGTGACCATGTTACGAGCCAGTTGCGTGGCACGCATGATGTCGTTCGACGCCCCTGTCGTAACCCCCTCGAAACCAAGAGTCATCTCCTCGGCGATACGACCACCGAACAGCGAGCAGATCTGGCTGATCAAGGCGCGCTTGGAAAGGCTGTAACGATCTTCTTCGGGAAGGAACATGGTGACACCGAGCGCCCGGCCACGCGGAATGATCGAAACCTTGTAGACAGGATCATGCTCCGGCACGACGCGCCCGACGATTGCGTGGCCCGCTTCGTGATACGCCGTGTTAAGGCGCTCCTTCTCGGACATGACCATCGACTTGCGCTCGGCGCCCATCATGATCTTGTCCTTGGCCAGCTCGAACTCTTTCATTTCGACCACACGCTTGCCTGCACGCGCGGCGAACAGCGAGGCTTCGTTTACCAGATTGGCTAGATCAGCACCGGAGAAACCGGGCGTGCCGCGAGCGATCAACGCCGGCTCGACGCTGTCACCAAGCGGAACCTTGCGCATATGAACTTTCAGAATCTGTTCGCGGCCACGGATATCCGGCAGCCCGACCACTACCTGCCGATCAAAGCGGCCGGGGCGCAGCAATGCGGGGTCGAGGACGTCCGGACGGTTGGTTGCGGCGATGACGATGATGCCGTCGTTCATTTCGAAACCGTCCATCTCCACGAGCAGCTGGTTGAGCGTTTGCTCGCGCTCGTCATGTCCGCCGCCGAGACCGGCGCCACGGTGACGACCGACCGCATCGATCTCATCGATAAAGATGATGCAGGGCGCGTGCTTCTTGGCCTGCTCGAACATGTCTCGTACACGGCTGGCACCCACACCAACGAACATCTCGACGAAGTCGGAGCCCGAAATGGTGAAGAAAGGAACCTTGGCTTCGCCAGCGACCGCCTTGGCCAGCAGCGTCTTACCGGTACCCGGCGAACCGACCATCAGCACACCGCGCGGGATGCGACCACCGAGGCGCTGAAACTTGCCCGGATCGCGCAGGAATTCGACCAGCTCGGTAACTTCTTCCTTGGCCTCATCACAACCAGCCACATCGGCGAAGGTGGTCTTGACCTGGTCTTCGGAAAGCAGGCGCGCCTTGCTCTTGCCGAAACTCATAGGCCCACCCTTGCCACCCGCACCACCCTGCATCTGGCGCATGAAGAACATGAAGACCGCGATGATGACCAGAATCGGGAAGCTGGCGACCAGCAACTGCGTCCAGATGCTCTGCTGCTCCGGCTGCTTGCCTTCGATCACCACGTCGTTGTTGATCAGGTCGCCGATCAGGCCATTGTCCTGAATCGCCGGACGGATCGTCTTGAAGGTCTCACCATCACTGCGTTTGCCGGTAATGACGTAACCATCGACGGTCACGCGCTCCACACGACCTTCTTTCACCTGCTCGATGAAATCCGAGTAATTGAGCGTCTGCGGCTCGGTCGGGCTGGAAAAGTTGTTCATCACCGTCACCAGGACAGCGGCAATGATCAACCACAGGATCAGGTTTTTTGCCATGTCGTTCAATTCATTACCCTCTAGAGCAGGCCTGTTGTCGGGAGCCTGCATGACGGCCGATGCTCGCTCTCGGCCTAACTTACTACACAACGTCGCTGAACGGGCAGCTTGGTCTGTAACCCGATATGAAACCAGCCCGTAATTCCGGCGGTAGGTACCTGCCTGGGTATCCTTACTACTAGGACCGCGGCGTATCCATCTCGTTGCCATCGCCACGATAGCCGCGGGCCAACAGGTACTGTTCGCGCGACCGATCCCGGGAAGACAAGGGTTTACGCATCTGGACCTTGTCGAAATTCTGCCGGACCTCCTTCAGGTAGGCGTCGAAGCCTTCGCCCTGGAAGATCTTGATCAGGAAATCGCCACCCGGGCGCAATACCCGCATGGCCAAATCCAAGGCCAGCTCGCAGAGAAACATCGCTCGCGCTTGGTCAGCTACCTTCACCCCACTCATATTGGGGGCCATATCTGAAATCACAAGGTCGACTTGCGTTTCCCCGATGGCTTGAAGAATTTCAGCAAACACCTCGTCCTCGGTGAAGTCACCCAACACGAAGGTCACATCGGCGATGCTATCCATCGGCAGAATGTCGGATGCGATCAGCCGTCCACGATCGCCGATCACTCGGCTGGTGACCTGAGACCACCCGCCCGGCGCAGCGCCGAGGTCGACCACGGTCATGCCTGGCCGAAGGATACGATCCTTCTCCTGAATCTCGAGCAGCTTGTAGCTTGCCCGGGACCGATAGCCGTCGCGCTGCGCCATCTTCACGTAAGGATCGTCGAAATGCTCTTTCAGCCAACGCGGGCTGGTCTTGGAACGTGCCAAGCTGATACCTCATCTGTGCGGCTCTGGGTGTGTCAGTTACACTAGCCGCCGTTTTCAAGGGTTCTGACGCAAGGGTCGAATTATGCCGCTCACCAATGAGCAGAAGAAGCAATACAAATCCATCGGCCATCATCTGAAGCCGGTTTTGATCGTGTCCGAGAATGGCCTGACCGACGGGGTCCAGGCCGAACTGGAGCGCGCCTTGAGCGATCATGAACTGATCAAAGTACAACTGCGAATCACCGAGCGCGATGATCGTCGTGCGGTGACAGAAGAACTATGCAAGATCGGCCGCTGCGAACTGGTCCAGTCCATCGGCAAGATGGCATTGGTCTATCGCAAGAACCCGAATGTAAACAAGCAGCTGTCGAACGTGCATCGCTTTCAAGGCTGAGCCACTCTCGGGCTTGCCGCTATCGCTCCCGTCCGGGAGCGACTTGCAGCACCAGCATCAGCCCGCACAATCCAATCACCAAGTAGCTGAATACAAGCCAATAAGGTGATTCGACAACACCAGCCCGCACCACGAAATGACTCGCCGCAAGCAGCAGCACCGATAACAGCAACTGCCCACGCACGTCCCGCCAGAGGGCGCGAAAGCCGCTCAACTGGATCAACACGACCGCCTGAAGAACCACGCAGAACGCGGCAAAGCCTACCAACAATGGCCGCAGGCTGGACGCGATCTCGTCAATCAACAGCGGTGCCAGGCCAATTTTCGCCAGCGCCGGCAGCATCACGAACTGTAGCAACCAGAGGCCGCCGACCCAGAACGTCTGGGCCAGCTGCCAACTGATGATTCCTGCGCGCATCGGTCGACGGTCAGATATGGCGAACCTCGACGATTTCATATTCGACCACGCCGCTGGGCGTCCTGACCGTCACCACATCACCCTCTTCCTTTCCCACCAGCGCGCGAGCGATAGGGGAACTGACCGACAGTTTGCCGCGCTTGATGTCCGACTCGTCGTCACCGACGATCTGGTACGTCACGGTTTCATCCGTTTCGACGTTGGCGATATCCACGGTGGTGCCGAAAATCACCTTGCCGGTATGCGGAATACTCGCCACATCGATGACCTGGGCGTTCTGCAGACGCCCCTCGATGTCGCGAATGCGCGCTTCCACCATACCTTGCTGCTCACGGGCGGCATGGTATTCGGCATTTTCCTTGAGATCACCCAGCTCGCGCGCTTCGGCGATGGCCTGGGTGATCTGCGGGCGCAGTTCGGTTTTGAGATGCTTGAGCTCTTCTTCCAGGGCGCGCGCGCCCTGGACCGTCATGGGGTATTTAGTCATGCCTGGATTCCTGCATGGAGATCCTGCAGCCGGCGTACGGACTTCTCGGGACCGAACTTCAGCGCCTCACAGATCGCCTGACCACCAGCCAGGGTGGTGGTGCAGCAGATCTTGTGCTGCAGGGCGTTACGACGAATCGAGTAGGAGTCAGCGATGGACTGACGCCCCTCGGTGGTATTGATGATCAGGGTGACCTCGTCATTCTTGATCATGTCGACAACATGAGGACGACCTTCGGTCACCTTGTTCACGCGGCGCACCGGGAGGCCGGCAGCCTCGATGATCTTGGCCGTGCCGGCTGTGCCGACGACCTCGAAACCAAGCTCGATCAGGTCTCTCGCCACCTGGGCGACATGCGGCTTGTCGTCGTCACGTACGCTGATGAAGGCGCAACCGCTGTTCGGCAGGATTTCGCTGGCACCGAGCTGCGCCTTGGCGAAGGCCTCGGCGAAGCTGTCGCCAACGCCCATAACCTCGCCGGTCGATTTCATCTCCGGGCCGAGGATCGGGTCGACGCCTGGGAACTTGGCGAACGGAAACACCGCTTCCTTGACACTGTAGAAGTTGGGGATGATTTCTTCAGTCAGTCCAACTTCGGTCAGCGTTTTGCCCGCCATGACGCGCGCTGCGATCATCGCCAGCGAAACGCCGATGCACTTGGACACGAAGGGAACGGTACGCGAGGCACGGGGGTTCACTTCGATGACGAAGATATCCTCCCCCTGCACGGCCATCTGCACGTTCATCAGGCCAACGACGCCCAACTCCAGCGCCATCTTCTTGACCTGGTCGCGTATCTCGTCCTGGATATGCGCCGGCAGCGAGTAAGGCGGCAGGGAGCACGCGGAATCACCGGAGTGCACGCCCGCCTGCTCGATGTGCTGCATGATCGCACCGATCACCACCTGCTCGCCGTCGCATACCGCGTCGATGTCGACTTCGATGGCGCAGTTGAGAAAGTGGTCGAGCAAGACCGGGCTGTCGTTGGACACCTTGACCGCCTCGCGCATGTAACGGCGCAGCTCTTCTTCCTGATAGACGATTTCCATCGCCCGGCCACCCAGCACGTAGGACGGGCGCACCACCAGCGGATAGCCGATGACCTTGGACGCGGCCAGGGCTTCCTCTTCGCTGCGCGCCGTCGCGTTCGGCGGCTGACGCAGGTTCAGGCGCTCGACCATCTGCTGGAAGCGCTCGCGGTCTTCGGCACGGTCGATAGCGTCGGGACTGGTCCCGATGATCGGCACGCCGGCCTCTTCCAGAGCTCGCGCCAGCTTCAGCGGAGTCTGGCCGCCGTACTGCACGATGACGCCCTTGGGCTGCTCGACCCGGACGATTTCCAGCACGTCTTCCAGAGTCACCGGCTCGAAATACAGGCGATCCGAGGTGTCATAGTCGGTGGAGACGGTTTCAGGGTTGCAGTTGACCATGATGGTCTCGTAACCGTCGTCACGCATCGCCAGGGCCGCATGCACGCAGCAGTAGTCGAACTCGATGCCTTGGCCGATGCGGTTCGGGCCACCGCCGAGGATCATGATCTTGTCGCGGCTCGACGGGTTGGCCTCGCATTCTTCCTCGTAGGTCGAATACATGTAGGCGGTGTCGGTAGCGAACTCGGCGGCACAGGTATCGACGCGCTTGTAGACCGGCAACACCTTGAGTTTGTGACGATGATTACGCAGATTCTTCTCGGTTACGCCGAGCAACTTGGCCAGGCGCGCATCGGAGAAGCCCTTGCGCTTGAGTTTGTACATGACGTCGCGATCGATATTGGACAGACCCATGGTCTTGATCCGCTCTTCGTCCTTGATTAGATCCTCGATCTGCACCAGGAACCACTCATCGATACGTGTCAGGTCGAAGACTTCGGCGACGCTTTTGCCAGCACGGAAGGCATCGGCCAGATACCAGATACGGTCCGCACCCGGCACGGTTAGCTCACGCTTGAGCGTGCTTTCGCTCTCCGGATCGACCAGATCCAGCTTCGGATCAAAGCCCGAAACACCTACTTCCAGGCCGCGCAGCGCTTTCTGTACGGATTCCTGGAAAGTGCGACCGATGGCCATAACTTCGCCAACGGACTTCATCTGAGTGGTCAGACGGGCATCCGCCTTGGGAAACTTCTCGAAGGCGAAACGCGGGATCTTGGTAACCACGTAGTCGATCGCCGGCTCGAAGGACGCCGGCGTACGGCCGCCGGTGATGTCGTTCTGCAGCTCGTCGAGGGTATAGCCGACTGCTAGCTTGGCTGCGATCTTGGCGATCGGGAAACCGGTGGCCTTGGAGGCCAGCGCCGAGGAACGCGACACACGCGGGTTCATCTCGATCACTACCATGCGCCCCGTATTCGGGCAGATGCCGAACTGCACGTTGGAGCCGCCGGTTTCCACGCCGATCTCGCGCAGCACCGCCAGGGACGCATTACGCAGGATCTGGTATTCCTTGTCGGTCAGAGTCTGGGCAGGAGCAACGGTAATGGAGTCACCGGTGTGCACACCCATAGGGTCGAAGTTCTCGATGGCGCAGACGATGATGCAGTTGTCCTTCTTGTCGCGGACCACCTCCATCTCGTATTCCTTCCAGCCGATCAGCGACTCGTCGATCAGCAGCTCGCTGGTCGGCGACAGGTCGAGGCCGCGGGCGCAGATTTCCTCGAACTCTTCACGGTTGTAGGCGATACCGCCACCGGTTCCACCCATGGTGAAAGACGGGCGGATGATGCAGGGAAAACCGACCTTCTCCAATACGCCGTAGGCTTCGTCCATGTTGTGCGCGATGCCTGAAACCGGGCACGCCAAACCGATGTTCTTCATCGCCTTGTCGAAGCGCGAACGGTCCTCTGCCTTGTCAATGGTGTCGGCGTTGGCACCGATCATCTCGACACCGAACTTCTCGAGCACGCCATGCTTTTCCAGGTCCAGAGCGCAGTTCAGCGCCGTCTGGCCGCCCATGGTCGGCAGCAGCGCATCGGGGCGCTCCTTCTCGATGATCTTGGCCACGGTGGCCCACTTGATCGGCTCGATGTAGGTAGCGTCAGCCATGGCCGGGTCGGTCATGATGGTGGCCGGATTGGAGTTCACCAGAATGACGCGGAATCCCTCCTCGCGCAGTGCCTTGCAGGCCTGAGCACCGGAGTAGTCGAACTCGCAGGCCTGGCCGATGACAATGGGCCCGGCGCCGAGGATCAGGATGCTTTTGATATCTGTACGTTTTGGCATGGTCTCTCTCGAATTCTGTGCTCGGCGGGCTTAGCGGCGCTTGGCCATGGCATCGATGAAGCGGTCGAACAGCGGCGCCACGTCATGCGGGCCGGGACTTGCCTCGGGGTGACCCTGGAAGCTGAAGGCGACCTTGTCGGTCCGCTCGATGCCTTGCAAGGTGCCATCGAACAGCGACTTATGCGTAGCACGCACATTGGCCGGCAGGCTCGCTTCGTCCACGGCAAAGCCATGGTTCTGACTGGTGATCATCACCACACCGGTCTTCAGATCCTGAACCGGGTGGTTCGCACCGTGGTGACCGTTGGGCATCTTCACGGTCTTGGCACCGGAAGCGAGCGCCAGCAACTGATGGCCGAGGCAAATGCCGAACACCGGAATGTCGGTTTCGAGCACTTCCTGTATCGCCTTGATCGCGTAGTCGCATGGCTCGGGGTCACCCGGGCCGTTGGCCAAGAAGATACCGTCCGGGTTCAGCGCCAAGGCCTCGCTAGCGGGCGTCTGCGCCGGCAATACGGTAACGCGGCAGCCACGCGCGACCAGCATGCGCAGAATGTTGTATTTCACGCCATAGTCGAAGGCAACGACGTGGTAGGGCAGCTCGTTAGCCGGGATCTCGGCATGGCCGTCATCTTTCAGGTTCCAGACCGTTGAGCGCCATTCGTAGCGCTCCTTGACGCTGACTTCCTTGGCCAGGTCCATGCCCTTGAGCCCCGGGAAGCTGCGCGCCAGTTCCAACGCCTTTTCTTCGGTAGCGTCGGCACCTGCCAGAATACAGCCGTCTTGGGCACCCTTCTCGCGGAGGATACGAGTCAGGCGACGAGTATCGATGCCAGCTATGGCAACGGTACCGTTGGCCTTGAGATAGTCGGGAAGTGACTGCTTGTCGCGCCAGTTGCTCGGGATCAGTGGCAGGTCGCGGATAACGAGCCCCGCGGCCCATACCTTCCAGGACTCCGCATCCTCCGGCGTCGTACCGGTGTTACCGACGTGCGGGTAGGTCAGGGTGACGATTTGCTTGGCATAGGAAGGATCGGTGAGGATTTCCTGATAGCCGGTCATGGCGGTGTTGAACACCACCTCACCGATAGTCTGGCCGTCGGCGCCGATGGATTCGCCGCGAAAGATACTGCCATCGGCAAGGGCCAAAATGGCTGGCGCAAGGGCTGGCTTAGTCAAGAGACCTCCCAAAGATCAAGGCTGAAGCAGGCGCAGATTGTAAAAAAGCGGGATGACGTGTGAAGGTCATCCCGCTTTTTATTTGAGTCATTTCTGCGCAACTTTTAGTGGACACACTAAAACGGGAAGCTTACAGAAAACGCCTTTTCAGGTCTAGCCGAAATCAGCCCGAACGCCAAGCGGCAGCTGTTTCAACGCAGCCCAAGCACGTCCTGCATGTCATACAGCCCGGCTGGCTGTTGCTCCAGCCACAGGGCGGCGCGCACCGCGCCGCGGGCGAATGTCATGCGACTGGACGCCTTGTGCGTGATCTCGACGCGCTCACCTTCGGCAGCGAACAGCACTGTATGGTCACCGACCACATCCCCCGCACGGACGGTAGCGAAGCCAATGGTGTCGCGCGCGCGCGCGCCGGTTTGCCCCTCGCGACCATATACCGCCACCTTCTGCAGATCACGCCCGAGTGCTTCGGCGACCACCTCGCCCATGCGCAGCGCCGTGCCGGACGGGGCGTCGACCTTGTGCCGGTGATGCGCCTCGATGATCTCGATATCCACCTCATCGCCGAGCACCCGCGCCGCCGTGTCCAGCAACTTCAGACAGAGGTTGACCCCGACGCTGAAGTTGGCAGCGAACACGATCGGAATTTCCTTCGCCGCCGCCGCCAGCTTCTCCTTCTCCTCAACCGAGAAGCCGGTCGTGCCGATCACCATCGCCTTGCCCGCCCGGCGACACACGTCTAGGTTTTTCAGCGTCACCGAAGGATGAGTGAAGTCGATCAGCACATCGAACTCTTCCGCCACCTTTGCCGCGTCACCGATCAGCGGGACGCCCAGGCGGCCGATGCCTGCCAGCTCCCCCGCATCGGCGCCGACCAAGGTACTGTCGGGCCGATCGATCGCCGCGGTAAGACCCGCGGCTCCGCCGGTCTGCTGAACAGCCTCGACCAGGGTCTTGCCCATGCGCCCAGCGGCGCCCATCACTGCTATACGTCGCATAGAAACCGCTCCAAGCTGCCAGCCACATGCTGCAGCGACCGCTTTCGACAAGCCCGCCGACCGCAGCCTGCCGCTGAGTTAAAGATCGCCGAAAAAGCGCTTCATGCCCTCGAACCAGCCACTGGCCTTGGGTGAATGGGAGCTGTCGCTCTGCAGCGTCTTGCGGAACTCATCGAGCAGCTCGCGCTGACGCTTACCCAGGTTGACCGGCGTTTCCACCGCGACACGACACAGCAGATCACCGGCGGCACCGCCACGAACCGGAGCGACACCCTTACCACGCAAGCGGAACTGTTTGCCGGTCTGGGTCCCTTCGGGAATCTTCAGCTTGACCCGACCATCCAGCGTCGGCACCTCCAACTCACCCCCGAGCGCCGCGTCAGCAAAACTGATCGGTACCTCGCAGTACAGGTGCTTGCCGTCGCGCTGGAAGATCGGATGCTCGCGCACGTTGACCACGACATAGAGGTCGCCTGCCGGGCCACCCTGCGCGCCCGCCTCGCCTTCGCCGGTCAAACGAATACGGTCGCCCGTGTCGACGCCTGGCGGCACTTTTACAGACAAGGTTTTCTGCTCTTCCACGCGCCCCTGGCCATGACAGCTGCCGCAGGGATCCGAGATCATCTTGCCGCTGCCATGACAGCGCGGGCAGGTCTGCTGTACGGAGAAGAAGCCCTGCTGCATGCGCACCTGGCCGATCCCGCCACAGGTAGTACAGGTGACCGGACTGGTGCCTTTCTTCGCGCCCGAACCATCGCAAGTCTTGCACTCGACCAGCGTCGGCACGCGAATGGTCACCGTGGTGCCACGCACAGCCTCTTCCAGATCCAACTCCAGCGTGTAACGCAGATCGCTGCCGCGCTGAGCACCGCCGCGTGAACTGCCGCGCGCGCCGGTGAAGAAATCGCTAAAGACATCACCGAAGATGTCGGAGAAGTTAGCACCGCCATAGCCTGCACCACCGGCACCCGCCCCCATCTGCGGATCGACGCCGGCATGGCCGTACTGATCGTAGGCCTGACGCTTGCTCGCGTCGGACAGCACTTCGTAAGCCTCGTTGGCTTCCTTGAACGCGTCTTCGGCGGCTTTGTCTCCGGGGTTACGGTCCGGATGGTGCTTCATCGCGAGGCGACGATAAGCCTTTTTCAGCTCCGCCTCGCTGGCGCCACGCTCGACACCCAGCACTTCGTAATAGTCACGTTTGGCCATAAATATCCTGAACCTTCAATTCGTACCCTCCAGACACGCCGACGCGGGAGCAAGCCCCCGCGCGGCGATCACCCCCGTCGCGGCATCACCGCATCGGGTTGGAGCGAAAGGCAGCGGCCATAATCGCGGTCGCTGCTTTGCCCCAGGTCATGGAGGTCATAAGCCGCAGCTTACTTGTTGTCCTTGACCTCTTCGAACTCGGCGTCGACCACGTCGTCACCGGACTGCGCGTTGTCGCCCGTCTGGGCGCCTTCGCCACCCTGAGGCTGCTCGGCGTACATCTTCTGCGCCAACGGCGTGGAGGCCTGAGAGACCGCTGCGATCTTGGCTTCGATCTCAGCCTTGTCGTCGCCCTTGATGGCCACTTCCAGTTCGCCGATAGCCTTCTCGATGCTGGCCTTATCTTCCTCAGTGGCCTTGTCGCCAGCCTCGGTCAGCATTTTGCGGGTCGCATGGACCAGCTGATCACCCTGGTTACGCGCGGTGACCAGCTCTTCGAACTTGCGGTCTTCCTCGGCGTTGGCCTCGGCGTCACGCACCATCTGCTCGATTTCTTCCTCGGACAGACCCGAGTTGGCCTTGATCACGATGGACTGATGCTTGCCGGTGGCCTTGTCCTTCGCCGACACGTGCAGAATGCCGTTGGCGTCGATGTCGAAGGTGACCTCGATCTGCGGCACACCGCGTGGCGCAGGCGGGATCTCGGCCAGATCGAAGCGACCCAGCGACTTGTTCTGCGCCGCCTGCTTGCGCTCACCTTGCAGTACGTGGATGGTCACCGCGCTCTGGTTGTCGTCCGCAGTGGAGAACACCTGCGACTTCTTGGTCGGAATGGTGGTGTTCTTCTCGATCAGCGCAGTCATCACGCCGCCCATGGTTTCGATACCCAGCGTCAGCGGGGAGACGTCAAGCAGCAGTACGTCCTTCACATCACCGGCCAGAACGGCGCCTTGGATAGCAGCACCCATGGCAACCGCCTCGTCCGGGTTCACGTCCTTGCGCGCTTCCTTGCCGAAGAACTCGGCGACCTTCTGCTGCACCAGCGGCATGCGGGTCTGACCGCCGACCAGGATCACGTCGTCAATCTTGGACACGTCGATACCGGCGTCCTTCATGGCCATGCGGCACGGCTCGATGGTGCGCTGCACCAGATCCTCGACCAGAGCTTCCAGCTTGGCACGGGAGATCTTCACGTTCAGGTGCTTCGGACCGGTCGAGTCTGCAGTGATATACGGCAGGTTGACGTCGGTCTGCTGGCTCGAGGACAGCTCGATCTTGGCCTTCTCGGCAGCTTCCTTCAGGCGCTGCATGGCCAGCGGATCGCCCTTGAGGTTCATGCCGGTTTCTTTTTTGAATTCGTCGACGAGGTAGTCGATCAGGCGGATATCGAAGTCCTCACCACCGAGGAAGGTGTCGCCGTTGGTAGCTAACACTTCGAACTGGTGCTCGCCATCGACTTCGGCAATTTCGATTACCGATACGTCGAAGGTACCGCCGCCCAGGTCATAGACGATCACGGTATGGTCGCCCTTGGCCTTGTCCATGCCGTAGGCCAGCGCAGCGGCAGTTGGCTCGTTGATGATGCGCTTGACGTCCAGACCGGCGATACGACCGGCGTCCTTGGTGGCCTGACGCTGGCTGTCGTTGAAGTAGGCCGGAACGGTGATCACCGCTTCGGTCACTGGCTCGCCGAGATAGTCTTCGGCGGTCTTCTTCATCTTCTTCAGGATCTCGGCAGAGATTTGCGGTGGCGCCATTTTCTGGCCGCTGACTTCTACCCAGGCGTCATTGTTGTCTGCCTTGACGATCTTGTAAGGGACCATCTGGATGTCTTTCTGCACGACGTCTTCATCGAAACGACGGCCAATCAGTCGCTTCACCGCGTACAGAGTGTTGTGCGGGTTGGTCACGGCCTGACGCTTGGCCGACTGGCCAACCAAAATTTCGCCATCATTGGCGTAGGCGATGATCGACGGGGTGGTGCGGCCGCCTTCGGCGTTCTCGATCACCTTGGCCTTGCCGTTTTCCAGAATGGAGACGCAGGAGTTGGTCGTTCCCAGGTCGATACCGATAATTTTGCCCATATGCTTCTCTCCGAACTTTGATTGATCCGCGCCTGCTTACCGGCTGCGGTAACACAAAAACGCTTGGCTACCAGATGGGGGTCGGCCGCCGAAATTCAAGCCTTCTCGTCGATCGAAGGCGGTGTTTCTGCCGGCGCCTTACTGACGACGACCATTGCGGGGCGCAACAGGCGGCCGTTGAGCAGATACCCCTTCTGGAACACCTTGAGCACGCTGCCCGGCTCGGCATGGGTGCTTTCTTCCATTGCCATCGCCTGGTGATGCTCGGGATTGAAGGGTTCGCCCTGAGGATCGACCGGCACCAACTGATGGCGCGCCAGGGTGTCGAGCAACAGCTTGAGCGTCAGCTCGACGCCTTCGCGCATTGGCTTGACGGCCTCGTCATCCGGATTCGACAGTTCCAGCCCGCGCTCCAGGCTGTCAGCGACGGCCAGCAGGTCACCAGCGAACTTCTCGAGGGCGAACTTGTGCGCCTTTTCCACGTCCTGTTCGGCGCGGCGACGAATGTTCTGCAGCTCAGCGGCGACACGCAGAGACTGGTCCTGGGCCGCTGCGAGCTGCTCCTCAAGGGATTGCACCCGAGCAGCCAGGTCTTCGGCAACTTCGGTTTGTGCGCTTTCATTCTCTTCGGGGGTCTGGTTTTCCAGGTTCTGCTCGTCGGCCATGCGGTCCTCCTCATCAACACTTCAGCGAGCGGTCAGCTCGCGCTTGTGCGGCTATATGGGGGCGGCGAAGCAGGCTTCAAGGGCGACAATGAGATCAGCCCCTCAGAACGAATACCATCGATCTGCCAGTGCGCTTTGTTTACATACCAGCCATGTCGAGACGCTTGTGAGGTCAATCAAAATAACTGTATAAATACCCAGTCATCGAGTGGGAGTTCTTGCCATGCTGGTTCATCTGTCCGTTCAAAACTATGCCATCGTCGAACACCTCGACCTCGAGCTGAAGCGAGGCATGAGCGTGATCAGTGGCGAAACCGGGGCCGGAAAATCAATCATGCTCGACGCCTTGGGGCTGACGCTGGGCGACCGCGCCGATAGCAGTGTTGTGCGTATTGGCGCTGACAAGGCCGATATCCTCGCCAGTTTCGATCTCGATGACATCCCGGATGCACGCGCCTGGCTGGCCGAGCGCGATCTCGACTCCGATGGTCCCTGCATTCTCCGTCGCGTAATCACCGCCGAAGGCCGCTCGCGCGGCTATATCAATGGCACACCCTGCCCGCAAGGCGACTTGAAGGCACTGGGTGAATTGCTGATCGATATCCATAGCCAGCATGAGCATCAGTCGCTGCTCAAGCTCGACACCCACCGACGCCTGCTCGATGAATACGGCGGCTGCCAGGACCTGGCCCGCCAGGTGCAAATGGCCGCGCAGCGCTGGCGCCAGACCCGACAGACGCTTGAGCGACTGAGCAACAGCAGCGATGAGCAGCGCGCACGCCATCAGCTCCTGAGCTATCAGCTCGAAGAGCTGGAAACCCTGGCGCTTGGCGAAGAAGAGCTGGAGCAACTGGAAAGCGAGCATAAGAATCTCGCCAACGCTGAGCACCTGCTCGGCGCTTGCCGCCAGGTTATCGACCTGTGCAGCGAGAGCGATGCAGGTAACGTGTTATCGGCACTGACCTCGAGCCTGCAGCGCCTCACCGGATTCCAGAACCAGCCCGGAGCGCTTGGCGAAGCGGTCAACCTGCTTTCCAGCGCGCAGATCCAGGTGGAAGAAGCGGTTGGCGAACTGAACCGTTTCCTCGACCACTTCGACTCCGATCCGCAGCGTCAGCAGGCGCTGGAAGAACGCCTGGACAGCATCTATACCCTGGCGCGCAAACACCGAGTGCAGCCACAGGAGCTTCCAACACTGCAACAGAGCCTGTTCGAAGAACTGGAAAGCTTGAATGCAGACGACGATGCTCTGGAGCAGCTGAGTGAAGAGCTTGAAGCCTATACGCGCCACTATCAGGAAAAAGCTGGAGAGCTGAGCAGCGCTCGCCAGCAAGCGGCCGAATCCCTTGCCACCGCAGTCGAAGCAGAGATACAGCGGCTGGGCATGCCTGGCGGCAAGTTCAGCGTGGTACTCAAACCCTCATCGGCTGGCGATCTTATGCCGCACGGGCTGGAACAGGTGGAGTTTCTCGTCAGCGCCAACCCGGGGCAACCACTGCGCCCGTTGGCGAAGGTCGCGTCCGGCGGTGAATTGTCGCGTATCAGCCTGGCGATCCAGGTCATCACAGCGCAGACCTCGCGAACACCGACACTGGTATTCGACGAGGTGGATGTTGGCATTGGCGGGCCGACGGCCGAAGTGGTCGGACAGTTGCTGCGCCGTCTCGGTGAGCGGGGCCAGGTGCTTACCGTGACTCACCTGCCCCAAGTGGCCGCGCAGGGGCATCACCATTTATTCGTGCACAAAGCACGCGGCAGTGACGAGACGCACACGGCAGTGGCAGCACTGGAAGGAGGCGAACGGGTAGAAGAAATCGCCCGGATGCTCGGCGGCGTCGATCTGACTGAGCAAGCCCTGGCCCACGCTAGACAGATGATAGGCTCGGCCCAGACTTCTTAAGCAGACAAAAAAGGCGACCCACGGGTCGCCTTTTTGTTTCGGTGCCGACAGTCAGTCGGTCTTCTTGCGCACGTAGAGCACCAAGTTATGGTCGACCAGCTCATAACCGTGGCGTTTGACGATTTCTTTCTGAAGCTTTTCGATTTCGGAGTCGAAAAACTCGATCACATCGCCACTGTCGACGCAGACCATGTGATCGTGATGGCCGCTATCAGCCAGCTCGAATACCGCATGACCGCCATCGAAATTGTGCCGAACCACAAGACCGGCCGCCTCGAATTGAGTCAACACTCGGTAGACCGTCGCCAGGCCGACATCCTCGCCGGCCTCCATCAGGGCCTTATAGACATCCTCGGCGCTCATGTGGCGCTGATCAGTGGTATCCAGCATTTGCAGGATCTTGACCCGCGGCAGGGTTACTTTGAGGCCAGCTTTGCGTAGTTCGCTATTTTCAACCATGGTTGGCTTTCTCGCTGCTGCTGTTTCGCAGCCTCCTTCAATACGGGTATGATCCGGGCTTTGCCCAGCCAAGATAGTGGAAGTCACCTACCGATGCAAAACACCAAGCTCATGCTGTCCAGTCTCACCCTCGTGGGCCTGTTCGCACTCGCCGGTTGTTCATTCCCCGGGGTTTACAAGGTCGATATTCAACAGGGCAATGTCGTTACGCAGGACATGATAGACCAGTTACGCCCGGGAATGACCCGTTCGCAAGTACGGTTTATCATGGGCAACCCGTTGATCACCGATACCTTCCACGCTAATCGCTGGGATTACCTGTACAGCATCCAGCCAGGCGGCAGCCAGCGCCAGCAGGAGCGGGTCAGCCTGGTCTTCAACGCCAACGACCAACTGACCGGCCTCGCTGGCGATTTCAAGCCAGGCGTGAGTCGCGACGAAGCCATTCTCGGCACCGATCGCCCAACTAGCGAGACGCCGGTCCGTACCGAACCAGAGACGCCCGAACCCGGCTCACTGCTCGAAGAGATCCAGCGCGACGTCGATGCCGCCGAGCCTGTCCCGGTCCCGACTCCGGGCCGACTGGAAACCGACTAGCGAATACATTGACCACACATGAAAAAGCCCGGCGTGCCGGGCTTTTTGCTATCCGCGATGGTTATTCAGCCGACCCGGCGGCCTTGCTCTGCGCCGCCTTTGCCGCACGCTGCTTGCGCACTTCCTTGGGATCGGCGATCAACGGGCGGTAAATTTCCACTCGCTCGCCCTCTTCAAGCACACGCTCTTCGGCTTTGGGCACCGCCTTGCCGAAGATGCCAAGCGGGGCGTTCGCCAAATCCAGGCCGGGAAAAAAACTATCCATCTTCGAGCGCAACGCGGCCTGGCGCACCGTTGTGCCCTGCGGAACCGTCAGACGCAGCAACTTCTGCTTGTCGGCCAGGGCATAGACCACCTCGACCGCTATGACCGACTCCGGTTTATCCATAAAGCTGCTTCGCCCTGTCACAGAATGCATCGACCAAGGTGTTGGCGGCCTGATTGAACAACGGCCCCAGGGTGGCGCGGACCAGGGGCCCGGCGTAATCGAAGGTCAGATCGAGGCTGATTTTGCAGGCCTTTTCGCCCAGTGCCTTGAACTCCCACACACCGTGCAGGTGACTGAACGGGCCCTCTTTGAGCGTCATCTCGATGCGCTTGCCCGCCTGCAGCTCGTTGTGCGTGAGGAAACGCTGACTCATGCCGGCTTTCGCCACCGTCATGCTGGCCTGCATCTCAGTTTCGCTGCTGGACAGAACTTCGGTCGCCGAACACCAAGGGAGAAACTGTGGATAGCTGGCAACATCATTGACCATGTCGAACAGCGCGCGCGCCGGATAGGGCAGCAGCGCCGAGCGTTGAATATGCGTCGTCATTCGGTCCTTCTAGTTCATTTCGACATCGGCAACCGAAGCCGCTAATGGCAACAGCGCTTACCGAGAGCAAGTGATCACGCAGCTCCGCCACAGAGCGACTCCAGTGGCCGAACAGACGTAAAGATTGGCATATTGTCGAGGATAAGCGCACCCCTCTCAAGTTTCACACAGTCGCAGCGCACTGCTTATCGCCAGCCGCAACGCGACTCCCTATAATGCGCAGCCTATGGCCAAACAGAAGAAACAGTCCCCCGGGACCATCGCGCTGAACAAGAAGGCGCTACACGACTACTTCATCGAACAGAAATTCGAGGCCGGCCTCGTTCTGGCCGGCTGGGAAGTGAAAAGCCTGCGCGCAGGCAAAGCCCAACTGGTGGACAGTTACGTCCTGCTCAAGGATGGGGAAGCCTGGTTGATGGGCTGCCACATCACACCGCTGACGACGGCCAGCACCCATGTGATCGCAGACCCGACACGCACCCGCAAGCTGCTACTGAACAAGCGTGAGCTAGGCAAGCTGTTCGGTGCCGTGCAACAAAAGGGGTATGCGTGCGTTGCCCTGGCGATCTACTGGAAAAAGCATCTGATCAAATGCGAGATCGCCTTGGGCAAGGGCAAGAAGGAGTTCGATAAGCGCCACACCGAAAAGGAGCGTGACTCCGACCGCGAGATTCAGCGCGCCATGCGCACCAAGGGCAAGGAAGACTGAGCTGCCCTTGGCGTGGAGCGGAAAACCCTCCGTTCCACGCTCACGACTTCACACCTTTCCTACCTTGATCATTCCACGCCCCCGGATTTCCCCGCCGTGCCTTGCCGTCGCTGCGCCCTCGCCAGCCGCTGCGCCTCCTGCTGCCCTTCGGCGAGCACTTCCTGCACATAACTGATGTGGCGATGGATCACCTCGCGCGCCTCATTGGCCTGCCGGGCGATGATCGCGTCGTAGAGCTCCTGATGCTGCTGCATGAGCATGGTGCGGGTTTCCTTGCGCAGCGCATACATGCCACCGATATTGGTCACCACATTGCGCTTGAGCAGATCGAACAAGCCGCGGATGGTATGCAGCAACACCGCGTTATGGCTGGCCTCGGCAATGGCGAGATGAAAGCGCGCGTCCGCAGCGCCTTCTTCAGCCCGAGTAACCGTCCCCTCGCGCACATAGCAGTCCTGCAGCACCGCGAAGGCCTCGCCGAGCCGCTGTTGGTCGACATCTGTCGCCCGCAGCGCTGCGTAATAGGCGCAACTGCCTTCCAACGTATGGCGAAACTCGAGCAGATCGCGTTGTGCATCGGCATTATTTTCCAGGAGATGCAACAGCGGGTCGCTGAACGTCGAGCCCAAGGATTCGGCCACGAAATTACCACCGCCGTGACGGCTGACCAGCAGGCCCTTCGCTGCCAGCTTCTGGATCGCCTCGCGCAATGAAGGACGGGACACACCGAACTGCTCAGCCAGCAATCGCTCCGCCGGCAGCCGCTCGCCAGCCTTGAGCGTGCCTTCGAGAATCATGCCTTCGAGTTGCTCGACAATGTTATCGGCCAGCCTCCGCTGACGCACCACTCCCACTTCCATGACAACCTCGATTGGTTTGACCACTATACGAATTCAAGCGTAGCCAGCCGCCCGAACCACCGCAACATGCATCGCTGCGACCAAAGTCTATAGCTTGCTAATTGACGCAGACAGGACAGAGCTCTTACGCTGGCCGAACTTCGCTGTAAATTGGTAATACCATTTTACATCGAAGCGCATCCAACAATAAGAGGACTACTGAATGCGGTCTCCAGCCATCTGCTCATCACCGGTCCGCTCGGGCTTCCGTTCGTTCAACTCGACCATGGGAGCCTGACATGTCCAACGGACTGCTCGCCCTATTCGCCTTTACCCCGATTCTGCTCGCTGCAGTGTTGTTGATAGGTCTGCGCTGGCCGGCCAGCCGCGCCATGCCTGTTGTATTTATCTTCACGGCCGCGATCGGCCTGTTCATCTGGAATATGAGCTTCACCCGCATCATCGCTTCTACCTTACAAGGCCTGGTCATTACTCTCGGCCTGCTATGGATCATTTTCGGTGCGATCCTGCTGCTCAATACCCTGAAGCACTCCGGCGGCATTACCGCCATCCGCGCGGGCTTCACCACCATCAGTCCCGATCGTCGTATCCAGGCCATTATCATCGCCTGGCTGTTCGGCTGCTTCATCGAGGGCGCATCCGGCTTCGGCACCCCTGCCGCCATCGCGGCGCCGTTACTGGTCGCCGTCGGTTTCCCGGCTATGGCCGCGGTGCTGATGGGCATGTTGGTGCAGAGTACGCCGGTCTCGTTCGGCGCCGTGGGTACCCCCATCATCGTCGGCGTTAACAGTGGCCTGGACACCGCCACTCTCGGCGCACAACTGACCGCCCAGGGCTCCAGCTGGCCGATCTTTCTGCAACAGATCACCAGCAGCGTCGCGATCACCCACGCCATCGTCGGCACGATCATGCCGCTGATCATGGTGATGATGCTGACGCGTTTCTTCGGCAAGGAAAAAAGCTGGAAAGCCGGATTCGAGGTGATGCCCTTCGCAATCTTTGCCGGCCTCGCCTTCACGCTTCCTTATGTGACAACCGGCGTATTCCTCGGCCCTGAGTTTCCATCGCTGCTCGGTGGCCTGGTCGGCCTGGCCATCGTTACGACGGCTGCTCGCTTCAATTTCCTGGTCCCGAAAAACACTTGGGATTTCGCCGACGCGAAAGATTGGCCCGCAGAGTGGATCGGCACCATCGAGATGAAGCTCGACGACCTTGCCGCACGTCCGATGAGCGCATTCCTTGCCTGGCTGCCTTATGTGCTGGTCGGCGCGATCCTGGTGATCAGCCGCGTCTTCCCACAGGTGTCCGCCGCGCTGAAGTCGGTGTCCATCGCCTTCGCCAACATCCTCGGTGAGACCGGTGTCAGCGCCAGCATCGAACCGCTGTATCTGCCTGGCGGCATTCTGGTCGCGGTCGTGCTGATCACTTTCTTCATGCATGGCATGCGAGCAGCCGAGCTCAAAGCCGCCGTGAAAGAATCCAGCGGCGTGCTGCTCAGCGCCGGGTTCGTGCTGCTGTTCACCGTGCCGATGGTTCGCATCCTGATCAACTCCGGCGTCAACGCCAGCGATCTGCCAAGCATGCCGATCGCCATGGCTCGCTACGTCGCGGACAGCGTAGGCGGCATCTATCCACTGCTGGCACCTTCAGTCGGTGCGCTGGGCGCCTTCCTCGCCGGCTCGAACACCGTCAGCAACATGATGTTCAGCCAGTTCCAGTTCGGCGTGGCGCAATCGCTGGGCATTTCCGGCGCCATGGTCGTGGCCATTCAGGCGGTCGGCGCCGCAGCAGGCAACATGGTTGCGATTCACAACGTGGTTGCGGCCTCGGCTACCGTCGGCTTACTGGGCCGCGAGGGCGTCACCCTGCGCAAGACCGTTTGGCCTACCCTGTACTACGTGCTGGCCACAGGCGTAATCGGCTTGGTGGCGATCTACCTGATGGGCGTGACGGACCCGCTCGTCGGCGTCTAACCCGGTACAACCGTTGCCCCGACGAAATTCGGGGCAACGGCGCTTCGAACCCGCCCGACGTCACCGCGCACTTCGCGCAAAGCGCGATCAGGGCAAAAAGCCAGACCCGACAACCATGCCCCTCGTCGACATGGGGAGCATCACGAGACATACCTCGTTTCAACTGGTGAGAACAACGATGATCATCTCTGCCTCCACGGATTACCGCGCTGCCGCGAAACGCAAGCTGCCGCCGTTCCTGTTCCACTACGTCGACGGCGGCGCCTACGCCGAGTACACGCTGCGGCGTAACGTCGACGATCTGGCCAGCATCGCTTTGCGCCAGCGGGTGTTGCGCAACATGTCCGAGCTCAGTCTGGAAACCCAACTGTTCGGCGAAACCCTGTCCATGCCCGTAGTGCTGGCCCCGGTCGGCCTGACCGGCATGCTCGCGCGTCGCGGTGAAGTCCAGGCTGCCCGTGCCGCCGACAAGAAGGGTATCCCCTTCACCCTTTCCACCGTATCGGTCTGCCCGATCGAAGAAGTTGCCCCGGCGATCCAGCGGCCAATGTGGTTCCAGCTCTACGTGCTGAAAGACCGCGGTTTCATGAAGAACGCCCTGGAGCGCGCCAAGGCAGCGGGCGTCACCACTCTCGTGTTTACCGTGGACATGCCGACCCCCGGCGCGCGTTATCGCGACGCGCACTCCGGCATGAGCGGCCCAAATGCCAGCATCCGCCGCGTACTGCAAGCCATGACCCATCCCTTTTGGGCCTGGGATGTGGGCTTGCATGGAAAGCCACACGACCTGGGCAACATTTCCACCTATCGGGGCAACCCGACCGGACTGGAAGACTACATCGGCTGGCTGGCAGCCAACTTCGATCCTTCGATTTCCTGGAAAGACCTGGAGTGGATTCGCGAGTTCTGGGACGGCCCAATGGTGATCAAGGGCATCCTCGATGCCGAAGATGCCCGCGACGCAGTGACCTTCGGCGCCGACGGCATCATCGTGTCCAATCACGGCGGCCGTCAGCTCGACGGCGTACTTTCCAGCGCCCGCGCGATGCCGGCCATCGCCGACGCAGTGAAGGGTGACCTGAAGATTCTCGCCGACTCCGGTATTCGCAGCGGCCTCGATGTGGTGCGCATGATCGCCCTGGGCGCCGATACCGTCATGCTCGGCCGCGCTTTCGCCTATGCACTGGCGGCCGATGGCGAAGCCGGAGTAACCAACCTGCTCGACCTGATCGAAAAGGAAATGCGCGTGGCCATGGTGTTGACCGGCGCCAAGTCGATCAGCGAGATAACCACCGATTCGCTGGTTCGTGAACTGGGCCAGTACCAGACCACCAAACACGTCGAATGAGCCTCACGAGGCCGCGCGACTCCTTGCGCGGCCCGCTTGAATTCCTGGAGCCTACATGAACGCGCCTGCCGCCCTGCCGAACGACTTCCTCGTCGCCGTCGAACAGTTGATACCGGCACAGCGGCGCTTCGACGACCCGCTGTCCACGCTGGCGTTCGGCACCGATGCCAGCTTCTACCGGTTGATTCCGAAACTGGTGGTGCGCGTGGAGTCCGAAGCCGAAGTGGTGGGCTTGCTCAAACTGGCCCACGAACAGCGTGTTCCGGTGACCTTTCGCGCCGCGGGCACCAGCCTCTCCGGCCAAGCGATCTCCGATTCGGTGCTGATCGTCCTGGGCGACAACTGGAACGGCCGCGAGATTCGCAACGGTGGCGAACGGATCCGCCTGCAGCCGGGCGTCATCGGCGCCAACGCCAACGCGGTCCTGGCACCCCTCCAGCGCAAGATCGGCCCTGACCCAGCCTCGATCAACGCGGCCAAGATCGGCGGCATCGTCGCCAACAACTCCAGCGGCATGTGCTGCGGCACGGCGCAGAACAGCTACAAGACGCTTGCCGGCCTGCGCCTGGTACTGGCCGACGGCACCGTGGTCGACAGCGAAGACCCCTCCAGCGTCGAATCTTTCCGCCAAAGCCACGCGGCGCTGCTCGATCAGCTCGCCGAGCTTGGCCAGTCGACCCGTGCGAATGCCGAACTGGCGGCGAAGATTCGCCACAAGTACCGGCTGAAGAACACCACCGGTTTCTCGCTCAATGCACTGGTCGATTTCGACGAGCCGCTCGACATCCTCAACCACCTGATGGTCGGCTCCGAAGGGACGCTCGGTTTCATCAGCGCGGTTACCTATGACACCGTGCCGGACCACCCGCACAAGGCCAGCGCCCTGGTCGTCTTCCCGGACGTCGAAACCTGCTGCCTCGCCGTGCCGGTGCTCAAGCAGCAACCGGTCTCGGCAGTCGAACTGCTCGACCGTCGCAGCCTGCGTTCGGTGGAGAACAAGGTCGGCATGCCGGAGTGGGTCAAGGGATTGTCGGCCAACGCCTGCGCCCTCCTGATCGAATCACGCGCGGCCAGCCAGTCGTTGCTGCATGAGCAGATCAACCTGATCATGACCTCGATCGCGCATTTCTCGATGGAAAAGCAGGTCGACTTCAGCGATGACCCGGTGGTCTACAACCAGCTCTGGAAGATCCGCAAGGATACCTTTCCCGCTGTCGGCGCGGTGCGCCAGACCGGCACCACGGTCATCATCGAGGACGTGACCTTCCCCCTCGAGCGCCTTGCCGAAGGCGTCAATCGTCTGATCCAACTGTTCGACAAGCACGGCTACCGCGAAGCGATCCTGTTCGGCCACGCCCTGGAAGGCAACCTGCATTTCGTCTTCACCCAAGGCTTCGAAGATCCACAGCAAGTTGCGCGCTACGAAGCCTTCATGCAGGACGTCACCCAGCTGGTCGCCGTGGAGTTCGGTGGTGCGCTGAAAGCCGAGCACGGCACCGGCCGCAACATGGCGCCCTTTGTGGAGCTGGAATGGGGCCACGATGCCTATCAGCTGATGTGGCAGATCAAGCGTTTGCTCGACCCGCAGGGCATCCTCAATCCAGACGTCGTGCTCAGCGAGGATCCGCAGATCCACCTCAAACACCTCAAGCCGATGCCGGCGGCCGACGAGATCGTCGACAAATGCATCGAATGCGGCTTCTGCGAGCCGGTCTGCCCGTCCAACGGACTGACCCTGACACCGCGCCAGCGCATCGTGGTCTGGCGCGACATTCAGGCGAAAAAGCGCGCCGGCATCGACACCGCCGAACTTGAACGACGCTACGACTACCATGGCGTCGAAACCTGCGCCGCCACGGGCCTTTGCGCCCAGCGCTGCCCGGTGAGCATCAACACGGGCGACCTGGTGCGCAAACTGCGGGGTCGTAACGCCGACAAAACTCGCGCGGCCAGCTGGCTGGCCGATCACTTCAGCACCGCCGTGCAAGGCACCCGATTCATGCTGCATGTGGCCAACGGCGCGCACCTGATGATGGGCACGCGGCTGTTGAGCAAAACCTCTGCGACGTTCAGCAATGCCAGTAAAGGGCGCGTGCCGCAATGGACGCCGGCCATGCCGCAACCGTTGCAACGCTTGCACCTGCCCCAACCCACGGCGCAAGACGAACGACCACGCGTCGTCTACTTGGCCGCTTGCGTGTCTCGCGCCATGGGCCCTGCCGCCCGTGACCAGGAACAGGAACCGCTGCTAGACACCACCCGTGTCTTGCTGGAGAAAGCCGGCTATCAAGTGGTCTTCCCAGACAACCTGAACAGTCTTTGCTGCGGCCAGCCATTCGCCTCCAAGGGCTACGCCGAACAAGCCGATCGCAAGCGTCAGGAAACCCTGGATGCGCTGCTCAAAGCCAGCCGCGGCGGACTGGACCCCATCTATTGCGACACCAGTCCATGCACCCTACGCCTGGTTCAGGACCTGGCGGATGAGCGCCTGCAGGTTTTCGATCCGGTACGTTTCATCCGCACCCACCTGCTCGACAGGCTGGACTTCGAGCCACAGGATGGCCCAATCGCCGTGCACGTGACCTGCAGCACCCAGCACCTCGGCGAAGCCCAGGCATTGATCGACATCGCCCGACGCTGCGCCAAGGAAGTCGTGATTCCCGAAGGCATCCACTGTTGCGGCTTCGCCGGCGACAAAGGCTTCACCACGCCCGAGCTCAATGCGCACGCGCTGCGCAGCCTGAAAGATGCCGTACAGATCTGCGACGAAGGCATTTCCACCAGCCGCACTTGCGAAATCGGCCTGTCGCAGCACGGCGGCATCGATTATCACGGACTGGTTTATCTCGTGAATCGCAATAGCCGGGCCAGAGTCGTTGCCGCCCCGACCTGATAGTCCTCGGCCAGCGTCCCTGTCAGAAAGATGAAACGCTCGAGCGCAGCCGCAGTCCGAAGTTATGAGCCCATTTTGCATAGAGGCTCGACTCGCCTCGGCGCTGCCGCGCAATAGCAGAATCAGGCAGGCCCGCCGGGAAGTTAACTCCCTGGAGGATCTCATGAAAAAATTTGCCCTACTTGCTGCAGCCGCTCTGATCGCCAGTCCCGCTGCATTTGCCGCCGACAAAGATCTCTGCCAGCTGAACATGCAGGAAATCGACGACAACATGGCCACCAGCCAGGCGACGCTCGGCGAGCCGGCACGCAGCGAAGTCGAGGACCTCATCAAGCAGGCCCGTCAAGCCCAGCAATCCGGCGATACCGAAACCTGCATCGCGCATTCGACCAAAGCCCTGCAAGAGCTAGAAGGCCCCGGCAGCTCAGGCAGTACCGGCAGCAGCGGCACCGGCTCGGGTTCCAGTAACTGACACCACCCTCGGCAGGGCCACCCGCGGTTGGCCTTGCCAATTTCCCCCTTCCCTTGAATACCGACAAAAGGCCCCCCATCTAAGGGATCAAGCGTTCGACGTGACCAGGCTTTCTGGCGTACACTGCGCAGCACATGAGGCTGCGACACGCTTCATGGGGCCGATTAGGATTCGACGCCGGTAACAAAACTCTAGGTGCATGCCGAGTTGGTAACAGAACTCGTAAATCCACTGTTGCAAACTTATAGTTGCCAACGACGACAACTACGAAGGGTACGCGCTAGCCGCCTAACCTTCATCTGGTCGCTTCGGCGCCAGCGGTCACTAGGGGATGCCTGTAAACCCGAAATGACTGTCAGATAGAACAGGATCGCCGCCAAGTTCGCTGCAGACGTAACGGCTAAAACTCATGCAGCTCGCTCCAAGCACCCTGCCAATCGGGCGGCGCGGAGTTAACTCAGTAGATTTGGCTAAGCATGTAGTACCGACAGTGGAGAGCTGGCGGACGGGGGTTCAAATCCCCCCGGCTCCACCAATTCGAAACACCTAAACCCCTGATTTTCCTAGTGAATTTCAGGGGTTTTTGCTTCCAGGCGTAGCGACTGTCGAAAGAGTGTCGAAGACTTATGCCTGCTGAGCGGCAACTTCAATCTCGGCAAAGTTGCTGATCTTTACGGATCCATCCGGAAATCGCGCAACGACCTCGAGCTGTCCGCCCATTGCTTCGATATGGCTACGCAGTGTGGAGATGTACATGTCGGTGCGCTTTTCCATTTTCGCGATCGACGGCTGCTGTACGTGTAAGAGCTCGGCCAGCATTTTCTGTGACAACCCACGTGCCTGACGCAACTCGTTCAGCGGCATTTCAGCAAGCAGTTTCTGGGCCTTGGCTTCTACGCGAGCCTGAGCCTCTGGCGACATCTTCGCGCGCAAGTCTGCAAATTTCCTGGCCATCTATTAGCCCTCCTTTTTAATCTGTTCCAGGTGTTCATCGTAGAGATGATCCGCCAACGGAACGTTGATTTCGTACCAACGGTTGTCGCCCGTCTTGTCACCACCTATCAGCAAGATCGCCGAACGCCTGGGATCGAACGCATACAGTGTCCGCATCGGGCGTCCGTTATGCTGGGTTCTTAGCTCACGCATATGCCCATGGCGTGACCCGTTGATAGCGCTGCTATGCGGAAAGCCAAGGGAAGGTCCACGTTCTTCCAGCAGCTGCACGGAAACCGCGATGGATTCCTGCTCGTCAGCCGAGAGCGACTCCCACCAGTCACCGAATTCGTCGGTGTACTCCACATCCCAAGTCATGCGAAATATAGCTCCTATGGAATATTCCTTCAATGGAATTATGCCACCAAAGACAAGGCCGGTCCCAACCGTACCGCATCCTGCAAATGATCCGGCGCCAGATGCGCATACCGCATCGTCATGGCCAAGCTCGAATGGCCCAGGATCTTCTGTAGCGTGAGGATGTTTCCGCCGTTCTGGATGAAGTAACTGGCGAAGGTATGCCGGAGCGCATGGGCGGCTTGCCCTTTCGGTAGCCTGATGGTCGTTCGGGCCAGAGCACGGCGGAACGAAGTGATCGTGTGCATGAAGGGACCGTGCTGTTTCCAATGTTTCGCAAGTCGCTTCTCTAGCTCGGCCGAGATCGGCACCGACCGCACCTTTCCGCTTTTCGTCCCGCTGAACGTGATGACGCCATTCCGAACACTGGTTGCCTTCAGCTTTTCCGCCTCAGACCATCGAGCACCGGTAGCCAAGCAGATCAACACAACCGGTTCGACGTGAGCGTTTTCGCAGCCACTACGGATCGAATCGAGTAGCTCAGCAATCTGAGGGTTCGTCAGCCAGGAAAGCTCTCGTTCCTGGATCTTCAATGGCTTCACCAGCGCGAGCGGATTCTCGTACTTGATGACCCCGAGTCCCCTTAGCTCGTTGTATACCGAGCGCAGATAGCCCAACTCATTGTTGAGTGTCTTCGGCGAAGCACCTGCTTCCAGGCGAACACGACGATCATGCGCATAGGCTTGCGGGTCGATCCGCGAGGCGATGGGATCTTGTAACCGCTTAGCCAAAGCATCGAGTTTCTTACGACGCCGCAATCCATCCCTTAGCGATTGGCCGTGTAGGTCATACCAGGATTCGATTAGCCCCGTTAGCCGTCGCGTATCTGCCGTGCTGGGCGACCACTCCCGGTTCTCGATTACCTTTGCTCGACACGTCGCCTCGAACCGCAGGGCTTCGCCTTTGGTCTTGAACGTCTTGCGGAAGCGCTTGCCCTTGATCGGCTCTACATCGACTTTCCAGCACCCATCGTCGGTTTGCTGAGTCGCCATCATATCGCCCTGCCCCACCTCACATGGCGTTCCTGCAGCAGATCCTTGATGTGCTTGTAAAGGTGGCGCTCGGTCATGTCCTTGGCGGCGTAGTGATCGCGGATGACCGGGCAGCAATCCCATAGCTTCAGGGTCTCGAATGCTTTCTTAGCGCCCACTCGCTCCCTTGCCAGCAGGCTTACGAGGTTTCCCAGGAACAGATCTGGACACTGATGCGCGACGATGGGCAGGTCGGTCTGCCGGTCGATTCCCTGGTCGATGAGACGGAATACAAGCGCTGCTTTAGCCCGTCCCTTTAAACGGAATGAGCGACTTGCGCACTGTGAGAAAATTTTAGTCTACGAAGCCGTGGTAGAAGCCGACAGAGTTGACGGCTTCTACAAACTTTTTAGCCGTTTTTCGATCCATTATTACAGTCTTTCCATCAACAGTTATGTAAATACTGTCCTCTGGATAAAAAGAAGAACGGCCAATTTCCAAATCCATTTCTGTCCTTCCACCTTGATCTTTTATCGTTTCTTCAAAGTACATAGTGGTAGCCACTTAACAGCCTCCTTTTGCAGTCATACAATGATAATTTTTCAATGCTTACGCTGAACTGGGGTTGGCCGTAGCCCATCCCAGTTGGCGAAATGAAAAACTTGTTCGTTTTGTTATGTGACTACTTTGCAGGTGGAATTTTATTTGGAAATTCATAAATGAATTTCATGAGCATTTCAGAAAACGCTATAAGATCCTCACAATCTTGCTTAGCCATTAGAGCAATTTCGTGTGTTGCCTCGTTTCCTTTTCGGCGGATATGGTCTACCCAGCCCCGACCATTCGGAGGGATATATCCTTGGTCAGCTAAGTAGCCAACATAATGTATAAATGGTTTACCTACGTCGGCGCCTTGCTGGACCCCGATATTCATTAACAATTTTCGACATAGAAGAACAGCGCCTGTGTATGAGGACGCAGCCACACAGTTCCTAGCCTCTTTATAGAGCGCGGCCAAATTCTCCGGTAGATGATTTACATCATTGCCGGGAGCAACATCTGGATATTGACGTCCATACCTATCAAAGTGTGTTGGCCTGTCACAATGACTGCAAATATAAATTACCTGACTGTTATCGGAAACAAATCCTTTTCCTGTGGCTATGATGTTCCCACAATGCCCACAAGTATATTGTTTGGAATGCAAGATTTGTGCGCTACTCCATGGCATACGAGCGGTTCCTCCAGATCACATAGCTATAATTAGTCAATAATTGTAAATAATATGCGGACCGGCCTCGGCGCTTAATTGCGTTCACTTCTTCCGAGCCTAGCTTCGCCATCCTCAGTCAGCATGTTTATACACCAGCTTCGAGAAGCTTGAAATTGATCCCAATCCATAGATTGCACCGCGTGGCGTCACAAGCCCCTCCTTTGTTCCCTTACTGTGTCGATAAAGTGTCGAAAACACTGCAGTCTAGAGCGGAACAAAGCCTGCATGCACACGCCGCAGGCTCAGCAAAGCCGAAGATTGCCAGTCACTGAAAGGCAAAAAAAGGAGTTCGACTCTCTCTACCATCTGCCAATCGCATTCCCTAGCCGGCAACGACGCGCTTACCCCTAAGGGCTTCAAAAATCTTAAAAGAGAAGTAAGGTGACGCGATCTTTTGACGGAAAGAAAACACCATGAAAACTATTAGGTAGATAAAATAGTAGCCAAGCACACTAATTCCGATTAGGTATTTTGAAAACCCGCTCGAAACTAGCGGAATTTCTACTTGAAAATCACGCGCGACAATTAAAAGAGATGAATTTACCAACCCCAAGGCAAAGGCCAGCGCCAACAGAGAAATGGATAAGTCAAAGATCTTTAGCGCTGTTAATTGCGCGTAACTGAGAGCGAATCTTCTGTAAACGAAATAGAGGATAACAGGAGCTATCAGCATCACCCAAACGTCAATCAAGCCTGATAAAAAAATTAGGAGAGGAGTAGTCGCGGAAATGTATTTGTCTTTCTTCGTTGTTTCCAAGGTGAAATCCTTTTGACCCTGATTATTGAAAATAAAATTTATAGACGCTTAGGTGGGCGAGACAGAAGAATTCAAGCAGTAAATCAAATCCGCCCTATCCGAAGACGAAAGCATCTTTGCAGGAATTCTTGTGACCTTGAACCTTCCACTCCCTTTTAGAACAACACCCTGATTCATGTCTTCTTTTATCGTGCAAATCTCAGAAAACGGCACCGTGACTGTTTTATTTAAAGGCGTCCGTATAGTTATATCTGAATCAGTTAGAAGGATGATTGCCTCGGTTTTTAGTTTTCTGCTTGCGTGTAAAAAATAGAGACCTGGCAGCCCTGACACAACAGCTATGAACATTAGCGCCGGCATGCTCAAACCAACTTTCGTTACACCATAAACGGGCAGGACCAGGATAAACACCCAACCAGCTATTTGCATTATCTTTGCGGACTTAGAGGTAGCCCAAAATTCCTTTTTCATTAATAACTCCTTTTAAATATAGATCGCTGTATTTTGCTCGGCGCGGTCTGGTGCCTTCTTCGAAGGAAGGGCGGTGGCGAGTAGCTTAAATCAGGATATCTCTAGAGGCACAGCCCCTATGTGTCAAAAAAGTGTCGAGATCATTGCCGATCATCGCTAAGCAATGCTGGGAACACGAGGCGCAAACGCCCATAACGCCGGACTCTGCGACGTAAAGCGGAGCAAATTATGGGGTTCAAATCCCCCGGCGCATAGAGCCCGTACCCAGGGCTTTGTGCTGTCCGAGCCTGCCGTATCTAAGAGAAATGTCCGCCTGCGCGCAGCAACTCACTCATACCAAGCGCTCCAGAAGCCATCGGAGGCCTTCTATGCTTTCCGGCTATTGGATCCAACAAAAGAAAACCATTGCCGTAAAGCTGGATGAAGATCAGAGCCGCCATTCGCATCGATCATTGCGTTAGCGAGAACCTCGAAGACCAACGGCTTCTGCTTGGCCTGCAGCATTACACCATGTCGCCAGCGTCACTCCCTCTATCAGAATCCTCAGCGACGCCGAGCAAGGCTCGCGCAATCATCCTCAGGAGAATGATCCGTTCGTTTACCGAACAGATGTCGTCTTCGGTTATTGCTCAATGGATCCATTAGTGGAAAGTTAGCCTCGCACTACAAAAATAATTACGAGGACTGACCGTCATGCTGCGTCTTGCGCTTTGCTTCACCTACCCGCCTTTGCAGGTTGTTTCTTCGCATCGCCGTTTCGGCTCGGCCCTTTGACGGAGAACCCCCTATGAACAACCAACTGCGTCAAGCCGTGGATGCCGGTGCGATGAACCGCTTCCAGTGGACTGCCATTGGCATCTGCATCGTACTGAATATGATTGACGGCTTCGATGTACTGGTGATGGCCTTTACCGCGGCATCGGTATCCGCCGAGTGGGGCCTGAGCGGCTCTGAGATTGGCATGCTGCTCAGTGCCGGACTGTTCGGCATGGCAGGTGGCTCGCTGTTCATCGCTCCCTGGGCCGACCGCTTCGGACGCCGCCCGTTGATCCTGCTGTGTCTGGCCATCTCCGGCGTCAGCATGATCCTGGCCGCGTACAGCCAGAGCCCAACTCAGCTGGGCCTGCTGCGGATGATCACCGGCCTGGGGATCGGCGGGATCCTAGCCAGCAGCAACGTCATCGCCAGCGAATACTCGAACAAGCGTTGGCGCGGTCTGGCAGTGAGCCTGCAGTCGACTGGTTACGCACTGGGCGCAACCTGTGGCGGCATGATCGCGATCTATCTGCTCGGCCAGTTCGGCTGGCGGTCGGTGTTCATGTTCGGAGGCGCGGCGACGCTGGTGGCCATTCCGCTGACCATCCTCTGCCTGCCGGAGTCCATCGATTACCTGATCTCCCGTCGCCCCGCCGGCGCACTGGAGCGCCTGAATAAGCTGGCCGTGCGCCTCGGGCAGGCGCCACTCGGCTCGATGCCGGTAGCCAGCGAACCCCCTACCACCGCCGGCGGCACCTTCAAGCGGTTGTTCGCACCAGATCTGCTGAGCAGCACGTTGCTGCTGTGGGTCGCTTTTTTTCTGGTGATGTTCGGTTTCTACTTCGTCATGAGCTGGACGCCGAAACTGCTTGTCTCGGCAGGTCTCTCCGCAGAACAGGGCGTGACCGGCGGTGTGCTGTTGAGCGTAGGCGGCATATTCGGGTCAACCCTGCTCGGCCTCGCCTCGGCTCGCTTCAGGCTGCACCACATTCTTGCGCTGTTCATGATCGTGACCGCGATTCTGCTGGCCGTCTTCGTGGGCACGACATCTCATCTGACCGCCGCTTTCGTCATTGGCGCATTGATTGGCCTGTTCGCGAACGGTTGTGTTGCCGGGTTGTATGCCACCTCGCCGCTGGTTTATGACGCGTCCGTGAGAGCTACCGGTGTGGGCTGGGGCATCGGTATCGGTCGTATCGGTGCAATCCTTTCGCCGCTAGTCGCTGGCCATTTGATCGACGCCAACTGGACCCCGAACCAGCTATATATGGCTTACGCCGTGGTATTCGTTGCGGCTGCCTGCGTCGTCCTGATGTTCCGGCTGCCTAGCGCCCGGCCCGCCGTAGCGCTCGGTTGATCACAGGTCCTCCCCCCTTCTGCGATTCATTTACCGGAACGTCCGCTGCCAATCGGCAGCGGAAGCCCCGCCGCAACGAATTGGCCCCGCTGGCGTGTCGACGTCTTTTCTATTCGGCCCCGACTCCGCCACAATCGCGAGAAGTCGACCTCGAACTGTGGCAAAACATCGAGGAGCTACTGGCGTCGACGAGACCACAACCTGCATAGGTGTCTGGCGACGGCAGCTGAAACGTCGGCTCTTCCGTTTCATCTGTGCGCCCCCGACGCGCTACTATCTTGAGCAAAGGCTGACACGAGCCCGTCAGCTGGTACTACAAAAAGCAACAGGTCGCTGACTGAGGTTGCCCCTGGCTACTGGATTCAAAAGCTATCCGCATTCGATCGTCGATTCCGCAAGTTCTTCGGCACTGCGCCCCTGCACCATCGGATCACTTTCGAGCGAAGCCGCCCAATCCGTATGCAGCCTGGCTCGGGCCATGCCAGCGGTCAGCCCCTGGGTTCTTAGGGTAAAGGTTCACCATGACGTCCGCGCGCACGTTCAGTGACAGTTTGCAGGGCCGAAACATTAAGCCTGCACGACACGACGAAGGTCTCGAAGGCACCACGTCGAGAGTCGGTTTCCTGCTGCTCAGCAACTTCTCGCTACCCTCCTTCACCCAATCGCTCGACACGCTGGTCACCGCCAACCTTATCCAAGCCCACGCTTTCGAGTTCGTCATCTTCGGCCTGACGGAGGAGGATGTCCTGAGTGATCTGGGGATACCGATTGGTGTCAACCAAGTCATAGATGCTGCCAACACGGCGCAGCTCGATGCGCTGATCGTCTGCGGCGGCCTGCGAACCCCATGCAACATGACGCGGCAGCTGGGCGAAATCCTGAAGAAGACTGCGGCCCAGGGCGTGGCGCTGGGAGGACTATGGAACGGCGCCTGGTTCCTCGCCGAAGCCGGCCTACTTGACGGATACCGCTGCGCAATCCATCCGGAACAGCGTCTGGCGCTGACTGAAATAGCGCCCACTACCCAGGTCACCAATGTCACCCACATGGTTGATCGAGACCGGTTGACGGCCGCCAGCCCCAACGGCGCCTTCTACATGCTTTTGGAGTGGATCAGGGGGCTGTACGGCTGCGGGCTGGTGAACGGAGTCGTCGATATCCTGGCGTTCGACATGACCCGTGTGCGTGCGGTCACCGGTGCGCGCTACCGAAACCTTTCGCCCTCCCTCCAGGAAGTGATCAGCCTGATGGAAGCCAATCTGGAAGACCCGTTGCAGGTTGATCAGCTTGCCCACTACGCAGGTAAGTCTCGTCGGCAGATCGAGCGGCTCTTCAGCGAGCAGCTCGGCACCACGCCTCAGCGCCACTATCTCGAGCTTCGTATAACGGAGGCTCGACGGTTGCTGCAGCACTCTTCGCTTTCAGTCATTGAGGTAGGCCTGGCATGCGGCTTCGTGACATCGAGCCACTTCAGCAAATGCTACACCGAGTACTTCGGGCACCGACCTTCGAAGGAAATCAGGCTGGATCGACGGATGGACCCTCTCTATCGGAAAACCCCGTGACCGACGTCGCTCAGTCGGCGTTAGCAGCGACTTGAAGCAGCCATAACCCCGTCGCACGCTACGGGATCACCTGCGATGCGGTGGCGGCTGTTCCGCATTATTTGCCGCGCATGGACCTCGAAACAGGGGCCTTAACGCCCGGCACGCAACCGCTGGATGGCCTGCCGCGTGGCCAGTCACGCGGCAGCTGGGTTTGCTTGGCAGCGCGCCAAGCATTCCGCACATCGTCGGGCTTAGGTCCGGAAACGTCCAACCAGCCCTTGCAGCTCACCGGAAAGATGGGCGAGGCGTTGCGAGTCGCTCATGGAAGACCCGGCCAGTTGCTCCACCAGCAGAGCGTCTTCGTGAATCTGGACGATATGGCGGTTAATTTCCTCGGCGACATGATGCTGTTCTTCCGCTGCGGTCGCGATCTGGGTGTTCTGGTCCCGGATATGGTCGACCGATCCACGAATGCGCTCAAAGCTTTCCCGTGCCTTATGGATTCGCTCGACGCTGGACTTGGATATTTCAACGCTGCTTTGCATTTCGCTGCTCACGCCTTGCGTCCGGCGAGCAAGTCCGCCGAGCAGCGAGTCGATTTCGCCGGTGGAATCCGCCGTGCGTTTAGCCAGCGCACGCACCTCGTCCGCCACGACGGCAAATCCTCGACCCTGCTCGCCTGCGCGCGCGGCTTCGATAGCCGCATTGAGTGCCAGCAGGTTGGTCTGATCAGCAATCGACCGAATGGTATCCAGGATGGCGTTGATGTTCTGGCTGTCCTGCTCCAGCTCTTTCATCGCATGCATTGACCGCAGAAGGCTTTCGCTCAGTTGGGTAACGCTTCCGCTCGCATCGTCGATCTGCAGCTGACCTTCGTAGACCTGATGTTGCCCCTCATCCGCAGACGTTGCCGCCTGGCTGCAAGAGCGCGCCACTTCGTTCGACGTGGCGACCATTTCGTTGAATGCCGTCGAAACAAGCTCCACGGCCTCGCGTTGCCGACCTGCTGCGTCGTTCATATCGTCGGCGACACGCGTGGCAGTCTCGGAAGCGGTTTGCAGCGACGCCGAGGCACTGCCGATGCGCTGTACCAGCTCTCGGATCGCGCCGAGGAATTGGTTGAACCAGCGGGCAAGCAGGGCTGTTTCATCCTTCCCTCGCACCTCCAGGGTACGCGTGAGGTCACCCTCACCCTGGGCGATACCTTCGAGCCCACCGGCGACGCTGCGGATCGGCCGCGCGATCAGGCCGGCAAACGCCGCGCCGAGCAATGCGAACACGACGGCCAGTACAATCGCCACGCCCGCGGTCAGCCAGGTCAGCCGGTTCGCGGTGGACATAACTTCATCGCGTTGAATGAGGCCGATGAACTGCCAACCCAGCGTCTCGGACGACCACACGTTAGCCATGTAGACGCTACCGTTGAGTTCTACCTCGGCGGTGCCGTTTGCCTTGGCGAGCTCAGCGTAGCCGGCACCGAGCTCGGAGAGTTGCTTGAAGTTGTGCTCCGCGTTGCTCGGGTCGACGAGCACGTTGCCGCCTTTCTCCACGAGCATGAGATAACCGCTTTTGCCAAGCTTGATTTGCTTGATCAAGTCAGTCAGCTGCTTAAGGGAAACGTCAAGCCCCACCACACCGACCGGCTGGCCGCTACGTTGAACGGTCCGCACCGTGCCGATGAGCACGGCGTCGTCCGGAGCCCAGTAATACGCACTCGAACGAACCGTCTTGCCTGGCTCGGCCATCGCCGCCTTGTACCAAGGGCGAACGCGCGGGTCGTAGCTGTGCAGCTTCGAATCGTCCGGCCAGATCGCATAGCCCCCGTCAACGAGCCCAAGCGAAAGGTAAGCCGTTGTGGGATGCGTCTCGGCGAAGTGCGTGAATATATCCAGCACGCGCTGGTTGATCTCTGGCAACGGAAGACTGGCCGCGTCTGCCGCGATATAACTCTTCAGGCCTTGAGCCTGGACGATCTCAGGATGCTTCGCCAAGTAGTCGACGTTTTGTGAAATTCCTTCAAAGAACAGCTTCATCGCCGTTTCGATCTGTCGAATCTCGCGCGTGCTGTTATCGGTGAATCCCACCATCGCCTGGCTGCGAAGATGCGTGATCACCACCGCCGCAACCAGAACCATGGGCACGCAGGCAATTGCTGCGAAGGCCCATGTCAATTTTTGTTTTATGTTCATTCAACGCACCTGCAAGGAGGTCTGTCAGATCGGGCTTTCCGGACGTAAAACCGCACCAACTGCGGGTTGAGCCCGTAACACAGCTATCGGCTGTATCCAGGGCGCCTTGAGGTGCGCTTGACGAACGGATCGGATCAGCTGACCGCGACATGACCTGAAGGCGGCACGCCGGCTTCGCAAGCCAAAGCCGACAACGGAATCGCCATGTCACCCGGCTGCTACGCTGAGACCCGAGCCCGGAACCCGACCCCTCGTTTCTGTCAGCGACGCTTGTCCAAACCGCTCATCCAGGTTGGTGGCTTTTGCCATTGTTGCGTGCGGGACGCGGAGCCAATATCCGAGGCACCCCAATAACAAGAAGCCAGGAGCCAGCCATGCGCGACTACGCCACCGCGGCCAGCGAGTTCGATTATCACCAGACCGTCTCGGCGATCCTGTCCGGCGATCTATCGGCCATGAATGCCTGCGTCGAGTGCTGCGACCGCCACGCCGATTCGGACAAAATCGCGCTCATCTGGGAGGGGCGCGACGGCCAGCGAGCCATTTGGACCTTCGCACAACTCAAGGAAGCGGCCGCGCGCTTCGCCAATCTCCTGCACAGCCATGGCATCGGGCCGGGCGATACGGTTGCCGGTCTGCTGCCACGTACACCTGAGCTGCTGATCACCATCCTCGGCACCTGGCGTGTAGGCGCCATTTATCAGCCGCTGTTTACTGCCTTCGGCCCTAAAGCGGTCGAGCATCGGATCACGGAATCCGGCACGAAGATGGTCGTCACCGATGCCGGTAACAACGAGAAGCTGGACGCCATCGCGGCGGCACCGCGCCGGCTGGTGGTCGGCCACGGTGCCGAAGACTTCTGGACCCAGGTGAATCGCCAGTCGCCCGAATTCGAGCCGGTACTGCTGAGTGGCGAGGCGCCCTTTCTGGCGATGTTCACCTCCGGCACCACCGGGCCGGCGAAGCAACTGTATGTGCCGCTCAAGGCCATCGTCGCCTTCGTCACCTACATGCGCGATGCGGTCGATCTGCGTCCCGATGACAACTTCTGGAACATCGCTGATCCAGGCTGGGCCTATGGCCTGTACTACGCCGTCACCGGACCGCTCGCCATGGGGCACGCCACACTGTTCTACGAAGGCGGCTTCACGGTCGATAGCACCTGCCGTGTGGTAAGCGAATACGGCATCACCAACATGGCGGGCTCACCTACCGCATTCCGCTTGTTGCTGGCGGCCCGCGACGAAGTGGAAGGCAGGATCAAGGGCCGCCTGCGTGCCGTAAGCAGCGCCGGTGAACCGCTCACGCCCGAGGTGATCCGCTGGTTCAGCAGCGGCCTCGGCTGCACCATCCACGATCACTACGGCCAGACCGAGCTGGGCATGGTGCTGTGCAATCACCACGCCCTGAGCCACGCGGTCAGCATCGGCACCGCCGGATATGCCATGCCCGGGCATCGCGTCGTGGTGTTGGACGACCAACAGCGTGAGTTGGAACCTGGCACGCCGGGAATACTGGCGCTGGACCGCCGCCGTTCGCCGCTGCTCTGGTTCTCAGGCTATGCGGGCACTCCGACCAAAGCATTCGTCGGCGACTACTACCTGAGCGGCGACACCGTCGAGTTGAATGCCAATGGCAGCATCAGCTTCGTCGGCCGCGCCGACGATGTGATCACCACCTCTGGATACCGCGTCGGTCCATTCGATGTCGAGAGCGCACTGGTCGAGCACCCAGCCGTGATCGAAGCGGCGGTCATCGGCAAGCCCGACCCGGAACGCACCGAACTGGTAAAGGCCTTCGTCGTGCTGCATGCCAGCCACCAGGGCGACGCCGTGCTGGCTGAACAGCTGCAGCAACATGTGCGGCAGCGGCTGTCCGCCCACGCTTACCCGCGCGAGATAGAGTTCGTCCCCGAGCTTCCGAAAACCCCGAGCGGCAAGATCCAGCGCTTCCTGCTGCGCGATCGGGAAAAGGCTGCACAGCAGTCTTCCGCAGCCGTGCAGGCCTAAAGCGCCCGCCGTACGAAGCCCTTTTACTGGAATCAGGCGACACCCATCGAATTTGCTGCACGGCCTGCAACCCACCAAGTGAGTTACAGGCCCGTGCAACAGAAAGCATCGACCTTGTTCCTTTGGCCTGCTAGGTTCGGGATCGTTATCAGTCAGCACTAAATAGCTAGATGAGCACGCAGCCCCAGCGGCTCTACAGTGCCGTACGGCAAAGGCGAGGAACTTCCTTTCTTATAGCTTTTTACGGATGAGCTAAAAACAGCCACCTGCAGCGCGCCCGGCGAACGGCAAATTACGACCTGAAAACTCCAAGCGCCATATGCCGCATTACGGAAATCGGAAACTGGCCAGAACCGGCCTGTCGGTGCGAAACTGATTAGGTTTATTAATCAGTACCCTATATTCCATTTCTAGCGAGTATCCGGTCCCAGCCAATGGCCAAGAAAGCCCCTCCCGCTCAGGAACAGAGCAGTACGACTCCGGTGCAAAATGCGCCGCTGCTGGATCAACTGATCGGCTATGCCCTGCGGCGCGCCCAGCTGAAAGTCGCGCAGGAGCTGGTCGAGCAACTGGCCCCCTTCGACCTGCGTCCCGCGCAGTTTTCCGCCCTGCTGATCATTGAGACCAACCCAGGACTGATGCAGACCGACCTGGCGGGGATTCTTGCCATCGAGCCGCCGCAGGTAGTCACCCTGCTGAACAAACTGGAAAAGCTTGGCCTGGCGTTACGAGTGCGATGCAAACCGGATAAACGCTCTTATGGCATTTTCCTGAGCAAGGCCGGAGAAACCCTGCTCAAGCAACTCAAGGAGGTAGCCGCACAAAGCGACCGCGAGGCAACCGCCGCCCTCGACGACGCCGAACGCCAGCAACTGTTGCAGCTACTGCACAAGATCTATCGGTAAGACGAGCCAGCCGCCGTCTGAGCGCGTGGGGTGCGAGCACGACCTACCACCGATCGCGGCCAAGCCACGCTTACAATGGGAGCGCGCTTGTAGCCCGAAGGCAATCCGGGGGTGTGCGTCTACGGTCGCTACTCATGTCGGCGAACCCGACAACCCCACCCGCTGGCTCGCCCAGCGCTTATGCACCCCGCTCCGCCGTGACCCGCTGTGGATCGTCGCCACGGTACAACGCCTCGATATGCGCAGCGCGGCAGTCGAGGATCACCCGCTGATTGAGCGATCCCTTGTCGGTGACTTCACCCTTGTCCAGCGACGGCGGCTCGCTCATCAGACAGGCCCAGGCCAAGTGCGAGGCGCTGCCGGTGGCATGCTGATTGAGGCGCGCGAGCAGTTCGGCCATCCAGTCCCGGACCCGCGGCGCGGCCAATACCTGCTCAACCGTGGCCTCGGACGACAAACCGGCCAGCTCGCGACAGGCCGGCAGGTGCGGGAATACCAGCAAACCGATGCACTCGCGGTCCGGTGCGGTCACCACCACATCCTGGATATAGGGCGCGCCGGCCATGATCACCCGCGTACGCAACGGGCCGACACTGACGAACACCCCGGTGTTGAGCTTGAAGTCTTCAGCGATGCGGCCGTCGAACATCAAGCCCAACTCCGGGCGCCTGGGATCGGCCAGCTTCAAGGCATCGCCAGAGCAGTAGAAGCCCTCCTCATCGAAGACCGCTGCACTCTGCTCAGGCGAACGCCAGTAGCCGGGCATCACGTGCGGACCGCGGAAACGCCCTTCGAGCTTGCCGTCGACCGGCACCAGTTTGACCTCGCAGCCCGGCGCCGGCAGGCCAACATAGCCGGCCATGGACAGCGGCCCGGTGGTAAAAGTGCAGGATGGCGAGGTCTCGGTCATGCCGATCCCGGCCATCATGCGGATCCGTTCGCCGCAATGCGCCTCGGCCACTTCGTCGAGGCGATCCCAGACTGCCTGCGACAGCCCGGCGCCGGCGAAGAAGAACAGTTTCATCTGCGCAAAAAACATCTCGCGCAGCTCGGCATCCATCTCCAGGGCGGCAACCAGCTCTTCCCAGCCCTTGGGCACGGTGAGGTAGGCGGTCGGGGAGATCTCGCGCAAGTTGCGCAAGGTCTCGGCGAAATGCTGCGGAGTCGGCTTGCCATCATCGATATACAGGGTGCCGCCGTTGTACAGGACGATGCCGACGTTGTGGCTGCCACCAAAGGTGTGATTCCACGGCAACCAGTCGACCAGTACCGGTGGCGCCTCGCCGAACACCGGGAAGGTCTGCAGGAGCATCTGCTGGTTGGCGCAGAGCATGCGTTGGGTGGTGATCACCGCCTTGGGCAGCTTGGTCGAACCGCTGGTAAAGAGGAACTTGGCGATGCTATCGGGGCCGGTTGCCGCAAAGGCCGCATCAGCCTCATTGCAGTCCGGTGCGTTCAGCAGACTGGCGAACGACCGACAGTCGCGCCCCGCCAGTTCGCCCGCGGTCAGCACCAGCGGCGTGTCGGCCGGCACCACCGCCTCAATGGCGCGAGCGAAGGCTCGCCCGTCAGCGGCAAACACCAGCCCCGGCTGCAGCAGCGAGCAGATGTGCTGCAGCTTGGCGTAATCCTGGGCCACCAGCGAATAGGCCGGCGACACCGGGCAATAGGGCACGCCGGCGTACAAGGCGGCGCAGGCCAGTTGCAGATGCTCCAGATCGTTACCTGAGAGAATCATCAGCGGCCGCTCGACCGACAGCTCGAAGCCCAACAGCCACTGGGCGATGCTGCGTACTCGCCCGAGCATTTCGGCATAACCGATACGCTGCCATTCGCCATCCGCACCGCGGCGGGCGACAAACGTCTGCTCAGGACGCTCATCGGCCCACTGCAACAGACGGTCAAGCAGGCGCGGCGGATGGTCCTGCAACGGTTCGGAAGACTGCATATAAAGCGTCTGCCCGGCCTGACGCAGCTGCACGGCCGGCATGCCGATCGATACCTGACGGTAGGCCGCAGCACCTGAGGTGCTGGATTGACTGTTCACCAATGAAACTCCTCCGCAAAGCGCCCCCGGGTTGCCGGGTCGATTGTTCTTATGGTGCTGCTTCTGGATCGCGCTGCTGATCCCGCATGGAAGCTCGCATCGAATGCTCCTGAGATCAGATGCTTCAGATCGAACGCCCTTAAATCGGGTAGTGGCGCGGCCCGTTCTGAACGGTGACCCAACGCAACTGGGTAAAGAAATCGATCGACGCCTTGCTGCCGAAGCTGCCGTAGCCGCTGGCCTTGACCCCGCCGAACGGCATTTGCGCCTCGTCGTGCACCGTCGGCCCGTTGATATGGCAGATACCCGACTCGACCCGTTGCGCCAAGGTCAGCGCCCGAGACACGTCGCGACTGAAGATCGCCGCCGACAGGCCGAACTCGGAATCGTTTGCCAGGCGCAACAACTCCTCGTCGCCGTCGCCGCGCAGCACCACCGCCACCGGACCGAAGGATTCTTCATGGTATAGGCGCATTTCAGTCGTGACGCCGTCGAGCAGCGTCGCCTGCATGATGCTGCCCTCCAGCTGACCACCCGCTACCAGGCGCGCCCCCTTGGACAGGGCATCGTCGACCAAGGCCTTGATCCGCTGCCCGGCCGAAGCGTCGATCAACGAGCCGAGCACAGAAGTCGCATCCTGCGGATCGCCGGCATGCAGGCTAGCGATCTTGTTCGCCAGTTTCTCGACGAAAGCATCGGCGACCTTGGCGTCGACGACCAACCGTTCGGTGGACATGCAGATCTGTCCCTGGTTGAAGTAGGCACCGAAAGCCGCGGCCTCCACCGCCGCATCCAGATCGGCATCGTCCAGCACCAGCAAGGGCGCCTTGCCGCCCAGCTCCAGCAGCGCCGGCTTCAGATGCCGCGCGGCCTGCTCACCAACAATGCGCCCGACATGGGTGGAGCCGGTGAAATTCACGCGGCGTACCAGCGGGTTGGCGATCAGCCGGGCGACGATCGCCGGCGCATCTTCTGGTGCGTTGCTGATCACATTGACCACGCCATCGCCGAGCCCGGCATCCTGCAGCACCTGCCCGATCAGCAGATGAACCGCCGGGCTCAGCTCGGAAGCCTTGAGCACCACGGTATTGCCGCAGGCCAAGGGCATCGCCAATGCGCGCGTACCGAGAATTACCGGCGCGTTCCACGGCGCGATGCCGAGCACCACACCGCAAGGCTGGCGCAGGGCCATGGCGAAACTGCCGGGCACGTCGGAGGGGATCACCTCGCCGTTAATTTGCGTGGTCATTGCCGCCGCCTCCCGCAGCATGCCCGCGGCCAAATGCACGTTGAAGCCGTACCAGTTGGCCATGGCCCCGGTCTCACCTGCCACCGCAAGGAATTCCGCCGCACGCTCCTCGAGCAGCTCGGCAGCTCTGGACAGGCGTGCGCGCCGTTCATTGGGTGCCAGCGCGGCCCAGGCTGGAAACGCCGCCTGCGCCGCGGCCACCGCCGCATCGGCATCTTCCAGAGTGGCGGCGGCGACCCGAGAGACCACTTCACCGGTCACAGGATTGCAGCGCTCGAACATACGACCATCGGCAGCCGGTCGCGACTGACCACCAATCAGCAGGGGCACCTCGAACATGGGGAAATTCCTCTTATTGTGGTTGTTCAAATCGATCGCCGTAGCGAGAGCGTTTCCAAGCGTTCCCGGCAAGGCGCGCCAAGGCAAAAATGGAGTTGAGAGAGCTAATGACCCCGTCTTTTGCGTAGCGCCACGTCAGCAGCAGCGGCCTGAAAGCGGTCGCAACAGGCGCATTAGCGCTTGTAGGCCTGCAACCCCGGCTTGATGCTCTTCTCGTCGAGGAACTGCTTCATGCCCTGCTCGCGACCACCTTCTTTGTCGAGCAGGCGTGACTGGTCGAGCTTGGCATAGAGGTAATCCTCGTTCTGCTCCCAGGTCAGCTCGCGACAGCGCTTGAAGCCGATCTTCGCCGCGCGCATCACTACCGGGTTCTTCTCCAGCAGGTTGCGCGCCAGCTCGATGGTGGTTTCGCGCAGCTGCGCCAATGGCACGCTCTCGTTGACCAGCCCCATCTCGGCGGCTTTCGGTCCACCGAAGGTCTTGCCGGTCATGATGTAGTACAGCGACTGGCGATGGCCCACGGTATCGGCCATGGCCTTGCTCACCAGGTTGCCTGGCGGGATACCCCAGTTGATTTCCGACAGGCCGAAAGTCGCCTCATCCGCGCAGATCGCCAGGTCGCAAGCCACCAGCGGGCTGAAGCCACCACCGAAGCACCAGCCGTTGACCATGGCGATGGTCGGCTTGCTGTACATGCGCAGCAGCCGCCACTGCCATTGCGAGGCTTCGCGACGAATCTTCTCTTGAAGAATCTCCGGGCCGGCGTCAACTTCGCGAAAGTATTCCTTCAGGTCCATGCCGGCAGTCCAGGACTCGCCGGCACCGGTCAGCACCAGCACGCCGACGTCTGCATCCTGCTCCAAGGTCTCCAGCACTTCGACCATCTCACGGTTCAGCGTCGGGCTCATGGCATTGCGCTTTTCCGGCCGGTTGAGGACCACCCAGCCGATGCCCTCCTCGACCTCGACTTTCACGGTCTGCCAGCGATTCTCGTAGTTACTCATCACGCACCTCTTGTTGGGGTTGTCAGCTCGTGAGGCAAAGCTAGCGTGCAAATATAGTTATGTCAATTAACTATATTTTCAAAAAACAGCTTTCGTGAAACGTAGCCAACCCAACAGATGCTGCTATAACAGTGCTAAAAGCTCCCATCGCTGACTGCAGAAGTCTAATTATTCCAGCGGGTTACGTTAACAACCATAACTTTAATCAAGAGTGACGGCCCACTATTCGCCGAAGCGCGATCGCAGTGAACTAACGCCCCAGCGGCACGATCCTCTCTTATGCACATTCCGAGCGAACATGGCGGGCCAGCGCATCTACGACAGCCCGCCAAGTCGCCCAGCGATGAGGACGCCTTCGTGACCGTTGTTACCCATAGCACTCACCACACGACACACAGCATCTCCCACCACCTACCCAATCCGTTGCACGCAACGCTGCTAGCCGGGACCATTCCCCTGTTTCTTGGCGGCATGCTGAGTGATATCGCCTACTACCGCACGTACGAGATTCAGTGGAGCAACTTCTCTTCGTGGCTGATCGTCGGAGGCTTGGTTTTCTGTGGGCTGGCGATCCTGTTCGCGCTGGTCAATCTAGTTCGAGCGCAGCACAAAAAAGGCCGGCCGCTGGTTTATTTCGCTCTCCTGCTAGTGACCTGGGTGCTGGGCTTCATCAATGCACTCGAGCATGCCAAGGACGCCTGGGCAACGATGCCCGCAGGCCTGGTCCTATCGGTCATCGTGACCCTGCTGGCCTGCGTTGCGACATGGATCGGTTTCACCAACCTGCGTGATGGAGGTGAAGCATGAAACATGTAAGCCCATTAAGCGCCCTGACTGTCGCACTGTTGCTGAGTGCTTGCGGTGGCCAGGATGATGACATCGCCCAGGTTACCGGTCCCGATCCCAAGCTCGGGGAGCCCCAGCGCGGCCTGCTGCCCAGCATGACGATTGCCGACCCGGTCAACTGGGGCGAAGAGAAGCCGACTGTGCCGCAGGGTTACACCATCACCGCCATCGCGACCGACTTGAAAGTGCCACGTCAGACCCTGGTGCTGCCCAATGGGGACATTCTTGTTGCAGAAGGCAAAGGCGGCAATGCACCGAAGCTCAAACCGAAAGATGTGATTGCCGGCTATATCAAGTCGAAAGGTACGACGTCGGTCAAAGGCGGCGATCGCCTGACGTTACTGCGCGATGGCGATGGTGACGGTACGTACGAAACGCAGAACGTGTTCGCCGACAACCTCAACGCCCCCTACGGGCTGGCCTTTTACGACGGCAATCTATACGTGGCGAACCAGGATGCGCTTGTGCGATTCGATTACCAGGAAGGCCAGACCCAAGCCAGTGGCGAACCGGTCAAGGTCACCGACCTGCCTTCAGAGATCAATCACCACTGGACCAAGGCACTGACGGTCAGCCCCGACGGTCGTTTTCTGTACGTAGGCATCGGGTCGAACAGCAACATTACCGAGCGCGGCATGGAGGCCGAGGTCGACCGAGCCATGATCTGGCAGATAAACGCCGAGACGGGAGCCCACAAACCTTACGCAACCGGTCTACGTAACCCGACGGCGCTGACGATACAGCCTGGTTCCGACCAGCTTTGGGCGGTGGTTAACGAGCGTGACGAGCTCGGACCGAACCTGGTTCCGGACTATCTCACATCGGTACGCGAAGGTGGCTTCTACGGCTGGCCGTATAGCTACTGGGGCCAGAATGTCGACGATCGTGTTCGGCCGCAGAAGCCCGATCTGGTCGCTTCTGCCATCAAACCGGACTATGCGCTAGGCCCTCATGTCGCCGCCCTCGGCGTGGACTTCTCCTCTGCGGTGATGGGCGAAAAGTTCGCTGAGGGTGCGTTCGTAGGCATGCACGGCAGTTGGAACCGAGAGGTCCCGTCCGGCTACAAGGTCGTTTTCGTGCCGTTCAGCAACGGCCGTCCAGCGGGTGAGGCAGTGGATTTTGTCACCGGTTTTCAGACCGCCGATGGGAAAACGCGCGGCCGGCCAGTCGGCGTGACGGTTGACCCGAGCGGAGCACTGATCGTCGCTGACGATCTGGCTAATACCCTGTGGCGCGTGACCCGAGCGCAGTAATACGACAAAACCAACCGCGCCAGCTGATATGCCCGACCGAGGTTCGGCCTTGATCGCTTTTGCAATCATTACGCCCGCAAGCGGCTCGCCGAGCCGCTTGCGGCGTAACGTGAGGATAGTCGGCGGTATCTGTTGGCATTGGAGCTATAGGTTGGAGGATTGAGCGTCGAGCTCGATGTCGCCGCCGCGGATGCCGTACCCAACCGATGCGGTCAAATCCCGGCCTGTTCCTGGTGCTGTCCTCGCCATTCTGTAGTTCGCGCAGCAGGGGCTAAGCATTCAAACGATCACCGAGATCATCTTTGTTAGATGACCTTGCTCTGCTGCAGGACTCGCTCATTCCGACAGTCTCGCTTCTCACCAGAACCACCAGAAACCGTTCACTTCATTTTGTTTTTCGGACGATGAGGATCACCCAGCCGGTGCCATCTGAGCAAAGCTCACCGGCCTCGATCATTATTGATAATAATTATCAACATCTATAGCATTTGCCGCTTTTCCGCCCGAAGCCTCTTCTTGTAGGGAAGTCAGCAATGCGTCGCTTTATCGTACCGGTCTTGTCGCTCCAGGCCCTTGTTTGCACGGCCCACGCGGCTGAACAGCCAGCTCCCTCCAGCGACCCCATCGCGCTCGGCCAAATGGATATCACCGCCTCGAAAGTCGAGCGCGCCGACGGGCCGGTAGAGGGCTATCGCGCCACCCGCTCGGTCAGTGCCACGCGGACCGACACGCCCATCCATGAAATTCCGCAGTCGATTAGTGTTGTGCCTGCACAGGTGGCGCAGGATATCGGCGCGACGCGGCTCGAGGATGCGCTGGACTATGCGGGTGGTGTCGAGCGGGGCAATAACTTCGGCGGTCAGGGGCTGACCGAGTTTCTAGTGCGAGGCTTCAGCTCCCAAGAGTTCTACCGCAATGGCTTTGCCATCAATCGCGGCTATCCCAACATGCCGGACGCCGCCACGCTGGAGCGCATCGAGGTGCTGCGCGGACCGGCTTCGATGCTTTACGGCCGTGGCGACCCAGGCGGCACCTTCAACATCGTCAGCAAACAGCCTCAGGTCGAGCGACGCACCGTGCTGGGCACCCAGTTCAACAGCGAGGGGCTGCGCCGCGGCACGCTGGATACAACCGGCGCGGTCGACGAGCAGGCCGAGTTCACCTATCGCCTGAATCTGGTGGCCGAGGGCAGCGACAGTTTCCGCGACCATGTCGAAAGTGAGCGCTACAACGTCGCTCCGGTGCTGCGCTGGGACCTGAGCGACGCCACCGCCATCATCCTCGAAGGTGATTATCTGCATAACCGCCACCCGCTCGACCGGGGCGTGACGCGCTACGCCGGCCAGCAAGGCCAGCTTCCACGTGACCGCTTTCTGGGCGAGGAAAGCGCCGGCAAGTTCGCGAACGAGAACGCCACGACCCAGCTGCGCATCGAGCATCTGCTGGATGACCAATGGACCCTGCGCGGTGGTGTGCAATACCTCGACGGTTCTCTGGAAGGTGGCGCCGTGGAGAACAACGGCCTGGCCGCTGACGGCCGTACTGTCGGCCGCAACTACAGCGAGCGATGGCTGGAGTGGAACGACGTCGCCACCCAGTTCAACCTCGAGGGCCGATTCCAGGCGCTGGGCTTCGCCCACACCCTGCTGACCGGCGTCGAGTACGACGACTTCAACTACCAGTCGCGCATCGACCGCTCCGCCGGAGGCGTCAACGATTTTCCGATCGACATCTACGAGCCGGTCTACGGCCAGCCTCTGCCCGCCCTGACCCGCACCACCACCTTTGACGACGAAGACCTGAAATCCTATGCGCTGTACGTACAGGATCAAGTCGAACTCACCGAGCGTCTCACGCTTCAGCTGGGCGCCCGACTGGAGCGCTTCGAGCAGAGCTACACCAACAAGCTGACAGAGGCAGGCAGCTGGGACCAGGCGCATAACGCGGTATCGCCCCGACTCGGCGTCATCTACGACCTCACCGAATCGCTGGCGGTGTACGCCAATGCGGCCCGCTCGTTCAAGCCCAACCGCGGAGCGGACCGCAGCAGCCAAGCGTTCGACCCGGAGGAAGGCGTCGCTTACGAAACCGGCATCAAATACGACTTGCCCGAACACAACCTGAGCGTGACCGCTGCCGTTTTCCATATCACCAAGGAAAACGTGCTGACTGCTGATCCGGTGGACAGCAACTTCCAAGTCGCTGCCGGTGAAGTCCGCAGCCGTGGCTTCGACCTCAGCGTTGCCGGCAACATCACGCCGCAATGGCGCGTAATCGGCGGTTATGCCTACGTTGACGCTGAAGTGACCGAAAGCAACAGCGCCACCATGCCGGTGGGCAGCCGCCTGGCCAACGTGCCAGAGCACAGCTTCAACCTGCTCGACACCTATGAGTTCGACAACGGCGCGCTGGATGGACTGGGGCTCGGGGTTGGCGTGAAGTACGTCAGTTCGCGCAAGGGCAGCACTTCGGACACCGCTTTCGATATGGGCGCCTACACCGTGGTCGACCTGTTGGCCTACTACCCGCTCACCGACCGCGTTCGCCTCAACCTCAACCTCGACAACGTCTTCGACGAGGAGTACGACGAGCGCGCCTGGGGCAACATCTGGGCCTATCCGGGTGCGCCGCGCACCCTGCAGGCGGGTATTTCCATCGAGCTGTAACGGCGATTGTGGCGAACGTGCCGCCAAACCGGCGCGTTCGCCCTCTCCATGCGTCCCCATTCCAGCCCGCACACTTCGACAGGCCCGTCAGCGACGGGCAGCTGAACGCCAGCGCTTGCAATACGTCGAAGCAGATAGCCCAGCCGCTGCCCGCACGCCCGACCTGGGACCATCCTGGGTGACCTGAACGATAGGCGATGCAGTCAACGGACCTGGTCATGTGCCAAGTGCAGCGCCTGAGGCCGCATAGACAGGCTCGATTCTGCTGGAGTAGTGTTCAAGCGGTTTAGTCAGGCGTTGACCTTGGTGGCCAAAGGGGAGCACCGATCATGTTGAGACAGATCGAGGCAGGCGTTTTGCGGGTTGCCTATTTCGATAGCGGCCCGTCGGACGGCACGCCCGTACTGCTCCTCCACGGCTTCCCCTACGATGTGCACGCTTATGACCAGGTGACGCCTATCCTGGTCTCGCAAGGCTGCCGAGTACTCGTCCCCTATCTGCGTGGGTATGGACCTACGCAGTTTCTCTATCCAGACACGCCACGCTCCGGCCAGCAGGCAGTGCTTGCGCATGATCTGCTTGCCTTCCTGGACTCGCTGAAGATTTCCACAGCTGTGCTTGCCGGATATGACTGGGGAGGCCGTGCGGCTTGCATCGTGGCTGCCCTCTGGCCTGAGCGTGTACGTGCCCTCGTGTCGGCAGGTGGCTATAACATTCAGGACATTCCGGGCTCGGTGAAACCGCAGATTCCAGAGAACGAGTGCCGGTACTGGTATCAGTACTATTTCCACTCCGAACGGGGCCGGGCAGGGCTCATCGACAATCGCCGCGAGCTTTGCAGGTTGCTTTGGCGGCAGTGGTCGCCGACCTGGACATTTACCGACGAGGATTTCAACCAGACGGCTGATTCCTTTGAAAACCCCGACTTTGCAGACGTGGTCATTCATTCGTACCGACATCGCTATGGTCTGGTACCTGGCGATCCTACAGTCGAAGAAACCGAGCGACGCCTTACGACACTACCCAGAATCTCGGTGCCATCCATCACTTTGGATGGACTCGACGATGGCGTTGCCCCTTTAGGTGGCTCGGCCAGCCACCTTCATTTCTTCACCGGTCACTACGAACATCGGGCGATTCCCGGCGTTGGCCACAATCTCCCACAAGAAGCTCCACATGAGTTCGCGCAAGCCGTGCTGTCGTTGAAAAACGAGCACGATGGAAAAGGTTCAAAACCGTAAACGTCCTGCGCAAAAGCACTTACGTCGTCCGGCATAAAACGCATATCACCGAGACCGGGCTAAAGCCCTCCCCTCAACCGAACGCAAGGCTCCGAGGCATAGATGCCGAGACTCATCGTCCACAGCGTCGCGATAGCATCGCTTGGCTTGCTCCTTAGCTGGCTTGTCCTTGGCGAAAATTCACCAGCGGCCGATTGGGTGCTCAGCCGCCCGCTGCCTACGAATCTCGCATCGGCTGCGAACTTGCCAACCATGCTTTTTGCACTCGGTGCATTTGGCGGGCAGGCCCCAACGGCAGCGCTGGTAGTGGCGGCAATGGTGCTGCAGTGGCTTCTGTACGGGCTTGCGTTTGCCTGGTTGTGGAGCAAGTTACCGCCCGGCCGTTCATTCATATCGACGTCGCTTCGTGTCGCAGCTAGATTCAAGCGCTAGGCGCTGAGGATCAACCCGAGCGTCAGTCCGTTCACGTTGGGCCCAAAGGAACCAGAGCCCCATGGTCGCATTGAAGGCAGCGCTAATTGCAGGACTGCGAAATATAGACGGCGTCGAAGACAGGCCATCCCCGGTATCAGGCGGCTCAGCGATTTTTTTTCACGGGAGGGAGTTTGCGCACTTCCATGACGAGAATGAGCTGGACCTGAGGCTTACCAAGAAAGTCATCCAGGCGCTTGGCTTGTCACACCCGCCCGGCTCTGTTCATCACCCCAACAGGTCGCCTAGCTCACCATGGATTGAATTGCGGTACAGCAATGCTGATGACATAGAGAACATTTTGAAGCTTGTAAGGCTTGCGGTCGCTCGGCTATGAGGCTCGTTCACTGGCTGGCTTGGTCGGACAGCCCAGCACCGGCGTTTTTCCACTCCATGCGATCGGTCAAAGCGAGGCGTTAGGTCATTGCGGGAGCTAACAACATATGGATTGAGATCAAAAGGATGAGCATGGCTTAACACATATCGAAAGTTTCTACCATAAAAAATAAAAACCGAACTTTGATTAGCAAAACAGGCAATAGAGATGACACTGATCGCCGATTTAGTAGTTTTATTAGTCGCCTTGCTCCATGGGTATTTCATGGTTTTGGAAATGTTCCTTTGGGAAAAGCCGATAGGCCTTAAAGTCTTCGGTAATTCCAGGGAGAAAGCCGCTAATACAAAGGTATTGGCAGCCAACCAAGGCCTCTACAACGGCTTTATTGCGGCGGGTCTTCTGGTAGGCCTGATACAAGGAGCGGCTGGCTATGACTTCAAGTTGTATTTCTTGGCATGCGTCGTGGTGGCCGGTATTTATGGCGCAGTTACAGCCAGCCGAAAAATTCTGTTTGTGCAGGCGCTGCCAGGCGCAATAGGCTTGCTTTTGGTTCTAATCACCCACTAATAAATGCAGGACCAGTACAGGGCGTCTAAGCTGACGCCGCTTCGCGGCGCGGCTTAAGTCCAGCCTAGACAGCAAACAAGACCGAGGCAGAACATGATCACCTGCTATCTCCGATACGTTATTGATCCGTTCAAGTCGAAGGAATTTGAGCACTATGGGAGGCTGTGGATTCCTCTGGTGGAGAAATTCGGAGGTAGCCACCATGGCTATTTCATGCCATCGGAGGGTGCCAATAACGTGGCTCTGGCTCTGTTTACCTTCCCGAGTCTCGCGCGCTATGAGGAATACCGAGAGAAGTCCTTGCACGATCCGGAGTGCCAAGCAGCCTTCAGGTACGCCGAAGAAACGCGCTGCATTCTTAGTTACGAGCGCAGCTTCTTCCGGCCGGTGTTTGAGTAAGGTAGAAAACGCTCCAAGGCTACGGCTTGGCCCGCCCGGCTTCTTCGCTTACGCCCTGGCGTCGGCTACAACGCTTCACGCGAGGTACTCAGCTTGTTCTCCCATATCTTCGTTGGCGTCTCGGATTTCGATCGCGCATTGGCCTTCTACCGGGCCTTTATGCCAGTGCTAGGCGTCCAGGAGCGCTTCTGCGACAAAGGCAAACCCTGGGCTGGCTGGCAGTCCCATCCGGAACCCCGGCCGCTATTCGTAATCGGCAAGCCCTACGACAAACAGCCGCATGATGTCGGTAACGGGCAGATGGTTGCCTTTCTGGCCAGCAGCAGAGCCGTCGTCGATCAAGCCTTTACCGTCGCACTGGCGAACGGAGGCATATCCGAAGGCGCGCCGGGGCTGCGGCCCGAATATCACGCCAACTACTACGGGGCGTACCTTCGGGACACCGAAGGCAACAAGCTGTGCGTCGCATGCCACTCGGCTCCGGGCTGAAAAAACCTCAGAACGAGAAACAGTGCCGAGCCTGCCGGCGCGCTCAAATGGATCTTTGCGCTGATCAGAGCGACATCGGTCCGCGATTCTGCCGAACCGGCACTGCGCAGTGGTCGCGTATGAGCACTTCGACCTTGCACAACAGTTGTTCGTCATTTCCTCAAGCCAACGCGCAAGTGGCGTCTATATTCAAGCGAGTCGCTCGCTGCCTGACCGAGAAAACGCCTTGCGACAAGCTGTTCGAAAGCCCCGAGAACGGACGACTCGTCTTTGTGCATTTGTCCGTACGCGGCTCAGCGTGAGCAGCAGCACCTAGCCATTCCCATCGGGCGGGCGCTGTTCACCCCGCTTCGCTCACGTCAGCCGCAGCCCTTGTCATGATCAGCCGCACCGGGAGATCACATGCCACTCGTCACGCTCACCGTTCGTAAGCCCAAGTCCAGCGCCTTCAAATCCGGCGTGCTCGACGCAGTCCACGCTGCGCTGGTCTCGTCAGGGGTGCCACCGACCGATAAATTCCAGCGCGTATTGGAGCTGTCCGAAGAAGACTTCCGCTTCGACGCCAGCTACCCCGATCTCACCTCGGAAAGGACCGCTGACTTCGTTCTTATTGAAGTTCTGTGGTCCGCCGGCCGCAGCGTAAAGGTCAAGAAGAAGCTCCTTGATGACCTTATGCCCAGGCTCTCCGAGCAGGGGCTGAACCCCGAAAACGTGATGGTCTGTTTCAAGGAAACTACCTGGGAAAACTGGTCGTTCGGGGGCGGTCGCCTCATTCACACCTGAGAGAATTCGCCGCTTGCGCGCCTGCTTTTCATCGAAGGGTCTTCTCGATTGATCAGGCGAACGCTGCGCCTGCCAGTGCCATACGTTTAAAGCCATACGCCTAAAGAAAATATCAAGGAGCTCTTTATGGACAGGTTCGCGAGCCGCCGCGCGACATTTGCGCAACTCCACGAATCAGGTTGTTTTGTCATCCCCAATCCCTGGGATGTCGGCTCGGCGCGCTTTCTGGCGCACTGCGGCTTTCGAGCGCTGGCGACCACCAGCGCGGGGTTCCAGTTCACACTGGGTCAACCGGACACGGTATGGGGGTTGCCCCTGACGACGGTCCTGGAGCACATCGCCGGCCTCGTCGAGGCGACGGAGCTGCCCATCAACGCGGATTTTCAGTCTGGCTACGCTCATGAGCCCGATAGTGTCGCGACCAATGTCTCGCTATGCGTCGATACGGGCGTTGCCGGCCTGTCCATTGAAGATGCAACCGGGGAGCCTGGCGAGTTGTACGAACTGCCGCTTGCGGTCGAGCGCATCAGAGCCGCCCGCGAGGCTATCGATGCAAAGGGCGTGCAGGTGCTTCTGACGGCGCGGGCCGAAAGCTATCTGGTGGGCCGCCCCGAACCACTCGACGACGTACTGCGGCGGCTGACCGCCTATGCGGAGGCGGGTGCAGACGTTCTGTTCGCTCCCGGTCCACAGACATCGGAAGAGATTCGCGCGATCGTGGACGCCGTTTCGCCGAAACCGGTAAACGCGATCGTGATGGGTGATATGGGCATGACGGTAGCGGATCTGGCAGCGCTTGGCGTCCGCCGCATCAGTGTCGGATCTGCCCTCGCGCGAACGGCGTGGGGCAGCTTCATCCGCGCGGCGCGGGCGATCGCTGAAGAAGGCAGCTTTAGCGGGCTTGCAGACGCAGCCCCCTTCTCCGAACTGAACCGCATATTCGAAGAGGCCGGCGCAGCGGCGGCGCAACCGGGGGCGGCAGCCGACGCGCCAAAGCCTCGCGGTTGAGGTACTGCGTTTGAATGACTGGCGACTTCGGCCGATGGCACCGCTGGCTCTTTTGGCCGGGGCTTTGCGGGACGCTCCTGCCGTCTCGGTGTGCCCTGACCTATTGAGGCGAAACAAGCACAACCTCGTCACCGTCCGGTAACAAACCCGGCCTAGCGTGTTTTGGCTAACCCCAATCACCGAACGCCGAGGCCCGCATGAACAGACCGACCTGCCTGACCCGCACTGCGCTTTCGACCGCGCTCATAGCGGCCTTGCTGCCGCTGACCTCGCAGGCCGCCGTTTCGCGGGCCGCGGAATACTTCGAGCGGATCGCGACCTTTCCGGTGTACCGCAACCTCGGCTCGGATGAGGACGTCGCGCGCCAGACCGTCGCCGAGATCACCGCTGTGAGCCGCGACGGCCGCACGCTGATCTACACCGACAGTCCTGGCGAGCGGATTGGCCTGGTGGACATTGGCGACCCGAAATTGCCGAAACCTGCTGGCTTCGTGCAGCTCGAAGGCGAGCCGACCTCGGTCGCCGTGCATCAGCACTTCGCTCTGGTCGCCATCAATACGTCCCTCAGCTTCGCCCAGCCCGACGGTGTGCTGGCGGTGTTCGACATCCGCAATCCCGCCCAGCCCAAGCGTGTCGCCACGCTGCCAATGGGCGGTCAACCGGACTCCATCGCCATCAGCCCGAAGGGCCGTTATGCCGCGGTGGCGATCGAAAACGAGCGGGATGAGGATCTGAACGACGGGTTGCTTCCACAACTGCCGGCCGGCTTTCTGCGCATCGTCGACCTCAAGGGCCAGCCCTCGCGCTGGCGGACACGGGACGTCGATCTGACCGGCCTGGCGGACGTCGCACCGGGCGATCCGGAGCCCGAATACGTCAGCATCAACGATCAGGACGTCGCAGCCGTCACGCTGCAGGAAAACAATCACATCGTGCTGGTCGATCTACGTCGCGGCCGCATCATGCGCCATTTCAGCGCGGGCCAGGTCGACCTGGAAGGTGTCGACGTTAAAGAGAACGACCGCATCGAGCCGGTCGGCGTGCTCAAAGGCAAGCGCCGCGAACCGGATGCAATCGCCTGGGTCGGCCCGCTGATAGCGACGGCGAACGAAGGTGATTACGAAAACGCCAATGGCGAAGAAGGCGGCAGCCGAAGCTTCACCCTGTTTGATTACAACGGACGCGTCTGGCACGAAGCCGGCACCTCGATGGAGCACGCCTTCATCCGTGCCGGTCACTACCCGGAAAGCCGCTCGGAGAACAAGGGCATCGAGCCAGAAGGCATCGCCGCGGCGAGCTACCGCAAGCATGACCTTCTATTTGTGGGCAGCGAGCGCGGCAATGCGGTAGCCGTGTATGACGTCGCACGCCCATGGGCGCCGGTGATGCATCAACTGCTACCGGCAGGCATGGGACCGGAAGGCATTCTGCCGATCCCGTCGCGCAATCTGCTGGTGGTCAGTAGCGAAGAGGATTCGGCCGAGGATGGCTATCGTTCGACGATCTCGATCTACCAGTACGGCGCGAAAACGGCCTCGTATCCGGAGATCCGCTCGACCGAGAGCCAGTTGATCCCCTGGGGCGCACTGAGCGGCCTGGCCGCCGACCGCACGCAGAACGACCGCCTCTACGCCGTCCCGGACAGCTACTACAAGGCCTCGCGCATCTTCAGCATCGATACGAGCAAGACGCCCGCCGTCATCGACGGGCAGATCGAATTGCGCAAGGCTGGCAAAACGGTCGACTACGATCTGGAAGGCATCGCCCAGGCCAGCAATGGCGATTTCTGGCTGGCTTCCGAAGGCAACGGCAAAGCCAAGCCGAACCTGCTGATCCGCACAAACGCAAAGGGCGAAGTACTCGAGGAGAATGCGCTGCCGGCGAACGTGGCGGCTCAGCAGACCAGCAACGGTTTCGAGGGCGTTGCGGTGGTGGGGGAAGGCGCCAGCACCCGCGTGTATGTCGCCTTCCAGCGCGAATGGAAGAACGACCCAGCCGGCAAGGTGCGCATCGGCGTGTTCAATCCGAACAGCGGCGAATGGGGCTTCTACCACTACCCGCTCGACCCGGCTGTCGAAGGCGGCTGGGTCGGATTGTCCGAGCTCACCTCGATCGGCAATGGCCAGTTTTTGGTTATCGAACGCGACAACCAGCAAGGCCCTGCCGCCGAAGTCAAACGGCTGTACCGCATCGATCTGAGCGGCATGCAGCCCGCCGCGGAAGGCCAGGGTTTCCCGGTGGTGAACAAACGTCTGGAACGTGACCTTCTGCCCGACCTGAAGAGCACCGGCGGCTGGGTGCTGGATAAGGTCGAAGGCGCTGCGGTCGATAAGCAGGGCCGGTTGTTCGTGGTAACCGACAACGACGGCGTGGAGGACGCCAGCGGCGAGACGCGTTTCATGCGGTTGGGGATGGTCGAACGCTAAGGTAGATCAAGCCCCTCGCCCACCCTTCCTGGGCGGGCGAGGGGCAATCGAGCTTAGTCCTCCCGGGTTCGCTCTAGGCGTAAGCGATAGCAGCGCGGCTTCAAGGATGGAACAGATGAATGAAACGAGGATGGATAAGACAGCGAATGCTATCAGGAGGGTCATGTAGAGGAATTTCGTTGCCAAAGGCAGCGTAAATTACCGCAAAGACCCACACATGGCTGGAAGCGCATGCAACATTTCATTTCCTGATTGCAGATCGGATGGCCTGAAGATTTCATCGTCAGCTCGTGCTGCTGACCGATTTTGCTGCGCGGGTTGGAACGGCCGAGTTTGATCCATTACCCGCTTGTTCCGGCCGCGCTCGTCGGCTAGGGTGCCGCCCTCGACAGCAGGGTTCACTCCGGAGTACTACAGATGATCAAAACAGGGATGTTGGCGCTTGGCCTACTGATGGCGTTATCGGCTCAGGCAGACGAGCAACGCATCTATCTAGTGGCGACGATGCAGCTGGATGGGTCCACCCTGGCTCAGACCATATTCCTGCATGAGCCGGACATTACCGAGCTGGAAGGCTGTCTCGAAGCGGTCCGTGAGGGCCAGCGCTCACGCGACTGGCAAAAATACCGGCACATCTTTCGGAGCGACCGGTTCAAAGGTTTTTCCGGCCATATGCAGTACCGCTGTGCCTTCAGCGAGCAACGGTTCAGCAGTTGGGGGGACGGCCCGCGCTACAACCGGGCGTACCTGATCAGCGTCGACGACAAGGCAGTGCTCAGTGTGTCGCGAATCCCTAGCCAGGCCCAATGCATGGCACAACTGCGCGCGCTTTCCCTGGCCAGGCAGGCGCAGAGCTTATGCGCCATGAGCAATCAGGACCTCAAGTCTTGAGCGGCGAACGCCCCGGGAGCCAAGCCAGGGGCGTCGCACGAGGTCAACCGAATCGCGCTTACGCCGGCTGGTAACTGCCCGGCACCGGCGCGAAGGAAACTCCGAATCGATTCCACGCGTTGATGGTCGCGATGGCCAGTGTGAGATTGGTCAGCTGCGCTTCGGAGAAGTGTTGGCGCACTTCATCGAACAAGGATTGCTCGACACCGTTTGGCAACAGCGTATTGGCCTCGGCCCAAGCCAGCGCGGCGCGCTCGCGATCAGTGAAGAAGGGCGTTTCGCGCCAGGCGCTCAGTGCATAGATGCGCTGCTCGGTTTCGCCGTGGGCGCGGGCATCCTTGGTATGCATATCGATGCAAAAGGCGCAGCGGTTGATCTGCGAAACGCGGATCTTCACCAGTTCCATCAATGGTTTGTCGACGCCGTCTTCGCTGCGGCTCTGGCGTGCCAGGTAGGTTTCCAGCCCGATCATCGCCTTGACGGCTTCGGGAGCGGCTGCTTGGTAGTTCATACGCATGATGTTTCTCCTCGGATTGAATATGGGCGTAGCCTACGCAGCCGCTGAGGCGCGCTATTGTAGAATTTCGACATCTTCGAATGCGGGATTGCCATGTCCTCACTGCACGAGCGCCTGCCACGCATCCAGGGCTTCATCACCCGACCGCCGAGCCCGGCGTTGGCCGCGTATGTGCAGCGTTTCTGGTGGCTGAAGGACAATGCCGCAACCGTTCACGACGCACAGTTGCTGCATCCGGATGGCGGCAGCGGCGTGATCTTCAACTTCGCCGAGCCGCTGAGCGTCAACGGCGTCGCTCACTTGCCTGCCGCATTGATCGCCGGTCCGCAGCTGGCCAGCAGCCGATTGCAGTTGGCCGCTCGGGTAAACCTGATGGGCGTGCGTTTTCGTCCCGGGATGGGCACCGCTTTCTTCGGCGTGGGACTAGACGAACTCTCCGGCTTTCATGGCGATGACTGGCCCGATCTGCGGCTGAGCAGCCTGGTCGATGCGTTGGCCGAGCTGGATCTGGACGCCCAGCAGGCATTGGTCGAACGCGAGCTGCTTGCGCGCCTGAACGATGCGCAGGACCCACGAGCGCCGGTACAACAGCTGCTCACCCGGATCGCCGACAGCCAGGGCCGCGCGCGCCTGAACGAGTTGATGCAGGCGGTACCGCTCGGCCAGCGACAACTGGAGCGCCTGTTCCGTCATCAGGTCGGGCTGACGCCGAAACAGTTCAGCCGCATCCAGCGCGTGGCGCTGGTCCGCCGCGAACTTCGGGCCGGTGAGTCGCTACTGGAGACGGCACTGGCCTGCGGCTACGCCGACCAGGCCCACTTCATCCACGATTTCAAAGCCGTGGTCGGCATGACACCCGGCCAGTACCGTCTCCGCGCGCAGCCCACCGAGACGTAATAGCGCCGCGTATAGAGCATGCCGAGCCGGCTCGCCTTCACAATCCAGGCCATTGAAATTATTGCAATGGCAAGATCCGTGTGAACCTTGTCATTGCGACATACACGCCGCCATCGCAGACTGCCAGCACCTTCCCTGTAGAGGTGCCGCGATGGACACCACTCGCACCGTTGCCTGCCTGGTTTACCCGGATGTGATGAGCCTCGATGTCACCGGCCCGATGCAGGTGTTCGCCTCGGCCAATGTCGAGCGCCAGCGCCAGGGCTTGCCGGCTCATTACCAATTGCTGCTGATCGGCGAGCAGCCCGGCCCCTTCCCGACCTCTGCAGGATTGAAGCTGGTCGCCGACATGGATTGGTCCAGCATAGATCCGGCCACGCTGGACACGCTGCTGATTCCGGGAGGCAATGGCGTGAAAGCGCAGCTGCGCAATCGCCCATTGCTCGACTGGCTGCGACGCGCCGAACCGCATGTGCGACGACTGGGATCGGTGTGCTCCGGGGCCTTGGTCCTGGCCGAAGCCGGGCTTTTCGATGGGCGCAAGGCGACCACCCACTGGCCGACTTGCAGGCGCTCGGCGAATACTCAGCCGTGGACGTACAAGGCGACCGTCTGCACACCTATGACCCGAAGGATCCGGCGACCGCCCACCTGTTCAGTTCGGCCGGGGTCACCGCGGGTATCGACCTCGCGCTGGCCCTGGTCGAGGCCGATCTGGGGCGCGCCTTGGCCCTCTCGGTCGCTCAGCGGCTGGTGATGTTTTTGCGAAGGCCAGGCGGGCAGACGCAGTTCAGCCCCATGCTGGCCACGCCAACCGGCGCCGTGGCACGGCTCGCCGCGCTGCTCGAATGGATTCCTGGTCACCTGGGTGACGATCTTTCCATCGAAGCCTTGGCCGAACAGGCGCACATGAGCCCGCGCACCCTGTGCCGCCTGTTCAGTCAGGAAGTGGGCATGGGGCCAGGACAATATATCGAGCGCGTACGGCTGGAGGCCGCGCGGAGCCTGTTGCTGAGCGCGGAAACATCGATCGCGACGGTGTCGCGGCTGACCGGCTTCGGCCATCCGGAAAACCTCAGGCGCACCTTCCAGAAACATTTGTCGGTGAGCCCTCGAGACATTTTCCAGCGTTTCGGCTGATCGGCAACCCCAGCCGAGCATCACCCGCTTCGAACACATGTTTGCTCACGCACGCGGCGCCAAGCCAGGCGTGGCTGTGCCCGCTTATCTCCAGACAAAGGACGAACCCCGTGCCCCTCTTATTCAGCAACGCCCAGATTTTTCGCTTGTTCGTCGCCCAGGCGCTGTACTGGTCCTGCTCGATGATTGGCATCATCCTCACGTCCATCGTCGGCCTGCGACTTGCCCCTTTTGCCGGTCTGGCGACTCTGCCACTCGCCCTGCTGATGCTGGGCGGCCTGCTCGCCTTGCAACCCATCGCCGGGCTCATGCAGCACCGTGGTCGCAGGGTCGGCTTCCTGTTCGGCGCGCTGGCCGGCGTACTGGGTGGTCTGCTGAGCGCACTTTCGCTCTGGCTCGACAGCTTCACCCTGCTCTGCCTCGGTGCGCTGCCCATCGGGGCCTATCAGGCCTCGGCCATGTATTACCGCTTTGCCGCCCTGGAATCGGTGGCGGAAGCGTTCAAGGGTCGGGCCACCGCCTGCGTAATCGGCGGTGGCGTGGTTGCCGCCCTGATTGCGCCGACACTTGGTACTGCGGCACGCGGGCTGGTCACGACGCCCTTCGTCGGCGCCTACTTGCTGATCGCCGCATTGGCCGCAATTGGATTCGTCATCCTGGCTGGCTTGAAGCCTGGTAGCGGAACGACTGCTTCGCCCGTCGCCTCGGCGGCCGTCTCATGGCGCGAGTTGCTCACACGGCCCACCGTCAGAGCTGCCGTACTGACTACCGCAGCCGGCCATGGTCTGATGATCCTGGTCATGAACGCCACCCCATTGGCGATGCACGCTGAAGGCATGGATCTTCAGGCCAGCAGCCAGGTAATCCAGTGGCACATGCTCGGGATGTTCCTGCCCGCATTCATCGCCGGTCCGCTGGTAGACAGACTGGGCAGTCGGCTGGTGGCGTGCGTCGGTGGCGGTTTGCTGATATCCAGTGCAGTCGTCGCCCTGCTCGGCCTCAGCCACTGGCACTTCATGATCAGCAGCTGCCTGCTCGGTATCGGCTGGAACCTCATGCTGGTCGCCGGTACCACCCAACTGGGCCAGGGCCACAGGCCGGAAGAGCGGGCCCGGGCGCAGGGCCTGATGGAGTTGAGCAACGGCAGCGTGGCGGCCGTGATGTCCTTCGCCTCTGGCGCGCTTATCGCAGGAGCGGGCTGGTCCGCTGTTAACGTCGGGCTTCTGCCGATCGTGACCTTGGTTGTGCTGGTGCAGATCGGCGAGGCTTATCGGAAGCGGCAGGTGGCCTGAAGGAGGCCTGCAGCCCAGTTGGGCAGCGTCACCAGATCGCTGGGGTATACCGGTCCTGTAAACAGAAAAGCACCGCTCACCTCTTTCAACCGTTCTAATTCGTGCGCCTCCTCACGCGTCGTAGTGGGACAAAAAAGGATGTAGCAGCGCTGCTCGAGGAACGCCTGCCGGCCGGCCTCACAGGTGAGATCGAATCCATCTACTTCCCGGCAGAAAACAGATGCTTCGCCAGAATCGACTGACTGCTCCGAGCATCGGCCGGATTGCTCCAGTCGCCGCCGGCCTTGAGAATCAGGCGGCTCTGCCGCGACCTCTGATGCTGAATAAGCCGCTTTCGCAAATTGACGCCAATACCCACTTTCAAAGGTATCCCGTCCACGCTGTGGATCTCATAGATACCCGGTCGCGCGGGCACGAACTGTTCGATTTCGGAGAAGCGGATTCGAGTCATCTCGTTCATGGCGTCTCGTCTACAGGGCAGAACCACCGCTTTGCATATCCTGGCCAAACACGATCCGGTGCCCCTCTGGTGTGGCCACGCCAAACTCACGCATCCCCCACGGCTTGTCGGATATGGGTTGGAAAACGATGACGTCGCGCTGCCGGTAGTCGCGGTAAAGATCGTCGATGCCTTCACAATTCACATAGGCGAAGTAGGCATGCTCATGCGTATCACGTGCTGGCATTTCATCAACACAGCGCCCCAACATCACGTGAAAACCACCCAGGCTGATGAACGACCAGCCCTCCACCCGAAAGCGAAGTGAAAAGCCAAGTTCGTTGAGGAAATATTGCTCTGTACGCTCCAGATCATTGACCGCTAGGACATGTTGGGTTGCCTTTACTTCGAACATCACCGTTCCTTTCATCTAATCAGTAGATCGTATCCGCAGCGTATGCCTTCGGCACAGCTGAATCCTGTTTGCTATCAGTAAGCGCAGGCGCTGCCGCGATTCATTGTAGAAGCTGGATGATCCGCTCTTTGCTCGTCATCTAACTCCCTCCTCGATTCCCTACGCCTCGTCAGGCACAGCGTCTGTTGAAAGCTGTTCATCGGCCATTCGATGATCGTATTGGCTAACGCCGTAAATGTTATGTTATAACTTTTATCAAATCTTGATATTCACGTGCCACCCATGACCGAAGCCGAACTCCTCGCCCAACCCGCCGACGCCTATATGAACGAGGCCCAGCAAGCCTTTTTCCGCTCCTTACTGCTGCACCAGCGTGCCGAGCTGCAGGCGCGTATCGCCGAGGAGTTCCAGGCGCTACGCGAGCAGGAGCCGAGCAGCGATCCGTCCGATATCGGCACCGCCGAAGAGCAGCGCCAATGGCAGCTGCGCTTGCTGGAACGGGAGAAGAAGCTGCTCGACAAGATCGACGACTCGCTCGACAGCCTCGCCCGCGGCGAATACGGCTGGTGCGCCGAAACCGGCGAGCCCATCGGGCTGAAACGGCTGTTGCTACGCCCCACCACCACGCTCTGCATTGAAGCGAAAGAGCGCCAGGAACAGCGCGAAAAACACCAACGAACCGCCTGAGAAATCACCATGAATCGCCTCCCTGTCACCGTGCTATCCGGTTTTCTGGGTGCCGGCAAGAGCACCCTGCTCAACCACATCCTGAAGAATCGCGAAGGCCGCCGGGTGGCGGTCATCGTCAATGACATGAGCGAAATCAACATTGACGGCAGCGAGGTCCAGCGCGACGTCAGCCTCAACCGCGCCGAGGAAAAACTCGTGGAGATGAGCAACGGCTGCATCTGCTGCACGTTGCGCGAAGACCTGCTCGAGGAAGTCGGCAAGCTGGCTCGCGAAGGCCGTTTCGACTATCTGCTGATCGAGTCCACCGGCATATCCGAACCCTTGCCGGTGGCTGAAACCTTCACCTTCCGGGACGACGAGGGACAGAGTCTCGCGGATCTGGCGCGGTTGGACACCATGGTGACGGTAGTCGACGGCGTGAATTTCCTACAGGACTTTCATGCAGCCGAGAGCCTGGCAAGCCGTGGCGAAACCCTCGGCGAAGAGGACGAACGTTCGATTACCGACCTGCTGATCGAACAGGTCGAATTCGCCGACGTCATCCTCATCAGCAAGATCGACCTGATATCCAGCGCCGAGCGCGCAGAGCTGACGGCGATCCTCAGTCGTCTCAATACCCACGCCGAGATTCTGCCGATGAGCATGGGCCGCGTACCGCTGGCGCACATCCTCGATACCGGCCGTTTCGACTTCGAGCGTGCCGCCCTTGCTCCCGGCTGGCTCAAGGAAATGCGCGGCGAGCACGTGCCGGAAACCGAGGAGTACGGCATCGCGTCGACCGCCTACCTCGCGCGGCGGCCCTTCCATCCGCAGCGGTTTCACGACTTCCTCAATCGCGAATGGACCAATGGCCGCCTGCTGCGCTCCAAGGGCTACTTCTGGCTGGCCAGTCGTCCGCAGGACGCCGGTGCCTGGTCTCAGGCTGGCGGGCTGATGCGTTACGAATATGCCGGACGCTGGTGGCGCTTCACACCAGAAGCGCAGTGGCCCACCGACAATGATGCGCGCGCCGCCATTCGCCTGAAATGGGACGAGGACAGCGGGGACTGCCGCCAGGAACTGGTCTTCATAGGCCAGAACATCGACTTCGACCGGCTGCGCGCCGAGCTCGATGGGTGCCTGCTAAGCGAACTCGAATGGAACCTCGGCCCGGAGCGCTGGATGCGCATGCCGGATCCGTTCGGCCCGTGGCAGCAGGAAGTCGCCTGATGCTAGCGCCCTCTCTCGCCCGGCCGTACCCGCAGCAAGTGTTCGGCAGCACGCCTGCGGTGCTGGGCGACGCGTTGCGCGATGGCGTCAACCTGGCGGTGTGGCAGCGCCCGTTGCCGCAGCCCATCGCCGACTTCGCCCAGGCCCTGTTGGCGCAGGGCCAGCCACTGGCCGAATCACTGACGCTCGAACCCGATGCAGACAACCTGCAGACTCTTCCCCTGGCGGAGGCCTATCGGGACATCGCCGGACACGCCGGGTTTGTCGCCGATGTCGCCTGGCTGACGAGCGCGTTCGCCTGCCTGATAGATGCACGCCGCGTCGGGCTGCGCCTACGCGTGCTGGATAAGGCGATGTGTCCGCGTTTTCACGTGGATCACGTACCGCTACGTCTGATCACGACCTATGCGGGGATCGGCAGCGAGTGGCTCCGCGAAGAGGCCATGCTCCGCCAGCGCTTGGGCGAACCGAGCGCCGAGCCCGCCGACATAGGGGACATCGAGCGACTGCAGGCGGGTGAGGTCGCATTGTTCAAAGGCGAGAAATGGCAGGGTAACGAGGGCGCCGGAATCATTCACCGTTCACCGCAGGTTGGATCCGGGGAGCGCAGGCTGATCCTGACACTTGACTGGCTAGCCTGAAATAAAAGGGCCGGCAGCCATAGCTGCACGGCCCCACGGTACAGCGTGGTTTCGATCAGGCGGCCATCTTTTCACATTCACCAGCGCACTTGCGACACGCCTCGGCGCAGGCCTGGCAATGATCCATCTGATGTTTGCCGCACTCCTCGGCGCACTCACGACAGGCTTGTGCGCAGATGCGGCACATTTCCTTGGCCAGGCCGCTGTCACGGGTCATCAGCACCGCGGCGAGCGCGCAGAGATCGGCACAGTCGCGGTCCAGCTGGATGCAGCGCGCCATCATCTTCACGTCGTCCTCGCGCAGACAGGATGCGGCGCATATCTCGCAGGCAACGGCGCAATTGGAGCAGGCCTGGATGCAGGATTGGTAGGTGGAATTGAGCATGAAATGATCCTCCCGTAAGTGGCAGATAACGCAGGCCTTGATCGCCTCTGGTATCCGATCTTTTTTCGTTAGCAGGAATGCGCAACGCCGACCATCTGCGGCCGCCTCCGCTGATAGAAGGTTGGCCACTTGACCGGGCGGATGGGCCTGACGCACGCTACCGAGCCACGAAATCCGTCGCGTCTGGTCTCGAACCGACAGTCAGACGCATACAGTTGTGTGTCGCATCATCCGCGGAAGTTCACGTCAGTGGCTGGGCGGTATCGGGAGCGGCACACCGGGCCGGGTGACCCGTTACAATGCACGCTTTTGCTGCTGTCCTAGCGCCTATGCCTTTTACCCTCGCCATGCCCTGCGACTACCAGGAAGTGATTCGCAAGAGTCGCTTCCTTGCCAGGGCTGCCCCGATCGCTCAACCGGAGGACGCGCAGGCGTTCATCCAGACAGTCAGCGACAGCACCGCCACGCACAATTGCTGGGCCTGGAAAATCGGCAATCAGTACCGTTTCAGTGACGATGGCGAACCCGGCGGCACGGCCGGCAGGCCCATGCTGACGGCCATCGAAGGCCAGGGCTGCGATCAGGTAGTCGTCGTGGTGACGCGCTGGTTCGGCGGGATTCAGCTCGGCACCGGCGGGCTGGCACGCGCCTATGGCGGCTCCGCGGCGAAATGCCTGCAAGCAGGCGAGCGATTGGCGTTGGTGGTGAGGGTTCGCTGCCGCTGCCATTGCCGCTTTGCTGAACTGGCGCTGCTCAAAGCCCGCCTGGGCGATCACGAGGCACTGATCGAAAGCGAAACCTTCGATGCCCAAGGCGCTGAGCTGGTCCTCGCACTACCGAGTGCACAACGCGATGGGCTGCAGCAACTGCTCGCCGATATCAGCCGCGGACGGAGCCGTCTGTCGGATGCTGAATGCTGACACGCCGCGTTTATTGCCCACATTTCTTGTGGAGCGCGCTGTGGATAACCTTTTGATGAGTGGCTGCATCACCGAAACGGCGCGGCTTACGGAAACTTGCTCACTTATTGAACAAAGCTGCCTTATCGCCTGAGCCGCAACTCTCAACCGCATGAATATCAAGCTTTTTTTGACTTTTTCGACCGCGCAATCGTTTTGCTATCAATCATGGCAAAACGGTTCGATAGTTATGCCCGAAAGAGGTGGAGAACTCTGTGGATAACCCTGGTAGTAACCCGCCGAGCCCTGATGGTTGCTGCGCTTGGCGATACTGATCAAAATTCCGCCAATGTCATCGCTTATTCATCTTGCCGCCATGCCCCGGCAATCTTGCCCTGCTCAACTATCGAAGCAGGCCGCACACCGGCATATCGGTTGCAGGCACTCATGACTAGAATGCCTCGCAAACCAGATGACGAGAACCCGACCATGTACGACTGGCTCAATGCCTTGCCCAAAGCCGAATTGCACCTTCACCTGGAAGGCTCGCTGGAACCTGAACTGCTGTTCCGCCTGGCCGAACGCAACAAGATCGCCCTCCCCTGGAACGACGTCGAGGCGCTACGCAGCGCTTACAACTTTGGCAACCTGCAAGAGTTCCTCGACCTCTACTATGCCGGCGCCGACGTGTTGCGCACCGAACAGGATTTCTACGACCTGACCTGGGCCTACCTGCAGAAGTGCGAAGAGCAGAACGTGGTGCACACCGAGCCTTTCTTCGATCCGCAGACGCACACCGATCGCGGCATTCCGTTCGAAGTCGCCATGAGCGGCATCAGCGGCGCCCTCGCCGATGGGCGCGAGATATTGGGCATCAGCAGCGGTCTGATCCTGAGTTTTCTGCGTCACCTGCCCGAGGAAGAGGCCTTCAAGACGCTGGAACAGGCGATGCCGTTTCGCGATGCCTTCTTCGCGGTCGGCCTCGACAGTTCGGAAATGGGGCATCCACCCAGCAAATTCGAGCGGGTCTTCGCCAAGGCGCGCGCCGAAGGTTTTCTCGCGGTTGCACACGCCGGCGAGGAAGGCCCACCCGACTATATCTGGCAGGCACTGGACCTGCTCAAGGTCAGCCGCATCGACCATGGCGTGCGTGCCGCCGAGGATCCGAAGCTGATTGCACGGCTAATCGACGAGCAGATTCCGCTCACGGTGTGCCCGCTATCGAACACCAAGCTCTGCGTGTTCGACGACATGAGCCAGCACAACATCCTGAATCTCCTGGAACAGGGCGTGAAAGTCACGGTGAATTCGGACGACCCGGCCTATTTCGGCGGTTACGTCACCGAGAATTTCATGGCCCTGCACGATAGCCTGGGCATGACCGAGAGCCAGGCGCGGCGCCTGGCGCAGAACAGCCTGGACGCCCGCCTGGCCAAGTAGTCAACAGCGGGTAGCCAGGCGCGACCTGCATCAACTGGTGAACGGTGCGTGCTCAAGCAGCACCTGGCACCGTTCGACCAGATGCTCACGCAGCAACCGCACCATTTCGCCCAGATGCGCGCGGTGGGCGCAGATCAGATTCAGCGGCGCCGGCTCGCCCAGCAATTCCGGCAACAGCACAACCAAACGCCCCGCCTGCACATCCTGGGCAACGTCCAACCAGGACTTGTACACCAGCCCCTGCCCCGCCAACGCCCAGCGTCGCACCACATCGGCGTCGTCACTGACTCGATCACCGCTCACGACCTGCTCCAGCTCATGCCGACCGTCGTAAAAGCACCAGCGCTCATGCGCCCGCCCCGCCAGCATGAAGCGCAGGCAATTATGGTCGGAGAGTGCAGCCAGCGAGCGCGGCGATCCATGGTTCGCGAGATAGCTCGGCGCGGCGCAGAGCACTCGCCGATTAGCCGCCGCCACGGGCAGCGCCACTAGACTGGAATCCTCCGGCTGGCCGTAGCGCAGCGCGATATCGACCGGCTGTCGAAACAGATCCGCATTGCGATCAGCCAACAACAATCGAAGCGTCAGCAGCGGATGACGCAACTGGAATTCGTCCATCCAGGGCAAAAGCACATTGCGCCCGAAGTCCGACGGCGCCGATAACTGCAGCGTGCCGCTGATGACCGCTTTTCCCCCGGCCAGCAGTTGCTGACCGTCCACCAGACTCTGCAAGGCCGAGCGCGCATGAGGCAGATACAGCTCGCCTTCGCCCGTCAGCCTCAGGCTGCGAGTCGAGCGCATCAGCAAACGGCAACCCAGCTCAGCCTCAAGCCGCTTGAGAGCCGCGCTTGCAACGGCGGGTGACAATTCCAACCGGCGAGCGGCAGCAGAAAGGCTCCCCAACTCAGCGGTCAATACGAACACTTGCAAGTCATTACTGCGCAGCATTTTCAATATTCCGTTGAAAGAGCCTCTGCGGAATATGCTGTTTTTCTTCCCAGCGCGAAATCCGAACATGGCACGTATCCCCTTCCAACTTGAGGAACTGCCATGAAAGCCATCGGCTACCAGCAATCGCTGCCCATTGATGACCCACGCTCACTGCTCGATATCGACCTACCCGAGCCGACACCCGGCCCCCGAGACCTGCTGGTCGAGGTGCGCGCCATCTCGGTGAACCCGGTCGATACCAAAATCCGTATGCGCGTGCAGCCGGACCAGGGCCAGCATCAGGTACTCGGCTGGGACGTGGCGGGTGTGGTGCGTGCGGTTGGCAGCGATGTCAGCCTGTTCCAGCCCGGCGACGAGGTGTTCTACGCCGGCGCGTTGGACCGCCCCGGCGCGAACAGCGAGCTGCACCTGGTGGACGAACGCATCGTTGGCCGCAAGCCGGCCCGTCTCGATTTCGCCGCCGCTGCGGCGCTGCCGCTGACCTCGATCACTGCCTGGGAATTGCTGTTCGAACGCCTGCAGATCAGCGAAGGGAAGGAAAATCGCGATCAGCGCCTGCTGATTGTCGGCGCGGCCGGTGGCGTAGGCTCCATCCTCACCCAACTGGCACGGCAGCTGACCGGACTCCAGGTGATCGGCAGCGCCTCACGCGGCGATACCCAGGCCTGGGTGCGTGAGCTCGGCGCCCAAGAAGTGATCGATCACAGCCAGCCGCTCGCCGCCGAACTGCAACGCCTGGGCATCGCTGGCGTCACCCATGTCGCCAGCCTGACCCACACCGACCTGCATCTGCCGCAAATCGTCGAGGCCTTGCAGCCTCAGGGCCGTCTGGCGTTGATCGACGATCCGGCGAGCCTCGACATCAGCCTGCTCAAGCGCAAGAGCCTGTCGCTGCACTGGGAGTTCATGTACACCCGTTCGCTGTACCAGACGCCGGACATGATCGCGCAACACGAACTGCTCAACCGCGTCGCCGAGCTGATCGACAGCGGCGTGCTCAAAACCACTCTGGGCGAGCATTACGGGACGATCAACGCACAGAATCTGCGCCGCGCCCATGCCTTCATCGAAAGCGGCAAGGCCAAGGGGAAGATTGTCCTCGAGGGATTCTGACCACTCAGCGAGTGCCGCCTCAGGACGAGGCGGCATCCTGACTGCGCGACGCAGCGGCGATTTGCCCTGTGTACCAGGCCAGACACGCCGCCAGTAGTGCGCACACCGTGATCACCAGCGCCATCGGTACGGCCGTGCCGTTGTGCAGCCAACCGACCGCAGCCGACGAAACGGCGGCGATGCAGAATTGCAGGCTACCCATCAGCGCCGACGCCAATCCGGCCTGCTGGCCCTGCTTCGCCATGGCGCAGGCCGTGGCGTTCGGCAGGATACTGCCGAGGCTCGCCATGCCCGCGAATAACGGAATCAGCAGCGGCCAGAGCACATCCGGTCTGCTCAATGCGACGGCGAGCAGTGCCACCCCACAAGCGAAGTAGAACCAGACGAAACGCCGCAGCCATAAGCCCGGCCCCCGCAGACGCAACAGCCGAGCGTTGATCTGTGAGACGAGGATGAAACCCGCGGCGTTGCTGCCGAACAGCCAGCCGTAGTGCTCAGCCGGAACGCCGTACAGTTCGATGAAGACGAACGGCGAACCGGCGATATAGGCGAACATACCCGCCATCGCGACGCCCCCGGCGAGCGCGAAAGCGATGAACTCGCGGTCGCCGAACAGGGCGATATAACGGCCGAAGGTGCCGCGCAACGGATGCTTCGGGGCATCGGCTGGCAGCGTTTCCGGCAGCCGCAGCGCGACCGCAACACCGCAGAGTGCACTGAAGAGCGTCAGCGAAACGAAGATCGCCTGCCAGCCAAAGGCATTCATCAAAACCCCACCTGCCAACGGCGCAAGGATCGGCGCCAGCCCCATCACCAGCATCAGCTGCGAAAAGACCTTGGCGCTCTGTACCGGATCGCAGCTGTCACGCACCACGGCACGTGTTACCACAATGCCCGCACAGCCGCCCAGCGCCTGGACGAAACGGGCCGCTATCAGCCAGTCCAACGAGGGCGCGAAAGCACAGGCGAGCGAGGCCAGGGTGAACAATGCGACACCAACCAACAGTGGCCAGCGACGGCCATACCGATCCGCCAGAGGTCCATAAATCAGCTGACCAATGGCCAGGCCGATGAAGTACGCCGCCAGCGACAGCTGAACATGCTCCACGTCAGTGGCGAAAGCCCGCGCCATCGCTGGGAATGCGGGCAGATAGAAATCGATGGCCAACGGGCCAAAGGCGCTAAGCGCGCCCAGAATGAGCAGAATAGGAAGGGGCATTGGCAACTCGCAGGAAGAAAAAGCGTCTCGCCAGCGCACGACCGGGTCGTGGCTGATATCGAACATTTACAGAGATGGTGAGATGCTGTTACATACAAAGACGATTGTAAACAGCCAAAGTTGCAGAGTCTGAAGGACAACTCCGCATCATCCGCCCTTCAAGGGCCCCAACGCAGCCCGATGCTGCCGTAGCTCAGACATGCGAAGAACCAAAGAAGACGCCGAAAAGACCCGTATTGCTCTGCTCGCATCAGCCGAGCGGTTGTTTCTGGACAAGGGTGTGGCGCACACCAGCCTCGATCAGATCGCCCGTGATGCCGGGGTGACCCGCGGCGCCGTCTATTGGCACTTTCAAAACAAGGCTCACCTGTTTCACGAGATGCTCAATCAGGTACGGCTACCGCCGGAGCAGATGACCGAACGACTTTGCAGCTGCACCCAGCAGCAGCCCTTGCGGACCTTGCGCGACCTCTGCATCGAAGGGATCAGCGCGCTGGGCCGTGATGAACAGAAGCGCCGCGTAATGACCATTCTGCTGCACCGCTGCGAGTTCACCGAGGAGCTACGCGAAGCCGAAGAGCGCCATCATGCGTTCATCAATATGTTCATCGACCTTTGTGAAAAGCTGCTCGAGCGCGCCGCCGACAGTCTGTACCCGGGCATCTCACCACGCCTGGCCGCTCGTACCCTGCATGCACTGATCGTCGGGTTGTTCAGCGACTGGACCCGTGACCCGACCTTGTTCGATCCGGAAAGGGACTGCGCCGCCCTGATCGACCCCGTGTTCCGTGGCCTGGTCAGGGACTGGGACAGTTTCGCCGCTCACTGACACAGACGCGGCAGCCTCCTGCTGCCGCCCGCTCCGTCCGTCATTGAACCTCATAGCCTTCTTCCTCGATTGCCTCACGGATGCTGGCTTCCTCCAGTTTTCCATCCACTCGCACGATGCCCGCCTCAAGATCGACGTCGACCTTGGCAGCGGCATCACGGGACTGGATCGCCTGGGCCACTGCGCGCTGGCAGTGTGCGCAGGTCATGCCTCTCACATTGAACGTCTGCATCGGATGCTCCTTTCGCTTATTGACGAGATCAGCATGCTCAACCTTGCCATACCGGGAAGGTCAAACACTTGCCTGCGACACCCCGACCCTCGACTTGACCTTGCCATTAGGTGAAGGTTGACCATCGATGCATCAGATCACCCCCGGGAGCGAAAAATGACCAGCGCAACCTACACCTTGCCGATCGCAGGCATGACCTGCGCCAGCTGTGCCGGACGGGTCGAGCGCGCTCTACTGAAAGTGCCAGGCGTTGCTACCGCCGCAGTGAACCTCGCCGCCGAGCAGGTGCGAGTGGAAGCCAAGGACGCCGATCTCGCCGGACTGGTGCAGGCGGTGGAAAAGGCCGGCTATGGCGTGCCGGTGCAGACCTTGGAACTGACCATCGAGGGCATGACCTGCGCCAGCTGCGTCGGCCGCGTTGAACGCGCCCTGCTTAAGGTCCCAGGCGTGCGCAGTGCGTCGGTAAACCTTGCGAACGAACGCGCACGGGTCGAGGTACTTGGCGCGGTCGATGCCGCGGTCCTGATCCAGGCCGTCGAAGCGGCCGGCTATCAGGCACAGGCGAGCGCCGATATCCCACCCGGTGCGGACCGCAGCGAAAGCCGCCTACGCCAAGAGCGCTGGGCCGTAATCATTGCCTTGGCACTGGCTGCACCGCTGGTAATTCCAATGTTTGGCGACCTGCTGGGTCTGCACTGGATGCTGCCACCCTGGGTGCAGTTCGCGCTCGCCACCCCGGTGCAGTTCATTCTCGGTGCGCGTTTTTATATCGCTGGCTGGAAGGCCGTACGCGCCGGTGCCGGCAACATGGATCTGCTGGTCGCCATCGGCACCAGCGCCGGCTACGGTCTGAGCCTCTATCAATGGTGGGCGGCGTCGGCCGGGCAGATGCCGCACCTGTATTTCGAGGCCTCGGCGGTGGTCATCGCCCTGGTCTTGCTGGGCAAATACCTGGAGAGCCGCGCCAAACGTCAGACCAGCGCCGCCATCCGCGCTCTAGAAGCGTTGCGTCCGGATCGCGCGGTGCGCGTCGTTGATGGCCGCGAGGAGGACGTCGCCATCGCCGCGCTGCGGCTGGACGATCTGGTGCTGGTCAAGCCCGGGGAGCGCTTCCCTGTCGATGGCGAGGTGGTAGAAGGCGAGAGCCAGGCCGACGAGGCGCTGATCAGCGGCGAAAGTCTGCCCGTGGCCAAGGTGCCCGGCGATCGCATTACCGGCGGGGCGATCAACGGCGAAGGCCGATTGCTGGTCCGCACCACTGCATTAGGCGGCGAGACGGTGCTGGCGCGCATCATTCGCCTGGTCGAGGATGCCCAGGCGGCAAAGGCGCCGATCCAGAAGCTGGTGGACAAGGTCAGCCAGGTGTTCGTCCCGGCGGTGCTGGTCATTGCCCTATTCACGCTGATCGGCTGGATACTCGCTGGCGCGCCGGCGGAGGTCGCGCTGATCAATGCCGTTGCCGTCCTGGTAATCGCCTGCCCCTGCGCCCTTGGCCTGGCCACCCCGGCGGCGATCATGGCGGGCACGGGTGTGGCGGCACGCCACGGCATTCTGATCAAGGACGCCGAGGCATTAGAGGTCGCACATGCGGTTAGTGCCGTGGCCTTCGACAAGACCGGCACCCTGACATCCGGCAAGCCGCGCATCGTTCATCTGCACGCAATAGATGGCAACGAGGCCGCCCTGCTGCAACAAGCGGGTGCGCTGCAACGCGGCAGCGAACATCCGCTGGCACAGGCGGTGCTCGACCGCTGTGCGGAACAGGGTTTGACCATCGCTGACGTGGACAGGAGCCAGTCGCTAACCGGTCGTGGCATCGCTGGCAAGCTCGACGGGCGATCACTGGCGTTGGGCAACCGACGGCTGCTGGACGACAGCGGTCTGCAACCAGGCGAGCTGGCTACCCAGGCCGAGGCCTGGGAAGCCGAAGGACGTACACTGTCCTGGCTGATCGAGACGGCCCCGCAGCCGCAGATACTCGGTCTGTTCGCCTTTGGTGACAGCCTCAAAGCGGGAGCAGCCGAGGCCATCGCCAGCCTCAACGCGCGGCATATCCGCAGCCATCTGATCACCGGGGACAACCGCGGCAGCGCGCGGGTGGTGGCCGACGCATTGCACATCGACAGTGTGCACGCCGAGGTATTACCGGCAGATAAAGCCGCTACGGTTTCCGAGCTGAAACAAGGCGGCGCGGTGGTGGCCATGGTTGGTGACGGTATCAATGATGCGCCGGCACTGGCAGCCGCCGATGTGGGCATCGCTATGGGCGGCGGCACCGATGTGGCCATGCACGCCGCGGGCATTACCCTGATGCGCGGTGATCCCCGGCTGGTACCGGCGGCGCTGGAGATCAGCCGTCGCACCTATCGCAAGATCCAGCAGAACCTCTTCTGGGCCTTTATCTACAACCTGGTGGGCATCCCGCTGGCGGCCTTGGGCTTTCTCAGCCCGGTGGTCGCCGGGGCTGCGATGGCGTTGTCCAGCGTCAGCGTGGTCAGCAATGCGCTGCTGCTCAAGCGTTGGAAGCCCGAAGAATAGAACGATGACGCTGTGCTTGGCCACTGGCTCACCAGCAGGCCCGCAGTATGCGTTCCGGCGCAGCGACGCCTTTCCAGCACAACCCTGACACGCCTGGGGATATCATCATGAACATTGGCCAAGCCGCAAAGAAGACCGGACTCTCAGCGAAGATGATTCGCTATTACGAATCCATCGACCTGATCAGTCCTGCGGGACGGAGCGCCAACGGCTATCGCTATTACGGTCATGAAGACCTGCACCGCCTCGCATTCATCAAGCGCTCGCGCGATCTTGGGTTTTCCCTGGAGGAAGTGGGCAAGCTGTTGACGTTATGGCAGGACCGTCAGCGCGCCAGTGCCGATGTAAAGGCCTTGGCCGGCGCGCATATCGACGCGCTGAACCAGAAGATTGCCGAACTGGTGGGCCTGCGCGATACGCTGCAACAGCTGATCGAGCATTGCCACGGTGACGACCGCCCGGATTGTCCGATCCTCGAGGATCTGGAATCGGGAGGATGCTGCTGAACGGTGAGCGGCCGTTCTAAGCCTGCGACTGCAAATAGTTCTGCAGGCCGATCCGATCGATCAGCCCGAGCTGCTGCTCAAGCCAGTAGGCATGATCTTCTTCGGTATCCATCAGCTGCGCCGCGAGGATGTCGCGCGTAGGGTAGTCGCCGTGCTGTTCAGCCAGCTCGATGCCCTTGGCCAGCGCTTCGCGCACTTTGTACTCCAATGCCAGATCGGCGCGTAGCATCTCCGGCACAGTGTGGCCTGGATGCATCGTCTCCGGCGTCATATCAGGCGTTCCTTCGAGGAACAGGATGCGTTTGAGCAGCGCATCGGCGTGCTGGGTTTCTTCTTCCATCTCGTGGTTGATGCGCTCGTAGAGTTTGCTGAAGCCCCAGTCGGCATACATCCGAGAATGCAGGAAATACTGATCGCGCGCGGCCAGCTCTCCACGCAACAGTTCTTTCAGGTATTCAACGACCTGTGGCTTACCTTGCATCACGACTCTCCCGCTCGAAATTGGAACGCCGGCCATGATACGCCCATCGGCGGCCGGCGAGCTGCTGTGCATTGCCGCAGACGGATCAGTGGCCGTTCACTTGAGCATAGGCGAACTCCCGGACCAGAGCGGAAACGCGAAATTTCGCCGAGCGAAACAGCCTACCCGTGCAGCAGCCCGTCCCATACGCAAGCGTGGCACGACAACGAGCGAGCCCTTTCGGGGTTCAGGGTCAGTTACGCATCCAGGGCGGCGTGGGCGGCTCGTCGCTGGGTTCGTCCGTTGCGTTGCGCAGGGCTTCCTTGCGCGCCTGATCGGCCAGGGTCGCCTTGATCTCCCGCATCACGGCATCCAGATCCGCCGCGTCTTCCGGCTCGGCGAATTCCCCGGTCAGCTCGGAATCCGGTGTCAGCTTGCCGTCTTCGTAGAGCGCCCACATCTCCTTGGCGTAACGGGTGAATTTTAGCTCCGGCGCAAACTGCCCGAAGTAGGCCGACATGTTGCCAACATCCCGTTCAAGCATTTCGAACGCATGGTTGTTGCCTGCCGCGTCCACCGCCTGCGGCAGGTCGATGATGACCGGACCGTGTTCGTCGAGCAGCACATTGAATTCGGACAGATCGCCGTGCACCAGACCGGCACAGAGCATCTTCACCACTTCGCCAATCATGAACGCGTGAAATTCGCGCGCATCGTCAGGATGCAAGTCGACGTCATTGAGACGAGGTGCGGCATCGCCGTCCTCGCCTGAAATCATCTCCATCAGCAGCACGCCGTCGAGGAAGTCGTAAGGCTTGGGGACGCGGACACCGGCGTCCGCCAGTCGGAACAAGGCGGCCACTTCGGCGTTCTGCCAGTTCTCTTCCTTTTCCTTACGCCCGTGCTTGGAGCCCTTGGCCATGGCCCTGGCATCTCGGCTGCTACGGACCTTGCGGCCTTCCTGATACTTCACGGCCTGACGGAAACTGCGGTTATTGGCTTCCTTGTATACCTTCGCGCAACGCAGCTCATCACCGCAGCGCACCACATAGACCGCTGCTTCCTTGCCGCTCATCAGCGGCCGCAGCACTTCGTCGATCAGCCCATCCTCGACCAGCGGCTCGAGTCGTTTTGGCGTTTTCATCAGCAGCTTACAGACCCTTTTCGACTATGCAGGTCTGCAGGTTACGGTAATCGTCAGCGGGCTTCCATGCTCGCTAGCAAGTTTAAAAGCGCGTTGTGGATTGGCATCCAGGGCGAGCTGGACGGACAATCGCAATCAACCACTCAGGGAGCACCGCAATGCTCGATTTCGACCGCTGCTGGCAAGCACTCTGCGAACGCGACGCCGGTTACGACGATCGCTTCGTGTTCGCCGTTCGCTCGACCCGAATCTTCTGCCGCCCCAGCTGTCCGGCACGTCGTCCGCGGCGTGACGGCGTCAGCTTCTTCAGCACGGCCACGGATGCCGAAGCCGCCGGTTACCGCGCATGCAGGCGCTGCTCCCCGCAGGGGCAGAGCCCGGCCGAGCAACTGGACGCGCTGGTCATCGCCGCCTGTCGCTTGCTGGATGAAAGCCCCGAGCCGATGACACTGGAGCAACTGGCCGCGCGTATCGGTCTGTCCTCGTCGCACCTAGCTCGTGCGTTCAAAACCCGCACCGGCCTCACGCCACGCGCCTGGGCCGCCGCCCGACGCCGCGAACGGCTGGAGACGCGCCTGCCCGCAGCCGACTCGGTGCTGGGCGCCGCCCTGGATGCAGGCTATGGCAGTACGCGCGGCGCCTATCAGAACGTCACGGCATTGAGCCCGGCGCAGCGTCGCCGCAAAGGCGCCGGCGAGTCGCTGCGCTATGCCGTCAGCGCCTGTCCGTTGGGGCTGTTACTGATCGCCGCCAGCGGCCAAGGAATCTGTGCGCTGCTGTTTGGCGACGACGAACAGGCGCTGCTGAACGAATTGCAGTCGCGCTTTGCCGCGGCCGAGTTGCTCCGGGATCAGGAAGGACTGGGTGAGTGGCTACGCTCGATCCTGGCCCAGCTGGAAGAGCCCTCGCGCGCCGCCCGACTGCCACTCGACCTGCGTGGCAGCGCGTTTCAGCAACGGGTCTGGCAAGCGCTGCAAGACATCCCCAGGGGCCAGACTCGGCGCTACGGCGAGCTGGCCGAACATCTTGGCAGCCACGCCCGGGCCGTCGCCAGGGCCTGCGCCAGCAATCCGGTCGGGCTGTTGGTGCCCTGTCATCGAGTCGTCGGCGCCAATCAATCGCTGACCGGCTATCGCTGGGGACTCGAACGCAAGGCCGCGCTACTCGAATCGGAGCGCGAGGATTCGGGAGCCTGAAGGCAATTTGGCGGTCCGATACTCCACACACTGGAGTCGAGAGCCGCCATGACCGAACTGAAACGCTATCGCATCCACTACCTGATCAATGGCAAACCGTCGTCGCTGACGCTCAGCTCCTTTGAAGAACCGGACATGGAGCAAGCCGAACTGGAGATTCTGCTGCATCATGTCCGTGAGCCACGCGCGGCGATCGATGCCCCCTGGGAAATTCCGGTGCGCCCCAGCGAGGACAGCCGTATGGCCGAACTCGGTGTCAGCGACATCCAGATCGAGGAAGAACCGAATCGCTGAACGCCGCCCGTATCCGCACCAGACCAGGAGAACCCGTGCGCCTGATCGACACCCACACCCATCTCGACTTCGACCCGTTCGACGCAGACCGCAGTGAGGTGCTCACGCGTTGCCGCGAGGCAGGTGTGGAACGGCTACTCGTGCTCGGCGTACACCAGGCGAACTGGGCGCGCGTCTGGCAGTTGGCGATGGACGAACCAGCCGTCTACGCCGCACTGGGCATGCATCCGGTGTTTCTCCAGGACCATCAAGCGGAACACATCGATGATCTGCGCGATTGGCTGGGCCGTCTTCGCGGACAGGACAAGCTCTGCGCCATCGGCGAGATCGGTCTGGATTACTACATCGAGGCGCCCGACAAAGCCCGTCAGCAACAATTGCTCGAAGCCCAGCTGGAACTGGCTGAGGAGTTCGAACTACCAGTTTTACTACATGTGCGCCGCGCCCACGCGCAGATGATTGCCACCCTGAAACAGCGCAAGCTCAAGCGCGCCGGTATCGCCCATGCCTTTAGCGGCAGTTGGGAGGAGGCGCGGGAGTACATCAAGCTGGGATACAAGCTCGGCCTGGGTGGCGCGGGCACCTGGCCGCAGGCGCATCGCATGCACCGGGTGCTTCAGCAGCTACCGCTGGACAGCATCGTGCTGGAAACCGACGCGCCCGACATCGCGCCCTACAGCCACGCCGGCCAGCGCAACAGCCCGGAGTTTCTGCCGGACATCTGCCGCGAGCTGGCCGACATCAAACGCATCAGCCCTGAGCAACTGGCCGAGGCGAGCTACCGAAACAGCTGCGAGTTGTTTGGCTGGCGCTGACCTTCTTAAAGCGGTCCTAGACCCGGAACGCCCCTATCAGCTGTTGCAAGCGCCCAACCAGTTCGGTGAGTTCACGGCTGGCCTGTTCGGTATGGCCTGCGCCTTCGGCAGTGCGTTGACCCGCCTCGTTGATGGCGACGATGTTGCGATCGATGTCATGCGCGACGGCGGTTTGTTCTTCAGCTGCCGCGGCGATCTGCTGGTTCTGATCGACGATCACGCCGACGGCACCGAGAATGTTCTCCAAAGCCTGCTGGACCTGAGCCGACTGACTGACGGTTTCCTCGGCCATCGAATGGCTGGAATGCATCGTCTTGACCGCAGCGCCGACGCCGCCTTGCAGCCGCCCGATCATCTGCTCGATTTCCTCGGTGGACTGCTGGGTGCGCTTGGCCAGACTGCGCACCTCGTCGGCTACCACAGCGAATCCGCGCCCTTGCTCACCAGCACGCGCCGCCTCGATGGCCGCGTTGAGCGCCAGCAAGTTGGTCTGTTCGGCCACGCCCTTGATGACGTCCAGCACCTGGCTGATGGCCTTGCTGTCGCTGGCCAACTGATTGATGACCTTGACCGACTGATCGATCTCCGCGGCCAATCGCCCGATCCCATCGACCTGGGCCGCCACCAGACCGCGACCGCTGACGGTTTCGTCATTGACGCTTTGCGCACTGCCAACCGCGGCTTCGGCGCTGGTCGCCACCTCCTGCGCGGTCGCCGACATTTCGTTCATCGCGGTGGCGACTTGCTCGATCTGCCCGCGCTGTTCGGAAACGGTCTGGTTGCTCTCGCCGGAAACGGTCTCGACCCGCGACGCCTGGCGCTCCACCTCGCCCACCGTCTGACCGACACGCTCGATCAGTTCGCGGATCCGCGCCACAGTCTCGTTGAATACCTGACCCAGCTCGCCCAGCTCGTCGCGGCTCTGCACCTTGAAGCGGGCGGTCATGTCCCCGGCAGCCACACGGTCCATGGTCGCGCCGAGGCTACGCAGCGACGCGCGAGTGGACATGTAAAAAGCGCTGTAGAGATAAACCACGAGGAGGAACACCATTGCCAGGGCGACAAGCAGGAGGGTCATCAGCCGACGCTTTTGCTCCAGTCGCTGTTCGAGCTCATCATCGAGAAAAGCGAGAATGGCGTCATTGAGCGCGTAGGTCTTCGCCATTTCGGTGCTGATCTGGTCGTAAAAGCTCTCCCAGGGGCGATCCATGGCCTCGGCCATGATCACCTGATCTTGAAAGATATCACTGCTGTTCTGCAGGGAGGCGCGGCTGGCTTCGGTATAGCGTTCGAGCTGGCGCAATGCCGCGGCGCTGCTGCCAAGCACGTCCTGCAATTGGGCATTGTACTGCGCCTGCTGCTTCTCAAGCTCAAGGAGCAGGTTGTCCAGCTTGTTGCTCGCGTCGGAGTTCAGGTAGCCCTGGCCGAACGTGTAGGAGCCCACGGCCCTGCCTTCGCCGAGCGCCGCAGTAATGGTGGGCGTGACCGAAGTCAGCAATTCGGCGAGCATTCGCACATCGCGCTGGCCGTCCTGGCTCAGGCCCGATTGGCTGGCGATCAGCTTGATCATCACTTGAGCCTTGCCCAGCAGTGCGCGCGCCATCGCTACCTTGGCCTGCAACGACTGCTGCGCCTTTGCCTCGCGCAACGCCGCATCGAGCTCATCTCGGCGCGTGCTGAACTCGGCGACCTGCTCAGGGTTTTCGCTGACTGGCGCCAGGCTCTGCATCAGCGTCGAGAGCTCACCTTCGGCATTGGTCAGCCGGGTCACCAGCGCTTGTACTTCGCCGGCCTGACCGATGATGCTTTCGATTTCCACCAGGTCTTTCCAGCTTTCCATCTCGCGACGCATCTGCAACGCCGTCCCCAGCAGTTCCAGGCTTTGCAATTCGGTGCGGGTACCAACGAACTCCCGGTACGAGTCGCGCACCAGATAGAAATTGGTTAACAGCATGGGGACGAAGAAGAGGACACTGATCAGGCTGAACTTCATCCCGAAGCTCAAGCGATTCATGAACGCGATCGCGGGATACAACAAACGTTTCAAAAGACGTCTCCCAATTATTGTTGTATTGCTGGCAGCATCGAGGCCGCAGCAGGGCTCGTCAGAGAAGTGGCGCGAGAAACTTATACGGGATATCGGTCGCGGTTTATGTAACTTAAGGTAATGGCAGGATGATGGCCCAGCAACTGGCAGAAAGCGCGCCGATTCCGGCATATCCACCCGGCTTATCCGACGTCCGGTAGCCGCGCCAGATGAAGCCAGATGCGTTCTGCAGCGGGGCTCTGAACAGGGCTATAGAAGAAGAACCCAAAGCGCGATGGCGGCGTACCAGAGCATGCGGGCACGCACCAGCAGCGCGGCGAGACTGTCGAGCCGGGCGATGCCCGCCTCGCCTTCACAGCGCTCGCCCAGGTCGGCCGCAACCGGGCCAACCTCGGCCAGCAGCCGCTGAGCGGGAATCTCCCAGTGCAGCAGGTCGTGCAGCAAGGCGCGATTGACCGCGACGAAGTTTCCGACCAGGCCGAAGCTGGCAAGCAGGACGCGCACCGGCAACCAATCGAAGGCGTGCCGGATTTGCCCGGCGCGTTCGCGCATGGCCTCGCTGCTGGCGTGCTCGATCGTCAATGCAAGCAGCCGGTAGGCCAGCGCAGCTATCGGACCCAGCAGCACGTACCAGAAGATCACCGCAAAAAAGCCCTGGTGACTGCGCCAGAGCAGTTGCGCTTCGACGGCGTGCAGCAGGCTCGGAGCATCCGACGCAGTAAGCCCCAGGTCGCGCTCGGCCACCAGCACGGCGGCCTCGTCATCGCCTCGACGCCAGGCGTCGCGAAAGGCCCCGAACTCGAGCTTCCCTTGCCCACGACCCAAGCTGTAGAGCAACACCAGCAGATGCAATGGCAGGCTGAGCCAACCGTACGCCAGCGGCTTGAGTGCCATCAGCAGCAGCCCCAATAACAGCACGGGCAGGAGCACCGACAGCGATAGGCCCAGCCATGGCCTGGACGCCACTTCCGAATGGCCTTCGACTCGCCGCAGCAGGCTCAGCCAGGGGCCGTCGTGCTGCACATCACGCCGCCAATCGGTGAGTTTGTCGATGAGCAGAACCAGCAGCAGCACCAGAAAAATCATGTTCGTATCCTATGAAGGCCTTCTCAGGCAACGATCGAGGCCGCGCGCAGGCGCTGCCAGTCGAATGCCGGGCCCGGGTCGGTCTTGCGCCCAGGTGCGATGTCGCTATGGCCGCAGACTCGCTCCGGGCTGATGGCCGGGTACGCTTGCTGCAACAACTGGCAGAGGCGGATCAGGCTGTCGTACTGGGCCTCGCTGAATGGCGCTTCATCAGTGCCTTCCAGTTCGATGCCGAGGGAGAAGTCGTTGCAGCTTTCACGCCCGCCGAAGCGCGACACGCCAGCGTGCCAGGCACGATCCAGACAGGAGACGAACTGGGTGATCGCGCCATCACGTTCGATCAGAAAATGCGCCGAGACCTGCAGGCTAGCGATCTCCTCGAAGAAGGGATGCTCGTCGCGGGCCAGACAGTTCTGAAAGAACTGCTGGACCTTACCGGTACCAAAGCACCCCGGTGGCAAGCTGATGTTATGGATGACTAGCAGCGAAATCTCACCATCGGGGCGCTGGTTGAAATTGGGCGAGGGGCAATGGTGAATGCCTCGGCACCAGCCTGTCGCGTGATCCAGCTGCATCGTGGCGAGACCTGGGTAACCTGCGGGTCTGCAGGCTAGCGCCTGCGAGTGTCAGCCTGCAAGCGGCCTAGGCTATTCGATATCCATGGCCTGCTGAGGGCCGACACGCTTCTCATCGCGACGCGAGGCCAAGCGGTCGGCCAGTCGTGTCGGTTCCGGCAATCGATAGCGGGTGACATAGCGCATCACCAGTTCCGGCGCGGTGGCGAGACTGACGCGGTTGCCCGGCGAGATGATCAGCGGGCGTACTTTGTCCTTGCTCCGCAACACGGTGCCGATCGCCTTGCCGCCCTTGTCCAGCAGATCGACCTGATCGCCGCGCCGCTCGCCAAGCGGCGCATGGTGGCCCGTGAGAATCTTCTTCGCCACGCCAATGGTTGGTAAACCCGTGATTACGCCAAGATGGGCGGCAATGCCGAGGCCACGAGGATGGGCAATGCCGTGCCCATCGGAAAAGATCAGATCGGGCGTCTGCCCGAGCGATTCGAGTGCCTGCAGCACCGCCGGCAGCTCGCGAAAGGAAAGCAAACCAGGGATGTAAGGCATGCGGGTCGGAATTCGCTCCAATGCCTGCGCCACCGGCGCGAGGGACTCTGCATCGAGCAGAACCACCGCGGCGCGGGTCATGTTGCCACCCTCCTCGAAGCCGACGTCGACGCCCGCAATCAGCCGCAGCAAACCAAAATCATCTTCCAATACGACCTTGCCGGCCAGCTGCTTCTGCATCTCCCGGGCGGCGGCAGGGCTGCCGTCCCAGCCGTCGAATGCATCGGGGCGAACCAACGGTATGTTGACTGTCATGAAAAGCCCTCCTGCCTGTCAGATCAGCAGCACCCCAGAGCGGTTCCCCGACTTAGACTGAAGAGCGACTGGACAGTCACGCAAAAAAATAAGACGCTCCCGCCGAACTGCGGCAGTTACACCCTGCTTTGCCCGTACAAAAAAATAATCCGAATAGTCAGAAGACACGGCATGCACACAGCCCCACCATTGAAACGTATCAGTATTCTGGCCACCGACGGGGTATTTGCATCGACCCTGCTGCATGCCAAGGATTTCTTTCACATGGCCAGCCTGCGATATGGCAAGCAACTGGGCCTGGATCTCACACCCGCCTTCGAAACGGTGCTGGTCAGCCCCGATGGGCTGCCTGTCAGTACCTTCAGCGGCCCCCGCATCGAAGTCGACGGAATGCTGGACGACGCCGATGCGGTGATCCTGCCAGCGTTCTGGGGCGATTTCGACGCACTCAGCCGCCAATATCCGCAGGTAGCACCCTGGCTACAGGCGCGGCACCTGGCCGGCAGCGCCATCTGCGGTGAAGCCTCGGGAGCATTCTGGATGGCTGCCGCAGGACTGCTCGACGACCGCGAAGGCACTACACACTGGCGCTTCGCCCGCGAGTTTGCCGAGCGCTTTCCGCGCGTGCTCTTTACGCAGGAAAAGCATCTGACCGACAGCGACAATCTGTACTGTGCAGGCGGCACCACCTCGGCGTGCGATCTCTACATGCATCTGGTCGAGCGCTTCTGCGGTGCGCATATTGCGCAGGGCATGGCGCGCGACATCCTGTTCGAGGTAAGACGCAACTACAGTCCTGGCCGCATCGGTTTTGGTGGTCAAAAGCTCCACCTGGATACCCGGGTCCTGCAGATTCAGGAGTGGCTCGAAGAGCATTTCGCGGAGAAGTTCCGCTTCGAGGACGTCGCGCGCGATCATGGCATGAGCATTCGCAACTTCATGCGGCGGTTTCAGACGGCGACCGGCGACAAGCCGCTGCACTACTTGCAGCGACTGCGCATCGAGACGGCCAAGACCTTGCTCTCCACCACCCGCAAGAGCATCAAAACCATCAGCTATGAAGTCGGCTATGACGATGCGAGTTTCTTCGCACGGCTGTTCCGCCAGCATACCGAGCTATCGCCGAATCAGTACCGGCAGCAGTATCGGTATAAGAGCAGTTAAGAGCTGGGAGCTGGAAAGAAGGTCGCAGCCGCAACGCTGTCAACCTTTTCGCGCTTACTTCAAGCCTATAGCTTCAGGCTTACCGCTGGTTCTCTACGGCTTATGTGGACGCGCCAGATATTCGTGCGATTGCATTTCCAGCAGGCGGCTCAGCGTGCGCTGGAATTCGAACTCCAAGCGGCCGCCAGCATATAGGTCCTTGAGTTCGACCTCGGCGGAGAGGATCAGCTTCACGTTGCGGTCGTAGAACTCGTCGACCATGTTGATGAAGCGCCGCGCCATGTCGTCCTTGGAAACGTCCATCCGCTCGATATTGGAAACCAGCACCGCATCGAAGATCTTGCCCAGCTCGATATAGTCGTTCTGACTGCGCGGACCGTCGCAGAGCTCGCGGAACTCGAACCAGGCGACGCCGCCGGCCGTCTTGCGCGCGACGATTTCGCGGTTCTCGATCATCAGCGCTTCGTTCTCCTGAACGCGGCACTGTTCCGACAGCAGGCTACGAAAGCTCTTTTCCAGACTCTGCTCCGCCTCGGCATCCAACGGGAAGTGGTAGAGCTCGGCTTGTTCGAGTGCGCGCAGACGATAGTCGATGCCGCTGTCGACGTTGACGATCTCTGTGTGCTTCTTCAGCAGTTCGATCGCCGGCAGGAAGCGAGCGCGCTGCAGTCCATCCTTGTACAGGCCATCCGGAACGATGTTGGAGGTCGCCACCAGACTCACACCGTTCTTGAACAGTTCTTCGAGCAGAGTGGCGAGGATCATCGCGTCGGTGATGTCGGATACGAAGAACTCATCGAAACAGATCACCCGCGATTCGTCGGCGAAGCGCTTGCCGATGATGGTCAGCGGATTCTTCTCGCCCTTGAGGGTACGCATTTCCTCGTGCACGCGCTTCATGAAGCGGTGGAAGTGGGTGCGCGTCTTCTGCTCGAACGGCAGAGCGTCGAAAAACGTATCGACCAGATAGGTTTTGCCGCGACCGACGCCGCCCCAGAAATACAGGCCCTTGACCGGTTCCTGCTGTTTCTTGCCGAATAGCTTGCCGAACAGCCCGGACTTGTTGCGGTCATCGGCAATCAGGTCGTCGTACAGACGCTGCAGATGTCGCACAGCAGTTTCCTGGGCGGCATCGTGAAAGAAATCGGGACGTTTCAGGTCTTCCTGATAGCGCTCAAGAGGGGTCATGGCGGGGTCTGGGTAGTGAAACGGGGCCGACACTTTAGCCGTGCCCTCGGTGGTTGGCAATTTACGCAGGTCGTTCAAGCGCTCGAGCCTCGAGTGGTAACAGGATTTCGGCAGAAATGCGCCGGCCAAGCCGCGACCGGCAAACCCGTGTGGGATTACACGGAAAGCGTGGCCAACGCCTGGCGCAGGCGCTGCATGGCGGCATCCAGTGCCTGTTCATCGCCGTAGACCGGGCTTTTCGCGATGCATTCGTGATCCAGCCACACGGTGAATTGATTGTCTTCGTCGGCACGGAGTTCCAACGCGTCCACGCCCTGGGCAATCAGGCGCTGACTGATCACGCCTGTCGCCTTGGGATCGCTGAATGGGAGCGACAGCAACAGCTCTTCACCGTCAGCGGCGAAAAAGCGAAAGCGAAAGCTGCCGTCGCTCTCGCGGAAGCTGGCGAATCGAGCGGCCTTGCCGCCCTTCTTCTTGACCGGCGCGGCGCTCGTCACTTCGCTACGGAAACTGCGCAACCCGACCGCCTCACGCAACTCGCCGAGGAACGGCTTAGCGATCTTCCGCGCCTTGGCGGCGCCCGCTTGCAGGATGTCTTCCAGCTCGCCGGGGCGCTGCATCAGCCCGTGATAGCGTTCGCGCGCCTCGCCCAGCTCATTGTCGAGCAACTGGAAAAGACGTTCCTTGGCCTCGCCCCACGCCAAGCCGCCGACCAGATCAGCGCGGAACTCGGTCAGTTGCGCCGGTGTTGCGAACGCTTGGTAGATCGTGAACAGGTGGGAATCGTCCGGATCTTTCGGCTCCCCGGGCAACTTCGAGTCGGTGACGATGCGGGCGATAGTGCCTTTGAGTGCCTTGGCGCTGGAGAACAGCGGGATGGTGTTGTCGTAGCTCTTGGACATCTTGCGCCCGTCGAGCCCCGGCAGTGTCGCCACGCCCTCTTCGATCACGGCGGCTGGCAGGGTAAACAGCTCCTTGCCTTTGCCGAACAGGTGATTGAAGCGCTGACCGATGTCACGAGCCATTTCCACGTGCTGAATCTGGTCGCGACCGACCGGCACCTTGTGTGCGTTGAACATCAGAATGTCCGCGGCCATCAATACCGGGTAGCTGAACAATCCCATGGTGACCCCGGCATCCGGGTCTTCGCCCAGTTCGAGGTTCTTGTCCACCGAGGCCTTGTAGGCGTGCGCGCGGTTCAGTAGCCCTTTGCCAGCAACGCAGGTCAGAAGCCAGGTCAGCTCTGGAATCTCCGGAATGTCGGATTGGCGATAGAAGGTCACCCGATCCGCATCCAATCCACAGGCCAGCCACGTGGCGGCGATTTCCAGGCGCGACTGTTGGATACGCAACGGATCGTCGCATTTGATCAATGCGTGGTAATCAGCGAGGAAATAGAAGGAGTCGGCATCAGCCTCCCGGCTGGCCACGATAGCCGGTCGGATGGCACCGGCGTAGTTGCCCAGGTGGGGCGTGCCGGTGGTGGTGATACCGGTAAGGATTCGGGTTTTCATACGATCATCTCGATTCAGTCAGCGCAAACGGCCAGTGGACCGTTGAGCGGGCGTGCACGCGGGGCTAGGCGAGATCGCCCGCACACCGTCAGCGCGCTACGCCATCCGCGGTGCCACCAGCTCTTTCAGGTCCACCAGCTTGCCGTGGAAAAAGTGGCCGCATTCTGCCACTTTCAGCAGCTCGTGGGGACGTTGAAGCTCGGCGGAGAAGGCATGCACCGAGGTCGGGTCGATCACTTCGTCATCGTCCGGCTGGATAATGGTGAGCGCACAGCGCTCGGCCAGCGGCTGATCTGCAAGTCGCGACACCGCCGGCGCGACCATGAACAGTTTTTCCAGCGGCTCGGCTCTCGCTTCGACTCTCCCGGCCAGCGCCGCCGCAACGAACCCTCCGAATGAAAACCCGAGCAATGTCAGAGGCAACTCGGGGTGCTGCGCCCGCAACCACTGCAGCGCCGCTTCTGCATCGTCGATTTCTCCCGTGTCCATGTCATGGCTGCCCGCGCTGCCGCCGACCCCGCGAAAGTTGAAGCGAAGCGTGACATAGCCCGCATCGCGGGCCGTGCGCTGCAGCGTCGACACCACTTTGTTCAGCATGGTCCCGCCCTTGACGGGATTGGGGTGACAGATCAATGCCAGCCCACGTGCATCCGGCTGATCGAAATACAAGCCTTCGAGCACGCCGGCCGGACCGTCGATCGATATAGGGTTTTCACGTTTCAAGAAAGTAACTCCGTGACCTTGGGGCAAGTCGACTCGTCTTGCATAGACGTCGCCTGTGGCCGCTCGCATCGCATCGCGGTATACAGGGCAGGTACGAGACGTTAACGTATCAGGCCGTGGGAAAACCACTGCACAAGGCGCTGCAGAACCCGGCTATCAGTTGTGTCCTGGCCTGATAGCCGCCCCATTTGAGCGCCGCCACACGGTTTTTCGCGGCCTGAAGGCAAGCCGTTTATATAGAGGAAGTACTCGTGGAACAGACCCTCGCGACCTGGTTGCTCCCAATTGTCGGCGTGATTGTCGGCATCGCTATTGGTTTTTTGATCGCGCGCAACAGCGCGCCGACCAGCACACAGCGTCAGGTAGATGAGCTGCAGGAGCGCTTCGACACCTATCAAAGCGAAGTGGTGACTCATTTCAACACGACCGCAAGCCTGCTGCGCAAGCTGACCAACAGCTATCAGGACATGCAGGATCATCTGTCCGAGGGCGCCGATAAGCTCGCGTTGGACGAACAGACCCGGCAGCGCCTGCTCGCCGCATTGCACAGCGAGGAAAGCCACAGCCACCGGGAGCGTCTTACCTCACCGACGTTCACCGAGCCACCGAAGGATTACGCGCCCAAGGACACCGATGTTCCCGGCACGCTACACGAGAACTTCGGACTGAAAAGCAAGCATTGAGTCGAATCGGCGGCACGTTGGTGCCGCTTTCGTGCATTCCTTATTGGGTCAGACGCATGGACAGGTCGATTGCTCTGACATGCTTGGTCAGAGCACCGATCGAAATGTAATCCACGCCGGTTTCGGCAATCGTGCGCAGCGATTCATCATCGATCCCCCCCGACGCCTCCAGCTTCGCCCTCCCCGCCGCAATGCCAACCGCGGCACGCATGTCGACCAGACTCAACTCATCGAGCATCACGACATCGACACCGGCCCCGAGCGCCTGCTCCAGCTCATCAAGATTCTCCACCTCGACTTCGACCGGCTTGCCGGGCGCGATACGATGAGCCGTCGCAACGGCCTCGGCGATTCCGCCGCAGGCGGCGATATGGTTTTCCTTGATCAGGAAGGCGTCGTAAAGACCTATTCGATGGTTATGACAGCCCCCACAGGTAACCGCGTACTTCTGCGCCAGACGCAAGCCGGGAATGGTTTTTCGGGTGTCGAGCAACTGCACACCAGTGCCTGCGACGAGATCGGCATAGTGTCGACAACGGGTTGCGACGCCTGACAGCATCTGCAGGAAATTCAGCGCCGCGCGCTCACCACTGAGCAACGCACGCGCAGGACCCTCAAGGTGAAACAGCACACGGTCGGCCGCCACCTGCTCGCCATCCGTCACCTGCCAATGCACCGCAACCCGCGGGTCCAACTGCCGAAACACCGCGTCGACCCAGGCCGTACCGCTGATCACGGCCGGTTCACGGGTAATGACCGAGGCATGAGCGAGTCGCTCTGCCGGAATCAGCTGCGCGGTGATATCGCCGTTGCCGACATCCTCGGCCAGCGCCTTGCGTACATTGGTTTCGATTTCCGCGGACAAGTCCGCAAGGGTGATATTGGTCACGACGGGCTCCCATATAATTCGGCGAGAGTATAAAGCTTCGGCCGATCATGCAGCATGGGACTGGAGACGGGGATGAATGACGTCAGGCCAATGCCACCGTCTCATGCCTTTTCCGACCGCCTGCAGGAATTTGGCGAGTATGTGTGAGCTGCATCATGTCCATAACAAATCCGCGCTAGGCTTATTAACAAGGTGCATATAATGGACCCGTAAATTGGCGCCACGGAAATGGCGAACCCTTGCCGAATTGACAAGCCGTTGCCCCTGCCCGTGATCAGCGGCATGCTACGCGGTGTTGAGCGCCTGAATCACAGGCGACCGGAGAGTCTCGATGCGAACCGATGCGAAAGTGGTGCACCTCAAGGCCGCCCCTGAGCAAAAGCCGACCTCGCCGGCAGGTAGACTACCTGTCGCGCTCATCAGCGTGCGCGACAAAGCGGCACAGCAGCTGCGCCTGGCCTTGCAAACCCTGTTCGATAACGCCGACGACTCACTTTTTGAAATCGCCGATCGCGCCACCAGCAATGCCGAACAGAATGCGTTCTTCGAGGCCATGCGCGACCTGCGCATGAAGCGCCGCGGTATCGAGCGCGGCTTCCTGCAGCAGGTTTTCGAGTCGTTCGCCAAGCTCAACCAGTACGAAATCGGCAAACCGGCACAGCCGGAAACATCCTTTGAAAGCCTGGCACTGGTGCAGAACGACGAGCTGGAAGAGTCGGTCGCGATCGACACCATGGTCGCCAAGGTCATGAGCCGCGCCAGCCAGTCACTCAGCCACCTCACCACTCGCATGAATGTGCTGGTCAGCAGAAAGCTGGACGACAAGAACAACCCGCTCGGCCCCCAGCAACTCTGTGAATACTTCCTCGAGGCCTGCCGCAGCCTGGGCGTTGAGATCAAGGTCAAGCTGATCATTCTCAAGTTGTTCGAGCGCTACGTGCTGACGGACCTTGACCAGCTCTACGCTGAATCGAACCAGACACTGGTCGCAGCCGGCATCCTTCCAGAGTTGCAATCCGCCCAGCCGCGCCGCTCGCATGGCCGCCCCGGTGCCTCGAGCGGCAGCGCACCGCGCTCAGGCACAGGATTCAGCGAGGCCCCGGCATTCGCCGATGAAGGCGCCCAGGAAGCATTCGGCACCCTGCAGGCGCTGCTTTCAGAGCTGCGTGGAAGCGCGCTGCCAGCTCGCAACATGCCCAGCGACGCCGTACCGATTTCCAGCAATGACCTGATGCGCCTGCTGTCGCATCTTCAGTCACGCGCACCTCAGCAGATCGATGAATACGATCTGCAGAGCCAGCTCGAGCAGCTCCTGCATCGTGTCAGCGCCAAGAGCGGCAAATCACGCGTGGTCGGCGAGGTCGACGAAGACGTCATAAATCTGGTGTCGATGCTGTTCGAATTCATTCTCGACGACCGCACCCTGCCCGACTCACTCAAGGCCCTGATCGGACGCCTGCAGATCCCTGTACTGAAGGTTGCCGTTCTCGACAAGACCTTCTTCAGCCGTGGCAGTCATCCGGCACGCCGTCTGCTCAACGAGATCGCCTCAGCCGCCATGGGTTGGGTCGATCAGGACGCAGCCCAACGCGACAGCCTGTACCAGAAGATCGAGCAGGTCGTGTCTCGCTTGCTGAACGATTTCGTCGACGACCCTGCCATCTTTTCCGAGCTGCTTGCCGATTTCCTTGCCTTCACAGGTGACGAGCGCCGACGCAGCGAGCTTCTCGAACAGCGCACACGCGACGCTGAGGAAGGACGCGCCAAGGCCGAAATGGCCCGTCAGGAAGTGGAGCAAGCGCTCAACCAGCGCTTGCTTGGCAAAACCCTCCCCGAGGTGGTCGTCCGCCTGCTGCAGGAAGCCTGGAGCAAAGTGTTGCTGCTGACCTGCCTGAAACATGGCACCCAATCCGAGCAGTGGCAGGCCGCTCTTGCCACCATGGACGATCTAATCTGGAGCGTTACACCGCATGATGATCCCGAGTCCCGGGAACAGCTGCTTGAGCTGGTTCCAAGCCTGCTAAAGAACCTTCGTGAAGGACTGGTCAGCGCGGCGTTCGACCCCTTCTCCACCAGCGACTTCTTCACCCGACTCGAAGCGCTGCACGTACAGACACTGCAGCAACTCAACCCGCCGGCGCAGCAGGCTCAATCAAATCCGCTCGCTCGCGACAAGATCCTCACCGGAGACAAGCTGGAGCTACCTCCGCGTGAAGATCACGCCGATGAGACCGTTGTTCCCGCAATGGTCGAGGTAAACGAGGAGATCGTCCTGCTGGCTCCCGGCGAAAGTCGTGAGCAGGAGCCCGAAATCAACCTGGCTGATAATGACGAAGCGCTGATCCAGGTTGACAATCTGCGCGTCGGCAGCTGGGTCGAATTTCAGGAAGACGAGGACCACAAGCTTCGTTGCAAGCTGGCCGCCGTGATCAAACCCACGGGCAAATACATTTTCGTCAATCGCACCGGCATGAAGGTCCTGGAAAAGACCCGGATGGGGCTCGCCATCGAGTTCCGTCGCAACGCCATACGCCTGCTCAACGATGCCTTGCTCTTCGACCGCGCACTGGAATCCGTGATCGGCAACCTTCGAAACCTGAAAAACAACGGTCGATAGCCCCCACACGGCATGCAGGAAAAAGCCTGCATGCCGTGCAATTTTTGAAACCGCAGCACCGCCCCACACCGTCCCGCCATTCCACCGAAGCCTCAGGCGTTCTGCCATCGCGCTTGGCTTTTACCGTCGCACCGCTAGAATGCCTGCATTCCCTTTCGAGGTGCGTATGCCCAGCCGCCTGAATCCCGAAGACCAGAAACGCGTTGATCAGTACCTCAGCGCGCCGCAGCATCAAGTCGAGCGCCGGCCCTTTCGGCCCTGGCTGCTTCTTGTGCTGGTACTGGTCGTGGTCGCCGGCCTAGGCCTGCTGAGCCGCTTCCTGAGCCATCTGGTGTTATGAGCAAGCCGTTCCTCGCCCAGATGACGACCGAATTCCGCAAAGCCTTATGAGTTCATTTCATGACACATCGCATCGTAATCGTCGGCGGCGGCGCCGGCGGCCTGGAGCTTGCCACCCGCCTGGGTAGAACGTTGGGCAAGCGCGGCAAGGCCCGCATCACGCTGATCGACGCCAACCTGACGCATATCTGGAAACCTTTACTGCATGAGGTGGCCGCCGGCTCGCTGAACTCATCCGCCGATGAGCTCAATTACGTCGCCCAGGCGAAGTGGAACCACTTCGAGTTTCAGATGGGCCGTATGAGTGGCCTGGACCGGGAACGCAAGTGCGTACATCTCGCCGCCTCGTTCGACGAGCATGGCGTCGAACTGGTGCCGGCTCGCACGCTCAGCTACGACACCCTGGTGATCGCAGTCGGCAGTACTACCAACGACTTCGGCACCAAGGGCGCGGCCGAGCACTGCATTTTCCTCGACACCCGCGAGCAGGCCGAACGCTTCCACCGCCAACTGCTCAGCCGTTACATGCGCGCCCACGCCAGCGAAGGTCACCACAGCACCATCGACATGGCCATCGTCGGTGCTGGCGCTACCGGTGTCGAGCTGGCCGCGGAACTGCACCACGCCGCGCGCGAACTCGCCGCCTACGGGTTGGACGGCATCAAGCCGGAAAACGTCCATATCACGCTTATAGAAGCTGGCCCGCGGGTTCTGCCAGCGTTACCGGAGCGCATCAGCCAACCGGTACACCAGACTCTTCGCGACCTGGGCGTGAGCGTGCTCACCGACGCCGCAGTCAGTGAAGTGACGGATGAAGGATTGCACACCAAGAATGGCGACTTCGTACCAGCTACGCTGAAGGTCTGGGCGGCCGGCATCAGAGCGCCGCACTTCCTGCGCGAAATAGATGGCCTGGAAACCAATCGAATCAATCAATTGCAGGTACTGCCAACCCTGCAGACCACGCGAGACGAAAACATATTCGCCTTCGGCGACTGCGCGGCCTGCCCGCAACCGGACAGCGACCGCAACGTACCACCGCGTGCACAGGCCGCACATCAGCAGGCCTCCATGCTCGCTAAATCGCTCGCCCGACGACTCCAAGGGCAGAGCCTGCCCAGTTATCGCTACCGCGATTATGGCTCCCTGATTTCCCTGTCGAGCTTTTCCGCCGTCGGCAATTTGATGGGCAACCTCACCGGCAATGTCATGCTCGAGGGCTGGCTGGCCCGGATGTTCTATGTTTCGTTGTACCGAATGCACCAGATCGCGCTGTACGGAGTCGCGCGCACGGGGCTGATGATGATCGGTGACAAGCTCACGACCAGCACGGTACCCCGCCTCAAGCTGCACTGACCGAACGCACAGAGCCAGCACCGCCCTACACGAGGACGGTGCCGGCAGAACATGGCGCAACCATGACCGGGTGACCGCGAAATAATTGGCAGGCAATAAAAAACCGGAAGATTCGCTCGGAATCTTCCGGTTCTCATGCCTTTCTGCAAGGCAGTTTGGTGGGTCGTGTAGGATTCGAACCTACGACCAATTGGTTAAAAGCCAACTGCTCTACCAACTGAGCTAACGACCCAAAATTGGTCGGGGTAGGGGGATTCGAACTCCCGACATCCTGCTCCCAAAGCAGGCGCGCTACCGGACTGCGCTATACCCCGATTGGAAATTGGCTCCGCGACCAGGACTCGAACCTGGGACCCAATGATTAACAGTCATTTGCTCTACCGACTGAGCTATCGCGGAACTATCACTTCCAGCTCGTTGGATGATTTGCTGTGCCGCCTTGCAAACCCCCCTCAGAGGCGCGCCATTTTACGGTTCTCGACGCGCCTGTCAACAGAAAAAATGCGATTTACTACAATGCTTTGCGAGTTACCTCAGCCCTCCCGTCGAGCGACGGCAACGAGCCCGTCGCAATGACCTCAGCGCCGCCCGCATGGGCGGCTCTTTGCCAGGCTCACGCTTTGGCGAAGCGGATCTCGTCGCCCTCCACTTTGCCGACGATGGAAGAACCCTGCTCGAACGCGCCAGACAGTATGTTCTGCGCGAGCGGGTTCTCGATCCAGCGCTGGATGGCGCGTTTCAGGGGTCGCGCACCATAGACCGGGTCGTAGCCAACGGCAACCAGCTTGTCCATGGCCTCGTTGCTGAGTTCCAGGCTGAGCTCGCGCTCTGCCAGGCGTTGCCGCAGACGACCGAGCTGGATCTGCGCGATACCTGCGATCTGCTCGCGGGCCAGCGGGTCGAACACCACCACCTCGTCGATACGATTGATGAACTCGGGGCGGAAGTGACTGCTTACCGCATCCATCACGGCTGCGCGTTGAGCATCAGGATCACCCACCAACTCCTGAATCTGGGTCGATCCCAGATTCGACGTCATCACGATCACGGTGTTGCGGAAGTCCACCGTACGCCCATGGCTATCCGTCAGGCGGCCGTCCTCAAGCACTTGCAGCAGGATATTGAACACATCGGGATGCGCCTTCTCGACCTCATCGAGCAGCACTACCGAATAAGGCTTACGGCGCACTGCCTCGGTCAGGTAACCGCCTTCCTCGTAGCCGACGTACCCCGGCGGCGCGCCGATCAGACGTGCGACCGAATGCTTTTCCATGAACTCCGACATGTCGATGCGGATCATCGCCTCCTCGGTATCGAAGAGGAATTCGGCCAGCGCCTTGCACAACTCGGTCTTGCCCACGCCGGTCGGGCCAAGGAATAGGAAGGAACCGCTGGGACGATTCGGATCTGCCAGTCCGGCGCGCGAACGACGCACCGCGTTGGCGACCGAGACAACTGCCTCGTGCTGCCCGATTACGCGCTGATGCAGCAGGTCTTCCATCTTGAGCAACTTCTCGCGCTCGCCTTCGAGCATCTTCGACACTGGAATGCCTGTCCACTTGGAAACCACTTCGGCGATTTCCTCGTCGGTGACCTTGTTGCGCAACAACTGATTCTCGGTCTTACCGTGCTGGTCGACCATTTGCAGGCTGCGCTCCAGATCGGGAATGATGCCGTACTGCAGTTCGGCCATACGCGACAGGTCGCCCTTGCGCCGCGCAGCCTCCAGATCGGCCTTGGCCTGCTCGATCTTCTGCTGCATCTGAGCCGAGCCCTGCACTTCAGCCTTTTCCGACTTCCAGATTTCCTCCAGGTCGGCGTATTCACGCTCCAGCTTGACGATTTCATCATCGAGCTTGGCCAGACGCTTCTTGGTTGCTTCGTCGTCCTCGTTCTTCAGCGCCTCACGCTCGATCTTCAATTGGATCAAGCGGCGATCGAGGCGATCCAGCTCCTCCGGTTTGGAGTCGATTTCCATGCGAATGCGGCTGGCCGCCTCGTCGATCAAATCGATGGCCTTGTCAGGCAGCTGCCGGTCGGTGATGTAGCGATGCGACAGTTTCGCCGCAGCGATGATCGCGCCGTCGGTGATGGAAACGCCGTGGTGCACTTCGTAGCGCTCTTTCAGGCCTCGCAGAATGGCAATGGTGTCCTCCTCGCTCGGCTCATCGACCTGCACGCGCTGGAAACGCCGCTCCAGCGCCGCATCCTTTTCGATGTACTGGCGATACTCATCGAGCGTGGTCGCACCAACACAATGCAGCTCGCCTCTGGCCAGCGCCGGCTTGAGCATGTTGCCCGCATCCATGGCGCCCTCGGCCTTGCCGGCACCGACCATGGTGTGCAGCTCGTCGATGAACAGGATGACCCGCCCTTCCTGCTTGCTCAGCTCGTTGAGCACCGCCTTCAGACGCTCCTCAAACTCACCGCGGAACTTGGCGCCAGCGATCAAAGAGCCCATGTCCAGTGCCAGCAGACGCTTGTCCTTGAGCCCGTCCGGCACCTCGCCGTTGACGATGCGCTGGGCCAGACCTTCGACGATCGCGGTCTTGCCGACGCCAGGCTCGCCAATGAGCACGGGGTTGTTCTTGGTACGCCGTTGCAGCACCTGAATGGTTCGGCGGATCTCATCATCGCGACCGATCACCGGATCGAGCTTGCCGTCCTCGGCGCGCTTGGTCATATCGACGGTGTATTTGTCCAGCGCCTGACGCGACTCCTCGGCGTTGGGATCGTTGACCGCATCGCCACCGCGCAGATTGCTGATGGCGTTTTCCAGTGCTTTCTTACTCACTCCCTGGGCCAGCAAGAGCTTGCCCAGTCGGGTATTGCTATCCAGCGCGGCGAGCAGCACCAGTTCGCTGGAGATGTACTGGTCACCCTTCTGCTGCGCCAGTCGGTCAGCCTGGTTCAACAGGCGCGCCAGATCCTGCGACATGTTCATGTCGCCCGTAGGGTTCTGGAGCTTGGGTAACTGATCCAGCTCCTTAGTCAGCGCCTGGCGCAAGCCGTTGATATCGAAGCCCACCTGCATCAACAGCGGCCGGATCGAACCACCCTGCTGATCGAGCAGCGCCTGCATCAAGTGCAACGGTTCGATAGACGGATGGTCGAGGCCGACGGCGATGGATTGGGCATCGGAGAGCGCAAGCTGCAGCTTGCTGGTCAATCGATCGATACGCATGTAATCACCCTTTCTGGTTTGGCAGGCCGGCGCACTCAATCGCACCTCGACAAAAGCCTGCGAGATGGAACTTAGATGAGGTTGATTGTTGGAGATTCAAGCCGAATGGCATTGACGCAGGTCATCTCGGCGACGCACCGCGCGACCTGGCCGCCTCAGCGGAGGCACCGAAACAGAACCGGCGCTCAGTCGAGCCAGATCAGGCTGGCGAAGCGACCGGTGCGGGCAGAACGGCGATAGGAATAAAAACGCGGGTCGTTGACCGTACAGAAGCCGCCACCGAACACCGCCGTGACGCCGCAAGCGGCCAGACGGATGCGGGCGAGCTGGTAGATGTCAGCCATGTAGCGGCCGGCGTTGCGGCTGAGGGAAAAGGCTTCGGCTGTGACGGCATGCTGTGACACGAACGCCTCGCGCACCTCCGCACCGACCTCGAAGGCCTCGGGTCCGATCGCTGGGCCGAGCCAGGCTATCAGCTGTGTGCCAGGAGTGCTCATGGATGCAACGGTAGCCTCGAGTATGCCCGCGGCCAGCCCGCGCCAACCCGCATGCGCGGCCGCGACCCGGGTCCCGACGAGGTCACAGAACAGCACCGGCAGACAGTCGGCGGTCAATACGGCGCAGGCGATGCCCGGCGCGCCCGTCCAGCTGGCATCGGCGGTAGGACAGCCGCGCGGATCGGCTTCGACTGCGATATTCGAATGAACCTGACTCATCCAGGCCGGCTCGCAACCGAGCACGCGGCGCAAATTCAGACGATTGGCAGCCACTGCATCCGCGGCGTCGCCAACATGGTCGCCCAGATTGAAACTATCGAAAGGCGCCGGGCTCATCCCACCGCCACGGGTCGTGACGCACGCCCGCACGCGGGCAGGCGCCGGCCACTCGGGACGGATCCAGTCCGCTGGCCAGTCGCTCACCCGACGAACGCCTCACGGTCCTGCTGCAGCAGGGTGAGTAACCAGACGAAATCGTCCGGCAATGGCGACTCCCATTTCAGCCGTTTCCCCGTGACCGGGTGATCGAGTTCGAGGAAGCGCGCGTGCAGGGCCTGGCGCGGGAAATCGCGCAGCGTTTGCACCATGGTCGGATTTGCCGCCGGCGGAATGCGGAAGCGCCCGCTGTACAGCGGATCGCCCACCAGCGGATAGCCGATATGCGTCATGTGCACACGGATCTGGTGCGTGCGGCCGGTCTCCAGCTTGACCCTGACATGCGTATGCGAACGGAAGCGTTCGAGCACGCGGTAATGGCTGACGGCGGGCTTGCCGCCTTCGACCACAGCCATGCGTTGACGCTGCTGACCGTGGCGCCCGATCGGCGCATCGACCGTGCCACCAGTGATGATCACGCCAATGACGATGGCCTCGTAGATGCGACTGACGCTGCGCGCCTGCAGCTGCTCGACCAGACGCGTCTGCGCCTGCAGCGTCTTGGCCACGACCATCAGCCCGGTAGTGTCCTTGTCCAGGCGATGCACAATACCGGCGCGCGGCACATTGATAATGTCCGGCACATGATGTAGCAGGGCATTGAGCAGGGTGCCATCGGCATGACCGGCGGCGGGATGCACCACCAAGCCAGACGGCTTGTTCAATACGAGGATGTGCTCGTCCTCGAAGACGATATCCAGCGGAATGTCCTGGGCCACCCATTCACCCTGTGCCTGCTGTTCGGCAGACAATTCCAGAACCGCGCCGGCATGCACCGTGTCACGCGGGCGCAGCGCGGCGCCATCGACCGTAAGTAGCCCATCCTTGATCCATGCGGCGAGGCGTGACCGGGAATGCTCAGAAAACAGCTGAGCCGCGACCTGATCGAGGCGCTGTCCACCGAGGGCGAACGGCACCTCGGCGCGGAGATGAATGGCCTGGGTGGAGATCGTGGACATAATTAAGGGCGCTTCATAAATAGGGAGAGGCAATAATGCGGTTCGACGAGACAGGCGATCGGCAACTGCGCGCGACAATGGTCGCGATGTTCGGGTCGACTGGCATGCCGCATGGTTGGGCAACCCGCCAAGGAACCTCTTCGACGGAGACACAGGTGGGGCTTTGGTTTCGACAACACGCTTGTGTTTAAATACGGCGTCTTTGTCCCGGCCAGCCGGGGCGCCCATCATAACAGGACGGCTCCGCGCGAGACAGCCAGCCGTCACAGGGACGCAAGCCGCCATGCGAGTGAAACACCTGCTGCTGATCGCCATTTTCGCCCTTACCGCTGCCTGTTCGTCCAACGAAACTATTAGCGAAAACCTCGGCGAAGCGGAACTCTACCGTCAGGCGCAGGCCGACCTGGACAGCAAGAGCTACACCAGCGCTATCAACAAACTGAAGGCTTTGGAATCCCGCTACCCCTTCGGCCGTTTCGCCGAACAGGCGCAGCTGGAACTGATCTACGCCTACTATCGCAACACAGAGCCAGAAGCCGCTCGCTCTTCCGCAGACCGTTTTATCCGCCTGCACCCGCAGCACCCTAGTGTCGACTATGCCTATTACCTCAAAGGGTTGGCCTCCTTCGACCAGGATCGCGGCCTGCTTGCACGCTTTCTGCCGCTGGACATGACCAAGCGTGACCCGGGCGCCGCGCGCGACTCGTTCAATGAATTCGCTCAACTGACCACACGTTTTCCGAACAGTCGCTACGCGCCGGACGCCAAGGCGCGGATGGTCTACCTGCGCAACCTGCTGGCGGCAAACGAGATCCATGTCGCCGACTATTATCTGCGCCGCCAGGCTTATGTCGCCGCTGCCAATCGCGGGCGTTACATCGTAGAAAACTTCCAGGGTACCCCCGCCGTTGGCGATGGCCTGGCGGTCATGACCGAAGCCTACCAGCGCCTGGGGCTGGACGACCTCGCGAACACCAGCCTGGAAACGCTCAAGCTCAACTACCCGGAACATCCAAGCCTGGAAGACGGCAAGTTCGTGCCTCGCCAGCAGGAAGCCGACAATCGGAGCTGGTTGTCCCGCGCCACCCTCGGCCTGATCGAAACGGAAAATAAGGCCCCGGACAGTTCGCAATCCAACCGCGACGTGGTACGTCAGTATGAGAACGCCGCCCAGGATCTTCCGGATGAGCTGCGTCCGGTATTGAGGGATGCTGGAGCGGAAAATGAACAACAAGACGAAGGCCGCTCTTGGTGGAGCTATCTGACCTTCGGCCTGTTCGACTGAGACGCCCACGATACCGGCAACATCGACCAGAGTGCACCACCACGCACGGAGCCTGCCAGATCGGCAGGCCCGCATGGCTTAGCCAGGAAGTAGAAATATGGGTCTGTTTCGCCTGTTGTTCTGGATCGTTCTGATTGCCGCAGCGTTCTGGCTCTGGCGTCGACTGACGAGCAAGCCCACTACGGCCCGTAAACCGCAAGAAACCACCGTGATGACGGTTCGCTGCGCGCAGTGCGGCGTGCACCTGCCGCGTGAACAGGCGCTGCAGAGCCAAGAGCGCTGGTATTGCAGTCAGGCCCATCTGGAACAGGACCGTCAATCGGGTGGGAACTGAGCGCCTGACGTTTCTCGGCCTCCAGGGCCGGCGAATCCTTCGGCTCTACCATCTTTATCGCGTCGCGATCGGCCTCGTGCTGGTCCTGCTCATCAGTAGCGACCTGCACAACGACCTGATGCGCATGATCAACCCGGCGGCGTTTTACCACGGCGCCTGGCTCTATCTGATTCTCAACATCCTCATCGCCGTGCTGCTGCAGAACCCGAAGCGGGAGCTGCCGGTGCTGGCGCTCGCGCTGCTGGACGTCACCCTGCTCGCGGCACTGTTCTATTTCGCCGGCGGCACACCCAGCGGGATCGGCAACCTGCTGATTGTCGCAGTCGCCATCGCCAACATTCTGCTGCACGGGCGCATCGGCTTTTTCATCGCCGCGGTGGCCGCGACCGGCCTCATCTACCTGACCTTCTACCTCAGCCTCAGCGACACCGCGGCCAGCAGTCAGTACGTCCAGGCCGCGGCGCTGGGCACGCTATGCTTTGCCGCCGCGCTGCTGGTGCAAGGCCTGACTCGACGGCTGCAGGTCAGCGAAACACTCGCCCGCCAACGTGCCGAGGAAGTCGCCAATCTCGAAGCGCTGAATGCCCAGATCCTGCAGCGTATGCGCACAGGGATCATCGTGCTCGACCCGCAGGAGCGCGTGCTGCTGGCCAACCAAGGCGCACTTGAGCTGCTCGGCCAGCAATCATTGACCGGCGAGCGCCTGGCCCCTCGCTGCCCCGAGCTGATCAGAGCGCTTCAGCAATGGCGCGACAATCCAACCCTGCGCCCGCGCAACTTCAAGGCAACGCCGGACGGCGCCACGCTGCAACCAAGCTTCGCCGCGCTGCAGCATGGGGTAAAGCAGGACACCCTGATTTTTCTTGAAGACACCTCGCAAATCGCGCAGAAGGCCCAGCAGCTCAAGCTCGCCTCGCTCGGCCGACTAACCGCCAGCATCGCCCACGAGATCCGCAATCCGCTCGGCGCAATCAGTCATGCGGCGCAGCTGCTACAGGAATCCGACGCGCTGGATGCAGGCGATTTGCGTCTGACGCAAATCATTCAGGATCATTCTCGACGCATGAATCTGGTCATCGAGAACGTGCTTCAGCTGTCACGCCGCCGGCAAGCCGAACCGCAGTTGCTGGACCTAAAGTATTGGGTACACCGGTTCGCCAGCGAATTTCGCGAGTCGCTGCCGCCTGACCAGCGCATACACGTGGAAACCCGCGGCAGCTCGCTGCAGACTCGCATGGATCCGAACCAGCTGATCCAGGTGCTGACCAACCTGGTGCAGAACGGCCTGCGCTACAGCGCTCAGAAAAATGGCCAGGCGCAGGTATGGCTGCAGGTATTCCGCGATGAGACCAGCGATTTGCCGGTGCTCGAAGTCCTCGACGACGGGCCCGGTGTGCCGTCCGAGCAACTGCAGAATATCTTCGAGCCCTTCTTCACGACAGAGAACAAGGGCACGGGCCTGGGGCTCTATATTTCACGAGAACTCTGTGAAAGCAATCAAGCACGCCTGGACTATCGTGAACGAGATGAGGGTGGCAGCTGTTTTCGCATCGTTTTCGCGCATCCGCGTAAGCTGAGCTGAGGCGTGCCAAGCAGGCACAGGTCACAATCAGCCACGGTCGCGGTACAAAGCACGCACTGTAGCGTTAACATTGCGGCCCCGCGCCACCCGTCAGCTAAAAGACCGAGACCATGACCGCCCGCCAGAAAGCGCTGATCATCGATGACGAACCCGATATCCGGGAACTCCTGGAGATCACCCTTGGACGCATGAAGCTGGACACCCGCAGCGCCCGCAATCTCAAGGAAGCTCGCGAGTGCCTGGCGCGCGAGCACTATGATTTATGCCTGACTGACATGCGTCTGCCGGACGGCTGCGGACTGGAGTTGGTGCAGTTCATTCAGCAGCAGTATCCGCACCTGCCCGTGGCAATGATCACTGCCTATGGCAGCCTCGACACCGCCATCGGCGCGCTCAAGGCCGGAGCTTTCGATTTTCTGACCAAGCCGGTGGATCTCGGGCGGCTACGCGAACTGGTCAACACCGCGCTGCGGCTGCGTAATCCGAACCCCAACGAGCTGACGGTCGATAGTCGCTTGCTCGGCGCCTCGCCCCCTATGAACGTGCTGCGCAAGCAGATCGGCAAACTGGCGCGCAGCCAGGCGCCGGTCTATATCAGCGGTGAGTCGGGCAGCGGCAAGGAACTGGTGGCACGGCTGATCCATGAGCAGGGCCCACGTCATGAACGTCCATTCGTTCCGGTCAACTGTGGTGCGATCCCGTCGGAATTGATGGAAAGCGAGTTCTTCGGGCATAAGAAAGGCAGTTTCACCGGTGCCATGGAAGACAAACCGGGTCTGTTCCAGGCAGCCAATGGTGGCACGCTGTTTCTCGATGAGGTGGCCGACCTTCCCTTGCCAATGCAAGTGAAGCTGCTGCGCGCCATTCAGGAAAAAGCCGTGCGTTCGGTTGGCGGGTCCAAGGAAGTCGTGGTCGATGTACGGATTCTCTGCGCTACGCATAAGGATCTGGCCAACGAAGTCACCGCTGGGCGTTTTCGCCAGGATTTGTACTATCGCCTGAATGTCATCGAGCTACGTGTGCCGCCGCTGCGCGAGCGCCGCGAAGACATTGCCCAGTTGGCCGAGGTCATGCTCCGTCGCCTCGCCCAGGAATGTGGCGATACGGCCGCCCGCCTGCATCCCGATGCGCTGGCGAAACTGCAGAGCTATCGATTCCCGGGCAACGTACGCGAGCTGGAAAACATGCTGGAGCGCGCCTACACACTCTGTGAAGGTGAGGAAATCAAACCCAGCGATCTGCGCCTGTCCGACGCGCCGGGCATAGCCGAAAACGGCGAGGCAAGCCTTGCGCAGATCGACAATCTCGAAGACCACCTCGAGGAAATCGAGCGCAAGCTGATCATGCAGGCACTGGAGGAAACCCGCTGGAATCGCACCGCGGCGGCCCAGCGTCTGGGCCTGTCGTTCCGCTCCATGCGCTACCGTTTGAAGAAGCTCGGACTGGATTGAACCGCAAGCGGCGGCGGCCCCTAAGAGCCGCCTGAGCTTTACCCCTGCGACAGCAGATTGCGCAGATCGATGATCGCCGCATTGGCCCGCGAGATATAGTTCGCCATCACCAGCGAATGGTTGGCCAGCACACCATAACCGCTGCCGTTGAGCACCATCGGACTCCAGAGCGGCTCCTGTGCCGCCTCGAGTTCACGAATGATCTGCCTGACGCTGATCGCCGCGTTCTTCTTGGCCAACACGTCAGCGAAGTCCACTTCGATGGCACGCAGAAGATGCGACAAGGCCCAAGCTTGCCCTCGCGCTTCGTAAAACACGTTGTCGATCTGCAGCCAGGACGTCTCGACGCGTTGCTCCTCGACCACCTGCTGTACCCCTTCACGTTCCAACTCAGGTGCCACGCGGGCATCCAGGCGTACCCGGCCGACGCTGGCCGACAGTCGCTGCGACAGCGACCCCAGCCGGGTCCCTACATCCCCCAGCCAGTTATTGAGATTGTCGGCGCGCGAATAGAATTGCGCCTTGGGCGCGGGATCGCTCAGGCGTGCCAAATAGCGATCCAGGAAGCGGATGCCGTTACGGTATTCCGATTCGCTAGCCGGCAGCGCCCAGCTGCGATTGTCGAAATTGAACAAGGGTTCGGCCTTGGACAGGTCGGCATCCTCAGTAGACTGGGACTGGGAACGCGCGAAATCCTTGCGTAGCGCACGGCTGAGGTCACGAACCTGAACCAGCACGCCGTATTCCCAGCTGGGCATGTTATCCAGCCACAGGCCGGGAGGCGCGATGTCGTTGGTCAGGTAGCCACCCGGCTTGTCCAGCAGGGTGCTGGCAACCTGCCTGAGCGTTTCGACCGTGGTGTAGCCGTTGACGATCTGCCGTTGTGACGTTTCGGCTGCTTGCCGCACATGCTGTTGCACTGGGAAACGGTCGGGCTCAGAGCTCCAGTACCAGCCCACCAGCAGCGCAACCAGCAAGTAGAGTCCGATCGCCACGGCGAGAGCCAGCACTAGCGGGTTACGTGTCGCCCCTTCCGCTCTGGCGGTATTTCCCGATGAGCCGAGGCGGCCAAAGCGGTTCTTCCAGTCCAACATGGGCGTCTGTCCTTCTTTCGGAGTTCAAGATTCGACCACCGGTAACGGGGAGCGTTACGGCGTGTGAACCACTATAACGCAGCTCATCCACAGCAAGCCCCATAATGAGAACCAGACCGCTTATACAGCGCCTTTGCAACGCCCATACAGTGGTAGCATCACGCCACCATAGCGACCTCTGAAAGCACTGCGGCAGCGGGCCAGGGAACCGGACATGTCGGACCAGGAAGAACTAAAACAGCACTTCGCGCAACGAGTCATCCATCAGGCACGCGAGGTGCTCGAAGTTTGGCAACAGCTGCAGCGCGGCGAATGGAACGACAACTACCGGACCGCGCTCGCTGACGCAAATCAGCGCTTGCGTCGATTTGCCGAGCGCTTCGAGCAGACCGAGCATCGCCAACTGGCACTCGGCATCGATAGCTGCCTGGCTGATATCAAGGACAACCGCGGACGTTTATCGAGCGACACCATCGCCACGCTCAGTCAATTGGTCTATCGCCTCGCGCGTACCGGTCTTCGTCACGGCGACCCGCGTGGGCAATCGGGCTACGTTCCGCCGTTGAGCAAGCCCGTCTACATCGCGCTGGACGACCATGAGCGCGCCAAGCATGTGGTCCGGCAACTCGAATTCTTCAGCATGGCCGCTCGGGCTTTCACCAGCGACAGCGAATTTCTGGCCGCCATGCATGAGCGCCATCCCGCGGCGCTGGTCATGGATGTCGACTTCAACGGCTCCGGTGAAGGCCTGAAGCTCGCCGAACGCGTGCAGCAAGGTCTGGAGGAGAAGCTGCCATTGATCTTCTTCAGCCATCAGGAAACGGATACCCCGATGCGGCTGGCCGCCGTACGTGCCGGTGGGCTGGAATTCTTTACCGGCACCATTGACGCTTCGAACCTGCTGGAAAAGATCGAAATTTTCACCCGTACCGCCCACTACGAGCCTTTCCGGGTGCTCATCATCGATGATTCACGTGCACAGGCGACGCACACCGAGCGGGTTCTGAACAATGCCGGGATAATCACCCAGACGCTCAACGAGCCGATTCAGGCCATCAATTATTTGGCCGAGTTTCAACCCGACCTGATCATCCTCGACATGTACATGCCTGAATGCATGGGTACCGAGTTGGCCAAGGTGATTCGTCAGCACGAACGCTACGTGAGCGTACCGATCATCTACCTGTCGGCAGAAGACGACCTCGAAAAACAGCTCGATGCGATGAATGAAGGGGGCGATGATTTCCTGACCAAACCGATCAAGCCCAGCCATCTGATCGCCACAGTGCGCACCCGTGCCGAGCGAGCACGCAACCTTAAGGCCAGAATCGTTCGTGATAGCCTCACCGGGCTCTACAACCATACACACAGCCTGCAATTGCTCGAGGATGCCAGCTCACGCGCACGCCGCGACGGCCAGCCACTGTGCTTCGCCATGATCGATATCGACCATTTCAAGAAGGTCAACGACACCTATGGACACCCCATGGGCGACCGGGTCATCAAGAGCCTGGCCCTGTTCCTCAAGCAGCGTCTGCGCAAGACCGACCATATCGGTCGCTATGGCGGCGAGGAGTTCGCTGTGGTGCTGCCAGATACCCAGGCGGAAGACGCGGTGAAAGTGCTCGACGATATCCGTCAGCGTTTTGCCGAGATACGCTATCCGGCGCAACAGGCGGATCTCTGCTGCACCTTCAGTTGTGGTATCGCCGAACTGACGCCAGACGCCGACATCAAGTCGCTGACCCAACAAGCAGATGAAGCGCTTTATCGTGCGAAAAACGCTGGTCGTAACCGAGTAGAGCGGTTCCTCCTGTCACGCGAGTGACATCAAATAGCCATACATTGCTGACCTCCCCAACGACCGGAGGTCAGGATGCGTCTGAAGTCGATCACCACCCTCAACACATGCCTGCTCGTTGCAATCTGCCTCGCATTAGGCATCACGCTCTGGTGGTCGGAGCGGGCGCTACAGCGTCCCTATCAGCTGATGGATCGCTACCTGGGCCTTTCGCAACGCTTCGAACATGAAGTTGCCAGTAACATCCACGGTTATCTAGCTGACGGCAACGCGGTACGCCACAACGCCGCGATGCAGGCGCTGGACAGTCTGGCAGACGATGTAGCGGTCTTGCCGAGCCAGTTCGCCGACCGTCTACGGCCTAGCCTTGCGCAGCTCAATCAGTTCACTGCCACTGAGCTTCTGGCTGCTGGCAAACTCGCCGGAGATCCACAGGGTCTGCTCTTGCAGGCCGAACGGGAGATGGCCGGCGCGCTGGCGCAGTTGCAGCGTTACACGACGCAAAGCACTCAGCCGACTGCAAGCCGATACCAGATGCCCCTGTTCGAGTCCGTCCGCCAGCTGCTGCGCCTCAGCCATGCACGCGGCAAGCTGGTGAGCAGCGGGCGGGACGAATTGGCGACGGAAGTGGAGCAGGCTCTGCAGGCGCTGGGCGAAGAAGCCAGCAAACTTGATTCGCTGCCCCTGCTTGGCATCGCAACCGAACAACGCTCCGGCGCCAGCGCTTTCGCCGCATTGCTTGATCTGGATGACCAACCACAGGGGCCGACCAGCGAAGACCAGGGCATCTCGCTCAAGCGCGACTTGCTCGCTCTGATCAAACGCTATCCCGGCGAGCTTCAGCGGACTCGCGAACTGATCCTCCAGCGCAGCGAACTGTTGGCCAGCAGCGAACAGAAAATCGCCGCCCTGCAACGTGCGCTTGCCGAGCTGGAGCCGGTGATACGCGCCGAGCATGGACGGATCCAATCGGAAGTACGCATTATTCAGGGCACGATCATCGCCCTGATATTGCTGATTGCCCTTGCGATCGATCGCTTGCAGCGCCAGCTGACGCGCGCACTGGGGCAGCTTGTACCCGTCCTTTCAGCCTGGGCGGGAGGTAATTTCGAGAAGCCCATCGGGCTTCGTTTCCGAACGCCGGAAATGAACGAGATCGGTGCCTCGCTCAACCAGCTGCGCAGCTATTTACTCACCCTCGTCGGCACGCTGCGCCAGCATGCCCAGGCGGTAACCGGCAATAGCCGCAGCCTCGCGGAACTGAGCGGTGATCTGCATCAGAGCGCCAGCCGCCAGAACAGCGATACCGCTCAGATTCGAGACTCTCTGGAGGAACTGGAAGCAACCATCCAGGCCGTGGCCAACGGTGCCGGGCAGACGGCCGAAGCCGGTCGCGCCGCAAGCCAGGCGGTCAACCACGGCCAGACCGTCATCAGCAAAAGTCTGACGGGGTTGCATAGTCTGGTTAGCGAAGTGCAAAACAACGCACGCGCGATTGAGCATCTGGCCGACGAAACCGGCACCATCGGCAAAGTGCTGACCGTGATTCGCTCGATCGCCGAGCAGACCAATCTGCTGGCGTTGAATGCCGCGATCGAGGCCGCCAGAGCTGGCGAGCAAGGTCGCGGTTTCGCCGTAGTCGCCGACGAGGTGCGCACACTGGCGCAGCGTACCAGTGGCGCCACCGATGAAATTCAGCAGTTGATCGGCAACCTGCAGCTGGCCGCCCACCAATCCGTCGAGGCCATGCGAACGCAGGTCAATCATGCCGAAGCGACCGCCCAGCTGGCCGAAACCGCCGACTCCGCACTCAATCAGATCGTCGTCACTATCGGCTCAATCGAACATATGGCCGTGCAGATTGCCGATGCCACCGCACAGCAGAGCGAGGCGGTAAGCGAGATCCGCGATCACAGCGAACGCATCCATCAGCTCGGTGACAGCAATCTGGCGCACATCAATCGCGGCCGCGAGCAGAGCGAACGGATGATGCACCTGGCCAGCGAACTGAACCAGGCGACGCTTGCCTTCAAGGACTAAGCGCGCCCTGCCCAGTCGTGAAGTGGCCAGAGCCGCTGATAGCGGCTATCAACGTGGCGCGACGGGACGCTGGGAAGGCTTGCGCCCCTTGCCGGATGGCTTGCCGCCACCGGCAGCTGCCTTGCGCCGGGCCTCGGCCGCGGCCTTGGCCTGCTCGCGCTTGTCCCAAGCATTACCATCATGGCTGCGCGGTGGCAGGCCATTGTGCTGGGTGAGGATCTTGCCGCCCTGCCCGGCCTTCTTGCTACCGACCGGGGTGGAGTTCTTGCGTCGCGCGCTCTGGTAACCCTCGGTGGCTGGCTGGTGCGCCGGGATCAGCTGATGCTTGCCATTGCCGATCAGGTCGGCGCGGCCCATGCGGATCAGCGCCTCACGCAGCATCGGCCAACCTTTGGGATCGTGATAACGCAGAAATGCCTTGTGCAGACGGCGCTGCTCCTCGCTCTTGACCACGGTGACGCCTTCGCTCTTGTAGGTCACCTTGCGCAGCGGATTCTTGCCGGTGTGGTACATCGCAGTAGCCGAGGCCATCGGCGACGGATAGAACGCCTGCACCTGGTCAGCGCGGAAGCCGTTACCCTTCAGCCACAGCGCGAGATTCATCATATCCTCGTCGGTGGTGCCGGGGTGCGCGGCGATGAAGTACGGGATCAGGTACTGCTCCTTGCCCGCCTCCTTCGAATACTTCTCGAACATCCGCTTGAACTTGTCGTAGCTGCCGATCCCCGGCTTCATCATCTTGTCCAGCGGGCCCCGCTCGGTGTGCTCCGGCGCGATCTTCAGATAGCCACCAACATGATGGGTGACCAGCTCCTTGACGTACTCTGGCGACTCGACGGCGAGATCGTAGCGCAGCCCGGAGGCGATCAGGATCTTCTTCACGCCAGGCAGCGCCCGCGCCTTGCGGTACAGCTCGATCAGCGAACTATGGTCGGTATCGAGATTCTCGCAGATACCGGGGAATACGCAGGACGGTTTGCGGCAGTGCTTCTCGATTTCGTGGCTCTTGCAGGCCAGACGATACATGTTGGCGGTCGGGCCGCCGAGGTCGGAGACCACGCCCGTAAAGCCCGGCACGTTCTTCATCTCCTCGATCTCATGCAGGATCGACTCGTGGGAACGGCTCTGGATGATTCGGCCCTCGTGCTCGGTGATCGAGCAGAAGGTGCAGCCACCGAAGCAGCCACGCATGATATTCACCGAGAAACGGATCATTTCGTAGGCCGGGATCTTCGCCCCGTTATAAGCCGGGTGCGGAACGCGCGCATAGGGCGCGGCGAACACGTAGTCCATCTCCTCGGTGGTCAGCGGAATCGGCGGTGGGTTGAGCCACAGCTCGTGATCATCGTGACGCTGCACCAGTGCGCGGGCGTTGCCGGGGTTGGTCTCCAGGTGCAGCACACGGTTTGCGTGGGCGTATAGCGCCGGGTCGTTGCGCACCTTCTCGAACGACGGCAGGCGGATCACCGTGCGGTCACGCTCGAGTTTCGGGTGCGGCAGCAGCTCGACCGGCTTGGCCTCGTTGGGATCGTCCTGCGGGCCCTTGTCCTTCTCGATGGCGCAGGCAGAAAGGTCCTGGGTATTGACGTAGGGGTTGATGATCTTGTCGATCTTGCCCGGCCGGTCGATACGGGTCGAGTCGATCTCGAACCAGCCGTCCGGCGAATCCTTGCGGATGAACGCGGTGCCGCGCACGTCGGTGATGGCTTCGATCGACTCACCCCGGGCCAGGCGCTGCGCCACTTCGACGATGGCGCGCTCGGCGTTGCCGTAGAGCAGGATGTCGGCCGTGGCGTCCATCAGGATCGAACGACGTACCTTGTCCGACCAGTAATCGTAATGGGCGATGCGGCGCAGCGAGGCCTCGATACCGCCGAGTATCACAGGCACATGTTTGTAGGCCTCCTTGCAGCGTTGGCTGTAGACCAAGCTGGCGCGGTCCGGTCGCTTGCCTGCCAAGCCGCCCGCGGTATAAGCGTCGTCAGAGCGCACCTTGCGATCGGCAGTGTAGCGATTGATCATCGAATCCATGTTGCCGGCAGCAACCCCGAAGAACAGATTCGGCTCGCCGAGCTTCATGAAGTCATCTTTGCTCTGCCAGTCGGGCTGACTGATGATGCCAACGCGAAATCCCTGCGCTTCCAGCAGACGACCGATAATGGCCATGCCAAACGATGGATGGTCGACGTAGGCGTCCCCGGTGACGACGATGATGTCGCACGAATCCCAGCCGAGCTGATCCATCTCCTCCCTGCTCATCGGCAGGAACGGTGCCGGGCCGAAACACTCGGCCCAGTACTTGGGATAGTCGAAAAGGGGCTTGGCTGCGTGCATGGCTAGAAACCGGGGCAACGAAAACGGGCGCGGAATATAGCACAAAAAATGACCAGGAAGGCCGACCATGTTAGTCGGCTTTTACTCGGTTTTGCTGTGTTTCGGGACGTTCTAAGGCATCAACGGATTTCAGCGGTTTCCGTGCGGCCTTTTGTTCCCATGCCAGCCGTACGTTGGCTTCCAACCTAAAGCAGACCTCGTTTCCTACCAACTGATACAGAAGGTAGGTACAGCAACATGGCTCTTATCGCCCAACCATGGCGTCACCCGGTCAGCGGGGTGTACTACATACGCCGCTTCGTTCCACAAGCTTTGCGCCCCATCATCGGCCGGGTCGAAATTCGACGCTCATTAGGGACAACAGATTTTCGGCAGGCCAAAGCTCTCTTTGCCGACGCTTACGCGGCAACGGAACGACTGATCAACGAAGCACGGCTACACGGCGAGGTTTCAAGACAAACCATCGACGCTCTTCCCGGCAACGTCCACGGTAAAGCCCCTAGCAGTGCATGTGCGCGTGATTCGCCTTCAGCGGTCGCATTCCCAGGGCAAAAGTCCAGTTCGCTTCCAAAGCTCTCCCAGGTCCTTGACAGGCATATCGAGTCGATGGCGCTAATCAATCGGCCGGAACACGTACGAGCCAATCATGAGTCCCAGCTGCGCATAGTGATTGACCGATTCATAGAATTAATCGGCGACCTTGCCATTAACCGCATCACGCCGTCTCACATCCAAACCTTTGCTGTTGAGCTAGCAACGATTCCTGTTATCAGGGGAGGCAGAACCAAGAATGTCGATATCGGACAACTGAAAAAGCTGGCCAAGCCGGATACCCCTACCCTCTCATCTGCAACCGTTCGGTTAACCGTTGCACGGCTGTCGTCCTTGATGTCATTCGCCGTGGAAAGCGGACATATTTCATCCAATCCAGTGACCGCATCACGCGTGCTTCGTAAATTGGATGCAGCTAAACCGAAACGGCATCTGGATGATGACAAAGGCTACAAATGGGAAGAGCTCGTAAGACTATTCAGTCACTCAGATTTTCAAAGCCAACAATATGCCACCGGCCGACCAGGTAACGCTGTGTTCTGGCTGCCGCTTGTAGCCGCCTACACAGGTGCAAGACGTGAGGAAATAGCGCAGCTCTACGTGAGTGATGTCCGCCAGCACGAAAGCGGCCAATGGTTTATCCGGATCATTGATGACCGGCCCGACAAATCTGTCAAAACCCACAGCAGTCGCCGCGACATTCCTATTCATGAAGACCTTCTAGCCTTGGGCTTTTTGGAGTTGGTGCATGGGCACGAACCGGACACGAAAGTGTTTGCACAACTAGATAAGGTATCGGGCAGGTACTCAGGAATCGTGGCAAAGCACTGGCGTTTGTTAACCCAACGCTGCGGGGTTTACCGGCTTGGACGTCACCCACTTCATGCATTCAGGCATTCGTTCAAAACGCTTGCTAGAGCGCATGGTATTCCAAGGGATGTCAGCGATTGGATCACTGGCCATGCAATCGGGGGCACTGGAGACGGCTATGGAATAAACCCAATTGCAAGAATGACGGAAGAAATGAAGAAAATACCGAGCATAGCCAAAGCCGCCGGATTGATCTCATCGCCAATCCCAGCCCCCAAGAAGCGCCCGGAAGAAACAACAGTTTTCTAGGCAATATCCAGCAAGTGAGTGGCTTCATAGCGTTCACGCTGCTGCGGTCTTAGAGTATCGACTCGATTGGTAGTCAGCTCAGAGCACATATATAAAAAATATCAAGAGAGCATCAAGAACCATTGGTATGGGCGAACTGCTTATACCACCACGCACCAATCATTTTTATAAAAACGCATAGAATTGTATAAAACCTCATTCGAGGTTAGCCGACAGCAGCATCCATGCCTGTTTTCGGAAGCGCTATCGATTTATATCAAACTTGACATTTGATATAGAAATTAAGTGCTAAAAAAAGCCATTCTCTGTTTAGACCAGGAATATTTCGTGTTAGAACTGTAAGCATCATTCAACACACGAGACGAATAATGGCAACAATAATCAATCATTCACGGGGCATTCCTGGTTCAGGAAAAACAGACGCGTTTCTGCGAAAAGCAAAACAACACATTTCCAGAGGAAAGTTATTTTTAATGGCTCTACCTACGCTTGACCTTATTAAAGAAATCCAAGATCGATGCCAAGCGCTAGATTTACCTTGCAGATCAATAAATGACAAAGAAAGTGACAAAAAGAGAGTGAAATCCTTACAAGGCGTGCTGGAGCGGAAAGAACCACTTATCCTGACGACCCATTCAGCACTGCAGCTGGTAGACGATACGTATATTGAAGGTTATACAGTTGTGATTGATGAAGTTCCGTCTGCCTTGGAAATGGATTCCAAAACCTTGACACAACAAGATATGGACGTTTTGCTGTCTCATTTAGATAACAAAAATGGCGAATTAAACATCCTTCCGGAACATATCGCGACGGTAAAAGCTTTAATTAAGGCTTATAAACAGGCTGCTGTAAATGGGCAAGCGGGCACTACCTCGTCTGAATTCAAGCACACCATCTTCGACGCTCTAATTGAGGACGGAGTTGTGAGTTGGAAAGCGCTCCCATTAAAAAACGCTTACTCAATAACTACGATTAAAGCAGGCCCCATCTTTCAGAAGCTCAGCAAAGCAAAAGAGGTGCATTTATTGGCAGCAAATATCGCTGGCAGCATTTTTGAAGTTATTTCGCTAGCTAAAGGCTTCAAATTTGCCAGGTCCCATTTTGAGCCAAGCGACTTCAGTTACACGGGTAACATTACGCTACTTCCATTAATGGACTTTACTTGGTCCAAAGGTCGCGCATTACGCACAGAGGACGGTGAATACTGCCCTGACCATATGGGAATTAAAGAGAAGCAATTTATAGACCAAGCAATTGCACGAGCATATGAGCACAACAAAAAGCAGAGAATACTGTTATTTAAAAACAATTGGTTCAATTCAAACGCTGTAGCGGACTACAGTGAGATATGCATATGCCCGGCAGATACTCGCGGAAAGAATGAGTATAGCGAATATACCTCGGCCATACTGGTTTATAGCGGCAAAGCCAACCCCAACCACGTACCTGCTCTGAAGGCCTTTGCGGAAAGGCTTGGTCTTTCAGGGCGTGAGCTTGTAGACGCTTGGCACGTGTCGAATAAGCTGGAACGCTCTGCACAGGATGTCACCAGGACCGCTGTGAGAAGAAGAAACAATAAAGAAAATATACGCTTATATGTGCAGGATATCGAGGTATGCGAGTACCTAATTGCCAACGGGATGGCGAACGCCAGAATTGACAAATCCTTGATGCTTGAAGTGCCAATAAAGAAAAGCGGTGCACCGCAGCTATCTAATTTCGATTGGTTTATTGAGAATTCCCTGAAAAACAGTCTCAAGAAAAAAGACATTGTTCAAGGTCTGAAAAGGCTCGGCATGGCCCAGTCAACAGCCTATCAAAGAATCAATCTGATTTGCCGATTGCTGGCTGAAAATTCCGAGCCTGCTGTTGCTTGAAATTCTATAAACCTTAAAGGGTCTATAAGGATTCTCGGAAAAACAAAAAGAATATAAAACCGAAAAATCACTTTTTAGAAAAACTTGATACCAAAAATAAAAGCGCCTTGCAAGGCGCGTTCGAGAGTCACAACGTGACGAACGAACATCTAAATCTCGATGAGCCCATACGACTCGTAAACAGTTTCAAACAGTAAATCGGGTTGGTCTGCGTCAAGCTTGTACTCGATACAAAACCGTACTGTCTGCCCTTCGGGCTGACGCTTCACTGCGCTCAGCGGCATTAACGGTTAGAGCTTGTAACAGCTGGTCCATCAGTTGATATTCGGTACGAACCGTGTTGTCTGCCCTTCGGGCTGACGCTTCACTGCGTTCAGCGGCATTAACGGTTAGAGCTTGTAACAGCTGGTCCATCAGTTGATATTCAGTACGAACCGTGTTGTCTGCCCTTCGGGCTGACGCTTCACTGCGTTCAGCGGCATTAACGGTTAGAGCTTGTAATAGCTGATCCATCAGTTGATATTCGATACCAACCAATTATCTTCAAATTTATGAACAGGCGTACCCACGCACGCAAGCAAAAAAAAAAAGGCCCCGCAGGGCCTTTTTCTTTTATCGCATGTCTTCTTCAGTAAACATTAAGCATCCTTCTATATTCTTGGGGTACGCTCGATCACATAACATCATGAAATTTTCACCAGCATCAAATTTCGCGGCATAGTCTACGTCTCTAATCGTAGAAACCATTTGTTTCGTTCCGTTGACCTCTGCAAATACCGCCTGTATGAAATATGGGTAAACGGTCACTCCTTTTCCATCGCTGGATTTAAATATCATTCGAACTTCACGTCCGGCTACTTTCACTCGTTCCAGTTCGCCAATGAAATAATGTGGTTTATCGAATTTTATTTTTGCTCTAGCCTCATTGAGTTTCCATTCCTCAGAATAATCGCTGACGGCAATTGGTTTTGTTTTATCGGCTTTCTCACTCAAGATTTGAAACGCGCGTGCAAATGTTGCAAGCGATTGCTGTTTTTGGCGTTCAGCTTCACGCGTTTCAAAATCGGAATCTTGTCCGGTGGCGTACTTATAGAAATCCGTTTCCGTGGGATTCTGGTATTCCGCTTGAGAAAGGGAGGAAAAAAGCAAGCCAAGACAGATAGCGCATAGATTTGTTAATGATTTCTTCATTGTGCAACTGCCTCCTTGCAGTGCTTGCAGATTTTCGCTTGCTTTTGAATCAGTTCCGCGCAAAAGCTGCATTGCGTCATCTTTGCCGACTGGAATTTTTTACGGTTTTTGCCCTGCAACAAAATCATGTCAATTAGCATGATCAGGTTCATGACCAGCCATACCATCATCACGTTTTGCGCTGGGGCAGAGAAAATTATCGCGAGTATTAGAGCCCCAGCAATCACCCCCAAAAACCAGCGCGCCATGTATATGTATCCCAAACCGGGAAGAAGTAGGTTCAGGCAGATTCCTAGTGGCAGATTTTTTCCTTTATTGTGGTCATCTCTTTCCCTTGTTCTGTCAGTTGCCAGCGTTCGTTATGGCCTTGATGCGTTTCTTTGTGGATGGTATCGACCATAGGAAAAGCACCAGCGCGATGATCAAAACCAAGGCCGTCATAAAGGCCCCTAACATCACAGTGTCTGGAAATGATCGGGCGACTCGATGATGGAAACCGAAGGCCCCGGCCAGAAAGCCCAGCGGCATGCTCGCAGCAGCCAAAAACAGCGAAATGTATAGCTTCATTGATGATTCCTTTGGATGTTGTTGGTAAGACCTTTACGGCGGCCATGCACACCGTAATTCACAGTATATTGTGAAGACCGCAACGTGGCCATCCAAGACAGTTCCCCTGATGCAAAATCGGGGGATGCTGTGGTGGATATCGGTTTAACGTTTGGGAAGGTGCTTCGGCTGAGACGGCAGGAGGCAGGCCTTACACAGGAGCAGCTAGCAGGCGAAGCTGGAATTCAGCGCAACTACGTCAGCCTGATTGAACGAGGCATTAACCAGCCCACGGTAGGAATGCTTTTCAAGCTCGCCGCTGCACTACGCTGCTCACCGTCGTCTTTGATTTCGGATGTGGAAAACAAGATCGGCAGAGATGAACACCCATCAGAGGCGCAATGAACATTCATCCGTGACACTTCGACTCGTATCTCCAGAACCAGAATCAAGAGATACTTTTTATTTCAGAGTTCTAGCAGTGTTGGTAATATAATCCATCCATTCGCGATGGGTGTCGGGAAAGTATATTATCCCTGACGCTCGCGTGATTGCTGTATAAAGCTGAGCTACTTTCTTGGACAGAAGGCGTTTGCTTTGCAAGTCGCTGGCATAGTACAGGTCTTCGGAAATACCCATTCTCGGAAGTTCAAAGTTTTTTGCTGTGAATACAGTCGCTAGTAATGGCCGCGCCAGGGTAATATTTTTCAATTCATTGAGGTCGGCGCATTTATAGAGCCCGGAGACGCCAAATTTAACGCCAACTGTACCAAGCCACTTTTCAATTCTAAGAAAGGCTGGGCTCCATTTCATATCATCATGAAGCTGGTCCCAGTTCCGATAACGCGCGATGGCTCCATGGCTTGGTTTTTTGTTATCTATAAACAAGCTCAAGCAGTCGTCGAGAAAAAGCTCGAATTCTTTTAACCAATCAATTACCGCTGCCCCTTTTCCTAATTCACGACTTCGTACAAGCCAGTCGAAAACCCCCCATTCATCCGCCACGAGAATTACAGCCGGCTCTGGGGGGAACGAGTTGGCATCATATTCCCTAACGACCATCTCTTTGGCTCTATCGGCCGAAAAAGGAGGGGCTGATCTTCCAGGGTAGATTTCTATAAGCGGATTGATGTATCCAACCAGAGCAAGCCCCGCCCGTAGCGAAGTAGCCATTTCCCGATGTCGAATCATCGCCTTGTGTGGCACATATTGGCCTTCTAGATTCTGGAACTGGTCGCCAAGAGAAATTACGGTTTGCGGTGATCTATCGAGAAGCTCAATCATCGGTGCCGTGAGATCATGGCTCTCATCTATCAATACGGTGTCAATTTGTTCCGGGATGTAAAGCCCCGCCAACGACATCTGTTTGATTCGATGGTATCCGCGAACTGGCAAAGAGGGAGCATCCACGTCTAGCTGAGTCATGTGGTGCCATAGCTTCGCAGCGGCGGATGAAACAATCTCCTGCTCTGTTGTAGAAAGCCATCGGACTTGATCATTAGGGATATGGCGAGACGAAATAGAAAAATCCTTGGACATACAGAACTTGAATATTATTGACCAGCATAACGCTGCGACTTGTGCGGCGCCTCGGTTGCCTACGGGGCCAAGTCCGGTTCTTTCTGCAAGTTGGGAGTACGACAGGGACAGCTTAGAATCAGCGATTAATTTTTGCTCGAGGGATTTGTTACCCTTCGATAGAAGTGACTCGGCCAAACGTTTGAATGTGGAGGTTTGTACTTTCTCCTTGTGGAACCGCGCCCGAACTGCTCTTAGCTTGGGGTCAACGTCAGCTAAAAAAATGAATCGACGATCAGGCATCAGAGACATGATTTCGTCTAGGACAAAGGTCTTGCCGGTGCCGGCATGCGCCTGTGCTTCAATCGAGTCTTCTTGGTTCGCCTTGATGTTATGGATGAGGCGAAGTTGGTGATCACTCAACCTGACGATCACCCCGCCAGGGCGAACATATTCGTACTTAGCGGCACCATAAACAGATTGGTAACGTTTGGCGAAGTCGAAGTCCCACGTGCCCTCCGGTCGTATGAATGGGTGACTGACGATCGTGTCTTTGTCTACCAAACCAATACCTAAGTCGCTAGCTCGCGCAATGCCAGCGATAAAAGCTTTCTGATCGAATGCGTCAGCTAAGGCTGACTTGAGCTGATCTGTTGGAAGGTCTAGAAATCGCGCAAATTTCCGTTCCATTTCGATCGGATGATGGACTGCCACGTTGAGCGCTTTGGATAGTTGTAGCGCATAGAGAATTGCCGCCGCCTCGTAACGAGTTATCCGAGCTGGATCAAGGGGGGCACCGCGAGCTAGTGCAGCACTTAGCGTAGCACTGAGTGGCATGAACCAAGTCGGTATCGTCATAGTGGTTGTGTTCCCCTTCGGTTAGCCACTGAGGGCATTGTTCTCTCCATGCCACGATTTTCAACGAGATACATGGATGGTAAAACACCCGTTTCCCACAATTCCCAATAATCGATCCCATCTATACCTATCAACATCGCATTAATGGAACGTATCTATCTGGGGTCAGAAACGACCGTTTATGAACCTATGCTCATCGGCTCGTCTTCTGGTGTCAGAAAATAGCATTTCTTTTTCTGACACCATAAGGTATTGTGACCCTACGTTTTTGACACTAGAGGCTTGCACGATGTCCCGAACCTTCGTTTACTGTCGTGTTTCAACAGTCGAACAAACGACAGAAAACCAAATGCTGAAAGTTGAACAGGCGGGATATGAGACAAATCCTCAACGTGTAATTTCCGAGACAATCAGCGGTAGCATCGAGGCAATGAAACGTCCTGCCTTCAAAGCTTTGGTCGATCACAAGCTAGAAGCCGGAGACACCCTTGTCGTACTCAAACTAGATCGTCTGGGTAGGGACAATATCGACGTGCAACAGACCATCACCATGTTGACTAATCGCGGTATCAATCTGGTGAGTCTTGACCTTGGCAAGCACGACCTGACTAGCTCGGAAGGTAAGCTAATGCTGCAGATTTTCTCTGCTTTCGCTGAGTTCGAACGCAACCGAATTCGGGAACGTACCCAGGCGGGCCTTGAGCGGGCCAAGAAGGAAGGCAGGGCACTTGGTCGCCCCGCTGCGACAAACGAATCTAATGTGCAGAAATTGAAGGCTGAGGGCTTAAGCCAATCGGCAGTCGCTAAGGAGCTATCGGTTAGCCTCTCGACAATCAAACGTCTATGGAACCCAGCTAGGTAACTCGCAGTTAACCTGCATAGCCACTGTTTCACTTGGCAGTTTTCTGCTGCCCCAATCCCTCACACAGCCCCCAAGGGCAACGCTGAACCGTTCTAGAGGCAACGTTTTTTCATGTCCCTTCGTGTATGCCTGAGGCGTAACACGTCTGTACGACGCCCGTATTCATATTTGGCGGTCGCCCACGAAATGTTATGCCGAGAAATTGATACACCGGGGAACAGTACGAAGCAGCAAGGCAATCGCTCGGTTTGGCGATCATAGAACACGTGGCGCTCATCGCCTTGATCCAGCGTCAACATCTATGTCAACGCTGAACGCGCATATGGAAATCAGAGGTTTTCGGAAAAACTCATAATAAACCTATCAAGAGCGAACGTAATTAGTTCTACGCCCAAGCGATAAACAGTGCAGGATGTCCAGCCAGTATAGTGTGTGCGGTAGACCGCCATCCTTGAAGCAAATGATCCCTTCCCCTTCCTGTCGAATTATTCATCCTGAGCAAAACGACAATCAGGTTTCGGTTAGCCAGCCCTATGACACTAGGCCGTAAAGCTGGCTGGTACACCCTGCAATTGGATCATACGACTCTAATAGCCCCTCAGCAACTCCTTCTTTTCTAAGGCTGTCACAAAGTCCACATTAGCCCAAGAAACAAACCAAGGATACTTACCGAGCTTTAGCGTCAGTTCAGATATTTCCTGAGGTGTAGCCTCGGCTGAATAAATTTGCTTGAGCAACTTAGCAGCAAGCTTTGACTTGAACGCCTCATCCAGATACGGGCAGGTCATTGAATCCAAAAATAAGTATAGCTTCTCAGAGCTAAACCGCAAATCCGAAACAGACTCTAAAATCGACTTTATATCTTTTATTATACTTCTTTTTATAGAAGCATAGCTCGCATTGTTACCGATGTAGTACAAGAGCACAACTATCTCGAAGTACGAAAACCTTCGCCGTTCTGAAATCTTTACAAGTGACTCCAACAATTGACGAGGAACCAGATAGTCCTCACCAATCTCTTTAAGCAACACAAGCAAATTTAACGCTTCAAGCAAAGCATAATCACCATTCTCGGCCGCCATCTTTGCGTATTCGCTGCTTTCAAAAAAGGATCGACAAGACGTGTAGATTTTACTTTTGATAGAGTCTATTTCGTCAGGCAGATGTCTACTAAAAAAGGAACATGCCACCGTGGATGACACGAACAAATTAACGGAGCCTTTGTGCCCAGGGCTAACCGTATATAAATGAAATATTACCTCTAGAATAACATGAAAGAAATCTGAGTATTTTTTAAGCCCAGCCTTGTCTTCGAAAGTTCGGGTTATATTTTTCTCAGCCACTCTTACTAGTAGATTTTTGAGGGCGGACATGAGATAGCCGCAAACCAGTCCGTAAGCCGCAGCGTCATCGATACAAGCCGATTTCACTTCATTAAGAAACGCTATACATAGCTTTTTGCGATTAAAAACACGGCGGGGCTCAAACTCGCCTTCCCCGTCCTCGCCTTTGGACACCAGCTTTAATTCAAAGTTGGACAGCGCATTTTTGATCAAGCGAAGCGATTTTGTCTTACTCGTAACAAATGGCCGGCTGGCCTTCGTCGTTTTTGATTTATTGAGGTTTAGCTTATATTCTTTAGCGTGAACTTCAACGCACTTTGCTACAACCGAAGCAACGGAATCATTCGTAGCAAAAATAAATATATCATCGACATAACGACGAATCACATAATCACGCCCACACTCAAAGCCTACCCTTCCCAGCTCCGTCTCGACATTCAAATCAATTTGTTGGAATATCACTTCAGAAAATATTCGACAAATTTCCGGACCAATTATTATTCCAGCAGTTTCATTATAATTCGAAACCTGCATCAATCTATCGAAGACAGCACCGAATGTATTCTTTGTGCCGGTATTTGTCTTCGAGAAAGGTTTAGTTTTCAACGCCCAGTCAATGGAATGTGTATAAATACTATCAAAAAACTTTGAGATATCTAGCGACCAGAATGAGGAATATTGTCTTTCTAGGCTGAGGAAGTCAGACGAGTCAAAAAACCGATATAACCGAGTGTAATCTGAGTAAGAAAAGTAAGAAGTCAAATGCTTGTATTTAACTTCACTTGAAGCAAGAGACAATGATTCCGCCCGGTATTTTCTTATGTTTTCGCTCTGATTTTTAGCGAAATACTTTCCCGCAATTTTGCTTGGCCGACGGATACTAAATTGGCTTTTTGAACAAGCCAATAGTATCTGATCGCTGAATTCTTTGTAAAACTCGACGAAACCTATCTGAACTCTTGGATGCAACAATGATACGACCCTAAACGAGTCCTCATCCTTGCGGACCTTGTAAGTTAGCGGAAGGGTATATTCTTCAGTCAAGCTACCATGAAATAGGTAATCCATAACGCGAGGGAACAAACTAGTACCAGACTCGTACTTCTTAACATGCCAATAGAAGCCAGTGTTGCTAAATATTATGGGCACCTCATACGGGCATGTCTCGGTTAGAAGCACCCGTGCGGAATCTTCTTTTTTAACCCTGCGATTTCCTGACTTCATTTTCGCCAACACTCTTTTATTTTACGCAGTGTTTCGTATTTAAAGGAATGAAATCTTATTTTCTTGAAGCCAGTTTTGAAGCTATATCCGGCCAAAAGCTTGCGTTGCTGCAAGGTGAGCGCAGAAGCAATTCGTCTAGATAATTGATGCTTAGATGAAAACAACACTCCCCTCATAAAAACATCGAGCTCATCAAGGGAGCAGTGGCCGATATAATTTTTCTGGATATAGTTAAAGTAAATGCCGGTTTTTATTTCTATACCAGACATCGGGTCGTTGATGTTGTAATTTCCGGTTAAGGCACGCACTCTATTTTTCAACAACAAATAGTCAGGCGGCAGCTGCGCGCTGGATAAAAAACTTGAAATCGCAGCGATAAACTTTTTCTTAATCCTAAGAACTTTGTCTTGCGATATATCGCAGACCACCTTACGCCGAAGGCTACCCAGAACCGCCTCTTCCGAGTAACACTCAAATATTTTCATTTGATATCCCAGATACTTTATCTGGAACTTTTTTTGCTCTAAGCCTAGATGAGGCTCTTTAGCCTTCGGGATAGTGTGATAACTGCGTTTGTCTCCGACTTTGTGGAAGTCTAGCCCGGCTGGCAAAAACTCTAAAAGTTTCTTCTCGAAATCATTCTTCGATTCTCGACCAGACGTGATGACGATGATGTCATCAACGAACCGAGCATAGTAGAACACGTCAACATCACTTTTAATCGCCTGATCAAAACTTGATAGATAAAATTCAGAGAGGGTAGCACTAACCCCTAACCCTCGTGGCAGGCCAGCAACCCCACAAATATCAATCACTGCAAATAGGTGGTCAAGCAGCACTAACGTACGCCACGAGCATTTACTATCAGCCATGAGCCGGTCAAATAATACTTTACGGTCAATGGACTCGTAAAAGCTCACTAAGTCGAATCGGTAGACTGCATAAGGCGTGCCCTCTTTAAAAAAAGATAACACGTTAGAAATTATCGTTTGCCTGTCTGACTGCTTTATATGGTAGTTTGCCTTGATATTTCTTGATATCAAGCGAGATACCATTTTTGCTGCTAGGGTAGTAAAAACATAGCCCTTAGCGCTACCAAGCGAAATCTCTCGAAGTGAACCATTAAAGACCGAGCCAGCTCTTAATTCTGCCAGGGCTGCGGTTGCTTCATCAGCACGTCTTGAACGGTCCTGAAGGTGAGGATTCTTTATGACATCCTGAAAGCCAATGCATTCTGTAAGAGCTTTTGCAGTGTATGGTATCTCAATCACTGCCTTATCCTTATTAGTGGCAGACTATTTAATTAGCTTCCATGACGGGTTCTGCATTATGTAAATCGTTGAAAACCCGAAACTGCTAAATCTCACGGTGAAAATTTACGAACGAAATTACACCGGAAATTCTCAAAAAGCACCGACAAATCACGACGAATCACAAAGCGCCGAAATGTCGCGATGATACCTTCCGAAGTCTTTCAGATACAGTCGGTGCGGGCCTCTCCACCGGACAAACTTGTCAACCGGGGCCGTTTGATTTTCGGCAGGCTATGGACTAAACACTATAGGTACAGCTGAACATTTGTCACCCAAAACTACCAGCAAGCGCTTGTCCTCGGAACGCTCGACCGGTATCGAAGATACCCGGACGCGCTGAAAGAGGACGCCTATGCATGGCACAGTCCGCCAAAGCAATGGTTTGGTGCTTTCCCAGGGGGCAAACATACGAGCTTAAGCACGTCGACATCGGAGCTACGGTGCAGACACCTAGTCGATTGGCCGGTCCGAACGTCCAGATGCATGACCACTTCTATCCAAGCCTGAGCTGACATACACCGAAAGGTGATACAGAATGTCGGCACCCCGTGGGAATGGGGTCTGCTTACTGTGCGGGTTTCAGCGAAACGTCAAGACCTTTCCCCGACTTGGGATAGTCGAAAAGGGGCTTGGCTGCGTGCATGGCGAGGAACCGGGGCAACGAAAACGGGCGCGGAATATAGCACAAAAAATGACCAAATCCGACTGCTACGCGGGGTCTTATCGGCCTTCGCGACGGGCGCGCGCCTTGTCACTTTCGCCCGCTATAATCGCGCGACAATATTGCCTCAAGCCCGGGAGTATTCGGTGCGCACCGTCCTTTTCGCCTTGCTTCTGAGCCTTTGCAACCAGGGCTCAGCCCATGCCGAAACCGCCGTCCTCGACGCCAGCGACAGTGGTCGCAGCTTGAACGAGCAGGTTGCGTTGCTGGCGGACCCAGGTGCGCAACTGAGCGTGGCCGACCTGCACCGCCCAGAGGTTCAGGCGCGCTTTCAGCCAGCCGAGGGCAAAGCCAGTGTCGGGCAAAGCCCGCACCCCTGGTGGATCCGCGTCAGCCTGCAACGAAATAGCGACGCGCCATCGCAGTGGTGGCTGGAGGTCGGATCGGTCACCCTTAAGGACCTCCGCATCTATTTGCCGGACGGCAACGGCGGCTGGATTGAGCGGCAATCCGGAGAGCTGGTGAGTTTTGACGAAGGACGTGACCATGCCTATCGGCGCATGCTGTTCGCCTTCCGCAGCTCAGCGACCAACAGCCATCAACCTTCTATCTGCGCAGCTACGACCCGGCCGGCAATTCCTTTCCACTCAAGGTCTGGCAGCTCGACGCGTTGCAGGAACAGGCGGTAGGCGAGAACCTGTTTCTCGGCCTGATTTATGGCGTCATCCTGGCGATGCTGTTGTACAACCTGTTCATCTTTCTCAGCCTGCACGACAACGCCTACTTCTGGTATGTGGTAACGACCAGCGGCGCGTTACTGATGATCCTGGCGATGACCGGCCATGGCTTTCAGTACCTCTGGCCGGACGGCCCGGTACCCTTCTGGCTCGACCGCATCAGCATCCCGGCGCTATGGGGTTTCAGTGCCTGCCGCTTCACCCAGACGCTTTTGCAGACGCGCCAGTTCGTGCCCTGGGCGCACCGCCTACTGACCTTTGCCTTGACCCTTTATGTCACCGCCGTGCTGCTCAATGCCTTTGGCTGGCGCGCGTTCGGCGCCTGGGTATTCGTGGCGCTGGCGCTCACCGCCATCCCTGCCTCGCTGTGGGCGTCGTTCCGTCGCTGGCGTCAGGGTTACTTCCCAGCATTGCTTTATCTGCTCGGTTTCGGCGTGATCCTAGGTAGCGTCAATCTGCTTTTGCTACGTGCCACCGGTGTGGTTCAGCCCGCGGCCTGGAACGCCTACCTCTTCCCACTGGCGGTGACCGCGGAATCCATCCTGTTCTCCTTCGCGCTGGCCTACCGCATCCAGATCCTCAAGCAGGAGCGGGCAGCAGCTCTGGAACATGCCGATAAGGAAAAGACCGCACGACTGAAACAGGTTCAAGCCAGCGCCGAGCAGCTCAGCCTCGCCGTGGAAACCCGCACCGCCGAGCTCGCCGAAGCCAACCGACATCTCAGCGAACGGGAGGTCGAATTGAAGCAGGTCGCCTTCCACGACCCGCTGACCGAGCTGCCCAACCGCCGCTATCTCATCGAGCGTGTCGAGATGGCGTTGAGCGACGCTCGACGCCGCCACGAATCCGTCGCCCTGCTGCTGATCGACCTGGACCATTTCAAACCTATCAACGACAAGCACGGCCACGATGCCGGCGACCTGCTGCTGCGCACGTTAGGCCAGCGCCTTGCCAGCCAGCTTCGCGACAACGACATGGCAGCCCGCCTCGGCGGCGATGAGTTCGCCGTGCTGTTGACTGGTCCAAATGTAGAGCAGGTAGCCGGACGCATCGCCGAGCGATTGCTGCAGGAGCTGTCGCAACCCGTACCCCATGGCGAGATTAGCCTGGCGGTCACGATCAGCGTTGGCGCTGCGTTCTTTCCCCATCACGCGGAGGACTTCGCTCAGCTCTACAAGGCAGCGGACCAGGCGCTCTACCGCGCCAAGCATCAAGGCCGCGGGAAGTGGATGCAGCAGGATGGGCAACGAGCGTCGGAGAATCAGCCAACGTAGCGGCGCGGCACCCGGCCGGTGACTTTGGTCAGCAGCTCGTAGCCGATAGTCCCGCAGGCCTGCGCCAGTTCGTCGATCGGCATTTGCGCACCCCACAACTCCACCGCATCACCGAGCTGCGCCTGCGGCACGTCGGTTAGATCGACGGCCAGCATATCCATCGACACCCGACCGGTCAGCGGCACGCGCTGGCCATGGATCACCACCGAGGTGCCGGAAGGGGCGGTGCGCGGATAGCCATCGGCGTACCCACAGCTGACGGTGCCAATCCGCGAGGCGCGCTGTGCCACCCAACCGGCACCGTAGCCCACACTTTCACCAGGCTGCAGCTCACGAATCGCGATCAGCGCGCCTGTCAGCGTCATCGCGGGCTTGAGCCCTAGCGTCTGCGCGCTCAGCTCTGAGAAAGGCGTGGCGCCGTACAGCATGATACCGGGACGAATCCAGGCCATGTGCGCCTGGGGCAGCGTCAGCACAGCGGCTGAGTTGGCCAGCGAACAATTGTCGAACGCCAATTCCAGCAGCTCGCCACAGCGCTCCAACTGAAGCCCGGTCAGCGGATGGCCGCGCTCGTCGGCGCAGGCAAAGTGGCTGATCAGATTCAGCTCGGCAACCTGTCCCAATCCTTTGAGCTGCGCATGGCACAGGCGCAGGCCTTCCAGGGTGAAGCCCAGCCTGTGCATGCCCGAGTCGAGCTTCAGCCAGACGTTCAGAGGACGGGACAGATCAGCGGCTAGCAACCATTCGGCCTGGCGCTGGTCCTGTATGGCGACATCCAGCCCCAACTCGGCGGCTCGCAAATACTCGGCGGGCTCGAAACAGCCTTCGAGCAGCAGAATCCGCGCGCCCGGCGCGCTGGCGCGAATATCTTCGGCCTCTTCCAGGCAAGCCACGGCAAAACCGTCGGCAATCTCACGCAACGCTGTCACCGTCTCGCGCGCGCCATGCCCATAGGCGTTGGCCTTGACCACCGCAAATGCCTGGCGACCGGGAGCGCAACGTTTGGCCAAGAGATAATTGTGACGAAGCGCGAACAGATCTATGGTTGCAACTAGGGGGCGCATGGAGCGGGCTCTGCGGGGGTACTGGAGCCAATCATCTTAACTCTCGCCCCTCAAGCTGCAAACGTCTGGCGATCAACAACACTTACCGGGCGCCACGAAACTGCTCACTCAGCAGTGTGTGCTGTTAAGCCGACCTAAGCGCACCAACCTTCCAGCACGCACCAGCCGCCAGACGAAGCCCGCTGAGGCTACTGACAGTAAGCTGTCAGTAGCCCTGACTTAGAGTGGTCTACGCAGGCCAAAGCACGCCATCCACGGCACTCGCCTGCTGACATTGCCATTCCAAGGAGAGAGAGATGAATGCAATCAACTGGTTCGAACTGTTCGTCAGTGACTTCGAGCGCGCCCGTCGGTTCTATGAGCAGGCCCTGGCAACCTCGCTGGAGACAATGGAGGGCATGGGCGGACGCATGGCCCTGTTTCCCCACGGCCCGGACAACGGCGTCGGTGGATGCCTGAGCCACGCGCCTGAACAGCAAAGCGGTATCGGCGGCACTCGGATCTATCTGAATGTCGAAGGGCAACTGGCTGACGTGGTGAACCGGGTACCGGCGGCCGGGGGCGTGATCATTCAGGGCAAGATGTCCATCGCTCCCCATGGTTACATCGCTGTGATAAAAGACAGCGAAGGCAATGAAGTAGGCCTGCACAGCATGTCCTGACCCGCCACCCGGGCGAGCAATCGCTCGCCCGATCATCGCGACCGCCAAGGAAGAGCATGAGACGCGCCGACCGCCTGTTCCAGATCGTCCAGTTCCTGCGCAGCCGTCGCCTGACCACGGCGCAGTGGCTGGCCGAGCGCCTGCAGGTCTCGGTGCGCACCATCTACCGCGACATTCAGGATCTGTCACTCTCCGGAGTGCCGCTGGAGGGCGAAGCTGGGGTCGGTTATGTGCTGCGCCAGCCCATGGATCTGCCGCCGCTGATGTTCGAACGTGAAGAGATCGAAGCGCTAGTGGTCGGTGCGCGCATGGTCAACGCCTGGGCTGACCCCGACCTGCAGCGGGCCGCTGAGTCGGCACTGGCGAAAATCCACGGTGTGCTGCCCGCTGCCCTGCGTGAAGAGCTCAATGGCAACCGCCTATTCGCCCCGGAGGTGAACGTCTATCCGGTGCATTGGCTCGGTCAGCTGCGCCAGGCGATCCGTCAACGACGCAAGCTGCAACTGAGCTACCGCGACGAAAGCGGGCAAGCCAGCCTGCGGCGTATCTGGCCGCTGGGCCTGTTCTTCTGGGGGCAGACCTGGACGCTGTGTAGCTGGTGCGAGTTGCGCAATGACTTTCGCAACTTCCGCATAGACCGGGTGGACAGCCTGGACGACCTCGACGAGACCTACCATCCGGCCCCTGGGCAGCGACTGGAGGACTATCTCGCCCCGTATCTGTGTGGCGAGGCCATGACACCGGTCTACAGATCCTGAATCATTCGTCGTCGAACTGATAACTGCCAGGTGCCAGGTTCTCGAAGCGCGAGTACTTGCCGAGGAATGCCAGGCGTGTCGTGCCGATTGGACCGTTCCGCTGTTTGCCGATGATGATTTCGGCGACGCCCTTGTATTCGGTTTCCGGGTGATAGACCTCATCCCGATAGACGAACATGATGATGTCGGCGTCCTGCTCGATGGCTCCGGATTCACGGAGGTCGGAGTTGACCGGACGCTTGTTGGGTCGCTGCTCAAGCGAGCGGTTGAGCTGCGACAGCGCGATCACCGGGCAATTGAACTCCTTCGCCAGACCTTTCAGCGAGCGAGAAATCTCGGAAATCTCGTTGGTCCGGTTATCGCCGCTGGAACCAGGGATCTGCATCAGCTGCAGGTAGTCGACCATGATCATGCCGATTTCCCCGTGCTCGCGTGCCAGACGCCGCGTTCGGGCGCGCATTTCCGACGGGCTGATGCCGGCGGTATCGTCGATGAACAACTTGCGGTCGTTGAGCAGGTTGACCGCCGAGGTCAACCGCGGCCAGTCGTCGTCGCTGAGTTTGCCGGTCCGCACCTTGGTCTGGTCGATACGGCCCAGCGAGGCCAGCATACGAATCACAATGGAATCGGCTGGCATTTCCAGCGAAAACACCAGAATCGCCTTATCGGAACGCAGCACGGCGTTTTCCACCAGGTTCATCGCGAAGGTCGTCTTACCCATCGAGGGGCGACCAGCAACGATGATCAGGTCAGCTGCTTGCAAGCCACTGGTGGCCTCGTCCAGGTCGGTGAAGCCGGTCGATAGGCCGGTAATCGCCTCACCGGCATTGAACAGCGAGTCGATCCGGTCGATCGCCTTGACCAGGATGTCGTTGATGCCCATCGGCCCACCCGTCTTGGGGCGCGCTTCGGCGATCTGAAAGATCAGTCGCTCGGCTTCGTCGAGGATCTCTTCACCGGTACGGCCCTGCGGCGCATAGGCGCTGTCGGCGATCTCGTTGCTGATGCCGATCAGTTGGCGCAGCGTTGCGCGTTCGCGGATGATCTGCGCGTACGCCTTGATGTTCGCCACGGACGGGGTGTTTTTCGCCAGCTCACCGAGATAGGCGAGCCCGCCCACCTGAGGCAGATGACCTTCCTTGTCCAGCTGTTCGGACAGCGTTACCACATCGAATGGCGAGTTGCGCTCGGCCAGGGTGAAAATGGCGCGAAAGATGAGCCGATGGTCATGGCGATAGAAATCGCCATCGGAGACCTGGTCGAGCACACGCTCCCAGGCATTATTGTCCAGCATCAGGCCGCCAAGAACGGCCTGTTCGGCCTCGATGGAATGCGGCGGCACCTTGAGTGCGGCGGTTTCCAGATCGTACTGTTGGGGGACGCTGATGTCGTTCATGGCACTCGGTATTCTCGGGGCCTGTCATCGTCTCAGTGCGGCTCGACGAAACGGCAACAGACTTCTTATGTTCAGAAAAGACAAAGGGCACGTTCCACTCGCGTGGAAACGTGCCCGATGTTACGCGTCAGGCACCAGGGGTGCCAGACGCAGGCCGGTCTCAGCCAGCAACCACGATCAGCTTCACGGTCGCTTCGACGTCGGTGTGCAGATGCACGGCTACGTCGTACTCACCAACCTGACGGATGGTGCCGTTTGGCAAGCGGATTTCGCTCTTGGCCACTTCAACGCCAGAAGCGGTCAGCGCATCGGCGATGTCGTGAGTACCGATGGACCCGAACAGCTTGCCCTCATCGCCCGCGGTAGCGGTGATGGTGACTTCCAACTCGGACAGCTGAGCAGCGCGAGTTTCGGCAGAGGCCTTACGCTCGGCAGCCGCTTTTTCCAGCTCGGCACGACGAGCTTCGAACTCGGCGATGTTAGCCGCGGTAGCGGCAGTAGCCTTGCGCTGCGGCAGCAGGTAGTTGCGACCGTAACCAGACTTGACGTTTACCTTGTCGCCCAGGTTGCCCAGGTTTGCGACTTTTTCCAGCAGGATGACTTCCATTTGAGTCTTACCTCTTTAACTTAACCTTCACCGTTCGCAGGTCCCGCATCGTCATCACGAGATGCCCGACCGCGAAAATCAAACAAGCTGTCGACAATGGCCAAGATGGCCAGTAACGGATAAATCAATTGCATGAACAGCACCAGCGTGACGTAAAGCCCCACCAGCCAGAACCGTGACATCCGGCTCTTCGCCACCAGCCCGTGCACCAGCGCAATACCGGCAAACACCAGCGGAACACTGCACAGCGGGGCCAGCATCGCCATCTGCACACCGAGACTCGGTCCAAGCAACATGCCCGCGAGGAGCACCATTGCCGGCGCTGGCGAAAAACGCAGCGTCCGAAACTCGAGACCGAAGCCACCTGGGTTGTACAGCAGCGCCTGCCAATACCGTCCCAGCATCAAACTGAGCAGCGTAGTGATCTGCAGCAGCGCCGCCAACAAGCCGGTTAGAACCGGTGTCAGCAAAGCCCCCAAACGCGCCTGCTCTTCCACCGAAAGTTGCTGATAGGCGTCCGACAGCATGTCGGGCAACATTTTCTGCAACTCGGCAGCGAGCGCCGCGATCGGCTCGCCAAAAACCACTCCAAGCGCCCAGGCATACAACAACCCGAGCCCTACGCTACACAGCATCACACGGGGCCAGGAGCGCTGGCTGCGCAACAGCAGCGCTAACCCGAACGATCCCAGCAATACCAGCAACGTGCGCGGATCGCCGAAGTACCACCAGACCAGTGCGGGCAATACAGCCCAGACCAATACGCCCAGCGCGTCATTCAGCCCGCGGCGCAACAACACCAGGCTTCCTGCAGCAGCACACAGCCAGAACAACATCGGCAGCGCCGCAGAGCCAGCCACTACAACAATCGCCTGCATGCGGCCGCGCATGATGAAGTCAGCCAGGGCGCGCATGCGATCTATCCTTTACGTCTGCCGAACAGTTCGATCAACGGCCGTGGCTGTCGGTGTAGGGCAGCAGGGCCAGGAAGCGGGCGCGCTTGATAGCGGTAGCCAGCTGGCGCTGATAGCGTGCTTTGGTTCCGGTGATACGGCTAGGAACGATCTTGCCGGTTTCGGAAATGTAGGCCTTCAGCGTGTTGAGATCCTTGTAGTCGATCTCTTTCACGTTTTCTGCAGTGAAACGGCAGAACTTACGACGACGGAAAAAACGTGCCATGAAATAGGCTCCTCAATAGGTCCGTGGATTACTCGTCAGCGTTGTTGTCGCTGCTGTCGCTGTCACTGTCGTTATCGTTGACAGAGTCAGATTCAGGGCGATCACGACGCTCACGGCGCTCGCTACGGTTTTCCTCGGCCTTCAGCATCTCGGACTGTTCAGTCTCGGCTTCATCGCGACGAATGACCAGGTTACGGATGACGGCGTCGTTGTAGCGGAAGTTGTCTTCCAGCTCAGCCAGTGCTTTGCCGCTGCACTCAACGTTCAGCATCACGTAATGAGCCTTGTGCACGTTGTTGATGGCGTAAGCCAGCTGACGACGACCCCAGTCTTCCAGCCGATGGATCTTGCCACCGTCCTCTTCGATCAGCTTGGTGTAACGCTCCACCATGCCGCCAACCTGCTCGCTCTGGTCGGGGTGGACCAGAAAGATGATTTCGTAATGACGCATTGTTGCTCCTTACGGGTTGCAGCCTGCCGCACAACACGGGTCAGGCAAGGAGTGAATGAGTATGTTGTCTTGCCTGCCAGAGAGGCGCGCAAACACCTGCCATCCGGGCAAGGGGCGCAATTCTAGAGAAGCCCGGCCCACCACGCAAGGCGCTTTGGTGATTATTTAACCAGCCCTCCTCAGCCGTGCCCCGCGGCGGACCGCTCGGCCCGAATGCTTTCGAGCAAGGTCCTGACCTGATGAATGTCGTAAGGCTTGAGCATGGTGCGCAGATCTTCCAGACCTTCGTCTCGGGCATTGATGGCATAACCGGAAGCGATGACCACGCTCAGCGCCGCATCCTGCGACTTGGCCTGACGCACCAGTTCAATGCCACTCATACCCGCCAGCCCGACATCCGTCAGGAGAACATCGAAACGACGCTGCCCCAGCATCTCCAGTGCAGCCTCCGCCGACTCGCAGAGGCTGACTTCGTGTCCGAGCTCCTCGATCACTTCGCCGGTCAACATCCGCAACGTCGGATCGTCTTCTACGAAGAGAATACTCAAGCCATCGGACGCCTTCGGCGTCACCTCGACCGCACTGACACTTGTCGCGATCGCTGGCTCCGGATTGCCGGCAATCGACGGCCCGGGAGTCTCTTGTGCACCCTCAGCAGCGGTGGCCGGCAGATAAACCCGGACGGACGTGCCACGGCCTTCTTCGCTCTCCAACACGACGAAGCCACCGCTCTGTCTGACAAAGCCATAAACCATGCTCAAGCCGAGACCAGAACCATTGGCATCCTTGCGGGTCGTGAAAAACGGCTCGAATGCCCGCTCCAGGACCTCCGGACGCATCCCTTCACCCTCGTCGATGACGCTTAGCTCCACGTAGGGACCCGCAGCGGCATCCGGTTGCGCCGCCAACTGCTCAGTGTTTAGCGAGCGGTTGCACAGACGCACATGCAACGCACCGCCATCTGCCATCGCGTCGCGCGAATTGACCGCAAGGTTGAGAATCGCGGCCTGCAGGTTGCCCACGTCGACAAAAACCGGCCACAGATCCGGCTGGACGTCGACATTCACCCGGACAGCCCGCCCCAGCGCGCCGTCCAGCAACTCGCTCATCTGCCCCAGCAGATCTCCCAGATCGACCGACTGCGGCTGAAGCGGTTGCCGGCTGGCGAACGCAAGCAACTGTGATGCCAGTCGTGCACCTTTTTCCACGCCACCGACCGCCGACTCCAGACGTCGCTGCGCGGTCTCGTCGGCACCTAGGTTCCGGCGCAGCAATTGGAGGTTGCCACCAATGATCTGCAGCATGTTATTGAAGTCGTGGGCAATGCCACCGGTCAGCTTACCCACCGCCTCGAGCTTCTGCGATTGGATCAGCGCAGCCTCCGCCACTCGCCGCTCGGATTCGCTATGCATCAGCTCGCGCGTCCGGTCGCGAACCAGCTCCTCGAGATGTTCGCGATGCTCCTGCAGTTCCCGCTGACTGCGCTGCTGCTCGGTCACGTCGCTGCCCTGGACAAAAATGCCCGAGACCTGCCCATCACGCTCGATGATCGGCTGGAAGACGAAATCGACGAATACCTCTTCAGGTGCCGTGTCGGGTTGGCGCTGTAGCAGCGCCCGCATACTTCTGCCGATGAAGGGCTCGCCGGACCGATAAACCTGATCCAGCAGATCGATGAACGCCTGCCCTCGGAGCTCGGGCAAGGCATCGACCACCCTTTTCCCAATGAGCTCGCGGTGACCTGTCAGCTGTTGATAAGCCTCGTTGACCAACTCGAACACGTGCCCCGGACCGCGCAGAAAACAGACGAAACCCGGCGCCTGAGCGAACAACTGGCGCAGCTGTGTGCCTTCAGCCTGTATCGACTTGGCGCGCGACATGATTGCGGCCTCGATCTGCTGCAAGGGCTGGCCTCTTAGTTCAGTCGAACGCAGCGATGCCTTCAGCGACTGCAACTCAGTGATATCCACGGTGTGCTGCAGAATAGCGCTCACTTCGCCCTGTTCATCGAACAGCGGTGTATGAGTCGCGCTCCAGTAACGGTCCTCGTAGGACGCCCCGCGATCGGAGCTCATCGCGATCGAGTAGCGGATGACCGGCAGCGTATCCAGAGCCTTGTTGCGCAGCACCCGGGCAAAGGAGTCCAGTAGTTGTTCGACGTGAGTGGTTTCAGGCGCCTGCGGATCAGCGGCGAACGCGTCGTGTATGCGCCGCCCGACGATGTCTTCGAGCGTCCGCGCCGTAAGCCTCAGGTATGCCTCGTTGGCATCCAGGATGACGAGCTCCCGATCAAGCAGCAGATAGGCGTTCGGAGAAGACCTGAACAATGCCTCGAAAGGCGGGCGTTGCGGCATACAACCTCCATGATGCGAGCCTGTCGCCGGCCGCGATCAAACGCTGGTGCCCGTGACCCAGGCCCCAACCAAACATTAACTCAGAGACCGCCAGTCAGCCTCAGAACAGGTAATTGACCGCACAAGGAACAATCCGTTTCGAGAGGAGCGGCTTTCAAGAGCGGATCGGCGCAGGAAGGGCGCCGTCACTGGTCCTCAGCGAGTCGCCGAACGACGCTGGCGCAGCGCTTCGAACAAGCAGACGCCAGTGGCGACAGAGACATTGAGGCTACTGACGCTCCCAGCCATTGGCAGCCGGACCAGGAAATCACAGTGTTCACGGGTCAGGCGCCGCATGCCCTTTCCTTCGGCACCCATCACCAGAACGATGGGGCCACTGAGATCCTGATCGTAGACTTCCTGCTCGGCTTCGCCGGCCGTACCCACGACCCACAAGCCGCGCTGCTGCAGTTTCTCCAGCGTTCGGGCGAGGTTGGTGACTGCAACCAGTGGAATAACCTCCGCCGCTCCGCAGGCAACTTTGCGCACCGTGGCGTTCAAGGTGGCGGACTTGTCCTTGGGAACGATTACAGCCAGCGCACCGGCCGCATCGGCCGTCCGCAGGCAGGCCCCCAGATTGTGGGGATCGGTGACACCATCGAGCACGAGCAGCAGCGGCGCGCGCTCCGTCCGATCCAGCAACTCTTCAAGCATCGCATCGCCCCACACCTGACTGGGGCTGACGTCGGCGATCACCCCCTGGTGCACACCTTCGACCCAGGCATCCATCTCGCGACGCTCACATTGACCGACACGCACCTTGAACTGTGCGGCCAATTGGACTAACGCCTGCACTCGCGGATCGTCACGCCCCTCAGCCAGCCAGATCTGCTTGACCCGCTTCGGATGATGACGCAGCAAGGCCTCTACGGCATGCAGGCCGTAGATTTTTTCCAGATCGCTCATGACTTGGCCTTACGCTTGCGCGGTGCGCCGCCATCCGGCTTGGAGGAGGGCTTGCCCGACGTCTTGGGCTTCGCTGAACTGCGCTTGGGCTTGCTCTTCGCCGTACCACTCTTGGCATCTAACAATAATGCCTTCTTCACTTCGCGACTTTTGCGTACATCGGCACTGACCGGCTCACGCCCTTTCGAAGTTTCGGCGCTTTTTTTGCTGCGAGTATCTTTACGGGCGCCGCGGTTATCCGCCGAGCCGGATTCGCGACTCCCGGTCTTGCTGCCACCACTGATCAACTCGAAGTCGATCTTGCGCTCGTCTAGATCGACGCGCATTACCCGCACCTCGACGCTATCGCCGAGACGGAAGCTTCGGCCACTGCGCTCACCGGAGAGACGATGGTGCAGCGGATCGAAGTGATAGTAATCGCCAGGCATGGCAGTTACGTGCACCAGGCCTTCGACATAGATATCGGTCAACTCGACGAACAGGCCGAACCCGGTTACCGCCGTGATCACACCAGGAAAGCTTTCGCCAACCCGATCCTTCATGAACTCGCACTTGAGCCAGTTCACCACGTCACGAGTTGCCTCGTCGGCGCGGCGCTCGGTCATCGAGCACTGCTCACCCAACTGTTCCAGCGCCGCCTCGTCGTACGGATAGATGCGGGCCTTGGGCATGCTGGTCGCCCCCTCGCGCCGCACATGTGAGGTGTCGCGGCGTGACCGAATCACACTGCGGATCGCGCGATGGATCAGCAGATCCGGATAGCGGCGGATCGGCGAAGTGAAATGCGCATAGGCGTCGTAGTTCAGACCGAAATGACCATTGTTGTCCGGACTGTAGACAGCCTGGCTGAGCGACCGCAGCATCACCGTCTGGATCACATGGAAATCGGGACGCCCCTGAATGCGCTCCAACAACGCCTGATAGTCTTTGGGCGTCGGCCCTTCCTTACCCTTGTGCAAGCTCAGTCCCAGTTCACCTAGGAAGGCCCGTAGTTTCTCCTGGCGCTCCAGTGGCGGGCCATCATGAACGCGATATAAGCCTGGAATATCGTGATCCTGAAGGAAGCGTGCTGTGGCCACGTTGGCGCATAGCATGCATTCCTCGATCAGCTTGTGAGCATCGTTGCGTTCGGTAGGTTTGATCGCCGCAATCTTACGTTCGGCACCGAACACGATCCGCGTTTCCTGGGTTTCGAAGTCGATCGCACCGCGTGTGTGACGCGCCTTGAGCAATACCTTGTACAGCGCATACAGTTGCTTGAGGTGCGGCAGTACTTCGCCGTACTCACCGATCAGACGCTTGCCCTCCGCCGAAGTCGGCTGTTCCAGCATGCTGCTGACCTTGTTGTAGGTCAGTCGGGCGTGGGAGTGGATGACCGCTTCGTAAAACTGATAGTCGGTCATCTTCCCCGATTTGCTCAGGGTGATTTCGCAGACCATGGCCAACCGATCGACGTGAGGATTCAGCGAGCAGAGCCCGTTGGACAGCTCTTCGGGCAGCATCGGCACCACCCGCTCGGGGAAGTACACAGAGGTGCCACGCACTTCGGCTTCCTGATCGAGCGCGGAGCCCACCTTCACATAGTGCGACACGTCGGCGATGGCGACATACAGGCGGAACCCACCGGAAAACAGTTTCCAGCCGCTGAGTTTTTCGCAGTAGACGGCGTCGTCGAAGTCACGCGCATCCTCGCCGTCAATGGTGACGAACGGCAGGTGGCGCAGGTCCACGCGTTTCTGCTTGTCCTTTTCCTCGACTTCCGGCTTGAGTTTGGCCGCTTCGCGCTTTACGGCGTCCGGCCAGATATGCGGAATGTCGAAGCTACGCAAGGCGACGTCGATTTCCATGCCCGGCGCCATGTAGTTGCCGATCACTTCGACCACATCGCCCTGCGGCTGGAAGCGCTGAGTTGGCCAATGCGTGATCTTGATTTCGACGAACTGACCCGGCTTGGCTTCCATGGAGCGGCCAGGCGTCACCAGAACTTCCTGCTGAATCTTGGGGTTATCAGCCATGACGAAGCCGATGCCGCTCTCTTCCTGATAACGACCTACGATCGTCTCGTGAGCACGGCTGATGACCTCGACGATGGCGCCTTCGCGGCGGCCACGACGATCGAGCCCGGCAACTCGCGCCAGGCAGCGATCGCCATCGAAGACCAGACGCATCTGCGCTGGACTCAGAAACAGATCATCACTGCCATCGTCGGGAATCAAAAAACCGAAGCCGTCACGATGACCGCTGACGCGGCCACAAACCAGGTCCAGCTTATCCACCGGGGCATAGGTGCCACGCCGGGTATAGATCAGCTGACCGTCTCGCTCCATCGCACGCAAACGGCGGCGTAGAGCCTCGATATCATCTTCGGAGGATAATCCGAACTCTTCCACCAGTTCCTCACGCGCCGCTGGCGAGCCGCGCTCACTCAGATGCTGGAGAATCAGCTCGCGACTTGGAATGGGGTTTTCGTACTTTTCCGCTTCACGTGCGGCCTCGGGGTCGAGGGATTGCCAATCGGACATTAAGAGATGTCACCTTTCATTCATTTATAGAGGCAGAACGCCCTATATCTATTGAAGCGCGAAACGCATGCCGGCGGCACGTTTCGAGCGAATTATTTTTCCTGTGCGGGGCTTTACAAGGCATAACCTCGCCCGTATAGTTCGCGCCCACAATGTCTGGTAGACGTTGTAACACGGAAACGATGAAGTATCATCGTTTGCAGTGCCCAGGTGGCGGAATTGGTAGACGCACTAGGTTCAGGTCCTAGCGGTGGCAACACCGTGGAAGTTCGAGTCTTCTCCTGGGCACCATTTATTTGATGAAATTCTTGCGTTTCGCAAGCATCTCATAGACACGAGGCTGTCGACCTCGACCAGCAACCGACAAACAAAGTCGATGAGCAATTGTCGCAATGTGCCCAGGTGGCGGAATTGGTAGACGCACTAGGTTCAGGTCCTAGCGATGGCAACATCGTGGAAGTTCGAGTCTTCTCCTGGGCACCACTCTTCAGAAAAACCGAGCCACTGGCTCGGTTTTTTCGTTTCTGCCTGTCAATCGCTCAACCTTCCATAGCGAGCCTCAGGCCGGGCGCCAACCTAACGAAAAAGGCCGCCCGAAGGCGGCCTCCTCTGCTGTAGTCGATCAGGCGTATGGGTGGCGCAGCACAATCGTCTCGTTACGATCCGGACCGGTCGAAATGATATCGATCGGCGCCTCGACCAGCTCTTCTATACGTTTGATATAAGCACGAGCATTGGCCGGCAGCTCTTCCAGCGACTTCAAGCCAACCGTGGATTCAGACCAGCCCGGCAGCTCTTCATAGACTGGCTGCAGGCCTTGGTAGCTATCCGCATCAGTCGGCGCATCCACCAGCAGTTCACCGTTGCGATCCTTGTATGCGACGCAGATCCGAATGGTTTCCAACCCATCGAGCACATCTAGCTTGGTCAAGCAGATGCCCGACACACTGTTGATCTCGATGGCACGACGCAGAATCACCGCGTCAAACCAGCCGCAACGCCGTGCACGCCCGGTCGTAGAGCCGAACTCGTGACCACGCTCCGCCAGACGCGCTCCCACGTCATCGAACAGCTCAGTCGGAAACGGACCGGAGCCGACACGGGTCGTGTAGGCCTTGGTAATGCCGAGCACGTAGTCCAGGTACAGCGGACCGAAGCCAGAGCCTGTCGAGGTTCCACCGGCCGTGGTGCTGGAGCTGGTCACGTACGGATAGGTACCGTGGTCGATGTCGAGCAACGAACCCTGGGCGCCCTCGAACATGATACGCGCGCCCTGCTTGCGCAGCTCATGCAGACGAGCCGACACGTCGGTCATCATCGGCTTGAGTATTTCGGCGTAGCCCAGTGCCTCATCCAGCGTCTTCTGGAAATCGACGGGCTCGACCTTGTAGAAGTTCTGCAGGATGAAGTTGTGATATTCGAGCAGCTCACGCAGCTTCACGGCAAAGCGCTCGGGGTTGAATAGATCACCGATACGCAACCCGCGACGAGCCACCTTGTCCTCGTACGCAGGACCGATGCCACGGCCCGTGGTGCCGATCTTGCCTTCGGAACGCGAGGCTTCGCGCGCCTGATCCAGCGCCACGTGATACGGCAGGATCAGCGTACAGGCAGGACTGATACGCAGACGCTCACGCACCGGTACGCCCTTTTCTTCCAGCTTGGTAATCTCACGCATCAACGCATCCGGCGCGACGACCACACCGTTGCCGATCAGACATTGAACGTTTTCACGCAAGATGCCCGAAGGAATAAGATGCAAAACGGTTTTTTCACCATCGATGACCAGGGTATGACCGGCATTGTGGCCGCCCTGGAAACGAACCACGGCTGCTGCCTGGTCGGTCAGCAGATCGACGATCTTGCCCTTGCCCTCATCACCCCACTGGGTGCCCAGGACCACGACATTCTTACCCATAAACCTTGTCCTCTTGGCGAAGCATGCCGGTTACGACCGGCGAAAAAATCTGGAAACCTGCCTGGCGCATTTGCGCAGCCCACATCAGCGAGCCAGCGGCGTTATCGTCCAGGAACCTTCTTGCAACAGTAGCTGCCGGTCGCAACCAACGCTTATGGCCGCGTCACCCTGCTGACCGTCGAGGGCCTGCACCACGCGCTCACCCTGCTCGCGCAGACGGCAGATCGTCTGCCATAACGCAGGGTCGGCGCTGCGGGGTGCCCATATACCCACGACGGGAGTCATGAGCTCGGCGTTACCTAGACTGACCAAGGTCTTCAAATCGGTCGAAAAGCCAGTCGCAGGACGTGCCCGCCCGAAGTCCGCGCCAATATCATCATAACGACCGCCCTGAGCGATCGACTGTCCGACACCCGGTACGAACACCGCAAACACCACTCCGGTGTGATAGTGATAGCCCCGAAGCTCACCCAGATCGAAATACAGCGGGAGAGCCGGATACCGCAACGCAAGCTGGTCGGCGATCTGAACGAGACCCTCGAGCGCTTCGCGCACCACGGCTGGCGCACCAGCCAGAGCAGCACGCGCAGCATCCAATGTCTCACGCCCGCCACAGAGTCGCGCAAGCGCGCGCAGCATGCTCGCGAGCGCCGGCTCTACATCGGCCGTCAGCGCCGCGATCTCGTCCATCGCCTTGCGCTGTAGCGCATCGAACAGGCGCTGCTCGACATCCCCAGACAAGCCCGCCGCACGCGCCAGCCCGCGATAGATGCCTACGTGCCCCAGGTCCATATGCACATCAGGCACATCGGCGAGCCCAAGGGTTTCCAGCATCAAGCTGATCACCTCGAGATCACTGGAGGTGCTGCTGTCACCGTAAAGCTCGGCGCCCAGCTGGATCGGGCTACGGGAAGTAGCGAGCGCTTGCGGCTTGGCATGCAGCACGCTGCCGGCGTAGCACAGGCGGCTGGGACCTTCGCGGCGCAAAGTGTGCGCATCCACACGCGCCACCTGCGGTGTGATGTCGGCGCGCAAACCCATTTGTCGGCCCGACAACGGATCGATGACCTTGAACGTCTTGAGATCAAGATCCTGCCCCGCGCCGGTAAGCAGTGACTCGAGAAACTCCACATGTGGAGTGATGACCAACTCGTAGCCCCAGCGCTGGAACAGATCCAGCACGCGACGTCGCGCGGTTTCGATACGCGCCGCCTCGGGCGGCAGCACCTCTTCGATGCCATCTGGCAGGAGCCAGCGGTCTACCGTTGCCATTTCGCCAATCACCTCTCGATACGGCAAGCCTAGTCAAGCAGACGAACACCGGGGCTACAGCCTGAGCCGCCCATCGGTCGCGTGCGATTGTGTTCGAACCATGGCGACAGCGCCACGCCCCGCAAGGGGATTAGCATGGCTAACCATGCAAGGGTCCGTCTGCTTTCCACTGGGGCGCAGACGCAAAAAAGCCGGGTTCTCCCCGGCTCGCGGATCATAACAATGTTTCGCCAACGGGTCACCCGGTGGACGATATCGTCCTACCGGGGGCCTCAGGATCACTGGGCCGTCGAGGATTCCAGGTAGCGGAAAAAATCACTCTGTGGATCCAGTACCAGCACGTCTTCCTTGTTGGCGAAGCTTTCGCGATAGGCCTGCAGACTGCGATGGAAGGAGTAGAACTCCCGATCCTGGCCATACGCCGCGGCATAAATGGCTGCCGCCTGCGCATCACCATCACCGCGCAGCTCCTCGGCCTCGCGGAACGCCTCGGCCAGCAGAACGCGACGCTGACGATCAGCATCAGCGCGAATGCCTTCAGCCAGCTCCTTACCTTTGGCCCGATGCTCGCGCGCTTCACGCTCACGCTCGGAGCTCATGCGCTCGAACACGCTGCGATTCACTTCGCGAGGAAGATCGATGCCCTTGACGCGAACATCCACCACTTCGATACCAAGCTCTTGCTGAGCCGCACGATTCAAGCTGTTGGTCACCAGACTCATCAGCTCATCGCGCTGCCCCGACACCGACTCGTGCAGGGTTCGCTTACCGAACTGGTCTCGCAACGCAGCCTCTAGTCGCCGCGCCAGTCGCTCATCGGCGATCTGCTTCATACCGGACGTTGCGGTATAGAAGCGCTCGGCATCATCCACACGCCACTTGGCGTAGGAGTCGACCATCAACGCTTTCTTTTCCAGCGTCAGGAAGCGCGCCGTACTGGTATCGAGCGTCATCAGGCGCGCGTCGAACTTGCGCACGCTGTTCACGTACGGGATCTTCAAGTGCAGCCCTGGCTTAACATCGGGCTCGACGATACGACCGAAGCGCAACATCACCGCACGCTCAGTTTGGGAGACGATGTAAAAGCTGTTCCACAGCACGATCGCCAGCACCACACCCACAATCAGGGCGGTCAGGGATTTATTGCTCATTAGCGGACCTCCCTTGTACGCACTTCACGCGGATCCAGCTCCGGAGGCAGTCGTGTGGTTTGAGTCGAAGCGCCCGAAGAGGATGTCGCAGCAGAACGCTCGGAAGAAGCGCCACGGCTGTTGATCATCTTATCCAGCGGCAGATAGAGCAGATTGTTCTGGCCCTCCTCACCAGTTACGAGAACCTTGCTGGTATTGCTCATGAGCTCTTGCATGGTTTCCAAGTAGAGGCGTTCACGCGTGACGTCCGGGGCCTTGCGGTATTCGGCAACCAGTTTGGAGAAGCGATCCGCCTCACCCTGAGCACGTGAGATCACCGCATCGCGGTAGCCACTGGCCTCTTCCAGCATGCGCTGAGCCTGGCCGCGCGCTTCAGGGATGACGCCGTTGGCATAGGACTCGGCCTGATTCTTCTCGCGCTGCTCGTCTTCACGCGCACGGATCACATCATCGAATGCTTCCTGCACTTCACGCGGTGCCGCCGCGCTTTGGAGGTTGACCTGCGTGACGATGATGCCGGTGCCGTAGTTATCGAGGAAGCGCTGCAGGCGTTCCTTCACCTCACCCGCCATGGCCTCACGACCCTCGGTCAGCACCTGATCCATGGCCGTCGAGCCCACCACGTGGCGCACGGCACTGTCGGTCGCATGCTGCAAAGAGGCCTCCGGATCTTCAACGTTGAGCACAAAGGCCTGCAGGTCGCTGATCTTGTACTGCACGGTCAGTGGCACTTCGATGATGTTCTCATCTTCGGTGAGCATCTGCCCCTGCTTGCTGTAGGAGCGCTCACGGGTGACATTGGCCTGGAACTTACGATCGAACGGCGGGAAATAGATGTTCAAACCCGGCCCTACGGTTTCGTGATACTTACCGAAGCGCAATACCACAGCTTGCTCCTGCTCATCGACGATATAGATCGCGTTGAACAGCCAGACGGCGAGCAGCAGCACCAGACCGACCCAGACCAGCCCGAACCCGCCACGCCGCCCGGCACCGCCACCTGAGGAACCGCCGCTACGCTTCTTGCCACCGAACATGCCATTGAGGCTGTCCTGTAATTTACGGAAAGCTTCATCCAGGTCCGGCGGACCTTTCTGATCGCCACCGCCGCGACGACCACCGCCACCGCTACCCCAGGGATCCTGGTTGTTCGAGTTGCCACCCGGCTCATTCCAAGCCATAGCGCTCTCCATTCAAATAAAGCTAAAGACGCGCCAAACGGCACGCCCGCCAATGCTACCGAAAGCCCGGAACGAACGGCTCAAAAGCCCCCCGAGCTTTATTGCAAAGTGTGTTGTTCGAAGAACTGCTCCACCTCGAGGCCTGCTCGGCTTATCAGGCGGTGCAGCTCGACTCGCTGTAGTCGTACGTCAAGCAGGCTGCCACCCTCGTCGTCATGGGACTCGGACTGCACCGCTCCCAAGTCGAACAATTGCGCTCGCAGCCGCCCAAGGCGCTGCGGAAGTCGAAGCGTGCCCACGAATAAATCATTGCCGAGCAATTCGGCGACGGCTTGCTTCAGCAGATCGAGGCCCAGCCCCTTCTGTGCCGACACCCAGACCCGCTGCGGCACACCGTCAGCGTTGCGTTGGATCTGCGGCTCGATACCTTCCAGCAGATCCACCTTGTTGTAGACCTCCAAAATCGGCAGCTCATTTGCGCCGATCTCGGTCAGCACCGCCAGCACCTGCTCGATCTGCTGATCGCGCTCGGGCTCATGCGCATCGATGACATGCAGCAGCAGATCAGCATTGCTCGACTCTTCGAGTGTGGCCCGGAAGGATTCGACCAGTTTGTGCGGCAGGTGGCGAATGAAGCCCACCGTATCGGCAAGCACTACCGGCCCCAGGTCGCCCAGCTCCAGACGACGCAAGGTCGGATCGAGCGTGGCGAACAACTGGTTGGCAGCGTAGACGTCGGATTCGGTCAACGCATTGAACAACGTAGACTTGCCGGCGTTGGTATAGCCCACCAGGGATATCAGCGGAATATCCGCACGGCGGCGCCCCCGGCGAGCCTGCTCACGCTGGCCACGTACCTTTTCCAGGCGCTGTTTGATCTGACGGATACGCACGCGCAACAGGCGACGGTCTGTTTCCAACTGGGTCTCGCCCGGGCCACGCAGACCGATACCACCCTTCTGCCGTTCAAGGTGAGTCCAGCCACGTACCAGGCGCGTGCTCATATGTTCCAGCTGAGCCAACTCGACCTGCAGCTTACCTTCGTGCGTCCGTGCACGCTGGGCAAAGATATCCAGAATCAAACCGGTTCGATCGAGCACGCGGCACTCGAGCGCACGTTCGAGATTGCGCTCCTGACTGGGTGTCAGAATGTGATTAAAGATGACCAACTCGACCTCGCCATCCTTGACGAGATCGTGCAACTCCTCGACCTTGCCGCTACCGATCAAAAACTTGGCGGAAGGTTGATGCCTGGCCACATTGACGAAACCGACAGTTTCGGCGCCCGCTGAGCGTGCCAGCTCCCGAAACTCCTGAGGGTCTTCACGCGCCGCTGGATCCTGACCATCCAGATGAACCAGGATAGCCCGCTCACCACCATCGGGACGTTCGAAGAACAATGAAGGCCCCCTTTAGTCGTTACCCGACTCTGACTGCTCCGCATCGCCGGCTGCAGGCAGGCGCACCGGACGGCCAGGAACGACGGTCGAGATAGCGTGCTTGTAGACCATCTGACTAACGGTGTTCTTCAAGAGGATAACGAATTGGTCGAATGACTCGATCTGACCCTGGAGCTTGATGCCGTTGACCAGGTAGATGGAAACCGGAACGCGTTCCTTACGCAAAGTGTTCAGGTAAGGGTCTTGTAGCGAATGCCCTTTTGACATGTGCCGCACTCCTTAAAGGATCTTTTCATTAATTTTTAGAATCAAACACGGCCGATCAGTGATTTGAGAATAGCCGGTCGAATTGCAGTGTCAGCTCAATATGGTGAGCGTCTTCAAGTATTTCAATGCTCGCGGCAGATTGTCGCAGGCCGAACTTTCCAACCAGTGAACCCCCTCCCACCCCCGCAACCAAGTCAATTGACGCTTAGCCAGTTGCCGGGTGGCGATGACGCCGCGCTGAACCATTTCCTCTCGCGAATAGGCACCGTCCAGATAACTCCAGACCTGACGATAGCCTACGGCGCGCATGGAAGGCAGTTCGGGATGCAGATCGCCACGCCTACGAAGGGTTTCGACCTCCTCGACAAAGCCCTGTTCAACCATCGCCACGAAGCGTTGTTCGATACGCTCGTGCAAGACCTGTCGCTGCGCGGGCGCAACGGACAACTGCGCGACAGTATAAGGCAAGACGCAGCCGTCTGGCGTGCCTGCTCCAGCTTTTTGCAACCTTTGTCGGGCACGGTGCTCACTCATGTTGATACCGCTGACTCGGTAGACCTCAAGCGCCCTGATCAGACGCTGAGGGTCGTTGGGATGAATCCGCGCCGCAGACTCCGGGTCGACTTCTGCCAACTGCCGATGAAGCGCCGCCAGCCCCTCGGCCTCCGCCTGCGCTTCCAGCTCGGCGCGCACCGATGCGTCGGCAGCGGGCATATCGGCGAGGCCTTCGCTCAACGCCTTGAAATACAGCATGGTGCCGCCAACCAGCAGCGGGATACGCCCTGCCGCGGTACTTTCCGCCATCGCGGCCAGTGCGTCACCGACAAAATCGGCCGCCGAGTAGCTCTGCGCCGGATCACGAATGTCGATCAACCGGTGGGGAAACGCCTGCAGCAGCTCTGTCGAGGGCTTGGCGGTGCCGATATCCATGCCCCTATATACCAGCGCCGAATCCACACTGATCAGATCACAGGGCAACTGTCTAGCAAGCTCCATTGCGAGATCGGTCTTGCCTGCGGCAGTGGGACCCATGAGGAAAATGGCGGGAGGCAGTTGGGACATCGAGAGCTCGAGAGGAAGGTGATTTGGCTACGCAACGCGCAACCGATGTAACCGCGAGGCTGGCGAATAGAACTTACCGCCCCCTGAGGAACAGCTTGTCCAGCTCACTCATACCCATCTGGGTCCAAGTCGGGCGACCATGATTGCACTGACCGCTGCGCTCGGTCTGCTCCATATCGCGCAACAGACCATTCATCTCCGGCAGGGTAAGGCGCCGGTTGGCTCGAACCGCCCCGTGGCAGGCCATGGTGCCCAGCAACTCGTTGAGATGCGCCTGAATGCGGTCACTGGTGCCGTATTCCAGCAGATCAGCGAGCACATCCTGAACCAGTCGCGTCGCTTCGGCTTGCTTGAGCAACGAAGGAATCTGGCGAATCGCCAGGCTTTCCGGCCCCAGTCGCTGCAGCTCGAAACCGAGCATCTTAAACCAGTGAGCGTGCTCCTCGGCACAGTCAGCCTCTCGCTGGGCAACTGCGATCGACTCGGGCACCAATAATGGTTGCCCTCGCAAACCCTCACTGGCCATCGCGGTTTTCAGCCGCTCATACATGATCCGCTCGTGAGCGGCGTGCATATCCACCAGCACCAGCCCCTGCGCATTCTCTGCCAGAATGTAGATGCCCTTGAGCTGGGCCAGCGCATAGCCCAACGGCGGAATATCGTGCTGACTCTCCGGCAACGCCGCCGGACCGACTTCGGCCAGTGGCGAAAAGAACTCCCGATAGGCGCCCTGAGCTTCGGCAACATTCCCCACCGGCATTGGCCGGGGTGCCTGATAGCCGGCACCGGCCCCTCGCCAAGCTGGCTGTTCGCCCTGCGGCTGCTCGAGCACGCTGGCGGCGAGACTCATTTCGTTCTGCCCGGCGAATTCCCCGGCGGCCAGACCGCTGACCTGGGCGACCGGCGCAGCGCTGGTCGGCGCAGCGAGCTGATCTTCCGGACGCACATCACCGAGCGCGCGGTGCAAAGTGCCGTACAGGAAGTCGTGCACCATGCGGTTATCGCGGAAACGCACCTCGTGTTTAGTCGGGTGGACATTGACATCCACCACTGCCGGATCGACATCGAGAAACAGCACGAAGGTTGGATGACGACCATTGAACAACACGTCGCGGTACGCCTGCCGCACGGCATGGGCGACCAGCTTGTCACGGACCATGCGTCCGTTGACGTAGAAATACTGCAGATCCGCCTGGCTGCGCGAAAATGTCGGCAAACCGACCCAGCCCCAAAGATGCAAGCCGTTGCGCTCGATTTCCACGGGCAGCGCCTGCTCGAGAAAGGCTGGACCGCACACCGACGCCACACGCCGTGCCCGCGATGCGGTATCGCAGGCCTGATGCAGCGCAAGCACCACCTTGCCGTTGTGGCGCAAATGGAAGGCCACGTCGAAGCGCGCCAAAGCCAGTCGCTTGATCACTTCCTGCAAATGGTCGAACTCGGTCTTCTCGGTGCGCAGGAACTTGCGGCGGGCCGGCGTATTGAAGAACAGGTCGCGCACTTCGACGGACGTACCAACCGGATGCGCCGCTGGCTGGACACGAGCTTCCATGTCGCGACCTTCGGTTTCGACCTGCCAGGCCTCGGCGGCGTCAGCGGTACGAGACGTGAGCGTCAAACGCGACACCGAACTGATCGACGCCAGCGCCTCGCCCCGGAAGCCCAGGCTCATCACCCGCTCCAAGTCTTCAAGATCGCGAATCTTGCTGGTCGCATGCCGGGCCAGCGCCAGCGGCAAGTCGTCGGCGGGAATCCCACAGCCATCGTCACGCACGCGAAGCAATTTCACCCCGCCTTGTTCGACATCCACCTCGATACGTGAGGCACCCGAATCGAGGCTGTTTTCCAGCAGCTCCTTGATAACCGAAGCGGGTCGCTCAACCACTTCCCCCGCCGCAATCTGATTCGCCAGCCGTGGATTGAGCAGCTGGATACGCGCCGCCTCGGTCATGGCTGGGCCGCCAGGGTGGTGGCTGGAATCGTCAGAGTCTGACCGATTTTGATCACGTCGCTCTTCAGGCTGTTGGCACTGCGCAGCGCCGACAGGCTGATCTGATAGCGCTCGGCAAGCAGCGCCAGGCTTTCACCGGAGCGAACCACGTGTTCGCGAGGCGCACTGGCGATCTTGCCTGAGTCCCGCATCCAGGCGATGTAGGTTCCGGGGGGCGGGTTTTCCTGGAAGAACTGCCGCACACCACTGCGAATCGAGCGTGCCAGCGATTGTTGATGGGCGGAGGTTTGCAGTTTGCGCGCTTCGGACGGGTTGGAGATGAAGCCGGTTTCCACCAGGATTGAAGGAATGTCCGGAGATTTCAGCACCATGAATCCAGCCTGCTCCACTCGGCTTTTGTGCAACGGCGTGATACGTCCCATATTGCTCAAGACCTTTTGCCCAATGTTGAGGCTGGATGAGAGCGAGGCCGTCATCGATAGATCCAGCAGCACGCCAGCGAGCATCTGATCCTTGTCTCCCAAGCTGACATTGCCGGCGCCGCCAATCAGATCCGAACGGTTTTCGCTGTCAGCTAGCCAACGTGCGGTTTCCGAGGTAGCGCCTCGATCCGACAGGGCGAACACCGAGGCACCATAGGCGGACGAACGAGGCGCCGCGTCGGCGTGTATCGAGACGAACAGATCCGCGCCCTTCTTGCGGGCAATCTCGGTGCGTTTGCGCAGCGGAATGAAGTAGTCCCCCGTGCGTACCAGTTCGGCGCGGAAGCCCTTTTCGGCGTTGATCTGGCGTTGCAACTCCTTGGAAATCTGCAGCACCACGTTCTTCTCGTAGATCTTACCCGGGCCGATCGCCCCTGGATCCTCGCCGCCATGGCCGGCATCGATAGCGATCACGATGTCACGCTTGCTGCTTGGCAGCGACGGCAAACTGAGCGACGGCAAGGTTGGTGATACGGGCGCGGCGGGTGTGCTCGGCGTGGTCGTCGCCGGCACGTCTGCGGTTGCGGACGGGTCGGCGCCCTCATCGTACAGATCGACTACGAGCCGATGACCGTACTGCTGATTCGGGGTCAGGGTAAAACTCTTGGGCGTCACCTGAGCAGAGAGGTCGATAACCACCCGCAACGTATCGGCATCGTACTTGGCCGCACGCAGCCCGGAGATGGGCGTTTTTTCCAGTGGCAACTGCTCGAACGGCTTGGGCAGATTACCGCCATCGACGTCGATCACAATGCGATCCGGCGCCGTCAGGGTGAACACGCTGTGCTTTACCGGACCGGAGAGATCGAATACCAGACGCGTATTATCCGGCGCCCGCCACAAACGCACGCTCTGCACGTCGGAAGCAGCCAGGGCCTGCACGGCCGCGAGCATCAATGCCAAACCACTTACCAGCGCGCGCATGCGCATACCCAACCCCATGTTATTCATTGATTACCGATGGTCAGGACAGAACACCAGCCAACTCCACGTTCGCCTCGCGGCGTCAGACGCAGCGAGCGGCCAGCGCCTTGGGGCGTAATGGTAATGTCCAGGTCGGCCTTTGGCAAAATGCCGGCGCCACGTTCTGGCCACTCTACCAGGCACAATGCGTCCCCTTCGAAATAGTCGCGAATGCCCAGAAACTCCAGTTCTTCCGGATCGACGAGCCGGTACAGGTCGAAGTGAAAGACGCGTGCGGCCGGCGTTTCGTAAGGTTCGACCAAGGTAAAGGTCGGGCTTTTGACCTTGCCCTCATGTCCGAAACCGCGAATCAGCCCGCGCGACAACGTCGTCTTGCCTGCGCCGAGATCACCATGCAGATAGATCACGCCCCGACCATCGGTCGCCCGGGCGATGGTCGCACCCAGCGCCAGCATCTCCGCTTCGTCGGCTGCAAATAGCGTCACATCCGGCATGGCGATTGTTCCTCGAGCAGCTGGCGAATGGCTGGGATCATATCGACGGCGGCCAATCCACGGCCTTGCTCGCCGGCGCGCTCACCGGCCACGGCATGCAGCCACACGGCCAGACAGGCTGCATCGAACGGCCTAAGGCCTTGCGCCAGTAGGGCGCCCGCGACGCCCGCCAGAACGTCGCCCAGCCCCGCACTGGCCATGGCCGGATGGCCGCGATCACATAGCGCCAAACGTCCATCAGGTCCTGCGATCAGCGTACCTGCGCCTTTGAGCAGTACGCTACAACTGTAGCGCTTTGCCAGTGCTTGGGTTGCCGCGGGACGATCGGCCTGGACCTGTGCGACCGTCATGCCCAACAACCGTGCGGCCTCGCCTGGGTGCGGCGTCAGCAGGCAATCACTCGGCAACTCGACCGCGCCGGTCGCCAGCAGGTTCAGCGCATCGGCGTCCCACACTTGAGGCATGCGGCACTGCGGAGCCAGCGACAGCAAACTGCGCCCCCACGGCGCTTGCCCCAGGCCTGGTCCGATGACCAGCACATCGGCGCGTCCGGTCAGCCCCGTCAGCGCATAGGTGGATTCGACACCACTGCACATGATCTCCGGGCGCCGCACCAGCGAGGCGGTGACATGCTCCGGCCGCGTTGCCAGGGTCACCATGCCGGCCCCGCAGCGCAGTGCCGCTTCGGCTGTCAGCAAGGCAGCACCGCCCGTGCCAAGGTCACCGCCAATGACCAGTACCTGACCGAAGCTCCCTTTATGAGCGGTCGGGGAACGGGGCGCGAGCTTGGGCAGGACCGCTTCGGACAAACGCACGGCGGCGTACGCACTCTGCTCGACCTCCTGCGCGTCGCCTTGTAGGTCATCGAAGACCAGCGCGCCGATCCGATCCGGCCCCTCTCCAGTGAACAGCCCGAGCTTGAGCCCGATGAATGTCACGGTCAGCTCGGCACGCACCACCTCGCCGAGCAGGCGCCCGGTGTCGGCACACAGCCCCGATGGCAAATCGACTGCAAGGATCGCTAGCTCACTTTCGTTCATGGCGCGAATGGCGCTGGCGTACGGTTCGCGCACCTCGCCGGTAATCCCTGTGCCGAGCAGCGCATCGACCAGCACACCGCGCAGCTCGGCGCCAGACGACCAGGGGGTCACCCGCACGCCGGCTGCCTGTGCTTCATTGAAGGCGCTGGCAGCATCGCCCTGCAGCTGGAGGGGATCACCCACTGCGATGACCTGAACCTCACGACCGGCGCGCTGCGCCAGCGCTGCGATCAGGTACCCGTCTCCAGCGTTATTGCCGCGCCCAGCCAGCACGGTGATTTCGGCGCTATCCGGCCAACGCCGGCGCAAGGCACGCCAGGCTGCGTGGGCGGCGCGCTGCATCAGTTCGAAACCGGGCGTCCCGGCGGCGATCAGCCGAGCGTCGAGTTCGCGTACCTGCGCGACCGAGTAAAGACGGTTGGGGAGTGTATCGGTGGTCTGGGACATGAATCACCCGAGCGAATATCTGGCAGAATTATACGCATGCGCCTGCCTGGCCGCCCGCAGCGCGTCGACGGCGGACAACAATGGATGTCACCACCTCAGGGCGCACAGCGCGGCAGCTGTAACAGCCACCGCACCGAAACGAACATCAGTTGCCCATCACACGCCGTAACGCCCGACAACCGAAGCCATGTCCAGCACCACTCTCGACCCCGTCGCACTTGCCGACTCCATCAAGGAGTGGGGACGCGAGCTCGGCTTTCAGCAGGTTGGCATCACCGGTGTCGACCTGGGCGAGCATGAAGCGCACCTGGAGCGCTGGCTGGCAGCCGGCTACCACGGCGAGATGGATTATATGGCTGCCCACGGCAGCAAACGTTCCCACCCGGAGCAGCTGGTGCCGGGCACGCTGCGAGTCGTGTCGTTACGCATGGATTACCTGCCGGGCGACACGCGCATGGCCGCGCAACTGGCGCATCCCGAGAAGGCCTACGTCTCGCGTTACGCATTGGGGCGCGACTACCACAAGCTGATCCGCAAGCGCCTGCAGCAGCTGGCCGAGCGCATTCAGCAAGTCATAGGTCCCTTCGGCTTCCGCGCCTTCGTCGACAGCGCGCCAGTGCTGGAAAAAGCCGTGGCGCAGCAGGCCGGCCTCGGCTGGATCGGCAAGAACACCCTGGTGCTCAACCGCAAGGCTGGAAGCTGGTTCTTCCTCGGCGAACTCTTCGTAGACATCGATTTGCCGGTTGACGAGCCCAGTGCGCGCGACCACTGCGGCAGCTGCCACGCCTGCTTGGACATTTGCCCGACCGAGGCCTTCGTCGGTGAACGTATGCTGGACGCGCGACGCTGCATTTCCTACCTCACCATCGAGCTGAAAGGCCCCATACCGGTCGAGCTGCGGCCGAAGATCGGCAACCGGGTGTTCGGCTGCGACGACTGCCAGATCGTCTGCCCCTGGAATCGCTTCGCCAAACCAACTGAGCAGACCGACTTCCAGCCCCGCCACAGCCTCGACAATGCCGAACTGGCGGCGCTGTTTCGCTGGACCGAAGCGGAATTTCTCAGCCGTACCGAAGGCTCGCCGCTGCGGCGGACGGGTTACCAGAACTGGTTGCGCAATCTGGCCGTCGGGTTGGGCAACGCACCCTCGAGCATTCCCGTGCTTGAAGCGCTGCAGGCTCGCCGCGAGGACCCATCTGAACTGGTGCGCGAACACGTCGAGTGGGCACTGGCGCAACACGGAGCCCGCCAGCACAGCTGATCAGATCATGTCTCAGAACTTGAAGATATATCGGTTTGCATATCGAAGACACCGTAATTGGTATTGGGAGGGAATAACTCCACTGTCTAGGCTTTAGCCGACGCAACGTCGCCCAACATCCAAACAGCCCTGGCGGCGTGCGCTCACGCAAAAAACAACAACAATGTCAGGTGAAGCCATGCAACCCAGATTGCTACTCAACGGAATTGCCCTGTCACTCATGATCAGTACATTCGGCGCCCAAGCGGCAGGTCTGTCCAACCAGCACGGCAGCTTCGGCAAGATGCCGGACGGCACGCCCATCGAAAAATACACCCTGAAAAACAGCCAAGGGGTGGAAGCGGTGGTGATCACCTACGGCGGCGTGCTGCAGTCATTGCTGATACCGGACAAGAACGGCAAGACCGACGACATCGTGCTCGGCTTCGATGATGTCGATGACTACATCAAGAACGGCAACGTTTACTTCGGCGCGACTATCGGGCGCTTTGGCAACCGCATCGCGGATGGCCGCTTCGAACTCGACGGCAAGACCTACCAGATCCCGCAGAACGACGGCAGCAACGCCCTGCATGGCGGGCCGGAGGGTTTCGACAAACGGGTCTGGAAGGCCAGGCCCGCCGACGAGGACGGCTGGGTCGGTGTCGAGCTGAGCTACGTGTCGCCCGATGGCGAGATGGGCTTTCCAGGCACCATGACCACCCATGTGACCTACAGCCTCAACGAAGACAACGAGCTGCGCATTCAGTACCGCGCCACCACCGACAAACCCACCGTGCTCAACCTGACCAACCACAGCTACTTCAACCTCGCCGGCGCTGGCAGCCCGAGCGTGCTGGATCAGGTCGCGACGCTGCACGCCTCGCGCTATACACCGGTCACCGAGAAACTCATCCCCACCGGCGAGCTGGCCGAGGTGAAGGGCACACCGATGGATTTCCTCCAGCCGACCCGCTTTGGCGAACACATAAAGGATGATCACGAGCAATTGAAGTTCGCCGAGGCCAAGGCCGGCGGCTTCGATTTCAACTGGGTGCTGGATACCGATGGCGACCTCAGCAAGCTGGCTACCGAAGTGCACGACCCCGAGTCCGGACGGCGGCTGTTGATGTACACCACCGAGCCCGGTGTGCAGCTCTATACCGGCAATTTCCTCGACGGCAGCATCAAGGGCAAAGGCGGCAAGACCTACTCGCACTGGAGCGCTTTCACACTGGAAACGCAGCACTACCCGGACTCGCCCAATCAACCAGACTTCCCGAGCACTCGCCTCGACCCGGGCGAGACCTACACCCAGACCACGATCTACAAATTTCCCAAGCCCTGATGCAGAAGGCCCCGCAAGGGGCCTTCAGGCTGTAACGAGCCTCGCCGTTGGCGAGGTCGTTTTTAGCAGCCGCTTTGCTTGCAGCACGGTTGGTTTCATAGACCGCTGCGGATCCGAACCAGCGTTCGCCGCGGGGCGCGCCTCCTACAGCGGTTCGGTGCGCGCTGGCCGCTTTTGTGGGAGGCCCGCCTCGGGGCGAAGCTTTTGGCTCTTGCTGCAGCTACGGGCCGTGAGGCCTGCCGTGCGCCTGACTACAACCATGTCGCCGCCCTACCACTCGGCCACACTGCCATCGGCGTGACGCCAGATCGGGTTGCGCCAACGATGGCCGATACGCGCCTGTTCCCGCACGTAATCCTCATTGATCTCGATGCCCAGCCCCGGCCCATTCGGTATCGCGACGAAGCCATCCTCGTACTCGAACACCTCCCGGTTGCTGATGTAGTCGAGCAGGTCGTTGCCCTGGTTGTAATGGATGCCCAGGCTCTGCTCCTGAATGAAGGCGTTGTAGCAGACGCCGTCCAACTGCAGGCACGCCGCCAGCGCAATCGGTCCGAGCGGGCAATGCAGCGCCAGCGCGACGTCGTAGGCCTCGGCCATGCTGGCGATCTTGCGCGTCTCGGTGATGCCGCCGGCATGAGAGGTGTCCGGCTGAATGATGTCGACGTAACCGTCGGCGAGGATGCGTTTGAAATCCCAGCGCGAATACAACCGTTCTCCCAGCGCGATGGGCGCACAGGACAGCGGCGCCAGCTCTTTGAGCGCCTCATAGTTATCGCTGAGCACCGGCTCCTCGATGAACATCGGCCGATACGCCTCGAGCTCCTTGATCAGGATCTTCGCCATGGGCTTGTGCACGCGGCCGTGAAAATCCACGCCAATACCGATATTCCTGCCCACCGCATCCCGTACGGCAGCCATGTTCGCCAACACCGCATCGACCTTGGCATGGCTGTCGACGAACTGCAGCTCCTCGCTGGCGTTCATCTTCACTGCACTGAAGCCACGCGCCACTGCAGCGCGGGCGGCGTTGGCGGTATCCGCCGGGCGATCCCCGCCAATCCAGGAGTACACCCGGATACGCTCGCGCACCCGCCCACCGAGCAAGTCGCTGACCGAGACACCCAACGCCTTGCCCTTGATGTCCCACAGCGCCTGATCGATACCGGCAATGGCGCTCATCAGAATGGGCCCGCCCCGGTAGAAGCCGCCACGGTACATCACCGTCCAGAGGTCTTCGACGTTGCGCGGATCGCGCCCCACCAGGTAGTCGGCCAGCTCATCCACTGCCGCGGCGACGCTGTGCGCGCGGCCTTCGACGACAGGCTCGCCCCAGCCGGTGACGCCTTCATCGGTTTCGATCTTGAGGAACAGCCAGCGTGGCGGCACAACCAGCGTGGTAAGGCGGGTAATTTTCATCGCAGCTCTCTCGCAGAAAGTGGTCAGGCCATCGCCGCGTGGCGGGCCAGAATGAAGGCGTGCGCCCGGCGACCCACCTCGTCGGCGGACAATCCCGGCGAATAAAGTGCCGAGCCAAGACCGAAGCCGGCCGCCCCGGCCCGCAGGTAAGGCGCCATGTTCTCCGGCGTGATGCCGCCCACCGGCAGCAGCGCCGTACCGGTCGGCAGCACGGCCAGCCAGGCTCTCATCGCGCCGATACCGACCTGCTCGGCGGGGAACAATTTGAGCGCGTCGGCACCCGCCGCCAGTGCCGCGAAGGCTTCGCTGGGCGTGGCGACGCCAGGTGCGAGATAAAGACCCGCGGTCTTAGCAGCATGCAGCACCTGGGCGTCGCAATGCGGCATGACGATCAGCTGCCCGCCGGCTTCCTTCACCGCTTGCACCTGCTGCGTTGAAAGCACCGTACCGGCGCCAACCAGGCAATCGTCGGGCAAGGTCCGGCGCAGGATTTCGATGCTGCGCAGCGGCTGCGGCGAATTGAGCGGTACCTCGATGATCCTTATACCGACGGCATAGAGCGCGCTGCCGACCGACTCGGCCTCCTCGGGGCGCAGGCCTCGGAGGATCGCGACCAGCCCGTTAATGGCAAGCGTGCGGTGGAACATCTGACTCTCCTGCAGTATCGGTGGCGACCAGGCCGGCGCCTGCGGCAATCTTCCAGAGCCCGGCGGCCGTGGCCTCGGGCGCGAAGCGCAACGACTCGAAGCCGCAATGCTCGAGCGCCCAAAGGTAGCGAGCACACAGGGTCGAATTGCCGATCAGGACGATGGACTGCGATGGCGGCACCTGCAGCATCGCGCTCATGGCGGCCAGCTCGTGCCCTATCAACAGCCCGGACAGGTAATCGGCCTGGGCTGCGCCGCTGAGCTCGCCGGTCAGCACCAGCGTGCGGCTGCTGAAAATCGTCGAAAGCGGGCCGGCCTGCCCTTCGCTCGACCTTGCGACGCGAAGGCCACGCTCGAAAGCCGCGGCATTGAAGCTGTCGCTGGTCACCGCGGTGCGCCCGAGAATCGTATGGCCGAGCAACGCCTGATAGACCTCGCCGGTCATGAAGGTCTGGAATCGGCTGAGCTGCCCACCTTCCACCGTGACCCATTTGCTGTGGCTACCCGGTAGGCCGATCAGCAATGGCGCAAGCTGACTGTCATCGCCATCGAGCAGGCCGAACACCTGGGTTTCTTCGCCACGCATCACGTTAGGCACGCCGCCGCGCTGAATCACGCCGGGCACCAACCATAGCGGCATTCCGTGCGAGCGCTCGATGGGCAGCAATGTCAGTTCATCAGCACGCAGCGGCGCTTCGATATAGCGGGCTTCACGCCAGCCCTGGGCGCTGCCAACCATGCCGCAGGCAATCATCGGGGCTTGGGGCGCGGCGCTCTGCCAGTCACCACACGCCTGCTCCAGTGCGCGCTCGAAGTCGGCCTCGCAGCCATCGAGCTGCATGACACCCAGTGGCAAGCCGCGCACTTCCAGCGTTTCGCCGGCCGCACCGAGCCGATAAGCGCGCAGCGAACTGGTGCCCCAATCCAGGGCGATCAGGTGTGTATCCACGGGATTTCTCCAGCGCGCCGACACGCGGCGCGATTGGGATCAGCGCTGCTTCAGCCGATCGATGATCACCGCCAGCAACAGAATCGTGCCGCGGATGACGTACTGGTAGAAGGTGTCGATATTCTTCAGATTCATCGCGTTCTCGATAATCGCCAGAATCAGCACCCCGGCGATCACGTGGCGGATCATGCCGATGCCGCCGCTGAGCGAGACGCCCCCGAGTACACAGGCTGAAATCACCGTCAGCTCGAAGCCCTGGCCGATCATCGGTTGCCCCGAGGTCATCCGCGACGCCAATACCACACCGGCCAGCGCGCCGATCAGGCCATGCACGGCAAAGATGATGATCTTGGTACGATCGACATGGACCCCAGCCAGCAGCGCCGCTTCCTGATTGCCGCCGATGGCCATGGTGTTGCGACCATAGGTGGTGTAGTTGAGCAGCCAACCGAAGAAGGCGAAGCAGACGACAGTGATCAGGATGGGCACCGGTACGCCGAACAGACTGCCATTGCCGAACAGGAAAAAGTCCTCCTGCATCACCCCCACGGCCTTGCCGTTGGAGAAGATATAGGCCAGCCCGCGCACGATCTGCATCGTCGCCAGCGTGGCGATCAAGGCATTGATGCGCAGCTTGGCGATCACGATGCCGTTGATCAGCCCGACCGCCAACCCCATCGCCAGCGCCGCCGAGACACCGAGGAACACACTCTCGGTATCGCGCATCACCACAGCCGCCACAACTCCGGCGCAGGCAATCACCGAGCCGACCGAGAGGTCGAAGTGCCCGGACGCCAGGCAGAACAGCATGGTGCAGGCGGCGATGCCCACGGTCGAGATCGCCAGCCCCAGGCCGCGCATGTTCAACGGCGAGAGAAAGTTATCGATGAAGATCGCCGACAACGCGAAGATGCCGAGCGCCGCCAACACCATGACCCAGTCGTCGAGGAAGCGGCGCATGTTGAGACCCTGCCGCGGCGCGGCCAGAGCGTTTTGTTGAGCAGACATAGAGCACCTCTTCATGGTTGTTCAGCCGCGCGAGCGCGGAAGTGCCAGTTGCAGCAGGCGGGATTCTTCAGCCTGGTCGCGGGTGACTTCACCGGTGATCGCGCCCTCGCTCATCACCAGGATGCGATCGGATATGCCGATGACTTCCATCAGGTCGCTGGAGACGACGATCACCGCGATACCGCTCGCCGCGAGGTCATGGATGATCTGGTAGATCTCGGCTTTGGCGCCGATGTCGATGCCGCGGGTGGGCTCGTCGAGCAGCAGCACCTTCATTGGCATCGACAGCCAGCGCCCGAGAATCACCTTCTGCTGGTTGCCGCCAGAGAGAAAAACGATCTGCTGGTCCGCCGACGGGGTCTTGATATTCAGGGCGCGGATCTGCCGGTCGGCGTTCTCGCGCTCCCAGCGGCCCTGCACCAGGCAACCGAGACGGGCATTGCGGCCACGCGCACCGATGTTGATGTTCTCCGCCACGCTGCCCAGCGGCACGATGCCTTCCTTCTTGCGATCTTCGGGACAGAGCAGAATCCCCGAAGCGATGGCGTCGCGTGCCGACTTCAGTTGCAAGGGCTGGCCATCGAGCTGCACCGTACCGGCCTTGTGCGGGGCTAACCCGGCGAGAAGGCGCAGCAGTTCGGTACGCCCGGCACCGACCAGACCGAAGAAGCCGAGTACCTCGCCACGGCTGACCGAGAAACTCACCGGCTCCTGCAAACCGTGGCCGAGCAGCCCTTCGACGCGCAAGGCCTCGCCTTGCTGCTCGCGCGGGCGGTAGTTGTAGATGTCCTGGATATCGCGCCCGACCATGCAGGTCACCAGCGCGTCATGGGTCAGCTCGCTCATATCGTCGAAGGTGCAGACGAAGCGGCCGTCCTTGAACACCGTGACCGCGTCGCAGATACGGAAGATCTCTTCCATCCGGTGCGAGACGTAAAGCACCACTCGCCCCTCGTCCCGCAGCCGGCCGATGATCGTCATCAGCCGCTCGATTTCCCGCGCCGAGAGGCTGCTGGTTGGCTCGTCGAAGGCGATCACGTGGGCGTTGCGCGACATCGCCTTGGCGATTTCCACCAGCTGACGCTGCCCCAGCGACAGGCTGCCCAGGCGTGCAGACGGATCGATCTCGTCGGCCAGTCCCTTGAGCAGTTCATGCGCCTGACGCAGCATCGCCCTCCGATTCACCAGCCCGAAGCGCGAAGGCATGTGCCCGAGCATCAGGTTTTCGGCCACGCTCATTTCCGGCACCAGATGCAGCTCCTGGTGGATCACCGCGACACCGCTGGCGATGCTTTCCCCGGCGGATCGAAATGCCAGTGTGCGCGCCCCGATCTGCAGATCACCGCTGCTCGGCTGATAGGCGCCGCCGAGAATTTTCAGCAGCGTCGACTTCCCGGCGCCGTTCTCACCCATCAGGGCGTGAACGGTGCCGGGCCGGGCTTCGAAGCTGATTTCCGACAGCGCACGCACGCCGGGGAAGTTCTTACCGATGCCGTTGAAACGCAGGCTGTCGCCCGAATTGACTTGTTGAAGCATGGAGCGTCTCCACCCTCGCCCGTTCGACTGGACGAGTTCGATACTGAAATCGACCTGAGATCAGGCCGCCCGCGAATGGACCGGCTTATTTCCAGAGACCGATCTTTTCCAGCTCTTCCTGGAAGTTCTCGCGGGTAATCAGGGTGACTTCGTCCATCGCGGTGTACTTGGGTGGTTCTTTGCCGGTGGTGACCCACTCGTACATCATCCGCGCGGTTTCATAGCCTTCGATGTGCGGGCTGGGCAGCATCGAGCCGTAGAAGCCACTGTTGTCCTTCTTCAGCTCACCGATGGCGTCGGTGCCGTTGATGCCGATGCCGATCACGTTCTCGGCGCTGAACCCCGCGCTTTCGGTAGCCCTTACGCCGCCCAGCACGGTGTTATCGTTCATGCCACCGATGATCAGGTGCTTCGCACCACGCGGCAGCTTCACCAGCGCCGAGGTCGTGGCGTTCATGCTGCCCGGCACGTCGAGGGTTTTCTGCGGGGTGTAGAAGATGTGGTCTTCGGGGAAGCCAGCCTTCTTCAACGCATCGACGGAACCGTCAGTACGCTTCTTGCCGGTGTCGAGTTCGTTGTAGGTGTTGATCACCGCATAAGTGTCGTTCCAGTCCCAGCCGCGCTTCTTGGCTTCTTCAGCCATGGCCGCGCCCTGCTTCTGGCCCACTTCAAAAGCGGCCATACCAAGATACGGCACCTCTTCCATGGGCTGGCCCTTGGCATCGACGAAGCGATCGTCGACAGCCATGACCTTGAGGTCGTTGAACTTGGATTTGGCAACGATGGCCGGGCCGAGCGCAACGTCGGGGGTGCAGATGACAAAGCCCTTAGCGCCATTGGCCGCCAGGCTGTCGATGGCGGCCAGCGTTTTCTCGCCATCCGGCACGGCGATTTTCAGCAGGGTGAACCCATGCTCCTTGGCGGCCTTCTCGGCGAAGGCCCACTCGGTCTGAAACCAGGGCTCTTCAGGTTGCTTGACCAGAAAGCCGATCTTGACCTCGTCTTCGGCCAGAGTCGCACCGGCGAAACTCATCGCGCCAACAGTCAGCGCGGCACAGCAAAGCGAACGGATTCCGAAAGACCGGAACATAGCTACCTCCATTGTTCTTATTGAATAGCTTTTTGTTGATTCGTCAGAGCTCATCCCCCTGACACGTCACCACCGGATGCCTTGCTGGCGGCTTGCCGCTGGGGGCACTGCCGGCCCCTTTGAAACGAACCCTTGTCAATCGTGGTAGAGCACCGAGCGTCCACCATCGATGGTGATGCAGGCGGCGTTGATGAAAGGCGCCTCGTCGGTGGCGAGGAACAGCGCGGTCATCGCCACCTCGATCGGCTGGCCGATGCGCCGCGGCGGATGCATGTCGAAGGCGCGCTGGCGCTCGGCGTGGGGGTCAGCGAAATCGTTCCAGTAATCGACGTTGAGCTGCGTCTCGATGTAGCCCGGCGCGATGGCGTTGACGCGGATGCCCTTGGGCGCATATTCGATGCCCAGTGCGCGAGTCAGCCCGAGCAGGCCGTGCTTGGCGACGGGGTATGGAAAGCAGCCGGGAATGATGTTGGTCGAGTGAACCGAGGCGATATTGATGATGTTGCCGATGCCGCGTTGCACCATATGTGGCAACGCCGCCTTGCAACCGAACCAGACGCCGTCCAGATCGATGGCGAAGCAACGCCGCCAGTCCTCTTCGGTCATTTCCAGCGGATCGCGAAATACGTTGACGCCTGCGCAATTGACCAGCACATCGACCTGGCCGTAGTGCTCGAGCGCCAGACCAACCAGCGCCTCCAGCTCCGCCGGCTGGGTGACGTCGGTTTTCAAGGCGCGCACGTCGCCGCCCCGCTCGCGCCAGCCGGCGGCGACCCGCTCGGCCTTCTCACCCTGGATATCACCGATCACGACCTTGGCCTGCTGCGCCTGGAAGCAGGCCACGATCGCCTCGCCGATGCCCTGGGCACCGCCGGTGACGACCACGACCTTGCCTTTCAGGCGCTCGCCGCGTTGGGGTTCGGGTGTCGGTGGCAATGAAAGCGGTGAGGCCATGTGAACAACTCCTAAGCAGTTAAGTGGCCACAGTGCGGCCGGATAAACAGATCAACCGGCGAAACGTGTACAAGGCGTGCCGGTGATACCGACATCAGCCATCAGCACGGCGCCGTCCAGTTCAGTCGACGCCTCGCCCGTCCTGGCGGAGGTGACATACAAATGGGTCAGGTCGGGCCCGCCGAATACGCAGCTAGTGGGGTGACTGACGGGCAATTCGACGATGCGATCCAGGCAGCCATCCGGCGCGAAACGCAGCAGGCAATGACCACCCCAGCGTGCATTCCAGACGTAGCCCTCGGCATCCATGGCCGAGCCGTCGGGAACTCCACGCGGATGCGGGCCGGCCCAGGTGTCTCGGTCGATCAGCTGCCCGTCGTCAGCGACGCGGTGGCTGTACAGCGATTCGTCCAGCGTGTCGCCGCAGATGACGCGATCACCCACCTCGTTCCACAGCAGCGTATTGACGATGCCCAGATCGCTGAGCAGCTGCGTGACCGAACCATCCGGATCGACTCGAAACAGACCACCGGAACGCCGGGTGATAGGCAGGTCGCCGCCATCCTCATCGATGTTGTTCTGCATGGTGCCGAGCCAGAGCCGCCCCTGGGCATCGCAGCGCGCTTCGTTGGCGCGGTTGCCGGGCGTACCGTCGGCGATGCAGAAGCGATTGAGCGCAGACTCGTCGTCAGCGGCGTGGAGGTCGAGGCGGTAGACACCGCTGGCCAGCGTCACCAGCGCGTCGCCACGCCGGCAGGGAATGAACGTCGAGACCGGCTCGGCCAGCTGCCACTGGCGGTAGCCGTCCGGGCCCAGCCGGCAGGCCAGTCGGCCGATGATATCGACCCAATAGAGCGTCTGCTGCCGGACATCCCAGAAAGGGCCCTCGGCCAGCAGGTAACGTTGTTGCGAGATGGGCAGCCATTGCATGGTCGCACTCCGCTTTCATTGTTTTTATGGCGCAGTCTGCTCGCCGCGTAATACGACCAGCTCGGGGTAATGACGTGAAATGGTCAGGGCCGCACGCTCGATCAGCGTCATGCACGCCCAGACCCCGCGCGCGCCATCGCGGCTGGCGATGGCGTCGGCAATTTCCTTGTGCAGCGGCAGGGTCAGGCCGAGTTCGTCAGGCACCGTCGATGACACTTCGAAGGACACCGCCAGCAAGGCGCCCAACGCGGGCACCATGCGTTCGATGAATTGATTGTGGCTGGCAGCAAGCACCGCCTCGTGGAAGAGCTTGTCGGCGCGGTTGTAGTCGTCCTTGTCGCCCAGGGACGCGGCAAGCGCCTGATAGGCAGCCTGGATTTCAGCAATCTGCTTCGGCGTCGCGCGTTCACATGCCCAGCGCACGGCGGTCGGTTCGATGGTTCGGCGCAGATCGATCAGGTCCATCACGAAACTTTCCGGCAGGCCGTTCTCAGCCAACCAGCCTACGACCTGGACGTCGAACAGATTCCAAGAACGCACCGGCGTCACTCGTGTGCCCACCTTCGGCCCGACGTCGAGCATGCCCTTGGCCACCAGCGTCTTGATCGCCTCGCGGATCACGGTGCGGCTGACGCCCAGCTCTTCGCAGAGACCGGCTTCGACCTTGAGTGTCTCGCCAGGTTGAACCTTACCCGACGCGATCCAGGAACCCAGCCATTCCACCGTTGCGCTGTGATAGTTGTTCGACATGCGAGCCTCTGTGCGACTGCCCTTGGGTCTACTGAACCCTATCATCATATGATTGGCTGTCAAATGAAGTTGGCAACTCTCACATCGAAATCGCCCGAACGATTGAGCGGGCAAGCGGCCGGCGCCACGCCACGGAGTCAACCTGACGAAGCGACTACAGCTTTCATGGGCGGTTACAGGAAAGGCACCCTGTCGTGCCGAACGGCGGTTGTTGATTCCGCCAACCGTCGGATGACCCAGCAGGCCAGCCTTCTGATCATATGAATAGAGAATGTCGGGCGTCTGCGCGCCACGCTCGGGATTCGCGATCAGGCAACGCCTCATCGTCTTTCCTCGCTTTTATTGTTCTGGGTGCCGGCCACTCTAAGAAGCACCGCGAGCGCTGCCTAGTGACAGCTGCTGATCGCGCGATAACCAATACTTATCGGCAAACGAGCCTCGTCACGAGGGCAAGCGCATTGAACCGAGGGGTTAGAGACCGCCTTGTACGTTGATCCCCAGCCCAAGCGCGGCCGCGAGCGAGAGCGAGAGCGGCAGTAGCAGGGTGTCCAGCAAAACGCTGGCAGGCAGGTCGAGGGCCGCATATTTCGGCGCTTTGGCCCCGAAGCGGTCCAGCGGGCAGCAACCGCCGTTGAGGCTGTACCAGTCCAGCCGAGTGCCCGAATAGACGATGGGCGCGCCGGGCTTGGCGGCGTCGAGGGTGCGCACCGTGGCGCAACCGGAGAGCAGCAGGACGAGCGCCAGTGTGGCGCCGAGTCGTATGGCCGATCCCTTCATGTGCGCCTCCTCGGTGATTGTCGAACGCAGGCGCGGCTAGGATCAGTCGTCGCTGACGATATGGTGTTCGCCCCAGCGCGGCAACATGTCCTGCGGGATGTTGAGCAGGTTGAGGATACGCGCGACGACGAAATCGACCAGATCATCGAGGGTTTGCGGTTGATGATAGAAGCCCGGCGAGGCCGGCAGGATGACTGCGCCGAGATTGGACAGCTTGAGCATGTTCTCCAGATGGATGCTCGAATACGGCGCTTCACGCGGGACCAGGATCAGTTGGCGACGCTCTTTCAACGCAACGTCTGCCGCGCGCTCGATCAGATTGTTGCAGGCGCCGGTGGCGATGGCCGACAGGGTGCCAGTGGAACAGGGCACTACCACCATCGCGGTCGGCGCGCCGGAGCCCGAAGCCGGGGGTGCCATCCAGTCTTCCTTGGCGAACACACGGATCTGCCCCGCCGCCGCGCCGGTGTATTCGGACAGGAACGACTGCATGGCCTGCGGCTTGGCCGGCAGCACAACATCGGTCTCAGTGGCCATCACCAGCTGCGCGGCCTTGGAGATCAGGAAGTGCACCTCGCGGTCTTCCTGAATCAGGCAGTCGAGCAGGCGCAGGCCGTACTGCGCGCCGGAGGCGCCGGTCATGGCCAGTGTGATGCGTTCCGGTCCGTTCATATATCTGTTCCCTTTGCCGCCTGGTCGTGTTCCGGTGGGCTGAAGCCCACCCTACCTGTCCTGCGCGTGGAAATGCCTTCGGCGATTTCCACCCTACCCACGGTCACCGTAGGGTGGAAAACCGCGAAGCGTTTTCCACCTTGAGCGATCAGCTCAAAGCGGCGGCCAGCTTGACGTGCAGCCCACCAAAACCGCCATTGCTCATCACCACCACCTGCGTACCCGGTTTGGCGTCGGCTTTCACCTTGGCGATGATCGCGTCCAGCGAATCGCAGACGGTCGTCTCGACCGGCGAGCCGGCCACGGTAGCGGCCAGATCCCAGCCGAGGTTCGGCGGCGCGTACCAGATCGCCCGATCGGCCAATACCACCGAATCGGCCAGGCCTTCGCGGTGAGCACCAAGCTTCATGGAGTTGGAACGCGGCTCGATCACGGCAATGATCGGCGTATCGCCCACCCGCTTGCGCAGGCCATCGAGGGTCGTGGCGATAGCGGTCGGGTGATGGGCGAAGTCATCGTAGATGGTGACGCCATTGACCTCGGCGACCTTTTCCATGCGCCGCTTGACGCTCAAGAACTCGCTCAGCGCCTCGGCGCCCTGCTTGGGCAATACGCCGACATGCCGGGCTGCCGCAAGTGTGGCCAAGGCATTGTTGACGTTGTGCTGGCCGGTCAGCTCCCAGTCCACCACGCCCTGCACGGCACCGTCGAAGATGACCTCGAAACGCGAGCCGTCGGCGCTGAGCAGCTTGGCCTGCCATTGCCCACCTTCGCCGGTTGTCTGCACTGGCGTCCAGCACCCCATGCCGACCACCCGTTTTAGCGCTGCTTCTGACTCGGGATGAATGACCAGCCCTTCGCCCGGCACGGTTCGCACCAGATGGTGGAACTGCCTTTCGATCGCGGCGAGGTCCGGGAAAATATCGGCGTGGTCGAATTCCAGATTGTTGAGGATCGCCGTGCGCGGACGGTAATGGACGAACTTGCTGCGCTTGTCGAAGAAGGCACTGTCGTATTCATCCGCCTCGACCACGAAGAACGGGGTGCCGCCCAGCCGCGCCGAGATACCGAAGTTCTGCGGCACACCGCCGATGAGAAAGCCCGGGCTCATGCCGGCATGCTCCAGCACCCAGGCGAGCATGCTGCTGGTGGTGGTCTTGCCATGGGTGCCGGCAGCGGCCAATACCCAACGCCCCTGCAACACGTGATCGGCCAACCACTGCGGACCGGACACGTAGGGCAGCCCCTTGTTCAGCACGTACTCCACCGCTGGGTTGCCACGCGACAACGCATTGCCGATCACTACCAGATCCGGTGCCGGTTCGAGCTGGCTGGGCTCGTAGCCTTGGGTCAGCTCGATACCCTGGGCTTCCAGCTGGGTGCTCATCGGGGGATAGACGTTGGCGTCGGAGCCAGTGACGCGGTGGCCCAGTTCCTTGGCCAGCACCGCCAGCGAACCCATGAAGGTGCCGCAGATGCCGAGAATATGAATATGCATGAATGACCTCTGAAAAGCGCTACGCCAAACCCATGGGGCCAGGCGGCACAGCCGCGCTGTATCGGCGCCGAAAACTGCGGCGCAGATTAGCACAGCACCCGCCCGCGAAACCCCGCACCGCACGTCGCCTCGCCAACCGACGAACGGGCTTTGTTCTACGCTGAATCACAGTAGTCCCACAAAATTACAAGTCCCGGAGACTCACCATGCGTTACGCCCATCCCGGCAGCGAAGGCGCTGTCGTTTCCTTCAAGTCCCGCTACGGCAACTTCATCGGCGGCGAGTTCGTCGAGCCGGTCAACGGCCAGTATTTCACCAACCTTTCCCCGGTCAACGGTCAACCCATCGCCGAATTCCCCCGTTCCGACGCGGCGGATATCGAAAAGGCCCTGGACGCCGCCCATGCCGCTGCCGATGCCTGGGGCAAAACCAGCGCGCAGGCGCGCTCGCTGGTCCTGCTGCAGATTGCCGATCGCATCGAGCAGAACCTCGAGATGCTCGCCATCACCGAAACCTGGGACAACGGCAAAGCCGTGCGCGAGACGTTGAACGCTGACATCCCGCTGGCCGCCGACCACTTCCGTTACTTCGCCGGGTGCATCCGCGCCCAGGAAGGCACCAGCGCCGAGATCGATGAAAACACCGCGTCCTATCATTTCCACGAGCCACTGGGCGTAGTCGGACAGATCATCCCGTGGAACTTCCCGATCCTGATGGCCGCCTGGAAGCTTGCGCCGGCTCTGGCGGCGGGCAATTGCGTGGTGCTGAAACCCGCTGAGCAGACGCCGCTGGGGATCGCCGTTTTGATGGAGGTGATCGGTGACCTGCTACCGCCGGGCGTGCTCAACGTCGTGCAAGGCTACGGCCGTGAAGCCGGCGAGGCCTTGGCCAGCAGCAAGCGCATCGCCAAGATCGCTTTCACCGGCTCGACCCCGGTGGGCTCGCACATCATGAAGCGCGCCGCCGAGAGCATCATCCCGAGCACCGTCGAGCTGGGTGGCAAAAGCCCGAACATCTACTTCGAAGACATCATGCAGGCCGAGCCGACCTTTATCGAGAAGGCCGCCGAAGGCCTGGTGCTGGGCTTCTTCAACCAGGGCGAAGTCTGCACCTGTCCGTCGCGGGCGCTGGTGCAGGAGTCGATCTACGGGCCGTTCATGGAAGCGGTGATGAAGAAGGTTTCGCAGATCAAGCGCGGCGATCCGCTGGACACCGACACCATGGTCGGCGCACAGGCCAGCCAGCAGCAGTTCGACAAGATCATGTCCTACCTGGAAATCGCCAAGCAAGAAGGGGCCGAAGTACTCACTGGCGGCGGTGTGGAGAAGCTCGAAGGCTCGCTCGCCACCGGTTATTACATCCAGCCGACGCTGCTCAAGGGCACGAACAAGATGCGTGTGTTCCAAGAGGAAATCTTCGGCCCGGTGATCGGCGTGACCACCTTCAAGGACGAAGCCGAAGCCCTGGCCATCGCCAACGACACCGAGTACGGCCTGGGTGCAGGCGTATGGACACGCGACATCAATCGCGCCTACCGCATGGGCCGGGCGATCAAGGCCGGCCGTGTCTGGACCAACTGCTACCACCTTTACCCGGCCCATGCGGCCTTCGGTGGCTACAAGAAGTCCGGCGTCGGTCGCGAGACGCACAAGATGATCCTCGACAGCTACCAGCAAACGAAGAATCTGCTGATCAGCTACGACATCAATCCTCTGGGGTTCTTCTAGCCCGTTCGCTGTAACGCTCCGACAAGGTGCCAGCCCGACGCCATGCGCGCCGGGCTGGTGCGGCGGTGCCTGCGATAAGGCGCAGCAGAGCGAAAGTATGCTGCAGGCACAGCGCTTGCTTTAACGATCCTGCCGTACCCGACCCCATCAGAGGATGATTCCCATGGCTCTCGAACACAGCAGTGCGACACCTCCAAATCACGCCATCGATTTCGAAACAGTTGGCAGCACCTATTTCAAGGAACGCGAACTGAAGAAAGGCGCCGCCGGTTGGGTGCTGCTGGTGGGCCTGGGCGTTGCTTACGTCATTTCCGGCGACTATGCCGGCTGGAACTTCGGGCTCGCCCAGGGTGGCTGGGGCGGGCTGTTCATCGCCACGCTGCTGATGGCGACCATGTACCTGTGCATGTGCTTTTCGCTGGCCGAGCTGTCTTCGATGATCCCCACTGCGGGCGGCGGCTATGGCTTCGCCCGTAGCGCCTTCGGCCCATTAGGCGGGTTTCTCACTGGCACGGCGATCCTCATCGAATACGCCATCGCGCCGGCGGCCATCGCCGTGTTTATCGGCGCTTACTGCGAGTCACTGTTCGGTATTGGTGGCTGGGCGATTTACCTCGCGTTCTACATTATCTTCATCGGCATCCACATATTTGGTGTCGGCGAGGCGTTGAAGCTGATGTTCATCATTACCGCGATCGCGGCGCTGGCACTGGGCGTGTTCATCGTCGCGATGGTGCCGCACTTCTCGGTGGACAAGCTGCTCGACATCGCGCCGACCAGCGCCGCTGGCGCCAGTAACTTCCTGCCCTATGGCTACGTGGGTATCTGGGCGGCGATTCCCTACGCGATCTGGTTCTTCCTCGCGGTCGAAGGCGTGCCGCTGGCCGCCGAGGAAACCAAGGATCCACAGCGCGATATGCCGCGCGGGCTGATCGGCGCCATGCTGATTCTGGTGGCCTTTGCCGGGCTGATCCTGCTGGTCGGCCCCGGTGGTGCGGGTTCCAGCACACTGGTCGAGTCCGGCAACCCGCTGGTCGAAGCGCTTACCACCGCCTATGGCTCGTCCACCTGGATGAGCGGCTTCGTCAATCTGGTCGGGCTGGCCGGGCTGATCGCCAGCTTCTTCTCGATCATCTACGCCTACTCGCGGCAGATCTTCGCGCTGTCGCGGGCCGGCTACCTGCCGCGCAAACTGTCGCTGACCAACAAGAACAAGGCGCCGGTCATGGCACTGGTTATTCCGGGCATCATCGGCTTCCTGCTCTCGCTGACCGGCCAGGGCGACCTGCTGATTCTCGTCGCGGTGTTCGGTGCGACCATCTCCTACGTGCTGATGATGGCCTCGCATATCGTCCTACGCATGCGTCGCCCGGATATGCATCGCCCGTACAAGACGCCCGGCGGTGTGCTGACCTCGGGCGTCGCGCTGGTGCTGGCCTGCATCGCGGTGGTGGCGGGCTTCCTGGTCGACCCGCGGGTGGTGATCGCCGCCGTGGTGATCTACGGGATCTTCATCGCCTACTTCGCCTTCTACAGCCGGCACCATCTGGTGGCTGGCACGCCGGAAGAAGAGTTCGCAGCGATCGAGAACGCCGAAGCGGCACTGCACAAATAAGGCATCGCACACACAAGGGGGCGACATGGCGGGATATGCGCATAGCGTAGGCGGCACCAACTGGCGCTTCGACAGCTTGCGCGAGGTGATGGCCAAAGCCAGCCCGGCGCGCTCCGGCGACTTCCTCGCCGAAGTCGCGGCGGGCAGCGACGCCGAGCGCGTCGCCGCACAGATGTGCCTGGCGCAGATCCCGCTCAAGCGCTTCCTCGACGAAGCGCTGATCCCTTACGAAACCGATGAAGTCACCCGCCTGATCATCGACAGTCACGACGCCAACGCCTTCGCCCCGGTCAGCCACCTGACCGTGGGCGATTTCCGCAACTGGTTGCTGGGTAACGACGCAGATGAAGCCTCGCTGAAGGCGCTGTCGCCGGGGCTGACGCCAGAAATGGTCGCCGCGGTGTCGAAGATCATGCGCGTGCAGGACTTGATTCTGGTGGCGCAGAAGGTCCGGGTCGTCAGCCGATTCCGCAACACCATCGGCCTGCGCGGGCGCATGTCTACCCGCCTGCAGCCCAACCACCCGACCGACGAGGCCGCCGGCATCGCCGCGAGCATCGTCGACGGCCTGCTCTACGGCAACGGCGACGCGGTGATCGGCATCAACCCCGCCACCGACAGCACCAGCGGCATCTGCGAACTGTTGAAGATGCTCGACGCCATCATCCAGCGCTACGAAATCCCGACTCAGGGCTGCATCCTCACCCACGTCACCACCTCCATCGAAGCGATCAACCGCGGTGCGCCGCTGGATCTGGTGTTCCAGTCCATCGCCGGCACCGAGGCGGCTAACAGCAGTTTCGGCATCAATCTGGCGGTACTACGGGAAGGCTACGAGGCCGGCCTGTCGCAGAAGCGCGGCACTGTGGGCGACAACCTGATGTACTTCGAAACCGGCCAGGGCAGCGCCTTGTCGGCCAACGCGCACCATGGCGTCGACCAGCAGACGTGCGAGGCGCGTGCCTATGCCGTGGCGCGCAAATTCAAGCCGCTGCTGGTCAATACCGTGGTCGGGTTCATCGGCCCGGAATATCTCTATAACGGCAAGCAGATCATCCGCGCCGGGCTGGAAGATCACTTCTGCGCCAAGCTGCTCGGCGTGCCCATGGGCTGCGACATTTGCTACACCAACCACGCCGAAGCCGATCAGGACGATATGGACGTGCTGCTGACCCTGCTCGGCACTGCCGGCATCAACTTCATCATGGGCATCCCCGGCTCGGACGACGTAATGCTCAACTACCAGACCACCTCCTTTCACGATGCCCTCTACCTGCGCCAGAGCCTAGGGCTCAGGCCGGCGCCAGAATTCGAAGAATGGCTGGCGAAAATGGACATCCTGCGCCAGGACGGCGGCCGCCTGCAGATGGGCAGCGAGCTTCCACCGGCCTTCCGACAGGCGCTGGAGCGCATGACATGAAGCCCCCGACGCGGCGCGTCCCCGCCCCCGCCCCCGCCCGTCGACCTGAACCAAGGAATGCCCCATGAGCCGGCAATCGCCAACGCCCACCGCCATCACCAATCCCTGGGCTCACCTGCGTCAGCTCACGCCCGCGCGGATCGCCCTGGGGCGTGCGGGCGTCAGTCTGCCCACCGACGCCCAGCTGGATTTCCAGTTCGCCCATGCCCAGGCGCGGGACGCCGTGCACCTCGCCCTGGACACCGAAGAGCTGGCGACGCAGCTGGAACGGCGCGGCCATCGCGTCCTACAGCTGCACAGCGCCGCACCGGACCGCGACACCTATCTGCAGCGGCCAGATCTGGGGCGGCGATTGAGTGACGACTCGACCGAGCGGGTGAACGATCACGCGCAGCAACACGCGACGGGCTACGACCTGGCCATCGTCATCGCCGATGGCCTGTCGGCGCTGGCCGTGCAGCGTCACGCCCTGCCCTTGCTCCAGCGCATCGAGGAGCAGATCGAAAAGGACGGCTGGAGCCTCGCGCCGATCTGCCTGGTACAACAAGGCCGCGTCGCGCTCGGTGACGAAGTCGGCGAGCGGCTCAAGGCGAAAATGGTGGTGATGCTCGTGGGCGAACGCCCCGGCCTGAGCTCGCCGGACAGCCTCGGCCTGTACTTCACTTTCGCGCCGAAAGTCGGCCGCACCGATGCCGACCGCAACTGCATTTCCAACATCCGCCTGGAAGGCCTGAGCTACAACCTCGCCGCCCACAGGCTGATCCATCTGATGCGCGAAGCCTGCCGCCGCCAGCTCTCGGGCGTGACGCTCAAGGACGAAGCGGACGTGCTCAGCTTGGATGACGGCACGCCGAAAGCGGGCAACTTCCTGCTCGGTTAAGCCAAACGCATTCGCCGAAGCTGCGGCTGCACGTGGGGCGAGGCGGCAAAGCTGCCTCACCCACAACAGCGTCGGACCAGTGTCGCCCCCAAGTCAACGATCAGGTTTCCGTCAACGCCACCACCGCATCGATTTCGAACAGCATCCCGTCCAGTGCCAGCCGCGGCACCGGAATCAGCGTACAGGTCGGTTTCAGCTGCTCGCCAAACAGCCGCGCCAACTCCTCGCCGAGGATGCCCAGGCGCTGCTCGTTGTGATCGACGATCAGTACCGTCAGCTTGACCACCTGCGATGGTCGCCCTCCGGCGGCCTCGATGGCGATCGAAAGATTGTCCATGGCTTGCCGCACCTGCTGCTGGAAATCGCTCGGCAGCCGACCGTCCGCGGTTTCGCCGCCCTGGCCAGCGATGAAGGCCAACCGCGTGCCAGCCGGCACGATGCCGACATGCGAGTAGCCATTCGGTGCCGGGTCGTACAGGCCGGGCGGATTGAGCAACGTCAGGGTATTTCGGGGTTCGCTCATGTTCGTCTCCATACAGGTTCAGGTACGTGGCGCCGGCCGTAGATCCTCGAAGCGTTGCAACGCCTGAGTGAAGCGAGGCTGCAGATCGCCGGTGCGATAGTCGTCGGGCTCGCGACCGAAGGCTACATTGAGGCGGTTCCAGCCGTTGATCGCAATGATGGCAAAGGTCAGCTGGGTAATGGCGCGTGGCGAATAGTGCTCGGCCAGGTCGCGGTAGCAGCGATCCAGCGAGGCGCCATCAGGCAGTTCGGTCACAGCCTCGGTCCAGGCCAGAGCCGCTCGCTCGGCAGGGTTGTAGACAGCCGTCTCGCGCCAGGCGGGCAGCAGGTAGATGCGTGGCAGCGGCGTATCCATCGCCAGCAGGTCCTTGGTGTGCATGTCGAGACAATAGGCGCAGCCGTTGAGCTGCGAGGCGCGCAGATCGATGAGCATGCGCAGCTGCGGATCGATGTCGCTCTCATGCACATAGGCGCTGACGGCAGTCAGTGCCTGCATCGGCAACGCATCGACATGTTTCAGAAAATCCAGTCGTGGGGTCATGGCAAGATCGCTCCATAGGCAGTGTCGAAAATGACACTGCCAGGACGCATGCCTTTGTCGATGTGTGACAGCCCAGCCTCCAGCGGAGGCGCTGTCACAATCGACCGGGCTCATTCGTCCATGCTGGAGAGGAATGCCTGCGGAGCGAACGTGAACGACAAGATCGATTTCTATCAGGGGCTGCGGCCGAAGCTCTTCGGTCTCGCCTATCGGCTACTGGGCAGCCGCGTGGACGCCGAGGACCTGCTGCAGGACGCCTGGTTCAAGTGGAGCGAGGCCGACTGCACAACGATTCGCGATGCCGAAGCCTGGCTGGTCACGGTGGTGACGCGGCTGGGCATCGATCAGTTGCGCCAGCGCCGTGCTCGTCAGGAGGACTATTACGGTCCGTGGCTGCCGGAACCGCTGCTGGGGTTTACCGGCAACCGAGCCGAGCAGGCCATCGATCTGCGAGCCGACCTGTCCATGGCCTTCATGGTGGCGCTGGAGCGGCTGGCACCCGAAGAGCGCGCGGCGCTGCTGTTGCGCGAAGTGTTCGATTGCAGCTATGACGAGATCGCAGAAGTGCTGGGCAAACAAGCGGCCGCCAGCCGGCAGATCGTCAGCCGTGCGCGCAAACGGATACGTGAGGCCCAGCCGCGCTTCGTCGTGGACCCGCAGGCACACCGGCAATTGGTCGAGCGTTTCGCCGAGGCCTTGCTGGCGCCGGGCGGTGATGCTTTCGTCAATCTGCTGGCCGACGAGGTCAGCTGGTTGGCGGACGGCGGCGGTCAGGCCGCGGCGGCCTCGAAGGTCGTGCACGGCATACGGGCAGCGCATCGTCTGGCCATCGGCATTGCGCGCCGCGCCGCCGGGCAGTGGCGTGCCAGCGTCGAAACCATCAATGGCGAACCCGGTGTGGTGATCCGCAGCGGCGAGCGGATCCAGGCCGCCATGACGCTGGTCAGCGACGGCCAGCAGGTCGTGACTATCTATTCCGTGGTCAACCCCAACAAGCTCGGGCGGCTGGCGCGCGAGCCAGCGCAGCAGCTTCCCGCTTGATGGCTTGCCGCCAGCCCTCGCCAGGCTTAAGGTTTGTGCCCTCCCGGCTGGAACCTGCTCATGTGGTCTTTTCGCGACTGGCGCCGCAAGCGCATCCTCGCCCGTCTCGCCATCGAACCGGCGCTCTGGCAAAGCGTGCTCGACAGCCTGCCGATTCTCGATGGTCTCAGCGCCGAGGAAACCGAGCGCCTGCGTGAGCGCAGCCTGCTGTTTCTGCATGCCAAGCGCCTGACCGCGCTGCCCGGGGTCGAACTGCAGCTGGTTGATCGCCTGCGCCTGGCCGCACAAGCGGAGCTGCCTTTGCTGCATTTGGCCGATCTGGACTGGTATCAGGGCTTCCATGAAATCGTCATCTACCCCGACGACTTCCACAGCCCACAAAAACACCGCGATTCGGCCGGTGTCGTGCACGAGTGGGACGGCGAGCACAGCGGTGAAGCCTGGCTGCAGGGTCCGGTGATCCTGGCCTCGCCGGGCGTGCAGCAAAGCGGCGGCTGGGAAGGCTACAACCTGGTGATCCACGAACTGACGCACAAGCTCGACATGCTCAACGGCGACGCCAATGGCCTCCCCCCGCTGCACCGCAACATGCGCATCGACACTTGGGCAGCAGTGATGCAAAGCGCCTACGACTCGCTCAACGCCACGCTGGACGCCGATCCTCATGCCCACACGGCAATCGATCCGTACGCCGCGGAGAACCCGGCCGAGTTTTTTGCCGTCACCAGTGAGTATTTCTTCAGCGCACCAGACGTGCTGCACGAGACCTTTCCCGAGGTCTACCAACAGCTCGCCGCGTTCTACCGCCAGGATCCACTGACGCGCCTGCAGAAGCTTCAGCATGGGCACCCGGCGTATGCGGAACCTCATTGACTTGGCATCGTCGAATGCGCGCATCACCGTGCTTGCAAAGGTCCACCTCGACCGGCATGGCAAAACGCCCGACAGTGCGCCTATAATCGCGCCCACTTTTTTCGCCCCAGGCCGCCTCGGCCGACCACGGAGCAATGTTCATGAGCTACAGCAAAGTCCCGGCCGGCAAAGACCTGCCAAACGACATCTACGTCGCCATCGAAATCCCGGCCAACCACGCGCCGATCAAATACGAAATCGATCACGACACCGACTGCCTGTTCGTTGACCGCTTCATGGCTACGCCGATGTTCTACCCGGCGAACTACGGCTTCATCCCGCACACCCTCGCCGATGACGGCGACCCGCTCGACGTACTGGTCGTGACCCCCTACCCGGTTGCCCCAGGCTCGGTCATCCGCTGCCGTCCGGTAGGCGTGCTGAACATGACCGACGAAGCCGGCGGCGACGCCAAGCTGATCGCCGTCCCGCACGACAAGCTGAGCCAGCTGTACGTGGACGTGAAGGAATACACCGACCTGCCGCCACTACTGATCGAGCAGATCAAGCACTTCTTCGAGAACTATAAGGATCTGGAGAAGGGCAAGTGGGTCAAGGTCGAAGGCTGGGAAGGCGCCGACGCCGCCCGTGCAGCAATCACCAAGGCTGTGGCGGCTTACCAAAAATAAGCCAATACCGCTAACGGAAAGCCGGCCACAAGCCGGCTTTTTTCATTTTCGGAGCGCCGTTTCAGACGTCTGCGGCGTAGGCTAACAGGGCCCCACTCAACCGCTCGAAGAAGCATGATCGAGCGTGGCGATTCAACCCCGGCACACCGAGCGTCACCGAAGCTGGGCCTGCCGAGGTTCGGCAAACCCAGCTGGCTGCGGCACAAAGCCTGCAGCCACTCAGGATGCGACGGCCGGAAAGTCCACTTCGGTGTCGGCCAGGTTGTTGAGGTAGTTGGTCAGCGTCAGCAGGCTGACATGGGCGACGACCTCGACGATACGGCGATCATCCAACCCGGCTGCTCGGGCGGCGGCGAGCTGTTCGTCGCTCACCAGGCCCCGGCTTTCGGTGATCTCGCGGGCCAGGACTGCCACGGCATCGAGCCGACCCTCTCGCGCCTGGCCGATGGCATTGTCGTCGAGCCCGGCCTTGCTGGCGAACAGGCTGTGCGCGGCGAGGCAGTAATCGCAGCTGTTCACCTGCGAGGTAGCCAGCGCGACGGTTTCACGCTCCCGGGCGGTCAAGCTGCCGCGCCCGAGCGCTTGCGACAACGCCAAGTAACCACCCAAGGCAGCCGGTGCGTGGGCCAGGGTGAGAAATGCGTTGGGAACGAAGCCCAGTGCTTTGCCGATGCCCTCCAGTGCGGGACGTACGGATTCGGCGGTTTGTTCGATAGTCAGTGCGTTAATGCGAGTCATGGCTGTCTCCTTGGTTAGTGATCGGTCTGTGTCAGACCGTGGAGACAGGATGTACCGACGCGCTGCCGCTTCGGCTGCTCATCGTCGAAACAATGCTGCAGATCGTCCAATCAGACTAAGGCTATGCATCGATCTAGAACATTTCTTCGTCATGGTCGAGAACCGACCCGAGGCCCGAGCCCGCCTCGGCGGGACGAAAGAAGTCGAAGCACGGCCTCAATGCCCCCAAGACACGACAGCGAAAAAGCAGCCGGTGCGATTGATATCAGCCGCACCGGCCGCCCGCGCCGTCAGGCCTTGCCTTTCGTTACCGCTTGGCCCGAGCCCAGGTCAGCTCCGGTCATGGGGTCGACGGAAACATCGGACTGGGTCCGTACCGCCATCTGTTGCACCACCTTCTGCTGAGCCTTGCTCAGATCGACCGAAGGCTTGCCATCACCACCGTCCACCGCCGGCTGCGGGCTCTCGACGAACTCCCACTCCGGCCCCTGATTCCAAGGCCCGCGCAGGTCGCCTTCGCCTTGAGACAGGTTGTAGTAGACGTTGGCAAATTGTGGCTCGCCCGGCAGCTTGCCCTGAGGGAAGTTGGGTTGAATGGCGTGTAGCGCCTTCTCGAACGATTTCTGGTGCGCGATTTCCCGGGTCATGAGGAACTTCAGCGCATCCTTGATCCCAGGATCGTCGGTCACGTTGATCAAACGCTCGTAAACGATCTTGGCTCGCGCCTCGGCCGCGATGTTGGAGCGCAGGTCCGCCGTCGGCTCGCCGATGGTATCGATGTAAGCCGCCGTCCAGGGTATGCCACCGGAGTTGGTCAGCGCCGGCCCGCCGCCGTACAGCAACGAGGTGATGTGCGAATCGTTGCCGCCGCCCGTCAGTGAGCGATACAGATCCGCCTCTTTCTCGACGCCTTCGGCGAGCTCACCTTTGGCGCCCTTGTTGAGCATGCCGACGATGGAGCCGATCACTTCGAGGTGGCTCAACTCCTCGGTGGCGATATCCATCAGCATGTCCTTGCGACCTGGGTCGTCCTCGGATACGCCTTGGGTGAAATAGCGCATGGCGGCAGCGAGCTCGCCTTGCGGCCCGCCGAACTGCTCAAGCATCAGGTTGGCTAGCCCGGGATTCGGGCCGGCCACTCGCACGGTGTACTGAAGTCGTTTGTTGTGGACGAACATGGTTCACCTCTTAATTTTGGACTTTCCTAGTGACTGCCTCCTTCGCTCCGTTAATGGATCACCGCGATTCGAATGCAACAGCGATCGCAGGCGACCTTATGGGTGGAGTACAAGCTGCGACAGCCGTCCGATTGTTTTTTCCAATGAAGGCTATGCAGCGAGTCAATGGAGCGATGCGCCGCCGATGCTGTCCGCCCGCAAAGGTGTGCTTGCCTGTTTGTTGAACGTATCCAGGGCCATCGACTCTATCGTTTCCGTTGCCCCACTGACTTCGAGGTGAAAAATGCTCCGCTGGAAACGTCCCAGACAGGCCAAAGCGCTCGCATTGGCCGGGTTGCTATCCGCTTGTACCGCACAGGCTCTGGCAGATTCACCTCAGGTGCTCGGTTGGATCGAGAAAGGTCTGATCCTTCCGGAAGAAATTGCCGTGAAATTCAAGCTGGACAGCGGTGCGCTGACCTCCTCGATGCACGCCGAGAACATCGATCGATTCAAAAAGGACGGCGATGACTGGGTGCGTTTCACCCTTGAGCTTGAAGACGTCGATACCGACAAGAAAATCGAGAAACGCATAGAGCGCGAGGTGGTACGGGACATCAAGGTGCGCGGGGCTGGCGGCGCCGAAAAGCGGCCTGTGGTGCTGATGAAAGTGTGCCTGGGCAATCGGACCTACGAAGAACAGTTCTCGCTGAACGATCGCGACAAAATGAATTATCCGGTACTCATCGGCCGCCGCGCGCTGGAAGACATCGGGTTGGTGGATTCGTCCAAGACTTTCACTGTCGAGCCGGACTGCTCGGCATAAAAGCCGCGGCGCGAAGATTTCGTACGTAGCGCCTGCCGACGGAGCTGCAGGACAACCTCCGTGGCATGGCCCGTTTAACAGCTCGGTCAGCATTTATTTTTCTGCAACTCCTCCCCGCCTCCTCCGGTCCACTGACCAGCGGTTGATCGACAGCCGGCCGTGAATACCCGCGCCGGCCCGAACGCGACATGCAGCCATCGCTTCGACAAGAGGAGAGGTACATGGAGCATCAAGGCGAATATTTGCGGCAATCGGCCATGCCTTCGGACATGGGCATGGAAGACCACATGCAAATGATGGAGCGCCGCCGCCTCGCCACGCTGTGGTGCCACTTCGCTAACGCCCTGCTGGGCTTCTGGATCCTCAGCGCGCCCTTCATCTTCGGCTATTCGAACATTGCCAGCACGGATCTGGATCTCGCCCGCCTGGCCGCCGAGCGCGACGTGCCCGAGGTAGCGACCCGCGCGCTGTTGATGACTTGGAATGATGTGATCAGCGGCGTCCTGATCATTCTGTTCTCGGTCCTTTCGCTCAAGCGAATCGCCTGGGCGCAATGGGCCAACACGGCAATGGGCCTCTGGTTGATGTTCGCGCCGCTGCTGTTCTGGACCCCGTCGCCAGCCAGCTACGGCAATGCCCTGTTGGTCGGAGGACTGGTGATTGCCTTCTCGACGCTAGTGCCGATGATGCCCGGAATGAGCATGTCCGGAATGATGCAGAAGGCCGCGGTCCCGCCGGGCTGGGATTACAATCCCTCGACCTGGCTGCAGCGGTTGCCCATCGCGATCCTCGCGGTCATCGGCATTCTGTTGGCGCGCTATCTGGCGGCCTACCAACTCGGCCATACGGCGAATGCCTGGGATCCCTTTTTTGGCACTCAGCCCAACGGCACGGAAACCATCATAACCTCCGACATGTCCCGCGCCTGGCCTGTCTCCGACGCGGGAGTCGGCGTCATGGCCTACATGATCGAGCTGCTGATGGCGGTGATGGGCGACGCTCGTCGCTGGCGCACCATGCCCTGGATGGTCGCGGCATTCGGCATTGTGGTGGTGCCGCTTGGCGCGGTGAGCATCTTCTTCATCATTGCCCAGCCGATTTTCATCAATACATGGTGCACCCTGTGCCTGATCCAGGCGCTGGCCATGTTGGTGATGATGCCCTACGCGCTGGACGAACTGGTTGCCATGGGGCAGTTCCTCAAAGACGCGCGGCGCCGCGGCAAGCCTTTCTGGAAGACCTTCTTCCAAGGCGACGCCATGGAGGGCGCGCGTGAAGACAATACGCCAGAATTCGAGGGCGCCCTTTCAGCCATGATGCTCAAGGGGCTCCGCGGCGTGAATCTGCCATGGGGCCTGGCGCTGCTCTGTGTCCTCGGTGTCTGGCTGATGTGCACTCGCCTGATCTTCGGCACCGAAGGGGCGATGGCCAACAGCGACCACCTGATGGGCTCGCTGCTGATCACCGTCTCGGTGCTGGCGTTCGCCGAGGTGGCGCGGCCGCTGCGCTTTCTCAACCTGCCGATCGGTGCCTGGCTACTGGCCTCCCCCGCCTTGCTCGACGGCGCCGGGTTCGCCGCCACCCTGGGCAGCCTGATCGCCGGCGCGCTGGTGATCAGCCTGAGCCTGCCGCGTGGCCCGATCAATCATCGCTATGCCGGCTGGAACGCACTGTTGCGATAGTGCCAGCCAGCCTCTTAGAAAAGGAGTCCGGAGATGACCGACCGCGAACAGACCGCCGTGATTTGTGGCGGCACCGCTGGCGTGGGGCGGGCAACGGCGCACGCGCTGGCCCAGGCGGGTTACCGAGTCGCCGTGATCGCACGCGGCGAGCAGGGCTTGGCCGATACCCGCAGCGAGCTGGAAGCGTCCGGCGCAAAGGTTCTGGCGATCGCCGCGGATGTGGCTGACGCAGAAGCGATCGATCGTGCGGCCGAGCGGATCGAAAAAGAGCTGGGTCCGATCGAGATCTGGGTCAACGCGGCGATGGCGACGGTGTTCGGCCCGGTGAACAAGATCAGCGCGGCGGAATTCAAGCGTGTGACCGAGGTGACCTACCTGGGCTTCGTCCACGGCACGCTGGCGGCGCTGCGCTACATGGAGTCGCGCAACCGCGGCACCATCGTTCAGGTGGGCTCGGCATTGTCCTACCGGGCGATTCCATTGCAGTCGGCCTATTGCGCCGCTAAATTCGCGATTCGCGGTTTCACCGATTCGCTGCGTTGCGAACTGATCCATACCAACAGCCGGGTGCGGTTGACCATGGTTCAGTTGCCGGCACACAACACACCGCAGTTCGACTGGTCGCGCAACAAGATGCAGAAGCGGCCACAGCCGGTCCCGCCGATCCATACGCCAGAGGTCGCCGCACGCGCGATCGTCCGCGCGGCAACCGATGCGCCGCGCGAGCTATGGCTCGGCCGCGCCTCGTTCCAGGCGATCATCGGTAACATGTTCATGCCCGGCCTGCTCGACCGGATGATGGCCAAGCAAGCCTGGAGCGGACAGATGACCGACGAACCGGCCAGCGACGAGCAGCCGGACAATCTATTCCAGCCGGTGGAAGGCTTGCACCGCACCGAAGGCCGCTTCGGCGCTCAGGCCAAACACAAAGCTCTGGGCCTGAGTTCCGAGACGGTCGGCAAGCTGGCCGCGGCCGGACTGGCGGTGACGGGCATGATCTTCATCGCGGTCGTGGCGGCCATTGCCGGTTGACCCATTTCAGCCCTGATGCTGCGGCGTGCCCAGTTCCTGCCGCGCCTGGCGTACCACCGAGAAGCCCGCCGACAGTGCCAACCCAGCCATGATCAACGCCACGACGAGGTCGGGCCAACCCGAACCCGTACCGAAAACGCCTGCCGCGGCGATCATCACCGCGATGTTGCCCAGCGCATCATTGCGGCTGCACAGCCAGACCGAGCGCATGTTCGAATCGCCCTCGCGAAACGCATAGAGCATTAGCGCCACAACAACGTTGGCAACCAGCGCCAGCGCGCCGATGACGCCCATGGTCAGCGGTTCCGGCACCACGCCGGCGTAGGCGGACCAGCCAGCGCGACCCAACACGAACACACCGAATGCCAGCATCGACAGGCCTTTGACCATGGCTGCACGCGAGCGCCAGACGAGCCCCATGGACAACACCACCAGGGTGATGCCGTAGTTGGCGGCGTCGCCGGCGAAGTCGATGGCGTCGGCCAGCAGCGAGACCGAGCCCGCCCGTAGACCGCTGACGATCTCCACGACGAACATCGCCAGATTGATTGCCAGCGCTATCCATAGTGCTTTGCGGAAACCGGGGCTCACCGCCGGGCTCGTGCCGCAGCCGGAATCACAGCATTTCGACGACATGGTTTGCCCTCCTCGTTTATATTCGAAACCTATTGCACACCCTGGAGCAGCTCCAGGGTCAAGTCTGAATACGGGAGCGATCATGCGTATAGGCCAATTGAGCGCAGCCGCGGGGGTGGATGTCGAGACGATCCGCTATTACGAAAAAATCGGAGTGATGCCCGCTCCGAAACGGGGCGCCAACGGCTATCGCGCCTACACGACAAAACAGCTGACGCAGCTGGTGTTCATTCGCCATTGCCGAGCGCTGGACATCGGCCTCGCCGACATTCGTCGACTGCTTGCATTCTCCGACCACCCCGAGGCTGACTGCGGCGACATCAACCTGCTGATCGACGAACAACTCGAACGTGTCCGTGCGCGTCTGGATAGCCTTCGCGGACTGGAGCGCCAGTTGCAGCAATTGCGCAGCTGCTGCAGCGGTAATCAACCGGCGGGCGACTGCGGGATCCTCAACGAGCTGGCCAGCGCCCGGATGGATGAAGGCCAACACCCGTCCGACCGCTAGAACCCTCTCTGCCGTCGATCACTCGCCCTTGCCGCCGGCGCGATATCGCATGGGTCCCCTCCGTCGTGGGTCCTGCGTGGATCCGCTTGGCGAGGCGAAGCGGCAGAGATAACCTGCGCCCTTTTGTCGCGAGCTCGCCCGATGCCCTTGTTCGACCTGTTGCTGCTGATTGCCGCCGGTTTCGCCGCCGGCGGAATGAACGCCCTCGCCGGCGGCGGCACCTTCTTCTCGTTCCCGGCGCTACTGGCCACCGGCTTGCCGCCGGTAACAGCCAATGCGACCAATGCCGTGGCGCTGTGGCCGGCCAGTCTCGCCGGTGCCTGGGCGGCACGCTCGGCATTACGACCGCTGGGTCGTTACCTGATCCCGCTGCTGCTGGCGGGACTGATCGGCGGCTTACTCGGTGGTCTGTTGCTGCTCGCCAGCGGCGACGACGTGTTCAGCCTGCTGATCCCTTGGTTATTGCTCGTCGCTACCGCCCTCTTCGCCGCTAGTCCCTGGCTGAGCCGCTGGCTGGCGGCACGCCGCAAGGACGACAGTGCAATACCGCCGCATGCGCCTGCATCATTGGCGGCACATGGATTGGTGTCCATCTACGGCGGCTATTTCGGCGCGGGCATGGGCATTCTGCAGTTGGCGGCCTTTTCCATCGAAGGCCACCAATTGGTTCGCGCCAACGCGCTGAAGAATCTGATCTCGGCGATCATCTACAGCGTCGCCACGGCCACCTTCATCATTGCTGGACGGGTGAGCGGTTACGAACTGGCAATCCTGCTGATCGGTACCACGCTTGGCGGCTATACCGGCGGTGCGCTGAGCAAGAAGCTGCCAGCCACCTGGCTACGCGCCTTCGTCATTGGGGTCGGCAGTGCCATGACGCTGTATTATTTCCAGGCCACATATTGGCGTTGAGCGGCGCATAGCCCGGGCGGCTTATGGCTAATGCCGCCCAGCTCTGCTAGTGTCGCGCCCGTTTCAGAGCAGCCGCACAGACAGGTTCCGCCATGGCCCGCAAGAAAGTCGCCCTCGATTTCGAACAATCCCTCGCCGAGCTCCAGCAGTTGGTCGAGCGCCTGGAAAGCGGCGAGCTGTCGCTGGAGGATTCGCTGACCTGCTTCGAGCAAGGCATCGGCCTGACCCGTGACTGCCAGGCGGCGCTAAGCCAAGCTGAGCAGAAGGTACAGATCCTGCTCGAGCGTGACGGCAAACTGCAGGAAGCCCCCTTCGAGGTGGATCCCGACGCATGATCGGCGACTATCAGCAACGCTGCCAGAAGCGCGTCGACAGCTGCCTCGATACGCTTTTCACCCCGCCCCGCCACGAACTCGAACGCCTCTACCAGGCCATGCGCTACAGCGTCATGAACGGCGGTAAGCGCGTGCGCCCGCTGCTGGTCTATGCCGCCTGCGAGGCGCTCGAAGGGGACAGCGCGCAAGCCGATGGCGCCGCCTGCGCCGTCGAACTGATCCATGCCTATTCGCTGGTCCACGACGACCTGCCGGCCATGGACGATGATGACCTGCGTCGCGGCCAACCGACTACGCACAAGGCTTTCGACGAAGCCTGCGCGATCCTCGCCGGCGACGGCCTGCAAAGCCTGGCCTTCGAAGCACTGGCCACCGAAGCGCGCAACCCTGCGGATCCGGCGCTTCGCCTGGAAATGCTCGTCAATCTCGCGCGCGCCGCAGGCCCGGGCGGCATGGTTGGCGGACAGGCCATCGACCTCGGCTCGGTTGGCGTCAAACTCGACCGCGAAGCGTTGGAGCTGATGCACCGGCACAAGACCGGCGCCCTGATCGAAGCCAGCGTGCGTCTCGGCGCCTTGGCCAGCGGGCGAGCAGATGCCGAAAGGCTGGCCGCTCTGCAACGGTATGCACAGGCGATCGGCCTGGCCTTCCAGGTGCAGGACGACATCCTCGACGTGGAAAGCGACACCGCCACGCTCGGCAAGCATCAGGGTGCCGATATCGCGCGTGACAAGCCCACCTATCCGGCACTGCTAGGGATGGATGAGGCCAAGGCCTACGCGTTGGAGCTGCGAGATATGGCGCTCGAGGCCGTCGTCGCCTTCGGCACCGCCGCGGAGCCTTTGCGCCAGTTGGCCCGTTTCATTGTTGAACGTCGAAGCTGAATCCGCAGCTGCCAGGCCAGGCTGCTTACCCGAGCGGCGATGACCGTTGATGCCTGGATCATTCTTCTCGTAGTAACCATCAGGTAAACTGCGGCTCTTTTTTCAGCCAAAACGATTCGCCCGATGCCCAAGACGTTCCATGAGATTCCTCGGGTTCGCCCTACGACGCCCGTTCTTGACCGCGCGGCCACTCCCGAGCAGCTGCGCCGCCTGGGCGAAGCGGAACTCGAAGAACTCGCCAACGAACTGCGGCAGGAGCTGCTGTACAGCGTGGGCCGGACCGGCGGACACTTCGGTGCCGGGCTCGGTGTAATCGAGCTGACCATCGCGCTGCACTACGTCTACGACACGCCGGACGACCGTCTGGTGTGGGACGTCGGCCATCAGGCCTACCCGCACAAGATTCTCACCGGGCGCCGCGAGCGCATGGCCAGCCTGCGCCAAAAGGATGGCCTCGCCGCCTTCCCACGCCGTAGCGAGAGCGAATACGACACCTTCGGCGTCGGCCATTCCAGCACCTCCATCAGCGCCGCCCTGGGCATGGCCATCGCCGCGCGCCTGCAGGGCAAGAAGCGCAAGTCCATCGCGGTAATCGGCGACGGCGCGCTCACCGCGGGCATGGCGTTCGAAGCGTTGAACCACGCGCCGGAAGTCGGCGCCGACATGCTGGTGGTGCTCAACGACAACGACATGTCGATTTCGCGCAACGTCGGCGGCCTGTCCAACTACCTGGCCAAGATCCTCTCCAGCCGTACCTACTCGAGCATGCGCGAGGGCAGCAAGAAGGTCCTCTCGCGCCTGCCGGGCGCCTGGGAAATCGCCCGCCGCACCGAGGAATACGCTAAGGGCATGCTGGTTCCCGGGACGCTGTTCGAAGAGCTGGGCTGGAATTACATCGGCCCCATTGACGGCCACGACCTGCCGACCTTGATCGCGACCCTGCGCAATATGCGCGACCTGGCCGGCCCCCAATTCCTGCATGTGGTGACCAAGAAAGGCAAAGGCTTCGCCCCGGCGGAAGTCGACCCCATCACCTGGCATGCGATCAGCAAACTGGAACCGGTCGGCGCACCTTCAGCCCCGAAGAAGCCCAGCGGCCCGAAGTATTCCAACGTCTTCGGCCAATGGCTGTGCGACATGGCCGCCGCCGATCCGCGTCTGACCGGGATCACCCCGGCGATGAAGGAAGGCTCCGATCTGATCGAGTTCAGTGAACGCTACCCGGATCGGTACTTTGACGTCGCCATCGCCGAGCAGCACGCGGTCACCCTAGCCGCCGGCATGGCCTGCGAGGGTGCCAAGCCGGTGGTGGCGATTTACTCGACCTTCCTCCAGCGCGCCTACGACCAACTGATCCATGACGTCGCGGTACAGAACCTCGACGTACTGTTCGCCATCGACCGCGCCGGCCTGGTCGGCGAAGACGGTCCGACCCATGCGGGCAGTTTCGATCTGTCCTATCTGCGCTGCATCCCCGGCATGTTGGTAATGACCCCCAGCGACGAGAACGAGATGCGCCGCATGCTTACCACCGGCTATCACTTCGAAGGTCCCGCGGCGGTACGTTACCCGCGCGGCACGGGCCCGAATGCAGCGATCGAGCCCGGACTCGAGCCGCTGGAAATCGGCAAGGGTGTGGTGCGTCGCCAAGGTGGCAACGGCGAAGGTCGCCGGGTCGCCTTGCTGGTCTTCGGTGTACAGCTGACTGAAGCGCTGCAGGTTGCGGAAGCGCTCGACGCCAGCGTCGTCGACATGCGTTTCGTCAAACCACTGGACCAGGCGCTGGTGCGGCAGATGGCCGACAGCCACGACCTGCTGGTGACGATCGAGGAAAACTCCATCATGGGCGGGGCTGGCAGTGCCGTCGGCGAATTCCTCGCCGCCGAAAACCTGCAGAAACCGATCCTCCATATGGGCCTGCCCGATTACTACGTCGAGCACGCCAAGCCCGCCGAGATGCTCAAGGAATGCGGCCTCGATGCCGTCGGCATCGAAGCCGCTATCCGCGCGCGACTGGCCCAGCTCTGAGGCTGCTTGAAGCGGCGTTGAGTTCGTCATCAGACGCCGCCTGAGGCCATCTGCGGCGTAGAGGACGTCTCGGCAATATGGCGAGGTGCGCACGAACTCGCCGTCGCGCCTGCCCAGCCCCTGCAAATACCTGATCGAACCACGGCAGCCGCCTTCTCGTTGCACAGGACGCGCTCGGCTACGAGTGCTTTGCTTGTATTTCTCGGGGACAGCCCTTATGGTTCCCGCGATTTCTAATCCGCCCAGGTGTGCGTGACCGCAAGGTCCGCATTAAACGGGAAGCCGGTGCGCTCACATGTGCAAGGCCGGCGCTGCCCCCGCAACGGTAATCGACCGTGATCCGCTGGATCACCGCCCGCTCAACCGCCACTGTGCATCGCATGGGAAGGCGAGCCGGGTGCGTGTCGAAAGCCCGGAGACCGGCCTGGCGGATTCGACTGGTGTTGCGGAGGGCAGCACCGTCAAGCGCGGCTGTCTATCCTTGCGCTTGTTCCTGCCCTCCTCAAAAGCGCTGATCTTTTGAGGATGATTCTGATGAAACTGACCCGTCTTGCGTTGGCTGTGGCACTGCTGCCGGCTTCCCAGGCATTTGCCGATACGAACGTGAGTGACAGCTATCAGTTGCCAAACATGCTCGTTACCTCGGCGCGCCAAGCCGAACCTCGCGCGCAGGCCACCGCCGCCAACACGGTATTCACTCGTGATGACATCAAGCGCTTGCAGGCAAGAAGCGTCCCAGAGCTCCTTCGGCGCGTACCTGGCGTTAGCGTTTCTACCGCTGGCGGGCTGCCGTCACTATCCGTGCGCGGCACCGGAACGGCTCAGACCCTTGTTCTGCTGGATGGGCAGCGCATCGCGTCTTCAACCAGCGGCATTGCCCGGCTCGATTATCTGGCGATAGACAATATCGACCGTGTAGAGGTTGTTCGCGGCCCGCGCTCGGCACTCTACGGCGCAGACGCCGTCGGCGGGGTAATTCAGATATTCACCCGAAGCGGAAGACCAGGCCTGCACCCAGAGGTGCGGCTAGCGGCCGGAAGCGACCACACGTTCCAGCGCAGCCTGAATCTGTCTGGCGGCACCCAGCAGACCCGCGTCAATCTCGGGGTCAGCCTCGATGAGCGTGAGGACTTCGATATCACCCGGGACGAGCGTGGCGCCGACCGCGATGATGACGGTCAGCGCACCAAAGCCCTGCACCTGAAGCTCGACCATCAGATCGATGCCAACTGGAAAGCCGGCCTGAGCCTCAACGACCAACGCGGCGAGAACGAATACGACGACGCCTACGAGTTCGCCCCCGGCGCACCTCAGGACGAATTCCGCGTCAGCAGCTACAGCGGCTACCTGGACGGGCAGTTGAGCGAGGTCTGGAACAGCCGTCTGGAGCTGGGGCGCAGTTTTGACCGCAACCGCGCAGTGGGCTCAGCCTTCAACGACGGGCTACTGGAAACCACGCGCCATTCCGCCGCCTGGATTAATCGCCTGCGACTGAACGAAAGCCACCAACTGAGCCTCGGTAGCGACTGGTACGAAGACCGCCTCGACGCAACCACTGCCTACAAAGAAGACAGCCGCGACAACTTGGCCTTTTTCGCCCAGCACAGCTATCAAGGTGATCGTTTCGGTACTGAATTAGGTTTGCGCCATGACGACAACCAGCAGTTCGGCAGCCAGAACAGCTGGAATGCGGCTTTCAGCTTGCCAGTCAGCGAGTCGCAGCGCTGGATTCTCAGCTACGGCGCAGGCTTCCGTGCACCGACGTTTTCAGATCTCTACTATCCCGGATCAGGCAATCCCGACCTGGCACCCGAGACCTCGAAAACATACGAATTACAATGGCGCGGTGACTTCGCGCCGACCCAGCTAGAAATCGCGCTCTATCGAACTGAAGTGGAAGACATGATCGCCTGGGATGGCTCTATCAATCGCCCAGAGAACATCGCCCAAGCGCGTATCAACGGCTTCGAGGCAAGCGTGGCACGCGAACTGTTTGGCTGGCAGGCCAGCCTGGCCCTCAGTCTGATCGATCCACGCGACCAAGCTAGCGGCCGTACCCTGGCCCGCCGGGCGAAACGTAGCCTTAGTCTCGATCTGGATCGTACGTTCAACACGCTTTCGGCTGGCGCCAGCTGGCATGTTTCGAGCAGCCGTTACGATGACGCAGCCAACTCCAGGCAGCTGTCCGGCTACGGCGTTGTCGACGTGCGGGCTGGCTGGCAAAGCCATGCCGAGCTGCGCTGGGAAGCAAAGCTTACTAACTTGTTCGATCGCGACTACGCCCTGGCGACCTACGACCGCCCCACCGGCCCGTCCTGGACGGACCCGGTGCAAAACTACAGTTATCGCGAAGCTGGCCGCACCGTCCTATTCGCCGTCACCTGGTCACCTTCTCTATAAGGAACCGGACCGGGAGACCTTCCGGCTCAGCGCGCCGCTCCAGCCATCACCTCACAGAGCTTCCCGATCGCACCCAGCATCTGGAAGCTCGGCCGCTCAAGACCCTTGTCCGGCACTTCCCACAGCTGGCCCTTGCGCACCGCGATGAGTCGGGGCCAGGCTTTCCACTCGGAAAGCTGAGCGCCGCTGCCGGCGAGGATCACCTCGGGATTGCGCGATAGCACGGACTCGATGCTGACCTGAGGGGCAGGCAGTTGCAGATCAGCGAACACGTTGCGACCGCCGCAGACCTCAATGGCATCGCTGATGATCTGTCGGCCACCGAGGGTGTACAGCGGGCGGTTCCAGATCTGATAGAACACCGTCAGCGGACGCTCGCGATGGTAACGTCGATGTAATCGATCCAGGCCCTGCTTGAACGCTCGCTCGAGCTCCCGACCCTGCACGTCTCGACCAATCCGCTCGCCAATCAGCGCGAACTGTTCGGACAACTCAGCCAGCGAGGTCGGCTGTGCAACCAGCACTGGGATGCCGAATTGCGTCAGCTGCTCACGTTGTGCCTGGCTGATGCTGTCCGGCCTGAGCAGCACCAGTGTCGGTTGCAGCGCCAGCAGGCTTTCCATTTCCAACTGACCGAGCCGCCCCACGGATGGCAAACCGGCCAGTGCAGCTGGCCGCTCGCCGCCGTCGAGCACACCGACCAGCAGATCGTCCGCATTCAGCTCCAGCATGATTTCGCTCAGCGAAGGCGCCAGGCTGACCACCCGCTCCGTTGCTGCAAGCAAAGGCGAGGTCGACAGCGCAACGGCCAGCAGTAGCGCACGCATCATTGCAGCTGACGCGGAATGCGGTAGAGCAACAGCAGCACCAGACTGCCCGAGACCAGCAGCCCTTGTGCGACGGGCTCGAGGCCGAGCGGCGCACCGATGGCGGCGAGCCACGCCGGTAGCGCGGCGGTCCGCAACGCCCGCAGCCGAACGGCGCGTAACGCCGCCCACGCGGATGCTTCGGCATCACTACCCAGATCTTTTTCAGTAGCAATCAGGGCGTGCTTGTAGGCCGTAAAACGGGGCAGATTGAGAAACAGCGTGGCGAGGCCGACGAGGAACAACGGCAGGGCCAGCGGCTCGCCGAAGCGGCCCGCCAGTTGGGGAAGCTGGCTGCTGATGAGCACGGGTACGACCATGAAAAGCAGATACCGCCAGCCTTCGAGCGCCAACTGACGGCGGGTCGCCGTGCGGTTCACGACTGCTCGGCTTCGCCCTGGTGAATTTCGCCGAGCATGTGGCCAAGCTTACCGGCCTTGGTGGCGAGGTACTTGCGGTTGTGCGGATTGTGCGCGATCTGCAGCGGCATGCGTTCGGCGATGCGAATACCGAAGCCCTGTAGCGCTTTGACCTTGCGCGGGTTGTTGGTCATCAGCTTGATCTCGGCGATGCCCAAGTGCTCGAGCATGGGCAGGCAGATCGCATAGTCGCGCATGTCGGGAGCAAAGCCGAGGCGCTCATTGGCCTCGACGGTATCGGCGCCGCCATCCTGCAGTTCGTAGGCGCGGATCTTGTTCAGCAGCCCGATGCCGCGACCTTCTTGACGAAGGTAGAGCAGCGCGCCGCGACCCTCTTCGGAAATCGCGCGCAGTGCGGCTTCCAGCTGGAAACCACAATCGCAGCGCAAACTGAAAAGGGCATCGCCCGTCAGGCATTCGGAATGCAGACGACCCAATACGGGCCTGCCATCTGCAACATCGCCCAGCGTCAGTACGACATGTTCCTTGCCAGTGTCCTGATCGAGAAAACCATGCATGGTGAACACACCGAACGGCGTCGGCAGTTTGGAAGCGGCGACGAACACGACAGACACCGGAGAAACTCCAGAAGGCAGAAAAGCGGATATTGTAACAGCAGTCCTGCGACAAGCTGTATCGGAAGATGCCGCGGGCGCGGACCGATACGGCTTGGGTTTGGGAAGAAGGCGCCGGCTCAGATTTTTGATTCGAGCTTCAGGACACCCTGATCTTCCCGCCAGCTGACGCGGCTGAGAAAACTCATGCCCAACAGGGCATCCGAAGGTGACCCGCCCTCCACCACTACGGCCTCTACACCGAGCACATCGATGGCACCCACCTTGACGCTGTTGAGATGCACTCGCCAAGCCTTGGCCGTGCCGCCAGCGGTGCTGACCACGATCGGCTTGCCGTCGACGCGATAATCGATTCCCAGACGTCGCGCCTGGATCTCGTTTATCGCGACCGAGGTAGCCCCCGTATCGACGAGAAACTGCACCGACTGGCCATTGATGGAACCGGCCACCCAGTAGTGACCGCCCTGCCCCCGTGCGATGCTCAGTTGCCGGCGATCAGGCTCAGCGAACCCGACGCTCAGTTCGCGACTCAGCGTATAGCGCCGCTCGATGCCATCGACCCGCAGCACCGCGCCTTTGGAATCAGCACTAATCACCTCGACACCGCCCGGCCCCACCTGACCGACGCGCACCAGTTTGCGCTGGCCATCGACATTCACCACCGCGGCACCGGGAAACAGACCGACCACCTGCACCAGCGGCGCCGCTGCGATGACAAAGGATACAAACGACAGAGAGGCCGCGAATAGCAGGATTACGGAGCGCATCAGTAGCGGCTTCCTTGAAACGGGATAGCTCGACATTCTTCCATGAGTATCAGGGTCGATACAGCGATCAGCCGCACAGCCCGGACTTCAACCCAGCCCCAGCACCGCCAGGTGCATCAGAGCGCAGGCGGCAAAGCCGGCAAGGATATCGTCGAGCATGATCCCCAGCCCACCGTGCACATGGCGGTCCACCCAACTGATCGGCCATGGTTTGAAGATGTCGAGCACCCGGAACACCACGAACCCGAGCAGCAGCCAGTACCAGCCCGCAGGCACCAGCCAGAAGGTGATCCAGATGCCGGCGAACTCGTCCCAGACGATGCCTTCATGGTCATGTACGCCCAGATCCTCGGCGACCTTGCCGCACAGCCAGATCCCGAACAGCATGCTGGCGACGATCACCAGCCCGTAGCCCCAGCCCGGCAGGGCCTGCCACAGCGGCACGAACGCCAGCGCGAGGAGCGATCCCCAGGTCCCGGGAGCTTTCGGCAACGTCCCGGAGCCGAAACCGAAGGCCAGGTTGTGCCAAGGGTTGCTCCATACTGATACGGGCACCGCTTCGACGGCAGGCTGCAGGGAATCGGTCAAACGGCTGTCCTCTCTTATTCTGGCGGCGCTATCCAGCCCGCTCAGCCACTGAAATGGTTGTAGCCCTGACTGACCAGCGTGATCGCCTGGCCGCGGGCGTTCAGCAACCGCACGCCCGCCCCGACTGCCACATGGCCGATCACATGAACCGGCCAGCCATCGTCCTGCAAGGCCGCCAACTCGTCGGCTGGCAAGGTAAACGCCAGCACGTAATCGTCGCCACCGCTCAGGCCGTATTGCAGGGCCTGGTCAGAGCCTGCGAAGCGCACCAGCGCGTCCGTCAAGGGTAGCTTCATCTGTTCGATGCACAACAGGACGCCGGACGCAGCGGCGATGTGCCCACAGTCGGCCAGCAGTCCATCGGAGATATCCAGCGCCGCGCTCGCCTTGCCGCGTAGCGCCTGTCCCAGCGCCAGCTGCGGTTGTGGCAACCAGTAATGTCTAAGCAACGCCGCCGCGTCAGCCGTCCCCTGCTCGCGCTCACCCAGCACGATAGGCAGCGCACCGGCCGCATTGCCAAGCGCGCCGCCGACGCACAGCAGATCGCCCGGCTGCGCGCCACTGCGCAGCAATCCCTGACCCGCCGGCACCCGACCGAACACCGTCAGCGTCATGCTCAGCGGGCCGCGCGTGGTGTCGCCACCAATCAGACGCATCGCGCAGCCCGCCGCCATCGTGTCGAGGCCACGGGCGAATTCGGCTAGCCAGTTGGAATCAGCATCGGGAAGGGTCAGCGCCAGCGTGAAACCGATCGGTGTCGCACCCATTCCCGCCAGATCACTGGTGGAAACCGCCAGTGCACGCTGGCCGAGCAGGTAAGGATCACAAGGATCGGGGAAATGGATGCCGGCGACCAGCGTGTCGCTGGATACCGCTAACTGTTCGCCTGCCGGCAATGCTAGCAAGGCGCAGTCATCGCCGATGCCCAACACGACATCACCGCCGGCCCTGGCACAAGCGGCAGCGGCGAAGTAATGGCGGATCAGCTCGAACTCACCCATCAAGACGCAAACTCAGCGCTTGTGAGCGCCAACCTCGGCACTGCGCAGGCTGGGTGCCAGCTTGTCCAGCACGCCGTTGACGAACTTGTGCCCGTCGGTGGCACCGAACACCTTGGCCAGCTCGATGCCTTCGTTGATCACCACCCGATACGGCACATCGATGCGATGCATCAGCTCGTAGGTGGACAGGCGCAGAACGGCCAGTTCCACCGGGTCGAGTTCTTCGAGCGGACGATCGAGGTGAGGCACGATGGCGCCGTCGACTTCGGTCTTGGCGCGCGCCACGCCGGTCAGCAGCTCATGGAAGTAGTTGCCGTCGACGCCGGAGAAATCGTTGTCGACGCGAAACTGCGCCTCGATTTCGTTGAGGCTCTGACCCGCCATGTGCCACTGATAAAGCGCCTGCATCGCCAGGCTGCGCGCCACACGGCGCGTTGCGATCTTGCCCTTGGCCTTGGGCTGCGGGGCGTCCTGGCTGTCGTCGTGATTAAGGCTCACTTGGCCTCCAGCTGCGCCAGCAGACTCACCATTTCCAGAGCGGAAAGTGCGGCTTCGGCACCCTTGTTGCCAGCCTTGGTGCCGGAGCGCTCGATAGCCTGTTCGATAGAATCGACGGTCAGTACGCCGAAGGCGACCGGCACGCCGAACTCCATGGAGACCTGCGACAGGCCTTTGGTGCACTCACCAGCGACGTATTCGAAATGTGGGGTGCCGCCGCGAATGACCGCGCCGAGGGCGATGATCGCGTCGTACTCGCCCTGCTGGGCAACTTTCTGCGCGACCAGGGGAATCTCGAAGGCGCCCGGTGCACGGATGATGGTGATGGCGTCTTCTGCGATGCCGTGGCGCACCAGCGCATCGACGGCGCCGCTCACCAGGCTCTCGACAACGAAGCTGTTGAAGCGGCCAACGACCAGGGCGAACTTGCCCTGCGGGGCGATGAAGGTACCTTCGATGGTCTTCAGTGTCATGGAAACAATCTCATATAGCGTTAAAGAGCTTGTGGGCTTTCAGGCAGCCCGGCGGGGCAGCGCGTAGCGAGCGCAGAGCAGACAAGGCGAAAACAGGCGAGGCGGCGATGCTTTTTATCTCTGTAGCACTGTTGTAAATGAGCAAGCCGAGCCTGTTTTCAACGCAGTATGTCCAAGCGCAGTAGCGCGGCAGCCCTCACTCAGCGGGCAGGTATTCTACAACTTCCAGGTCGAACCCGGATATCGCATTGAATTTCATCGGCGAACTCATCAGGCGCATCTTGCGCACCCCCAGGTCGCGAAGGATCTGCGAGCCCGCGCCGACCGTGCTGTATGTCGCCGGCGTCGGCAACTGCTGGCGGCTCAGCTGAGCCAGCAGATGCGGCCCGGTCAGCGGGTTGCCCAGCAGCAGCACCACCCCACTACCGGCCTTGGCCACTTCGCTCATCGCGGCGCGCAGGCTCCAGCGCCCCGGCACGGTCACCAGTAGTAGGTCGCGCAGCGGCTCCATGTTGTGCACGCGCACCAGCGTGGGGTTTTCCGGCGATATCTCACCACGGGTCAGCGCCATGTGCACGGTGTCTTCGACACCGTCGCGGTAGGTCACCAGGGTGAACTGGCCCAGCTCGGTTTCCAGCGGCTGTTCGGAGACGCGCTCGACGGTGCGCTCGTGGATCATCCGGTAATGGATCAGGTCGGCGATGGTGCCGATCTTCAGGCCATGCTGCTCGGCGAACAGTTCCAGTTCCGGACGACGCGCCATGGTGCCGTCGTCATTCATGATTTCGCAAATCACCCCCGAAGGCTCGAAACCGGCCATGCGCGCCAGATCGCAGGCTGCTTCGGTGTGTCCCGCGCGCGCCAGGACACCGCCCGGTTGCGCCATCAACGGGAAGATATGGCCGGGGCTGACGATATCTTCGGCTACTGCGTTCTTCGCCACAGCGGCCTGTACGGTGCGCGCGCGGTCGGCGGCGGAGATACCGGTGGTGACGCCCTCGGCCGCCTCGATCGACACGGTGAATTTGGTGCCGAAGCCTGAACCATTGCGCGGCGCCATCAGCGGCAGTTGCAGGGTCTCGCAGCGCTCACGGGTCATCGGCATGCAAATCAGGCCGCGGGCGAAACGGGCCATGAAGTTGATGTGCTCGGCGGTCACGCATTCGGAGGCGACGATGATGTCGCCCTCGTTCTCGCGGTCCTCGTCATCCATAAGGATGACCATCTTGCCGGCGCGGATGTCTTCGATCAGTTCTTCAGCGGTATTCAGAGCCATGGGGCCGATCCTTATTTATGCAGGTAGCCGTGTTCGGCCAGAAAGCTTTCCGTCAGGCCCGACGCATTGGGCTCGGCCGCCTTGTCGCCCAGCAGCAAGCGTTCCAGGTAACGGGCTAGCAGATCCACTTCCAGGTTCACCTGCCGCCCGGGGCGATAGTCGACCATGATGGTTTCAGTCAGGGTATGCGGGACGATGGTGAGTTCGAATTCCGCGCCGCTCACGGCATTGACCGTAAGGCTGGTCCCGTCGACCGTGATCGAGCCCTTGAGCGCGATGTACTTAGCCAGCTCACGCGGCGCGCGGATGCGAAACTGCACAGCGCGAGCATTTTCCTCGCGTGCCACCACCTCGCCGACACCGTCGACGTGACCGCTGACCAGATGCCCGCCGAGACGGCTGGTCGGTGTCAGTGCTTTCTCGAGATTGACTCGGCTGCCGGCCTTGAGATCGACGAAGGCCGTGCGGGCCAACGTTTCGCGGCTGACATCGGCCCAGAAGCCATAGCCCGGCAGCTCGACGGCAGTCAGGCAGACGCCATTGACCGCGATACTGTCGCCGAGCTTGACGTCCGACAGGTCCAACTTGCCGGTTTCGACCAACACCCGAACGTCACCGCCTTTTGGCGTCATGGCGCGGATGGTGCCGATGGATTCGATTATTCCAGTGAACATGCGGCCTCCCGCGGAAGGCTGTTGAAACGATGCATATGACCAACTCCTGTTTTGGAAAAAACAGGGCTGCAGATCGATAGGGAGTAGACGCACGCACGGAAGGCGCCCGTCGAGGCATCCCGCTCTCTCTTCATCCGGACTATACCGTCGGCCCCGGAATCGCACCGGGTCTGCTGACCTTGCCAAAGACAAGCGCTCGCGGGCTAGCGATCGTTGGCCGAACCAACCGCATCACATTACCGCCGGTGGGGAATCGCACCCCGCCCTGAGAACGTGGGCCGTTTTATGGCCCGGCGCAGTTTTTACCACAGATGCGCCCGCTCTGCAGCCGGCAAACGACTGCGGCGCAACGAAAAGTAGTCTCCGAGCGAGCCATCGCAGCGGCGTGCCCTGACACCTTTTCAACCGCAAGGTGAAACTCCCGTTTCGCTTGTTTGTCCATAGGCATCGCTGCGCCTCTACGGCAGAACACCGTCCAAGGAGATGGCAGAAAAGACGATCAGGATGGAACGTCGCTCCAGCATTACGCGTACCGATACGCCGAGCCAGGGTCAGTTCGTACTTGACGGCCCCGGCAGATCAGGTCGCGATAAGGAACACGCTCCGGTCCCTTTATTCAGGTGCCGAGAGATGGATATATCAGGGCTTACCTCTTTGGAAGAGTCGACTGCGCAATGGGCGGCCGAGATCGATTCCAACGGCTTCACGGTGCTGCAAAATTACCTTTCGCCCGAACTGCTCGAGCAAGGCCGCGACTTCATTGAGCAACAGGCGGCGAGCCATGGTGGCGAATACTTCGCCATCCATGGCATTGAAGCGTTGGGCGGCAGTATCGTCGCGGCGCTGGCGCTTTCCGCGCCATTCAAGGAGATGCTGACAGGCCTGTACCGACTCCAGACCGGCCGGGATCCAGCCGCAATGGAACAGATCTTCCCGGTGGTCCGCTGCCTGCAAGGCCGCAGCGGTCTCAAGCAGTCGCATTTCTACCATTTCGATGCCACGGCGGTTACGGCCCTGCTCCCCCTGTTCATCCCGACCGAGGGCGAGCATTGTGGCGATCTGATCATCTTTCCCAACCTTCGGCCGGTGCGCTTCAATGCCCTGCGCAACGTGATCGAAAAGGCGCTGCTGCATAACTCGGTCAGCAAGAAGCTGGTGGCGTTCGCGGTCAGGCGCGGTTGGTTGCGGCCGATCCGACTAAAGCTGGTGCCGGGCAACCTCTACCTGTTCTGGGGATACCGCAGCCTGCACGCCAACGATCGATGCGACCCCACCATGCTGCGCGCCACTGCGCTGTTCCACTTCGGCAATCCACATCACGACAGCCGGCTCGCACGGCGGTTATTGGGCTCCAACAAGCGCCGCGCAAGCCTGGACCACAATGGCTTGAAGCCGGTGAGTTAAGGAACATGCCGCCAGGGCCGGTCCTAGCCCCGATGCAGGATCAGCCAGACGGACGGGCAATGATCCGCCAGTCATCGCCGATCGCGCGGATATCGATGATCCTGAGTTCGCGCGCTTCGCTCATGCGATCCAACGGCAGCTCCAGCAGCGGACGGGCCGAGGAACCGAGAAATTTGGCGGCAACGAAGATCTGGTATTCGTCGATCAAGCTTCGCGTGGCAAAGGCTCCGACGAGCCGAGGACCGGCTTCGAGCAACACTTCGTTGGCGCCGCGGCTGGCGAGTTCGCGCAACAGGCCGTGCAGATCGACCCGCCCGTCGCCATTCGTCAGTTCCACTACCTCATGGCCAGCGGCGCGGTGCAGCACGGCGCGTCCGATCGCCGCCGTAGCCACCAATGCCGGCCCAGCCTGAAAGAAAGGCGCATCCAGCGGCACCCGCAGCTGACCATCGATCAGCACCCGCAGCGGCGGGCGCTGCATGGCCAGCGCGCTCAGTTCGTCATCCAGCCCAAGCTCGGCGGTACGCACCGTCAGCCGTGCATTGTCCATCAGCACGGTATCGGCGCCGGTCAGTACCACGCTGGACTGCCCACGCAGCCGCTGCACCTCGGCACGGGCCGCAGGGCCGGTGATCCACTGGCTTTCGCCACTGGCCATGGCCGTGCGGCCATCCAGGCTCATCGCCAGTTTCGCGCGCAGATAGGGCAGGCCGGTTTCCATACGCTTGATGAAGCCGACGTTGAGGGCCCGCGCCTCGCTCTCCAGCACTCCGCTGGTGACCTCGATACCGACGCTGCGCAGACGCTCGAGCCCACGCCCGGCGACCTGGGGATTAGGGTCCTGCATCGCCGCCACGACACGGCTGACACCGGCCTTGACCAGGGCCTCGGCGCAAGGGGGCGTCCGCCCGTGATGGCTGCAGGGTTCGAGCGTAACGTAGGCGGTGGCGCCGCGGGCGCGCTCGCCAGCCTGGCGCAAGGCATGCACCTCGGCATGCGGCTCGCCGGCTCGCACATGCCAGCCCTCGCCGATCAGTTCATTGTTCTTGACGATTACGCAGCCGACACGCGGATTGGGATGCGTCGAATACAACCCTTTGCGCGCCAACTGCAGGGCGCGGGCCATCCAGGCGTGATCGGCGGCAGTCATTCTTTCGCGGGTTCGCGAGACAGGCGTTCGATTTCCTCGCGGAATTCGTTGAGGTCCTGGAAGCGGCGGTAGACCGAAGCGAAGCGGATATAGGCAACCTCGTCGAGCTTCTGCAGCTCGACCATCACCAGCTCACCGAGCACCCGCGACTTGATTTCCCGCTCGCCAGTGGCCCGCAGGCGATGCTTGATATGGGCGATGGCCTCTTCCAGGCGTTCGACACTCACCGGGCGCTTTTCCAGCGCGCGCTGCATGCCGGCACGCAGCTTTTCCTCGTCGAACGGCTGGCGGCTGCCGTCCTGCTTGATCAGCCGCGGCATGACCAGCTCGGCGGTTTCGAAGGTGGTGAAACGTTCGCCGCAGGCGAGGCACTCGCGGCGGCGGCGCACCTGATCGCCCTCGGCCACAAGGCGCGAATCGATGACTTTGGTGTCATGTGCACCACAGAAGGGACAATGCATGGTTTAGAGCTGTCAGACGTCGGGAGAGCCATGGTAGCGCATCCCGTCGGCAAGACAAATCGAGCGGATTGTTGCTATACAGGCGCGCATTTATCGCCAGACTTCGGAGCCGTCCGTGCCGTTACGTCCTTTTGTTCTGCCCGTTTTACTGCTGGTGTTGGTGGGTTGTTCGAGCCAGCAATCCCAGCGCCCCTCGGCACCCGTCACCTTCGAGGATCCGCCCGCGGCCGTGACACCGTTGCACGAACTGCATGGCAGTCTGATCGGCGTCCCAGCTGACAGCGAAGTCGAGCTGGCGCTGTTGGAAGTCAACCGTCGCGACCAGCCCGATCGTTTGTTGAGTAGCGTGCAACTCAAAGGCCGTGGCAATGAACTGCCGTTCATCCTCAAATTCAACGCCGAAAAGTTTCCTCTGGATCAGCAAGTCGAGCTGCGCGGCCGGGCGACCCGCTCCGGGCAACTGATCATGCGCCTTCCGGCGGTGCGCATCAGCAGCCCGGCCAGCCAATCGCTGGGCCCGCTGCGATTGGTTCCGGCGCCTTGAGACCGCCAGCTGCACTACAGGCGGCGCTGGCCGACCTGCTTGGCGACGCTCGCCTGAGCATCGAGACGCTGCCCGATACCGACATTCGCTTGTGGCTGATCGATGCGGCAAACATGGACCGTGCCTTCAGCCCGGAGGAAACCCGACGGATTCTCGAAGAACCGCCCTATTGGTGCTTCTGCTGGGCCAGCGGCTTGGTGTTGGCACGCTGGCTCGCCACGCATCCGGAATGGGTGCGCGGAAAGCGGGTACTGGATTTCGGCTCGGGTTCGGGCGTCGCCGCGATCGCCGCGGCCAAAGCCGGCGCATTGGAAGTGGTGGCCTGCGACCTCGACCCGATCGCATTGACCGCCTGCCGCGCCAACGCGGAGCTCAACGGTGTGCAGCTCGGTTATTCGGAAGACTTCTTCGCCGAGACCGATCGCTACGACCTGATCATCGTCGCCGATGTGCTCTACGACCGCGCCAATCTGCCGCTGCTCGATCAATTCCTCAGCCGTGGCCGCCAGGCGCTGGTCGCCGATTCGCGGGTGCGCGATTTTCAGCATGCGTTGTATGGTCGTCTGGCCATTCTGGATGCCTGCACCTGGCCGGATCTGGCCGAGCCGGCGGAGTTCCGTCGGGTCAGTCTCTACCACGCCAGTCGCCACGTCGAGGCTGAATCCCTGGGTGCCGGCTGAGGTCTATCGCAGATAGCTGGCGTAGCGTCGCTGCAGCATGAGCCGAGCCCCAGAGGAGGCCATCATGTCCACCGAGAAACCCCTGCGTCTGTTTTTCGCCCTGTCCTGCCCGCCTCCGTTGGCGGAAGCCATCTGTAGCTGGCGCGACAGCCAGAACCTAGGCGGTCGCCCCGTGGCGCAGGCCAACCTGCACCTCACGCTGGCGTTTCTGGGTGGCCAGCCGACGGCGAAGCTGGAGGGGCTGAAGCAGCTCGGAGACCACCTGCGCGCTGACGCCTTCACGCTGCGGCTGGATCAGCTGCAGACGATCGGCCACGGCTTCGCCTGCCTGATTCCCAGCCAGGTCCCGCCACCATTGAGCCAACTGGTCGAACAGTTGCATGCCGGCCTGTCCACCCACGGCTTCGCTCTCGACTCGCGGCCGTTTCTGCCGCACATGACACTGTCGCGCGAAGCCCAGGCGCAGCCAGACGGCGCACCGCCCACATTCAAATGGCAGGTGGAGCGCTTCGGCCTCTTCCTGTCGGAAAACACCGGGAACGGTGTGCGCTACCGCGAGCTGGAGAACTGGCCGTTGAAGGCGCCAAGCGGCTGAACCGTGACGCGTGCGCCACTTGCTTCCGCTTCGGCGCGCCCCCACTTAACATGCACGCCTCATTTCGCATGCGCCCATTTCGAGAACTCCGATGAGCCAGACTCCCTACATCTTCGACGTCAGCAACGCCAACTTCGAGCAGCTGGTGCTGGAAAACTCCTTCCACAAGCCGGTGCTGGTGGACTTCTGGGCCGAGTGGTGCGCGCCATGCAAGGCGCTGATGCCGCTGTTGGCGAAGATCACCGAGGAATACCAGGGAGAGCTGTTGCTGGCGAAGGTCAACTGCGACATCGAACAGGACGTCGTGGCCCGTTTCGGCGTGCGCAGCCTGCCTACCGTGGTGCTGTTCAAGGACGGCCAGCCGGTCGATGGTTTCGCCGGAGCCCAACCGGAATCGGCAATTCGCGCCATGCTCGAACCGCACGTACCCGCACCCGCCGCTCCTGAGACCGACCTGCTGGAAACCGCCCAGGCGCTGTTCGCCGAAGGGCGCATTGGCGAGGCGGAAAACCTGCTCAAGCAGTTGCTGGTCGAAGACAACGAGAACGCCGCAGGCCTGATCCTTTATGCCCGCTGCCTGGCCGAACGCGGCGAACTGGCCGAGGCCGAAACGGCGCTCGGCGCCGTCAAAGGTGACTCCCACAAGCAAGCGCTGGCTGGCGCCCGCGCGCAGCTGACCTTCTTGCGTCAGGCCAATGACCTGCCAGAAGTCGCCGATCTCAAGAGCCGTCTGGCACAAAACGCCGACGACGATGAAGCGGCTTATCAATTGGCCATTCAACAACTGGCGCGGCAGCAACACGACGCGGCACTGGATGGTCTGCTGAGGCTGTTCGTGCGCAACCGCGGCTACGCCGAAGGCCTGCCACACAAGACGCTGCTGCAGGTATTCGACCTGCTGGGCAGCGACCATCCGCTGGTTACCACCTATCGGCGCAAGCTGTACCAAGCGCTGTACTGAGCCGAAAAAGGCCTCCGATCGGAGGCCTTTTGGAGCAACTTTTCGTCTCGCCGGACCATCATCATCAGCTCGCCAGCATCTCGTGCAACCGTAGACAATCGCGCACATACAGATCGGTCAGTTCCGGCCATGGATTGACCGGCACATTGACCAGCACGCCATGCGCGCCAGCCGCCTTGGCGCATTCCAGGTCGAAGCGATAGTCGCCCACCATCACCAGTTCCCGCGGGTCGACGCCCCACTTGTTCGCCAGGTGCAGCAGGCCGCCGGGATCGGGCTTGGGCGGCGCTTCATCGCGGCCGAGGATATCTTCGCTGGCGAAATACTCGCCCAGTCCCACCGCCTGTAAGGTCACCAGTGCCAGTTCGTGGGCATTGCGGGTCAGCACGCCGAGCCGGCAACCCCTGTTACTGAGTGCACGCAACAGCTCGCGAGCGCCCGTCGCCGGCGTGGCCGCGTAGGCTAACTCACGTTCGTGCTCCAACAGCCAGGCGCGCTTGTTGGCGGCTTCGTCGGCCGGCAGCGCGGCGAGGTGGTGAAGGATGTCGTCGTCCTCCGGAATGTCCAGCGCACGCTTGATCGCCGGGAAGTCATGCACGGCGATCGTCAGCGTACCGTCCATGTCGAATACCCAGTGGCGTGCGTCGGCCAGCCTCACTTCCAGTCCTCACGCACCCGCACCAGCCCTTCCTGCGCCACCGAAGCGACCAGCTCGCCGGCGCGATTGAAGATGCTGCCGCGGGCGAAACCGCGGGCATTTCCAGCCCAGGGGCTATCCATGGAGTACAGCAGCCATTCGTCCGCGCGTACCTCGCGATGGAACCAGATGGCGTGATCCAGGCTCGCCAATTGGATGAATTTGCTCCAGGAGCTGACACCATGGGGTTGCAGGGCGGTGCCGATGAAGCTGAAGTCCGAGGCATAGGCGACCAGATATTTGTGCAACGCCGGGTTATCCGGTAGCGAACCGTCGGCACGGAACCAGATATGCCGGATCGGTTCGATCGGCTGTGGGTTGATCGGGTCCTGCAGGGTCACCGGGCGAATCTCGATCGGCTTGGGTCGGCGCAACTTCTCCGCGACCCGCTCCGGAACCAACGGCGTCAGTTTGTGCATCAGCTCCCACTCGCTGGCGAGATTTTCCGGCCCGACCACATCGGGCATCTTCAGTTGATGTTCGTAACCGGTCTCGTCCGCCTGGAACGAAGCGCTGCAGGTGAAGATGGTCTGGCCTTTCTGGATCGCACTGACGCGCCGGGTGCTGAAGCTACCGCCATCACGCACCCGATCGACGTCATAGACCACCGGCTGATGGGAATCACCGGGGCGTAGGAAGTAGCCGTGCATGGAATGCACATGGCGCTCCGATGCCACGGTCTGGCTGGCTGCGGACAACGCCTGACCGACCACCTGGCCGCCGAACAACTGCGGAAATCCCAGGTCCTGACTGGCGCCGCGGAACAGGTTTTCCTCGATTCGTTCCAGCGACAGCAGGCTGACGAGCGTGTCTAGGGTGTCGGTCATGGCGGTGTTCCTATGGATATGCGGGCACGGGGCAAGCGCGCAATGTTACGTATTTCACCGGATTCGCTCCAGCAATTGGGCTTATCGTCGGGCATCGGCCCAATTTTCCCGCGTGATTCGATACAACACGTGATCACGCAGCGGATGGCCTTCGGGGATGTCTGGATGCTCGAAGTCATGCTGCGCTTCGTGCTGCATGCCCAGTACGCTCATCAACTGCCTGGACGGTTCATTGATCGCGGCGGTGTATGCCACCACGTCCGACAGTTGCAGGCGGTCGAAGGCGCAGGTCAGGGCCGCTTGCGCCGCCTCCCGGGCCAGCCCTTGTCGCCATTGGTCGGGGACGAGTCGCCAAGCTATTTCCACGGCCGGGCAAAATGGCAGCTTTAGGCGGCTCCAGGCCAGCCCGGTCAAGCCGATGAAGCATCCGTCGTCCTTGCGTTCCAGCGCCCAGACGCCGAAACCGTGCCGGGCGAAGTGCATCCGCCAGCGCGCCAGCGCCGCGGCGCAGTCATCACGCGAAAGCAACGCCGGGAAATAGCGCATCACCAGCGGGTCGGCGCACATCGCCGCGAGTGATTCGAGATCGTCGTCATGCCAGCGACGCAGCCGCAGGCGTGGGGAGTCCAGTTCAATACGCGTCATCGCTTCTTCCGTGCTGTTCCTTGAGGGGCCGGCTGCCGAATCGGCATACTTTCGGCTGACCATTCGAGCGTCGATCGATGTTCCTACCGCTGATATTTCATGAGGATTACAGCCCGCCGCTGCCACCAGGGCATCGCTTCCCCATGGAGAAATTCCGACTGCTGCGCGATCACCTGGTCGCCAGCGGTCTAACCACAGACGAGGCGCTATTGCGTCCCGAACTCTGCCCGACCGATCTGCTCACACTGGCTCACGATCGAGCTTACGTCGCGCGCTACTGCAGCGGCGACATGAGCCGTGATGAATTGCGCCGCCTGGGCCTGCCCTGGAGCCCACCGTTGGCGCAGCGTACCCTTCGCGCGGTCGGCGGATCGCTGCTTGCCGCAGAGCTGGCTTTGCAACACGGGCTGGCCTGTCATCTGGCGGGCGGCACCCACCATGCCCATCACGATCATGCCTCCGGCTTCTGCATATTCAACGATCTGGCGGTGATCGCCCTTTCGCTACTGGAGCGCGGCCGCGTCGGCCGCGTGCTGATCTTCGACTGCGACGTCCACCAGGGCGACGGCACCGCGCGGATACTCGAGCATACCGCCGACGCGGTGACAGTATCGCTGCATTGCGAGAAGAACTTTCCGACACGCAAGGCCCGCAGCGACTGGGATATCGGGCTGCCGCCAGGTCTTGGCGACACGCAATATCTCAAAGCGGTCGACGACGCGCTCAACTATCTGTTACCGCTGTATCAGCCAGATCTGGTGATCTACGATGCCGGCGTCGATGTTCATCGCGACGATGCGCTGGGCTTGCTCAACCTCACTGATGAAGGGCTGGCGATGCGAGACAGCGCGGTGATAGAGCATTGCCTGGGCCGGGACATTCCGGTGGTTGGAGTGATCGGTGGCGGCTACGACAAGGACCGGGCGCTGTTAGCCCGTCGTCATGCGCAGCTGCATTTCAGCGCCGCCGAGGCCTGGCGGCGTCACGGACTGAGTTGAGAGCGTGGCGTGAATCCGGCACAGAAATGGCCCGCGGCCAGGTCAGCCGCTACAATGCCCGCCCCGCAACTGCCGGCTGCAACCATGCCTCTTGAACCTCGCGTTGCCATCATCGGCGGCGGTCCCGCCGGACTGATGGCCGCCGAAGTGTTGAGTCAGGCCGGCGTCGCGGTCGACCTGTACGACGCCATGCCCTCGGTCGGCCGCAAGTTTCTGCTAGCCGGCGTCGGCGGGATGAACATTACCCATTCCGAAGCCTTAGAGCCTTTCGTCGCTCGCTACCGCGAACGCGCGCCGGAGCTGCGCGTCCTGCTTGAGGCCTTTCCCCCCGATGCGCTGCGCGAATGGATTCACGGGCTGGGGATCGACACCTTCATCGGCAGTTCGGGGCGCGTATTTCCATCGGACATGAAGGCCGCCCCGCTGCTGCGCGCCTGGCTGCGGCGTCTACGCGACGCCGGCGTGCGAATCCATACACGTCACCGCTGGCTGGGCTGGCACGCCGACGGCAGCCTCCGGCTGCACGGCCCGGAGGGTGACCTGAGCGTCAGCGCCGATGCGGTCTTGCTGGCTCTGGGCGGTGGCAGTTGGGCGCGACTGGGCTCCGATGGTGCCTGGGTGCCGCTGCTGCACGATCGTGGTATCGACGTCGCGCCCCTGCGTCCGGCCAACTGCGGTTTCGAGGTGGCCGGCTGGAGCCAGCACCTGCAGGAAAAATTCGCCGGCGCGCCGCTGAAGACGGTCAGCCTCGGCCTGCCCGATGGCGTGCGGCGCAAGGGCGAGTTCGTTCTCACCGCCACGGGTATCGAAGGCAGCCTGGTCTATGCGCTGTCTGCCGAGATCCGTCAGGCCATCGAGCGGAATGGCCAGGCCACCGTATTGCTGGACCTGCTGCCCGATCATCAGCTGGAAAGAATTGCTCAGGCGCTGGCCAAGCCCCGAGGCTCGCAATCCATGGCCAAGCATCTCAAACGTCAGCTGGGCCTCGATGGCGTCAAGGCCGGCCTGCTGCGTGAGCTGACCCGCGCCGAGACCTTTCAGGACACCCGTGCGCTCGCCGCGGCGATAAAATCGTTACCGATCACGCTGCTGCGGCCGCGACCATTGGACGAAGCCATCAGCAGCGCCGGTGGCGTTCCGTTCGAAGTGCTGGACGATGGCCTGATGCTGCGCCAGTTGCCCGGCGTGTTCTGCGCCGGCGAAATGGTCGACTGGGAGGCTCCGACCGGGGGTTATCTGCTGACAGCCTGCTTTGCCAGCGGCCGTGCGGCGGCAGCAGGCATGCTTCGCTGGCTACAGGGCTGACATCCGCCTGATACAGAACCGCAAGCCGCAACGTTCAGCGATCGAGCCGATATTCATAGATGCCTGAACAGCGCCACGCTGATCACCCCGGCCGCGATCGCAGGCAACGGTTTCTTGACCAACAGCATCGTCACCGCTGTGACCAGAAAAGCCAGCCGCGCGCCGTTGTCCCCATTGACGGCCATGGGTGTCAGCAACGCCACCAGCACCGAGCCAGACATGGCGCTGATGAATTGTTCGGTTCTGTGGCTGATGGGCACGAACGACATGACAAACACACCGCCCCAGCGAGTCACCAAGGTCACCGCGGCCATGATCAGGATGATGATCAACGCGCCGGACTCCGCCGTCTCTATCATCATTTCTTTTCCATCCACAGCGCGCCCAATATCCCGCCAGCCAGCGCGCCAGCAACCACGTGGCTATTGGCGGGCAGGTACCAGTACGCCAACATCGATGCGCATCCAGCCACTATCCAGATAACGGTCATGCGCAGGTTTTTCTTCCCGCCGACGACCATCGCCAGAAGAAAACACCCCATGACCATGTCCAGCCCCCAACTGACCGGATCGTGGATGGCGCTGCCGAAATACAGTCCCAGCCAGGTACCCAGTACCCAGAACGTCCAGAGCGCAAGACCGCCGCCGAACAGAATACCCAAGCCCGGCTTCCCTCGACTGAAGGCTTGCATGGACATGGCCCAGTTGGCATCCGAAACCACGAACATCACGGCGTAACGCTTCAGTGGCGGCAGATGGCGCAGCCAGGGGTACAGGGTCGCTCCCATCAACAGATGCCGAGCGTTGACGGCGAAGACGGTCACCATCAGCGGGACGATCGGAACATGGGTTCCCCAGAGTTCCAGCGACGCGAACTGCGAAGCGCCGGCAAACACCAGGCTGCTCATGATGATGATGGAATAATCATCGAGCCCCGCCTGCGTTGCAGCCAGACCGAAGGCCAACCCGAATACGATGACAAACAGTGAAATTGGCGTCAGCTGCTTGAACCCGGCCCACACGTCATGACGACTGAGCTCTTGAAGTTCTGCATCGGTATTTGTCAAAACGCACCTCTCTTGTCCGTTTCATTGCGGCATTGCAGGCGGCTCGATGACTGGAGCTTCCCGCTAGCGCGTCATCGAGCGAATGACCGAATCGCAGACGCCGCGGCAGCAAAGCCCGCGCATGCCGCCAGTGAATCGCACGAAGGCTAGCGCTTCTTTGCCGGCTTCGCCCCGCCCAGGGTCGGCACCTTGCGGATCGGCTTGACGTTGGGCTTCTCGCTTTCGTCGAACCAGTTGCCCAGATGAATGCGGCCTTTGCCGGTGGCGGTCTTGGGCTTCTTCGGTTTCTTCGGCTTCTTGATGATCTGGCCACCGGGTTGGGTGGTCGGCACGCGGTGATCGGGAACGAAGCCCGGCTCGTCATGGCGCGGCAGTACCTGGCCGATCAGCGTCTCGATGGCTGCCAGTTGGTCGACTTCATCCGCAGCCACCAGCGAGACCGCCTCGCCGGTGGCACCAGCGCGTCCGGTACGGCCGATACGGTGCACATAGTCTTCGGCGATGATCGGCAGGTCGTAGTTCACCACCTGCGGCAGGTCATGGATATCCAGTCCACGCGCGGCCACGTCGGTGGCTACCAGCACCTGCACCTCGCCCGCCTTGAAGCGCTCCAGTGCGCGCAGTCGCGAGGCCTGTGGCTTGTCGCCGTGAATCGCGTCGCTGGATATGCCGGCGGCCTGAAGTTCGTCGACCAGCTGATCGACGCCTTTGCGCGTCTTGACGAAGACCAGCGCCTGGCCCCATCGCCGGTCCGCCAGCAGATGCAGGAACAGCTCGGACTTGCGTTTCTTGTCCACCGGCACCAGCCATTGCTTGACTGTCTTGGCGGCGGCGTTGCGTGGGTTGACCTCGATCGACAGGGGGTCGCGCAGCAGCTTCTGCGCCATCTGCCGAATCGCGTCGGAGAAGGTCGCGGAGAACATCAAGGTCTGGCGCTTCTTCGGCAGCGCGCTGAACAGCGCGTCCAATTCCTCCGAGAAGCCGAGGTCGAGCATACGGTCGGCCTCGTCCAGCACCAGGGTCTGCACCTGGCCGAACTTAACCGCGTTCTGGCGATAAAGGTCGAGCAACCGGCCCGGCGTCGCCACCAGCACGTCGATGCCTTTGCGCAGAGCCATCATCTGCGGGTTGAGGCTGACCCCGCCGTAAACCGCATAGCTGCGCAGCGGCAAGTTCTGGCCGTAGGCGCGGAAGCTCTCATGCACCTGCTCAGCCAGCTCACGGGTGGGCACCAGAACCAAGGCGCGAATCGAGTTGCTCGCCACTTGCGGTCCTTCATGCAGCAACCGTTGCAGCAGCGGCAGGGCGAAACCGGCGGTCTTGCCGGTGCCGGTCTGCGCCGCGGCCATCAGGTCACGGCCTTTGAGCACGGCCGGAATGGCCTTGGCCTGAATCGGCGTCGGCTGGGTGTAGTCGAGGGATTCGAGAGTGCGCAGCAGCGGATCGATCAGGCCCAGGGAGGCGAAGGTCATGGCGAAAACCGGGAGTACGGAAACGAGGTGCGCAGTTTACTCGGAATGGAAGCTGGAAGCTGGAAGCTGGAAGCCAAGCGTAGGGTGGATGTCGCTTCCTACATCCACCGCAACACTGCTCGCCGGGTCGGCAAAGCGTGACTGACCGAGAGCCGCTTCGGGTAAGACCGGCGAATGTAGCACCGGAGACAGTGTCGCTTTCGGTTCCATACCGCTAACCGCCACCTCTAACGCAACAGCAGCTTGCCTTCGATAGGCACGTAACGGCTGGCGGCACGAATCAGCGAGTTGGCCGTCAGACCGGGCGCACCATAGACCGTTGCCTCGGCGCCACCGGCGCGCACGCGATCGAGCAGCAGGTCGAAGTCACCATCGCCGGAGGCCAGCACCACCTCGTCGACATGCCCGGCGGTGTCCAGCACATCGATAGTGATTCCGACGTCCCAGTCGCCCTTGGCGGAGCCATCGCTGCGCTGGATATAGGGTTTGAGCCTCACTGTGAAACCCAGGTTGCGCAGGATTTGCTGGAACTGCTGTTGCTTGGAATCGCCTCGATCGATGGCATAGGCGTAGGCCTCGACGATCTCGCCACGGGCGCTGATCTCCGCCCACAGCGCGGCGTAGTTGAAGTGGCAGCCGTGGGCCTGGCGCACCGTGTAGTAGAGGTTCTGTACATCGGCAAACAGGGCGATCTTCTTCACGCGGCGACCCGAACGGTGAAAGGGTTGATCAGTATGGACGGCAATGTCGCGCATGTCGCCGCCCGCCTCCTTGGGCTAAAGTGCGCGCCTGTTTCTCCGAGAGTATCCCGACCGCGATGAATGTCCTGTCCATCCTCCGTGATGCCTGGTTCTTCTACTCCCGTAACCTGGCGTCCATCGCGCGGCTCTGCCTGCCGCTGATCGTGCTGGAAAGTTGCACCCGCCTGACCGTCGAACATCTGCTCGGCAAGAATGTCCTTCCAGCGCAGGAATTGCTGGTCGGCATGGTTTTCTACCCGCTTTATATCGGCGCGCTGATCCTGTTTCTCGATGCCCGCAGCCGGGGTCATCACCCGCCGCTACGCGAGGTGGTAGCGCGAGCGCTGCCGTTATGGCCGCCGATGGCGGTGCTGGCCGGGCTGGGCACCCTGCTGATCATGCTCGGCGCGTCGCTATTCGTCCTGCCCGGGATCTGGGTGATGGTCAAGATCGCCTTTGCCGAATACTTGCTGGTGCTGCGTGGCCTGAGCCCGCTCGCGGCACTGAAGGAGAGCTTCCGGCAGACCCGCGATCACTTTTTCCTGGTGCTCGGCTGCATCCTCGCCGTGCTGCTGCCGCTGTGGCTGCTGGAAGCCTGGCTCGCCGCACAGTTTTGGGCCAGCGAGACGTCACCCAGCCTGCTGGCCGTGCTGGTCGACAGCGCCGTCGGGCTGGTGCAACTGCTGGCGACCGTGGTGCTGTTCCGCTGTTTCATGCTCTGCAGCGAGCCGGCCATCGGCCTTGATGAAAGAAATTGACCATCAGGGCGGCGCATGGCGATCCGCCGGGCTAGGCTTGGTGGCTCCATCCATACCGAGCGCTTCGCCATGGCCGACCAAAACCCCAGCATCCTGTCCCACGTCTCCCTCGGCAGCAATCGATTCGAGCAAGCTGCAAACTTCTATGACCAGGTCCTCGCGACCCTGGGCTGCAAGCGCATCATGGCCCATCCAGGCGCGATCGCCTGGGGCCGCGAATATCCGGAGTTCTGGCTGCAAACGCCGATAAACGGCCAAGCGGCCACCGTTGGCAACGGCACGCATATCGGCTTCTTCGCCGCAAGCAAGGCGTCGGTCGATGCCTTTCATCGCGCCGCCCTGGACGCCGGTGCAACGGACGAAGGCGCACCGGGGCCACGGGAAGAGTATGGCGAGCCCTACTACGGCTGCTTCGTGCGCGACCTCGACGGCCACAAGGTCGAGGCCGCCTTCTGGGACACGGCGTTGATGCAGTGACTGCACGGCAACACCTTGGTCGCCTAGCCGGTGCCGGTTGACGCCCGGGCACCGGCCAGCCGCGGCAGCAGCAAGTGCTCGAACAACCGCGGGAAGCAGCGCGCCACCAGCCGCGCGCGCCAGTCCAGATTGGACAACACCAGCAGCCGGCGCCGTCTCAGCGCTCCTTGATAGATTGACTCGGCGACATCCTGCGGCGATGCCACGCGCCCCACGGTCAGTACCGGCTGCGGTGCGGTGGATCCGTCGCCGACCAGCACGTTCTTGCGCAGATCGGTCGCGGTGTAACCGGGGCACACCAGCATCACGTTGACGCCGGTCTCGCTCAACTCACTGCGCAGCGTTTCGAACAGCCCATGCAGTGCGTGCTTGCTGGCGTTGTAGGCGCCTCGATCGGGTACCGGCGCGTACTGCGAAAGCGAGCTGAGCACGATGATCTGACCATCGCGCGCGATCAGGCTCGGCAGCGCGGCCTGGGTGCAATGCAGCGCACCATAGAAATTGACCGCCATGATCCGCTCGAACACCGCCAGGCTGGTTTCGGCGACGCGGCTGCGGTGAGTAATACCCGCATTGTTGATCAGCACGTCGATGCCGCCGAAGCGTTCCACAACCAGCGTAACGGCCTGCTGCACCGCCTTCGCATCCGAAACATCACAGCGCAGGCCAAGGGCATCGGCGTTGTGGTGATCGACCAGATGCTGAACCAGACCATCGATCGCATTCTGATCGAGATCGAAGATCACCACCCGCGCACCGGCCTGTGCCATCCGTTCGGTCAGAGCGCGACCTATCCCCGCGCAGCCCCCGGTGATCAGCACCACCTTGCGATCGAATACCTTGCTGGCGAAAACCTTGCGATACATGAACCACTCCACCTGAGCCTGATCGAGCACCAGAACCTGTCGGCCATGGCGCCATTCATGTTTTGAGCATAGTCGGCCCGTCGCCGAACCGCGGCTGCGCGAATGAGCGACACCGGGCGACTCGCGCCGCCGTGCCATTCTGGACAGTGAAGCCACTGGCCGCCATGCTTGGACGGTGCAACCACAAGGGGCAGTGAATTACCTTGAAGCCTTTACTCTGGATCTCTTTTGCGGCAGCTCTGACAGGTCCTTGCTTCGCCGAGTCCGGGCCTGAATCGTCACGAACCCTGACCGTTGGCTACTACGACTTTCCGCCGGCCATCTACACCGATGCGCAGGGTCGGCCGCAGGGGCCAGTGGTGAGCCTGGCGCGCAAGGTGCTCGAGCACGCCGGCTATCAGCCTAGATTTCGCGGGCTGCCCAGCGCACGCCTGTATGCGGCCCTGAAGGACGGCACCATCGATATCTGGCCCGGCGCGCCAGGCAAACCGGAGCTGCTGGCCGATACGCTAGAAGGGCGTGAAACCCTCGCGCAGATCAGTCTCAATCTCTACTACAGGGCCGACACACCACCACCCCAGATCCCGGAAGGTCTCGCTGGGCGCGGTGTCATCGTGATCGGTGGCTATAACTACTGGCCCGCGGTGAATAAGATGCTGCACAACCCGCAGCTGAACATTCGCCTACACCGCGCCAGCAACCACGCCTCGGCGCTGGAGATGCTGCAGCACCGGCGCGCCGACTATCTGCTCGATTACGAAATTCCAGTGCATCAAGCGCTGCAACGCCTCGGCATGCCGGCGCTGCCCTACGAGACCATCCACGAGATGCCGATTCGCTTCATCGTTTCGCGCCATGTCGATGACAGCCGAAACATCGTCGATGCACTGGATCGCTCCTATGCCGAGCTGGCGGCAGCCGGTGAAGACATGAGGCTGCCTGAATAAGGCGCGGCGCGCGAAACCGCCTCAGGTGCCTCGTGGCTTGGCGCGTGCGGTGGGTTCGGCGATCGGCGGGTTATCCGGCCAGTAATGCTTGGGATAGCGGCCCTTGAGGTCTTTCTTCACCTCGGCGTAGGTGTTGGCCCAGAAGCTGGCCAGATCCTGGGTCACTTGCACCGGTCGCCGTGCCGGGGAAAGCAGGTGCAGCTTGACGACCTGGCGCCCTCCGGCGATGCGTGGCGTATCGGCCAGGCCGAACAGCTCCTGCAGGCGCACCGCTAGCACCGGTGGCGACTCGCTGTAGTCGAGCCGCACCCGCGAGCCCGACGGCACGACGATGGCCATCGGCGCCAGTTCGTCAAGGCGCTGCGGCAATGGCCAAGGCAACAGGGTCGAGAGCATGGCCTTGAGGTCCAGCTGGGCGAAATGCGCCAAACGGGAGACTTTGCCCAGGTACGGCAGCAACCAGTCCTCCAGCCGCTCGAGCAGCGCATCGTCGCTGACAGTCGGCCATTCACTGACGACGCCGGCATCCAGATCGATCCGCCTGAGCAACGCGATGCGCGCCTGCCACTGGCGCAGTTCCGGCGTCCAAGGCAGCAGCTCCAGACCCTTGCGCCGGACCAGCCCGAGCAGGGCACGGCCGCGCGCCTCGTCATCCAGCCCAGGCAATGGCTCACGACTCAGGATCAGCTCGCCAACGCGTCGCTGCCGCTCGGCCCGCAATACGCCTTCGCGCTCGTCCCATTCCAGCTCGTCACGCACGCTGACCTGCTCGGCCAGCACCTCGTCGAACAACGTTGGATCCAGCGCGGCGGCGCGGTAGATGCGCTCTTCGCGCTGGCCCTGACGGCTGCCCAGTTCGGCGATCACCAGCCAAGGCTCCTTCATCAAGGCGTCCGGCTCGCCGAATACCGCCGCCCGACCGTTGGCCAAGCGGTACTCGCCGCCGCCCTCACGACGCTGTCGGGCGATCCGGTCGGGATAGGCGAACGCCAGCAGCGCGCCGTGCCAACGATGATCCGACGCATTCGCCGGCGCGGGCACCACCGGGCCACGCAGCAGGCTGCGAAACTGCCTAGCCAGCTGGCGCACCCGCTGGGCACCAGCATGCCGCCCCGCGCTGCCGTCGAGCAGCCCGAGACGCGTAGCGATATCCACGCCACCGCCGCGCTGGATATCACGCTCGACCAGCAAGGCAGCGAGATCCGCCGCCAGCGACGCGAGGCCCAGCGACTGCCCGCGCAACAGTAGGTGAGCGATCCGCGGATGCGCAGGCAGCTCGGCCATGGCCTGGCCGTGAGCGGTCAATTGCCAACCGCCACGGGCATTACGACTGAGCGCGCCGAGGCGCTGGAGCAGATCCTGCGCTTGGGCGTACGCAGCAGCCGGCGGCATATCCAGCCAGGCCAGCTCATCCGACTCGACGCCCCAGCGCGCCAGTTGCAACGCGACGCCGGCCAGATCGGCCTGAAGAATCTCCGCGTCGCCATAAGCGGCCAGCTGTGCGTGCTGGTCTTCGGACCATAGGCGGTAGCAGGCACCAGGCTCCAGACGCCCCGCTCGACCGGCGCGCTGCGTCGCCGACGCACGCGAAATACGGCGAGTTTCCAGACGCGTCATACCGCTACCCGGATCGAACCGCGGCACCCGCGCCAATCCGGCATCGACCACCACCCGTACGCCTTCGATGGTCAGGCTGGTCTCAGCGATGTTGGTCGCCAATACAACCTTGCGCTTGCCGGCAGGTGCCGGCTCGATGGCGGCCCGCTGGGCGGCCAGCTCGAGTTCACCATGCAAGGGGCAGAGCATCACCTCGCTTCGATCCGCCAACTGCTCGGCCAAGGTATCGTTCACTCGGCGGATTTCGGCCTGCCCGGGAAGGAACACCAGCACACTGCCGGACTCCTCATCCAGCGCTTGCAAAACCGTCTGCACCACTCGCGGCTCGATACGCTCGCCAGCCTGGAACGCCCGTCCCCAGCGTTGCACAACCGGGTACATGCGTCCTTCGCTGCGCACCACCGGCGCCTCATTCAGCAGGCTGGACAGCCGCGTACCTTCGAGGGTGGCGGACATCAACAACAACTTGAGCGGTTCATCGCGCAACAGCACACGTGCATTAAGCGTCAGTGCCAACGCCAGATCGGCGTCCAGACTGCGCTCGTGAAATTCATCGAAGATCACCAGTCCGACGCCCTCGAGCGCCGGGTCGTCCTGCAAGCGACGCGCAAGAATGCCTTCGGTGACCACTTCGATACGGGTATTCGGCCCGACCTTGCTTTCGAGCCGGATGCGATAGCCGACGGTTTCGCCGACCTTCTCGCCCAGCTCGCTGGCCAGCCGCTCGGCCGCTGCACGGGCAGCCAGACGCCGTGGTTCGAGCATCAGAATCGATAGCCCCTCCAGCCAGGGCTCGCCCAGCAGCGCCAGCGGCACGCGAGTGGTCTTGCCGGCACCGGGGGGTGCCTCGAGCACCGCCTCGTCACGGGTTAGCAGGGCCTGGCGCAGCGCCGGCAGGGCTTCATCGATGGGTAGGAGCAGCATGGGGACTCCGGATTTGAGCGCGGCATTATAGGGGACGATAAAAGCGCTGGCGGCTGAACGACGGCATCGTAGAACGACGACGCCGATGATCCACTCCCCACCCGGCAGGTTTCGTCAGCCCATAACGGGTGTAAACCTTGCGCGTTTACACTGCGCTGGCTCTGCGTGGGCCCCTGAACACCTAGGCGCAGAAGGCGGTCTGATGTCGAGAAAACATCACGCAGCCCTTGCGCGGCCCTTGTATAGTTGCGCCACTTTTTTCGGAGGTCTTATGCGTACTCGTTCCCGTGTCATCGGCGGCGTGCTGGCCGTCTCCCTATTCACCCAACTGGCGGCCTGCGGCACGCTGTTCTACCCGGATCGCCGCGGTCAGATAGACGGCCGTATCGACCCGGCCGTCGCGGTCCTCAATGCGGTGGGCCTGTTGTTTTACGTAATTCCCGGCCTGATCGCATTCGGCATCGATTTCGCCACTGGCGCCATCTACCTGCCCGACAACAGCTACTCCATGGCCCCGGAAAAACTCCAAGAAGCCATCGGTGCCGACGGCGTGATTGACCAGGCTAAGCTCAAAGCCATCATCGAAGCGGAAACCGGCCGCAGCCTGCCGCTGGACGATCCGCGCCTGATCCAGCACAACGGCAGCGTCGAGCAGTTGGCGGCGTTTGGATTGCGGCCCGCCGCCTGATGCAGCACACCCGCGAGCGCAAGGGCGTCAGCGCCGAACACGCGAGGCTGATGCGCCGCGCCACGCGGCTGGCGTTGGCCGTGGCGCTGACGCTGGCGGCCAGCAAGGCGCTGGCGTGGTGGCTGAGCGGTTCGGTCAGCCTACTGGCGGGCCTCACCGACTCCTTGTTGGACGGCGCCGCCTCGCTGCTCAACCTGCTGGCCGTGCAATACTCGCTGCGCCCGGCCGACGAGGATCATCGCTACGGCCACGGCAAGGCCGAGGCCCTTGCTGGGCTCGGCCAGGGCGCGTTCATCTCGGTCAGTGCGATCCTCGTCTGCGTGCAAGGCGTCGACCGCATGTTGCACCCCGAACCATTGGGCGCGCCGGCGCTGGGCATCGCGGTGATGCTGTTGTCGCTGGCGCTGACCGTGGCGCTATTGATGTATCAGCGCCACGTGGTGCGTGAAACCGGATCCACGGCGATCCGCGCCGACGCCCTGCACTACCGTTCGGACTTGCTGCTCAATACCAGTATCCTCGTCGCGCTGGTGCTGGCCGGCTACGGCTGGGAGCGCCTGGACGCCGTCTTCGGCATCGCCATAGCTCTCTACATCTTCTGGAGCGCGCTGAGCATCGTGCGCGAGGCCGGCGCGGTGTTGATGGATACCGAGCTGCCGCCGGAGATCAGCGAGGATATGCACCAGTTGGCCTGCGCAGTGCCCGGTGTGGTCGGTTGCCACGACCTGCGCACCCGTGTCTCTGGTACTCGCTGGTTCGTGCAGATGCATCTGGAGTTGCCGGGGCAGCTGCCGTTGATCGAGGCGCATGGGCTGTGCGATCGGGTCGAGGCGGCGATTCACGCCAAGTACCCGCGGGCCGAAGTGTTGGTGCATGCTGATCCGCTTGAGGTGGTTAGGGCGAAGGGGTAGCGCAGCGTGAGCGTGCGGGTGCGGCGTCTGGCAAAGGCGCTATACCGGTTACCGCGGACACCGCTAGCGATGGTTTCGCCCTGCTGGGCGAGTCACTTTTTCCAAACGCCGAAAAAGTAACCAAAAACGCTTGCCCCCTGCATCCGGGTCTCGCTGCGCGAAACTTCCCTCATTCCATCCGCGCTCCGGGGGCCGGCGTACAAGGGCCATCCCTGGCCCTTTACGCCTCTCGCGGCATCCATGCCGCTCGCTCCCCTCCGCGCGGATTCCATTCGGCCTCCTGAAAGGGGCGATTCGGCGTCGTCTGACAGGTCGTGCAATGGAAAGCAGGAAGCTGTGTCGAGCCAGGACCACTTAACCCATGGCCGTGAAAAGCCCGTAGGGTGGAAAACTGCGAAGCAGTTTCCACCGCAATCGACGCTGCAATCGGTATCGAACTATGCCGGCAAAAATCGGTGGGTAAGCTTCGCGTTATCCACCCTACGATCGCCCGAAACTCGCACAACCGCTTCGCTGCACGGCCCATCAGACGCCACCGAATCGCCCCTTTCAGGGGGCCGAGCGCAGGTGGCGTGGAAGGGGTTGAGCGGCATGGATGCCGCGAGAGCCGCGATGGGCCAGGGATGGCCCTTCGCGGCGGGCCCCTGGAACGTCACCGGAGCGAGGGAACCCCGGCGCAGCCGGGGCCGGATGCAGGGGCAAGCGTTTTTGGTTACTTTTTCCGCGTCTGGAAAAAGTGACTCGCCCAGCAGGGCGAAACCAATGCCTCAGCCAACCCGGCCAACGGGCGTAGCCACGTGAACCCAAAGCCCAACAACTTCGCGGCCAAGGCCGCTCCCACAACAGCGCATACACAGCGGCTAGGAATCGCCTCAGCTCTTGGCCCCCAAACAAAACGCCAAAACGAAAAAGACCACGCCTGGGCGTGGTCTTTTCGATTCGTTGGGCCGATGGTAACGGCTTCTTCTCTCGGCGCCTCGTGAGCGTCGGGGGCCCGGACCGTCGGCCTGGGTAAGGCGTTCGGGGGTCACGGCGGGGATCGCGTGCCGTGGCCTTTCTGCCGGGGGCTGAAGTTAGATAAAGCTTACGCCCCGCGCGGCGATAGATGTTTGCGAATATTGCTCATATAAGCCACTCTTGCGCAATTCATACGCAACCAAACAAATTTTAGCGCAACAAGACCACGAGAGCTTTTCGAAATGAGCAAACTCGACCGCTACGACCTGCGGATTCTTGGCGAACTGCAGCACGATGCGCGTATATCCAACCAGGATCTGGCCGAGCGCATCGGCCTGTCGCCCTCACCCTGCTCGCGGCGGGTGAAGCAACTCGAGGACGACGGCTACATCGCCCGCCAGGTCGCATTGCTGGATCGCAAGAAACTCGGCCTGACCCTGACCGCCTATGTGCTCATCGGCATGGATCGTCACACGCCGGAGCGCTTCGAGCACTTCGAAGGAGTCATCGGCAAGTGCCCGGAAGTGTTGGAGTGCAGCCTGGTGACAGGGATGGACGCCGACTACCAGCTCAAGGTCGTGGTGCCGGATATGGAGCACTATCAGGCCTTCCTGCTCGGCACCCTGACCCGCATCGAGGGTGTGTCGAGCGTGCGGTCGAGCTTCGTCCTGAGGCAAGTGTCGTCAAGCACGGAGCTGCCGCTGGAGCACCTGCGCAGCTGAGACCGGATGCCGCTGACAGGCCGCGTGGCGGCCTGGTTGGCGTATACTCGGCGCCGCCTTGCTATGCCCCGCGCGTCATAAAAACGAGCCCTGCTCAGCCAACAATAGCCCGCCCGTTGTCATAGCCGTTGTCGTTACTAGCCACGCGGAGCGCTCGATGGAACCCGAAGTATTCGAAAAGTGGATGATGATCGTCCTGGTCGGCGGCCTGATGGCCTTCATGGCGTTCATCATCTGGGACCTGGCCAAGAAGTCCAAAGCTGGACGCCTCGGCACGGCGATTCTGTTCCTGGGCCTTGGCCTTTGCTTGTTCGCTTTTCTCGCCAAGCCGATCATCGGCTACATCATCGAGGTTTCGCAGGGCATCCCGCACTGATGCGGTGAGGCGGCCGGCGCCTCACAAGCGCGCCGGCACTTCCCGCCATTCCCCTGGTTGCAGGCCGTCCAGCGACCAGGGTCCGATCCTGACCCGCACCAGCCGCAGCGTTGGCAGCCCGACCGCCGCCGTCATCCTTCGTACCTGACGGTTACGCCCCTCCCTGATTACCAGCTCCAGCCAAGAGGTCGGCACGCTCTTGCGAAAGCGCACCGGCGGATTTCGTGGCCATAACACGGGCTCTTCCAATGCCCGAGCCTCCGCGGGCAGCGTCATGCCGTCGTTGAGTTCGACACCGTCGCGCAGACGGCGCAACTGCTCGGCGCTCACCTCGCCCTCCACCTGCACCCAGTAAGTCTTTGCCAGCTTGTGTTTGGGATCGGCGATGCGCGCCTGCAGCTGGCCATCGTTGGTCAGCAGCAGCAACCCCTCACTGTCGCGGTCCAGACGCCCGGCCGGGTACACGCCCGGCACCGGCACGAAGTCCTTGAGGGTGGTACGGCCATCGGCATCGTTGAACTGCGTGAGCACGTCGAATGGCTTGTTCAACAGCAGCAGACACGACTCGGCAGGCGGCGGCTTGGCGACTCGACGGGGCTGGCTACGCGCTGCAGCGGTGCGCGGTGGGCGGGGACGACGCGACATGAAGGCTTCCTGTGCAGGCCGGTCATGCTAGGGCGACGGGGCGATCCCCGCAAGCAGCCGCGCTCGGCTTCGCCGGCTCAGCCACCGGCAACTTCGGAGCCATTTCGCACCACATGCGTGCAACACGCTGCCCCACATCGCGTCGGTCGCCCCATTTTCGTACCCACAGAGCCCAGTCCGCATTTACGTATTACAGAGCGAACGACAGCGAGGCCTCGTGCCAGAGCGCTTCGAAGAAATTGGCATGGATGCTGCGATAGCGCTCCCTGTCCCAGAGAACCAACCCACAGTTGCGCATGGACAGCCAAGGAGCCACATACAATGAAACGCCGTCCCCTACTGAAGTCCACCCTCGCCGCCAGTGCCCTGATGCTCAGCGGCCTGTTCCCGTTCACCGTGCAGGCAGCCGAGACCATCAAGGTCGGCATTCTGCATTCGCTGTCCGGCACCATGGCTATTTCGGAAACATCTCTGAAAGACATGGCACTGATGACCATCGACGAGATCAACGCCAAGGGCGGCGTGCTCGGCAAGCAGCTCGAGCCAGTGGTGGTCGACCCGGCCTCCAACTGGCCGCTGTTCGCCGAGAAAGGCCGTCAGCTGCTGACTCAGGACAAGGTCGCGGTGACCTTCGGTTGCTGGACCTCGGTTTCGCGCAAATCCGTACTGCCGGTCTATGAAGAGCTCGACGGCCTGCTGTTCTACCCCGTCCAGTACGAAGGCGAAGAGCTGTCACCCAACGTCTTCTATACCGGCGCGGCGCCGAACCAGCAGGCCATCCCGGCCGTCGAGTACCTGATGAGCGAAGACGGCGGCAGCGCCGAGCGCTTCTTCCTGCTCGGTACCGATTACGTCTACCCACGCACCACCAACAAGATCCTGCGTGCCTTCCTGATCAGCAAAGGCGTGCCGGAATCGAACATCGAAGAGGTGTATACCCCGTTCGGCCACAGCGATTACCAGACCATCGTCGCCAACATCAAGAAGTTCTCCGCCGGCGGCAAGACGGCGGTGGTCTCGACCATCAACGGCGACTCCAACGTGCCGTTCTACAAGGAGCTGGCCAACCAGGGCCTGGACGCCACTGACGTTCCGGTCGTCGCCTTCTCGGTCGGCGAAGAAGAGCTGCGCGGCATCGACACCAAACCGCTGGTCGGTCACCTGGCGGCCTGGAACTACTTCCAGTCGGTAGAAAACCCGGTCAACGAAGCGTTTGTCAGCAAGTGGAAGGCCTACGCCAAGGAAAAGGGCCTGCCGGGCGCTGACAAGGCCGTAACCAACGACCCGATGGAAGCCACCTACGTTGGCATTCACATGTGGGCGCAGGCGGTCGAGAAAGCCGGCACCACCGAGGTTGGCAAGGTACGCGATGCCCTTGCTGGCCAGACCTTCGAAGCGCCGAGCGGCTACACCCTGACCATGGACGAAAAGAACCACCACCTGCACAAGCCGGTGATGATCGGTGAAGTCCAGGATGACGGTCAGTTCTCGGTGGTCTGGGAAACCGAAAGCCCGGTCCGCGCCCAGCCGTGGAGCCCCTACATCCCAGGCAACGACAAGAAGCCGGACTATGCGGTGAAGTCGAACTGAGGATGGACGTTTTGGTGGATGGATGAAGCGCCGACTCCGCGTCCCGATCCACCCTACGTTCGCTCGCTTTCGTAGGGTGGATGGGCCTTTTTTCATCCACCTGTCGACCACCGCCAGCTCCACCAAGAGAGCACCGGGGTCCCTGGGGAATGCCTAAATGAACACTGCCCTGTACCGAATTTTTCTGCTGCTCCTGCTGGCCCTGCCCTGGGCAGCCCACGCCGGTGACGCGGCCGACTACGCCAAGGCGAGCCCGGCCAAACAGGCCAAGCTGCTTGAAGCCTGGGCCATCGCGCCCGCTCCGGAGCGGCTGCCGCTGATCGAAGCCCTACGCGCCAGCCGCGTGGTGATCGATAGGAACAAGACGCCCTTTATCGAGGAGAACGGTGATTTCCGCGCCCTCGAAGGCGACGCCCAACCCGTCGGGACGCCTAAGAAGCTACGTTTGAACAACCGCTTGCGCGGCCTGCTCAACACGGCACTGGCCAGCCATCAGCTGTTCGCTGACGATCCGGCGCAGCGCCTCACGGCGGCCAAGCGTCTGCAGCGCAGCGGCAAACCCGAGCAGCTGCCCTTGCTCGAACAGCGCCTGCAAGCCGAAGACGACCCGGCCGTGCGCGAAGCGCTCACGCTCACCCTGGCCAACCTGCAGCTGACCGCGGGCGACCCGGCCGTGCGCCTGGCCGCCGTGCGTCTGCTCGGTGAGACCGGTGCGCCACTGGCCCGGGTGCGGCTGGAAAACCTGCTCGTCGATGAGGCGGAAACCGACGCCAGCGTGCGCAAGGCGGCGGAGACCAGCCTGGCGCAGGTCAAGCGCAAGCTGCTGATCGGCGAACTGCTCGGCCAGGCATTCAGCGGCTTGTCATTGGGTTCGATTCTTCTGCTCGCCGCGCTGGGTCTGGCCATTACTTTCGGCCTATTGGGCGTGATCAACATGGCCCATGGCGAGATGCTGATGCTCGGCGCCTACACCACCTACATGGTGCAAGTGTTGATGGCTCGGCTCATGCCGGAAGCCCTGGCCTTCTACCCGCTGGTGGCGTTGCCCGTGGCCTTCTTCGTCACCGCGGCCATCGGCATGGCACTGGAACGCACGGTGATTCGCCACCTCTATGGCCGACCACTGGAAACCCTGCTGGCGACGTGGGGTATCAGCCTGATTCTTATCCAGCTGGTGCGCGTATTGTTCGGCGCGCAGAACGTCGAGGTCGCCAACCCTGGCTGGCTGTCAGGCGGTCTGCAGGTGCTGCCGAACCTGGTGCTGCCCTACAACCGCATGGTGATCATCGGCTTCGCACTGTTTGTGGTGCTGCTGACCTGGCTGCTGCTGAACAAGACTCGACTGGGCCTGAACGTGCGCGCCGTGACCCAGAATCGCAACATGGCCGCCTGCTGCGGCGTGCCCATCGGCCGCATCGACATGATGGCCTTTGGTCTCGGTTCCGGCATCGCCGGGCTCGGCGGCGTGGCCCTGAGCCAGATCGGCAACGTCGGCCCGGACCTCGGCCAGGGCTACATCATCGACTCCTTTCTCGTCGTCGTTCTCGGCGGCGTCGGCCAGTTGGCCGGCAGCATCTTCGCCGCCTTTGGTCTCGGCATCGCCAACAAGATCCTCGAGCCACAGATCGGCGCCGTGCTGGGCAAGATCCTGATCCTCGCGTTGATCATCCTGTTCATCCAGAAGCGCCCGCAGGGGCTGTTCGCCCTCAAGGGGAGGGTCATCGATTGAACCAGCCACTCGCCATCACCGCCGCGCAAAAAGCCGGCCCGACGCTGACCGCCGCCGCGCTGGGCGTGGTGCTCGTCATCCTGCTGGCCATGCCGTTGCTGCACCTGCTGCCTGCGGACAACGCCTTTCACGTCTCGGCCTACACCCTGACGCTGGTCGGCAAGATCCTCTGCTATGCCATCGTCGCCCTGGCGTTGGATCTGGTCTGGGGCTATGCAGGCCTGCTGTCGCTCGGCCACGGACTGTTCTTCGCGCTCGGCGGCTACGCCATGGGCATGTACCTGATGCGTGAAAGCGCAGGCGACGGGCTGCCCGCCTTCATGAGCTTTCTCGCCTGGACCGAGCTGCCCTGGTACTGGTACGGCACGTCGAGCTTTCTCTGGGCGATGTGCCTGGTGGTGCTGGCGCCGGGGCTGCTGGCGTTCGTCTTCGGCTTCTTCGCCTTTCGTTCGAGGATCAAGGGTGTGTACTTCTCGATCATGACCCAGGCGCTGACCTTCGCCGGCATGCTCTTATTCTTCCGCAACGAAACCGGTTTCGGCGGCAACAACGGCTTCACCGACTTCAAGACCATTCTCGGCTTCTCGATCTCGGCCCCGGCCACCCGCGCCACGCTGTTCCTGGCCACCGTTGCCCTGCTCGCGGGCAGCCTATTCCTCGGCTGGCGGCTGGCGCGCAGCAAGTTCGGCCGTGTGCTGACCGCGCTGCGCGATGCAGAAAACCGCCTGATGTTCTGCGGCTACGATCCGCGCGGCTACAAGCTGTTCATTTGGACGCTGTCCGCCGTGCTCTGCGGCCTGGCCGGTGCGCTCTACGTGCCCCAGGTCGGCATCATCAATCCCAGCGAAATGGCGCCGACGCAATCGATCGAAGCCGCCGTCTGGGTCGCCCTGGGCGGGCGCGGCACCTTGATCGGGCCGTTGCTGGGCGCCGGCATCGTCAACGGCATGAAGAGCTGGTTCACCGTGGCCTTCCCCGAGTATTGGCTGTTCGCCCTGGGCGCGCTGTTCATCGTCGTCACCCTGTACCTGCCGAAAGGCGTGATCGGATTACTGCGCCGGAGGGGCGAACCATGAAAACCGCACCCGTACCCGAACTGATCGAACCGGTTGACACCGCTGCCGATGGCGGTAGCGGCCGCGATGCCATTGGCCTCGGCCGTGTGAAGAGCGCCGGCCTCGATGCCCGTCACGGGACCATCCTCAGCCTGGAAGACATCAACGTCAGCTTCGACGGCTTCAAGGCGCTGACCAATCTCAGCCTCTACATCGGCGTCGGCGAGCTGCGCTGCATCATCGGCCCCAACGGCGCCGGCAAGACCACCATGATGGATGTCATCACCGGCAAGACCCGCCCGGACAGCGGCACGGCGTACTTCGGCGACACCCTCGACCTGACGCGCATGAGCGAGGTGGAAATCGCCCAATCCGGCATTGGCCGCAAGTTCCAGAAACCCACGGTGTTCGAGGCGCTCAACGTGTTCGAGAACCTCGAGCTGGCGCAGAAGACCGATAAGTCGGTGTGGGCCAGCTTGAAGGCCAAGCTCAAGGGCGAACAGAAGGACCGGATCGACGAGGTGCTGGCGACCATCCGCCTGGAGACCTCGCGCCACCGCCCGGCCGGGCTGCTGTCCCATGGCCAGAAGCAGTTTCTCGAAATCGGCATGCTGCTGATGCAGGACCCGCAACTGCTGCTGCTCGACGAGCCGGTCGCCGGCATGACCGATGCCGAAACCGAGTTCACCGCCGAGCTGTTCAAGAGCCTGGCGCGCAAGCACTCGCTGATGGTGGTCGAGCACGACATGGGTTTCGTCGACACCATCGCTGACCACGTCACCGTGCTGCATCAAGGCCAGGTGCTGGCCGAAGGCTCGCTCGAAACCGTGCAGAACGATGAGCGGGTGATCGAGGTGTATCTGGGGCGGTGATTGATTCGGAGGTTGGATGGCGCCCTTCGCATCACCCAGGACATCCATGGTGGATGGGTGAAGCGTCATCCACCCTACGGCCGCCGAACGTCCACGCCCGCATCAACGCAAACCTAATCGTAGGGTGGATAACGCCAGAGGCTTATCCACCAAAGTGAAGGAGTCGCACATGCTGCAAGTCCAGCAACTGCACCAATACTACGGCGGCAGCCATATCCTGCGCGGCCTTTCATTTGACGCCAAAATTGGCGAAGTGACTTGCCTGCTCGGCCGCAACGGTGTCGGCAAGACCACCCTGCTCAAGTGCCTGATGGGCCTGATCCCGGCCAAGGAAGGCGCGGTGAACTGGGAAGGCAAGCCGATCACCGGTTTCAAACCGCACCAGCGCGTGCACGCCGGCATCGCTTACGTGCCGCAGGGGCGCGAAATTTTCGGTCGGCTCACCGTCGAAGAGAATCTACTGATGGGCCTGTCCCGCTTCAGCGCCAAGGAAGCCAAGGAAGTGCCCGAATTCATCTACGAGCTGTTCCCGGTGCTGAAAGAGATGAAGCACCGCCGCGGCGGTGACCTCTCCGGCGGCCAGCAACAGCAACTGGCCATCGGTCGTGCGCTGGCAAGCAAACCGCGCCTGCTGATCCTCGACGAACCCACCGAAGGCATTCAGCCTTCGGTGATCAAGGAAATCGGCGTGGTGATCAAGAAACTCGCCGCCCGCGGCGACATGGCGATCCTGCTGGTGGAGCAGTTCTACGATTTCGCCGCCGAACTGGCCGACCAGTACCTGGTGATGAGCCGCGGCGAAATCATCCAGCAAGGCCGTGGCGACACCATGGAAGCCGAAGGGGTACGCGGGCTGGTGGCGATTTAAGGCGCCGGTTGCCCCCCCTCGCGGCCATAAACATAAAAAAGCCCCCGCACACGGCGGGGCTTGTAGAAGTTTCGTAGCGTCATCAGATGACACGCGTGCCGCGTCCGATCAGCGGCTCATGCCGGCCAGCCGTTGCGAGATGGCTTGCATGCCTTGGCCCAGCTCACGCAGCGTGGCCGCATCACGCGCGCCCTCCTCGCTGGCGGTGTGAATACGCACCGCCAGTTCGTTGATCTCCTGGGTCACATGGCTTTGCTCTTGTGCGGCCACCGCGATCTGCTGCGCCCGCTGGACGATGTCGTCGAAGCTGGCCACCGTACTGCCGAGTGTGCCGGCCACGCCATCGGCCTGTTGCACGGCCTCGTGGGTACGCTGAGCACCGGCCTGCATGGTCGACACGGCCTGGGTCGAGGCCAGGCGTAGCTGGGTGATCATCTGCTGGATTTCGTTGGCCGAACTCTGGGTGCGCCCCGCCAGGGTGCGCACCTCGTCGGCCACCACCGCGAAGCCCCGTCCTTGCTCGCCTGCGCGCGCGGCCTCGATGGCAGCATTCAGCGCCAGCAGATTGGTCTGCTCGGAGATCGATTTGATGACATCCAGTACGCCACCGACCCGCTCGATATCCTCTCCCAGTTGTGTAATCGCCGCAGCGGCATGGTTGATGTCCCCGGCCAGGCCGCCGATCACTTCACTGTTGCGCTGTACCTGGCCCTGCCCCTGCTCGGCGGCAGACAACGACTGACGGGCCGTATCAGAACAATCTGTAGTGTTGTGAGCGACCTCGGCCGCGCTGGCCGACATTTCGGTGATGGCCGTCGCCAGCAGGGTGTTGTCCTGGCGCTGAGCTTCAGCTCGATCGGCCAGGCCCACGGACAGCCGCGCCAGTTCATCGGCCTGGCGCTCGAGACTCGCCGACTCGTCGCCAATGCGCCGCAGCATGTCGCGCAACGAACCGGCATAGCGGTTGACCGCGCCACGCAGAGCGCCGATCTCGTCGGCACGACGAACCTCCAGTTGCGCGTCGTCACGCCCGCCGCCCTGCCCGAGTCGCTCGATCTGCCCGGTGGTTTCTTCCAGTTGCGCCAGCAGGCGCTTGCCCGCGAGCCAAGCGAGGCCGAGCAACACGGCCAGAAGCGGAAGCAGGAGCAGCAGAATTTGCGTGGTCAGCTCATTGGCGAGCCCGGTGACGTTCGCCTCCGGGGTCACCAGCCCGACACGCCAGCCAGTGCCCTCCATGGTTTCCAGCGTCACATACGCCGGGCCGCCCACCCGGCCGTCGTGCTCGAGATGCAGCGTCGTATCACCCCCACCCTGAGCGGCGACCGCGTCGGCAACGGGCTTGAGCCAAGGTTGCTCGCGCACCCGATCGGTCAGCGTGGGTAAGCCACCATTGGCCTTGGCGCCCGGGAAAAACAGCAGGTTGCCGGCCTGGTCGACCGCGAAGGCGTAACCGCCGGTCACGCCCCCGTTGGCATCTAGGAAACTGGCCAAACCGTCGAGTTTGAGATCGAGGGTGGCCACGCCCGCGAACGAGCCGCTGCGCTTATAGGTCACGCTGCAGGTGGTCATGGCCACACCGCTGACCGCATCCAGGTAGCCGTCCGACCAGACACAACGCCCAGGCGTCGCCGCGCGGGCACCGCTGTACCAGGACTCGCCGTGGTAGGCCGGCGTCTGCGCCGCGTTGTAGTCGCCCGAATAATCGAGCCCGCCGCTGCCGCTGCGTGCCCAGAAGAAGCTGCGTCGCTCGACACCCGGCGCGAAGGCGCTCGGCTCCGGCCACAGCCCACCGCCGGCGATGGCTACATCGCCCTGGCTGTCGATCAGGTTGGGTAGCACCGACATCGCCAGTGACTCGTCATTGGGCATGGTTTCAGCCAGGTGCGCCATGGCCGCAGTGGTCCCTTCGATGCGGCTGAGCTGCAAGGCCAACTGTCGGGCCAGGGCGCTGGCCGATTGTTCGGCGGCGGCAGTGCCGGTGGCAACGAGCCGGGGTTTGCCACCCAGCGTCATAACCGCAAAGATCGCCAGCGCGGTGAACATCAACAGGACGAGAACGCCCAACGTCATCCGCGAGGCGATCCGGGTAGGAAGAAAGGACATGCGACAACTCCACAACAGAACTTCGTAGTGGAGCGTTACGGCCGCTTTCCAATTGCATTGAGCGGAAAAGCCTGGGATGCGACCAGCGGTTCATCCAGCAACGGACTTGTTCGGCAAATCGCACATCACGAATGAAAGCAGGCACCTCGGTGTCGGCAGCCTGGTGCCAGACGCGGCGGCAAAACCGACCGCATCAGTGCCCTTCCCAGGCAAGGCGAAGGGCCACGCCTGGAACGCATTAGCGAGGCATCACTCTCCGATCTCCTTGCGGACGATCTTGCCGCCCTCCACCACGGCCATGGTGGTCGGCGTGATGAAGCCGCCGTTTTCGGTCATGCCTTGAACCGAGTAGAGGTTGTACTTCGGATCCATGGTCGTCAGCGCCTCGCCCATCTTTGCCCGTACCTGTTGCGGCTCGGTGCTACCCGCCAGTTCCATGGCCTTGGCCAGCGCATGGAAGGCCAGATAGTTGTAGGCAGCCTCCGAGCCCGGCACTTTGCCGTGCGCCTTCTGATAGCGATCGATGAAGACCTTGGCCACCTCGCTGTCGTACTCGGAAAGCGGCACGACACCCACGGAGCCGTCCAGCAGTTCCAAGCCGCCGGTCACTATCGCGATCTCGTCGAGCTTGGCCTGGTCCATGACGATAAAGCCGCCCTGGAAGCCCAGCTGACGCGCCTGTTGCATGACTAGGCCGGTGGGCTCGGAAGCGCCACCGACGAACATCACGTCCGGGTTCGAGGCGATTACCCGGCTGATACCGGTGTAGAAATCGGTCGACTTGTTGTAGTCCATGGGGTTGCTGGCAACGATCTCGCCGCCCTTCTGCTCCCAGGCCTTGGTCATCATGTCAGTCCAGATCTTGGCGTACTCGTGGGTAGCGCCCGCGATGCCGAGTTTCTTGCCGTAGTGCTTGAGGGCGTAGTCGGAGAACGCATCGACATAGCCGGTGAATTCCGGCGGAACGCGCACGGTCAGCGGATTGCCCTGCTGGGTGACCGAAGGCACGCTGGTGTAGGCCATGATCAGGAAATCGTCGGCGACGTTGAAGTCCTGCAGCGCGAACACCCCACCGGTATGCGGAACGAACACAGCGGCGGCGTTGGATTCCTTCACCAAACGCTTGGCGTTGGTGGCGGCCTGGCTCGGCGAGTATTTGTCATCCAGGCTGATGAGATTGACCTTATAGGTTTCGTCGCCGATCTTCAGGCCGCCGGCCTCGTTGGCATCATCGACCGCCATGCGCAGGCCGGACAGTGTGTTCTCGCCGTAGAGCGCAGCGCCGCCGCTGAGCGGGCCGGTGAAACCGATGGTCAGAGTCTGTTCGGCATGCACGCCGCCAGCCTGGGCCATGGTCAGGGTGGCAATCGCCAACCCAAGCGCTTTGAGCGTTTTCATTGTTGTCTCCTTGGTCATGACTGATCAGGCGCCGATATAGGCCTTGCGCACGGCTTCGTTACCCAGCATGGCCTGCTGGTCACCTTCCATCACCAGGCTGCCACCCTCGATCACATAGGCGCGGTGGGCGATTTTCAACGCCGCAAAGGCGTTCTGTTCGGCCAGCAAAACGCTAGTGCCGGATTTATTGATGCGCGAAATCACCTCGAACATCTGGTTGACCACCAGCGGCGCAAGCCCGAGCGAGGGCTCGTCGAGCATCAGCAGGCGGGGTCGACTCATCAGCGCCCGGCCAATGGCGACCATCTGTTGCTGGCCACCGCTCAGCGAGCCGGCCGGCTGGTTGCGTTTGTCGTGCAGGATGGGAAACAGTTCGAGCACCTCCTGCAGGTTGCGCTTGTTGCCCTCGCCATCACGCCGATGCAGGTACGCACCGAGCGCAAGGTTCTGCGAGACCGACATCTGCGGGAACAGCTTGCGCCCTTCAGGGCAGTGCACCACACCGGCGGCGACCAATGCTGAAGGCTTGAGCCCGTCGATGCGCTTGCCCTCCAGCGTGATGCTGCCAGCTGTTGGCTTGAGCAGCCCGCTGATGGAGTTGAACAAGGTGGTCTTGCCCGCACCGTTGGCCCCGAGCAGCACCACCAGTTCGCCGGCGCCAACCGTCATGGAAACCTGCGTGAGCGCCTTGAAACTGCCGTAGCAGACATCGACCCGATCAAGCTGCAGCATCGTAGTCGCTCCCCAGGTAGGCTTCGATCACAGCCGGGTTCGCCTTGATCTCGGCGGGTGTGCCCTCGGCGATCTTCTCGCCGTAGTTGAGCACCATGATTTTGTCCGCCAGCCCCATGATCATGTCCATCTTGTGCTCGATCAGGCACACGGTCAGGCCGTGTTCGGGCATCTTGCGGATCAACTGCGCCAGGCCTTCGGTCTCCTCCGGATTGACGCCCGCCGCCGGCTCGTCGAGCAGCACCAGTTTCGGTTCGGTGGCCAACGCCAGGGCAAAGGCCACGCGCTTGCGTTCCTCTTGGGAGATATCCAACACCACGCGGTTCTCCAAGTGTGCGAGCCCGACGAAGTCCAGCGCGGCGCGGGCCTTCTCGCGGCACTCACGTTCCTCCTGCTGCAGACGTTTGGAATTGATCAGCACGTCCCACAGGCCGGATCGGGTACGTAAACGGTGGCCGACAATCAGGTTGTCCAGCACGGTGGCCTGCTCGAATAGGTGCGTGGTCTGGAAGGTACGCCCGACGCCTAGCCGGGCCACACGATCGCAGCGCATCCGCGACACGTCGTGACCGTCGATGAGGATGCGGCCGGAACTGGGCTTGTGCACACCGGATATCAGGTTGAAGAAGGTGCTCTTGCCGGCGCCGTTGGGGCCGATGATGGCGTTGATCTTGCGCGCCTCGAACTCGACGCTGACGTCATGTACCGCCGCGAGGCCGCCGAACATCTTGGTCAGGTTTTCGACCTTAAGCATTTGTGTTCACCTCGCTGCCTGGGGTGACTTTGTTACCGGCTCGTGGATCCTGCGCCCGCGCCACTTCGGTGTCTTTGCGCAGCTTCCAGCCAAGGAAGGTGCCGATCAGCCCGCGCGGCATGAAGATCACCAGCACCACGATCAGCGGGCCGAAGATGATCATCCGATAGTCCTCGAGGAACTGCAGCGACTGGGTGATCCAGACGATCCCCACAGTGCCGGCCAGCGGCCCGAACAGCGTGCCGAAGCCGCCCACCAGCAGGTAGGTGATCATGTCGAAGGTATGGTTGGGGTTGGCTTCCTCCGGGCCGATGAAGCGAATCATCGAGGCGTAAAGCCCGCCGGCGATGCCGGCGTAAGTGGTCGACAGGACGAATGCCAGCAGCTTGTTGCGCATCAGGTCGATGCCCAGCGACTGGGCCAGCGCGTCACCGTTGCGGATCGCCATGAAGGTGCGCCCCAGCAGCGAGGACGCCAAGCGCCCGGCGAACCAGATCGCCAGAACCAGGAACAGCAGCGCCAGGTAGTAGAACGGCACCGTCTGGCTGAAATCGACTAGCCCGAATCCATCCGGCGCCGCGATGCCGCGAATGCCGATGGCGCCGTGCGTCAGCTCCTCCCACTTATCGATCAACAGATAGATGATGAAGCCGACGCAGAGCGTGAAGATGGCGAAGAAGTGCTCCTTCAGACGCAGCGAGACAATGCCGACCAGCGCACCGATGGCCGCCGAAACCAGCGCCGCCGCCACGAAGGCCGGCCAGAAATTCCAGCCATGATCAGCAGTAAGAATCGCCAAGGTATAGGCGCCGATGGCAAAAAAGCCGCCGTGGGCCAGGTTCAGCTGGCCGCAGTAACCGGTGATGATGTTCAGGCCGTAGACCGCGATGGCCCAGATGAAGGCGCTGGCCATCACGTAGACCTGGTATTCGCTCTTGGCGAACAGCGGGAACGTTAGGGCCAAGGCCAGCAGAAACAGCTTGCAGCCGCGACCGGTCAGCAAAGAGGCGAAACGATGCATCAGTGAGCCCCCTTGGCGAACAGCCCGGTTGGGCGCAACGACAGGATCACCACCAGCAGCGAGAAGGCGATGATGTCCTTGTAGTCCGAGGACAGGTAGAAGCCTCCAAAGCTTTCGGCGAAACCGAGAATCATCGCGCCTAGAATGGCGCCCGGGATGCTGCCCATGCCGCCGAGTACGATGATCACGAAGGCTTTCATGATCACCAGATGCCCCATCGCTGGATACACCAGGTTGATCGGCGCATACAGGGTGGCGGCGAAGGCGGCGAGCATGCCGGAGATAGCGAAGGTCAGCATGGCCACGCGGTTGGCGTCGATGCCGACCAGGAAGGCGCCTTCACGACTCTGGGCCATGGCGATGATCGTCGAGCCGAGCATTGTCTTGCGCAAGAACAGGTGCAGCGCCAGCATCAGGGTAAAGGCGCCGACAATGATCAAGAGGCGCTGCTCGGGAATGATCAGCCCGTCGAAGTTGAGAATGCCACCGTAGGGCGAAGCCATGCGACGGAAGTCCGAGCCCCAGAGCATCTGCACCACCGCTTCGAGAAACAGCAGGATGCCGATCGCCGCGATCTTGTCATGGATCGGCGGCGCATTGCGCAGCGGGTGGAAGACCAGCCGCTCGGACAGCACCGCCAGCGCCGCCACCACGACTCCGGACAGCACCATGGCGATCCAGTAATGCAAGCCAATGTCTGTCATGAAGAAGTAGGAAGCGAACGCACCGACCATATACAGCGCGCCATGGGCGAAGTTGGGAATGTGCAGGATGCCGTAGACGAGCGTCAGGCCGAGAGCGACCAGACCATAGATGCTGCCCAGGGTCAGGCCGTTGAGCACTTGCTGAAACAATAGATTCAATGCAGCGCCTCCGTGGATCTTGTTGTTATGTGTGCCACCGAGCGAGTGCTGATCGCAAACAAGCCGGTCGAACTTCGCCAGCCGCCGGCACATCGGAACTCGTCGCCTGACTGACATTGGCACTCGCTTGCACCCTCGTCAAACCAGCGGCCCGGAAGAGATGAAGCCCCATAAAGCAGCGTGATGCTCGCAACAATCTGTTTCAGTGACCGGCCAGTCGATCCGATTAGGCCTCGGCTGTTCGGTGGTTGGATCAAACCGAACACACCGCAGCGAGCCTACTCAGGACGCACCAAACTGGATCATTCGCACCTCCGAATCCTTCATGCGCACCATTGAAGGGCATCGAAAGCCAACGGCCAGACCAATCGCCTGGTTCATTTATACCGTCACAGGCTCGTGCGCCCAGGCAGCGCACCGCTGTGGCGCGAGAGGCACGACTATTGCTCCGACTGGAGCAAGACTCCTGACTTCGCACGGCCCATGACCGCACTGACACCTCTGTTCACGCCACACTGGAATGCCGAACTCGAGCTGGGCTATGCCCGTTTCGATCACGTGACGCGCCCGGTGCTTCGACGGCACAGCGGACCGCTGAGGGTGCAGAAGCACCTCTATCCAGAAGGGCCAGAAGTCTGCCAACACATCATCGTGCACCCGCCGGGCGGGATTGCGGGTGGCGACCGACTGGACATCAGCGCCACGGTGGGCCCCGGTGCCTGGGCGCAGTTGACCAGCCCCGGCGCAGCCAAATGGTATCGCGCCGCTGGCCCTGCTTTTCAAAACCTGCAGCTGCGGGTCGCACCTGGCGCCACGCTTGAATGGTTGCCACAGGAAACCATCGTTTATTCCGCGGCGCAGGCCGAGCTCACCACGACCATCGAATTGGAAGGCAACGCCCGCTTGTTCTATTGGGACATCATTGCGCTGGGCCGACCGGCCAGCGGCGAGCGTTTCGACGCAGGTCATTTCCAGGCACAGCTGAATATCACCCGCGACGGCGAATGGCTCTGGCACGAACGCCAACGTGTGACCGGTGACGACGGCCTGCTCGACTCGCCGATCGGCCTCGATGGCAACCCGGTTTTCGCCACCCTGATCGTGACCGGCGAGATCGACGCCGAGCTGATGGAACGCTGCCGAGAACTTTCGAGCCGGGTTCGGGGCGACCTGACACAGTTGCCGGGCCTGGTCATTGGCCGTTGTCTGGCCAGCGAAGCCCTGCATGCCCGCGCCTGGCTGATTGACCTGTGGCGCCTGTTGCGTCCAGCACTGCTGGGGCGCGAGGCAATGCCACCGAGGATCTGGAGTACATGAACAACGGTGGGTAAGGCTCCGCCGTTACCCACCCTACGCCGGCCAGCAGGTGCATGGCCGCCCCGAAATTCGCTGCGTGGTTTGTCGCCACGAGCCGGTGGATGTGAAAGCGACATCCACCCTACGACTGGAGCCATTATGGATTTGTCGCCAAGAGAAAAAGACAAGCTACTGATTTTCACCGCCGGCCTGGTCGCCGAGCGGCGCCTGGCACGTGGGGTGAAACTCAACTACCCGGAAGCCATGGCCTACATCTCGGCCGCGCTGCTCGAAGGCGCCCGCGACGGCCAGACGGTGGCCGAGCTGATGCATTTCGGCACGACGCTGCTCAGTCGCGGCCAGGTCATGGAGGGCGTGCCGGAAATGATCCCGGAGATTCAGGTGGAAGCGACTTTCCCCGACGGCACCAAGCTGGTCACCGTGCATCAACCAATCCCCTGAAAGAGAGGTCAATGTCTGTTGCGGCCATGCCGTGATGACCCCGAACCGCTTGAAGGATTTCACCGTGCAGATACGTGACGCCCTGGATGCAGACCTCGACGGCATCCTGCAGATTTACAACGACGCGGTGCAGAACAGCACGGCGATCTGGAACGACCAGCCGGTCGATCTCGACAACCGCCGTGGCTGGCTGGCCGAACGCCACACGCAAAATTACCCCGTTCTGGTGGCGATAGACGATCAGGGACAGGTAGCCGGCTATGCCTCCTTCGGCCCCTGGCGCCCTCACGACGGCTATCGCCATACCGTGGAGAACTCGGTCTACGTCAGCCCCGACCATCGCGGCAGCGGCATCGGCCGCAGCCTGATGCAGGCGCTGATCCAACGCGCTCGCCAGCTGGAGAAGCACGTGATGATCGCCTTCATCGAGAGCGAGAACCGTGCATCGATCCATATGCATCAGCAGCTCGGCTTCATTCATGTCGGGCAGATGCGCCAGGTGGGCTGCAAGTTCGGCCGCTGGCTGGACCTGACCATGATGCAACTGACCCTCAACAGGACGTCCAACCCATGATTCCCGGCGAATACCAAATCCAGGATGGCGACATCGAGCTCAACGCCGGCCGCCGCACGCTGACCCTGAACGTGGCCAACAGCGGCGACCGGCCGATCCAGGTCGGCTCGCACTATCACTTCTTCGAAACCAACGATGCTCTGGCCTTCGACCGTGCCGCCGCGCGCGGCATGCGCCTGAACATCCCGGCCGGTACCGCGGTGCGCTTCGAGCCCGGACAGAGCCGCGAGGTGGAGCTGGTCGAGCTGGCCGGTGACCGTCGGGTGTTCGGTTTTGCCGGGCGGGTGATGGGCGCGCTCTAGAACGCAGCCGCAAGCGACAAGCAAGCTTCGTAGGGTGGAAAACGCCGCAGGCTTTTCCACCGTGACCAGGATCGGTGGATGACTTCGGTCATCCACCCTACGCGAGACGATACCGATGAAGATTTCCCGCCAAGCCTATGCCGACATGTTCGGCCCCACTGTCGGCGACAAGGTGCGCCTGGCCGACACCGACCTGTGGATCGAGGTCGAAAGGGACTTCACTACCTACGGCGAGGAAGTGAAGTTCGGCGGCGGCAAGGTGATCCGCGATGGCATGGGCCAGAGTCAGCTGTGCACCGAGGATGTCGTCGATACGCTGATTACCAATGCGCTGATCATGGACCACTGGGGCATCGTCAAAGCAGATGTGGGCCTCAAGGACGGCCGCATCGCCGCCATCGGCAAGGCTGGCAATCCGGATATCCAGCCGGATGTGACCATCGCCATCGGCGCCGCTACCGAAGTCATCGCTGGCGAGGGCATGATCCTCACTGCCGGCGGCATCGACTCGCACATTCATTTCATCTGCCCGCAGCAGATCGAAGAAGCGTTGATGAGCGGCGTCACCACAATGATCGGCGGTGGCACCGGGCCAGCCACCGGCACCAACGCCACCACCGTCACACCTGGCCCATGGCACATGGCGATGATGCTCAAGGCGGCTGACGCCTTCCCGATGAACATCGGCTTCACGGGCAAGGGTAACGCCTCGCTGGCCGAGCCCTTAATCGAGCAGGTCAAGGCCGGCGCCATCGGTCTCAAGCTGCACGAAGACTGGGGGACCACGCCTGCGGCCATCGACAACTGCCTGAACGTGGCGGACCAGTACGACGTGCAGGTGGCGATCCACACCGACACCCTCAATGAGTCCGGCTTCGTTGAGACCACCCTGGGGGCCTTCAAGGGCCGCACCATCCACACCTACCACACCGAGGGCGCCGGTGGTGGCCATGCCCCGGACATCATCAAGGCCTGCAGCTTCCCCAACGTCCTGCCGAGCTCGACCAACCCGACGCGGCCGTTCACGCGCAATACCATCGACGAGCACCTGGACATGCTCATGGTCTGCCATCACCTGGACCCGAGCATCGCCGAGGACGTGGCCTTCGCCGAAAGCCGTATTCGTCGCGAAACCATCGCCGCTGAGGACATCCTGCATGACCTCGGTGCCTTCTCCATGATCAGCTCCGACAGCCAGGCCATGGGCCGCGTCGGCGAGGTGATCACCCGCACCTGGCAGACCGCCGACAAGATGAAGAAGCAGCGCGGCGCCCTGCCCGGCGATGGCGCGGGCAACGACAACTTCCGCGCCAAGCGCTACATCGCCAAATACACTATCAACCCGGCCATCACCCACGGCGTCAGCCATGAGGTGGGCTCGATCGAAGTGGGCAAATGGGCGGATCTGGTGCTCTGGCGTCCGGCGTTCTTCGGAGTGAAGCCGACGCTGATCCTCAAGGGCGGCGCCATCGCGGCCAGCCTGATGGGCGACGCCAATGCCTCGATCCCGACACCGCAACCGGTGCACTACCGGCCGATGTTCGCGAGCTTTGGCGGCTCGCTGCATGCCTCGAGTTTCACCTTCATCAGCCAGGCCGCGTTCGAGGCCGGTGTGCCCGAGCAGCTGGGGCTGAAAAAGAAGATCGGGGTGGTGAAAGGCTGCCGCTCGGTGCAGAAGAAGGACCTGATCCATAACGACTACACACCGGATATCCAGGTCGACCCGCAGAACTATCAGGTCAGGGCCGACGGCCAGTTGCTCTGGTGCGAGCCCGCCGAGGTGCTGCCGATGGCGCAGCGCTATTTCTTGTTCTGACAGCGATCGCCGTTCAGATCCCATTGCGTTTTTCACAGGGGCGGCCTGGCCACCCTTTTTTGTGCGCGCACCAGCCTGTGTGCACGCCCAGAGTGCATAAACGGACGCTTGAAGGGATTGAGGCAAGTGCGGGTCAAAAAAAGCCCACAAATGATCCGGGCGGGAAACTTTTTTGCGGTGGTTGATTGCAGGCGGGCCCTTTATAAGCATCGTCCTAGACGGCCTCTCGCGAAACTGCATAACAAAATGATTATTTATGTATACAAAGTCGAAGCGAGTTTGGATTTCATCTTCTAGGCTTTGCTCAGGTCTCGGCGTATCTGACGAATGCCACAAGGCCTGACTTCGCGGACTCTGCCATACGCGGAACAAGAACTGCATACAAAAACCATTAACAGTCTTGCACAGAGCGCCCAGAGATGAACCACGACGACTTTCAGATCAAGCAGATCGATCCCAGCCTGTATAACGCCGACCTCGCCCCGCTCGCCCCAGCCAAACGCAAGTGGGGCTGGTTCGAGGTCTTCAACGTCTGGTCTAACGATATTCAGAGCTTGTTCGGCTACACCCTGGCCGCCACCCTGTTCATCAGTTACGGTCTGAACGGCTGGGCGGTGCTTGCCGGAATCGTACTGGCCGGCTTTATCGTCATGGGCCTGGTGCAGCTGACAGGTAAACCCAGCGTCAAATACGGCATCCCATTCCCGGTCATGGCTCGCGCCAGCATGGGCGTGCGCGGTGCGAATTTTCCAGCGGTCGTGCGCGGCATCGTGGCGATCTTTTGGTACGGCGTGCAGACCTATTTCGCCTCGACCGCGGTCGCCTTGCTGATTCGTACCTTGGCGGGCCCCGGCTCGGAAACTACCCTGCTGGGCCTGACCGCAGTGGACTGGGTCGCTTATGTGATCGTTTGCGTCTTTCAGGTCGCGTTGTTCGTGCGTGGCGTGGACTGGGTGACGCGCTTCCTCAACTGGGCCGGGCCGCTGGTCTATCTGGTGATGATCGCGATGATGATCGCCATCTGTTACCAGGCCGGGCCAAGCCTGGCCGGCGCGCTGGGCAGCATATTCAGCGGCACCGGCAGCTATGCCGGCGGGCCCGTCGCCGCGTTTGCCGCCGTGGTCGGCACCATGGTCGCCTACTTCGCCGCGGTGGTGATCAACTACGGCGATTTCGCCCGTTTCGTGAAAAATGAGCGGCAGATGCGCATCGGCAACTTCCTCGGCCTGCCGGTCAGCCTGGCGATCTTTTCGCTGATCGCCCTGGTGATCACCGCCGGCACCGTGGTGGTGTTTGGCGAAACCCTGACCAACCCCACCGATATCGTTTCGCGCATCGACAACGTCGGCCTGACCCTGATCGCTGCAATCACCTTCTTCGCCGCCACGGTGGGCATCAATCTGGTCGCCAACTTCATCCCGCCGGCCTATGACATCGCCAATCTGGCTCCAGCGCATATCAGTGCACGCACCGGCGGCTACATCACCGCGGCCATCGCTTTCTTCATCGGTGCGCTGTGGGTGTCGTTCATCAGCGCAGTCGGCATCGCCGCCTTCGTCGACACACTGGGCGCCGTGCTGGCACCGCTGTACGGCATCATCGTGGCCGACTACTACCTGGTCCGCCGGCAGCGGCTGGATGTGCAACAGCTGTTCTCCGCAGCACCGGGCTCAGCCTACTATTTCAACGCCGGCTGGAACCGCAAGGCGATCATCGCGTTCGGGATCAGCTCGGTGTTCTCGGTCGCCTCCGTCTGGACGCCTGGGCTGGAAAGCCTGTCGGGCTTCGCCTGGCTGCTCGGCGCGCTGTTCGGTGCCGTGGTGCATTACCTGCTGATGCGCAAGCAGATCGTTCCGGCAAATGCGCAGCCTCCTTTGACGACGCAAGCCTGATGCCCCCTTGGATCGGGCCGGCTGACCGTCGGCTCGATTCAGCGCGACGAACGGCCCGTGATAGAGTGCCGGGCCATCACCACGCGCAGCCTTGACACCCGCATGAACCGATCGGTTAGCGACGATATTTCGGCTATCAGCCGCATCAGCGCAGTACCCGCCATTCTTCAGGTCATCTCCGAGACCACCGGATTACGTTTCGCCGCCGTAGCGCGTGTCACCGCGGACTCCTGGACGGCCTGTGCGGTGCTCGACCGGATCAACTTCGGCCTGCAGGTCGGTGGCGAACTGGACGTAACGACGACCCTCTGCCACGAAATTCACGCGTCCCACCAAACCATCATCATCAGCAAGGTGAGCGAGGACGAACGCTACTGCAATCACCACACCCCAAAGATGTATGGTTTCGAAAGCTACATCTCGGCCCCGGTGTTTCGTACCGACGGCAGCTTCTTCGGCACTGTTTGTGCGCTCGATCCGCTGCCCGCCAATCTGTCGGAAGGGTCGATCCTGGCCATGATGGAGTCGTTCGCCAAGCTGCTGGCCATTCAGCTCGAAGCCGAGGAACGTTTCGAGGCGACCGAGGCAGCACTGCTCGATGCACAGCAGACGACCGAGCTGCGCGAGCAGTTCATTGCCTTGCTCGGCCACGACCTGCGCAATCCCCTCTCGTCGATCATGTCCGGCGCGCGGCTATATCGCCAATGAGATTGCCGTGTAGCACGGAGGCAGGATGCAGGTCTCGTCTACCGCCGAGGCCGGCACCACCTTTACTTTCAGCATGCCGACCGGGACGCTCACGTCTTAGGCGTGCTCGGCCTTCATCATGTCGTAGGCGCCAAGGTATGCACCGGCCAGCTGGTTCTTCTGCTGTTCGCTGAGCAGCTTGCCGGCCATCTGGAAGAATTTGTGCTCCTCTTCCTGCAGGTGATGGTGAACCTTGTCCGACAGCTTGCGGGCCTGAGCGAGCCAGCTAGGGCTGCTGGGATCCGTCTCCTCCAGGGCCTCGACCATTTCGTCCATTTCATGATGCTCGGCGATGGCATGACGGGACAGGTCGACGCCGCTGTCATCGCGCATCAGCGGAATATAGAAGTGACGCTCTTCGGCCACCGAATGTACCCAGAGTTCATGCTTGAGCTGGGCGAACAGCTCCTGGCGTTCGGCGGAATCGCCACTTGTCTGCGTCAGGCGTTCGGACAGGTCGCGCTGGATGTCATGGCTCAGGCGCAGCGCTTCGAAAATCATCATGGGGCATTCCTCTTCCATGGAAGGGTGGGGGGACGCGATGTGTGACCCATGCGCGCGCGTCGAGTGCGATCCGGGCGTGCGATTTATCGCCTCAGCGTAGCTGGCTGTCCTTGCTGCCCCTGCGGTTGTAGCCGCTGAATTTGGCTTCCTGCTTGTCCTGTTCGGTCTGGCACTTTACGCACAGGCGCACGCCCGGAACGGCCTGACGCCTTGCCTCGGGAATCTCCGCGTCGCACTCCTCGCAGTGCGTCAGGCTTTCGCCTCGCCCCAATCGGCTGCGCGCTCGCTGCACCGCGTCCTCGATGGTGCTGTCGATCTGTTCCTGCACTGCGCCTTCGTTTGCCCACCCCGTGGCCATAAAAACCTCCCGCCTGTCTGAAAAACAGTCATTGGCTATTTCAACATTCGAACGGCGAGTGCCGCGGCCGTTCAACTAGTCAAATCCCCGGCACCATTATGGGTCGCCAATGAATCGGCACCGCCCGTCGTTCGCTTGGCGTCAAAACGACGAACGGGGATTGCACTACGTCCGCATCGACTACTCTTCCCGACGATTGATCAGGCAAGAGTGGCCATTAAACAGTCTTCAGCCGCTCTGTATAGGCCTTGCCCTTTGCGGTCGCCAGCGGGCGGCTTGTATGACTAATCCACCCGTGAATCGGTGTATGAACAAAAAATTCATCGCGACGGCCTTGATGCTCGGGCTTAGCGGATGCGCCAGTCAACCGCAGGTCGTCGAACGCGAAGTCGGACAATTCGATCTCAAGCTCGGCATGGCGCCCACTCGCAGCATGGCCCAGGGGCTCGTCAGCCCGACCGTCGGAAGCACTTTCCGCGGAGGCTTGGATCTGACCCACGCCAATGGCATGTACGTGGGGCAGTGGGCACCCAGCATGGGCATCCTTGAGGGCAACCCCCTGGAGTTGGACACCTACATAGGTTACGCCCAGCAGCCGCTCGACAACGCCTTAGGTTTCGAGCTGGGGGTGATCCGCTACAGCTTTCCCGAACTGGAAAACCGCGACCGCCATGAGTACTACGGCGGCATCAATCTGGCCGGTAACCGCCTAGGTGGCGCCCTGCGCAGCGCTCCAGGGCGTACCGACAGTACGCTGTTCCTGGAATTTGACTCGTTTCGACCATTGGATTTCGGGGTGCGCCTGAAGTACGCGAGCCACTCGCTGGACAACCCGCGGCACTACACTGGCGGCAGTGTGCGGGTATTCAACGACTGGTCGCTGAATCTGTCCCGCCCGCTGCTCGGCGTGAACCTGGACCTCTCCTATACCGACTCCAACCTGAGCGGGCGAGAGTGCGGCGTCTATTCCGGGCAGAACGCCCATTGCGAGAGCTTCTTCATGTTCAGGGCGCAGCGTCTTTTGTTCTGAACTGACGCCACTAGCGAAACCGCATCCGCGCGTGCAGCACGGCCAGTAGGAACGCCGCCGTCGCGAAGCCGTAGAGCAGCTCCAGATTCCCGTCCCGATACAGCCAGGATCCCAGCACCGGCCCGGTAGCCATCCCCATGAAGCGAAAAAAGTTGTAACTGCCCACGGCAGTGGCACGGTTGTGCGGGTAGAGATCCATCAGCAAGCTGGTCTGCACCGGCAGCGACAATCCGAGGAACAGGCCGAACGCGCTGGCAGCCACGACCAGCCAGGCGAGCGACCACTGCGCAACACCGAGGAACAGCAACACGCTGAGCGCATTCAACCCGGCCGTCACCAACAGCGTTGGCCGTGGCCGCCAGCGTCCCGGTAACCGACCGCCGACGAAGCTACCGATCACCACCGCAATCGACAGCGGCAGGAATACCAGGCCCTTTTCGCTGGCACTGAGCCCGTAGGTGCTGTCCAGCACGCGCGGCATGAACACCAGATAGTTATAGAAGGCGTAGTACTGCACGAAGCTCAGCAGCATGATCGCCAACCCCTGACGATTGCGCAGTACATCCACGTATTCGACCGGATGGAAGGCTCTCGGCATGCCTCCGGCAGGACGCGTCTCCTGCAACCAGAGTGCGTTAGCCAGCAAGACGAGGGCACCCACCGCCGCCAGCAGCAGAAACACGTAGTGGAAATCCAGATGCTCGCCGATGAAGCCGCCCACCACCGGACCGACCACCGGCCCTAGCGCCACCATCATCTGGAACGAGCCCATCGCCCGGCCGCGCTCCGCGCCCTCGAAACGATCGCCGATGACCGTGACCGCGACCACTGCGCCAGCGGCGATACCCACCGCCTGCAGCGCACGAAACACCAACAGCAGCTCGATATTGCGGGCCAGAAAGCATCCCAGAGACGCACCGACGTAGATCACCAGGCCCATCAGCAGAATGCGTCGACGACCGCTGCGATCCACCAGCGGGCCGTAAACGATCTGCATGAACGCCAGCACGAAGGTGAAGATCGAGATGCTGAGGTTGATCAGCAGCGGCGTGGTCGCCAGCGCCTCACCCAACTCGGGCAGGATCGGCGCATAGACCGTCTGGGTAAAAGGCCCGAGGAATGCGGCAAAGGCCACCATGAAGGTCAGCAAGCGTGGACTCATCGGATCTCCAGAGCGCGGATGACGACGGCGCGGCAGGTGGCGGTTATTCCTTGACCTGCATGTATTCTTCAGCCCAGACCATGTACTCGTCGGCGGTCGAATACTTGACCGACAGCTGCGAGGCGTTGAGGTCCGAGGCGTCGATCTGGCGCTGCTCGCGCAGACAGTCGTAGGTCGCCTTGATCGCCGCGAAATAAGCGGCATGGCCGTTGACCACGATGCGGACGCCGAGCGCCGCCAAGCGCGCGTTGTCGCGCAGGCGCGGGTTGCCATAGGTCACCAGCATCAGGGGCACGCTGAGCTTCTCGGCGACGCGCTCGAGCTGCTCGAAGTCCTCGATTCCCACCAGGCAGATCGCATCGGCTCCCGCCGCTTCGTAGGCCTGCACGCGGGCGATGACCTCTTCCAGGCCGATCACACCGGCGTTGGTGCGCGCAATGATGGCGAGCTCCGGATCGATGCGCGCCTCCAGCGCCGCGCGGATCTTGCCGACCGCCTCGAACATGCCGATCAGGTCTGTGGATTTGCGCCCGAATTTGGCTGGCAGCGAGGTGTCTTCGATGGTCAGCGCGGCGATTCCGGCACGCTCCAGCTCGACTACGGTGCGCATCACGTTGAGCGCGTTACCATAGCCATGATCGGCGTCAGCGATGATCGGCAGGCGCGACACGCGCCCGATGCGGGTCGCCTGTTCGACGAACTCGCTGAGCGTAATCAGCGCGAAATCCGGTGCGGCCAGCACCTGCAGCGAGGCGACCGAGCCACCGAGAATGCCAACTTCGAATTCGAGGTCGGCGGCGATACGCGCCGACATCGGATCGAATACCGAGGCGGTGTGATAACAGCGATCCGATGCCAGCAGCCGGCGGAATTCGTTACGCAGAGAATGATGAGAAATTCGTTGCATGTGTTTTTCCTGATAAAGCGCACGCAAGGGTCGAGTCGCCCCTGTTGGGTCAAGTGTTGGAAGCTGAGCGGATGGCCCGACGGCACGCCCGCGATATTTCAAAGCCGGGGACGCGGTTGGCGTCCCTGTACGTAGACCATGCACAGGCCGCTGGCAATGATGATCGCCATGCCCACAATTGCGCCGACGTCGGGCACATGCCCGAAGGCGAAAAAGCCAACCATCCCGGCAAAGATGATCTGTGCATAGGTGAACGGTGCCAGAGTGGCGGCACTGGCAAAGCGGAACGCGTTGGTCAACAGTAGGTGACCGCTCATCGCCATCGCGCCGAGCGCGGCCATCATCAGCGCATCATGCAAGGTCGGTGTCTGCCAGTTGAAGATCACCAGCACACTCATCACCAGACTGCCAACCAGGCTGGTGAGAAAATTGCTGGTCACCGGGTGGTCGGTAGTACTGAGGCGACGGGTAATCAGCTGATAGACCGTGAAACTGATCGCCGCGCCGAAGGGCAGCAGAATCGCTGGGGTGAACAGCGCACCGCCCGGACGCACGATGATCAGCACGCCAAGCAGACCGCAGCCCACCGCCATCCACTGGCTATGGCTGACCCGCTCGCCCAGTAGCGCCGATGCGATGGTCACCAGCAGCGGTGTCAGAAAGATCACTGCCGTGGCCTCGGCCAGCGGGATATAACCCAGGCCACTGATGAACAGCATGCTCACGCAGACCAGGCTCGCGCCACGGCACAGTTGCAGCCAGGGTCGCAACGTATGGAACACGCGCCGCCCCATGCGTGGCGTGAACAGCGTGAACATCAACACCGTCTGCGCCAGATACCGTGCCCAGATCACTAGAAAGACCGGATAAAGCTGCGTCAGGTGTTTGGAAAGCCCATCGTGCGAAGCCAGGATCAGGCACGAAAAAAGGATGAGCAGAACACCAAGTAATGGGTGATGTGAATTGTTCAAGGAGGTCAACCGCGACGATAGGTAGCTAACTAAGAATTATGCCCGCAAAAATCGCCGCCGTCAGTCGTCATATATCCTTCGCCGACCAATCGTACGGGGAGCAAGCGCGCCCGGGTCAAGCCAGTTGTCCGTAAGAGCGCGACCCGCTCCGTCAGCAGGCCCTCTCATCCGCATCGTTGCCGCTCCATTCGAGCGAGGACGTACCGCGAGGGCATTGCAGACCCTCCGTCGGCGCGCTCACGCTTGTTCCGCCGATCGCGTATGATCGCCGGCCCGTTGCGGGCCGCCAGCCGGCCCGAGCCCGTCCGAGTAGTTCAGATGTTCAAGTTGAGAGCGATGCAGGAGCGCGATATTCCTGCCGTGATGTCGATTCAGCAAGAGTCCTATGCCGCCGAAGTCTTGGAAGACGAAGCGGTGATCCGCGCCCGCCTCGCCGCCTGTCCTCAGTTGGCCTGGGTTGCCGAAGATGTCCTCGGCGTCTGCGCCTACCTTTTCGCCTACCATTCGCGTGTCGGCACGGTGACCCCGCTGGACGGCGAGTTCCAGCCTCACGCTGAAGCCGACTGCCTGTACCTTCATGATCTCGCCGTATCCGCTCGCGCCGGCGGCCGCGGTATCGGCCCGGCACTGGTGCGTAAGAATCTGGAGCAGGCCCGTACCCATAAACTGCGCTACTCCGCGCTGGTTTCGGTACAGAAATCCGAGAACTTCTGGTCGCGCCTGGGCTATACCGCGCACTCCGAGCTGGAGCCGCCGCAGGTCGACAATCTGGCCAGCTATCAAATCCCAGCCGTCTACATGGTTCGAGCACTGCACTGATCTGCACACCCATGGTGCCTGGCGGAACGCGGCGCACCATAACGGATCACCCTGACGCGCCATTTTCTGGCACGCCGCGCTCGCAGCCGGCGCGTCATGCCAGCTGCGCAGGGTTGGCAAGCGGCTTGCTCTGTTTGTGCCTATCGCACGAACCGGAACCGCCCTGCCCATGTTGGTCATTCATCAACGCTCCCCTGCGCAGCCACAGGCCGATGCCGAGCTGGCGCTGACCTACGAGGCCCGCAGCAAATCGCGGCTGCGCTGCTTCACCACCCAGGGCGAGGAAGTCGGCCTGTTTCTCGAACGCGGCCAGCCGCCGCTGCACGACGGTGAGTGCCTGCGCGCCAACGACGGCCGCATCGTCATCGTCCGCGCCCGTGCCGAACAGCTGCTCCACGTGACTTGCTCCAGCGCCTTCGAGCTGACGCGCGCCGCCTATCACTTGGGCAATCGCCACGTCGCGCTGCAGATCGGCGATGGCTGGCTGCGTCTACTCGACGACTATGTGCTCAAGGACATGCTGCTGCAGCTCGGCGCCCGCGTCGAAGCCATTGAGGCGCCCTTCCAGCCGGAGCACGGCGCCTACGGTGGCGGCCATCATCACTCCCACGCGGGCGAGGCCGAGTTCAGCTACGCACCACGTCTGCACCAGTTCGGCGTGCGCACGTGAATCCGGCCGCCTTTGCCTTGTTGCGGCTGGCCAGCCCCCAACTGCCGATTGGCGGCTACAGCTACTCGCAGGGTCTGGAAATGGCCGTCGAACGTGAGCAGGTGCACGACGAAAACAGCGCGCGGCGTTGGCTGAGCGATCAGCTGTTGCTCAACCTGGCACGCTTCGAAGCCCCACTGCTTCTGTCGCACTGCGAGGCCGCAGCCGCCGAAGACTGGACGAAACTCGAGCGACTCGCCGACCGCCATCGCGCTAGCCGCGAGACCCGCGAGCTGCGACTGGAAAGCCGGCAGATGGGCTATTCGTTGAAGCAGCTGCTGGACAATCTACCGGAGCTCGACGCTCCGGCCCGCGCCCTGTTCCAACGCATTGACGAACCCGGACTCGCCCTTGGCTGGGCGTTGGCGGCTCGCGCCTGGCAGATCTCGCCCGGAGATGCGCTGACCGCATGGCTGTGGGGCTGGCTGGAGAACCAGCTGGCGGTCTTGATGAAGACTCTGCCGCTGGGGCAGCAGGCGGCGCAGCGGTTGACCTCGCAGCTGCTCCCTAGCCTGCAGCAGGCCCAGTACGACGCAACGGTTATCGAGCCGGAGCGCTGGGGCAGCGCCGCCTTTGGGCTGGCGCTGATGAGCATGGGGCATGAGCGGCAGTACAGTCGGTTGTTTAGGTCATGAGCAGGGCGAGTTTCGCTTTGTCGTGCGAGTCTGTAGGAGCGAGCTTGCTCGCGAATGGATCGCACGCACGTGATGCATGTGATGATGGGTTCGGTTGGTCCCAGACCGCCGCATCCTCGTTCGCCCTTGATATGGGTCGCCCCTCTGACAACGCTTTGTTGGCTTTGGGTTGGGAATCTCGGGTGGGTAAGCGAGTTGGCCGATGCATTGGTTTCGCCCTGCTGGGCGAGTCACTTTTTCCAAACGCCGAAAAAGTAACCAAAAACGCTTGCCCCTGCATCCGGGTCTCGCTTCGCTCGACTTCCCTCATTCCATCCACGCTCCGGGGGCCGGCGTACAAGGGCCATCCATGGCCCTTTATCGCGGGGACGCCCAGTCCTCTCGCAGCATCCATGCCGCTCGCTCCCCTCCGCGCGGATTCCATTCGGCCTTCTGAAAGGGGCGCTCGGCGTCGCCTGATAGTTTGTACGTCAGTAAACAAGCAAAGCGCTTTTGTTTCGCTATTCGCGAACATTCGTAAAATTCGGACTCGATCCCTCTTCCGCAATGTAGGGTGGAAAACTGCGCAGCATTTTCCGCCACTGGCTACAGCAGAGCTCTTGCCGAACCACGCGGATCCCATTCGGCCTGCTAACTTCATTCGGCCTACTAAAAGGGACGTTTCGCGTTTCCTGTTGGTCCGCTCGCACAGAAACAAGCAAAGCGCTTTGCGCCCGCCCCTTCAGAACTTCCAAACGATTCGGTCCCAAATCCCCGTCAGGAGGCCGAGCGTAATCGCCGTGGACGGGGTTGAGCGGCATGGATGCCGCGAGAGCTGCGATGGGCCAGGGATGGCCCTTCGCAGCGTGCCCCTGGAATGGCGATGGAGCGAGGGGACCCTTCGCGTAGCGAAGGGCCGGATGCCGGGGTGGCCTTCTTTTTGGTTACTTTTTCTTGGCCACACAAGAAAAAGTGACGCGCCGTGCAAGGCGCAACCTGTGGTTCCAGCCGAGGAAAGCGCGGCGTCCTACAAAGCTACATATGCCAGCGCCGGTACCCCAGAACTTCTGCGCACGAGCAAACAAGCCCAACCCCAAGAATCTCATCAGCACTGCCCAACGGCAGAGACGCCCCCTTTCGCATCAACCCCGAGGCAGCACGCTGCCTTTTAGAGGAAAAAACCCATGAATACCCAACCCCTTCGCATCGGCATCGGCGGGCCGGTCGGTTCCGGCAAGACGGCCCTGACCTTAGCGCTCTGCCTGGCCCTGCGTGAGCGTTACAACCTGGCGGTGGTGACCAACGATATCTACACCCAGGAAGACGCACAGTTTCTGGTGCGTAACGAAGCCTTGGCGCCTGAGCGCATCATTGGCGTCGAAACCGGCGGCTGCCCGCACACAGCGATCCGCGAGGATGCCTCGATCAACCTCGAGGCAGTGGAGCAGCTCAACCGCCGCTTTCCAAGGCTCGACCTGATCATCGTCGAATCCGGCGGTGACAACCTCTCGGCGACCTTCAGCCCGGAACTGTCCGACCTGACCATCTATGTGATCGACGTATCGGCCGGCGACAAGCTGCCGCGCAAGGGCGGGCCGGGCATCTGCAAGTCCGACCTACTGGTGATCAACAAGATAGATCTGGCGCCGATGGTCGGCGCCTCGCTCGAAGTCATGGACCGCGACACCCGCAAGATGCGCGGCGACAAGCCATTCGTCTTCAGCAACCAGAAGGTGGGCCAGGGTCTCGACGAGATCATCGCCTTTATCGAGAAACAGGGAATGCTCAGCGCGGCCTGAACCCACCGAACCCCAGAAAGGAGCCATCACATGGATCTGCATAAATCGTTGCTTGCCGCCGCCCTGCTGCTCAGCCCGGCGCTGGCCTTCGCTCACCCCGGACACGATCACTCAGGCCTGCTGTCCGGCTTCGCCCATCCGCTGTTCGGGCTCGACCACCTGCTGGCGATGCTCGCAGTTGGGCTCTGGGCCGCCCAGCAGCAGGGCGAGGCCCGCTGGGTGCTGCCGCTGACCTTCGTCATCACGATGCTCTTCGGTGGCCTGTTCGGCTTTACCGGCATTGATCTGCCGTTGATGGAGACCAGCATCGCCGGCTCGGTACTGGCGCTTGGACTGCTGGTTGCCCTGGCGGTGCGCCCGGCACTGCCGGTAGCCATGGGGCTGACCGCGCTATTTGCCCTCAGCCACGGCGTCGCCCATGGTCTGGAGTTGCCCGAGTTAACCAGCCCCTGGAGCTACGCCGCAGGTTTCGTCGCCACCACCGCAGCGCTGCATGGCACCGGTTACGCCGTGGCGCGCAACCTGCCCCGAGCCGCCGCGCCATTGGTCCGCCTCGCCGGCCTCGCCTCGGCACTGAGCGGAGCCTGGCTTTTGGCGGCGTGAGTAGTCGACAAGAGCACTAGCAGGTAAAAACGCAAAAGCCCGAGTCAGCTCGGGCTTGGCTGAACCTGCTAGCTTGCCGCGTGCTAGCGGAACGGTGGCTCGTCGAAACTGCGCAACTTGCGCGAATGCAGCGAGTTGAGCTGGCTGCGCAGCAGGTCGAGCGCCGCAATACCGATTTTCAGATGTTGTGTGACGGCCCGTTCGTAGAACGCATTGGCTGAGCCCGGCAGCTTGATCTCGCTGTGCAGCGGCTTGTCCGAGACGCATAGCAGCGTCCCGTAAGGCACACGTAGACGATAGCCCTGGGCGGCGATCGTGCCGCTCTCCATGTCCACGGCCACGGCCCGCGACAGGTTGATCAACGGCCGTTCCTGCGCCCAGCGCAATTCCCAGTTGCGGTCGTCGTAGGTCAGCACGGTGCCGGTGCGCAGCCGCTTCTTCAGCGCTTCGCCCTTGTCGCCCGTGACCTGCGCCGCGGCTTCTTGCAGTGCCTGCTGGACCTCGGCCAGCGCTGGCAGCGGAATATGCGGTGGCAGCACCCGATCGAGAATCCCATCGCGACGCATATAGGCGTGGGCCAGCACGTAGTCACCGATCGACTGCGACTGCCGCAAGCCGCCGCAGTGGCCGATCATCAGCCAGCAATGCGGGCGCAGCACGGCCAGGTGATCGGTGATGTTCTTGGCGTTCGACGGCCCGACGCCGATGTTCACCAAGGTGACGCCGTCGCCATCCTTGGCCTGCAGGTGATAGGCCGGCATCTGGTAGCGGTGCCAGAGCACGCCGCCGATGATCGCCTGCGCCTCGCCCTCGTCCATGCCGCGCTCGATGATGATGTTGCCAGGCAGCACCATGCGCACGAAGCGGGTGTCGTCGCGCAGCATGTCGAGACCATGGCGGATGAACTGGTCGACGTAGCGGTGATAGTTGGTCAGCAGGATCCAGGGTTGCACATGCCGCCAATCGCTACCGGTGTAATGCACCAGCCGGCGCAGGGAGAAATCCACCCGCGCGCCGTCGAAGAGCGCCAGCGGATAGGGGTCAGCATGCTCCCAGTCGTAGAGGCCATCGGCGATGTCGTCAGTGGCCGCGGAAAGGTCGGTGCTGGGGAACACGCGCGCCAGCTCGGCAGCGGTCACGCCGGTGCCCGCCAGCTCGTCGCCCTGTTCGATCACATAGGGGTAAGGGATGTTGCGTTCGCTGATACCGACTTCGACCTTGACGCCGAAATCCAGCATCAGCGGTCGCAACTGGTCGAGCAGATAGCTGCGGAACGCCGCCGGATGGGTCACGGTAACGCTGTACACGCCCGGCGCCTGCACCTTGGCATAGGCGCGGGTGGACGCCGGCACCTCGCCGTGGCATTCGTACGTCAGGCGCAGTTGCGGATAGCGGAACAGGCTGCGCTCCTCGGCACCCGGCTCGGTGCGGCTTGAAACGTAGCGTTTGAGGGCTTGATTGAGCGCCACGGTGGCGCGTTGGTGGAGTTCAGCAAGGTAGTCCACGGCAGCTTCGGCGCTGGTGGCAATGCGAAAGGTCTCGCCTGCTTCATTCATGCTGGATTTCCTTGTTCAGTCGTTGGAAACATCTTGCCTGCTGATCGATGACAGCGGTAGCACCAGGTGGCCACGATCAGCCAACAGCCAGCGCCAGTGCTTCCAGCCTTGCCTTCAGCACCGCCAGGCTGGGGGCGGCGGTCAGACTCAGGCGCAGCGCATTGGGCGCGCCATGGCCGACCGCGAAGATTTCCGCCGCGGCCGCTTCGATACCCGCCACGCGACACAACGCGGGCAGATCCATGTCCCTGGGAAACTCGAGCCACAGGTGCGGCGACGGCGTGCGGCGTGTCGGGCCAAGCAGTTTCTGCGCCAGCCGCCAGCGCAGCGTCATCTGTTCGCGCTGCCAGGCCAGTCGACGCGCCGCGGTCCCGTCTTCAAGCCACTCGCAGCCGATTCGCAGACACAGCGTCGACAAGGCCCAGCTAGTCGCCTGCCGTTCCGGGTCGATACGCGACAGCCAAGCGTCCGGCCCGACGACGAAGCCCAGGCGCAACCCAGGCGCGACCGTCTTCGACAGGCTGCTGATCAGCAACGTCCGCTCAGGCAATACCGCCGCCAGCGGCGGCTCGTCGCCCAGCGCGCCGTAGATGTCGTCTTCGATGACCAGCAAGCCACGCCGTCGCGCCACGGCGGCGATGGCCTCGCGCCGCTGTGCATTCATGCTGACGGCGGTCGGGTTCTGTATGCAGGGCGTCAATACGACCACACGCGCCGAGGTGGCACGAGCCAGGCGGTCGAGATCGTCCGGCAGGATGCCGCAATCGTCCATCGCAACTCCGTGCAACGGCAGGCGCAATTGGCGCCCGGCGGCCTTGATGCCTGGCGAGGTCAGCGCCTCGACCAGCACCGGCTCGCCGGGCTCGCAGAGTCCGATCAGCGCGGCGAACACGCCCTGCTGCGCCCCGGCACAAAGCAGCACCTGCCTCGGCGGAATTTCAAGCGCCCGACCGCGCAACCAGCTACTCACCGCGAGCTGGGCGCGCTGGAGGCTGCGCGCCGAGGGGTAGCCTTGCAGGCTCGCCAACTCCCCCGTCGCGCACAGTGCGGCCACGCTGCGCTGCATGTCGTCATCGTCGGGGGCGAGCGCCGGCAGGTTGGTCGAAAGGTCGACAAGTTCCGGGTGCGCCTCCGGCATTTTCAGGCGGAACAGGCTGGCTTCGCGGCTGCTGGCCAGCACATAGGTGCCGCGCCCTACCTCGCCACCCACCAGATGGCGCCGCGCCGCTTCACGATAAGCCTGCATCGCAGTACTCGGGTTGAGTCCGAGCGCCCAGGCCAGCCGCCGCTGTGGCGGCAATCGATCGCCAGGCTTCAGTTCGCCCCGTGCGATGGCCGACGCAATGGCATCGACCAGCGCCAGATAACGCGGTTGATCACTGGTTTCGAGCTTGGGTAACCACATTGTTTGCCATGCAATATAAATATTTACCCATACAATGCCCGCCACCTAGGATCGACGTCAAACCCGCCGAGGAGCTTTCGATGTTCGATTTAAACGCACTGCGTCAGGCAGCCCAGCTGATACACCAGAGCGTGCCGCCGACGCCGCAATACGCATGGCCACTACTCGTCGAGCGGCTTGGCTGCGAGATATGGGTCAAACATGAAAATCACACCCCTGCCGGCGCCTTCAAAGTTCGTGGCGGCGTACTCTACGTGCACGAGCTGCTCAAGCGTGAACCGCGTATGCCGGGCCTCATCACCGCGACCCGCGGTAACCACGGAATCAGCCTGGCGATGGCTGCACACAAGGCGGGCCTGCGCCTGCAGATCCTAGTGCCCGAGGGCAACTCCACGGAGAAGAATGCCGCCATGCACGCATGCGGCGCTGAGGTCATCGCGTACGGTCGCGACTTCGATACCGCCCGCCAGCGCGCCGCGGAACTGGCCGAGGTGAACGGCTGGCACTTCGTCCCGTCGCTGCATCCGGACCTGATCCGCGGCGTCGCCACCTACGCCCTGGAGTTGCTCGAGGCGGTGCTCGATCTGCGCCGCGTGTATGTTCCCATCGGGCTCGGCTCGGGTATCTGCGGCATGATCCGCACCCGCGACTTGCTGGGGCTGGATACGGAAATCATCGGCGTGGTCTCCAGCGCTGCCGATGCCTACGCCCAGAGTTTCGAGCAGGGTCGCATCGTTTGTACCGAAACGGCCAATACCTTCGCGGACGGCATGGCCTGCCGAATGCCGGCACCCGAAGCACTGGAGATCATCCGGCGAGGAGCGACGCGAATCGTGCGCGTGGACGACCGCGAGATCCACCAGGCCATCGTCGCCTTCCACGAAGACACCCACAACCTCGCAGAAGGCGCCGGCGCCGCCGCCCTGGCTGCCGCCATGCAGGAACGCGAGCACAACCGTGAAGAGCGCATCGCAGTGGTGCTCAGCGGCGGCAATATCGATCGGCAGGTCCTGGCTGGCATCCTGGCCGAGCAAGCCGACGCTGCCGCCTGAGCGGCGCGACGCCCCGGCTACTCGATGAAGGGTGCGCTGCGGGCCAGCAGGGCGCTGATATCGAGCCCGCGCGGCAGGGTACCGAAGACCCGTCCGTGCCCGTCCAGACGGCTGGCAATGAAGGCATCCGACACGGCGCTATTGCCCGCCTCGAGCAGCAGTTTGGCCTGCAACGCGACGGCCACATCCTCGGTGAGTTGACGGGCGCGGTATTGGATATCGTCCGTATCGGTGAAGGCGGTCTGCAACCGACCGATATGTGCCTGCAGACGGGCGTCGCCGTGGCCATCGCCGAGCTCGGCGAACAGTACATCGATCACGCCGGGCTCTTTCGACAAAGCGCGCAGCACGTCGAGGCACTGCACGTTGCCCGAGCCCTCCCAGATCGAGTTGACCGGCGCCTCGCGGTACAGCCGAGGCATGATGGTTTCCTCGACATAGCCGGCGCCGCCCAGGCATTCGCTGGCCTCGGCTACCGTCGCGGGCGCGCGCTTGCAGATCCAGTATTTGCCGACGGCGGTGACCAGCCGGGCGAATTTTTCTTCCCGCTCGTCGAAGGGACGATCGAGCGCGCGCCCCATGCGCAGAGTCAACGCCAGCGCGGCCTCGCTTTCCAGCGCCAGATCGGCCAGCACGTTCTGCATCAGCGGCTGCTCGGCCAGGACGCGGCCGCCGACCTGTCGATGCGTGCAGTGGTGCATGGCCTGGGTCAGCGCCTGACGCATCAGCGAACTGGAGCCGATCATGCAGTCGAAGCGGGTCGAGGAGACCATTTCGATAATGGTTGGTACACCACGCCCTTCTTCGCCGATCATCCAGGCCAGGGCCCCGCGGTACTCGACTTCGCTGGAGGCATTCGACCAGTTGCCCAGCTTGTTCTTCAGCCGCTGGATGTAGAACTGGTTGCGACTGCCATCCGGCCGATGCCGTGGTAGCAGGAAGCAGGACAGGCCCTTGTCGGTCTGTGCCAAGGTCAGGAAGGCGTCGCACATGGGGGCCGAACAAAACCACTTGTGCCCCACCAGCTCGTACAGCTGGCCCGGACCGCTCGCGCCGACGGCAAAGGCGCGGGTGGTGTTGGCACGCACATCGGTGCCGCCCTGCTTCTCGGTCATCGCCATGCCGATGGTGACGCCGTTCTTCTGCTCCATGGGCAGGTTACGTGGATCGTATTCGAGGCTGAGGATCTTCGGCAGCCAGATATCGCTGACGCCCGGCTGCAAGCGCAAGGCGGGAACGCTGGCGTAGGTCATGGTCAGCGGGCAACTGGTGCCGGACTCGGCCTGGTTGTGTAGGTACATCAACGCCGCCCGGGCGACCTGGGCGCCGGGCTGCGGGTCGGTCCAGGGCAGCGACGGTATGCCATGGGCGATCGCGGTGCGCATCAACTCGTGATAGGCCGGGTGGAAATCCACCAGATCGATGCGATGCCCGTAGCGGTCGTGGCTTTTGAACACCGGCTTGTTTTCATTGGCGAGAAAGCCCGCCGCCATCAACGGACCGCCCGCCAAGGCACCGTATTCATCCAGCCGAGGGTCGGCCCAGCCGCCTTTGTAACGCCGCACCCAGTCCTGCAGCGGCAGGTCGAGGCGATACAGGTTCGCACCGTCCAGCGGCGGGACCTGGTTCAACACCTCATGGGTTTCGGCGTATTGATGCAAGCTCATGGCGGTCTCCTCGGCAGGCGAAAGCGATATTCGACCCGGCTGAAGACGCGCTGCGGTGCTTCCAGGATTGCTCCCCTCGCCGTCTGAACTTCGCCGGGGCGACGCGGACCGCCTCTCGCGACGAACCGCGAGAGAAAGTGAAGCACGCATGAATGCGTTGAAAAAGTGGGGTTTCGGCCAAAACCTGCGCGTCCCGCTTGCCACTGAGGCAGGACGGGACGCCCCAACCGGCGCTGCCTAGCGCAGAGCCGAACGGGAGCTCAGGGGAGACGGAACGGCAAGCGCACGGAGAAGCGACTACCGCGACCAGGGTCGGAGTGGTGCGAGATATCCCCGCCTTGCAGCTTGATCAGCTGGCGACACAGCGAGAGGCCGATACCCAGACCGCCGTGCTGCCGGGTCATGCTGCCGTCCAACTGGCGAAAATGTTGGTACAGCGAATCATCGACAGGCGCCTCGAAGCCGGAACCGGTATCGATCACGTCCGCCTCCAGGACGAAGCCGGACTGAGCCTCCTCATGACCGCTCAGCGCTAGAACCACCCGCCCCTGCACGGTGAATTTGATGGCGTTGTCGAGCAGATAACCGAGACTCTGTGAGAGCTTGTCGGCATCGCCCTCCAGCATCTCAGGTAGATGACTGGCGACTTCGAGCTCGAAGCTCAACCCACGCACCGCAGCCCGGGCGCCATAGATTACGTATAGCTCGTCGATGATTGTCCGCAGCCTGAACGGCTTGCTGCGCACCTGAAGCTTACCCGCCTGCAGTTCAGTCAGCGCGAGAATGTCGTTGACCAGGCGCATCATCTCGCGCGCCGAGCCGGTCGCGATGCGCTGGTACTGCTCCAGCTCACCGCTCAGCTCCAAAGTCTGCATGAGCTCGAGACTGCCCAACACGCCATGCATCGGTGTGCGCAATTCGTGGGTTACGTTGGCCAGGAACTGGTCCTTCAGACGGTTGCTCTCGGCCAGCTCGCGGTTCAGCTTTTCCAATTTGCGGCCGGTTTCCTGCAGCATCATGGCCCGCTCTTCCCGCATTGCGTTGATGCGATCGGCCAGCGCCAGCGACAACAGGGCCACCTCGACGGCAGACCCGATCTGCCCGGCGTACATGGTGAAGAAGTTATGCGGCAGGTAGCCGAGAACCATCAGCGTGTTGATCTGCGCACCGATCAAAAAGGTCGTCCAGGCGATCATGAAATAACGCGCCACACGCATCCCGCGGTACCAGGCGATGCTGCCGGCCATGAAAACCACCAGGATGAACCAGAGCGCCAGGAACGTGGCCAGACGCAGCGCCAAGGCGTAGCTGGAGGTGAACGCCAGCACCATGGTGACCACCCCGAGCGCCATCAAGGCCAGCAAGGTTCGGTCGATCCAGGGACTGTGCTCGCGGGTATGCAGGAAGCTGCGGGCGAACTGACAACCAAAAAGACCCGCCGCGCCGATCAGCAGCGGCGTTGAGGCATTGGCCCACCACGGTGACTCGGGCCAGAGATATTGCACCCCCAGACCATTGACCGAGACCTGATAAAGACCGAACGAGCCGATATAGAGGATGTAGTAGAGGTAGCTGCGATCACGCACGCTGAGGTAGATGAACAGGTTGTAAATCAGCATCACCAACAGCACGCCGTAGATGATCGCCAGTACGTAGATATGGGCCGACTGCTCCTCCAGATAGGCCACCGGCTCCCATAACGTCAGCGGCACCTGGATAGACCCCTGGCTTTCCAGCCTCAGATAGATGCGCTTGGGCTGGTTCGGTGCCAGTTGCAGTTCGAACAGATGATTGCGCTGCTTGATTTGCCGCTGACTGAACGGCAGCGCGTCGCCGCTCCGCTGGGCCAAATGGTAACCACCCTGCGCATCCGGCAGGTACAGCTCCAGCAGATCTAGAGGTGGATACGCCAGTTCGAGCCACCAACGGCTGTGCTCGTCGGAGTGGTTGGCGCGGTACAGCAGGTCGACGCGTAACCAGAAGGCCGAGCGCGAATAGCCGGCGTTGAGTACGTCATCTTGATGATCGACGAAGCGCCCGGCCGCATCGAGCGCGATGACCTCCTCGATGGTGACGTCCCGATCGGGGTCGTCCAGCACCGCCATGGCATGCCCAAGCGGTAGCCGTCGGGTGTTCTGGTCGAATTCTATGGCGCTGGCCAACGATGGCAGCAGACCGAGCATGACGATGAAAAAATAGCGCATGGCGAAGTAAGACCTGCCGGGTCGCGTCAGAGAATTCGGAACCCTGAAGATTCGCGACCCACAAATTGATGGCACTTTAGCATGCTCCGGCCAACCCAAACGGCAGCTTCTGTCCGATATCCCGACCAATGCGCTCAACCGTCCTCTGCGCAAGCCGCTCGGGGCGATTGATGGTAAGCTCGCACGCCTTTAAATCGGGCTGTACTAGCCCCGGCCACTCCATTCAGCCACGCATTCGGGGAACTCATCGATGACCGGCCCTTGCTCTCGCCCTGTCGTTCTATGCCTTTCCGGCCACGACCCGAGTGGCGGCGCCGGGCTGCAAGCCGACATAGAGGCGCTGGTCGCTCAGGGCTGCCACGCCGCCCCGACCGTCACTGCGCTGACCGTGCAGGATACCGTCGACGTTAGCGATTTCCGTGTGCTCGATCGCGATTGGGTACTGGCCCAGGCCCATGCCGTCATCGCCGACATGCCGATTGCCGCGGTTAAGCTGGGCATGCTCGGTTCGGTAGAAATGGTCGAGACCGTACTGGAAATCATGCAGAAACTGCCCGGCGTGCCGCTGGTTTGCGATCCGGTGCTGCGCGCCGGGGGTGGTGGCGCATTGGGCAAGGACGAAGTCGGCTACGCCATGCGCGAGCGCCTGTTTCCGGTAGCGACCCTCGCCACGCCGAACCTGCCCGAAGCGCGGATACTTGCCGAGCTGCCGGAGGGCAGCGCCGACCAGTGCGCCGAAAGGCTGTTGCCCTACATTCGTCACCTGTTGATCACCGGCGGGCATGGCGACGAAACCGAGGTGCACAACCGTCTCTATTCGCGCGACGGTGGTCGGCACGATTTCAGCTGCCAGCGTCTGCCCGGCAGCTACCATGGCTCAGGCTGCACCCTGGCCAGCGCCCTGGCCGGTCGCCTGGCGCTCGGCGAAGGGCTCGCCAGTGCCGTGAAGTCCGCTCTCGATTACACCTGGCGCACGCTGCGAGATGCCGAAGCGCCGGGCCGCGGACAATACATCCCCCGTCGCCTGCCGCTCGATCTGGCCTGACAGGAGCGCTGCACATGAAAGACAATCATCTGCGCGGCCTCTACGCCATTACTGACAGCAAGTTGCTGGCCGACGGGCGCCTGCTGCCCTACGCCGAAGCGGCGCTGAGGGGCGGGGCAAGGCTGCTGCAATACCGCGATAAATCCGACGATGACCGGCGCCGCTTGCGCGAAGCCGAGGCTCTGCGCGAACTCTGCGAGCGTCATGCAGCACGATTGATCATCAATGACGACGCGGAACTGGCGGCGCGCCTCGGCGTCGGGCTGCACTTGGGCCAGCAAGACGGCTCGCTCTCGGTGGCGCGTGCCCTTCTGGGCCGTAAGGCCATCATCGGTGCGACCTGCCATGCACGCCTGGATCTGGCTGAACAGGCCATTGCCGAAGGAGCCAGCTATGTCGCCTTCGGCCGATTCTTCGATTCCAACACCAAACCCGGCGCTCCTGCCGCCACCCTGGAGATGCTCGAGCTGGCACGTCAGCGTTTCACCCTGCCGATCACCGTGATAGGCGGCGTGACGCTGGACAATGCTCCAGACCTGATCGCCCGTGGCGCCAGCCTGGTCGCCGTGGTGCATGCGCTGTTCGCGGCCGAGTCAGCTAGCGAAGTCGAGCGTCGCGCACATGCGTTCAGCGAGTTGTTCGCCGCCGACTGACCAGTGTCATGGCAGGAGGTGTCGCTCCTGTCCAAGCTGTATTTTTGTTTCCCTGGAGAGGCCCAGCATGTCCCGTTCCGAAACCCTTTTTGCCAGCGCCCAGAATCACATTCCGGGTGGCGTCAACTCCCCCGTGCGCGCGTTCCGGAGCGTTGGCGGCACGCCGATATTCCTCAAGCACGCCGAAGGCGCCTACGTGACGGACGAGGATGACAAGCGCTATGTGGATTATGTCGGCTCTTGGGGACCGATGATTCTCGGCCATAGCCATCCCGAGGTGCTCGACGCGGTACGCCGTCAACTGGAGCATGGGTTGTCATACGGCGCGCCGACCGCGATGGAAACCGAAATGGCCGAACGGGTCTGCAGCCTGGTCCCGTCGATGGAAATGATGCGCATGGTCAGCTCGGGGACGGAGGCGACCATGAGTGCCATTCGCCTGGCCCGTGGTTATACCGGCCGCGACAGCATCATCAAGTTCGAGGGCTGCTACCACGGCCATTCCGACAGCCTGCTGGTCAAAGCTGGCTCTGGCGCATTGACTCAGGGTGTGCCCAGCTCCGCAGGCGTGCCGGCGGCGTTCGCCAAGCACACGCTGACCCTGCCGTTCAACGATCTGGCCGCAGTCGAGCAGATGCTCGCAGAGGTTGGCAAAGAAGTCGCGTGCATCATCGTCGAACCGGTCGCCGGCAACATGAACTGCGTCCCGCCAGCACCTGGTTATCTGCAGGGGCTGCGCGAGCAGTGCGACAAGCACGGCGTGGTGTTGATTTTCGATGAAGTGATGACCGGCTTCCGCGTCGCGCTCGGCGGCGCCCAGTCCCACTATGGCGTCACCCCGGACCTCACCACTTTCGGCAAGATCATCGGTGGCGGCATGCCGGTTGGCTGCTTCGGCGGCAAGCGCGAAATCATGGAGCGTATCGCCCCGCTGGGCCCGGTCTACCAAGCTGGTACCCTGTCCGGCAACCCATTGGCGATGGCTGCCGGCCTGACCACGCTGCAGCTGATCAGCCGTCCCGGTTTCCATGCGGAACTCACCTACTACACCACCTCCATGCTGCAGGGCTTGAAAGAGCGCGCGGCGGCAGCCGGTATTCCTTTCGTCACCACGCAGGTCGGCGGCATGTTTGGCCTGTATTTCAGCGACGCGGAAAACATCGTCACCTTCGAAGACGTGATGGCCAGCGATGCCGAGCGCTTCAAGCGATTCTTCCATCTGATGCTCGAAGGTGGCGTGTATCTCGCACCTAGCGCGTACGAAGCCGGCTTTACCTCCATTGCCCACGGCGACAAGGAGCTTCAGCTGACGCTCGATGCCGCCGAGCGCGCCTTCGCCCGACTGAAGTGAGCCCGATGCCCGAACTGTTGCAAGCCACGTTGCTGACGTTGTCTGGGCTTTCCAGCGCGATCTGGATCGGTACGGCCCGCCGCGGTTATGGCGAGCCGGACCAGCCCGCACTATTTTGCGCGCTGCTCGCCTTTAGCCTGGCGGCCGGAACCGGAGCCTGCGCTGCGGCAAGACTGGCGATTGGCCTCGATACGCTGGAGGCCGAACGCTGGCTGATGCAGGCAACCCTGCTGCTCGGACTACCGTTGGTCGGCGTGGTGGCGCTGACGTTGGGTCGCAAATGGACCTGGAGCCGGCCGACCTGGGGTCGAATTGTGATAGGCCTGTGCGCCTTCTTCGAACTCGCCCGGCAGCTTGGCTGGAGCGCACCTTACGCGCTCACACTGGGCCTGCTCAGCGCGTTGCTGGTGCTTTATGCGGGCCTGCTGCAATTGCCGGCGCGCCTGCAGGCCAGTGCTGGCGTAGCCGGTAGCGCTCTGATGCTGGCATTGCTGCCCTGGACCGGCCTGTCGATCGGCCCCAATCCGCTCGGCGCTTATCAGCAGTTCTGGCTCGCATTGGCCTGTCCGATCATTGCCTGGATGCTGCTTAATCTGCCGGGTAACTTGCGCGAGGAGCACAGCGCACCTGCATAAAAGCCGAACACGCGTCATCAAAGCCTTTGTAAGCAGGCAACGGCTTATCCATAATGTGAACGTCGGCTCGTTTTCGCCGGCCTTCAATCACCGCCCTGCTCTTCGAGGCGCTTTGATCCATGATTCGCACCGGCCGCAGCCTCTTCGTTGGCTGCCTGCTGCTTCTCTCGCCTCTGCCGGCCACGGCAGGAGGCAACTCGCTGCTGATTCCGGCAACTTCCCGCTGCGCGCTGAATACCACCCCGGAAGCGATGCGTGAAGCCCTGCGCGCATGTGAGCAGGCCGCCAGCGAAGGCGATGTGCAAGCGGCCTATGAGCTCGGCGAGTATCACTACGACAATCGCCGCACCCCTCGCGACCTGAGCAAAGCACTGCACTGGTTCGAACAGGCATCGCTGAAGGGGCACGCGTTGGCCCAGCATCGGCTCGGCGTGATGTTCTTTCGCGGCGAAGGCGTGCCTGCGAACAACGTCCAGGCCTATGTGGTACTGAAGATGTCGGCGGTCAACGGCGAGGAGGACGCGCTGGATACGGCCGATCGCGTGTCTGCACAGATGCGCCGCGACGAACTGGAGATTGCCACTCAGGTTCTCGGACAGATCTTTCGTGACTACCTGATGGATCTACAGACCGCCGGCGAAAGCGCTCCGTCGAGGCCGTAACGGCGCAGCTGAACGCCCCGATACCGGTGACCACGCCCTGCCGATCGTTTCAGCTTCAGCGCTCCGCTTCCTGCGCGCCCCTCCGCCAATGCATTTATCCGCTTTACCGGCTTTCGCTTTTATCGTCCCCCGTCCGGCCGTATAATCGCCGGTCATTTTTTGCACAACGCCGGCCCGTAACATGACCCGCAAGCTTTATATCGAAACCCACGGCTGCCAGATGAACGAGTACGACAGCTCACGCATGGTGGACCTGCTGGGCGAGCAACAGCCTCTCGAGATCACCTTGAATCCGGCGGAAGCCGACGTGATCCTGCTCAATACCTGTTCGATTCGAGAAAAAGCGCAGGAAAAAGTATTTTCCCAGCTGGGTCGCTGGCGTGAACTGAAGCTGGACAACCCGCAACTGGTCATCGGTGTTGGCGGCTGCGTGGCGAGCCAGGAAGGTGCGGCGATCCGCGACCGCGCGCCCTACGTGGACGTGGTCTTCGGCCCGCAAACCTTGCACCGGCTGCCGGAGATGATCGACGCGGCACGCACCACGAAGAAGCCGCAGGTCGATATTTCATTCCCCGAGATCGAGAAGTTCGACCGTCTACCCGAGCCCCGCGTCGATGGTCCCACGGCCTTCGTCTCAGTCATGGAAGGCTGCAGCAAATACTGCACCTTCTGCGTCGTGCCCTACACCCGCGGCGAGGAAGTCAGCCGGCCTTTCGACGACGTGCTCGCCGAAGTGATCCACTTGGCTGAAAATGGCGTCCGCGAAGTCACCCTGCTCGGCCAGAACGTCAACGGCTACCGCGGCGCCACTCATGACGGGCGAACCGCCGATCTGGCCGAGTTGATCCGCGTGGTAGCGGCTGTCGACGGCATCGACCGCATCCGCTACACCACCAGCCACCCGTTGGAATTTTCCGATGCGTTGATCCAGGCTCACGCCGAAGTGCCGGAGCTGGTGAAATACCTGCACTTGCCGGTGCAGGCGGGCTCCGATCGTATACTGGCAGCCATGAAGCGCAACCATACGGCGCTGGAGTACAAGTCACGCATTCGCAAGCTGAAAGCGGCGGTACCGGAGATTCTGATCAGTTCTGACTTCATCGTCGGTTTTCCCGGCGAGACCGAGAAGGACTTCGAGCAGACCATGAAGCTGATCGAGGACGTCGGCTTCGACTTTTCCTACTCCTTCGTCTACAGCTCGCGGCCCGGCACACCGGCGGCGGACCTGCTCGACGAGACCCCGGACGAGGTGAAGAAGCAGCGTCTGGCGATCCTGCAACAACGCATCAACCAGCAGGGTTTCGAGAACAGTCGACGAATGGTGGGTACCCAGCAGCGAATTCTCGTCACCGACTACTCTAAAAAAGACCCAGGCATGCTTCAGGGCCGCACCGAGCACAACCGGATCGTCAATTTCCGCTGCGACAATCCAAGGTTGATCGGTCAGTTCGTCGACGTGCATATCGATGACGCCCTCCCGCATTCGCTGCGAGGCACGCTGATCGAACGGGCCGCAAGCTGAGCGGGTCACCGGACAGCGCTCGAGCAGTTTCTGACCGGTAACGTCACGAACGGCCCGAGCCGGCGCGCCGCTGCTTTTTTCGCCGCGCGGCGCTATTCTCATCGAACCTTATTGCAGAGCAGGTCAATCAAAATCCCTTGAACGCCCCTATAGAACCTCATCGTTTCACCCTGGAACCTTTTGAAGCCAACCGCTTCGCCAATCTGTGCGGCCAGTTCGACGAGCATTTGCGCCTGATCGAACAGCGCTTGGAGCTGGAAATCCGCAATCGTGGAAACCAGTTCGAGCTGATCGGGCCAACCGACGTCACCAAAGCGGCGGAACACCTGCTGCGACGCCTGTACCGCGAGACTAAGAGCAACGAGCTCTCGCCCGACATGGTTCACCTGTTCCTGCAGGAGTCGGCGATGGAGGAGTTGAACAACTCGTCCACCACGCCGAACATTTCGCTTCGCACCCGAAAAGGCAATATTCGCCCACGCGGTGCCAATCAACAGCGCTACGTACAGTCGATCCTCGACAACGACATCAACTTCGGCATTGGCCCGGCCGGTACCGGCAAGACCTATCTGGCCGTCGCCTGCGCCGTCGATGCGCTGGAGCGCGAGCAGATCCGCCGTATCCTGCTCGTGCGCCCAGCGGTCGAGGCCGGTGAAAAGCTGGGGTTCCTGCCGGGCGATCTGGCGCAGAAGATCGATCCCTATTTGCGCCCGCTCTACGACGCCCTTTATGAAATGCTCGGCTTCGAGCACGTGGCACGGCTGATCGAGAAACAGGTTATCGAGATCGCACCGCTGGCTTACATGCGTGGGCGGACCCTGAACAACAGCTTCATCATCCTTGACGAGAGCCAGAACACCACGCTGGAACAGATGAAGATGTTTCTCACCCGGATCGGCTTCGGCTCCACTGCGGTGATCACCGGCGACATCACCCAGGTTGATCTGCCGCGCGGCACCAAGAGCGGCCTCGCGCATGTGATCGAAGTGCTCAAGGACGTCAACGGCATCAGCTTCACTCACTTCAAACCCAAGGATGTGGTGCGCCACCCGCTGGTGCAGCGCATCGTCGAAGCCTACGAGGCCTTCGAAGACCGCCAGCCCCCGGCTGGCAAACGTAGCACTGCGGACAATCGCGATGATTGAGCTTGATGTGCAGTGCGCTAGCAACGGCGCCGTACCTGACGAGGCAGACCTTCGCCGCTGGTGCGAGCTGGCCTTGCGTCAGCGCAGCGCGGATTCCGAACTGACCATCCGCCTGGTGGACGAACCCGAGGGCCGCGAGCTGAATCACACCTGGCGCCAGAAGGACTACGCCACCAACGTGCTGTCCTTTCCGGCGGACGTACCGGACGGGCCGGGCGGCGTTCCGCTGCTGGATATCCCGCTGCTGGGCGACCTGGTGATCTGCGTGCCGGTGGTGGAGCGCGAAGCGGCCGAACAAGGCAAGACATTGCCGGCGCACTGGGCCCACCTGGTCATTCATGGCTGCCTGCATCTGCTCGGCTACGATCACCTCGAAGACGACGAAGCCGAAGAAATGGAAAGCCTCGAGCGTCAACTGTTGGCCGAACTGGGTCACGCCGACCCTTACGCCACCGAATAGCCCGAACGGGCAACTGCAAGGACCATTGAGTCAAAAACATGAGCGAAGACCGATCGAGCAACGGGCAGAAGTCCTGGTTTGGGAAAATCACCCAGGCTTTTGCCCAGGAGCCGAAAAATCGTGAGGAGCTGCTGGAAGTATTGCGCGGCGCCCACCAGAACAAACTGCTGGACAACGAAGCCCTGGCGATCGTCGAGGGCGCCATCCAGGTGGCCGACCTGCAAGTACGCGACATCATGGTGCCGCGCTCACAAGTCATGAGCATCCGCGCCGACCAGTCGCCGAAGGAGTTCCTACCGGCCATCATCTCTGCCGCCCACTCGCGCTATCCGGTGGTCGGCGATAGCCTCGACGAGGTGATCGGGGTACTGCTGGCCAAGGATTTGCTGCCGCTGATCCTGCAGGACGAACAACAGCCTTTCGACATCAAGGACCTGCTGCGCCCGGCCACCTTTGTTCCCGAATCCAAGCGCCTCAACGTGCTGTTGCGCGAGTTCCGCGCGAACCACAGCCACATGGCCATCGTCATCGACGAATACGGCGGTGTCGCCGGGCTGGTGACCATTGAAGACGTACTTGAGCAGATCGTCGGCGACATCGAAGACGAGCACGACATCGAGGAAGACAGCTATATCCGCCCGCTGCCCAGCGGCGACTTTCTGGTCAAGGCGCTAACGCCGATCGACAGCTTCAACGAGTTCTTCGACAGCGAGTTTCCCGACGAAGAATTCGACACCGTGGCCGGACTGGTGATGAGCACATTCGGCCATCTACCCAAGCGCAACGAGGTGACCGAAATCGACGGTTTCCGCTTCCGCGTGCTGAATGCCGACAGCCGCCGCGTGCACATGCTGCGCCTAACGCGCACTGAGACGGAAAACCGCTAGGCTCCCTGCCGGCGCAGCGAAACCTTCGGTAGACTCGTCCGCTCCGTATTCCCGCCGCCGGTCACCGTACCGGCGGCAGTCTTTCAAGGAAGTCCCATGCGCTGGATCACCCGCCCCGGCTGGCCGGGCAACCTGCTGGCGCTTGCCGCTGGCGCCCTGACCACCCTATCGCTCGCACCGTTCGACATTTGGCCGCTGGCCCTGTTGTCGATCGGGCTGATCTATCTCGGCCTACGCGAGCTGGCACCAAAGCAGGCCGCCGGTCGCGGCTGGTGCTACGGGTTCGGCTTGTTCGCCTCCGGCGTCAGCTGGGTCTACGTCAGCATCCACGACTTCGGCGCAGCTCCACCCATCCTGGCGGGGACCTTGACCCTGGGCTTCGTTGCCGGCCTGGCCTTGTTTTTCGCGCTGCTTGGCTGGCTCTGGTCGCGCTGGCTCCGACCGGCCAGCGCACCGCTACTCGCCGCGCTTGTGTTCGCCGCGCTGTGGCTCGCGCTTGACGCGCTGCGCGGCTGGGTACTGACGGGCTTCCCCTGGCTCTATGCCGGCTACAGCCAGCTTGAAGGTCCGTTGGCCGGGCTCGCCCCCCTTGGTGGCGTCTGGCTGCTGAGCTTCGTGATCGTACTGACCGCCACCCTGTTGATAGAACTGCCCCGCCTGGCCGCTCACAAGGGTGCGTTGATTGGCTCGCTGGCCGCACTGGCGCTGCTCTGGGGCGGCGCACTGGGGATCGGTCAGCACGCCTGGACAACCACCAAGGGTGAGCCGATCACAGTCGCCGCGGTGCAGGGAAATGTCGCCCAGAGCATCAAATGGGACCCCAAAAAGCTCGAAATGCAACTGCTGCTCTACCGCGACATGACGTTCCATAGTCGTCCCGCCGACCTCATCGTCTGGCCGGAAACCGCCGTACCGATCCTCAAGGAGCACGCCGAAGGCTATCTGAGCATGATGAGCCGCTTCGCCAATGATCGACAGTCAGCCTTGATCACCGGGGTACCTATACGCCAGCCCAACGCCGAGGGCGAGCTGCGCTACTACAATGGCCTGACTACCGCCGGCGACGCGCAGGGCACCTATCTGAAACAGAAACTGGTGCCCTTCGGCGAATACGTCCCTCTGCAGGACTTGCTGCGCGGTCTGATCGCCTTCTTCGATCTGCCGATGTCCGACTTCGCCCGTGGCACGCCGGAGCAAACACTGCTTCAGGCAAAGGGTTACCAAATCGCGCCGTTCATCTGCTACGAAGTCGTCTATCCGGAGTTCGCCGCCAGCCTCGCAGCGCAGAGCGACATGCTGCTCACGGTCAGCAACGACGCCTGGTTCGGTCATTCCATCGGGCCGCTGCAGCATTTGCAGATGGCACAGATGCGCGCGCTGGAAGCCGGCCGCTGGATGATTCGTGCCACCAACAACGGCGTTACGGTGCTCATCGACCCACAGGGTCAAATCACCGAACGGATCCCTGCGTTCGAGGAGAGCGTGCTCTATGGTGAGGTCACCCCCATGCAAGGATTGACGCCCTATCTGCAATGGCGCTCCTGGCCCTTGATCGTGGTGTGCGTGTTGTTGCTCGGCTGGGGTGTGGTGCGCCGCCGGCGGACCTGAACAGCGTCAGCCCGGCCGATCGGCAAAACGTTATTGGCCGTCGCCGTCATATAGCAGCGGATAGACCAGCATGCCCACTGCCTCGTTGAGCAGCATGCCGTTCTGCCAGACGGCTTTCGACTCGGGCAGCCATCCCCCGAACGGCCTTCCGTTGGGTACGCCGACGAAGCCCACGGGCGCCGGGATGACTTCAAGTCCGAACTGCTCGAAGCACCAGCGTGACCTTGGCATGTGCGACGCCGAGGTCACCAGAACAATTCGTTCGATGCCACCTGCCTTCAGCAGCTCGGCACTATAGCGTGCGTTTTCCCAGGTGGTGCGGCTGCGCTCCTCGAGCCATCGGGTTTGAGTCGCAAAATCGTGCTGCAGCGTTTCAGCAGCGAGCAAGGCTTCGCTGGGAGGTTCACCATAGTGCAGCCCCCCACTGGCGAGGATCGGCAGACCGGAGGCCTTGGCCAGGCGCGATGCATAGCGCAGCCGTTCAAGGGCGATATGGCTGGGCTGATCGTCTTCCCAGGCGGGATCGGCCTGCTCTCGGCCGGCGCCAAGCACCACAATCGCCTGCGCCCGCTGCTCGAGGCCGCTCCACTGCGATCGATCCAAAGCCACTTCGCTTTCGATCATGCGCGCCGCCCACTCCACCGTGACCGGCAAGCTCATCAACCACAACCCTCCGAACCCCAGCACGAAACAGAGCGCGGCCAGACGCGGCGCACGACGTCTAAGCCACCAGGCGGCGAGCAATAGCAATAACAGGCCACCCGGCGGCAGCAGCAGTTGTTTGAAGAAATAGCGAATCGGCATGTGCAGCTCCGGCAGATCGGTCGCTGCAACTTTACATGCCAGGGCGTCCGCTTGTCGGCAGCACGGACGCCGTCAGTGCTTTGGGTAGGTATGTAATCGCTGCCTCGCTCGGAGCAGTTGAGAGCCACAGGCCGAACAGGCGACCGGCCCTGCACCCTCCGGCCAATTCACGCTGGCGCCGCATAGCGCGCAATTCATCGCCTGCTGGAGGGACAGGGGTGCCTGCTTGCTCCGTTTGCCCGGATGAGGATGATGGCGCAGCACATTGCGCAGTGCCGGGCGCGTCGCCTGGCGCACCAACTGTGCCTGTTCTTCGGCCGCCGCATGCCAGCCCGAAAGCCATTGCGAATCCTGCTGCAGATAAGCGCGGATCAGATCGAACTCCGCCGGCGTCAGCCCACCGACTTCCAACTCGGTCGCGCCGGCATCGCTGCCCGCGGTCCGTTCCGCCTCTTCCAAGGCCACCGTCAGCCGCTGCAGCACGCGTCCGTAAAGGTTGCCCTCATCTGCTTGGCGCTCTTTACCCATGATTCACCTCTTCGTTCGTCCCGCCCCCTGTACAAGCGTAGCTCACACCAGAACGACGACGATGCCCGCGACCAACGGGGCCGTGCAGCGCCGGCAAATCGGGTTTCCCTCGGTCACGGGGGGTCATGTATGCTACGGCGCTTCCATGCTTTCGCATTCAGCCCGTTGCGCCGCCGTCTTCGCCAGGTCTCACCCGGCATTTCCGCAGCCCGTGGCCGCTTAGCGAACAGCCAGCCCCTATTCAACGCCAGTAGCCATGCACGAACAGTATCAGCCCCGCGAGATCGAAGCCGCCGCGCAGTCCCACTGGGACGCGCAGAAATCCTTTGAAGTGAGTGAACAGCCAGGCAAGGACACCTTCTACTGCCTGTCGATGTTCCCCTACCCCAGCGGCAAGCTGCACATGGGCCACGTGCGCAACTACACCATCGGTGACGTGATTGCGCGCTACCAGCGCATGCAGGGCAAGAACGTGCTGCAACCCATGGGCTGGGACGCGTTCGGCATGCCCGCCGAGAACGCGGCGATGAAGAACAAGGTCGCGCCGGCCAAGTGGACCTACGAAAACATCGACTACATGCGCACCCAGCTGAAGAGCCTGGGCTTGGCGGTCGATTGGACGCGGGAAGTCACCACCTGCAAGCCCGACTATTACCGCTGGGAGCAGTGGCTGTTCACACGGCTTTACGAAAAGGGCGTGATCTACCGCAAGAACGGCACCGTCAACTGGGACCCGGTCGACCAGACCGTGCTGGCCAACGAGCAGGTCATCGATGGCCGCGGCTGGCGTTCCGGCGCGCTGATCGAGAAGCGCGAAATCCCCATGTACTACTTCAAAATCACCGCTTACGCGGATGAACTTCTGGAGAGTCTGGACGAGCTGGACGGCTGGCCCGAGCAGGTCAAGACCATGCAGCGCAACTGGATCGGCAAGTCGCGCGGAATGGAGATCAGCTTCCCCTACGACGTTGCCAGCATCGGCAGCGAAGGCGTGATGAAGGTATTCACCACCCGTCCCGACACGCTGATGGGCGCCACCTATGTTGCCGTGGCGGCTGAACATCCGCTGGCCACTCTCGCTGCCCAGAACAACCCTGAACTGCAAGCATTCATCGATGAATGCAAGCGCGGCGGCGTCGCCGAGGCGGATATTGCCACCCAGGAAAAGAAAGGCCTCGCCACCGCTCTGCGCGTCCAGCACCCGCTGACCGGCGAGCTACTGCCGGTCTGGGTCGCCAACTACGTGCTGATGAACTACGGCGAAGGCGCTGTGATGGCCGTACCCGCCCATGACGAGCGCGACTTTGCCTTTGCGAGCAAATACGATCTGCCTATCAAACCGGTGGTGCGCACCAGCGCTGGCGACGAGACGCCTGCGCCTTGGCAGGACGCTTATGGCGACCACGGTGAGCTGATCAACTCCGGCGAATTCAATGGCCTGGACTTCGATGGCGCTTTCGACGCAATGGAAGTCGCTCTCCAGAACAAGGGCCTCGGCCAGGCTCGCACCCAGTTCCGCCTGCGCGACTGGGGCATCAGTCGCCAGCGCTACTGGGGCTGCCCGATTCCGATCATCCATTGCGAAACCTGCGGCGATGTGCCAGTACCGGAAGATCAGCTGCCGGTGGTTCTGCCCGAAGACGTGGTCCCGGACGGCGCCGGTTCGCCGCTGGCACGCATGCCGGAATTCTATGACTGCAGCTGCCCCAAGTGCGGCGCCGCAGCCAAGCGTGAAACCGACACCATGGACACCTTCGTCGAATCGTCCTGGTACTTTGCCCGTTACGCTTCGCCGCACTACGACCAAGGTATGGTCGACCCCGCCGCAGCCAATCACTGGCTGCCCGTGGACCAGTACATCGGCGGCATCGAGCATGCGATCCTGCACCTGCTCTATGCGCGCTTCTTCCACAAGCTGATGCGTGATGAGGGGCTGGTCAGCTCCAACGAGCCGTTCAGAAACCTGTTGACCCAGGGCATGGTAGTCGCCGACACCTACTACCGTACCCTGGAGAACGGCGGCAAGGACTGGTTCAACCCGGCCGACGTCATTGTCGAGCGTGATGCCAAGGCCAAGGTCGTCGGCGCCAAGCTCGCCAGCGACGGCCTACCGGTGGAGATCGGCGGCACCGAGAAGATGTCCAAGTCAAAGAACAACGGTGTCGACCCGCAGGCCATGATTGATTCCTACGGCGCCGATACCTGCCGCCTGTTCATGATGTTCGCCTCGCCACCGGACATGAGCCTGGAATGGTCCGATTCCGGCGTCGAAGGCGCCAGCCGCTTCCTGCGCCGCGTCTGGCGCCTGGCGCACGCCCATGTCAGCACTGGCGCCATCGCCCCGCTGGACATTTCCAGCTTGAGTGATGAGCAGAAAGCCGTACGCCGGGCCATCCATCTGGCCATCAAGCAGGCCAGCCAGGATGTCGGTCAGCACCACAAATTCAACACGGCCATCGCACAGGTGATGACCCTGATGAACGTGCTGGAAAAGGCCGCTGCCGAAAGCGAGCAGGATCGTGCGTTGCTGCAGGAAGGTCTGGAAACCGTCGCCCTGCTGCTGGCGCCGATCACCCCCCACATTTGCCATGAACTCTGGCAGCAGCTGGGTAAAAACGGCGCGATTATCGACGCCCAGTGGCCGAAGGTTGACGAATCTGCGCTGGTTCAGGACTGCCTGACGCTGGTTGTTCAGGTCAACGGCAAGCTGCGCGGGCAGATCGAAGTGCCGGCCGGTGCCAGCCGCGAGGCCGTCGAAGCCAGTGCACGCGCCAACGAGAACGTGGTGCGTTTCACCGAAGGCCTGACCATCCGCAAGGTCATCGTGGTGCCGGGCAAACTGGTCAATATCGTCGCTAATTGAATTCGCCCTGGCGCAGTGCGCCAAGGCTGACAAGGGGATAACAAGATGATCAAACGCAATCTCGCGGTGGCCGGCCTGGCCCTGCTCCTGAGCGCCTGCGGTTTCCAGTTGCGTGGCACCGGTGACACCAGTTTCGCTCTTGATGAGCTCAACCTTGAGGCCCGCGACAGCTATGGCGAGACTGCTACGCAGCTCGAAGAGCTACTCAAGGACAACGGCGTACGCGTCTATCCGGGTGCGCGCTACACCCTGGACCTGGTACGCGAGCAGACCCGCCAGCGCACCGCCAGCTATACGACTGCGGCGCGCAGTGCCGAATACGAACTGACCAGTGTGCTCGACTACGAATTCCGCGGCCCGCAGAACACCGTTCTGCTACAGGACAGCGTTGAGGTGCAGAAAGTCTATGTACACGACAGCAGCAATCTCATCGGTTCCGACCAGGAAGCTGGCCAGCTTCGTCAGGAAATGCGCCGCGAAGTCCTGCAACAGCTGAGCATGCGTATCCGCGGCATTACCCCGGCGGAACTCGACAGACTGCAACAGACTGCCGAAGCCAAGAAGCGTGCAGAAGCCGAGGCCATCGAAGCACAGATACGCGAGCAGAGCTCACAGCCGCAGCAATCCCCCATCGAACTGCCCATTCAGTGATGAAGAGGCAGCCACCGCCGGTGGCTGCCTTCTCTCGAACGCATGAAGCTTTCCCCTGCCCAACTCGCCAAGCACCTGCAAGGCCCCCTATCGCCAGTCTATGTAGTCAGCGGCGATGAGCATCTGCTCTGCCAGGAAGCCTGCGATGCCATCCGCGGCGCCTGCCGTCAGCAGGACTTTACCGAGCGCCAGGTGCTCAACGTGGAGACCGGCTTCGACTGGGGGCAACTCATCGAAGCCGGTGCAAGCCTTTCGCTGTTTGCCGAGAGACGCCTGCTGGAGTTGCGCATCCCCAACGGCAAGCCTGGCGACAAGGGCGCCGCCGCACTGATCGAGTACCTCGCACGTCCCGCCGAAGACACCGTGCTGCTGATCAGCCTGCCCAAGCTCGACGGCAACACGCAAAAGACCAAGTGGGCCAAGGCGCTGATCGACGGCAAGCAGGTGCAGTTTCTGCAGATCTGGCCGGTGGACGCTCAACAGTTGCCGCAGTGGATTCGCCAGCGCCTATCGCAGGCCGGACTGGCCGCCGATCAGGACGCCGTGGAGCTGATTGCGGCGCGTGTCGAGGGCAACCTGCTGGCCGCCGCGCAGGAAATCGAGAAGCTCAAGCTCCTCGCCGAAGACGGCCAGGTGACGGCCGAGACGGTGCAGGCGGCCGTCGCCGACAGCGCCCGCTACGACGTGTTCGGCCTGATCGATGCGGCGCTACTGGGCCAGCCGGAGCACATCCTGCAGATGCTCACGGGCCTGCGTGGTGAGGGTGTCGAAGCGCCCGTCATTCTCTGGGCCGTGGCTCGCGAGGTTCGCCAACTGGCCAACATTGCACAGCAGTACAGCCAAGGCGTGCCTCTCGATCGCGCCTTCAGCCAGGCCCGCCCTCCGGTTTGGGACAAGCGCAAGCCGTTGGTCAGCAAGGCGCTGCAGCGCCACGACGCCGCAGGCTGGCAACGCCTGCTGATGGATGCGCAGCGTATCGACGAGCAGATCAAAGGGCAGGCCGAGGGTGACCCCTGGGTTGGCTTGACGAATCTATGCCTTCAGCTGAGCGGACGACGGATCAGGCTGTAGCGCTTATCGCTTCAAGCCGCTATGCCGCCATGGGTTCTGGACATTTTTTGTACAAACCTTATGATGCCTCCGCTCGATCACGGGCAATCAGGAGAGAGATGATGAGCAAGCAACGAAAACGGCCAAACAAGGCTAAATCACTGGTGGCGCAACCCCTGTTTCGCAGCCGCCAGGAACAACCGAAAAAAGGCAAAGGCAGCTACCGCCGTGAAGCCTCCCAGTCGACAAACTGGGAGGCTTCGGTCCTTCTGGCGGCTTGAAAAGCCAAGCAAATCAAAGCGTGTTAATGTCACGTGCCATTGACTTGCCGAGAGTGGTGCATGCTTTACACCTTCGTTCCGATATTGCTGTTGCGCACCCTGATTGCCGGATCAGCCCTGAGCATCATGGTCGCTTGCGCCGCCGAGCCCGCCATGCCGGACACACCCGGTCAGCCGTTGCCGGCCATTATTGAGCGCACCTCGAGCGAGCCGGCTGAATCCGCTCTGCCACAGCAAAGCTTCGCGCAGTGGCGCGACGCGTTTCGTAGTGAAGCCCTTCAGGCCGGGATATCCGCCCAGCTGTTTGACCGCGCCTTCGCAGGGGTAACACCTGATCCGAGCGTTATCACCGCCGATCGCAGCCAACCGGAATTCACCCGACCGGTCTGGCAATACCTGGACGGCGCCCTTTCGCGACAACGCGTCGATGGCGGCAAACGACTGTTGAGCCAACATCAAGCGACGCTGGACGACATAGAAAAGCGCTACGGCGTAGACCGCACTACCCTGGTGGCGATCTGGGGGCTGGAAAGCAGTTATGGGCAAATCGTGGGTGACAAGGGCGTGATCCGCTCGCTGGCCACTCTCGCACACGAAGGTCGACGCCCCGACTTCGCCAAAAGCCAGCTGTTGGCAGCGCTGGAGATCCTTGACCACGGCGATGTCACTGCCGATCAACTGCGCGGCTCCTGGGCTGGTGCGATGGGCCAGACGCAGTTCATTCCGACCACCTATAACACCCACGCAGTGGATTTCGACGGGGACGGCCGTCGGGATATCTGGAACAGTTCGGCCGATGCCCTGGCCTCGGCCGCGCATTATCTGCAGGCCTCAGGATGGAAAGCCGGACAGCCGTGGGGTTTCGAGGTCCGCCTGCCTGAAGCATTCGACTACGCACTGGCCGATAGCAGCATCCGCAAGCCGTTGGCCGAATGGCGTCGCCTGGGCCTGAGCGGGCTGCCCGCAGGCATGGACGAGGCGAGCGCCAGCCTTTTGCTTCCTGCCGGTTACCGTGGCCCTGCGTTTCTGGTAATGGATAATTTTCGGGCGATCTTGCGCTACAACAATTCGTCGTCCTATGCGTTGGCGATCGGCCTGCTGTCCGAGCGCTTCACCGGCGCGGGCCAAGTGCGCGCAAGCTGGCCGCAGGGTGAGCAGCCCCTGAGTCGTTCCGAGCGCCTTGAGCTGCAGGAGCGTCTGGCAAACCAGGGCTTCGATCCTGGCGCTGCCGACGGCATCATCGGGGCCAACACCCGAAATGCAATCCGTAGTTTCCAACAACAGCTGGGCTGGCCCGCCGACGGTCACCCGACCCAGGAGTTGCTCGGCCGGCTGCGCGCAGAGCCTTAGCGAGCGTGGCCGAACGATTCGGCCACGCTTTGCCCAGAGCCACACACTCCCGCGAGCAGTTGCGCAGCGTCGGAGCCTGTACTCGTCAGTAATACAGCCCTCTGTTAGCCCCCATGAAGCGCAGGTGTAGTTCAGCCGCGGGACAACACTGGCGACGCCACAGCACGGCCCCTGCGGCAGCCGACTGCACGCCTCGCTGGGCGGACTGAACGGTCAGCGCCTGTGATAAACTGCGCGGCGGCCACAAGCCGCCTCGTCCACGGAGCCTCTAGCGGAGCCCAGAAAGCCGATGTCCGAAACCTCCCAGCCCAAGACCGTTGCCAGCGGCGAAAAATTCCGCACCACCCAGGGCATCACCGCGATCAAGGACGGGCAGAAGCGCCGCGCCTCGAGCGAACCCCAGGTGTTCGAACCCAAGCCCAAGTGGCTGCGAGTCAAGGCACCCAGCGGTAGCCGCTTCGAAGCGGTCAAGCGTAATGTCGGCGAACACCGCCTGAGCACCGTATGCCAGGAATCCCACTGCCCGAACATGGGCGAATGCTGGTCCAACGGCACAGCCACCATCATGCTGATGGGCTCGGTGTGCACCCGCGCGTGCCGCTTCTGCGCGGTGGACACGGGCAACCCCAACGGCTGGCTGGATCAGGAAGAGCCACAGAACACAGCCAAGTCGGTGGAGCTGATGGCGCTGCGCTATATCGTGCTGACCTCGGTAGACCGCGACGACCTGGACGACGGCGGTGCCGCGCACTATGCCGCCTGTGTTCGCGCCATCAAGGAGCGCACCCCGCAAGTGGTCGTAGAGGCCCTGACCCCGGACTTCGACGGAGACCTGCAAGCCATCGAACGTGTAGCGGACTCTGGACTGGAGGTCTTCGCGCAGAACGTCGAGACGGTCAAACGCCTGACCCGTGAAGTGCGCGACCCCCGCGCCGGCTACGAGAAGACCTTGCGCGTGCTGGAGCATGCCAAGCGCCATCGTCCGAAGATGCTGACCAAGACCAGCCTGATGCTGGGCTTGGGAGAAAGCGACGAGGAAGTGCTGGAGACCATGGATGACCTGCGCGCCATCGGCGTGGACATCCTGACCCTTGGCCAGTACCTGCAGCCAACCCGCAACCACCTACCGGTCAAGCGCTGGGTCACCCCGGAAGAATTCAACCGTTTCCGCGAAATTGGCCTAGAAAAAGGCTTTATGGAAGTCGCCGCCGGCCCGCTGGTGCGCTCCAGCTACCGAGCCGACCGGGTGTTCGAAAAGAACAACCTGGGACTGGCCGCTCCGGTGCCGGTTCCAGGCCAGCCGTTCGATAGCAGCCTGATTCCGACCCTCAATCTGAACTGATCGGGTCGAACAACGCCTGCCCTCAGGCCGAGCCTGGGGCAGGCGTTTTTGTATCCGCATGCCTCGCCGCTCAGACTGAATAAGCACGCGCCCCACCTAGCAGCCTATTACTGTACCCGCCAGGGTCTGCTGCTGCGCGTAGCCGAGGTGCTTGACCAGTCGTTCACGCAAGCGGGCGCTGACTTCGGAAAAGACTACAGGGCCAGCGATCAGATCAGCCAGCTGGGTCATGGCCATGCCGGCGTAGCCGCAGGGATTGATCCGCCCGAAGGGCTCCAGATCCATGTCCACATTGAGCGCCAGACCGTGAAATGAACGCCCGTTACGGATGCGTAGACCGAGCGAAGCGATCTTCGCTCCCTCCACATAGACGCCTGGCGCGTCGGGCTTGGAGATGGCCTGTACATCGTAGCTGGCCAGCAACTCGATAAGACTCTGCTCGATGCGACTGACCAGGTCTCGGACACCTATGCCTAGCCGTCTGACATCCAACAGCAGGTAGCACACCAGTTGCCCCGGGCCATGGTAGGTCACCTGCCCACCTCGGTCAGCCTGAATCACCGGAATGTCCCCGGGCAACAGCAGGTGCTCGGCCTTGCCGGCTTGTCCCTGGGTGAATACCGGCGGGTGCTGCAACAGCCAAATCTCGTCATCGGTGGCCGGCCCACGCTCATTGGTGAAGCACTGCATCGCCTGCCAGGCAGTCTGATACTCCACCAGCCCGAGCTCGCGAACACCGAGCATCACCGCACCCATTTCCGAAGGCCAGCTCTACATGCACCGCATACAAATGCTGTGACAATCAGACTTGCCGACAGCGGACAGCCACTCATCAGAGCACCATATGCACGCGCCCGGTCGCGCGCAAATCCACGTGAATCGCCTGCAACTGATCGACACTGGTCGCGGTGATCAACACCTGCACGGAGAGGAAGCGTCCGTTGCGGCTGTCGCGAGTCACCAGCGTGGTCTCGTCAAAATTCGGCGCATGCCGGCGGATCACTTCTATTACCGCCGCGCTGAAGCCCTCGCCCGCGTCGCCGATCACCTTGATCGGATAGCGCTCACAGGGAAATTCGATTTTTGGCGCAGGTGTTTCGCTTTTGCTTTCGGTCATGGCGACGGACTCGTGATCCGTAAGCGCGCTCGGTGAGTAACCAGAGCGCACTCAGGTGGCATCAATTGAAAAGATTGAAGAAGAACAGCTGAATGCTATCCCAGAAACGACGGAACAGCCCGCCCTCCTCCACTGCCTCCAAGGCTATCAGATCGGTGCTCTGCAGCACCTGACCATCAAGAGTGACCTCGACTTTGCCCACTACATCGCCCTGCTGAATAGGCGCTGTCAGTTCCGGGTTGAAGGTCAGCCCGGCCTGCAGCTTGTCCATCTGTCCGCGAGGAAGGGTCAGGGTCAGATCATTCGCCAAGCCGGCACTGATCTGATCTTGCTGGCCCTTCCAGACCCGGGACTTCGCCAGTTCGACGCCCTTCTGGTAGAAGGTCCGGGTTTCAAAGAAGCGGAAGCCGTAGGTCAGCAGCTTTTGCGTCTCGGCCGCGCGAGCCTGCTCGCTATTGGTGCCGAACACGACACTGATCAGACGCATACCATCGCGCACTGCGGAAGCTACCAGGCAGTAGCCCGCCTCCTCGGTATGCCCGGTTTTCAGGCCATCGACGGTCTTGTCACGCCACAGCAGCAGGTTACGGTTGGGCTGCTTGATGTTGTTCCAGAAGAATTCCTTCTGGGCGTAGATATCATAGTGCGCCGGATCTTCGTAAATGATCGCGCGGGCCAGCTTGGCCATATCGGCCGCTGAAGAATAATGTTCCGGATGGGGAAGCCCTGTGGCATTCATGAAGTGGGTATTGCTCATGCCCAACCGCTGCGCCGTGCTGTTCATCAGGTCGGCGAAGGCCTCTTCGCTGCCAGCGATGTGCTCAGCCATCGCTACACTGGCGTCGTTGCCGGACTGGATGATGATGCCATGCAGCAGATCGTCGACCGAAACCTGCGTGTTGACCTGAATAAACATCCGCGAACCACCGGTACGCCAGGCCTTTTCGCTGACAGTGACCATGTCGCTGCCGGAAATCTGACCCTTCTTTATCTCCAGCGTGGCGATATAAGCCGTCATCAACTTGGTCAGGCTGGCCGGCGGCAGACGCTCGTCACCCCCGGCCTCGACCAGTACCTTGCCGCTGGCCGCATCCATCAGGACGTAGGACTTCGCCGCCAGCTGCGGCGGTGACGGAATGATCGGCTCGGCCCAGGCGACCGGCGCTACGAGCAGCACGGTAAGGAGGAACAGTCGGTGCACGAGGGTGGTGATAGTCATTGCTCTCTCAGAAATTGATGTTGGCAAAAATGATGTCGAATCGGTGCCGCTTTATCCAGCAAGGAAGCGTGCAAGCGTCAATCGTCACGTACGCGCCGCGGGTTTCCCAAATTTGCGAGACGGACGCTCTGTTCGAGCTGCGCCGCTTCATCCGCTGAGTCGATTGGTCCAAGGCGCACCCGGTGCAGAATCTGTTCCTGATGAACCACCGAGCTCACGAATACCGGGGCAGCAGTTATGCTGCTGAGCTTGTCACGCAACAGTTGGGCGGCGTCCGGGTTGGCAAATGCACCGACCTGAAGAAAGACCCCTGGTCTGGCTGAGGTCGACTTGTCGCGACGTTCGACCTGGACTGGCAAGGTTGCAGCGGCATGCTGTGCCGGGGGCGGCGCGTACTGCTCGACGGGCTGTGAAAGCGCGCGACCGGAGGGCTTGCTGGTCACTTTCTGCGGCTGCGCCAGCACCATCGGTGCCGGCTGGCCACGTTCGGCCCACCACTGTTCGGGGTCGATCCCTTCGACCTTGACCCGTGCTGTCCCGGTCTCCGCGTAGCCCAGCTTTTTCGCTGCAGCGAAGGACAAGTCGATGATCCGATCCGAGTAAAAAGGCCCACGGTCGTTGACCCGCAGCACCACCGTCTTGCCATTGTCGAGGTTGGTAACTCTCACATAGCTGGGCAGCGGCAACGTCTTGTGTGCCGCGCTCATGCCGTACAGATCGTACTTCTCGCCATTGGCAGTCGGCTGACCGTGGAACTTGGTGCCGTACCATGACGCGGTACCGGTCGCACGGTAGTTACGACTGTCGCCCAGCGGGTAATAGGTCTTGCCCAGCACGGTGTAGGGATTGGCCTTGAACGGCCCGTGATGCGGCATCGGTGTCGCATCGGGGATACTGGAAACATCGACATCCCACCATGGGGCGCCGTCCTTGTGAGGCCGTGAATAATCAGCAGGGCCGCTCATACCCACAGTCGGAGCAGGCGCTGGCGATTGCGACGTCGGCGGGGAGGAGCAACCCGCGCCGAGGGCAGCGACGGCTATCGCCGCCAACAAACGAATTCTCATGGCATGTCCCGCGCCTGAACCATCTGCTCGGCGAGCTGGTGCACCGCCAAGGCGTACATCACGCTACGGTTGTAGCGCGTGATGACATAGAAATTAGGCAAGCCTACCCAATATTCGTCGCCTTCGGCACCGTCCAGACGGAAAGCCGTTACCGCGGTGTCATCAGCCGTCTGCGTCTCGGCCTGCCATTGCCAGCCGAGTTCACGCAGCTCAGCCGCATTCTTTACCGGTTCGAGGCCCTCGGTCAGGCCCTCGTCGTACCGCTCACCCTTGACGGTCGCTCGTGCCACTACTGGTGCATCGGTAATCCAACCATGCTGTTTGAAATAGTTGGCGGCGCTTCCGATGGCATCGACCGGGTTCTTCCAGATGTCGATATGACCGTCGGCGTCGAAGTCCACAGCGTAGGCGCGAAAGCTGCTCGGCATGAATTGCGGCAGGCCCATCGCCCCGGCATAGGAACCGGTGAGGGTCAGCGGGTCGACCTGCTCCTCACGCGCCAGCAACAGGAACTCCTTGAGCTGCTGACGGAAGAACGGCTGGCGCGGCGGATAATCGAAGCCCAGCGTGGACAGGGCATCGATAACACGATAGTTGCCGGTGTTGCGGCCGTAAAAGGTTTCGACGCCAATGATCGCGACGATGACCTCGGCCGGCACGCCATATTCCTTCTCAGCGCGCGTAAGCGCAGCCTCGTTTTCGCGCCAGAAATCGATCCCCTGGGCGATTCGCGAATCGGTGATGAAGATCGGTCGATATTCGCTCCAGGGTTTGACCCGTTCTGCCGGCCGAGAGATGGCGTCAAGAATCGCCTGTTTGCGCTCCGCCTGGGCCAGCATTTCAACCAGTTGCTCGCTGGCAAACCCGTAATCCTGAGTCATTTCTCGAACGAACTCGGCGACCTTCTCGCCCTGGTAATCGGCAGCGAAAGCTCCAGCAGAATTGGTGAACACACCGAAAAGACCTGCTCCGCAGAGCACTCGCGCCAACCAGCCACGTCGTAATGGATTCAAGAAATTCACTCTATTCAAACCTGCGTGATCCACTTGCGGTGGGTGTGGATCGACATCAAAACCCCGAACCCCGATAGCAGGGTCACCAATGAAGTGCCGCCAAAACTGATAAAGGGCAGCGGCACCCCTACGACCGGCAGTAGCCCGCTGACCATACCGATATTGACGAAAACATATACGAAGAACGTCATGGTAAGCGCGCCGGCAAGCAACTTGCCAAACAGCGTCTGCGCCTGAACCGTGATAACCAGCCCCCGGGAGATCAGCAGCAAATACACCAACAGCAACAGACAGACGCCGACCAGACCGAACTCTTCGGCTAGGACCGCAATGATAAAGTCCGTATGGCTTTCGGGCAAAAAATCCAGATGTGACTGGGTACCCATCAGCCAGCCTTTGCCGAACACTCCGCCCGAGCCAATCGCCGCCTTCGACTGGATGATATTCCAGCCGGTTCCCAGGGGATCGCTCTCCGGATCGAGAAAGGTATGTACGCGTTGCTTCTGGTAGTTATGCAGGACGAAATACCACATGGCCACAGCAACCGGCACCAGAGCTGCAATCGCCCCAAGGATCCAGCGCCAGCGCAGCCCGGCGATGAACAGCACGAACGCGCCAGAAACCAGTACCAGCATCGATGTGCCCAAATCAGGTTGTTTGAGAATCAGCACAAAGGGCGTCAGGATGAGCCCCAGGCTGACCAGGGTGTGCTTGATCCCTGGCGGCAAGGCGCGAGCGGACAGATACCAGGCGATCGTCATCGGCATGATGATCTTCATGAACTCGGACGGCTGAAAGCGAATCACGCCGGGAATACTGATCCAGCGAGTCGCGCCCATCGCCGTGTACCCGACGAAGTCCACCGCCACCAGCAGCGCGACGACGAGCAGATAGCCGAGAGGAACCCAGCGCGCCATGAATCGCGGCTCCAATTGCGCAATGACCACCATGGCGCCCAGGCCGATGCCGTAAGAGGTGGCCTGCTTGAGCAGCAAGTCCCAGTTCTTGCCACCCGCCGAATAGAGGACGAACAGGCTGCCGGCCGCCAGTAGCAACAACAGCAGCAGCAACACGCCATCGATGTGCATGCGTTGCAGCAGCGTCGCTCGCCGGCGCATCACATCGGAGGTCGAAATCGTACGATCGAATGCTCCGCTCATGGCTTGGGTCCTTCGGCCGTCAGCGGGGGGGCGAACTCGGCCTTCAGCTCGCCCGCTTCGTTCAGCAACCAGGCATCCATGACCTGTTTGGCCACCGGTGCCGCAACACCGGAACCGGACTCTCCGTTCTCGACCATGACGGCTACCGCGATCTGTGGGTCGTGCACCGGCGCGAAGGCAACAAACAACGCGTGGTCACGGTGCCGTTCGGCAAGCTTGCCGCTGTCGTACCGCTCCCCCTGCTTGATGGCAACGACTTGTGCGGTCCCGCTTTTGCCGGCGATGCGATACTGAGCCGTATCACCGACCTTCTTAGCGGTGCCGCGTGCGCCGTGCAGGACCTTTTCCATACCGCCGATCGCTGCATCCCAATAACGCGGGTCACGCAGCCGAATGTCCGGCACAGGCTCGGGATCGACGGGTGCAACGCCCTCGATGCTCTTCGCCAGATGCGGGCGAATCCATTTGCCGTGATTCGCCATCAGCGCGGTCGCCTGGGCCAGTTGCAACGGCGTGGCCTGCATATAGCCCTGCCCAATGCCCAGGATGACGGTTTCGCCGGGATACCAGGCCTGACGGTAGCGCGCGCGCTTCCATTCACGCGACGGCATCAGGCCAGCGGTTTCCTCGAACATGTCCAGCGCCACGCGTTGACCGATGCCAAAGCGGGTCATGTACTCGTGCATCCGGTCGATGCCCATCTTGTGGGCCAGATCGTAAAAATAGGTATCGTTGGAACGATAGATCGCCGTCTCCAGGTTCACCCAGCCGTCGCCGCCGCGGTTCCAGTTACGGTACTTATGCTTCACGTTCGGAAGCTGGAAGAAACCGGGATCGAACACTTTGGCATCTTCGGTGGTGACGCCGGAATCGAGACCGGCGATCGCCATCATCGGTTTGATCGTCGACCCGGGTGGATACAGGCCGCGCAGCACGCGATTGAACAACGGCTGGTCAATCGAGTCACGCAGTTCGCCGTATGCCTTGAAGCTGATACCAGTGACAAACAGATTGGGATCGAAACTCGGCTGGCTGACCATCGCCAGTACCTCGCCGGTTGCCGGCTGCAGTGCCACGATAGCGCCTCGACGGCCGGCCAACGCGGCTTCGGCCGCCTTTTGCAGCTCCAGATCGAGCGTCAGGGTGATGTCCTTGCCCGGAATCGGATCAGTGCGTTTGAGCACCCGTAACACCCGCCCGCGAGCGTTTGTTTCGACCTCCTCGTAGCCCACCTGCCCATGCAAGGAGTCTTCATAAAAGCGCTCGATGCCGGTCTTGCCGATATGGTGGGTACCGCTGTAGTTGACCGGATCGAGTTGTTTGACCTCCGCCTCGTTGATCCGACCGACGTAGCCGACCGAGTGCGCGAAGTGCTCGCCCTGCGGGTAATGCCGAACCAGCTGCGCCGCGACCTCGACGCCGGGCAGACGGAACTGGTCAACTGCGATGCGCGCGATCTGCTCCTCCGACAGCTCATACATGATCGGCACCGGTTCGAAAGGCCGCCGCCCCTGCAATACCCGCTTTTCGAAGAGCTCGCGCTCTTCGCTCGACAACGCCAGCACCTCCACCACGGTATCCAATGTCTTACGCCAATCTTCGGCGCGCTCGCGGGTCACCGTCAGACTGAAGCTTGGGCGGTTATCGGCGATGATCTTGCCGGTCCGATCGAAGATCAGCCCCCGGTTGGGCGGGATCGGCTGGACATGGACGCGGTTGTTTTCCGAGAGCGTCGAATGGTACTGGTACTGAACGACCTGAAGGTAATACAGGCGTGCAACCAACAGGCTAATCAGCAGCAAGACCAGCGCCCCACCCACGAGCACGCGCTGACGCACCAGGCGGGCGTCTTTTTCGTGGTCCTTGAGGGGGATCGGCTGGGACATCTTGGCTTTGGCTGTACTACTTGTGGTAAGGGTGACCCGACAGCAACGTCCAGGCGCGATAGATCTGCTCGCCGATGAGAATGCGTACCAGCGGATGAGGCAAAGTCAGCGGCGACAACGACCAGCGTTGTTCACTGCGCGCGCAGACCTCGGGCGCCAGCCCCTCCGGCCCGCCCACCATCAGGTTGACGTTGCGCGCATCGAGCCGCCAACGCTCTAACTCGGATGCCAGCTGTTCCGTACTCCACGACCGCCCCGTCACCTCCAGTGTGACGATTCGCTCGCCAGGCTGGACCTTCGCCAGCATGGCCTCGCCTTCCTGACGAATCAACCGCGCCACGTCGGCATTCTTGCCGCGCGTGTTAAGCGATATTTCGTGCAGCTCTAGCGGCAGTTCGGCAGGCAGACGTTTAGCGTACTCGTGCCAACCGTCTTCTACCCAACGCGGCATCTTGGAGCCCACCGCGACCAGTTTGATCCGCATGGATCGCTTATTCCTGCTCGCCCGCGTGCTGCGCGCGACTCTGCTCGGCGCCTTGCCAGAGGCGTTCGAGATCATAGAACTGGCGAGTCGGCACCTGCATCACGTGCACCACCACGTCACCCAGGTCGAGCAATGCCCATTCGCCGCCATCCAGGCCTTCGCTGCCGAGCGGACGTACACCCTGCTCCTTGACCTTCTCGAGCACATTATCGGCCAGCGACTTCACGTGGCGGCTGGAGGTACCGCTGGCGATCACCATGAAGTCGGTGACGCTGGTCTTGCCACGGACATCGATGGTGGTAATGTCGGCGCCTTTCAGATCTTCCAGGGCGCTGACGGCCAGCTGGACCAAAGAATCATTTTGCATAGCTTGAAACAACCTCAGTTCGACGCCCGGTAGAGTCCGTGCGCGTTGATATAAGCCAGTACGGCGTCGGGCACCAAAAAACGGACCGACCGGCCACTGGCCAGAAATTGACGAATTCGCGTCGCCGACACCTCGAGAGGCGCCTGCCAGACGAAGGCGATCTGCCCGCTGCTGCCGGCGAGCGCCAATGGGTCGCTCACGCTGCGGGCCGCCAACAGATCCCGCAGCGCTTCGGGCGCTTCACTGTCGGCGTCCGGGCGTTGCATGACGAGAATATGGCAGTGTTCGAGCAGCTCTTCCCAGCGGTGCCAACCGGGCAACCCGCAAAAGGCGTCCCAGCCTACGATGAGGAAAACCTGATCGTCGCGCCCCAGCTCTTCACGCAGCGACAGCAGCGTGTCGAGGGTATACGACGGTTTGTCGCGCTCCAGCTCGCGCGCATCGACCGCCAGGGGTGGCAGGTCCTGTACGGCCAACTGGACCATGGCCAGACGATCCTGCGCGGAGCTATTGGGTGCCTCACGGTGTGGCGGACGAAAATTCGGCACCAGACGAACCTCATCGAGCCCAAGCGTTTCGGCCACTTCCAGCGCACCCCGCAAGTGCCCGATATGCACCGGATCGAAGGTACCGCCGAGAACGCCGATGCGCCGGGGCTTACGAGCAGCGCTCATCAAGTACGCACGTGGCCGTCGCCGAACACCACATATTTCTCACTGGTCAGCCCCTCCAGGCCAACCGGACCGCGCGCATGCAGCTTATCGGTGGAAATACCGATTTCCGCGCCCAGCCCATATTCGAATCCGTCGGCGAAACGGGTCGAGGCATTGACCATTACCGACGCCGAGTCGACTTCGGTAATGAAGCGGCGAGCATCGGTGAAATTTTCCGTGACGATCGCATCGGTGTGCTGTGAACCGTAGCGATTGATGTGCTCGATCGCCTGGTCCAGCGACTCGACTACCCGGATCGACAGGATCGGCGCGTTGTACTCGGTGGACCAATCGGCTTCACTGGCTACCAGCACGTCGCTCCCGAGCAGCTCGCAGGTCTGCGCGCAACCGCGCAACTCGACGCCCTTGTCACGGTAGATCGCAGCCAGCGGCGGCAGCACGCGTGTAGTGATGGCCGCGTGTACCAGCAGCGTTTCCATGGTGTTACAGGGGGCGTAGCGCTGGGTCTTGGCGTTGTCCGCGACACGAATGGCCTTGTCGAGATCGGCGGCCTGGTCGATGTAGACATGGCAGATGCCGTCCAGATGCTTGATCACCGGCACCTTGGCGTCGCGACTGATGCGCTCGATCAGGCCCTTGCCTCCGCGCGGCACGATGACGTCGACATACTCGGGCATGGTGATCAACGCGCCGACTGCGGCACGATCGGTGGTCTCGACGACCTGCACCGCCGCTGCCGGCAGCTGAGCCTCGGCCAGGCCCAGCTGGATACAGCGGGCGATCGCCTGATTCGAATGAATCGCTTCCGAACCGCCTCGCAGGATAGTCGCGTTTCCAGACTTCAGGCAGAGGCTGGCAGCATCGATGGTCACGTTCGGCCGCGACTCGTAGATGATGCCGACCACGCCCAGCGGCACGCGCATCTTGCCGACCTGAATGCCCGACGGCAGATAGCGCATGTCGCGGATCTCGCCGATCGGATCGGGCAGACCGGCGACCTGGCGCAGCCCTTCGATCATGTCGTCGATGCGCGCAGGGGTCAGCGCCAGGCGGTCCAGCATGGCCTCGTCCAGGCCATTCGCACGCCCTGCCTCGAGGTCTTGCCGGTTGGCGGCCACCAGCTCTTCGCGCGCGACGTCGAGCGCGGCAGCAGCAGCATGCAACGCCCGATTCTTCTGCGCGGTGGTGGCGCGCGCAAGCACACGCGAAGCCTCGCGCGCGGCGCGACCGAGGCGGGTCATGTAGTCGAGTACGGACTCGGTCATGGTCTGGCTGGCCTGATGGAGGAAAAGCCGCTGATTATAGCCACCCATGAGCCTCCCGCACAGCGGCGCCGGGCGAATGGTTGCAAGCGATGCGCCAAACTGCCTGAAGACGGTATTGGGATCGACTGCACGTGCCTGAATCGCCACACCACAAGCAACCACACCACGCCCAGGACGAGCCGCGGCAAGCCCGCTCGGCCACACGTCCAGCATTATCATGGCCACGCTTTGAAACCGGCACCGTAAGTGCTGGGTCGAAACCGTCTCGATTCAAGGAAAAAACCATGCCCGAATGGCTCACCGCTCTGACTAGCTGGCTCGCTGGCAATCCGCAATGGCTGGGTCTGAGCCTGTTTCTGGTGGCCTGCCTGGAATGCCTGGCCGTGGTCGGCCTGCTGATGCCGGGCACCGTGATGATTTTTGCCATCGCCGTGCTCGCCGGCAGCGGTGTACTGAGTCTCGGCGAGACATTGCTGCTGGGCTACGCCGGGGGCCTGCTGGGCGACCTGCTGTCCTACGGCCTGGGTCGGCGCTATCACCAGAACATCCGCAGCATGCGTGGGTTGCGTGAACACCCGGAATGGCTGACCCGCGCTGAGCTGTACTTCGAGCGCTACGGCATAGCCAGCCTCCTCGTGGGGCGCTTCATCGGCCCCCTACGACCCATGCTACCGCTCACAGCCGGTATGCTCGACATGCCATTCGGGCGTTTTTTGCTGGTCAGCCTGGTCGCGACGGCCGGCTGGTCGATGGCCTATCTGCTACCGGGCTGGACGGCCGGCGCCGCCGTGCGACTGCCGTTGCCGGACGGCTTCTGGGGCGAGGCAGGCGTTGTTCTGGCGGCATTGCTACTGCTCATCGGCGGTGTAGTGCACTGCAGCCTGCATCAGATGCGCTGGGTCACACCCTTGGCCGCAGGTCTCAGCGCCATCATCTTGATCGGTTTATTTTTCGGCTGGCCTTATCTGGAGGAATTCGACCAAGGCCTGATGACCGTCGTCCAGGGGGAGCGCAGCCCGATATTCGATCGTTTCGTGGTCGTGGTCACCCGGGCCGGCGACTTCCATACCCAGCTGTGGGCCGCGGTGCTGTTGAGCCTGCTGTTGATCGTGGTGAAGCAATGGCGTGCGGCGACGTTCGCCATCCTCACACTGCTGGGCACGGCGCTGGCCAACGGCGCGCTGAAAGCGACGTTCGGGCGGATCCGCCCGGAAATCCTTCTCGAACCCCTGCACAGTTTCAGCTTTCCCAGCGGCCATAGCTCGGCGGCATTCGCGTTCTTTCTCACCCTCGGGGTCCTTGCCGGGCGCGGCCAGCCGCCGCGCCTGCGCCTGGCCTGGGTCCTTCTGGCAGGACTGCCCGCAACCGCCATCGCACTGTCACGGGTCTATCTGGGCGTGCATTGGCCGACCGACGTGATCGCCGGTGCCGTTCTGGCCTCCACCATTTGCGCGGCGAGCCTGACCGTCGTGCAATGGCGCGCACCGATGAACGCACTCTCTCCCAAGGTCTGGTGGCTGATTCTACCCGCGGTTCTGGGCCTGATCGGCGCGTTCGCGATCTGGGCATTGCCGGGTGCCATGTTGCTGTATCGCTACCAATAGCCTACCGCCAGAGAACTAGGCGTCGTCACTAGCAACTGCGTCGCCTTGCAATTGCTCCAGCCAATGCTGAATGCGCTGCAGTTGCGACGGTGCATCGTCCAACTGCAACAGTTCAACCTTCTGCTCCGGCTGGAAAGGCAGCAGGTAGGCCAACTGGTGCGCCAGAGAACGTTGCCCCTGCACGGCACCGCCCATACCCAGGGTTTCGACCAGCGGATGCTGCCCCAGAGCCTCAAGCAGAACCGCCAGGTCAACGTGCTCATCGCCCAGCGGCAGATCGTCGCCTTCGTCGCGCCAGCTGACCTCGGCCACGGTGAGCTGATCACGCCGCACTTCGGCCGACAGCACATCGAAGCGCCTGCCGCCTTCAACCCGAATGCCCAGCAAGCCGTTGGGACGCTGCTGCCAGTCCCGGATCAGCGCCTCACAACCGGTCGGCGCGTATTCGCTCGCTGCCAGCCCCACCTCGCTGCCCTCGATGAGACGGACCACACCGAAGCCATGTCCGGCTTTCAGGCAGCGGCTGACCATGTCCAGATAGCGCGCCTCGAAGATCTGTAGATCGAGGACGCAACCTGGAAATAACACGGTGTCGAGCGGAAACAACGGCAGCTTCATTGAGACTCCTTACAACAGCAACACGGCCAGCGGCAGCAGTACCGCCGTCATCACGCCCATCAGACTCATCGCCAGCGCCGCGAAAGCACCACATTCGTCGCCTTCCTGCAGCGCCTGAGCGGTGCCCACCGCATGGGCGGTCAACCCGAGCGCCATGCCGCGGGCTGCAGGATGCTGAACGCCAAACCGACGCAACAGTTCCGGACCGATAATCGCGCCGATGATACCGGTGATCATGACGAACACCGCGGCGAGCGCCACCACGCCGCCAATCTGCTCGGCCACCAGCATGGCGATGGGCGAGGTCACCGATTTCGGTGCCAGGGTCATCAGAATCATCGGGTCGGTACCAAAAGCCCAGGCCAACGCCATACCCAGCGCCGTCGCGCCGGTACCGGCCAATAGCAGCGTGAGCATGATCGGCCCGAACAACTCGCGAATCCGCCGCAGATTGAGATACAGCGGCACGGCCAGCGCCACGGTCGCCGGCCCCAATAGCACAGTGAGCATTTGCGCACTGCCACGGTATTCGTCATAACTGAGGCCGCACGCCAAGAGAGTGCCGATGACGACCAGCATCGACACCAGCACGGGCTGCAGAAACACCCAGCGGGTCTTCTCGTACGCCGCGTAAGCCAACTGGAACGCCGTCAGCGTAATCGCCACACCGAACAGCGGATGATGGATGACCGCATCCCAGGCCGCCTGCCATTGCACTGTGATCATGTCCGCCCCGTACCGCGTTGCTGGCGGCGGATCAGGGCCTGCATCAGCCAGCCGGTGAACACCAACGACACCACCAGGGACAGCACCAGCACGCCGACAATCGCCCAGAAATCGTCGAGAATCGCCTCGCTATAGGCCATCACACCCACGGCCGGCGGGACAAGCAGCAGCGGCAGATAGCGCAACAGACTCCTGGCGGCCAACTGCAGCGATTCGCTGGCCTGCCCGCGCGCCAATAGCGCCGCGAACAGCAGCAGAAGCCCGATGATAGGCCCCGGCAGTATCGGCAAAACCATTACATTGAGCGCGGTGCCGAGCAATTGGAACAGCACCAGCCAGGTTAGGCCGCGTAGCAGCATGAGCGTCTCCGATACAAAAGAAGCGCAATTATAGGCATCTCCCTACAACGAAACCTGCTGCACGTGCCGGCCCGGTCTATGGCCCATCATTCGCAGCAGCATGCGTGCTTGATTCGTCGCCAGGCGCATGCTGATCTGGCCGTCCGCGTTGTACCGCTAATAAAACAACAAACGCCCGGAGGACATATGCCGCAGGTACCCGTAACAGAACTCAAGGACTACATTGGCAAGGAGCTTGGCCGCTCCGAATGGTTCACCGTCGACCAGCAGCGAGTCGACCAGTTCGCCGATTGCACCGGCGACCACCAATTCATCCACATCGATCCTGAGAAGGCGGCGCAGACCCCCTTCGGCGGGACCATTGCACACGGCTATCTGTCGCTGTCGCTGCTGCCGATGCTGATGGAAGGCGTCATGATCCGACCCGAAGGCACCAAGATGGGCGTCAACTACGGACTCGACAGCCTGCGTTTCATTCAGCCGGTGAGGGTCGGCTCGCGGGTACGCCTGGCCGCGACGTTGTTGGACGCGTACGAAAAAAACCCAGGGCAGTGGCTGCTCAAATGTCGCGTTGTGATGGAAATCGAAGGCGTGGAGAAGCCCGCCTACATCGCCGAAACCCTGGCGCTCTGCATCGTCTGAAGTCGCTGGGGTGCGTGGTTGTCGCGCCCCGGCGCGTTTGCGGCATACTGCCGGCATCGCATTTCTGGATTGCCGCATGCGCCGCCTCGCTCCGTTCCTGTTCGCCTGCTCCCTCGCCGCCTGCGGTGATGGCGAGCCGCTGCTACCTGCCGATGCCGTGCTGCCTGACGGCGGACGCTACCGCGGCGAGGTTGTCGATGGGTTGTTGCAGGGCGAAGGGCGTATCGACTACCCGAATGGCAGTCACTATCGCGGCGCGTTCCAAGACGGCCGGTGGCATGGCCACGGCGTCTGGCAAGGCGCCAATGGCGACCGTTACGAAGGCGAGTTCAAGCAGGGGCTGTTCGATGGTCAGGGACGGTTCAGCTACGCCACGGGCGGCGTCTACGAAGGGCACTTCCTGCGTGGCAGCCTCAACGGCAGAGGGCGCTATACCGAGCAGGGATTGAGCTACGAAGGGGAATTCCAGAACGACCTCTACCACGGCATCGGCAAACTGCAGAGCTCGGATGGCGTGACGTACGAAGGCGGGTTCGTCGAAGGCCAGCCCCATGGCGAGGGCATCCGCCGCGATGCAACCGGTGAGTTCAGCGGCACCTTCGTCAATGGCCGCCTGACCGGCAAGGGCGTCTATCGCGGGGGCGGCGGCGAACACTATCTTGGCCAGTTCCAGGACGACCAGTTCCACGGGCCGGGTCGTTACGAAGAGGCCAACGGAGAGGTCTGGAAAGGGACTTTCAAACACGGTGAGCTAAGCGGTGAAGGCGAATACATCGGCATCGACGGTACGCGTTACAGTGGCGGATTCAAGCGCTGGCAATACCACGGCAAGGGCAGCCTGCAACAACCGGACGGTAGCCATTACCAAGGCACCTTTCGCGCGGGGCGGTTCGACGGCCCAGGCACGCTAACCCTTCCCGACGGCACCGAGCAGAGCGGATCCTGGCACGCCGGCCGCCTCATCCAAGACCTCGCAGGCAAACGCTTGGCCGATCCGTTGGAAATCGGCCTGTTGCGCCAAGGGCAATTGCTCGACGAGGCCCTCGATGCAGTCCCGGTATCGACCCCCAAGGCCGAACTCTACAGCCTGACCCTTGCTGGCGATGGTCAACAGAGCGTGTTCCTTCGCGAGGTGAACTATGTCGACGAACTGCTGGCCGGACGCTTCGCCGCCCGGGGCCAGATCACGCTGGTCAACCACCGTGACCATCTCGCCGATCGCCCGCTGGCCACCCGCGAAAATTTGTCTCGTGCCATTCAGCGGCTGGCCGAGCGCAGCGGCGAAGAAGACCTGATCTTCATCTACCTGACCAGTCACGGCTCCGCCGACCATCAGCTGGTACTGGCACAACCCCGACTGGCACTTGAGGACCTGCCGGCGGCGGACCTGGCAGTGCTACTGCAGCCGCTCGCCGAACGCAACAAGGTGGTGGTGATTTCCGCCTGCTATTCCGGCGGCTTCATCGGGCCACTGAAAAACCTGCACACCCTGGTGATCACCGCCGCTCGCGCCGACCGGGTGTCGTTCGGCTGCTCCGAGGAGAGCGATTTCACCTATTTCGGGCGGGCCCTGTTCGCCGAAGCCCTGCAGGAAACCAAAGACATTGTGCAGGCCTTCACGCTGGCACAGGCGAGGGTTGCCGAACGTGAGCAAGCCGACCACTATCAGGCTTCGGAGCCGCAAATATGGGCACCGGAGCAGGTTGTCGAACACTGGCGCACGCTGAACCAACAACAGCCAACGCCGACCGACTGATCGTTACAGGAAGCCAAACCATGTATTTGACGCCACAGCGCATTTTGCTTGCCGGCGCCACCGGGCTGACCGGCGAGCACCTGCTCGACCGCCTGCTCAACGAACCCACAGTGGAGAGCGTGCTGGCCCCCAGCCGCAAACCATTGGCCGAACACCCCCGGCTCGAAAACCCGGTCGGTCAATTGCAGGCGCTGTTGCCGCAGCTGGCGGGTGAATTCGACACCGCCTTCTGCTGCCTGGGCAGCACCCTCAAGGAAGCCGGAAGCCAGGAAGCCTTCCGCGCTATCGATCATGATCTGGTCGTGGCGTTCGCCAGACGCGCCCGTGAGCTGGGTGCACGCCACCTGTTGGTCATCAGCTCATTGGGCGCCAATCCGGACAGTTCGATCTTCTATTGTCGGGTCAAGGGCGAGATGGAAGAGGCACTGCGTGCGCAGGACTGGCCGCAACTGACCATCGCGCGCCCATCGCAGCTGCTGGGTCCTCGCATGGAGGTGCGCCCGATGGAACGGCTGACCACACCGCTCTCATATCTCTTACCCGGCAAGTATCGCGGCATCGCCGCTTGCACGCTCGCGCGTGCACTCTGGCGGCTGGCACTGGAGGAAGGCGACGGCACGCGAATAGTCGAATCGGACGAATTAAGGCGCCTGGGGAAATAGGCGACAGGGAGGCTGCCGCTCTCGCTTATAGCCCGCAGCTCAGATCTTGATGAAATGCTCGCGGTAATGGCGCAGCTCGGCGATCGATTCGCGAATGTCATCCAGCGCTAGGTGCTTACCACCCTTCTTGAAGCCTGCCAGCACGTCCGGCGCCCAGCGCGCAGCCAGCTCCTTGAGAGTCGAAACATCCAGGTTACGGTAATGGAAATAGGCTTCCAGGCGCGGCATGCGCCGATACAGGAAGCGCCGGTCCTGGCAGATGCTGTTGCCACAGATCGGCGACTTGCCTTTGGGCACCCATTGCTCGAGAAAGGCCAGGGTTTGCGCCTCGGCTTCTTCGGTGGAGATTCGGCTGTCACGCACCCGCTGGGTCAAACCGGAACCGCCATGCTGGCGGGTATTCCACTCATCCATGCCGGCAAGAACTTCGTCGCTCTGATGGATGGCGATGACCGGCCCCTCAGCCAGGACGTTCAGCTGACTGTCGGTGACGATCGTCGCCATCTCGATGATGACGTCGTTGTCCGGATCCAGGCCGGTCATTTCCAGATCGATCCAGATGAGATTTTGTGAGTTCTGCATGGTGAGCTCCTTGGCTGTGGCGCGCAGTTTAGCCGCTCGCGAAAGGGCCGTCAGGTAGTGCTTCAGCCTGCTGGCCGCCAGATCAACAGACGTGAGCGCCGCCAGTCCTCGATCGGCAGGATCTCTTGCGGCTCGACCCCCGGCACTTCGAAGCTGTTGCTGATCAGCAGCGCGCCCGGCCGCATCTCGTTGCGCGCCTTCTGCCACAACGCTGGCATGGGGGCGGGAGAAAGGAAGCAATAGACCACATCATGATCGGCCAAGGATTCACGCCAGAAGCTACGAAAACGCACCCGGCAGTTGCGCTGCGGCAGGCAGCGCAACCAGCACAGCGCGAAGGTCAGCGGCGCGGTCTCGACACCCATGAAGTGTGCCGATGGATAGGCATGCGCCAGTCGCAGCAGGGTTCCGCCGAGGCCGCTGCCCAGATCGACGAAACGAAAGTCGCTAGGCAACCGTGCCAACCGCTGGATCAGCTGTTGCTCCGCTGCCGTACCGGTCAGGTACAGCGGCACCCGCTCGGTCAACGCATTCCAGTTCAACAACAGCAGCACGATGAAGCCGGCCAGGAGCAGCCAGGGCGGCAGCGACTGGTCCTGCAGCAGTACCAGCCCCGGTACAAAACCGAAGTTGATCGGCAGCCACCAGCGCGACAACCCGAACAGCTGGCCGAAAAGCGCCGCGAGCGAGCCCTGCAGCCACGCAGCGGTCAGCAGGCTGATAGACCAGCCCGTCAACCGCGCCAATGCCAGCAACAGCAACCAGCTGACGATCAGTGACGACAGTTGGCTGAACAATGCCAGCAAGGCGGGAAAGCGAGCGAGAGAAAAAGCCGGCATGGAGGATCGTCGCAGAAGCACCAGTCACAAAGTCTAACCGTCCGGCAGCGCCCCATACAGGCCCGTGATCGCGCCTGGCGGCATGCTAGACTCGCCTACTTTTTTCCAGCCCAGGCACCGCAGACCAATGGCCAAACGCCACCTCAACCGCCGGCAAAGCTGGCGTATCGAGAAGATCCAGGAAGAGCGCGCCTCCCGGGCCGCGCGCCGAGAATCACGTGCCATCGAAGAGCTCGAGGGCGGCGACCTCGGCCCGGAGCAGACCGGCCTGGTGATCGCCCACTTCGGTGTACAGGTTGAGGTCGAGGCACAGGAAGGCGAACACCGCGGTCAGGTATTTCGTTGCCATCTGCGCGCCAACCTGCCGGCCCTGGTGACCGGCGACCGGGTGGTCTGGCGACCGGGCAATCAGGGCATCGGCGTGATCGTCGCCCAGTTGCCGCGCCAGTCCGAGCTCTGCCGGCCCGACACGCGCGGTCAGCTCAAGCCGGTGGCAGCCAACGTCGACCTGATCGTCATCGTCTTTGCCCCACTGCCGGAACCTCACGCCAACCTCATCGACCGCTATCTGATCGCCGCCGAACATGCCGGCATCACCCCCTTGCTGCTGTTGAACAAGGCCGATCTGATCGATGCGCAGAACGAAGGCGCACTCAACGCGCTGCTGTCGGTGTATCGGACCCTGGGTTACCCGTTGATGGAAGTGTCCGCGCATGACGGCGCGGGCATGGAGGCACTGCAAGCGCGGCTCGACGGTCATGTCAGTGTGTTCGTCGGCCAGTCCGGAGTGGGCAAATCGTCGCTGGTCAACAGCCTGCTGCCGGGTGTCGATACGCGCGTCGGAGCACTGTCGGAAATGACCGGTAAGGGCACCCATACCACTACCACTGCCCGCCTCTTCCACTTTCCAGGCGGTGGTGAGCTGATCGACTCACCAGGCATTCGCGAATTCGGCCTGGGCCACGTCAGCCGCGCCGATGTGGAAGCCGGCTTCATCGAGTTTCAGGAGTTGCTGGGACATTGTCGCTTCCGCGATTGCAAGCACGACCGCGAGCCGGGCTGTGCGCTATTGAAAGCACTGGAGCAAGGGCAGATACAGCCGCAACGCATGGCCAGCTATCGGCATATCATCAGCAGTCTGCCAGAAGCCGACTATTAGTCATTCGCTTCCTGAGCCAGCCGTGAACGCCAAGGCCCGGCGTCAATTGCCGTCGGGCTGGTCGAACTGCAGCACACCGTCCTCGAAGATATTCAATCGCTTGCGCAATTCTGCCGGAGGCAATACCTCGGGCGCAGGCAACGGCGCTCCGGTTGTGGACGCTTGCTCCGGACTGTCCGGCTGATCTGCCGCATCCGATTGTTCACCCTCAATGTTGCGCTGCGCTTTCTTGGTCAGCACCAGAATGTCGATGCGCCGATTGACCGGATTCAACGGGTTTTCCCGATCGAACAGGGCCGACGACGCATAGCCCACCACGCGGGCGATCTGGTCTTCCGGATAACCGCCAGCGACCAGCGTGCGCCGTGCCGCGTTGGCGCGGCCCGCCGACAGCTCCCAATTGCCGAAATCGCCCTGCCCCGAGTAAGGCTTGGCGTCGGTGTGACCACTGACGCTGATCTTGTTCGGTACCGCGCGAATGGTATCGGCCATCGCCAGCAGGATATCTTCGAAATAGGGCTGCAGCTGCGCACTGCCCAAGGCGAACATTGGGCGATTGGCCGCATCCATGATCTGGATCCGCAATCCGTCCTGAGTGATCTCGAACAGGATCTGATCCTTGAAGCGGGTCAGGTCCGGGTTTTCGTCGACCTTGTTCTGCAATTCCTGCAACAACAGCTCCAGGCGCTCGCGCTCCAACTGCTCGGCGAAGGTTTCCGCCTGATCGGCGTCGATCTTCGATTCGCTCTGCTGGATCGCCGGATCTACCTCCTCATTGAGCGTGCGGTCCGGCGACGGCGTGGGCGTACCGCCGAGATCGATGACGTGCGGACTCGCACTCTCGGTAAAACCGATGGGGTCCTGGAAGTAACCGGAAATGGCCCGTTTCTGCTCCGGCGTGGCCGAAGACATCAGCCACATCACCAGAAAGAACGCCATCATGGCGGTCGCGAAATCGGCGAAGGCGATCTTCCAGGCGCCGCCATGGTGCCCGGCCGCGGATTTCTTGACCCGCTTGATGATGATTGGTTGGGTATTGTCCATGGTTGCGCTTAGCTGCCACGCATGGCTTGTTCAAGCTCGGAGAAGCTAGGCCGATGCGCGGAAAACAGCACCTTGCGACCGAACTCCACCGCCAGGGTCGGCGGCATGCCGGAGGCGGAAGAAACCAGGGTTGCCTTGATGCCTTCGTAGAGGTTCAGTTCCTCCTTGGCATCATGCTCGAGCGCGGCCGCCAGCGGCCCGAAGAATCCATAGGACGCAAGAATACCGAGGAAGGTGCCGACCAGCGCCGTGCCAACCTTTTCGCCGATTTCCGCATTGTTCGCTTCGGCCAGCACCGACATGGTGATGACGATACCCAGTACCGCCGCGACGATACCCATCGCAGGCAGGCCGTCGGCGATCTTGGATACCGCATGAGAAGGATGTTCGAGCTCCTCCTTCATGCTGTTCAGTTCCATGTCGAACAGCCCCTCCAGCTCATGCGGAGCCATGTTGCCCGACGACATGATTCGCAGATAGTCGCAAATGAACGCGGTCATCCGGTCATCCTTCAGAATCGCCGGGTACTTGCTGAAGATGGGGCTGGCGCTCGGCTCTTCGAGATCCGCCTCGATAGCCATCATCCCCTCGCGACGGCTCTTGTTGAGGATTTCATAGAGCAGGCCCAGCACTTCCAGGTAGTACTTGTGGGTGAACCGCGAGCTGAACATCTGCAAGGACTTCTTGAACACGATCTTCGTCGTGCTGCCGGGGTTGGCCTGGAGAAAGCCACCCAGTGCCGCGCCACCAATGATCATCACCTCGAACGGGTGGATAAGCGCGCCGAGCTTGCCGCCAGACAACACAAAACCGCCGAGCACGCTGGCGATGACTACGATGATGCCGATAATTTTTGCCATAGGGGGTACGTCTAAAACCTGATCTCAGGGCACCTGGGACGAGCCGCGCAACATCGCGCGCTCACTGGGTTACAGGCGGGGCGTATGAAAAGAATTGTTCTGGTTATCGGAACTTTTGCGCCAGACTAAAGGCCATCCCGATGAAATGCTAGTTTGACGGCGCCATGACTACGACCCCACTCCCCTGCACACTTGCCGCCTGGATAAAGACGCTGGACGCCGTCGTGCTACCTGCAGCCGCCGATCCGTATGCGCGCGTCCAGCGGGCGCTGCGTGACAGCAGCATGTCCATGCGCCAGATCGCCGATCTGATTCAGGAGAGCCCGGTCCTGGCGCTCGTCGTGATTCGCGAAGCCAACCGCAACGCGGCAACCACCAACAAGCCAGCCGAAAGCCTGGAAGTTGCGCTCAGCCGCATCGGGCTGAAACGCGCCGAAGCCCTGTTCGCACGGATTCCAGCAACCCAGCCGCGCGATATCCCCGCACCGCTGCGGCAAATCATGCTGATCAGCAGCCATGCCAGCCAGCAAGCCAACGGGCTCTTCGCCTCCCGCCTCGCACGACTCTGGCAGGAAATCCACTGGAGCAGCCTGCTGTTCCTTGCGCCCGTCTGGGCACTGGTCGCGGCTCATCCGGAACTGCTCGAGGCCTGGGAGCAGCGGGTATTGGTCAAGCGTGAGCCGGCCCGTCAGGTCGAACAATCGCTGCTGGGCATATCGCTACTGGAACTTTGCGTGGCAACTGCCGAACACTGGGGGCTGCCCGGCTGGGTCGCCCAGGGCTATCGGCTGCTCAGCGAGCATCGCCGCATGCTGGTCAAAGCGCTGCATGTCGCCCATGACAATGAGCACCCCCTGCATCAGCAACAGATGCTTGATGCCGATCCGCCGCTGCGTCGATGGCTCACCCTGCCGAGCAATACCATTTTGCTCGCCAACGGTCTCGCTCTCTCGGCGCACCACAGCTGGAGCGGTATTCACAGCCTGCGCTGGCAGCGGCTCGCCGGGCTGTATCTTCAGGTCCCGCTAGCCGAGTTGCAGCAAATGACGCACCAGCAGGCCGTGGCCAGTGCGCAAGCCATCGGCAAGACCGATCTCTGGCATCCAGCTCAGGGCCTGCTCTGGCCCTGGGAGAGCAGGTTCCAGCACGAAAAAGTCGCAAAGCTGCCGGATACCGACGCTTTGGCGCAGTGGCGCGCGCATTGCCGTGAACTGCTCAGCGAACCCAGCCCGTACGGCAACGTGGTCCAACTCACCGCCACCGCTTGCAAAGCGCTGTCCTGCGCCGGCATGCAACGGGTGCTGTTGATGCTGGTCGACCGCAAGCAGCAGCGCCTAGTCAGCCAGCAGACCAGCGGCCTGCCGAGCGAGGCCATCCGGCTGACGCTAGATCCGGACCAGAGCCAGGTGTTGCGCAGGTTGCTCGAAAAGCCCGCATTGCTTCGGCTCACACCTGACAACGTGGCACAGTTTTCCGCGCTACTGCCGGGCGCGCTGAAGGCGCTTTTCCCCAGCGAGCACGTTCTGCTGCGCTCCGTTGGCCATGAGGGTCGAACGTTCATGCTGCTGGTGGCGGATCAGGACAACAGCGCATTCAGCGACATGGGGCTGCAGGCCTTCACCAAAACCGTCCAATGCATCGAGCGCGCCCTGGCGACGTTCAGCAAACGCGGCCGCTGATTTTTTTCGCTAGACTTTACCCTTTCCGTCCGACTGAGATTTGCCGTGTCCGCGTTTTCAGCCCTCCCCCTGGTAATCGAACCAACCGATCTGGCCGAGCGCCTTAACGAACCCGAGCTGATCCTCGTCGACCTGACCAGCGCGACTCGCTACGCCGAAGGCCATCTGCCCGGCGCACGATTCGTCGATCCCAAGCTGACTCAGCTCGGCCAGCCACCCGCACCGGGGCATCTGCCTGGCAAGCCCCAGCTAGAGGCACTGTTCGGCGCGTTGGGGCATAACCCCGACGCGGTCTATGTGGCCTATGACGACGAAGGGGGCGGCTGGGCCGGGCGCTTCATCTGGTTGCTCGATGTCATCGGGCATCATCGCTATCACTACCTGAACGGCGGGCTGCACGCCTGGCTGGCCGAGCACAGGCCGCTGTCGCAAGACAAGCCCGTCGACGCAGGCGGGCCGATTGCCCTGACGCTCGACGAGGCGCCTAGCGCTACCCACCCATACATCGAAAGCCGGCTGGGCGCTCCCGACCTGGTCATCTGGGATGCTCGCTCGCCCGAGGAATATCGCGGCGAGAAGGCACTTGCAGCTCGCGCCGGCCATATCCCCGGCGCCATCAATTTCGAATGGACCGCGGCGATGGACCCGGCGCGCGCCCTGCGTATCCGCGAAGACATCGCCGAACGGCTGGAAGCGCTCGGCATCACCGCTGACAAGGAAATCATCACCCACTGCCAGACGCATCATCGCTCCGGCTTCACCTACCTGCTGGCCAAGGCTTTGGGCTATCCGCGCGTCAAGGGATATCCAGGCTCCTGGGGCGAATGGGGCAACCTGCCCGACACCCCGATCCAGCAATGAAAAGGTCACCCATGAAAGATCGCTTGTTCGTATTCAGTCAGTACTTGCTCCCGCATCACCTGATCTCACGGTTGGCCGGTTGCCTCGCCGAGTGTCGCCTGCCATGGGTGAAGAACACCTTCATCAAATGGTTCGTCCGGCACTTCCAGGTCGACATGCGCGAAGCTCAGGTCGAAGACCCAACCGCCTACGAACATTTCAACGCCTTTTTCACCCGCGCCCTGAAGGACGGCGCTCGGCCTCTGGATCCGACGCCTGGCGCGATTCTAAACCCATGCGATGGGGCCATCAGCCAGCTCGGCCGGATCGAGCAAGGCCGGATCTTCCAAGCCAAGGGCCATAGCTACAGCGTGACGGAGCTGCTCGGAGGCGATCACCAACGAGCGGCCCCCTTCATGGGTGGCGATTTCGCCACCGTGTACCTGTCGCCCAAGGACTATCACCGCGTGCATATGCCGCTGGCCGGCACCCTGCGCGAAATGGTTTACGTGCCGGGTCGCATCTTCTCGGTTAACACCGTGACTGCCGAAGGCGTACCGGAGTTGTTTGCCCGTAACGAACGGGTGGTCTGCCTGTTCGATACCGAGCGTGGGCCCATGGCGATGGTGCTGGTTGGCGCAATGATCGTCGCCAGCATCGAGACGGTGTGGGCCGGATTGGTCACACCGCCCAAGCGCGCACTCAAGACCGTCCGTTACGACGAGGCGAGCCGAGCCCCCATCCATCTGGAGAAAGGCGCCGAGATGGGGCGCTTCAAGCTTGGCTCTACCGTGATTCTGCTGTTCGGGCCCGATCAGGTCAGCTGGGCCGAAGAGCTGTCGGCATTGACGCCGGTATGCATGGGTGATGGACTGGGACAGACCAAGCCGGTGCCACCGACTGCCACGCCAGCTTCGAACACGACCCTGCCCTAAGCGATAGCCAATGGTCGGCTAGCACTAGCCAACATCTTCTCGTTCGTTATGATGTCACTCGAAACGATTCCATTTTGACATCACCGCTGGCGAACGCCTGGACGCACCGCCGAATCAAAGACGATGCGTCAGGACTGTCACGGAGATCATTGCGTGGAAAACCAGAGCCAACCCTTGCTGTTGCGTGTACCGACGCCGGATCGCCAGGAGTTATCCTTCTGCGAGCCCAGCGTGCGCGACATCAAACGTTGGCTTTCCGGCCTGCCCAAGGCCAATCTCGGCGAAACTGCACGGCAGCTCTACCAAGCCATACTGGAACTCAACCAGCTACGCACCACGGCCCAGACCCGCCTGCAACTGCTCGAACTGCTGCGACCGGAAATCCATTTCGTCTGCCGCGAACTGGAACGCTATTTCATCAACCAGCCGATCGTGCTCAGCGAACGCCCACGCAAGGTCGCCAGCCTGTGTCAGGCACTGCATAACCATCTTGCGATCGGCTACAAGCTGATTGCCGTCGAGCTGGCTCCGCAGACCGGACGCGAACGCCTGCAGCTGCTCACGATCTCGTTGCAGCGGGCAATCCGTAGTCTCGGCGCCATCCTGGTTCGCTCGACCCAGCTCTACAGGCCGACGCCAGATGGCCTGTGGCTCGAGCTTCATCGGTTATACGCCATCGCCGTGACGCACGGTGTCCATCGCACCCTGGTGCGTGACGACCTGAGCTATCGAGTCAAAGGCCTGAGCGCCGAACAGAGCTATATCGTCGCACTGATGATCGGTAGCGCTCGCTGCAATCAGATGCGCCAGCAGAATATCGCCCAATTGGCTCAGCTACTCGAGCCCTGGAGCGCACTGGTTCGCCTGCAAACCGCGCAAAACCCGTCCAGCCTGTTCGGCGTGTCTTCTCGCATCGATGGCCCGCCGCGCTATCGATCAATGTTTACCGCAGAGGAACGGCCGGACCTGCTCGGCATCGATCCGCATGGGCTGGTCAAGGCTATCCAGAAGCACTTGCAGTCCCCTGCGCAATCCGCCGAAGAGAAGGCGCTCGCGATACCCGAGGGGTTGAGCCTCGATCTGCTACAGCATGTGAGTGCCGCCTGGGGTGACATTTCCGAGCGCAGCTTCCAGCGCACCCCTGCGCAGGGCACCATGAAAATATGCATTGGCATGAGTGCGCTGCATTACTACCTGGCAGGCCAACGCCAGTTTGGCGAGCTACTGAAGCGGCCAGACGCCGCTCCCGCCGTGTTCAAATTGAACAATGCCGCACCCGACGTCTGGTCCGTTGCGTACGATGCCGCCGTGGTCAAGGATGATCCGATCCTGCCGAACGACTATATCGAGTTCGTTCGCCCCGTCATGACGGAGAAAGCAAATGAGCAGGGGCCCGCGAGCCCTTCGAGCCCTTCGAGCGACAATTGCTTTCCAACATTCGAGGTGCAACGGGTCGATCACAGTCCCGGCGGTTTTTGCCTATCCTGGCCGGGCGAAGTACCGGCACAGCTCCAGGCGGGCGAGCTGCTAGGCCTGCAAGACTCCAGTGAAACCTGGAGCGTCGCGGTGGTACGCTGGATTCGTCAGGTTCGCGGCAGCGGTCCACAGATGGGGGTGGAACTCATTGCCCCCTCCGCGCACCCTTGCGGTCTGCGCCTGCTACGCAAAACTGAACAAGGCAGCGAGTATCTGCGCGCCCTCCTGCTGCCGGAGATCAGCGTAATCTCGCGCCCGGCGACGCTGATCGTTCCGCGACTACCGTTTCAGGAAGGGCAGAAAGTGCAGATCAACCAGAATGGCAATGAGCTGCGCGCGATGCTCTGCCGTCGGCAAACCGGCTCCAGCAGTTACAACCAGTTCGAATATCAGTTGGTAGGCAACGCAACCGCTCCCCGGGAGACGTCGATCACAGCACGGGGAAGCCAGGCGTCTCCGGGAGGTGAAGATTTTGACTCGCTCTGGAACACGCTGTAGATTGCGGCTCACCGTTTTTTAGCCTTCACGCTCCTCTACGGCGCGTTCCAAAGCTGCTGCCATGGCCCCGCAAAAGAAAACCATCCGCCTGCTGATCCTCGAGGATTCGCAGAATGAAGCTGAGCGACTGGTCAGCCTGTTCCGAAACGCGGGCCAGGCGACGCGTGTGCACCGTCTCACCTCCAGCGAGGACCTTGCCGAGGCACTTCAGCAGACCTGGGATTTGCTGATCAGCGCGCCGACCAGCGTCAACCTCGATCCCAGCGAAGTCATTGGCGCCATTCGCAAGCAAGCCAAAGACATTCCGGTCATCCAGCTGGTCGATGGTAATGATGTCGACGCGATCACCGAAGCCCTCGCTCTCGGCGCTCAAGGTGCGCTACCGCAAGGGGAAGACGAATGGCTGATCCTGGTTTCCAATCGAGAACTGACGAATCTTGACGAGCGTCGCGCCCGCCGCTCTGCAGAGCTGGCGCTGCGCGAGGCCGAGAAGCGCTGCCAACTGCTGCTAGAGAGCTCCGTGGACGCCATTGCATACGTCCACGACGGCATGCATATCTACGCCAACCGCGCCTACCTCGAGTTATTCGGCTACGACGACGTAGAAGAACTGGAATGCATGCCGATGATCGACCTGATCGCTTCCTGCGATCAGGGGGAGTTCAAAGGTTTTCTGAAGAACTATCAAAGCATCCAGGGCAACGCCGAGCTGGTTTGTGGCGGCATTCGTGCCGACGGCGGTAATTTCAAGGCCCGCATGCATTTTTCCCCGGCCAGCTATGACGGCGAGCCCTGTATCCAGGTGGTCATTCGCGCCGAGACTGGCAACGAGGAACTGGAAAAGCTGCGCGAAATCAGCAGCCAGGACCTGGTGACAGGGCTTTACAACCGTACCCATTTTCTCGAATTGCTCGACGGCGCAGTCGAACGCGCCGTCAACGCGGGGCAAAGCTCAAGTCTCGCTTACGTACGGATCGATCGCTTTGCCAGCCTGCAGGCCGATATCGGCCTCGGCGATTCGGACCGACTGCTGGCCGAGCTGGCCCAACTGCTACGCGGGCAGTTTCACGAAAGGGCCGAGCTGGCACGCTTCGGCGACGATGCGTTTGCGGTGTTGATGCCTGAGGCCGCGCCTGCCCAACTCGAGCAACCATTGACCGAGCTGCTGCATAAAGTTGAAGGCCATCTGTTCGATGTCGGCGGCCGCACCGTTCAGACCAGCCTGAGCATCGGGGTCGCAGCACTCGACGAGCGGACCGCGAAAGCGCGAGACGTAATCGATCGCGCTCATCGCTGCGCCGAGGAGCTTGCCGATGGCAACGGGCTTCGAATTTACGACCCGGCCAGCGAACTAGCCAAGGCCGCCAGCCGAGGCAATATCCTCGCGATGTTGCAACAGGCACTGGAGAAAAACAGCTTTCGCCTGCTATTTCAGCCGATCATCAGCTTGCGCGGCGACAGCCACGAGCATTACGAAGTCCTGCTACGCCTGCTTGATCCGCAAGGGGTGGAAGTCCCACCCGGCGAATTCCTCGATGCAGCGAAAGAAGCGGGACTCGCCACCAAGATCGACCGGTGGGTCCTGCTCAATTCCATCAAACTGCTCGCCGAGCATCGCAACAAAGGCCATAGCACACGGTTGATGGTTCATTTGTCGGACGCCAGCCTACAGGACCCGTCATTGCTCACCTGGCTCGGGGCTGCACTCAAGGCATCCAAACTGCCGCCTGATTCGCTGATCTTCCAGCTCGACGAAAATGATACCGTCGCTTACCTGCGACAGGCGAAAGCCCTGACCCAAGGGTTGACCGGGCTGGGCTGTCGCATCGCGCTGAGCCAGTTCGGCTGCGTGCTGAATCCATTCAATACGCTCAAGCACCTCAACGTCGACTTCGTGAAAATCGACGGTTCCTATACCCAAGATCTGAGCCGTCAGGAAAACCAGGAGGCGCTCAAGCAGCTACTGGCAGACCTGCACGAACAGGCCAAGCAGACCATAGTGCCCTTCGTCGATAGCGCCACCGTCCTGGCCACCCTGTGGCAAGCCGGTGTCGGCTACATCCAAGGTCAATATCTGCAGGGGCCAAGTCAGTCGATGGACTATAACTTCGCCTCTGACGAAGAATAGCCGAACGCTACTCCATGCCTTCCCGATCCCTGAAACCGAGTAGATAGAGAATCCCGTCCAGCCCCAGGGTCGAGATCGCTTGTTTGGCCGACTGCTTGACCAGTGGCTTGGCACGGAAGGCCACGCCCAGCCCAGCCAATCCGAGCATCGGCAGATCGTTGGCGCCGTCGCCGACTGCAATCGTTTGTTCCAAACGTAAACCTTCCCGCGCAGCCAGTTCCCGTAGCAGATCGGCCTTGCGCTGGGCATCGACGATAGGCTCCTGGGCGATGCCGGTGAGCTTGCCGTCAACGATTTCGAGCTCGTTGGCATAGACGTAATCGATGCCAAGCCTGGCCTGCAACTGGCGTGCAAAATAGGTGAAGCCGCCCGAGAGGATTGCCGTCTTGTAGCCCAGCCGCTTCAATTCGGCGAACAGCAGTTCGGCGCCCTCGGTAAGCCGCAGGCGCGCGCCGACTTCAGCCAATGAGCGCTCCTCCAGGCCTTCGAGCAGCGCCAAGCGCTCCTTGAAGCTGGCGCGGAAATCCAATTCACCGCGCATCGCTCGCTCGGTGATTTCCGCCACCTGATCGCCGACTCCCGCCACCTTGGCCAGCTCGTCGATGACTTCAGCCTCGATCAGCGTCGAGTCCATGTCGAACACCGCGAGTCGACGGTTGCGACGGAACACCGAGTCACGCTGGAAGGCGATATCGACATTGAGTTCTTGCGCCACACTGAGAAACTCGGCGCGCAACGCCGCGGTGTCGTCCGGCTCGCCCCGCACCGAGAACTCGATGCAACCCTTGCCCAGGTCTTCTGGCATGTCGAGCGGCTGACGGCCAGAGAGACGGTCGATGTGATCGATGTTGAGGCCATACTTGGCGGTGATCGAGCTGACCCGCTGCAACTGCTCGGCAGTGACCTTGCGAGTCAACAGCGTGACGATATGCCGGGGCTTGCCCTGCCCTGCGACCCATTGCTGATAATCCTGCTCGGCGACCGGTGTGAAGCGCACCTGCTGGTCGTGCTTGTAGCCCATGAACAGCACGTCCTTGAGCACCGAAGAGGCTCGTTCGGTATCGGGGATCTCCACCAGGATGCCGAACGACAAGGTGTCGTGGATCACCGCCTGACCGATATCCAGGATATTCACGCCACCTTGGGCGAGCACGCCGGTGATAGCTGCGGTCAGGCCGGGGCGATCTTCCCCGGTGATGTTAATCAGGACGATTTCGCGCAAGGCGCAGCTCCTATGACAAAGAAGGCGGGCATTCTACAACAGCCACCCCGCCGCTGAACGTCACGGTACGCGCCAGACGCACCCCAACCCGGCGATCCGGGCCGCAATATCGCTACAATTCGTCTGCTTTGACCGGGAGACCTTCAGCCTCCAGTGCGCTTTCCGTATACTGCGCGGCACCTTCCTTAAGAGTAGAGCCGCGCTCTGTGAACCGGCCCGCATCCGTCAAGCCCGACAACTTCTTCCTGCTCATCTATCGTGCACTGCGCCAGCGACGCGTTCCGCTGGTTTTGCGGGTGGCCAGCCACACCCTGCTGCTGGTTGCGCTGGCGTTGGTTATCTATGCCTGGGTCATGGGCATGCAATTCAAGCATGCGATGGAACAGCAAGCCGATGCCCTGGGCCAGAGCCTGCTCACCCAGACAGCCGCCTCGGCCACCGACCTGCTGGTAGCCAACGACATACTCAGCCTTAATGTGTTGTTGAGCAATCTGGTTAAGAACCCGCTAGTGGCGCACGCCGCGATTTACAGCGTCGACAACCGGGTGCTGGCCGAATCAGGCACGCGCCCGCAGCGGAACCTGCTGGGCGACGAAGAAGGCCTCTACTCCGCGCCGATCAGCTTCCAAGAGGTGATCGCCGGACACCTGCGCATCAGCCTCGACATGCGGCAATTTCAGCAACCCATGACCATCAGCCTGCAAAGCATGGGATTGCTCAGCCTGATCCTCCTGGCACTCACGCTGACACTCAGCATGCGCCTGGGCCGGCAGCTTTCGCTCCCCTTGATGCAGTTGCGCCTGTGGCTACGCGATCCCGACGATCCGGCGCCCGGTGCTGGCCGACAGGATGAGATCGGCGATTTGGCTCGCCAACTGCAAGCTCGTCTGGTTCCCGAAGAGCCTGAGCCGGAGATCGAGCTGGACGAGAGCATGCAGGACATCTACTCGGCGCACTTCGATGTCCCGGCGGCGGTGCCAGCTACGGACTACGAGCGCTCAGCACCCGATCTCGGCAATCGCCTCGACGATGAAGAGGAACACGAGCGCATGCCCTCGGAGATTGGCATAGCCGACACGCCGATCGAGGCAGACGACCTGGATCCGTTCGATGAGGACCCGCCCTTCGAGGAAGCCAAGCCACAACGGAGCCCCGTACCGGCAGCGGTCGCCCCCGCGACGCCCGCGCAACCCGGCAAAAGCGCAGTGCTGGCGATTCAACTCGGCGCTCAAGAACAATTGCGTCGCCTGCCACGTGCACGCCTTACCGAGCTGCTGCAGCGCTACAGCGACTGCTTACAGCAGGCCGCCACCCTCTATCAGGCCGAGCTGCACACGCTCAACGATGGCAGCAGCCTGATGCTGTTCCACAGCCAGGACGACGAGCAGAACTACCTGACCCACGCCCTGTGCTGCGGCGAGCTGATGCGCGCACTCGGGCACGCTCTGCAGATCGAGGTAGCCGACAGCGGCATCACCCTGCAGCTGCAACTGGGGCTGACCCAGGGCGAAGGTCTGTATGACCTCAGCCAGGGCGACCTGCTGCTCAGCGAGCCAGCGCAGGCAGCGCTGGCGATGTCCCAGCACAGCCGCAATCTGCTATTGGTCGAGCGCGGAATTGGTGAGGACAGCCTGATTCGTCAGCGCGCGCGCATCCGCTCCATTGCCAGCCCGGAAGGTGCCTGCTGCGTCGAGCGCCTGCTCGAACCCTACCCGTCTTTGCTCGAGCGCCAACTCGCGCGCATGCACGAGCTTCGCAATCGCATCACCTGACGCCGGCGTCGACCAGAACCCCAGCCTGCTCGACGGAGCCTTGCGGGACGCAGGCCGATAAAACCCATACAGCACGAGGCCCGACAGGGAGCGCTTATCGCCTCCCAGTCGGGCCTCGTCTGAAATCAGCTTATGAGGATTTCAGAAACGAAAAACTTCCAGATCGGTCCTGATCGGCTCGACCGCGGGAATCGCCGGGGGTGATGACGCCGGCTTACTCGGCGCCTTGCTGACGTTTTGCTTTACGCGCGCCTTGGCGATCACCATCGGCTCGACAGCGGATGCCATCATCTCGCTCAGTCGTTGCAGCAACAGGCTCTGCGCACGTACCTGGTCAGCAGTACTCCCCTGATGCTCCTCCTGCAGCCGGATCAGGCGACTGCCCTGGCGCTTGCCCTGCTTGTCCAACAGGCGCCATTGCGCCTCCAGCACCGCGGGATGCTGCGGACCGGAATCCAATCGGGTTATTTCGAGCTCGATCTGCACGTCGGGGCTGAACCCTTTACTGCCGGGGCTCAGCTCGACGCTCTGGGTCTTCAAGCGCCAAGCCAATTGGCGCAACAGTAGCTGATTGATATCGCCTTGCAGATCGCCGGCCCAGCGAGCCTGCTGGCCATTGGCGGCCAGGCTCCCATCCGGCAAACGTTGCAGCAGTGCATCATGCTGTAGATAGTCGGCCAGCGTTACGGGGCCCAGCAGTATCGACGCGCCGTCTGCCGCTTGCGCAGGCATTTCCACAGTACCGTTGTCGAGTCGGTACATCGGCACGGGTTGGGTCACGCAGCCAACGAGGCTGGCACAGGCTAGTAGCAAAACAGTTGTGAGGCGCTGCACGTTCGTCTCTACCTTGGCACCGGACCGGATGATGCGGTACGCCAGCGGACATCTGCCCGCTCCGTTACGTCTGCCACCTAGTCGCCGTACCGATTGTTTTGATTCCCGATGCGACTGAGGAGCGCAGCAACCGCATCGCGAATCGCGATGAAAATTCGAAGGCCACTATCTTCCGTGAAACGGCTGCTGGAAGCCAGCCTCTAATGGACTTCCGTCTCAGTTAACCGCCTCGACCAACAGCGCGTCCACGCGCTGGAAGCCGCGCGGCAGCTTGTTCCCGCGCCGCCCGCGCTCGCCCTTGTAGTGCTCCAGATCATCGGCCCGGAGCGACAAAGTGCGCTTGCCGGCTTGCAAGACCAGCGTCGCGCCCTCGGGCAGCACGGCGAGATCCGTCAGATACTCATCACGGCTGGCGACGCGATCGCCAGGAATGCCAATGATCTTGTTGCCCTTGCCCTTGCCCAGCTGCGGCAGATCGCGGACCGGGAACACCAGCAGGCGGCCTTCGGTCGTGACGGCGGCCAGCCAGTCCCGATCGCGATTCCTCAACGGCCGAGGTGCGACCACGCGTGCGCCAGCCGGCAACGAAAGCAACGCCTTGCCGGCTTTGTTCTTGGCCTGCAGATCCTCGCCCGTGACCACGAAACCGTAACCGGCGTCGGACGCGATGACGTACAGCGCCTCGTCATCCGGCAACAGCACACATTCGAAGCTGGCGCCCGGCGGTGGCGTCAGGCGCCCGGTCAGCGGCTCGCCCTGGCCGCGTGCAGAAGGCAGCGAATGCGCCGCCAGCGAGTAGCTGCGCCCGCTAGAGTCGATGAATACCGCGTACTGGTTGGATCGGCCCGCTGCAGCGGCCCGGAAACCATCCCCGGCCTTGTAGGAAAGCCCGGTAGCGTCGATGTCATGGCCCTTGGCGCAACGCGCCCAACCCTTCTCGGAGATCACCACCGTGACCGGCTCGGAAGGCAGCAATTCGTTTTCCGAAAGCGCCCGCGCCTCGGCGCGCGCCACGATAGGGGAACGGCGCTCGTCGCCATAGGTTTCGGCGTCGGCGATCAGCTCCTTGCGAACCAGTTTCTTAAGCTTGGCTTCACTGCCCAGCAGCGCCAGCAGCCGTTCCCGTTCCTTGGCCAATTCGTCCTGCTCACCGCGAATCTTCATCTCTTCGAGGCGCGCCAGCTGCCGCAGACGGGTATCGAGAATGTAGTCGGCCTGTAGCTCGGACAATTCGAAACGTGCCATCAGGACCGGCTTGGGCTGGTCCTCGGTACGAATGATATGGATCACCTCGTCGAGGTTGAGGAAGGCCACCAGCAGGCCTTCCAACAGGTGCAGGCGCTTCTCGACCTTGTCCAGACGGAACTGCAGACGGCGGCGCACGGTACCGATGCGGTAGGTGAGCCACTCGCTGAGCAGCACCTTGAGGTTCTTCACCTGAGGTCGGCCGTCGAGACCGATGACGTTGGTGTTGACCCGGTAACTGGATTCCAGCTCGGTGGTGGCGAACAGGTGCTGCATCAATTCGTCAGCGTCGACCCTGTTGGAGCGGGGAATGATGACGATCCGGCAGGGGTTCTCGTGGTCCGATTCATCGCGCAGATCGGCCACCATCGGCAACTTCTTGGCCTGCATCTGCGCGGCGATCTGCTCCAGCACTTTGGAGCCAGACACCTGATGCGGCAACGAAGTGACCACGATATCGCCATCTTCGACGCGGTACACAGCGCGCATGCGTACTGAGCCGCGGCCGGTTTCGTAGATCTTCAGCAGGTCGGCGCGTGGCGTGACGATTTCCGCCTCGGTCGGATAGTCCGGGCCTTGCACATGCTCGCAGAGCTGTTCAACCGAGGTGTTCGGCTCGTCGAGCAGGCGCACGCAGGCGGCGGCGACTTCGCGAAGGTTATGCGGCGGCACGTCGGTGGCCATACCCACGGCGATACCGGTGGTACCGTTGAGCAAAAGGTTGGGCAGCCGCGCCGGCAGGGTCGCCGGCTCATCGAGCGTGCCATCGAAGTTCGGCACCCATTCCACCGTGCCCTGCCCCAGCTCCGACAGCAGCACCTCGGAATAGCGCGACAGGCGGGCCTCGGTATACCGCATGGCGGCAAAGGACTTCGGATCGTCCGGCGCGCCCCAGTTACCCTGACCGTCGACCAGCGTGTAGCGATAGCTGAACGGTTGCGCCATCAGCACCATGGCTTCGTAGCAGGCCGAATCGCCGTGAGGGTGGAACTTGCCGAGTACATCACCAACGGTACGCGCCGATTTCTTGTGCTTCGAATCGGCGTTCAGCCCCAGCTCACTCATGGCGTAGATGATCCGCCGTTGCACAGGCTTGAGGCCGTCGCCGATATGCGGCAGAGCGCGATCCATGATCACGTACATCGAATAATTGAGGTAAGCCTGCTCGGTGAAGTCGGCAAGGGAGCGACGCTCCACGCCGTCCAGGCTCAGGTCGATAGTTTCGCTCATGGTCGATCCGTGGCGTGTTGGCGCAGCACCAGGGTGCCGGCGCGCTGGGTGAATTCGAGTTGTTTCAAGGCACTCATGCCAAACAGCACCTCTTCTCCGCCAAAGCCTGGCGCGATGAGGGCGGGCACGTTTTGCAGCACGATGTCGCCAAGGGCAAGGCTGTCGAGCACCGTACGATAACCGGTCGTCCGACCGTTGGCGGTCTGCAGCGTCACTGGGGCGCCGCGGGGCAAAACAAGGCGTTCCGCCAGCTCGGCTGGTATTGCCACGTCGGTTGCCCCGGTGTCCAGCAGAAAGGTCACCGACTGGCCATTGATCAGCCCGTCAGCAATGAAGTGGCCCTGGAAATTACTTTCCAGCCGCACCTCGACCTGATCGCCCCGCACCACCGAAACGGGTTCACTATTGGGATTGAAGCGACTCTGCTCCCAGTCGGCGAAGAACCGCGTGGCCAGCAGCAAACCCGCCCCCCACGCCAGCACCAGCATGACGCGGCCGGCGCGCCGGCCGGCAGGCTGGGTCACTGCTTGGCACCCCAGCCGCCCTTCGGCGCGGCGAAGCGCCAGACGACCGGCCGCTTTTCGCCGTCGGCACGTGTGAGCCCGTTGTTGTCGACGCCGATCCAGGCACCCTCGGCGTCTACCCACAGTGCTTCGGCATTGCCGAAGGGCGTGTCATAGCGACGCGAATCCGCCAAAGCCGTGGCGGCATAGCTCCAGCACGCTTCGCTATCGCCGGTCGCCGGCTTGCGCCGACAGATCTGATGCCGAACGGGCTCCAACGTGAATAGCTTGTCCCGATGAAAAGCCAGGCCGGAAAAGCGTCGCGGCTGGTCGTTTTCGTTCATCGCCGCAGGCGGTGACTCGCGCCCCCCTTCAGCTAGCAATACGCAACCGCCAGTGCATTGCCAGACGCTCTGCTTACGATGCATAACCATCAAACCGCGGCGACTATGTTCGGCCGCAAGCCACAGCCGATTAGCCTCCGGATCGACAGTGACGCCCTCGAACATGGCGTTGAACTGAAGCAGCATTCCGCTCGCGCGTGCCTGACGGACCAGGCCATCCGGCAGGTTCAGCCACTCCGCCGTGCCCGCCGGGCTGACCCGGAGCACCGCCGCGTGCGCTTCGCTGACCAGATAGCGATTGCCGAGGCTGTCGCAACTCAGCCCTTCAAAATCCATCTCACCACCGCGCACCATGCCGGTAAGGGCGGCCCGTATGCGCACACCCCATGACAAACCAGTGTTCGGTACGGGCGGTAGCTCGAATTGCTCGGCTTCGGCACGCCAGACGGTTTCACTTGCATCCAGGCGGTATAACAGATCGTCCTCCCGATCCGAGACAGCCCAGAGTCCGTCACCGCACCAGGCCAATCCCGACAAGTTGCCATGAGCGATTCCCTCGACAGGATGCTCGCTGACCAGCGCCAGCTCCTGAACATCGCCGACAGCCCAGACCGGTACCACCAGCGCGATCAACAGCGCAATCCAGCGACGGTTCAAATCAGCACCTCGGCGAGGTTACCCTTGGATTCGAGCCAGCTTTTGCGATCACCGGCGCGCTTCTTGGCCAGCAGCATGTCCATCATTTCACGGGTGCCGTCGAAATCATCGAGCGTCAACTGCACCAGTCGGCGTGTGTTGGGATCCATAGTGGTTTCGCGTAGCTGTGGCGGATTCATTTCGCCAAGGCCCTTGAACCGGGTCACCTGAGGCTTGCCACGGCGCTTCTCGGCCAACAGCCGATCCAGAATGCCGTCGCGCTCGGCCTCGTCCAGGGCATAGAAAATATCCTTGCCCAGATCGATGCGGTACAGCGGCGGCATCGCCACATAGACATGCCCGGCGTCGACCAGCGGGCGGAAATGGCGAACGAACAACGCGCAAAGCAGGGTCGCGATGTGCAGGCCGTCCGAGTCGGCGTCGGCGAGGATGCAAATCTTGCCGTAGCGCAGCTGTGACATGTCCGCCGCACCGGGATCCACCCCGATGGCGACCGCGATGTCGTGCACTTCCTGGCTCGCCAGCACCTCGCCGCCATCGACTTCCCAGGTATTCAGAATCTTGCCACGCAACGGCATGATCGCCTGGAACTCCTTGTCACGGGCCTGCTTGGCCGACCCTCCGGCGGAGTCACCCTCGACCAGAAACAACTCGGAGCGCGCAGGATCCTGTCCCGCGCAATCGGCCAGTTTGCCGGGAAGCGCCGGGCCCTGGGTGATGCGCTTGCGTTCGACCTTCTTGCTTGCCTTGAGCCGGCGCCCGGCGTTGCTGATGGCCAGTTCGGCAAGCTGCATGCCCAGCTCAGGGTGCGCGTTGAGCCAGAGACTGAAGGCATCTTTGACCACACCGGAGACGAACGCCGCGGCCTCCCGGGAAGACAGACGCTCCTTGGTTTGGCCGGAAAACTGCGGCTCTTGCATTTTGGTCGACAGTACGAAGGCGATCCGCTCCCAGACGTCCTCGGGCGCCAGCTTGACCCCGCGTGGCAGCAGATTGCGAAACTCGCAGAACTCACGCATGGCATCCAGCAGGCCCTGACGCAGGCCATTGACGTGGGTGCCGCCCTGCGCGGTAGGAATCAGGTTGACGTAGCTTTCCTGGACGCTGTCACCCCCCTCGGGCAGCCACAGCAAAGCCCAGTCGACCGCCTCCTTGTTGCCGGCCAGGCTACCGCAGAAGGGCTCGTCAGGCAGGCGAGCGAATTCGCTCACGGCATCGACGAGATACGAACGCAGGCCGTCTTCGTAGTGCCACTCGACCTTTTCACCGGTGTTCTTGTCCTCGAAACTGACGTTGAGTCCTGGACACAACACGGCCTTGGCCTTGAGCACATGCTTGAGCCGGCTGATGGAAAACTTCGGCGAATCGAAATACTTCGGGTCGGCCCAGAAATGCACGCTGGTGCCCGTGTTGCGCTTGCCGACCGAGCCGATGATGTCCAGCTCACTGGCTTTGAATCCGTCGGCGAAGGCCATGCGATATTCGCTGCCGTCCCGTTTGACCGTCACCTCGACCCGGGTCGAAAGGGCGTTCACAACGGAGATGCCAACCCCGTGCAGCCCCCCGGAAAACTGATAGTTCTTGTTGGAGAACTTGCCGCCGGCGTGCAGCTTGGTGAGGATCAGCTCAACACCCGAGACGCCCTCCTCCGGATGGATGTCCACGGGCATGCCGCGGCCGTCATCGATCACCTGAAGGGAATTGTCCTGGTGCAGAATCACCTGGACGGAGCTGGCATGACCCGCCAGCGCCTCGTCGACACTGTTGTCGATGACCTCTTGGGCCAAATGGTTGGGCCGAGACGTGTCGGTGTACATGCCCGGACGCTTGCGCACCGGATCCAGGCCGGAGAGGACTTCAATGGCTTCTGCGGTGTAAGACATGGGCGTCTCGTGATGTCCTTATAAATCGGAGAAATCGACGTCTGCGAAAATCGCCGGATCGAAGCCGGCGAACGCCAGCAGGGCGGGAAGCCGCTCGGCGAAACCCTGGAAGCCGTGATCGCCACCGGCCTGGATGCGTACCGCGCAACCCCTGTAGAAGTCGGCCGCCTGACGGTAATCGAGGGTTTCATCGCCCGTCTGCAACCAGACCTGATAGCGTTCGGCGTCCCGGGGTGGCGTCACTTCCAGCTCAGCCAGCGCCACCACGTGGTCCTCGGTAAGTTCCCAGACTTCGCCCGTGTAGAGATTGGTCTGCGGCCCGAGATAGCCATCGAAGCGACGGTGCGGCGTCACGGCCGGATTGATCAGTAGAGCCTTGAGTCCGTGACGCTCGGCGAGGTGCGTTGCATAGTATCCGCCGAGCGAGCTGCCGACCAGCACGGGACGCCCCAACTCGGCGATGGCCGCTTCCAGCTGAGCGATGGCATGCCGCGGATGATGGTGCAGCGCGGGTACCTGTAGCCATGCGCTCATGCCGATACGGCCCAACGCAGCGGTCAACTGGCTGGCTTTTTGCGACCGTGGGGAGCTGTTGAGGCCGTGCATATAGAGGATGGCGGGTTTCGTGCGTGTCATGCGGATTCGCTGAGCTGACAAAAGACGGAAAGGCTACTAGGCGAGCCGCGCTGGCTGCAAGCTGCATGAACCGAGTCGTGCGCGAACCCGGCTATGCGATTGCGAACGGGCCGAAGCAGCCGGTTCTCAGTAGCCCTTGACGCTGTAGTCGACTTCAAACGTCGTGCCGACCACGCGAGAGACGCCGGTTTCGAGCCGCCCATCAGCATAGAGGCGCAACCAACGGTATCCCGGCGCACATGTATCGACCTGGAAATCTTCGCTGCCCGGAGCGAACTGCACGCCGGTGGACGGTGTGGCGAGGAGTCGAACGTCACCGCGCAAGGCGTCGAATTCCTGATGAATGTGCCCCCAGAGCACCGCTTGAACGCATGGAAAACGATCAAGCACGGCAAACAGCGCGTCGCGGTTGTGCAGCCCGATGCTGTCCATCCAACGGCTGCCGATGGTGACCGGATGATGATGCAGACAAATCAGGTGATGACGCTCAGGGGCGTCCCGCAGGGTCCGCTCGAGCAATGCCAACTGATCGTCGCGGAGCATCCCGAATACCGAACCCGGCACCAGCGTATCGAGCAGGATGACTCGCCATGCGCCGATGTCCAGCACGGGCAGCATGATCTCGCTGCCGCGGGTAGCTTCCTGCATCGCGGCCAGCTCGTCATGGTTGCCTGGGCACCAGCGCACCGGAGCGTCGATACGTTCGGAAAGCTGACGAAAGCGTTGGTAGGAGGCCAACGAGCCGTCCTGAGAAAGATCGCCTGTCGCCAGCATCAGGTCGATGCGAGGCTGCTCGTCGAGAACGAGATCGACAACGCGCTGCAGGCTTTCGCCCGTATCCAGGCCCAGCAGCTTGCCACCCGCCTCGGCAAACAGATGACTATCGGTCAACTGCACGAGCAGTACCGAGTCTTTTTCAGCAGTGAGGGTCGACGCAGCCAAGCCCCGTCTCCTTTGGCGAAATGGCAGACGAATTATGGTGGCTGGTGGTCGCAGGGGTAAACCACGCGATGCGGGCATGTATCACAGAACACACTGCAAGCGAACCCGCGCAATGGCTGCAGCGAAAGACGGTCATGTTTCTAGTGCAGCGAATGTCTCAACGTCGATCGCCGCTTACAGCACCGGCTCGAGCTCATGACCGCATGCCAGGCAGTGACCGAGCCATTCGCCGAGGAACAGATTGAGCTGGTTCTTTTCGTCAGGCTGGTGCATCTGCGCGTTGGGGTAGCTGTAGATTCCTCGGAAACGCCGGGCATTTTCGGCACTGATGACCTCAGCCATACGCGCATCGTGATAGACCCGCACCTCCATCTGCGGCACGGGCAGCCAAGGCAGGCAATCCTGCTGGCTGATCTGCACAGTGGTGGTATAGGGGCAGCTCTCCATCACCTTCAGCACGAGCACGCCGAGCAGCCGATCACCCTGACTCATGGCGATTCGACGCGTCTCCGGCTGGTTACGCATATCGGGCAGCAGGCGCATCAGCCGCAGGTAGTTCGCCTCGCAGGCCGCTTGCAGCTCCAGCAGGTCGACGCGGTATCGTTCGCGCGTTCGCCTCATGTCCATGCCCCCCTGATTTCGTCACGATTCAAGGCCAGCCACTGCAGCGCGATGATGCTCGCGGCGTTGTCGATGCCACCGTCGCGCACCGCTTGCAGCGCCCGCTCGACCGACCAGACGTGTACGCGGATGTCCTCGCCCTCTTCATCCAGGCCGAACACGCCGCCCGCATTGGAGCTGTCGCAATGTCCGACATAAAGATGCACTCGCTCGGTGCTGCCGCCCGGCGACGGGAAGTAGGTCGTCACCGGCCACAACTCGGCGACCTCCAGTCCTGCCTCCTCGACCGCTTCGCGACGTGCCACCTCTTCCGGTTGCTCGTCCTTGTCAATCAGACCGGCGACCAGTTCGATCAGCCATGGATTCGCGACTTTCCCTATCGCACCGACTCGAAATTGTTCGATCAACACGACCTCGTCGCGGCGAGGGTCGTAAGGCAGCACGCAGACCGCATCGTGACGGACAAACAGCTCACGCTCCAGCTGCCGGCCCATGCCACCGCTGAACAGACGATGACGTAGCTGTAGACGATCCAGGCGATAGAAGCCGCTGAAGCATTGCTCTCGCTCAACGATCTCGACATCATCCGGGCCGGGGTTGAAAGTATCAGTCATGAATCACTCACATATCGGTTTGTCCGCGCCTGCGGCGACGGAAAGGCTGCAACCGTCACGGCGTGAGCGGTCTCTCAGGTGTCATCCTAGCGCGCCGTTTCTTCAGGCGCAGCCCTTTGCAGACCACTCGCATGGGGAAAAATTGCTTGTCGCCCCGTTTACGAACTTCCCAACTCGTTGGCACTCGAAACCGCACCTCAACCCCACAAGAGCCATGAAGCATTGATGCCCGTTCGCCAAACCTTTGCACTGATCGCCCTTAGCCTGTTACTCAGCGCCTGCCAGCACTTTGGCGGGGAGCGGCCCGTCGAGGTTCGACAGATCATCAGCGAGCAACGCCCCGCCGGCTGCCCTGAACAGGACGATGGTTGCCCGCTGGTGAATATCGATACCCAGCTATTCGCCGATGAGCCAGCCTTGAACGCGCTGATCGACCAGCGCCTGCGCAAGATGACCGTGAACAGCCCAGATGCGAAGGTGCCGGCCACTCTGGAGGGCTATCAGCGGGATTTTCTGCGCGACGCCGAGCGCGGCTGGAGCAGCTATTTGCAGGCCAAGTTGCGCGATCAGCATGACGCCCTGTTGGTCATCGAGCTGTCGAGCTATCTGTACACCGGGGGCGCCCACGGCATGCCGGGCCGCGGCTTCATCAACTATGACCGCGAACAGGACCACGAACTGGAGCTTGCCGACATCCTCCTTCCCGGCAAGGAAGGCGCCTTCTGGCGCGTCGCCGCTCAAGCGCATCAGCGCTGGCTGGCGGCCAACCAGCATGACGCCGCGTTTGCTCGACAGTGGCCGTTCCAGCGGACCGCCAATGTCGCCCTGCTACGTGACAAGGTGCTGCTCAAATATGACGTCTACAGCATCGCACCGTATTCGAGCGGTCATCCTGAACTGGAAATTCCTTACCAGGAACTCGCCACTATTCTGAAACCGGCGTACCTGCCGTAACTCGACCGAAAAGGCTCAGCAACAATAACAACCCGCCGGACAGGAACAGTGCCGGCAGGCTGGCGCCGATTTCAGGCCAGGCGCTGGCCAACACATGGTAGGTGACCACGCCACAACCCCAGGCCAACAGCGTCTGCCAGCGAAAGGCCGCGCTGCGCGCCGGCAACAGGCCACGGCGCCGGAGCAGGTAGTGATCCACCAGCACCACGCCGAACAATGGCGCGAACACCGAGCCGATCAGCAGCAGGAAATTCTGATATTCGGCCAGCGGCGCGAGCCAGGCGATAAAGGTGCAGAGTACACCGATGGCCAGCGCCAACCGCTCGACCTTGAAGGGCAGCAATATGCCAACCGACACCGCCGCTGAATGGATGTCGGCAAAGGCGTTTTCCGATTCATCGAGCAGAATCAGCAACAGAGGGATACCCAGTCCCGCGCCGGCCAACGCCAGCAGCAACGCGTTGACTTCACCGCTATCGGCAAAGGCCAGGGTGTAGGCCACGCCCAGACTCATCAGCCAAACGTTGCCGACAAAGAATCCGAGTACGGTACCGCCGAAGACGCGCCGCGCCGCCTTGCCGAAGCGCGAGTAATCGGCGATCAGCGGCAGCCACGACAGCGGCATAGCAATAGCAATGTCGAAGCCCAGCGCGAAGGGCAGCGAGCCATCACCCTTACGCCCCCAGAGCGCACCAAGATCGGCTTTGTCGAACAGGTTCCAGGTCAGCCAGACGCAGGCACCGACCAACAGCCAGATCCCCCACTTGCGCAGGATTCGGCGCACGAACGTCAGCGGCCCGGTGATCGCCAGCAGCGTGGCCAGGGCACCGAAAAACAGCGTCCAGAATGCAGGGCTGAGCAGCCAGCTCTGCTCACCGAACGCACGGGCAGCGAGGAGGCTCGCCGCGTCACGCATGATGATGATTTCGAACGCGCCCCAGCCGACCAGTTGGACGAGATTGAGCAGCGCGGGCAATACCGCACCGCGATCACCCAGCGTGCGCTTCAGGTTGGCCATCGACGACAAGCCGGTATCGCTGCCGATTACCGCGACTGCACCCAGCAACAGCACACCGACTGTGGTGCCGCTGACGATCGCCAGCAAAGCGTCACTCATGCCTAGTCCCGGCGCCAGCAAAGCGCCGAGCTGCAGCACCATCAGACCGATACCGAGGGAGAACCACAAGGAAAACAGATCACGCCCGCCGAAGACACGGTGTTCAGCGGCGATGATCTGGTGCGGGGAATAACGACCTGGAATGTTCACATTGTTATCTCAAAGAAGCCGGTTGCCCGGCGCACAACCGTGAGCGCGAGTGTTTCGACTCACAAAAGGAATTAGCCAGCAGCGCGCGCTGCGGCGCTCATCACCCGATTGAGCGGGCGCCGCTTCGGCAGGTTGTACCCGCCCGACGGTTATAAAAAACCATGACCCTACGTAGGGTGGATCACGCTTAATCGATCCACCGACGGCGGCATCTCGGGTGGATGTGAAAAGCGACATCCACCCTACGAATCCAGGCTGGCATACACGCGCCCGCGGGAGCGGCCCGCGGCCGCGAACCAGGTGACCCCGACGGATCACAGGCTGCGTTCGCGGCATGGCGCGCTCCTACGAAAGCATCGTCACACCTGCTTGTAGATCACCGATCCTTCGTCCTTGAAGCGCGAGGATTGCTCGGCGAAACCGGCTTCGATAGCCTTCTGCTCATCAGTCAGGCCGTTCTCTTTGGCGTATTCACGCACTTCCTGGGTGATCTTCATCGAGCAGAACTTCGGCCCGCACATGGAGCAGAAATGCGCCACCTTGGCCGAGTCCTTGGGCAGTGTCTCGTCGTGATAGCTGCGTGCCGTGTCCGGATCCAGGCCGAGGTTGAACTGATCTTCCCAGCGGAACTCGAAGCGCGCCTTCGACAGCGCGTTGTCGCGGATCTGCGCCCCCGGATGCCCTTTGGCGAGATCGGCAGCATGCGCGGCGATCTTGTAGGTAATGATGCCGGTCTTGACGTCATCCTTGTTCGGCAGGCCCAGGTGCTCCTTGGGCGTGACGTAGCAGAGCATGGCGCAACCGAACCAGCCGATCATCGCCGCACCGATACCGGAGGTGATGTGGTCGTAGCCGGGCGCGATGTCGGTGGTCAGCGGACCGAGGGTATAGAACGGCGCCTCGTCGCAGCATTCCAGCTGTTTGTCCATGTTTTCCTTGATCATCTGCATCGGCACATGGCCGGGGCCTTCGATCATGCACTGCACGTCGTGCTTCCAGGCGATCTTGGTCAGCTCGCCGAGGGTTTCCAGTTCGCCGAATTGCGCGGCATCGTTGGCATCGGCGATCGAGCCCGGACGCAGGCCGTCGCCCAGCGAGAAGCTGACGTCGTAGGCCTTCATGATTTCGCAGATTTCCTCGAAGTGGGTGTAGAGGAAATTCTCCTTGTGATGCGCCAGGCACCACTTGGCCATGATCGAGCCGCCGCGGCTGACGATCCCGGTGACGCGCTTGGCGGTCAGCGGTACGTAGCGAAGCAGCACGCCGGCGTGGATGGTGAAATAGTCCACGCCCTGCTCGGCCTGCTCGATGAGCGTGTCGCGGAACAGCTCCCAGGTCAGGTCTTCAGCGACGCCATTGACCTTCTCCAGCGCCTGGTAGATCGGCACGGTTCCGATCGGTACCGGTGAGTTGCGAATGATCCACTCGCGGGTTTCGTGAATGTGCTTACCGGTGGACAGGTCCATCACCGTGTCAGAGCCCCAGCGGATGCCCCAGGTCAGCTTGGCCACCTCCTCTTCAATCGAGGAGCCCAGCGCCGAGTTACCGATGTTGCCGTTGATTTTCACCAGGAAGTTGCGGCCGATGATCATCGGCTCAAGCTCGGTGTGGTTGATGTTCGCCGGGATGATGGCGCGACCGCGGGCCACTTCGTCACGGACGAACTCGGCGGTGATCTCCTTAGGGATTGAGGCGCCGAAACTTTGCCCGGCGTGCTGCTCGGTGAGCAGGCCGGCGGCGCGTGCTTCCTGCAGTTTCATGTTTTCGCGGATGGCGACGAACTCCATCTCGGGCGTGATGATGCCCTGACGCGCGTAATGCATTTGGCTGACGTTCTTGCCAGGCTTGGCGCGGCGCGGGTTGCGTACGTGGGCGAAGCGCATCTTGGTCAGCTCGGCGTCGGCCAAGCGCTGCTGGCCGAAATGTGAAGTCAGCCCATCGAGCTGCTCGGTGTCGCCACGGTCGTCGATCCAGGCCGAACGCACGTCGGCCAAGCCTTTGCGTACATCTATCTGTACGTTCGGGTCGGTATAAGGGCCGGAGGTGTCGTAGACCAGCACCGGCGCGTTGATCTCGCCACCGAAATCAGTAGGTGTCACGTCCAGAGTGATCTCACGCATCGGCACGCGGATGTCCGGGCGGGAACCCTGGACGTAGATTTTCTGCGAACGCGGGAAAGGCTGAATCGACCCCTGGTCGACCTGGGCTGATTCACTTAGGTTTTGTTGTTCTGCACGCATCAGGCTAGCTCCTCGAAAGTTGTCGGAGCGAACCTGAAAAACACGGCGGGAAAAGGGCATCGGGCGCGCCGGGACTGGCGCCGAGAGAGCTGGCCGAAAGACTGGCGAGCACATCTTGTTCCCTACGCAGGCCTTAACCTGATCAGGTTCAACGGGATCCGGATTATCCGATCTCAGCCTTTCACTCAAGGCACCCCGACAAGAACAGGATCGAGTGTAATCAAGAGCTCGAGGGAAAGCCACGCCGAACCAGCCGTATGCGACCGTCGGGTCACATCTCCAAGCGCCATCCAGCCGGCTCAGTTCCGTCTCCATCGGACCTGGCGCGGCGGCGCCAAGCACCTTGACCGCTCGCCTGACGGCGCATAGCCTTGCCCATCACTTCGCTTCAAGGAAAGACGCACATGCTGCGCAGACTCACGCTGGCACTCGCCGTGACCGCCGCCTCGTCGGGGCTGGCATGGGCCGAGACTGCACCCTCGCTTTCCAGCCGCACCGACCTGATCAGCGTCTATCGTCAGGCCGTCGAAAATAACGCCGATCTAGCAGCGGCCAGAGCTCAGTACCAGGCTACGCAGGAGATCGTGCCGCAGGCCCGCGCCGGCCTACTGCCGAACCTTAGTGCTGGAGCCGAGACCAGCCATACCCGCACCGACGTCGACACCAGCGCCGGCTCGACCTCGTTGTCACGCAGCGGCACTGTCTATCAGGCGACGCTGAGCCAGCCGATCTTTCGTGCCGATCGCTGGTTCCAGCTGCAGGCGGCCGAAGCCGTCAGCGAGCAGGCCGCGCTTGAATATTCCATTGCCGAGCAGGATCTGATCCGCCTGACAGCTCAGGCTTACTTCGCCGTGCTGCGCGCGCAGGACAACCTTGCCGCCGCCAAGGCCGAAGAAGCGGCCTTCCGGCGGCAGCTCGATCAGGCCGATGAACGCTTCGAAGTCGGCCTGTCCGATCGTACCGACGTGCTCGAGGCCCAGGCCGGCTTCGATACTGCTCGCGCGAACCGGATGATCGCGCAACGCCAGGTCGATGATGCCTTCCAGGCACTGTTCACCCTGACCAACCACGAATACCTGGCCTTGGAAGGCATCGAGCACAGCCTGCCGGTGTTGCCACCGGTTCCCAATGACGCCAGCGCCTGGGTCGAGACGGCCGCGCGACAGAATCTCAATCTGCAAGCGGTCGACCAGGCGGTGATTGCTGCCGAAGAAACCCTACGCCAGCGCCGTGCCGGCCATGCCCCGACGGTCGATGCCATTGCCCGCTACAGCAAAGGTGATAACGACAGCCTGGGCTTCACCAATACCGGCACCATGGATATCCCAGGCTTCGATGTGCCGCGTTACAACGGTGACGTCGAACAGGCCAGCATCGGGCTGCAACTGAACATTCCACTGTACAGCGGTGGTTTGACTACCTCGCAAGGTCGTGAAGCCTTCTACCAACTGACTCAGACCGAGCAACAGCGCGAGAGTCTGCGCCGCCAGGTGGTGGAATCCACCCGCAATCTGCATCGCGCAGTCAATACGGATGTGGAACAGGTCGAGGCACGCCGGCAGTCGATCGTGTCCAACCAGAGCGCACTGGAGGCGACCGATATCGGCTACCAGGTAGGCACGCGCAACATCGTCGATGTCCTGGATGCTCAACGGCGTCTGTTCGCCGCCGTACGCGATTACAACAATGCGCGCTATGACTACATCCTCGACAACCTGCGCCTGAAGCAGGCCGCCGGCACACTCAGTCCAGGCGACCTGGAGGATCTGCAACGCTACCTGAAGGCCGACTACGACCCGGACAGCGACTTCCTGCCGCCGGATCTTTCAGAGAACATCGGCAAGCCGGTTCGCGTGGAGTAGACCAGCCTGACGGCGGCGCCGGTGAAAGGCACAGTCTGTATGCCCGATCGACCCGCCGAGCGAAAGTAAAGGTGATGCAGAGGAACCGCATCCACCCCAGAAAGCTTCTGATACCGGCTCCCGCCTCAGCGTTCGAGCAACCGCCCCAGCGCCGTTAGTAGCCGCTCCAGCGCGCCCTGATTATTTTTCAACACGTCGTATCCCGCGGCTCGGGCCCGCTCGGCTCGCTCCGGCTCGTCCCAGAACGCCGTGATTTCAGCCGTCAGCTCCGGAGCGCTGTCAATCTCCTTTAGCGCACCGGCATCTCGCAACTGCGCGGCAATATCGAGGAAGTTGAACAAGTGCGGCCCCGTCAGCACGGGCTTGCCGAGCGCGGCGGGCTCCAGCAGGTTGTGCCCGCCGGTGGGCACCAGGCTGCCGCCGACAAACGCCACATCCGCTAACGCGAACAGAAACAGCAGCTCGCCCATGGTATCGCCAAGCAGCACCTGCGTCTGAGCCAGCGGCGGCTCGCCAAGCGAGCGTCGAACGGTGGCAAAGCCCTGTTTTCGGCACAGCTCGTACACCGCCCCAAAGCGTTCCGGATGGCGCGGCACCAGGATCAGCAAGGCTTCGGGATGCGTGCTTAGCAACTGCCGATGGGCGGCCAGCAAAATCTCGTCCTCGCCGGTATGGGTACTGGCGCCGATCCAGATCGGTCGATCCGAAGCACGCCACTGCTGCCGCAGCGTCTCCGCCTGCGTCGAGAGGGCCGAGTCGATACTCAGGTCGAACTTGATCGAACCTGTCACCTTCACGCACGCGTCGCGTGCGCCGAGCTGGCGAAAGCGCACGGCCTCGGCCTCGGTCTGCACAGCGATGAGGTTCAACTCGGCCAGCATCGGGGCGGTCAACCGCTTAAAACGTGCGTACCCCCGTGCCGAGCGCTCGGACAATCGGGCATTGGCCAACGCCACGGGAATATCGCGACGTGCACACTGATGAATGTGGTTAGGCCACAGCTCGGTTTCCATCACCACCGCCAGTTTCGGCTGCAGCCGTTGCAGAAAACGCGAGGCCGCCCAGGGCAGATCGTAGGGTAAATAGCAGTGCTGCACCGTATCGCCGAACAGGGCCCTGATCCGCTCGGAGCCGGTCGGCGTCATGCAGGTCACGGTAATCGGCAATTGAGGATGGCGCGCGCTGAGCTCACGGATCATCGGCGCGGCGGCGATGCTTTCACCCACCGACACGGCATGGATCCAGATACCGCCAGGCTTGAACGCTGGCAAACCAATTGCGAGGCGCTCACCAATGCGCTTCGAATAGGCCGGAGCACGCCGGGAGCGCCATAACAGCCGTACGAGGATTAGCGGCAAGGCGAGATGGAAAAGCAGGGTATAGAGGGTACGATTCATGGCCGCGGAGCTTAGCAAAGGCATCTACGCAACGGCCACAGCGATGACGGCGAGAAACCGCAGCGGCAGTCGAGAACTTGTCCGCATTGCCGCAGCCGAATGAACCGTAGCGCATATAGCGCTCCCTTACCCGTCCGGAGACTCTATGACTGGCTACATCTATCTCGCCATCGCCATTACCGCCGAGGTGATCGCCACCACGTCCATGAAGGCGCTGGACGGCTTCAGCCGCCCGCTGCCGCTGTTTCTGGTGATCGCGGGCTACAGCCTTTCGTTCTGGATGCTTGCCCTGGTGGTCAAGACCATCCCGGTGGGAATTGCCTACGCCATCTGGGCCGGCCTCGGCATCGTCCTGGTGAGCGTCGCGGCCGCACTGATCTATCAGCAGAAGCTCGACCTGCCGGCCGTGCTCGGCATGGCCCTGATCGTCGCTGGTGTGGTGGTGATACAGCTGTTTTCCAGCAGCACGGGCCACTGAGGCCGCCGCCAGGCGACAGATCAAGCCGATTGGCGAGCGGTTATACTGCGCGCCTGATTTCTCAATGAGGCCCGCCCATGTCCGATTCCCTGAGCACCGACGTCCTGATCGTAGGAGGTGGCGTCGCCGGCCTTTGGCTGAACGCGCGCCTGCGTCAGCAAGGGTATTCGACCCTGCTGGTCGAAAGAGGCGTACTCGGCGGCGGGCAAAGCGTCAAATCGCAAGGGATCATCCATGGTGGTACCAAGTACGCATTGAGTGGTGCGCTGACGGGTGCGTCGGAAGCCATCGCCGACATGCCGCGCCGCTGGCGCGACGCCTTGGCCGGCGACGGCGAGCTGGATCTCTCCGGCGTCCAGCTGCTCTCCGATGCACACTATCTATGGTCTCCCGGCACGCTGACCGGCAATCTCACCAGTTTTTTCGCCAGCAAGGCGGTGCGCTCGCGCGTCGGTCAGGTCAAGGGTGACGAGCTGCCCCCAGCACTGCAGGACCCACGTTTCAAAGGCAAGGTCTATCGGCTCAGCGAGCTGGTGCTGGACGTACCCAGCCTCATTCAACGCTTGGCGGAGCTGGCTGGCCCCGGCCTGCTGAAGGCAGACCGGGTCGAACCGCTCAGAGACAACGGCGAGCTGACCGGGCTGGTCATCGATGGCCGCGCCATCCGCGCGCAGCGCATCGTCCTGACCGCGGGCGCCGGCAACGCCGACTTGCTGAACGCCTTGGGTCTCGCCCAACCTTCGATGCAAAAACGCCCGCTGCATATGGTCATCGTCAAGGCGACCACGCTCAAGCCGCTCTATGCCCACTGTCTCGGCGCCGGCTCCAAACCACGAATCACCGTAACCAGCCATCCGGCCGCCGACGGCGAATGGGTCTGGTACCTGGGCGGCGATCTGGCCGAAGCGGGCGGTGTCGCGCGCAACGACGCGGCTCAGATCGCAGCGGCGAAGAAAGAGCTGGCCGAACTGGTGCCCTGGATCGATCTCTCCTCAGCGCAATGGGCCACGCTGCGCATCGATCGCGCCGAGCCAGCCCAATCTGCACAAGCACGACCAGACAACGCCTTTCTCGCGGAACAGGGGCGGTTACTGGTCGGTTGGCCGACCAAGCTGGCGTTATCGCCAGATTTCGCCGACCGTGTTCAAACGGCGCTGACTCGCGACGGTATCCGCCCTCAGCAGCACTCTCCGTTACCCGAGTTGCCTCAGCCTTCGGTCACAGGACCCTTTTGGGAGGGGCTGCTGCCATGACTGCGACACTGCACGACCTGCATCGGCCACTGGGCAGCACCGGCCTGACGGTCTCGCCATTGGGCCTCGGCACCGTCAAGCTGGGCCGCGATCAAGGTGTCAAATACCCCAGCGGCTTCAGCATCCCGAACGATGCGCAGGCGCGCCATTTGATCGAACTGGCCCGCGATCTGGGCATCAACCTGATCGACACCGCGCCGGCTTACGGGGTCAGTGAGCAGCGTCTGGGGCCCTTGCTGCAAGGCCAGCGCGATCATTGGGTCATCGTCAGCAAGGTGGGTGAAGAATTCATCGACGGCCAGTCGCATTTCGATTTCTCGCCCGCCCACACTCGCCTCTCCGTCGAACGCAGCCTCAAGCGGCTGCAGACCGACCGGATCGACCTGATGCTGGTGCATTCCGATGGGCGCGACGTCGAAATTCTGCGAGACAGCGGCGTTTACGAGACGCTTGCCGAGCTCAAGCGCGAGGGCAAGATTCTCGGCTATGGCCTCTCCGGCAAAACCATCGAAGGCGGCCTGCTGGCGCTCGAACAGGGCGACTGCGCCATGGTGACCTACAACCTCAACGAGCAGACCGAACGTCCGATACTCGACTACGCTGCATGCCACGCCAAGGGCATCCTGATAAAAAAGGCCTTGGCCAGCGGTCACGCCTGCTTGAAATCAGGCGAGGACCCGGTGCGAGCAAGCTTCGAGCTGCTGTTTGCGCATCCGGGTGTGGGCGCAGCAATCATCGGCACCATCACCCCACAACACTTGTCAGATAACGTGCGTACCGCCGCAGCCGTTCTATCCCAACAACAATAAACACGGCCAAACGGCCGCCTACTGCCAGGAGGAGCCGAATGCCGCGCGTGCTGATCCGCAAGAACCCCACCGCATTCAAGACGCTACCGTTACTCGTAGAGGCCAGCCCGGAGCATCTCCGTTACCAGAGCCTCGGCCGGCCACTGAACTTCAGTGAGATGCTCGAACGGCGGCGATCGGTCCATATCGAGGATCCGGCGCGGTTCAGCCTCGAATTGGCTAACCTCGGCGTATCAGTACGCCTGACGCTCTGCTGGCAGGGCCAGGAGTACTGGGTGCTGGTGCGTCAGCAGCGGCTGGATCGCGGTGATGTGGTCCTGAAGCTGATTTCCGGCTATGTGCCGGCACATGAACTCAGCCTGCCATTGCTGACAGCCATTCAGGAGGTCGCCGAAGAATGCCTGCTGGAAACCCCGGAAGGCTGGCTTGCCGGTCGCTTCGGCGATATCTGGCTACCCGCGCCCTATCAGGGCAGCTTGCGCTATCGCGAAGCGGTGCATTTCAATCTAGCGTCGCTGTCCGGCTCGGCCCGACCGGTCCAGTGCGGCCAGATGACACTGATGGAACGCCCGAGGGCATACGTGCATCTGCCAACTGCATCGCTGCAGCTGGTCTACGACATGCGCTTGGAGCTGCCAAAGGAAACCCGGGAACTGAGCTTGTTCCACGTCGATGAGCGTCTCGAGGACGGCAAATTGGTTGCGCAGCTCGATCGCAGCCGCCCAGACCTGTATCTGATTCCGCTGCACCAGGGGCGACCGACCGCGGCGTTGCTGACCCTGCGCAAGGGCCAGCCGATACCGGCAAGCACGCGTGGGCTGTGGCTATCGGAAAGCTTTGCGCCGCAACATGAATGGATCGTGCGGGACGAGCGCATCCGCTGGCGTGACTGGATCGATACGACCACCTCCGCTGCGTGTCGATAACAGCCAACGCCGGCTGGCGAGCTCGGCGCTCGCCGATACGCTTCAGCGGCTGCGGATCTTCTCGACGATTGCGGTGGTCGAGCTGTTTTCCACCAGCCCCAGAACCTTCACGACACCACCGTAGGCGGTGACCAGATCGGCGCCCACAACCTGATCGACACCATAGTCGCCACCCTTGACCAGGATGTCCGGCTTCACCTGCGCCAGGAGATTTTCCGGCGTGTCTTCCGCAAAGCAAACGACCCAATCCACCGCGCCGAGACCGGCCAGGACAGCCATGCGGCGGTCGACCGAATTGATCGGGCGCCCGGGGCCCTTCAAACGACTCACCGAGCCATCGTCGTTGACCGCGACGATCAGACGATCGCCCTGCGCACGGGCCTGCTCCAGATAGGTCACATGCCCCGCATGCAGAATATCGAAACAGCCATTGGTGAAGACGATCTTCTCGCCTTCGGCGCGGGCGTCGTCGATAACGGTGAGCAACTGCTCGAGCGTCATCACGCCACGCTCGGAACCTTCCTCACGCTGTACGGCACGACGCAATTCGGGAGCGCTGATACAGGCGGTACCCAGCTTGCCGACAACGATACCAGCGGCCAGATTGGCCAGCGCAACGGCCTGCGGCAATTCCTCTCCGGCTGCGATCGCCGCAGCCAGTGTGGATATAACGGTATCGCCAGCGCCGGTAACGTCAAATACCTCGCGCGCGCGCGCCGGCAGGTGAAGCGGAGAATGCTGCGGGCGCAGGAGTGTCATGCCATGCTCGCCACGCGTCACCAACAAGGCCCCCAGCTCCAGGTCATGCATCAACTCGGCACCCTTGGTCACCAATTCGGCTTCGTCCGCGCAATGCCCGACGATGGCCTCGAACTCACCGAGATTCGGTGTGATCACCGAAGCACCACGGTAGATTTCGAAATTCTTGCCCTTCGGATCGGCCAATACCGGAATGCTGCGCTGGCGCGCAGCCTGGATCAACGCCTGGTGGTTACGCAACGCACCCTTGCCATAATCGGAGAGGATCAACACCTTGACGCCATCCAGCAACGCGTCGACCTGTTTCAACAGAGCAGCCGGGTCGGTGTCGAAGGGCTCCTCGAAATCCATCCTCAACAGCTGCTGATGACGGCTCATGACCCGCAGTTTGATAATCGTTGGCTGATGCTCGATGGATTGAAAATGCGCCTTGACCCCGGCCGCCGCCAAGCTATCCGCCAGACTTTGCTGCGCCTCATCGACACCGGTAACGCCAACCAATTCCGCCGGCGCACCCAGCGCGGCGATGTTGAGCGCAACGTTCGCCGCACCACCCGGCCGATCCTCCACCTGATCGACCCTGACTACCGGCACCGGCGCTTCCGGCGATATCCGAGAAGTCCCGCCATGCCAGTAACGATCGAGCATGACGTCGCCAACCACCAGAACGGAGGCTTGGTCGAATCGGGGCATGGATAGCTTCATTGGGGCTCCGGGGGCGGCAAAAACGTCGCGGATCATAACATGGCGCCAAACTGTACCGGGACTAACCGGAGCCGGGGCAAGACCGCAGCGAGCTCCGAGGGCATCCAACTGGACGGCGCAACGCGACCGTCCTGGCCGGGCAAGAGCGCATTAGCCCTAAGCTTCGTCGTCATCCTTGAAATGATTGGCATGCAGCCCGGCGTAAGCACCATTGGCCGCCAGCAGCTGCGCGTGCGTTCCGCGCTCCACGATACGCCCTTGCTCCATCACGAGAATCAGATCGGCCTTCTCGATGGTGCTCAGGCGATGCGCGATGACCAGCGTGGTACGCCCTGTCATCACATGATCCAGCGCGCCCTGGATGTGGCGCTCGGACTCGGTATCAAGCGCGGAGGTCGCCTCGTCCAGAATCAGCACCGGCGCGTTCTTCAACAGGGCACGGGCAATCGCCAACCGCTGGCGTTGGCCGCCAGAAAGCAGCACGCCATTCTCGCCAACGGGCGTTTGGTAGCCCTGGGGCATCTGCTGTATGAACTCGTCGGCAGAGGCATCACGGGCCGCCTGCTGGATATCCTCCAACGGCGCGCCAGCCAGATCGCCATAGGCAATGTTATTGGCGACCGTGTCATTGAACAGCGTCACTTGTTGCGTGACCAGGGCGATATGCCGGCGCAGGTTGCGCAGCTTGTATTCTTCGACCTCGACGCCGTCGAGCAAAATGCGCCCGTGCTCATGATGATAAAAACGCGGTATTAGGTTCGCCAGGGTCGACTTGCCGCTACCCGAGCGGCCGACCAGCGCTACCATCTGCCCCGACTCGGCCGTGAAGCTGATGTCGTGCAACACCGGTTTGTCAGTGCCTGGGTAGGCGAAGCTGAGCCCCTGGATCTCAATTCGTCCATCGACTCGCTCACGCTCCACCACGCCGCTGTCCACCTCCGGCGCCTCGTCCAGTTGCTCGAAGATACTTTCAGCCCCCGCCACGCCCTTCTGGATGGTCGAACTCACCTCAGACAACTGGCGGATCGGCTTGGGCAGCAGGCCGGCCAGGGTGATATAGGCCACCAGGTCACCGGCCGATGAGTCGCCGCGCATGTAGAGAACCAGGAACATCAGTACGGCCATCGCGCTGTAGATCACCAGCTGCAGCGTCGGGGTATAGATCGCATTGGTCTTGACCATCCGCAACTGCTTGCCGGTGCTGTCCCGACTGGCGCCCAGAAAGCGGGCCTGCTCGTACGCTTCACCGCCAAAGCTGCGCACGACGCGGTAACCTTGAATGGTCTCGGAAGTCACATGGGTGACATCGCCCATCGCGACCTGAATCTTCTTGCTCTGCTTGCGAAATTTCTTGCTGGCGCTGGACACCATCACACCAATGACCGGCAGGATCGCCACCATCACGATGGTCAGTTTCCAGTTCATCCATAACAGCGTCGCGAACAGGAAGATCACGGTCATGCCTTCGCGCACCACCACCTTGATCGCATCCGTAGCGGCCCCGGTGACCATCGTCACGTTGTAGGTGATACGCGAAATCAGATGACCGGAGTTGTGGCTGTCGAAATAGCGGTTGGGCAGCATCAGCAGATTGTTGAAAAGCGATACACGCAGGTCATGCACCAGCCCCAGCGAAACCCGGGCAAGGAAGTAATTGCCGAGGAACGAGCCGATGCCCTGCATGACGGCGATAAGCACGATCAGCAGCGGCACGGCCTGCAGCAACTTCAAGTCGGCCAGCCAGGCCTGATCTCGAAGATAGGGCACTTGAGCGAAAAAGCTGGCATCCGGATTGTTCAGCCCATCAACGAAGAACTTGAGGATATAACCCAGCATCGGCTGGGTGGAGGCGAAAATCAGGAAGCCGAACAGGCTGACCGCGAACAGCCCCCAATAGGGAAGCACGTAGCGCAGCAACCGCAGATAGATGCTTAGGCTGGAAGCCGTCTCGGCTTTCTCGGGCGAGCCACTCATGGGCGAATGCAACTCATGTGTCGGAGGGCGGCGATGGTAACACAGCGAGGTAGCCGACCCCGCCCTCAGCCCAAGCGCCAGCCCCACCGGTAGCCAGGTGAGTAACCACTCCGGGCGCGGTGAATCCCACAGGCTAGCGCCATCGAATAACAGCGCCAGGGTGCTGAACGATAGCATGCCCAACAAGGCCCCGCCCAATGGCGTGGCCCGCTCACGCACCGCAATGACAGCGCAGCGGGCCCAGATCGCCAACCACAGGACGAGGCCAGGCAGGCCGAGCTCCAGCGCCGCATGGGTAAACAGGTTATGCGTATGATCGAACAGGCGCCCCAAAGCCTGGACCCGGTACTCGCTCCCCAGTCCTAAACCCAGCCAGGGACGATCGCCGACCATGGCCAGGCTCGCAGCAAAGATCTCGGGGCGGTAAGACGTGCCCCTGGCGACCACATAGCTGCCGAATAACCAGTAACCCAAGGCTGCCACGATCAGCACCAGGACAGCGGCGATCAGGCCGGCGCGTCCGGCGCGCCAGGCGGGCATCAACAGCACGCTGGCCAGCAAGGCAACCCATACGCCGCGACTCTGCGTCATCACGATGAATGCGAACAGCGCCAACAAGCCGGCAGCCCAGACCCACCGCAGCGCGATCCGCCTGGGTGGCAGGCAGAACCACCAGACCAGCGCCAGACCGAATACGTAGCCGCCAATAATCGGATGATCGAGCAGGCCGAAGCCGTGGGCCCGCCATGCCCAGGGCTTCGACTCGAACCCATAGTGCTGAATCAGCGCCGCCAGCGCCGACAGCGCCAGCCCGAAACCGGCCCAGCCCAGCACAGAGACGACGCGCGACGGCGTCTGGCCCAGACAGACCATACCCAGCAAGAAGGACACGACGTAGATCAGCCGTTTGGCTTCGCGCGCGGGCTCCTCAGCAACGCTCCAGGAGACGCTGAGAGCGGCCCACGCGACCAGCGCGATCAGTGCCGTCACGAGCAGCTTTTCCCACCGCCAGAGGTCGAGCAGCAGCGTCCGGCTGGACCAGGACACCCAGATCGCCGGAAGCCAGAACAATGCAATCAAGCCTTGTTGGTATACCTTGGCCGTCGATATCCACGTTATGCCCAGCAAGAACCAGAGCAGACCCAGCGTCAGCCAGGCAAGCCCTATACGACGGCTATCCATACTACCCCTTCGGAAAACGGCGAAATGCGCCAGTTACAGCGATGTTAGAATGCACGCCCTGCTAGACGTCCGCACATCGCTCAAGGTCATATTTACAATGCACGTAAGCCAATTATGCCAGCGAGACTTGCAACAGCTCACCCATAATGCGGCGATTCTCGAAGCGGATGCCCTGGGCCCTAAAGTCCTGCAGCTCGAGAACGGTCAGTTCCTGAAGATATTCCGTCGCAAGCGCTGGCTTTCTTCCGCCCTGCTACGGCCCTACTCACGCCGCTTCATCAACAACGCAGAACGCCTCAGGGGACTCGGTATCGCCACACTAGACGTCCAGGCGCTGTACGAATTGCCTGACAAGTCGGCCAGCGCGGTGCTCTACGCCCCGCTGCCAGGCGACTCCCTGAGCCAACTCGCCAGGCAGCCGGGATTCAGCTGGACGCCGATACTGCCTGAATTGATCCGCTTCGTACGCGAGTTGCACCGCAAGGGCATCTACTTCCGCTCGCTGCACCTGGGCAACATCGTGCTTACCCCGCAAGGCTCCCTGGGGCTGATCGATATTGCCGATATGCGTTTCCTGGGTCGATCGCTCCCAAACCACATGGTCCGGCGCAATCTGGCGCACTTCAGCCGGTACTTGGAGCGTGAAAAGTTTCAGAATGCCTTTCCGTTCTCACAGTTCTCCGATGCCCTGACCGGGTTCGAGTCATCGGTCAGCAGTTCCGCGTAGCCGTTGCAGAACTGCTCCCAGGCGTCCTCCGGTGCGAGGCGTCGATCCTGCTCATCGGCGAACGATCGCCGATCCGAGTCGAGCACGTGCTCGATGGCGGCGACCCAACCGGGCACATCGTACGGCGAGACGTAAATGCCACTGAGCCCCAACTGCTCGACGAAGACCGGTAGATCACTGGCCACGACCGGCACATGCGCCAGTACCGCTTCCTGCAAAACCAGGCCCAACCCTTCGCTGCGGGACGGGATCAGCATTACGTCGAACGCCTGGTACAGCTGCGCAGCGTCGTGACGATGCCCCGCCAGTGTCACCAGGCGTTCAAGGCCCAGGCACCGGATGCGCGACTCCAGCTCCGGCCGCTGCTCCCCGTCACCGACGAGCACAAGGTGGATGTCCGTGCGCGTACGCGACAACTCGCTCAGCACATCGAGCATAGGCAGAAAGCCCTTCTCCTCGACAAGCCGCCCGACAGCGCCGAGGACGATGCTCGCGCTATCAACCCCCAGCCTCATCCTGGCTTCGTCTCGCGGAAGCAATGCCTGCTTGAATGCATTCGGGTTCATCGCTGTTCGCGTAGCGGCGACCGTTCTCCCCAACTTCGCGCCCAGGGATTCGGCGAGCGCCCCGGACACCGCGACGAGCTTCAGGCGATGCGCAGCGATCGCGCTGAATAACCTCGGATCGCTGCGGCGTATGCGGCTCTGCCCATGGAAGACTACGACGACCTGAATGCCGGGGTTCAGCCTCGACACCACCGGGATGATCAGCCGTGCCACGCCAATGCCATCGAGCAACAACGCTTTCGGATTGACCCGTTCGATCTCGCGGGCGAGGCGCCGCTGTAGCCACCACTGCGAAAGCTTCCAGACGCCCCGGCCTTTAAGCGCCTTCGCGCTCAACCGCCAATGCAGTGTTTGCCCGCAACCCGGGTCCCTGCCAGCCTCGCGGCCCATCAGCATCCAGGTGTGCACCTCACTCTTGTCAGCCACTAGGGAAAGAATCTGCTCATGCACCTGATGGATCGAGGCATGCGCTTTGCCGGAAGACCACACGATACTGACGATGCTCAAGCCGAGTACTCCATGATGGCTCTGGAATCAACGTGAGTCATCGGCACTCGCTCTCCGTTCGGTAGCGGCAAACACGCCATCAGGCATGCGAAACCCTTGCTCGGTAACGCACCACGATGGCCGAGCGGCGAGATCCTGAGGTTGCATCAGCGAATCCGGGGAACGGCCGGACCACTTGGCGTTCTTCCAGGTGATGAAGTGGAAATAGGGAAAATCTCGCGCACCATCCCGGTTGTTGGTCAGCCGCCCATCGTTCCATATCCAACAATCGGGGAAATCGAAACCACCACTGAGCCATGGAACCCGCGCATGCGGCGTGCTGAACGCCTCGTTGAATTCGCTGCTTCGACGCCACGGATTGAAGCGATCGGCCACTCGCCGAAGCGCCTCGGGCCAGTTTTTCCGTCGAATGAACAATCGGCTGAATGCCGCTTCGTCGAACGCACGGTGCTCGGGATCTTCGAAACAGGCCTGCCAACCGGGAACACGCATGAACGCCTGGCGCATGCGTTCGTTATTGCGCAGCAAACACAAATGCCCCGATACGCGACGTGCATGGGTAGACAGCAGATCGTATCGGGCGAGCCGCTCCTCGGAAAAATAACCACGCAGGTCACCGTAGACAAGATCGATATCGCTGAATCCCCAAAAGTCGAAGCCATCCAAGTACTCGGCGTGGATATGCCCTAGCGCAGGCTTGATATCGCAGAGCTTGTAAGGATTGCTCGGTTTGAAGGACATCCCCAGACGCTCGCTGACTAGCTGACAGTAGCCAGCAAACGAAATCGGAACGATCCGTACGTTATCCGGTATGTCGTCCGGCGTTCCGCAATCGCTGAAAAAGAGCCAGTCGATGTCGGCGTTCCGCTTGCAGGTCTGCAGGAAAAACGGCATCCAGAACGGCCATCGGCCGAAATAGGGGATCAGCAAGCGAATACGTGATTGATTCACTTCAGCCTCCAGTACAGGCGCAGTCGATTCAGCAGGCCCATCTGCGGGCGGTCCCGTAGCGGCTTATCCAACGCCTGAACGATACGCTGCCCGATGCGCGAGAAGCTGTACTCCCGCTCCGCCAATGCCCGCCCCGCAGCAGCGATGCGCGCCGCCAGGTCGGGATCCGAACGCAACATCACAAGCTTGCTTCGCAATTCATCGACGCTGCGGTAAAGCACCAGGTTTTCCATATCGACGAAACCCAGCGCCTCGTTCTCTGCCTCGCCCTGATCCCACGCCAGCAACACACAGCCGCAGGCCATCGCTTCGAAGTTCTTGATCATATATTCGCCCATGCCGACGTCGGCACTGACGAAGAAGCGAATGCGGTTGAGAGTATTGCAATAGTCTTCGCCTGAATGGGTGCGGGTAACGACCAGATCCTCGAATTTTGCCAGCTCATCGAGCAGCGCCTTGCGTTCGCTATAGGCGCCGCTTTTAGTGCTGCCGACGAAGGCCAGTTCGATATCGCGCACCTGCCCCAGATCGCGCAGCAATGCCTGGTCGTAACCCTTGGGAACGAAGACTGCATCGAAACCTTCCTGGCGAAGCCGCTCGCTGACCATGTAACCGGAGCTGATCACACGCACCCACGGCAAGCGCCGATAGTGGGCGCTGAACTTTCCGGTGTACTTGCAGGCGATGTAGTTCTGATAGGCGTCGTGTTCCAGTACCACCAGATTCGGCACACTGCGAATGAACCCAACTTGCCGAATCTCCTGCTTGAAGCGCACAAAGAACACAATGCGCTCATACGCTTGCAGGTTTACGCTCTCGGCGAAGTAGCGCTTCAGATTGGCCTGTTCATCACGGCTCAGCCACCGCGTGTCGCATTCGCAATTGCGCGCAATGCTTTCATACAAGCGGTCAAGCATGACGCGCTGTTCTTTTTGCACAAGTAGCAGAACTTTCAGCATTGGACGGTCTTCCATAAAATCAGCCAAGCGTACCGCCCTGCCGATACCGTAGTTTGTCGAATTGCGAGCGCAAACGCGCCATCGGCAGCACGAAACGACTTTCCCGACGGCCCATGGAATGCTTGGATGAGAACGTTTCCTCGACCAGCTCCCCATTCAGTCGAACCCGGGATGCCCGCACATCCAGCGTGCGCACCAAGGCCCCCACCCGGCCCATGGAGAAACGCAGCAACCGCTCGGCATGCAGGCCACGCTGCTCCTGCAGACAGAACGGAATCATAAGCTCTGCACGACGGCCGTAGGCGCCATAGACGTCACGACCGCAAACGGCAAAACGGTCGTTCAAACCGTTCCACCATTGCCAATGAGGGATGTAGACCGCGCGGCGGTCCGATGCACAGGCGTTGAGCGCGAACCGGGGCAGGGCATCGTGATAGAGCAGGTCGGGACGTACAAAAAGCACGACGTCGGGATCGAACCCATCGACCAGCGCGGTTACCGCATGCAGAGAGTTCAACTGATGGATCAGGTTGGATAAGGACTTGAAATCGTCCCGCCATACATCTCCGTGTTTCTTGACTTCGTCGAAATCCCAGCGCCTCAGGCAGGCGCCAGCTTCCTCGAGACGACCGTCCATACGGGCGAAAGGCAGGTAATTGGACTCGCCAATGAAGCCGTTCTCCCCGGACCTCGGGTTATTGACCAACTGGGGCTCGTATAAGTGGTAGTAAGACCGCACCTGCGCCTCTCTTGGCAGGTACTGATAGATATTCTGCTCAATAGACGGGAAGCAGATGGAACTGTTGCGGGGAATTCCAAAAAATGCGACTGCTAGCTTCATGCATTATTCAACGCGTAAGTTCGCATGCTGCGCAGCGCTGGATCCATATCCAACGGCAGGTTGTGGGCACAGTCGAAAGTCTGGCTATACGCTGACAGCGGCAAAGAAGCATGGCATTGCCTTGGCGTGACGTTCGATTGCGCGAATCCCCGGTTAACAGGCGTGAGATTGGCGATCATTCGTCAAAGAACCCGTTCGATAGAATTGTATTGAAATCACGCTGCGCACGCGCATCGGAAAAAACTTCCGTGAGATGCAACAGAGCGGTCGCTGCCGGTGGAGCCGATCCCTTATCCGGTTGCGCCGCTGCCACCAACTCGGTGGCTAAGGCAGCGCTGTCTCCCAAAGGAAATACCTTTCCGACGCCCTCCACCACCTCACGCCCGCCGCCACAATCGGTGCAGACCACCGGCACCCCGGCCGCCATGGCTTCCAGCAGCACCATGCCGAACGGCTCGTGGTCTGAGGTCAACGCAAAGAGATCGAACGCTTTGAAGTAGCGTCTGCCGTGCTGCACCTGCCCGAGAAATCGCACCTGATCGGCGACACCCAGGTTCCCGGCCAGTTGGCGAAGTTGCGCATCCAGCCGGCCGCTGCCCATGATCGCAAGCAGGCTGTTGGCGGGTAGTCGCGGCAATGCCCGGGCGAAACCTCGGATCAGGGTGGCCTGATCCTTGTCAGGGTGCAGGCGGCCGGCATTGCCAACCACCCAGGCGTCCGGAGGCAGCTGCAGCGCCGCGCGGGCGTCGAGGCGGGAAACCTGCTCGGCCTGCACGGCGGCGACGTCGATGCGATTGTAAAGGGTTTCGATACGCGCGCTTTCCCAGCCGGGAAGATCAGCACGCATCTCGTCACGCACCGCGTTGGAAACGCCAAGCAACAGCAAGCGGGCACGGAAACGATTGACGAACCAGCGCCGCATGGGCCGGCTATAAACGCCGAAGGCATGATGTACGCCAATCACCGGCAGCCCGGTCGCCAGCAACGCAATGTAGATCGGTTTGAACCGATGGGCGATGCAGAACCGATAATCTCGCTTGGCCGCGATGCTGCGAAGCCGGCGCATGGCACCGACTTTGAGCCCACGCACATCCTTGCTGTCGTAGCCGAGAAAGATCACCTCATCCGAAGCCGAACCGCGAACGACCTCGTCGCTCGGCGACCCGGTCAGGTAGACGGTACAGACCTTGTACGGCGTGCCTGTGAAAAGCGCGGCGTACTGACGCGCACAATCCAGAAACGGACCGTCATAGCCATGGCAGAACTGCAAAACCCATGGATCGGACGCCGTCATGCCAGCTTGTCACCCTTTACAACCAACACATCTTCCATGATCAGGTACTGCAGATCCGAACCATAGAACATGTTCAGCGCATCGGTCGGGGAACAGATCATCGGTTCCCCACGACGGTTGAGCGACGTGTTGAGCGAGACGCCGTTGCCGGTGAGTTTCTCCAGTTCGAGCATCAGGTCATACCAGCGCGGGTTGTGGCGACGCTCGAGGACCTGCGCTCGCGATGTGCCGTCTTCGTGTACCACCTCGCCGACGCGCTCCTTCCAGCCCTCGTTCACTTCAAATGTGAACGTCATGAACGGGCTCGGATGATCGACCTTGAGCATCTGCGGCGCGACGGTGTCGAGCATCGACGGGCAAAAGGGTCTCCAGCGTTCACGGAACTTGATCTGCTCGTTGATGCGGTTGGCGACACCGGGCACGCTTGGGCAACCAATGATCGAGCGCCCGCCCAATGCACGCGGGCCAAACTCCATGCGACCCTGAAACCAGGCAACCGGGTTGCCCTCGACCATGATCTTTGCGATACGCTGCGGCATGTCTTCGATCTGCGTCCAGGTCGGCTTGTTCGGATGGCGCGCGCATGCCGCAATGATGTCCTCATTTGAGTAGGACGGCCCAAGATAGACGTGCTCCATCTTCTCCACCGGCACGCCGCGCTGCACCGATACATAGGCCGCAGCACCAACGGCAGTACCAGCGTCACCAGAGGCTGGCTGAACGAAGAGCTCCTTGACCTCGTCGCGGGCGATGATCTTCTGGTTGAGCTTGACGTTCAGCGCGCAGCCGCCGGCGAAAGCGATCTTGCCGGTCTCACGAATGATGTCACCCAAGTAGTAGTCCATCATTTGCAGGGCGAGCTTTTCGAACAGCGCCTGCATCGCCGCCGCATAGTGAATGTAGGGATCGTCGGCAATATCGCCTTCGCGCTTCGGCCCTAGCCACTCGATCAGTTTGGGCGAGAAGTAATAACCCTTGCCCTTTTCCTTGTAGCGGCGAAAACCGATGACATTGGCGTAATCGGTATTGATGGTCAGCTCGCCGTTCTCAAACTTAGCCAGGCGGGAAAAATCATATTTGGTCGCGTCGCCGTATGGCGCCATGCCCATGACCTTGAATTCGCCGTCGAGCATCTCGAAACCGAGGAATTCGGTGATGGCACCATAAAGGCCTCCCAGCGAATCCGGATCGTAGAATTCTTTTATCTTGTGGATCCGGCCGTTCTCGCCATAGCCAAAGAACGTGGTTGCGTACTCACCCTTTCCATCGATGCCAAGAATCGCGGTTTTTTCCGTAAAGCCTGAACAGTGATAAGCGCTTGATGCATGGGCAAGATGATGCTCGACCGGCTCGATCTTGATTTTTTTCAGATCGAAGCCGAGCTGCTGCAGGCACCACTGGATACGCTTGTGGTAGCGCTTGTAGCGACGATTGCCGAAGAGAATGGCATCGAGTGCGCGATCGGGTGCGTACCAGTAGCGCTTGGCGTAATGCCAGCGGGCCTTCTCCAAGATGCTGATCGGCGCAAAAGGGATCGCCACCACGTCTACGTCGGACGGACTTATCCCCGCCTGTTCCAGGCAGAACTTGGCCGACTCATAAGGCATGCGATTCTTGGCATGCTTGTCGCGCACGAATCGCTCCTCCTCCGCTGCAGCGATCAACTTGCCGTTGATGTACAGCGCCGCGGAAGGATCGTGACTGAGGGCGCCGGAAAGGCCGAGAATCGTCAATGTCACTGTAAAAAGCCTCTTGAAATCAGCTTGGGGCCTAAAGCCTGAAGCCTGTAGCCCTGCGTTGTAATACACAGCCCGTGGGCATTCTTTTCAGCCTCGGCATTCTGCTTCAGGCCGTCTTCGGTAAACGTTGATCCAGCAGACGGCACAAAACGCTATCTGCCGGCCAGTTGCGCAATAAACGGTCACGATCCTTCGCGAAAGCCTGACGGAACTTAGCCACGCTACGATGCTGACGTAGCGCATCCAGATCGATCAAAGCCCAGCAGCCATCTCGCCAGAGCAGGTTGGTGCCTTTAAGGTCCCCATGGCTGATACGCTCGCGAATCAGGGCAGCGAAAAGTTGCTCCAATGCCAGCAGTTCGCGTTCGGGGGGCGTGGCGTCCACGTAAGGCTCGAAACGCGCGATTATATCCTGCCCACTTACATACTCGGTAATCAGATAACTGCGCCCGCGCAGTCCCCAGCGACGCGTTTCGATTACGGCTAGCGGCTGGGGTGTGGCGATGCCCAGCATATCCAGACGGTGTGCTTCGACCCAGCTGTGCCAAGCTCGGGACGGCCGCCAGCAGCGTTTCAGCCAATGGGCCAGGTTCTTGATGTTGTAGCGCTTGATGACAAGCGCTTCGCCCAGCACATCGACACGCGCAACCGTGGCGCTCCCGCCTTCCTTAAGCGCCGAACCTTCTGCTATGAACTCATCCGGGGCACTTAGTAGGGTTTTCAACTGCGCCTCGCGCTCGCGACGCACCGCGACCAGACCGTGGCGGTCGTGGCGCACACTGAAGGCCGTGCAATCGCGGCCGACCTTTTTCAGATAGTCGGCGAGCCGCTGCCGTCGCGCCGTGCGCACCTTGTCGAGCAAGGCTTCGAGCGCAAGCGCGTGGGTGCTGTTGGCCAGCAGATAGCCCACCAGCAACTCTTCGATGAAGGGTTCCAGCGACGCGGGCAATTGCGCGAAGAACAGCGCGAGGTTGTCCTGTACAAGCTCTCGCGACAAAGGCTCGCCGGGCACTTCGGCGCGAACGCCGCCGCCATCGATCAGGTACAGCCTCCCGTCGTGGCGCATCAGGTTGTCCAGGTGCAGATCGCTCTGCCAGAGCCCTTTCGCATGCAGGTGAGCGATCTCCGCCAGCGCACTGCCCAGCACCGACCGTTGATCGTCACTCAGTGGCAACTGCCGAGATACCTCCAACCATGCTTCATGCAGGCCGCGCGCGCCCTCCAGGAGCTCGAACAACAGCCAACCGCCGGCCCCCTCTTCGAAGCCCTGCTCCAGCAATGCGGGGGTGGTCAGGTGCTGCTCGGCGAGCAACTCCGCGCCATGGCGTTCACGCTCGAAATGGCGGCGCGCGCGGTCACCCACCATCAGTTTGGCCAGCACCGGACGCCCTCGCCACTGCGCTTTCGCTACATAGCGCTGGCCAGGCAGAACGCGTAGCCAGCACGCTATATGCAGTTCGTCAGCGCCCAGCGCGATGCTCAGGGGCAGCGCTGGATGCCGCCCAGCCCGGCGCAATTGTTCAATTGTCACGCGCGAACTCCCGGTGCAAGGCGTCGAAAGGCGATGCGCCGGCCCTGCGCGTGGCACGCATCGGCAGCCCACCAGGACAGGCACAACCCGTGGCACCGGCCAGCTCCCACACGGAATCGATCATTCGCGGCCCTCGAAGTAGGCGAGGATCTTGCGGATCATCTTCTTGTCGCCTGCTGTCATTCGCGTCCGTCTCTGGTAGAGCAGAAAGAAGCGCAAGCGCTGTGTACGGGACAACCTGTAGCGTGCCACCTTGTCCAGGCAAGCCAGGTCCTTGATGATGCGGCGATGGAGAAACGGGCCGCGCCAGAAATCCCCTGACGGGCAATCGATCAGAAACAACTTGCCCGCCTCGTTGACCAGCAGGTTCCGCCATTTCAGATCGTTATGCGCAAAGCGATAATCGTGCAGCGTGCGCGTCGCATGGGCCAGTTGCTCGCTGACCCCGCGCACCCACCGGCGGTCCGCCAACCTCGGGTCACCTGCGCATGCGATGGCCGCCATGTCCGTGGTGCCGGGTACTTCCGAGGTAACCAGGGCGCCACGCTGGAAGAATCCTGCACGACGCTGCATCCCCCAGGCAACCAGCGGCGCAACGGCAATGCCCCACTCGCTGAAGTACTGGAGATTCTGCCACTCGGCTTCGACACGCGGGCGCCCCACGAAACGCCGCAAGCCTTTGCCCGCCGTCCAGTAACGCTTCACGTAGAAGCACTTGCCGGAAATGTTCACACGGATGACCTCGGACAGCGGGTCACTGGCAATCCGCTCGCCATCCAGCGCGAAAACGGCATCCAGATCACCAAACGCATGAGCGACGTCAGCACTTAGCTCGCCGACGGTTTGCCAATCGCTCATTCCTGGGCTCCAGGTGCGTATTTGCGCTGGAAGCGGTTTTGCAACTGTCCGGCCTTGCGCTCCAGACGCGACAGCAGTGCCACCTCATCACGCAAGATCTGGCGCAGCGGCACTTGGAAATAGCCCCTTAGAAATCTCAATTTGTCGCGATTGGTCAGGCCGATGCCCAGCGCTGAGAAATACAAACCAGCCAGGTCCTTGTCGCGCCACCGACGCGGTGTCTCGCGGCGCACCTGGGCACGATGCAGGTCGATCAGCGACAGGCGAAAATCACTGGCGATCACCGGTTTGTCGGTATGCAGCAGGAAGTGGCAGAGGTAGCAGTCGCGATGATTGACACCCGCGCGGTGCATGGTTCCGGCCATACGCGCGACCTCGGCGATCAGTGCGCGCTTGAGTCGGGGCTCAGGTGGGGCTTGTAGCCAATCGGCGCTGTAGTCCTCGAGGCTGATCGTCGGCGCCAGCTCTTCAGTCACGATAAACGAATGCTGAGCTGCAGGATTGCTGCCGCGCTCGCCATAGGCCACCGCCGTCATTGTCGGCACGCCGACCTCGTGCAGGCGCTGGATGGCGCGCCACTCCTGTCCGGCACCGAGCACCGGCAGCTTGGCGGTCGCGAGATTCTTGACGATCTCCGCCCAGCCAATACCGCGGTGGATCTTGACGAAGTAACCGCACCCCTGGACTTCGGTACGCAAAGTGCGCCGGCCGTCGAGCTCACGATAGACCTGGCCCTGAAGCTGCTCGACCGCCTCGAACGGGTCAACGTCCGCCCAGAGCGTCTGGAAGGGCTCGGCAAGGATCAAAATCATGGTCGCTCCGCCAGAATCACATCGGCCGCCCGTACGGGCATGCTGTAAAGGTCGGCGCGGTCAGCATAAGCCAATGCGTTGTGTGCCCAGCGATTGCGCTGCGCGTCATCGGCGAGCATCTCGGCCAGCATGCGATTGAGCTGGTTTTGATCGAACGGGCTGGACACCACGCGACCGCAGTCGGCGTCCGCGATGTAGTGGGCGTAGCCGCAGACATCGGTAACCAGCACCGGCAATCCGGCGACCAGCGCTTCCAGCAGGACCGTTCCGGTGTTCTCGTTATAGGCCGGATGGATCAGCAGATCGGCCCCGAGCAGAAAACGCGGGATGTCGCTGCGCCCCTTGAGGAACTCGACCTGACTGGACACCCCCAGCGTCTTGGCCTGCATCTGGAAGGGTTTCGGATCGTCCTGCCCGATAACGAACAGGCGCACGCGCTTTTTCAACTCGCGTGGGAGCGACGCCAGCGCCTTGAGGCTGCGGTCGAGGCCTTTGGTCTTGAAGCCGGAGCCGATCTGCACCAGCAACAGCTCGTCGCCGCCCAGTGCGAATTCGTCGCGGAACGCCAGGCGAATTTCAGCAGCATTGCTCGGCGCACGCCGATCCTGCGCAATGCCTGGCGGGAGCAGGTGGAAGCGCTCGATGGGTGTCGCGTAGTGTTTGACGAACAGCGGCTGCTGAACCTCGGAAATCATCAGTATTTCGGTCTTTGACCGCGGTTCGAACACCGCGCGCTCGTACTCGGCGAAATGCTTGTAACGGCCCCAGCGACGATAGATCGGATTGCGCAGGGTCTGCGCCTTGTCTTCGAAACAGGGATCGGCCGCGTAGTAGACGTCGAGCCCAGGCATCTTGTTGAAGCCGACCACCCGATCCACCGGACGCTTTGCCAGATCCGCCTCGACCCAGGTGGTGAAGCGCTCGTTACGGGTGTGGTTGAAGATTGCCTTGACCGGCGCGATCAGCACCTCGAAACCGTCAGGCACCTCACCTTCCCAGATCATCGCGTAGACCCGAATGACATGGCCGCGACGCTGGCATTCCAGTGCGATGCGCATGAAGTCGCGCTGCAGGCCGCCGAACGGGAAATACTTGTACAAAATGAAGGCCAGCTGCATCAGGGTGTCTCCGATGACCGTAACAGGGCCTTGAGTTCGCTGGCGACACGCTCGGGCGGCAAGTCGTCGAAGCAAGGTTTGTGGCGATCGCCTTTACCGGCGTTCGGGCCCGTCGCGCACAGGTGCACCTGTGCGCGGCCATAGGCGCCAACGCGGCCCGGCAAGGTGGGGCCGTAAAGCGAAATACTCGGAACATCCAGCGCAGCGGCCAGATGTCCAAGCCCGGTATCGACGGCGACGCAGGCACGCGCACCGGCGATTACCTTAGCGATTCCACCGAGGTTCAGTCTGGGCAATACCGATACGCTATCCAGTCCCTGCGCGATACGCTCGGCACGCGCCTTCTCGTCAGCATTGCCCCACGGCAGGCGGATCGCCCAGCCGAAATCGCTCATACGCTCGGCCAATTCGCGCCAGTAGGGTTCCGGCCAATGTTTGCTCGGCCAAGTAGTGCCGTGCAGAAACAGGAGATAGGGCTGCTCGTTGGGTGTCGCCAGCAGGCTGCGATCCAGCCCGTAATCGGCAGTCGCTTCGGGGACCGAATAACCGAGTGACTGCGCGAACAGCTGCCGCACACGCTCAAGGGCATGCTGATCACGTGGCACGACGTAGCGGCGATCGTAAAAACGCGACGCCAGCGGTTCCCGCGCCGAGTCCCGGTCCAGACCGGCGACCGAGGCTTGAACGTAACGGGTCAGCCAGGCGCTCTTGAGCAGACCTTGTGCATCGATGACCAAGTCATAGCGGGCCTCACGCAGACGCGTCTTGAAGCGGCGCCATTCACCAGAACGAAGCGTTTGCAGGGGATGCTTTCGCCAACGGCGGATCGCCACGGGAATGACCTGGGCCACTGCCGGATGCCAGGCCGGAATCTCGGCGAAGCCCTCCTCCACGACCCAGTCGAACTGAATGCCAGGTATCGCGCGCTGCGCGTCGGTCAACGCCGGAAGCGTATGCACGACATCACCCAACGAGGATGTCTTGATCAACAACACCCTCACTCAACGCACCTCGACCGGCTGTGGCACCAGGCGATCCAGTGCGTCAATCACCGAACGCGGCCCGAGTTCGCGCATGCAGTTGTTGTGACCGAAACGGCAGGTGCGCTCGAAGCATGGGCTGCAATCGAGGCCCAGGCGCACGACCTCGACCTGATCGGATAGCGGCGGAGTAAACGCTGGCGAGGTGGAACCATAGACCGACACCAGCGGGCGGCCGAGAGCGGCAGCCACGTGCATCAGCCCGGAATCGTTCGAGACCACCGCCTCGGCGCACGACAGCAGATCGATTGCTTCAGCCAGGCTGGTTTCGCCGGCAAGATTGCGCGCCTCTTCGCGCAATCCAGGGATCAATCGCTGGCGAATATCCTCGCCCACGGCATGGTCGTTCTTCGAGCCGAACAGCCAAACCTGCCAGCCCTCGCGGATTTTCGCTTCGGCCACCTCGGCGAAGTGCTCGGTCGGCCAGCGCTTGGATTCGCCGAATTCAGCGCCCGGACACAACGCCAGCACGGGCCGATCCATGCTCAGGTCGAAACGCACCAGCGCAGCGTCGCGACTTTCAGCGTCGATGCGCAGTGACGGCCGCGGATAGGGCTTGGGCAGCTCGGCACCAGGTTCGAAGGCCAGCGCCATAAAGCGCTCTATCATCAGCGGATAGCGCTGCTTGTCCAGCTTGCGCATGTCATTGAGCAAGCCGAAGCGCATTTCGCCGCGCCAGCCGGTGCGTTTGGGAATCCCGGCGAAAAACGGCACCAGCGCCGATTTCAGCGAATTGGGCAGCAGGATCGCCTGCTGATACTGGCCTCGCAGGCTTTGCGCAATGTTGCGCCGGGTCGTCATGTCCAGCACGCCGTGCCCCACCGGGAAGCTCAGCGCCTGACGTACTTCTGGCATCCGTTCGAGGATCGGCCGGCTCCACTCGGGTGCGAGCACGTCGATTTGGCAATCCGGATGGCGCTGTTTCAGGCAGACGAACAGCGTCTGCGCCATCACCATGTCGCCGACCCAGCTGGGACCCACAATCAGAATATTCATAAGCTACAAGCCATAGGCTCGAAGCTGGAAGCGAGCGCCGGGGTTATTTCAATCCGGCTTTTTGGCTTCCAGCTTCAGGCTTTATTTGACCAGCGTCCGCCACTCGGCGTGCGCATCGGTCTTGCCAGACACCAGATCGAAATAGGCCTTCTGGATGCGCTCGGTGACCGGGCCGCGACGACCAATGCCGATATTGCGGCCGTCGACTTCGCGAATCGGCGTGACTTCGGCGGCAGTGCCGGTGAAGAAAGCTTCGTCGGCGATGTAGACCTCGTCGCGAGTGATGCGCTTTTCCACCACCTTGATGCCCAGCTCGTCGGCCAGGGTCAATACGGTGCCGCGGGTGATGCCGTTGAGGCAGGCGGTCACTTCCGGGGTGTAGATCACGCCGTTCTTGATGATGAAGATGTTCTCGCCGGAGCCTTCGGCCACGTAGCCTTCCGGATCCAGCATCAGCGCCTCGTCGGCGCCGCCTGAAATGGCTTCCTGCAGGGCCAGCATCGAATTGATGTAGGCACCGTTGGATTTGGCGCGGGTCATGCTGATGTTGACGTGGTGACGGGTAAAGGAGCTGGTGCGCACCTTGATGCCCATCTCCAGCGCCTCGTCACCCATGTAGGCACCCCAATGCCAGGCAGCGACGATCACATGAACTTTCAGGCCGCTGGCGCGCAGGCCCATGCCTTCGGATCCGTAGAAGACCATCGGGCGGATGTAGGCGCTTTCCAGATTATTCTCACGCACGGCGGCGCGGGTCGCTTCGTTGATTTCTTCCTTCGAATACGGCATCCGCATGTTCATGATGTGCGCCGAATCGAACAGACGATCGGTGTGCGCCTGAAGGCGGAAGATCGCGGTGCCAGCCGGTGTGTCGTAGGCGCGCACGCCCTCGAAAACGCCCATGCCGTAATGCAGGGTATGAGTCAGTACATGGGTGGTCGCGTCGCGCCACTGCACCAGCTCACCGTCATACCAGATCACGCCATCACGATCGGCCATCGACATTGTTGCCACCTCGGAATTCGATAAATGCTGTGTTTGCAGACGAGATCAGCTGAGCCCCAGCTCACGCCAGATGCGCATTATTGCGCGACGCTCGTCATGAAATTGGTCCCCACTCACGACCCCGGGCAGTTTTTGCAGTGATTGCCGGTGAGCAGCCGCGCGGTATGCCTTGTAGGCATCCTGCAGCAGTCTGACCTCATCGCCGGTCATCAACCCGGCCTGCTCCAACCCATCGAGAATGCGGATGTTATCGGTATAGCGCAGCAGTTGCGGATGCTGGTGCGACCACGCCAAAGCCGCGTATTGCACCATAAATTCGATATCCACGATACCACCGGCATCCTGCTTGAGATTGAACTCGCCCTCCGCCTCGAACGCTTTTTCGGCTAGGCCCGCCTGTGTCGCACGGGTGCCGAGGTTGTCGCGCATCTTGGCGCGCATCTCGCTGACCTCGCGGCGCAACTGCTCGAGATCGCGTGGTCGTCCGAGCACCGCCGCGCGAACCTTCTCGAAGTCCGCCGTAAGCTGAGGGCAGCCGACCAGCACGCGAGCCCGGACCAGTGCCTGATGTTCCCAGGTCCAGGCTTCCTGGCCCTGGTAGCGGTCGAAAGCGCTCAGCGAACTGACCAGCAGCCCGGAAGCCCCGGACGGCCGCAGCCGCATGTCGACTTCGTAGAGCTGACCAGAGGTAGTCTGAGTGGTCAGCAGGTGAATGATGCGCTGTCCCAGGCGGGTGAAGAACTGGGCGCCGTCGATGGGCTTGACGCCATCGGTTTCGGCGTTGGGATCGCCGTCATGGATGAACACCAGATCCAGGTCGGAGCCGTGGCCGAGTTCGATGCCGCCGACCTTACCGTAGCCGACAATCACGAACGCCGGATCGCACAAAGAGCCGTCCGCGCGCCGCGGCTGGCCGTGACGGGCCACGGTGTGCCGCCAGGCCAGTGCGAGCACCTGCTCGAGAATCGCCTCGGCGAGCCAGGTCAGGTAGTCGCTGACCTTCATCAAGGGCAACGTACCGGCGATCTCCGATGCTGCCACGCGCAGCCGATGCGCCAGCTTGAAATGCCGCAGCGCCTCCATCTGCTGCTCAAGATCGTCTTCGGGAATTCTCGCCAGCCGCTCACGTAGCTCAGCCGTCAGTTCCGGGGCCTGTGGCGGACTGAACAACCGCCCGGCATTGAGCAATTCGTCGAGCAGCAATGGAAAACGAGCGATCTGTTCGGCGATCCAGGGGCTGCCGGCACAGAGCTCCAGCAATCGCTGCAGCGCACCGGGATTTTCCGTCAGCAAGACCAGATAGGCTGAGCGCCGCGCCACGGCTTCGACCAGCGGCAGCACTCGCTCGAGCACCAGATCCGGATCATCTTGCTCGACCGCCTGCGCCAGCAAGCGAGGAATGAAGGCATCGAGCCGCTCCCGCCCGAGGCGCTGCATGGTTCGTACCTGACTACCGCCGCGCAGCGCGGCAAGACGCAGACAGGCGGCCTGGCCATCATGAAACCCCGCCTCCGCCAGCTGACGGCAGGCGAACTCTTCGTCCCAATCCTGCTCCCACAAGGGCAGCCATTCGCCACCGACGAGCGCCTCGCCCTCAGCATTTTCATCTTCGTCGGGATCAGCGATCACCTGATGGAAATGCCAGTCGATCCGACCGCGCCAATGCAACAGGCGTTCATGGAAGGCTTCCCAGGTTTCGAATCCCAGCATGAACGCGACGCGCTCACGGTCGATCTCGCTGTCCGGCAACATTTGCGTCTGGCGGTCATCGATGGCCTGCAGCGCATGCTCGGTGTAGCGCAGGAATTCATAGCCCTCGCGCAGCTCGTCGACGGCGGCCGACGGCAGGTAGCCCTGCCCGGCCAACGTTGCCAGCACCTTGAGCAACGGCCGCTGCTGCAAGCTCAGGTCGCGCCCGCCGTGAATCAGTTGATACGCCTGCGCGATGAATTCCACCTCGCGGATACCGCCGGAACCCAACTTGATGTTCGCAGCCATGCCTTTGCGTCGGACTTCCTGCTGGATCAGCTGCTTCATGCTGCGTAGCGCGTCAATGGCGGAGAAGTCGAGGTAACGCCGATAGACGAACGGCCGCAGCATATCGAGCAGCTCTTTGCCGGCCCCTTGATCACCGGCGACTACCCGCGCCTTGATCATCGCGTAACGCTCCCAGTCGCGGCCCTGGTCCTGATAGTACTGCTCCAGCGCGTTGAAGCTCAGCACCAGCGAGCCCGAGGAGCCGTAAGGCCGTAAACGCATGTCCACGCGAAAGACGAAGCCGTCCAGAGTCGGCGCATCCAGCGCCTTGATCAGTCGCTGGCCGAGACGGATGAAGAACTCCTGATTATCCAGTGACCGTTTGGCACCGACTGTTTCGCCCCCTTCGGGATAGCCAAAGATCAGATCGATATCGGAGGACAGATTGAGCTCGCGCGCACCCAGCTTGCCCATGCCGAGGATGACCATCTGCTGCGCGTCACCGCTGCGCCGTCCGGTCGGCACCCCGAACTGCTCGCAGTGGCGCGTATAAAGCCATTGGTAGGCGAGATCGATACAGGCGTCGGCCATGTCGGACAAATCGCCGCACGTCTCGGCCAGATCCGCTTGACGCGTAAGATCGCGCCAGATGATCCGCACCTGCTGCAGATTGCGAAACCGCCGCAGTTCGTGCCCCAGACTGTCTTCGTCGGCGCACTCGCGGAGTATCTCGGCAAGTGTCGTGCGCATTTCCGCGCCTTGCAGTGATCGCTCCAACAGCCCGGCCTCGGCCAGCTGCAGCAGCATGCCGGGATCTCGGCTAACCTGTTCGCTGACGAAGTCACTGGCCGCACAGACCCGGCCAAATGCCTCGCGACGCGCTGACGGCCAAGCGGCGAATTGCTGCTTCGCCTGCGCCGGTGAGTCGTGAACCGCACTGAGGAACGTCTCCTCGGCACGGGTGACCAAAGATTGGAGCGACGTTGGCAATGCAACCAGTACTGGCAGGCTCATAAAAAGTTCCTTAATGCCTTGATTGGCTGCTGGAGAAGCGGAGGCGCCCGTACTAGAGCAGTTTCCGCCGGCGCCAGCGAGTCAGGCCGAACCGCTGAGATGTAGTTTTACTACGAAAGAATGTTGCAGGGGGCTGAATCAACCGTTGTTTTGTAGTAAAACTACAGAGCCCGGCCCTACCCCCGGCCAAACATCCAAGAACATATACGCACCGGCCCACAAAGCCGGCCGCGAAGCAGGCAACCGATTCTGGAAGCCTTTCCGCCCTGGAGCAAGCCATGCAAGATCTCGATCCCGTCGAAACCCAGGAATGGCTGGACGCCCTCGAGTCAGTACTCGACCGCGAAGGTGAAGACCGCGCCCACTATCTGATGACCCGGATGGGGGAACTGGCCACCCGCAGCGGCACGCCACTTCCTTATGGCATCACCACGCCGTACCGCAACACTATCCCCGTCACCCGCGAAGCCAAGATGCCCGGCGACCTGTTCATGGAGCGCCGCATTCGCTCCTTGGTCCGCTGGAACGCACTGGCAATGGTGATGCGTGCGAACCTGAAGGACCCGGACTTGGGTGGACACATTTCCACCTTCGCCTCCAGCGCGACGCTGTACGACATCGGCTTCAACTACTTCTTCCAGGCTCCTACCGAGGAGCACGGCGGCGATCTGATCTACTACCAGGGCCACGCTTCCCCCGGTATCTATGCCCGCGCTTATCTCGAAGGCCGCCTGAGCGAAGACCAGATGCTCAACTTCCGTCAGGAAGTCGATGGCAAAGGCCTGTCGAGCTACCCGCACCCGCATCTGATGCCCGACTTCTGGCAGTTCCCGACCGTTTCCATGGGTCTGGGGCCGATCACTGCGATCTACCAGGCACGCTTCATGAAGTACCTGGAAAACCGCGGCTTCATTCCCAAAGGCAAGCAGCGCGTCTGGTGCTTCATCGGTGACGGAGAGTGCGACGAGCCGGAAACGCTTGGCGCCATCTCCCTGGCCGGCCGCGAAAACCTCGACAACCTGGTATTCGTCATCAACTGCAACCTGCAGCGCCTGGACGGCCCGGTTCGCGGCAACAGCAAGATCATCCAGGAACTGGAAGGCGTGTTCAAAGGCGCCAACTGGAACGTCAACAAGGTCGTCTGGGGCCGCTTGTGGGATCCGCTGTTCGCCGCCGACGAAGATGGTCGCATGCAGCGCCGCATGGACCAGGCAATCGATGGCGAATATCAGAACTACAAGGCCAAAGACGGCGCTTACGTGCGCAAGCATTTCTTCGGCGCCGACCCGGAACTGCTCAAGCGCGTCGAGAGCATGTCCGACGAGGAAGTCTGGAAGCTCAACCGTGGCGGTCACGACCCCTATAAGGTCTATGCGGCCTACCATCAGGCGGTCAACCACAAGGGCCAGCCGACAGTCATCTTGGCCAAGACCATCAAGGGCTACGGCACCGGTGCCGGTGAGGCGAAGAACATCGCCCACAACACCAAGAAAGTCGATATCGACAGTCTGAAGAAATTCCGCGATCGCTTTGATATCCCGGTCAACGATTCGCAGCTCGAAGAACTGCCGTTCTACCGTCCAGCCGAAGACAGCGCGGAAATGAAGTACCTGCGCAAGTGCCGCGAAAAGCTCGGTGGCTCGCTACCGCAGCGCCGGCCGAAGAGCTTCAGCATCCCGACACCGCCGCTGGAAACCCTCAAAGCCGTCCTCGACGGTTCCGGCGAGCGTGAAATTTCCACCACCATGGCTTTCGGCCGGATCCTGTCGCAACTGGTCAAGGACAAGGACCTCGGCAAACGCATCGTGCCGATCCTCGCGGACGAGGCGCGCACCTTCGGCATGGAGGGGATGTTCCGTCAGCTGGGCATTTACTCGCCGGTAGGGCAGCTGTACGAGCCAGTCGACCGCGATCAGGTGATGTACTACCGCGAAGAGAAGGACGGGCAGATCCTGCAGGAAGGTCTCAACGAGGCCGGCGCGTTCTCTTCCTTCATGGCTGCCGGTACCGCCTACAGCAACTACAACCAGCCGATGCTGCCGGTCTACATCTTCTATTCGATGTTCGGCTTCCAGCGTATCGGCGACCTGGCCTGGGCGGCGGGCGATGCACAGACTCGCGGCTTCCTGCTGGGCGGCACGTCCGGGCGCACCACGCTCAACGGCGAAGGCCTGCAGCACGAGGACGGCCACAGCCACATCCTCGCCAGCACCATCCCCAACTGCCGCAGCTACGACCCCACCTACGGCTACGAGCTGGCGGTGATCATGCATCACGGCATGCACGAGATGATGGAGCTGCAGAAGAGCGTCTATTACTACATCACCGTGATGAACGAGAACTACCAGCAGCCGGCCATGCCGCAGGGTGTCGAGGATGGCATCATCAAGGGCATGTACCTGCTCGAAGAAGCCAAGGGCGACTTCAAGCACCGTGTGCAGCTGTTGGGCTCGGGCACCATCCTGCGTGAAGTACGCGCTGCTGTGGACATCCTCGCTAAGATGGGCGTCGGCGCCGATGTCTGGAGCGTCACCAGCTTCAACGAACTGCGCCGCGACGGCCTGGCCGTGGATCGCTGGAACCGTCTGCACCCAACCGAAGAGCCGCGCAAGACCTACGTCCAGCAGTGCTTGGAAGGCCGCGAAGGCCCGGTTGTGGCCTCGACCGACTACATGAAGCTGTTCGCCGACCAGATCCGTCAGTGGGTACCTTCTCGCGAGTACCAGGTGCTGGGCACCGACGGCTTCGGCCGCAGCGACTCGCGCGCCAAGTTGCGTGACTTCTTCGAAGTCGACCGTCGCTGGGTCGCCGTCGCCGCACTGCAGGCACTCGCCGATCGCGGGGCCATCGAACGCAAGGTCGTGGCCGAAGCCATCACCGAGTTCGGTATTGACCCCGAGAAGCGCAATCCGCTGGATTGCTGATGCTGCGTGCGCACAGGAGAACCTATTGTGAGTGAAACCATACGCGTACCCGACATCGGCAGCGGTGAGGGTGAAGTTATCGAGTTGTTCGTCAAGGTCGGCGACCGTATCGAAGCCGACCAGAGCATCCTGACGCTCGAATCCGACAAGGCCAGCATGGAGATCCCCGCGCCCAAGGCCGGCGTGGTGAAGAGTCTGAAGGTCAAGCTGGGCGACCGCCTGAAGGAAGGCGACGAGTTGCTGGAGCTGGAAAGCGAAGAGGGTCAGAGCAGCGAAGCACCGGCGCAAGCCGCTGCCGAGCCGGCTGGCGCAGCAGCCGGCGGCCCGGCCGATGAAGCCGAAGCGGCTACCCCTCCCGGCGATGACAATCCATCAGCTTCCGCCAACGAGGGTGAATCGCAGGAGATCAAGGTCCCGGATATCGGTTCCTCGGGCAAAGCCAGTGTGATCGAGATTTCGGTCAACGTCGGCGACACCATCGACGCCGAGCAGCCGCTGATCACTCTCGAATCAGACAAAGCCAGCATGGAGATTCCGTCTCCCGCGGCCGGCGTGGTCGAGAGCATTTCCGTAAAGATCGGCGATGAGGTCGGCACCGGTGATCTGATCCTGATCCTCAAGAGTGCAGCTGCAAGCAAGCCGGCGACAGCGAGCAGCGCACCGGCAGCTCAGGCGCAAAGCCAGCAGCAGAAGCCAGCCGAACAAGCAGCCGAAGAACCTGCGGGCGAGTCCGTGGAAGAGGTTCGCATTCCGGACATCGGCTCCAGCGGCAGCGCCAATGTCATTGAAGTCATGGTCAAGGCCGGCGACAGCGTCGAGGCGGACCAGTCGCTGATCACACTCGAATCCGACAAGGCCAGCATGGAAATTCCGGCGCCCAAGGCGGGCGTGGTGGAGTCTGTGTCGATCAAGGTCGGTGACGAAGCCAAGACAGGCGACCTGATCCTGACACTCAAGGTGGCAGGCGCAGCCCCTGCGAAGAAATCCGAAGCCAAGCCGCAGGAGGCTGCACCACAGCAGCAGGCGGTCGCGCCGAACAAGCAGGGCGTACCGGAAGCCAAGGCTGCCGCGACGCCAGCGCCGACGGTAAGCGGCCCAAGCAAAGCCGGCGCCAAGGTTCACGCCGGCCCCGCGGTTCGCATGACCGCACGTGAATTCGGTGTCGAGCTGGCCGATGTCCAGGGCACCGGTCCGAAGGGGCGGATTCTCAAGGAAGACGTTCAGGCCTACGTCAAGACCATGATGAACAAGGCCAAGCAGGCCCCAGCAGCAGGCGCCGCGGGTGGTTCGGGTATCCCGCCGATTCCTGAGGTCGACTTCAGCAAGTTTGGCGAAATCGAAGAAGTACCGATGACCCGCCTGATGCAGGTGGGTGCCGCCAACCTGCATCGCAGCTGGCTGAACGTACCGCACGTGACCCAATTCGAGTCCTCGGACATCACCGAGCTGGAAGCCTTCCGCGTTGCGCAGAAATCGGTCGCGGAGAAGGCCGGCGTCAAGCTGACGGTGCTGCCGCTTCTGCTCAAGGCCTGTGCTCACCTGCTCAAGGAACTTCCAGAATTCAATGCCTCGCTCGCACCTAGCGGCAAGGCAGTGATTCGCAAGAAGTACGTGCACATCGGCTTTGCGGTGGATACACCGGACGGCCTGCTGGTACCGGTCATCAAGAACGTCGACCAGAAGAGTCTGCTGCAGCTGGCAGGCGAGGCGGCGGAGCTGGCCGAGAAGGCCCGCACCAAGAAGCTGTCCCCGGATGCCATGCAGGGCGCCTGTTTCACCATCTCCAGCCTCGGCCACATTGGCGGTACCGGCTTCACGCCGATCGTCAATGCACCGGAAGTGGCGATTCTGGGCGTTTCAAAGGCAACCATGCAGCCAGTGTGGGACGGTAAGGCCTTCCAGCCCCGCCTGATGCTGCCGTTATCGCTGTCCTATGACCACCGCGTCATCAACGGCGCCGCGGCGGCGCGCTTCACCAAGCGCCTGTCCGAGCTGTTGGCGGATATCCGCACGATGCTGCTGTGATCGCCTGGTACTGAACAGCCCTGCCCGACGGGGCTGTTCATATCAACGCCTCAAGCCTCAAGCCTCAAGCCTCAAAACTTGAGGCTTCTTGCTTCTGGAGAGCGGCCTAGCCTTTCTGCAAATTGCGAAACAGAAAGGACAGTGCCTTGGCTAGCTCCTCGGCTCCTTTGGAATCGCGCAGTATGGTCAACCAGGGCTCGCCACCGTTTGGGCTGGTAAACGAACAAACGATGCCTTGTGGTGGACATTGATACTGCAAATAGGGATCCATTCCGAAAACCGAAAGGCTGCGATTACGCACGGCGACATTGCCAGACGCATCGCGCCGCTCTTCGCGGATACGCAGTTCGCCGGGAGCCCCCAGGCTCAAACGGTAACTCAGGTCCTGCGGATGGGCTTGTCCGACTTGGTACGCCGCTTTTAACGTGTGGGTCTCCAGCAAGGCATTACTGTGCGCGAGCAGGGCTTTCCGCTCATCCGAAGTAAGATAGAGCGCCTTCAGCTCCGCCAGATATTTTGTCGCCTCCTCGGAGCCGAAAGTGCCCGTTTCAGCGGCCTGCAGCGGTACGCTGGCACCCAGAAAAAACGAGATCAACAGTAACTTCGAAAGCAGGCTTGTCAGTCCCTGTCGCATGATGCACCCTTGCTGTAGCTTAATATTATTTAGCCATCGTTTCGCCCAGGAAGCGCCGTGATCTGCGGCTTGCGAGGCGACTCCCGCAGCATACTGGAAGCAAACCGCTCGATGAAAATACATACCGATGCCGCCAGCCGTTTGGCGACCGAGGTTGTGACGCAGTTGCCAGTGCCTTCCAGGCTCGGGATGCTGCGTTTCGAGCGTTTGAACGAATCCAGCTGGGCATTGCTTTACTTGGATCCCGCTTGCGAGCGCCACTTTGGTCTGCCGGCCCACGAGCTGTGCTCATTGATAGATTCGCCCTACGCCAGCCTGATGGAGCCGGCAGTGCGGCTAAGAACGCACGATATCGTCCAGGCTCAACTGGCCACCCAGGGTCATTATTCCATCCGCTATTGCCTGCATTCGGCTAACGGCGTGCTGGATCTCCTGGAGATCGGCGAACTCTGCCAGCAGTATGGCCGCGAGCTGCTCCGGGGCTATCTGGTCGTAGAGCCACGTTCGGCTGACGTGCTGCCTGCTCTGGAATTACCCGCGACGACACTCAATCAGTCAGCAGACGTTTATTCGCAAACCGCTGACGTACATCTCGAGCACATGATTCGTTCACGGGCCCAGCAGAGCCTGATCGTGCGTCTGGCCCGGCATCGCTATAGCTCAGCCGATCCACAGCTGGAAGCCGCGCGATTGGTCACCCAGGCCGCTTGCGAAGCCTATGGCATCGCGCGAGCGGCGATCTGGCACCTGAACGGCAATCAGCTCGAAGCCATTGCCGCATACCGGCGTGACAACGACAGCCAGGAATACCCGTCGGCGCTGGATATGTCCGCCTGCCCTCGTTACATGGAAGCGCTGCATGGCGGCCGCGCCATCGACGTACCCAACGTCCTGGAAGATCCCCGCACCCAGGAATTGATCGAAGGCTTCTTCAAGCCGCGGGGCATCACCTCCATTCTGGACGCAACCATACGGGTGGGAGGGGAAGTCATCGGTGTGCTCTGCCTGGAGCATTCCGGTAGCGCACGCGTCTGGCATGCCGATGAAGTGGCGTTCGCGGGGGAATTGGCGGATCAGTACGCGCAGGTGCTGGCCAACCAGCAGCGACTCAGCGCCACACATACCCTGCACCTGTTCCAGCGAGCAGTGGAGCAAAGCGCAAGCGCCTTTATTCTGGTCGATAAGAACGGCGTCGTCGATTACGTCAACCCGAGCTTTACCGCCATCACGCAATTTTCCGCCGACGAGGTCCGCGGACGCCGTCTCACGGAGCTGACCTCGCTGGAAAACCTCAGCGAGCTGCTTTTCGACACTTCATCCAGTTTGGCGAAAAACAATAGCTGGCAAGGTGAGTTTCGCAGCCGGCGCAAGAATCTCGAACCGTACTGGGGGCAGCTGTCGATCTCCAAGGTGTACGGTGAGAATGGCGAACTGACACATTACATCGGCATTTATGAAGACATCACTCAAAGCAAGCTGGCGCAACAACATATCGAGCGCCTGGCCTACACCGACAATCTGACCAGCCTCGGCAACCGCCCATTCTTCATCCGCAGCATCGAAGAGCGCTTCGCCAACGACAAGCAGCCCCAGCTGTGTCTGCTACTGGTAGACATCGACAACTTCAAGCGGATCAACGACAGCCTGGGCCACCAGACCGGCGACAAGCTGCTGACAAGCCTCGCCCGGCGTCTGCGCAACAGCCTGAACCGGGACAGCGTCCTGGCACGCTTCGCCAGCAACGAGTTCGCCCTTCTACTCGACGACATGGATCTGGAAGAAGGCCAGCATCTGGCGAATCAGGTGCTGCGCATCCTCGACAAGCCATTGTTCGTCGACAAGCAGCTGATCAGCGTCAGCGGTTCCCTGGGTCTTGCCTGCTCACCACTGCATGGTCGCGACCCGGAAACGCTGATGAAACATGCAGGCCAGGCCCTGCACAAGGCCAAGGCCAACGGAAAGAATCAGGTGCAGGTGTTCACCGAAGCCCTGCACGCCGAAGCCAACTACAAGCTGTTCGTGGAAAACAACCTGCGCCGCGCACTGGTGCAGAACGAACTCGAAGTCTTCTACCAACCCAAGCTCTGCTTGCGTAGCGGTCGATTGCAGGGGCTGGAGGCATTGCTGCGCTGGAACCACCCGGAAAAAGGCATGATCCGGCCCGATCAGTTCATCAGTGTGGCCGAGGAAACCGGTTTGATCATTCCCATCGGCAAATGGGTTGCCCGTGAAGCGTGCCGGATGGGCCTACAGCTTGCTGCGCTGGGTATCGGCTCGCCACAGATCGCGATCAACCTTTCACCGAAGCAGTTTTCCGACCCCGAGCTGGTCGGTTCGATCGCTACCATTCTGTCCGAAGAGAGGTTGCGCCCAGGCAGCCTGGAACTGGAGCTGACCGAGAGCCTGCTGCTCGAAGCCACCGAGGAGACGCGTCAGCAGCTGATCGGCCTGAAGGCGCTCGGGGTGACATTGGCGATGGACGACTTCGGGACCGGCTATTCGTCATTGAGTTACCTGAAGAAATTCCCCATCGACGTGATCAAGATAGATCGAAGCTTCATCAAGGACATTCCGGACAGCCAGGACGACATCGAAATCACCTCCGCCGTGATAGCCATGGCCCGCAACCTTCACCTGAAAGTAGTCGCGGAAGGCATCGAAACGCCCGAGCAGCTGGCATTTCTACGCCATCAGCGCTGCGATATCGGCCAAGGCTATCTGTTCGACAAGCCCATCCCTGGCAACCAACTACTCGTTTCACTGCGCCGTTATCCGCACTGGCTCTAAACCTTTCGTCCGCGTAGCGCCTTAGTCACCACGCGTTGGTTTTGCGCGCTTGGTAGCCTAGGCTACCAGCAGCCCTTCTATTCAGGCTTGAGGACCACCATGACCCTGCGTTCGCAAATTCTCGTTCACAAACAGGCGCTACCCGACGCGGAACAAGCCCTCCCCGGACGCGCCACGGCAGTCCCTGTTCCCGAGGCCCATTTCGTCAATGGCAACCCGCTACAACCGCCCTTTCCCGCTCACCTGCAGCAAGCGATATTCGCCATGGGCTGTTTCTGGGGTGCCGAACGGCGGTTCTGGGAGCAGCCCGGCGTATGGAGTACGGCTGTTGGCTACGCCGGTGGTCACACGCCAAATCCGACTTACGAGGAAGTCTGCTCCGGTCTCACCGGACACACCGAAGCCGTATTGGTTGTATTCGATCCGCAGCAGATCACTTACCGGGAGCTGCTCAGGCTGTTCTGGGAGGCGCACAACCCGACTCAAGGCATGCGCCAGGGCAATGACATCGGCACCCAGTATCGCTCGGCCATCTACTGCCTCGATAGCGCCCAGCAGCAAGAGGCTCGCGCCAGCGAAAGGCGCTTTCAGGAAGAGCTGAGCAAGCACGGGCTGGGCAGTATCACCACGGAAATTGCCGATGCTCCAGCGTTTTACTATGCCGAGGCCTACCATCAGCAGTATCTGGCGAAGAATCCCGGTGGTTACTGTGGACTCGGTGGCACAGGAGTATGTATGCCAGCCTGAGCATTAAGCTCCGCATGCAAGGCCAGTGTGACGCTGGCCAGTCGGCGTCTCGGCTGGTAAAAAAAGAAAACCCCGCCGAAGCGGGGCCTTTGCAGACTGAATCCTGACATCCGTGACTTGCGCCTTCCTGGCGTCGTTCCGTTACGCTTCCGTATTTTCTTATGCGCTTCCCTACGCCGCGTCCATAGCGCAAAAGACTACCGCTCGGTCGCCAGGACCAGTAGTAGCAATTTTGCACCACGATTTGTAAGCAATCACTTACAAGGAAGCCGATCCATGGCTCGGCATGTAAGTGATTGCCTACAAACGATGCAGGTCTATGACTGGCGTAGTGGCGCATCGTTCCCAAACATGGCTAATTAATTTCATTATGCCTTCACGGGTTAAGCTGTTTAGAACTGTGCTGCATCGAGTAGATACAGCGAAGCGCTACCGGCCCGCGCCGATGCGCTCAGCGAATGGATACGCGGCAGCAGGCGCGCGAAAAAGAAGCGCGCCGTGCCCAGCTTGCTCGCGTAAAAATCGTCCTGACTTTCCTTGCCCCGCGCAGCGCTCGCCATCCGTGCCCACATATAGGCGTAGGCGGTGTAGCCGAACACATGGAGATACTCCACCGAGGCGGCACCTATCTCGTTGGGGTTGTTCTTCGCGCTGTCGAGAATGAAGGCTGTGAGCTCGTCGAGATTAGCCACGGCGGCCTTGAGCGGCGCGATGAACTCCTCTAGCTCCGAATCGGCTGTCGCACAGTAGCGGCGGATCTCGTCGGTGAAAGCCTTGTAGAGCTCGCCGCCGCTGCCCACTACCTTGCGCCCCAGGAGATCCAGGGCCTGAATCCCGTTGGTGCCTTCGTAGATCTGCGTGATCCGGCAGTCACGCACCAGTTGCTCTTGACCCCACTCCCGGATGAAGCCGTGGCCGCCGAAAATCTGCTGACCGTGAATGGTGGTTTCCAGGCCCATATCAGTCAGAAAGGCCTTGGCCACCGGTGTCAGCAATGCCACCTGCGCTTCGGCACGCTGACGGGCCTCGGCGTCGTCACTGAACTTGGCGATATCCAATTGCAGCGCGACGTAGCTGGAGAATGCACGGCCGCCCTCGTTCAAGGCCTTCATGGTCAACAACATGCGGCGCACGTCTGGATGCACGATGATCGGATCGGCGGCCTTGTCCTGCGCCACCGGGCCGGTCGGCGCGCGACTCTGAATGCGCTCACGCGCATATTCAATGGCGCTCTGGTACGAACGCTCACCGGTCGACAACCCTTGGATGCCGACACCCAGACGCTCGTAGTTCATCATGGTGAACATCGCCGCGAGGCCCTTGTTCGGCTCGCCAACCATCCAACCGGTGGCGCCGTCGAAGTTCATCACGCAAGTGGCCGAGGCCTGGATGCCCATCTTGTGCTCGATCGAACCACAGCTCAGGCTGTTGCGCTCGCCCAGGCTGCCGTCTTCGTTGACCATGACCTTGGGCACCAGGAACAGGGAAATGCCGCGTGAGCCGGCCGGCGCATCGGGCAACTTGGCCAGCACCAGGTGGATGATGTTGTCGGTCAGGTCGTGCTCGCCGCCAGTGATGAAGATCTTGGTGCCACTGACTTTGTAGGAGCCATCGGCTTGTGGCTCGGCCTTGGTGCGGATGATGCCGAGATCGGTGCCGGCATGCGGCTCGGTCAGGCACATGGAGCCGGCCCAGATGCCGGCGTACATGTTCGGCAGATACTTCTGCTTGAGCTCCTCGCTGGCGTGGGCGTAGATCGACAAACATGCACCGGAGGTCAGCATCGGATAGAGGCCGAAGGCCAGGCTGGCGGAGTTCATCATCTCCTCGACCTGCGCCGAGATCGCCTTGGGCATGCCCATGCCGCCATAGGCCGGATCGCCGCCGACGCCAACCCAGCCGCCTTCGGCATACAAACGATAGGCTTCTGCGTAACCGGCCGGCGTGCTGACCGCCCCGTCAACCAAGTGGCAGCCTTCTTCATCGCCGCTACGATTGAGCGGAGCGATGGTGTTGGCGGTAATCTTGCCTGCTTCCTCGAGAATCGCCTCGGCGGTTTCCGCATCCACGACCTCCGCCAGCGCTGGCAACGTCTGCCAGAGCTTCGGGGCATCGAAGACTTCATTCAGGACGAATCGCATATCGCGCAGCGGTGCTTTGTAGTCAGCCATGGAAAAGGACCTCGCAGAAACGTGTCGCCTGGCCGGTTGGCCGGAGCAGTTCTGCGAGTCTAACTGAAGACTTGTAGACGCCCGAAGGGTCTTAAAGTGACTAACGGGTTCTCGTCACGACAGTGCTTCCATCCTGTTTTTCAGGCGTCGCTGCATACCGATTGAGGCCTAAGATTCCCGGCCACGTCCAATAAAAACGCCCGCACAGGGCGGGCGCTAGGCAAACCGTTGGATTAGAAAATGAACTGGTCGGCAGGCAGTTTCATCAGACTTGCACCACCGGCTTCGATAGCCGATTTGTGCGCCGCGGTACGCGGCAGCAAGCGCGCAAAATAGAATTCAGCGGTGATCAACTTCGCTTGGTAGAACGCGGCATCGCCATCTCCCGCCTCCAGTTTGCTCTGGGCAACCACGGCCATGCGCAGCCAGAAGTAGCCGAGAATTAGGTAGCCGCAGTACATCAGATAATCGACCGACGCTGCGCCGACTTCGTCAGCGTTCTTCATGGCGGCCATGCCGATTCGCTGGGTCATCTCGCCCAGATCGCGGTTTATGACGGCCAGCTGCGACACATAGCTCTGCAACTGAGGATGCTCGGCGTTGGTCTCGCAGAACCGATGCACTCGTTTGGTGAAGCCAAGCATCAGCTTACCCTGGCTGCCGAGGACTTTGCGGCCAAGCAGGTCGAGTGCCTGAATGCCATTGGTGCCTTCGTAGATCGGCGCGATGCGGCAATCGCGCATCAGCTGCTCCATGCCCCATTCACGGATATAACCATGGCCGCCGAACACTTGCATGCCCAGGTTGGTCACCTCCAGGCCGGTGTCGGTCATGAACGCTTTGCAGATCGGCGTGAGAAAAGCCAGCAGGGCCTCGGCCTCCTGGCGCTGACCTTCATCGGGGCTGTGGATCTGGTCGAGCAACTGTGCGGTGAAATAGGCCAACGCGCGGTTGCCTTCGTTGAAGGCTTTCATGGTGAGCAGCATGCGCCGCACGTCCGGGTGGACGATGATCGGATCGGCTGGCTTGTCTGGATATTTTGTCCCGCTCAGTGCGCGCATCTGCAAGCGCTCGTTGGCGTATTGGACGGCGCCCTGATAGCTCGCCTCGCCATTGCAGAGCCCCTGCATGCCCGTGCCAAGACGTGCATGATTCATCATGGTGAACATGCAGTTCAGGCCCTTGTTCGGCTCGCCGATAAGAAAGCCCGTGGCGCCGTCGAAGTTGATCACACAGGTAGCGGACGCCTTGATTCCCATCTTGTGCTCGATGGAACCACAGGCGACACCATTGCGCTCGCCCGCTTCGCCGGAAGCGTCAGGCAAGAACTTCGGCACGATGAACAACGAGATCCCCTTGGTACCGGCGGGCGCATCGGGCAGCTTGGCCAACACCAGATGCACGATGTTTTCGCTCATGTCGTGCTCACCGGCGGAGATGAATATCTTGGTACCGCTGATGGCGTAGCTACCGTCAGCCTTAGGCACAGCGCGAGTCTTGATCAAGCCCAAATCGGTGCCGCAGTGGGACTCGGTCAGGCACATGGTGCCGGTCCAGCGGCCCTCGGTCATGTGGGTCAGATAGGCGTGTTTCTGGTCGTCGGTGCCGTGAGCAGCGATCGCGGCCATCGCGCCGTGCGTCAGCCCTGGATACATGCCAAAGGAGGTATTGGCCGAGCCGACCATCTCTCCGATGACCAGTCCCAGCGAATGCGGCAGACCCTGTCCGCCATAGGTCGGGTCCGAGGCCAGCCCCATCCACCCGCCCTGTGCGTACTGGGCAAAGGCCTCTTTGAAGCCCTTGGGAGTCGTCACCACGCCGTTGTCGAAATGGCAGCCCTCTTCATCACCGCTGCGATTGAGCGGCGAGAGAACCTGCTCGCAGAACTTGGCACCCTCCTCAAGGATGGCGCTAACCATGTCCGGAGTGGCGTCCTCTGCGCCGTTGGCAGCATAGCTGCCGTGGAAGTCGAACACTTCATCGATCAGGAAGCGCATGTCGCGCAGGGGAGCCTTGTAAGCGGGCATATCGTTCTCCAGAAGACAGCGCGGTGCATTGTTATAGGCAGCACGCTACCGGCAGACCAGGCCGCTCAACAATCACATTGCAGACGATGAATGCGCCGTCATAACTGCTTAGGCGTCGGTGACCGCTTGTTTGGAGGTGCGTACCGCACCGCGGCGGTTCTCGCCATGTGCCCGCACACAGTTGCGGCCCGCGCCCTTGGCGCTATAAAGCGCCTGGTCCGCCGCCTTGATGACCTCTTCCGGTGTACGCTGCGTCACCGACCGCTCGGCGACGCCGATGCTGATGGTTACCGAAACTGCGCCAGCGGTACCAGCGCCGCGACGTTGCCGCCCCTGCTCGGCGGCTTTCGGCCGGCGGGTCTTGTCGCGCAATTGCAGTGGATAACCCTCGACCGCCTGCCGGACCGCCTCCAGGTGAGGCAGACAATGTTGCAGATCGCGCCCTGGGAAAACCAAAGCGAACTCTTCGCCGCCGTAACGATAGGCACGCCCGCCGCCACCCACCTTGCGCAACCGGCTCGCCACCAGCCGTAGCACCTGGTCGCCGACGTCGTGACCGTGGGTATCGTTGAATGCCTTGAAACGATCCACGTCGGCCATGGCGATGACGTATTGCCGTCCCAACCGTTGTAGACGCTCGTTGAGTGCACGGCGCCCAGGCAGTCCCGTGAGTTCGTCGCGAAAGGCCATCTGGTAGGCCTCCTGCGCGATCGCCACCACCAGTATCAGCATCATCAGGCTGCTCATGACGTTGAGCGCGCCGGGCCGACTGAACATTTGCGGTAGCATCAACAACAAGCCAATCAGGGCCACGAACTGAGCCGCATGGACCGGCCTGGGTCGGCGCACGTACTGGATCAGCAAGCCGGTCAGCACCAGCAGGAACGCCGGATAGGCTAGCTGGATCAGCTGCAGCCAGTCCGCCGCCAACGATGGCCACCGGACGTCTATCAGCCAGTCGAGCAATGCTTGCGGAAAACGCCGCGCCAGGGCCAACGCAACCGCCACCACAGCAAACAGTACAGCAATCCGCGCCAGGCCATCCTGCAGCAGATGAGCCCGCTCCTGCCACAACCCGTACAGCCCATAGAGCACCGGCAACAGCAGGCTGCAAAGATGGAACGTCAATGCGGCTTCAGGTAACAGCGCGCCATTGAGGCGATAATGGTCCGCCTGGGAATCCAGCAGGAAATAGACGATGTAAACCGTCAGCAGCAGGCAAGTCTCGCGCAGCCGCCCATAGGCGATGCAAAACGCCCCGCCAAGTAGCAGCAAGACGGTAGGCAGTACGTTGAAAAGCGAGATGAAGAACTCGTTCAGGTTCGGCTGTCGTGCGGCCACCAAGGCACCGAACAACAACGCCAGCGGCGCATAGAAATGGCTGAAAAAGCGTGCGGCGTTCAGACGAGACACGACAGCTCCGGCAAATAGCCGTGAAGAAGACAAGCATTGTGCCAGCACTCGACCAGCCAATCACCCGGCAGGAACAGCATCGGTACGAATTGGATTATCGAAGCCAAAAAAAACCGCTGCCGAAGCAGCGGTTTTGATTTCACCTGAACCTTAGTACGCCAGTTCGAAGTGAGCTTCGTCCATGTCCATCAGGTTGTCGGCACCGGACAGCATGGTTTCCACGTGAGTGCGGGTGCGCGGCAGGATGCGCTGGAAGTAGAAGCGTGCAGTCTGCACCTTTGCGGTGTAGAAACCGTCGGTGTCTTCACCGGCAGCGATCTTCTCCGAGGCCAGACGCGCCATGTCGGCCCAGAAGTAGGCCAGGCAGGCGTAACCGCAGTACATCAGGTAGTCCACCGAAGCGGCACCGACTTCCTCGCGGTTCTTCATCGCGGCCATGCCGACCTTCATGGTCAGGTCGCCCCACTCCTTGTTCAGCTTGGCGAGCGGCTCGACGAATTGCTTGACCGCCTCATTGCCCTCGTTGGCCTGGCAGAACTTGTGAACCACCTTGGTGAAGCCCTTCAGCGCTTCGCCCTGGGTCATCAGCACTTTGCGGCCGAGCAGGTCGAGTGCCTGGATGCCGGTGGTGCCTTCGTACAGGCAAGAGATGCGGCTGTCGCGAACGTTTTGTTCCATGCCCCACTCAGCGATGAAGCCATGGCCGCCGTAGATCTGCACGCCGTGGTTGGCAGCTTCAAAGCCGACTTCGGTCATGAACGCCTTGGCGATTGGAGTGAGGAAGGCGAGCATGGCGTCAGCGGCCTTGCGCTGCGCTTCGTCGGTGCTGCGCTGGACGATATCGACCTGCTTGGCGGCGAAATAGAGCATCGCACGATTGCCTTCGGCGAAGGCCTTCATGGTCAGCAGCATGCGGCGTACGTCCGGGTGCACGATGATCGGATCAGCGGCTTTTTCCGGCGCTTTCGGGCCAGTCAGCGAACGCATCTGCAGACGCTCACGCGCATATTTGATGCCACCCTGGAAGCCGATTTCGGCATGCGCCAGGCCCTGCAGGGCTGTACCCAGGCGCGCCGTGTTCATGAACGTGAACATGCAGTTCAGGCCCTTGTTCGGCGGGCCGATCAGGAAGCCGGTGGCGCCGTCGAAGTTCATTACACAGGTGGCGTTGCCGTGGATACCCATCTTGTGCTCCAGCGAGCCACAGGACACACCGTTACGCTCACCCACGCCGCCTTCTGCGTTCGGCAGGAACTTAGGCACGATGAACAGCGAAATGCCCTTGGTGCCTTGCGGGGCATCGGGCAAGCGGGCCAGAACGATATGGACGATGTTATCGGCCATGTCGTGTTCGCCAGCGGAAATGAAGATCTTGGTGCCGGACACCTTGTAGCTGCCATCGGCCTGAGGCTCAGCCTTGGTGCGCAGCATGCCGAGGTCGGTGCCGCAATGCGGCTCGGTCAGGCACATGGTGCCGGTCCACTCACCGGACACCAGCTTAGTCAGGTAGGTCTGCTGTTGCTCGGGCGTACCGTGCTCGTGAAGCGTGTTCATCGCACCGTGGGACAGGCCGGGGTACATGCCCCATGACCAGTTGGCTTCGCCGATCATCTCGCTGATCGCCATACCCAGCGACTCCGGCAAACCCTGGCCGCCGTGCTCGACGTCATGGGCCAGGCTCGGCCAGCCGCCTTCGACGAACTGCTGGTAGGCGTCCTTGAAGCCGGTCGGCGTCTTCACGCCGCTTTCGCTCCAGGTGCAGCCTTCGATGTCACCCACACGGTTCAGCGGGGCAATCACCTGCTCACAGAACTTGGCGCCTTCGTCGAGAATGGCGTTGACCATGTCCGGGGTGGCGTCCTCACAACCCGGCAGGCTTTGGTAGTGCGCTTCGTAGCCGAGCAGTTCGTCACGTACAAAGCGGATATCGCGCAAGGGAGCCTTGTAGTCAGGCATAGCGTAAACCTCAGCGGTGGGTTCTTGGTTCAGGTGACCGACCGGCCACTCTTGGATTTGGATTGTGACCGCCAACACGGCAGGTCAAACAGGCGTTTGAAACATACGTTTAGGCCTGCACGATGTCAAGCAGGGGCCAGGACGCCGTTGGTCGGGCGCCATGAATATCGAGATAAGAGAGAAAGCGCCGCTAGGGCAAAGAACGCCGGCCAGAGCGGCCAGCGCTGTCAGGCTTTGGTATTGATCAGGGTACCGAGCACTTCATCGGCCGTTTGCAACAGTCGCACGCCAGCTTTTGCGGTGTGCTCACCGACTTTCATCTGAACCAGTTGCTCGGTCAGCTCGATCGCATCGGCGACCGTCTGGGAATTCTCGGCAGCCGGCAAGGTGCTCGCGGCGAGCGCAGCGCCGGCGTTATCGACACGTTGCTGTCCGGCCTGGTATGCGCCCAGTCCGACAGAAAGGAGGTTGTTATTGATCTGCATGTTGCGATTCCCGTGCGATCAGTTAGCCACCATTGAAGCAGAGCCGACGCGTTGTCGCCAGTGCCGGATGGCGATAAGCGGACCGACGAACCCTGTCAGGCAGGAATGAGCGGCCCAAGATCAAGATAAGACGACACATCGCCGGGGGAGGCGGCCGGCAGGCGCGGGACGCGACCCAGGCAAGGCGCTGACAAGCGTTCGGCCAGCGTAGCGAGGTTTTCATCCAGCCGCGACATCGAGGGATCGATGATGTTGGCGACCCAACCTGCCAATTGCAGCCCGTCGTGCTCGATGGCTTCGGCACTGAGCAGCGCGTGATTGATGCAACCGAGGCGCACCCCAACCACCAGAATCACCGGCAACCCGAGCTGCACGGCCAGTTCGGAAAGCGTTTCGCGGTCCGCCAAGGGGACACGCCAGCCACCGGCCCCTTCTACCAACGAAAAGTCCGCCTGCAGCGCCAGCATCTGCCGGACCGGGTCGACCAGCCGCGCCACGTTCAAATCGATGCCCGCCTCACGTGCGGCCAGGTGCGGCGCAATGGCCGGCTCGAAGGCGAACGGATTGACCTCCTCGTAACGCATCGGCAGGGTGCACTGGCCATGCAACGCAAGCGCATCGCTGTTGCGTAGCCCGTCGACGGTCATCTCGCAGCCCGACGCCACCGGCTTCGCCGCCGCGGTACTGAGCCCCGCAAGACGAGCGGCATGCAGCAACCCGGCGGCGATGGTCGTCTTGCCGACTTCGGTGTCGGTACCCGTCACGAAAAACGCTGTCATCGATCATCCTTGCGCAGCACGCCGTAGATCACCTGATAGGTCGCCGGCAACCCGGTTGGGGTGCGGAAGCGCTCGTAGGCATCGATCAGCGCGCGAATACGAGCCCGGCCAGTAAGCCCGCCCGGCCGGCCTGGGTTCAGGTTGTGGGCACCAAGTGCCTTGAGTTCAGCGGTCAACTGGCGCAGCTCGGCGAAATGCAGCACCTGCGGTTGCACATCGAGGCTCAGGATACTCAAACCGCTGGCGGCGCAAAGCCGCCGGTACGCTTGCTCACTGCGGAAACGGTTGACGTGGGCGAAACCATCCACCGCCTGCCAGCTGTCGCGCAACTCCTGCAGGGTGCCGCTGCACAGACTGCTGAAGGCGAACACCCCATTGCGGCGCAGCGCCCTGCGAGCCTCGTTCAGCACCGCGGAAAAATCTTCGCACCATTGCAGCGCCAGGCTGGAGAAAATCAAGTCGACCGATGCGTCGCGCAACGGCAGACACTCGGCATCGCCCGCCACAAATGCGTCAGCGCCGCCTTGCGGTCGCGCGTGCTGCAACATGCCTTCGGCGATGTCCATCGCCACACCATTGGCGATGGGAAAACGGCTCGCCAAGGCGCGGGAGAAATGGCCGGTGCCACAACCCAGATCGAGCCAACACGCGGGGCGCAGATCACCAGGCAAGCGCTCGGACAGCACGTTGCCGACAGCACGCTGCAGCTCGGCCACCGAATCGTAGCTGGCCGCGGCGCGGGAAAACGACGCGGCCACGTGACGCTTATCAGGCAGCGCAGATTCGGCACCTGGCACCTGTACCGCGACCGAGTCGCTCATGCCGAGGCGCCCTTGATGAAGGCCACCATCGCCGCCGCGACGTCGTCGGCCCGCTCCAGTGCAACGGTATGGCTCGCGCCGGTTATGAGCTCGGCCTTGATGCCCGGCATCCAACGCCGCAGCGCCTCGCAGGCAGCTGCCGGCACCAGCGCATCGTTACCGGCAAACAGGTGCAACTGCGGGCCGAAATAGCCGTGCAGCGCACCACGCCCGTCCAGCTCCGCCAGCAACTGCAAACCCGCATCCAACACCTGCGACGACGACTGGGACTGACTCACCTCCAACTGCCGAGCCAGTGTCCGCGGATCGTAGCCGCCCCGGCTGCAGAGTAAACGGAAGCGCTTAAGGGTTTCCTCGGGATCGAGCCGGAACGCCTCGTGAAAGGCGTCGAAGATGTCCGCACCCATGGCTTCCGGCCACTGTGGTCGGGCACGGAAGCAGGGATTACTGGCGATGGTAATCAACCCACGACAGCTATCGACACGCCGCGCCGCCAATTGCGAGGCCAGCATGCCGCCCAGCGACCAGCCGGCCAGCCAACTGTCGCGCGGCAGGCGTTGGTCCAGCTCGTCGAGCCAGGCATGCGCTGCACTCAGTTCGGGCAAGGGCTCGACTACGACGTCGAGGCTGGGTGCGAGCTCGACCAACGCCTCGCACAAAGGTTGCAGCGCCGCCGGGCCGAACGCCCAGCCGGGCAACAAAATCAGCTGATCACGCATCCGCTTCAGGCTCCTCGGCCAATCGATTCCAGCATTCGGCCAGGATATCCAGCAGTCGTTCCACCTGCGCCTCACTGTGCGACGCACTGACGGTGACGCGCAGACGCGCGCTGCCGGCCGGCACAGTGGGCGGGCGGATCGCACCGACCAGAATCCCCCGCTCACGCAGGGCAGCGGATAGCTTCAAGGCACGCTCGCTGCTGCCAACCAGGATTGGCTGAATCGGCGTCGGGCTATCCATTAGCGTCAGGCCGATCTCGGTCGCGCCGCGGCGGAAGCGTGCAATCAAGCGCTGCAGATGCTCGCGGCGCCAACCCTCACTGCGCAGCAGCTCAAGACTCTTCAGGGTGGCGCAGGCGACCGCTGGTGGCTGGCTGGTGGTGTAGATGTATGGCCGCGCGAACTGGATCAGTGTCTCGATCAGTTCTTCACTGCCGGCCACGAAGGCCCCTGCGGTACCGAACGCCTTGCCCAGCGTGCCGACAAGAACCGGCACGTCAGCGATGCCCAAGCCGAAATGCTCGACGATGCCGCCGCCGGTTTGACCCAGCGAACCGAAACCATGGGCGTCATCGACCATTACCCAGGCGTTGCGAGCTTTCGCGGTGGCACAAAGCGTTGGCAGGTCGGCCAGATCACCGTCCATGCTGAACACGCCGTCCGTCACCACCAGTGTATTGCCGGTCGCCTTCTCCAGGCGTTTGGCCAGACTGGCCGCATCGTTATGCAGATAGCGGGAAAACCGCGCGCCGCTGAGCAGTCCGGCGTCGAGCAGGGAGGCGTGGTTGATCCGGTCTTCGAGCACGGTATCGCCCTGCCCCACCAGTGCGGTAACCGCCGCCAGGTTGGCCATGTAGCCGGTGGAAAACAGCAGCGCCCGTGGCCGGCCGGTGAATTCGGCCAACGCTTCTTCGAGTTGATGATGCGGTGTGCTGTGACCCATCACCAGATGCGAGGCGCCGCCGCCGACGCCCCAGCGTTCGGCGCCCTGTTGCAACGCGCGGATCACTTCGGGGTGGCTGGCCAGCCCCAGGTAGTCATTGGAACAGAACGCCAGAAGCGCCTCGCCATCGACCGTCACCTCCGGCTGCTGCGGTGTATCCAGCAGGGGGCGACGGCGATAGAGATGGGCCGCGCGGCGCTCCACGAGGCGGGATTGCAGATCGAAAGGCATGGATTCACTCGAAGCTGGAAGCCTGACGCTGGAAGCACGGCCGAATCGCTTCATGCGTCCGGCTTCGAACTTCCAGCTCCGTGTTCACACGACCGCGTTATAAAACAGCTTCGAATCGCGCTGCTCGACCAGTGCCTGCTCGATGGCGGCCTGGTGGATTTCGTCGTCGTGCTCTTCGCGCGCTTCGGGCTGGATGCCCAGGCGCTTGAACAGCAGCATGTCTTTGTCGGCCTGCGGGTTGCCGGTGGTCAGCAGCTTCTCGCCGTAAAAAATCGAGTTCGCACCGGCGAGGAAGGCCAGCGCCTGCATCTGCTCGTTCATCTGCTCACGACCGGCGGACAGGCGCACATGGGACTTGGGCATCATAATCCGCGCCACGGCGAGCATGCGGATGAAGTCGAAGGGGTCTACGTCCTGCTCGTCGGCCAGCGGCGTGCCCTTGACCTTGACCAGCATATTGATCGGCACCGACTCGGGATGCTCGGGCAGGTTGGCCAGCTGGATTAGCAGGCCGGCGCGGTCGTTCAACGACTCGCCCATACCCAGGATGCCGCCGGAGCAGATCTTCATGCCCGACTCGCGCACATAGCTCAGCGTTTCCAGACGGTCTGCGTAGGTGCGGGTGGTAATGATGTTGCCGTAGAACTCCGGCGAGGTGTCGAGGTTGTGGTTGTAGTAGTCCAGCCCCGCCGCCGCCAGCGCCTTGGTCTGCTCCTGATCGAGCTTGCCGAGGGTCATGCAGGTTTCCAGACCCAACGCCTTTACGCCTTCGACCATCTTCAGCACATAGGGCATGTCCTTGGCGGAGGGGTGCTTCCAGGCCGCGCCCATGCAGAAACGGGTAGAACCGATTGCCTTGGCTTCGGCAGCCGCCTCCAGCACCTTCTGCACTTCCATCAGTTTTTCTTTATCCAGCCCGGTGTTGTAGTGGCCGGACTGCGGGCAATACTTGCAGTCTTCCGGGCAGGCACCGGTCTTGATCGACAGCAGCGTGGACACCTGCACGCGGTTGGCATCGAAGTGCTGGCGGTGCACGGCCTGAGCCTGGAAGATCAGGTCGTTGAAGGGTTGTTCGAAGAGCGCCTTGACTTCAGCGAGGCTCCAATCGTGACGCGTGGCGCAAGCGGCTGTGGCGCTCATGAGGCATTCCTTGTAATAGAATTCTTTGGCACGGATGCGAAATGGTTAGCCAAGCCAAAGGCGCTGTCAACCTGGAAAGGAATCATGGTTTACAACTGGTTAAAATTAGAGCAATTCTGCCAGCTCTGCGACGAGCGCTGCGAAGCCGGGCAATCACTATGCGGTCCCTGTGAGGCCGAACTGCCCTGGCTCGGCGGGCAGTGCACGATCTGCGCGCTGCCGTTGCCAGCGACCGGCGCGATCTGCGGCCAGTGTCTCAAGCATCCCCCCGCCTACGACCATGTGGCCGTGCCCTGGCGCTTCGCCTTTCCGGTGGACAGCCTGGTTACGCGCTTCAAGCATCAGTCACGCTGGCCTTTCGGTCGTTTGCTGGCGGAGCAGCTGGCGCGCTACCTGCAGCACCGATTCGACGAAGGCTTGCCACGCCCGAACATGTTGCTGCCGGTCCCCCTGGCTCGCAAGCGGTTGCGCCAGCGTGGCTTCAACCAGGCACAGATGCTCGCCAACTGGCTGAGCCCGGTGCTGGATATCCCGGTCCAGCGCGAGCTGTTGCAGCGCATTCATGAGACCCCATCGCAGCAAGCGCTGGATGCCGCCAGCCGGCGCCAAAACCTACGCCAGGCCTTTGCGCTGACAAACGAGCTGCAGATCGTGGGTCGCCATGTGGCGGTCATAGATGACGTGCTTACCACTGGCGCAACCGCCGAAGCGCTGGCTCGCTTGTTGAAACGCGCGGGCGCCGAGCGGGTCGATATTTACTGCCTGGCGCGTACGCCAAGGCCGGGCGATTAGGCGGCCAGAGCCGCGGTTGTGTAAACGCGCCAGTGCAATACACTGGCCGACCCATTTACGGAGCCGACCATGAGCCACCCTTTCGACACACTCACACCCGATCTTGTGCTCGATGCGGTGGAAAGCGCCGGCTTCATCAGCGATGCCCGCGTCTTGGCATTGAACAGTTACGAAAACCGCGTCTATCAGGTGGGCATCGAAGATGAGACGCCCATCGTGGCGAAGTTTTATCGCCCCGGCCGCTGGAGTGATGAGGCCATACTCGAGGAACATCAGTTCACCCAGGAGTTGGCCGACCGCGAAATACCGGTGGTTGCCCCGCTGGAGCACGGCGGCAAGACGCTTTTCGAACATGCCGGTTTTCGCTTCGCCTTGTTCCCTCGGCGTGGCGGTCGCGCACCGGAACCCGGCAATCTCGACCAACTTTACCGCCTCGGACAGCTGCTCGGCCGTATGCATGCGGTCAGCGCCAGCCGTCCGTTCGAGTACCGCGAAACCCTGACCACCCAGCATTTCGGCCACGACTCGCTGACCACGCTGCTGGACGGCGGTTTCATTCCGAAAAGCCTGCTGCCGGCCTACGAATCGGTGGCCCGCGACCTGCTCAAGCGAGTCGACGACGTGTTCGCCCGCACCGAGTTCCAACCGATCCGCCTACACGGTGACTGCCACCCGGGCAACATTCTCGCCCGGGATGACGCCTTCCACCTGGTGGACCTGGACGATTGCCGCATGGGGCCTTCGGTTCAAGACATCTGGATGATGCTCGCCGGTGAACGTCACGAGCGGCTCGGACAGTTGTCTGAGCTGGTCGATGGCTATAACGAATTTCACGACTTCGCCCCGCGCGAACTCCCACTGATCGAGGCCCTGCGCGCGCTGCGCCTGATGCACTACAGCGCCTGGCTGGCACGCCGCTGGGACGATCCCGCCTTTCCTATGAGCTTTCCCTGGTTCGGCACCGAGCGCTATTGGGGCAATCAGATCCTGACCCTGCGCGAGCAGATGTCCGCGCTGCAGGAAGAGCCGCTGAAGCTGTTCTGAACGGGAAGCTCGCGTAGGGTGGGCCACGCTTCACCGACCCACCGGGCGGAGTCTCGGTGGATGTAAAAATCGACCACCTTACCGCTTCCAGCCGCTACTGCTTCTCATCGATCAGCCAGTCCAGCCGCCAGTCTCCCTCGCTTTGCCCGAGCAGCTTGGCCAGCCACGGCAGCAGCTCGCGCAGTTCCTCTTCCAGGCCCCATGGTGGGTTGCTGATGGCCAGACCGGAGCCATTCAAGCGCAGCGCTTCGTCGGTGGGATGGACATGGAGTTCGGCGCGCAGCAGTTTCGGCGCGCCGCTGCGCGACAACTGCTGATAGAAGCGTTTGAGCTGACGCTCATCCTTGATCGGGTACCAGATAACGCCGATTGTCTGGCGCATGCGTCCGAGCGCTTCGGTGAGCGCCTGCACGCAGCGGGTCAATTCGTCTGCCTGCTCGAAGGGCGGATCGATTAGCAACGCCACGCGTTTTTCCTGAGTCGGCATCAACGCCCGCGGCACGTGCCAGCCCTCTCCCAGATGCACCGCGACACGGCGATCACCGGCCATGTTGTCCTTCAGCAGACGGCCATCCTCGGGGTGTTTCTCGTTGAGCTGCAGACGATCCTGCGGACGGCTTAGCTGCCGGGCCAGTTCCGGCGATCCCGGGTAGTAGCGCAGCACGCCGTCCGGATTGAGCGCGCGGATCACGTTCAGATAGTCCTCGGTCGCTGCCGGAGCGTCGTCTGCTTGCCACAGCCGGGCGATGCCTTGCAGCCATTCGCCGGTGCGGCTGGCCTGATCACCGGCGAGGTCATACAGACCGACGCCGGCATGGCTGTCGAGGTAGGCGAACGGCGCTTCCTTGCGCGCGAGCAAAGCGAACAGCCGGGACAGGACGAGGTGTTTGAACACGTCGGCGTGATTGCCGGCGTGAAAAGCGTGGCGGTAATTCATCGGGCACTCCTGAAGAGCGCACAGTCTAACCGTGCGGCGCGGCGATTCGCAGGGGCTGCTCGCAGATCAACGCGAACGCCGATGCAACTCTTCGATAATCGGCTGCTACAGTGAACAGCCCTGCCCAGCCGACAAGGAGCCCAGATGGACATCCGCGACCTCTTGCGCATCACCCTTCCGATCATCCAGGCGCCGATGGCCGGCTCGCAGAACCATCAGCTCGCCGCCGCGGTGTCAATGGCCGGCGGCCTGGGTTCGATTCCCGCGGGCATGCTCAACGCCGACTCGCTGGATGCCGAGCTCAGCGCTATGACGGCACTGACCGACCGGCCATACAACGTCAACTTCTTCTGCCACCAGCCGCCAGCCATCGAGCCGGAACGGGAACAGGCGTGGCTGGACGTGTTGACGTCCTTTCTCCTAGAGCACCAGATCGACCCGATGAGCATTCCCAGCGGCGCGACACGCAAGCCCTTCGATGCAGCGATGGCTGAGGTGGTCGAGCGTTACCGTCCGGCGGTGGTCAGTTTTCATTTCGGCCTGCCTGCCCCGGACCTGCTCAGGCGGGTCAAGGCAACCGGCGCGAGGATTCTCTCCAGCGCCACGACGCTCGAAGAAGGCCACTGGCTGCAGAATCAAGGCGTCGATGCGGTCATCGCCCAGGGTGTCGAAGCCGGTGGCCATCGAGGGATGTTTCTCAGCGCGGATATCGACGGCCAGGTCGGCACCTTCGCCCTGTTGCCGCAGTTGGTGGCCGCGCTGGATGTGCCGGTGATTGCTGCCGGCGGCATCGCCGATGCGCGCGGTGTCGCCGCGGCGCGGGCACTCGGTGCGGCCGGCGTACAGGTCGGCACGGCTTACCTGCTGTGCGACGAGAGCCGCACCAGCGCGCTGCATCGTCAGGCATTGCAGAGCCCAGCGGCGGAACGTACGGTGCTGACCACGCTGTTTTCCGGTCGGCCGGCGCGCGGCATGGTCAACCGACTGATCCGCGAACTCGGCCCACGACCCGAGGCAGTGCCGGCCTTTCCTTTGGCCAGCAATGCGATTGGCAGTCTGCGCGCCGCTGCCGAGCCCCAGGGCATCAGCGATTTTTCACCACTCTGGGCGGGGCAGAATGCAAGCGGCTGCCAGGCCGTCCCAGCAGCGCAGCTGACCCATTCGCTGGCGGTGGGTTGGTCAGACTGAAATAGCCAGCGCCAGGTGTCGGAGTCGGGTCGACGCGCGCGATGCGACGCGTAGACTGGTGCGACCTGCCGAAGCAACGGATCGAAAATGACCGTACTGACCAACTCCCTGGTATTTCTTGCCACGCTGGTCGGCATGGAGTTGTTCGCCTGGTGGGCGCATAAGTACGTAATGCATGGCTGGGGCTGGGGCTGGCACAAGTCCCACCACGAGCCACGCAACGGCTGGTTTGAGAAAAACGACCTATATGCGATGGTGTTCGCCGGCGTGGCGATCCTGCTGATCGCCCTGGGCACTGCCGGTTACCACCCGCTGGAATGGATCGGTGCCGGCATGACGGGCTACGGCTTCCTCTACTTCGTCGCCCATGACGGCCTGGTGCACCACCGCTGGCCACTGCGCTACGTGCCGCGCAACGGCTATCTCAAGCGCCTCTACCAGGCCCACCGTCTGCACCATGCGGTCGAAGGCAAGGAGCGCTGCGTGTCATTCGGCTTTCTTTATGCGCCGCCATTGCCGGTGCTCAAACAACAGCTGCGCGAGCTGCACGATGGCCCGTTGCGCAAGACCAGCGACCGTTGAATCACTAGCGAGACGACAAGCTGCTACCTGACGTGGGATATTTAGCGCGGACGCGTCCATAGCGAATCGGGACGCGGCGTGATCTGCATCCGCCGCGACGCGAGCGCCAGCACCCCGCCGCCCAGCAGGAATTGCAGTTTCTGCGCCTTGCTGGTCGATACGCGTGTGTCCCAGGCCGCCGCGCCCCGCGCCTTCACTTCGACGCCGATCCGCCGGTAGACGCCGTGGGCGGTGGCGATCGACCAGGCCGAGCGTAGCGGCAGGTCGCGAAGCCCCTGGGACGCCGACAGGTAGTAGGGTTCGGCCAGGTCCACCAGCCGCGCCGCCAACGCCGCTAATGCCGCGCGATGGGCCGGCAGCGCGACCTCGTCTTCGGGAATGCCGGCTTCGGCCAACCAATCGGCCGGCAAATAGACGCGCCCGATCTGGGCGTCCTCGACGATATCCCGCGCAATATTGGTCAGCTGAAAGGCCAGGCCCAGATCACAGGCGCGGTCCAGGGTCGGCTCCGCCTCTGCACCCATCACCCGCGCCATCATCAGGCCCACCACGCCGGCGACGCGATAGCAATAAAGCAGCGTGTCGTCGAGGGTCTGGTAGCGGTAGTCCTGCACATCCATGCGAAAGCCGGCCAGATGCTCCAGCGGATGCTCCCGAGGGATCCGGTGACGCTGAATCACCTGCTGGAAGGCGGCGAAGGCCGGATCGCGCATCGGCTCGCCGGCATAGGCGCGTTCCGTGAGGTCCACCAGCTCGGCCAGGCGCGCTTCGCCGGTGGAGCGATCACCCTCGACCTGGCCATGACCCAGCGTCTGACCATCGATCACATCGTCGCAATGACGGCACCAGGCGTAGAGCATCACGGCGCTCTGGCGAGTGCGCTCGTCGAACAGCTTCGCCGCCGCAGCGAAGCTCTTGGAGCCCACGTTCATAGCCTGGGTCGAGTGATCGATTACCCGGTCGTTCATCCGCCCTGCCCCCTTGATATGAAATCCTCCAGCATCAACCCCGCGGTGGCCTTGGCCGACCCGACCACACCCGGCACGCCCGCGCCCGGATGGGTGCCGGCGCCGACGATATAGAGGTTGGGAATCACGTCATCGCGGTTGTGTGGGCGGAACCAGGCACTCTGGGTGAGGATCGGCTCCAGCGAAAACGCCGAGCCGAGATGGGCGTTGAGCTCATCGCGAAAATCCTGCGGCGTGAAGATGCGGTGGGTCACGAGATCGCCGCGCAGCCCCGGCATGTAATGCCGCTCCAGGTACTCGAAGATGCGGTCGCGATATTTCGGCCCCTCCTCCGCCCAGTCGATATCCGCCGTGCCCAGGTGCGGCACGGGGGCGAGCACGTAATGACTGGCGCAGCCCTCCGGCGCCAGCGACGAGTCGGTGACGCAGGGCGCATGCAGGTAGAGGGAGAAGTCGTCAGCCAGCGTCGCACGCTTGAAGATCTCGTCGATCAGCTCGCGATAGCGCGGGCCGAAGCACACCGTGTGATGCTGCAGGTGCTCATGACGGCGCTTGAGACCGAAATGGATGACGAACAGGGACATCGAGAAACGCTTGCCGGAGAGCCGTTTGGCCTCGTCGCGACCACGCTCCTCATGCCCGAGCAGCTGCTTGTAGGTGTTAACCACATCCGCGTTGGAAGCCACCGCATCGGTGTCGAAGCGGCGACCGTCACCCGTGATCACGGCCTTCGCGCGTCCAGCCTCCAGCTCGATACGTGCCACTTCGGCATTCAGCTCCAGCTTGCCCCCAAGATCTTCGAACAGCCGGACCATACCCTGCACCAGCGCACCGGTGCCGCCGCGTGGAAACCAGACGCCGCCCTGGCGCTCCAGCGCATGGATCAGCGCATAGATCGACGAGGTCTCGAAAGGATTACCGCCCACTAGCAGCGAATGAAAAGACAGCGCCTGACGCAGCCGATCGTTCTCCACGAACTTGGCCACCATGCTGTACACGTTGCGCCAGGCCTGCAGCTTGGCCAGCTGCGGGGCGACGCCGATCATGCTGCGAAACGACAGGAAGGGCACGGTGCCGAGCTTGACGTAGCCCTCCTCGTACACCGCCCGCGAATAGGCGAGAAAGCGCTGATAGCCGGCCACGTCACGAGGGTTGAGCGCGTGGATCTGCCGGTCCAGCTGGGCCTGGTCGTTGACGTAGTCGAAGCTGTAGCCGTCCTCCCAGTACAGCCGGTAGAAGGGGCTGACCGGCAGCAGCTCGACATAGTCGGCCATGCGCTTGCCGGCGCCGCTGAAGAGTTCTTCCAACGCCGGCGGATCGGTAATCACCGTCGGCCCGGCATCGAAGGTGAAGCCCTGGTCGTGGTAGACGTAGGCGCGGCCACCCGGCTTGTCGCGCTTCTCCAGCAGCGTGGTCTGGATGCAGGCGCGCTGCAGGCGGATGGCCAACGCCAGCCCGCCGAAGCCGGCGCCGATCACCACCGCCCGCCTCACACCGCCTGTTGCCTGGTTCATCGTCTGTCCTTGTGCAGATTGCTGGCGGCCAGCGCCCGCAGCGCCTCGCCCACCGGCACGGGAGATTTGCCAGAGACGATGCGCAAGCGGTCCCAGGTGGTCAGGTTGGCCGCGTAGAAGCGCTGGATCAGTGGCTCGCGCAGGCGGTAGAAGCGCTGCATCACCGCCCAGCGGCAATCTGCCGGGCCGGCCATGAACAGCATGCGATTGAGCAGGCGGAAGAAGCCGCGCCGGCGCCACTGCAGGGTGGAGTAGTCGCGAATCGCGGCGAACAGGCTGCCTGCATCCCAACGATCGAGGGCAACCAGGTGATCGGCCAGGCGCACCGCATCGGGCAGCGAATAGCCCGTGGTGGGGTGGAACAGCGCAGCCGACAGCCCGCTCTGCGGCACGCCACGCGCCTCGTTCCAGAACGCCGCGATATCGCCGGACAGCACGATGGGCAGCACGCCCTGCTCCTCGCGCAGCACCTCGCGGATCGCCCAGCCACGGCCCTCGGCGTAGCGCTGGATATTGGCGCGCAGTGCCTCCGGCGCCACCGCGTCGCCGTCGGCGTAGTAGGTGTCTTCGATCAGCAGGCTGTCGACGCTGAGCGGCAGCACATAGACGAAGCGATAGCCGTCGTGCTGGGCGACACCGGCATCCATGATGATTGGCTGGGTCAAACCATGCGGCCGTTGCAGCCGTACTTCTTGGCCGAGAAATTTCTGAAAACCTAGGGCCAGCTGATTGGTCTGCCGCACGCCGCGACCGTCGATCACCGCAGCGGCGTTCAGCACCTCGCCCGAGGCGAGGCGCACCTGTCGGACGTCGACCTGGCTGACCGATGCGCTCAGCCGTACCTCATCCGCCAGCTCAGCCATCAGGTGCTGGTGAAACCGAAGGGAAACGATGCTGGCGTAGCCGCTCTCGAGCCGTCGGCTGAGACCGGGGAATATCACCTCGTAGCTCGGCCAGCGATACGTCACCAGCGGTTCCAGCCAGGTTCGCTGCGCGGGCGTGAGGTCATGCTCATGAAACGACCAGGTGTGGTTGCCGCCTAGGGTACCGGCTTGCTCCAGCACCAGCAGGCGCAGATCGGGGCGTTGCTGGCGCAGGCGCAGCGCCAACAGGCCGTTGGCCAGGCCGCCGCCGACGAGAATCAGGTCCGCATCACTCATGTTCAGCTCCCGGTGCGGCATGCGCTCTGCCCTTTAACGTCTGCTCGATCAGCTGCGCCGCCCGAGACGCGCCGCCCGCCGCACGCACCTCCTCACCCAGCACACGCGCGCGCTGGGCAAAGCCGGGCTCGCGGAGCAACCGGCGCAGCGCATGCACCATGCGTCGTCGGCTGGCCAGGCGAGGATCGAGCTTCAGTCCTGCGCCCGCATGCACCACCCGCGCGGCGACGCCCGGTTGATCGAAGGCGATCGGAAGTACCAGGCTCGGCACGCCCGCCTCCAGCGCATCAAGCACAGTGTTCAAACCGGCATGGGTGATCAGCGCATCGGCCCGCGCAAGCACCGCCCGCTGCGGGGCGAAATCGGTGACCCAGGCGGCCCCGGCCTTGAGCAGGCGCTGCTCCTGGCGTGTATCAAGCCGGCCGCAATGAGCGATCAGTAGCTGCAGGTCGAGCTCTCGACAGGCCGCGGCGATGCGTTCGAACAGTCCGAAGCGATCGCCCTGCAGGGTGCCCAGCGAGGCGAACACGAACGGCCGGTCGGTAGCGACCGGCAGCTCCAGCACGGGCTCATTGGTCAGCGCCGGACGCAGCGGGCCGACAGCGTGAAAATGCGCGGGCAGCCTGGCACGCGGAAAGTCGAAGCCCGTTGTCGTCTGGCTCAGTTGCAGCAGTGGCGACAGGCACTCATCAAGGCGCTGACGAGGCGGCAGACCGAACGCTGCGGCGTGACGCGCAATGACCTCGGCGTGCGCTTTCATCGCGCGGTCGTAGACCTTGCTGCTGTGCAGGTTCAACTGCTCGCCCCAGGGTGTGGGCTGGTAGCGCCAGGGCATCACGGGCAGCGGCACCAGCGCCTCGCGGTTGACCGGTAACGCACAGGCCACCGACACGAAAGGCAAATCGAGGTGCTCGGCCAGCAGTCCGCCTGCGGGCTCCATCTGGTCGACAATCAGCGCCTCGACACCGATGGAACGCAGCAGCGGCGGTGCGTCGCGGCAGAACATTTCGGTGGCGGCAGCCATGTCCGCGATGACCCGGCGGATGCCCCATGGCCCGCCCGGACGCGCCGCGCGGTCGATGACCGCTTTGAGCGAACCGGGCGGATGCGAGCATGCGCCGGTCTGAGCGAATCCCAGGGCTGGATTGCGCAATGCCGCGGCAAGGTCCGCTTGCTGCACGAAAGTAACCCGATGACCTCGGTCGAGCAGCTCAGACGCGATCGCCTCCAAAGCTCGCAGATGACTCAGGAACGGCGGCGAAATCACCGCGAAATGCGTCATCGACGGGCACCTTTCCTGTCCGGACCACGGCGCAGCGGTGGCATCAGAAACCGCTCGGATCGAAGGCCGGTAGCAGCGGCGCTCGTGCCAGCGCTGCAAGGTCGGCCGAACCCGTGCAAAAGCAGGCAATGCGAAGTTGCTGAATCAACACCTGGAAATGATCGACGACCGCGTGTGGCCCGATCAACGCCGCGTCCAGCACGCCCGCGGCCTGACCGACCAAATCGGCACCGAGGCGGATCGCCTTGGCCGCATCGATGCCGTCGCGAATGCCACCCGATGCGATCAAGCGCGCCTCCGGGCACGCGCGGCGCACCCCAGCGATCGCCTGCACGTTGGGGATGCCCCATCCGGCGAACGCCTGAGCAATGGCGCGCTGCTTCGGGTCGAGAATGCGCTCGGCTTCGACCGCGGCCCAGCTAGTGCCACCAGCCCCGGCAACGTCAATGACCGCAACCCCGGCATCCAACAGCCGCTGCGCAACCCTGGGCGAGATCCCCGCGCCGACCTCCTTGGCTACCAGCGGTACCGGCAGGCGTGCCGCCAAGGCTTCGATCGCTTGCAGCACGCCGCGCCAGTCACGGTCGCCGCCCACCTGTACGGCTTCCTGCAACGGATTGAAGTGAATGATCAGGGCGTCGGCCTGGATCATGTCGACCGCCCTCTGTGCCTGGTCCAGGCCGTAGCCGGCCACCAGCTGCGCGGCGCCGAAATTAGCCAGCAGCGGGATATTCGGGGCCAGCTGGCGTAACTGTCGGGTCAGCCCCTGATCGGCGCCGGTTTCCAGTGCGATGCGCTGCGAGCCGACGCCAAGCGCGATGCCTAGCGTCTCGGCGGCTTCGGCCAGGTTGCGGTTGATCTGCGTGGCCCGGGCCGCACCGCCAGTCATCGAACTGATCAGCAGCGGCGCCGCAAGGGACCGGCCAAACAGTTCGGTACGGATGTCGATATCGTCCAAATGCAATTCCGGCAAGGCGCAATGCTCGAATGTCAGCGCGGCATAGCCGGCGTTCACCACGGCGCCGCCGCGACTGGGGCCCAGCACGATATCCAGGTGATCGTTTTTACGTCCGGCAATCATTTCGTTATCCATGCAGCGCCTCGCTCGATGACCTTATGTTGACGACTGTGGTCATTAAAAAGTGCCGAACCTGTACATATCGAAAATAATGTACAAGATTTGCCTCGCTATTGAGAGCCCGAACAGGAGATCACCTGTGGCCATTGTCTTGCCGAACACGCAACACGACTTCGACCAGACGGTTAGAGCGTTACGTGCGCAAATTGACGAAAGGCTGGATGAATGGTTGCCGCAGGCGCCGTCGTCGGACGTGCTCGGCACCGCCATGCGAGAAGGAACCCTCGCCCCCGGCAAGCGGACCCGGCCGCTGCTTCTGCTGCTGGCACTCAAGGATCTGCAGGACGAGCCAGCCGTGGCCGTCGGGCTCGATCTTGCGTGCGCGCTGGAAATGGTCCACGCCGCGTCGCTGTTCTTGGATGACATGCCATGCATGGACAACGCCGAGCTACGACGCGGCAGACCGACGATCCATCGGCAGTATGGCGAGGATGCCGCCGTTCTGGGCTCAGTGGCGCTGCTCAGCCACGCCTTCAGCATAGTCGCCTCACCCGGAGACATCGCTGCGGATACCCGCAGCCAGCTGGTGCGACTGCTCGCCCAAGCGACTGGCTCGCAGGGTCTGAGTCGTGGTCAGTTCCATGACCTGCGCGAGGGAAGACAGGCACGACAGCTCGAGGCCATCGCCCATACCAATCGCCTGAAAACGTGCCCTCTATTTACCGCGGCAGTCGAGTTCGCCGCGCTGCTAGCCGGAGCTAGCGCTACTCGCACCTTTCACCTCAACGGTTTCGCCAACGAACTGGGGCAGGCCTTCCAGTTGCTCGATGATCTAGCCGATCAGCTTAGCCCCCAGCAGATCGGCAAGGACGCCGGCAAGGATGCCGGCAAGAGCACCGTCGTTGCCCTGCTGGGTCGAGATGCGGCTAGCCAACGCATCGAAGACCATCTGGCATGCGCCGAAAACCACTTGATCGCCGCCGGCATCGGTGACGGTCATTTGGCCCGGTTTATCGAGTACTTCTGCGCAAGGCCACGGTGAGCCGGGCCTGACAAGCACCACTAGGCATTTGTGTGTCGCTTTATCACTCGAATGTATGGTGCTAGGCATTCATCTCGACGCCTCCTTAGACTCGGCCGCATAAAACGGAGGAATTTTCATGTCCGAGACGCTGCTTTGCCCACGCAACCTGGCCTTCGAACTCTATGAAGTGCTCGATGCCGAGGCCCTGACCCAGCGCGAGCGCTTCGCCGACCACAACCGCGAAACCTTCAACGCCGCGCTGGACACCGCCCGCAGCATCGCCGAGAACCTCTTCGCTCCCCACAACCGCAAGGCCGACGAGAACGAGCCGATCTACAAGGACGGCGAAGCCGTGCTGATTCCGGAGGTAAAGCCCGCCGTCGATGCGTTCATTGAAGCCGGCTTTCACAACGCCTCGCGCAGCTTCGACGATGGCGGCATGCAGTTGCCCAATCTGCTCTCACGGGCCTGTTTCGCGCATTTCCAGTCGGCCAATATCGGCACCTCCTCGTACCCGATGCTGACGATGGGCGCCTCACACCTGATCGAAGTGTTCGGCAGTGAGGAGCAGAAGCAACGCTTTCTGCAACCGATGATCGAGGGCCGCTTCTTCGGCACCATGGCGCTGACCGAACCCCATGCCGGTTCATCCCTGTCCGACCTGCGTACCCGCGCCGAGCCGGCCGGCGACGGCACCTATCGCCTGAAGGGCAACAAGATTTTCATATCCGGTGGCGATCATCCGCTGTCGGAAAACATCGTGCACATGGTGCTGGCCAAGCTGCCGGACGCCCCACCTGGCGTGAAGGGCATCAGCCTGTTCATCGTGCCGAAATTCCTGGTGAACGATGACGGCTCGCTGGGCGACCGAAACGATGTGATCCTGGCTGGGCTGTTCCACAAGATGGGCTGGCGTGGCACCACCTCCACCGCGCTCAACTTCGGCGACAACGGCAACTGTGTCGGCTACCTGGTAGGCGAGCCGCACAAGGGCCTGTCGTACATGTTCCAGATGATGAACGATGCGCGCATCGGCGTCGGCATGGGCGCGATCATGCTCGGCTACGCCGGTTACCTGTATTCGCTGAACTATGCCCGCGAACGTCCGCAGGGGCGTCTGCCGGACGGCAAGAATCCAGCTTCGGCGCAGGTACCGATCATCCAGCACACCGATATCAAGCGCATGCTGCTGACGCAGAAAGCCTACGTCGAAGGCGCCTTCGATCTGGGCCTGTATGCCGCGCGCCTGGTCGACGAGCAGCAGACCGCGCAGACCGAGGAAGAACGCATCAGCGCCCATGAGCTACTGGACCTGCTTACGCCGATCGTCAAGTCCTGGCCCTCCGAGTTCTGCCTCAAGGCCAACGAGCTGGCGATTCAGATCCTCGGCGGCCATGGCTATACCCGCGAATACCCGGTCGAGCAGTATTATCGAGACAACCGACTGAATCCCATTCACGAGGGCACCCACGGCATCCAGTCGCTCGATCTGCTGGCGCGCAAGCTGAGCCAGAACGGCGGCGCCGGCCTGCGTCAGCTGGTCGGCCTGATCCAGGGCACTTGCAAACGCGCCGCAGCGTTCGGCTCTCTGGATGCGCTGCGCCAGCCACTGGAGCAATTGATGGCGCGCCTGACGGAGGTGACCCAGACGCTGCTGGGTGATCTGATGACCGGCAAGGTCAATCTCGCATTGGCCAACTCGGCGCTGTACCTCAAGGTGTTCGGCCATGCGGTGATCGGCTGGCGCTGGCTGGAACAGGCGATCCACGCCGAGCAAGGACTGGCGGGCGGCAAAGAGGCCGACACGGACTTCTACCGCGGCAAGCTGCAGGCGGCACGCTACTTTTTGACGTGGGAAGTGCCGAGCTGCCACCACGAACTGGCAATTCTCGCCAGCCGCGACGATACCTGCCTGAGCATGCAGGACAGCTGGTTCTAACCTCCGCGCACGGCGCGCCCCGACCTCGGGTGCGTGCCGTGCGGCCTACCGCAACCTAAGGTCCTCAACTGGGTTCCGTGTCCGCCTATTGCGCCCATCGCGCCTTCGGCCTTTTTTGACAGCTCGCCAAATCAGCAGGTTAGAATCGCTGGCATGCGCCCTGCATGTTCGCCAGCGGCACTAACCCACGGAGAGCGCGCTTGGATATCGGCAACATCAACCAACTGTTTTTTGTCGGTGCCCTGTTGGTTGCGGCGAGCATCCTGATGAGCTCCCTATCGACACGCCTCGGCGTGCCGATTCTGGTGATTTTCCTTGCGGTGGGCATGCTCGCCGGGGTCGACGGCATCGGCGGGATCGTCTTCGACGATTATTCGCTGGCCTTTCTGATCAGCAACCTGGCCCTGGCGATCATCCTGCTCGACGGCGGCATGCGTACCCGCGCCGCGACCTTCCGCGTAGCCCTGTGGCCGGCCTTTTCATTGGCCACTGCCGGGGTGGTGATCACCTCGGGGCTGACCGGCCTGGCGGCCGCCTGGCTGTTCGACCTGCCGCTGATGCAAGGGCTGCTGATCGGCGCCATCGTCGGCTCGACGGATGCGGCCGTGGTGTTCAACCTGCTCAACGGTCGCGGGCTCAACGAGCGCGTCGGCTCGACGTTGGAAATCGAGTCGGGCAGCAACGACCCCATGGCCATGTTCCTCACCGTCGCCCTGATCGACATGCTCGCGTCTGGCCAGACCGGCTTCGGCTGGAGCTTTTTCGTCAACCTGCTGCAACAGTTCGGCATCGGCACCCTGCTTGGCCTGTCCGGAGGCTGGTTGCTGTTACATCTGATCAATCGGCTGTCAGTGGCGGATGGGCTCTATCCGCTGCTGGCGGTGGCCGGCGGCATCATGATCTATGCGCTGTCCGGCGCCATTGGTGGCAGCGGCATTCTCGCGGTCTACGTCTGCGGCCTGCTACTGGGCAACCGGCCCATTCGCAACCGTCACGGTATTCTGCACATGTTCGACGGCCTGGCCTGGCTGAGCCAGATCGGCATGTTCCTGGTGCTCGGCCTGCTGCTGACTCCCAGTAATTTGCTGCCGATCGCCCTGCCGGCGCTCGCGCTGTCGCTGTGGATGATCCTTTTCGCCCGCCCGCTTGCGGTGTTCATCGGCTTGCTGCCGTTTCGCAGTTTCCACCTGCGCGAGCGCCTGTTCATTTCCTGGATAGGCCTGCGCGGTGCAGTACCGGTGATCCTCGCGGTATTTCCGTTGATGGCGGGTCTGGAGAATGCCCAGCTGTTCTTCAACGTCGCCTTCTTCATCGTGCTGGTCTCGCTGCTGCTACAAGGCACGACGCTGACCTGGGCGGCGAAGAAGGCCAAAGTCGAGGTCCCGCCGTCGCCTCTGCCGATTTCACGTGCGGGCTTACAGATCCACACGACCAGCCAGTGGGAAATGTTCATTTATCGGCTGACGGCCAAGAAATGGTGCGTGGGCGCCGCCCTGCGTGAACTGAAGATGCCGACCGGCACGCGCATCGCCGCGCTGTTTCGCGGCAAGGCGCTGCTGCATCCGTCCGGCAGTACCCGCCTGCAGGTTGACGACATCCTTTGCGTAATCGGCCATGAGGAAGACCTGCCGGCCCTCGGCAAGCTGTTCAGCGAAGCGCCACAGCGCGGTCGCGACATGCGTTTCTTTGGCGATTTCATCCTTGAGAGCGAAGCCCAGATGAGCGCCCTCGCAGCCCTCTACGGATTGAAGCTGGGCGATGTGGATGGCAATCAGCAGATCGGTCAATTCATGGCCGAACGTGTCGGCGGCAAGCCCGTCGTCGGCGATCAGATCGAGTGGAATGGCCTGATCTGGACCATCGCCTCGATGGAGCATGGCGAAGTGCGCAAGGTCGGCCTGAAGTTTCCGGAGGGCAACACGCCAGGCCCCAGTTTGCACTTCTGACGAGGGCGCCGAGCGATAAGCTGCGAGGTGAGACGTTCCGATCTGTGGACTCGCCTCGGCCATCGGCAGCCCTTAGACTCTGCACTCATTTCTGCCTTTCGATAGTACCCATGGCCTCCTTGCGCACCTTCATGCTGACGACACTGCTCGTCATCGCTTCGCCTTTCGCTTTCGTTCAAGCCGCCCCCGCGGTACCCGGTCTGCCCAACAACCAGGCAGCCGAAGCAGAGGCCCCGAAAGACGCCCAACCCAGCGTGAGCGAAAGTGCCCAGCGATTTACGGAGCAAGCCGAGACCGCGCGTCAGCGTTTGGCTGATCTCAAGACTGAGCTCGCCGGGGCGTCGAAGGAAATCGCCGCGGCCCAGCAGGAACTGAGCAAACTCAAAAGCAGCGATACCAGTGACATGGCGGCCAAGCTGGCCAAGCTGTCGGTCTCCGAGCTCGAGCAGCGGCTGGCCGAGCGCGTCGAGCAGATGTCAACCTGGCAAACGGCGCTGACCGCCGCCAATAGCATGATCATCAGCGCGCAGACGCGTCCGGAACGCGCTCAGGCGGATATCAGCAAGCATCAGACACGAATCGAGGAAATCAACACGCTGCTCAAGGGCGGTCGTGAGGGCGGCAAGCCCTTGAGCGACGAGCGCCGTGCGTTGCTCGGCGCCGAGAAAACCGCACTTAACGCGCAGATCGAACTGCGCCGCAACGAACTGGCCGGCAACAGCCAGCTGCAGGACCTCGGCGTCGCGCGGCGCGACCTGCTGTCCGAGCGCATCGCGCGCGCCGAACAGGAAACCATGGCTTTACAGACGGCGATCAATAACAAGCGCCGGGAAGAGTCGGAACAAACCGTCGCCGAGTTCTCGCTGAAAGCCGAGAAGGCGGGTTCAGACAAGCTGCTTCCCGCGGAAAGCGCCGAGAATCGCCGGCTTTCGGGCTACCTGCTGCGCGCTACCGAGCGGCTCAACGACCTGACCCAACAGAACCTGCAAACCCGTCAGCAGCTCGACACGCTGAACCAGGCTGATCAAGCGCTCGAAGAACAGATCGCCGTGCTCGAGGGTAGCCTGCTGCTCTCGAAGGTGCTGTATCAGCAGCAGCAGGCGCTACCGCAGCTGAAACTGGACAAGAACCTGGCCGATGAGATCGCCGACATCCGTCTGTATCAGTTCGAGCTGAGTCAACGGCGCGAAGTCAGTGGCAACGTCGAAGACTATGTCGATCAGCAGCTCGCCAAGCTGCCGCCGAGTGAAGTCACGCCGGAGCTGCGTAGTGCATTGCTGGAGCTGTTACGCACCCGCAGCGAGTTGCTCGACCGACTCAACCATGAACTCAACGCCCTGCTCAGCGAGTCGATTACGCTGCAGTTGAACCAGCGCCAGTTGCAGACCAAAGCCCAGGCTATGCGCGAAACGCTCGACGAGCAGATGTTCTGGATCCCGAGCAACAGGCCGCTGGATCTGGACTGGTTCAAGAGCGTACCGACACTGCTGGATCGGCAGCTGCGAGCGATGCCATGGGGCTCGGTGTTCGAGGCGCTCGGCGCCGGATTGCTGGAACGGCCGCTGTTCTTCGTGCCTCTGTTGCTGGTAATCGGTTTGCTGCTCTGGCGCCGCAATGCCATCAACGCCAAGCTCGACTCGCTCAGCAACGACATCGGTCATTTTCGCAACGACAGCCAGTTGCATACGCCGTTGGCGCTGCTGCTGAACCTTCTGCTGGCGCTTCCCGGTACGCTGTTCCTGGCGCTTTGCGGCTACGTTCTGCAAATGGACGGACGCGGCCAGAACATCAGCCTCGGCGCCGCGTTCTACCAGATGGCGCAGGCCTGGCTGGTGTTCTACAGCGCCTATCGGATGCTCTCGCCGAACCGCGTGGCCGAGACTCATTTTGGCTGGTTCCGCCCACAGGTGGTCTTCCTGCGCAATGAAATTCGCCGGCTGGGCCTGGTGGTGATGGCACTGGTCGCGGTGGTGGCCATCGCGGAGCTGCAGCCGGGTGGCCTGGTCGATGATGTGATCGGAATCGTCGTGGTCCTCACCTGCTACGCGCTGATGAGCTGGCGCCTGACCCGACTGTTGCTCAAGGGCCCATCGAGCCAGAACGCGCCGCCGGTAAGGCGTTTCATCGGCTTGCTGTTCAGCATCCTGCCGCTGGCGCTGATCGTGGCGGTGGGCTTCGGCTATTACTACACGGCGCTGAAGCTGACCGGCCGACTGATCGATACCCTGTACCTGCTGCTCGCCTGGATCGTCATCGAGGCCACGCTCATTCGCGGCCTGACCGTTGCCGCCAGACGCCTGGCCTACCAGCGCGCGCTGGCCAAGCGCGAAGCCCAGGTGGAGGACGGGACGGACACCAGCGAGTCCACCGGCGAGGCCGGGCTGAATATCGAACAGGTCAACCAGCAGTCGCTGCGACTGACGCGTCTGGCCATGTTCGGCCTGTTCTTTGCGGTGCTGTATTGGGTCTGGTCTGACCTGATCAGCGTGGTGTCCTATCTGGATAACGTGGTGCTGTACGAATACACCAGCGGCAGCGGCGAGACCGCCACCACCAATGCGATCACGCTGAACAACCTACTCGGCGCGCTGCTTATCGTCGCCATCACCGTGGCGTTGGCGCGCAACCTGCCAGGTCTGCTGGAGGTTCTGGTGCTGTCGAAACTGCACCTCGCGCAAGGCAGCGCCTACGCCACCACAACATTGCTGTCTTATCTGCTGGCAGGTGTTGGCATCGTCTCCACCCTGTCGACGCTCGGGGTCAGCTGGGACAAGCTGCAGTGGCTGGTCGCCGCGCTGTCGGTGGGGCTCGGCTTCGGCATGCAGGAAATCTTCGCCAACTTCATTTCCGGCTTGATCATTCTGTTCGAGCGTCCGGTACGCATCGGCGACGTGGTGACGATCGGCAATCTGTCTGGCACGGTCAGCCGGATCCGCATTCGTGCGACGACCATCACCGATTTCGACCGCAAGGACATTATCGTCCCGAACAAGACCTTCATCACTGGCCAGCTGGTCAACTGGTCACTGAGCGACACCGTCACCCGGGTGACCATCAAGGTCGGTGTCGCCTACGGATCCGATCTGGATATGGTCAAGAAGCTGCTGTACAAGGCGGCCCAGGACAACCCGCGCGTGCTCAAGGAGCCGGAACCGCTCGTGTTTTTCCTGACTTTTGGCGAGAGCACGCTGGACCACGAGTTGCGTATTCACGTGCGCGATCTCGGCGACCGCAACCCGGCCACCGACGAAATCAACCGCTTCATCGACCGCGAGTTCGCCAAGGCCGGCATCAGCATCGCCTTCCGCCAGGTCGACGTGTTCCTGAAGAATTTCGATGGCAAAGTGCTGCAGCTGGGTACCACTCCCGGAACCCGGCAGGCTGATGACAAGCCCGCGCAGCCGCCCGCCGACAGTCCAGTCTGAGGAACGTCGTTACCGACTCGGCCTCCAAACTCAAACGCGCCCGCTCTCCGGGCGCGGCACAGTACAGCGCCGGAGCACCTGTGAAGACTCTCACCGAGCTGAATTTCGACAACCGCTTCGCTCGACTGGGCGACGTGTTCTCCACCGAAGTGACGCCGCAGCCGCTGGAGGCACCGCGCCTGGTGATCGCCAGCGAAGCGGCCATGGCGCTGCTCGATCTCGATCCGGCAGTGGCTGACGATCCGTTGTTCGCCGAGCTGTTTTCCGGTCACAAACTCTGGAGCACCGCCGAACCGCGGGCGATGGTCTACTCCGGTCACCAGTTCGGCAGCTACAACCCGCGCCTGGGCGACGGTCGTGGCCTGCTGCTCGGAGAGGTGGTCAACGAGGCCGGCGAGCACTGGGATCTACACCTCAAGGGCGCGGGCAAGACGCCTTATTCGCGCATGGGCGATGGCCGTGCCGTGCTGCGTTCATCTATTCGCGAATTCCTCGCCAGTGAGCATTTGCACGCGCTGGGTATCCCGAGCTCGCGCGCGCTCTGCGTAACAGGCTCGGATACGCCGGTCTATCGCGAACGCCAGGAGCGCGGCGCCATGCTGCTGCGTTTGGCCCAGAGCCACGTACGCTTTGGCAACTTCGAATTCTTCTACTACACCAAGCAGCACGACGAACTGAAGCAGCTGCTCGATCACGTCGTCGAATCCCACTTCGCCGACTGCCTCGAGCACCCCGAGCCTTACCACTCGTTCTTCCGCCAAGTGCTGGAGCGCACCGCCGAGCTGATCGCTTACTGGCAGGCCTATGGCTTCTGCCACGGAGTGATGAACACCGACAACATGTCGATCCTCGGCATCACCTTCGATTTCGGCCCCTACGCGTTCCTCGATGACTTCGATGCGCGCTTCATCTGTAACCATTCCGACGACGCCGGACGCTATTCCTACGAGAATCAGGTGCCCATCGCACACTGGAATCTGGCCGCACTGGCCCAGGCGCTGACGCCCTTTATCGCGATCGAGCAATTGCGCGCGACGATGAACCTGTTCCTGCCAATCTACGAAGCCGCCTGGCTCGACCTGATGCGCCGGCGCCTAGGCTTTCGGAGTGCCGAGGACGACGATAAGGCGCTGGTGCAGCGTCTGCTGCAACTGATGCAGGACAGCTCCATCGACTACACGAACTTCTTCCGCGAACTCGGCGATCACTCACCCGAGCAGGCCCTGGCTCGGCTACGTGAGGATTTCATCGACATCAAAGCGTTCGACGACTGGGCCGCGGGCTACCTCCAGCGCACTCAACGTGAAGGGGACGACCAGACCGTGCGGCAAGCACGCATGCATGCGGTCAACCCGAAGTACATCCTGCGCAACTATCTAGCCCAGCAGGCAATCGAGGCCGCAGAAACAGGCGATTACGGCCCGGTTCGTGAACTGCATGCCGTGCTCAGCCGCCCCTTCGACGAGCAACCCGGCATGGATCGCTACGCGGAGCGCCCACCAGAATGGGGTAAGCATCTGGAGATCAGTTGCTCCTCCTGAGCCTTGGCCTTGCGCAAAATACTGCGCAAAGCACCGCCTGCCGAGACAGCTCTGCGGGCGTCCCAGCCCGTGGTGACGGGCCTGCCGTCTCTATGCGCCAAACCTTGCACAGAGTCGGCAGGATGTTGCCCAACTAAATGTGAAGCGCCCCGCAAGGTCAGCCGAACGCTCTCCAAGTAAAGACGCAAGCATTTGATAAATATGTGTTTTATTTAGGTGGCATGCTCCTTGTACGAATTGATCAGCCATTCCGGCATTCAACGAAGCAAGGAGAGCACCCATGCCAACACCCGCGTATCTTTCCCTCGAAGGCACCAAGCAAGGCCTGATCACTGCAGGCACTTTCACCGAGGACTCGGTCGGCAATATCTTCCAGGAAGGACACGAAGACCAGATCCTAGTGCAGGCATTCCAGCATCAGGTCATCATTCCGCGCGATCCGCAATCGGGCCAGCCCACCGGCCAGCGCGTGCACAAGCCGCTGATGATCACCAAGGTGTTCGACAAGTCGTCGCCGCTGATTTTCAACGCTCTGACCTCCGGTGAGCGTCTGAACAAATGCCGCTTGGAGTGGTACCGCACCTCGTCCACCGGCACCCAGGAACACTACTTCACCATCGAACTGGAAGATGCGGTGATCGTCGACGTGCAGTCGCGCATGCCCAACTGCCAGGATCCGAACATGTCGCACTTCACCCACCTGGAAGACGTGTACTTCACCTACCGCAAGATCGTCTGGACCCACGAAGTCTCCGGTACTTCCGGCTCCGACGACTGGCGCACCCCGATCGCCAGCTAAGGCGATCACCGCATCAATGGCTTTGGCCGGGCACGTCCCGGCTGAAGCTTTTTTGCGAAGCAGTAATAGAAATTGAAACCGCGGCGAAACAATGCGCGACCCAGCGCACCGCAACGCCGTCGATGCGTGGTACATCAAACCCCCGCATGCGCCCTGGCGCACACCATGGACGGATCCAGGAGGAACAAGGATGTTCGCCCCCGCCAATCAAAAGCACTTTTCCCTGCACATCGAAGGCATCGAGCATGACTTTCAAGTGCTCGAATTCAGCGGTAAAGAAGCCATCAGCCAGCCCTACCGCTTCGAACTGGAGCTGGTCAGCGAGCGTCCGGATCTGGATCTAGAAAGCCTGCTTCAGCAGTCCGCGTTCCTGACATTCGCCAGGGATGGTGGCGGCATCCACGGCCAGGTCTATCGCGCCGCCCAAGGCGAGTCCGGCGAACGCCTGACGCGCTACCAGCTGATCATTGTCCCGAGGCTTGCCTATCTGGCGCACCGGACCAACCAGCGCATCTTCCAGCACCTCTCGGTGCCGCGGATCATTGCCCAGGTCCTGGAGGAGCACGGCATTCTCGCCGGCGACAGTCATCGTTTCGACCTCGGTCCGGTGATCTACCCCGAGCGAGACTATTGCGTTCAATACGACGAAACCGATCTGCAATTCATCCAGCGCCTCTGCGAGGAAGAAGGTATTCACTACCATTTCCGACACAGCGAATCCGGCCATATGCTGGTTTTCGGCGACGACCAGACGGTATTTCCCAGCCTTACGCCGGCCGCGTATCAGCAGGACAGCGGCCTGGTCGCCGACGAGCCGGTAATCAAGCGCTTCGGGGTGCGCATCGAAACCCGTACCGGCCGCGTCACCCGTCGTGATTACGATTTCGAAAAGCCACGTCTGACGATGGAGGCGGCGGCTCAGAGCGGCACTCAGCCCGACCTCGAGGACTACGTCTACCCAGGGCGCTTCGTCGATCGCGAGCGTGGCAAACACCTGTCCCGCCGCGCCTTGGAACGCCACCGCCACGATTTCGAACTGGCCGAGGGCGATAGCGATCAGCCGAAGCTGGTCAGCGGCCACTTCCTCTCACTCAGCGATCATCCGCGCGGTGACTGGAATCAGCTATGGCTGCTCACCGAAATTCATCACGAAGGCAAACAACCGCAGGTACTGGAGGAGTCGGTCGCCAACGCGTCCAGCCTGCACGTTCCGACCCACTCTCCCCTCCGGGACGAAGGCTGCGGTGAAGGGGCTCTTGCCAGCACCGATTTCTACCAAGGCTATCGCAACCATTTCACCGCCACGCCGTGGGCCGTCCCATTCCGCCCCGCTCTCAACCACCCCAAGCCACGCATCCTTGGCAGCCAGAGTGCGGTTGTCACCGGGCCAGCCGGTGAAGAGATTCACTGCGACGAATACGGTCGAGTAAGGGTGCAATTCTTCTGGGATCGCCACGGCCAAGCCGACGACAAAACCAGCTGCTGGCTGCGCGTTTCATCGAGCTGGGCCGGCGACCATTACGGCGGTATCGCCATTCCCCGCGTTGGCATGGAAGTACTGATCACCTTCCTTGAGGGTGATCCCGACCAGCCACTGATCACCGGCTGTCTCTACCACAAGGAGAATGCGGTTCCCTACGACCTGCCTGCGAACAAGACCCGCAGCGTCTTCAAAACCCTCAGCAGTCCAGGTGGCGACGGCTACAACGAACTGCGCATCGAAGACCGCAAGGGCGCCGAGCAGATCTACCTCCACGCCCAACGCGACTGGGACGAAAACATCGAGCACGACCAGAAAATCCGCATCGGCCACGAACGCCATGACACCGTCGAAGCCAACAGCTACAGCGAATTCCGCGCCGAAGAACACCGCACCACCCATGGCGATCGCCGCAGCGAAGTCAAAGCCAACGACCACCTGACCGTGGGCAACAACCAACACGTGAAGATCGGCACCGGCCAATTCATCGAAGCCGGCAACGAAATCCACCTCTCCAGCGGCCTCAAGGTCGTCCTCGAAGCCGGCAGCGAACTGACCTTCAGGGCCGCAGGCAGCCTTATCAAGCTCGACGGTAGCGGCGTGACGCTGGTGGGGCCGGTGATCAGGATGAATTCGGGTGGTAGTCCGGGTAGTGGCACTGGAGCGGTGCCGATTCGGCCGGGCAAACTCAAACCGGCGGATGCGGATAAGGCGGGGATTCCTCTGGAAGCACTGGTCAAACAAAATCTTCTGTTTCGCAGCACACAAGCGGGTATCTGCGAAGTTTGCGAGGCAGCCAAGGCTTCAGTGGAGGACAAGGTATGAGTCTTCCCGGCACCCTCGGCAGCGGAGCCGTTCTATTGGACGGCGCCCGCTATGAAAACTCGCTTGCCTGGCTCTACCAACAGTTCCCAAGCCATCAGCCCCGGCCGTTATTGCTCGGCACACCCTACGAACCGATAGCCGACGCCGGTCCCATCCTGCTGGATGCGCCCATTGGCAGCGCAGCCTATGAAGCTTGGAGTACCGGCAGCGAAATACTGGATGGCGTCTGGTTGGAGAGCGATGTGTCGGTGGATGACCTCTACCGAATCATGCAACGCCGAGCGCGAGTCTTTGCGCCGGATGGTCGTGAGCTCTGGCTGCGTCTGGGCGACGCTCGTCCGCTATACCGCGCTTGGTTGGCGAAGACCCAGTGGCCCGAAGGCTTCTGGCATCGTGTCGAGCGCATCTGGCTTCGCCATGAGGTCGGCGTCGTCTGTGCTTGGCACAATGAGCAGCCGCAACAGGATATGGCCGTCGCCGACCAGGGTATAGACGCCCAGCTGACGCTTGATTGGCCTCTTCTGCAGGCGCTGGCAAGCCAAGACGACACGACACAGGATGTGGACACATGACCGCCCAAGCGTCCCGCTCGACCCCACTGTCCGCTGCAGCCTGCCCACTGCTCAGCGCGGTGCTGCCACTGCGCTATGCCCTCGGCCCGACGCTGGCGGTAGACACCAGCGCTTACGGCTTGCCGCCCTTGCAGGGTACGTTCCCCTACCTCGGCGATGACGCACAAAACCTGGAGCTACAGGGGCGGCCTCTGAACTACACCGCCCGGCTGCTACGCGACGGTTGGCTGTACGTCTGGCAAAGCGGCCTGAGCAAGCTGGTTGAGTACCGCGTCAACCAAGCCACCCTGGCGCAGACCCCGCGCGCCGGCAAAGTTATCGATGGGCGCAGCCTGCCCTATCTGCTACTGCCCGCGGGCGAGAACGCCATGCTGGCCTGGTCGCCTACTCAGTGGAGCGACGCGCAGTTTGCCGCGGCCAAGACCAAGCCTGATGTACGCCAACGGGTGATGCGCGAAATAAGCCCTGGTGCCGCACCTTTCAGCGGCCCCGCCCGTACCATTCACGAGCGAATCGGCGACTACATGGACGCTAACGGCTACGGCTGGAGCTGCGAACCCTCCACCGCGCATCGACCCGCCTGGCCCCGTCTGCTCGGCGACATGCAGCGTTGCGAACAGCAGGCCTATGCCCTGCTCGACGATCCCTGGGGCGTGTTGCTCGACTTGGCCGAGCTGGTCCGCGCCCGCCAGCAGGCCTTCAACATCACCCGCGAAATACGCGGTGAAGATTGGGCCATCGCCGGCGTGCTCAAGTCTCTGGCCGAGAGCGACCGGCAAATCGGCGGGCAATTACGCAGCATCACCGATTACTCGAAACTGAGGGCCGCCTGGCAGGAGCAAACGCAAGAAGAGGACGACCATGCTGCCGATATTCGCCACCTCAGTAGCCTCTGGGCGGACTGGTTCAACACCTTGGCGAAGACCGGGCCGGCCAGCCTGGACACGGCCTGCGGCCACTTCGATATCAGCCAAGCCGGCGCACGTACGGCGCTGGAACTGCATTTCGCCGCCGCCTGCCTCGGCCCATCGGCCACCAGCCCGGGCGCCAAGGCCATCGCCAGCGCCCTGACGCCCCACGAACAAACCGGCAAACCCTGGCTGCTATGGTCGCTGTTGGGGCTGGGCAAACGCCTGGGCGTGGGAGAAATCAACGCGCTGACCGGGCTCGCCGACGGCGTAAAAAGCAACGGTGCAGACTTGCTGGACGAAGCCCGTCAGATGGCAGAGCTGCTCAACAAAGCCGCAGAGAAGCTGGCCAAGCACACTCAAGGCTCTGTACTTGAAGCCTTGTTTGCCGCCCTGGCGCCCATTGCCGGGTTCGGCCTGCAGCGCTCCAATGAAGAAGCCAAAGCTGCCGGGCAACTCTACTTGGCGGCCGCGCTGGCGCGCAGCCAACAGCGGCTGGCCGTCGAAGTGGTCAGCCAGCGTCAACTGGGCGAGTGGATGAGCGATCTGATGAGCACAAGGCCGAAGCTGCCGGCTCGGCTCAAACCCACGCAGCTAAGCATCGCGGTAAGCGACGCTCTGCCGTTCTTCCGGCTGCTGCCAGCCAAAAATCTACCTGCCTTGAGCGGCCACCTGGCAGCGGATGCCAACCTGAAGGATATGCTCGGTCTCAGCAAAGGGGCGCTGGAAAAGGCGCCGCTCAAGTGTCTGGTAGCGCTGGTGGCGGGGGTGAATTTTGTGTGGGGTGGAGGACAGTTTCTTCAGGATAAAAACTTAAAAACAACATTTTCCGCTGCTGCGGGTACGGTCGGCATTGCTTCCGCCATTTCGGCCACTTTACAAAAAGTCGCCGAGGTTGACTGGGAGGCAACTACTAAGATCGCAGGTACGCATTCCTTATCGTCCCAAACAGCATTGACAAGGGCTTTAAATGTTGGTGCCAAAACTGCCTTTTTGCAATCGGTTACCTCGGGCTTCGATGTACTGGTCTATGGCATCGAAACTCTGGACGCATACAAAGCTGGAGATCTGGATACCGCCACCATCAATGCCGGTCTCAGCCTCGCCTCGGGTACCAATCTGGTGCTGTATGTGAAAACCTTCCGGGCCGTGCGCGCCGCTCGGGCGGCGGTGATCGCCGGCGAGGCCGCAGCCTTAGGCAGAGGCGTAAGTGCAGCGCCGCATTTGGCGGCCCGAGCATTGGGGGTCACCATCCTGATCGTCGGCGGTGTAATTGCGCGGCAATATACCCTGGACACCCCTCTCGAGGCCTGGGTCAAGCACACCCGCTTCGGCACCCGTCCCGCCGACTGGGCCAATAGCTACGAGCAATCGATGACCGAGTTGTACGAGATCGTCTTCCCCATCACCTTTCAGGCCTACCGCCTCAATGAACTGAACCCATATCGCGGCATGCAGCAGATTACCTACCTGTTGCTACGCCTGCCCGGCAAGGATGCGTTGGCCGACACTATGATCCACTTCAAGGGTACGGAAATTTGGGGTGGCTTCTTCGGCCTTGGTGGCGCACGCAAGCCTGTGGAGTGGACCGGTAGCGACTTTGACCGCCACGGCGGCACTCGGGTCAAGGTGGAGCCCGGCGTGGCTGTCTACCGCCGCGTCTACCATGAGGAAGATGGACGCGAATTGAATGCCATCAGCGGCGAGCTGTCCTACTCCCCCGTCGAGGGTCTGACTCTGCCACCCATTGAAATCAAGGAACTCGCATGGCTGTAAGCGACCTGATCCAGCTAGCTCGCGCCCGTTTTGGACAAGCCCCCAGTGTGGTGCTGCGCGCAGACCAGACCACTGGGGAAAGACCTTGGGAAATGTTCGTCACCGACGAACATACCAAGCACTACCTGGCACTGAAGGCCGGGGGGGATACAGATCGAGGGCTGGCCACTGGCGTATTGGGAGGAAGTGTTTCTATTGTAATGAGCGTTTTCGCCCTGATTTTCGCAGTTAGAGGTGAGTGGGATGGCGTTATGCTCGCACTCCCTTTTGCATTTATTTGTTTTCTACTACCTTTTTTTTGGGAAACACGCCGCCCGCTCCCCTTACCCATTCTGTTCAACCGCCGCACTCGCGAGGTCTATTTCGACCATAACGGTGAGCTGTACCACAGCCCCTGGGACGGCATTCAGGCGCTGGCCGGCGAATTTGTCATGGTCGGCCCGCACACCGGCGGCATGCGCAATGCCTCGCTGGAAATCCTGGTACGCCGCCTGGGCGAACCGGACAACGCTCTGTTGGTTTCCCTGGGTCTGCCCATGGGCAAGACCCTGCAAATGCAGAAGGGCTTCTGGGAATACCTGCGTGCTTATATGGACAATGGCCCCTGGTTTGACGAGAACGGCCAGCGCAGCGAGTCCGATGCCTACGTCAAATCCATGCTCGCCGCCCATATGAAACCCACCGGCTTTCTCGCGCATACACGCCAAACCATTGCGGAAAAAAAAGCCGCAGCGGGCGGCAAGAACTACTTGAGCGGTATCGACGCCGCACTGTTTGTGGGCCACATTTTTTTCTACCCTATGGACTGGATTCAGGAGTTCACCTACAACGTTGCCAAGCGCCGTTCGCGCAACCGCTGGCCACAGATCGTCACCGAACGGCTGCAACCCAATGGCCCAACCACACGGCTGATCGACTTGGAGCGTGAACGCGGTTTGGAAGTCTGATTACCCAGCCGTTACTCACCCTGATCGGAAAAGCCCCATCTACTCCGGCACTTCCACACACACATGAATCGCATCGTGCCGCCAATACTCCACATCGCAATCGATCAACCGATCATGTTGGTCGCGGTTGAGGCGGGTGATGCGTAGGGCGGGGCTGCCGGGGGCGGTGCGCAGGGTCGTGGCGGCTTCGGGGTGCAGGGCGGTGGGGACCATGTCGAAGCGGACGCGGCCGTAGTGGATGCCATATTCGCTGGCATACAGCTCGGTTAGCGAGCAGGTCAGATCATAGTCGAGGATGCCTGGGAAGTAGCTGGGGTTCAGATAGTGTTCGACGTAGAGCACCAGACGACCATCGATGCGTCGGGCGCGGCGGATCTGGATGACGCCGGACAGCGCAGGCAATCCCAGTCGGGCGCAGATTTCCGCTGCGGCGGGCACCAACCGGGCGGACAAGATCTCGGTTGCCGGGAGCCTACCCTGCTCATGGACCATGGCGTGGAAGTGGCTACGCACCAGCGGGTTGTAGGCGATCCGAGGCGGTGAAACGAACCAGCCACGGCGATCCTCCCGATAGATCAAACCCTGCGACTCGAGCTGGCCCAGCGCCTCTCGCAGCGTGATGCGCGTGGTATCGAAGAGCTCGCTGAGTTTGCGCTCGGATGGCAGCTGCCCGCCAGGCTGCAGCAATCCGTGGGCGATCTGCTCCTGCAAGGACCGACAGATTGCCGTAACCGCCCGCGGTGCCTCGTCACGCATCACTTTCTCCTCAACTGGACTAGTCCAGCACTAGAACAGAGCGCTTGCTCTCGCATTTTGCAACCGCAAACGCTTTGCAGGTTAGGCAAGCCAAATGACTGCCGCGTGACATTGGTACGGAAAGCGGGTCCCACAACGGTTGTTTTTGGCCCTTCCAAGCGTATCGGCGGATTTCGATAGAGCCACGCCACGCAAGGTTCCCAGCCTGAGCTAGGCTTGCTACGGCACTCCTGTCGCGGTGTCGCCCCCAAGAGGCGGCGGCGGAGGCATCGACATCAAAATGTCATTTGCACCCCCTAGATTGGCTTCAGTCTTGCTGACCTAGACCAACCTGCGAAAGGAGCTTCTGATGAAACGACTGCTGCTGGCTTCACTGCTGGGATCAGCGATCGCCCTGGCGACATCGGCGAACGCTGCACAAACGGACCTGAAAGGCCTCGAAGAGGCGGCTCGCGCGGAAGCTGAGGTCAACAGCGTCGGCATGCCGGACAGCTGGGCCAACTGGAAAGACACTTGGCAGGACCTGGAGAAGACGTACGGCCTCAAGCACATGGACACCGACATGAGTTCGGCCCAGGAGATCGCCAAGTTCGCCGCTGAGAAAGACAACGCCACCGCCGACATCGGCGACGTCGGCGCGGCGTTCGGACCGATCGCCGTGCAGCAGGGCGTTACCCAGCCATATAAGCCGAGCACCTGGGAGCAGATCCCGGGCTGGGCAAAGGACAAGGACGGTCACTGGATGCTGGCCTACACCGGCTCGATCGCCTTCATCATCAACAAGCAGCTGGTCAACAAGGCGCCAACCTCCTGGGCCGAGCTCAAAGATGGCGAGTACAAGGTCGCCATCGGTGACGTCAGTGCCGCCGCGCAGGCGGTGAATGGCGTGCTGGCGGCTGCCATCGCCAACGGCGGCGACGAGACGAATATCCAGCCGGGCCTGGACTATTTTGCCGAGATCGCCAAGCAGGGCCGCTTATCCTTGTCGAACCCGACCATCCAGACGCTGGAGCGCGGCGAAGTGGAAGTGGGCGTGGTCTGGGACTTCAATGGCCTGTCCTACCGAGACCAGATCGACCCAAGCCGCTTCGAAGTGTTGATCCCATCCGATGGCTCGGTGATCTCCGGCTATACCACCATCATCAACAAGTACGCCAAGCACCCCAACGCAGCCAAGCTGGCGCGCGAGTACATCCTCTCCGACGCAGGGCAGATCAATCTGGCCAAGGGCAATGCGCGACCTATTCGGGCCGAGCATCTGACGTTGCCGGCCGAGGTGCAGGCCAAGCTGCTGCCGAACGAGCAGTACGCCAAGGTCAAACCCATCGAGAACGCCGAAGCCTGGGAAGCGACGTCAAAGGCGCTGCCGCAGCAGTGGCAGGAAAGCGTGATCATCGAAATGGAGTGACGGCTCGCCCACCGGCCCCGAGAGGGCTGGGCTAAAGCGGAGCGCCGCCCGGCCTACCCTATCGGTCTACGGATCGCCGTTAACAGGAACGTCCCATGAGCAAAGCCATCCTCGTGATCCTCGACGGCCTGAGCTATTCGGTGGCCGAACATGCCATGGGACACTTGCATGCCTGGTGCATGGCCGGGCGGGGCGCCTTGTACCGGTTGGAATGCGAACTGCCGGCGCTGTCCCGACCGCTCTACGAGTGCATTCTTACCGGCGTTCCGCCCATCGAGAGCGGCATCGTGCACAACGATGTGGTGCGGCTATCCACCGAGCGCAGCGTTTTCCACTACGCCCGTGATGCCGGATTGATCACAGCGGCCGCGGCTTACCATTGGGTCAGCGAGCTGTACAACCGCGCACCATTTCATGCAGCACGCGACCGTCACAGCGAGACCCCGGAGCTGCCCATACAGCACGGCCATTTCTATTACGAAGATCACTATCCGGATTCGCACCTGTTTGCCGACGCGGAAAGCCTACGGCTGCGGCTCAGCCCCGACTTCCTGCTGGTGCACCCGATGAACATCGACGACGCCGGTCACAAGCACGGCCTGGATTCGCCTCAATACCGCAACGCCGCGCGCCGCGCTGATGTTCTGCTGGCCGAGTATCTGCAACGCTGGCTGGATGATAGCTATCAGGTGCTGATCACCGCCGACCACGGCATGAACAGCGATCGCTCCCACAACGGCCTGCTGCCGGAAGAACGTGAGGTGCCGCTGTTCGTACTGGGTTCGGCATTCAGCCTCGATCCGGGTGCCCGACCGAAACAGACCGAGCTGTGCGGCACCCTGTGCGAACTGCTCGGCGTGTCGCATGACAAGCCGGCATGCCGGGAGCTGCTGAAATGACCGCGCCGCTTGAGAACAACCTCAAGACCGCGGCCATTCGCGAACATGCTGCTCCGACCACGGTCGGCCGCAGACCAGCGCGCGGCAAGCATCTGGCGCTGCTCTGCCTGCTGCCCTTCGCGCTCTTCTTCTTCGCCTTCCAGATCTCCCCGCTGCTGTGGGTGACGGTCCACAGCCTGAACACACCTGAAAGCTGGGGCCTGGCCAATTTTCAAAAGATCTTTGGCTCGAAGTTCTATCTTCAGGCCATCAAGCACAGCCTGCAGATCGCCTTCTGGTCCAGCCTGTTCGGTATCGTCATCGCCATTCTCGGCAGCTACTCGCTGCGCCAGGTTGACTCGAAACTGCGCGACTTCGTCATGGCTTTCTCCAACATGACCAGCAACTTCGCCGGCGTACCGCTGGCGTTCGCCTTCGTCATCCTGCTCGGCTTCAACGGAGCGCTGACGATCCTGCTGAAGCAGGCCGGAATCATCGAGGACTTCAATCTCTACTCCAAGACCGGCCTGATCGTGCTCTACACCTATTTCCAGATTCCGCTGGGCGTGTTGCTGCTCTACCCGGCGTTCGACGCGCTGCGCGAAGACTGGCGCGAATCGGCCTCCTTGCTCGGAGCCGGCACCTGGAGCTACTGGCGTTACATCGGCCTGCCGGTCCTGACGCCCGCGCTGCTCGGCACCTTCGTCATCCTGCTGGCCAACGCGCTCGGCGCCTACGCCACCGTCTATTACCTCACCACCGGCAACTTCAACGTGTTGCCGATCCGTATCGCGGCGATGATTTCCGGCGATATCTCTTTGGACCCGAATATGGCCAGCGCCCTGGCGATGGTGCTGGTGGGACTGATGGCAGTGATCACCGTGGCGCACCAACTGCTGCTGAAGAGGAGCTACCATGCGAGCCGCTGAAGCCCGGCGCGGCCTGCTTTACCACCGCGTGGTGGTCTGGCTGTTGTTCCTGATCCTGCTGCTGCCCTTGGCCGCGACCTTCCTCTATTCGATATCAAGTAGCTGGTCGGCGACCATCCTGCCCGATGGCCTGACCATCGACTGGTACCTGCAGTTGTGGAGCGACGAGCGCTTCCTGCATGCCTTCGGTCAGTCGTTGCTGGTCTGCTTCGGTGCGCTGGCGCTGGCCGTGGTGCTGATCTTGCCCTTGCTGTTCGTGGTGCATTACCACTTCCCAAAGCTCGACGGGCTAATGAACATCCTGATCCTGCTGCCCTTCGCGGTGCCGCCGGTAGTGTCCTCGGTCGGGCTGCTGCAGCTTTATGGCTCGGGGCCGCTGGCGATGGTCGGCACACCCTGGATCCTGATCGGCGCCTACTTCACCATCGCGCTGCCGTTCATGTACCGCGCCATAAGCAACAACCTGCAGGCGATCAACCTGCGCGACCTGATGGACGCCGCCCACCTGCTTGGCGCCAGCACCTGGAAGGCGGCGTTCCTTGTCGTGCTGCCAAACCTGCGCAAGGGACTGATGGTGTCGCTGTTCCTGTCGTTCTCGTTTCTGTTCGGCGAATTCGTGTTCGCCAATCTGCTGGTGGGCACGCGCTACGAAACCCTACAGGTGTACCTGAACAACATGAAAAACAGCAGCGGCCACTTCAACAGTGCGCTGGTGATTTCCTACTTTTTCTTCGTGCTGGTGTTCACTTGGGCGGCGACCCGGCTGAACCGAGACAGGTCCTGACGATTTACGAAACGCCCGGCACGACGGCTTCGTAGAGCCGTGGGCTGACGCGGAACGCCACCCGATCCATCTTAACCACTGCAGCGGCTTTTTAGACAGGAACATCCCATGAGTTACCTTTCCATCCGCAGCCTGCACAAAGCCTTTGGCGACACCCAGGTCTTCAGCGATATCGATTGCGAAGTCGCCAAGGGCGAGCTGATCACGCTGCTCGGTCCGTCTGGCTGCGGCAAGTCCACGCTGCTGCGCTGCATCGCTGGGCTCACCGAAGTCGACGGCGGACAGATCCTGCTGGACGGGGAGGATCTGGTGCCGCTTTCACCGCAGAAGCGCCAGATCGGCATGGTGTTCCAGAGCTACGCGTTGTTCCCCAACATGACGGTCGAGCAGAACGTCGCTTTCGGCCTGCGCATGCAGAAGGTCGCCAGAGACGAAAGCGCCCGGCGGGTAAACGAGGTGTTGGCAATGGTCGAGCTCGGCGAGTTTGCCCGACGCTACCCCAGCCAGCTCTCGGGCGGGCAATGCCAGCGTGTGGCACTGGCACGCTCATTGGTCACACGTCCTCGCCTACTGCTGCTCGACGAACCCTTGTCGGCGCTCGATGCGCGCATCCGCAAGCATCTGCGTGAACAGATCCGTGCCATCCAGAAAGAGTTGGGGCTGACTACCATCTTCGTCACCCACGATCAGGAAGAAGCGTTGACCCTCTCGGATCGCATCCTGTTGATGAACGCCGGGCGGATCGTCCAGAGCGCCGACGCCGAGACGCTCTACACATCACCGGTGGATGCCTTTGCGGCGGGCTTCATCGGTAACTACAACCTGCTCGCGGCAGACGTGGCCTCACGACTACTGCAGCGTCCGATCAACGCTCAGGTGGCGATCCGTCCGGAGGCCATCGCTCTCGTCAATGCAGCCGAGGGTAGCGACCGGATCGCGGCCGTGATCAGAAGTCACAGTCTGCTCGGCAATGTGATCCGCTATCGGGTCGAAGCGCGTGGCGTCGAGCTATTGGTGGACGTGCTCAATCGCTCCGCCGCCGATCTTCATCCCCACGGCCGCCAGGTAGGCCTTACCATCGACGCTTCCGCAATTCACGAGGTGGCTTGATGGCACTGGCGATATTCGACCTGGACGAAACGTTGATCGACGGCGACTGCGCCAGCCTCTGGTCGCAGGAAATGGCCAAGATCGGCTGGGTGGACGCTGAATCCTTCCTGCGCAAGGACGCCGAATTGATGGCCGAGTACGCGTTCGGCCGGCTGGCGATGGAGGACTACATGGCGTTCAGCCTGGCACCGCTGGTGGGCCGCACCGCCGAAGAGGTCGCCCATGTGGTCGGGCCGTTCGTCGAGGACGTGATCGAACCGCTGATCTACAGCGATGCTATGCGCCATATCGCCGAGCATCGCAAAGCCGGTGACCGCATTCTGGTGATATCCGCTTCAGCGGAATTTCTCGTCGGAGCCGTCGCCGAACGGCTCGGTATCGACGAGGTGCTGGCGATCCAACTGGAGGAGCAGCACGGCTTCTACAGCGGCAATACACGGGGGGTTCTGACTTACCGTGAGGGCAAGGTGGCACGGCTACGCGAGTGGGCCGACGCGGCCGGCGAATCGCTGGACGGCGCGCATTTTTACTCCGACTCGATCAACGACCTGCCGCTGCTCGAGCAGGTGGCGCATCCCTACGTAGTGAACCCCGACCCGCTGCTGCGCGAGCAAGCCGAGGCCAGGGGCTGGCCGCAACTAACCTGGCGCTGAAAGGCCGGCCGGGGCCGCCTCAGGCCTCGGCGTTCAGCGGCAGCAGGACGCGAAACAGCGCGCCCTTGCCCTCTTCGCTTTCCACTTGAATGCGACCGTCGTGCGCCTTGACGATCTGCTCGGCGATGAACAATCCAAGCCCGAGCCCGGCACTGCTCTCGCTGCCTTCGGCGCGCTCGAACTGGCAGAAGATTCGTTCGAGACTGTTCTGGCTGATGCCGATGCCCTGGTCGCGCACTTCAATACAGGCAGTCGTCGGGCTGGCGCTAACGTTGACCTGCACCGGCTTGCCTGCACCGTAGCGCATCGCATTGGTCAGGAGGTTCGCCAGCACCTGCTCGATACGAAACTCGTCCCAAACTCCGATGATCGGCTCCGGGCGCTGGAACAGCAGCGTGCAGCCGCTGGCCTCCATTTGCGGCGCGAAGTTCTCCACGACGCTGGCGGTCAGCTTGCCCAGATCGACGCGGCTGGGGCGGATCGACAGCTTTCCGGTGCGGATCCGTGACACATCGAGCATGTCGTCGATCAGGCGGATCAGGCTTTGAATCTGCCGCTCGTCCTTGTCGACCATCTGCCGCAGCTTGTCTTCAGTGAAGGCAGCGAGATTGTTTCGGCCAAGCTGCAGCTTGCGCAGTTGGACCTCGAGAATCAGCGTGTTAAGCGGCGTTTTCAGCTCGTGGGAAACGATCGACATGAAGTCATCGCGCATGCGCACCGCGTCTTCCAGTTCAGCTTTGGTGCTGCGCAGTTCGTTGAGCAGCACCTCCTGCTCCCGGCGGCTGAGCTCGAGCGCTTCGAGTTGACGCGCCATTCGCTTGCGATTGCGATAGAGATCGACGAACACGCTGACCTTGCTGCGCACCGCATGGGTATCGAGAGGCTTGTGCATGAAATCCACCGCACCGCTCTCGTAGCCCTTGAAGGCGTAATTCAATTCGCGACCCGCGGCGCTGACGAAAACGATGGGGATGTGCTTGGTGCGCTCAGTACCACGCATCAGCTCTGCCAGCTGGAAGCCGTCCATGCCAGGCATCTGGACGTCGAGAATGGCCAACGCGAACTCATGCTGCAACAGCAGCTCGAGCGCTTGCTCCGCCGATTCAGCCTGATGAACGCGAACGCCCGGACTCCTGAGAATGGCATCCAGCGCCAGCAGGTTTTCCGGCAAATCATCGACGATCAGCAGGTTCGCTTCATCGGTGTGGTCAGGCATGGGTCACTCCAGTTCGCGCAACAAATTATGGATATCGCGCAAGGGCAAGATGTAATCCGGCGCAAAGCGCTGGAGTGCGGAAAGCGGCATGGTCGGAACCTCGGCTTCCTCGGGATCCTGAACGATGGTGACGCCGCCGGAGCGCCTGATCGCCTCCAGGCCGGCAGCGCCATCTTCATTGGCGCCGGTCAGCAGGATGCCGGCGACGCGATCGCCCCAGGCATCGGCGGCCGACTCGAACAGCACGTCGATCGAGGGACGAGAAAAATGAACCGCATCGTCCTGGCTGAGCGACAGGGACAGATCCGCTTCGACCAGCAAATGGTAACCAGGCGCCGCGAAGTACAGGGTCCCACCGCGCACCACTTCTTTGTCATCCGCTTCCTTGACCCGCAGTGCCGTCTTTCGCTGAAAGATTTCAGCCAATTGAGTCGGCCCGCTCGGCGGCACGTGTTGGACCATCAACAGCGGCTGGCGCAGATCGCTCGTCAGCCCTTCGACCAACATACTCAACGCGGCCAGACCACCCGCGGAGGCGCCGATCACCACGGCATCGATGCGCCGGACCAGGGGATTGGTTGAAGTGTCGATGACCCTAAGTTTCATAGCTTACGGAAGATCCTTTCCTGCTTGTCGAACGCTTCGTAGCGTCCAGCGTAGCCGGAGAACTCCACGGTTTCCTTGCTGCCCAGCCCGAGAAAACCGCGGTGACACAGAGAATCGTGAAACAGGCCAAAGGCCCGATCCTGCAATGGTTTGTTGAAGTAGATCAGGACATTGCGGCAGGAAACCAATTGGGTTTCGGCAAACACACTGTCCGTCGCCAGGCTATGATCGGCAAAAGTCACCTTTTCTTTCAATGACTTATCCATGATCGCCGAATCATAGGCTGCAGTGTAGTAGTTACTGAGGCTGTGTTTGCCGCCGGCACGCTGGTAGTTCTCGGTGTACTGACGCATGTCGCCGATATCGAAAATACCCCGGCGCGCCTGCTCCAGCGAACGCGGATTGATATCGGTAGCGTAGAGAATGGTGCGCTCGAGCAAGCCCTCTTCCTTGAGCAGGATCGCCATCGAGTAGACCTCTTCCCCAGTGCTGCAACCTGCGATCCAGATCTTCAACGACGGATAGGTACGCAGCACCGGCACCACATGCTCGCGCAGCGCCAGGAAATAACTCGGATCGCGAAACATCTCGCTCACCGGGATGGTGAGAAATTGCAGCAGCTCCATGAACGTCTGCGGATCATAGAGGATTCTGTGCTGCAGCTCCGAAATGCTATCGCAGCGCATTTGCTTCAGCGCCAAGAGTATCCGGCGCTTGAGTGAGGCGCCGGAATAATCGCGGAAGTCGTAGCTGTAGCGCAGATAGATCGCATCGATCAGCAGCTTCAGCTCGATGGCCTGGGAGCGTTCGGGCATGTCACAGCAGCTCCACTTTAGGCAACCAGACGCGAATCAACGAGAACAGGCGATCGAGATCGATGGGTTTGGCCAGGTAATCATTGGCACCGGCGACCAGGCAACGGTCCTGGTCGTCCTTCATGGCCTTGGCGGTCACCGCGATCATCGGCAGCTTGGCAAAGCGCGAATCCTTGCGGATTTCCTGCATAGCAGTGAAGCCGTCCATCTCGGGCATCATGATGTCCATCAGCACCAGGTCGATGTCATCGACGCTCTGCAACTGCGCGATGGCTTCGTGACCGTTGCGGGCGATCTCGATCAGCGCACCCTTCTGCTCCAGCGCACTGGTCAGCGCGAAGACGTTGCGCACGTCATCATCGACCACCAGGATCTTGCGGCCCTCGAAGGCTTTTTCACGGCTGCGCACGCTCTTGAGCATCTTCTGCCGCTCTGGTGGCATGTCCGACTCGACCTTGTGCAGGAACAGCGTGACCTCGTCGAGCAGCCGCTCCGGCGAGCGCGCACCCTTGATGATGATCGAGCGCGAATACTTCATCAGCGCGGCTTCCTCGTCGCGTGTCAGGTTGCGCCCGGTGTAGACGATGACCGGTGGAAAAGAACAGATTTCCTCGCGTGCCATGCGTTCGAGCAGCTCGTAACCATCCATGTCAGGCAGCTTGAGGTCGATGATCATGCAGTCGAAAACGGTGGAGCGCAGCAGCTCAAGGGCCTGCTCGCCGAATTCCACCGCGGTGATTTCGACGTCGATGTCCTCGATCAGCCGCGACACGCTTTCGCGCTGCCGGGCATCGTCCTCGACCAACAGGATGCGCTTCACTTTCTGCGCCAACTTCGCGTCCAGCCGGCTGAAGACCTGCTTGAGATCGTCTCGGCTGGTCGGCTTGACCGCGTAGCCGATTGCCCCCATTTGCAGGGCAGCCTCCTTGCGGTCCTCGACGGAGACGATATGCACCGGGATATGCCGGGTGATGGGATCTTCCTTGAGACGCTCGAGCACGGTCAGGCCGGAATGGTCGGGCAGTCGCATGTCCAGCAGGATGGCATCGGGGCGATACTCCACGGCGGTGTCGAAACCGGCATCGGCGCTTTGCGCGATCAGGCAGTTGTACTTCAGCTCGTGTGCGAGGTCGCGCAGGATGCAGGCAAAATGCGGATCGTCTTCGATGACCAGCACCGAGCGCTCGCTGAACGGTGCTCTGTTGCGATCGTCAGCCAGCGTCGGTACCGACGGTTCGCCTAGCCATGCCGGTGCGGCCGCCAGCGCTGTGGACTGGGGCTGGGCCGCAGCGGCGGTCGACTCCGGCAGAGACGGAGGCGGCAACCGCGTCGTTGACTCATCGGCAACGGGCTCGCTGTAGTGCTCCGGGACGATCAGGGTAAACACGCTGCCGGCGCCTGGTTCGCTGTGCACTTCGATGGTGCCGCCCAGCAGTTGAGCCAGCTCGCGGGAAATCGACAACCCCAGGCCGGTCCCACCGTAACGCCGATTGGTGGTGCCGTCCGCCTGGCGGAACGCTTCGAAGATCACCGCCTGCTGGTCCTTGGCGATACCGATACCTGAATCCTGCACGGCGAAGGCGAGCTGACGATCGTCATGCCGCGTCACGCGCAGGGTGACCGAGCCTTTTTCGGTGAATTTGAAGGCATTCGCCATCAGGTTCTTGAGCACCTGTTCGAGCCGCTGACGATCGGTATAGAGGCTGGCCGGCAGGCCATCGCCCAGCTCGACGTCGAACTGCAGCGATTTGTCCAGCGCCTGGGCGAGGAACAGACTCTTCAGCCCGTCGACCATTCGCGCCAGGATGACCAGCTCAGGACGCACGTCGAGCTTGCCGGCCTCGACCTTGGCGATATCGAGGATATCGTTGATCAGGTTGAGCAGATCGTTGCCGGCCGAGTAGATGGAACGGGCGAACTGCACCTGGTCGTCGCGCAGGTTGCCTTCGGGGTTGTCGGCCAGCAGCTTGGCGAGAATCAGCGAGCTGTTCAGCGGCGTACGTAATTCATGGGACATGTTGGCCAGGAATTCCGACTTGTAACGGCTGGCGCGTTGCAATTCGTCAGCACGTTCCTCAAGCATCAGCTGGACTTCATGCAGACGCTGATTCTTCAGATCCATCTCGTCACGCTGCCGCGCAAGCTCCAGAGCCTGCTCGGCGAGCTGCTCGTTGGTCTGTTCCAGCTCGGCCTGCTGTTCTTCCATGTGTGCTTGCGATTCGCGTAACGCGCTCGATTGTTCTTCGAGTTCCTCATTGGCGGCGCGCAGTTCTTCCTGCTGCACCTGCAACTCCTCGTTGAGCTGCTGGGTTTCGGCCAGGGCTCGCTGCAGCCGCTGACGATAGCGCGCGGCTTCGATGGCCGAGCCGATGCTGCCGCTGACGCGCCGCAGCAACTCGTTGTCGTCATCTCGCAACGGCCGCAGGAAACCAATCTCCAACACCGCATTGAGCATGCCGCTGTCTTCCACCGGAGCGATCAGCACGGACCTGGCATCGGTGCTGCCCAGCGCCGAGCTGACCTTCAGGTACCCAGCCGGCAAGCTGTCCAGGCCCATCATCCGACGTTCCAGCGCCACCTGCCCCACCAACCCCTCGCCGAGCACCAGGGTGCGATCGCTGTGCAGCTTGTCCTTGTCCCAACCGAACTCCGCGATCCGCTGCAGCTTGCCGTCCTGAACGACGTAAAGCGCCCCGACGGCCACGTCGAGGTAGCGCGCGAGAAAACTGAGAATGTTCTGCCCCAGGGTCGTCAACCCTTGCTCGCCGAGCATCGACTCGCTGAGCAGCGTCTGGCCGGTGCGATACCAGGCCTGCTGTTCCAACGCCGCGGCATGCGCCTGCTGTTGCTCGAGCGATTGCGCATAGCTATCCGACAGGCTGAGCAGATCGCGCCGCCCGAAGTAAACCAGCAGACCGCTGAATATCAGGCTAAACAGCAGAAAACCGCCGATCAGCGCGGTGGTGACCAACTCTGCGGTATCGGTGCGTTCGGCGCGAACCTGTCGTTCATAGGCGATGAAATCGTTGAGCAGTCTCCGCTGCTCTCGCTTGAGTTCCAGTCCGCGCTGGCTTCGCACGTAGTCCAAGACCGGCTCGTTCCGCGCGCGACGGGTGATCGCCTCCTCGGCGAACCCGACCCACTGGTCATGCAGCTCCTCGACGCGTTTGATACGTCCCAGCTGCACCGGATCATCTTCTGCGTATCGCCTGATCTTCCGGAGCTGGTCTCCGAATGCCGGTAATTCGCTGCGGTAGGGCTCGAGAAAAATCTCCTCGCCGGCCACGAGATAGCCGCGCATCGAGGCTTCCAGCTCGCCGATCGATTTCAGCATCTCATGGGCGTAGGACACACCCAGCACCGAGCGCTCTACCCAATGACTGACGTTCAACAGGAAATAGACGATGACGCTGAAAAAAAACGCACTGAGGAAACCGAACCCGAGGGGAACCGCCACGTTGCGGTTGAGGATGCGCCTGAAGTGGTTCTGATCGATGAAAGAGTTGCCCATCTGGTTCCTTCCCAGGTGCTGCGCAGCGGCAGTGACCCACGGCAGCGCGGGAGCTGCGTCGCAGAAACGAACGCTCCGATCCCGTCAAGTTCAAAGTGATTCGCGTGAGATAGCCTCACGCACGCGGTCGACCGTGGACTTTACACCGCCCCGCTTACAAGCACAAAAAGCCCGGCTGAATGGCCGGGCTTTGTACCAACGTCCGACTCAGCGTCGCGCGATGATCCACACTGCGTGAATGATCCCCGGGATGTAACCCAGCAGGGTCAGCAGGATATTCAGCCAGAAGGCGCCCGCGAAGCCGACTTGTAGAAACACCCCCAGCGGAGGCAGCAGTATCGCGAAGATGATTCGGATCAGGTCCATCATGGTCCCCTAAGGTCTGGTTCTGGCTTAACGCCTACTGTGAATCGACCCGATCGAACCCTGGGGGTTCCTTTGGCGTTGGCGTGCCAACCGGCCAATAAAGGCACCGAATTAAGCGGCGACCGAAGCGGACAGGCAGGCAGCAGGCGTCGAAACCGGTGGCGCGTCTGTATCGCCGCGAGCGCATTCGCCATCGGCCCGCTAATGGTCGGCCGGGGGTGAGCCGGGTCGCGCACCGCGCTTGCGCCGGATGTTGATCCACGACAGCACCGCCAAAGCGAGCATCAGACCGGCCATATTGAAATGCCCCACCAGCAAATAACCCAGCCCGGCCAGCGAGCAGGCCACCAGGCCGATCCAGCGTACATAGCCCATCATGGCGCGCACCGCCCCGCCGGTGCGGTCGTCTTGCGGCGACATCAGCGCCCTCCCGCATGCATGCGCTCGAACTCTTTGGCATCGTGGCTGCAGAACAGCGTTACCTCACCCTTGTGCTCCAATGACAAGGCCCAGAGGCGATGCTGGTTGGCCAGGCGCGCCGGACGATCCACCTCCATCATGCGTTGATACAAGCGCAGTCCCGGCGTGCAATGACGCTCGTTCTGGCCCACTTCGTCGCGGTAGAAGTAGGCGTCGCCGGCGTGCAGCAACCAACCGTCGCCGCTCTGCAGTGCGACGCCCGCATGTCCATGTGTGTGCCCCGTCAGCGGGATCAGCAGAATCTCCGGAGGAAGCCCGCGCAGCTCCCTGACGGCCTGAAAGCCGAACCAACTGTCGCCTCCCGGCTGATAGAACTGCCAGTTGCGCACCGCGTCCCACTGGCGCTGACGATAACGTTGGTGACCAATGAAACTATGGGTGCCACGCGCCGCGTCGATTTCCCGCTGCAACACATGAACCTGCGCCTCAGGGAAATCCTCCAGTCCGCCGGCGTGATCGAAATCCAGGTGAGTCAGGAGAATGTGGCGGACATCTTCAGGGGCGAAGCCCAGTTGGCGAACCTGCTCCAGTGCCGTTAAACGACGCTCGAACTTGATGTTGTTGAGCGCAATGAAGAAAGAACTGAGTCGCTTGCGCGGCTCCAACACATCGCAGTTGCCGAAGCCGGTATCGACCAGTACCAGCCCGTGCCGCTCGGTCTCGATCAACAGGCAGTGGCACACCAGACTGGCCGTCAGTCCAGGGCTGAAACCGTCAAACAGGCGCCCACCCAGCGGACACATGCAGCCACAGTTGAGATGATGAATACGCATGGATACTCCTCAATGGCGAGCCGACAGGATATTTCGTGCGCAACGACCTTATGAATTGTGAGGCCCGATAGCGCGATAGAGTTCAGGCCGTTTCCATCCGGTCGGTAAATGATCGGCTACGCGACAGGAGCCCCGCGCCAGCTGAACTATCCTCTTTGGTGCTGCCGCGATCACTGTCATGACAATCGCCGCCCACGGAGGATCACGCCCATGCGCCACCGCCGCTTCGACCACCTGGCTAGGCTGCTGTCGCTGCTGCTGATCTCGTGGCTGGGATGCACCGGCACGGCTCTGGCTGCAGCGCCAGTCACCGTCCTGCGAGTCGATGGGGTCATCGGGCCGGCCAGTGCCGACTACCTCATCAGGGGCATCCAGCGCGCAGCGCAAACCAATGCGCAGCTGTTGGTGCTGCAGCTCGACACGCCGGGCGGCCTGGACAGCTCGATGCGCGCGATCATCAAGGAAATTCTCGCCAGCCCCGTGCCCATCGCCACCCATGTCACGCCCAGCGGCGCGCGCGCGGCCAGTGCCGGAACCTACATGCTCTACGCCAGCCATGTCGCCGCGATGAGTCCGGGCACCAACCTCGGCGCTGCCACGCCCGCGCAGATTGGCGGCACGCCGGGCGCGCCCCCCGAGAAAAAACCCGACGCGGCCCCAGCGGGGGCCGAGCACGGCGACGCCATGAGCCGCAAACAGGTCAACGATGCCGCTGCTTACATTCGCGGCCTGGCGCAATTGCGCGAACGCAACGCCGAGTGGGCCGAGCAAGCGGTGCGCGAAGCAGTCAGCCTGTCGGCCAACGAAGCACTGAAGCTCAAGGTGGTCGACTACTTGGCGACCGATCTCTCGGACCTGCTTGCCCAACTCGATGGCAAGACCCTTCGGACCGGTGCAGGAGAGCGAACGCTGCACACCGCCAACGCCACGCTCGACCGCTACGATCCGGACTGGCGCGTGCGCCTGCTGGCGGTGATCACCAACCCCAGCGTGGCACTGATCCTGATGATGATCGGTATCTACGGCCTGATATTCGAGTTTTCCAACCCGGGCACCGGCGGTGGCGGTGTGGTCGGCGGTATCTGCCTGCTGCTGGCGTTGTACTCGCTGCAACTGCTGCCGGTGAACTACGCCGGCGTGGCACTGATTCTGCTGGGATTGGGCTTCATGGTTGCCGAGGCCTTCATACCCAGTTTCGGCGTGCTCGGTCTGGGTGGCGTGGCCGCCTTCGTCACCGGCGCGGTGATCCTGTTCGACACCGACGTGCCGGGCTACGGTATTCCCCTGGCCTTGATCGGCACGCTGGCAGCACTCAGTGCGCTGCTGCTGTTCGCCATCGTCAGCATGGCGCTCAAGGCACGTCGGCAACGCCTGGTCAGTGGTGACGCCGAGCTGGTCGGCAGCCTGGCGCCGGTGACCCGAATCGAAACGAACGACCCCGCCTGCGGCTGGGTGCAGCTGCAGGGCGAACACTGGCAGGTGGTGAGCCCCTCGCCCCTGCACCTGGGTCAGCAGGTCCGCGTCGTGGCCAGACGCGGGTTGCAACTGGACGTCACTGCGGCCGACGCGCCGCCCATCGAGAAGAGGTGAATCATGGGTTTTGAAATGAGCTTCATAGCGGTGCTGGTGCTACTGATCGCATTGCTGGCATCAGCCTTTCGTATCCTGCGTGAATACGAACGTGGCGTGGTATTCCAGCTGGGCCGCTTCTGGAGAGTCAAAGGGCCCGGGCTGATTCTGGTCATCCCGGGCATTCAACAAATGGTGCGGGTCGATCTGCGCACGCTGGTACTGGACGTACCGACCCAGGACGTGATCTCCCGCGATAACGTGTCGGTGAAGGTCAACGCCGTGGTCTATTACCGGGTACTGGATGCCGAAAAAGCCATCATTCAGGTCGAGGATTATCATTCGGCCACCAGTCAGTTGGCCCAGACCACCCTGCGGGCGGTGTTGGGCAAGCATGATCTGGACGACATGCTGGCCGAGCGCGAGCAGCTCAACAACGACATCCAGCAGGTGCTCGACGCCCAGACCGACGCCTGGGGGATCAAGGTCGCCAACGTCGAGATCAAGCATGTGGACCTCGACGAGTCGATGATCCGCGCCATCGCGCGCCAGGCCGAGGCGGAACGCGAGCGGCGCGCCAAGGTCATTCATGCAGAGGGCGAATTGCAGGCATCGGAGAAACTGATGCAGGCGGCCGAGATGCTCGGCCGCCAGCCCGGTGCGATGCAGCTGCGCTACATGCAGACGTTGAGCAACATCGCAGGCGACAAGAACTCGACGATCGTCTTCCCGCTGCCCATGGAGCTGCTGCAGGGCCTGGGCAGCCTCACCAGGAAATCCGAGTAGAACGCCTTATGCACATACACCGAGCGATACCCGCTGTCTCTTTGTTATCCACGTTCCTATTGGTACTGAGCCTGGCCGGCTGCGCGGCCTTCGGCCAGCGCGATCCGCTGAACGTCCAGGTCGCCGGCATCCAGCCCCTGCCGGGCGAAGGGCTGGAGCTGCGCATGGAGGTCAAGCTGCGAATACAGAACCCCAACGACATGGCGCTCGATTACAACGGGGTCGCGCTCGATCTGGACGTCAACGGCCGGCGTCTGGCCAGCGGCGTCAGCGACGCGAGCGGCAGCGTGCCGCGCTTCGGCGAAGCCGTGCTGGGCGTGCCGGTGACGGTTTCCGCCTTCTCGGCGGCGCGCCAAGCGTTGGGGCTGGCCGAGAACATCGGCATGAACGAAGTGCCCTACGTGCTGCGCGGCAAGCTGGCCGGTGGGTTGTTCGGCACGCAGCGCTTCGTCGAGAAGGGCACGTTGGATCTGTCCCCGGCGGTAACTTCGCCCTATCGCCGGCCTTGAGTCATTTGCCGACATCCGGGGAATCGGCTGCCAGCGGAATGAAACGCGGGAAACCGATTTCAACGAGTGCCGGGTACAGCGCTAGTACATCACCAGCAAAACGCCGCAGACCGCCAATAGGGGCACCACAGGCAGTACCCAACGTGACCGCCAGGCGAGCAGCAACGCCAGCATGATGCCGGCCAGCATCACCAGGCAAAGCCAGACAACCGCTCCCATCTCACCGCCCTCGCTGGCGATGCATAGCCACAGAGCAACGCCGAAGCAGCCCGCAGCCAGCGTCCGCAGCCCCCTTATCCCCAGCAGATGCGTATCGGCGCGCAACAGCACGCCACGGTGGCGGTTCATGGCCAGGCAGAGCAGCGTCATGCCCAGGTAGGCCATTGCGAAAGCCAATAGCAGCATGGTCAGGCCTCTTGCACGCGAGTGGTCCGACCGCGCGCCGCAGCGGCAACCGGCGTTGTGTTCAAGCGCCAGGCGCAGGCCGCACAGACCAGCCCCACGACGATCATGAACAGATCGACCGACGCCAAGGCCCAGTCACCGCGTCCGACGCTGGCGATCAGATGACCATCGGAGGTCAGCGCGTTGACGACCGGCAAGCCGAGCGCGAGCACGGCGCCGAGCAGCAGTTGCTCGCGCAGCAGGCGACGGCTCTGATGGCGGCGCAGAACGGCCCAGAGCACAGCCAGCAACCAGACGCCGACGAACACCCAGCCTTCGGCCACGGCACGTTCGGCTAATGTCGCCGGGATCAGCCGATTACCCCACAGCAGCGCCAGACTGGCCAGCGGCAGACCGGCGAACACCGACGCGTTCAATGCGCGCACCCAGACCACACTCGCATCACCGCGCTGCTCGCGTTTAGCCAGCCAGACCTGCAGCCCGCCGACCAGCATCGCGCAACCGGCAAGCCCCATCAGCAGATAAAGCAGACGCACCAGCGTGCCGCCGAACTGCGCCATGTGCAGCCCCGCCAGCCAGAGGTAGGCGCGATAGCCCGTGGAGGCGTCCTGGCGGTTGAGCAGCTCACCGGTACTGGCGTCATAGCTGAGGGTGTCTTGCGGCGAACCGATACGCGAACGGTCACGAAGGCGGACGTCGACCACGGCCGAGGCATCATCGGGATGATGCACGCTGACCCAACCCACCTCGCCACCGCCCCATTGCTGGCGCGATTCGGCGATTAGCGCGTCGAGGGACACCGGGGTAGCCGGCGGCTGGTGCACTTCTTCGCGCTCGAAGCTACCCATCACCTCACTGAAGTACTGCATGACATTGCCGGAATAGCTCACCTGGGCGGCGGCCGGCATGTAGGTCGCGGCGAAGATCGCCACACCGGTATACGCCAGTACCAGATGGAATGGAAAACCGACCACGCCGAACAGGTTGTGCGCATCGAGCCAGGCACGCTGGCCGTTGGCCTTGGGCCGCAGGGTGAAAAAGTCTTTGAAGATGCGCCGGTGGATGATCGCCCCCGACACCAGCGCGACGAGCATGAACATGCCGGCCAGGCCGACGATGTACATGCCGATGTCGCCGGCGTGCAGGTTGTAGTGCAGCTTGAAGAAGAACTCGCCGCCGACCGTTTCCGGCATCGGTACGGCCTGCGTACCGCGCGGATCGAAGGCGACGTTGTTGAAGGTCTCGCTGCCATCGACTTCCCAACCGAGCCGCCAGTAAGGCTCGCGCTCGGTCGGGCCGTGCATCCAGAACGCGTGGAGCTTTTCGCTGACGTTCTGCTGCAGCCAGCCGCGCACATCGTCCGCGCCCAGGCTCGAGACCACACCATCATGTAGCGCGGGGCGCATCCAGCGGGTGAGTTCTTTGTCGAAGCAGGCCACAGTGCCGGCGAAGATGATCACGAACAGCAGCCAGCTCGGCAGCAGTCCGCCCCAGGTGTGCAAGCCGGCCATGCTTTGGCGCAGTTTCATGGACGAACCCTCCAGTCGCCGGAAAAGAACGCGGCCAGGCACAGCACCGCGGTCACGCCGACGATCAACAGCCATACCCGCGTGGCACTGCGGGCGGCGAACACGTAGATCACCACCGCCGTCCACACGGCAAAGCTGGCGAGGCTGGAAAACACCACACGATCAGGCCGGGCCAGCGGCAGGTAGACCGCCAGAAAGGCGGTCACCGCGTAGGCGACCGCATAGCCGCCGACCAGCGCCGCGAGCACACGCGACGCGATGTTCCAGCGGTTTATGGATACGTTGCGACTCACCTCGAATCCTCCCTTGCTGGCCGGCAAGCGGCGCGCGGCTCAGCGACGTTCAAAAGCTGTAGCTCGCGGTCGCCACCACGGTGCGGCGGTTGCCCGTGAAGCAGTCGCCACGCGACAGGCAGGTGGTGTAGTAGGTCTCGTCTTCCAGGTTGGTGGCGTTAACGGTGAAGGCCCAGTCCTGATAGGCGTAGCCGAGCATGGCGTCAAACAGCGTCGTCGATGGCGTCTTCAGCGTATCGGTGCCATCCCAGCTGGCGCCGACGTAACGCACACCGGCACCAGCGCTGAAGCCGGGAATGCCGGCGATGCTGAAGCGGTGCTGCGACCACAGCGAGGCCATATGTTCAGGCACGCTGGCGATGCGCTTGCCCTGCTGGGCGGAGGGGCCCTTGGCCACTTCGCTGTCCAGGTAGGTGTAGGTGCTGATCAGATCCCAGTTCGGGTTCATCTCGACCAGCCCTTCGAGCTCCAGTCCCTTGACCCGCGCTTCGCCGGCCTGGATGGTGCTGAGAGGATTCGCCGGGTTGGGCATCTGGCGGTTCTTCTCGCGCAGATCGAACACCGCGGCCGTGAGCAGCGTGTTGCTACCAGCCGGCTGGTATTTCACACCGAGCTCCCACTGCTCGCCCTCGAGCGGTTTGTAGGACTGCTGAGTGAAGTTATCCAGACCGATGATCGGCGTGAAGGATTCGCTGTAGCTGATGTAGGGCGCCACGCCATTGTCGAACAGGTACGTCAGACCGACGCGACCGGTGACCGCGTCATCCTTCTGCCGAGTGCCCTCCTCGACTCGCGTGTCCGCCCAATCCTTGCGCAGGCCGAGGGTCATCAGCCAGTTCTGGTAGCGGATCTGGTCCTGAGCGTACAGGCCCTGCTGGGCGACGCGCTGCTGCGGAACGTCGGAAAGCGTGATGCCGGACGGATCGAAGGTGCCGTACACCGGATCGTAGAGGTCCAGCGGGGTGGCCACGCCGCGAGCGGTCCGGCTATCGGTGACGGCGTGCCGGTAGTCGATACCCACCAGCGCGGTGTGCTGCAGCGCGCCAGTGTCGAAGCGCGACTCGGCCTGATGGTCGGCCGTCCAGATGGTGACTTCCGGCTTGGAAATGGACCAGACGCGGTTGACCGTGCGGTCGTCGGCGCCGAGTACCGGCGGCCAACCGTACATGGTCTGATAGCTGACCTTGCTCTTCTGCCAGCGCAGGTTCTGCCGCAGCGTCCAGGTGTCATCAAGCTGCCAGGCCATCTGCGAGGTCAGCGCTTTCTGCTCGCTGTCGTACTCATCGAAGCCCGGCTCGCTGACGAAGCGCTCACTGCCAATCTCGCCATAGGGCGCGCTGAGCACCGTGCCGCGGTGCGGCAAAAAGGAGCTGGTGGTGCCGCCGTCGTCCTTCTGCACATTGGCCATCAGAGTCCATTCGAACTGCTCGTTGGGACGCCAGGTCAGCGACGGCATGAATAGCAGGCGGTTGTCCTTGGTGTGATCGACCTGGGTCTGGCTGTCACGCTGGATCGCGACCACGCGATAGAGCAACGTGCCGTCTTCATCCAGCGGACCGGTGCTGTCGAAGGCGATCTGCTTGCGGTCGAAGCTGCCGTACTGCAGCTGCAGCTCGCTCTTCTGTTCGGCCTGCGGACGCTTGCTGACGAAATTGAGCAAGCCGCCGACCGAACTCTGCCCATAGAGCATGGACGACGGTCCCTTGATCACCTCGACGCGTTCCAGCGTGAAAGGATCGGTGCGTGTGTTGTTGTAGTTACCGACGCTCAGCTGCAGGCCATTGAGAAAGGTCGTCGGAGACACACCGCGAATCAGTGCGGAGTCGCCACGACTGTCGAAGCCATAGGCCTCGCCGCGCATGCCGGCGACATAGCGCAGCGAGTCCTGGATGGTCAGCGAACCCTGATCGCGGATGCGGTCGGCGGTGATCACGCTGATCGACTGCGGGGTCTCGACGATTGGTGTGTCAGTTTTGGTGCCGCTGACGCTGCGTTTTGCGACATAGCCTTCGACCGGGCCATTGCCCCGCTCGACTTCGCGTGGCGCAGTGATCTGTTGTGCCTCCAGCTCAACCGTATCCTGAGCCTCGGCGGCGAAGCAGGCAATCAGAACTGGCAGACCAAGCGCCAGTGGGCGCAAAGAAAACGGCGGCGAAGCGACAACGAGGCTCATGGGACCAACCCTTCAAATAACGTTAATGCGCATGATATTGATAAATGTTTTTATTTAGAAGAGGCTAGAACCAGTTCTTCACGAGCTCGTTAAACGCTGTTGAGTGCGATTGCTGGTGTGGCGACCCGCTGCTGCCCCGAGCATCGCAGCGCCTCGGCCTGCGATCGGTACCTCGTCCGGCCGGCTTCGTTCGAGCTGATAGATGCAACGGGATACCAACCACCAGGCTCAGCATCGGCCATTCAGCGAACCGGATTGAGTACTCGGATGGAACCTTGGCGCTACGTGCGGCAGCGCTTGGCCCATGAGGGACGACCGACACAAGCGGCCAACTACGCAAGGGTTAAGTGCAGGTGCGAACCGGATTGGCCATTCGGCCAACCAACTGAGCTAGAAGATTGTTGAGCTGACTCGACTCGGCCACGCGATGATGTTGGCGCCCCTCGTAACGCGCCGAGTCTGTACAAGATGCGCCAAACCATGTGCAGCAACTTCACAGGCGGAACGGCCAGCACTCAACGCCACATGGGTGGAGGCCAAATTACGGCGAACTGACGGCCCACCGATCGTCGAACGTGGGCGCCAGGACCCCGCACGCTCATGGGAGGTCAAACCACCGCGTCGATTGCACTACCGACGGCCACCGACAAGCCCAACGTCAAGCTGGGCTTCGAACAGATATCACTCTGGCGCCCACTCCGCCCGGCATCGGCCGGCTCGGCAGCGATGGGCCTCGTGGTTGGGGTCATCCTGCATCAGTTTGCGGATCACGCCATTGGTCCAACCGAAACCATCCTGCAACGGATATTCGCCACCGCCGGCATGTTCGGCGCTGGGGCGCAGCACATACTTCTCCACCAGCTTGCTTTCCTGTTCGAACAGCAGCGAGACGACCTTCAGCCATCGCTCTTCGATCTGCAGCGCCAAGGCGTTGTGCCCGTAGCGCTGCAGCCCGCGAATGCCCATCCACTGCAACGGCGCCCAGCCGTTGGGGCGGTCCCACTGTTCACCGGTGTCAGCAATTTCAGTGGTCGACAGCCCGCCAGGTGCCAGGAGCCGTTCACGAACGATATCGGCCACCCGCCCCGCCTGTTGATCGCTGGCCAGCCGGAGGAACAGTGGCGTCAGGGTCGCGGCGGTGAGGTTGTCGCGCTGCTGTTGCAGCGTCCAGTCGTAGTCGAAATAGGCGCCGTCCCGATCGCTCCACAGATACAGGTTGATCGCCGCCAGGCGCGCATCGGCGCGCTGGCGGAACGTCTTGGCGCATGCATGCCAGCCTTTCTGATCACTGAGTCGAGCAATCTGACATTCGACCTTGTGCAGGAAGCTGTTCAGATCCACCGGAATGATGTTGGTGGTGCGAATACTCGACAGGCGCTGCGGGTCGCCCAGCCAGCGTGAGCTGAAATCCCAGCCCGATTCGGCACCGGCGCGCAGGTCGCGATAGACCTCGTGCGCCGGCCGGCTCGATGAACGCGCGGTTTCCACGTCTTCGAGATAGGACTCCTCGCGGGGGGTGTCGCGCTCGTCCCAGTAGCGGTTGAGCACGCTGCCGTCGGGCAGACAGACACAGCGCCGATGCGCCTCACCGGGACGCAGATGATCGGCGCCCTCGGTCCAGAAGGCGTATTCCTTACGCAGTTGCGGCAGGTAATCGCTCGCGCGATGCACGCCGGTATCCTCGAACAGATCGATCATCAGCGCGAAAACCGGCGGCTGCGATCGACTCAGGTAATAGGACCGATTGCCATTTGGTACATGCCCGTAGGTATCGATCAGGTAGGCGAAGTTGTCGGCCATCGACCGTAGCAACTCGCAATGCCCGCTCTCGTCCAGGCCGAGCATGGTGAAGTAGGAATCCCAGTAGTACATCTCGGTGAAACGGCCGCCCGGTACGACGTAGTCGTGCGGCAAGGGCAGCAGTGAGGAGAACTCCGGATGCTGCCGCGGCTGTCGGGTGAGTATCGGCCAGAGCCGGTCGATGTGCTCGCTCAGGCTGTCGTCGGGGTTGGCCACGAACTCCGTAGGTGCCCTCTGGTAGACCTCGAAATGCTCCAGCACGAAGGCTTTCAGATCGAAACCGGGCTCGCCGCTACGTGTCCGATAGCTGTCCAGAATCCGCTCTGGATGCTGGCGTGGCGCGCAGTCGACGAAGGTCTTGCTGTCGGGAAACACGCGCTGCGTTTGCACCGCCACGAACAATTCCTGATAGCGGTCCGCCGGGGTCAGGGTGTCTGCGTCAGAAACCGCACGGGTGTCGTAATCGAAAGGGCTCAGATCGGTGTCGGTCATTGCTCGCTGTAGTTCCATAGCAGTCCGCCATCAATCACCAGTGTAGTACCGGTGATGTAATCGGCCTCGTCCGAGGCGAGAAACGCCACCGCACCAGCCACATCGCGTGGCTGCCCGAGGCGACCGGTGGGAATATTGGCGAGCAGGCCGGCCAGTTTCTCGGGTTGATTCATCAGGGCCCGGTTGATTGGCGTCTCGATCGCCCCCGGTGCCACGTTATTGACCGTGATCCCCAGCGGCGCCAGCTCGATCGCCAGGTTGCGCATAAGCAACTTCAGCCCACCCTTGCTGGCGCAGTAGCTGGTGAAGTTGGGAAACGGCAACTCCTCATGCACCGAGCTGTTATTGATGATCCGCCCGCCTCGGCCGGCATCGCGCAGATGCCGCGCGAACGCCTGGGCGAGAAAGAACGGGCCACGCAGGTTGACGTTGAGCACCAGGTCGTAATCGCCTTCGCCGGCCTCGAGAAACGGACTATGCCGCTGCACGCCGGCGTTATTGACGAGTATGTCGAGACGCCCCATCTGCTCGATTGACTGCGCCACCAGCCGCCGGCATTCGGCGGCGACCCCGACATCGGCAGCAATGAAACAGGCCTGGCGACCCAGCGCACGAACCTGCTCGAGGGTTGCCTGGGATTCGTCGTCATCGTGCCGGCCATTGATGACCAGATCGGCGCCTTCCTCGGCCAGACGCACGGCGATGCCACGACCGATACCCTGGGAGCTGCCGGTGACCAGTGCGACTTTGTTCTGCAATTTCATCGATTCCCCTCGTGGCGGACGGGCCGCTACCGCGGCCTTCGATCATCCTCCTGAGACGGGCTGTTACCGGCTCCGTTCAATGCCGCCTGTTTGTGAACGTTTCAGAACATCCGGGATTGGTCGACGCGGCAGACAAATGCCATCGCAGAGGCGCAGAATGGCCGGCTCTCCGCCGCACCGTTTCGGAATTTCCATGGCCACTGCCGATCTGCGTAAAGGGTATCTACTGGGTCTGACGACCTTCTGCATCTGGGGCATGTTTCCGCTCTACTTCAAGTCAATCGAACAGTATGCGGCGCTGGAGATCGTCACCCAGCGCGCCATCTGGTCGGCGCTGTTCGGTACGCTGGTGCTCATGCTGTGGCGCCACCCGGGCTGGTGGCAGGAACTGCTCGCTCACCCGCGGCGAATCGGCGTGCTGATGATCTCCAGCGTGCTGATCGCGACCAACTGGCTGATTTACGTCTGGGCGGTCAATCACGACCACATGCTCGAAGCGAGCCTGGGCTATTACATCAACCCACTGGTCAATGTGCTGCTCGGGTTGATCGTACTGCGCGAACGGCTACGACCGCTGCAGTGGCTGGCGGTGGCGATGGCGGTGGTCGGTGTGCTCCTGCAGTTGATCACGCTCGGGGATTTCCCCTGGGTGTCGATCGCCCTCGCACTGAGCTTCGCTACCTACGGTCTGCTGCGCAAACAGGCGCCGGTGGCGGCGCTGCCGGGCCTGGTGGTCGAAACCTGGCTACTGCTACCGATCGCCCTGGGCTGGCTGTTCTTCTTCGGCAGCGGACCGAGCACCGAATGGTCGTTCTGGACCGATCCACAGGCTCTCTGGCTGGTCGCAGCCGGGCCGGTGACATTGTTGCCGCTGCTGTGCTTCAACGCCGCCGCGCGCCACCTGCCCTATTCGACGCTGGGATTCTTGCAGTACATCACGCCAACCCTACTGCTGATATTGGCGGTATGGGTGTTCAACGAGCCCTTCCCCGCTGACCGCCAGCTCGCGTTCATCTGCATCTGGGCCGGCCTGGCGGTATACAGCTACGACGCCTGGCGGCTGATGCGCCAAGTGTCGGTGAGGTAAGGCGTTTACTCGGCTGACTGCAGTTTCAATTCCACCATCAGCTCATCGGCCAATGTCTCCAGGTGCTGCTGGAGTTCATCCAGCGACAGCTCGGCTGGCACCGCCAGCCGAGCGTCGGCATGAAACAGCAGCTCGTTGGTCATCGGCGCGGGCAGGACGTCGGTGTTCAGGCTTTCGACATTGATGCCGTGCCCCGCCAGCAGGCGGGTGATGTCGCGCACGATACCCGAGCGATCGTTGCCTACGAGCTGAAGCTGGATCATTCGCCAGCTGCGTTCGGGCACCTCGCCGCTGCGCGCAAACACCACCCGAATACCCTGCTGCTCCAGCCGTTGCAGCGCATCGGTCAGCCCGGCGTGAGCGTCCTTCGGTACCGCGACCCGCAAAATCCCGGCGAACTGGCCAGCCATGCGCGACATGCGGCTGTCCAGCCAGTTACCGCCATGCTCGGCGATGCACTTGGCCACGCGCTCGACCAGCCCGGGCTGATCTTCGGCAATGACGGTTAGGACGAGATGATCCATTTTGGGCTCCTCAAATGATGGATGGACGCCCCCTGCGGGTCGTCCGGGAAACGAATGCTATGGACCTCACTCGTGGCGTCCGGCTCCATAGGTATAGAACAATCTACCGCCGTCGCCGCGCCGAGCCAGCCATTTCAAACCCGCCGACTCAGGCATTGACTCGCTCGCCGCGAGGTTGAAGAGCGGTCCATTTGGCGGACTGATTTTCCAAACCGCTTCATGTAGTATCCGCCGACCCGGACTACAAGAAGAACTGTCCGACGGATTTGAAGAAGAACCAAGTGAGGCGAGTAATGACTGAGCGCGTTGAAGTCGGTGGCCTGCAGGTCGCCAAAGTCCTGTACGACTTCGTGAACAACGAAGCGATTCCCGGTACTGGTGTTGATGCCAATGCCTTCTGGGCCGGCGCCTCCAGCGTCATCCACGACCTGGCGCCGAAGAACCGCGCGCTGCTGGCCAAGCGTGACGACCTGCAGGCGCAGATCGATGCCTGGCACCAGGCCCGCGCCGGTCAAGCCCACGATCCGGTGGCCTACAAGGCCTTCCTGCAGGACATCGGCTACCTGCTGCCGGAAGCCGAAGACTTCCAGGCCACTACACAGAACGTCGACGAAGAAATCGCCCGCATGGCCGGCCCGCAATTGGTGGTGCCGATCATGAACGCGCGCTTCGCCCTGAACGCGGCCAACGCCCGCTGGGGCTCGCTGTACGACGCGCTCTATGGCACCGATGCGATTTCTGAAGAAGACGGCGCCACCAAGGGTCCGGGCTACAACGAAATCCGCGGCAACAAGGTCATCGCCTACGCTCGCGCCTTCCTCGATGAGGCCGCGCCGCTGGAAAGCGGCTCGCACGCCGACTCCACCGGCTACCGCATCGAAGCAGGCAAGTTGGTCGTCGCGCTGAAGAGCGGAAATACCAGCGGTCTGCGGAATCCCGCCCAGCTGCGTGGCTTCCAGGGCGCCGCCGACGCACCGATCGCGGTGCTGCTCAAGCACAACGGCATCCACTTCGAAATCCAGATCGACCCGGCAAGCCCCATCGGCCAGACCGACGCGGCCGGTGTCAAAGACGTGCTGATGGAATCGGCGCTGACCACCATCATGGACTGCGAAGACTCCATCGCCGCGGTCGACGCCGACGACAAGACCCTCGTCTACCGTAACTGGCTCGGCCTGATGAAAGGCGACCTGGTCGAGGAGCTGGACAAGGGTGGCAAGCGCATCACGCGCGCCATGAACCCGGACCGCGTCTACACCCAGGCCGATGGCAACGGCGAGCTGACCCTGCATGGCCGCTCCCTGCTGTTCATCCGCAACGTCGGCCACCTGATGACCAACGACGCCATCCTCGACAAGGACGGCAACGAAGTGCCCGAAGGCATCATGGACGGCCTGTTCACCAGCCTGGCCGCGATGCACAACCTCAAGGGCAACACCACTCGCGCGAACAGCCGCACCGGCTCGATGTACATCGTCAAACCGAAGATGCACGGCCCGGAAGAAGTCGCCTTCACCACCGAGCTGTTCGGTCGCGTCGAAGACGTCCTCGGCCTGCCGCGTAATACCCTGAAGGTCGGCATCATGGACGAGGAACGCCGCACCACGGTCAACCTCAAGGCCTGCATCAAGGAAGCGCGCGAGCGTGTGGTGTTCATCAACACCGGCTTCCTAGACCGCACCGGCGACGAAATTCACACCTCCATGGAAGCTGGCCCTGTGGTTCGCAAGGCGGCGATGAAGACTGAGAAGTGGATCGGCTCCTACGAAAACAACAACGTCGACGTCGGCCTGGCGTGCGGTCTGCAGGGCAAGGCGCAGATCGGCAAGGGCATGTGGGCCATGCCCGACCTGATGGCGAGCATGCTCGAGCAGAAGATCGGTCATCCCATGGCCGGCGCCAACACCGCCTGGGTCCCCTCGCCTACCGCCGCGACGCTGCACGCCATGCACTACCACAAGGTCGACGTGTTCGCTCGTCAGGCTGAGCTGGCCAAGCGCGAAAAAGCCTCGGTCGATGACATCCTCACCATTCCGCTGGCACAGCACACCAACTGGAGCGACGAGGAAAAGCGCAACGAACTGGACAACAACGCGCAGGGCATCCTCGGCTACGTGGTCCGCTGGATCGACGCCGGCGTCGGTTGCTCGAAGGTGCCGGACATCAACGACATCGCACTGATGGAAGACCGCGCCACCCTGCGCATCTCCAGCCAGCACATGGCCAACTGGCTGCGTCATGGCGTGGTGACCGAGGAGCAGGTCGTCGAAAGCCTCAAGCGCATGGCACCGGTGGTGGATCGTCAAAACGCCGGGGATCCGACCTACCGCCCCCTGGCCCCGGACTTCGACAACAACGTCGCCTTCCAGGCCGCGCTGGAACTGGTGCTCGAAGGCACCAAGCAGCCCAACGGCTACACCGAGCCGGTCCTGCACCGCCGCCGTCGCGAGTTCAAGGCCAAGAACGGCCTGTAACAGCTGACCAGCCGCAAATAAACCGCCCTTCGGGGCGGTTTATTATGTCTGAAGTCCGTGAATCGCATTGAAGTTCGGCATGCGACAAATAACGTGGCTGCTTTAGACACCCGTGGCGCCTCAACCCAGGCGCGGCAAGGCGCCGTTGCGGTCCGATGTGGCATACGAGAAAACCGGCTTCAGGCGGCTTCTTGCCTGCACACCCGGCTGATACAGCTGATGCCTGGCAGCTCAAAGCGCCTTGCCCGCGACTAGACTTACGTCCAATGGGCCCCTTCGGACCTGCAGCCCACCATTGGGCGCAAAAAATGGACGCAAAAACCATGAGCAAAGCCGATGCTTTCGCCGAGGCAGGCAAGACCGCCGTCATGCAGAACATCCATGGAACCATGGAGTTTCTGCGAAAGTTTCCTCCATTCAATCAAATGGAGCCGGGCCATCTCGCCTACCTGGTCGAAAACTGTCAGCTGCGCTTTTACAGTGAGGGCGACTGCATCATTTCGCCCGATGATGGCGTCGTCGAGCATTTCTACATCGTCAAGCAGGGGCGTGTGCACGGTCAGCGTCCGCATACCAGCAAGCGCGGCACCGAGACCACGTTCGAAGTGATCGTCGGCGAATGCTTTCCGATGGCGGCGCTGATGGGCGAGCGCGCCACCCGTACCGGCCATTTCGCCGCGGAAGACACCTTCTGTTTCCTGTTGAACAAGCCTGCGTTCATCAAGCTGGTGTCCAAATCCGCCGCGTTCCGCGACTTCGCCATGCGCGGGGTCAGCAGCCTGCTGGACCTGGTCAACCAGCAGGCGCAGATGCGCGCGGTGGAAAACCTCGGCGCGCAGTATTCGTTGGATACCCGTATCGGCGAGCTGGCGTTGCACCATCCGGTTTCCTGCCTGCCCTCCATGCCGTTACCCGAAGCGGTCGGCCTGATGAACGACAGCAACGTCGGCAGCATCGTGATCACCGATGAGGCACTGCATCCGCAAGGCATCTTCACTTTGCGCGATCTCCGGCACGTGATCGCCAACGGCACCACCGAGCTATCCGCGCCGATTTCCCGATTCATGACGCCAAACCCTTTCCATCTGCCGCCGGACGCCAGCGCATTCGACGCGGCGATCGCTATGACCGAGCGGCATATCGCCCACGTTTGCATTGTCGAGAATGGTACGCTGCGCGGCGTGATTTCCGAGCGTGACCTGTTCTCCCTGCAGCGGGTCGATTTGGTCCATCTGGCCCAGGCGATCTCCCACGCCGACAGCGTCGAGACGCTGGTGATCATCCGCAGCCGCATCCTGCCACTGGTCGACAACATGCTGGCGCACGGCGCCTCCTCGACGCAGATCACCCACATCATCACGCTGCTCAATGATCACTCGGTCTGCCGCGTCATCGAACTGGCCATCGACGCGCTCGGCGATCCCGGCGTCCCGTTCACCTGGCTGTGTTTCGGCAGCGAAGGGCGCAGAGAGCAAACACTTCACACCGATCAGGACAACGGCATTCTGTTCGAAGCCGCCGACGCCGCCGAGGCTGCACATATCCGCGGACGCCTTCTACCGCTGGCCGAGCGTATCAACCAGGACCTGGACACCTGCGGCTTTACCCTGTGCAAGGGCAATATCATGGCCAGCAACCCCCAGCTGTGCCTCTCGAGGCAGGAATGGCAACGCCGCTTCAATTCGTTCATTCGCGAGTCAACGCCGGAGAACCTACTCAGCAGCACCATCTATTTCGACCTGCGGGCTATCTGGGGGCCGTGTGAAGGTTACGAGCAGTTGCGTCACGACTTGCTCGAGGAAATCGGCGAGAACCGCCTGTTCCAGCGCATGCTCGCCGACAACGCCTTGCGCCACCGACCGCCAGTGGGTCGCTTCCGCGATTTCGTGGTGACCCGCAAGGGCGAGGGCAAGCCGACCCTGGATCTCAAGGTGCAGGGCCTGACACCCTTCGTCGACGGTGCACGCCTACTCGCGCTGAGTCACGGCATCGCCACCTGCAATACCCTCGACCGGCTGCGCCAACTGGTCGAAAAGGACGTCATCGACGCAAAGGATGGTGCGGCCTATGAAGAGGCCTACCATTTCATCCAGCAGACGCGCATGCAGCAGCACCAGCAGCAGGCACGCGACGGACAGCCCTATTCCAACCGGCTCGACCCGGATAGCCTCAACCACCTGGATCGACGCATCTTGCGCGAATCCTTCCGTCAGGCCCAGCGCCTGCAGAGCAGCCTGGCCCTGCGTTATCAGTTATGAATATGCCCTGGTTCAAACTACGAGGCCCGATCCTCGGCCTGGAACAACTGCAACGACGCGATCAGCTGCCCGAGCCGGCGGCACTCGGCACCTGTCCGCTCCGCGAGCAGCGCCTGGTGGTGCTGGACCTGGAAACCAGTGGCCTGGATATGCGCCGCGACATCGTCCTGTCCATCGGCGCGGTGGTGATCGAGGACGGCGCCATCGACCTGGGCGATCAGTTGTCGACCCTGCTGCGGCCGGCGCAGAAGATCAGCGAAAGCGTGCTGATCCATGGCATAGCCCCCAGCGAACTGGAGGCTGGCGATGATCCGGTCGACGCGCTGCTGGATTTCATGGAGTTCGTTGGTGATAGTCCGATCCTGGCGTACCACGCGGTATTCGACCAGCGCATGCTGGCCCGCGCCCTGCGACAGGCGCTCGGCTACAAGCTGCGCCATCCATTTATCGACGTGGCCGAGCTCGCGCCGATGCTCTGCCCCGACAACCGGCCACGGGAGAATGGCCTGAACGAGTGGTGCAGCCATTTCGGTCTGCAGGTGCTGCAGCGTCATCACGCCAGCGCCGATGCACTGGTCACCGCCGAACTGGCCTTGATCCTCTTCAGCAAGGCGCGCCGCCAAGGTGTGGATAACCTCGCCGCGTTGAACCTACGCTTGGCCAACTGGCGACAGCGCCAGCGTGCGCGTCTGTGATGTCGGCGGTAAGCACCCACAGCGCCCAACCTCGCCCACCGCATGCCGACAATCTGTCGTTGCACCTATGACGGCAACTTGCGATCATGCGAATAGTTCTCGTTAGCGGCCATTTCGGCCTTGGAGCTTCGCCTTGTCGGCTGGTGAGTCGTCCAACCAACTCTTCGTGGGTTCGCTGTATCGCGACCATCGCGACTGGCTGCTCAATTGGCTGCGGCGCTATCAGGCCTGCCCGCACCGCGCCGAGGATCTGAGCCAGGACACCTTTTTGCGTTTGCTCAGGCGCAATGACCTGAACGGCGTGCGCGAACCGCGGGCGTTGCTGGCGACAATTGCCCGCGGCCTGCTGATCGATCAATTCCGCCGCAGCGCACTGGAACGCGCCTACCTCGATGAACTGGCGCTTCAACCGGAAGACACGCAACCCAGCGCCGAAGAGCAACTTCAAGTCATCGAAGCGCTGCGCGAGGTAAACGAGCTGCTTGGCCAGCTCTCGGCGAATGCGCGAGCCGCCTTCTTCTATAACCGCCTGGATGGCATGACGCACGGCGAGATCGCCCAGCGTCTCGGCGTTTCGGTCCCTCGCGTGCGTCAGTACCTGGCCCAGGCCCTGCGCCAGTGCTACATCGCGGTTTACGGCGAGCCTACATGAACATGGACCGTCAACCGGTATCGGCCCGTGTGCTCAATGAAGCCATCGCCTGGCAGCTGCGCCTCGGTGACGAAACGGCCGGCCCCCAGGTCAATGCCGAGCTCCAACGCTGGCTGAGCGATAGCGCCGAGCATGCCAAAGCCTGGGCGCAGCTGGGCGGCATCGACCAGCAACTGGGCAGTATCAATTCCCCGAGCGCGCGACATGCACTGCAGATCAGCGCGACGTCCCAGCGACGGCGAGCCACCGGCCGCGCCTTTCTCGGGCTGGCCTTGTTCAGCACGCTGGGTATAGGACTGGCGCTGCAGTCGCAGCCCTTGCCGGTGTGGCTGGCCGACGAGCGCACCGGCAGCGGCGAGCAACGGAGCCTCATGCTGGCCGACCGTAGCCATATCCAGCTGAACAGCCGCAGCGCGCTGGATATTCGCTTCGATGAGCAAGAACGCAGACTGTTTCTGCACCGCGGTGAAGTGCTTGTCGAAACCGCACCGGGCAGCGACCCGAGACCCTTTATCGTCGAAACTGAACAAGGTGATCTGCGCGCGCTCGGCACGCGATTCATCGTTCGGCAAGAGGGTGATGCAACCCGCCTGATCGTACTCCGATCCGCCGTGGCCGCGCTTCCGGACAGCCTCCAGGCGGGTCGTACCGTGCGGGCTGGCGAGCAGGTAGTGATGCATCGTGACCATCTTGACGACAATCAGGAAGCACCGATCGCCGCAGACGCCTGGAGCCGGGGCATGCTCGTGGTGGAAGACCTGCCATTGGGCGATCTGCTGGCGACACTCGGTGAGTACCGCCGTGGGTACCTCGGCCTTGACCCGAGCCTCGAATCCCTGCGCATCAGCGGCAGCTTTCCGCTGAATGACACCGACCGCGCGCTGGCGGCCCTGCCGCCCAGCCTACCTGTGCGGATCGAGCGGCACACCGATTGGTGGGTCAAGGTGGTTCCGGCGCAACCCGCCAGCCCCCCGGGCAAGTAGCGACGGCGCCCACCACAACGGCGCTGCAGGCCCCTATGAAAATATTTTCAGCTGCCCCTATCACTTTTCATTTCTGATCCGGCCTGATGAATAACTGAGACATATTCCTATTCGGGAGTTATTCACAAATGCCATCGCTTTCACTGTTCCGTCCCAGCCTCCTGGCCGTTGCTATTGCCGTCGCACCACTGCCACTACTGGCCCAGGCGGCCAACGGCGAAGCGGTTGTTGGCGATGTTCGCGAGTACTCTCTGCCCGCCGCACCTCTGGCCTCGACCCTCAATCGTATCGCCGCCGAAGCGAGACTGGTGCTCAGCATCGATCCGGCGTTGACCCGCGACCGCATGGCCGAGCCGGTACAAGGCCGCTTCGATGGCCAGGGTGCGCTACAGCGAGCCTTGCGCGGCAGCGGACTCGAACTTCGTCAGGACCCTTCGGGCAGCTTCAGTTTGCAGCAGGCAGCAACCGAGGCGATGGCACTGCCGGATGTCACCGTGACGGCAACCGAGGCGTTGGCTGAGGGCGGCGAAGAAAGCGGCTATCGTGCCAGCGCCGTGCGAAACGTCGGCGCGCTGGGCGCAATGGCACTCCAGGATGCTCCCTATTCGGTGACAGTGATTTCCTCGGAGCTGATGGATAACATCCAGGCCACCTCCAGCGACGACATCTTCAAGCTCAGCCCGACCACGCAGTTCACCTCCCCGACCAGCGCCGGTTACGCCAGCGCGGTAGCCATTCGCGGCTTCAGCGGCGTCGGCAACCTGAGCATTGCCAATGATGGCCTGCGCTTCAGTAACGGCTACGATGGCGGCAACTTCATCGAGGAAATGGAGCGGCTGGAAATCCTCAGCGGTCTGTCCGGCTTCCTATATGGTCCGGCCAGCCCCGGCGGACTGGTCAACTACGTGCTCAAGCGCCCCACTGCCGAGCGCTACAACAGCGTGACCTACGGCACCCCTGGCGGCGAGAACCAGTACCTGCACGGCGACTTCGGCGGACCGATCGACAGCGAAGGTCGCTTCGCCTACCGCGTCAACCTGCTCGCCCAGGACGGTGAAACCGCCATTGACGGACAGGTCGAACGCCGTCACATGGCCAGCGTCGCACTGGACTGGAACGTCAGCGACGACTTGCTCATCCAGTTCGACGCCTCGCACAAGCAGAGCGAGACGCGGGGCCTCACCAGCTACTGGTACTTCGCCGATCAAGCATTCCGGCCTGATGCCGACGACTTGGAGAACGACGAGCTCTATAGCCAACGCTGGGCCTACAACGACAGCCGCCACGACCGTGTCGGCAGCCGCTTCCAGTGGCGCCTGAGCGACGTGTTCAGCCTGCGCGGCGCGCTGGGCTACAGCCAGTACACGACCGAATACGCCTATACGGGGCCGACCGTGAACTCGGCCGGCGTGTACGTCCAGCCGCTCTACGCCTTCGCCCCGGTGGAAACCGAAGAGACCTCCGGTAACCTTTTCCTCGATGCGGTTTTCGACACCGTGGGCATCGGCCATGAGATGACCTTCGGTTACCAAGGGAACACCGCCCGAGTTCGCTATAACACCGATTACATTCCCTTTCCGGGTCCGCAATACGTGTCGGTTACGCCCGAAGTGCCCTTCAGCGAGCGGCCGCAGGTGGCCAAGCCTGCCTACGACCTCGGCGATGGCGACTACCATCTGGCCAGCCGCAGCCAGTCCGACAGCGTACTGATCGGCGACGTCATCACATTCAACGAACAATGGTCGACGATCCTCGGCGTGACGCACTCGCGCATCAAGACCTTCAGCGACAACTTCGTCTGGGTCGAAGCGTTCGGCAGCGAGCCGGAAATTGAGGACTACAGCGAAACTAAAACCTCGCCCAACGTCTCGCTCGTCTACAAACCAGTCGAGTGGCTGACTACGTACGTGACCTACATCGAAGGTCTGCAGACGGGCGGCGTGGCGCCGAGCGGCTCGAACAACGCCGGCCAGGCACTGGCGCCGATCGTCAGCGAGCAGTACGAAATCGGTGCGAAAGCCGAGCTCGGCGGCGCCCTGTACACCGTTGCGCTGTTCGACATCGAGAAGCCCAACACCTACACCAATGCAGCCAATTTCTTCGTTCAGGATGGCATGCAGAACAATAAGGGCCTGGAGTTCAGCGTAACGGGCAACGTTACCCCAGCACTGACGCTGGTAGGCGGCGTCACTTTGCTCGATCCGGTGGTAGAAGGCGCGGCGAACGCTGCCAACGACGGCAATCGCCCGGTCGACGTGGCGAGGCACCTGGCCAAGCTGTACGGCGAATACGCGATCTTCGGCGTACCCGGGCTGACGCTCACCGGTGGCGCCTTCTACACCGGCAAGCAATACACCGACGAGGCCAACGACAATACCATCCCCTCGTTCACCACATTCGACCTGGGCGGTCGCTATCGCATGGCCTTGGCGGATGAACGTGCCCTCACTCTGCGTGCCAACCTGAGCAACCTGACCGACGAGGAATACTGGCTGAGTAGCCATTACATTGGAGCACCACGCACCCTCAAGCTGTCGGCGCAGCTGGAGTTCTAATGCGGACCACCACCATCCGTCGCTGGTCCTTCGTCCACACCTGGACCAGCCTGATCTGCACGCTGTTCCTGCTGATGCTTGCCATTACCGGGCTACCGCTGATCTTTCACCACGAGCTGGAGCACCTGCTTGGCGAGGCGCCCGAGCTGCGTGAGATGCCTGCCGACACCCCGCACCTGGATCTGCAGCAGTTGGTCGCAGCAGCCGAACGGCATCGACCGCAAGAGGTGGTCCAGTACCTGGGCTGGGAAGCAGACGAGCCGTCCGGTGTGGTCGCCATCATGGCGGCGACCGCCGGCACCGAGCCGAATTCGTCCTATACCTTCATGCTCGATGCGCGCACCGGCGAAGCGCTGGAAATGCCGGCGGCCAATGGCGGGCTGATGATGTTCTTCTTGCGCATGCACGTGGACATGTTCGCTGGGCTTCCCGGCAAGCTGCTTTTGGCTTTCATGGGATTGCTGTTTGTCGTCGCCATCATTTCCGGAGTGGTGCTCTACGCGCCGTTCATGCGGCGACTGGAATTTGCTCAAGTGCGGCATGAACGAGCCAGCCGTACCCGCTGGCTGGATTTGCACAACCTGATCGGTGTCGTCACGCTCAGTTGGGCCTTGGTGGTGGGCATCACCGGTGTGGTCAGCGCCTGTGCGGACCTGCTGATCGAGGCTTGGCGTGCCGAATCTCTGAGCGCGATGCTCGAGCCCTACCGGGATGCCCCGCCGTTGACGGAACGCGCACCGGCCAGTCAGTTGCTGGAAATCGCCGCTCAGGCAGCACCAGGCATGCAGCCGGATTTCATTGCATTTCCCGGTACGCGTTTTTCAAGCGAGCATCATTACACGGTGTTCATGAACGGCAGCAGCCATCTGACCTCACATCTGCTCACACCGGTGCTGATCGATGCGCAAACGCTCGACATCACAGCTGCCGGCAGCCGCCCCTGGTACATGGATGCGCTGTCGCTGTCCTCGCCGCTGCACTTCGGCGATTACGGCGGGCGGCCGATGCAGATTCTCTGGGCGGTGCTGGACGTGCTGACGATCATCGTGCTCAGCAGCGGGCTCTATCTATGGTGGGTACGACGTCGCGGCGCCACATCGACGCGCGAGGTGATGGCATGAGCTGGCGCCAATCGACGTTTCTGCTGCCCAGCCTGATCGCCCTGCTCGGCATGGCCGGATTGTTCGCCGCGCTGTTGGGTGATGGCTGGTGGGATACCTTGGCCTGGCTCGGGTTGGGCGCGCAGGCGGGGCTGGGGCTGTGGCCCCTGCTACCCCGGCCGCGGAAGCCGAGCCGGTAGCGAAAGGATCAACCAGCGCCAGCAGCCCTGACCGCCATCGCAGGCGGCATCGCTGGCATGGAGTGATCAGGAGTGATCGGCTGTGCAAACGGCCTGATAAAGCGGCGCAGCCACGTCCAGTTCGGTCATGGTTTCAAACTTCGCCTGACCTTCCTCGTTCAGCCGGAACATCACCTTCTCGGTGCAAAGCGCCTGGTAATTTGCGCTTTTCACCGTGGACATCAGATGATGCTTTTCAAAGCGATACAGGGTGAAACGAGCGACGGGACCCTTGCTGGTCTCTTCGATCTGCGCGCTCGCGCCATCGAGTACCGTATAGACCAGTGGCATCGGAAACTTGATGGTCCAGGGGCGCCAGAACATCTCACCCTCTTCGCTCGATACCACAACGGAGCCCTGCGGTAGACGCGCTTGCTTGGTGTCGAACCAGGTGTATTCGTAATGGATGGTGTAGCCGAGCATGCCCAGACCGGCAAATGCCGGGATGATCCACTTCGGTAGCCGCTTACGGGTCAGGCTGCGCAACAACAGCGCGACCCCCGCACCCGCCACTGCGGCGACGATTGCAGCGATTAGATGCCAGATCATATGAATCTTCCTTAAAAAAGTCGGGCTTCCAAATGGAAGCCCGACTTGTTTCACCCATGGGTCAGATTCTAAACCCAACTTCTGGACGAATTAGTGATCAAGCGCAGCGCCCGCACCTTTCGGAGTACGAACACTTTCGACCAGATCCTGAATCGCCTGCGGCGGTGCCTCGGTAGCCATCGATACCGCGTAGGCCACTGCAAAGTTGAGCATCGCACCGATAGCACCGAAGGCTTGCGGGGAAATGCCGAACATCCACTCTGCAGGCGTATTGGCGAACGACGCAGTGCCTGGAATGAAGAACCAGCCCAGATACAGGAAGATGTAGACGCTGGTGCTCACCAGACCAACCAGCATGCCCGCGACCGCACCCTTGCTGTTCACACGCTTGGAGAAGATCCCCATCATCAGCGCCGGGAACAAACTCGATGCTGCCAGACCGAACGCCAGTGCCACCACCTGTGCCGCAAAGCCTGGTGGATTCAGCCCCAGCCAGGTAGCCACGAGAATCGCACCCGTCATGGAAAGACGAGCAGCCAGCATCTCGCTCTTCTCGCTGATCTTCGGATTGATGATCGTTTTGATCAGGTCATGACTAATCGCCGAGGAGATAGCCAGCAGCAGACCTGCAGCTGTCGACAGCGCTGCCGCAATACCGCCCGCCGCGATCAGACCTACAACCCAGCCAGGCAGGTTGGCGATTTCCGGGTTGGCCAGAACGATGATGTCATTGTTGACGACCAGCTCGTTGCCGTTCCAACCACGCTCTTGCGCAGTAGGAGCAAAGGCAGCGTTGGTGTCGTTGTACATCTGGATGCGGCCATCATTGTTCTTGTCTTCAAATTGGATCAGACCGGTTTCTTCCCAGGTCTGCATCCAGGCCGGACGCTCTGCATGGAGAATCGCTTCCGCCTGCGGACCTTCCGGATAGATGGTGTTGACCAGGTTCAGACGAGCCATGGACGCAACGGCCGGAGCGGTCAGGTACAGCAGCGCGATGAAAACCAGGGTCCAGCCAGCCGACCAGCGAGCGTCAGCAACTTTCGGTACGGTGAAGAAGCGAATGATGACGTGCGGCAGACCAGCAGTACCGATCATCAGCGACAGGGTGAACAGGAACATGTTCAGCTTGTTGTCGACATCAGCAGTGTAAGCAGCGAAGCCCAGGTCCTGAACGACAGTATCCAGCTTGTCCAGCAGCGGCATACCGGATTCGACGTGGGTACCGAACATACCGAGCATCGGAATGGGGTTACCGGTCAACTGGAAGGCGATGAACACGGCCGGGATGGTGTAGGCGATGATCAGTACCACGTATTGCGCCACCTGGGTATAGGTGATGCCCTTCATGCCGCCAAATACCGCATAGGCGAACACGATCGCGGCAGCGAGCCAGATACCAACGTCGTTGCTCACTTCGAGGAATCGGGAGAAAGCAACACCAGCACCGGACATCTGGCCGATCACGTAGGTGACCGAAATCAGAATCAGGCAGATAACCGCAACCAGGCGCGCGCCTCGGCTGTAGAAACGATCACCGATGAAGTCAGGTACGGTGAATTTGCCAAATTTACGCAGATAGGGCGCCAGCAGCATCGCGAGCAACACGTAACCGCCGGTCCAGCCCATCAGGTAAACCGAAGTCGCGTAACCACCGGATGCAATGATACCCGCCATCGAAATGAAAGACGCCGCAGACATCCAGTCAGCTGCAGTTGCCATACCGTTAGTTACGGGATGGACGCCACCGCCAGCTACGTAGAACTCTTTGGTCGATCCAGCTCGGGCCCACACCGCAATCCCTATGTACAGCAGGAAGGATGCGCCCACAAACAACATATTTATCCAATATTGGCTCATTGTGGCTTACTCCTCGACCCCGAATTCCTTGTCCAGTTTGTTCAGCCGCCACGCGTAGTGGAAGATGATCAAAATGAACGTAATGATGGAACCTTGTTGGGCGAACCAGAACCCCAGATCTGTTCCGCCGACCGGGATACCGGACAACAATGGGCGCAAGAGGATAGCAAAGCCATATGAGACGAGAGCCCAGACCACAAGGCTCCATGTTATGAGGCGAACGTTCGCCTTCCAGTACGCAGCAGCATTTTCTTTATCGGCGTCGGCCATGACGTTCTCCGTCTTATTGTTATTACGGGTAAAGGAAACCACAGCGTGAATCTAGCAAGGAAGCGTTACGGAAAGAAAGCCCCGACTTTAGTCTGACGAACGCCTAAATGGCCGGTATATGCTGTCTCCCGGACGCCCTTCAGAATGAAAAATCAGGTTGGCAGCGTGCATCTGATGAGCTCTGATGCCGGGGCGCGTCGCACTGTCGGCGAACGTGGCAGAGAGGACATCGACAATAGCCCTTCAAAATGAACGGCCATTTTCGAAACCATGCGAGTCGCTAGTCCACGGATGCAACCAACTCATCGCACTTACAAACAGGGCAAATCATTGCCCGTATCTCTGCCGTTGAATCAATTCCGAGCACAAACAAAACCCAGTGATCATTTGTTACTGATATACCCATTAACGAGACGGACATAAAACCAACAGCTAATTGCAATATAGATATAGAAGCTACGCGGAAAATATTTACTGCTTCCCGGATAAACTCCCTGTTAGATGAAGTGCGTCGCACATTTCCCTCGCGCCTACACTTTCTTTTGCGTAAGCCGCCACGTTGTACTACCGCTCTCAATCATTTGGCGAAGACCGCCACACGGGATCAGAAGCAAAACAGCCCGACTCGGTGTTCGGGCTGCAGGTGATGTCTGCGCAGGATTCGAACAGAGGCGGATATAACACCCACCAGGCAGGCCAGAGCGGAGCTGCCGGCACAAAGCCTACCGATACCGCAGCTTTGCTATGTCCCGGCAGCCTTGCCTCAGCAGGCAGGGCGACCCGCGGTGTATTTCTGCGCAGGATCGATGGCGGCTTCGAGATCGCGGATCGCCGTGGCGCCGATCAGCAGGGGGTAACGAAAATGGCTGCGGTCGGTGAGGTTCACCTCGGCGTCATGCAGTTGATCACCGATGCATAGCTGCATCTCGACCACCGGTCGCTCGGCGACATCCGGCCCACGCTCAAGATCGGTATCGTCGTCGGTGTTCGCCGCCTCCTCTGCCCGAGTCTTGATCTCGGCAATGCGTGCCAGTGGCCGCTCATAGAGGGTTTCGCCGGCGCCTTCGATGGCTAGGCGGAAGCGCACCCAGTCTTCGCCTTCACGTTCGAAACGCTCGATGTCCCGAGCCGACAACGAGGCGGTCATCGCGCCGGTGTCCATCTTGGCCTTGAGCGTCTTGCCGAGATCCTCGACCTTGATCTGTTCATAGCGGCCGAAGAGCGTCGGCTCTGCGGCAATGGCGGGAAGGGATAGCGCACTGAGCAGCAACAACAAACGGGACAAAACAGCCTCCTGGGAGTATCCATTGACTTCCTTTGGGACTCGCTTCGGCTGTATCCGTTCCGGCCACGCGACGACCGCACAGGCCTGTTAGACTGCGCGCCACCTTCCCTTGCAGATCATTACCGTGCCCAGTTCAGCCTTCGCCACCCTGCCCCTCAGCCCCGCGACGCTGGCCAACCTCGACGCCCTCGGCTACACCGACATGACGCCGATCCAGGCGCAGAGTCTGCCAGTGATGCTCAAGGGGATGGACCTGATCGCACAGGCCAAGACCGGCAGCGGCAAGACCGCCGCCTTCGGCATCGCGTTGCTCGAGCCGCTCAATCCCCGCTATTTCGGCTGCCAGGCACTGGTGCTATGTCCGACCCGTGAGTTGGCCGATCAGGTCGCCAAGGAGCTGCGCCGACTGGCACGCTCGGCGGACAACATCAAGATCCTCACCCTCTGCGGCGGCGTCTCCATCGGCCCGCAGATCGGCTCGCTGGAACACGGCGCGCACGTCATCGTCGGCACGCCCGGACGTATTCAGGAACACCTGAAAAAGGGCACGCTTAAACTCGACGGTCTCAACACGCTGGTGCTCGATGAAGCCGATCGCATGCTCGACATGGGCTTCTACGATGCCATCGCCGAGATCATCGGGCAGACCCCGAGCAAGCGTCAGACGCTGTTGTTCTCCGCCACCTACCCGGCCGGCATCAAGCAGCTTTCGGCGACGTTCATGCGCGACCCGCAACAAGTGAAAGTCGAAGCGCTGCATGACGACACGCAGATCGAACAGCGCTTCTACGAGATCGATCCAGAAGATCGAATGAATGCCGTGGTTCGCATCCTCGCCAGCTTCCGCCCCGAAACCTGCGTCGCGTTCTGCTTCACCAAACAACAGTGCCAGGAGCTGGTCGACCAGCTCAGCGCCAAGGGCATTTCCGCCATGGCGCTCAATGGCGATCTGGAGCAACGCGATCGCGATCAGGTCCTGGCGATGTTCGCCAACCGCAGCCTGTCGGTACTGGTGGCGACCGATGTTGCCGCCCGTGGCCTGGATATCGATGCGCTGGACATGGTGATCAACGTCGAGCTGGCGCGTGATTCGGAGATTCACGTCCACCGAGTCGGGCGTACCGGGCGCGCCGGCAAGAAGGGGATTGCCATCAGCCTGGTCGCTCCCGCCGAAGCCCACCGCGCCCGGGCCATCGAGGAACGTCAGAAAGCGCCGCTTAATTGGCAACCGTTGAGCGATCTGAAAGCGCAGTCGGGCGGACCACTGCAGCCGCCAATGGTGACACTCTGCATCGGCGCAGGCCGCAAGGACAAATTGCGCCCCGGCGATATTCTTGGTGCGCTCACCGGCGATGCGGGAATTCCGGGCACGCAGGTTGGCAAGATCGCGATCTTCGATTTCCAGGCATTCGTCGCAGTCGAGCGCGATGTCGCCAGACAGGCGCTCAACCGCTTGAATGCCGGGAAGATCAAAGGGCGGTCGTTGAAGGTTAGGCAGCTGTAAGACCGGATGGAAGCCAAAGCGGAATTTCGCGCGGGTGCGCGGGGTTTCGTTCGGCTCCACCGCCCGGCTTTGATGGGTTGCACCCATCCTACGAAGCTGACGTAGGGTGGATCACGCTTCACCGATCCACCAATCGCGGCCACGGTGTACTTAAGGCGCGACACCCACCCCACAGGCCCAAGGCTTTACTTCCGGATTCCAGCTTCAGGCTTCCAGCTGCTTCTACAACGACCCACGCGCCCAGGGACCCCAGATGGCGAAGGTGATGCCCGGGGTCTGGATATTGACGAAGAGAAAATGCCCGCTCGGGTCGAAACAGGCGCCACAGAACTCACGGTTGCGGTAGTCGCCGCCGGACACTTTCTTTCCGACTGCCGCAGCCTGTATGTCGTCGAACACCACGTTGTTCTTGGCGAAAATATAGGCTTCGCCCGCCGCGGTCAGCCCCAACAGACGTTCGCCGAAACCGTACATATCCTGTACACCGCCGCCGTCCTCGCAAAGCAACAGGCCCCCGCGCGGGCTGACGGTGATGTTGTCCGGGTTGTTGGCGATCTCGGCATCGGTGGAGGCGAAGATGCAAGTCAGCCGGTCGGTTGCCAAATCGTGCATCCATACCGCGCCGCGACCGTAACCGGCACGTCCCTGGCTGTCGGTACCGGCGCTGGTGTCGACGATGAACAGCTTGCCTTCGCTGTACCAAATACCTTCGCCACGGCTCATGCTCAGACCTCCCGCCTGACGGGCCTGGGCAAAGGGTCCACTGCCCTCGGGCTGCGGATCGAGATCAGGATTCGACACCTCGACCCATTCCAGCTGATAGCTGTCGCCCGGGCTCGGCGCATGCAGGTCGATCAGCGCGCGGTTGCGTACCCGTGCCGCCTGCAGGACTCCACCCACGGCGAGCGAGCCCGGTTGCTGGCTGGCATCGGTCGGTATGTAGCGGTAGTAACCGGCCTGGTTGCGCGCATCCTCGGTCAGGTAGACGTAACTGTTGCGCGGGTCGACGGCTACCGCTTCATGGGCGAAGCGCCCCATCTGAATGATCGGCTGGCCGGTGGTCAGCGCCGGGTCTGCCGTCACTTCGAAGACATAGCCGTGGGCGCGGCCGCCGACGCTGCGGTAGTCGGCGGTGGTTTCTTCGCAGGACAACCAGGTGCCCCACGGCGTGACGCCGCCCGCGCAGTTGGTACGCGTACCACCCAGGCTGGGCAGGGTCCGTACCGGCTGTTCGATGTCCCGCGACACGTATAGGTTGGTGGTGCCCCCGGCCGGACGCTGACCGTTGGCGAGGGTGACGTCGTCATAGATGCCGTTGGCTTCGATCAGGCTACCGGTACCGGCTTCGTGGTTGCGCACCAGCACGATTTCCGGGCCATTCGGACCGCGACGCACATCAATGACGCCCATGCCATCGTGGGACGCGGGGACCGGTTGGCCATTTACCATCAGGTCGCCGGTCCAGGAGAAACTCCTGTATTGGAAGCCGTCTGGCAACTGCAACAGCTCCAGACCCGTACTCAGGTCTTTGGTTGGGCGCAGCGGACCGTAGCTGCTACGAACCAAGCCCGCACCGCGGCCCTGAGCGTTGCGTGCGGCAAAGGCTTGCAGCGTGCCGAGGAAAGGTGTCGTGGCGACCACGGCGGCGATGGCACTGCCTTTGAGCAGGTTGCGGCGGCTGGCATCATGTTCACGGTTCATGCGGTGTCCTCTTTTATCGGAATGGGGAGGGGCGCATGGAATGAAGCCAGACGATTACGGCGGAACGATGACCAAGCGATGGCGTTCCGGTGATACGGGACGGATGGACGGTATAAGCTTTGCAACGCAAGCCGTGACGTCTGCACGCCACAGGCGTCCAACCCCCTTTCCATAGCCAGGCCCGACTGCCCCATGCGTTCACCATCGCTCAGCCATTCCTTGCGCCGCCTCTGGGCCCTGGAGAAGTTCGGCTACAGCCTGCGCGTATTGATCGCGCTGGCTGGCAGCATGGGGCTTAGCTGGTCTCTCGAGCAGCCGACCCTGGCCATCCCGCTGTTTCTCGGGGTAATCGCCAGCGCCCTGGCGGAAACAGACGACAGCTGGCTCGGACGGCTCTCGGCACTGCTGGTCACCCTGCTGTGTTTCAGCATCGCGACGGCTTCGGTGCAATTGCTGTTCCCCTACCCGTGGCTGTTCGCCCTCGGCATGGCTGCCGCCGCGTTCGGCCTGGTCATGCTTGGCGCGCTGGGCGAGCGATACGCGACCATTGCCCAAGCCACGCTGATCCTATCCATTTACAGCATGATCGCCGCCGATCAGCGTGGCGGCGAGGCGCTCCATCCCTGGCGCGACCCTTTCTTGCTGCTGGCCGGGGCAACCTGGTACGGACTGTTGTCTGTGCTCTGGAATGCGCTGTTTTCGCACCAACCCGTGCAGCAGAGCCTGGCCAGGCTGTATCGGGAGCTGGGCCGGTACTTCAAACTCAAGGCCTCGCTGTTCGAGCCGGTGCGTCAGCTCGATGTGGAAGAGCGCCGCCTGCAGCTGGCGCAACAGAACGGCCGCGTGGTCAGCGCGCTCAATGCCACCAAGGAAACCCTGCTGCACCGACTCGGCAATGGGCGGCCGGGCGTGAAAATCAGTCATTACCTCAAGCTCTATTTCCTCGCTCAAGACCTGCACGAACGCGTCAGCTCCTCGCATTACCCCTATCAGGCGTTGGCCGAGGCGTTCTTCCACAGCGACGTACTGTTTCGCTGCGGCCGACTGTTGCGGCTGCAGGGTGTGGCCTGCGCCGAGCTAGCCAACGCGATACAGCTGCGCCAACCCTTTCGCTACAGCGAAGCCAATGGGCAGGCGCTAGCCGATCTCGAGTCGTCGCTGGAGCACCTGCGGATGCAAAGCAACCCGGCCTGGCGCGGATTGCTGCGTTCATTGCGCGCTCTGTCGGGCAACCTGTCGACCATGCAGCGCCAGCTCGCCAGCGCCAGCAACCCGGACGCACTTGAGGGCGAGCAAGACAGCAGCCTGCTGGACCGCGATCCGCAATCGATGCGCGACGCCTTCGCGCGTATCCGCCTGCAACTGACACCCACCTCGTTGCTGTTTCGCCACGCCCTGCGCATGAGCCTGGCGCTGGTGTGCGGCTACGCCGTGCTGCATGCGATTCATCCGGAACAGGGTTACTGGGTACTGCTGACCACGGTATTCGTCTGCCAGCCGAACTACGGCGCGACCCGGATCAAGCTGGTGCAGCGGGTGACCGGCACCGTGCTAGGGCTGGTGGTGGGCTGGGCGCTGTTCGATCTGTTTCCGAGTCAGCAGATCCAGGCGCTGTTCGCCGTGGTCGCCGGGGTGGTGTTCTTTGCCACACGAAGCAGCCGCTACACCCTGGCGACGGCGGCGATCACGCTGCTGGTGCTGTTCTGCTTCAACCAGGTCGGCGACGGCTACGGGCTGATCTGGCCGCGCCTGGTCGACACCCTGTTGGGTAGCCTGATCGCCGCAGCCGCGGTCTTTCTAATCCTTCCGGACTGGCAGGGCCGCCGCCTCAACCAGGTGGTCGCCAACACCCTTAGCCGCAACGCGGATTATCTGCGTCAGATCATGCGCCAGTACGAGAGCGGCAAGCGCGACGATCTGGCCTACCGTTTGGCCCGACGCAACGCCCACAACGCCGATGCCGCGCTGTCGACCACGCTGTCGAACATGCTGTTGGAACCGGGCCATTTCCGAAAGGACGCCGAGACCGGCTTCCGCTTTCTGATCCTCTCGCACACGCTACTCAATTACCTGTCGGGGCTGGGCGCGCATCGCGAGAGCCTGCCCGACGACGCCCGCGACGATCTGCTGGAAAGCGCCGCGCAACGCCTGGCGGGCGGCCTTGATGAACTGGCGGCGGCCTTGCAAAACAACCAGCCGGTGGCGGTTTACAGCGAGGACGAAGAAACCCTGGCGCAGCAACTCGAACAGACATCCGAAGAGATGGACGATACGCATCGCCTGCTGCAGACGCAGTTGGGCCTGATCTGCCGTCAACTGGCGCCGCTGCGAAGTATGGCCAGTCACCTGGTTCGCCAGCCCTCCTCCCCCTTGCCCTGAGGCAACTATACGGTCCCAGGCAGTCAGCCATGCAAACCCGTATGCCCTACTCGGCGTGCGTCGAAAAACAGTCCGAAGCGATCCATGCCGACCGCCGAAGAGCGCTGCATCCGCCGCTGCGGCGGGGTACCATGCCGCGTTTTCAGGCCTGACCGAGGTGAGCGGTGTTGCAGACGGATGTGGTGGTAATCGGCGCCGGCGCGGCAGGGTTGATGTGTGCCTTCACCGCGGCGGCGCGGGGTCGCCGGGTGCTGCTACTCGACCATGCCAACAAGGCGGGCAAAAAGATTCTCATGTCTGGTGGCGGGCGCTGCAATTTCACCAATATGTACACCGAGCCGGCCAACTTCCTCTCCGCCAATCCGCACTTCTGCAAATCCGCCCTGGCTCGTTATACCCAGTGGGATTTCATCGAGATGGTCAGCCGCCACGGCGTGCCCTATCACGAGAAGAAGCTCGGCCAGCTGTTCTGTGATCACAAGGCCAGCGACATCCTCGGCATGCTGCTCGAGGAGTGTCAGCAGGCCGGGGTCGACATGCGGCTGAGTATCGCCGTGCAGTCCGTGGAGCGAATTGAAAGTGGCTATCAGCTGCAGAGCGACGCCGGCGAGCTCGCCTGCCAATCACTGGTCATCGCCACCGGCGGGCTGTCGATTCCGACGCTCGGTGCCAGTGGCTTCGGCTATCAGATTGCGCGACAGTTCGGCCACAACGTACTGCCGACCCGTGCCGGCCTGGTGCCGTTCACCATCACCGAGCCGCAGCTGAAGGGTATGTGCGAAGCGCTTTCCGGCACTTCGGTGGAAGACTGCCTGGTCAGCTGCAACGGCCAGAGCTTTCGTGAAAATATTCTGTTCACCCATCGCGGTCTTTCCGGGCCGGCGATTCTGCAGGTGTCGTCGTATTGGCAACCAGGCGACACCATCGAGATCAACCTGCTACCGCACCTGAATCTCATCGACTGGCTCGACGAACAGCGACGCGAGCGACCCAACACCGAGCTGAAGACGCTCCTGGGCGAGCTGTTCACCCGCAAGATGGCAGGGCTTCTGGCCGAGCACTGGTTCGTTTCCAAGCCGCTGAAGCAGTACAACCCGGGCGAGCTTGAAGAGGTGGCGGAGAAGCTTGCGAATTGGCAACTGGTGCCCGCAGGGACAGAGGGCTATCGCACCGCGGAAGTAACGCTCGGCGGCGTGGATACCCGTGAGGTGTCGTCGAAAACCATGGAATCGCAAAAGGCCGCGGGGCTTTATTTCATCGGTGAAGTGCTCGACGTTACCGGTCACCTGGGCGGGTTCAATTTTCAGTGGGCCTGGGCGTCCGCCTATGCCGCCGCGCAGTACGTCTGACGCACCCCGTAGAGCTCTTACGCAAGAAACACCCCCACCGGGGCGTGCCGTTACTCGTTGGACAGGTTCGATGGCGGCGAGACCTCGCGTGGCCCAGCTGGGTCAGTCGCGGTGTTCTGATATTCCTGCTGGTTGTCGCTGTTGTTATCCATAGCCGAGGGCTCATCGTCTGGCGAGCAGGCGGCGAGCATCAGCGAAAGCGGCAACACTGCGGCGACAACGATACATTTCGATTTCATACGGATCTCCTGCAAAAATGGGTGCCTCGCCAGGCTCGCGAGACACCCACGGATTTGAGACGTTACTGCGAGGTACCCGTACCGCTGCCGGTGGTGTTGGGCGCGGTACCAGCACCCGACTCAGTGCCCATGCCGCTGCCGTTGTCAGCCGGCGCGGTGCCCATACCGGTTCCGGTACCTGTTTCCGCACCTGCGCCCGTTCCGGTGCCGGTTGTACCTGGACCCGCACCCGTACCGGCGCCAGTACCAGTGTCAGTGCCAGTATCAGCCGGCGGCGTGCTGGTTGGTGGCACGGCGGGCTGCTCGGTGGTCGGCTGCGGCGGCATCTCGTCGCGTTTGGGCTCCTCATCCGGGCCACAACCAACCAGCAGCAGACCTAGAACAGGGGCAGATAAATAAGCAAGACGCATGGGGTCACCTCCTACAGAGTGAGCCGGCAGGCAGCCGGCGACTTCTTGAATCATCGATTCCACAGAAGTTGACCCTTGCTATCGCCAAGAGTGCCTTGGCTTGCCAAAGCGAACGTCGGCGACTGTGCTCCGCGGACCGTCTGGACTGCGGCAGCAAGCGCCAGAGCCCTTCGAAACACGCTACGTCGCTGAACAGCGGTTGCAGTTCGGCGGCGGGCATAGGCCGATTGAACCAGTACCCCTGGGCGGTCTGGCAGCCTTCGGCGATCAGGAACCGCAATTGCGCGGGGCGTTCTATCCCTTCGGCGATCACCGCCAGGCCGAGGCTATGGCCCAGCCCGAAGATCGCCCGGTTGATAGCGACCGAATTGGCATCCTCCGGCGCGGCAGCGATGAAACTGCGATCGACCTTGAGAGAGGATGTGCAGCGGAAGCGCTTCAGGTAGCCGAGCGAGGAGTGGCCGGGGCCGAAGTCGTCCAGCGCCAGCCGCATACCGAGCGCCGCGATTTCGCGCAAGCTACTCAGCGTCAGCTCGCTGTCCTGCATCAGCAGCGTCTCGGTGATCTAAGCCGATTCAGGCGGCTTCGCCCGTCCAGCAGCCGGGGTAGACACCCCGGCGACTGCGTTCACGCTGCCTGACTGGCGCTGAATTCCTTCTTCAGGCGCTCTTTCAGTTCAGCCATCTGCTCGCCCATTTTTTCCAACCGGGCTTGGTCGAACAGTTCGCGGGCCTTGGGAAACATTTCCGATTCCTCTTCCTCGATATGGTGCTCAAGCAGCTCCTTGCAGACCTTGATGCGCCCGGAGAACTCGACGGTCGATGGATCGGTCGCCTTGATGTCGGGCAGCACCAGCGAATCAACCGCCCGGTGTTCTTCCTTCGCCTCGTGATACATCTTCAGTTCTTCCTTGCCGCCGGCTTCCTTGTAGGCGGGATAGAGAATCTGTTCCTCGAGCTGGGTGTGAATGGTGATTTCCATCTCCAGTTTCTGCAGCAGCTCGGCGCGAGTCTTGACCGCACGCTCAGTGCTCTCGGTCAGACGCGTCAGGATGTCTTTCACTTTTTCGTGATCATCGATCAACAGGTCAATGGCGTTCATGCGGATTCCTCATCGCTTATCAGGCTTTGCGACCATCCAAGGCTCTTCGGCCCGGTCGGATCGCCTACGCTGGAGTGCGCAGCATATGCAGTCGGCCGGCTCGCAGCATTGCCAGCCGACCGCTCGTCTCACGCGTACTCGTAGGTGGGCAGCCCGGTGCGGCTCTGGCTTTGCAGACGGGCGATGGCAGGCGACATACCAGCCTCAAGCGCCAGGTCGCGGCGTATCGAGCTGATGACCCACTCCAGCTGAATGTTGGTCTGGGTCTGTCCCTTGGAAAGAGCGCGCTTGATGATATCCCGATCATCGTTACGCAGCGTCAGCAAAAGCCCGCCGTCCGGACGAGGGTGGGTAATGACTTCAAACTCTGGAAACGCGGCAGAGAGAATTTTTTCAGCGGCGATCATTATTGTGTACTCCGGTTATGGTCCAGCTTCCATTACTGGAGCAGCGTCCGTGCCAACCGGAGAAGATAAATAAAATCCAATAATTCAGTGACTTGCGTCACATAATAGCGTTTTGTATGCATGCAAAACGCATGAAGTCGGCGTTTTCGGCATGCATTCTGCTCTGCTTGGTGAACAACCGCTGTCTTCTGATGTCGGCGCTCAACCCTTGCGCCAGACGCTGGCGAGCCAAGGCTGCTGCTCACGAGGCAAGCCCGTCGGCCGGTAATAGTGCTCGAGTTCAACGAAACCCACCGACTGCAGCAAGCCGCGCCAGGTTGGCCAGTCATACCAGGCGCCATAGCGAGCGCCACTCCAGCCCTCCTGGTTGTTGCCACGCGGATTGGAGCTGAACAGCACGCCTCCGCGGCGCAGCGCCGCGTGCAGCTTCAGCAGAACCGCGGCGATTTCTCGGCTGGGCACATGAAACAGCACCGCATTGGCGAAGATGCCATCGAAGGCTTCGGTGGGAAGATCCAGTTGCAGGAAGTTCTGGTGCAGCACCTCGCAACCGGTTTCGGCCCGAGCCATCTGCACAAAGGGCTCCGCCCCTTCCAGCCCGACCGCGACATGCCCTCGCGCGGTGAAGGTCTTGAGGTCGCGCCCCGGGCCGCATCCCAGATCTAGAATGCGAAAGGGCGGCTCGCCATGGATGTGCCGCAGCAGCGCGTCGACATTCTGGCTGACATCGTGATCACGGGTACCTTCGCGAAACGCCTCGGCATTGGCACGATAGTCGTCCAGGGTCCGGTCGGCGATGGTCTGGGTGTTTTCGTCGGTCATGATGGGCTTCCGGAAATGGTTGGGGCTTGAGCTCTGATGAGGCATGGTTTGATTGCCAACGCGCAACCGCTCTACTGTACGCGCGCCAACAAAGGCTTGACGAATGGCGTTCCGGCCCTGAACTTGCGCAATGCTGCAATGCCCAACGTGCTTACCCCAAGCCGGATTAATCACCGGGCTGACGCAATATGTTCACCGAATACGTCGAGAATTGCTCCGATGAGCCCAACATTCAGCAAAGTTGTCCTGCTCGTTGAGGACGAACCGCATATTCTTCGCCTGTTGTCTGACTATCTGGCCGACGAAGGCTACCGGGTCCTGGAAGCGTCGGATTCCACCCAGGCTTTCGAGATTCTGGCGACCAAGCCGCAGCTGGATTTGCTGGTGACCGATTTCAGATTACCCGGTGGCGTTTCCGGCGTGATGATTGCCGAACCGGCGCTCAAACTGCGGCCGGAGATGAAAGTCATCTTCATCAGCGGCTATCCGATCGAGATTCACGAGTCCGGCAGCCCGATCGCGCGCAGCGCCCCGATCATCGCCAAGCCGTTCTCGCTGGATAGGCTACGGACCCAGATTCAGCAACTGCTCGCCTAGCGGCACCAATGGCTGCGGAGTCGACGCCCCCATAACGCAACGAGCCCGCACAGGGCGGGCTCGTGTTTCGCAACAGCGACTCAGTTGACCTTGGGATCCAGCTCGCCGCGCGCATAACGCTCGAACATGCCTTCCAAGGAAATAGGTTTGATCTTCGACGCATTGCCGGCAGTGCCGAAGGCTTCGTAACGGGCGATGCAGATATCGCGCATGGCGGTCACGGTCTTGGCCAGGTACTTGCGCGGATCGAACTCGCTGGGGTTCTTCGCCATGAACTCGCGAATCGCACCGGTCGATGCCAGACGCAAATCGGTATCGATGTTGACCTTGCGCACACCGTACTTGATGCCCTCGACGATTTCCTCGACCGGCACGCCGTAGGTTTCCTTGATGTCGCCACCGTACTCATTGATGATCTTCAGCCACTCCTGCGGCACCGAGGAGGAACCGTGCATCACCAGGTGGGTGTCAGGAATGCGCTGGTGGATTTCCTTGATGCGCTGGATCGACAGGGTGTCACCGGTTGGCGGTTTGGTGAACTTGTAGGCGCCGTGGCTGGTGCCGATGGCGATGGCCAGGGCATCGACCTTGGTCTTGGCGACGAAGTCGGCGGCTTCTTCCGGATCGGTCAGCAGTTGGCTGTGATCCAGCGTGCCTTCGGCGCCAACGCCGTCCTCTTCACCGGCCATGCCGGTTTCCAGACTGCCCAGGCAACCCAGTTCGCCTTCTACCGACACGCCACAGGCGTGGGCAAAGGCGACGGTCTGCTGGGTCACGCGAACGTTGTATTCGTAATCGGACGGCGTCTTGCCGTCTTCACGCAGCGAGCCGTCCATCATCACCGAGCTGAAACCCAGCTGGATGGAGCGCTGGCAGATGTCCGGGCTGGTGCCGTGGTCCTGGTGCATGACCACCGGGATGTGCGGGAATTCTTCGATGGCCGCGAGGATCAGGTGGCGCAGAAATGGCGCACCGGCGTATTTGCGGGCACCGGCCGAAGCCTGGACGATCACCGGGGAGTCGGTTTTGTCGGCCGCTTCCATGATGGCTCGCATCTGCTCGAGGTTGTTCACGTTGAAGGCCGGCACGCCGTAGCCGAATTCGGCGGCGTGGTCGAGCATCTGGCGCATGCTGATGAGTGCCATGTTTTCCTTTCTCCCGGTTAGGGTCGATTAATCGTGTAAAGCCTGCCCCAGGGGCTGGCGGTGTTCAAGCACCGCGCTATAGGCGCGGCATTGTAGTGGCGGACGGGCCAAAAGCCATCAGCTCTGGCGAAAACGCCGCAAATTTGCCTCACACCGGTGGCAGCGCATGGGCGTTAAATCGTAATCAGCGAAGCGCTGCAGCCATGAGCCAGCAGCTTGTCGTCGGCGAGCCGATAGACCAGCGCTTCGTTGCCTTTGTCGTGGAAAGCCACAACGCCATCGCTATAGAAAGCACCACGGGTGGCAGGTTCCTTGCGCAGCGTATGAACCTTGTCGCTGTTGCCGATTTTCAGTTCCACCGTCTGCCGATTCTCATCGGCATAGCGCCAGGCGATGTCCTGCTGGCTCTGGCATTTCCAGCGCACGAAAGGCGCATCGGGGCCGGACTGCCAGTGGCCGCAGCCGGCGAGCAGCAGCGCGGCAAACGCAATGAACAGGCCTTTCATCGATTCCTCCTTGGCTGGTTGGACCACTCAAGGGCAGTCCTGGGCATCGGCGGCAGTACCCGCGGTCGGGTCGCCAGTGCTCTGCATCTGCACCCGCTGATCGTTCTGTGCGGTTGGGCTTTCAACTGGCGGTGGATCGAATATTTCACAAGCCGAATCCGGTGCACCGCCGGCGCACCCGGCCAACCCAAGACAGCAAACAGCGATAGCGGCATAACGCATGGTGAGTCTCCATTCCTCGTTCGGACAGAACAGAGACAGCACCGAGCTTCAGGGGTTGCCTTGACCGTTGCGCTTGTTGTGCGGAGCGCCGAAGCGATAACGGCACAAACACTTATTTCTCAGCGCGCTGCTCGAGCACTTCGACGGCCGGGAGGACCTTGCCCTCGACGAACTCGAGGAAGGCGCCACCACCAGTGGAGATATAGGAAATCTGTTCGCCTACACCATATTTGTCGATCGCCGCCAGGGTGTCGCCACCACCGGCGATGGAAAATGCAGGGCTTTCAGCGATGGCCTTGGCCAGCACCTTGGTGCCCTCGCCGAACTGGTCGAACTCGAACACGCCAACCGGGCCGTTCCAGAGGATGGTCTTCGAGGACTTCAGCAGCTCGGCAAAGTTGGCAGCTGTCTGCGGGCCGATATCGAGGATCATGTCGTCGTCCGACACATCAGCAACGGCCTTGACGGTGGCTTCGGCATCGTCGGCAAACGCCTTGGCGACCACCACATCGACCGGCAGCGGCACACTGACCTTGGCCGCGATCGCCTTGGCAGTGTCGACCAGATCGGCTTCGTACAGCGACTTGCCTACCGGCAGACCGGCGGCGGCGAGGAAGGTATTGGCGATGCCACCACCGACGATCAACTGATCGCAAACCGTACTCAGGCTGTTCAGCACATCCAGCTTGGTCGACACCTTGGAGCCCGCGACGATGGCCGCCATCGGCTTGGCCGGGCTTTTCAGCGCCTTGCCCAATGCATCCAGTTCGGCGGCCAGCAGCGGGCCGGCACAGGCAATCTGGGCAAACTTGGCCACGCCGTGGGTCGAACCCTGGGCACGGTGGGCAGTGCCGAAGGCATCCATGACGAAGACATCGCATAGCGCGGCGTATTGCTGCGCCAGCTCGTCGGTGTTCTTTTTCTCACCTTTGTTGAAGCGCACGTTCTCCAACAGCACCACCTCACCGGCTTTCACCTGAACGCCGTCCAGATAGTCCTTGACCAGCGGTACCTCGCGATTCAGTGCCTTGCTCAGGTAGTCGGCGACCGGCTTGAGGCTATCCTCCTCGCTGTAGACGCCCTCTTCCGGACGGCCCAGGTGCGAGCAGACCAGTACCGCCGCGCCCTTTTCCAGCGCCAGTTTGATGGTCGGCAGGGACGCCAGGATCCTTGCGTCACTTTTCACCGCGCCATCCTTCACCGGCACGTTGAGGTCCTCGCGGATCAGCACGCGCTTACCCTTGAGGTCGAGGTCGGTCATCTTCAAAACGGTCATGTGATCTTCCTTAAGTTCAAAACGGCGATGTCTTCAAGCGGTGCGGCTTCAGGTGTGATCGGCGACCCGCAAATAGTGATCGGCCACATCCAGCATACGGTTGGCGAACCCCCATTCATTGTCGAACCAGGCCAGCAGGTTCACCAGTCGCGGGCCGGAAGCGCGCGTCAGGCTGCCATCGACGATCGCCGAATGCGGGTCGTGGTTGAAATCGCAACTGGCATGGGGCAGCTCGGTGTACGCGAGCAAGCCTTTCAACGGCCCGGTTTCAGCCGCTTCCCGCAGGATCCGGTTGATCGTCGAGGCGTCGGTATCGCGGGTCATCTGCAGGGTGATATCCAGGCAGGACACGTTCACCGTCGGTACTCGCACGGCTTTGGCCTGAATCCGCCCCGAGAGTTCCGGCAACAGCCGCTCGATGCCACGAGCGAGGCCGGTCGAGACAGGGATCACCGACTGGAAAGCCGAGCGTGTGCGACGCAGGTCGTCGTGGTGATAGGCGTCGATCACCGGCTGGTCATTCATTGCCGAATGGATAGTGGTGATCGACACGTAGTCGAGTCCGATCGCATCGTTGAGCAGCTTGAGCAGAGGCACGCCGCAATTGGTGGTGCAGGACGCGTTGGAGACCAGCCGCTCGGCGCCGCTCAGCTGCTCATGATTGATGCCCATCACCACGGTGGCGTCGACATCCGCGGCGCCGCTCATGGGCTGCGAGAACAGCACCCGCGGCACACCGGCATCGAGGAAGCGCTGGCCGCCGGCGCGCGTGTTATACGCGCCGGAGCATTCCAGCACGAGGTCCACGCCCAGGCTGCGCCAGTCCACCGCCTCGGGTGTCGACTCGCGCAGCACCTGCACACAGTGACCGTTCAGATGCAGGCAATCGCCCGCCACCGCCACGTCGCCGGGGAAGCGGCCATGGGTAGAGTCGAAACGGGTGAGGTATTCGAGGCTTGCCATATCGGCGAGGTCGTTGAGGGCGACGATTTCGAAATCGAAGGCCGCATTGCGCTCGTAGAACGCACGAAGCACGCAGCGACCAATGCGACCGTAACCGTTCAGGGCAACGCGATAGGGGAGAGTTCGGGACATTCGCGGCTCGTCTTGGGCGAGCTGGAAGCCGGAAGCCGGATGCTGGAAGTGGTTCGTGCCGCCGCCACTCCAGCCTCGAGCCGCCACTTCTCAGCTGCTGTGATCCCTCAAGCCTGAGCCAGGCCGCTTCTACTTCGAGCGTCCAGCGTCAGGCCTTCAGCTTGCTTGTCAGTCTTCCAGCAGTTCTTCTGCAACGCTGAGGATGTTGTCGACGGTGAAGCCGAATTCCTCGAACAGCTGGCCGGCCGGCGCCGATTCACCGTAGGTGGTCATGCCGATGATGCGGCCGTCCAAGCCGACGTACTTGTACCAGTAGTCCGCATGGGCCGCCTCGATAGCAATGCGCGCACCGACTTCCACTGGCAGCACCTGCTGCTTGTAGGCCGCATCCTGGGCGTCGAACACGCTGGTGCAGGGCATCGACACCACCCGCACCTTGCGTCCCTGCGCGGTCAGCTTGTCGTAGGCCTGAACGGCCAGCCCGACTTCCGAACCGGTGGCGATCAGGATCAGTTCCGGCTCGCCCTGGCAGCTCTTCAGGATGTAGCCGCCCTTGACAATGGCCGCTTCGGTCTCGTTGTCCCGGATGTGGTACGGCAGGTTCTGACGCGAGAAGATCAGCGCGCTCGGACCGTCCTTGCGCTCGACCGCATGCTTCCAGGCCACGGCGGATTCGACCGTGTCGGCCGGGCGCCAGGTGTCCAGGTTCGGCGTGGTGCGCAAGCTGGTCAGCTGTTCGATCGGCTGGTGAGTCGGGCCGTCTTCGCCAAGACCGATGGAGTCGTGGGTGAACACGTAGAGCACACGCTGCTTCATTAGCGCCGACATGCGCACGGCGTTGCGCGCGTATTCCATGAACATCAGGAAGGTCGCGCCGTAGGGGATCAGGCCGCCGTGCAGGGCAACGCCGTTCATGATCGCCGCCATGCCGAACTCACGCACGCCGTAGTACATGTAGTTGCCCGAGGCGTCTTCAGCTACTACAGGCTTGCAACCCTTCCACAGCGTCAGGTTGGAGCCGGCCAGGTCCGCCGAGCCGCCAAGCAGTTCCGGCAGCAGTGGGCCGAAGGCATTCAGGCAATTCTGGCTGGCCTTGCGGCTGGCGATGGTTTCGCCCTTCTCAGCCACTTCGCGAATGAATGCCGAGGCCTTCTCGGCGAAATCTTCCGGCAGTTCACCGGCCATGCGCCGTGTGAACTCGCTGGCCAGCGCCGGGAACTCAGCCTGATAGGCGGCGAAACGCTGATTCCACTGGTTCTCCGCTTCGGCGCCCTTCTGCTTGGCGTCCCATTCGGCATAGATCTCGGCGGGGATTTCGAACGGACCATGCTTCCAGCCCAGCGCTTCGCGGGTCAGGGTGATTTCAGCCTCACCGAGAGCAGCGCCGTGGGACTCTTCCTTGCCCTGCTTGTTCGGCGCGCCAAAACCGATGATGGTCTTGCAGCAGATCAGTGTCGGACGGTCGCTCTTGCGGGCCGTTTCGAGCGCCATCTGAATTTCGTCGGCGTCATGACCGTCGACGTTGCGGATCACCTGCCAGCCGTAGGCTTCGAAGCGACGCGGCGTGTCGTCGGTAAACCAGCCATGGACTTCGCCGTCGATGGAGATGCCGTTGTCGTCGTAAAAAGCGATCAGCTTGTTCAAGCCGAGGGTGCCAGCCAGCGAGCAGACCTCGTGCGAGATACCTTCCATCAGGCAGCCGTCGCCCATGAACACGTAGGTGTTGTGGTCGACGATTTCATGGCCGGGGCGGTTGAACTGCGCGGCCATGACCTTTTCCGCCAAGGCGAAGCCCACGGCATTGGCCAGCCCCTGGCCGAGCGGCCCGGTGGTGGTTTCTACGCCGGCGGTGTAGCCGAACTCTGGGTGCCCCGGGGTCTTGCTGTGCAGCTGGCGGAAGTTCTTGAGGTCATCGATGGACAGGTCGTAGCCGGTCAGGTGCAACAGCGAATAAATCAGCATCGACCCGTGGCCATTGGACAGCACGAAGCGGTCGCGGTCGGCCCATTGCGGATTGGTCGGGCTGTGCTTGAGATGGTCGCGCCAGAGTACTTCGGCGATGTCCGCCATGCCCATGGGGGCACCCGGGTGGCCGCTGTTGGCTTTCTGCACGGCATCCATGCTGAGGGCGCGGATGGCATTGGCTCGCTCACGACGGCTGGGCATCGCTGAATCTCCTGCGGGGTAGCTTCTAAAACGAAGGGGGCGGAAAAAGGCGGCCATTTTCCCCTACCGAGGGTGGCGGGGCAATGACTGAATACACGCATGCTCCGTCGCCACCGATCCACTCAGTCGAGCAGGCGTACCCCGTGGTTGCCGACATCCGGCAAATGCTTCAACAAATAGTCCTTCATTCGGGTCAGCGTCACCGGCGTTTCCCCGGTCGCCGGCCACACCAGGTAATAACTGTCGCCGGAGCGCACCGCCTGGTCGAAGGGTAGCGTCAGCGCACCTTTGTGCAGCTCGGCAGCGACCAGCGCCAGATCGCCGATTGAAACGCCGTGCCCCTGCGCCGCGGCGGAGATGCCCAGCTCCAAGGTGTCGAACAGTTTGCCCTGCTGCCAGGCGACGGCGTCGATCAAACCGACCCGCTGCAGCCAACGCCGCCAATCGCGGCAGTCGCGAGAGGGATGGATCAATTCGGCCGCCGCCAGCTGGGCGGCCGTCCAGCGCGTACTGCCAAGCACCTCGGGCGAACACACCGGCACCAGCCACTCATCGAACAGCTTGACTCGATTCCAGTCCGCCGGAAAACCACCATGTCCCAGCAAGATCGCACAGTCGAACGGCTCGTTATGGAAATCGACCGTGTCCAGATCCATCCAGGCGCTGGTGAGCTGCACGCGGTTCTGCGGATGTGTCAGCCGGAAGTCGTCCAACGCGCCGAGCAACCAGCGCATGGTCAGCGTCGAGGGGGCCTTGAGTCTCAGCGCGTCCTGCCGCCGGTTGACCGCGATGCAGGCGTTTTCGAGGGTGCGAAAGCCGACCTTCAGCTCTTGCGCCAGCAACCGCCCGGTATCGGTCAGCGCCAACCGAGAACCGCGCCGTTCGAAAAGCTGACAGCCGAGGTTTTCCTCCAGCGCTTTCACATGCCGACTGACTGCGCTCTGAGTGATGCAGAGGCTCTCGGCCGCCTGGGTGAACGAACCGAAGCGCGCCGCCACCTCGAAGGCACGCAGCGCATACAAAGGAGGCATCCGCAGCGTCATGCCGCCTCTCTCCGGCATGAGTAAAACTCATCGCAGACGGACGTATTTTCCATTTTGCACCCTCTCGAACGCCACCAATACTGCGCCAGCAACCGAGCCCGCAATGCGATGGCATCAACAGATAAGAAGAGGCATCTGCCTCGTATAAATGCAGGGAAGAATGACATGTCCGATCGCAACTTTGACCTACTTTTGTCCGCCAGCATCAGCAACGGAGGTCTGAGCCAGGAGCAGATCGCGCAAATCCTCGACTTCCGGCTGTTCGGCAACTCGAAGGGGTTTCTGCTGTTGGAGAGTACGGACGTCGGCGACATCCCTCCGACTCCCGCCTCGCGCGCCGAGCTCTGCAAGCCGGACGACACCAGCGAACGGCTGCTGCTGCAAGCCACTGCCCTGCTGGGCGAGCCAATCGGCTACGTCCAGGAGTCCGATGGCGCTATCGTCAACAACTTCTTCCCGCAGCAGACACAATCGCGGGCTGCCACCTCGGACAGTTTCGATACCGAGCTCGACCTGCATACCGAAAATGCCTTCCATGCGGTCCAGCCGGACTATCTGCTGCTGCTGTGCCTGCGCCAGGATCCTGCAGCAGAAGCCATCACCTACATCGCTTCGGTCAATCGCATTCTCGAACGGCTGACCTACGAGCAGCAGGCATTCTTCCTCAATGAGCCGTACAACTTTTTTTCCGATTACGGCACCACGGAAAAGAACCAGCGCATCGATATAAACAAGCATCAGACCGTGCTCTACGGGGATCCCGACGCCCCCTTCTTCCGTTTCGACCCGCAGTTCATGGTCGCCTATAGCGATCGCGCCCAACGCTCGCTCGACACCCTGCGCAACCTCGCCTGGGAAGTCGTCGAGCCCGTGCGTATGGGCTGTGGCGACCTGCTGATCATCGATAACCGCCACACCGCGCATGCCCGCAGCCCCTTCACGGCCCGCTTCGATGGCAACGATCGCTGGATGCAGCGCACCTTCGCCAGCTGCAACCTGCGTTTCTACACCGAAAAGCTGGGCAAACAATCGCGCATATTCGAATTGGTGACCGAACTATGAACGCCACCTACCTTGCCTTCGCCGCCGCGGTCGTCTTGCTGATCGCCTCCCCTGGCCCGGTCGTCGCACTGGTTATTGCCGACGCGCGACGCAGCTGGCCGGCCTGGACCATCCTTGGCGGCGTGCTGTCCGCCCAGATCCTGCTGGTCGCAGCGCTGGTGTTGATCTACCTGGCGTTGGATCTGGAACCGGTCATTCTCGAATGGGGCCAAGTGCTCGGTGGCCTTTATCTGATCTGGCTCGGCGCCGACGGGCTGTGCGGCGGCAATGACGAAGAGCCGCAACTGCCACGGTCGCATGTACATTATTTCTGGCGCGCCATGGCGGTCGGGTTGTCGAACCCCAAGGACATCCTGTTCTTCCTGGCCTTCCTGCCGGGCTTCATCCTTCCCGCGCAACCCTTCGCACCCCAGGCGGCAGCGTTGATCACGATCTGGGCCCTGGTCGATGTCTCCATTCTGATCACTTACAGTCTGGCGGCACGCCGTCTGGCCAGCCACGCGCGGCTGCAGCATGTGCTGAATCTACTGCCGAGCTTCTTTCTTCTGGGACTCGGGTTGGTGTCGTGCGGCATGGGTGTAAACAGCCTGGTGAACTGAACCTCCAGCTTGCCCAATATCAAAACTTTTTGATACAGCCATTGCTGGACGAAAAACGACCGACTAGACTGCGCGGCCTATGAGCCTGCGCATTCCCCAGATGTCCTTCGATGACAGCGACCAGCTCGCCGCCCTGTGCAAGGCCGGCGGCGACGCGCTGCGCCTGAACGTACTGCGTGCGCTGGCCAGCGATTCGTTCGGCGTGCTCGAACTGGCACAGATCTTCGCCATCGGCCAATCCGGCGTCAGCCACCATTTGAAGGTGTTGACCCAGGCCGGACTGCTGGCAACACGGCGCGAGGGCAATGCGATCTTCTATCGCCGCACCCTGCCGCAGGGCGAAACCCTGGGCGGCCGACTGCACGCCGCCTTGCTGGAGGAAGTCGATCAACTGGTGTTGCCATTCGACGTCCAGGCACGAATCGCCGCGGTGCATGCCCAACGCAGCGCCGCCAGCGAAGATTTCTTCATACGTATGGCAGGCAGTTTTCAGGCGCGCCAGGACCTGATCGCCGGATTGCCACAGTATCGCGATAGCGTAGTGGCGCTGCTCAATGCGCTGAATTTCGCACCTTCTGCGACAGCGCTCGAGGTCGGCCCGGGCGACGGTAGCTTTCTGCCCGAGCTGGCCCATCGATTCGCCCACGTCGTGGCAGTGGACAACAGTCCGGCAATGCTGGAACTCGCACGCGCTCGCTGCGAGCAGGATGCGCTGGACAACGTCGAGCTGAAACTTGCCGACGCACTGCAGGACGAATGCCCTTCTGCTGATTGCGTCGTTTTGAACATGGTTTTGCATCACCTGGCAGCGCCGGGCGAAGCACTCAAGCAACTGGCACGGCTGGTGAACGTGGGCGGCAGCCTGCTGCTCACCGAGCTGTGCAGCCACAACCAGAGTTGGGCCAGGGAGGCCTGCGGCGATCTATGGTTGGGCTTCGAACAGGACGATCTGGCCCGTTGGGCCGATGCCGCGGGGCTCACGCCCGGCGAGAGCCTCTACATTGGCTTGAAGAACGGTTTTCAGATCCAGGCCCGGTATTTTTCCCGGCCCACCCCTGTCAGCCGACTCACCCACCGGTAATTAGGAACCGATAGATGAGCGAATATTCGATTTTCACCTCCGAGTCCGTGTCCGAAGGGCACCCGGACAAGATCGCCGACCAGATCTCCGATGCGGTGCTGGACGCCATCATCGCCGAGGACAAGCATGCCCGTGTGGCCTGTGAAACCCTGGTCAAGACCGGCGTCGCGATCGTCGCCGGCGAAGTCACTACCAGCGCCTGGGTCGATCTCGAGCAGCTGGTGCGCGACGTCATCATCGACATCGGCTACAACAGCTCGGACGTCGGTTTCGATGGCGCCACCTGCGGCATCATCAACATCATCGGCAAGCAGTCGGTGGACATCGCCCAGGGCGTCGACCGCAGCAAGCCTGAAGACCAGGGTGCCGGCGACCAGGGCTTGATGTTCGGCTACGCCAGCAACGAAACCGACGTGCTGATGCCGGCTCCGATCCGCTTCTCCCACGCCCTGGTCGAGCGCCAGGCCGAGGCGCGCAAGAACGGCTTGCTGCCGTGGCTGCGTCCGGACGCCAAGAGCCAGGTCACCTGCCGCTACGAAGGCGGCAAGGTGGTCGGCATCGACGCCATCGTCCTGTCCACTCAGCACAATCCCGAGGTCAAGCATTCCGACTTGCAGGAAGCGGTGATGGAGCTGATCGTCAAGCATGTGATCCCAGCCGAGCTGCTGCACAAGGACACCCAGTTCCACATCAACCCGACCGGCCAGTTCATCATTGGCGGACCGGTGGGCGACTGCGGCCTGACCGGGCGCAAGATCATCGTCGACACTTACGGCGGCATGGCCCGTCACGGCGGTGGCGCGTTCTCCGGTAAGGACCCGTCCAAGGTCGACCGCTCGGCCGCCTATGCGGGCCGCTACGTGGCGAAGAACATCGTCGCCGCGGGCCTCGCCGAGCGTTGCGAGATCCAGGTGTCGTACGCCATCGGCGTGGCGCAGCCGACGTCGATCTCGATCAATACCTTTGGCACCGGCAAGCTCAGCGACGAGAAGATCGTCGCCCTGGTCCGCGAGCATTTCGATCTGCGCCCCTACGCGATCACCACCATACTCGATCTGCTGCACCCGATGTACAAGGCCACCGCGGCCTACGGCCACTTCGGTCGCGATCCCTATGAAATGACGGTCGGTGGCGACACCTTCACCGCCTTCACCTGGGAAAAGACCGACAAGGCCGACGCCCTGCGCGCCGCTGCCGGGCTGTAAAACCAGACCGCCGGTGCGAGAAAAGCCCCGCCAGCGCGAGCTGAGCGGGGCTTTTTCATTCTGCCACCATCCAAAAATATCGAGCGAGTGCGCCTGGTCTGCGAACTCCTCGCCGGTCCGAGCCCGACGGTTTGCCGACAAGCGGCAGCGAGCGCCGCGCTTGAAAATCATCCGGCAGCCCCTATCCCATAAGCGATCGCATAACAGGAGATGTTTCCGCAGTACCTCTCGCTCTGTTCATCCCTGATCAAGGAGACCACTGATGAAGATTGCGCAGATCGCCCCTCTCTACGAAGCCGTTCCGCCCCGCCTGTATGGTGGTACCGAGCGGGTGGTGGCACACCTGACCGACGCGCTGGTGGACCTCGGCCACCAGGTCACGCTGTTCGCCGCTGCCGATGCCAAAACGACCGCCGACCTGGTTCCTGCACGCCGGCGCGCCCTGCGGCTAGACCCTGCACCGCTCAAATCGGACCTCGCCAGCCACCTACGGCTGATGGACGAGGTTCGCGCACGCGCCGATGAATTCGACGTTCTGCATTTCCATGTGGACCTGCTGCATTTTCCGTTCTTCGAGGACATTGCCGAGCGCACCCTGACCACACTGCATGGCCGCCTTGACCTCGACGATCTGGGCGAGGTGTACCGCCGTTGGCACCGCTATCCACTGGTGTCGATTTCCCACGATCAACGCGCGCCGCTGGCATTCGCCAACTGGTGCGGAACCATTCACCACGGGCTCAACGGTTCGGCTTACCGCTTCCACGCCGAGGCGGACGGCGGATATCTGGCCTTTCTCGGCCGCATCTCGCCGGAAAAGCGCCCCGACCGCGCCATCGCGATCGCCCGTCGGGTCGGCCTGCCACTGAAGATTGCGGCCAAGGTGGACAGCGCCGATCGCAAGTATTTCGAACAGGAAATCCGCCCGTTGCTGGACCATCCACTGGTCGAGTTCGTCGGTGAAATCGGCGATGCAGAAAAGTCCGATTTCCTCGGCAACGCCCGGGCACTGCTCTTTCCCATCGACTGGCCCGAACCGTTCGGGCTGGTGATGATCGAGGCGATGGCCTGCGGAACGCCGGTAATCGCCTGGCGTTGTGGTTCGGTTCCAGAAATCGTCGAGCACGGTGTCAACGGATTCATCGTCGATAGCGAGGAAGCGGCCGCGGTAGCGATCGATCGATTGCCGCAACTGAACAGGGCACATGTGCGCGAGGTGTTTGAGCAGCGCTTCTCGTCTCACGCCATGGCGCGCCGCTACTTGGAGCTGTATTGGAAGCTTCTGGGCGACACCGACCCTCACCAACCTCTGCAGAAGTTGGCATGACCTATGAACACCACTCACGACACTCATCAGGCGTACATGCCCCGTACGCTTTACGTGCTCAAGGATGGCGACAGTTTTATGGTGGCCGACGCCTTCGGTGACGTTCAAGGGACCGACGACGGTCTGTTTCGCAACGACACTCGAGTACTGTCGCGCCTGCAGCTGCGGCTGGCTGGCCAACCCGCGTCGCTGCTGTCGGCCGCGGTCAGCCAGGACAACGTTTACTTCACTGCGCACCTGAGCAACCGCCCACTACGGCCGCTCGGAGATACCAGCACACCGCAAGGAGTGATTCATGTCGAGCGCAAGCGCTTCCTCTGGCAGGGACGCCTGTACGAACGACTCAGCCTAGCCAACTATAGCGACCAACCGACCCTGATTCCGCTCTCGCTAGGGTTCGCGGCGGACTTTCGTGACATGTTCGAAGTACGCGGACAAACCCGCGCTCAACGCGGTGAGCATCACGCTTCTGAACTCGGTGAGCGTCATGTGGCAATGCGTTATGCCGGTCTCGACAATCAACTGCGTTGCAGCGCAATCAGCTTTTCGCTGACGCCGACTCACCTCAGCGATGCCCAGGCTGATTTTCAGGTCGACCTGGACGCAGGCGAGCGCTGGGCTCTTTACCTGGAAATCGGTATCGAGCCCGCCGCGCCGGGGCCGGCGCGCTTTCGCCAGGCAGCGGCTAACGCACGCCGCAGCATGCGCCGACAGCAACAACGAGGCGCGCGCCTGTATGCATCAGGCCGCCTGTTCCAGTCCTGGCTGGACAAGTCGCGGGCTGACGTCGCCTTGCTCACTACCGATTTGCCCACCGGCCCCTATCCCTACGCCGGTATCCCCTGGTTTTCCACGCCATTCGGGCGCGACGCGATCTTCACCGCTTTGCAGACGCTGTGGCTCGATCCGGCACTGGCACGCGGCGTGCTCGCCTACCTGGCCGCGCACCAGGCCAGCGAAACCTCCCGCTTCCGCGACGCAGAGCCCGGCAAGATCATGCACGAGACGCGCAAGGGCGAGATGTCAGCGGTCAATGAGCTGCCGTTCGGTCGTTATTACGGGGGCGTCGATACGACGCCATTGTTCGTGGTGCTGGCGGGCGCCTACGCCCGGCGCAGCGGAGATCGTCAGTTCATCGACTCGATCTGGCCGGCGCTTCGCTCGGCGATCGGCTGGGTGGAACAGAACGCCGCCAATCACCCCGAGGGCTTTCTCGCCTATGCCCGCGGCGAGGCGAGCGGCCTGCTCAATCAGGGCTGGAAAGACAGTCACGATTCGGTATTCCACGCCGATGGTCGGACACCAGACGGCCCCATTGCCCTGGTCGAAGTTCAGGGCTATGCCTTCCGCGCTTATCTGACCATGGCGGAACTGGCCGGCTGGCACGGCGATGCAGACAGCGCCGCTCATTGGCGCCAGCAGGCCGAACGGCTACGCACGGCGGTGGAGCGGCAGTTCTGGCTGGACGATCAGCAGTTCTACGCTCTGGCTATCGACGGCGCCGGAGAGCCGTGTCGGATTCGCACCTCCAACGCCGGCCATCTGCTGTATTGCGGCCTGCCGGAAGCGGTACGCGGTCGAGCTCTGGCGCAGCAGCTGCTGGCAAGCGCCTTCAACTCCGGCTGGGGCATTCGTACCCTGGCGCCGGAAGCCGCACGCTTCAATCCGATGTCCTACCACAATGGGTCGATCTGGCCGCACGATGTCGCGCTGTGCGCCGCTGGGCTCGCGCAGTATGGCGAGCGGGACGGCGTGGTGCGCCTGTTGAGCGGGTTGTTCGAGGCCGCCACCCACTTCGGCATGCGCCTACCGGAACTGTTCTGCGGTTTCAGCCGCAGCCCCGGCGAAGCGCCTACAGCTTATCCGGTGGCCTGTCTGCCGCAAGCCTGGGCGGCCGGCTCGGTGTTCATGCTGTTGCAGGCCTGCCTCGGCCTGGAAGTGGACGGTCGTCGGCAGCGCATCCAAATTCGCCAACCGCGCCTGCCGGCAGGTATCGACCGCTTGCAGTTGCGGCGACTGGCGGTGGGAGAGCAGCTGATCGACCTGACCTTTCAGCGTCTGGACCGGCGCGTGGTGGCCTTCGTCGAAGCCCAGCACGGCCCCCAACCTGTCAGCGTCGACATCTGTCTGTAAACGACACCCCGCCGATGGCGGGGTGCGTGTCGTCAGTTCTTGAGCCGGTAACCCGTGCGGAATATCCACCAGATCAGCACCAGACACAGCGCCAGAAAGCCCATGGTCATACCCAGGCTGACCGCGACATTGACATCCGAGACGCCATAGAAGCTCCAGCGGAACCCGCTGATCAGGTACACCACGGGGTTGAACAACGTGACCTTCTGCCACAGCGGCGGCAGCATTTCGATGGAATAGAAGCTGCCCCCGAGAAAGGCCAGCGGCATGACGATCAGCGACGGCACGATCTGTAGCTTCTCCCAGCCGTCGGCCCAGATGCCGATGATGAAACCGAACAGGCAGAAGGTCACCGCGGTCAGCACCAGGAACAGCACCATCACCAATGGATGGGCTATTTCGTAATCGACGAACAACCTCGCGGTGAGCAGGATCACCAGGCCGAGTATGATCGACTTGGTCGCCGCCGCGCCGACATAGCCGATGACGATCTCCAGGTAAGACACCGGCGCCGACAGCACCTCGTAGATAGTGCCGGAGTAGCGCGGCATGTAGATGCCGAACGAGGCGTTGGAGATGCTCTCGGTCAGCAGCGCCATCATGATCAGACCCGGGATGATGAACGCGCCGTACGGGATGCCATGCATCGCCTCCATGCGCGAGCCGATGGCCGAACCGAACACCACGAAGTACAGCGAAGTGGAAATCACAGGCGTGGCGATGCTCTGCAACAGCGTGCGCCAGGTGCGCGCCAGTTCGAACAGGTAGATGGCGCGGATTGCGTAGAAATTCATGTGCGGCTGCCTTTTACCAGACTGACGAAGATTTCCTCCAGCGAACTCTCACTCGATTGCAGATCCTTGAAATCGATGCCGTGCGCGGCGAGGCGCCTGAGCAAGTCGGCGATGCCGGTATCCTCGTGCTGGGTGTCGAAGGTGAACACCAGTTGGTTGCCCGAATCGACCAGCTCCAGCGGGTAATCGGCCAGCTCGGCCGGTATCTCTGCCAGCGGGCGCTGCAGGTGCAACGTCAGCTGCTTCTTGCCGAGCTTGTGCATCAGCACCTGCTTGTCCTCGACCAGAATGATCTCGCCCTTGCTGATCACCCCGATGCGGTCGGCCATCTCCTCGGCTTCTTCGATGTAGTGAGTGGTGAGGATGATGGTCACGCCGCGCTCACGCAGGCCGCGGACCATCTCCCACATGTCCCGGCGCAACTCGACGTCGACGCCGGCCGTCGGTTCGTCGAGGAACAGAATGCTCGGTTCGTGGGACAGCGCCTTGGCGATCATCACCCGGCGCTTCATCCCACCGGAGAGCTCGATGATCCGCGCGCTCTTCTTGTCCCACAGCGACAGATCGCGCAGCAGTTTTTCTAGATAGGCATCGTCGGGCGCCTTGCCGAACAGCCCGCGGGAAAAGCGCACCGTGGCCCAGACGCTCTCGAAGCCCTCGTTGACCAGCTCCTGAGGCACCAGACCGATCTTCGAACGGGCCTCGCGGTAATCGCCGATGATGTCATAACCGTCCACCAGCACCCGGCCGCCGCCCGGATTGACGATGCCGCAGACGATGCTGATCAGCGTGGTCTTGCCCGCGCCGTTGGGGCCGAGCAAGGCGAAGATTTCACCTTTGCGTATCTGCAGATCAATCGTTTTCAGCGCCGGATGGCCGGACGCATAGGTCTTGCTCAGCTGTTCGATGGAGATCACGGGCTGCACTAATGAATCACTCCGCAAAGATTGGCTGACGATTGTACGACGCAGGTGGTTAGCTCACTAATCGATGCCGTTGATAACGATCATGCCCACTGCCGCATCGTAGGCGCATGCTCGAACTTATGCTGTCGTTAAAAGGAGGGGCACCGCATATACAACGGATCAGACCGGCCTTCGTCACGCAATTTATCGATATTGGCTCAATACGACGGACGTCACCACCGGCCATTGCTCCCGATTCTGGCCGCTGCGCGCGGACATGGTTCACTTCAGCGGCCTGCTCTCCATCGCCGCGATGAGCGCAGTCTCTACCTCGCTATTCGCCCTCGCGCACTGGAGCGCCTGTTCGGCAGACTGGACAAGGCCTATCAGCTGCACGATTGGCCAGGATTTCGGCCCACAGCCAATCGGCGAACGTCGACCACCAGTTGGGATACGGTCTCGCTGGCTACGGCCTGCCTGCCGATGACTTTCATCAGGAACTGTTCAACATGCGTTAGCGCACGGTCACGTGGGGGCACGCTTGGCAAAATGCAGAGCCCCAACGAGCAAGGATGCTCCGATGCGACCCGTCATCACGCTATTGCTGTGTCTCGCCCCTGTCCTGTCCTCGGCGCAATGCCCTGACTGGTCGGCCGAACGCGCCAAATCGGAAAGCCGCGCGCTGCAGCGGCAACTCGCCGAGTGGGACGATGCCTACCACCGTCGAGGCATCACCCTGGTCGACGACGAAGTTTATGACCAGGCCGTCGCACGCCTTCAACAGTGGAATGCCTGCTTTGCGCCGGCCTCCGCCATCACCACCGATCCGCTGGCGACCGCGACGGGCGACGTGCCGCACCCGGTTGTCCAGACCGGGCTGACGAAGCTCGCCGACCGCGCAGCCGTAGCCGCCTGGATGGCCCAACGCGCCGACCTATGGGTCCAGCCGAAGGTCGACGGTGTTGCCGTGACGCTGCACTACCGAAACGGCTCGTTGATTCAGGCCATCAGCCGCGGCAACGGCAGCCGCGGTCAGGACTGGACAGCACGCGCCCGTCAGCTACCGGCCATACCGCCCCGGCTGGCAATCACTGAAGACGTCGTCCTACAGGGTGAACTCTACTGGCGGCTCGACCACCACGTTCAGGCCACGGTCGGCAGCGCCGGCGCACGCGCACAGGCCGCCGGAGCGATGGCGCGCCAGATGCTCGATCAGGGGACCGCCAGACAGATCGGCCTGTTCGTCTGGGATTGGCCTAACGGCCCGTCCAATATGCAGGCTCGCCTGGACGGCCTGACAGCGATGGGCTTCGCGCAAAGCGCCGCGCTGTCCGTACCAATCGAAACGATTACCCACGCCGAGCACTGGCGTGACCACTGGTTCCATCATCCGCTACCGTTCGCTAGCGATGGCATCGTGTTGCGCCAAGGCAGGCGTCCGGACAGCGACGATTGGCAAGCCAGGCCTCCAGACTGGGCTGCTGCCTGGAAATATCCAGTTCGCACGGCGGTCGCCCGTGTACGCCAAGTGCAGTTCAGCATCGGTCGCACGGGCAAGATCACGCCGGTGCTGGAACTGGAGCCGCTACAGCTCGACGACCGACGTATCAGCCGCGTCAGCCTGGGCTCCCTGGCCCGCTGGCAGGCGGCGGATATTCGCCCCGACGATCAGGTCGCGATCGCTCTGGCCGGCCTTACCATCCCCCGGTACGACGGGGTCGTCTGGCGTGCGCAACGGCGCCAGCCGGTCGACGCCCCTGCTTCTGACGCGTACCACGCGCTCAGTTGCTGGCAGGCAAGCCCTGGCTGCGAGCAGCAATTCCTAGCGCGTCTGGTCTGGCTCAGCGGCAAGCAAGGGCTGGACCTGCCGCAGCTCGGTCCAGGCACTTGGCAGACGTTGGTGGAATCCGGTCTGGTAGTGAGTGCGCTCGACTGGCTGCAGCTCGATCAGCATCACCTCCTACCAATCCCAGGCATTGGCGAAGCCAGTGCCAGCCGCCTGGCGGCGAGTTTTCAGTTGGCGCGTGAGCGTCCCTTCAAGGCATGGCTAAAGGCGCTGGGTATCCCTCCCACCGGAGACACTCAGCTTGCCGACGACTGGAATACCCTCGCCACGACCAGCCTGGAGCAATGGCAATCCAGGCCCGGAATCGGCGCGACACGTGCCCGGCAGCTGCGCGCGTTCCTCTCGGCGCCGGAGGTTGTTCATCTCCGGCAACAGCTACACGACGCTGGGATAGTCGGCTTTTGAGGGCACTTCGCTGATTGAGTCCAGTCATATGACGTCGAGAATAAGAAAAAGGATGAAGGCATGGCCGACCGGCGAATTCTCTTCATACTGTTGCTATCAAGCCTTTGCGGCGTCCAGGCAACCTTGGCAGCACCCGAGACCAGCATCGAGTGCAGCCAGGCCCGCGAGCGCATCAGCCAGCAGATCAAGGAGGCGCGCCTGAAGGACGACACCGGCCAGCGCGCTGCATTGGAAGCGCGCCTGCATGGCCTTGCCGAGCGCTGTCGCGGGGTCGTTGCACTGCAACCCAATCACGACGAAATAGAGCGCGCAGCGCGCCTGGCGACGATGCGCGAGGCACAACTACGCGAGGCAATAAGCACCGGCGATGCGCAGGTCATCGAGAACAGCAAGCGCCGCCTGGATCAGGCGCGCCGCGCATTGGAGGCGGCCAAGCGCTGACGGCGGAGCGCGCTACCAAAGTCAGAAGTTGCGGAACTTCTTGTGGCAGGCCTCACAGGTGTCTTCGACTCGCTGGAAGGCGGGCCCGACGCTGCCAGCGGTCACCGGCCCCTGAGCCGTCGCCTCGACCAGCGCGGCGGTGTTTGCCTCCAGCTCGCGAGCCAACTGGTTGAAACGTTCCTGCTGTTGCCAGACATCATCCCGCGCCTCGCTCTGCTCTTCCTTGACCTCCGGGTAGTACTGCCAGGGCTGACGCGATAACTCGTCCAGCTTTGCCGCGCCGCTGACGAACCCCTGGGCGTCGAACGGCAACCGACCGCGCAGCATGCCGCCGAGGTCTTCCTTGGTGTCGAGCATCTGCTGATAGATCGCCTTGCGCTTGCCCAGCGGCGAATTGGGATCGATGCGGTCGCAGCCGACCAGTGCAAGGACGGCGATCAGCGAAACGCACAACGGCATCAGTTTCATGGCACAAACCACTCGGGACTACGATGGCCGGCGATTATCTACCCAGGTGACCGATTCACCAAACGCCTCGGGACTACTGCGACCATTCACCGCCTGCGCTCTCGCAGTCGATCTTGGCCTGAGCGCGATCAGTGGCCTGATAGTGGTAGGTGACGATCCGCGCCTCCTTGGGCACGGTGGTCGGCAGGGTGCCGTTATCCGCCTGGGTGCCGGTGGCGCGCTCATTGGCAAGGGTTTCAGGTGTCAGCGCCGCGGTACATACGCCGAAATGTCCGGCGGGGCAGCTGTCACGGATTTCCCGCTGGGAATTCTTGATGGCCTCGTTGTCCTGACACACCCAATCGATGGAGTTGTCGTCCAGGCCTTTGTACTCGAAGCATTTTTCTGTCACAACCGGCGGCGGAACGGCACCGGAGGTGTCGGCACTGACATAGCAGGAGTTGGCGGCAGCCGGTAGGCTGAACGCGGCGATCAGGACAAGCGGAACGGAACGGAACAAGAGGTTCATGCTGGCAGCTCCTGTGGTTTCGCCCGGCGAGATTCACCAGAGCTTCCCGTTTGACCGTACGTCCACCAGCACGTTCGGATGGATCGCCAAAGACGGGCGGAGGATAGCGGCAACTCTCACGCGCCCGCGGTTCAGGATGCTCGCGCCCAAAGGGCGCTGCCACACATAAGCGCGGGGATAATCTGCCGGCGGCAGGTGCCGCTCCGCCATGCCTGCCTTGCCTCGCCGTACTTGCGGCCGGTCGCAGCGCGCTGCTCGGCACCAACTGCACCGATGCCAGTCCATTGCCTAACCCACCTGCGAAAGGTATCCGGAGTTCATGCTCGAACTGTCAGCCATCTTCATCAGCCTCACGGCGCTGCTCGCCTATGTCAATTACCGTTTCATCGGTCTCCCACCGACCATCGGCGTAATGGCGACCGCGCTGTTATTTTCGGTGCTGCTGCACGGCCAGGCGCTGCTAGGCCTGCCTTCGATCGAGCAGCAGATCGAAACACTGGTCGGGCGTATCGATTTCAATCACTTGCTGATGGATGGCATGCTTTCCTTTCTGCTATTCGCTGGCGCACTGCACATCAACCTGGCCGACCTGCGTGCCCGCCGCTGGGCAATCGGCTTGCTGGCAACCGTCGGCGTGCTGTTCTCGACCGCCGTGATCGGATTCGGCACCTGGTACATCCTCGACCTATTCGAACTGCAGCCGCCATTGATCTACTGTCTGCTGTTCGGTGCGCTGATCTCGCCGACCGATCCTATCGCGGTGCTCGGCATCATGCGCTCAGCGGGCGCACCAAAAGCCTTGGAGACCACCATTGTCGGCGAATCACTGTTCAACGACGGGGTCGCGGTTGTGGTGTTCACCGTGCTCCTGGGTGTGCTGGCACGAGGGGAGGCGCCGGGGGCGGGCGAGGCCGTCTGGCTGTTCTTCGAAGAGGCCGGGGGCGGCATCTTGCTCGGTGCCCTGCTCGGCGCGCTGACCTTCGCCTTACTCAAGAGCATCGATCAATACCAGGTAGAGGTGTTGCTGACCCTCGCGCTGGTGCTTGGTGGATACACCCTGGCGACCCATCTGCACGTCTCCGGCCCGATCGCCATGGTGGTGGCCGGACTGATCATCGGTAACCAGGGCCGCCGCCACGCGATGTCCGACCACACCCGGGAGAATCTGGACAATTTCTGGGAGCTGCTCGACGAGATTCTCAATGCGGTGCTGTTTGTACTGATCGGCATGGAGTTGGTCTTGTTGCCCTTCAGCGCGCAATACCTGCTGATCGCCTTGTGCGTCACGCTGCTGATCCTCGGTACGCGCTTGGCCGCGGTAGGCCCGCCTGCTCTGCTGCTGCGCAGGATGGGTCGTGCGCTACCCAACGGCACCGTTCGCATCCTCACCTGGGGTGGGCTGCGCGGCGGCATTTCGGTGGCGCTGGTCCTGGCGCTGCCCGCCAGCGAAGAGCGCAACCTGCTACTCAACATCACTTATCTGATAGTGCTGTTCTCGATTCTGGTACAGGGGCTGAGCATCGGCCGATTGGTTCGCAATATCTGCATCGGGACAGCAGCGACAGTCGCTGACAGGTAGCACTGCGTCGGGCTTGGGATTGCGCGCGGTCACGGCTATAATCGCCGAGCTTCACACCGCCGACACCGCTCGGCCGTGCCCGCCACCTGTCCGAGGGGCGCTGCAGCAGGGCGAAAGCCTGTTTTGGATCTCGCAAGCCACGCGGCCTGTTTGTCGCGCCGCGGCAGATCCACATCAGGTTTCACCTGTCAGGCTCGGATGGGGCGTTAACCATACGCATCAACGGCGCCCATTCGCACAAAACGAATGGAGAACTCTTCAATGAGCGCTGTCATGACGCCTGCCGGTTTCAACGACTTCAAGGTCGCCGACATTTCCCTGGCCGCCTGGGGCCGTCGCGAGATCATCATCGCCGAATCGGAAATGCCCGCCCTGATGGGCCTTCGCCACAAATATGCCGGCGAGCAACCGCTCAAAGGCGCGAAAATCCTCGGCTGCATCCACATGACCATCCAGACCGCCGTGCTGATCGAGACGCTGACCGCCCTCGGCGCCGAAGTCCGCTGGTCCAGCTGCAATATTTTCTCGACTCAAGATCAGGCCGCCGCCGCCATAGCCGCTGCCGGCATTCCGGTGTTCGCCTGGAAAGGCGAAACCGAAGAAGAGTACGAGTGGTGCATCGAGCAGACCATCCTCAAGGACGGCCAGCCGTGGGACGCCAACATGATCCTGGACGATGGCGGCGACCTGACCCAGATCCTGCACGATAAGTACCCGCAGGTTCTCGAGGGCGTCCACGGCGTGACCGAGGAAACCACCACAGGCGTGCATCGCCTGCAGGACATGCTGAAGAAAGGCACCCTGAAGATCCCGGCGATCAACGTCAACGACTCGGTCACCAAGAGCAAGAACGACAACAAGTACGGTTGCCGTCACAGCCTCAACGACGCCATCAAACGCGCCACCGACCACCTGCTGTCGGGCAAGCAGGCGCTGGTGATCGGCTACGGCGATGTGGGTAAGGGCTCGGCCCAATCGCTGCGCCAGGAAGGCATGATCGTCAAGGTTTCGGAAGTCGATCCGATCTGCGCCATGCAGGCCTGCATGGACGGCTTCGAGCTGGTTTCCCCGTACAAGGGCGGCCTCAACGACGGCACCGATGCCAGCGTCGACGCGGCTCTGCTGGGCAAGATCGACCTGATCGTCACCACTACTGGCAACGCCAACGTCTGTGACGCCGGCATGCTCAAGGCGCTGAAGAAGCGCGCCGTGGTGTGCAACATCGGCCACTTCGACAACGAGATCGACACCGCCTTCATGCGCAAGAACTGGGCGTGGGAAGAGGTCAAGCCACAGGTGCACAAGATCCACCGCACCGGCCCGGACAGCTTCGACGCACAGAACGACGACTACCTCATCCTGCTGGCCGAAGGCCGTTTGGTGAACCTGGGCAATGCCACCGGTCACCCGAGCCGGATCATGGACGGCTCCTTTGCCAACCAGGTGCTGGCGCAGATCCACTTGTTCAACGAGAAGTTCGCCGATCTGCCGGTTATCGAAAAGACCAAGAACGTCACCGTAATGGTGCTGCCGAAAAAGCTCGACGAGGAAGTCGCGGCGGAAATGGTCAAGGGCTTCGGCGGCGTCATCACCCGCCTGACCCCAAGCCAGGCCGAGTACATCGGCGTGGAAGTCGAAGGCCCGTTCAAGCCGGATAGCTACCGCTACTAATCGAGGCCGCGGCTGCGCCTACTTCCCGACGAGCCTGCTCGTACGGGAGAGGGTGCGGCCGATCGCTCAAAGGAACTGTCATGTCACAACCACGTAGCCACAACTTCAGCTTCGAGTTCTTCCCGACCAAGACCGACGCCGGGCACGAAAAGCTCATAGCCACCGCCAGGCGTCTGGCCGAATACCAGCCAGATTTTTTCTCTTGCACTTATGGTGCAGGCGGCTCGACTCGCGATCGCACCCTGAACACCGTGTTGCAGCTCGACGGTGAAGTGAAGGTGCCCACCGCGCCGCACCTTTCCTGCGTCGGCGACAGCAAGCAGGAACTGCGCGAGCTGCTCAACCTGTACAAGAATGCCGGCATCAAGCGCATCGTCGCCCTGCGCGGCGATCTGCCGTCAGGCATGGGCATGGCCAGCGGCGAGCTGCGCTACGCCAATGAACTGGTGGAGTTCATTCGCAGCGAAACCGGCGACCATTTCCATATCGAGATCGCCGCCTATCCGGAAATGCATCCGCAGGCGCGAAACTTCGAGACCGACTTGGCCAACTTCGTGCGCAAGGCCAAAGCCGGCGCCGACAGCGCCATCACCCAGTATTTCTTCAATGCCGACTGCTACTTCTATTTCGTCGAGCGCGTGCGCAAGCTGGGTGTGGAGACGCCGATCGTTCCAGGTATCATGCCGATCACCAATTACAGCAAGCTGGCGCGGTTCTCCGATGCCTGCGGTGCAGAAATCCCCCGTTGGGTGCGCAAGCAGCTGGAATCGTACGGCGATGACGCCGACAGCATCCACGCCTTCGGCGAGCAGGTGATCAGCGAGATGTGCGAGAAGCTGCTGGCCGGTGGCGCACCGGGCCTGCACTTCTACACTCTGAACCAGGCCGAGCCCAGCTTGGCCATTTGGGACAACCTGAAGCTGACCCGCTGACACATCGATCCAGCTCCCTGCGAAACAGGGAGCTGGTCAATGAACCTGCGAACTGCCACACTGTCCTAGCAATGCGGTGTTAACAAGCTCTGTTATACTCCGCGCTTCCGCCAGGCTTACGCCCGGATGCCAGCATCTTCCAATGCGGCAGGACCGGACGGGATCGCACGCCAGTCGCGATTCGAGCCAGGCATGATCATCCCAGGGCAACGCCCTATACAAGACAGGATTACTCATGTCCTTTGCTTCCCTCGGTCTCTCCGAGGCTTTAGCCGGTGCCGTCGAGGCTGCCGGTTACACCCAGCCTACACCGGTGCAACAGCGGGCTATTCCCGCCGTGTTGCAAGGACGCGACCTGATGGTCGCGGCACAGACGGGAACCGGCAAGACCGGTGGCTTTGCCCTCCCCGTACTCGAAATTCTTTTCCCGGGCGGGCATCCCGATCGCGAACACCGGCACGGCCCACGCCAACCGCGCGTACTGGTGCTGACGCCAACCCGCGAGCTCGCTGCCCAGGTTCACGACAGCTTCAAGGTCTATGCCCGCGATCTGCCGCTCAAAAGCGCGGTGATCTTCGGTGGTGTAGGCATGAACCCACAGGTGCAGGCCCTGGCCAAGGGCGTCGACATACTGGTCGCCTGCCCCGGCCGCCTGCTCGATCTGACCAACCAGAAGGCCATCGATCTTTCTCACGTGGAAATTCTGGTCCTCGACGAAGCCGACCGCATGCTCGACATGGGCTTCATCCATGACGTCAAGAAGGTCCTGGCCAAGCTGCCGACCAAGCGCCAGAACCTGCTGTTCTCGGCGACCTTTTCCAAGGACATCACCGACCTCGCCAGCAAGCTGCTGCACGAGCCGGAAAAGATTCAGGTCACCCCGCCAAACACCACGGTCGAGCGCATCGAACAGCGCGTATTCCGCCTGGCGGCCTCGCACAAGCGTGCTCTGCTGGCCCACCTGATCACTCAGGGCGCCTGGGAGCAGGTGCTGGTGTTCACCCGCACCAAGCACGGCGCCAACCGCCTCGCCGAATACCTCGACAAGCACGGCCTGCCAGCGGTCGCGATTCACGGCAACAAGAGCCAGAACGCGCGCACCAAGGCACTGGCCGACTTCAAGGCCAACCAAGTGCGGATTCTGGTCGCCACCGATATCGCTGCGCGCGGTCTGGATATCGATCAGCTACCCCATGTGGTCAACTTCGAGCTGCCCAACGTTGAGGAAGACTATGTGCACCGCATCGGCCGGACCGGTCGCGCCGGTCGCAGCGGCGAGGCGATCTCCCTGGTGGCGCCCGACGAGGAAAAACTGCTCAAGGGCATCGAGCGGATGACCAAGCAGAAGATTCCAGACGGTGACCTGATGGGCTTCGACGCCAGTACCATCGAGGCGGAAAAACCCGAAGTACGCGAGCCACGTCAACCGCGACCTGCCCGCAACAGCGAGCGCAAGCCGCGCGCTGCCAAGGCAGCGGAATCCAGCGGTGAGCCGAAAGAGCGCGAGCGCAACCGCCGCGGGCGGAACAAGCCGCGCAACGCCAAGGCCGCCACGCCTGGCTCGACGACAGCCGACACGGTCACCGCTCCGGTCAGCCGCCCACCACGCCTGCCCAGCGATCGCGATCCGGAAGTGTTTCTCGATGACGAGCTGGACAATTTCGGTAATCGCGTCGATTACGTCAGTCCTTATCAGAACAAGCAAGGCCGTGGCCGTCGCCCGGGCGCACCCGCACAGCCAGGTACGGGCCAGCCGCGTGCGGCGGCAGGCCCGCGCGGCGCTGGAGCCTCGACAGGCGGTGCCGGCCAGGGTAAAGGCAAACGGCAGGGGCAATCGCGCGGTGGTCAGCCACGCCGCAAGAACGAAGGCCGTCGGATCGACAATGACGGTGGCGCCCGCCAGGACGTCGCGGCCAAGCCGAAGGAAAAGCAGCCCGTCATCATCCACAAGGAGTCGAAGCTCGATCGGCTACCCAGCGCTGAGCAACTGGACCAGCTGCCGACGAAACCCCGCGGCGAGAAGCCAGCCTTGCTGACCCGCAATCGCTGAGCTGAAATGCGCCAATAAAAGCGCCGCCCTTCGGGGCGGCGTTTTTGTTGGTGCGTCTGCATCGCAGGAGTCGTTGTCGCGGCTGGCGCCTCTCGAAGACAATCAGCCTTCGCTGGGGATCGGCTCTGCTTGCATGTCCCAGCCGCCACCCAATGCCTTGAACAGATTGACCTCGCTGATCATCTGTGCCAGGCGATCGGTGATGTATTGCTGCTGCACATCGAACAGTTGGCGCTGGGCATCCAGCAGCGTCAGATAGCTGTCCACGCCGGTTCGGTAGCGGCGTTCCGCCAAACGGAAGTAGTCTTCGCTGGTATCCAGCAGGTCGCGCTGCGCCTGTACCTGACGCGTATAGGTGGCCTGGGCAGCAAGACCATCAGCCACCTCGCGAAAGGCGGTCTGAATAGCCGTCTCGTACTGCGCCACCTGGATGTTGCGGCTGATCTCGGCGTAATCGAGGTTGGCGCGCAATTGGCCAGCATTGAAGATCGGCACGCTGATACTCGGCGAGAAATTCCAGTAACGCGAGCCACCGCCGAACAAGTCAGACAGTTCGCTGCTTGCCGTGCCCGCCGCGCCGGTCAGGCTGATACTCGGGAAAAACGCCGCTCGGGCCGCGCCGATATTCGCATTCGCCGCCCTGAGTTGGCGCTCGGCCTGAATGATGTCCGGGCGCTTATGCAGCAGATCGGACGGCAGACCGATGGGCAACGCTGCTAACTGTTCTCGTTGTAATTCGCCAGGGACCGGCAGGTCGCTGGGGATGTTCTGTCCGAGCAGCAACGTCAGCGCGTTGCGATCCTGCGCCACCTGACGCGTGTACTGTTCGATACGGACCCGCGCGGTATCCACCGCGCTGCGTGCCTGGCTCAAGTCGAGCGCCGAAGCGACACCCACATCGAAGCTATGCTGGGTAAGACCCAAGCTCTGCTCGTAAGTCTTCAAAGTGTCGCGGCTGACCTGCAACAGGGCCTGATCGGCCTGTAACGTCAACCAGGCGTTGGCAACACTGGCGATCAGACTGATCTGCGTGCTGCGCTGCGCTGCTTCGGTGGCGAAATACTCCTGAAGCGCCTGCTCACGCAGACTGCCGAGGCGACCGAACAGATCCAGCTCCCAGGACACCCCGAGCGTCGCGCTGTATTGACTGCTGATCGCACTCTGCCCGGTCTGGTTGAGGTCTCCTGGCGTCCGGGTGCGGCTCCCGGAACCGTCAGCGCTCACGGCTGGTAGCAGGTCGGCTCGCTGGATGCGATAAAGCGCCCGATAGGCATCGACGTTAAGCGCCGCGACACGCAGATCGCGGTTATTTTCCAATGCCACGCCAATCAGTTGCCGCAGTGCCGGGTCGCGGAAGAAGGTTTCCCAGTCCAGAGTCTGTTGCCCCTGAGACGCGCTGAAAGCACCCTCGTAGGCCTCGCCTTCCGGCCAGCTAGCCGCCATAGGAGCATCAGGGCGCTGATACTCGGGAATCAGGGAGCAACCGCTCAGCGCCGCCATCAGTGCCAGGGCCATTACCGACTTGTTCATGGGGTATCTCCCTTAGGTTCTTCAGCGACCTTTTTTCTGCGCCCACTCAGCGAAGACACCAGGACATAAAACAGCGGTACCCAGAATATTGCCAGCAACAGAGCGCTGAGCATGCCGCCGATCACACCAGTGCCGATCGCATGTTTGCTGCCCGCGCCCGCGCCGCTGGAAATCGCAAGCGGAAGCACGCCGAGCATGAACGCCAGCGAGGTCATCACGATAGGCCGCAGACGAATGCGGCAGGCTTCGATCGCCGCCTCGACCAATGTCATGCCCTGCTCGTGCAAGGTCTTGGCGAACTCGACGATCAGGATCGCGTTACGCGCCGACAAGCCAATGGTGGTCAGCAGCCCCACCTGGAAGAAAACGTCATTGGACAACCCACGCCCCATGGTAAAGGCCAGCGCGCCAACGATACCCAGCGGCACGACCAACATGACCGAGAATGGAATTGCCCAACTCTCGTAGAGCGCCGCGAGCGCCAGGAATACCACCAGCAGCGACAGGGCATACAACGCCGGTGCCTGCGAACCGGACAGACGCTCCTCATAAGACTGGCCCGTCCAGGAATAGCCGATGCCGGTAGGTAATTGCTCGGCGATCCGCTCGACCGCCGCCATCGCCTCGCCGGAGCTGTAGCCCGGAGCGGCCGAGCCGAGAATCTCCATCGCCGGCACGCCATTGAAACGCGTCAGCTTGGGCGGCCCATAGGTCCATTTGCCACTGGCAAAGGCGGTGAACGGAACCATCTCGCCGGCATCGTTGCGCACATACCACTTGCCGAGATCCTCGGGGTTCATCCGCGAGGTGGGCTCACCCTGCATATAAACGCGCTTGACGCGCCCGCGGTCGATGAAGTCGTTGACGTAGCTCGAGCCCCAGGCGATCGACAGCGAGTCGTTGATCGCTGCGAGCGAAACCCCATGGGCCCGCGCCTTTTCATCGTCGATGATCAGGTGGTACTGCGGCTCGTCTCGCAGGCCGTTGAAGCGAACCCCGGTGAGCGTCGGATCCTGCCCCGCCAGTTCCATGAACTTATCACGCGCTTGGCTCAGGGCCTCGTGGCCGAGCCCGGCCTGATCCTGCAGATAGACGTCGAAACCAGTGGCATTGCCTAACTCCATCACCGCAGGCGGCGCGAAGGCGAACACCATGGCGTCGCGCAGGCTGAAGAAATAGCCCTGGGCGCGTTGGGCCAGGTCGAATACCCCCTGCCCGGCTTCGGTGCGCTCTTCCCAGGGTTTGAGCATGATGAAAGCCATGCCAGAACTCTGGCCGCGACCGGCGAAGTTGAAGCCGGTAATGGTGAACACCGAACGGACCGTTTCGCTTTCCTCGTTCAGCAAGTAGTCGCGCATCTGCTCGACCACCTCTTGGGTACGGTTGGCGGTCGAACCGGCTGGCGTCTGCACCTGCGCGAACAGCACGCCCTGATCCTCCTCGGGCAGGAAAGCGGTGGGAATGCGGGTAAACATCCAGATCATCACACCCACGATCAACAGATACATCAGCAGGTAGGGCGCCTTGCGCCGGAGCACACCTGCCACACCGCGCTCGTAACCTTGGGTGCCGCGATCGAACGTGCGGTTGAACCAGCCGAAGAAACCGCGCTTGCCTTCGTGATCGCCGTCATGCGGCTTGAGGATGGTAGCGCACAGCGCCGGAGTGAAAATCAGCGCGACCAACACCGACAGCACCATGGCCGAGACGATGGTGATGGAGAACTGGCGGTAGATCACACCGGTGGAGCCGCCGAAGAAGGCCATCGGCAGGAGCACGGCTGAAAGCACCACGCCGATCCCCACCAGGGCGCCCTGGATCTGGCCCATGGATTTGCGCGTCGCCTCCCGGGCCGAGAGCCCTTCCTCGCGCATCACCCGTTCGACGTTCTCTACTACCACGATGGCATCGTCCACCAGCAGACCGATGGCCAGGATCATGGCGAACATGGTGAGCGTGTTGATGCTGTAGCCGAAGGTCAGCAGGATCGCGAAGGTACCGAGAATTACCACCGGCACGGCCAATGTCGGGATCAGCGTCGCCCGCAGATTCTGCAGGAACAGGAACATCACCAGAAAGACCAGCACGAAGGCTTCGAGCAACGTGTGCACCACGCCTTCGATCGAAGCTGAGATCACCGGTGTGGTGTCGTAGGGGTACACCACCTCGACGCCTGGCGGAAAGAAGGGTTCCAGCTTGGATATGGTCTCGCGCACCGCATTGGCGGTGTCCAATGCATTGCCACCTGCCGCAAGGCGAATGCCCAGGCCCGCAGCTGGCTGGCCGTTGTATTCGGCGCGGATTGAATAGCTTTCGGCGCCGAGCTCGACTTTAGCGACGTCGCGCAGGCGTACCTGCGAGCCGTCCGGGTTGACCTTCAACAAGATCTTCTGGAATTGCTCTGGGGTTTCCAGACGGGTCTTGCCAATGATGGTGGCGTTGAGCTGCTGGGTTTTCAGCGCCGGCAAACCGCCAAGCTGACCGGATGACACCTGGACGTTCTGCTCCTGTATCGCCGAGCGGACGTCGACAGCAGTCAGCTGGTACTGCTGCAACTTGGCCGGGTCGAGCCAGATACGCATCGCGTATTGAGCGCCGAATACCTGAAAGTCACCAACGCCCTGCGTCCGGGAAATCGGATCCTGGATGTTGGCGACGATGTAGTTGGCCAGATCGAAGTTGCTCTGCTGGCCGTCCTTGGATACCAGCGCGACCACCATCAGGAAGTTGCGCGCCGACTTGGACACACGGATGCCCTGCTGCTGCACCTGCTGCGGCAGGAGGGGAGTCGCCAGCTGCAGCTTGTTCTGCACTTGGACCTGAGCGATATCGGGGTTGGTCCCTTGCTCGAACGTCACGTTGATGGTCATGCTGCCATCGGAGTTGCTCTCCGATGAGATGTAGCGCAACCCATCGAGGCCATTGAGCTGCTGCTCGATGACCTGGACGACGGTGTCCTGGACGGTCCGCGCCGAAGCGCCCGGGTAGTTGACAGAGATCGCCACATTTGGCGGCGCGATGCTGGGATATTGATTGACCGGCAGATTGAGAATCGCCAGCGTACCGGCAAGCATCAGCACCAGGGCGATAACCCAGGCGAAGATAGGCCGATCGATAAAGAATCTGGACATGGTTGGTTATTCCCCCTGGCCGGCAGCAGGTACACCTGCCGGCCCATCAGCCTGGCCGGCCTGCTGCACGTTGCCGGCCGGGCGCGGATTGACCTCGGCACCGGGGCGGATGAACTGTAGGCCTTCGGTGATGACCCGGTCGCCGGGTTTCAAGCCGTCGCTGACCAGCCAACGATTGCCCACCGCGCGCTCCGTCTTGATCTGGCGCAGCTCAACCTTATTGTCGGGGCCTACCACCAGCGCGGTCGGCTCGCCGCGAGCGTTACGGGTAACGCCCTGCTGCGGCACCAACAAGGCCTGCTGCCGTACCCCAGCCAGCAGCCGTGCGTGGACGAACATGCCCGGCAGCAAGTTCTTGTCCGGATTCGGAAACACGGCGCGCAGCGTGACCGAACCGGTGCCCTCGTCCACAGCCACCTCGGACACTTCGAGCGTACCTTCATGTCCGTACTCGGCGCCGCCCGGCAGGATCAGTCGGGCCTTGGCGACGTTATCTCCGGCCTGCTGCAGCCGGCCACTTTCCAGGTCAGCACGCAACGCGATCAGGTCCTGCACCGGCTGGGTCACATCGACATAGATCGGATCGAACTGCTGGATGGTCGCCAGTTCCTGCGTCTGGCCGTTGCTGACCAGCGCACCCTCGGTCACCGCAGAGCGGCCGATGCGGCCGGAGATGGGAGCAAGTACCTTGGTGTAACGTAGGTCGATTTTTGCCCGTTCGAGTTCGGCCTGCGCCTGCAGCGATGCCGCACGGGCCTCGTCGTAGGCTTGCTGGCTCACCGCCTGCTCTTTGACCAGCAGTCCATAGCGATCAGACAGCGACTTGGCCGAGGCTAGCCGTGCCTCGGCGCTTTTCAGCGTGGCCTCATAAACGGACGGATCGATCTGATAGAGCTGCTGCCCCTGCTTCACCTCACTACCTTCGGTGAACAGGCGCTTCTGAATGATTCCGTTGACCTGCGGCCGAACCTCCGCCACCCGGTACGCAGTGGTGCGGCCCGGCAGTTCAGTAGTCAGAGTGAACGGCTCGGCTTCGAGCGTCACGATACCCACCTGCGGAATCTGCTGCCCAGCGGCTGGCGCCGCCTCTTCTTCCTGGCAACCGCTGAGTAGCGTCGCGGTGGCAAAAAGCGTGATCAGAGCAGCGCCGGCTGACTTGATTGACATCGGAAGCGACCTCATTGAACAGCTAACCCGAGCAGGACAGCTCGGACAGACTCGAATGGCAGAATGCGAGGAATATACTTACATTCACCAATGTCTGTAAACAGACAATCGCGTCTCCAATGCGCTATCGCGCCAATTGGCGCTATCGATTCGGCACATCATGCAAATGCCTGAACCCGGCCGTAGTCACGTTGCAAAAAAGCAGAACGCCGGCTTTGCGCCGGCGTCTGATGGAGCGTTCTTCCGATTACTGCCGGACACCCTCTACCGAGATGATAAGGTCCACTGTCTGGGAGGCTGGGCCCAGGTCCATCTTAATATCGAAATCCTTGAGTTTGAGCGTAGTAGTGCCTTCGAAGCCGGCGCGATAGCCACCCCACGGATCCTTGCCCTCGCCGATGAACTTGGCGGCAATTACCACTGGCTTGGTCACGCCATTGAGCGTCAGGTTGCCAGTGATGTCAGCGGTGCCCTCGCCGGTGGGCTTGACCGATGTCGACTCGAAGGTCGCGCTCGGATGTTCGGACACGTTGAGGAAATCTTCGCTGCGCAAATGCTTGTCACGCTCGGCATGGTTGGTATCGACACTCGCCGTATCCAGACTGACCTTGACCTTGCTGGCCTCAGGCTTGTCGGCGTCGAAACTGAAGCCACCATCGAATTCCTTGAAGCTGCCCCAAAGCCAGCTGTAGCCGAGATGGCTGATCTTGAAATTGACGAAGGCGTGTTGTCCTTTGGTATCGATCACATAATCAGCGGCGGTCGCCTGGCCAGCGAGAATCATCGAGCTCAGGGCAAGTGCGGTGAGGGTTTTTTTCAACATTGGGTCGCTCCTTTCTAAAAATGGTTTAAAGGTGGTCTAACGAGACCTCAGGCATCGGCGCGGCCGAGCATGCGATCAAGCGTCGAATCGCGGTCGATAAAGTGATGTTTCAGTGCCGCCAACGCGTGCAGCCCGGACAGGATCACCAAAGCCCAGGCGAGGTACTGGTGCACCAGGCCGGCCACGTCCTCCTGGTTAGGAATCGAGGTGACCAGCGCCGGGACCTCGAACCAGCCGAACACCTCGATCCCGCGGCCGTCTGCGGTGGAGATCAGGTAACCGGAGATCATTACTGCGAACAGGCCGAGATACAGGAGGCCATGCCCCACCTTGGTCGCTCGGTGCACCAGCGAGGAATGGCCAGGCACCGGGCCCGGCCCCCGACTGCTGAGCCGCCAGATGACTCTGAAGATCATCAGCGCCAGCAGCACGAGGCCAACGCTTTTATGGATATCAGGGGCGGTGCGATACCAGTTGCTGTAGTAGTTCAGACCGACCATCCAGTAACCCAGCGCAAACAAGCCGAACACCGCCGCCGCCATAAGCCAATGCATGACGATGCTCACCAGTCCGTAGTTATTGGGCGAATTGCGCCATTGCATGGTTGCGTCTCGATAGAAGAACAGGAGGATTAGCCTAACGGCTTATAGATCGAAATGAATCGCATTTTTTCGTTTCAAATTATCGGGCAAGCAGATAGATGCTCCGAGTCAGAGCCATCGTCCGGTTTCTGCTAGGCTGCGTCGACGCCAATGCCAAGGAGCCAAGATGAACCTGAACGACAGCTGGATGCAGCGTGACCTTTCCGTACTTTGGCATCCATGCACTCAGATGAAAGATCACGAACAGCTTCCGCTTATCCCTATACGGCGTGGCGAAGGCGTCTGGCTCGAGGATTTCGATGGCAAACGCTACCTGGATGCGGTCAGTTCCTGGTGGGTCAATGTGTTTGGCCATGCCAATCCGCGCATCAATCAACGCATCAAGGACCAGCTCGACCAGCTCGAACACGTGATGCTCGCCGGCTTCAGTCATCAGCCGGTGGTCGAGCTATCTGAGCGTCTGGTGCAGATCACACCGGCCGGGCTCGACCGGGTGTTCTATACCGACAACGGCTCGACCGGCATCGAGGTCGCGCTAAAGATGAGCTTCCACTACTGGCGCAACAGTGGGCAGCCGAACAAGCAGCGTTTCGTCACCCTGACCAACAGCTATCACGGCGAAACCGTGGCGGCCATGTCGGTGGGCGATGTGGCACTTTTTACCGACACCTATAAGCCGCTGCTGCTAGATACCTTCAAGGTCCCCAGCCCGGACTGCTATCTGCGTCCCGACGGCATGGGCTGGGAAGAACACTCGCGCGACATGTTCGCCCATATGGAGCGGACCCTGGCTGAGCACCATGCGCAGATCGCTGCGGTCATCGTCGAGCCGCTCATTCAGGGCGCTGGCGGCATGCGCATGTATCACCCGATCTACCTCAAGCTGCTGCGCGACGCGTGCAATCGCTACGATGTACACCTGATCCACGACGAAATCGCCGTCGGCTTCGGCCGAACCGGAACCATGTTCGCTTGCGAGCAGGCGGGCATCACGCCTGATTTCCTCTGCCTGTCCAAGGCGCTCACCGGTGGCTACCTGCCCATGGCCGCGGTACTGACGACCGACAAGCTGTATCAGGCGTTCTACGACGACTACTCGACCTTGCGCGCTTTTCTCCATTCGCACACCTATACCGGCAATCCATTGGCCTGTGCCGCAGCGCTGGCAACCTTGGATATTTTCGAGCAGGACGGCGTCATCGAGGCCAACAAGGCGCTGGCCGCGAGAATGGCGTCCGCTACGGCCCACCTCCAAGACCATCCGAACGTCTCTGAAGTACGCCAGACCGGCATGGCAGTCGCCGTCGAGATGGTGCAGGACAAGGCCACCAAAGCTCCCTATCCCTGGCAGGAGCGGCGCGGGCTCAAGGTCTATCAACACGCCCTGCAACGCGGCGCACTGCTACGTCCGCTGGGCAGCGTGGTGTATTTCCTGCCGCCCTATACCATCACCGAGGAGCAGATCGACTTCCTCGCCGAAGTGGCCACCGAGGGTATCGATATCGCAACACGCACGACCGTCAGCGTTCCCGTGTCACCGGGTGCACCCAAGGAGTTTCGCGATCCGGGTTAGCTAGGGTACGGCGCGGGCTTCTGAGCCCGCGGCGAACGCTATAGACTGCCGCCTCGACTTCCGACCGTAGCTTTCCCGATGCGCATATCCCGCTTTTTCATCGACGCACCACTCTCGCTTGGCACGCAGGATCTGCCAGAAGCCTCAGCGCATTACATCAGCCGGGTCTTGCGGCTATCAACCGGCGCGGTGGTGCAGCTGTTCGATGGCAGCGGTCAGGAATACCGGGGCGAACTGGTCGAGGTAGGCAAGAAGCATGTGAAGGTCGAACTGCGCGAGCAATTGGCTGGCCTGTCCGAATCGGCGTTAAAGATCCATCTCGGCCAAGGTCTGTCGCGCGGCGAACGAATGGACTGGGCCATTCAGAAGGCGACGGAGCTCGGTGCCACGGAGATCACGCCGATCGTCAGCGAGCGCTGCGAAGTTCGCCTGAAAGACGAAAGGGCCGACAAACGCCTGGCCCATTGGCGTCAGATCGCCATTAGCGCCTGCGAACAGTGCGGCCGCTCGGTTATCCCGGCCATCCACCCGCCGATGTCATTGCAGGAGTGGCTTGCCGTGGAGGCGGATCTGAAGCTGGTTTTGCATCCGCTGGCCGAACCGCTAACGACCCATCAGCGTCCCGCTACGCTGGCATTTCTGATCGGCCCCGAAGGAGGGCTGAATGATGCCGAGATCGAACAGGCCCGTAGTGCCGGGTTTCAACCGGCCCGCTTTGGGCCGCGAGTGTTACGCACTGAGACCGCGCCGGTGGTGGCATTGGGCGTTGCGCAGCAGCTATGGGGCGACTTCCAGACTGACGTCTGAGAGTGCTCGCATCGATAGCCATTTACCAACGATCGCTTGATCAACGGTCCCCGTGTGGGCCCGTCAGACCAGGCCGGCATCCGCCAGCTTTTGCTCCAGCGCGACCAAGTCCGGAATTCGCGCCTGCACGTCGCCCAGGTTGACCGCGTCCAGCTCCAGGGGCGCCAGCGCCACGTCTGAACGCGCCAGGCTCGAATCAACCTTCACCGAGCGAGGAATGCCCTGCACCAGCAAGGCGATGAATTTCACATGATCGCGCCCTCCGACGGCATTGAGCACCGCAACTCGTGCCTGGGCACCCACTTCGGGCTGGCCATCGGAGGCCGCCTCGAATGACAGCAGCGGCAAGTTCAGGTCCCGCCAGGAAACCTGACCGAGAAACCAGGACGGAGTGCCCTGCGCGGATTGGGGGGCGCGGTAAGGAATCAGCTCGGCGACGGCTACGTTGGGCAGCAGCAGCGTACGGTCGGCCAATGGCACCAGCAGCCCAGTGATGCTGGCGGAAGTGTCCTGGGTACTAACGGATTGACTCATGGGTTATCCAGTTGCAAAACCGCAACGGGCTGGTTGGCCTGTTGCGCAAAATGATTGACCAGGGCTTGGGCCAGTTCGCGTGGATCGCCGCTGAAGGAGCTATAGCCGCCTTCGCGTAGGCTGTCCGGCATGCTCGAACAAACGCAAGAGTCGGCACGCTGGGTCCAGACTCTGCCGCCCTGACGCAACACATAGGCGGCCGCAGCGTTGCCATCGCTGCCCATACCGCTGAAGGCAATGACCCCACAGCGGCTGCCGAACTGCTGCGCCAGATTAAGCATCATCTGATCGATGGAAGGACTGTAGGGCTCGGGCCAGCCACGTTCGTGGAACAACATGGCGCCGTCCTTGCCGAAGCTCATTTCCTGGCTGATAGGTGCCACCACGACTTCACCGCAGCGAATGGAGTCATTTTCCCGGCTCTGATTGACGTTCCATTGGCTGTGTCGCCCCACTACCTGGGACAATGCTGACTCGAAGCTGGCTTCGATGTGCTGAGCGTAGACAAAACCAAGCGGCAACCCACTCGGCAATGCGTCGAGAAAGGCCTTCACCGCCTCCGGGCCGCCCAGCGAAGCCGCCAGCAACCAGACCTCGCGCGCCGGTTCACCGGCGCGCGAATCGGCATTTGCCAGCGCACCGGGCAGCTCCAGGCGCGCGGGGCGTTCCGCCTGCCCGCGCAGCACTTCCAGACATGGACCCACGACCCGGGATGGATCGCCGACCAATCGCTTCAGCTTGCCAAACAAGCGCCGCTCCCAGCGCGGATAGTGTTCGGAATGACGTTCCGGCGCGTGTCCCTCGCCGAACAATACCGGGCAACTGTCTCGTTCGAGCAGCGCATTGACCAATGGCGAATCTTCCGTCTGGGCCAGATCAACAAGCCATAGATCGGCGTCGACCGCCATCAGGTCCGCTTCCTGTAACCGCGCTGGATCGCTGTTGAGCACCACTTTGTAGCCATTGGCGCTCAACGCCTGCTGCAGCACATGACGTTGCAATGAGGTATCGGCGATCACGCCGATGCGGGCCGCAGCGACCTCAGTCATGGCGCTTGACCAACTGCTGAATGGTCTCGAGCAGCAGCGATTCCTGATACGGTTTGCCGAGGTACTGATTCACACCGATGGCCATTGCTCGATCCCTGTGCTTCTCGCCAGTTCGCGAGGTGATCATGATGATCGGCAGATCCTTCAGATGGTCATCATGACGCACCAGGGTCGCCACTTCGAAACCATCCATGCGCGGCATTTCGATGTCCAGCAGCATGATGTCCGGCTTGCGTTCCTGCAGTTGGGTGATCGCGTCGACACCGTCCTTGGCCGTCAATACATTCATGCCGTTACGCTCGAGTAGGCGGCTGGTGACCTTGCGCACGGTGACCGAGTCGTCCACCACCATGACCAGGGTCGGCCGATCGACCTCTATCTCAACCGGCTCGTCTTCGCCGAGCAAACGCAACGGCTGCTGCTGCGTGAGTAGATGCGCATGCAATACACGAATGGTCGCGAGGAGGTCGAGAATCACCACCACGCGGCCGTCACCCAGGATGGTCGCACCAGAAATCCCCGGCACCGTGGCAAACTGCGGACCCAAGCTCTTCACCACGATCTCGCGGGAACCGGCGAGACTATCGACCTGTACCGCCACACTGTGCTCGTTCGAGCGCACCAGGATCACCGGTAACGGCAAGCTCTGACCTACCAGCTTGGGCCGTTGGCCGTTGTTGAGCAGTTCGCCGAGATAGCGCAGTTCGTATGTCTGTCCCGCATACTCGAAACGCGAAGCACCTGGCTGGTAATAGGCCTCCAGTTCGTAAGGCGATACCCGCACGATACCTTCGATGGTATTCAGCGGGATCGCGTAGAGATCCTCGCCTGAGTAAACCATCAACGCCCGGTTGACAGACACGGTAAACGGCAGGCGGATCAGGAAGCGCGTACCGCTGCCAAGCGTCGATTCGATGCTCATGGAGCCGCCGAGCTGCTTGACCTCAGAATGCACCACATCCATGCCGACACCGCGACCGGATATCTGGGTCACCTTCTCGGCAGTGGAGAAACCCGCCTCGAGGATAAACTGCAGGACCTCATGATCCGACAGATCGCTGCCAGCCAGCATCAGTCCGCGCTCGATCGCCTTGCGACGAACGGCTTCGAGATTGATGCCCGCTCCGTCATCGCTCAATGCCAGAACGATATCCCCGCCTTCGCGGCTCAGATCCAGGCGAATGTTGCCGTGTTCGGGCTTGCCCGCCGCCACCCGCTTGGCGGCGACTTCGATACCGTGATCCACAGCGTTGCGAAGCATGTGTTCCAACGGGGCGACGATACGCTCGAGCACACTGCGGTCCATCTCCCCCGTTGCATTGCCTACGTGGAACTCGACCTGCTTGCCCAGCTCTCCCGCCACCTGGCGAACGATCCGGCGCAAGCGCGGCACGAGCCGGTCGAAGGGAACCATGCGCGTGCGCATGAGGCCTTCCTGAAGCTCTGTGTTGACCCGTGCCTGCTGTAGCAGCAGGGTTTCGGCGTCACGATTACGTGCAGCCAGGGTTTCCTTCAGATCCAACAAGTCGGAGGCCGACTCGAACAGTGCACGGGAAAGCTGTTGGAGCTGCGAATGGCGGTCCATTTCCAGTGGATCGAAATCGTCGTATCCGGCACGTTCTGCTTCAGCCTGATAGCGGCTGAGAATCTGCGCCTGGGTTTCGGTATCCAACCGCCGCAACTGGTCACGTACCCGCTCGATGGTGGCTTCCATCTCTCCCAACGTGAAGCCGACGTCGCTGACCTGCTGCTCGACCCGCCCCCGGAAAATCGAGGTTTCGCCCGCTAGGTTGACCAACCCTTCCAGGAGCTCGGCTGGCACCTTCACCAGTTCCTGCGGTGCACGACGAGAGGCAGCATCCAGTGCAGCCTGCTCAGCACGACGGATGAACGGCAGGACCTTAGCAGGCGTATTGCCGCTCGGCGCCTGAACACTGGCGGCCACGATAGGTGTTTCAAGCACGATGACAGAAGACTCGGGAGGATCGCCCTGTCGAATGTCCTGCGCCTGCTCGGCGGAAAAGGATTCAGTCTCGCTCACCAAACGCGAGCGCATCGCTTCGACTTCCTTGAGCAAGGCGTCATAGCCGCCCTGAACATCCAGGAACAGGCTGTCCTCCCAAGGACCGCCCTGCAGCTGCTTTTCGCTTAAGCGCTGTTCGAGGTCATGCGCCATATCGCCCAGGCGATTTTGCCCCGCCAGCCGCGCGCCCCCTTTCAACGTGTGCAGCACACGCATCATGTCGACCAGAGGAGCTGTGCTGTCGCGCGTGGCTTCCCAGCGCCCCAGTGCGGCGTCCATCTCTTCCAGCAGGTCATCCGCCTCTTCGACGAAAATGTCCAGAATCTCCGCTTCGGCGGCGTCCTGGGCAGCGTCTTGGGCCGCCTTCAAGGCAACGCTACTGGGCATACTCAGTTGCTCTTCGGGATTCGATCGAAACCGTCGAATGGTCGCAATCAGATCCTGCCCACTCGGCAGCTCGCGGTTGGCGCGTACCGCGTCGAGCATTGCCGCAAGCCGGTCATGACAAGTCTGCAGCAGCGTGAAGAGCGTCGGACTAGATCGGTAGTTACCAGCGCACAGCCCCTCATATAGATACTCAAGCTCATGTGCCAGATCGCCGATCTCACGAATATCCGCCATCCGCGCACCGCCTTTGAGGGTGTGCAGATCCCGCTGTAGCGCTTCGATTTCAAAACTATTGCCGACATCCTCCATCCAGCGCTGTAGCGATGCGCTGGCGCGCTCGATGATGTCGAAACCTTCCTCCAGAAAGATTTCGACCAATTCGGGATCGCGATGCTCGAAACTGTCGGTTTCAGCCCTGGCGGGTTCCGTCATCGGCGCCGGTGCCGGCACCTCGAATGGTTCGGGCTCCTCAACCTCGGCATCTGCCGCGAACGGCAGATCATCCTCGCCAGGCGTTTCCGGCTCGACGGGCAAAGCGCCGTTCGATACCGGCACGTCTTCGACTTGGCCGATATCCTCATCGGTGGGCGCTGCCGCGTCAGCCTCGGCCTGGTCCGCGTCGATATCCGTGGCGAGCATCGGCTGATCAAGCCGGCCCTCCAGCGCTGACGAGTCAGGCGCATCGGCTAAGGGCTCCACCTCCTGTGCATCGTCAATAGCTAGCGTTTCATCGGATCTGGAAACACCACTTTCAAATGTTGGCGTGACGCCTTGCCGGTAGGCCTTGATGTGCTCGATGAGCTTCGTGGCAGCATCCATTGGCTTGTGCGCCTGGAGCTGTTCCAACTGCACTGCAAGCTGGTCGTGGCTGCGTAACAGCAGCTTTGCGAGATCGTCGGTATGCACATAGCGGCCATCCGAAAGCCCTTCATAAAGGGTTTCGAGTTCGTGCGCCAAATCGCCGATCGGCCGAATTTCGGCCATCCGCGCACCGCCCTTGAGCGTATGCAGGTCACGCAGCAGGGCCGAGAGTGCTAGTTGGTTGGCTGGATCTCCCAGCCAACGCTCCAGGGCTCCACCGGCGCTTTCAAGCAGGTCGACGGCTTCGTCGAGAAAAATCTCGACCATTTCCTCATCCAGCTCATCCTGCTCCGAGCGGGATTCGGTTGGCCAGGCTTCGGCTTCGGCTTCGGCTTCGGCTTCGGCTTCGGCTTCGGCTTCGGCTTCGGCTTCGGCTTCGGCTTCGGCTTCGGCGATAGGGTCCTCGACGAGCCCATCAATCGCAACAGTCGGAATAGAGGGTTCCGGTTGTGTATCGTCGGACGGCAGCTCGTATGCGTGCGGATCGATCGCCTCGGCCAAGAGTTCTTCGAGACGGGCCACCAGTTCGGGTTGGCCGGTCACCTGTAGACCAGCCGCAACCTGATCCATCATCCCGACCAACGCCTCGTGACCTTGCTCGGCATCATCGAAGAAACGTGCACTGACCGCGAGACGGCCGTCCTGCACAACCGCATAGAGGTTGAGCAGCACCTGGCACAGGGCATCGATCTGCGGCAGATCGGCCATTTGCGCGCCGAGCCCGAGCGTCGTCAGTTCTTCCAGCAACGCGGTCAGCTCCTGGCGCTCGGCCGGGTGCTCGCGCCAGCTTCGCAGAAGATCTTCAGCGTCCAGCAGGATGTTCATGCCTTCCGAGAGAAATAGCGCAATCATGCCGGGATCGCGCGGCTCGCCCGCTTCGTTATCGCCACGTTCGCTGGCGTCCGCTAGCCGAGCCTGATGCAGCGCATGGACTTGCGCGATGAACTCATCGGCCCCTTCGATGGGTGCCAACGGGTCGTGCTCGAGATTGACTAATCCACAGCGCAGCAGTTGCTCTGCGGCATGTAGAAGCTCTGCCTCGGCCAGATCCAGCGGTATCAGATTGGCTTTGAACTCCTTGACCATTTTCTCTAGCGGAGTGGCTATCTCCGCAACCGGCAGAATTCCGGCCATGTGCGCACTGCCCTTGAGCGTGTGCAGCGCCCGCTGCAAGGCATCGGTCACCGGTTGCGGAAGGCGTTGCGCGCAATCGGCAAGAAAATCGACCAGCGTAGTGAGATGCGATTCTGCCTCGTTGCGGAAGATCTCCAGCAATTGGGGGTCAAGGACATCTTCAACAACTGACTCCTGCACCGGCTCATCCAGTGCAACGCCACCTTGTGGATCCGGATCGGTTGGCTGCCCTTTGGCCAAGGCATGGGCGTTGGCAGCCAAACGATCGACGTCGTCACGCTGACGTTGCGCCTTGGCCGCAAATTCCTCGACCAGCTCTGGCATCAGCGCGACCACATCGGTCACCAGCTTTTTGACCGGTTCGCTCGCATCGATGCTACGGTCGAGAACACGGTTGAGCAGATTTTCAACGGACCAGGCAAGTTCGCCGATGATCAGCGCGCGAACCATGCGGCCGCTGCCCTTGAGCGTATGGAAAGCTCGCCGCACTTCGCCGAGCGCGTCCTTGTTCGCGGCGTCGGCGCACCACCGTGGCAGATACTCGCCGATGGTTTCGAGGACCTCGGCCGCTTCCTCAATGAAAACCTCGAGCAGGTCCTCGTCGACCGGCTCCTCGCTTTCAGGTGGTGGCAGCAGCGTAGGAGGAACATGTTGTGCTGGGGGGTTGATCGACACGACAGGTGCCGCCATGACGTCTTCCATGCTCATCGCCGGCTCGGCAACAACCGGTTGCTCCATCAGCTCCGGCAGCACCACCTCTGGCATATCGAGTTCGGCCATGTCGGCTTCGCTCCATGCCACAGTGTCACCGAGCGAATCATCGATGGGCTGCGTGTCAGGCTCCACCAGTTGATCGTCTGGTTCGGTGACGCCGGTCTGCGAAAATACGGATTCCGCTAGATTGAGGGTCTCGCCCGGCCAGTCTGGCTTTTCAGATTCGGCAACCTCGTCGGCATGGACGTCTCCGCCCTCAGGACTCCAATCGATAGTCAAATCGGTCTCGACCGTTGTCAGCTCAGCAGCCGAAGCGTCATCGGACTGGACGGCGACGGGCTGCTCTGGCTGCTCTGGCTGCACGTCATTCAGGAACTCGGGAGCCGGTTCGGGCAGCAACACCTCGATTTCGTCCAGCGGATCGGACAGCTCGAGGCCCGCTTCAGGAGCGATCGGATCATGCTCATCCGTCGACGGCTGGTCACGCAGCGGGTAGCCCAGGGCCTGCAAACTTTCTTCGGCAACATCAAGAATCAGATCGCCCTGCGAGCCGCAGTCTTCGCTGAGCCGCTCGAGGTAGTACTCAACGCTGGTGATAGCATCGGCCAGAGTATCCAGGCTCTGCCAGTCGGGGATGGCCTGCCTGGCTAGGAGCTGCTCCTGAATGTAGCGATTGCAGGCATCCAGCAACGCCGCCGCGCGAGCAAGCGGAATCATTGCCAACCCACCACGCGACTGGGTCAGAAGCTCCGGTACGCGCGCCAGATGTTGATGATTCCACTGGGAGGCGATGAATTCGATGATCGCGTCCTTGGCCTGTTCGAGCCCCGTACGCGCTTCGCGGATAACCAGGCGGTGAATCTGCGCAACATCGGTAGTCGGGAGGTGGCTCTCTTCTCCTCGTTCGTCAGACGTTCCGCCAACCATGCCAGCCAATGTCGCCTCGACATATAGCAACGCACCCGCCACGTCCATCAGCGCCGCATCGTCGGGCTGCTGTTGCCCTTGCGCCAACGCTTCGACCACACCGATCTGATCGAGAATGATCCGGCGTGGCTGACCGAACCCCAATACTGCAAGCGTATCGGCGATCTGCTTGAGCGGAGGCTGCAGTGCCCCCAGCTCGGCCAGGGCCACACGGTCACTGCGTACGAATAGATCCAGGCTGTCCTTGACCCGAACCAATTCCTCGCACAACGCTGCCACCACCGAACGCATCGCGCCGCGATCCGGACCCGCCAGCTGAGCACGCTCTTCATCAACCAGCGTACTGTCGGGCAGCGCATCGTCCAGGCTGTACTCAGCCTTCAACGCCTTGATGCGTGGCGACTCCGTGGGCGCCTTGGCGATGTAAAAGAGCAGATTCTTGGTCAGTTCGTCAGGTGCCGGCTGGTTGATTCCGTCGGCGCCCTGCGCAACAAGCCGCTTGAGCTCCTTGTCAACCTGTCGCAGCAGGTTCCGGACCGTGGTGCCGTTGGCGACGGCCCCACTGGCGAGCCCCTCGACGACGCCCGATGCGATCTGCCACAACGCACCCAGCGGTGCATCTCGGCAGAGCATTTCCAGGCGCGCGAAGACCCGTGCCATATAACCCAGATTGGTGGGCAGATCCTGGTTGCGGATGACACCGACCAGCGCGACCTGCAGCATCTGCCGTAGCTTGCGAAGCAGCCCCGGAAGGTCTTCGGTTTGCCGCTGGGCCAGAAACTCCTCAGACAAAGCCGGCGCCCGAGCGGACATGTTGGGTGAAAACAGGCTGGTTTCCGATAGCAGTTTCTCACCGCGCGCGGCACGCAGATCATTGAGCAGCGGCAGTACGACCATTGGCAGATCGCGACGAGCGCTCTGAATGCGATCCAGATAGACCGGCATTTGCAGAATCGCCTGCATGAGCACTTCAAGCGCTTCGGTTTGACTGGCGACGCGCTCGTCAAGCAGCGCACGGGCGAGCTGCTCCATTTCTTCGGCAAGCAGTGCAGCACCATAAAACTCGACCATCTGCAGGGTGCCATGCACCTGATGCACGTAGGTCAGACAGAAGCGCATCCGCGTCGAGTCCTGCGGGTTTTCGACGAACGCTTCCAAGGCCTGCCGCGCCTGCTTCAGCGTTTCGGCAATTTCGCCTTTCACCCACTCCAGGGCGACATAATCGTGCCGATCACCCATAGCGACTCCGCTCATAAACTTTTCCGGGTAAAGGCCAGAACCTGACTATCGGCTACCGGCACCAGTTCCGGATGCTGCCAGCCAATCACCTCGCCCGCGCCGATAACCAACAACCCCCCCGGCGCTAGGCGCTCGACCAGGCGATTGAGGATTTCGCGGCGGCGCCAGCGACGGAAGTAAATCAACAGGTTCTGACAAAAAATGACGTCCATATCGGACATTGGCGCACCAGCCAGCTCCAGCACGTTGAGTCTGGCAAAGCACACGCGCGCAGCCAGGCTGGGTATTACTTGGAATCGCTCATCAGGCATTGCCTGGAAATATCGTTCGCGCAGGTCGGGATCCAACTGATCGAGCCGACGACGACTGTAAAGGCCATCTCGAGATCGGCCCAGAGCGCTCAGGCTGATATCCGTACCGATCACCCCGTATTGCGCCTCGCCCGCCGTGCCCTTTAACGCCTCGGCAGCACAGATCGCCAGCGAATAGGTTTCTTCACCGCTTGCACACCCCACGCTCCACAGCGACCAGGGCAGCGCAGCATCGCGCGATTCCTGACGCTGCTGTATGTAAGCAGCAAGCATCGAAAACGAAGGCGGATGACGGAAGAAGCGGGTTTCCTGCACCGTCAGGCGGTCCATCAAGGTGGACCATTCGACCGCGCCTCGTGGGCCATCGGTAACCTGCTGGTAATAGCTGGCATAATCAGCCACACCAACTTCGCGCATGCGGCTGCTCAGGTTGGCCTGCAGAAACGTCCTCCGCTGTTCGGTCACTACGAGGCCGGAGCGCTCTTCGAGCAAGGCCTGCCAATCACGAAACTCGGCTGATGACATATCAGCCAAGGGTCTCAGTGACCAGTCAACGCTTGGCTGCATATCCTGCCCCTTACTCATGAACTTTCACAGCAGCCGTGACCGGCCGCCGTGCTATCAGTCAGGCCTGATCCTGCGTTTCCGGCAAGGTGAAGCCGGATACCGAATGACGCATTTCGTTGGCCATCTTCGCAAGGTTACCGATGCTCTTCGCGGTCGCAGTGGTACCCGAAGAGGTCTGCGAGGTAATTTCCTGAATGACATTCATGGTGTTGGAAATGTGACCAGCTGACGAAGCCTGCTGACGCGCCGCGTTGGAGATGTTCTGAATCAGAGCCGCAAGGCTCTTGGATACCTTCTCGATTTCCTCCAGGGCGACACCCGCGTCTTGGGCCAGACGCGCACCTCGTACCACTTCGGAAGTGGTCTGTTCCATTGAGATAACCGCTTCGTTGGTGTCGGTCTGAATGGTCTTGACCAGCGCTTCGATCTGCTTGGTCGCCGCAGACGAACGCTCGGCAAGGCGCTGTACTTCGTCCGCAACCACAGCAAAGCCTCGACCCGCATCGCCGGCCATGGATGCCTGAATCGCTGCGTTCAAGGCAAGGATGTTGGTTTGGTCGGCAATGTCGTTAATCAGGCTAACGATGTCACCGATCTCCTGGGACGATTCGCCCAGGCGCTTGATCCGCTTGGACGTGTCCTGAATCTGCTCACGGATGTTATCCATGCCGGTAATGGTGTTATGAACGACCTCGTTGCCTTTGTTGGCAATGGCTACGGAGCGTTCCGCCACCGCAGACGATTCAGCGGCGTTGGCCGATACCTGGTCAATCGAAACCGCCATTTCATTGATCGCCGCGGAAGCCCCAGCAATTTCCTGGGCCTGATGCTCGGAAGCTTCGGCCAGGTGCATCGCGGTCGCCTGAGTCTCCTGGGCCGCGCCTGACACTTGAACGGCAGTCTGGTTGATCGTTTCGACCAGATCGCGCAACTGGTCGATGGAGTAGTTGATGGAGTCTGCGATGGCACCGGTGAAGTCTTCGGTAACCGTGGCGGCCACGGTCAAGTCACCATCGGCCAGGTCACCGATTTCGTCGAGCAAGCGGAGAATCGCCGTTTGGTTACGTTCGTTCTTTTCGGCCGTTTCACTCAGACGACGACGTGTTTCTTGAACCATCACCAGACCGATCAGCAGGATAGAGGCCAGGGCCAGCGCACCCAGAACATAGCCAGCCAGGGCATTGATGTATCGGGCATCGGCACGACCTTGAAGACCTTGGGTCAGCGCAGAGGTCTTGTCGAGCAGAGTCTGCGAAACTTCGAAGATGCTGTTCGACGATTCACGCACCTGGAACAGCTCCGGCGAGGTTTCGAGAATCTCATCCACAGAACCGGAAACGAACTGAAACAACTCGGAGATCGCAGCCAGACGATCCAGCGCCTCGGCATCGTCAACGCGGGAAATGCCCATGGCTTCGTTGCCTTCGAGCATCGCGCTGAGCACGCGCCCAAACAGGCTCGCATCACGACCGAACATGTCAGCGGCCTGCACCGAGTCCTGGTCACCGGACAGCACCTTGTTCACCGAGCCCAGAATACGTTCCGCGAGCAGCGACTGGCGCTGAGCAACGGACACCTGGGCAGCCGGGGCGCCACTTTCCAAAAGAATATCGACGACTTCTTCGTACTCGACCTGCAGTTGCGGAATGGTTTCGGCGAGGGTCGTGGCGACCTGATGCAGGGAAAGAACCGTCTGCTCGCTGGCGAGGATCGCATCCGTGTTCTGCCGTAGCGTGTCCCAGTCCTGCTGCACCGCAGCGACTTCGGCCTGCAGCGATTGCGGAACCGCTGGCAGCCCTATGCGATCGTCTCCTTCGGAGAGGTAGGTCCAGCGCTCGCTAAAGTCGTTGCGTGCGTCTTTCAACGAGCCGAATGCGTCCGGCGTACCCGCAGCCGCTTCTACCGCGTTCTTCGCGATGCGCTGAGACAGAACTCGCAGCTCACCTGCGTGTCCAATGTACTCATTGTCATAGTCCGCCTGGGTATTGATGTACGCAAAGTTCACGAACAACAGCACCATCGACACGATGAGAAGGATAAACAGCCCGGCGATCAGCGTATTGCTACGTATCCCTGCCAGCAAAGCATTTGCGTTCATTTTTTTCATTTTTCCGGCCCCCGCCTGGACCACCCGTACGTTTCCTTCCAAGAACCAAAAGGCCGGCATCAGCCGACCCCACCTAAATCAATACGCCACGTCCAGAAAGGTCTGGTGCGCGGCAAGCGCGTGCGGGCTAAAGACCAGCCAAGGCTGCTCGCGCTGAAAGACACCGTGAATAAAGGGCTGGATCGACGCCTCGACCGGCGGCAACTGCTCGGAGAAGGCATCCACCGGGAAGTGCTGCATGCCGAACACCTCGTCGACCGTCAATCCGGCGAACACCTCCTGATGATCGACCACCAATACCCGCCGCTGCTTACGTAACGGAGACAGCTCCAGGCCGAAATAACCGCACAGATCCATGACGGGCAACAGCCGGCCGCGGACGTTTGCCACGCCCTTCACCCAGGTCTTCACTCCTGGTAACAACGTATAGCGCGGCTCGTGGAGTATTTCGCCAACCTCCCCCATCGGAGCAACAAACAGTCGCCCCCCCATTCGAAAACCGATACCTGCCCAGGTTTGGATGGCTTCCTGCTGCGAGGGCAGTCCTGCCGCCAGCGCTCGGCAGCGGGTATCGATTTCCAGAAGTCGCTGAAACGGCGTAGGCGTATCCGACATGCTGGCAACATCCCTTGATTACGAAACCGCCGTTTATCCGGCTAGTACGGCGCTCAGGGTCTTCAGCAGTGTCGCTTCATCCACTGGCTTGGTCAGGTAATCCTTGGCGCCTTGACGCTTGCCCCAGACCTTATCGGTTTCCTGGTCTTTAGTGGTCACAATGATCACCGGAATGTGACTGGTTTCAGCATCTTTGGTCAGTTGGCGAGTAGCTTGAAAACCGTTCAGACCGGGCATGACGATATCCATCAGTACCGCGTCCGGCTTTTCCTGACGAGCAAGCGCTACGCCATCGGCTCCGTTCTCAGCTTTCAGAACGACATGACCATGCTTCTCCAGCATGGCCGTCAGCTTGTACATCTCGGTCGGCGAGTCATCAACAATCAGAACGCGAGCCATGGTTTCTCCGTGGGAAAGGCTTCAGCGGCACACAGGGCCGAACTTCAGGATACTTGCTCTACCGGTGCGAAATCAGGCACATGCGCCTTGATCGCACCGAGCAACTCTTCTTTACTGAAAGGCTTGGTGAGGTACTGGTCCGACCCCACGATCCGCCCCTTGGCCTTGTCGAACAGGCCATCCTTGGAGGACAGCATGATCACCGGGGTGGATTTGAAAGAACTGTTGTTCTTGATCAACGCACAGGTCTGATAGCCATCAAGCCTCGGCATCATGATATCGACGAAAATGATGCGCGGGTGGCTATCCGCGATCTTGGCGAGCGCATCAAAGCCATCCACCGCCGTGATCACATCACAACCTACTTTCTTCAGCAGCGTTTCGGCGGTGCGACGAATCGTTTTCGAATCGTCGATCACCATGACCTTCAAGCCCTCGGAGTGCTGTTCCATTTCGCCCTACCATCGCCTCGGTGAGTCGTAGTTTATCGTTATGTCAGTGCGCCAGAGGCCCTGCCATCGATGGGCTGCACCCAATCGCCGGACCTTTTTAGCACACTCCTCAAATGCAAGCTATCCGCTGCCAAGGCAGCGGGATTTTCCTTGACCCAACGCACAACCGCCGCCAATCTGCATCGACATTTCAAGCCCCTGGCAGCTCCGCTCTGCCCCTCGCCGGAGATCATCGCATGACTGTTCGCGTCGGGATCATCATGGATCCAATCGCGCAGATCGCCTTCAAAAAGGACAGCTCGCTGGCCATGCTGCTGGCAGCCCAAGCTCGCGACTGGACCATCTGCTACATGGAGCAGCGCGACCTTTATCAGCTAGGTGGCGAGGCGCGCGCTCGCATGCGGCCGCTCAAGGTCTTCAACGACCCCCAGCGCTGGTACGAAGCAGAGGAAGAGATCGACAGCGCACTTAGCGAACTCGACGTCATCCTGATGCGCAAGGACCCGCCGTTCAACAGCGAGTACGTATACGCCACCTACCTGCTGGAGCTTGCCGAGCAAGCCGGCACGCTGGTGGTGAACCGACCGCAAAGCCTGCGCGATTGCAATGAGAAGTTCTTTGCTACCCAGTTTCCGCAATGCACGCCACCGACGCTTGTCAGTCGACGGTCCGACATTCTGCGGGAGTTTGCCCGCGAGCAGCGTGACATCATTCTCAAACCACTGGATGAAATGGGTGGCGCCTCGATTTTCCGTCACCGCGAAGGCGACCCGAACCTTTCGGTGATTCTCGAAGTGCTGACCGAGCACGGCAGCCGGCAAATCATGGCGCAGCGTTACATTCCGGCGATCAAGGATGGCGACAAGCGAATACTGATGATCGACGGTGAACCGGTGCCGTACTGCCTGGCACGCATCCCGGCGGCAGGAGAAACCCGCGGCAACCTCGCCGCCGGCGGGCGTGGCGTTGCACAGCCGCTTTCTGATCGAGACAGAGAGATTGCCGCCATTGTCGGTCCCGAGCTACGCAAACGCGGGCTGCTGTTCGTCGGACTGGATGTGATCGGAGATTTCCTCACAGAAATCAACATCACCAGCCCGACCTGCATTCGCGAGATCGACAACGCGTTCGATACCCGGATCGGCGAACGTCTGATGGACGCCATCGAGGCCAAACTGCAGCGCCGCTCCAACGCCTGAGACCAGTGCGCGGTTGGCCTACCAACCAACCGCCACCTTCCACGCGTAACCTATAGGCATCTGGCTGCGCCGCAACAAAAATCGGCGTCACCTTACGCAGCAAAGCTGTCGCCTGGTTCATAGACTTTTGCAGCCGTGCTGGGCAGACTGCGCGCACTTCGAGCCGACTGTGATGCGATGAACGCCGCTACACGCCAACCTATTCCTGCCCATACCGGCGTCCGCCCGGCGGATCGTCTCGGCTTCACGATATTTCTCGCCGCCGCGCTGCATGCAGCCTTGATCCTCGGCCTCGGTTTCTCGCTATCCGAACCGAAGCAGATCAGCAAGTCGCTGGAAATCACCTTGTCCACGTTCAAAAGCGAAGACAAACCGAAGGACGCCGACTTTCTCGCGCAGGACAACCAACAGGGTAGCGGCACGCTGGAGCACAAGGCGTCCCCGAAAACGACCGAGCAAGCGCCATTTCAAGACACCCAGGTGCGCAAGGTGACGCCGGCCTCTCCGCCGCCGCCTAGCACTCGCAGCGAGGCCCCGAAAACCGCAGTCGCGACCCGTGCGCCGCAGCCAGACAAGACGCCGGCAAAACCGCAGAAAAACAAGCCACAGCCCCAGGCGCAGCCGGCGCCTGTCTATGACAGCTCACAGCTCAGCTCGGAAATCGCCAGCCTCGAGGCGGAGCTTGCGCAGCAAGTCGAGCAGTACGCCAAGCGGCCTCGCGTCAGTCGCCAGAACAGCGCCGCCACCATGCGAGATATCAGCGCCTGGTACCGCGACGAGTGGCGCAAGAAGGTCGAGCGCATCGGCAACCTCAACTACCCTGACGAAGCTCGTCGTCAGCGGATCTATGGCAGCCTTCGCATGCTGGTGGTCATCGACCGCAACGGCGCGGTGCAGGAGCTACGGGTGCTCGAATCCTCAGGACAGGCGGTCCTCGACGAGGCGGCCATGCGCATCGTCAGGCTTGCAGCGCCGTTTGCGCCTTTCTCGGGAGAGCTGGCGAATAAGTTCGACCAGGTCGAGATCATCAGGACGTGGCGCTTCGAGCGCGGCGACCGATTGTCGAGCCGTTGATCAGCTGAATCAGCACCCGGCGTCAACAGCGCGGCAAGCCAGCGCATGCAGCTTCACGGCCTCGCCCGCAACGCTTAAGCTAGCAACCATGAACGCGACCTCACCCAATTACCTCAAGCATCATTTCCTGATCGCCATGCCCCATATGGCCGACCCCAATTTCGCCCACGCCTTGATTTATCTCGTGGAACACAATCGGGAAGGCGCAATGGGGCTCATCGTCAATCGTCCGAGCGGACTGATCCTGGCCGACATACTCGACCAGCTGCGCCCCGACGAGCCGGTCAGTCCCGCCAGTCAGCAGCTGCCGATTTTCGCCGGTGGTCCGGTGCAGACCGACAGAGGCTTCGTGCTGCACCCGGCCGACGCGCAGTTTCAGGCCACCCTCGGCCTCGGCGACCTAGGCGTGACCACATCCCAGGACGTGCTCTTCGCCATCGCCGACGGCTACGGTCCCAGGCAGCACTTTATCGCTCTCGGCTATGCCGGCTGGGAACCGGGTCAGCTCGAGGCCGAACTGGTCGACAACGCCTGGCTGAGCTGCCCGGCGCAGCCGCACATTCTTTTTGACCTTCCCTACGACCAGCGCCTTGCGGCTGCAGCCGCCTCGCTGGGTGTCGACCTGCGGCTTCTTAGCAGCCAGGTCGGTCACGCATGAGTGCCCTGCGTTTACTGCTGGGCTTCGATTACGGCACCAAGCAGATCGGCGTTGCTGTCGGTCAGGCGATTACCGGCCAGGCCCGGGAGCTTTGCGTGCTCAAGGCGCAGAACGGCGTGCCCGATTGGTCGCAGATCGAAGCGTTATTACGAGAATGGCAACCGGACGCACTGGTGGTCGGCTTGCCATTGAACATGGATGGCAGCCCCAGCGAAATGAGTGCGCGCGCGGAGAAGTTCGCCAGGCGCCTCAACGGCCGCTTCAACCTGCCGGTGCACACCCACGACGAGCGTCTGACGACCTACGAAGCCAAAGGCGAGCGCCTACGCGGCGGGCAGCAAGGCGGTTACCGCGAACGCCCGGTCGACGCCCTCGCTGCCGCCCTTTTACTCGAAGGCTGGCTGACGGCGCAAACCCTCTGATGCGTTATCAAGGAGAAACGATGACCCTGCCGAACCCCGATCAGCTACTGCCCGAAATGGCCGCGGCGCTGGATCAACACCTGAGCAGTCACGGTATATCGGAGCCTCTTTTTATCGGCATCCACACCGGTGGCGTCTGGATAGGCCAAGCGCTGCTGGAACTGCGCGGCAAGCAGGAAGCCCTCGGCGTGCTGGACGTGTCGTTCTATCGCGACGATTTCACCCAGAATGGCCTGCACCCACAGGTTCGCCCTTCGGCGCTTCCGTTCGAAATAGAAGGCCAGCATCTCGTATTGATCGACGACGTACTGATGAGCGGGCGCACCGTTCGCGCCGCGCTCAACGAGCTGTTCGACTATGGCCGCCCCGCCAGTGTCAGTCTGGTCTGCCTGCTGGACCTCAACGCCCGCGAACTGCCGATCCGGCCGGACGTAGTCGGCGCAACGCTGTCGTTGCCTTCCGACCAAAGGGTAAAGCTGCTCGGCCCGGCACCGCTCGCTCTCGAATACCAGACCCTCGCCTCCGCCAATTGAGACCCTCGCGATGACGCCTACTGACGCCAAGCGGCCGCTACAGCTGAACGACAATGGTCAGCTGCGCCATTTCCTGTCCCTGGATGGCCTGCCTCGCACGCTGCTTACCGAAATCCTCGACACTGCCGACTCCTTTCTCGAAGTCGGTGCCAGAGGAGTCAAGAAGGTCCCCTTGCTGCGCGGCAAGACCGTCTGCAATGTGTTCTTCGAGAACTCCACGCGCACCCGCACCACTTTCGAACTGGCGGCCAAGCGCCTCTCGGCGGACGTGATCACGCTGAACGTTTCCACCTCGTCGACCAGCAAAGGCGAAACCCTGACCGATACGCTGCGCAACCTCGAAGCCATGGCGGCCGACATGTTCGTCGTGCGCCACGCCGATTCGGGCGCTGCACATTTCATCGCCGAACACGTCTGCCCGGACGTCGCAATCATCAATGGCGGTGACGGGCGCCATGCGCACCCCACCCAGGGCATGCTCGACATGCTCACCATCCGCCGCCACAAGGGTGACTTCGAGAAGCTCTCGGTGGCCATCGTCGGCGACATCCTGCATTCGCGGGTAGCCCGTTCCAACATGCTCGCGCTGAAGACGCTCGGCTGCCCGGACATTCGCGTGATAGGCCCGAAAACGCTACTGCCGATCGGCCTGGAGCAATACGGCGTCAGTGTCTTCCACGACATGACCGAAGGCCTGCGCGATGTCGACGTAGTGATCATGCTGCGCCTGCAGCGCGAGCGCATGCAGGGCGGCCTGCTGCCCAGCGAGGGCGAGTTCTACCGTCTCTATGGGCTGACCACACAGCGCATGGCGCTGGCCAAGCGGGACGCCATCGTCATGCATCCAGGCCCGATCAACCGAGGCGTCGAGATCGAATCGGCGGTCGCAGACGGCGACCAGTCAGTAATTCTCAACCAGGTGACCTACGGCATCGCGGTTCGCATGGCGGTGCTCTCCATGGCCATGAGCGGCCAGACCGCCCAGCGCCAGATCGAAACCGAATACGCTGCCGAGGAGCAGAACTGATGCCAACCGAAATCCTCGGCGCTCGCCTGATCGACCCCGCCAACGGGCGCGATGAAATCACCGATATCTATTGCCAGGACGGCTTGGTCGTCGCCATCGGCCAGGCACCAGCTGGCTTCAACGCTGCACACAGCATCAATGCCCAGGGGCTGGTCGCCGCCCCCGGGCTGGTCGATCTGTCCGTTGCCCTGCGCGAGCCGGGTTACAGTCGCAAGGGCAACATCGCCAGCGAGACACTGGCTGCCACGGCCGGCGGCATCACCAGCCTGTGCTGTCCACCGAACACCAAACCGGTGCTGGACACCGCCGCGGTCGCCGAGCTGATCCTCGACCGCGCCCGCGAGTCCGGTCATGCCAAGGTCTTTCCGATTGGCGCGCTGACACGCAACCTGGCGGGAGAACAGCTCGCTGAGCTGGTGGCGCTACGCGATGCCGGCTGTGTCGCTTTCGGCAATGGCCTGACCAACTTCGCCAGCAGCCGGAACCTGAGCCGCGCGCTGGAATATGCAGCGACCTTCGGCCTCACCGTGATCATGCATTCCCAGGACAGCGATCTGGCCGAAGGCGGTCTTGCCCATGAAGGCCCTTCCGCCGCTTTTCTCGGCCTGGCCGGGATCCCGGAAACAGCCGAAACCATCGCCCTGGCGCGCAATCTGCTGCTGGTCGAACAGACTGGTGTCCGCGCCCACTTCAGCCAGCTCAGCACCGCTCGTGGCGCGCAGATGATCGCCGATGCACAGGCGCGCGGCCTGTCGGTGACCGCCGACGTGGCGATGTATCAATTGATCCTGACCGATGAAGCGCTGCACGGCTTTTCCAGCCTTTACCATGTGCAACCGCCGCTACGCAGCGCCGCCGACCGCGACGGCCTGCGCGAAGCAGTCAAAGCTGGCGTCATTTCGGCGATTTCCAGTCATCATCAACCTCACGAAGCGGATGCCAAGCAGGCACCGTTCGGCGAAACCGAGCCGGGCATCAGCAGTGCGGAAATTCTTCTGCCGCTCGCATTGACCCTGGTCGAAGATGGCCTGCTCGATCTGCCGACCCTGATCGCGCGCCTCAGCAGCGGTCCGGCCGCCGCACTGCAGCTTCGGGCGGGACGCCTGGCGGTAGGCGATGCCGCGGATCTGGTCCTGTTCGACCCACGCAGCTCTACCCTCGCTGGCGAAGTCTGGCATTCGAAGGGTCGCAATTGCCCTTTCATCGGCCACTGCCTCCCAGGGGCGGTGCGCCACACCATCGTCGACGGCAGAGTCGCCTTTCAAGCCTGATCTCGAAACCCAGGCGGTCCGGACCAGAAGGTCGGACCGCCCTCGAAACCGTCTTTACCAGCGCTTTTCCATGTTGCGCATCGAAACCTGGCTGTTCAGCGTCCAGAAGTCATAAAGCACGCCCACGAAGAACAGCCCGCCGGTGCACAGGTAAATCAGGCCGGTAATCCATTTGCCCTGATACATCCGGTGCACGCCGAACACGCCGAGGAAGGTCAGCAGAATCCAGGCGACGGTGTAATCGATCGGGCCAGGCTGAAAGCGCATGTCGGCCTCCCGGTCCATCGACGGGATCAGAAACAGGTCGATGATCCAGCCAACGAAGAACAAGCCGAGCGTGAAAAACCAGATGGTGCCGGTAATCGGCTTGCCGTAGTAGAAGCGGTGGGAACCGAGGAATCCGAATATCCACAGAAGATAGCCGATCAGGGTGCTATGGGTGTTCTGCCGCATCTGAGCCTCGCTGGTCTGATTGAGTCGCGCGTTGAGCTTATCCGATTCTCGGTCGAGTGAACGGTCTGCCGAACGGGCCGTTACGCGATAAGGTGACCGTGATACTGTATATGCAAACAGTATACAGATGATCCTCATGCAGCTGATCGAAAAGCTCAGCGTCCTTGCCGACGCTGCCAAATATGACGTGTCATGTGCCAGCAGCGGCGCGCCAAAGCGCAGTTCGAAAGGCCGCAGTGGGCTTGGTGCCACGAACGGTATGGGCATCTGCCACAGTTTCACGCCGGACGGTCGTTGCGTGGCACTACTCAAGGTGTTGCTGACCAACTTCTGCCTGTATGACTGCCAGTACTGCGTCAATCGGCGTTCCAGTGATGTACCGCGAGCGCGTTTCACGCCGGAAGAAGTGGTGACGCTGACACTCGACTTTTACCGTCGCAACTGCATCAGCGGTCTGTTTCTCAGCTCCGGCATCATTCGCTCGGCCGACTACACCATGGAACAGCTCAATCGAGTAGCCAAGCTGCTACGCGAGGAGCATGAGTTCCGCGGCTACATCCATCTGAAGACCATCCCGGACGCCGATCCGCTGCTCATCGCCGAGGCCGGTCGCTACGCCGACCGCCTCAGCGTCAATATCGAACTGCCGACCGAGTCCAGCCTGCTCCGCCTCGCGCCGGAAAAACAGGTGGTGACGATCAAACAGGCCATGCATTCGATTTATCAAGGAGAGACCGAAGCCCAGGCGGAGAAAGGTTCGCCGCGTTTCGCTCCGGCCGGGCAAAGCACGCAGATGATCGTTGGCGCCGACACAACTGACGACAGCACCATTCTGCATACTGCACAGTCGTTGTATGGCGACTTCCGCCTGCGCCGCGTGTACTACTCGGCGTTCAGCCCGATTCCGCACAGCCCCAAGACCGTTCCCTTCGAGGCGCCGCCACTGCTGCGCGAACACCGGTTGTACCAAGCCGATTTTCTCATGCGCGGTTACGGTTTTCGGGCCGGCGAGCTGCTTGCCGGTCCAGGCAACCTACCGCTGGACATCGATCCCAAGCTCGCCTGGGCGCTGTCCAACCGTGAGCATTTCCCAGTGGACCTGAATCGCGCCGAAGCGGCGCTGATCGCGCGCATTCCCGGGATCGGCATCCTCAGCGCCCAGCGCCTGGTGGCCCTACGCCGGCAGAAGCGCATTCGCTTCGAGGACCTGACGCGCCTTCGCTGCTCGCTGGAAAAGGCCAAACCCTTCATCGTGACCCTCGACTATCGACCGAGCCAGGCCCAGCGGGAATCTGCCGTCCTGCGCCAACAACTCGGCGAAGGTCCCGTACAGATGGGATTGTGGTGATGCGTCAGGTACGTTTCGACGGCACTTTCGCTGGCTGGCGCGACGCTGCGCGTGACCTGCTCCGCCGCAAGGTCGCCCCTCATCAGGTGGAGTGGCTCGGCAGTGACGATAGCGGTGGTTTGTTCGACGAGCCCGATGTACCCGAACCGTCAGAGCCGATGTCTCGGACACGCATTCCACGGCAACTGATCGACGAACTGGAGAGCGCGGCGCGCTTTCGAACTAGCGGCCGATGGAGCCTGCTATACCGCATTCTCTGGCGGGTCGCCAGGGGTGATCAGACGGCCCGGCTGGTCGGCGACGCTGATGGCAGTGAACTGCACGCACGGATCAAGGCGGTACGCCGCGAAACGCACCACATGCATGCTTTTCTGCGCTTCAGCCCAGCGGGCGCTGACGAAGTGGTGGACTATGTGGCCTGGTTCGAACCGGCCCACGACATCTTGCTCAGCGCCGCGCCGCACTTCGCCGACCGCATGGGCCTGCACTCCTGGCTGATCGCAACCCCGGACAATGCGGTGCTATGGGATGGTGAAACCATGCATTACGCCAACCCCTGCCCGCCCGCCTGGCGGCAACTGGCGCAATCGGTCGAGGATCCCGGCGCGCACCTGTGGAAGGCCTACTACGAAAGTACCTTCAACCCGGCGCGGCTCAACCGGGAAGTAATGCAGAGCAATCTGCCGGTACGCTTCTGGAAAAACCTGCCCGAAGGATCGCTGATTCCACAGCTGATGAGCCGCGCCAGGGCCGGGGCCCAGCGTGACGGTCAGGCCGAACGGGTCGCCAGCCGGCCCGGCAAACGCATCGGCCAATCAGGAAGGACCTGATCAGCGGAAGCTGCGACCCGGGTCGTCGTCGCTGACTTCCAGAGTGAGGCCTTGGGATACGGAGGTCAGATGTTCGCCATCGGTCTCCGAGCCCAATTTGATCATCAGGCGCAGGTCGTTGGACGAGTCGGCATGCAGCAGCGCATCTTCGTAGGTGATCTCGCCCTGCACGTAAAGGTTGTAGAGCGCCTGATCGAACGTCTGCATGCCGAGGTCGGTGGAGCGCTTCATCAGTGATTTGAGTTCGTGCACTTCACCCTTGCGGATCAGGTCAGCCGCCAGCGGCGTATTGATCAATACCTCAATGACCGCCCGCCGGCCTTTACCGTCGGGCGTGGGGATCAGTTGCTGGGCGACGATGGCCTTGAGATTGAGCGAGAGATCCATCCAGACCTGCTGCTGCCGGTCGGCGGGGAAGAAGTTGATGATTCGATCCAGTGCCTGGTTGGCGTTGTTGGCGTGTAGCGTGGCCAGGCACAGGTGGCCGGTTTCGGCGAACGCGACCGCATAGTCCATGGTCTCGCGGGTCCGCACCTCACCGATGAGGATCACATCGGGCGCTTGGCGCAGCGTGTTCTTCAGCGCCACGTCGAAGGAATCGGTATCGATACCGACCTCGCGCTGAGTAACGATGCAGCTCTGATGCTGGTGAATGAACTCGATGGGGTCTTCGATGGAAATGATATGACCGCTGGAGTTCTTGTTGCGGTAGCCGATCATCGCCGCCAGCGAAGTGGACTTGCCGGTGCCGGTAGCGCCGACGAACAGCACCAGCCCACGCTTGGTCATCGCCAGCTTTTTCAGCACGTCCGGCAGTTTCAGGTCTTCGAGCGTCGGGATATTGGTCTCGATACGGCGCAGCACCATCCCGGCGAGGTTGCGCTGATAGAAGGCGCTGACCCGGAAGCGACCGATGCCGCGCGCGCTGATGGCAAAGTTGCACTCGTGGTTCTCGGCGAACTCGCGGCGCTGCTGCTCGTTCATCACGGCATGCACGGTTTCGCGGGTCATTTCCGGCGACATGGGCGTCTTGTTCACCGGCAGGATCTTGCCGTTGACCTTCATCGAAGGCGGCACACCAGCGGTAATGAACAGATCGGATCCGCCCTTTTCGACCATCAGGCGCAACAGTTTCTCGAATTCCATCGTCGTTCTCGTAGTCTGGCGAAGCCGCGTTGTAGCGAAGCGGAAGCCGGCGACGATGTCGCCGGACCACCCGTGGGTTTAGAAATTTTCCGGCTGTTTGGCCTTTTCTTTGGCTGCGTCGCGCGAAATCAACCCCTTGGCCAGCAGCCCCTTGAGACAGGAATCGAGCGTCTGCATGCCCAGCGAACCGCCGGTCTGGATCGAGGAATACATCTGCGCCACCTTGTCCTCGCGGATCAGGTTTCGGATCGCCGGTGTACCGATCATGATTTCGTGCGCGGCCACTCGACCGCCACCGACCTTCTTCAGCAGGGTCTGGGAGATCACCGCCTGCAGCGATTCGGAGAGCATCGAGCGAACCATGGATTTTTCTTCCGCCGGGAACACATCGACCACGCGGTCAATGGTCTTGGCCGCCGAGGTGGTGTGCAGGGTGCCGAATACCAGGTGACCGGTTTCCGCGGCGGTCAGCGCCAGGCGGATGGTTTCCAGATCGCGCATCTCGCCCACGAGGATGATGTCCGGGTCTTCACGCAGCGCCGAGCGCAGGGCTTCGGAGAAGCCCAATGTGTCGCGGTGCACTTCACGCTGGTTGACCAGGCACTTCTTCGACTCGTGGACGAACTCGATCGGGTCCTCGATGGTGAGGATGTGGTGATATTTGGTGTTGTTCAGATAGTCGAGCATCGCCGCCAGGGTGGTCGACTTGCCCGAACCGGTCGGCCCGGTGACCAGCACCAGCCCTCGCGGCACATCGGTGATCTTGCGGAAGACCTCGCCCATGCCGAGGTCTTCCATGGTCAGCACCTTCGACGGAATGGTCCGGAACACCGCACCGGCGCCGCGATTCTGGTTGAATGCGTTGACCCGGAAGCGCGCCACGCCGGGCACTTCGAACGAAAAGTCAGTCTCGAGGAACTCCTCGAAATCCTTGCGCTGCTTGTCGTTCATGATGTCGTAGATCAGTGCGTGCACCTGCTTGTGGTCCATCGCCGGCAGATTGATCCGGCGCACGTCACCGTCAACGCGGATCATCGGCGGCAAGCCGGAAGACAGGTGCAAGTCAGACGCACCCTGCTTGGCACTGAAGGCCAGCAGTTCTGTGATATCCATGGGACTCCCCAATTACAAGCAAGCAGGTAGAATGCCGCGCAGACCCTAAGGTGGCAGGCGCAGTTAATGTCCACGATAGCGAACAATATTGCAAAGGTCGCAACGCGCATCCGTGAGGCGGCGCAAGCTGTGGCGCGTGATCCCGACGAGGTACGCCTGTTGGCGGTCAGCAAGACCCAGCCGGCCGCCGCGATTCGCGAGGCATCCAGCGCCGGTGTACTCGATTTCGGCGAGAACTATCTGCAGGAAGCTCTTGAGAAACAGGCCGAGCTCGCCGACCTGTCATTGACCTGGCATTTCATCGGCCCGATCCAGTCGAACAAGACCAAGGCGATCGCCGAGCACTTCGACTGGGTTCATTCGGTCGACCGCCTGAAGATCGCTCAGCGGCTCTCCGACCAGCGCCCCGAATCACTGCCACCGCTGAATATCTGCCTGCAGGTAAATGTCAGTGGCGAGGCCAGCAAGTCCGGTTGCGAACCACAGGATGTGCCAGAACTGGCTCAGGTCATCGCCGCCCTGCCCCGCCTGCGTCTGCGGGGGCTGATGACGATTCCCGAGCCGACCGACGATCCCGCCGAGCAGCGTGCCGCCTTCGCCCGCCTGCGACAGTTGCAAAACGAGCTCGACCTCGAGCTCGACACCCTCTCCATGGGCATGAGCCAGGATCTGGAGGCTGCCATCGCAGAAGGCGCCACCTGGGTCCGCATCGGCACTGCCCTGTTCGGCGCCCGCGCGTCGCCACCGCAGACCGCTCCGGCCAAACCTGCGCATAAGTAAAGGAGCCCACGCATGAACACACCCCGTATCGCATTCATCGGCGGCGGCAACATGGCTGCCAGCCTGATCGGCGGGTTGCGTGCCCAAGGCGTATCCGCCACATCCATCTGTGCCAGCGATCCAGGCGCTGACAAGCGCGCCGAGCTGGAGTCAACCCACGGCATCGAGACCTTCGCCGACAACAGCCAAGCCGTTGCCGGTGCCGATGTCGTCCTGCTGGCGGTCAAACCGCAGATGATGCAGTCGGTCTGCCGCGATCTGGCCGTCCATCTGCAATCGAACCAGCTGATCGTGTCGATCGCCGCGGGAATCAACTGCGCCAGCTTGCAGCAATGGCTGGGGCCGCAGACGCCACGGGCCATCGTGCGCTGCATGCCGAATACGCCATCGCTATTGCGTCAAGGCGTCAGCGGGTTGTTCGCCAGTGCTCAGGTCAGCGTTGAGCAAAAACAACAGGCCGAGCAGTTGCTATCGGCTGTGGGCCTGGCGCTCTGGCTGGACAAGGAAGAACTGATCGACGCCGTCACCGCCGTCTCCGGCAGCGGGCCCGCCTATTTCTTCCTGTTGATCGAAGCCATGACCGCCGCCGGCCAGCACCTGGGCCTGCCACGCGACACCGCGGCGCAGCTGACACTGCACACCGCGCTGGGTGCCGCACGGATGGCCTGCGAAAGCGACGTCAATGCAGCCGAACTGCGTCGCCGCGTCACCTCGCCGAACGGAACCACCGAAGCGGCGATCAAAGCCTTCCAGACAGGCGGCTTCGAGAGCCTGGTTCAACAGGCGATGAATGCCGCCGCACAACGCTCGGCCGAACTCGCCGAACAACTGGGTAATTAGGGTCTGTTGACGTTTCGTTCGCGGCCGCGCCGGAGCTTGTTTTTGCGCGGAGCAAGGCATGAGGAGAGAAGTTTGGTCATTCCAAATGAACGACGAATAACGCCGCACCGCGCAAAAACAGGCCCGGCCCTTCGGGTTGCGCGTCAAATGACGCCATGCGGCGTTGCGAGACTTGTCAAGGGAACAACCATTACCTGCGTCCCGCGCCTTGCCTGGCGTCATTTGACGCAGCAACGCGGCTCGCGACGAAACATCAACAGACCCTAAGGAGCCTTCATGTCGCAACTCTCACAAGCCCTGATCCTGATCGTCCAGACGCTCGGCAGTCTCTATCTGCTGATCGTGCTGCTGCGCTTTATCCTGCAGTTGGTCCGGGCGGACTTCTACAACCCGCTGAGCCAGTTCATCGTGCGCGCCACGCACCCCTTGCTGCGGCCGTTGCGCCGGGTGATACCGAGCATCGGCGGCATCGATCTATCCTCGCTGGTGCTGGCCATCGTGATTCAAGTGCTGCTGATGGCTGCCATCCTGATGCTGGCCTACGGCACCATCGGCAACCCGCTGCAGCTTCTGGTCTGGGCGCTGATTGGCGTGACCGGGCTGTTTCTGAACATATTCTTCTACGCGCTGATCATCAGCGTAATCCTGTCCTGGGTCGCACCCGGTAGCCACAACCCCGGCGCTCAACTGGTCAACCAGATCTGCGAACCGGCGCTGGCACCTTTCCGCCGCCTGCTGCCCAATCTTGGCGGGCTGGATATCTCGCCGATCTTCGCTTTTCTGGCGATCAAGCTGCTGGACATGCTGGTGATCAACAACTTGGCGATGATGACGCATATGCCCAATATCCTCCGCTCGCTGATCTGAGGCCAACCGTCTGCGCACCACATGCGGCCTTTGAGCGGTAGTTCACACCCTCTCAATTGACCCGCATCGGGCGATTGGGATAATCGCCCGATCCGCCTTTCAGGAAGCACCACGATCATGGAACGACTAGACCGGCAAGTGGATGCCTACGTTACCTGGAAGCGTGATCTGGTTCGGGAGATCACCCGCTACCGCAGCTGGCTGGGGCACAACCGCCTCAATTCGGAGGCGGTAGATGCGCGGCTTGATCGTGCCTTGAAACTGCTGCGCACCGATCACATCACCCTGGCGTTCGTCGGCGAGTTTTCCCGTGGCAAGACGGAGCTGATCAACAGCCTGTTTTTCTCCGGGTACGGCCAACGCATCCTGCCCTCGCGTGCAGGGCGCACCACCATGTGCCCAACCGAACTGTTTTTTGATCCACGCGCGGAGCGCTCCTATATCCGCCTGTTGCCGATCGAGTCGCGCCTGGACGACACGAGCATCGCCCAGCTCAAGCGCAATCCGCGTTTCTGGCAGAACATAGCGCTGGATCCGAACAAGCCGGACGCCATGGTCGAAGCCTTCACCCAGGTCGCTTCCACCAAATCCATGCCGGTGGAGCAAGCCGTTCAGCTCGGTTTCCATCCCGACTCACTGGAACAAGCGGAGACGGCCGGCGAAGTCATGGTGCCGGCCTGGCGGCACGCGATGGTCAACTTCGATCACCCCCTGTTGCGCCAGGGGTTGCGGATACTCGATACGCCGGGCCTCAACGCGCTGGGCAGCGAGCCAGAACTCACCCTGTCGATGCTGCCGAGTGCCCAGGCGGTAATTTTTCTGTTGTCAGCCGACGCCGGCGTGACCGCCAGCGATATGGATATCTGGCAGCAGCATATCCATCAGCTCGACGACGGCGGTCGACACCGTTTGTTCGCCGTGCTGAACAAAATCGATGTGCTCTGGGACGACGTCTCCGGCGACGCGTTCGTCAACGATGCGATCCAGAGGATGCAGAGCAGCACCGCCCAACAGTTGGGTATCGCCGTCGACGACGTGCTTCCGCTTTCGGCCAAGCAGGCACTGCTTGCGAAGATTCGCGGCGATCAGCCACTGCTTGAGCGCAGCCGACTGGTGGCGCTGGAGCAGCTTCTTTGCGAACGCATCCTCGCGCAGAAGGAGCGCCTGCTGGAGCAACAGGTGGTGCGCCAGGTGCTCGCTCTGCTACAGAACAGCCAGCACATCCTGACCCAGCGCTTGGCCAAGGTTCGCGAACAGAGCGAACTGCTCGATAACCGCCGTCAGGATAGCGGGCAGCTGTTGCTGGAGCTGACCGCCCGCACTCGGCACGATCACAATCAGCACCACAAGCGCCTGCTGCAATTGAAGACCAACCAGCGCCTGCTGCAGCGTCAGGGCGAGCTGCTGCGCGGCACCGTGCGCGCCGAGCGCTTGGAAGAGCATTTGACCCGCCTGCGCCGCAGCCTGACAGGCAGCCTGACGACCCTGGGTATCAACCTGAGCATTCTGCACTTCTTCCGTTCGGTCGAGCAGGACCTGGGTGCGCTCGAGCATGAGGCGGCGCTAGCAAACAAGATGGTGTCGGCGATCTACGCCCGCCACAACGAACAGAACCCGCTGCACGGGGTCGACGCTCCCCTGTTTCGGCTCGGCCCTTACCAGAAAGAGCTGAAGGGACTGCAGAACAAAGCCGACCAGTTTCGCCTGCAGCTTAAAACGCTGCTTACCGAGCAGCGCACGCTGACCCGACGCTTCTTCGCCACCCTGGTGCAGGAAGTCATCGGAATGCATCAGCGCCTGCGTCAGGACGCCGAGCAATGGGCCGACGAAGCCCTGATGCCGTTGATGCAACATTCATTGGAGCACAAGCAACAGCTCGAAGCGCACCTGCTGCAGCTAAAAAGCCTGGCACAGGAGAGCCAGCAAAGCAGCCAACGCGGTCGTCTGCTGGCACGCTACAGCCTCGAGCTGGAGCAACAGTTGGCACAGGCTGGGGAAATGTTGCGATTGCTGCGGCGGCCGGCTCCGATCCGTCGCCAGGGCAAAGTGGTCAGCCTCACCAGCGCCAGCCTGAGTTGACTCGGGCGTTGCGATTGAGGATGAATTGAGGCGCGCTAACCTTTAGACTTTGCCGCCTTCTTCCAGTACGAGCCAGGGTCGATGCCCACAGCTATTCCAGCCGATTCCGTTGGTCTGGTGAGTCCGAAGGTCGAGCATTTCGCCGAACCGCTGGCACTTGCCTGCGGCCGCACGCTCAATGACTACCAGCTGATCTACGAAACCTACGGTGAATTGAACACCGCGCGCAGTAATGCCGTGCTGATCTGCCATGCGCTGTCCGGCCATCACCATGCAGCCGGTTTCCACAGCATGGACGAGAATAAACCCGGCTGGTGGGACAGCTGCATCGGGCCGGGCAAGGCGATCGACACCAACCGCTTCTTCGTGGTCAGCCTGAACAACCTCGGTGGATGCAACGGCTCGACCGGCCCCAGCAGCATCAACCCACTGACCGGCAAGCCTTACGGGGCGGACTTCCCCGTCGTCACGGTGGAGGACTGGGTCAACAGCCAGGCACGCCTGGCCGATGTATTGGGCATCGAACAGTGGGCGGCAGTGGTGGGCGGCAGCCTCGGCGGCATGCAGGCGATGCAATGGACCATGAGCTATCCGGAACGGGTTCGCCACTGCGTCGCGATCGCCTCGGCGTCCAAGTTGTCGGCGCAGAACATCGCCTTCAACGAGGTGGCGCGCCAGGCGATCCTGTCCGATCCGGAGTTCCACGGCGGGCACTTCCAGGAACGCAACGTGATTCCCAAGCGCGGCCTGATGCTGGCCCGAATGGTCGGCCATATCACCTACCTGTCCGATGACGCCATGGGCACCAAGTTCGGTCGCGGCCTGAAGAGCGAGAAGCTCAACTACGATTTCAACAGTGTCGAATTCCAAGTCGAGAGCTACCTGCGTTATCAAGGCGAAGAGTTCTCCAGTCGTTTCGACGCCAACACCTACTTGCTGATGACCAAGGCGCTGGACTACTTCGATCCGGCGGCGGCGTTTGACGACGATCTGGCAAAAGCCCTGTCGACGGCCGAGGCGGACTTCTGCGTGATCTCCTTCACCACCGATTGGCGTTTCTCCCCGGAGCGTTCACATGAAATCGTCGATGCGCTGATGGCGGCACGCAAGAACGTCTGTTACCTGGAAATCGACGCTCCCCAGGGCCATGACGCCTTTCTGATTCCCATTCCCCGCTATCTGCAGGCGTTTCGCGGCTACATGAACCGCATCGTCGTATAAGGAACCCACATGCGCGCCGACCTGGAAATCATCCAAGACTGGATACCGGCGGGTAGCCGCGTGCTCGACCTCGGTTGCGGCAACGGCGAGCTACTGGCCTGGCTGCGAGATCACAAGCAGGTCAGTGGTTACGGCCTGGAAATCGATCCCGATAATATCGCCGCCTGCATCGACAAGGGTGTCAACGTCATCGAGCAGGACCTCGACAAGGGCCTGGGCAATTTCGCCAGCGACAGCTTCGACATGGTGGTCATGACCCAGGCGCTGCAAGCGGTGCATTACCCGGATGTGTTGCTCAAGGAAATGCTCCGTGTCGGTCGCGAATGCATCATCACCTTTCCCAACTTCGGCCACTGGCGCTGCCGCTGGTATCTGGCCAGCAAGGGCCGCATGCCGGTCTCGGAGTTCCTGCCCTACACTTGGTACAACACGCCGAACATCCACTTCTGCACCTTCGAGGATTTCGAGCGGCTGTGTCGTGAACGCGGAGCCCGGGTACTCGAACGCCTGGCGGTGGATCGCCATCACAAGCATGGGATGGCAAGTCGCCTATGGCCCAACCTGATCGGCGAGATCGGTATATACCGAGTCACCGGACCGGGCCGCTGATCCGCTTCATCAATGGAGGAACCGTCCATGAAACGCAGCCTGATATGCTTGCTCGCCCTGTTGTTCACCTTACCGGCATTGGCCGAGCGCAAGTACAGCGTCGGTGAGCACGACGTTCACTACATCGCTTTCAATTCCAGCTTTCTCCAACCGGACATCGCCGCAGCCGCCGGTCTGGTGCGCAGCAAGGCCCAGGGCGTGGTCAACGTCTCGGTGATCAAGGCCGGCAAGCCGGTGGCCGCGCAGGTCAGTGGCGTGGTCAAGAATCTTCTCGGTCAGGATTACCCCCTGACCTTCAAGCAGCTCAAGGAAGGCGACGAGGCCATCTACTACCTCGCGCAGTTTCCCTTCGACTCCAATGAGACGCTGCGTTTCAACCTGAACGTACGACCCACGGGCGCCGATCCGATCAACTTCGATTTCACCCAGGAATTCTTTCCAGACGAATGATGCCTTTCAACGAACTGGTGCTGGCCAGCCATAACGCCGGCAAGCTCAAGGAACTGCAGGCCATGCTGGGCGACACGGTACGTGTACGTCCGATTGGCGAATTCACCGACGAGGAACCGGAAGAAACCGGACTGTCCTTTGTCGAGAACGCTATCCTCAAGGCGCGCAACGCGGCCAGGGTTTCCGGCCTGCCGGCACTCGCCGACGATTCGGGACTGGCGGTCGACCATCTCGGTGGCGCGCCGGGGATCTACTCGGCCCGTTACGCCGATGGTCAGGGCGATGCCGCGAACAACGCCAAGCTACTGGATGCGCTCAGGAACGTGCCGGATGCCGAGCGCGGCGCGCAGTTCGTCTGCGCGCTGGCGCTGGTCCGGCATGCCGAGGATCCGCTGCCGATCATCTGCGAGGGGCTCTGGCATGGGCGTATTCTGCATGCCGCCCAGGGCGAGCATGGCTTCGGCTATGACCCGCTGTTCTGGGTGCCAGAGCGCAACTGTTCCAGCGCCGAGATGACACCCGCGGATAAGAACCAGCTCAGCCACCGCGCGCGTGCCATGGCCCTGCTCAAGCAGCGCCTGGGTATCGCATGAGCGAAACCGGCAGTCGCAGCAACCGGGAAGCTGGCAACGCGAACCACTCGGACAAGGCTCAGCGCACGGGTCCACACCTGGCGCTGCCGCCGCTGGCCGCCTATGTCCACATTCCCTGGTGTGTACGCAAATGCCCCTATTGCGACTTCAATTCGCACGCGGCCGGTCCGACGCTCCCCGAAGACGCCTATGTCGCGGCGCTGCTGGACGATCTGGAAAGCGATCTGGATCAGGTGCAGGGGCGCAGGCTCACCTCGATCTTCTTCGGTGGCGGTACCCCGAGTCTGTTTTCCGCCCAAGCGCTGGGCCGGATTCTCGACGGACTGCAACAACGGGTCGGTTTCGCCGCTGACGTCGAGATCACCTTGGAGGCCAACCCGGGCACCTTCGAGCAAGCGAAATTCCGCGACTACCGTCACCTCGGAATCAATCGCCTGTCGATCGGCGTTCAGAGTTTTCAAGCCGCCAAGCTGAAAGCGCTGGGGCGGATCCACGACGGCGACGAAGCCGTACGCGCCGCCGACATGGCGCGCGCCGCCGGCTTCGACAACTTCAACCTGGACCTGATGCACGGACTGCCCGAGCAGAGCCTGGACGATGCCCTCGGCGATCTGCGCACCGCTATCGCCCAGCAGCCGACTCACCTGTCCTGGTACCAGCTGACGGTCGAGCCCAACACCGAATTCTGGAACCGACCACCTCAGCTACCCGAGGACGAGACGCTGTGGGATATCCAGGAGGCAGGCCAGGTGCTGCTCGCCGAGCATGGCTTCCGTCAGTACGAAACCTCGGCCTATGCTCAGCCCGGACGTCAGGCACGACACAACCTCAATTACTGGACCTTCGGTGACTTCCTCGGCCTCGGTGCCGGCGCACATGGCAAGATCAGTAGCCCCGACGGGCAGATTCGCCGAAGTTGGAAGACCCGATTGCCAAAAGACTACCTGGACCCGGCCAAGCGCTACCGTGCCGGCGAATCGGTTCTGCGCGACGATGAATTACCCTTCGAATTTCTGATGAATGTGCTGCGCCTCACCGACGGCGTTCCGTCAGCACTGTTCACTGAGCGCACTGGATTGTCGACGGAGATGCTCGTCGAAGGCCGCCGCAAAGCCGAAGCGCGCGGACTGCTCGAGCGCGACCCGCAGCGCTTGGCCGCCACGGCCAAGGGCCAGTTATTCCTCAACGACCTGCTGCAGCTTTTCCTGCCCTAAGGACCCCGCATGGATCTTGTACTCGACCTCATCGCCACCCTATCGCGCTGGAGCCGAAGCCACCTGTTCGATATTTCGCTGGCGATCGTGGCGACGCTGTTCGTCCTGTTCGGACCGGCGCTCAACGCCTGGGTGCAGAAGAACATTGGCGGGCTCAATTTCGTTCTGCGCACCCTGGCCTTCGTGGTCTTCTGCGCCTTGGTCTACGGCCTCGGCATCATCTACCTGAGCCCCTGGCTGGCCAAGGGATTGGCTCAGTTCAACAACTACACGCTCGCGCCAGTGCTGTTGCTGCTGCTGTTCATTATCGGCGTGGTAGCCGACCGTAACTGAGCGGCATTACTCCTCGCGCAGAAATCGATCGAGATCCATCGGCTCCCCAGACATACCGTGCAGCTGATGCGCTGCAGGAAATTGAACGCCACGACAACGGCCCGCAGGTCGCTTGCTGACCCAGGTCGAGGTGGACGCGAACGACTCTGCCTTCGAACAATCGAGCAAGCCGATCGGGCCGGTTTACAGCCGCGAAGAAGCCGAACGCCTGGCCACCCAGAAAAGCTGGCGCATCGCAGCGGACGGCGACCGCTTCCGCCGCGTGGTCGCCAGACCCCGGCCAAAGCGAATCTTCGAAATCCGGCCGATCCGCTGGCTGCTGGAAAAAAGCGCCGTGGTCATTTGTGCCAGTGGCGGAGGCATCCCGACGGACTATGACCAGGACCGCAAGCTGCACTCGATGGGCCGAAGGTACAGGCCACCTGCGAGTTCGCCGCAATACCGGCAAGTCGGCGGCCATCGGTTCGCTCGGCGATATCGAGGCGATCGTTCAGAGCCGGGCGGGGACTCGTGTCAGCCTGACACCGAGCGGATCGTCCTAGCCGGCTCGCCTTGGCACGCCGAGAAGGCGTCAGCTGCCACGTCGCAGCGAGGCCGAGGCGAAGTCGCGCGGCCCCAGCGCCGAGCGCAGCTTGTAGCGGTCTCCCGGGTGGATCAGCCGCGCGTAGCTGACCAAGTGATCCTCGGACCAGGTCCGGCGAATCATGCTCAGGCAAGGGGTCGCCGAGTCCATGGCCAGCCATTCGGCGGTCTGGCGATCGACCAGCACGGCTTCGACCACATGCTCGACGTCGGAGATCGGGCAGGCGGCCACCAGCACCTCGTTGGGCGTGTGCCGGGCGAAATCGGTCTGTAGGTAATCGGGCACCCAGCGCGGGTTGACGTAGCGATCCTCCAACTGGATCGGCAGGCCGTTCTCGCGGTGCACCAGAATGCTGTGGAAGGTCGGCGTGCCGACCCGTACGCCGAGCCGCAGGGCGACCTCGTCGTCCGCCTCGATCGCCTCGCAACGCAGTATCAGGTTGCTGTATTCGTTACCGCGCGCCCTGACCTCAGCCGCGATATTCAGCACCTCCTGCAGCGAAGACTCGGCCTTGCGATCGGTGACGAAGGTGCCGAGCCCGGCTTGGCGAATCAGGTAGCCCTTCTGCACCAGATCACGGATGGCCTTGTTGGCGGTCATCCGGCTGACGCCAAAATCCCGCGCCAGCTGCTCCTCTGCGGGTATCTGGTGGTTGACCGGAAAATCCCCAGCGCTGATGCGTTCGAGCAGATATTGCTCGATGACCCGGTAGCGTGGTGTATTGCTGGCCACTCAGGCCCCCTTAATGTCGACGCGCGATGCGCGGATGATAACGTCCGCCGTGGCCGAGGTGCAGGGACCCGAGCACGCCAGGGCAATCAGAACAGCATTGCCGCCAGCCAACCGGCCGCGATCAGCGGCAGGTTGAAGTGCAGGAACGTTGGTACCACGGTGTCCCAGATGTGGTCATGTTGGCCATCGGCATTCAACCCTGCAGTGGGCCCCAGGGTCGAATCCGAAGCGGGCGAACCGGCATCACCGAGCGCCGCGGCGGTCCCCACCAACGCGATGATCGCCAACGGCGAGAAGCCAAAACCCAGCCCCAGCGGCACATAAATGGAGGCGATGATCGGCACCGTGGAAAACGACGAGCCAATGCCGACGGTGATCAGCAGCCCCACCAGCAGCATGATCAAGGCCGCCATGCCTCGATTGTCGCCGATCAGCTCTGCCGAGCTGCTGACCAGGCTGGGGATCTCTCCGGTGGCCTTCATCACAGCCGCGAAGCCGGCAGCGGCAATCATGATGAATCCCACAAGCGCCATCAGGCGCATGCCCTGGGTGAACACGTCGTCCTGTTCGTCCCAGCGGATCACTCCGCTGATCGAAATCACCGCGAAGCCGACCAGGCCGCCGAATATCATCGAACCGCTCCACAACTGCACACCCAGCGCCAGTAGCAGGGCGAGAACGATCAACCCGAGCTGGCGCGCACCCAATGGGGTGGTATTGCTGCGCAGATGCTCGCCGGCGACCGGCAGTTCCTGGTAGACCCGCTTGCGGCGGTAGCTGAACGCAGCGACTGCCAGCCCGAGGACCATTCCCAGTGCCGGGATCGCCATCGCCTGGGGAGCCATTTCGCGGCTGACCGCCAGTCCCTGGGCTGCGCCGGCCTGGTTGACGTTGCCGATCAGGATGTCATTGAGAAAAATGGCGCCAAAACCGATCGGCAATGCCATGTAGGTCACGGTGATGGCGAAGGTGATCGCGCGGGCGGTCAGCCGCCGGTCCAGCTGCAGACGATTCATCACGTGCAACAGCGGCGGCACCAGGATCGGGATAAAGGCGATATGCACCGGAATCACGGTCTCGGCGGCGAAACCGGCCAGCACCAGGCTGGTCAGCATGACCCACTTGACCAGCGCCAGCTCGCCCGTCTTATGGCGGCTGTGCCCCAGATGCTCGACGACCCGGGCCGACAGTCGCTGGGCGATACCGGTACGCGACAGCGCCACAGCGAACGCGCCCAGAGTGGCGTAAGCCAGGGCCACCGAGGCGCCGCCGCCGAGCCCCTCGTTGAAGGCCTCGATGATGGCCTCGATCGGCATCCCGGCCGTCAGCCCGCCGATCACCGCGGAGACCACCAGCGCAAAGACCACCGAGACCCGCATCATCGACAGCGTGACCATGGCCAATACGGCCAAAACGACTGAATTCATTGGAGTTCCTTTCGGTTCTTATTGTTTTTTTGCGACAAAACGCCCCCAAGGCCTGCCATTAGAGACAGGCCAGGAGAGCGTCACAGCGTTATGGATTAAACGAAGGCAGCATTCCGCTCGGCATCAGCGGGTTGAGCACGCGCTCGGCGAGCAGCGCATCGGCCGCCGCGATGTCCGGCGCGAAGAAGCGGTCTTCCACGTAGTAAGGCACCTTGGCCCGCAGCACCTGGCGCGCCCGTTCGAGCAACGACGAGCTTTTCAGCCCCTCGCGAAAGTCCAGCCCCTGGCAGGCACCCAGCCACTCGATGGCCAGGACACCCCGGGTATTGGCCGCCATCTCCCACAGCCGCTTGCCCGCCGCCGGCGCCATGGAGACATGATCTTCCTGGTTGGCCGAGGTTGGCAGGCTGTCGACGCTGTGCGGGTGCGCCAAAGCCTTGTTCTCGCTGGCCAGGGCCGCGGCGGTGACTTGGGCAATCATGAAACCGGAGTTGACCCCGCCGTTGGCCACCAGGAACGGGGGCAGCTGCGACATGTGCTTGTCCATCATCAGCGAAATGCGCCGCTCGCTCAGCGCGCCGATTTCGGCAATCGCCAGGGCGATATTATCGGCGGCCATGGCCACCGGTTCCGCATGGAAGTTGCCACCGGAGATCACATCGCCCTCGGCGGCGAACACCAGCGGATTGTCGGAGACCGCATTGGCTTCCACCGCCAGCACGTCTGCGGCCTGGCGCAGCTGAGTCAGGCAGGCACCCATGACCTGCGGCTGGCAGCGTAGCGAGTACGGATCCTGAACCTTGTCGCAGCCCTGATGGGAATGGCCAACTTCGCTGCTGTCGCCAAGCAGGTGGCGATACGCGTTAGCCGCATCGATCTGCCCGCGCTGACCGCGAGCGGCATGGATGCGTGCATCGAAGGGTGCCCGCGAGCCCAGTGCCGCCTCGACGGTCAGACTGCCGCAGACCGTGGCTGCGGCGAACAGGTCCTCGGCTTCGAACAGACCACGCAAGGCGTAGGCGGTGGAAACCTGGGTGCCGTTGAGCAGCGCCAGGCCTTCCTTGGCGGCCAGGGTCATGGGCTCGAGGCCGGCGATGGCCAGGGCCTCCCGCGCCGGTAGCCACTGGCCCTGGTAACGCGCTCGACCTTCACCGAGCAGTACCAGCGACATGTGCGCCAACGGCGCCAGATCACCGGAAGCCCCGACCGACCCCTTGAGCGGAATATGCGGATAGACCTCGGCATTGATCAGGGCGATCAGCGCCTCGATGACACTGAGGCGGATGCCGGAAAAGCCACGCGCCAGACTGTTGACCTTGAGCAGCATGACCAGCCGCACCATGGCGTCATCCAGCGGCTCGCCGATGCCGGCGGCATGCGACAGCACCAGCGAACGCTGCAGCTTTTCCAGGTCTTCGCTGGCGATACGGGTCGAGGCCAGCAGACCGAAACCGGTATTGATGCCGTAGGCGGTGCGGCCCTCGCTGATGATCGCGTTGACGCAGGCGACGCTGGCCTCGATGGCGGTGTGGGCACTGTCGTCCAGGCGGAGCTTGAGCGGGTCGTGGTAGGCGGCGCGCAACTGGCCCAGGGTCAGTTGGCCCGGAATCAGATTGAACAGGCTCATGCGTTGGCTCCTTGGGTAGCGGCGATCATTGGAAGGTCGAGTCCTTGCTCGCGTGCGCAATGAATGGCGATGTCATAACCGGCGTCGGCGTGACGCATCACCCCGGTCCCCGGATCGTTGCGCAATACCCGTCCGAGACGGGCCCGAGCCTCTGGCGTACCGTCAGCCACGATAACCACCCCGGCGTGCTGCGAATAGCCCATGCCGACGCCCCCGCCATGGTGCAACGATACCCAGGTGGCGCCGCCCGCGGTGTTCAGCAGAGCATTGAGCAGCGGCCAATCGGAGACCGCGTCGGAACCGTCCTGCATCGCCTCGGTTTCGCGGTTGGGGCTGGCTACCGAGCCGGAATCCAGGTGATCGCGGCCGATCACGATGGGTGCTTTCAATTCGCCATTGGCGACCATGTCGTTGAACGCCTGCGCCAGGCGTGCGCGGTCTTTCAGGCCGACCCAACAGATGCGTGCCGGCAAACCTTGGAAGCTGATGCGCTCGCGGGCCATGTCCAGCCAGTTGTGCAGATGCGCGTCGTCGGGAATCAGCTCCTTGACCTTGGCGTCGGTCTTGTAGATGTCCTCGGGGTCGCCGGACAGCGCTACCCAGCGGAACGGGCCGATGCCCTGACAGAACAGCGGGCGGATGTAGGCCGGGACGAAACCGGGGAAGTCGAACGCGTTGTCGACGCCCTCCTCCAATGCCATCTGGCGAATGTTGTTGCCGTAGTCGAAGGTCGGCACGCCCATCTTCTGGAAGTCCAGCATGGCCCGCACGTGGACGGCCATGGACTGACGCGCGGCCTTGACCACCACCTCTTCTTCGGTCTTGCCGCGGGCGACGTACTCGTCCCAGCTCCAGCCGGCCGGCAGATAACCGTGGCGCGGATCGTGGGCGCTGGTCTGGTCGGTCACCATGTCCGGGCGCACGCCGCGGCGCACCAGCTCCGGAAGGATTTCCGCGGCGTTGCCACATAGCGCGATGGAGATCGCCTTGCCTTCACCAGTGTATTTGTCGATGCGCGCCAGGGCATCGTCGAGGTCGTTGGCCTGCTCATCGACGTAGCGGGTCTTCAGGCGGAAATCGATACGGCTTTGCTGACACTCGATGTTCAGCGAGCAAGCACCGGCCAGGGTCGCGGCCAATGGCTGCGCGCCGCCCATACCGCCCAGGCCGGCGGTCAGTACCCAGCGGCCCTTGAGGTCGCCGTCATAGTGCTGGCGGCCGGCCTCGACGAACGTTTCATAGGTGCCCTGAACGATGCCCTGGCTGCCGATGTAGATCCAGCTGCCGGCGGTCATCTGGCCGTACATGGCCAGGCCCTTGCGATCCAGTTCGTTGAAATGCTCCCAATTCGCCCAATGCGGCACCAGATTGGAATTGGCCAGCAGCACCCGCGGCGCGTCCTTGTGGGTTTCGAATACGCCGACCGGCTTGCCCGACTGGATCAACAGGGTCTGGTTGTCTTCCAGGCGGGTCAGCACCTCGACGATCTTGTCGAAGCATTCCCAGTTGCGCGCGGCGCGGCCAATGCCGCCATACACCACCAGCTCCTTGGGATTCTCGGCCACTTCCGGGTCGAGGTTGTTCATCAGCAAGCGCAACGGCGCTTCGGTCAGCCAGCTCTTGGCGGTCAGGCTGGTACCGCGGGCGGCGCGGATTTCGGTGTCGCGGAAACGGGTCATTTCAGGCTCCTCTCTACAAATTCGGAAACGGCAGGCGTTACAGCCAGCCCAGGTAATGCGCCAGGTGGGCCAGCGGAATGCTGAATGCCAGGCTCAACAGGGTGCGTTGCAGCCAGACCAGCAACAGGTCGCGCAAACGCAGGGGGATTCGTGTCGCGAGCACGCAGGGGATCGAGGCGGACAGGAACAGGACGCTGCTCACCGATACGATCGCGGTGACGAATTTGACCAGCACGTCGGCATCCTTCAGCAACATCGCCGGAAGGAACATTTCCGCCAGGCCCGAGGAAATCGCACCGGCCACCTTCATCGGCTGGTCGAGGCCGAACAACCAGGTCAGCGGATACAGCAGCACGCCGATGGCATCGAACAGCGGGGTGTACTGGGCAGCGAGCAAGCCGAGCAGGCCCACCGCGAGAATGCTCGGCAGAATCGCCGCGATCATGCGCAGACCATCGATGAAGGTCTCCCGCAGCGCGCTCGGCAACGACGGCGCATGGGCCGCCTGTTCGAGGCCGGCGCGCCAGGCACCGGCGATACGGCTTTCCCCGGCCGGCAGCGGCGGCTCGACACGGCTCTCGGATGGCAGGCGCGACAGCGGGTAGATCCGTGCGCTGACCGCGGTGACGCTGAAGGTCACCAGCATCGCGCTCCAGAAATACAGGTTCCAGATGTCCATCAGGCCGAGGGTCTTGGCGATGATCACCATGAAGGGCGCCGATACCGTGGAGAAGCCGGTGGCGATGATCGCCGCCTCGCGCACGCTGTAATGGCCCTGGCGGTACATGCGGTCGGTGATCAGCAGGCCCACCGAGTAGCTGCCGACGAACGAGGCCACCGCATCGATCGCCGACTTGCCCGGGGTGCGCCAGATCGGTCGCATGACCGGCTGCATCAGCACGCCGACCAATTCCAGCAGGCCGAAGCCGATCAGAAATACCAGCGCCAGCGCGCCGAGCGGCACGATCAGCGCCAGGCTGAGCACCAGCTTGTCGAACAGAAACGGCAGCATGCCCGGTTGGTAGAGCGCCTCTGGACCGATACCAAGCAGATAGCCCACACCGATCAGCAGGCCGAACACCTTGAGCACGCTGAACACCGTGCGGGTCAGGTCGCCGCGCCAGCTGCCGCTGAGCCAGGGCTGCAACACGCCGTAGAACAGGAACCCCAGGGCGATGGCGACAACCAGCGGACGCGCATGGGCGAGCAAGGCGCTGGCGCTGTGGTCGAGCAGGATGGTCGAACGGCCATCGATATCGAACGGCACGAAAAACACCAGCAATCCGATCAGGCTGTAGCCGAGCAAACGGGCCAGTGCACGAGCCCGCGAAACATTGGCGAGAGTGGTAGCCGGGTCAGACATGGCGGTGCTCCCGGCAAAGCGCTCGAACGCTGCAAAGCATCATCGAATGTTCCTCTGTAATTGTTTTTGTCAGAGAAATGGCTGGAGTGGGCTCAGCCGGTCAGGGACAGCAGGTGAATCAGCCGCGCCGCCAGCCGCGCGGTGCGGTTGTCGATGTCATGCTCGGGGTTGAGCTCGGCGAGATCGGCCAGCCGTAGCTTGCCGCTGTCACGGATGCGCTCGAGCAACGGCTCGAGCAGTGCCAGGGACACGCCGCGCGCGGCCGGTGCGCTGACCCCAGGTGCTTCGCAGGCGGGCAGCACGTCGATATCGATGGTCAGGTAGACGGCGTCGCAACCGGCGATGAAACGATCCAGATCCGCGCCCAGCGAGGCCAGGCTGGCTTCGCTGATGTCGCGGTCCTCGCGCACCAAAACCTGCAGTTCGGCGGCGCGCTGAAACAGCGCCCGGGTATTGCTGGCCCGGCTGACGCCGATACAGGCATAAGCGAAAGGCCAACCACGTAACTCGCATTGCTCGGCGATCTGCGCGAACGGCGTGCCGGAAGATTGCACATGGGCCGGATCACGCAGGTCGAAGTGCGCGTCGAAATTGATGATGCCTATGCGTGGGGCGGCCCTCCGCGGGGCGGCCCTCCGTGGGACGGCCATCGCTGGAGAGCGCTGCTCGGATTGACCACCGCCCAGATGCCCAGCAAGGCCCTGCCAGCTACCGAACGCCACTTCATGGCCACCGCCAAGAACGATCGGCAGATGACCCGCATCGAGCAATGCGCAGACATTGCTACCCAGACGAGCCTGCGCCGCTTCCAGTTCGCCATCGGCACAGACCACGTCACCCGCATCGTAGGCCGGTCCGCTGCGGTGCCAGGCCAGATTGGCCAGCGCCTTGCGAATCGCCAAGGGGCCGTTTGCCGCACCGACTCGGCCATGATTGCGCCGCACGCCTTCGTCGCTGGCAAAGCCGAGCAAGGCCAGGCCCAGTACGCTGTCGCCGGCGAGCGGTTGAATGCGCTGGTGCCAGCGCGCGCTGTCCGCTTCCGGGTCAACGCGGCCTTGCCAGGGCTCCATCGAGTGGCGATCAGCGTGCATCACGAGCGGCCTCCTTGTCGTAGCTGACAACACCGCCAAAGATGCGCTGGCGCAGGCGTCCCGGCTGTACCGCGTACGCCAGCTCGGCTGGCGTCTGGACATCCCACAGACACAGATCGGCTGGCGCACCAACGGCGATACGCCCGAGCTCAGGTGTGCCCAGCGCTTGCGCGGCATGTGCGGTCATGCCGGCCAGCGCCTCTCGCGGCGTCAGGCGAAACAGCGTGCAGGCAAGATTCAGGTTCAGGGTAGGAAAACAGATTGGCGCGGTTCCAGGGTTGGCATCGCCGGCCACCGCCATCGCCACCCCGTACTGGCGCAGCAGCGCGATGGGCGGCAGTTGGGTTTCGCGTAGCGTGTGGTAGGCGCCCGGCAGCAGGGTCGCAACCGTACCGGCGGCCGCCATGGCTTGCACCCCGGCCTCGTCGAGAAACTCGATATGGTCGGCCGAGAGCCCTCGATAGCGCGCCGCGAGGGCGCTGGCGCCCTGGTTGGACAGCTGCTCGGCATGTGCCTTGACCGGCAGCCCCTGAGCTTGAGCCGCCACGAATACCCGCTCGCACTGGGCCGGGCTGAAGCCGATGTGTTCGCAGAACACGTCCACCGCATCGGCCAACCCCTCGGCCGCGGCCGCTGGAATGATCTCGTTGCAGACCAGGTCGATGTAGCCATCGCTGTCATCGGCGAATTCCGGTGGCAACGCATGCGCCGCGAGTAAGGTCGTGGTGATTCGTACCGGCAGCTGTTCACCGAGTCGGCGCGCCACACGCAGCATTTTCAGCTCGTCGGCGGTCGTCAGGCCGTAACCGGATTTAATTTCGACGGTGGTCACGCCATCGGCCAGCAGCGCCTGCAGCCGAGGCAGGCTTTGGGCCAGCAGTTGCGCCTCGCTGGCGGCGCGGGTGGCACGCACGGTGCTGAGAATGCCTCCGCCCGCCTTGGCAATTTCAGCGTAGTCGACCCCTTCCAGGCGCTGCTCGAACTCATCGGCGCGGTTGCCGGCATAGACCAGATGACTGTGGCAATCGATCAGACCGGGCGTCATCACGCCCCCGCAGCCCACTTCCAATGCGCCGGCGACCTGCGCCTCATCCAACTCGGACATGGTCACCACAAGCGTGACGCGACCGGCCTCTACCATCACTGCCATCGGCTGGGGCAGGGTCTGAATACCGTCGAATACGCTTACGGCGCGCCATAGCAGGCGTTTGTCAGGAGTGGAAGGCATCGTAGGCGACCTCTGGCTGTCTTATTGTATATACAATAGGAAATGACAGTTTGTTCGGTCAAGCGCTCTTAGTGCTTTTATTTGCCAGATGCTTGCGCTTATATCCGATGGGCCGGCTGCTCAACCCCCCTCTTAATGTATATACATATAAGCGACCGGCGTAGCCGGTATCGACAGCGCGTCGGGAAGATGTTGGCAGCGTGGCTCGCTCCCAGCCAGCAGACGTGCCAATCGTCGGTGGCAGCCACAGAGAAACGCTGTAGCTGTTCGCGCAGGTTGCCGGCCTGTGGCTTCGGAACGGCCGGGCGGTTCGAGTATGACAGGCGCACAGAAACTACCGAGGCACTGCGCCCTCGGGGTCGGCAAGTGCCGCTGCGCTATGCCACTCTGCCGCTGGACGAGCACGACGCAGGTGCCGACCCGCAACGGCAACGGCAACGGCAACGGCAACGGCAACGGCAACGGCAACGGCAACGCGGTGATTAGAACGCTCGCCGGGACCAGGCAGCGTATTCAACAGGCAGATGGCTACGGATCAGGCTCGAAGAGCTGGCAGCGAAGGTGCCAGCAGCCCTCGAAAAGACAGCCCTGGCCAGGTTAGCCAGGGCTCGGCCAGGCGGCGCAGACACCTGGCCGGGCGCAGCGCTCAGTTGGCGCCGCGGCGCAGCGCTGCAGGAGAGAAGTCTCGCGGCCCCATCTGGGCGCTGAAGTCGTACATCGGCTCGTTGTTATCCAGGCCATCGACGAAGTAGTTGCCATCCTTGAGGTGGTACAAGGTTTCCAGGGTGCTGCCAAACATGGGGACTTCGTAGTAGCTGATCGGATGGCTTTCCTGCAGGCCGATCAGTTCGGCATCCTGATCGAACAGATCGACTGCCAGAATCTGCCAGCTGTCCTCATCGATGTAGAAGCGACGCATGGCATACGGATGATTGAAGCCCTTGCGCAGCGTCGCCTCGACGATCCACACGCGGTGCTGCTCGTAGCGCAGCAGCTCGGGGTTCAGGGTACGTGCACCCACAATCGAGTCGTAGGGTATGCCCTGCTGGTGCACGGCATAGCTGTTGTAGGGAATCAGCATTTCCCGTTTGCCAATCAGCTTCCATTCATAACGGTCAGGCGCGCCGTTGAACGTGTCCACCACATCCGCCGTGGCCAACCCGCTGGTATCCGGCTGCAGCGAATCATAGGCCAGCGAGGGCAGGCGCCGTACGCGGCGGTCGCTCGGGCTGTAGCGCCAAGCCTTGCGGATCGACAGTACCTGGTCGATCGGATCCTGCACCACCAGCGAGGTCCCGGAGAGCTTTGCTGGAGCGGTGACCCGGTACTTGTAGTAGAGCAGCGTGTTGTCCAGCTGCGTCTTGTTCATGCCCTCGCGGTTGTAGACGTAGTAGATGTGCCGATCCCGTTTGATCAGGTTAGCTCTGCCGTTGATCACCACGGCCTGGTTGTTGATCATGTGGGTCTGCTCACCCTTGTAATGAAGGATGTGATTCCAGATCACTTCCATGCCGTCCTGGGGCAGCGGGAACGGGATGCCGGCGACAGCCCCCTTGATGCCGTTGCCGTTGGCGATCAGCTCAGCAGCGACGGCATTGGCGCGCGTCTCGTCATAGATGCGCTGCGGAGCCGCGGCACTGCGACGTGTCGGGAACACACGCAAATAGAAGTCCGGATAGCGCTCAACCAATGCTCGGAGACCTTCGGGCAAAAGCGCGGCGTATTGCGCGACATTGCTGCTATCGACCCGGTACAGCACCGGGTCGGCGGCATAGGGGTCCGGGTGGTGCATTCCGCTCGAGTAGTTGGCGGGCGCCTGTACACCACCGGTCCATGCCGGGATGCTGCCGCTGGCATTGGCCGACTGCTCGGCGCCCAGCGGGGTCAGATCCTGTCCCAGACGAGCAGCCTGAGCGTCATCCACCTTGGCGTGGGCCTGGCTCACCCAGGCCGCCAGCAGCAGAACTCCAAATTTTCTGTACATCGCTTTTGCTCCTTGCCGCGCAACGGACGCGGCAGACGACGGCCTCTGCCAAAAGACAGGGCTCTATTAGTTGTGCGTTGGGGGATCGCGCTTCCTGGCGCTCCGCTCTTGTCAGATTTTCCTGAGACCGCGTGGTACGGCCCTGATGGGCGCTGTAACGCCCACTCTCGGTCAGTCGACGCGTTCGAACTTGAGGTCCCAGACCCCGTGACCGAGGCGCTCGCCCCGGCGTTCGAACTTGGTCGTCGGGCGCTCTTGTGGACGCTCGACGTACTGCCCGTTTACCGCCTGGTTGCGATAGCCAGGCGCGATGCTCATGACCTCGAGCATGTGCTCGGCATAAGCTTCCCAGTCGGTTGCCATGTGCAACACACCACCGATCTTGAGTTTTTGCCGCACCAGTTCGGCGAATGCCGGCTGGACGATGCGCCGCTTGTGGTGGCGACTTTTGTGCCAAGGATCGGGAAAGAACAGCAAGACCCGGTCCAGGCTGGCGTCGGGAACGCATTCACGCAGCACTTCAAGCGCATCGCAACTGTAAACCCGCACGTTCGTCAGGTTTTGTGACACAAGCCCGTTTAGCAGCGCGCCAACGCCTGGCGAATGCACCTCAACCCCGATGAAATCCTGCTCGGGTGCCGCCGCCGCCATTTCCAGCGTGGAATGCCCCATGCCAAAGCCGATTTCGAAGGTCCGTGGCGCCTGCCGGCCGAACACCTGATCGAAGTCGCGCGGGCCGTCGGCCAGCTCCAGACCGAACCGCGGCCAGCCCTGATCGAGGCCTCGCTGCTGACCTTCGGTCATGCGCCCGGCACGCATCACGAAACTCTTGATGGTACGCATGCGCCGTTGGCCCTCGGCCGGGGAGGTAGTCTCACTCATGGAAAACCTGCAGATAACAAGCACCGGCCGCGCGAGCACGTGGCCGGTAATGGGAATGGAAATTAGCGGATCAGGCCTTCCAGAGGCGAAGAGGCGCTGGCATAGAGTTTCTTCGGCATACGCCCGGCAAGATAGGCCAGGCGGCCTGCATCGATCGCGTATTTCATGGCTTCGGCCATCAATACCGGGTTCTGCGCATGAGCGATGGCGCTGTTCATCAGGACCGCCTCGCAGCCCAGCTCCATGGCAATGGTGGCGTCCGAGGCCGTACCTACGCCAGCATCGACCAGCACCGGCACTTTGGCTTCTTCGAGAATGATCCGCAGGTTGTAGGGATTGCAGATCCCCAGACCGGTGCCGATCAGTCCGGCCAGCGGCATTACCGCGATGCAGCCCATGTCGGCCAGCTGGCGGGCAATGATCGGGTCGTCGCTGGTGTAGACCATCACGTCGAAGCCGTCCTTGACCAGCACTTCGGCGGCTTTCAGGGTTTCGATGACGTTGGGGAACAGTGTTTTCTGGTCGGCCAGCACTTCGAGCTTGACCAGGTTGTGGCCGTCGAGCAGCTCGCGGGCCAGCCGACAGGTACGTACCGCTTCATCGGCGTCGTAGCAACCGGCGGTGTTCGGCAGAATGGTGTAACGGTCTGGCGAGATGACGTCGAGCAAATTGGGCTCGCCCGGGTTCTGGCCGATGTTGGTGCGGCGCACCGCGACGGTGACGATCTCGGCGCCGGATGCTTCGATGGCGGCGCGGGTCTCGTCGAGATCCTTGTACTTGCCGGTACCCACCAGCAGGCGCGACTGATAAGTGCGGCCGGCAAGTGTGAAGGGTTTGTCGTGCGGAACTGGGCTCATGCGACCATCCTGTTCATCTGTAATGAAGCGAAGAAGTACGCCGCTGCACGGGCGACGTCCGGAATTATCGAGGTAGCGGCCTCCTCAACCGCCGCCAATGGCATGCACGACTTCGACCCGGTCGCCTTCGACCAATACTGTCGTGGCATGCAGGCTGCGCGGCACAATGTCGCGATTGAGTTCGACCGCCAGCCGGCGCCCAGTCAGTTCCAGACGCTGCAGCAGATCGGCCACCGACTGACCGTCAGGTAGCTCGTAGCGCTCGCCGTTCAACTGGATGTGCATAGGGATCGCCACCATTGCCAAAGGGTCCGCATTCTAGCCCGATCGCCTCGGCGCACCAAGGCGACGAGCGCTGCCATTCATCTCTCTCGGCGATCAGGCGCGGAGATTCCAGGCGGCCAGCATCAGGCAGATCCACCCGGCCAGAAATGCCGTGCCGCCGAACGGCGTGATGATGCCCAGCTTGCCGATACCCGTCAGGGCCAGGAGATACAGGCTGCCGGAGAACAACAGAACGCCAAGCGCAAACAAGCCACCCGCTGCGACCAACAGACGGCTCGGTGCATGCAAGGCGAGCAAGGCCACCCCGAACAACGCCAGGGCGTGAAATAACTGGTAGTGCACGCCGGTCTGAAATACCGCGAGGTAATCGGCGCCGAGGCGGCTTTTCAAGCCATGCGCGGCGAAGGCGCCGAGCGCCACACCGGTCAGTCCGAAGAACGCAGCGAGCAGAAGGAATAGGCGAATCATTCAGGCGCTTCCAGTCAGGAGTGGACGACGCCGTTATAATGCCCGTTCACCCCGCCCCCGACCACGCCCATGCTCCGAGCTCTGCTGCGCCGCCTCACCAAACTGCTGCTCTGGCTGACCGCGCTTTCCGTGCTGCTGGTACTGGTGCTGCGCTGGGTTCCACCGCCTTTCACAGCACTCATGGTCGAACGCAAGATCGAATCCTGGATCAGCGACGACAGCATCGACCTGCAACGCAGCTGGCGGCCCTGGAAGGTGCTGCCGGATGATCTGAAAATGGCCGTGATCGCTGCCGAAGATCAGAAGTTCGCCGATCATTGGGGCTTCGATATCGCCGCCATCCGCGCCGCATTCGCACACAACGAACAAGGCGGCTCGCTACGTGGCGCCAGCACCCTGAGCCAGCAGGTCGCGAAAAATCTGTTCCTCTGGTCCGGACGCAGCTGGGTGCGCAAAGGCTTCGAAGTCTGGTTCACCGCCTGGATCGAGCTGCTATGGCCGAAGCAACGCATCCTGGAGGTCTATCTGAACAGTGTCGAATGGGGCAACGGCATTTTCGGTGCCGAGGCGGCGGCGCAGCATCACTTCGGTAAAGGCGCGGCCTATCTGTCCACCGCCCAGGCCAGCCAGCTGGCCGCCGTGCTGCCCAATCCTCGCGAGTGGAGCGCAGGGCGCCCCGGCCCGCATGTCCGTCGACGTGCCAGCTGGATTCGTCAGCAAATGCGTCAGCTGGGCGGCAGCCATTATCTGAATCAGCTACAGACAGCCAAGCAGCGCTGACAAGGTCATCGGTGCCCAACGAACCACCGTCTTGCGCAGGACCTCAGGCGAAGCGGTCTGACGGAGCGTTATGGCAGTGCGCCATCGCAGCGAGTAAGCTGCAACCACCATGTTGCGAGATGCGGGATCACGCCCCGTATGTAGGAGGTCGTCGGCAGACGTGCAGTCGTCTTCTCGCCATTCGCACTGAACGCACGGCAGCGAGAGCATGAGCGTAACCGCAACCAAAGCACCCCCGAACAAGGTGCGACAACTCTTCCACCGACGCAACAGCGTCGCCTGGCTCGTTCTGGCGTTCACCCTGCTGGTCCAGCTGGCCATTCTTCAGCAACTCAAGTTGAAAGAGGGTCGCGCTGCGGCCCAGCAATTCGACTTTCTCGTACGCACTACCACCGAAGCCATTGGCAAACGCATGATTGACCACGAACAGGTCCTGCTCGGCGCCGCCGGGCTGTTCGATGTCAGCGATACGGTCTCGCGAGCGCAGTGGCGCGCCTACAATCAGCGCCTGCACCTGGCCGAGCACTATCCCGGCATCCAGGGAGTGGGGTTTGCCGAGGCGGTACGTTCCGAGGGTCTCGAGGCGCATATCCAGAGCGTTCGCAGCGAAGGCTTCACCGAATACGACGTACATCCACTCGACGAAAACGCCTCGCTGCACACGCCGATCGTCTATCTAGACCCCTTCCGCGATCGCAACCTGGCTGCCTTTGGCTATGACATGTTCACCGAACCGGTGCGTCGACACGCCATGCTCCAGGCGGCTAAATCCGGACAACCCCATATCACCGGAAAGGTCAGGTTACGTCAGGAAACCCACGGCAAGACGCAGGCCGGCATTCTCATGTACGTACCGCTGTACCAGCCTGACGAAACAATTCGCTCGCCCCAGCAGCGGTTGCAGGCACTCAAGGGGTTCGTCTACAGCCCTTACCGAATGGATGACCTGATGCGCGGCATTCTCGGCGCAGCCGATCCGAACCTGAGCCTGCGTATTTATGCCGGGGATGACGAATTGCCCGAGCACCTGATCTTCGCCAGTAGGAATCAGGCCAGAAGCGACTCTGCTCAACACAGCCAAATCGTGCGGCTCGATCTGTATGGGCAGACATGGACCTTGCGCCTGGAGAGCCTACCGGAGTTCGACGCGTTCTTTAAGGTCAGCAACGAGCTGGTGATTGGCCTTGGCGCTGGCCTGAGTATCCTGCTGTTCTTCCTCACCTCCTCGCTAACGCTCAGGCGCAGACGTGCCGAGGCGCTGGCCCAACAAATGACCGAACACATAAGGGAAAACAAACGCGCCCTGCAGCTCAGCGAAGAGCGTCTCAGCCTCGCCCTCAAGGGCAGTAACGACGGCCTCTGGGACATGAACCTGGATGCGGGAACTTTCTACGCGTCACCACGCGCCTGGCACATGCTCGGCTATCGCCCCGGCGAGTTGCATTCGGATCTGAAACTCTGGGAACGGATCATGGCGCCGGAGGACTTACCGCAGGCGAAGAAGCAATTGGCGCAAACCATGCTTTCGGCGGTCGACCACTTCACCACCGAGCTGCGCTTTCAGCACAAGAGCGGCAAGCTGATACCGGTCCTGATCCGTGGCTACATTCAACGTAATCGGGATGGCCAGCCGCTGCGTATCAGCGGCACCAGCATGGACCTGACCGAGCATAAGCGCATCGAACAAATGAAAGATGAGTTCGTCTCCACCGTTAGCCACGAGCTGCGCACCCCGTTGACCTCCATCAGCGGTGCCCTGGGCCTGGTCACTGGCGGCGCGATGGGCGAGGTTCCGCCAGCGGTGCAGCAGATGCTGGAAATCGCTCATCGCAACAGCCTGCGCCTGGGCTACCTGATCAACGATTTGCTGGATATGGAAAAAATCGCCGCCGGCAAGATGTCCTTCGATATGCGCGAGCACTCGCTCTGCCGATTACTGGAAGAAGCCCTGGCCAGCAACCAGGCCTTCGCCGCGCATTTCGGGGTGAATTGCGTACTGCGCGATCCGGTGCAGGTCAACGTCTGGGTCGATGGCTTGCGCCTGCAGCAGGTGCTGACCAACTTCCTGTCGAACGCCATCAAGTACACACCCGAAGGTGGCGAAGTGGTCCTCGATTGCAGCCTGTCCGATACCGGTCACGTGCGCATCAACGTGACCGACCAAGGCCCGGGCATTCCACCCAGCTTCCAGTCTCGGGTGTTCGAAAAATTCGCGCAGGCGGACGCTTCCGACAGTCGCCAGAAAGGCGGCACCGGACTGGGACTCGCCATTACCAAGGAATTCATCGAGCGCATGGGAGGGCGGGTCGGCTTCGATACGGCGGAGGGTCGCGGCACGACCTTCTGGTGCGAGCTGCCGATAGTCGAATCGACCACGTTGGCAACCGATCAAGGTCAGCCTCGCCTGCTGGTGATCGAGGACGAGCCGGATACCGGCCGACTGCTGCACCTGATGCTACGTGACGCCGGATATGCGGTCGATCGCGTGCAGAGCCTGCATGCGGCACGGATCAAGCTCGCCAGCACCCGTTACGAGGCGATGACACTCGACTTGCATCTGCCCGACGGTAGCGGCCGCGAGATGATCGACGAGGTACGCGCCAACCCCGATACGCAGGATTTGCCGATCATCGTTATTTCAGCGGCCAGCCAGTTCGAGCAGAACGACTACGACACCGGCATCACATGGCTACACAAACCCATCAGTGCGGCGCAATTGTTGATCGCACTCACCGATACCCTGGAAAGCTCCAGGCATCTTCCCTGAGTCGCAACAGGCGAACTGAGCCGCAGTGACCCTCGACTCAAGGGCATAAAAAAGGCGCTGCAGTTGCAGCGCCTCTTGGACAACGATCAGACCCTATCAGGCCTGAATGGAACCCTTGAGCTTGTTCATCGCGTTTTTCTCAAGTTGTCGGATCCGCTCTGCAGATACACCATACTTGGCTGCAAGATCATGCAGCGTCGCCTTGTTGTCGCTCAACCAGCGCTGTTGGAGGATATCCCGGCTACGCTCGTCCAGGGTTTCCAGCGCCTCGTGCAGGCTGGAATTGGAACTGTCGCTCCAGTCCGCATCCTCGAGTTGCCTGGCCGGATCGTAACGGTGATCTTCCAGGTAATGCGCAGGCGACTGGTAGGCGCTGTCGTCGTCGGCATCAGCGGACGGATCGAAGGCCATGTCGTGCCCGGTCAGCCGGCTCTCCATCTCACGCACTTCACGGGCCTCAACGCCGAGGCTGTCGGCAACCCGCTCGACCTCGTCATTGTTCAGCCAGGCCAGGCGCTTCTTCTGGCTGCGCAGATTGAAGAACAGCTTGCGCTGGGCCTTGGTCGTGGCGACCTTGACGATGCGCCAGTTGCGTAGAATGAATTCGTGAATTTCGGCCTTGATCCAATGCACGGCGAAGGACACCAAGCGCACGCCCATTTCCGGGTTGAAGCGCTTGACCGCCTTCATCAAGCCGACGTTGCCTTCCTGGATCAGATCCGACTGGGCCAGGCCATATCCCGAATAACTGCGGGCGATGTGCACGACGAATCGCAGGTGGGCGAGCACCATCTGACGTGCGGCCTCGAGATCCTGATGGTAGAACAGGCGCTCAGCCAGGTCGCGTTCCTGCTCGACCGTAAGCAGCGGAATGCTGTTGACCGTCTGCACATAGGCCTCGAGATTGCCTCCCGGGACCAGGGCTTGAACAGGTTGCAGATTAGTAGTCATGCAGATCCTCCGATAATGAAGCTGCAGCAGTTTAGCACTGCCGGGTCAGACTGCAAGCCTGTGGAAAAGTTCCCTTACAGCTTCAGTAAAGCTTTATAAATCAACGAGTTACTACCTAGGCGCCAGCTCGCTCAGATGCCGAGCCACGGCCAACCAGGCGCCGATATAGCCCAGCAGCAAGGCGCCGAGAACCAGCGACATGCCATCTCCAGCCGGTACCCCGGCCAAACTGAAGTCGCTGCCGTACAAGCCGGCCAGACCGACCACCGCCTCGTTCAGCCAACCCAGTCCGTAAGCCAGCAGCAACCAGGCAATCACCCCCGCGCCCAATCCATACAAGGCGCCCATGTAGAGAAAGGGGCGGCGAACATAACCGTCGGTCCCGCCGACCAGCTTGACCACCTCGATCTCGGTACGGCGGTTTTCGATGTGCAGGCGAATGGTGTTGCCGATCACCAGCAGCAGCGTCGCGATCAGCAACAGACTGAGGCCGAAAACAAAGCGATCACCCAGTTTCAGAATAGCCGTCAAACGTTCGACCCAGAGCAGGTCGAGCTGCGCCTGCTCCACACCGGGCAGCTCCGCCAAGCGCTGGCGCAAGGCTTCGAGGTTGTCCCGATCGACCTCGTTGGGCGTCACCAGTATCACGCCGGGCAAGGGGTTGTCCGGCAATTCGCGTAATGCCTCGCCAAGCCCGGACAGCTGCTGAAATTCCTCAAGCGCCTGCTCGCGGCTGATCCAGCTGGCCTCCGAAACATCCGGCATCGCCAGGATCTGCTCGCGAAGCCGCTGGCCTTGCTGCGCGTCCACGTCGAGCTGCATGAACAGCGAAATCTGCGCCGCACGTTGCCAGGAACCGCCGAGCCGCTCGACGTTGTCCAGTAATAGCGCCAGGCCCATGGGCAGGCTCAACGCCACTGCCATGACCAGGCAGGTGAAGAAGCTGCCGATCGGTTGTTTGATCAGCCGGCCGACGCTGTCGACCACGCTGGCTCGGTGACTTTCCAGCCAGGCGTGAAACAAGGTCTTGAAATCCGGCTCGTCGCTTCTGGGCTGCTCGGGCTTGTTCCGCACCCCACCGGCGCGCTCGACCGGATTCGGATTTTGCTCGGGTGCGCTCATCGGGCGGCCTCCCCGTCACCGATCAAGCGGCCACGCTGCAAGGTGAGCATGCGATGGCGCATGCGAGCGATCAGCGCCAGGTCGTGACTGGCAATCAGCACGGTGGTGCCGAGGCGATTGATGTCTTCGAATACACCCATGATTTCTGCTGCCAGGCGCGGGTCGAGGTTGCCAGTTGGTTCATCGGCGAGTAGCAGAGCCGGGCGGTGCACCACGGCGCGCGCGATACCGACGCGTTGCTGCTGCCCGGTCGAGAGATCGGAAGGATATTGCAGCGCTTTGTCCTTGAGGCTGACGCGCTCCAGCGCGGTCATCACCCGCTGTCCGATCTCACGCTTGTTCAATCCCAGTATCTGCAGGGGCAACGCGGCGTTGTCGAACACCGTGCGATCGAACAGCAGTTGGTGATTCTGGAACACCACACCGATCTGACGACGTAGAAAAGGAATCTGCGCATTGCTGATGCGCGCCAGATCCTGCCCAGCCAGCAGCAACTTGCCGCTGGTGGGGCGCTCCATCGCCAGCAACAGGCGCAGCAAGGTGCTCTTGCCGGCGCCGGAGTGACCAGTGACGAAGAGGAATTCGCCGCGCTGCACGTGGAATGAAAGCTCGTGCAATCCGGTGTGGCCATTGGGATAGCGCTTGCCGACCTGCTCGAAACGAATCATGACGAGGCGCTACCTCCGCTCGTACCCTTCTCGGCGAACAATGCGTTGACGAAGGCGTCCGCCTCGAAGGTGCGCAGGTCGTCGATGCCCTCACCGACACCGATGTAGCGGATCGGTGTGCCGAATTGCTTGGCCAGTGCGAAGATCACTCCGCCCTTGGCGGTGCCGTCGAGTTTGGTGAGCGCCAGACCGGTCAACTCCACCGACTGATTGAACTGTTTGGTCTGGTTGATGGCGTTCTGGCCGGTGCCGGCATCGAGCACCAGCAGCACCTCGTGCGGCGCAGTCTCGTCGAGCTTGCCCATCACCCGACGGACCTTCTTCAGCTCCTCCATCAGGTTGTCCTTGGTGTGCAGCCGACCGGCTGTATCGGCAATCAGCACATCGATGCCTCGGGCCTTCGCCGCCTGCACCGCGTCGAAGATCACCGAGGCGGAATCGGCACCGGTGTGTTGGGCGATCACGGCGATATTGTTGCGCTCACCCCATATCTGCAGCTGTTCGACCGCCGCCGCGCGAAAGGTGTCGCCGGCGGCCAGCATGACCTTCTTGCCTTCGAGCTGCAGCTTCTTCGCCAGCTTGCCGATGGTGGTGGTCTTGCCGACGCCATTGACGCCAACCACCAGAATCACGAACGGCTGCTTGCCGGCATCTATCGCCAGCGGCTGCTCGACCGGTTTGAGCAGGCCGGCCAATTCTTCCTGCAGCGCCTTGTACAGCGCGCCGCTGTCGGCCAGCTCCTTACGCGAGACCCGCCGCGCGAGGTTCTGCATGATCGCCGTGGTAGCTTCGACACCCACATCCGCAGTCAGCAAGCGGGTTTCGAGTTCATCCAGCAGCTCGTCGTCGATAACTTTCTTGCCCAGAAACAGGCTGGCCATGCCTTCGCCGATGCTGGCGCTGGTCTTCGACAGCCCCTGCTTGAGACGGGCAAAGAAGCCCAGCTTGGTCTCGGCGGGACGTGCGGCCGGCTCGACGGCGATATCGGCCAGGGTCGGTGCCTCCGGCACTTCCTTGGGCGGCTGGACAAGCTCCACCGCAGGCTCCGGCTCAGGCTCGGCATGCAGTTCCGGCTTGATCTCCGGCGCGGCAGGCGGCTCCGGCTGGTCGATGTCGGATTCGGCGCGCGGGGGCTCTTCGCTCGATTGCTCTTCGAGCAGAGCGGTATCGGGTTCGTCCGCGAACGGCTGGCTGTCTTCCAGCGGCTCGGCAGGCGGTGGTTCGGCTGCAGGTGTCTGCGGCTTCTTGCGCAACCAGCCGAACAGGCCTTTCTTCTCGCCAGCCGCAGCCGGCGCCTTCTTATCGTCGTTGGAACCAAACATGGAGAAGATTTTCTCAAGAGGGCGAAACGCCGGCGGCCACGCCACCGGCCAGACGGGGGCTATCCTAGCACTGCGCAACCGCCTGCGCTAAGCGCCGCCGCCCAGCCGTCCGACGGCATGAGGCTATCCGACGTTCCACCGCTTTGCCCTGACCTCTGCAGCCAGTACCATGCCTTGCGTGTTCTCGCCTGCCGGCATCGTTGCGGCGGGATTCATCCCTGAACGAGCCCTGAATATGCCCCTGATGCTACGCCGCGCCGCCGTCCTGCTATTCGGCGCCCTGTATGTGCCGCTAGCCCTCGCGGCCGACGGCCAGCCCACCCACGAATTCATGCTGAACAACGGTCTCAAGGTGATCGTGCGTGAGGACCATCGAGCCCCGGTCGTGGTTTCCCAGCTCTGGTACAAGGTTGGGTCCAGCTACGAGTCGCCCGGGCAGACCGGCCTTTCCCACGCCCTCGAACACATGATGTTCAAGGGCAGTCGCAAGCTCGACGCCGGAGAAGCCTCACGCATTCTCCGCGAGCTCGGCGCCGAAGAGAACGCCTTCACCAGCGACGATTACACCGCTTATTACCAAGTGTTGGCGCGCGACCGCCTGGCCGTCGCCTTCGAACTGGAGGCCGACCGCCTCGCCAGTCTCAAGCTGCCGGCAGACGAGTTCGCCCGCGAAATCGAGGTGATCAAGGAAGAGCGTCGACTGCGCACCGACGACAAGCCGAGCGCCCTGGCATATGAACGCTTCAAGGCCATGGCGTACCCCGCCAGCGGTTACCACACCCCGACGATCGGCTGGATGGCCGACCTCAATCGCATGACCGTCGAGGAGCTGCGTAACTGGTACCAGTCCTGGTACGCACCCAACAACGCCACTCTCGTTGTGGTGGGTGACGTGACGCGCGACGAGGTACAGGCGCTGGCAGAGCGTTATTTCGGTCCGATAGAGAGTCACCCGATTCCCATCGCCAAGCGCCCACTGGAGCTAGCCGAGCCTGGCGAGCGGCGGCTCACGCTGCATGTGAAGACACAGGTACCCAGCCTGATCATGGCGTTCAACACGCCGAGCTTGGCCACCGAGGAGAACCCTCGACACATTCATGCCCTGCGCCTGATCAGCGCACTGCTGGACGGCGGCTACAGCGCCCGACTGCCACAGCAACTCGAGCGCGGCGAAGAACTGGTGACCAGCGCCTCGGCCTGGTACAACGCCTACGCCCGCGGCGACTCGCTGTTCGTCCTCAGCGCGGCGCCCAATATGCAGAAGGGCCGGAGCCTGGAAGAGGTAGAGGCCGGCCTCTGGCAACAACTCGAACAGCTCAAGCGGAGCGCACCCTCGCCGGAAGAACTGGAGCGAGTGCGCGCCCAGGTCATCGCCGGCCTGGTCTACGAGCGCGACTCCATCACCCAGCAGGCCACCACCATCGGACAGCTGGAAACCGTCGGCCTGTCCTGGCGCCTGATGGATGAAGAGCTCAGCGCGCTCAAGGCGGTAACGCCGGACGACATCCAGCAGGCCGCTCGAACCTTCTTCACCCGCTCACGCCTGAGCGTTGCCCATGTTCTGCCCGAGGAGTCCAGCGATGAGTGATCGCAACCTGTTGCGTCGCGGCCTGTTCGTTCTGGCGCTGGCGTTCGGCCTGGGCCTGACCGGCTGCAATGAGGAAACCGGCGAGGCGGTGGCAAAGATCCCGCTCCCCTCGGCCGGGACCGTGACCACTCCAGCCGAATCCGGCCAGGCGATCGCCCGGGAAGCGGCCGAACGAGGCCAGCGCATCCAGTCATTGGACGAATTGGGCGACCAGCCGCTCGCTCGCCGCACGCTGGATATCCAGAGCTGGCAGACCGAAGGCGGTGCTCGGGTGCTGTTCGTCGAAGCCCATCAACTGCCGATGTTCGACCTGCGCCTGACGTTTGCCGCAGGCAGCAGCCAGGACGGCGATGTACCGGGCGTGGCCATGCTGACCAATGCGATGCTCAACGAAGGTGTCGAGGGCAAGGACGTCACCGCCATTGCCGAAGGCTTCGAGGGCCTCGGCGCGGAATTCGGCAACGGCTCCTACCGGGACATGGCGGTCGCCAGCCTGCGCAGCCTTAGCGCGCAAGACAAGCGCGAACCGGCGTTGCAGCTGTTCAGCCAAGTGGTCGGGCAGCCAACCTTTCCCGAGGACTCGCTGCAGCGGATCAAGAACCAGATACTGGCTGGCTTTGAACTCCAGAAGCAGAACCCGGGCAAGCTGGCCAGCCTCGAGCTGTTCGAGCAGCTCTACGGTAGCCACCCTTACGCGCACCCCAGCGAGGGTACACCGGACACCATTCCCGGCATCGACACCGATCAGCTGCGCGCCTTTCATGCCAAAGCCTATGCGGCCGGCAACGCGGTAATCGCGCTGGTTGGCGATCTCGACCGTGAACACGCCGAAGCGATTGCCGAGCAAATCTCCAGCGCCTTGCCGCAAGGAAACGCATTGCCTGCACCACCTGTTCCGAGCGCGCCCTCGGCAGGCCTGACGCACATCGATTTTCCTTCCAACCAGACCCATCTGATGCTGGCGCAGCTCGGCATCCCACGCGGTGATCCAGATTACGCCGCGCTCTATCTGGGCAATCAGATCCTTGGCGGCGGAGGCTTCGGTACCCGTCTGATGGAGGAGGTACGGGAGAAGCGCGGGCTGACCTACGGGATCTATTCCGGCTTCAGCCCCATGCAGACCAACGGACCATTCATGATCAATCTTCAGACCCGGGCCGAGCTCTCCGAGGCGACCCTGGAGCTAGTGCAACGCCTAGTTGCCGAGTTCCTCGAGAAGGGCCCGACCCGGGCCGAGCTGGAACGTAGCAAGCGCGAGATTGCCGGCAGCTTTCCGTTATCCACCGCCAGCAACGCCGACATCGTCGGCCAGCTGGGCAGCATCGGGTTCTATAACCTGCCGCTGACCTACCTCGAAGACTTCATGCAACAGGTCCAAGCGCTGTCGGTCGAACAAGTCAAGGCGGCGATGAACAAGCATCTCAGCCCAGACGGCTTCGTGATCGTCACGGCCGGCCCGCACGTCGAGCAGAAGCCGCTGCCGGCACCGAGCGAGAAGCCCATCGAACAACCCAGTAGCGTTCCGGAGCATTGATGGCCAACCCACCCATCCGTCCAACCGCCCACGGGGGCCAAGGGCAGCTGCGCATCATCGGGGGAGAATGGCGCAGCCGGCGCTTCGGCTTTCCCGATGCCGAAGGTCTGCGGCCAACGCCTGATCGGGTCCGGGAAACCTTGTTCAACTGGCTCGCGCCCTACATGTCCGGCGCTCGTGTACTCGACCCCTTTACCGGCAGCGGTGCACTCTATCTCGAGGCGCTCTCCCGTGGCGCCAGTATGGCACTGGCGCTGGACCTGAATGCCAACGCCATCGCCAGCCTGCGCAAGCATCTGGATACGCTGAACTGCGGTCAGGGCCAGTTACTGCAGAGCGATGCGCTGCGATATCTGGAGACCCAGACACCAACGCCATTCGATCTGGTGTTCCTCGATCCGCCATTCAACAAAAACTTGCTGCAACCGGCCTGCGAATTGCTGGAGCACAAGGGCTGGCTGGCCAAGCATGCCTGGATCTATACCGAGAGCGAAGCCATGCCGTCGAGCCTCGGGCTGCCCGGCAACTGGCGGCTGCATCGCGAGAAGAAGGCCGGCAGCGTCCACTACGCACTGTGGGAGCGCAGTGGCGAGGCCTGAGCAACAGGGTAGAAGCCCGCCGTGACGGCGCTCCGCCAAAACGCAGAACCACGGGATATATCGCAACCAGCATCGAGGTCGTTCAGTGTCCATGACCTTTCCGGAAACCGTGGTTACACCCGAGCCAGTCGCGACCTTCTCTCCCGCCTGGTGGTTGCGCGGTGGGCACCTGCAGACGCTCTGGAATCCCTTCTGCCGGCGCTCGCTGCCCCTGCAGCGCCGCCGCGAGCGGCTGTGGCTCGCCGACGGCGACTTCATTGACGTCGACTGGCACGGCCCACATGACCCGGCGGCGCCGTTGGTGTTGGTACTGCACGGATTGACCGGTTCGTCCAACTCTCACTATGTGCTCGGCCTGCAGCGGCAACTGGCCAAATGCAGCTGGGCCAGCGTCGCGATCAACTGGCGCGGTTGCTCCGGTGAGCCCAATCTGTTGCCACGCGCCTACCACTCCGGCGCCAGCGACGATCTGGCCGAAATCATCGCCCATCTGCAGGCGGCTCGTCCGCTGGCCCCGCTCTATGCGGTGGGCTATTCGCTGGGTGGCAACGTGTTGCTCAAATATCTCGGCGAAACGGGCGCGGCTGCGCCGCTGCAAAAGGCCGTGGCGGTCTCGGTACCCTATCGTCTCGACCAGTGTGCCGACCGCATCGGCCTCGGGTTTTCGCGGGTCTATCAGGCGCATTTCATGCGCGAGATGGTGGCCTATGTGAAGGACAAGCAGCGCCTGTTCGCCAATCAGGGCAACACCGAGCATCTGTCAGCGCTGCAGCGCCTCGGTTCTGTGCATGGCCTGCGCACCTTCTGGGACTTCGATGGCCGTTTCACTGCACCGCTGCACGGCTACATCGATGCCAGCGACTACTATCGCCGCGCCTCGAGCCGCTATTTTCTTCCCGACATCCGAATTCCGACCCTGCTGATCCAGGCCGAAGACGATCCTTTCGTATTCCGCCACAGCGTGCCCGAACCCGCTGAGCTGTCAGCATCCACTACGCTGGAACTGCACGCCCGCGGCGGTCATGTCGGCTTCGTCGAGGGCTCGCCGCTCAAGCCGCGCTATTACCTGGAGCGGCGGATACCGGCGTGGCTGGCCAGCCGCTAACTGCCAGCCATCAAGCGAGCGGTTCTGACGATCACGTCGGCTCTTGCCCTTTGGCTGTCTTGACGGACGGTTCCATCGCGAATGGAGCATGAAGCTGTGAAAGCAGCGCGGACACCGCCGGACGCGCGCGGTCCGTCAGAAACCCTTCCTCGAGCATCAGCAGCTGGAAAATGCCCCGGCGCAGCTTGTTCTTGTCCAGCACCTCATCAGGCGAGCTTTGCATGCTGCAGAGAAATCGCACCCAGGACGTCACGATGATCCAAGCGTTGATTGCCAGCGCCTCCACTTGCGATGGCGTCATGTCGAGAATGCCGGCATCGACGAAGCCCTGATAGATACGCTGCGCGCTCAGCAAATGGCGCTTGGCGAACAGGCGATAACGTGCGGCGAGCCGATCATCGCTGTCCAACAGATGCTCCAGGTCCCGGTACAGGAAGCGGTAGTCCCACATCGCCGCGAGCAGTGACTCGAGGTACCGTGTCTTGTCTTCGAGGGTCAACGCGCGTCCCTCGGGTAACCGCAGGAACCCTTCGAAATCCGCCTCGTAACGACCGAACAGCTCGGCGATGATCATCTGCTTATTGCGAAAATGGTAATAGAGATTGCCCGGCGAGATTTCCAGATGTGTCGCTATGTGATTGGTGGTCACGCTGCGCTCGCCCTGGGCATTGAACAGTTCCAGGCTGGCCTGAAGAATGCGATGGCGGGTATTCGGCTTGGGGGACATTAAGGGGAGATTCATCCATCGCACTAAACCTGGCGGGCAAAGATAACCCGCCGATCTCGGCCGCGCACTCAATTGACAGGCTAGAGTATTTGCTCTAATACCGACAACTGCCTTCCGCTCCGGAGCATTACCCGTGCTTGCCGACGTCGCTTATCTGAATCAGTTCGGCCTCGAGATCGACCGCCTGCAATCACTGTTCGAGCGCCAGCGCAGCGCCTTTCATGCCGATCCCAGCCCGACCGGGGAGAACCGCCTGCAAGCGCTGGAGGCGCTGCACGACCTGCTTGCCAATCATCAGCAGCAGATCATCGAGGCCATAAGCGAGGACTTCGGCAACCGCTCGGCGGACGAAACACGGCTGGCCGAGATCATGCCTAGCCTGCACGGCATCCGGCATGCCAAGCGCCACCTGCGCCAATGGATGACGCCATCGCGGCGCAGCGTCGGGATGGCTTTTCAGCCGGCCAGCGCGAAAGTGGTCTATCAGCCACTCGGGGTGGTCGGCATCATCGTGCCCTGGAACTATCCGCTGTATCTGGCCATCGGCCCGTTAATCGGCGCGCTGGCAGCCGGTAATCGGGTGATGTTGAAAATGAGCGAGTCCACCCCCGCCACGGCCCGATTGCTGAAAGACCTACTGGCGCAGATCTTTCCGGAGAATCAAGTGGCGGCAGTGCTGGGCGAGGCCGATGTGGGCATCGCCTTCTCGCAGCTGCCCTTCGATCACCTGCTGTTCACAGGCAGCACCAGCGTCGGTCGTCAGGTCATGCGCGCGGCGGCGGAGAATCTGACGCCAGTCACCCTCGAGTTGGGCGGCAAGTCGCCCGCCATCGTCTCGACCGGCGTGCCGCTCGCCGATGCCGCCGAACGCATCGCCTTCGGCAAGACGTTCAACGCGGGCCAGACCTGCGTCGCCCCGGATTACGTGCTGGTGCCGCGGACACGCATCGACGGCTTCGTCGACGCCTATCGGCAGGCAGTGCGACGCTTCTATCCGCAGCTGGCCGACAACCCCGACTACACCTCGATCATCAATCCGCGGCAGCACGCCCGCTTGCAAGGCTACCTGGACGATGCTCAGGCCAAGGGCGCGCACGTACTACCGCTGTTCGAGCAGGTTCAGGACCGACGTATGCCGCATTGCCTGCTGCTCGACGTGAACGACGAAATGCAGGTCATGCAGGACGAAATTTTCGGCCCACTGCTGCCCATCGTGGCCTACGACAACCTCGAGCAGGCGCTCACCTACATCAACGCTCGCCCGCGCCCGCTGGCGCTCTATTACTTCGGCTATGACCGGGCCGAGCAGCGCCATGTACTGCGTCATACGCACTCCGGCGGCGTCTGCCTCAATGACACCCTGTTGCATGTCGCTCAGGCCGATCTGCCGTTCGGCGGCATCGGCCCCTCTGGCATGGGCCATTACCACGGGCATGAGGGATTTCTCACGTTCAGCAAGGCCAAGGGAGTATTCGTCAAGCAACGCTTCAACGCCGCCCGACTGATCTACCCGCCTTACGGCAAGGCGCTGCAGAAATTGATCTACAAGCTCTTCGTACGCTGAGGCTGCGTCCCGATATCCCCCTTCCCTGCCCCACTGCTGCTTGAGGCGGGCCTCCTCTTTGAGGCTTTACGCTGCCGCAACCGAGCCGCTACCATCCAACCCCCACGCATGCGTCAGGACGCCGCGATGAATCGAGTGCTGTATCCGGGAACCTTCGATCCGATCACCATGGGCCACGCCGATCTGGTCGAGCGCGCCTCACGTCTGTTCGACGAGGTGATCATTGCGGTCGCTGCCAGCCCCAACAAGAACCCATTGTTTCCGCTCGAGCAGCGCGTGGCGCTGGCCCAGGAAGTGACCGCGCATCTGCCCAATGTCAGGGTGCTGGGCTTCTCCACGCTCCTGGCGCATTTCGTCATCGAGCAGAAGGCCAACGTCCTGCTGCGCGGCCTGCGCGCGGTGTCCGACTTCGAATATGAATTCCAGCTGGCCAATATGAATCGGCAACTGGCACCAGACGTCGAAAGCCTGTTTCTGACGCCATCGGAAAAGTTCTCCTACATTTCCTCGACCCTGGTGCGTGAAATCGCTCGCCTCGGCGGCGATGTCACCAAGTTCGTCCACCCTTCGGTGATGAAAGCGCTGACCGAGCGCTACGCCTCGCGCTAGAGCTTCCAGCAGCGCGCATCAGGCGCGCCTGCCGACAAGCGGAGAAGTACTGCCGCGTGCACCCGGCGAGCGGATGCGGCAAAATTGGCGCGTCGTCTTTACTGTGCTACGGCACTTGCCGTAGCTGGAGCTAGCTGGATGTCCCTGATAATCACCGATGACTGCATCAACTGCGACGTGTGCGAGCCCGAGTGCCCGAACAGCGCGATTTCCCAGGGCGAGGAAATCTACGTCATCGATCCCAATCTCTGCACCGAGTGCGTCGGCCACTACGATGAACCGCAGTGCCAGCAAGTCTGCCCGGTGGACTGCATCCCGCTCGACGAAAGCAATGTCGAGAGCAAAGACGAACTGATGCAAAAGTACCTGATCATCACCGGCAAGGCTTGATAGGCAAACCCTCGTGGCTCCCGGGCAGTGAGGCCGGGCACATCGTCCCGTCAGCCAAGCTGACAACCTCAATCGGCATGTAACCACCCTGCCCCGACAACAGGTTCTACGCTCCGGGTACGCCTGCTCGCCCGTAAATCTCGAGGCCAAATCGCAGCCGCCTGGGCTCATCGACGACGAATCAAATGCTCAAAACAACACGGCTTCGCGCGCGATCAAGCGGCGAAGCCGTGGGGGAAGGCAGATCGAGTAAAGGGTTCGACCTGATGCTGCTGGCCTGGGTCAGTCTTGGCGGTTGTAGCCGACGCGGGTGCAACCCAGGCAGCGAGCAAAGGCGGCGGCGCCGGGTTCGACCACCAGTGCCTGCCCGGTTTCCTTGATGCCGCCACCCATGGCACTGAACGGCAGGCTGACGACGAACAGGCCGGCACCGACGACCGTGGCGGCGATCAGCAGCGGGCGGGCGATCAGCAGATCCCCGACGATGGAAAAGGCTTTGGGTGCCTCGACGGTGTACATCGGATCGCCGCTGGCGTTCTGCTGCACCGATTGCGCCTGGGCCGGCATCGCCAGCAGGCCAGTGGTAAGGGCCAAGACAACAGCAGTGGAGCGAAACAGTTTCATGGTGTGGTCCTTCAGCTGGGCGAAACGAGGCAGATGATTGTAGTGCCGGTCACTATAGCAGTGGCCGTCAGTTGTTGATCGTGAACACCGTCAATGCCTGCACACTCGGGCGGCATCATCGCTGGCAGCGTCCGCAGTAGACACTGGCGCGCTGGCCCAGACGAATCTCGCGCAACGTCGAGCCGCAGCTCTTGCAGAAATCCCCACCTCGGCCATAGACGAACAGCTCCTGCTGAAAATAGCCGGGCTTGCCGTCGCCGCCGACGAAATCGCGCAACGTCGTCCCGCCGCGCTCGATAGCGTAGGCGAGGATCCGCTTGATCTCGACGGCAAGCTTCAGATAACGCGCCCGCGAAACCGTACCGGCCGGCCGTCGTGGATCAATACCGGCAGCGAACAACGCCTCGCTCGCATAAATGTTGCCGACGCCCACCACCACCGCGTTGTCCATGATGAACGGTTTGATCGCCATGCTGCGTCCACGCGACAGTTGGAACAGCCGGTCGCCGTCGAAGGCTTCGCTGAGCGGCTCCGGCCCGAGGTTGGCGAGCAAGACATGACTCAGTGGCGCGTCGCTCCAGAGCAGCGCACCGAAACGACGTGGATCGGTGTAGCGCAGCGCCATACCCGAGTCGAGCAGGATATCGACGTGCTCGTGCTTGCCCACCGGCAGATCGGCGGGCACCAGCCGCAAACTGCCGGACATACCCAGGTGGGCGATCAGCGTGCCTGCCTCCGCCTTGATCAGCAGGTACTTGGCGCGCCGCTCGACCGCCTCGATGCGCTGGCCGGACAGACGCACATCGAGATCATCCGGGATCGGCCAACGCAACCGGCGCTCGCGCACGATCATACGACTGACACGCTGACCGATCAGGTGCGGCTCGATGCCGCGGCGGGTGGTTTCAACTTCGGGAAGTTCAGGCATACGGGCTATCGAAAATGAACCGGGAGGCGACCTTAGCAGCTATTGGTGCCGTGCGGTCAGCCCACGCCCAGCTCGCGAATGCTGCCCTTGAGGTAGTCGAAATCGTACTCGGAGAGACCGACATATTCGAGCACCTGCTGCTGTACCGTCACCCACTCGTAGTCGTCCGGCTGATCACCGAGCACACGATGGCAGGCGCAGATGTGCTCGGCCATCTTCAGGATCGCCAGCAGCGTCTTGATCTGCGGATCGCTCAACTCATCATCGAACAGCGCCAGGGCGTTGTGATGATTGGCGATGGCCTCGCACAGATGAACCGGCAGTTTCCAGGAGCGGGCGACGAAATATCCGACCACCGCGTGGTTGGTGCTGAGCACGCGATTCTCGATGTCGGTGATGCGTACTGCATCGCTGGCACTGGCATAGGCTTCCTCCAGCACGCTCATGTAACCGGGAAAGCGCGCCAGCATCAGCGGGATCCCGCAATTGTGAAACAGCCCCAGCGTGTAGGCCTCGTCCGGCGCCGGATGGCCAATGCGCTTGGCCAGGGTCAGGCTGGTCATGGCGACATCTTGCGCGGTGTCCCAGAAGCGGTTGAGGGTGACGATGGCCGCGTCGGTCAGCTCGCCCTTGATCGATTGCGCGTTGATCAGGTTGATCACCGAACGGCAACCCAGCAGGTTGACCGCCTGCTGGATCGAGGCAATGCGATTGGCGAGGCCGAAGAGCGGAGAGTTGACTGTTTTCAGCAGCGCACCGGAGAGACCGGGATCCTGACTGATCAAGCGGGCAATCGCTCGGAGGTCAGGGTCCGGCATGACCTGCTCCATCTGCAGATCGACCATGATCTGCGGCTGCGGCGGCACGCTGATGCCCTGTAGCACGCTGCGGATCTGCTCGTCGGAAAGCTCGACTGTCATGGGAATGACTCAGCTCAGCCAATAGCACTTGGCCATCAAAGAAAGAGTGCGAACTTTGGCCGAGAAGATGGTCGGATTCAAGTAGCTCCAGTCTGAATACTCATGCAATCCGACGAGGAGGATTCGAAATGGCAGCATCACTCAACGGCAAACGCGTGGCGATTCTGGTAACCGACGGCTTCGAGCAGGTCGAACTGACCGGCCCCAAGGAGGCGCTGGAGAAGAAGGGCGCGACCGTTCATATCATCTCCGCAAAGAACGGCGAAGTGACCGGTTGGAACCACACCACGCCCGCCACGAAATTCCACGTCGATGACACCTTCGACAGTATCCGCACGGAAGACTACGACGCCCTGCTGCTGCCGGGCGGCGTGGTTAATTCAGACACCATCCGCACCGATGAGATGGCCCAGGAACTAGTGCGTGACGCGGCGCGTGAAAACAAGACGATTGCGGTTATCTGTCACGGCGCCTGGCTGCTGGCCTCCGCCGATCTGGTGAAGGGCAAGCGCATGACCAGCTGGCCGTCGCTGACCGATGACCTGAAAAACGCCGGGGCGCAGTGGGTCGACGAGCAGGTGGTAGTCGATGGCCATCTGATCAGCAGCCGCAAGCCGGACGACATCCCGGCATTCAGCGAAGCGCTGATCAAGGCGCTCGCCGCCTGACAGCGGACGCTGGAAGCGAGCGGACGACTGCTGAGCGTGCAACTGCCGGACCCGTGTCGGCGGTTTCACCGCTCGGCACGACCCGGTAACTCGGCATGCGGCACCGCGACGATCCGCTTTTCCTCGAGGTAGGGGCCTGAAGCGCGCCGCTCCTATACAATGCCCGCCCCCTTGCCCGGAGCCCTTCCCGATGACCCTGCCCAGCCTGCGCCTCAAAGCCAATGCCGATCGCCGTCTGCGTGCCGGTCACCTGTGGGTCTACAGCAACGAGGTGGACACCGCTGCCACGCCGCTGAGCGGCTTTGCCGCTGGCGATCAGGCGATTCTCGAAGCCGCGGGCGGCAAGCCGCTGGGCATCGTCGGCGTCTCGCCGAACAACCTGATCTGCGCGCGCCTGCTGTCGCGCGACCTCAAGCACAGTCTGGACAAGTCGCTACTGGTGCATCGCATCCAGGTCGCCCTGTCGCTGCGCGAACGTCTGTTCGATCAGCCTTGCTACCGCCTGATCTACGGTGACTCCGACCTCTTGCCGGGCCTGGTGGTGGACCGTTTCCACGACCACCTGGTGGTGCAGCTGGCCTCGGCGACCATGGAGCACAACAAGGATGCCGTGCTCGAAGCCTTGGTCCAGGTCATCAAGCCGCGCGGCGTGCTGTGGAAGAACGACTCCAGCGCACGCGACGCCGAGGGCCTCGAGCGTTACGTCGATACCGCCTTCGGTGTGGTGCCGGAATGGGTCGCCCTTGAAGAGAACGGCGTGAAGTTCGAAGCGCCCGTTCTTCAGGGCCAGAAGACTGGCTGGTTCTACGACCACCGCATGAATCGCGCGCGACTGGCTCCCTACGTCAAAGGCAAGCGCGTGCTCGACCTGTTCAGCTACATCGGCGGCTGGGGCGTGCAGGCGGCGGCGTTCGGCGCCAGCGAAGTGTTCTGCGTCGACGCCTCGGCCTTCGCCCTCGATGGCGTAGAGCGCAACGCCGCACTCAATGGCGTGGCCGAGAAGATGACCTGTGTGGAAGGCGACGCCTTCGAAGCGATGAGGGAGCTGAAGAACGCTGAAGAGCGCTTCGACGTGGTCATCACCGATCCACCTGCCTTCATCAAGCGCAAGAAAGACATCAAGAACGGCGAGGCCGCCTACCGCCGCCTGAACGAAACCGCCATGCGCCTGCTGAACAAGGACGGCATTCTGGTCAGTGCCAGCTGCTCGATGCACCTGGAAGAGGACAACCTGCAGAACATCCTGCTCGGCAGCGCACGTCATCTGGACCGCAACATCCAGCTACTCGAACGCGGCGCCCAGGGGCCTGACCATCCGGTGCATCCGGCGATTCCTGAAACGCGTTACATCAAAAGCATCACCTGCCGAATATTGCCGAACAGCTGAGGAGGAGCGCGGCGAAGACGGTGGATGTGGAAAGCGACATCCACCCTACGTCACTTCCCCGCAGCGCCGTGTCCGCGCGCAGGGTGGATGGCCACCCCGGTGGAAGACCGCGAAGCGTCTTCCACCGGAGCCGGCACGCCGACAACCAGCGAAGCCCGACCATCAGCCTTCCCCGGTGCCGCAACCGCGCGTAGAATCGGGGCCATTCCTCGCCATCATCCCCCGGCGGGCCCATGAGCCCAGGCCGCCCGAGCGATACCCCGCCTCGATCCGGCCCCTCCGCACGCACGGTCACCTGCCGTTGCACGCGGCACAGGTGACGCTCACCATATGCACTACTCGACCAGCTGATTAGCCGCAGGAACCGTCATGCCCGATTACCGCTCGAAAACCTCCACGCACGGCCGCAACATGGCCGGTGCCCGCGCGCTGTGGCGTGCCACCGGCATGAAGGACGAAGATTTCAAGAAGCCGATCATCGCCATCGCCAACTCCTTCACCCAGTTCGTGCCCGGCCACGTGCATCTTAAGGACCTCGGCCAGCTGGTCGCCCGTGAAATCGAAAAGCACGGCGGTGTGGCCAAGGAATTCAACACCATCGCGGTCGATGACGGGATCGCCATGGGGCACGATGGCATGCTCTATTCGCTGCCCTCGCGCGAGATCATTGCCGATTCGGTCGAATACATGGTCAACGCGCACTGCGCCGACGCCATCGTCTGCATCTCCAACTGCGACAAGATCACCCCCGGCATGCTGATGGCCGCGCTGCGCCTGAACATTCCGGTGGTGTTCGTCTCCGGCGGGCCGATGGAAGCCGGCAAGACCAAGCTGGCCAGCCACGGTCTGGACCTGGTAGACGCCATGGTGATCGCGGCCGACGAAAGCGCCAGTGATGAAAAAGTCGCCGAATACGAGCGCAGCGCCTGCCCGACCTGCGGCAGCTGCTCCGGCATGTTCACCGCCAACTCGATGAACTGCCTGGCCGAAGCCCTGGGCCTGGCGCTGCCGGGCAACGGCTCGACCCTGGCCACTCACAGCGATCGCGAACAGCTGTTCCTACGCGCCGGGCGTACCGCGGTCGAGCTGTGCCAGCGTTACTACGGTGAAGGCGACGAGTCGGTTCTGCCGCGCAACATCGCCAGCCGCCGTGCGTTCGAGAACGCCATGACCCTGGACATCGCCATGGGCGGCTCGACCAACACTATCCTGCACCTGCTGGCCGCCGCCCAGGAGGCCGAGGTCGACTTCGACCTGCGCGCCATCGACGCCCTGTCGCGCAAGGTGCCGCAGCTGTGCAAGGTCGCGCCGAACATCCAGAAGTACCACATGGAAGACGTGCACCGCGCCGGTGGCATCTTCTCCATCCTCGGCGAACTGGCCCGCGGCGGCCTGCTGCACACCGACGTGCCCACCGTACACAGCCGCAGCATGGAAGAAGCCATCACCCAGTGGGACATTACCCAGACCCAGGACGAAGCGGTGCACACCTTTTTCAAGGCCGGCCCGGCCGGCATCCCGACGCAGACGGCGTTCAGCCAGTCCACCCGCTGGGACACCCTCGACCTGGACCGCGCCGAAGGCTGCATCCGCAGCGTCGAGCATGCCTATTCCGCTGAAGGCGGCCTGGCCGTGCTCTACGGCAACATCGCCCTGGATGGCTGCGTGGTTAAAACCGCGGGTGTGGACGAATCCATCCATGTGTTCGAAGGCACGGCGAAAATCTTCGAGAGCCAGGACAGCGCTGTCAAAGGCATCCTCAACGACGACGTGAAGGCCGGCGATATCGTCATCATCCGCTACGAAGGCCCGAAAGGCGGCCCGGGCATGCAGGAAATGCTCTACCCGACCTCGTACCTGAAATCCAAAGGTCTGGGCAAGGCCTGCGCCCTGCTCACCGACGGCCGCTTCTCCGGCGGCACCTCGGGCCTGTCCATCGGCCATGCCTCGCCGGAAGCCGCCGCGGGCGGTGCCATCGGCCTGGTACGTGATGGCGACAAGGTGCTGATCGACATCCCCAACCGCAGCATCCAGCTGCAGGTCAGCGATGAAGAGCTGTCTCACCGCCGCATCGAGCAGGACAAGAAGGGCTGGAAGCCTGCGGCACCGCGCGCGCGCAAGGTGACCACCGCCCTCAAGGCCTACGCCCTGCTCGCCACCAGCGCCGACAAGGGTGCAGTGCGCAACAAGGCGATGCTGGACGACTGATCGTTCGGGTTACTGCGGCAAAGAAAGCCCGACCATCGTGTCGGGCTTTTCATGGCTCGCTGATTGCCGGTTCCAGGCGAGCACCATCAATTTCGATCGCATTGAATCGGGGCGCAACCAGTTCGAATCCACCACGCTCCAGAAGCTCGCCAAGTGCCTCGCCGTCCGGCAGCGAGCCTCCGGTGACACGCATCTGCCCGAGCCAGCGCCAGCCACCTGCCGCATCACGTCCCAATACCGGCACCGTCCAGGACGCGCCGCGTAGCAGCAACACCTCGGATTGGCCGTCGCGATCCAGATCCACCGCAAACAAGCGGCACTCGCTAGCGCATCCCTGGTTACTGACGGAACGTGCCAACGAGCCATCTTCATCCGTCACAGGTTGGCCAATCCAGCGCACGGGCGGGGCGTCCGCGACCTCTTGCTCCTGTTTCCAGGCCCAATAGTGATCCGCCTTGTCAAGCCGCTGCAGATCGGCTTGCAGGCCAGTGCGCCGAGCTTCGTCCTCCCAAGGCTCGCCCAGCTTTTCACGTAGCGCTTGCAGATACCGCCGCCCCGGCTCGCCCAGTTGAAAGCGCAGCGCGCCGAGATCGGTTCGCTCGGCGGGCAGCCTGGCATCGAGCAGCCGCTGGTACTGATTCGCGGCACTCAGTTGGAGCGGGCTCAGCATCGGTACATGCATCAACACCAGCAGAAATGCGGCGAACAGCGCCAACGGCGGGTTGCTCTGCCGCAGCCCACTCAGCCAGGCGGGGTCACGCCGGATCACCGCTCTGACCAGTGCAATGCCATGCACCATCGCCATCAGCGCCAGGAGCGCAGCCAATACGCGATCCGGGGTCAGCCCGTACTGGTCGATACGCAGCCACAGCGCATGCATCGCGAGCCCGGCCAGCAACGGCAGGCACAGCGAGCTGGCATCGACCAGCAGCCGCAGCGGTCTCGGATAGTGGGCGGCCTGCTGGCCGTCTTGCACCACACCGTTGAGCAAGGCCACGTGCGCGAACACCAGCGTCAGCAGAATCGGCGTGGCGTGGCGTGTCGCCCAGAGCGGAGCCAGCCCGGTAAACGGCAGGAAGACCACGAACAGCAGCAGAATCACCACCGTCAACGGCAACAGGAAGCGACACATGGCCTGCAGCACGTTGCGCAGCGCGTCGATGACCTGCCCGCGTTCCAACCCGATGCGCAGCCCAGCGGCGACGACCATAGCGCTGGCGACCCAGACGAAGCCAGACGAGCGGAACAGCCGCTTGAACTGATCGATCCCGAGCATGCTGAACAGGCCCGCCCAGAGCCAGATCAACAACCAGAAGACACCCAGCATCACCAGTGCCATAAACAGCAACAGGCCGTTGTTCCACGCGTGGCGGTAGAGGGCGTTGTAATCGAAACGCCAACGATGCGCAGGGTCCCGCGCCTGGATGAAGGGCGTGAGGATGTAGGCCAGGGCGAGTTGGCTCCACAGCAGCAGCGTGCCGGTGGTTTCTTCCAGGCGATACCAGCGCGGCTGATCGAACTGAGCCGCCAGTGCCGCCGCTAATACAGCGGGCAGCAGAATCGCCGGCAGCAATAGTTCCCACCGTCGCGCCTCGCGTATTTGCCCCCAGAGCATCTGCAGCTGCCACCCGCCTACCACGACGATGACGATCAACGCCGAACACAAGGACCGCCAGATCGCTCCGTGCGGCCAGCTTTCGCTCGCGGCCCAGAGTGTCGCGCCCTGGAGCAGGCCCAACGCCAGGTAAACTATCAACGGTCGTTGCTCACTCGCTCGTTGCATGCACTTCCCTTCATTGATTCATGACGCTGCCGTTCTGGCAGTGCGTTCATGATGCTGTCATGGATTCCAACGATTCCGATACCGCGCCGCGTGACGCTGCGCTTGAGTGCTAAGCGGGACGTATCGAGGGCACACTAACTGCCTTGGAGCACACCGTTCGTGACGCATGGCGCAGGTTGAACTCCACTGGCACAAACGCCAGGCATGGCCTTGCCGGGTATCTGCGGAGGACAAGCGTCACGTAGCACCGGAAACCGCGCCTAGGTCTTCCAGAACAAGTTCTGATCAGCGGCCGATGCATTCGGCTGTGCCCGGCCACCTGTGGCACGTAGAATCGCCGTTTTTTCTGCAAGGACGGCCATGAACGCCCTCACCCAGCGCACCGAAACACCCAACGACCTGCTGTACCGACTCGATGACCGTCCACGGCCATGGATCGCCTTTCTCGCCGCGCTACAGCATCTGCTGGCGATCATCGTGCCGATCGTCACGCCAGGGTTGCTGATCTGCCAAGCCATCGGCGTATCGCCACGCGACACCAACATCATCGTGTCCATGTCGCTGGTGATATCCGGCATCGCCACCTTCGTCCAGTGCAAACGCTTCGGCCCGCTCGGTGCGGGACTATTGATCGTGCAAGGCACCAGCTTCAACTTCGTTGGCCCGCTGATCGCTGGCGGTGTGCTGATGGTCAAGCAGGGCACACCGGTGGAGGCCGTCATGGCAGCAATCTTCGGTGTGGTCATTGCCGGTTCCTTCATTGAAATGGGCGTCTCGCGCGTGCTGCCGTTCATCAAACGCCTGATCACGCCGCTGGTGACCGGCATCGTGGTGCTGATGATCGGGCTGACGCTGATCAAGGTCGGGCTGATCAGCATGGGCGGCGGTTACGCAGCCATGGGCGACGGCACCTTCGCCAGTCGGGAAAACCTGCTGCTGTCCAGCGTGGTACTGGCTGCCATCGTCGTGCTCAACCGCTTGCCGGTGGTGTGGATGCGCAGCTGCGCGATCATCATCGCGCTGGCCATCGGTTATGCCCTGGCGGCGTACCTGGGCCGCCTGAACTTCGCCGGCATGCACGAGGCCGCGCTGTTCCAGGTACCGATGCCGCTGCATTTCGGCCTGGGCTTTTCCTGGAGCCTGTTCATTCCCATGGTGGTGATTTATCTGGTGACCTCGCTGGAAGCCATCGGCGACATCACCGCCACGAGCAAGATCTCGGGCCAGCCGGTCGAGGGACCGGTATGGATGCAGCGGATCAAGGGTGGCGTACTGGTCAACGGCGCCAACTCGCTGCTGGCCGGCCTGTTCAATACCTTTCCCAGCTCGGTGTTCGCACAAAACAACGGCATCATTCAGCTGACCGGAATCGCCAGCCGCTACGTCGGTATGTGGATCGCCGTGATGCTGGTGGCGCTGGGGCTATTCCCTGCGGTCGCCGGGGTGCTGCAGGCGGTCCCCGAGCCAGTGCTGGGTGGTGCTGCGCTGGTGATGTTCGGCGCGGTGGCGGCGGCAGGGATCAACATTCTCGCGGGCGTGCAGCTGGATCGCCGGGCGCTGCTGATCATCTCGGTTTCGCTGGCGCTGGGCCTGGGTGTCTCCCAGGTTCCGGAGTTCCTCGCGAACCTGCCGGTGGCTCTGCGCAATGTGTTGGAATCCGGTGTGGCCACCGGCGGCATCTGCGCCCTGGTAATGAATTGGTTTCTGCCCGAATCACCGGAGAGGTCCGGGCAAGAACCCGTCTGATCAACAGATCCGCGCATCCTCAGCGAGGCGCTGGCTCACCTCGTCGGCGATCGCCAGGGCCGCGGTCAGCCCAGGCGATTCGATGCCGAACAGGTTCACCAGCCCAGTAATCCCATGCACGGCGGGCCCGTCGATACGAAAGTCCGCCGCCGGCTCACCGGGACCGCTGATCTTCGGCCGGATGCCGGTATAGGCGGGCTGCAGCGCCCCGTCCGGCAGTGCCGGCCAGTAGCGGCGGATGGCTGCGTAGAAGCCATCGGCGCGGTTTTCGTCCATCGCGTAATCGAGGCCGTCGACCCACTGTACATCCGGGCCGAACCGGGCCTGACCGCCGAGATCCAGAGTCAGGTGCACGCCCAGCCCGCCTGGCTCGGGTAGCGGATAAACCAGGTGCCTAAAGGGCGTCGCGGTCGCCAGGCTGAAATAGCTGCCCTTGGCGAAATAGCGCGGCGGCACCGCATCAGCAGCCAGGCCCTCGGTGTGTGCGGCGATCACCGGTGCCGCATGCCCGGCGCAGTTGATCACGCCGTTGGCGAGCAGCGTCATCGGCTCATCGCCGCCGACCTCGACGCGCAACCCCGCGTCCGTCACCGCCATCGCCCTGACCGGCGCACGTAGCGCCAGCAGGGCCCCAGCCGCTTCCGCATCGCCCTGCAACGCCAGCATCAGGGCGTGGCTGTCGACGATACCGGTGCTCGGCGACAGCAGCCCGGCGACGGCGTTGAGCTGTGGCTCCAAGGCCTTCACCTCGCCATCATCGAGCCGCCGCAGGTCGTCAACACCGTTGGCTACCGCGTGCGCCTGCAGGGTCTCGAGGCCCGCCAGCTGGGATTCGTCCGTGGCGACGATCAGCTTGCCGCAGCGGCGATACGGCACCCCGTGGCTCTCGCAGAAGGCGTAGAGCGCATCGCGCCCGGCCACGCACAGACGCGCCTTCAGCGAACCCTGCGGATAATAGATGCCGGCATGGATAACCTCGCTGTTGCGCGAGCTGGTGCCGGTGCCGATGGCGGCCTCAGCCTCCAGAATCAGCACCTCACGCCCCGCCTGCGCCAGGCTGCGCGCCACGGCGAGCCCCACTACCCCGGCACCGATGACCACGCAATCGACCCGCTCCATTCACTCGTTCCTCTTCGTTCGGCGGCCGCCAGCCTGCCGTAATATCGAACCGCGGCCAAGTCTCGGTTGCCCTAACCTTCAACCATTTTCGAAATGACTGGAGTCAGCATGCGCATTGGCGTCATATCCGATACCCACGGCCTGCTGCGACCCGAAGCGTTGACGGCGCTGCAGGGCTGCGAACGGATCATTCACGCCGGCGACATCGGCAAACCCGAGGTGCTGGAGGGGCTGCGTGCACTGGCGCCGCTCGATGCGATACGCGGCAACGTCGACAGTGGTGACTGGGCCGCTGCTATCCCCGAGCGACTGGATCTGCAGATCGGCGGGTTGCGCATCCATGTCACCCATGACGTCAAGAGCCTGTCCATCGATCCCGTCGCCGAGCGGGTCGACGTAGTGATCGCCGGACATTCGCACCAGCCGAAGATCGAGGAACTCAACGGCGTGCTCTACCTCAACCCCGGCAGCGCCGGCCGCCGGCGCTTCACGCTGCCGATCAGCCTGGCCCTGCTGGACATCGAGGACGGCCAGCCACGGACGCAGCTGGTCACTCTCGGCTGAGCTTCAACTGACGCCCGTATAGCGATCGGCACGGTGATTGACCGCCAGCACCAGGTTCAGCGCCACGGCGCCGAGCACCGACAGTGCGACCTTTTCCGGCGGCACGATGAACACGGCAGCGAGCACGATCAGCGCATCGATGCCCATCTGAAAGGTGCCCGCGCGCAGGCCGACCCGCGCCTGCAGATACAACGCCAGGATGTTCACTCCACCGAGGCTGGCCTTGTGGCGGAACAACATCAGCAGTCCGACGCCCATGGCGAAGCCGCCGAACAGTGCGGCGTAGTAGATGTTCAACTCGGCGAAGCGGATCCACCTCGGCGTCAGCTCCGCGAGCAGCGAAACCAGACCCACGGCGATCACGGTGCGCAGGGTGAAGCCCCAGCCCATGCGCCAGATCGCCAGCAGGTAGAACGGAATGTTCAGGGTGAAGAACACCAGCCCAAAGGGCCAGCCGGCGAAATACTTGAGCAGGAAGGCCAGCCCGACCGTGCCGCCAGTGAGCAGCCCGGCGTGGCTGTAGAAGGCGATCCCCAGCGCCACCATGGCGGTGCCGAGCAGCATCGCCAGCGCGTCCTCCCACAGCGGATGTCGCACGAAGATTGCGGCAATGCGTTCAGCCGGTTCGGCATCGGCTTGCTCGGCGGCGGCCTGCACCGCGCCCGGTCTCTGGTCCTGCATGGAAACTGTCTCGTGGCGAGCGGATGGATAGCATAGGGCCTGGCGCCAGGTGAAGACTTGGCACCGGTCAAGGAAGGCGTGGGCGAATCCGGTTCAGCGGCGCTGCCAGGTCTCGAAACGGTACGCCGGGGCGTCGCCCTCGGTCGGGTGTGCCTGGCTGTCGATGCGCGCCCATTCGGCTTCGTCATAGGCCGGAAAGAAGGCATCACCCTCGGGACTGGCCTCAATGCGGGTCAGGTAGAGGCGCTGCGCCCGGGGCAGCGCCTGGGCATAAAGCTGCGCACCGCCGATCAACATCAGCTCATCGACACCCTGTTTGCGCGCCCATTGCTCGGCGCGAGTCAGCGCGGCGTCGAGCGAGGTGAAGGTCTCGGCACCCTCGAGTTGCAGGTCCGGCTGTCGGCTGACCACCAGGTTCAGCCGCCCCGGCAGGGGCCGGCCGAGCGAATCCCAGGTCTTGCGGCCCATGATGATCGGCTTGCCAAGGGTCATCGCCTTGAAGTGTTTGAGGTCGGCAGGCAGATGCCACGGCATCTTGTTGTCGAGCCCGATTACGCGGTCGTCCGCGAGGGCTGCGATCATGGCGAGGGGAAGTGAGGTCTGATTCATGACGGCGAGAATAACAGAGCGCCCGCAGAGCAGTCAGCGCCGCCAGATACACGTCAGCATCATCGAACGGTCATCTTCGCTTTACCAAAGCGTCAATCTGTCGTCATTCTCAGGTTTCAGGCTTACCGCTCCCCTTTCATGGAGACGCCCTAATGGCCCGCCACAGCCGCCCCACCCTGCGCCACCTGTTTATCGCCTGCAGCCTGCTTTTGCCGATCGCCGCGTTTGCCGCCACGCCCGACGCCTCGATCGCAGCCAAGAACGGCCGCGGCGAGCCCCACCCGTTGGTCATTGCCCACCGCGGCGCCAGTGGCTACGTGCCCGAGCACACCCTCGCCTCTTACGCGTTAGCCATCCTGCAGGGCGCCGACTATGTCGAGCCGGACCTCGTCATGACCCGCGACGGCGAGTTGGTTGCTCGACACGACAACGAGCTGGGGCTGACCACCGATGTGTCGCAACATCCCGAGTTCGCCGACCGCAAGCGCACGCAACTGGTCGACGGCGTGAAGCTCACCGGCTGGTTTAGCGAAGACTTCACCCTGGCCGAGCTGAAAACGCTGCGCGCCATCGAGCGCATCCCGGCGATTCGTCCCGGTAATGCGCGGCTCGACGGCAGCCTGGAAATTCCGACGCTGCAGGAAATCATCGATCTGGTGAAAACCTTGCAGCTGAGCGAACACCGCCGCATCGGTCTGTACCCCGAAACCAAGCACCCGACCCACTTCCAGCAGCTCGGCCTGGCCATGGAAAAGCCGCTGGTGCGCATCCTCCACCGCAACGGCTACGCCGGCCGTAATGCGCCGGTGCATATCCAGTCGTTCGAAGTCGAGAACCTGAAAGCCCTGAGCCGCATGACCCAGCTACGCCTGGTGCAGTTGTTCGGCAGCGGTCAGCCGTACGATCAGCAGGTTCGCGGAACTGACCTGACCTACGCGCAAATGGCGACCGCAGAAGGTCTGAAGATGATCTCGCGTTACGCCGCCGGTGTCGGTCCGGAGAAAAGCTACATCATCCCGCGCGACGCCAACGACAACCTCGGTCAGCCTACTGACTTCGTGCCGAACGCCCACGCCGCTGGCCTGAAGGTGCATCCGTACACCTTCCGTGCCGAAAACGCCTTCCTGCCGACCAACCTGCGTAAGGGCGACTCGCCTGCCGATCGAGGCGACATCGAGGCCGATATCCGCGCCTACCTGGACGCCGGTATCGACGGTCTGTTCATCGATCAACCAGACATCGCCGTGCGCCTGCGCGCCGATTGAGGCACATGAGGCCCGGCTCTGAGCGGCCGGGCCTCGCGTCGAGTGATCATCAGGCATTCAGGGTTCGCGGGAGGGGAACCCGCCGCCCCTTGGCGGGGTATTAGCTTTACGGCCTGGCCGCGACCGATCGTCCTGCGAACGGCGGTGATTCCTAGAACAACCACAAGAAGGAACGAACATGAAGCCCGTCCTCAAACACCTGCTGCCCCTGCTGCTGGGCACCACGCTCCTGCTCGCTTCCATTGTCCAGGCCGCCGAATGGCCAACTGATACCGTTCGCCTGATAGTGCCCTACGCACCGGGCGGCACCACCGATGTCCTCTCGCGCAAGGTCGCCGATCTGCTGCAGAAGGAAATCGGCACCGTCGTGGTCGAAAACCGTCCCGGCGCCGGCTCCACCATGGCCACCGGGCAGCTTGCCCGCGGCGGACGCGGCGCCGACCACACCATCGCCATGGCGTCGCCCGGCCATACCATCGGCCCGGTGATCTACAAGAATCTGCCCTACGACCCGGTGAAGGATTTCAAATTCATCCGCAACGTCATCGAGATTCCCAACGTCATGGTGGTGCCGGCGAGCAGCCCCTACCAAAGCGTCGAGCAATTCATCAAGGCAGCGAAAGACAAGGAGATGACCTTCAGCTCGGCCGGCGTTGGCAGCTCGATCCATATGTCCGGTGAGCTGTTCAAAGCCATGACCGGTACCAAGATGATCCACGTGCCTTTCCGCGGGAGTGGCGAGGCCCTGCCGGCGCTGCTCAGTGGCGATGTCGACGTGTCGTTCGAGAACATGCCGGCGGTGCTCGCGCACATCCAGTCCGGCAAGCTTCGGGCGCTGGCGGTGACCTCCGCCGAACCTTCTCCTTACCTGCCGGGTGTCGAGCCGCTGTCCAAGCTCGGTGCCAACCTGGGTCTAGGCGACTTCGTCACCACCGCCTGGTTCGGCCTGGTCGCCGATGACAGCATGCCGGACGAGGCCATCCAGACGCTGCAGAGCGCGCTGGACAAGCAGCTCGATAACGAGAGTTTTAAGGCATTCGTTGCCCAGCTCGGCGGTGAACTGGCAACTGAAGAAGGTGACGATTTCCGCGATTATGTCGCAGAGGACGTTAAACGCTGGCAGCGTGTCGCCGGGCAGGCACAGCTCGGCCAATAAGATCGCAACGAGGACTCGCCGGCGCGTACGCGGCTGCAGCCTGCTTGGCGGGCCGGGCGACGCTCCGCTTCAATCCGAACGGGTCGCCAGCCGGACTGCGCCGCCTGCGCTCAGCGAATAGCGCCAGCGGCACGCAGCTCGGCCAGCGCGGCCTCGCTCTTGCCCAGCACCCGGCCGAGCACGCTGTCGGTGTGCTGCCCATGCAACGGCGGTGCCTTCGGTGCGACGGTCGGCGTGCGCGACAGGCGCAACGGACTGCGCACCATGCGTACTTCACCGGCGACCGGGTGTTCGGCGCTGATCACCAGGTCGCGATGGCGAGCGGTCTCCGAGTCGAATGCCTGGGCCACATTCTTCACCTCGCCCACAGGAATCCCCTGCGCGCGCAATGCGCCGATCAACACCTCGTTGTTCCAGCCCGCAAAGGCGTCCTGCAGCATCGGGAGCAACACCTCGCGGTTCTCGGTACGGCTCTTGTTCTGGGTGAAGCGCGGGTCGCTATACAGCTCCGGTTGCTTCAGCACGTCCAGACACAGACGCCGGTACTGCTCGTCGTTGCCCACGGCCAGGGCGATGCTACCGTCGGCGGTATTGAACAGCTGATAAGGGACGATGCTGGCGTGGGCGTTGCCGTAGCGCTGCGGCACCTTACCGGTATTGAGATAGCCGGAGGCGATATTGGCGAGGAAATGCAGTGCGCTGTCGGACAACGCGATATCCACCGACTGTCCCAGACCGGACTTCTCGCGCTCGTACAGCGCAGCGAGGATGCCTTGGACCGCATTCATACCAGTAACCAGGTCGATGAAGGCGACGCCCAGACGCATGGGCTCGCCATCCTTCTCGCCGGTGATCGCCATGAAACCGCTCTCGGCCTGGATGATGAAGTCGTAACCGGGACGATTCTCCAGCGGATTGTCGCGCCCATAGCCGGTGATCGAGCAATGGATCAGCCGCGGATTGACCGCCGACAGCGCCGCGTAGTCCAACCCCAGGCGCTTGAGGCTCGCCGGCAGGAAGTTTTCCACCACCACGTCGGCGTGCGCCGCCAGCTCGAGGATCAGTTGGCGACCTTCCGGCTTGCGCAGGTCGACCGCCAGGCTCTGCTTGTTGCGATTGGCGCTGAGGTAATAGGTCGAGATCCCTTCCTTGGCCGGCGGCATCCAGCTGCGGGTATCGTCGCCGCCGTCCAGACTCTCGATTTTCCAGACCTCGGCACCGAGATCCGCTAGCGCCATGGTCGACCAGGGGCCGGCGAGGATGCGCGTTAGATCCAATACTTTGATGCCGTGCAGAACGCTCACCGGGGCCTCCTCGTTAACGGACCGACAATGTGGGGAGTCGAAGTTGGCCCAAGCGGGTCGAAACCACAACCGGTGACAGGCGCGGTAGTGTTCGATAATCGAACACCATTTCAGTCCAGCGGAGGCTCGGCAGGGCGGGTTCCTTTATGGTGAATGCGTCCGAGCCGCTGACTATGGCCCTATGCCAGCCAGCAATCGTCGGACGCCCACAACAATTACAAGACGGGATTTCTCCTATGGCTCTGACTCTCAAGCGCACCCTGCGCCTGCTTCTGCTGGGCACCATTCTCCCGCTCGCTTCCATTGCGGCTCAGGCGGCCGAATGGCCAACCGACACCGTTCGCCTGGTGGTGCCCTATGCACCGGGCGGCACCACCGATGTCCTCTCGCGCAAGATCGCCGACCTGCTGCAGAAGGAAATCGGCACCGTCGTGGTGGAAAACCGTCCCGGCGCCGGCTCGACCATGGCTACCGGTCAGATGGCACGAGGAGGCCGTGGCAGCGACCACAGCATTCTCATGGCATCCCCCGGCCACACCATCGGCCCGGTGATCTACAAGAATCTGCCCTACGACCCGGTGAAGGATTTCAAATTCATCCGCAACGTCATCGAGATTCCCAACGTCATGGTGGTGCCGGCGGACAGCCCCTATAAAACCGTCGACGAGTTCATCAAGGCGGCAAAAGACAAGGAGATGACCTTCAGCTCATCCGGCGTCGGCAGCTCGATCCATATGTCCGGCGAGCTGTTCAAAACCATGACCGGGACCAAGATGACCCACGTGCCCTTCCGTGGCAGCGGCGAAGCGCTGCCGGCGCTGCTCAGTGGCGACGTGGACCTGTCGTTCGAAAACATGCCCACCGTGCTCGCGCACATCAAGTCCGGCAAGCTCAGGGCCTTGGCGGTGACCTCCGCCGAACCTTCTCCTTACCTACCGGGTGTCGAGCCGCTGTCCAAGCTCGGTGCCGATCACGGCCTCGGCGACTTCGTCACCACCGCCTGGTTCGGCCTGATCGCTGACGACAGCATGCCCGACGAAGCCGTGCAGACGCTGCAGCGCGCGCTGGACAAGGTCATGGGGGATCAGAGCTTCAGGGACTTCGCCGCACAGATCGGCGGCGAAGCGGCAAGCCAGGAAGGCGATGCATTCCGCGACTATGTCGCTGAGGATGTCCAGCGCTGGCAACACGTCGCTGGCCAGGCCGAACTTCAATAAGCGGAGGCCCGCATGAGAACCGCCATCGGTTGTCCGCGCTGGGCCAATATCAATACGCTGCTCGGCGGCCTCTGGCTGCTGGCCGCGCTGGTGTTCGTTTTCCATCTGGTGCCGAACTACATCGAAGAAGCGCCGATGGTTCAAAACCCGATGCAGTCGCCACGCTGGCTTCCCAACGTGGCCGGTTGGCTGGTCGCGGTGCTGTCGCTGGCACTCATCATCGAAGGCTGCCTGCGCCCGCCGGTGCGCACGGTGGCCCTCGAGGAAGGCGCGCCGCCACGCCGCTGGCTGCTGATGCTCGCCGGGCTGGGCGCGTACTGGCTGCTGTTCGAGCCGCTGGGCGCTATCGCCGCCGGGATACTCGGCACCCTGCTGCTGTTCGCCGCCCACCCGGTGCGCAAACTCTGGCTCTACGCGCTGGCAATCGTCTTGCCGTGGATCGTGAGCCTGCTGTTCATCCATGTCCTGAACGTCCCGCTGCCCTCGGGCACGCTCTGGGACTGAACTCCGTCCTTATCCGCGAGTGGCCGAATGGAAGGTTTTTCCGAAGTCCTGAACCTGTTCCTGAGCGTCGACAACTTCGTCGCGATCGGTATCGGCGTATTGATCGGCGTGGTGGTTGGTGCCATTCCCGGCCTCACCGCGACCATGGCGGTCGCCCTGGCGCTGCCGTTCACCTTCAGCCTCGAACCGGTGACGGCAATCCTGCTGCTGGTCGGCATCTACAAGGGCGGCATGTACGGCGGCTCGATCACCGCGATCCTGATCCACACACCCGGCTCGCCCGCAGCAGCCTGCACGCTGCTCGATGGCTATCCACTGACCCAGCAAGGCAAAGCCAAGAAGGCGCTGCAGATGGCGCTTTATTCGTCGTGCATCGCCGACGTGCTATCGAACCTGGCGCTGATCCTGTTCGCCTCCTACCTCGCCAAGATCGCGCTGAACTTCGGCCCGCCGGAGTTCTTCTGGCTGATTTGCTTCTCGCTCACGGTGATTATTTCCATCGCTGGCGAATCCGCGATAAAAGGCCTGATCGCGGCCAGTCTCGGAGTGATCGTCTCCTCCATCGGCATGGACGTGGTCTACGGCAGCCAACGACTGACCTTCGATAGCTACAACCTGATGGATCGGGTGTCCTTCGTGCCGCTGCTGATCGGATTGTTCGCCGTACCGGAGGTGATCAGCTTTTATCTGAAAAAGGCGGAGCCGCACATTCGCGCCGCTACCAGCGGCGCCGGCCTGACACTCAAGGAGCTGAAGGCCAGCCTCAAGACCATCGTGCGCGGCTCGGTCATTGGCGTGATCATCGGGGCGATTCCCGGTACCGGCGCCACCGCGGCCACCTTCATCTCCTACAGCGAAGCCAAACGGCGCTCGCCGAACGCCGCCAATTTCGGCAAGGGCGAGCTGGAAGGTGTGGCGGCAGCCGAGTCAGGCAACAACGGCGTGGCCGGCGCGACGCTGATCCCGCTGCTGTCGCTCGGTATTCCCGGCGACGTCATCACCGCGATCATTCTCGGTGCCTTCATGATCCATGGTCTAACGCCCGGGCCGGTGCTGTTCCAGGAAAACCTCACCCTGATCTATGCGCTGTTCTGCGGAATCATGCTGAGCTCCGCGGTGTTGCTCTGCGTCGGCCACGGCGTGATCAAGTACTTCTCGCTGGTGGCGGACATTCCCAAGGCGATTCTGCTGCCGATCGTGCTGATGTTCTGCGTCTATGGCTCCTTCGCGGTGAACAACAGCGTGTTCGATATCGGCCTGATGCTGTTCTTCGGGGTGGTCGGCTATGTGTTCAATCGCACCGGCTTCGCCACCGCGCCCTTTCTGCTCGGCTTCATCCTCGGGCCGATGTTCGAGGACAACCTGCGGCGCACGCTGCTGATCGGCCGTGGCGATCCGATGATCTTCTTTCGCGGGCCGATCACTTGGATTTTCATCATGCTCACCGTGTTCTCGCTGTTTTTCGCCATTCGCCGTTATTGGCAGGAGCGCATCAAGCGTTCAGCGAACGACGGCGCGCAGGAAAATCCCCTCGGCTAGAACCTGAAATCTGTCGTTCTTCGATCAGCTGCTGTTAACGCAAGGCGCCACGCCGAACGGCTGGCGCTGAAAACAGGCGGCACGGATGCCGCCTGAGGCCAATCACTGACGATTGGCGATCTTCTGCAGGTTCTCGTTGATCTTGAACAGCACGATCAGCAGCTCGCACCAGATCCGCGTGCCGATCAGGCCGAACAGCAGAATCCCGAGGCCGGACCAGAAACCCCCGCCGTATCCGCTGAACATGGTGCCGATCGCACCGATAACCACACTGATCAAGCCCAGCCAGTAGATGAAGATAATGATCTTCGGCGTCAGCATGGAGTCGAAGAAGAAGACGTCTTTCATAGCAAATTCCTTTTGAAGGTGCACAAGGCGGCGATCAAGCATGGCTTGGCGAATCGGCCTGTCCCTGGCAGATGGCGCGGCGAACCGCAGAGCGATCGGATGATCGGCGGCGGATGCTAGCAGAATCGGCACGTCGTGCCAGCGGGTCGGCCATTTCACCCTTCTGGCCGGCAACGGTTATCCTCAGGACCGAATCCCTCTACGAGAAGCCGCGTGCCCCAACCTCCACTGTCGCCGCCGAATCCCCTCGACCGCCTCTGGCTGACCGAAGCCGTACGCCTGCGTGAAGAGCACGCCGGCCCGTTGGATGATGCCGAAGCCAATCGCCAGGCCCGCGCGCAGGGCGGCGAGCTAGCTAAGCTGGTTGAGTTCCGCGCGCTGTGGCTGGCGCGCCGTGACGGATTGATCGACGCCTTGCAGCACTGGCGCCAAGGCGCACGGCTGGCCGGCTTTGCGCTGGTCCTCCTGGCCCTGTTCACCGGGGCCGGGTTGGGACTGGCGGCGCTGGGTGATGGCGTGCGGCCGGTCAATGTGTTCTGGGCGTTGGGCAGTCTGCTCGGGCTGAATCTACTGACGTTGCTGGGTTGGTTGCTGGGATTCTTCTTCGCCGGCGATGCCGGCGGTGCACTGGGCCGCCTGTGGCTCTGGCTCAGTGAAAAGCTCGCCCGTGATGCCCGAGCGGTTCAGCTGGCGCCGGCCCTGCTGGCGGTGCTGGAACAACACCGCCTCGGCCGTTGGCTGCTGGGGCTTGGTGTACACGGTTTGTGGCTGCTGGCGATGTTCAGCGCGCTGCTGACCCTATTGGCGCTGCTGGCGACGCGACGTTATGGCTTCGTCTGGGAAACCACCATTCTCGGCGAAAGTACCTTCATCAGCCTGACCCAGGCGCTCGGCGCGCTGCCCGCGCTGCTGGGCTTCAGTGTGCCGGATGTCGAGCAGATCCGAGCCAGCGGTGCCTTGGCCGGCAGCGCCGAAACCGCCCGGCAAAGCTGGGCCGGCTGGCTGGTCGGCGTGGTGTTGGTCTACGGCCTGCTGCCGCGTCTGCTGCTGACGCTGCTTTGTCTGTGGCGCTGGCGGCGGGGTCGTGCGCAGCTGCGCCTGGACCTGCAATTGCCAGCCTACCGCCTGTTACGCGAACGTCTGCAGCCACCCAGCGAACGCCTCGGTGTCAACGATGCCGCTCCGGCCCAGCTGCATACGCCACACGCCGGCGAGCACCTGGATGGTAGCGAAGGTGCCGTGCTGGTAGCCATCGAGCTGGAGCCGAGCCACCTCTGGCCACCGAAGCTGCCAAGGTCGGTGGCTAACGCCGGCGTGCTGGACGACCGCGAGCAGCGCCGTCGCCTGCTGGAACAGTTGACCCGCTTCCCACCACAACGTCTAGCCATCGCCTGCGATCCGCGCCGCTCGCCCGATCGCGGCACCTTGGCACTGATCGGCGAGCTGAGCCGTTGTGCCGCACAAAGTCGCATCTGGCTGTTGCAGGCGCCCGCTGGCGAAGCGCTGGACAGTTATCGGCTGCAGGATTGGCACCAGGCGCTGGAGAGCCTTGGGTTGCCTCATTCGGGCAGCGCCCCCATGACCTGGTTGGAGACTGGCCATGATTGATGAGCTCGGCTCGATTCCGGCGGACGCCAGCCAGTGCGTCCATAGCTTCGTAAACACCAAGACGGAATTGCAGTCATGAGCGCGCCCCTGAAGCTCGCGCTGGTCGGCCACACCAATGTCGGCAAGACTTCGCTGCTGCGCACCCTCACACGTGATGTCAGCTTTGGTGAGGTCTCGCATCGGCCCAGCACCACCCGCCATGTCGAAGGCGCACGGCTCTCGGTGGATGGCGAACCGCTGCTGGAGCTCTACGACACGCCGGGCCTCGAAGACGCCATCGCCCTGCTCGACCATCTCGAACGCATCGAACGACCCGGCGAGCGCCTCGATGGTCCGGCGCGCACGGCCCGTTTTCTCGACGGCAGCGAGGCACGCCAGCGTTTCGAACAGGAAGCCAAGGTGCTACGCCAGCTATTGGCCAGCGATGCCGGCCTCTACGTCATCGATGCCCGCGAGCCGGTATTGGCCAAGTACAAGGACGAGCTGGCGGTGCTGGCCGGCTGTGGCAAACCGCTGCTGCCGGTACTCAACTTCGTCGCCCAGCCCGGTCACCGTGAAGAACAGTGGCGCGAAGCCCTGGCACGGCTGGGTCTGCATGCATTGGTGCGCTTCGACAGCGTGGCGCCGCCGATCGACGGCGAGCGTCGCTTGTACGAAAGCCTGGCGCTGCTGCTGGAGCAGTCGCGCCCGAAGTTACAGCGCCTGATCGACGACCATGAAGCCCAGGCCGCCGCACGACTGAGCGAGGGCAACCGATTGATCGCCGACTTGCTGGTGGATGTCGCTGCTTGCCGGCGCAGTGTCGCCGCTCAACCGGAACTCGAACGCGGCGCCATTCGTGAGCTGCACGATGCCGTGCGCGCCCGCGAGCAGCGTTGCGTCGAAACCATGTTGCGGTTGTATGGCTTCCGTCCGCAGGATGCAGCGGCCGCCGATCTGCCGCTGCTCGATGGTCGCTGGGGCGACGATCTGTTCAATCCGGAGACGCTCAAGGAACTCGGTGTAAAAATCGGTGGGGGTATGGCGGCCGGGGCGGCCGCAGGTGCCGGTGTCGACCTGATGGTCGGCGGCATCACTCTGGGCGCAGCGGCATTACTCGGTGCCATTGCCGGTGGCGGCGCGCAGACCGCTCGCCACTATGGCAATCGCCTGCTGGGCAAGCTCAGAGGCCAGCGCGAGCTGACCGTCGATGACGCCGTGCTGCGCCTGCTCGCCCTGCGCCAGCGACGGCTGCTGATCGCACTCGCCGCGCGCGGGCACGCCGCGATGGACGCGATCCGCGTCGATGCGCCGGACGATAAGGCGTGGCGCGAAGGCAAGCTACCTGAAGCGCTGCACCGGTGCCGCGCGCATCCGCAATGGTCCTCGCTCAATCCTGGCGCCCGCCTGGAGCAGGCCGAACGGCAGCAGCAACTGGCGGAACTGGTGACCAGTCTTCAACGAAGCTAGGCACTCGCCACAACGGCCGCGTCTGACACGCGCGGTTTGGGCCTAAGAGATGACCGCAAGGCACAAAACGTCGCCGCGATTATCAGCAATCCTCCGATCCAGCCCTGCAGCCCCAGCCGCTCACCGAGCCAGAGACCGGCGATAATCGCGCCGAACAGCGGCTCGGATCCCATCAGCAGCGATACCCGCGTCGCGCTGGTCCGACCCAGCGCCAGGTTTTGCACATAGAGTGCGAACAGCGTGGCGAAGCCCACCAGATACAAGGCCGCCGCCCAGAATGCCGGGCTTTGCGGCAAGGCCGGTAAGCCATCTGGCAGCGAGAAGCCCAGCACCAAGCAACCTGACGCCACCACACCGCTTTGCACCGCCGTCAACGCCAAGGGCGGAACCTCAAGACCGGCGGTCAGGCGTCGCGTCAGGCACACGAGTACGGCGCGCAACACCGCGGCTGCAAGCATCAGCCCATCACCCATATTGAGCGATATCGCCATGCCTCCGGTCAGCAACCAGACGCCGGTTAGCGACAGCGCGCAGGCGACGAACAACAGATTGCTCGGGCGCTGGCGCAGCATCGCCCACTCCACGAACGGCGTGAACACCACGCACAGGCTGATGAGAAAGGCAGCGTTGCTGGCGCTGGTGAGCATCACGCCCCAGGTTTCGCAGAGAAAGATTCCCAGCATCACCAGCCCCAGCGGCAATCCCGGACGAATCGCCCGTCGCCCCCTGCCGCGCAGCTGCGGCAACAGCAGGAAGAACGTCAGGCCAAAGCGAATCGCCAGAAACCCCAGCACGGGATAGAACCACAGTGCCTGCTTGGCCACCGTGTAGCTGCTACCCCAGATGACCGCCACCAGCAACAGCATGGCATCGGCCAGCCAGAGGTTGCGTTGTACCACGCCGCGCCCGTTCTGCATGTGATCACCGTTTTATCTGAACGGGCCGATTGTCCATTGATACGCCGAGGACGATAATCCAGCGATTCGGCAAAGGACTTGTTCAGCATGAGAACAAATGACAAGACCGCGCTGCTCCCAGGTATGGCGGTGTTCGTGCGTGTGGTCGAAGCGGGAAGTTTCTCGGCGGCGGCGCGACAGCTCGGCAGTACCGCGTCGGCGGTGAGCCGTCAGATAGCACGGCTGGAGCAACAGCTGTCGTTGCGACTGCTGGAGCGCACCACCCGGCAGCTTCGGCTGAACGAGGCGGGCCGCGAATTCTATGCACATTGCCGAACGATGCTGGATGCTGCCGACCAGGCCCTGGCCATCGGTGAGCGGCTGATGAGCAGCCCACGCGGGCTGGTGCGCCTGAGCGTGCCCAAGGCCTACGGCAAGTTCGTCATCAGCCCGCTGATGCCGGGGTTTCTACGCCGCTACGTCGACGTCGACGTACAGCTGCAGATCAGCGACCAGAGCCCGGACCTGATCGACGATGGCTTCGACCTGCTGGTAAAGGTGACCGACCGTCCGCCGGAAGGGCTCGCCGGCAAGCCGCTCGGTCCGGTCCGGCAGCTGCTTTGCGCCAGCCCGACATACCTGACAATGCACGGCACGCCCCAGCATCCGCAGGAGCTGCTGAGACATAGTTGCCTGTATCTGGGCGAGCACGCTGGCGATAACCGCTGGCATTTCAGCGATGGTGCGCAGGAGGAAGTGGTGACGGTGCGTGGTCGCTACATCAGCAACCACAGTGAAGCGCGGCTCGAAGCAGCGCAGGCTGGTCTCGGTGTCACCGTCTTGCCACAGTTCACCGCCGCGCAAGCCCTGGCCGAGGGCCACCTGCGCGAAGTGCTGCCGCAATGGCGTTACACCGGATCGTATCAAGGCGCCGCCTGGTTGCTGTGGCGACCGAACCAGCGCCTGCCGCCGAAGCAGCGAGCGCTGATCGATTATCTCAGCGAGGCCTTGGCGTCGCGCTGACCGCTCGTCCGCCCTCTTATCGCACTGGCCCGCCGATCAGCCAACCCTCGGCAACTCAGTCGCGCTTGGCGACTTCTTCTGCCATGCGCGTCAGGCCCAGGTGGCGGACGTCAGTGCCACGCACCAGATAGATCACCATTTCAGCGATGTTGCGCGCATGGTCGCCGATCCGCTCCAGCGAGCGCAGCACCCAGATCACGCTGAGCACGCGCGAGATCGAGCGCGGGTCTTCCATCATGTAGGTGACCAGCTCACGTAGTGCGGTCTTGTATTCGCGATCGACAGTCTTGTCGTACTGCGCCACCGACAGAGCCAGCTCGGCGTCGAAGCGGGCAAAGGCATCGAGCGCTTCCTGCACCATTCGACGCACCTGATCGCCAATATGGCGGACCTCGACGTAGCCACGCGGCGACTCGCCGTCTTCGCAGAGTTCGATCGCCCGCCGGGCGATCTTGGTCGCCTCGTCGCCGATGCGCTCCAGATCGATCACTGACTTGGAGATGCTGATGATCAGCCGCAGATCGGATGCCGCCGGCTGGCGACGGGCGAGGATGCGGATGCATTCCTCGTCGATGTTGCGCTCCATCTGATTGATCTGGTCATCGACCTCGCGCACCTGCTGCGCCAGCCCGGAATCGGCTTCGATCAGCGCGGTAACCGCATCGTTGACCTGCTTTTCGACCAACCCGCCCATGGCCAGAAGGCGACTGCGCACCTCCTCCAACTCGGCGTTGAACTGTTGGGAAATGTGTTGGGTGTGGCTGTCTTTGCTGATCATGTTTTCGCTCCGAGGAGGCTGCCGCTAGGCGGCGCTGGTGCGCAGCGCACCGGTGTAAATTGATTCACCTGAATCCGTCTGGGCTTTGGCAGAGCGTGTCAGGCAAGGAGGCGGAACGCAGACAGTACGTTTTTGTACGGCAAGTTCCGCCGACGCCGCTTGGCGCGCTCTGACATAGCCAGGCCTCAACCGTAGCGGCCGGTGATGTAATCTTCTGTCTGCTTCTTGGCCGGATTGGTGAACAGGGTATCGGTGTCGCCATATTCGATCAGCTTGCCCATGTACATGAACGCGGTGTAGTCGGACACCCGCGCGGCCTGCTGCATGTTGTGGGTGACGATGACGATGGTGTACTTGGCCTTCAGTTCGTAGATCAGCTCTTCGACCTTCAACGAGGAGATCGGGTCAAGAGCCGAACTCGGTTCGTCGAGCAGCAGCACTTCGGGTTGTACGGCGATGGTGCGGGCAATGACCAGACGCTGTTGCTGACCACCGGAAAGACCGAGCGCCGACTCGTGCAGGCGATCCTTGACCTCATCCCACAATGCCGCGCCCTTGAGTGCCCATTCGACGGTTTCGTCGAGCACGCGCTTCTGCTTGATGCCCTGGATGCGCAGGCCGTAGACGACGTTTTCGTAGATGCTCTTGGGGAACGGGTTGGGCTTCTGGAACACCATGCCGACGCGGCGGCGCAGGTCGGCGACGTCCTCGCCCTTACGGTAGATGTTGGTGCCGTCGAGGTTGATCGCCCCTTCGATGCGGCAGCCGTCGACCAGGTCGTTCATGCGGTTGAAGCAGCGCAGCAGCGTCGACTTGCCGCAACCGGACGGGCCGATGAAGGCCGTCACCCGCTGGCGCGGAATGCTCATGCTGACGTTGTACAGCGCCTGCTTCTCGCCGTAATACAGGCTCAGGTCGGGCACTTCGATGGCCATCGCTTCGTTGGCCAGGTCCAGTGCGCGCTTGTCGCGACCCAGCGCAGAGATATCGATGGAATGCGTCTTTGCTTGTGACATGAAATGTCTCCGTATCGCTGGAGGCTAGAAGCGCGGGCTGCCAATGGTTGCAGCACCGGGCCTCCAGCGTGTCTGTCGGCTGTTAGTGGTCGAGCGCTTTGTATTTTTCGCGCAGATGGTTACGAATGACGACTGCAGTGAGGTTCAGGACCGCAATCACCAGCACCAGCAGCAATGCGGTGGCGTAGACCAGCGGCCGCGCCGCCTCGACGTTGGGGCTCTGGAAGCCGACGTCGTAGATATGGAAGCCCAGGTGCATGATCTTCTGGTCGAGATGCAGGTAGGGGTAGTTACCATTGAGCGGCAGGCTCGGTGCGAGCTTGACCACACCGACCAGCATCAGCGGCGCCACTTCACCGGCCGCACGGGCCACGGCGAGAATCAGGCCGGTCATCATCGCCGGGCTGGCCATCGGCAGCACCACTTTCCACAATGTCTCCGACTTGGTCGCGCCGAGCGCCAGCGAGCCTTCGCGAAGAATTCGCGGAATACGCGCCAGACCTTCCTCGGTCGCGACGATCACCACCGGCAGGGTCAGGATCGCCAATGTCAACGACGCCCACATCAGACCCGGCGTACCGAACACCGGCGCCGGCGCCGCTTCGGGGTAGAAGATGCGGTCGAGCGAGCCACCCAGGACATAGACGAAGAAGCCCAGACCGAACACGCCGTAGACGATCGAGGGCACACCGGCGAGGTTGTTCACCGCGATGCGGATGATGCGGGTCAGCACGCCCTGCTTGGCATATTCGCGCAGGTAAACCGCGGCGATCACGCCGAACGGCGTCACGATCACCGCCATGATGATGGTCATCAGCACGGTGCCGAAGATCGCCGGGAAGATGCCGCCTTCGGTATTGGCTTCGCGCGGCTCGTCGCTGACGAATTCCCAAACCTTGGCGGCATAGAAGCCCAGCTTGTCCAGCGTCGACATGGCGTTGGGACGATAGGCGCGGACGATCTTGCCCAGGCTGATCTCCTTTTCCTGACCGTCCATGGTGCGCATGGTGATGCTGTCGCGATTGAAACCTGTGTAGAGCGAGACCAGCTCGGTCTCGAGCGCCTTGTATTCGGCATCCCACCGCGCACGCTCGGCATCGAGCTCGGCCTGGGCGGCCGCATCGAGCTGATCGTCCAGCTCCAGCTTGCGGGTCTTCAGACGCAGGCGTTCGAGGCCATGGTTGATGCGACCGATGTCGACCTTCTCCAGCCTGGCGATATCAGCATGCAGCTCGTCGATGCGATCAATGCGCTTTTGCAGTTCTGGCCATGCTGCGTCGCCTTCGGCTACCAGCTGACCGCTTTCTTTGACGTTCAACAACTCGCCATAGAAGTTGCCCCACTCGCGGCGCTCCAGCGCCACCAGATCGGCCGGCTTACGCGGATTGCTCAGCCACTCGCCGACGACCCAGGAGAAGTCCGCGCCATAAACCTCGCGGTTGCCGACCTTGAGCAGTTCGCGCGTCATGAACTCGCCGCCCTCGACATCTACCGGGAGGCCACTGGCCGCCAGGCGCGCCCGTGGCACCTCTTCGGCCTGCACGATTTCACCGGCCATTACGCGTGGCTCGGCACCGGGGATCTGGTAGTCGCTGACGACGACGTCAGCTGGCCAGAAGTGCTCAAGGCCCCGCACGGCGATTACCGCCAGCAGGCCAAGGGTCATGATCACGGCGATGGAAACAGCACCGGCATTAATCCAGACCCAAGGGGTGCCGCTCTTGATCCAGGTTTTCAGCGAATCCTTTTTCACGGATCGATACCTTTTCGAAATCTTGTCGTAGCCGCAGCGGGCTGCGTCGGTGCCCGAAGGCGTGGTTCGTGTTACAGGCTGGCGTATTTACGACGCAGGCGCTGGCGGATCACCTCGGCCAGGGTGTTCATCACGAACGTGAACATCAGCAGCACCATCGCCGCGAGGAACAGTACGCGGTAGTGGGTACTGCCCACTTCCGACTCGGGCATTTCCACCGCCACGTTGGCCGCCAGCGTGCGCATGCCTTCGAAGATGTTCGCTTCCATGATGGGCGTGTTGCCGGTGGCCATCAGCACGATCATGGTCTCGCCCACGGCGCGGCCCATGCCGATCATCAGCGCAGAGAAAATGCCTGGACTGGCGGTGAGCAGCACCACGCGGATCAATGTCTGCCAAGGGGTTGCACCGAGCGCCAGTGAGCCCAGCGTCAGGCTGCGCGGCACGCTGAATACGGCGTCCTCGGCGATCGAGTAGATCGTCGGGATCACCGCGAAGCCCATGGCCAGCCCGATCACCAGAGCGTTGCGCTGATCGAAGGGAATGCCCATCTCGTTGGACAGCCACAGGCGCATGTCGCCGCCGAAGAACCAGTTCTCCAGGTAACCACTGACCGCCAGCGAGCCCCAGCCCACGAACAGGATCACCGGGATCAGCAGTACCGCTTCCCAGCCATCCGGAACGCTCAGGCGCAAGCCTTCGGGCATCCGGCTCCAAATCCAGCTGGCCAGCAGGATGCCGACGGGCATCAGCAACAAGAGACTGAAAATGCCGGGTAGGTGGTTTTCCAGATAGGGCGCCAGGAACAGGCCAGCAAAGAAGCCGAGGATCACCGTTGGCAAGGCTTCCATCAGCTCGATAACCGGCTTGACCTTGCGGCGCAGCGTGGGCGCCATGAAGTAGGCCGTGTAAAACGCGGCGCAGATAGCCAGCGGGGCTGCCAACAACATCGCGTAGAAGGCCGCCTTGAGGGTACCGAACGCCAGTGGCGAAAGGCTCAACTTGGGCTCGAAGTCACCAGTCGCAGAAGTCGACTGCCAGACGTAATCAGGCTCGGGGTAGCTTTCGTACCAGACCTTGCCCCACAGCGCGCTCCAAGAGATCTCCGGATGCGGATTGTCGATGACAAAACGCTGCAGCTGATCACCTGACTCCACCAACAGGCGGGTCGCACGGGGGGACATGGCGGCGACAGCGGCGCCGTCAGTGACCTGTTCGGTCAGCAGGGTACGATGGGCAGTGCTGTGGAAGATGCCCAAGGTGCCGGCGCTATCGAGCGCAAGAAAGCCCTTGCGACGCTCTTCGGGAAGAATCTGGGTGATCGGCTGGCCGTCCAGCTGAAAGTTGCGCACATTCTTCAGCTCGGCTTGACCATCGTTACCCCGAACCATGAACCACTGGCCAACGCCACCGACCGAATCGCCGACCATCAGCGAGATGCCACCGAGCAATGAAGCCACGGTGGTAATTTCGCCTTTGCCCGCGAGCAGCTTGTAGCGACCGTTGAGCTGCTTGCGACGCAGGTCGAATACGTCGACGCTGGAACGGCCACTCACCGCGAACAGCCACATATGGCGTGGGTCGATGCGCAGGGCTTTGATCGGCTCCGACAGCTGAGGAAGCGCCATCCGCTCCTCTTCCAGGCTGATTTCGCCGGTCATCAAGTTTTCGCTGGAGGCTATTTTCAACGCATGCAGCGCGCCGTCTGTTGCGCCGGCGACCATCAGGGTCGAGCCGTTGAGACTGATGGCCGCGTGCTCGATGGGACGTCCTTGCGGGTCCAGGTTCAGCGGCTCTTTACCGAAGGGGTAGTCCAGCTGCGGCGTGATGGTTTTCTTGCCTTCCGGATAGCTGACTTTGTAATTGTGTTCGGCCACCAGCACCTGGCCGTTGCTCAGGCCCAGCACCATCCGACGGTTGCCGGGCGTGTCCTCCCCCACCGATACGATGTGGCTGTCGGCCGGCAGCGGTAGTTCGACCGTGCGCAGGGATTCGCCGGTTCTCACACTGAAAAAGCGCACCACGCCGTCGTCACCGAGGCGCAACGCGACCTGGTTCTGCTCTTCCATGGCCAGCAGCAGCGGCTTGCCGGCATCGGCCAACCAAGCCGGCTGCTGGGCATCGCGTGCGTCCAACTCGGCGCCCTGGAACATGGGCGTAACAACTTGAGCAAGATAGAAAAAGATCAGGCAGATCGCGCCGAGCACGGCGAGCCCGCCTATGGAGACATACCAACGCGCCAGGTTGTCTTTCAGCGCGCGTACGCGCCGCTTGCGTTGCAACGCAGGGGTGTTGAAGTCCAGCCGTTGCACATCGGAATTCGCGCTCATGGTCTCGATATCGTTCATGCGAAGGTCCTGGCCGCTCAGGCCGTTAAAACTGAACTGCTACGCCGCTATGGCGCGAGTCGTTTCCTGGCTTGATGGCCGGTCGGGCGCCTAATTTAATGCAGCTGTGTGACAGAAAAATTACAGCCAGGTGACGTGAAGACGCCCGCCAACGCGCGGGGCGTGGCGGGCGTCGCTGCAACTCGCGGCAAGCGCCGCGTGGCTGGCGTGACGTCTTAGTTCAGACCCAGCTCTTGCATGGTCTTGTCGACCACTTTCTTCGGCAGCGGGATGTAGCCGTCCTTGACCACAACTTCCTGCCCCTGCTTCGACAGCACAAGCTTGAGGAACTCGGCGTCGATCGGGCTCAGCGGCTTGTTCGGCGCCTTGTTGACGTAGACGTAGAAGAAGCGAGCCAGCGGGAACTTGCCAGCCAGAGCGTTCTCTTCGTTGGCTTCGAAAGCCTCGCCACCCTTGGACAGCGGTACAGCACGGACGCTGGAAGTCTTGTAGCCGATGCCCGAGTAACCGATGGCGTTCAGAGTGCTGGAGATCGACTGCACCACCGAAGCGGAGCCTGGCTGCTCGTTCACGTTGGACTTGAAGTCACCTTTACACAGGGCTTCTTCCTTGAAGTAACCGTAGGTGCCGGACACCGAGTTACGGCCGAACAGCTGGATCGGCTTGCCAGCCCACTCGCCGGTCAGACCCACGTCACCCCAGGTCTTGATGTCCTGCTCGCCACCGCACAGACGGGTGCTGGAGAAGATCGCGTCGACCTGCTCGATGTCCAGGCTCTTGATCGGGTTGTCCTTGTGGACGAATACGGCCAGGGCGTCGATAGCGACCGGCACTGCAGTCGGCTTGTAGCCGTACTTCTCTTCGAAGGCCTGGATTTCGTTGTCCTTCATTGGACGGCTCATCGGGCCGAGGTTGGCCGTGCCTTCGGTCAGCGCGGGCGGTGCGGTGGAGGAGCCAGCGGCCTGAATCTGGATGTTGACGTTCGGGTAGCTGCGCTTGAAGTCTTCAGCCCAGAGGGTCATCAGGTTGGCCAGGGAGTCGGAACCGACGCTGGACAGGTTGCCGGAAACGCCGGAGGTCTTCTCATAGGCCGGCAGTGCCGGATCAACCGCGGCCACTGCGTTGGCAGCGCCTACACCAGCGGCAACAAAGGTCAAGGCCGCCATCAAACGATTCAGTTTCATTCCATGCTCCTAGCAGGGGTGTGTCAGTGTTTGGAACGGGGGCCATTGTCTGCAGGCCGTGTGAACACTCTATGAACTGAATATGACAATCTGGTGACGACCAGGAACTTGTTTCGCTTCAGTCGCTGCGGCCACGCACAGCCGCTATACTCGGCCCGGCCCGCACTACCGTGGGCATTTCGCGCCAGAACAACAAACGCGCCGCGAGTCCAACCCGATGAAAGAATACGAACAGGAAGACCCAATCCCACAGGGCGATCTGGCCCTGCAGCTGACCGCCCTGCCGCGCGAAACCAATGGCTTCGGTGACATCTTCGGGGGTTGGCTGGTATCCCAGATGGATCTGGCCGGGACCGCCATGGCCAGCCGCGTGGCAGCCGGCCGCGTGGCCACGGTGTCCATCGACCGCATGGCGTTCATGGTGCCCGTGGCCGTGGGCGCGCAGCTGTCCTTCTATACCCAGACGTTGGAAATCGGGCGCAGCTCGATTCGCATGCTGGTGGAAGTCTGGAGCGATGACCCGCTGTCCAGTGAGTGGCGCAAAGTGACCGAGGCGGTATTCGTCTTCGTCGCCATCGACGGCAGCGGCCGCACCCGCCCGGTCACGCCGCGGCGCTGAATGGCGCAGCGCTCACTCCGCTGACAGAGCAGGGCTCAACGCGTAGCGATTCTTGCCGGCCTGCTTGGCTCGATACAGTGCGGCATCGGCCGCCTGATAGAGCTGTTCGGCGGTCTGCCCCGGCTGCCACATCGCGACGCCGATGGTGGTTGTGACGCAATTCCCCTGTGCCGATGCGGGATGGGGGATAGCACGTTCGGCGAGCGTCGACAGTATCTGTCCCGCAATGGCTTGCGCCGACGCAGCATCGCAATTGAGCAGAAGCACGGCGAATTCCTCGCCCCCAACCCGCGCCGCCAGATCCATTGGCCGTCGCGAGAAGCCATCCAACAAGGCACCGAAGTCTCGGATCAGCGCATCGCCGGCCGGATGGCCGAGGTTGTCGTTGTAGGCCTTGAAGTTATCCAGATCGAGCAGCAGCAGCGCCAGCGGCTGACGATCACGCCGTGCCTGCAACAGTGTCTGGTTGAGCGCGGTGTCGAAGCTGCGACGGTTGGCCAGCCCGGTCAGTGCGTCGTGCTGCGCAACCCAGCCGAGCAGCTTGCGCACCAGGAATTGTTCGCGCTGCGAGTATTCATGGACATAGCGACTGGTCGCCCCGATCACCAGCAGCAACAGGTAATAGCTGACCGAAATCCAGTGCACCTTCATCTCGAAGGGCGAAAGAATCATCGCAGCCATCAACACGTCGATCAGCACGATCAATGCCGCGCTGATCAAGGCCCGCCAGAAGGTGATTCCGAGAAAGAAGAACGAACAGACGATCAACAGCCCGGCGCCATAGCGGAACGACATTTCCGGCTGGAGCATCTCGTACTGGATATCGATGCGCGCAGCGATGATGCCGACCAGTACCAGCAGCACTGGAAATAGCCGATTGGCGATGATCCTGACCCGCTTGTGGAAGAGCGACATGGCCAGAATCCCGAGCCCGGGAAGCATCTCCAGCAGGCGCAGCAGCGTGAGCTCGAGCAGCCAGGCCGGATCGGACTGGGCAAAAAGATGCCGTTCGACATAGAGGTAGCCCGCAACCACCAACATCAGCAAGCAAGCACCTAGCCGTTGCGCCAGGCGCGCCTGATGATTCAGGTAGCGGCGAAATTCACGTTCCAGTTCAGGCACGAAGAACAGGAAGCGAAACCCCTGAAGCAGCTGCCTGCCATAGGGCGTATCCCGAAAATCTTCGGCAGACTGATGTTCTAGGCTTTGCATTGGCGTCGCTCATGTACTGGCGCAGCGATGATATCACTTAGACATCAGGCCGCCCGTTTTCCCGATGAACGTGCACGCAGGCGTCTACCGTGGGCCTTTGCCACGCCCATCACTTGCCGGCGCCGCCGCTACGCTCCACTATCGGACCACCTGCATTGTTGGATGTATCGCGTGACTGCCCTTCTGCTCGCCCTCTGGCCCTTGTTTGCCCTGATCATCGCCGGCTATTTCCTGCGACTGCGAGACTTTCCCAACGAGTTCTTCTGGCCGGGTGCCGAACGGATCAACTACTTCGTGCTGTTCCCGGCGCTACTCTTCAGCAGTCTAGCTACCGCGCCGCTGGACAACCCGGCGCTACCGCGTCTGGCAGGCGCGGTCATGCTGGGCCTGGGCCTGGCATGGGCGGGGCTGCTACTGCTCAAGCGCGTGCGCGGCTGGCCGGCCGCGCGCTTTGGTGCCTTCGCCCAAGGCGCGCTGCGCTTCAATACTTATCTGGGGTTGGCTGCGGTGGGCAGCCTGTTCGGCAAGGAAGGGCTGGCACTGGCGGCGTTGATGCTGGCCTTGATGGTGCCCACCGTGAACGTGATGTCGGTATGGGCGTTGACCGCCGAACGTGGCGTCAGCGTGCGCTCGTTGTTACTGCCGATCCTGAAGAATCCGCTGATTCTCGCCTGCCTGGCCGGCGCTCTGGTGAATCTCGCCGGAATGGGTTTGCCTGGCGGTACTGATCGTCTGCTTAACCTGCTCGCCGCCGCAAGCCTGCCGCTGGGGCTTCTGTGTGTCGGGGCCGCGCTGAAACCACGGGAACTCGGCGGCGAAATTCCCGCGCTCGGCTGGAACAGCGCCCTGCGCCTGCTGGCAGTGCCGCTGCTGGCCTTTGCCGTGGCCCACATCGTTCATCTGCCGACGATGGAAACCACCATTCTGGTGCTGTTCTTCGCCTTGCCTACAGCTCCAACCGCCTATGTCCTGACCCGCCAGCTCGGTGGCGATAGCCACCTGATGGCCGGCATCATCACCCTGCAGACGTTGCTCGCCGCCGCCAGCCTGCCGCTGGTGTTGACGCTACTGAATAGCTGAATCGAGCCCGTAGTTCTAGGGACCAGCGACCAGGGAGCGGCTCTCAGGCAATCGCTCCAGCAGACGCCGATACTCGCCGCTGGCGCGCAGGGCCGCCAGGCCCCGGTCGAACCGTTGGATCAACCGGTCAGCGCCCGCCTGGTTGCGCGGCACGATGAGGTGCATCGTCTGGTGACCGACAACCGTGTCGGAGACATGAAAGCTTGTTCGAGGCGCCGCCGTCGTTTGCAGTGCATAGTTGCCCAGATGCAGGTCGGCGAGAAATACATCATCACGACCGAGCAGCAGCAATTGGGCGCACTCACTCAGGCCTGGCGGCGAGTGCCGCTCCAGTACGCCCTGACGGACCAGCGTCTCAATGGCCGCGGGCAACTGCCACCCCAGCGGCAGGCATAGCCGCAACCCACCGGGACGATGCAGATTTTCCAGCTCAACGGAATCGCCCGCTCGGCTGAACAGGTGCTGCTCCGATACGTACAAAGGAGCCGAGTAGAGGAAATCCCGTTCCCGCTGCTCGGTGCGGATATATGGAAAGGTTGCGTCGTATTCGCCCCGCTGGGCCATCAGATAGCCCCGGTTCCACGGCTGCCAGGCGAGCGAAGAGGTTATACCGTCCAGCGCGAAGGCCGCCTGAACGACCTCCGATAGCATGCCGGCGCCCGCCAGCGATCTGCCGGTGAGTGGGCCGTAATCATCGCCGGTGACCAGACGCACCTCTGCAGCATGGGCGCCCAGGCTGACCGCCAGGCTCAATAGCAATCCTCTGCTCCAATGTTCCTTCATTGCAAAATCCCAACGTCATCGGATGACCAGAACGCACCCTATCCCAATGCCGCTGTCGCAACCGCGGCGCACCGGAACAATCGTCTAGCGGACCACCTGATCACGAGACAGGCGCAACAGCAGCGCAGCCAGACCAAGCCCGACAGCGACCAGAACCAGCATCGGTCCGAGGTAGCCAACCAAGTCCTGCAGCCAGATGAGCAACTGGCGGAACACCAACAGGCCGAGCCGCGTGCTCTGAGCATCCACGTCGACCCGATAACCGCCTTCTTCCCATACCTCGTAGGCCGCGCTCAGCGGCAATAGCGCTAAAGGCAGCAGAACCAGACACAGCCAGTAGCCACTGCGTCGTCGCGGCCCGAACAGTCCCCAGGGCCGGTAAGCGGCGCGGATCAGTTGGAAGAAGCACAGGCTGTAGTAGCCGATCAGAAACAACGCAAAAGCGCTGCCAACGGTCGGCTCCAGCCAGAGCCGGTGCAACACGGTGCCGCCGAGCGACATGCTCAGCAGGCCCCAGAGCAGAAAGAAGAAAATTTTCATTGCGCGTACGGTGTCCGATGTTCGCAAGGGGCTCATCGAAACAGAATTCAGCCGCCGATACGCGCAACCACTTCACGAACCAACGGCATGAACGGCGCTCATGCCGGCTTCTTGCTGCGATACCGTTCAGAACAGGCTGAGCTGGTCGCCAGGCGGCTCAGGCATCGGTGGCTGGCGCGGCGCAGCCGCATCAGCCGTCCCCTGTTGCAGCAACCGGCTGGCCAGCCCAGCAGCGCGCTCGGCGCGGGTGCTGACCGCTTCTGTCAGACGTGCCGGCAACGCCCAGATTTCCACCTTGCGCTTGGCGCGGGTGATCCCGGTGTAAAACAACGAGCGTGTCAGCAGTGGGCTGGGTTGCTCGGGCAGGGCCAACAGCACTTCTGTGAACTCCGAGCCCTGACTCTTATGCACGGTCATGGCGAAGGCGCTATCGTGACTTGGCAGCCTTGCCGGAGCGAAGGCGCGATAACCCTCGTCGCCTTCGAAGAACACCCGCAGCCCCTGCTCGGTTTTCAGACACAGGCCGATATCGCCGTTGAACAGGCCCAGCGCGTAGTCGTTCTGCCGGACCATCACCGCGCGGCCGGGATACCAGCGTTCGCGCGCCGGCACACCGAGGCGACGCTTGAAGCGCGTCTCCAACGCCTCGTTGATACCGGTCACGCCAAAGGCGCCTTCGCGCTGAGCGGTCAGGGCACGAAAGCCGTTGAAGGCCTCGAAGGCCGCTGCTGGGTCTGCCTGCCGTGCGGTCTGTAGGTAAGGTGAATAACCTTGTTCGAGTCGCTCGACCAGGGCGCCCGAGCTTGGCGTTGCATTCCAGGCCAGATCGACGCGGCCCTCCTGCAACAGCGCGACAGTGCCTTTCGCATCACCGCCATTGATTCGCCGCGCCAGCTCACCGATCCCGCTGTCGCCGGAGAAACGATGGCTGTGGGTCAGCAGGACCACCGCATCGCCAAGGCGCGAGCACGGCGTCTCGATGGGGACGTTCTGCCCGGTAATGCGTTGCAGATCGTCGGCGGCTTGGGCATCGAAACCGCGCCCTTCACAGAGTTCGGCGAACACCGCACCGGCTTCCACGGCGGCCAATTGGTCCTTGTCGCCGAGCAGAATCAGCCGTGCCTTGGGCGGCAGCGCGGCGACCAGCTTGGCCATCAGCGCCAGATCAACCATGGACGCCTCGTCCACCACCAGCACGTCCAGCGCCAGCGGGTTGGCTGCGTCATGCCGCACCTTGGGGCTATCGCCGCGGCTGCCGAGCAGACGATGCAGCGTACGCGCCTCGTCCGGCAGGGCTTCTTTGACGACATCACTGACCGGCAGATCGGCCTTGGCGTTGCGGATCGCTTCGGCCATGCGCGCGGCGGCCTTGCCGGTGGGTGCGGCGAGGCCGATGGCTAGACGTTCGCCGTCGGGCTGTTCCAGCAGTGCCGCCAGGAGCCGCACAACGGTGGTGGTCTTTCCGGTTCCGGGGCCGCCGGAGATCACCGCCAGGCGCCGGCGCACCGCCTGCGCCGCGGCCAGACGCTGCCAATCGGGGCTCTGCTGATTGAAGGCGAACAAGCGCGCCAGACTGTCGCTCAGCCGCGCTTCATCGACATCCGGTGCGTCTGCGGCGCGGGTCAGCAGCTGTTCGGCCAGTTGCTGTTCGTATGCCTGATAGCGGGACAGATAGAGCCGGTTGCCGGCCAGGGTGAGCGGCGCGTAGTCGCCCGGAGCGCCGATCAGCGAGGAGGCCTCCAGCTGCGCTTGCCAGGTCGAAAGCGGCGGCAGGATTAAATCCTGATCCGGCCATGGGCGTTTACCCGCCAGCCGTTCAAGCAGCAGGCAGACATCGCCATTGGCCAGCGCCTCACAGCACAGTGCCGCGGCGACCAGCACCTCATCTGGCGTCTGCGGCTCGAGGCGCTGCAAGCTCGCAACGAACGCACGCTCCAGCGGGCCAAGCGGCAGATCAGCGAAGGTCATCGGACGCTCCTAAAAAATAATGACCAAAGGGCCGTGCAGGCCGATTCGCGGTCAAGACCGCTCCCACAAAGGCCTGCCCGCCCCGCCAGCCGTGGGAGCGGTCTCGACCGCGAATGGGCACTCATCGCCCGTCCTCGAACAAGCGATCCAGCGCATCGAGCAACGCGTCATCGGGTCTTGCGAAATAAACGCCCGCCTCGGGCATCCCGCGCAGGAACAGGTAGAAGGCCCCGCCCAGCTGCTCGTCTTGAAAATCGGCCAGGCGCTGGCGCAGGAAGCGGCGCAAAGCAACTAGGTAGATCAGGTATTGCAGGTAGTAGTGCTCGCCGGCCAGGGCCTGCAGCAGGCGCTCACCACCGTAGTAGCTGGCGTCCGGGCCGAGCCAGTTGGATTTGTAGTCGGCGATGTACCAGCGGCCGTCGTGCTCGAAGGTCAGGTCGATAAAGCCCTTGAGAAAGCCCTTGAGGCTGTCGAACTCCAGCCGCACGGCCGCATCGCGCAACGGTTCGGCAAGGCCGTTGGACGGGTCGACCAATAGGCTGCGCAACCGTGCCACATCCAGGTCCAGTACCGGGAAGGTGAAGCCCAGTTCCGGCAGGCGTCTGGCCGATTGCAACGCGGCGAGTGTCAGGCCGGCACCATCCATGTCGGTCTCGAGCACCTTTTGCAGATGCGCCGTGGCAATCTCCTTCCAATCCAGCGGCAGGCCATAGGCCTGCAACGCGGGTTCGACCAGCTCCGGCAGCTCGCCTTTTCCGCGCGCCCAATCTTCAAGGATGGCGTGCAGGCAGGTCCCAGCACGGGCGCCGCGGGGGAAGGCGAAGAAGCCATTGCCCGGCTCACCGGCATCGGGGATGGCCAGGGCGTCGCGGTCCGGCGCTTCCATATGCATTCCGGCGGCCAGGCCGGAGAAGCTGCCGATTCGCCAGGCGCTGTGCAGGCTACGATTGAGCTGCGACAGCTGCTCAGGCGCCGCCGCACGACCGGACCCTTGGGCACTGGCTTCACGCGGTTCAAGCGACAGGCAGGCCAGATGACCATCGCTCTGCTGGACCAGCCGCTCGATGGCCAAACGCAGGCCGCCGCCATCGAGCTCGGCCAGATGCTGGCCCAGTTCGCTCAGCGGTTGCTCGCCAGGGAGGTCGCGGCCGTGAAGGAGCCAGGCCAGGGCGCTGCTGTGCAGGCCTTCATCGGCCAGGCTGCCGTCCTTCTTCGGCTTGCACAGACACACCGGGCCCCAGTGCAACCAGAGCCTGTCGCGGGCGCGGGTCAGGGCGACGTAGGCCAGGCGCAACTGCTCGGCGAAGACCTCCTGGCGGGCACGTTCGAGGTTTTCGTCCAGTTCGTCACTGCCCAGATCCAACAAGGGCTGGCCGCTGCCATCGTGGCAGCGGGCGCTGTCGCGGTTCTTGCCGAGCAGCTTGCCGTCCCAGAGGAACGGGCAGAACACCAGCGGGTATTCCAGGCCCTTGCTGGTGTGGATGGTGACGATCTGCACCCGCTCGGCATCGCTTTCCAGGCGCAGCAAGGCTTCCTCACCGACGCCTTCGCTACCGCGCTGGGCATTGAACCAGGCGAGCAGCGGTTCCAGCCCTGGCCGCAGCAGGCTTTCGGCCTGCAACAGTTCGCCGAGGTGCAGGAGGTTGGTCAGCCGGCGTTCACCATCGACCCGCCTCAGCAGCCGTTCGGCCACCGCTTGCTCGTCGAGCCAAGCACGGAATACGCGCATGAAGCCCTGTTGCTGCCAGAGCTGGTGATAGCGCTCGGCGGCTTCGCGTTCGGCATCCCACTGCTGCTGATCATCTTGGCAACGGGCGAGATCGGCCGCGCTGCGCCCCAACAGGCGCGTGGCCAGGGCATAGCGCAGCAGCCCTTCGCGCCCGGGCTCGGCGTACGCGGCGAGCACCGCGGCCAGCTCACCCGCCTCTTCGCTACGCCAGACACTGTCACGCCCACGGCGCACACTGGGCACGCCGCGCGCGGCCAGCTCATCGGCGATCATCCCGGCCTGGCGGTGGTTGGCCACCAGCACAGCAATATCGCCACCTTTCAACGGCGTGAACACGCCGTTTTTGTCGAAACCGGCGCGGCCCTCAGCGGCGCCTGCCAGTTGCAGGGCGATACGCCGTGCGGTGTCGCTCGCGGCCAGCTGCGCGGCTTCGCCCTTGCCCAGCGAATCGTCGCCGAGCCAGACCAGCGACAGCGGCGCCGCCTCGCCCTCCTCCACCAGACGCAAGCTGGCACGCGGCCTTTCGGCGGCACCCACCGGTGGGTATTGGAGATCGCGTTGAGCGAACGGCTGCGGATGGTCGAACAACCGATTCAGCGCGGCAATCAGCTCCGGCGTCGAGCGGTAGTTGGTGGGCAGGTTGAAGGGCTGGCGATCGGCTTGCTGCTTGGCCGTCATGTAGGTCGCCAGGTCCGCGCCGCGGAACGCATAGATCGCCTGCTTGGGGTCGCCGACGAAACACAACGACGCCTCGCTGGCCTTGGCATAGATGCGATTGAAGATGGCGTACTGGATCGGGTCGGTGTCCTGGAATTCGTCGATCAGCGCCAACGGGTAGGTGGCGCGCAACGAGGCCGCCAGGTCCTCACCGACCGGGCCTTGCAGTGCCTGATCCAGACGATTGAGCAGATCGTCGAAGGCCAGCAGCCGCTGCGCCGCCTTGCGTTCGGGCAGCTCGCGGTTAAGTCGTTCCAGCAGCGCGACCTGCAGCGCGATCAACCGCTGCTTACCCGCTGGCAGCGCCTCGGCAACTTGATCAACCAGTTCGTCCAGCGCATGGGCCAATTCGCAGACGGGCGCATCATGGCCCTTCTTGCAGGCCTTGCTCAGTGCGCGGACGCCGAATTTGGCGGCGCCCTCGGGCAGGTCGAACATCACTGCCGGATCGGCGAAATAGGCGTCCAGCTCTGCTTGCCAAGGCGCAAACTTGATGCTTTTGTGCGTGCTCTGGCTGAGCCCGCCATGGGCCAGCAGCTCGGCGATCCAGGCGGTGCCCGCTTCTTGCCACAGCGCTGCGGCGCGCTGCCAGGCGGCTTCGACAGGACGCAGATCGGCGTTAATCGGCGCGCCCTGCGGCTCGACCCGCAGATAGGGCTTGCCCAGATGACTGCGCAGCCGTTGGCGCAACCACAGCGGCGTGATGCGGCTCTTGGCCAGGAAACGCGCCCAGGCCGGATCGGCATCGGCCAACTCGCTGCGCCAGGCGTCGGCGAGCAGCGCATCGATGATCTCGCGGTCATCGGCGGTCAGCTCGCTGTCGAAATCGCCACCGGCCTCGAAGGCCGCGTCCTGAAGGGCGCGCTGGCAGAAGCCGTGGATGGTGAAAATCGCCGCCTCGTCGAAGCCGTGCACCGCCAGCAGCAGGCGCCGCCGCGAGGCTTCGTCCGGGTAGCGTGCATGGAGCCGATTGAGAAAGTCGTCATCGCTCGGCGTGCCGTCATATACCGCCAAGAGATCGGCCAGGCGCGCGCGGATGCGTTCACGCAGCTCGGCGGTGGCGGCAGTGGTGTAGGTCACGACGAGGATCTGCCCCACCGACAGCTGCCCCTCCAGCAGCAGGCGGGCATAGAGCGCGGTAAGGGTCCAGGTCTTGCCGGTGCCGGCGCTGGCCTCGATCAGCGAGCGACCGTCGAAGGGCGAATCGAGCAGGTCGAGTTTCATGCTTCCTCCTCTTCTTCAGCCAGAGCATCCAGCGCGGGACCGATCAGCTGTTCGGCCAGCACCTCGAAGCGTTCGTCCAGCGGGTCGCGGTCCCGAAAGGCCAACGCATTCCAGGGGTCTTCAGCTTCGGCGGCGATGGGGCTGAACTCCGCACCCAGCCAGGCTTCGCGGGCGCGTTTGCGGGCGCAATCCAGCGGCTCGCTGCCGCGGCTCGGTTTGCGGTAGCCCCTGGCGAAGGCATGGCTGCTGCGCGGCAGCAATGGCAGCGGCTCGCGGATCGCGCAACGATAGGCCGCCAGCCAGGGCTCCAGCAGCTCGGCCGCATTGGCCAGCGGCCCGAGTTGCCAGTCACCAGCGGGCGATAGCATAAGACTGTTGCGCTCGATGCCGGGCGTGGCTGATAGATTGAGCAGCAAATGGCGCAGCCAGAACGGCGGCAGATCCCATTCGCCAAGGCGGCCGAGCTTCCAGCCGAACAGTCCGGCCGGGGTAACGCCGTCGAGCCAGCCATGCACGCGCACCCCCGCCAGGGTGATGTCCACCGCCAGCGGCTCGGGCGCCGCGTCCGGACGCAGCTCGAACAGCCGGGGCGCAAAGGCACGCACCGGCCCGCGCAGCTTGCCCCACAGCGCCTGTCCCAATTCACCCGTCGGCAGCCAGCCTGCCGCGCAAGCCATGCGGCGTTCGTCCTCATCGCTCCAGCCGTGTTCCATCGCCTGCAAGGACAAGCGCCGCAGGCCGTTCCAGGCCGGCATTTCCAGGTCGAACGGCTCGTCGCTGGCGAGCGACTCCTGGGCATCGGCCAGACGCAAACCCAGGCGCCGCTCCAACAGGAAGCGCGCCGGGTGGCGGAAGCACTGCAACAGCTGCGAGGGTTCGATAGTCAGCCAGGCCTCATCCGGTTCGGCGAGCAGGCTGGCGAACGGTTGCGGCTGGGCCTGCGGCGGTTCGGCGAGGCGCTGGGCGGCGAGGAACCAGGGCAGCGAGTAACCGGCGCAGGGCACGTGGCCGAAATTGCGCGGCGAGAACGGCTGCAACGGGTGGGCGACCAGGATCTTCTGGCTGGCGGATCGCGATTCGTCGGCCAGCACGGCGGTCATGTCCACCGCTTCGAGCACTTCGCTGAGCAGCACCGAGGGCGGCAGCACGGCGTTGTCACGCGGGTCGCGACCAACATAGGACAGGTACAGCGCCTCACGCGCCGAGAGCAACGTTTCGAGTAGCAGGTAGCGGTCGTCCAGGCGTCGGGCGCGATCGCCCCGCCGCGGGTGACGACCAATCAGGTCGAAGCCCGACGGCGGCGTGCGCCGTGGAAAGGCGCCATCGTCCAGGCCGAGCAGGCAGACCACGCGGAACGGCAGGCTGCGCATCGGCACCATGGTACAGAAAGTCACCGCACCGGTTAGAAAGCCCGAGGCGCCGCCGCCTTGCTGCAGCGCCGCGCTAAGCTGCTGATGCACCAGCTCCAGCTCGATGGGTCGGGTCAGGTCGGCGGCCTGGGCCTGGTCACGCAGCGCCGCGCAGGCCTGGGACAATAGCAGCAAGGTATCGCCGGCTTCGCGCTCGTCGAACAGGGTGTCGATCAGCACCTGTAAATCATCCGCCCATTCGGCCAGCGGACGCGGCCGGGCCAGCTGATCGGCCAGCATGCCGAGGCGCTCGACGAACTCCACCACCCGTCCCAGCAACTGCGCACGAGCGCCTTCCAGGGCATCCAGCGGCCAGTGTTCACCGAGCAGCGGCGCGTCGTCGCCCGCCAGCTGCGGCGGCGCGGCGAAACCCAGCAGCAGGCGGTCCAGCCCTTGGCGCCAGGTGAACGCTGATTCGTACGGCAGGCCCAAGCGAGCGCGCTGGCCACCGTCGCGGCCCCAGCGCACCCCGGCTTCACGCAGCCAATCGCGTAGCAACGGCAGGTCCTCGCTTTCGATGCCGGCGCGGCGGGCAATCGCCGGCTGCTCCAGCCAAGCGAGGATTTCCTCGGCGGCGAAGCGACTTTGGGCCAGCATCAGCAATTCGAGGAAGGCCTCGATCAGCGGCATCTCGGCTCGCAGGCTGCGGTCGGCCAGGCTGTAGGGAATCCGCGGGCTGCCCTCGCGCGGGGCGAACACCGCCTCGATGAAGGGCGCGTAACGCTCGATATCGGGGGTCAGCACCACCACCTGATCCGGCGTCAGCGCCGGGTCGGCGGCGAAGCGTGCCAGCAGCTGGTCGTGGAGGATTTCCACCTCACGCAGCGGCGAGTGGGCGATATGCACCTCCAGCGAACGGTCGTTCTCGGCCAGGGTGATCCGCTCATCGGGCAGGCGGGTGCGCAGGCGCAGGATGTCGTTCTGCAAGGCATGCAGCAGGCTGTCATCGTGCAGGTCTTCGTCTTCGGAATACAGGCCGAACTCCTGGCTGCCTTCGCTGGCAGTCAGACTGAACAGGGAATCGAAGAAGTCGCGGCCCTGTTTACCCAGGCTGGCCAGCAGCGGATGGCCGACGTCCAGATACCAATCGTCTGCTCCGCTCTCCGGTTGCCGGGCCAATTCCCGGATGTCACGAATCTCGCCCCAGGCCTCACGGCTCGGGTTGAGCGCGCAGACCACCACGTCGATATGCCGCGCCAGGCCGTCGAGCACGCGAAGATGGTGTGGCGGCAGGCTGCTGATGCCGAACACCAGCAGACGCTCGGGCAGGCCGGGCAAGGGCTCGTCGCGGTACAGACGTTGCAGCAGATCGCCGAGCAGGCGCGCGCGGTGCGGGTGGCCGTCCTTGGTCAGTTCGCGCCAGAGCAGCGCCTGCCAGGCTTCGTCGGGGCCGAGGTCGAGGGTTTCGCCGCGTTCCCAGGTCGCCAGCCAGTCATCGCGATAGAGCAGGTACTGGTCGAAGACGTCGGCGATCTTCGCCGCGAGGGACAGGCGCCGGCGTTCGTCGCCGCCATCGAGGTACTGCGCCAGGCGCGGCGCGAGTTCGAGATTGACCGGCTCGCAGAGCCAGCCGTAGAGGCGCCAGGTCAGGGTCGTGGGGGAGAATGCCGATTGCTCCGGCAGGCTGCCCAACACGGTGCGGCTCAAGTCCCAGACGAATTTCGCCGGCAGTTGCATCTCCAGCTGCATGGCAATGCCCTGCTTGCGCGCCAGCTCCAGCGTCAGCCAGCGGCCCATGCCCTGGCTCGGCACCACCACCCGCGCCGGGGCGAAGGGGTCGGCGAGTGGCTGGGCGAGCAGGCGCGTGGCCAGTTCGCCGAGGGTTTCCAGATCGGGGGCGTGGTAGAGGCTGAGCATGGCGGCGGCTTCGACGGAATCAGCGGCCAAGGGTAGCAAGTTCCGCTCGCGCCGCGGGCGGTGTCGCAGATGGCCGGTGCGACGTTTTTCCCTACTCCTTTCGCAGGTAATCAACGGTCCTTGTGATCAATATCAATTCCCTCACGGCAAATAGGATATTTCCTTGCAGGCAGTCCCTCATGCACCTCTGCACCCTGTCGCCTGCCTCAGGCTAGGAGCAATCGATGAAATTGAACAACCGGAACCTGCTGATCCTCGCGTTGGGCGCAGCCCTCTGTGCTTCACCGCTGGCCTATGCCACCACCGAGGGTGCCCAGGCCAAAGGCTCGGTCGAACGCAGCCATGCGCGCCAGGCCAGCGCCCTGCTCGACCGCGCCGTCGCGCATCTGCAAAGCAACGGGCCGGAACAGGCCCTGGCGTCCTTCAACGACCGCCAAGGCGGCTTCGTCGATGGCCAGCACTACGTTTTCGCCCTCAGCCTGGACGGCACCATGCTCGCCAGCAACGGCGCGTCGCGCGCGCTGGTCGGGCTCAACGTGATGGACCTCAAGGACGCCGCCGGCAAGCCGTTCATTCACGAGATCATCGAGCAGGCCAAGGCGGCCGATAACGGTCAGGTCGAGTACCACTGGCTGAATCCGGCCGACAACAAGGTGGAAAACAAGGTCAGCCTGTATCGCAAGGTTGGCGACCGGATACTCGTGGTCGGTTACTACATACCGCGCTCCTCCGCCGAGCAGGCGCAGAAGATGCTGGATAAGGCCGTGGCGCTGATGAAGCACTCGGGTGGCGAGGCGGCCTTCAAGGCCTTCAACGATCCGCAGGGCGGCTTCGTGATGAACGACGAATATGTCTTCGTCATCGGTCTGGAGGACGGTAAGTACCGCGCCAGCGGTGCCTCGCCCAACCTGGTGGGTGTCGATGTTCGCGAGATCACCGACGCCGCCGGCACCCCCTTGTTCAAGCAGATGATCGCGCTGGCCAAGGACAAGGGCATCGGGACGGTCGACTATGTCTGGCGCAACCCTGCCACCAATGCGGTGGAGCAGAAGCATTCGCTGATCCGCCGGGTCGATGATGTGTTGCTCGGTGTGGGCTACTACTCGCCACGCTGAACGACAGACGCATCCACGGCGCCGCCGTGGATGAACCTTTCGTGAACATCCGGCTTCCAGAAACAGTCAACCGATCATCATCCACTGCTCACCACCGCCTCTGGCGTGGCGTGTCGTGGCCGCCGATCACCGAACAGCCGAAGGCCGTGCCTGATGTTGACGTTGTTGCACCTGCTGTCCTCCATCGCATTGCTGGTCTGGGGCACACATATCGTGCGTACCGGGATCATGCGCGTTTATGGCTCGCATTTACGGCGGCTGCTGGGCCACAGCATGGCTAACTCGCCGTTGGCGTTCGCTGCCGGTATCGGTGTCACCGCCCTGGTGCAAAGCAGCAACGCCACCGCACTCCTGGCTATCTCCTTCGTGTCCCAGGGCCTGATGACCCTGCCCACGGCGCTGGCGATCATGCTCGGTGCCGATGTCGGTACGGCGTTGATGTCGCGGATTCTGACCTTCGACCTGTCGTGGTTGTCGCCGCTGTGCACCCTGGTCGGGGTGTGCCTGTTTCTGTCTCGCAAGCAAACCCGCACCGGCCAGCTCGGGCGCGTGCTGATCGGCCTCGGTCTGATCATTCTGGCGCTGCAACTGATCGTGGTCACCGCCGAGCCGATCACCGAGGCACGCGGCATGCGTGTGCTGTTCTCCTCGCTGGCCGGCGATACTCTGCTGGCGGCGGTCGTGGGGGCGTTGTTCGCCGTGCTCTCGTACTCCAGCCTGGCCGCGGTTCTACTGACCGCGACCCTGGCCGGTGCCGGATTGATCAGCCTGCCGGTCGCCCTCGGTGTCGTCATCGGCGCGAATATCGGCAGCGGCGTGCTGGCGTGGCTCAACGCAACCCCGCAACCCGTGCCGGCTCGTCGGGTGGCGCTTGGCAACCTGCTCTACAAGCTGGCCGGTCTGTTGGTCTTGCCGCTGCTGCCGATATTGGTCGAATGGATGGCGACCCTGGGCTTCAGCGTCCAGACCCAGGTCATCGCTTTTCATCTGGCGTACAACTCGCTGCGCTGCGTGCTGTTACTGCCCACGGTGGGCCTGATGGCCAGACTGTGCGAACGCCTATTGCCGGAGCGGCTGGTGGATAACGGCATTGCGCAGCCGCGACATCTCGATCCCACCGCGCTGGATACGCCGACGCTGGCCTTGGCCAATGCGGTACGCGAAACCTTGCGCATCGGCGATCTGGTGGAAGCCATGCTGGCGCACCTGCGCGAAGCGCTGCATGAAGATCGGCCAGAGCCGGGCGAGGAAATCCGTCGGCTGGATGACGATGTCGATGCGCTCTACAGCGGTGTGAAGCTCTACCTGGCGCGTATGCCGCGTGAAGACCTGGCTGAGCAGGAAAGCCAGCGCTGGGCGGAAATCATCGAATTGGCGATCAATCTGGAGCAGGCCGGCGACATCATCGAGCACATGCTCGGCAAAGTGCACAACCTCAAGACCTCCAAGCGTCGATCCTTCTCTGACCGGGGGCTGGACGAACTCAGCCAGCTGCACGCACTCCTCAGCGCCAATCTGAGCCTCGGCCTGTCGGTTTTCCTTTCCGGCGATACTCACAGCGCCCGCCAGTTGTTGCAGCAGAAGCGTCAGTTTCGCAAGCTCGAACGCGAGCTGGCACATGCCCACGTGCATCGACTGCATCAACAGGTGAAAGAAAGCATCGAAACCAGCGCTACGCATCTGGAGCTGATCGCCGACATGAAACGCCTGAATTCGCTGTTCTGCAGCGCCGGTTATGCGGCGCTGGAAGGCCATGCCAGTGGCAAGGGCCGCGTCCCGACCGAACCGACCCTTGACGTTAATGCCGCGGAGCATCAGCTACCCGGCAAGCCGGCCTGAAGCACAACTGCGCCCGCCCCGGCTGGCAATGTCGGCTCAGGCCAGGCATAGACGACCGGATTTTCGGCAGGTCGAAAAAAACCCCGGCGATGCTGAGCACGCCGGGGTCGGACCGTCGGTTACGCCGATCAGTGTACCCTGCGTCGTCTCTGCAACCAGATCACCAGGCCGAACAGCGCGAGGCCGGGCAACCACATCCACTCCTTGACCATACGATCGGTGGGCGCGCGCACCGCGACGATTTCCTGATCGAACTGCAGACCCAGTTCGGCGGCGGGGCTGCCGAAGGTCACGCTGTCGATCAGCACTTTGCCATCCTCCTCGTAAGTCATCAGGCCGAACTTTTCCAGCTTCTCTTCGCCGGATTCGCCGTCAGGAATGGCGGCCAGCAGGCTGAACTCACGCGTATCGCCGACCGCATCTTCACCGCGTATGCGCAACCGCAGCTGACTGTTCTCTTCCACCGCGCCCATCGCCTGGACCAGCTGTGACGGCGGAATGTCACGATAGGGGTCGTGGACGATATCCATCCAGAAACCGGGACGGAACAGGGTGAAGGCGACCAGCAATAGCAGGATGTTTTCATACCAGCGGCTACGTACCAGGAAGTAACCCTGTGTGCCAGCCGCGAAAATCAGCATCGCCACCGTCGCGACGATAAAGATCACCACGCCGTGCCAGAAGTCCACGTCAATCAGCAACAGGTCGGTGTTGAAGATGAACAGGAAGGGCAGCGCGGCGGTGCGCAGGCTGTAGTAGAACGCCACGATGCCGGTCTTGATCGGATCGCCCTTGGACACCGCCGCTGCGGCGAACGAAGCCAGGCCAACGGGTGGCGTGACGTCGGCCATGATGCCGAAGTAGAAGACGAACAGATGCACCGCGATCAGCGGCACGATCAGCCCGCTCTGCTGCCCCAACGCCACGACAACGGGCGCCAGCAGGCTCGACACCACGATGTAGTTGGCGGTAGTCGGCAGTCCCATGCCGAGGACCAGGCTGAGGAACGCGGTGAGCAGCAACATCAACATCAGGTTGCCCATCGACAGCAGCTCGACCAGATCGGCCAGCACCAGACCTACACCGGTCTGTGAAACCGCGCCGACGATGATCCCTGCCGCAGCGGTCGCGATGCCGATACCGATCATGTTGCGCGCGCCGGCGATCAAGCCTTCACGCAGATCGACCACACCGTCCACGAAGGTGCCGTGCTGGTGGGTGCCATCGCGGCGCATCCAACTGAGCAGCGGACGCTGGGTCAACAGGATGATGACCAGTATCACCGAGCCCCAGAAGGCCGATAGACCGGGCGACAGCCGTTCGACCATCAGGCACCACACCAGCACGACCACCGGCAGCAGGAAATGCAGGCCGGCCAACAATACCGGGCGCGTCTGCGGCAGCTTCTCGAGTGGTGCGTCGGGGTCTTCCGGTGGCAGCGGCGGATTGCTCGCCGCGACTTTCAGCAGGGCCAGGTAGACCGCCGTCAACAGCGCCCCGATCACCCAGATCGCCGCGTCGCCGAGGGCCGGCTTCATCCAGCCAAGACCGTAATAGACGGCCAATGAAATGCCGGAAATCAGGGCAACGCCAAACGCGAACCCGATCAGCCGCTGCACCCACGGTTTGGCCACGCTGGCCCGTGGCAGCGCGGTGAGACCCAGCTTGAGCGATTCGAGATGAACGATGTAGACCAGCGCGATGTAGGAGATCAGCGCCGGCAGGAAGGCATGCTTGATCACCTCGACGTAGGGAATGCCGACGTACTCGACCATCAGGAAGGCCGCAGCGCCCATGACCGGCGGCATGATCTGGCCGTTCACCGAGGACGCCACTTCCACCGCGCCGGCCTTCTCGGCTGAAAACCCGGTGCGCTTCATCATCGGGATGGTGAAGGTACCGGTGGTGACCACATTGGCGATCGACGACCCGGAAATCAGACCGGTCATGCCCGACGCCACCACCGCCGCCTTCGCCGGCCCGCCACGGAAATGGCCGAGCATGCTGAACGCCAGCTGGATGAAATAATGACCCGCGCCGGCCCGCTCGAGCAGCGCACCGAACAAGACGAAGAGGAAGACAAAACTGGTGGACACACCCAGCGCGATGCCGAACACGCCCTCAGTGGTGATCCACTGATGGTTGGCCAGGGCCGTGAAGCTGACACCACGGTGCGCCAGTAGGCCGGGCATGTACGGCCCCGCCAGGCTATAGCCGAGGAAGACCAGCGCGATGATCGCCAGCGCTGGGCCCAGCGCGCGGCGCGTGGCCTCGAGCAACAAGGGAATGCCGATACAGGCAGTGACCAGATCCAGCGTGGTCAGGTTGCCGGGACGCTGCGCCAGTTGCTCATAGGCGACGAAGAGATACCCGGCGCTCGCCGCGGCGATCAGCCCCAGCGCGATATCGATCAATGGCACGCGATCGCGCGGCGACCGTTTGAATGCGGGGTATGCCAGAAAAGCCAGGAGCAGGGCAAACGCCAAATGAATAGCCCGGGCTTCGGTATTGTTGAACACGCCGATGCGCAACATGAAGGGCAGCGGCGAGGCGATCCACAGCTGGAAGAGCGACCAGAGCAGCGCCAGACCTGCGATCAGTTTCGCCATGGCGCCTTCGGGCATCCGCGCACCGACGTCTTTGGCGATCAGCTCTTCTGTGGAGAGTTCTTTGTCTTGCATGGAATGTGGCCTGTTTTTTCAGGTATCGGAACCGCGAAAACCCGTGGCACGGGGCACACGGGTTTTCAGACGAAAGCCGCGGACGGCAGGCCTGCCGCTTCGATGCAGCAGGCCGGAGCCCGTTACAGCCAGCCACGTTCCTTGTAGTAGCGCTCGGCGCCTTCGTGCAGCGGTGCGGACAGGCCGACCTTGATCATGTCTTCGGCTTTCAGATCCTTGAATGCCGGATGCAGGCGCTGGAAGCGCTCGAGGTTCTCGAACACCGACTTGACCAGCTTGTAGACCACATCCGCGTCGACCTTGGAAGTGGTGGAAAGCACCGCCTTGCCGCCGATCGATTGAGTGGCGCTGTCATTGCCCTTGTACATGCCACCTGGGATTTCAGCCTTGGTGTAGTAGCTCTTCTCGGACAACAGCTTGTCGATTTCAGGGCCGGTGATTGGCACCAGAACGGCGTCGACGGTGGTGGTGGCTTCCTGAATCGCGCCATTCGGATGACCGACGAAATAGGTCATGGCATCGATGTTGTTGTCGCCCAGGGCGCTGGCCTGCTCGGCCGGCTTGAGCTCCGCGGCGAGGGCGAAGACCGACTTGTCCCAGCCCTTTTCCTTCATGATTTCTTCGAGGGTGTCACGCTGACCGGAACCGGGGTTGCCGATGTTGACCCGCTTGCCCTTGAGGTCGTCCAGGCCCTTGATATTGGCGTCGCGGCGCGCCAGCACGGTGAAGACCTCACTCTGCAGCGAGAAGACAGCGCGGATGTCATCCATCTTGCCTTCGCTCTTGAATGGCTCCAGACCTTCCATGGCCTTGTACTGATGGTCCGACTGCATGATGCCGAAGTTGAATTCGCCGCTGCGCAGACCATTGACGTTGGCTACGCCGCCGCCGCTGGCGGGTGCGTTGCACTTGAGGTCTTCAGCGTTGCGGTTGACGAAGCGACAGATCGACTGCCCGGCGACATAGTAAACGCCTGTCTGACCACCGGTGCCGATGGTCACGAATTGCTCTTGCGCCTGAGCCACACCGCTCAGCCCAGTCCCCGCCAAAGCGGCGGAAAATATCCATGCCAAGGATTTGCCTTTCATGGATTCACTCCTTATTGGTTGTTTTGGATTGTCTCGCGCGGCCTCGTGAGCATCGGCGAGAAGATGGGAGTCTAGCAGGCCATCGGATTTCGCGAGCCACACCTGGGGCAAAACACATGCGAAAAGCACCCCCGATCAGTGGCAGCGATTCCTGCCCGTCATCTGACTCGTCCGCCCGGCGCGCGTTCCGAACGCGCAGAGCGCCTTGCCGGCTCGTCCGATGTCAGGACACGGCGCTGGCATCGAAGCGACAATAGCCGTATCGTTTTTGACGCCAGCAGCACGACATCCGTACCAGCCGCCGACCTGCTTGGGTGTCAGGGAACTTCAAAAGGCTTTAGCGAATGCGTTGCCAACCATCGTCGATCGTCGCCCTGTTCGTCCTGCTGATGGCCTATGTTGGGCAGGCGGCGGCGGACGTCACGCCGAGAATGGCTTCGCACAACCTTCGTGACCTACAGGTTGGGGCCATCGAGTACCTCTCCGGTAATCCGGAGGCGGATTTCGACACCGCCCGTAGCGCTGCCTGGCGCTGGCAACCCCTCGAGCGGCCCAGTTTACAGCGGCAACCCGACGGCGTGTGGCTGCGATTCACCCTACGTAACCCTGCCACCCGAGAGGGCATCTGGTATCTCAGCCTGAAGTGGCCGGTTTTGGACCTAGTTCGGGTACAGCTGTATTACCCGGCGCGCGAGCAATGGGGCCCGCCGATGCGGGCCGGCGACACCCTGCCGATGCGTGAGCGACTACGGGCCGATCACAACTTCGTATATCCACTGGCCCTGCATGCCGAAGAAGAAGCGGTGGTCTACCTGCGTGTGCAGTCGCGTGAGCTGATCGCGCTGCCGTTGACGATCGCCGACGAAACGGGGTTCATCTCCAGCAAGATCTCCGATGTCGCCATGATCAGCCTGTTTTTCGGCGGCATGCTGGTAATCCTTCTCTACAACTGCAGCCTGTTCGTGTTTACCCGCGACCTCAGCTATCTGCTTTATGTCATCTACTTGCTCAGTGCGCTGTTTTACGTGCTGACCATCACCGGATTCGGCCAGTTGTTCCTCTGGCCTGAATCGCCGAGATTCTCGCATCGGTTCTACGGCCTTTCGGCGGCGCTGTGCTTTTTCACCCCGTTGGTGTTCGCCAGTCGCTTCCTGAATATCCGCCGCTATGGCGGCTGGGTCTGGCTGGTCACGCGGCTGCTGCTGGGCTACTGGGCCATAGTGCTCCTGGCGATCCTGTTCGCACCGGCCCTGACGCGCTATCTGGCGATAGAAGCGATAGCACTGCTCCATTGCGGCTTGACCATCGCGGTGACCATCACGCTGTGGATCCGTGGCAATGCTTCAGCGGGCCGGTTCACCATAGCCTGGTCGACGCTGCTGTTCTTCACCGTCGCCCACCTGTTGGCCCTGCAGGGCGTGCTGCCGTTGAACCTCTGGACCCTCAACGGTCAGCTGATCGGCATGTTCGTCGAGTTCGTGCTGCTGTCGATGGCGTTGGCCGAGCGCATCAACCACGAACGTGAGCGCCGCATCGAAGCCCAGCACAGCACCCTACGGGCCGTGGAGGCGCTGGCTCAGGAACGTGAGTCGCGTCTGCAAGCGCAGCAGCAGACGCTGGAGGTGCAGCGGCGCACCAACGAGGCGCTGGAAGCCCGCGTGGCCGAGCGAACCCGAGCGCTGGAAGAGGCCAAGCGCGGCCTGGAGCGGGTCAACGAACAACTCACCCGGATGAGTATCACCGACGCCCTGACGCAGTTGTCCAACCGGGGTCACTTCGATCTGATGATCGACGAGGAGATCCGCCGCGCGCAGCGCGTCGAGAAGCCGCTTTCGGTGCTTATGCTGGATATCGATCATTTCAAGCAGGTCAACGATACCTACGGGCATCCCTTCGGCGACGAATGCCTGCGTCTGGTGGCCGCCACGCTCAAGCAGCATGGTCAGCGCGCCGGCGACGTGGTGGCGCGCTATGGCGGCGAGGAATTCGTCATAGCGCTGCCCGGCGTCGACCCCCACCAGGCTGGCGAGCAGGCCGAGCGGATCCGCATGGCAGTGGCCGCATTGCACCCGATCTGCGACGAGACGCGCCTCGACCTGACCATCAGCATCGGCGTGGCCACGCTCCAGCCGCCAATGGCCTGTTCCCCGACCCGTTTGCTCGCCGCCGCCGATGCCGCGCTTTACCGAGCCAAGCGCAACGGCCGCAATCAAGTGGCGTTCGCCGAGCCGGACGAGCTGATCTGAGTCAATCGATGTTCGGTGGGAAACGCAACCTGACCAGCAGCCCGCCCAAAGCGCCCTGCCCCAGCTCGATGGTGGCGCGATGGGCCCGGCTGATCTCGCCGACGATGGCCAACCCCAGCCCGGCGCCCTGCCCCTGCTGCTGTACCCGGTAGAAGCGTGCGAAAACCTTCTCACGCTCTTCGGGCGCAATCCCAGGGCCATCGTCCTCAACCTCCAGCACACCTTCGTCACGCACGCGCAACACCACATTGCCGCCGTTCGGCGTATGCGCCAGGGCATTGTCCAGCAGGTTGCTCAACAGCTCACTGAGCAGCGTCGGCTCTCCGTGAATCCACACCGGATGATCTGCTTCCAGCGCCAGCGCGACACCTCGTTTATGCGCCAGCGCAGCCATTGCCAGCCCCAGCTCACGGGCCAGCCGGCTCAGATCCAGGCGCTGCGCGCCGCCCTCGGCGATCGCTTGCGCGCCACTTTCGATGCGCGCCAGCGAAAGCAATTGGTTGGCCAGGTGGATAACCCGGTCGGTATGCGCCTCCGCTTCTTCGAGGGTTTCCTGCCAGCGCTGCGGCTGTTGTTCGCGCAGGCCCAGCTCGATTCGCGCCTTGAGAGCAGCCAAGGGGGTGCGCAGCTCATGAGCGGCATCGGCGATGAACTGCGCCTGTCGCTCGAACTGGCCGCGCAGCCGTTCGGTGAAATGGTTGAGTGCGGCAACCAGCGGCTTCAGTTCACGCTGCACCGTCACCAGCGGCAACGGTCGCAGGTCGTCCGGTTGGCGCAGCTCCACAGCCTCGCTGAGCTTGCCCAATGGACGCAGCGCGGCGCTCACTGCCAGCCAGACGAGCAGCAACGCGGTGATCGCCAGCAATCCCACTCGCCACAGGGTGTCGGTGAGCAGGCCGCGCGCCATACGTTCGCGGGCACCCAGGGTTTCGGCCACGCGAATCTCGGCGATACCGGTGAGCGCCGGCTCGCTGACCGGCTGCAGCAGACTGACCAGACGCACGCCCTCGCCCCTGAACGCGCCGTCATAGAAGCGGGCCAATGCCGGATAATCGTCGGTACGCCGGACATCGGCGTCCGGGGCCGGTAGGTCCTCATAGCCGCTGACCAGCCGGCCTTCGGTATCAAGCACCTGATAGTAGATGCGCCCGGCACTGTCATAGGCAAAGGTGTCCAGGGCCACGTAGGGCACATTGGCGCGCAGCTTGCCGTCGTTGGCCACCAGCCCCTCGGCGATGGCCCGAGCCGAGGCCAGCAGCGTGCGGTCGTAGGCCGAATCGGCTGCCGCGCGGCCGTTCCAGTAGGCACTCCAGCCGCTGAACAGCAGCATCAAGGTGAGCAGCACGGCCAATCGGCGTAACAGCCCGGCACGCAGGCTGCCAGCGCCTGGCGGCAACGTTTCAGCCATCCACCGTCTCCAGCAAATAGCCCAGGCCCCGGAAGGTGACGATACGTACCGCGCTGCCCTCGAGCTTCTTGCGCAAACGATGGATGTAAATTTCGATGGCATCGGCGCTGGCATCCTCGTCGAGACCGAAAACCTGCGCCGCCAGCTGATCCTTGCTCATGACCCGCCCGGGTCGAGCGATCAGCGCTTCGAGCACCGCCTGCTCGCGCGAGGTCAGGCTCAGCGGCTGCCGGTCGAGGCTGAAGCGCCGGGCGTCCAGGTCATACACCAGCGCACCGCAGCTCTGCTGGCGCTCACCGCCGGCTACGCTGCGCCGCAGCAGCGCCTTGACCCTTGCTTCGAGCTCGGACAACTCGAATGGCTTGGCCAGGTAGTCATCCGCGCCAAGATTGAGCCCGTGCACGCGATCGGTCACCTCACCGCGTGCGGTGAGCATGAGCACCGGCAGCGTCTTGCCACGCTCGCGCAGGCGTGCCAGCACCTGAAAGCCGTCGAGCCGGGGCAACCCGACGTCGAGAATCGCCAGTGCATAGTCTTCGGTCGCCAGCGCCAGATCGGCCGCCACCCCGTCATTCAGCAGATCCACCGTCCAGCCCGCCGCGCGCAGCGCCTGCGCCACGCTTTCAGCGAGTTGGGGATGGTCCTCGACCAGGAGAATCCGCATTTGCCTGTCCTCTGCCACACACGGAACGGAGCGCCAGTGTAGCGGCAAGGCGCACCGCACGCTGCTTTCGCCCTTGAAAGCCTGGCGAAAGTTTCGCCGCCTAGGATCGCAATCAGGTGGCTCGATCCACCTGCAACGGCATTGCCGTCACAACAAAAACAAGAGTGGAGATACAGGATGCTGACTGTCGTCAGAAACAACCCCGCACGTGCTCGTCTTGCCCTCGCCATCACTGCCGCCTCGTTGGCGCCGCTGGCCCAGGCCGATTTCATCGAAGACAGCCATGCGACCCTGCAAACTCAGAACATCTACCTCAATCGCGACTTCCGCGAAGGTACCGGCCAGTCCAAGCGCGAAGAATGGTCGCAGGGCTTTCTGCTCAATATCGAATCGGGCTTCACCGAAGGCACCGTCGGCTTCGGCCTCGATGCCATGGGCATGCTCGGCATCAAGCTCGACTCCGGCGGCGGTCGCACCGGCACCGATCTGCTCCCAGTGCACGACGACGGCAGCACCCCGGACGAATTCAGCCGCCTGGGGCTGACGGCCAAGGCGAAGCTGTCCGAGACCGAACTGCGCTACGGCAGCCATATCCCGGAAACGCCGGTGGTCAAAGCCAGCGACAGCCGTACCCTGCCCCAGGTGTTCGAGGGCGCCATGCTGGAATCCCGCGAGGTGACCGGCCTGACCCTCACCGGCGGGCGTCTGGACAAGGTCATCGACCGTGCCTCGACCAATTCCCAAGACCTGCAACTGAACAATAAGAACGGTCGTTTCGACAGCGCCGCCGAAGCCGACCATCTGACCTACGCCGGGGCCAAATACGATTTCAACGACCGCTTCACCGGTACTTACTATGCCGCTGAGCTCGATGACATTTATCGCCAGCACTTCTTCAACCTGCAGGCCGTCCAGCCGCTGGGCAAGGACTCGGCGCTGACCGCCGATCTGCGTCTGATGATCAGCGATGACACCGGCGCAGCAAACGCCGGCAAGATCGACAATCAGGCCTGGAACGGCATGCTCGGCTACAGCCTCGGTGGCCATAAGGTCAGCCTCGCCTACCAGCAGATGAACGGTGATACCGGCTACGCCTACATCGATGGCGGCGACCCCTACCTGGCCAACTTTGTTCAGATCAACGACTTCGCCAATGCCGACGAGCGCTCCTGGCAGGCCCGCTACGACTATAACTTCGCCTCGATCGGTATTCCCGGCCTAACCTTCCTTACACGCTACGTTTCCGGCGACAACGCCGAATACAGCGGCGGCAGCAACGGCAGCGAGTGGGAGCGCGATATCGAGCTCAAGTACGTGGTGCAAACCGGGCCATTGAAGAACGTCGCCGTACGCATGCGTAACGCCATGTTCCGTTCCGATTTCGCCCGTGACGCCGATGAGAACCGCCTGATCGTCAGCTACAGCCTGCCGATCTGGTAAAGCCGTCCACAATAAGAAAACAGAGGAAACACCATGAAGAATGCAATCCGTCGTTTCGCACTGCTCTCGACCTGCCTGGTGATCTCGAGTCAGCTGATGGCCGAACCCAAGCGACCCGAATGCATCGCCCCGGCCAAGCCCGGTGGCGGCTTCGACCTGACCTGCAAGCTGGCCCAGAGTGGCCTGAAGGATGAAGGTTTGCTCGAGGCGCCGATGCGCGTCACCTATATGCCCGGCGGCGTCGGCGCGGTGGCGTACAACGCGGTGATCGCCCAGCGTGCTGGCGATCCCTCGACCATCACCGCCTTTTCCAGCGGCTCGCTACTGAATCTGGCACAGGGCAAGTTCGGTCGCTATGACGAGACCAACGTGCGCTGGCTGGCCGGCATCGGCACCGACTACGGCGCCATCTCGGTACGCGCCGATGCGCCTTATCAGAACCTTGACGATCTCATCGAGGCGGTGAAGAAAGACCCCAGCAGCGTGGTCTTCGGTGCTGGCGCCACCATCGGCGGGCAGGACTGGATGCAAACCGCACTGATTGCACGCGCCGCCGGCGTCGATCCGAAGAAACTTCGCTATGTCGCCTTCGAAGGCGGCGGCGAGACGCTCACCGCCATGCTCGGCGGCCATGTCCAGGTCACCAGCAGCGGATTGGGAGAGGTCGCGCCTCAGCTCGAAGCCGGCAAGATCCGCGTGCTCGCGGTGCTGTCCGATGATCGCCTGCCGGGCAAGCTGTCGAACCTGCCGACCGCCAAGGAGCAGGGCTACGACATCAGTTGGCCGGTGATCCGCGGCTTCTACATGGGCCCAGAAGTCAGCGACGAAGACTTCAACTGGTGGAAGACCCAGTTCGACACCCTGCTCGCCGACGAGGACTTCGCCAAGCTGCGCGAGCAACGTGATCTGTTCCCACTGTCGATGACCGGTGATGAACTCACGGCCTTCGTCAACAAGCAGGTCGCCGAATACAAGGAACTCGCCGGCGAATTCGGTCTGGTCAAGTAACACCCCGCGGGCCTCGGGTTCCGGATGGGACCACTGGCCCGCTTCTCCCGAGGTAACCACCATGTACGTTCGTGTCTTTGCCGCGGCGTGGCTACTCGCCTGCGCCGGCCTTGCGTTGCTCGCCTGGGGTTTCGAGGCGCCCTTCGCCTACGATCCGGTTGGCCCGCGCGCTTACCCGCTGCTTCTGTTGTTTCTGATGGGTTGCGGCGCGCTCTGGCTGCTGTGCAAACCACACGGCGATCCGACGCCACCGTTCGATTGGACCATGGCCCGGCGAGCCGCCCTCTGCGTGCTGGTGCTGTTGGCGTACGCACTGCTGTTCGAAAAGCTCGGCTTCGTCATTACCACGGCACTGGCCGCATTCGCCCTGGGCCTGTTGTTCAACGGCCGCCTGTGGCCCTGCTTGATCAGCGGCGTGCTGATGGGCGTGCTGCTCTACGGCCTGTTCGACCTGTTGCTTGATGTGCCGCTGCCACTCGGCGTGCTGCGCTTGCTGGAGAGCTGAATATGGAAACCTTGAATTTCTTGATGCAGGGCTTCGATGTCGCCACGCGACCGACGAATCTGCTGGTGGCGCTGTTCGGCGCCTTTGTTGGCACTGTCGTCGGCCTGCTGCCCGGTCTCGGCCCGATCAACGGCGTAGCTCTGCTGCTGCCACTGGCCTTCGCCCTCGGCCTGCCGCCGGAAACCGCACTGATCCTGCTGGCCGCGGTATACCTGGGCTGCGAATACGGCGGTCGCATCTCGGCGATCCTGCTCAACGTTCCCGGCGATGCCGCGGCGGTGATGACCACCCTCGATGGCTACCCGCTGGCGCGCCAGGGCAAGGCCGGTATCGCTCTGTCGCTGTCGGCGGTCAGCTCCTTCATCGGTAGCATCATCGCCACCTGCGGCGTGGTGCTGTTCGCCCCGTTGCTGGCCAAATGGGCGGTGGCTTTCGGCCCGGCGGAATACTTCGTGCTGATGATCTTCGCCATTGCCTGCCTAGGCGGGATGGTCGGCGACAAACCGGTGAAAACCCTGATGGCGGCCTTGATCGGCCTGGGCCTGGCCACCGTCGGCGTGGACGCGACCACTGGCGTCTATCGCTTCACTTTCGGAAGCGTCAGCCTGTCGGACGGTATTCAGTTCGTCATCGTGGTGATCGGCTTCTTCAGCGTCAGCGAAGTGCTACTGATGCTGGAAAAGACCCACAGTGGCCAGAAGGCGGTCAAGGCCAGCGGGCGCCTGCTGTTCAACTTCAAAGAGTTCTGCATGACCTTCTGGACCATGGTGCGCAGCGCCCTGGCCGGTTTCGTCATCGGCACCTTGCCGGGAGCCGGCGCCACCATTGCCAGCGCAATGACCTACATGAGCGAAAAACGCATGGCCGGCGACACGGGCAAGTTCGGCGAGGGTGACCTGCGCGGTCTGGCCGCGCCAGAGGCCGCCAACAATGCCTCCGCCTGCGGCTCGCTGATTCCGATGCTGACCCTGGGCGTGCCGGGCTCGGGCACTACCGCGGTGATGATCGGTGCGCTGACGCTGTACAACATCACGCCCGGTCCTTTGCTGTTCGAGCAGCAACCCGACGTGGTCTGGGGTCTGATCGCCTCGCTGTTCATCGGCAACGTGATTTTGCTGGTGATGAATATCCCGCTGGTCGGGCTGTTCTCCAAAATGCTCAGCGTGCCCAATTGGGTGCTGGTGCCGGCCATCACGGCGATCAGCCTGGTGGGTGTGTATTCGGTGCACAGCACGACCTTCGACTTGGTACTGATGGTCGGCCTCGGTGTGTTCGGCTACCTGTTGCGCAAGCTGGAATTCCCGTTGTCGTCGCTGATCCTCGGCTTTGTGCTCGGCGAGATGATGGAAGACAACCTGCGCCGCGCGCTGTCGATCTCGGCCGGTGACCTGGGCATCCTCTGGGGCAGCCCGATCACCCTGATCCTCTGGGCCCTGGCCGCGTTGATGCTGGCCCTGCCCGGCCTGCGCTGGTGGCGCCAGCGCCGCCGCGCCAAACTGAGCGAGGCGCACGTCTGACATGCCGCGCTGGCTTCCGGGATGGTGGGCGACGCCATTGGTCGGCGCCCTCGGCGGCTGGCTGGCGAGCCTGGCGAACTGGCCGCTGCCCTGGATGGTCGGCTCGCTACTGGCGGTCATTGCAGTGCGTTGCAGTGGCTGGCTGGTCGCCGAAGTGCCTCGCGGTCGGCAGACCGGACAATGGCTGATCGCCAGCGCCATCGGCCTGCATTTCACCAGCGAGGTCATGCAGCAGGTACTTGAGCACTTCGGCGTAATCCTCACCGGCGCGCTGGGCACCCTGTTGTTGAGCCTGATCGGCATTTTCATTCTCCGGCGCAGCGGCATGGACCGCGCCACGGCGTTCTTCTCCAGCATGCCGGGCGGCGCCAGTGAAATGGTCAATCTGGCTGCACGGCACGCCGCGCAGCCGGCAATGGTGGCCGCGGCTCACAGCATGCGGTTGTTGCTGGTGGTACTGATCATTCCCGCGGTCTTCACCTGGAGCCTGCCACCGGTGGATGCCCCGCCGCCGGCACCGGTCAGTTGGCCATGGCTGGCGCTGCTGCTACCGGCCGGAGGACTGCTGGCGCTGGTGTGGAAGAAACTCGATCAGCCCAATCCCTGGATGCTCGGTCCGCTGACGGTGTGCGCCGCTGCCAGCGCCGTTTTCGACCTGCATCTGGGTATGCCTCAAGGCGTCGGCCAGTTCGGTCAATGGCTGATCGGCTGCTCCCTGGGTTGTCACTTCGACCGCCCGTTTTTTCGCACCGCCCCTCGGTTCATGTTGCGCATTTTGCTGTTCACGCTGTTGGCGATGCTCGCCGCGGCGGGTCTGGCCGAAGCGCTGGGTTGGGCGGCGACGCTGAACCAGACGTCTCTGATGCTGGGGATGATGCCGGGCGGCATCACCGAGCTGTGCCTGACGGCCGAAGCGCTGCAATTATCCGTTGCTCTGGTTACCGCGCTGCAGGTGCTGCGATTGTTCCTGGTGATGTTCCTGGCCGAGCCGATATTTCGCCTCTGGCAACGGGCCACGTCTTAACCCGCCATTTGGCGGGTTCTTTTTATCCCGCGCGGACACTGCTCTCCGCTCAGCCGAAGAACCAATAGCAAACCAGAATAGCGGCCAGGATCCCGGCCGCATCCGCCGCCAGCGCGCACCCGACCGCATGCCGGGCACGCTGGATGCCCACCGCCCCGAAGTACACCGCCAATACATAAAAAGTGGTCTCGGTGCTGCCTTGCACCGTCGCCGCTACCAGCGCCGGAAAACTATCGACACCTTGGCTTTGCATGGTCTCGATCAGCATCGCCCGCGCGGCGCTGCCGGAAAACGGCTTGACCAGCGCCGTCGGCAGCGCATCGACGAAGCGGGTATCCCAACCCAGCGCTTCGACCAACCAGCGAATGCCGTCCAGCCCGAAGTCCAACGCACCGGATGCTCGCAGCACACCGATCGCGCAGAGCATGGCGATCAGGTAGGGCAGCAGGCTCTTGGCCACATCGAAGCCTTCCTGGGCACCTTCGACGAAGCTCTCATAGACCGGCACCTTGCGCAGCGCGCCGACAATCAGGAATACGGTGATCAAACCGAACAGGGTCAGGTTGCCAAGCAGCGACGACAGCGATGACAGCGCAGTGGCCGAGAGCCCTGCGAGCAGCGCCATGAAGCCCCCGAGCAGGAGCGCACCGGGGATGAAATAGGCCAGCACCACCGGATCCCAGATACGCAACCGCTGCACCAACGCCACCGCCAGCAACCCCGCCAGGGAGGACGCGGTGGTCGCCAACAGGATCGGCAGAAATACCAGGGTCGGGTCTTCGGCGCCCTGCTGCACGCGATACATGAAGATGGAAACCGGCAGCAGCGTCAGCGACGAGGTGTTGAGCACCAGAAACAGAATTTGTGCGTTGCTCGCGACGGCCTTGCTGGGATTAAGCTCCTGTAACGCGCGCATGGCTCGCAGGCCGATCGGCGTGGCGGCATTGTCCAGGCCCAGACCATTGGCGGCGAAGTTCAGCGTAATCAACCCCAGCGCCGGGTGGCCGGCCGGCACTTCGGGCATCAGGCGGCTAAACAGCGGGCCCAGCAGGCGAGCAAGCAACTCGATCAGACCGGCCTTTTCAGCGATGCGCAGGAAGCCAAGCCAGAGCGTGAGGGTGCCGAACAGTACGATCATGATTTCCACAGCCAACTTGGCCATGGCGAACAAACTCTCGACCAGCGCGGCAAACACCGCCGGGTCGCCACCCAGCAACCATCGCCCAAGCGCAGCAATCGCGGCGACCAGAAAAAAGCCCAGCCAAAGGCCGTTGAGCATGTGATTCTCCAACGAGTGACTGCGCGCGATGATAGCGGCGCAGTTGGAGAACGGCCATGAATAGGAAAGGATTCATCGGCGATGGCCAAGCAGGATCGCAACGCCCACAGGGTAGCGTTGCGCGCCAGCCCGATCCGGCCAGGCGGCAAGAGAAGCCTACGAAATCTTTGAAAGAAAGCGCATAGCGCGCCCAAGGACATCGCAAGCCGAAGGTGGTCGCCCACCTTCGGTTGCCTTTCGCTGAGCCTGGTCCGTTAAGGAGGTACCCCCTGTACCCCTAGGTCGCTCCATCAAGCAGAGCGTCCCGACCCCTTGGCCCCCCGCTACACGGGCTGACGGATGTTTGCGAATGAAACACCCTGTCGGTTCTTACCCGGCTTCGCCTCGGTGCGGCAAAGCCTCAGAATATTGGCATCCCGCCTGTGCTGCCTCCGTCAGTGTTGCAGCCGCCCTTGCGGGCGGCGTCATTGCATCAGACACGTGGGCCGCGACCTCGACCGAAAATCAGCGAAGCGACAAACAGCACCAGGAACACCACGAACAGGATCTTGGCAATGCCCGTTGCAGTACCAGCGATACCACCGAAGCCCAAAACCGCAGCGATGATGGCGATGATCAGGAATGTAATAGCCCAACTCAGCATGGTGTTACTCCTCTTCGGTTCAGGACATCTTCAGCGGGACCGATATCAAACAATCAGCTCGCGGCTCTACCACTAGAAAACCCAGCGTTGCTCCGACCGCACCTGCACATAATCAATCGTCTTCGGGGCAGGGCCTGTTTGCACGATCCCTACTGGTTGAGCGTCATACATACGGATTCGTTCCGCTGATTCATGCTGTGTCTGGCTGAGCGGTTGTGACATGGGCCGCTCGGCGCCAACGATCAACGTAACCACAGCAGCGGTAAGGAAACCTTTGCCTACCAGTGAGAAGCGTGCTTGACGATTCATCCTCAACTCCTTCTAAGCATGCGGTGCATGTCTGTTCTTAGGGGTTATGTTGCAGGCGCCATGCCAGTCGATATAAATAATATTTTTCTTATCTTTCAAGTAGTTACCATTCATGAATGTCGGTGCGTCAATTTATATTGCACGATGCCGCCAACCAATACCGGGCGATTTGCACGACGGCCTAATCCCAACCACATTGGCTACTTGGCGGCGCCGTGATTGAGTGAATGAATGCGTTCGTGGCAGGCGCGGATTTTCGGCAGCTCGATGGCCAATAGCGCGCGCACGTCGGGATGAGCCGTCTTCAATGCATCTTCAAACGCCGCGAGGATGCGTTCCTCGGTCTGATCCAGTTGGTCGATGTACACCGCGTCGGCATGGCCGAGCCGGGCCTTGGTGTCGGCGTACATCTCGCGAAGCTTGCCGGCCATGGTGCCCCCCTGAGCCGGCTGCTCCTGGTTGGCCGCGACCTTCACCGATAGCGCCTGAATGATATGAGTCTTGGCCTGAGCCATATCCCGAAACAGATGCTGCAGCTCGACGTCTTTCACTACCTCAAGCGCATGCTGGTAAAAATGCTGCCCGTCTCGGGTAATTTCGATCAGTTCGTTGAGCTGGTTCATATTCTCGTTCATGAGGGTCCTCCGGGTTCCGGTGCGATGCGCGCCCATGGCGCTCTCACCGACAGCCGCAAGCCCCGTGCCAGCGCAAAGAGACACGTTGTGTCTTTATAATCAGCGGCTTGGCGCACCGTTGCGCTTCGCATTTACGTGCATGCTGCAGGAAATGCGCCTCGCCACCGTGCAACTTGCAAGGCTTTTCGTAGACTAAACCAGGCGCCACTGAATACTCGGCCTCATCCGAGCGCCAAGCACTCAACTTTTTTCACCGATTTGCCAGCAAACACAGCCCGACTGGAGCATTCATGGACCAAACGACCGACACCGGTGGCCGCATTCTCCTGGTAGATGACGAGGCCGCAATTCTGCGCACCTTCCGCTATTGCCTGGAGGACCGCGGTTATACGGTGGTCACGGCCGCCAGCGCCTCACAAGCCGAGGCGATCCTGCAGCGTCAGGTGTTCGATCTTTGCTTCCTTGACCTGCGCCTCGGCGAAGACAACGGCCTGGATGTCCTGCAGCAGATGCGCGTCCTCGCACCCTGGATGCGCGTGGTGATCGTCACCGCGCACTCGGCCGTGGATACCGCCGTGGATGCCATGCAGGCAGGCGCGGCGGACTATCTGGTCAAGCCGTGCAGTCCGGAGCAGCTACGCCTGTCGGCAGCCAAGCAGTTGGAGGTCCGGCAGATGGCGGCTCGCCTGGAGGCACTCGAAGGCGAGGTGCAAAAGCGCAGCGACGCGCTCGGCTCGCACAGTCCGGCGATGATGGGCGTGCTGGAGACCGCCCGGCAGGTGGCCGATACCGATGCCAATATTCTGATTCTCGGCGAGTCCGGCACAGGCAAAGGCGAGCTGGCGCGGGCGATTCACAACTGGAGCCGTCGTGCGAAGAAGGCCTTCATCACCATCAACTGCCCGTCGCTGTCTGCGGATCTGATGGAAAGCGAGCTTTTCGGGCACAATCGCGGCGCCTTCACCGGCGCCACCGAAAGCACGCTGGGACGAGTCAATCAGGCGGACGGCGGCACCCTGTTTCTCGATGAAATCGGCGACTTTCCCTTGGCCCTACAGCCAAAACTGCTCCGTTTCATTCAGGACAAAGAATACGAGCGCGTCGGTGACCCGGTCACACGGCGCGCAGATGTACGCATTCTCGCTGCGACCAACCTGAACCTCGAGGAAATGGTCCGTGAAGGTCGTTTTCGCGAAGATCTGCTCTACCGCCTGAATGTCATCACGCTAAATCTGCCGCCCATGCGCGAGCGGCCGGAGGACGTATTGGCGCTCGCCGAACGGTTCCTCGCGTACTTCGTCAAAAGTTACGGCCGTCCGGCGCGTGGCTTCAGCGAGAGCGCCATCGCGGCGCTGAAAGCCTACCGCTGGCCTGGCAACGTGCGGGAGCTGCGCAACGTCGTCGAGCGCGCCAGCATCATCTGTCCGCAGGCGATGATCGACGTCAGTCACCTCGGACTGGCCGATCAGACCGTCAGCAACGCACCGCGCATCGGTGAACCACTCAGCCTGGAAGAGTTGGAGAAGGCACATATTTCGGGGGTACTGAGCACCAGCGACACCCTTGAGCAGGCCGCCCGGATTCTCGGCATCGACGCCTCGACGCTCTATCGAAAACGCAAGCAATACGGCCTATGAAACTTCAGATGAAGCTGAGGACCCGCCTGTTCCTGGGATTCTCGGCACTGATGACGGTGGCACTGCTTGGACTGTTGCTTGCTCTGGTCAGTGTGGTGCAGATGGCCCAGAGCCAGGAAAAGCTCATCCGAGAGAATTTCGGGGTCATCGAAATCAACCAGCAATTGCGCCAAGCGTTGAGTAATCATCTTCTGCTTCTAGTGCGCGAAAAACGCGACAACGCTGCCCTCGCGGAATCGCGCAGCGTATTCCAGGCGGCGCTTTCACAGGGACTGTCCCAGGCAGCGCGGCCAGCCGACCGTGAGGCGTATCAGGCGATCGGCGATGCATACGCCCGCTTCATCGATGAGCTGCAAACCCCGGCGAACCTAAATTGGTCACTGCTGGAAGACAACGCCCTCAGCCAAGCCTTCAATCACGTGCGTGAGTTGATGGTCGATATGCAGCAGAGCGCCTACGACCAGATCCGCGACACCGAGATTCGTAGCCGTGAACGGGCACAGTTGCTCGCCGGACTGCTCGGCCTGACCGGCATCGCTGTGCTGTTGATCGGCTTCATCACCGCGCATAGCTTCGCAAGGCGCTTCGGTGATCCCATCGAACGGTTGTCCAGCGTGGCCGACCAGATCGGTCGCGGCGATTTCAACATCAACCTGCCCACCTCTCCCATCGCCGAACTGTCTTCGCTGATCCGACGCTTCGGCTTGATGGCGCAGGCCTTGCACGACTTCAAACAGACCAACGTCGAGGCGCTGGTCGACGGCCAGCAACGCTTGCAGGCGTTACTGGACAGCATCGACGACGGCCTACTGATCATCGATCGCCAGGGCCGGCTGGAGCATGCCAACCCCGTCGCGCAAAGGCAGCTCGCCTGGGAAAGCGAACACCTGGGTTCGACCCTCGGCCAGGCGCTCGGCTATCCGGAGCTAGACGAGGCAGCCCAGCAGGTCCTGGACGACAAGCCACTGTCAGGCCCACCGGAAGATCTGGTGATCGAAGCCGATGGCGAACACAGGCTGCTGTCGTGGCGTATGAGCCCGGTGAACCATCACGATGGACGTATCAGCGGTGCGGTCATGGTGCTGCACGATGTCACCGACCAGCGCACCTTCGAGCGCGTGCGCAACGAATTCGTCCTGCGTGCTTCCCACGAATTGCGCACGCCGGTGACCGGCATGCAGATGGCATTCAGCCTGCTGCGTGAGCGCACTCATTACCCTGACAATAGCCGCGAGGCCGACCTGTTCAGCACCGTGCACGAGGAGATGCAGCGCCTGGTCACGCTGATCAACGACCTGCTGAATTTCTCGCGCTATCAGAGCGGCCAGCAGAAGCTCGAACGGGTGCCTTGCGAACCGGCCGAACTTCTCGAGCAAGCGCGGCAGCGCTTTCAGCCTGCGGCGGCGCAGAACGGTATTGAAATCAAACTGGAACTGCAGTCGCCGCTGCCCAGCCTGTTGCTGGACCGACAACAGATGGAGCGGATGCTCGACAACCTTATGAGCAACGCGCTGCGTCATACACCAGACAGCGGTGAGATCCGGCTGCTGGCCCGACATCACGGCGAACGGGTGATACTCAGCGTCGAGGACAACGGCGAGGGCATTCCCTACAGTCAACAGGCGCGAATCTTCGAGCCGTTCGTGCAGATAGGTCGCCGCCGAGGGGGAGCCGGACTGGGCTTGGCCTTATGCAAGGAGATTGCGCAGCTGCATGGTGGTCGTATCGGCGTGCATTCGCGAATCGGGCACGGCACCATCTTCTATATCGCCCTGCCGATCTGAGCCAGCGGGGTCGGAAGAACAATAAAGGAGCCCCCATGCCCAGCCTCAATCCCAGCGCCGAACAACTGAAACGCTTCGCCGAACAGATGCCGGCTGGCGAGCCGATCCTGATGCTCAATCTGCTGCGCTTCAATCAGCAAGCGGCTTATCCGGCCGACAGTGACCAAGCGCCATGCAGCGGCAAGGAGGCTTATGCCCGCTATAGCCGCACGGCGTTGCAAAAAGTCCGTGCAGCGGGAGGCGACGTCCAGGTGGCGGCCAAAGCTCAGGTTGCGCTGATTGCACCAGAGCAAGAACACTGGGATGAAATGTTGCTGGTGCGATACCCCTCACCGGATGCCTTCCTGGCGATGCTGAGCGATGAGCAATACCAAGCGGCAACTCTCCATCGCACCGCGGCACTGGCCGACTCGCGATTGATCGCGTGCTCCCCTCGCGCCTGACGTCAGGGCTGCACCGCGAGCGCTGCGAGCAGCGCCGCGGTTTCCGCGTCCGGCTCGCCATCGAAGCGCGTCGGACGGTATTTCATCTGAAACGCCGCAATCACATTACGGGTTTCCAGATCCAGATGGCCGTGTTCCGGCACCTTGTAGCCCTGCCTGGCGAGCTGCACCTGGAACCAGGCGACGTCCGGTAGCTGCTGCGCGAACAAGGAGCGTTGACGCTCGACGGTCGCGGCGTCCGGCCAAGCTATCAGCCCTGCGTCGGCCAGGCGCGTCCAAGGAAACAGCGGACCGGGATCGACCTTGCGCTGCGGCGCGATGTCGCTGTGACCGATGACGGCGCCAGGCTTGAGCCCGTGGCGCTGCATGATGTCCTTGAGTAGCACGATCAGCGCATCGATCTGCTGCTCGGAATAGGGGTACCAGAGCCGCCGCCCCTGTGCGTCTTCGATATAGCCTCGATTGACCAACTCGATACCGATAGAGCTGGAATTGAGCCAGGTCCGACCGTTCCACTGGCTCTCCCCGGCATGCCAGGCACGGCGATTCTCGTCCACCAGCCGATAGATCGTCGCAGGCGCCTCACCGATCAGGTAATGGCTGCTGACATCATTTCCCTTGAGAATCTCGAGCGAGCGCGACAGGTCACTGGACGTGTAGTGCAAGACGATGAACTGAGCCCGGCTGTCTTGGCCCAGAGACGTATAGCGGGTATCGATACGTGGCCCACTGGCGCAGCCCGCGAGCAGTACGGCTAACGCGGCGAGGATCAAGGCTTTCATTCGGTACCCCTGGTCGACAACGATATGACGCAGATTTCAGCTTGGGTCGAGCGGTCAGCCGCCCGCAGGACAGCGCCGAGAAGTGACGCAGAACAAGACGGAGGATTATACCGAGGTGACCTGGATGCTCCAGTGCGACCGGTCAGTCCGCTTCGATACGGTTGCGGCCGGCATCTTTAGCCCGGTAAAGCGCTCGGTCGGCGCGCTCGAATACTTGTTCGGCGCTGTCGGTCGCGGCGAAACGAGAAATCCCGCCCGATAGCGTCACCTGGATACGCGCGCCCTTGAAGTGGAACGGACAATCCTGAATGCCCGAGCGCAGGCTATCGAGCAACTGTTGCCCCGCTTCGAGCGGCGTCTCTGGAAGCAACAAGGCGAACTCTTCGCCGCCGAAGCGGGCGATGAAGTCAGTCTTGCGCAGCCGTTTGCGCAACTCGTTGGCAATGATCTTCAGTACCCGATCGCCGGCGAGGTGGCCAAAACTGTCGTTGATACGCTTGAAATGGTCCACATCGAGCACCGCCAGCAGCAGTTGGCCGCCATAGCGCTGCTGGCGCGCCACCTCCAGTTCCAGACGCTCGTCCCAGCCGGCGCGATTCGGCAGCTCGGTCAGCGGGTCCCGCAAGGCTTTCTGTCGTTGCTCTTCGAGATGCTCGCGCATCCCGGCCGCAGATTGCTCCAGACTCGCGACACGTCCGATCAGAGTGCCGAGTCGCTCACTCAACTGCTGCTCGTGCTCACTGCGCTGGCGCTGGTAAATGTCGACTGTCTCCAACAGTCCATCCAAGCGGGTCTGAACCGCCTGCTTCAGAGTCGGCAGATCCTTGGCTTCGAGCATGCTGCTCTGCAGCCCGCCCACCTGCTGGCGCAGCTCTTCATCCAGGGCGAGGGCCGCTTCCTTGCTCTGCACGTGTCCTTCTCGCGCCGCGCTGAGGCTCTCCTGCATCGTAGCCAGGCGTTCGTTCAGCAGTTTCAGGTAGCTCTCGAATTCACGCTGCCCCTGGTCGGCCACGGCGAGCATCAGCTGGGCCAGGTCATCCAGCACCGGCACCAGCTCATACCAGTTCAGACCCTGTTCTATCCGCTCACGCAGGCCCTGCGCCTGAGGCTGCTGGTGCTCGGGTAGCTGCAGATCATCGAGCAGGCCGACCAGGGTCGACTCGACACGTTCGGCAATGGCGCTATAGGCCTGCTCCGGCGACGGAGGCAAAAGATACGGATCGCTCTCCTGCACTGCCGGGGGTGCTGCTGATCCTGCCGGGATAGCTTCCACTTCGGAATCCCGTGGCGCGATATCAACGGCCTCGCGAGGCGCTTCAGCCTCCGTCATGGCGGAAACTTCGTCCACCACCTGCCGCGCCTGCTCAGCCGTTACATGCAGCTCCCTAGCGCCCAGTTCCGAACGCGAGCCATTGGTTCCCGCCACGGATGGTAACGATTCACCGGCAACATCCGACGCCGCCTGGGCGGTGCGTTCTCGCTGGCCAAACAAGCGACTCAGCAGGCCCGTCGAAGGTGGCGCACCCGCCGTCTGCGCAGCCAGTACCTGACGCTGGAGCTCACCAAACTCGCTCAACAGGCCGGGCAGTTCGCGCGATTGGGCGGCGCGATCACCGATCTGGCGCGAGAATTTTTTCAATGGGCCACGGATTTCACTGGGCAGCGGCAATTCAAGCAGCTGCGCGGCCAGCCGATCGAACGCCTCGGTCAGCCGCTTGAGTCGTTCCTGCTTGCTGCGCTCGGTATCCAGTACCGCTCGCTCGAGCCGCGGTACCAGGGCACCCAACCGATCATCCTGTACATCGTCACGCAGCACCTCACGCAGTTCGCGCATGCATTGCTCGACGGCTGGGTCGGCACCATCTACGGCAAAACTGCTGCGTACCAGGCTACGACGCAGCAGATCGAGTCGCGTATTCCAACGCTTTTCTAGCTGCTCCTGCTGCTCCAGCGAGTGCAGGTATTTTTCCTTCCAGCGCAGTGCTTCATCGCTCATTCCGATGCACTCGCCGCGACCGGCAACATATCGCCACGCAACGCATCGGGCAGACGAATCTCCACGGCGACCGGCAAATGATCGGAGCTGGCCTGCGCCAATACATCGACACGCTCGAGCGTCAGGCTCGGGCTCAGCAATATGTGATCGAGACAGCGCTGCGGACGCCAGCTGGGGAAGGTTGCCTGGATCTGCGGCGCTTGCAGGCCGAGGTCACGTAGTGGTGAATGCTCGAGCAAGTCGCTGGCATGAGTATTCATGTCGCCCATCAGGACCTGATGACGGTAGCCACCGATCAACTCGCGAATGTAAGCCAGTTGGCGCGTTCTGACGCCGCCACCCAGGGCCAGGTGCATGACCACTACGACCAACGCATCCTCACCTTCACCGAAGCGCAGCAGGATGGCGCCGCGTCCAGACGGGCCGGGTAGTGGATGATCCTCCAGCCCCTGCGGCTCCAGCCGGCTGAGCACACCGTTGCTGTGTTGGGCAAAACGGCCGAGATTGCGATTCAGCTGTTGATACCAGTAAGGAAAAGCCCCGAGTTGCGCGAGCTGTTCGACCTGATTGACATAGCCGGAACGCATGCTGCCACCGTCGGCCTCCTGCAGCGCCACCAGATCGTAATTACCAAGCAGGTCGCCAATGCGCTGGAGGTTTCCGGCCCGCCCCGGGTGCGGCAACAGGTGCTGCCAGCTTCGGGTCAGATAGTGGTGGTAGCGCTCGGTACTGATACCGACCTGGATGTTGAAGCTGAGCAGGCGCAACCGACCGTCACATGGAAGCCCGCTGGAGTCCAGACAGAGCGGATTGACATTCGCCTGGCGAGACCCGGCCAGACGCGGTGAACTCCAACGGCGCAACATGGGGCTTACCGGGCTGCGCGTTCTTTATCGATCAGAAAGTCGGCCACTTCCAGCGCACGTTGCGGACCACCCGCGGAGCCGATGTCAAAACGGTACTTACCGTTGACGATCATCACCGGCACTCCAGTGATTTGGTAGGCCATGGCCAGCTTCTTCGCCTGCTCGGCACGGCTCTTCACACCGAACGAGTTGTAGGCTTTCAGAAACGCCTCAGAATCTACCCCCTGCCCCGCCAGGAACTCGGCCATTTTCTCAGGCGTTTCCAGCTTGTTGCCGTCGCGGTGATAGGCGTTGAAAACTGCGTCATGAACCTTCTGCTCGACACCCATCGACTCGAGGGCCAGGAACATCTGGCCATGCACGTTCCAAACGCCGCCGAACATGGCCGGAATACGCTTGAAGTCCACATCATCGGGCAGCTGCGCAACCCACGGATTGATCGTCGGCTCGAATTGATAGCAATGCGGGCAGCCGTACCAGAACAGCTCGACCACCTCGATCTTGCCTGGCTCGGCCACGGGCACTGGCGTCTTGAGTTCGACATACTCCTTGCCCGCCTGGAAATCCGCCGCGTGAGCGGCCAAGCCGAACAGGCTGGCGGTGACAAGAACGGCACTGAGAACGAGTTTACGCATGATGACTCCTTGGCTTTGAGCGGCTGACCGACAGCGCCACAGGCTGCAGCAAATCATCTTTGCTCGCCAGCGCTTTTCGACGCTTTTCAATATCTTGACAATCATTGTAGCGATGCCAAAAACAAAAAAGGCGTTCAGGTTCGCGACCTGAACGCCCTCCTTATCGGCCGTAGCCGATGCTGTCAGTGCAGACCCTGAATGTAACTCGACAGGGCTTCAATATCCTTGTTGCTCAGCTTGGACGCGATGGTCCGCATGATCGCCGCATCGCCATCGTTGGTGCGGTTGCCTTCGCGGAAGTCGGTCAACTGCTTGGCGGTGTAAGCCGCATGCTGGCCGCCCAGATGCGGGAAGCCCGCCAGGTTGTTACCCACGCCATCCGGCGAGTGGCAGCCGGTGCAGGCCGGCATACCATCTTCAACCTTGCCACCACGGAAAAGCTTCTCGCCTCGGGCAACCAGCGCCGGATCCGCCATGCCGACGGTCACCTTCTGGCTGGCGAAGTAGGCGGCGATGTCCTGAAGATCCTGATCGCTGTACGGCTCTAGCATGCCGGTCATTTCCAGTACCTTGCGGCCAACACCAGGCTCGGCGGTAGGACTGCTACCGGCCTTGATGTCCTGCAGCTGCTTGAACAGATAGCGCTCGCCTTGTCCTGCCAGTTTAGGGAAGTTCGGTGCGGCGCTGTTGCCATCGGCACCGTGGCAGGCGCCACAAACTGCAACCTTCTCCTTACCGGCTTCGGCATTTCCAGCCGCTTGGGCGATACCGGTGATGCCAAGGGTCAACAGCAGACTCACGAGTACTTTGTTCATCAGCTCATCCAACTACGGCTAAAGGGGTTTAAAGAAATCTTATTCGGCAAGCCGACCGCTGGGGTCATGGCCCGCTCGTTAAAAGTGGCGCCTGATCTAGCACCCGAACGGCCTGCCGACGTGCCCTTCATGACAGCCGGAGGAACCGTGGTACAGGGCGGTTTTAAGACCAAAGCGCACACAAAATCTGCGGCATTATATACTGGCGCTCTTGAAACGGAAATGAACCATTGCCGCACCCCGCGCACTCACCGGAAAGCCCATGCTCCCCAAAAACCCGATTCTCGGCCTCTGCCAGCAAGCCACGTTCATGACCAGCGCCGCCAAGGTCGATCAATGCCCGGCTGACGAGGGCCTTGAAGTCGCTTTCGCCGGCCGGTCGAATGCGGGCAAGTCCAGCGCGCTGAACACGCTCACCCACGCCAGCCTCGCTCGTACTTCGAAGACGCCGGGTCGTACCCAGCTGCTCAACTTCTTCCGCCTCGATGATGATCACCGCCTGGTCGATCTTCCCGGCTATGGTTACGCCAAGGTGCCGATCCCGTTGAAGCAGCATTGGCAACGTCACCTCGAGGCGTATCTGAGCAGCCGCGAGAGCCTCGCCGGCGTATTCCTGATGATGGACATCCGCCACCCCCTGACCGAGTTCGACCGGATGATGCTCGACTGGTCGAGCGCCAGCGAGATGCCGCTGCATATCCTGCTGACCAAGTCGGACAAGCTCGCCTTCGGTGCGGCGAAAAACGCCCTGCTGGCGATCCAGCGAGACATTCGCAAGGGCTGGGGAGATGGGGTCAGCGTGCAATTATTCTCAGCGCCCAAGCGGCAGGGCGTGGAAGAAGCGCAGCTGAAACTGGCTGAACTGCTTGGAATGCTGGAAGAAGACGCAGAAGCACAAGGCTGACGCTGCAACAGCGCCGCAGAGCGGATCACGTTTAACGATCCACCCTGCGGAATTGCGGCGGATGCAAGAAAGCGGCATCCGCCTACACCGCGGCAGTTCAGTCCCGGTAATCCTCGACAGGCACACAGGCGCAGAATAGATTTCGATCGCCGAAGACGTTGTCGACCCGGTTTACCGCCGGCCAGTATTTGTGCGCCTGGGTGTGGGCGCTAGGGGTCACGCCCTCGGCGATGCTGTAGGGGCGATCCCACAGGTGGGTCACATCGGCCAGGGTGTGCGGCGCACGAACCAGTGGGTTGTCCTCGGCAGACCAGCCGCCGTCCTGAACCTTGGCAATCTCAGCGCGGATGCTCAGCATCGCCTCGACGAAGCGATCCAACTCCACCTTCGACTCGCTCTCGGTCGGTTCGATCATCAGCGTGCCCGGCACCGGGAACGACATGGTCGGCGCGTGGAAGCCGTAGTCGATCAGGCGTTTGGCGACGTCTTCCTCGGTGATACCGGTCTGCGCCTTCAACGGCCGCAGGTCGATGATGCATTCGTGCGCGACCCGGCCGTTGCGGCCACTGTAGAGCACAGGGAACGCCTCACCGAGGCGCATCGCCAGGTAGTTCGCGCTGAGAATCGCAACTTCGGTGGCATCGCGCAGCTGCGGCCCCATCATGGCGATGTACATCCAGCTGATCGGCAGGATGCTGGCGCTGCCCCAGGGCGCCGCACTGACCGCACCGTTCTGCGGATTCGGCCCTTGCAACTCGATCACCGGATGGTTGGACACGAACGGCTGCAGGTGCGCCTTGATGCCGATCGGGCCCATGCCAGGACCGCCGCCCCCGTGGGGTATGCAGAAGGTTTTGTGCAGGTTCATGTGCGAGACGTCCGCACCGATGTCGGCAGGTCGCGCCAGGCCGACCTGCGCATTGAGGTTGGCGCCGTCCATATAGACCTGGCCGCCCTGCGCATGGATCGCCTCGCAGATTTCGCGGATGCCTTCCTCGTAGACGCCGTGGGTCGATGGGTAGGTAATCATCAGGCAGGACAGCTTGTCGCCTGCTTCGGCGGCCTTGCGCTTGAGATCTTCAAGGTCGACGTTGCCCGCCTTGTCGCACTCGACGATCACAACGCGCATGCTGACCATCTGCGCCGACGCCGGGTTAGTGCCATGCGCCGAGGACGGGATCAGGCAGATATCCCGCTGCCCTTCGCCACGGCTCTCGTGATACTTGCGGATCGCGACCAGGCCCGCGTATTCACCCTGCGCGCCGGAGTTGGGCTGCATCGAGATCGCATCGAAGCCGGTGATCGCACAGAGCCAGGCCTCCAACTCGTCAATCATCAACTTGTAGCCATGCGCCTGTTCCTGCGGAGCGAAGGGATGCAGGTTGGCGAACTCCGGCCAGGTGATGGGGATCATCTCGCTGGTGGCGTTGAGCTTCATGGTGCATGAACCGAGCGGAATCATTGCCTGGTTCAATGCCAGGTCCTTGTTTTCCAGCTGCTTGAGATAGCGCAGCATCTCGGTTTCACTGTGGTGGGTGTTGAAAACCGGGTGAGTCAGATAAGCGCTGCTGCGCTGCAGTTCGGTCGGGATGCCACTGACGATTTCACCCGCGTCCAGCGTCGCGATGTCCAGTCCGTGATCGGCACCGAGAAACACCGCCAGCAGCTGCTCCACGGTCTGTTCGTTACAGGTCTCATCGAGGCTGACACCCAGCTTGCCGCGACCAAGGATACGCAGATTGATCCGCGCGGCCCGGGCGCTTTCGAGGACCGCGGTCTGAGCGCCGCCCACTTCGAGGGTCAGGGTGTCGAAGAAATGCTGGTTGAGGCGCTTGATGCCGTGCCGCTCCAGCGCGCCGGCCAGAATCGACGTCAATCGATGAGTGCGCTGGGCGATGCGCTTGAGCCCCTCGGGGCCGTGGTACACCGCGTAGCAGCTGGCGATGTTGGCCAACAGCACCTGGGCGGTGCAGATGTTGGAGTTGGCCTTCTCGCGACGAATGTGCTGCTCGCGCGTCTGCAGCGCCATGCGCAGCGCCGTGTTACCGCGGGCATCCTTGGACACACCGATGATGCGCCCAGGCATGGCACGTTTGAAGGCGTCACGCGTGGCGAAATAGGCCGCATGCGGGCCGCCGTAGCCCATCGGCACGCCGAAGCGCTGGGTCGAACCGAGCACCACATCCGCGCCGAGTTCGCCCGGTGGCGTCAGCAGCAGCAGGCTGAGCAGATCGGCTGCGACACAGGCCAGCGCCTGCTGGGCATGCAGCGCCTCGATCGCCGGGCGCAAGTCGCGGATCTCGCCGTGGGTGTCGGGGTATTGCAGCAGCGCGCCGAACACCTCCTGCGCCGCGATATCCTCGACGGCGCCGACCACCAGTTCGAAGCCGAAGGCCTCGGCACGGGTCTGCACCACCGAGAGCGTCTGCGGGTGACAGTTCTCATCGACGAAGAAGCGGTTGCTCTTGCTCTTGGCCATGCGCCGCGCCAGCGTCATCCCTTCCGCCGCCGCGGTCGCCTCATCGAGCAGCGAGGCGTTGGCCAGGTCCAGCCCGGTAAGATCGATGGTCAGCTGTTGGAAATTCAGCAGCGCCTCCAGACGGCCCTGAGCGATTTCCGGCTGATAGGGGGTATAGGCGGTATACCAACCCGGATTCTCCAGCACGTTACGCAGGACTACCGGCGGCGTGATGGTGCCGTGATAACCCATGCCGATCAGACTGGTCCAGAGCTGGTTCTGCTCGGCATAGCTGCGCAGCCGTGCCAGTGCGCCCTGCTCGTCCAACGCCGGTGGCAATGCCAGCTCCCCCTGAAGGCGGATCGCCGGCGGTACGGTCTGTTCGACCAACTGCTCACGGCTGGACAAGCCCAGCGCGTCGAGCATGGCTTGCTGTTCAGCCGCATCGGGACCGAGATGGCGACGCAAAAAGGCGTCAGGTTGCTGGAGCTGGGAAAGGCGCGGCACGTGGGACATCACTGCTCTCTCGAAAAAGGAAAGCCCCGACACACAGGCTTTTGTGAAACCGATGTGATCGATTCTCACACACCTGCATCGCGAGGCTTTTTGTTAGGGGACCGCTTAGGCTTCGGCGTCGCAGGAGGCCTTGTAACCCGCTGCGTCGAGCAGCTTGTCCAGTTCAGAAGCGTCGTTCGGCTGGAGCCGGAAGAACCAGCTGCCATAGGGCTCGCTGTTGACCATCTCCGGTGAGTCGGTGAGCTGCTCGTTGACCGCGACCACTTCTCCGGAAATCGGCGCGTAAATGTCCGAAGCGGCCTTTACCGACTCCACCACGCCTGCCTGCTGGCCGGCGGTGAGTTGCTGGCCGATCTCCGGCAGTTCCACATACACCACATCACCCAGGGCTTCCTGGGCGTGATCGGAGATGCCGACGGTTACACTGCCGTCCGCTTCGAGGCGAGCCCACTCGTGGCTGGCGGCGTAACGCAGATCGCTGGGGATGTCGCTCATTCGTATGTCCTCAAAAAAACTGTCGGTTTGCGGGCACGAAACAGGCTCGACCGCCCGCTGCTAGGAAGCAGTTGGCCGAATTTACACCAGTACTTTGCCGTGACGCACGAAAGTCGGCTGCACCACGCGCACGGGATACCACTTACCGCGGATCTCCACTTCGGCGCGGTCACCGGCTGCGGCCGGCACACGCGCCAGCGCGATGGCTTTGCCAAGCGTAGGCGAAAAACTGCCGCTGGTAATTTCGCCTTCGCCAACACCATTGACCCGCACGGTCTGATGGGCACGCAGCACGCCGCGCTCTTCGAGCACCAGACCCACGAGTTTCGGCAGGTCGCTTTGTTCTTTCTGCACTTGCAGCGCCGCGCGGCCGATGAAGTCACGTTCGGCCGGCTCCCAGGCCACGGTCCAGCCCATGTTGGCTTGCAGCGGCGAGACGTCTTCGGTCATGTCCTGGCCGTAGAGATTCAGGCCCGCCTCGAGGCGCAGCGTGTCACGCGCACCCAATCCGATTGGTGAAATACCGGCCCCGACCAGTTCACTGAGAAAATCGGGGGCCTGCTCGGCCGGCAGAATGATCTCCAGACCATCCTCGCCGGTATAGCCGGTGCGCCCGATGAACCAGTCCCCAGCGGCCCGGCCATGAAACGGCTTCAATTCCTGAATCAGCGCGGCCCGAGGCTGACTGACCAGCTCAGCCGTTTTGGCTCGCGCCTGCGGTCCCTGGATAGCCAGCATCGCCAGCTCGGGTCGCTCGGTCACTTCGACGGCAAAGCCTTCCGCCTGCGCCTGCATCCAGGCCAGATCCTTATCGCGAGTGCTGGCGTTGACGACCAGGCGGTAGCCCCAGTCGGTGAGATAAACGATAAGGTCATCGATCACGCCGCCGCGCTCATTGAGCATCGCTGTGTACAGCGCTTTACCTACCGGCCCGAGGCGGCTCACATCGTTGGCCAGCAGGCGCTGGAGATAGCTCATGGCGTCGGGGCCCGCGACGTCGACCACCGTCATGTGAGAGACGTCGAACACTCCACAATCACGTCGCACCTGGTGATGCTCCTCTACCTGGGAGCCGTAATGCAGCGGCATGTCCCAGCCGCCGAAGTCGACCATCTTGGCGCCAAGTGCGAGGTGTTGATCGTAGAGGGGAGTACGCTGACCCATGGGTTTCTCCTTCCGGGCAGGTCGCCGAAGCGGCGTGGGTGAAGCTCATTAGAGTCGAGCAGACAAGCCCGACGATTTTTGAATGGCGCGCATTGTAGCCCCAAGGATGTGACAGGTCACGGTGCGGCGATGGAGCGAATGCTCAACCCGCTCGTCGGGCCGAACGGCGTATCAACAGGATGACCGGCAACAGGCCCACCAGCACCAGCGTCAGCGCAGGCAGCGCAGCACGCGCCCACTCGCCTTCGCTGGTCATTTCGAAGATTCTCACCGACAGCGTGTCCCACCCGAACGGGCGCATCAACAGCGTCGCCGGCATTTCCTTCAGCACGTCGACGAATACCAGCAGTGCAGCGCTCAACGTGCCGGGCAACAGCAACGGCAGATATACCCGGAAAAACAGCGCCGGCCCGCCCACACCAAGGCTGCGCGACGCTTGCGGTAGTGACGGACGGATTCGCGCCAGCGCGCTTTCCAGTGGGCCGAACGCGACGGCCATGAAACGGATCAGATAAGCCAACAGCAAGGCCGCAAGGCTACCGAGCAGGAACGGCTTGCCGGCGCCGCCTAGCCATGCGGACAGAGGAATGACCAGTTCACGATCGAGATAGCTGAACGCGAGCATGATCGAAACCGCCAGCACCGAACCCGGCAGCGCATAGCCCAGGTTTGCCAACCCAACAGCTGTCTTCACCGTGCGTACCGGTGCCTGGCGCCGAGCAAAGGCCAGCAGCAACGCCACCGCGACCGTGATAAAGGCCGCCAGGCCTCCCAGGTAGAGCGTATGCAGAATCAACCCGGTATATCGCTCATCGAGATCGAATCGCCCACGCTGCCAGAGCCACACCAGCAGCTGCAGCACCGGAACGACGAAGGCGCAGAGAAACACCAGGCCGCACCAACTGCTGGCGGCGAGCGCCTTGATTCCATGTAGTCGATAAAGCACAGCCGAGCGAGCCCGGTCATTGGTGGGTCTGGCCGCACCGCGCGCACGGCGTTCGCCGTAGAGCACCAGCATCACCGCCAGCAGCAACAGGCTGGCCAACTGAGTCGCGCTGGTGAGGCTGAAGAACCCGTACCAGGTCTTGTAGATGGCGGTGGTGAAAGTATCGAAGTTGAATACCGCGACAGCTCCGAAATCGGCCAGCGTTTCCATCAATGCCAAGGCCAGCCCGGCGCCGATTGCCGGCCGCGCCATCGGCAATGCCACGCTCCAGAACGCTCGCCAGGGCGACTGCCCGAGGACTCGCGCCGCCTCCATCAATCCCTTGCCCTGGGCGATGAATGCCGAGCGCGCCAAGAGATACACGTAGGGGTAGAAGACCAGGACCAAAACGATGATCACCCCGCCGGTGGAACGGACCCGAGGAAAGCGTACCCCGCTGCCGAACCACTCGCGTGCCAACGTCTGTACCGGGCCGGCGAAATCCAGCAGGCCGATGAAGACGAATGCCAGCACGTAGGCGGGAATCGCGAAGGGCAACATCAGCGCCCAGTCAAGCCAGCGCCGCCCCGGAAATTCGCACAACGAAGTCAGCCACGCCAGGCTGACCCCAAGCACCGTCACCCCTAAGCCGACACCCAGGACCAGCGTCAGCGTGTTGCCAAGCAGTCGTGGCATCTGGGTTTGCCAGAGGTGCGACCAAATGCCCGTGTCGATGTCGCTCCAGCTGAACAGCAGGACGCTAAGCGGCAGCAATACCAGCGCGGCGACGGCAAGGGAGATAGGGTACCAACGGTGCTCGACAGGGTGGGACACTCAGGCCTCGGAAGCAAAAATGACAACGCCCCCGGAGCATGCCGGGGGCGTCGAGTATAACGACAGCGATAGCTGTAAGCAGTGTGGCGCCGAGACCGAGAAGCCGAAGCCTTTCTTTGCCCGGCGCCGTGATATGAAACCTGCTTGCAGCTCGCCGCAGCCGATTAGTTCCAGCCGGCACGGTCCATCAGCATGATGGCTTCAGCCTGCCGCTTGCCGGCAACCTCGACCGGAATGGTGTCCGCCTTGAAATCGCCCCACGCGGCGACCTCCGCAGAAGGCTTCACATTCGGGTTGGCCGGGAACTCCATGTTGATGTCGGCGAAAATGTTCTGTGCCTCCGGCGAGGTCATCCACTCCACCAACTTCTGTGCCGCTTCGGGGTGCGGTGCGTACTTGGTCAGGCCGATGCCTGACAGGTTGACGTGTACGCCGCGATCACCCTGGTTTGGCCAGAACAGCTTGGCTTTCAGCTCAGGATTCTGCGCATGCAGGCGGCCGAAGTAATAGGTGTTGACGATACCCACGTCGCACTGGCCGGCATCGACTGCTTGAATCAAGGCAGTGTCATCGGCAAATACGTCGGTTGCGAGATTATCCACCCAACCCTTGATGATCGCCTCGGTCTTCTCAGCGCCGTGGGTCTCGATCAGCGTGGCCGTCAGCGACTGGTTATAGACCTTCTTGCTGGTGCGCAGGCACAGACGGCCTTCCCAGTTCTTGTCCGCCAGCGCTTCGTAGGTGGTCAACTCGCCCTTCTCGACCCGCTCGGGCGAGTAGACGATGGTCCGAGCACGCAGCGACAGGCCAGTCCAGGCGTTGCTGGATGAGCGGTACTGGGCGGGAATATTGTCCTGGATCACCTGGGACTTCAGTGGCTGCAGGATGCCCATCTGCTCGGCCTGCCAAAGGTTGCCGCCATCCACCGTCAACAGTAGATCCGCCGGCGTGTTCTCGCCTTCGGCCTTGATGCGAGCCATCAGCGGCGCTTCCTTGTCGGTGATGAACTTGACGTTGACGCCGGTTTTGGCCGTGTAGGCATCGAAAACAGGCTTGATCAATTCATCGATCCGCGAGGAGTAAACCACCACTTCATCGGCAGCCTGTACAGCGCTCGACAGCGCAGTGAGCGCCAGAGCGGCGAGTAAACCTTTGCTTGCCTGCATGGATCAGCCTCATTTCATTGATGAACGAGGCTGAATAGTAGTGAATGTCATTTACTTTCTCAACGCGACTATTCGCGCCACCCGGAGACCGCGAGCCATCGTCGGTCAGACGCGTGCCAGATCCGGTAGATCACCGCTCAGACCCAAAGCCTGACGCACGAACAATGCCTTGGCTTCCGGCATGGCCTGAATCGCTTTCAGGCCGGTATTGCGCAGCCAGCGCAGCGGCAGAGGATCGGCCTGGAACAGGCGCTCGAAGCCTTCCATCGCAGCCATCATGGCCAGGTTATGCGGCATCCGGCGTCGTTCGAAACGGCCCAATACACGGGGATCACCCAACTGGGCACCCCGAGCGGTAGCCGCCAGCAGTACCTCTGCAAGCACTGCGGCATCAAGCAAGCCTAGGTTCACGCCCTGCCCCGCCAGGGGGTGGATGGTGTGCGCAGCATCGCCAATGAGCGCCAGGCCTGGTTGCACATAGCGCTTGGCATGGCGCTGCCGCAAGGGAATACAAAGGCGCGGATCGGCCTTCAGAACCTCGCCCAAGCGGTATTCGAAGGCCCGCCCAAGCGCCTGACAGAACGCTTGATCGTCGAGAGCCATCAGACGCTGAGCCTCGTCTTCGGTGGCCGACCAGACGATGGAGCACCAATGCGGATCGTCTCCGCGTTGCAGCGGCAGGAAGGCCAACGGGCCGTCATCGGTGAAGCGCTGCCAGGCCGTCTGCTGATTCGGTTCGGCACAGCGCACACTGGTCACGATGGCATGGTGCAGATAATCCCATTCGCGCGTTTCGCAACCTGCCAGACGGCGGACCGCGGAGTTGGCGCCATCGGCCGCAACCACCAGACCGGCGCTGAGTTGTTGCCCGTCGGCCAGGGTCAGGGTCCAGCCATGTTCGTTCTGCTGCATTCGCTCCAGACGTGCGTTGGCCAGCAATTCGATCGAGCCATGCGCCTCCAAAACCTCTAGCAGGGCGTTCTGCACCACAGCGTTCTCGACGATGTGGCCGAGCACCTCGGCATGTACCGATGCGGCGGAAAAATGAATTTGCCCGGTGCCGGAGCCATCCCACACATGCATATCGGTATAGGGGCTGGCACGGCGCCGGACGATTCCAGACCAGGCGCCGACACGCTCGAGAATCCGCTGGCTGGCGACGGACAACGCACTGACACGCGGTTCGAATGGGGCGTCGGGGGCGAAAGTCTGGACGTCCAGCGGGCCGGCATCGATCAGCTTGATGGCGAAGCCGGCGTCTTGCAGTGCCAAGGCCAGAGTACTGCCGACCATCCCGGCACCGACGATGATGAGGTCCGCTTGCATTGCTGCTCTCCTACACCGCGCCGGCCTTCGGCTGCGGCATGTCTGGTGGGTCCGCAAGCCGAACTGACGGCCCTGCGCATTACACGCTCGATACTCAACCCGGCAGGACTGCTCCCGCCGTAGCTCTCCAATCGCCCGGAACGGTCCAATGCTGAGCGGGTTCAGGAAACAACTCGACCACTCCGAACGATCAGCCCAAGACGCTCAACGTTCGCGTACGCCCAGCCCCATCGCTTGCCGCGCAAACCAGCTCTTGGCTGGCGGCATGAGATCCAACCCCAGCAGTCCGACGTTGCGCGCCGCGCTGGAAAGACGGGCCGAATCACCGAACAGCTGGGTCAGCCGATCGGAAAAACCCACGGTGAGTCGCTGATCCGTCCGCTGCTGCCGATGATAAGCCTGCAGCACACCCAGATCCCCCAATCCCTTAGGACTGCTCAATAGCGCATTCGCGAGCGCCTCGGTGTCTCGCAGAGACAGGTTGTATCCCTGCCCTGCGATAGGGTGCAAGCTGTGCGCGGCGTTACCCAGTACGACCAACCCGGAGCGAACCTGTTCTGCTGCCTCTATCAGCATCAGCGGATAGAGATGCCTCGCCCCGACCTGCTGGAAACCTCCCAAGCGATAGCCGAACGCCTGTTGCAGTTCGCCGAGAAACTCCGCTTCCGAGAGCGCGGCCAGACGCGCTGCATCCTGCTCCGAACGCGTCCAGACCAAGGCGCAGCGATTGTCCTGCAACGGCAACAGCGCCATCGGCCCGCTATCGGTGAAGCGCTCGAACGCCTGTCCGCCATGAGGCTTGCCCGGCGTCACGTTGGCGATCAGCGCCGTTTGATCATAAGGCGTGCACTTGATCTCGATGCCGAGTTGCTCGCGCAATGCGGACCGCCCCCCGTCGGCGAGCACGGCCAAATCGCAGTCAAGCTGTTGCCGGTCAGTCAGGATCAGCCGATAACCGCCGTCCAAGGGCTGCATGCGCTCGACTTCGGCGGGGCAATGACGAACCACGACCCGATCATCCAGCGCCTGCCACAGGCAATGACCAATCCAGGCGTTTTCCACGACATAGCCCAGTGCAGGCACCTGCTCGGTGCTTGCATCGAGCCGAGCAGCACCCGCCCGCCCGCGATCGGAAACATGGATGCGGCTGATCGGCTCAACACGCTCGGCAATCCGCTCCCAGACGCCCAACCGCTGGTAGATCAGCCGGGTACCGTAGGAAAGCGCGGTGGAGCGCGCGTCGTAGCTGGGCTGATATTCATTGCCCGGCTCGAACGGCTCGATCAGCTCGATGGTCCAGCCGCGTTGCCTGGCGCCCTGCTGCAGCGCCAGCGCCAGGCTGGCACCGACCAGTCCGCCACCCACGATGGCGAGCCGACCCATGCCTAGGCGACCTCGGAGGCGGTCGCCATCAAGGCCTCGATTTCCGCGACGGTCTTGGGCACACCGGTGGTGAGGATGTCGCAGCCGGTGCGGGTCACAACCACATCATCCTCGATGCGAACACCAATGCCGCGCCATTTCTTCGCCACGTCCTGGTTGTCAGCGGCGATATAGATGCCCGGCTCGACAGTCATCGCCATGCCCGGCTCGAGCACGCGCCACTCGCCGCCGACCTTGTAGTCGCCGACATCATGGACATCCATGCCCAGCCAGTGACCGGCGCGATGCATATAGAAAGGCTTGTAGGCTTCGGCGGCGATCAGCTCCTCGACATCGCCCTGAAGCAGACCCAGCTCGACCAGTCCGGCCGTGATGACTTGAACGGTAGCCTCGTGGGCCTCGTTCCAATGCTTGCCGGGCGCAATATGCTTGAAGGCCTCTTCATTGGCCGCCAGCACCAGCTCGTAGATCGCTTTCTGTTCGGCTGAAAAGCGACCGCTGACCGGGAAAGTGCGGGTAATGTCGCTGGCGTAGCAGTCGATCTCACAGCCGGCATCGATCAGCACCAGGTCGCCATCCTTAAGCACCGCATCGTTCTCGCGGTAATGCAGAATGCAGGCGTTCTTGCCAGCCGCGACGATGGAGCCGTAAGCCGGCATCTTCGCCCCGCCCTTGCGAAACTCGTAGTCCAGCTCCGCTTCCAGGTGATATTCGTAGAGGCCTGGGCGACTGGCTTGCATGGCGCGAACATGGGCGCGGGCGGAGATCTCCGCCGCGGCGCGCATCACCTTCACCTCGTTGGTCGATTTGTACAAACGCAGGTCATGCAACAGATGGTCGAGGGCGACGAACTCGTTCGGCGGCTGCGCTCCTTGACGCGCCTTGGAGCGGATAGTGTTGATCCACTCCATCAACCGGTGATCGAATTCCTGATTGCTGCCGATGGCGTAGTAAACCCGTGAACGCCCTTCTATCAGGCCAGGCAGAATGTCGTCGATATCGCCGATGGGAAAGGCGTCATCAGCGCCATACTCGGAGATGGCCCCGTCCTGGCCCGCCCGCAACCCGTCCCACAGTTCCCGCGCCGGATCGCGTTCACGACAGAACAGCACATATTCGCCATGCTCGCGGCCCGGGATCAGCGCAATCACCGATTCCGGCTCAGGGAACCCGGACAGATATTGAAAATCACTGTCCTGGCGGTAGATGTGCTCGACGTCGCGATTGCGGATGTACATCGGCGCCGCCGGCAGGATGGCGATGCTGTTGGGTTCCATCTCGGCCATCAGCGCCTTGCGCCGACGGCTGTATTCCGACTTCGGGATGCGGGTCATGAACGGCTGGGTCCTCAATGCAAGGAGGGCTTGGGTGCCGGCGGTACCGGCTTTGCACACTCGGTGAACAGCAGCAGTGGCGCCACGCGCAGGTATTCCATGACTTCCATGTAGTCACTTTCACCGTCCTCCGACTCCTCCAGGGAGTCTTGGATCTGCGCGATGGCTGCCAGATCCTGCAGGACTTCCATGGCCTCGCCGCTCAGCGCGCGGTCACCGGCGATCAGGCCGAAGCCGGTCAGGAAGCTCTGGCACCATTGCCCCAGGGCAAGCGCGCGCTCGGCGAGCGGTGCATCATCGGAGGGCAGCAGCAGCACGATGGCGATGTCGTCACCGGCAAGCTCGCCTTTGACCATCTCCTGCAAGCCGATAAGCGCCTGGCGCACCGACTCCTCGGGCTCGGTGCCGAGCAGCTCGGCTGCATCGGTCAACCAGATGTCGACATCGAAACCGGCGCCGGCACAGCTGCGCCCGAGCAAAAGCCCGTGCAGCTCGGCGGGTGTGACGGGTTGGGCACTGCTGGTCAGCAATGTGGCGAAAGCGGCATACGGCGAGTTCTGAATGGGCATTGGCGGCTAGGCGCGCAGTGGCGCTAATGACTAGAATGAGGCCTTGTATCCTAGCATCGGCAAACGAGCCAAGACCATCGAAGCCGGACCGCCAGATGCTCGCGCCACTTACCGGGAATCCCATGGAAGACGCCGATCTGCAATTGCTGACCGCCAAGCTGGAACAGCTGATTCAGCGCATCGAGCAACTCAAGGTGCAGAATCGCTTGCTGCTTCACAGCGAGCAGGCCTGGCGCGAGGAACGCGCTCATCTGATTGAAAAGAACGAAATGGCACGAGTGAAGGTCGAATCAATGATTTCGCGCCTGAAAGCCCTGGAGCAGGACTCATGACCCAGCCGAACACCGTAACCGTGCACATCATGGACAAGGAATACTGCATTTCCTGCCCACCCGAAGAACGCAGCAACCTCGAAGGCGCCGCGCAGTACCTGGACCGCAAGATGCGGGAAATCCGCAGCAGCGGAAAGGTCATTGGCGCCGACCGTGTCGCGGTAATGGCCGCGCTCAACATCACCCATGAATTGCTACACAAGCATGACCGGCTGGACGCCGAAGCCAACAGCGCCCGCGAGCACGTCCGCGTTTTGCTTGAGCGGGTCGACAGCGCGCTGGCCACTGATCCAAACCCCTCCAGCAACTGATGAACGGCAGACAGATTGCGTTATAATTCCGCCCACTCCCTGGCATGTTCGCCAGTCGGCGATGACCCTCTCCCGATAAGCAACACCATGGAGGCTACACGTAGTGCCGGTGTGCATGTCCGCCTGACGGAAAGCCTTAAGGTACTCTGTAGTCGCCACCTTGAACTCTCGGGTTCAAGGGCCTACGCTGGCAGCGGCATGCTGGGGAGCCTCATTTCATGATCGCAGCCGAAGGCCTCTCGCGCCCGGCGCTGCGACGTCAATTGCGACAAGCTCGCCGCCAGCTCTCGCCCGTCCAGCAACGTCAGGCCGCAAGAAACCTTTATCGGCAACTGGCTCAGCATCCGCTGTTTCGCCGTGCGCGCCACGTCGCTCTGTATTTGCCCAACGACGGTGAAATAGATCCCCGCCCGCTGTTACTGGAAGCGCAACGACGCGGCAAGGCGACCTACTTGCCGGTGCTCAATGCCTGGCCACGCACGCGCATGGTGTTCCAGCGAATACTTCCGAACGAGCAGCTGAAGCCGAACCGATTCGGTATCTCCGAGCCGGTTTTTTGTCATGCCCGTCAGCGCTCCATCTGGGCCCTCGATCTAATTCTTATGCCGCTGGTGGGGTTCGACGAACACGGTGGCCGGCTGGGCATGGGAGGGGGCTTTTATGATCGCAGCCTGGCCTACCGCAGTAGGCGCAAAAAAGGTCACAAACCGACGCTTCTAGGCCTTGCCCACGAATGTCAGAAGGTTGATCGCTTGCCATTGGCCAGCTGGGATGTGAGCTTGGAGGCTACGGTGACGGGCCGGGGCTGGTATGCGAAGCGAGGCGGGAATAGCTGAGGAATATCTGGGGCCGCGTCCATGCGGCGGGCGCGCTCAGCGCTGAAGCTGTTGCGAATGACTGATCGGAACCATTGAAGACGTGTCGCCTGGCCGATCCCACAACCCCTGGGTGTAGCCCGTTGTCACGACCCCGAGGCCAAAAATCAGTACCAGGATCCAAAGAATGTCTGGCTTGCGTTTCATAGTTTTCGCCTCCCCCTGCTAGGCGACAGTGTTACGTCGAGTCAGTATCGTTTTAGTTTTCCAGACTCGACAATGCCAACCTCAAGCGCGGCATTCTCCGCCATGCCTCGGTACAGCGCAAACTTGCGTTGCGACCGATTGTCGGGGATGTTGCGTTTGAGAACCCATCAATGCAATCAGCAGCGAGCAAAGACCATGCCGTATTGGTTGATGAAGTCCGAACCGGACGAATTTTCTATTCGAAACCTGGAGCAACTCGGCACGAGTCGCTGGGATGGCGTACGCAACTACCAGGCCCGCAATTTCCTTCGCCAGATGGCTGAAGGTGACCGGTTCTTCTTCTACCACTCAAGCTGCGCCACGCCTGGTATCGCCGGAATAGGAGAAATTCAGCGCACCGCCTATCCCGACCCGACCGCCCTTGACCCCGACAGCAGCTATTTTGACGTCAAGGCCCACGAAACAAAAAACCCCTGGAGCGCCGTAGACGTCGGCTTTGTCGAACGCTTCGATTCGACGCTGACGTTACCTCGACTCAAAGCGGAGCCGGCTCTCGCGCAGATGCCATTAGTACAGAAGGGTAGCAGGCTCTCAGTAATGCCGGTCAGTGAAAGCGAGTGGCTCGCCATTCTCGGTATGCGCTGAGCCATTGGGCTGCCGTGCCCTCGGGCCACTATTGAACAATCAGATTATTGAACAGCAGGTCTTCCACCAAGGGCTCACCTTCTTCCTGAGTGAGCACCGCCTGTACCTGCTTGAGCGCTTCCTGCCGAAGGGTTTCCTTGGCCTCGACCGCTCCGAGGCTGGCGTCGGTCTGTTGCGAAAATAGCGTCACCAGCTGATTGCGGATTAACGGCTCGTGATGCTTGACCTTCGCTTCCGCCTCACTCCCGCTGACACGCAGCGCAATGTCGGCCTTGTAGTACTTCAGCCTGCCGCCCGAACCGTAGTTTCCTACCAACGCAGGGACCAACGCGTAATAGATGGTTTTGGTGGCGGCCGCATCGGCTTCGGACGTTTCGGCCAGAACCGGCTGCGCCATACAAAGCGCGAAGAAAACAGCAAGAAGTTGCTTCACGTGAAAACTCCAAGGGATACGGTCACCAGCATAACCAGTGCCACGCGCGGACCCAAGCCCGGCCTTATGTATCGCCATCAGGACAGACCATGCTCATTGCACCCCGCGAGCAGGCTCCTAGACTGGTTGAACTCGAAAATGGCAATGGCCCCTCTCTGACGACAATAAGGAAAACCCGATGAAAGCTGTCCTGTGCAAAGAATTCGGCCCGGCCGAGAAACTCGTCATCGAAGAAATCGATAGCCCGCAGGTCAAGAAGGGCGAGGTGCTGCTCGATGTACATGCCGCCGGCGTCAACTTTCCGGACACGCTGATTATCGAAGGCAAGTATCAGTTCAAGCCGCCCTTTCCGTTTTCGCCGGGCGGTGAGGCTGCAGGCGTGGTCGCCGCGGTGGGCGAGAACATTACCCACTTGAAAGTCGGCGACCGCGTCATGGGGTTGACGGGCTGGGGCAGCTTTGCCGAGCAAGTCGCCGTCCCGGGAGACAATGTGCTGCCAGTTCCACCTAGCATGAGTTTCGAGACGGCTGCGGCCTTCAGCATGACCTATGGCACCTCGATGCATGCACTCAAACAACGCGCCAACCTGCAGCCCGGCGAAACCCTGCTGGTCCTGGGCGCATCGGGCGGCGTCGGCTTGGCCGCCGTCGAGATCGGCAAGGCAATGGGGGCCAGAGTCATCGCCGCCGCGTCCTCCGCCGAGAAGCTCGAGGTCGCAAAGGCTGCGGGTGCCGATGAGCTGATCAACTACACAGACAGCAGCCTCAAGGAGCGCCTGAAGGAACTGACCGACGGCCAGGGTGTAGACGTGATTTACGATCCAGTGGGCGGCAAGCTGTTCGAAGAAGCGTTTCGCAGCATTGCCTGGAACGGCCGCATGCTGGTGGTCGGCTTTGCCGCCGGCGATATACCTTCGCTGCCGGCCAATCTGCCACTGCTCAAGGGTGCCTCGCTGATAGGGGTGTTCTGGGGCAGCTTCGCCCGCCGTCAGCCGCATGACAACGCTGCCAACTTCAAGCAGCTGTTTGCCTGGCACGCCGAAGGCAAGCTGAAGCCCTTGGTATCGCAGACCTTCGCGCTTGAGCAGACCGCCAACGCGATCAACACGCTGGCCCAGCGCAAGGCTGTGGGCAAACTGGTCGTGAAGGTACGCTGAGAACCGTAAACCGCTAGCGCGGGACGCCAGGCGTCCCGCGCTAGCGTGTAACGAGAGGATCTTACGAAAGGACGCTAATCAGTGAGCGGTAGCCGGCGCTTCGCCGCCCTGCTGCATGCGAGCCATTTCCTGGGCATACAGCGCATCGAAGTTCACCGGTGCCAGCATTAGCGCCGGGAAAGAACCACGAGTGACCAGGCTGTCCAAGGTTTCGCGGGCATAGGGGAACAGGATGTTCGGGCAGAAGGCGCCAAGCGTGTGACTCATGGCTTGGGCTTCAAGCCCCTTGATCAGGAAAATACCGGCCTGCTGGACTTCGGCGATGAACGCCACCTCCTCGCCCGTCTTGACGGTAACCGACAGAGTCAACACCACCTCATGGAAATCGTTTTCGAGCGACTTCTGCTTTGTGTTCAGGTCCAGCGCAACGCTCGGATTCCACTCCTGACGGAAGATTTCTGGACTTTTCGGCGCCTCGAAAGAAAGGTCTCGAACATAGATCCGCTGCAGGGAAAACTGTGCGCCCTGCTCGTCCTGACCAGCCGCTGCGCCGTTGTTTGCTTGTTCAGTCATGTGAAGCCTTCTTGTTGTGCATGTCGTGTTGGAGATCGCCCTGCCAGCGCCGATGCGAGTCGCCCGCCCGACAGAGCTGTAATCGAATCATGCCTGTAGCAGCGGATCCAGCCGACCTGCCCGTTCCAGCGCGTGCAGCTCGTCGCAGCCACCGACATGCTCGTCGCCTATCCATATCTGCGGAACCGAGGTACGTCCGGCCTTGTTCGCCATTTCGGAACGCAAGGCCGGCTTGCCGTCCACGGCAATTTCCTCGTAACTGACACCCTTGCGATCGAGCAGACTCTTGGCCCGGACACAGTACGGGCACCAGGCGGTGGTATAGATGACGACTTTTGGCATATTTACTTGACCACTGGCAAATTCTCGCCGCGCCAGCTGGAAATTCCCCCAGCAAGCTTGGCAGCAGTAAAGCCCGCCTTCTGTAACTCACGGCAGGCCGCTCCAGCGTGCTGGCCCATGGCGTCGACGACGATGATCGTCTTGCCCTTGTGTTTTTCCAGCTCGCCCATTCGGCTGACCAGCTTCTCGTAGGGAATGTTCAATGAGTCGACGATGTGGCCCGCGTCGAACTCCTTCTTCGCACGCACGTCCAACACCACGCCTTCGTCGCGATTGACCAGATTGGTCAGCTCACGATTGCTCAGGCTCTTGCCGCCCTTGCGCGCCTCGGTGAAGGCAAGCAGGACCAGCAGCACCAGAAAGATGCTGACCAGTACATAGTGGTTGGAGACAAATTCAATCAGGTTAGCGACCATCAATAGGGTACCCGGGGGATAAAATGCGGGCCAGTATACACAGCCCCTCCACCGGGCTGAACCCTGCGAATCGTGACGCCAAACGGGCCAGCCAGTAGACTGGCCGCCATTTTTCGCGCCCTCGTGCAAGGAGCCAGATACATGCCTGCCGCGCCCAAACCCCTGGTACTGATGATTCTCGACGGCTTCGGACACAGCGACAGTCCTGAATTCAATGCCATCCACGCCGCCAACAAACCGGTTTATGACCGTCTGCTCACCAGCCAGCCGCACGGTCTGATTTCCGGCAGCGGCATGGATGTGGGCCTGCCGGACGGCCAGATGGGCAACTCCGAGGTAGGGCACATGAACCTGGGTGCTGGTCGCGTGGTGTATCAGGACTTCACCCGAGTGACCAAGTCCATCCGGGACGGCGAGTTCTTCGAGAACCCGAACATCTGCGCCGCGGTCGACAAGGCCGCCGCCGCGGGCAAGGCCGTGCATATCCTCGGCCTGCTGTCAGATGGCGGCGTACACAGCCATCAAGACCATCTGGTGGCGATGGCCGAACTGGCCGCCAAGCGCGGCGCCGAAAAGATCTATCTGCATGCCTTTCTCGATGGCCGCGATACTCCGCCGAAAAGCGCCCAACATTCCATCGAACTGATGCAGGCCACCTTCACCCGTCTGGGCAAAGGCCGCGTCGCCAGCCTGATCGGTCGCTACTTCGCGATGGATCGCGATAACCGCTGGGACCGTGTCGAGCAGGCCTATCACCTGATCGTCGACGGCAAGGCGGCCTATCGTTCCGACTATGCGGTGGATGGCCTGATCGCCGCTTACGAGCGCGGCGAAAGCGACGAGTTCGTCAAAGCCACCACTATCGGCGAGCCGGTACGCGTGGAAGATGGCGATGCCGTGGTGTTCATGAACTTCCGTGCCGACCGCGCGCGCGAACTGACCCGCTGCTTCGTGGAGCCCGATTTCAACGAGTTCCCGCGCGCGCGCGTACCGAAACTGGCTGGCTTCGTCATGCTGACCCAGTACGCCGCAAGCATCCCCGCACCGTCGGCTTTCGCACCCGAAGCCCTCACCAATGTGCTGGGCGAATACCTGGCGAACAATGGCAAGACCCAGCTGCGCATCGCCGAGACCGAGAAGTACGCCCACGTCACCTTCTTCTTTTCCGGCGGTCGTGAGGAGCCGTTTCCCGGCGAAGAACGCATTCTCATTCCATCGCCACAGGTCGCCACCTACGATCTGCAGCCGGAGATGAGCGCCCCGGAAGTCACCGATCGCATCGTCGAAGCCATCGAGCAGCAGCGCTACGACGTGATCATCGTCAACTACGCCAACGGCGACATGGTGGGCCACACCGGCGTGTTCGAGGCTGCCGTGAAAGCAGTGGAATGCCTGGACACCTGCATAGGTCGCATCACCGAAGCGTTGGACAAGGTTGACGGCGAGGCATTGATCACTGCCGACCATGGCAATGTCGAACAGATGGAAGACGCCATGACTGGACAGGCGCACACCGCCCATACCTGCGAACCGGTGCCTTTCATTTATTACGGCAAGCGCAACCTGACGATCCGCGAAGGCGGTGTGCTCGCCGATGTGGCTCCGACGATGCTGACGCTGCTGGGCCTGCCGGTGCCTGCAGAGATGACCGGCCGCTCGATCATCGAACTGCAAAGCTGACGATGGCAGCTGGAAACCGAGCCTTCGCTTCAGCTGAGGGCTCGAGCTTCCAGCCGCTTTTTTAGGCATACTACGGCGATCCCAAACCTTCCGGCTTGTCCCTTACATGCCTCGTATTCTTCTCGCATTCGCACTTTTCTGTCTGCTCGGTTCGGCCATGGCAGACGAGCGCGCCGACGCCCGTAAACAAATCGAAGCGGCACGCAAGGACGTCGCCGAGTTACAAAAGCTGCTCAAGCAGATCGAGCAGGAGAAATCGGCGGTCCAGAAACAGCTGCAAACCACCGAAAGCGAGATGGGTCAGCTGGAAAAGCAGGTGGACTCGCTGCAGCAGGAAATCGATCGCAGCGAAGCGGAGCTCGAGCGCCTCAATGATGAAAAGACCACACTGGAAGGCGCTCGCCTCGAACAGCAGCGCCTGATCGGAATCCAGGCGCGGGCTGCCTACCAGAGCGGGCGTCAGGAATATCTCAAGCTTCTGCTCAATCAGCAGAACCCGGAAAAATTCAGCCGCACCCTGACCTACTACGACTACCTCAGCAAGGCCCGTTTCGAGCAGGTCGCAAACTTCAACGAAACGCTCAGCCAGCTGGCCAAGGTCGAAGCAAACATCGAGGCGCAGCAGACGACGCTCGCCGAGCAGCAGGACGGATTGCAGGAGCGCCGCGCCCAGCTGGCCGAGGTACGTCAGGAGCGCCGTCAGACGCTGGCCAAGCTCGATCGCGACTTTTCCACCCGCGACCAGAAGCTCAAGGCGCGTCAGCAGGAGCAGGCGCAACTGGAGCGAGTCCTCAAGACCATCGAGCAAACCCTTGCGCGGCAAGCACGTGAAGCCGAACAGGAGCGCCAACGCGCGCTCGCAGCGGCACGCGAAGAACAAGTCCGCCAGCAACAGGCAGGTCGCACCGCCCCGGCACCGTCAGGGCCGATCGTATCCAGCGCCGGAGGAAATTTCGGCGGCCCATTCGCCAGCGCCAAAGGCAAGCTGCCCTGGCCGGTGGACGGACGATTGGTCGCCCGCTACGGCACTCCGCGCGGCGGTGATGCTCGAACCAAGTGGGATGGCGTGCTGATCGGGGCCGAAGTCGGCACCCAGGTGCGTGCCGTGCACGGCGGCCGGGTGGTGTTCGCCGATTGGCTGCGGGGTGCCGGCCTGCTGGTGATCCTCGACCATGGCAATGGTTACCTGAGCCTGTACGGTCACAATCAGAGCTTGCTGCGCGACGCCGGAGAAATCGTCAAGGCAGGCGACCCGATCGCCACCGTAGGAACCAGTGGCGGACAAGAGTCCGCCGCACTGTATTTCGCCATTCGCCAACAGGGTCGCCCAAGCGATCCAGCACAATGGTGTCGCGCGCAAGGATAGGCCGGTCCGGCTGCTAGCGCCCCTCACAACTGGAGTCAGACATGCTGCACCTGCGACGTATAGCCCAACCCACCACCCTGGCCCTGACCATCATGCTGGGGTTGTACGGGAGCGCCTGGGCCCAGCAATCGCCCGCAGAGCTGGCGCCAGAGCCAATTGCGCTGGACACCGCGACCCGCAAGGCCCCGCTGCCGCTGGACGAATTGCGCACCTTCGCCGAAGTGCTGGACCGGATCAAGGCCGCCTATGTCGAACCAGTCGATGACAAAACCCTGCTGGAGAATGCTATCAAGGGCATGCTCAGCAACCTCGATCCGCATTCTGCCTATCTCGAGCCCGAGGCCTTTGCCGAGTTGCAGGAAAGCACCAGCGGCGAGTTCGGCGGGCTCGGCATCGAGGTCGGCATTGAAGATGGCTTCATCAAGGTGGTGTCGCCGATCGACGACACACCAGCCTCCAAGGCTGGTATCGAGGCGGGCGATCTGATCGTCAAGATCGATGGCAAGCCGACCAAGGGCATGTCGATGATGGATGCGGTCAGCATGATGCGCGGCAAGCCGGGCAGCGATATATCGTTGTCGCTGGTGCGCGAGGGTGGCAAGCCCTTCACCGTCAAGCTCACCCGTGCGGTAATCAAGGTCAACAGCGTCAAGAGCCAGATGCTCGAACCCGGCTACGGCTATTTACGCGTCACCCAGTTCCAGATCAATACCGGCGAAGAAGTCGGCAAGGCGTTGGCGCGTCTGCGCAAGGAAAATAGCAAGAAACTCAACGGCCTGGTGCTCGACCTGCGTAACAACCCGGGTGGCGTGCTGCAGGCGGCAGTGGAGGTGTCCGATCACTTCCTCACGGATGGTCTGATCGTTTACACCAAAGGGCGCATCGCCAACTCCGAGCTGCGCTTCAGCGCCGATCCAGGCGACGCCAGCGAAGGCGTTCCCTTGGTCGTACTGATCAACGGCGGTAGCGCCTCTGCGTCGGAGATCGTCGCGGGTGCGCTGCAGGACCAGAAGCGCGGCGTCGTGATGGGTACAGACAGCTTCGGCAAGGGCTCGGTGCAGACCGTGCTGCCACTGAACAATGACCGCGCCCTGAAACTCACCACTGCGCTCTATTACACACCCAACGGCCGTTCCATCCAGGCTCAGGGCATCGAGCCCGATATCGAGGTAACCCGCGCCAAGCTGACACGCGAACAGGCCGCCGAAGGCATACGAGAGGCCGATCTGGCCGGCCATCTGGGCAACGGCAACGGAGGGCCGGAACGCCCCAGCGGCGCTCCGATCGTCAGCGATTCGCCACGCCCACAGGACGATGACTTCCAACTCGGCCAGGCGCTGAATCTGCTCAAGGGGTTGAACCTCACTCGCGGTCAGTAGCGGATGCCCAAGGTCGTACGTCTTCTGCTGGGAATCCTCGCACCGCTGCTAATGGTCGTCATGGCCAGCGTTGAAGCCGGCGATATAGAAGGCGCAGATGATCTGGCAGTCGTCGCGCGGATGCCCAAGCTCGCTCTGGTGATCGATGATCTGGGCCAGAATGCCGCTCGGGACAGGCGTGTACTGGCCTTGCCCGGCCCGGTGGCCATGGCGATTCTGCCAGATACCCGCCACGCCACGAAGCTGGCTGAGCAGGCCAGGACGGCAGGTAAGACAGTCATGCTGCATTTGCCCATGGCCCCCGCCGGCGGCCCCTACGCCTGGCAGCCACAACTACCGCAGGCGGAGCTGGATCGCCGCCTGGACAGCGCACTGGCTAAGGTTCCCCATTCCAGCGGTGTGAACAATCACATGGGCAGTCAGATGACCGATCGACAGCGCCCCATGACCGCCCTGATGAGCGAGCTGCAGGAACGTCATCTATTCTTTCTGGACAGCCGCACCAACGCCGGAACCGTCGCCGCAGCTGCCGCGCAAAAGATCGGGTTGGCCAGCCTGTCGCGCGACATTTTTCTCGATGACGACCCCAGCCCCAAAGCCGTTGCCGAGCAGTTTCGCGCGGCCATACAGCTGGCTCGCAAACAAGGTTCAGTCGTGGTGATCGGCCATCCACACCCGGCCACACTTGCCCTGTTGGAGCGGGAGTTGCCGAAGCTCGGAGCACAGGGCATCGATTGGGTGAACATCGACCAGATGATCGCCACCCGGGGCAACCGCGCCATGATCGCCCATGGCGCAAACGGCCTTTATCGTTGAGGTTGAATCACAGGTAACGACGCATGATGGCGTCTATAGCGCCGTCACTCTTCATTTCGTTCAGCGCTTTCTGCAATCGCGTTACGACTTCATCTGGCGTCTGCTTGTTCAGCGCAAGGAACAGCTGCGCGTCGTTGAAGCGCAGCACCGTGGTCAATCCGCTTACCCCTTCCTGCTTGGCCAGGTAGGGCCCGACGGGGTCGGTTGTCGCCCATAGGTCTATCTGCCCCTTGAGCAGCTTGCCGATGTTTTCCTGGTCGCGCAGTGAATTGATCGGCTCGAAACCCTGGCTTTCCAAATGCTGGCTGACCGCATCGTTCTTGTATGCGCCGATCCGGTACTGCTGCGCCTGGTCAAGCGAACTCAGCCGCATCGGGCTGCCGGCCGGAGCCAGCAATACCCAGCCGGTACTGGCTAGCGGACCGACCCATTTGAACAACGGCTCACGCTCGGGCGTGTAGGTGGTGGAAAACAGGCCCTGGTCCGGATGCTCCAACGCTTGATTGTAGATACGCTCCCAGGGGAAACGCAGCGTCAGGCTGTAAGCGATCCCGGCACGCTTGAACATTTCGCGCACGATCTCGGCGTTGATTCCACTGATGTTGCGATCTGCAGCGTAGTTCTTGCCGTCCGCCGCCATGTTGAATGGCGGAAAGTTTTCTGTCAGCAACACCAGCTTGTAGTCATCAGGCAGTGCGGCCCTGGCCGAAGTCGCCATCAACAGCAACAGCCCGGCCATTAGAATTCGTCTCATCGATCCTTCCCCCACGTCAGCGAACATCCCATACGACACCGCGCTGGCCCTGCCGAGCAGACTCCATGCGGACCTCGTTCGATTATGTTTAGCAACTTGTGAACCAGACGCAGCGCAGCGACCACCGCAATGTGAAAAACCGCACAGATCCAGGGAATCATATTGCCATCATTCACAGCCAGGCAATTGCCTGACGGATCAACGGGAGGGAAATACCGGCCGGCAAGCAGAGAAACGCGAGCGTGGCGTTCCGAAATAGAGCATCGCAGCGCTATAAACGCTGCGATTCGGCACGTCGACCGGAGCTGCAGCAAGGCAAACCGCTACAGATTGCGGCCGCTGATGGTGTCTAGCGTGTAATGACGCCGGTGCGCCTAAACGTTCCGAGAGTGATATCGGTGGCAATCGCGGTGATGTTTTCGTCACGCGCGAAGTTCTTGCCATCGACTGCCATGTTGTAGCGGCGGAAAGTTCTCGGTGAGCAGCTTTAGCGGCTCTGGTGCCGACTGCACGGCGCCAGCGATCAGCGAGAGTCGACGTCCATCGCAAAAAGCAGGGTTTTGAACATGATGTGACTCCCTGACGAAGCGGCAGCCGCGGCATGTTCGCGGCTGTGCTCCTGGTTGACTGGCGCGGCGCCGGTCAACGCATCACGATGCCACAACTGGCCATGTAAGCTTTGGCTTCTGGCACCGTGTATTCACCGAAGTGGAAGATGCTGGCCGCCAGCACCGCGTCAGCCTTGCCCTCGATGATGCCGTCGGCCAGGTGCTGCAGGTTGCCGACGCCACCGGATGCGATCACCGGGATGTGCACGGCCTCACTGATGGCGCGGGTCACGCCGAGGTCATAGCCGCTCTTGACGCCGTCCTGGTCCATGCTGGTCAAGAGAATCTCCCCGGCGCCCAGCGCTTCCATTTTCTGCGCCCAGAGTACGGCGTCGAGCCCCGTGGGTTTGCGGCCACCATGGGTGAAGATTTCCCAGCGCGGCGTTTCGCCAGGTTTGGATACCTTTTTCGCGTCGATGGCGACCACGATGCACTGCGAGCCGAAGCGCTCGGCGGCTTCGCCAACGAATTCGGGGGTAAAGACGGCGGCGGTGTTGATCGAGACCTTGTCGGCACCGGCATTGAGCAGGTTGCGGATGTCTTGCACGCTGCGCACGCCGCCGCCGACGGTCAGCGGGATGAACACCTGGCTGGCCATGCGCTCTACCGTGTGCAGCGTGGTGTCGCGGTTGTCGACACTGGCCGTGATATCGAGGAAAGTGATTTCGTCGGCGCCCTGCTCGTCGTAGCGACGGGCGATTTCCACCGGATCACCGGCATCGCGGATGTTCTCGAACTGGACGCCTTTGACCACGCGGCCATTGTCCACGTCGAGGCAGGGAATGATGCGTTTGGCGAGGGCCATGCTTTTCTCCGAAAAGAGCTTGAAGCCTTGAGCCAGAAGCTGAAAGCCGGTCGAGCTGCTTCCGGCTTCAGCTCACGACTTTTTATTCGTCTTTAAATTTGAGATCGCAGAGCGCCTGCGCCTCGGCCACGTCCAGCGTGCCCTCGTAAATCGCTCGACCGGTGATGGCACCGATGACGCCGGGGGTATTGGTATCGAGCAGCTTCTGGATATCGCCGATGTTGTGGATACCGCCGGAGGCGATCACCGGAATACGGCTGGCGTTGGCCAGGGCCACCGTCGCCTCGACGTTGCAGCCCTGCATCATGCCGTCTTTGGCGATATCGGTGTAGACGATTGCCGAAACGCCATCGGCCTCGAAACGACGCGCCAGATCTACGGCCTGCACGCTGCTAACCTCTGCCCAGCCATCGGTGGCGACAAACCCGTCCTTGGCGTCCAGGCCGACGATCACCTTGCCCGGGAAGGCGCGGCAGGCCTCAGTGACGAACTCCGGCTGCTTGACCGCCTTGGTGCCGATGATCACGTAGCTGACGCCGGCGCGTACGTAGTGTTCTATGGTTTCCAGGGTACGAATGCCGCCCCCGATCTGGATCGGTAGGTCCGGATAACGCTTGGCGATCGCCGTGACCACTTCACCGTTGACCGGCTGCCCCTCGAAGGCACCGTTGAGATCGACCAGATGCAGACGACGGCAACCGGCCTCGACCCACTTGGCGGCCATGGCCACCGGGTCGTCGGAGAACACCGTAGCGTCGTCCATAAGCCCCTGACGCAGACGCACGCAGGCGCCGTCCTTGAGATCGATGGCGGGAATAATCAGCATGGCTCGAACCTGTTCAAATCGGATATCGGTTAAGGTCAGCTCTTCTCGAGCGCCCACAAGTCGCTTTCGATGCTTTCAAACCTTTCTTTAAGGTGTGTTTGCACATCGAAAATCGCCTTGTTGTAATAGAGCGGAGCAATCTCGCGAGCAAACAGATCAAGCACTTCCTGCGCTTCGAAAGAGCCGAGCTCCAGCTCGAAACGATCTTCCAGAAAGCGCTTTATGATCTGCTGTGCGGCCTGCTCCTGCACAGAATCCAGCGTCAGGATCGGCGCTTTGAGCTTTGCCCGACTCATTACCAGCGGCCGTCCCAGGCGGCGAAGTTCTGCAGCAGCTGCAGGCCGTGGGTGTGGCTCTTCTCAGGGTGGAACTGCACGGCGAAGCGCGAGCCGTCGGCCAACGCGGCGGCGAAATCCTTGCCGTAGTGGCCGCGACCGACCACCTGTCTTGGATTTCCCGCTTCGATGTAATAGCTGTGCACGAAATAGAAGCGGCCATCGGCGGGAATGTTGTGCCAGAGCGGATGGGCAATCGCCTGCTCCACCTCGTTCCAGCCCATGTGCGGCACTTTCAGGCGCTCGCCGCCCTCTTGCATATCCTTGCCGAAGAAGCGCACCTGGCCAGGAAACAGGCCGATGCAATCGACACCACCGTTCTCCTCGCTACGCTCCATCAGCGCCTGCATGCCGACGCAGATGCCCAGGAACGGGCGATCGACGCTGACTTCGCGCACCAGCTCGTCGAAACCCAGGCGGCGAATCTCGGCCATGCAGTCGCGGATCGCGCCGACGCCGGGGAACACCACCCGATCGGCTTCGCGGATGACTTGCGCATCGCTGGTGATCAACACTCGGCCAGCACCGACGTGCTCGAGCGCCTTGGCAACCGAGTGCAGGTTACCCATGCCGTAATCGATGACGGCGACGGTCTGCATTACAGGCAACCCTTGGTTGACGGCATCTGCCCGGCCATCCGCTCATCCAGCGTCACCGCCATGCGCAGCGCGCGGCCGAAGGCCTTGAACACGGTTTCGATCTGGTGATGGGTGTTGTGCCCGCGCAGGTTGTCGATATGCAGGGTGACCAGCGCGTGATTGACGAAGCCCTGAAAGAATTCCTGAAACAGATCGACATCGAAACCGCCGACGGTGGCGCGGGTGTAAGGGACGTGCATCTGCAGGCCCGGACGCCCGGAGAAGTCGATCACCACGCGCGACAGCGCCTCATCCAGCGGCACGTAAGCATGTCCGTAGCGGGTCATGCCCTTCTTGTCGCCGACCGCCTTGGCAAAGGCCTGGCCGAGGGTGATGCCGACGTCCTCGACAGTATGGTGGTCATCGATGTGCAGATCGCCCTTGCACTCGATATCCAGATCGATGAGCCCATGGCGGGCGATCTGGTCGAGCATGTGTTCCAGAAAGGGCACACCAATGGCGAAACGGGCCTTGCCGGTGCCATCGAGGTTAATGGTGGCCTTGACCTGGGTTTCCAGGGTGTTGCGCTCTACGCATGCCGTACGTTCGGACATCGACAGCTCCGCTGATCGTGGGGCTAAAAAGATCGGCATTATAGGCGCAAACCCGCCTGCGGGGATACGCGCCCCGGCGGCTCACAATACGGCTAGCGGGAAGCCGGACGGGCGATCGTCGAAACATCTCGTCTGGTGGTGCTAAAGCCTCAGGGTCCCCAAAAGCAGATCGCCCGAGATCCAGCACATCGGAACACGGCGCACCGCCACCGTGCGCTGGCAAGCCGGCGCAGTTATGCTTGCCGCAACCACACAGCGCACCAGGTCAACATGCCCGTATTCGTCGAAACCGTAACCGAGCCCAGCCAGCAGGATCGCATCGATCTCGCGAAAATATATGCCGACGCCCCGGATTGGCTGCTGGCGCCTTATGCGGATGCCACAGCTCTGATCGAGGCGGGACTGGCCAACCGTAGCCTGATCGCCGGCCGCTTCAATGATCGCCTGCTCGGCGCGGCCCTGTTGCAGCGGGGCGCTCCGCACTGGCGCCTCTCGCATCTATGCGTCCGCAAGGTCACCCGCCGTCGTGGCGTTGGCAAACGGATCCTGGACGAGTGCCGGCGCCTGGCTGCCGAAGCCTCGAACGAGCTGCATCTCGTAGCGCCGCCGGCGCACCTCGAAGCCCAGGCGCTGGCCGCACGGACACATCTGCCACTAGACCCCAGCTAGTTATGGCTGGACCGCTACCTGCGCCTGCGCAGCCGGCCAGGAACCCCGGTGCCTGTAACCACTCCAACGCCAGCTGCGACGAAAGCCATGGTTCGCAGCGCTATACTCGCTGCTTTTGAATGCCAAACACAAAGGACCTGTCCATGAAAGCGCTCGGCAAGATCCTGGGCCTGGTAATCCTCGGGTTGCTGCTGCTCATCGTCGCATTGGGCTTTGCCCTGACCCACCTGTTCGATCCCAATGATTACAAGGACGAAATTCGCGAACTTGCCCGCAACAAGGCCGGACTCGAGCTGAATATCGCCGGCGACATCGGCTGGAGCCTGTTCCCCTGGCTCGGCCTGGAGCTACACGACACCACCCTGGCCAGCGTCCGGACTCCACAACAGCCTTTCGCCGACCTGCGTATGCTTGGCCTCTCGGTCCGAGTGCTCCCGCTGTTCAGCCGTGAAGTGCAGATGAGCGATATCACGCTCAACGGCCTCAACCTGACCCTGAGCCGCGACGAAAACGGCAAGGGCAACTGGGAAGGCGTGGGCCAACCGGTTGCCAGCGAAACGCAGCCTGGCGACACGCCACCAGCGGAACCGGCCGAAACCTCGACTGACGAGCAGAAATCCGACAATCGCAAGCGACCCCTGCGACTCGATATCGATAGCCTGACCATAAGCGATGCCCGAGTGTCCTACCACGACGCGAAAAGCGGCCAGCAATTCAGTGCCGAGGGCATCGAGCTGAGCACGGGCGCCATTCGCGAAGCCACCTCGATCCCGGTCAAACTCAACGCCTTCTTCGGCAGCAACAAGCCGGTGATGCGTGCGCGTACCGAACTGCAAGGCGCGCTGCGCTTCGATACCAAACTCCAACGCTATCAGCTCGAAGACCTGCGCCTGAGCGGGGAGGCTTCCGGCGAGCCGCTGCAAGGCAAGACTCTCTCCTTCAGCGCTCAAGGCCAGCTGCTGGCCGACCTGGCGGCCAACGTTGCCGAGTGGACCAGCCTCAAGTTCACCGCCAACCAGCTGCGTGGTCTTGGTGAGCTGAAAGCGCGCGATCTGCGGGAGCAGCCGAAGATCGCCGGCACCCTGTCCATCGCCCAATTCAACCTGCGCGAATTTCTCGACAGCATCGGCCAGCAGCTTCCGACCATGGCCGACAACAAGGCATTGAGCAAAGCCGAACTGGTCACTCGCCTGGCCGGGACTTCGAACAGCCTGACCTTTGAAGAACTCGACCTGAAGCTGGACGGCAGCACCTTTACCGGCCAGGTTGGCATCAGCGATTTCGCCAAGCAGGCACTGCGCGTCGACCTCAAGGGCGACCAGCTGAACCTCGATCATTACCTGCCGCCGCCAGGCAAGGACGATGCAGCTGGCGCGACTCGCCAGAGCGAAGTGGAAGCCACCGAAGCCGCGGCAATCGGCAGCGGCACCACGCCTCTGCCTGACAAACCGACCCAGCAAGCCTGGAGCGAAGCGCAGGTACTGCCGATCGGCACACTGCGCAGCCTGGACACCCGGATCAACCTGGATATCGGTAGCCTCACCGCAATGAAACTGCCATTCGACGGTTTCGCGCTCAAGGCACGCAGCGCTGGCGGTCTGCTGACGCTGCAGGAGCTGCGCGGCGGCATCTACAACGGCCGCATGGAAGCCTCGGCCAGCCTCGACGTGCGACCAGAGATACCACTGATAACCGCCCAGACCCACCTCGCCCGCGTTCCAGTCGAGCGCCTGCTGCAAAGCCAGGATGAAAAGGTCATCATCAAGGGCCTGCTCAACCTGGACAGCGACCTTCGCAGCCAGGGCAACAGCCAGAAGGCCTGGATCGACAATCTCAACGGCAACATCGGCTTCATCGTCGACAATGGCATCCTCGTCGATGCCAACCTCGAGCAGCAACTCTGCCACGCCATCGCCACCCTCAACCGCAAACCCCTCTCCAGCGACCCGCGTAGCAAGGACACCCCGTTCCGCCAATTGAAGGGCAGTCTGAACCTGCACAACGGCATCGCCAGCAACCCGGACCTGAAGGCCAGCATTCCCGGTTTGACGGTCAACGGCAACGGCGACATCGACCTTCGTGTGCTGGGCATGGACTACCGCGTCGGTATCGTCGTCGAAGGCGACAAAGGTGCGATGCCCGACCCGGCCTGCGCAGTCAATGAGCGCTATGTCGGCCTCGAATGGCCACTGCGCTGCCGCGGCCCGCTGGAACTAGGCGCCAAGGCGTGCCGCTTCGATAAGGACGGCCTCGGCAAGATCGCCGCCAGGCTCGCCGGAGAAAAGCTCAACGAAAAAATCGAAGAGAAGCTTGGCGACAAGGTCAGTCCTGAATTGAAAGACGCACTTAAAGGCCTGTTCAACCGATGATTGACCACCCCATGAGCCCGGAGCAGTTCGGCACCGCCGTGCTCGACTGGTACGACCGCCACGGGCGTAAAGATCTGCCCTGGCAGCAGGGCATCACGCCCTACCGGGTCTGGGTCTCGGAGATCATGCTGCAACAGACCCAAGTCAGCACCGTGCTCGGCTACTTCGACCGTTTCATGGCCACCCTGCCAACGGTCGAAGCCCTGGCCGACGCCACCGAAGACGAAGTGCTGCACCTGTGGACCGGCCTGGGCTATTACAGCCGCGCGCGCAACCTACACAAGACCGCCAAGCTGATCGTCACCGAGCACGGCGGCGAATTTCCGCAATGCGTCGATCAGCTCGCCGAGCTACCCGGCATCGGCCGCTCCACCGCCGGCGCTATCGCCAGCCTGAGCATGGGTTTGCGCGCCCCGATACTCGACGGCAACGTCAAGCGCGTATTGGCTCGCTACGTCGCGCAGGACGGTTATCCCGGAGAGCCGAAAGTCGCCAGACAGCTGTGGGACTTGGCCGAACGCATGACCCCGCAAGCGCGTGTCAATCACTACACCCAGGCGATGATGGATCTCGGCGCGACGCTCTGCACCCGCAGCAAGCCCAGCTGTCTGCTCTGCCCGTTAAAGAGCGGCTGCCGAGCCCATCTGCTCGGTCGCGAAACCGATTTCCCAGTGCCCAAACCACGCAAGGCATTGCCGCAGAAGCGCACCCTGATGCCGCTGCTGGCCAACCATGAAGGCGCCATCCTGCTTTATCGCCGTCCACCCACCGGACTATGGGGCGGACTCTGGAGCCTGCCGGAACTGGATGATCTGGCCGCGCTTGACCCGCTCGCCGCACGGCATGCACTGCAACTGCAGCAGCGCCGCGAGCTGCCGGGCCTGACTCATACGTTCAGCCATTTCCAGCTGGCGATCGAGCCGTGGCTGATCAGAGTCAAGCCCAAGGGCGATGCCGTGGCCGAGCCTGACTGGCTCTGGTATAACCTCGCCACCCCGCCGCGACTGGGGCTCGCCGCCCCGGTGAAGACGCTGCTCAAGCGCGCCGCCGCCGAATTGAACGCAGGAGAGATGTCATGACCCGCACCGTGAACTGCCGCAAGTATAAAGAACAACTGCCCGGCCTCGATCGCCCGCCGTATCCGGGCCCGAAGGGCGAAGACATCTACAACAACGTGTCGAAGAAGGCCTGGGACGACTGGCAGAAGCACCAGACCATGCTGATCAACGAGCGCCGGTTGAACATGATGAACGCCGAGGACCGCAAGTTCCTGCAAGCCGAGATGGACAAGTTCTTCTCCGGAGAGGATTACGCCCAGGCCGAGGGTTACGTACCGCCGAGCGAATGATCCGCCGCGTCCAGAGCGAGCAAGGCACCGCGCCCTGCTCGCCCCGCGCAAGCCGCCCGCGACGCCAAGATCGCTGCAAAAGGTCCAGCACAACGCTAAACGCCCGTTCTGGCTAAATATTTTCCTGGCCGCGCTTGACAGGCAAAAGCCAAATCCGTCTAATAGCGCCCCGTTGCCCAGGTAGCTCAGTCGGTAGAGCAGGGGATTGAAAATCCCCGTGTCGGCGGTTCGATTCCGTCCCTGGGCACCACTAATCCGAACGAAAAGGCTCACCCATGCGGTGGGCCTTTTTGTTTTCTGCTGCGTTTTTACAGCGCTCTTCACGATCCATGACGACGCATCCAGTCATGCGGCGCGCTCCAAGTTGTGCGCTGCGGCTCTGAAAGGTTGGGCGTTCAATTTGTACTGGTTGCTCGCGCTGGCTCACGCCGTGCTGTACCCGACGCAGGTATGGCGCAGGCAACTGCAACTGGCCGCCGGATTGGCGGTAGGTGCGGTGTTGCTGAACTGGCTTACCACTGACGACCATCTGTTGCGCAGCCTATCCGCTGGACATGCGGCCGTAGCTGGCATGGACCTGATGCTGCTGGCCCTCTCCGGCGTTAGTCTGCTGGCGACGCGGCGGCCAGGCCGAGTCCGCACCGCACCGCACCGCACCGCAACCGGCGACACGCGCCTTACGCGAGGGGAATCAGCGTGTCTGAGCTGCTCGCTTCAAGGCTGGCATTCGCCCTGTGCTATTTCGCGTTCGCCCTGCTAGCGCTCTGCCAGATGGTGCACCGCAAGGCGATCGACCCGCTGACCTACCCCTCGCCCGGCCTGCCAGAGGACCCGGAAGCTGTTGGCAGCCTCGTCTCTGGTGGGCAGCACTGGCACTGCTAGTGGCTGTACAAGGCAGGGGATTCGGCGCGATTCTCTGGATGCTGCTGGTCAGCGCGGGGGCTTTCGGCCTATCGCTGCCCCCGAGGGGAAAACCCGCCTGGTTGCGCCCACTGCTCCAGACGACCGGAAAACCGGCTCGTTAAGTCTTAGGTCGTTTTAGCCGCCCTGACTTAATTCTGGGCTAGGCTGATACCAGCGTACGGCGACGACCGCCATACCACCCTGACTATCGCCCGCTAAGGAAGGCTTAACGCAATGCAAGGAGCCAAGCTGTGCGTAGGGTTCTCTCGATTCTAACGATCTGGTTACTACTTGGCGCCGCGCAGGTCAGCGCAGCGCAGTGGCGCTTCGTCACCGAAGACTTCCCCCCATTTACCTACCCCGCTGACGCCCCGCTCAGCACGGATGCCGGCGTCGATGCGGGTGGCCCTCTGGTGGAGGTGGTGCAAACGGTCTGCGTACGTTTGCAGCAGGACTGCACGATCACCTTGTATCCCTGGCGGCGAGCGCTGCGGCTCGCCGAGCAGGGCCAGGCGGATGGCATCTTCACACTGGTACGCTCGCCCCAACGGCAACAGATATTCCACATCACCCGGATGCTGGTGACTTCTCACTACAGCGTCTTCGCCCGTGATGACAGTACCTTCGTGTTCCATCAACCAAGCGATATGGCCGGCCGACGGGTTGGTGTTTATGGCCCTTCGGGAACCTCCTATGTCCTCTCCGAACGCCTCAAGGCCGTACCTGACGTGGACTTCCACCTGACTGCCGACAACCGGCGCCTGTTGCGCATGCTGCAGTCCGGACGCTTCGGCAAGGAAGGGCTGGCGGTGCTCAATCAGGATGTGGCCTGGCACCTGATCGAAGACGAACACCTCGATGGACTGCGAGAGGCGGGCGAAATGGGCCCGATCACCTACGGTATCGGGCTGTCGCGCAAGACGGTGAGCGAGACCCAGTTCATGGCGTTCGAGCATGCATTGGGCGAGGCGATCGCCGACGGTACGGTGCCGAGCATCTTGCGCCGTTACCAACTGGAGCCGGCCTTCTGAGCGACCGCTCAACCAACCCACGCCAAGTCGCGCTGCCCCCGCCGTGGCGCCCCATGCCCGTTTGAAGTCCGACCAGTCTCTTGAGCAACGGACGTCCACACGGCAATGCTGGTGAGTATTTCGTCGCAAATGGCCGTCTACCTTCCTGATTGCCATCGCGCTTGGAGAGCCAAAGCGTTTTCCGTTCCACTCGCCAACCAGAGGCCCGAACACACATGGATGCAGAGAAGAAGCTACCCAAAGCCATCATCCTTTTCCCGGTGTTCATTCCTGCCGTCGCCGTAACGCTGCTGCTGGTGCTCGGCACCATCAGCAATCCGGACCTGGCCGGCAAGGTATTCAGCTCTACGCTGGCGTTCATCACCACTAACTTCGGCTGGTTCTACATGCTGTCGGTGGCGTTCTTTCTGGTGTTTATCGTCGGTATCGCGATGACACCCTGGGGCAGCATCAAGCTCGGACCTGACCACGCGGAACCGCAATACAGCTTCCCCGCCTGGTTCGCCATGCTGTTTTCTGCCGGCTACGGCATCGCCCTGTTGTTCTTCGGCGTGGCCGAGCCGGTGCTGCATTACGCCTCGCCGCCGGCCGGTGCAGCGGAAACGGTCGACTCAGCCAAGCAGGCGATGCAGATCGCCTTCTTCCACTGGGGCTTTCATATCTGGGCGATCTACGGCTTGACCGGCCTGGTGCTGGCGTATTTTTCCTTTCGCCACGGACTGCCGCTGTCCATGCGCTCGGCGCTCTATCCGATCATTGGCGAACGCATCTACGGGCCAATCGGTCACGTGGTGGATGTCTTCGCCATTCTCGGTACGCTGTTCGGCATCGCCACGACGCTCGGGTTGTCGGTTACCCAGATCAACGCCGGGATCAACTATCTGTGGCCGGACATTCCGGTGAGTATCGGGGTCCAGATCACCGCCATCGCCGTCATCACCGCCATGGCGATCTGCTCGGTGGTCGCCGGCCTCGACAAGGGCGTGAAGAATCTCTCGCTGCTGAACATGATTCTCGCGATCGCGCTGATGCTGTTCGTGTTTCTGGCCGGCCCGACCATCTTCATTCTCGAAACCTTTTTGCAGAACACAGGCAGCTACCTGAACAACATCATCGAGCGTACCTTCAATCTGCAGGCCTATTCGCGCAGCGACTGGATCGGCAACTGGACCCTGTTCATCTTCGGCTGGACAATCGCCTGGTCGCCGTTCGTGGGTCTGTTCATCGCCAAGATCAGCCGCGGCCGGACGATTCGGCAGTTCGTCTTCGGCGTGATGTTCGTGCCGACGATCTTTACCTTTCTGTGGTTTTCGGTGTTCGGCGACACCGCGCTGCATCTGATCATGGTCGAGGGCTACACCTCGCTGATCGCCGATGTGCAGGCCGATAACGCCATTGCGCTGTTCAAATTGTTCGAACTGCTCCCGATGAGCGCTATCACCTCGTTCCTGGCGGTGCTGCTGATCGTCACCTTCTTCGTCACCTCGTCGGACTCCGGCTCGTTGGTGATCGACTCGCTGGCAGCCGGCGGCGCGAGCCATACGCCGGTCTGGCAACGCGTGTTCTGGGCCAGTACGGAGGGGCTGGTGGCGGCCGCGCTTTTGCTCGCCGGTGGCCTTAGCGCGCTGCAGACCATGACCATCGCCAGTGCGTTGCCGTTCGCCATCATCATGCTGATCTCCGCGCTGGGCATGTGGCGCGCGCTGGTGATCGAAGGGCATCACGAAACCAGCCTGCAGAACCACATGCAAAGCAGCCGCCTGGCCAGCAACGCCGGGCCGGGTCTGTGGAAGAAGCGCCTTGCCGGCATGGTCAGCTTCCCAGACCGCGAGCAGGTCGAAGACTTCATGAGCAGCACCGTGCTCAAGGCCATGCGCCGTGTGCAGCGCGAACTCAGCGGCCAAGAGTGGAACGCCGAGGTGCATACGGACGAAGCCAACTCTCGCGTCTATCTGGAAGTGCTCAAGGAAGCCCAGGTAGATTTCATCTATGAAATCCGCATGGTGGGCTACGCCATGCCCGCCTTCGCCCTTTCCGAAGGGCCGGATACTGATGAGCAGTACTATCGCGCCGAGGTTTTCCTGCGCCGCGGCGGGCAGCACTATGACATTTACGGCTATGACCAGCAGGACATCATCAGCGACATCCTCGACCAGTTCGAAAAGTACCTGCACTTCCTGCATATATCGCCGGGAAGCCTGCCGTGGAAAATGAACGAACACGACGAGATGCTGAGCGGCGAAACCGATCTGCCCAAACCCGATCAGCCATGAGGAGCGACCGCGACTCTGCGCAAGCGGTCGCGTCGTTTGTCCGCGTTTCGCTCCGGGTTTCGGGCAATGGCGCTAAATTCATCTATATATAGAAGACCGATTAACGAGGCCAACCATCGGTGACCAACCGGTCACGAAGCTTGGTATGGTGCCGCGCTTGGCGCATGCCCCCGCCCATGCTAGGTTTGCGCCTCGCCAGGAGGGCGAGCAGTCGGCCGGAGCGCAATTTACACAGAAAAGGACCACGCAACGCCCTGGTCCGAGAAGAGGAAGCTCAATGGCTGAGGCCATCCCAGCACTGGAAATCCGCAACCTGCACAAGCGCTACGGCGATCTGGAAGTACTCAAGGGCATCTCGCTGACCGCGCGCGACGGCGATGTGATTTCCATCCTCGGCTCGTCCGGCTCCGGAAAATCCACATTTCTGCGCTGCATCAATCTGCTGGAGAACCCCAACGAGGGCGAGATTCTCGTCGCTGGCGAGCAGCTGCGCCTCAAACGCGCCAAAGACGGCGACCTGGTGGCAGCCGACGCCAAGCAGATCAACCTGATGCGCAGCAAGCTCGGCTTCGTGTTCCAGAATTTCAATCTCTGGCCGCACATGAGCGTGCTGGACAACATCATAGAGGCGCCACGACGCGTGCTCGGCCTGAGCAAGGCTGAAGCCACCGAAAGCGCCGAGGCCTTGCTGGCCAAGGTGGGCATCGCCGATAAGCGCCATGTCTACCCCAATCAGCTATCCGGCGGTCAGCAGCAGCGCGCGGCCATCGCACGCACCTTGGCGATGCAACCCAAGGTCATCCTGTTCGACGAGCCGACCTCGGCGCTCGATCCGGAAATGGTACAAGAAGTGCTTGCAGTAATCCGGTCACTGGCCGATGAGGGTCGTACCATGCTGCTCGTTACCCATGAAATGAATTTCGCCAAACAGGTCTCCAGTGAGGTGGTTTTTCTTCATCAGGGCCTGGTCGAAGAGCAAGGAACGCCGGAGCAGGTGTTCGACAACCCCCAATCGGCACGCTGTAAACAGTTCATGTCCAGCCATCGCTAATGGAGCAACACATCGCATGAAAAGCTATAAGAAAATTCTGCTGACTGCCGCCGCCACCCTGATGCTCGGCGCCAACGCCTTTGCCGCCGACAAGCTGCGCATCGGTACTGAGGGCGCCTATCCTCCCTTCAACCTGATCGACGCCAGCGGCCAGGTGGTCGGCTTCGACCTGGATATCGCCCACGCACTCTGCGCCAAGATGGAAGTCGAGTGCGAAGTGGTCACCTCCGACTGGGACGGCATCATTCCGGCGCTGAACGCCGGCAAATTCGACTTCCTCGCCGCGTCCATGTCGGTCACAGAGGAGCGTAAGAATGCCGTCGACTTCACCGACCACTACTACACCAACAAGCTGCAGTTCGTGGCGCCCAAATCGGTCGACTTCAAGACTGACGAGGGATATCTGAAGGGCAAAACCATCGGAGCGCAGCGTGCCACCATCGCTGGCACCTGGCTGGAAGACAACATGGATGGCGTGGTCGACATCAAGCTCTACGACACCCAAGAGAATGCCTACCTCGATCTGGCTTCCGGCCGCGTCGATGGCATCCTCGCCGACTCCTTCGTGCAGTGGGAATGGCTCAAGAGCGACGCCGGCAAGGACTTCGAATTCAAGGGTGAGCCGGTGTTCGATAACGACAAGATCGCTATCGCCGTGCGCAAGGGCAACGATGAGCTGCGCGAGAAGCTGAACAAGGCACTGGCTGAAATCAGAGCCGACGGCACCTACGAGAAGATCAACGCGAAGTACTTCCCTTTCGATATCTACTGATCCGTCTGAATCAAGGCCCGGTCGCCAATCTGGTCGGCCGGGCTTTGGTGTTTGAGCCCATATGATCCCCGACCTTCATGGATTCGGTCCCGCGCTGCTCGCCGGGACCTGGATGACCATTCAACTGGCCCTCGCGGCGCTGGCCCTGGGCCTCGTGCTCGGCCTGCTTGGCGCACTTGCCAAGACTTCTCCGTTCGCCGCCCTGCGCTGGATAGGCGGCACCTATTCGACCATCGTGCGCGGCGTACCCGAACTGCTCTGGGTGCTGCTGATCTATTTCGGCACCATCGGCCTGGTGCGTGGCATCGGTGAGATATTCGGTATCGAGAATCTTGCCCTGAGCCCGTTTACCGCCGGCACCATCGCCCTCGGCCTGTGCTTCGGCGCTTATGCCACCGAAGTCTTTCGCGGCGCGTTGCTGGCTATTCCCAAGGGCCATCGCGAAGCCGGATTGGCCCTGGGCCTGGGCAAGCCGCGGATATTCCTGCGGCTGATCCTGCCGCAGATGTGGCGCTTGGCCCTGCCCGGCCTGGGCAACCTGTTCATGATCCTGATGAAGGACACCGCGCTGGTTTCGGTGATTGGCCTGGACGAGATCATGCGCAGTTCGCAAATCGCCGTGACCGCCAGCAAGGAGCCCTTCACCTTCTTCGTCGTCGCCGCCTTCATCTACCTTGGCCTGACCGTTATCGCCATGAGCGGTATGTACTTCCTCGAAAAACGCGCCGGTCGCGGCTTCGCCAGGAGCACCGCATGAGCTGGGAACTGTTCATCAAGTGGCTGCCAAGCTTCCTCGACGGCGCCTGGCTGACCCTGCAACTGGTCGGCGCTTCGGTCGTCGCTGGGCTGATCCTCGCGCTGCCGCTGGGCATCGCCCGTTCCTCACGCATCCTGGCGGTGCGCGCCCTGCCCTACGGCTATATCTTTTTCTTCCGCGGTACACCGCTGCTGGTGCAGCTGTTCCTGGTCTATTACGGCATGGCGCAGTTCGAGGTGGTTCGCCAAAGCGCGCTTTGGCCGTTCCTGCGCGATCCGTACTGGTGCGCGATCATCACCATGACGCTGCATACCGCCGCCTATATCGCCGAAATCATCCGCGGCGCGATCCAGAATGTGCCGCCGGGGGAAATCGAAGCGGCGCGTGCGCTGGGCATGTCGCGTAGCCAGGCGATGTGGCACATCATCCTGCCGCGCGCGGCGCGCATCGGTCTGCCGGCCTACAGCAACGAAGTCATTCTGATGCTCAAGGCCAGCGCCTTGGCGAGCACCATCACCCTGCTCGAACTGACCGGCATGGCACGCAAAATCGCGGCGCGCACCTATATGCACGAAGAAATGTTCCTCACTGCGGGCCTGATCTATCTGATCATCGCTTTCATCCTGATGCAGGGTTTCAAACTGCTGGAGCGATGGTTGCGCGTGGATGCCTGCCAGGGACGCTGAGCCCCCGCTACCGAGACCCGACGGCTCGACACTACTTCCGACAGTGATCGAGTCCGTCCCGCAGCCCGATCAGCCGAAACCGGCCGGTGCGGAATCCCCTGGCGCGAACAAGGTCAGAACAACCCAGCATTTGCCAACGAGACTGCCATGCCCGCCGACATTCAGCGCATCGAAATGGACCAACTGCCCTGCTGGCGCATCCGCAACGGTGCCGCCGAACTGATCGTCGCCGAACAGGGCGCGCAGGTGCTCAGCTACCGTCAGGGCGATGCGTCGCCGGTCATCTGGCTCAGCGAAGAGGCGTCATTCGAACGCGGCCAGGCGGTGCGCGGCGGGATCCCGGTGTGCTGGCCTTGGTTCGGCGATCTGATCCGCAATCCGCAACCGATCCAGGACGCCTACCGGGGCAGCCAACCGGCTCCGGCGCACGGGTTGGTGCGCAACATCGACTGGCTGCTGAAAGATTCGTGCAGCGACGCCGACGGCGCCACGCTGGAATTCGCCTGCAACGAAGCTGGCAGCCTGCCTGGCTGGCCTCACGCGGTGGACTTGAAGCTGCAGATTCGCCTGGACCATAAAGGGCTGCACCTGACGCTGACCAGCCACAACCGTGGTCAGGCAGAGATCGCGCTGTCCCAGGCAATGCACAGCTATTTCACCATCAGCGACATCCATCAGGTCTCGGTGGAAGGGCTGGACGGCTGCCCCTATATCGAAACCCTGGACGCCTGGCAGCAACGCCAGCAGCAGGGTGATCTCGCCTTCGATGGCGAGACCGACCGTATCTACCTCGAGCTGCCGCCGACGCTGTGCCTGCGTGATCCGGGACTCAACCGCCGGATTATCCTGAAGACCCGCGGCTCCCGCTCGGCCGTGCTGTGGAACCCATGGGTCGCCAAGGCGCAGCGCCTGTCACAGTTCGCCGACGATGCCTGGCAGCGGATGCTTTGCATCGAGACGGCAAACGTGCTGGACGACATGGTCCGACTGGCCCCCGGCGCCACTCATTCTCTGAGTGTCTCGATCGACGTCGAAACGCTCTGAGGCCGAACCGACGCCCACCTCGATAGCCAAGATTCAAGCGTCCAGCCGCGCATTGAATCTATACTGCAACGAGCATCCCTTCACCGCCCTGGCAACCGCCAGGCGGCGACTGATGCAGCCTGCCGGTCAGTTGCGATGCTCTGGAGGTTATCTCGATGTCATGGATGCCGCGCTGCGCCACACGAGCCCTAGCCAACCCTGTTCCTCATCCGCATCAGCCTTGCTCTGATGCGCCATGAATACTGACTTCGACCTGCTGCTTGCTGGCGCTGGTCATAGCCACCTCGGCGCGCTGCGCCAATGGGCCAGCCGTGAACGCCCCGTGGGCCGGATCGGCCTGATCTCGGCCGATCCCCATGCCTGGTACTCGGGCATGATGCCCGGCCTCATTGCCGAGCATTACCAGGCACGCCAATGCCGGATCGCGCTACCCAAACTCTGCGCAGCGGCCGAAGTCGAGTTCATCCAGGGCACGATGGTTGCGCTACTTCCGGAAACCCCCGAGCTGCTCCTGGCGACTGGCGAGACATTGCGCAGCACCTGGCTGTCACTGAACTTGGGCTCCCTGCCCTGGCTACCGGAGCAATCCGGAGATGGTATGGAGTTGCTCTCGGTGAAGCCGTTCGCCGACTTCATCCGGCGCTGGCAACAATGGCAGGAAATCCCTGAGCCGCTGGCGATTGTCGGCGGCGGCGCGGCAGGTGTCGAACTGGCGCTGGCGATGGCCGGTCGAGCTCCGTCCATCGAGCTGTTCTCCGATGGCCAGCTGCTTACCGCGCATCCGCCACGCCTGCGCCGTCTCGCGCTGAGGCATCTGCAGCACGCCAAGGTGCAAGTCCATGAAAACACTCCGATCCAGGCGGTGCATGGCAACACCCTGATCGGCGACGGCCAGATCCGCTGGCGGGGCCGACGTCTGGTCGTCGCAACCGGACCCAGCCCGCTGGAGTGGGTGCGCGAATCCGGCTTGCGGCTGGATGCACGCGGCTTCATTGATGTCTCGCCAGCATTGCAAAGCCGCTCTCATCCGCACGTTTTCGCCAGCGGAGATTGCGCCAGTCTTCCCGGCGCCCTCCACAACGGTGTTCACGCGGTGCGCCAGGCGGCTGTACTCGCCACCAACCTTGGTCGAGCAGCCATCGGCCAGCCGCTGCGTCATTACCATCCACCAACGCACAGCCTCGCCCTGTTGGCCGACGGTCGCGGAGGGGCGCTGCTGAGCTGGGGCAGCCTGGCGGCCGAAGGTCGGTTACTGGGCCGCTGGAAGGATTATATCGATCGCCGCTTCATGCGCCGTCATGGCAGCGAAGGCTGACGCGCTCAATCGAGCAGTTGCTGCAGACGTGTCTCCAGCAGCGACGGAAAGCGTTCGAACCAGGCACGGTTGCGCGGCGAGGGATGTGGAAGCGGATGCAGACGAAACGCTCGCGTAGTGCCCTGTTCCGTTGCCAGCTCAATATCGAAACAGGCCGTGAAACGGTCTTCACGCTGCCAGAACTCTTCGAGCTGCCGGCGCACCTCGCGCGGCTGTTCCAAGCCGAACCAGAGAAAGGCTTCGCGCCCGAGCGTGACGATGTCGCGACCGCGCCAGTTGTCGATCAGCACCCGGCGCATCAGCGGATGAAAACGACGCTTGACCGCCATCGACCAGGCGCGATTGCCCAGTGGTTTGTAGGGCACCGTATTGATCCAGAAAAAGCCCGCACCGACCGCCCGGCTCGCCTCGAAATCCGGCATGTCTTCGCCGTGCAGATGCCGGTAGAGCGAACGCCGTACCAGTTGACCACCGCCACCGATGAAGGGCTCGCCATAGCGAACCTCCTCGCGTCCCGGATCCCGGCCGAAGAAGGCGATGGGCGCGTCCGCCCGACCGAGGCCGATGATCGGCTCCAACGGGTCCTTATCGAATTTCTGATAGACCGACACGTCAATGCCTTCGGTCCGGGCTGCGAGCGCGCGGAAAGCCTCACGCTCGGTCTGATCGAGGGGAATCGGACTGCGTTTCGACTTAGAGGTCACTTTCGTCCACCAGCGTCACCTCGGCCGCCGATATCACATACGCCGCATCGGCCAGATCATTGCTCACCGGTTCGATCGCGAGCGTGCCGTCAACCCAGAGCGGTGCATAGATATCTTCCAGGGTAATCCCGTTCGGATAGCGAACCATGACGATCTGGTTCGGCGGTGGCGGCGGAACGTGGATGCAGGCGCCGGGATAAGGCACCAAAAAGAACTCGGTGCTGCGGCCCTTGCTGTCGGTTTCAAGCGGTACGGGATAGCCGCCGAGACGCACCTGCTTGCCATTCAATGACGGCACGGTCTTGGCCGAATACATCACCGCTGGCAGGCCGCTCCCTTGCTTGAGCCCGCCTTGATCGCTGAAACCACCGGCTTCAGGGGAGTTGTGCTCGATCTCCGGCATTTCTTCCAGCGCCTTGCGGTCCTCGGCAGGCATCAGCTCGAGCCAGTCGAGTTCCGCCGGAGCGGCTTGGACGAAGGAGACACAGCACAGCAGCAGGAAGAGAAATATCTGGCGCATGGCAACCGAACGATAGGAAAACGGGGCCGCCAGGCACGGCCCCGAGCGGATCAGTGCTTACGGCTGGTAACCATGCCGTAAATCACCAGCAGAATGATCGCACCGACCACGGCGCCGATAAAGCCTGCTCCCTCACCCGCCTCATAGAGACCGAGCGCCTGGCCGCCATAGGTAGCCAGCAGCGAACCGCCGATACCCAGCAGGATGGTCATGATCCAACCCATGCTGTCGTTGCCTGGCTTCAGGAAACGTGCGATGAGGCCGACGATCAGGCCGATGATGATGGTTCCAATGATGCCCATTTGGCGATCTCCTCAGGTCCGAAAAAATGTGTTACGTATTCTCGGACCTGAGGCGAGCCAGCCAGTTCGCCGGCGATCACATCAAGCCGGACGGCCGGAGTTCAGTCGCGGCTGATCAGCGATTCGACCGCGGTAATCTGTCGGTCCAGCGTGGCACGGTCGGGACAGCGCAGCGTGGCATGGCCGACCTTGCGACCGACCTTGAACGCTTTGCCGTAATGATGCAGATGGCAGTCCTCGACAGCGATGACACTCTCCACGGCCGGCACTTCACCGATGAAGTTGAGCATGGCGCTCTCGCCGACCTTGGCGGTCGAGCCCAGCGGCAGACCGGCCACGGCGCGCAGGTGATTCTCGAACTGGCTGCATTCGGCGCCCTCGATGGTCCAGTGCCCGGAATTGTGCACGCGTGGCGCGATCTCGTTCGCCTTGAGCCCGCCGTCGACCTCGAAGAACTCGAAAGCCAGCACACCGACATAATCCAGCTTGGTCAGCACGCGCCCGGCGTAGTCCTCGGCCAGCGATTGCAGTGGGTGATTGCTGCTGGCGACCGACAACCGCAGGATGCCTTCTTCGTGGGTGTTGTGAACCAGCGGATAGAAACAGACCTCGCCATCGCGGCTACGCACGGCGATCAACGAGACTTCCCCGGTGAACGGCACGAAGCCTTCGAGAATGCAGGGTACGCTGCCCAACTCGGCGAAGGCATTGGCGACATCGCTCGGCTTGCGCAGGACCTTCTGGCCCTTGCCGTCATAGCCCAAGGTGCGCGTCTTGAGCACCGCCGGCAGGCCGACGCTGGCCGCCGCGGCGTCGAGATCGGCCTGGGATTGGATATCGGCAAACTCGGGCGTCGGGATGCCGAGATCCTTGAACATGGACTTCTCGAACCAGCGATCACGGGCGATACGCAGCGCTTCGGCGCTCGGGTAGACCGGGACGAACTGCGAGAGAAACGCAACGGTCTCCGCTGGCACACTCTCGAACTCGAAGGTCACCAGATCGACCTCGTCGGCCAGCTGGCGCAGGTGGTCCTGGTCGCTGTAGTCGGCACGCAGGTGCTCGCCCAGGGCGGCAGCACAGGCATCCGGTGCCGGATCGAGGAAGGCGAAGTTCATGCCCAGCGGCGTCCCCGCCAGGGCCAGCATACGGCCCAGTTGGCCGCCACCGATCACGCCAATCTTCATTTACGCGTCCCTCGGGTCCGGGTTGTCGAGCACGGTTTGAGTCTGTTCGTCGCGGAATTTCTTCAGCGCGGCGTGATACTCGGGGAACTCATGGCCAAGGATGCTGGCCGAGAGCAGTGCGGCGTTGATCGCGCCTGCCTTGCCGATGGCCAGGGTAGCGACCGGCACACCTGCGGGCATCTGCACGATGGACAGTAGCGAATCCACGCCCGAGAGCATCGAGGACTGCACGGGCACGCCGAGCACGGGCAGATGGGTTTTGGCCGCGCACATGCCGGGCAAATGGGCGGCGCCGCCGGCGCCCGCAATGATCACGCGCAGGCCACGCCCTTCGGCCTGTTCGGCGTACTGAAAGAGCAGATCGGGGGTGCGGTGCGCTGACACCACGGTGACTTCGTGCGGAATGCCGAGCTTTTCCAGCATGTCTGCGGTGTGGCTCAAGGTGGACCAGTCGGACTTGGAGCCCATGATCACGCCTACCAGTGCGGTCATCGTCGTGCCTCTCTTCGGCGCCTGCGGGCGCATCAGGAACAACGGCCGCGCTGAAAACAGCGCGGCCGTGCAGGTACATGGCCGGAACCGGTCCGACCGAAGGCCGCGCAGTATAGCGCAAGCCCCCGCCCGCCGGCACCCGCGACCGTACGTCCGGCCACGCCGTCGATCGCGGCGGGTATTGCTCGAAGTCAATGGTGCGCCCCCGGGGCCGGGAGCAGACTGGCGGCTCCGATGCAAAGGAGACTCCCCAATGACCCAGACCATGAAAGCCGCCGTGGTGCATGCCTTCGGCGAACCACTGCGTATCGAGGAAGTGAAAGTGCCGGTGCCAGGTGCCGGCCAGATACTAGTGAAAATCGAAGCCTGCGGCGTCTGCCACACCGACCTGCATGCCGCCGAAGGCGACTGGCCGGTACGCCCCGCCCTGCCCTTCATCCCCGGCCATGAAGGCGTCGGCTACGTCGCCGCCGTGGGCAGCGGGGTGACGCGCGTCAAGGAGGGCGACCGCGTCGGCGTGCCCTGGCTCTATACCGCCTGTGGCTGCTGCGAGCATTGCCTGACCGGCTGGGAAACCCTGTGTACCGCGCAACAGAACACCGGTTATTCAGTCAACGGTGGCTATGCCGAATATGTCCTGGCTGACCCCAACTATGTCGGCATCCTGCCGGACAAGGTCGCGTTCGATGAGATTGCACCGATCCTCTGCGCCGGCGTCACGGTTTACAAAGGCCTGAAGATGACCGGCGCCCGTCCCGGCCAGTGGGTGGTGATTTCCGGTGTCGGTGGACTGGGCCATGTCGCGGTGCAATACGCCAAGGCGATGGGCTTGCACGTGGTGGCGGTCGACGTCGACGACGCCAAGCTGGAACTGGCGAAGAAGCTCGGCGCCAGCCTGACCATCAATGCCCGCAGCGAAGACCCGGTGGCGATCGTCCAGCGCGACATCGGCGGGGCGCATGGGGTGCTGGTCACTGCGGTGTCCAACAGCGCTTTCGGCCAGGCCATCGGCATGGCTCGCCGTCACGGAACGGTCGCGCTGGTTGGCCTTCCGCCAGGCGATTTCCCCACGCCGATCTTCGATGTGGTGCTCAAGGCCATCAGCATTACCGGCTCGATCGTCGGCACCCGCGCCGACCTGCAGGAAGCGCTGGATTTCGCCGCCGAAGGCTTGGTCAAGGCGACTATCCATGCTGGCAAACTGGACGACATCAACCAGATCTTCGACCAGATGCGCGCGGGGACCATCGAGGGACGCATTGTTCTGAGCCTTTAAGCGCAGGCCCGGATGCGCCAAGCTCGTGTCCGGGCCCAACTCAATCCTCGACCGCCATCTCAGCAACCTGACCCGCGCCGCTTTCCAGCTTGCGCCAGAGCAGTCGCACCGGCGCCTTGCGCACCAGCGCACAGCGATACAGGCGAATCTCCAGCGGCACCCGCCAATGCTCGGCTCCGCAGATCACCAGCTCACCACGCTCCAACTCGGCGGTTACGGAGAGCCGTGGCACCCAGGCCAGGCCCAGCCGCTGCATCGCCATGCTTTTCAAGCTGTCGGCCATCGCCGTTTCGTACACCGTGGACGAGCGCAGGCCGCGTTGACGCAGCAGCAAATTAACCGACCGACCCAGCGAGGCGCCGGCGCTGTAGGCCAGCAGCGGCACGGTCTGGCCGCTGTCGGGATCGAACAGCGGCCTGCCGGCGTCATCGACAGCGCAGACCGGCACGATCTCGGTACGTCCCAGCGACAACGACGGAAACAGCTCCGGATCCATCTGCAGCGCGGCATCCGGATCGTAATAGGCAAGGATCAGGTCGCAGGCGCCTTCGCGCAGGGAATGCACCGCCTCGCCGACGTTGGTCGCCACCAGCCGGCTGTTGACCGGCACACCATCGAGACGTAGCCGGGCCAACCAACCTGGAAAAAAACCGAGCGCCAGCGAATGAGCAGCGGCGATCTGCAACACCTCGCCGCGTTGCCCCTCAAGGTTGTGCAGGTAGTGCACCACCTCGCCCAGCTGTTCGACCATGTTGCGTGCCGTGACCAGGAACAGCTGTCCCGCCTCGGTCAGCTCGATCGGCGTACGGGCGCGGTTCACCAGGGTCAGGCCCAGGGTGTTCTCCAGGCTGCGGATGCGCCGGCTGAAGGCCGGCTGGGTGACGAAGCGTCGCTCGGCGGCCTGGGAGAAGCTGCGAGTAGCCGCCAGTGCGACCAGGTCTTCCAGCCACTTGGTTTCGATGTTCATGCCGGCTCCTGGCAGGCTGGGAATGGGATCGGGATGAAGCGCAATAACGCTCGCCAGCCTAACGGCGTCACACCGCAATTATGCCGATTGTGCATAGGCCAGTGTTTAACGGCATTGGCCGAGAAAGGGCCTCAGTCCTATGGTAGCGGCCTTCGCGGCAAATGCCGCTTTTCTCTCGGATGAGAACCTCATGTCCTCCGCTGCATCCTTCCGCCTCGAAAAAGATCTGCTTGGCTCGCTCGAAGTACCTGCCGATGCCTATTACGGCATCCAGACCCTACGCGCCGTGCACAATTTCCATCTTTCCGGCGTGCCGTTGTCACACTACCCGAAGCTGGTGGTCGCGCTGGCGATGGTCAAGCAGGCGGCGGCAGACGCCAACCGCGAGCTGGGGCACCTCAGCGACGCCAAGCACCTGGCGATCAGCCAGGCCTGTGCGCACTTGATCCGCGGCGAGCATCACGATCAGTTCGTCGTCGATATGATCCAGGGTGGTGCCGGCACCTCGACCAACATGAACGCCAACGAGGTGATCGCCAACCTGGCGCTGGAATACATGGGCCACGCCAAGGGCGAGTATCGCCACTTGCACCCGAACAACGACGTGAACATGGCGCAGTCGACCAACGACGCCTATCCCACGGCTATCCGCCTGGGGTTGCTGCTGGGCCACGACACCCTGCTGGCCAGCCTCGACAGCCTGGTGCAGGCCTTCGCTGGCAAGTCCGCCGAGTTCGCGCACATTCTCAAGATGGGTCGCACCCAGCTGCAGGACGCCGTGCCCATGACCCTCGGCCAGGAATTCCGCGCCTTCGCCACCACGCTCGGTGAAGACCTTGAGCACCTACGCCTGATCGCCCCGCAACTGCTGGTCGAGGTCAACCTCGGCGGAACGGCCATCGGTACCGGCATCAACGCCGACCCGAACTATCAAGCCCTGGCCGTGCAACGCCTGGCGACCATCAGCGGGCATCCGCTGAAACCCGCCGCCGACCTCATCGAAGCCACTTCGGACATGGGCGCCTTCGTCACCTTCTCGAGCATGCTCAAGCGTCTGGCGGTCAAGCTGTCGAAGATCTGCAACGACTTGCGGCTGCTCTCCAGCGGCCCGCGCACCGGCATCAACGAGATCAACCTGCCGCCGCGCCAGCCGGGCAGTTCGATCATGCCGGGCAAGGTCAATCCGGTGATTCCAGAGGCGGTCAACCAGGTGGCGTTCGAAGTGATCGGCAACGACCTGGCGCTGACCATGGCTGCCGAGGCCGGGCAGTTGCAGCTCAACGTCATGGAGCCGCTGATCGCCTTCAAGCTGTTCGACTCGATCCGCCTGCTGCAGCGCGCCATGGACATGCTGCGCGAGCATTGCATCGTCGGCATCACCGCCAACGAGGACCACTGCCGTCGTCTGATGGAAAACTCCATCGGCCTGATCACCGCGCTGAACCCCTACATCGGCTACGAAAACGCCACCCGCATCGCCGGCCAGGCGCTGCTCAGCGGCCGCGGCGTGCTGGAGCTGGTGCGCGAGGAGCAGCTGTTGGACGACGCCACCCTCGACGACATCCTGCGTCCGGAAAACATGATCGCACCGCGGCTGGTGCCGCTGAAGGCCTGACGCGCTGGTGTTTCCCGCTGTAAAGGCGCCCGCTGTGCCGGGCGCCCTTGCATACCGAGCCGCCACAAACGGCTCGTTTCAATAAGAACAACAAACAGGTATCCGCATGAATCAGAGCACCACTCTCGCTAATCCCCTGCGCCTGCTCGGCCGCCTGGCCCTGTGGCAGCAGATCCTCATCGGCCTGGGCCTGGGCATCGTCACCGGCCTCGTTTTCAAGCAGGACGCGCTGGTTCTGGCACCGATCGGCACGCTGTTTCTCAATGCCATCAAGATGCTCATCGTGCCGCTGGTATTCGTTTCGCTGGTGGCCGGCATCACCTCCATGCAGGACAGCGCCAAACTGGGACGGATCAGCGTAAAGACCATCGCCATCTACCTGATCACCACCGCGTTCGCGGTCAGCATCGGGCTGCTGTTTGGTGCGCTGTTCAGCCCCGGCGAGGGCATGAACATGGTGGCCAGCACCACCGGCGAGGCCAAGCAGGCGCCGTCTCTGGTCAGCATCCTGGTCGGCCTGATCCCGAGCAACCCGGTCACTGCATTGGCCGAAGGCAATATCCTGCAGATCATCGTTTTCGCCATTGCGCTGGGCGTGAGCATGAATCTGGTCGGTGAACGCGCGGCGCCGGCGGTGCGGCTGTTCGATGGCCTAGCCGAGACCTTCTACAAGCTCACCGATTTAGTGATGCGCGTTGCGCCGATCGGGGTCTTTGCCCTGACCGCCGGCGTGGTCGGCAGCCACGGCGCCGAAGTGCTGCTGCCCCTGGCCGGCGTCATCGGCGTGATCTACCTGGCTAGCATTGCCCATGTATTGCTCGTCTATGGCGGCCTGCTCGGACTAGTGGGGCGGTTGAGCCCGCTGCGGTTCCTGCAGGGCATTGCACCGGCACTGGCGGTTGCGTTCAGCACTTCGAGCAGTTCCGGCACCCTGCCGGTTTCCATCGAATGCGCACGCAAGAATCTCGGCGTGTCCGAAGGCGTGGCGGGCTTCGTACTCCCCGTTGGCGCCACCATCAACATGGACGGCACCGCCATCTATCAGGGCGTGCTGGCGCTTTTCATCGCTCAGGCGTTCGGCATCGACCTCAATGCCGGGCAGTATCTAATGATCATCCTCACCGCGACCCTGGCATCAGTGGGCACCGCGGGCATCCCTGGTGCGGGGTTGATCATGCTCGGACTGGTACTGACTTCGGCCGGCCTGCCACTCGAAGGTGTGGCGTTGATCGCCGGCATCGACCGGATCCTCGACATGGCGCGCACCACGGTGAACGTCGCCGGTGACCTGATGACCACTACCTTGGTCGGGCGCAGCGAGAACGAGCTGGATCAAGACGTATACAACAGCAGGAACAAGGAATGAGCCTCGCTGGGCCGCTCTGACTCGGCGGTCCAGCAAACCCGCAGACAAACGCCGCGATCCGGGCGAGGCGGCGTCGACCCCGCTGGCTAAAGCGTGATACGGCACAAGCCGCCGTTTTCAGCCCTTGCGTAGACTCCGCCGATTTCCTGGAGGCCTCATGCGCAAACTACTCACGCTTACCCTGTTGCTCAGCTCTTTCATTGCCGCACCGTTCGCCCAGGCGGAGCTCCCGAAAGGCTATGAGATGGTCCTGCAGACCGAGAACTTTCCGCCCTTCAACATGGCGGAGGGCGGCAAGAACTTCGCGAAGGAAGAGCATATCCACGGCATCAGCGCCGACACCGTGCGCGAGATGTTCAAGCGCGCCGGCATCGCCTATTCGATGACGCTACGCTTTCCTTGGGATCGCATTTACCAATCGACGCTGGATCTGCCTAACCACGGCCTGTTCTCGACGTCGATGACCGATGAGCGCCGGTCGCTGTTCAAGTGGGTCGGCCCCATCGCGCAATACGAAAGCGTCCTGCTCTCGGCACCCGGCTCGAACCTCAAGCTGACCAGCCTCGCCCAGGCCCAGGGGTACAAGATAGGTGCCTACAAGAGCAGCGCGGTGAGTCAGCGCGTGGAGGCTCAGGGTCTTGCACCGGTCAATGCGCTGCGCGATCAGGAAAACCTGCAGAAGTTGCTCACCGGCAAGATCGACCTCTGGGCGACGTCCGACCCGGTGTGGCGCTACTACGCCAAGCAGGAGGGCGTGAGCGGCCTGAACACGGTGCTGGTGTTCAACTCGTCGCCGCTGTACCTGGCCCTCAACAAGGACACGCCCGATGAAGTGATCACTCGCCTGCAAAGCGCCTTGGATCAGATGAAGACCGAGGGTTACGGCAGCTGCGTCAAGCACCCCGAACTCTGCTGAATCAGCAGCGACCTCGCGGAAGGCACCTTCGTGCCGGACCCGCAAGCGCCACCAGCTACTCGATCTCGAACAAGCCGTCACGCATTTGCGCTGAGGCCAACCGATCGCGGATCTCCGGATCGATCCGCGGATCATCCCGCCCGTAGAGCATTACCTGCCGGTAGGCATTGACCCGGTTGATCTCGGTACCCAGGTACTCCCAGACTACGCGGGTACAGGCCGGCGTACGTCGGTCTCCGCTGGAGACACCGGTTTTCAAGCCATTGAGGCGGCTGATACGGCTCTTGAAGCTGGGAATCAGGATGGTCTGGCTCATCTCGTTGTCGGTCAGTGACTCGTAGTCGATGAGAAACAGTCGATCCTGCAAATAGAAGGCGGCGCCCAGGTAGCGGCAGCGCACCACGCCGTCTTCCTGTTTGGGATTGTCGGGACGCGACTGTTCCTGACGTTCCTGGCGTTCGAAGACGAAGCTGCCGCGATCCTCGCGTAGATGCACCAGCGACAGCAGGATCTGCCCCGGCACCGACATGCAATTGGCATATTCGAAGTAGTAGCCACAGTAACGGGACAGGCTGTTGGCGTTGTCGCGCATCGGCTGGAACAACTCCAGCAGCGGGTCACTGGCGGCGATGCGCTCCTGATCGTTTCGTCGCAGACCGATCAACTGCGCGAACTGTTCACCGGGCAGGCTCAGCTCGTAGCCCTCGACCCCGAAGAAATCACAGATGCGTTTGAGGTTATGCGCAGTGGGGCGGCTTTGGCCACTCAGGTACTTGTTGAATTGCGCCCGGTTGATCGAAAGCTTGCGGCACACCTCGGCAATCGACCGGTAATGGCTGCAGAGCAGCTTGAGATTGGCGCCGAGGTGGTCTTGCATAGTCGATCCCAGTGATGCGAGCGGCGCGATTCTAGCATCAACTCGCGTCAGTTCGCCGCGATCCGCGCAATTGCATCACTGAGGCATCTGGCCAACCATTCCCCGGCTGCGTCCTTACATTCGTCCAAAACAACAAGAGAGACCCTTCCGCATGCTCGATCTTCTCAACGATCTCATCTGGAGCAAGCTGCTCATCGTGATGCTGATAGGCCTCGGCCTGTTCTTCACCATCGCCTCGCGCTTCGTCCAGTTCCGCTACTTCGGCAGCATGTTTCAGATTTTCGGCGAAGCCTTCAAACGCCAGCCGGGCCAGCTCAGTTCATTCCAGGCGTTGATGCTCAGCGTCGCCGGCCGCGTCGGTGCCGGCAATATCGCCGGTGTCTCGGTCGCCATCATGCTCGGCGGCCCAGGCGCGATCTTCTGGATGTGGATTGTGGCCCTGGTCGGCATGGCCACCAGCTACTTCGAGTGCTCCCTGGCGCAGCTGTACAAGCGCCGTGAACCCGACGGCGGCTATCGCGGCGGCCCGGCGTTCTACATCCAGCACGGCCTTGGTCAACGCTGGCTGGGTATCGTGGTATCGCTGCTGTTGCTGGTGACCTTCGGCTTCGGCTTCAACGCCGTGCAGTCGTACACCGTCGCCAGTTCGATGAACGATACCTTCGGCGTGCCGACCTTCGTCAGCGGCATCGTGCTGATGGTGGTGATCGGCCTGATCATCTTCGGCGGCATCAAGCGCATCGCCAAGTTCGCTGACGTGCTGGTTCCGGTGATGGCGTTCTCTTACATCGCCATGGCGATCTTCGTCATCGGCAGCAATGCCGGCGATATCCCTGCCGCCTTCGGCACCATCTTCCGTAGCGCCTTCGGCCTCGAACCGGCATTCGCCGGTGGCATCGGCGCGGCGATCATCATGGGCGTCAAGCGCGGTCTGTTCTCCAACGAAGCCGGCCTGGGCAGCGCGCCCAACGTGGCCGCAGTCGCCGAGGTCAAGCACCCGGTGGCACAGGGCATCGTGCAGTCGTTGAGCGTGTTCATCGACACCATCGTGCTGTGCAGCTGCACCGCGCTGATCATCATCCTCTCCGGCGTGTTCGAGCCGGGCAGCGAGATGGCCGGTGTGGTCCTGACGCAAACTGCCGTCGCGGCCGTTGTCGGTGAGTGGGGCCGGGTGTTCATCAGCGTAGCGCTGTTGCTGTTCGTGTTCACCACCCTGATCTACAACTACTACCTCGGCGAGAATGCGCTGGGCTTCTTCACTGAGAAGCGCTGGCCGGTGCAGGTCTACCGCGTCATGGTGATCGGCCTGGTGATGTGGGGCTCGATCCAGGACCTGGGCACGGTGTTCGGCTTTGCCGACGTCACCATGGGTCTGCTGGCGATATGCAACCTGATCGCCTTGGCGCTGCTGTTCAAGGTCGGGCTGCGCCTGATGCGCGACTACGACAGCCAGCGTGACGCGGGCGTCGAACAGCCGGTGTTCGATCCGAAGCACTTCGCCGATCTGGACCTGGATCTGACCGTCTGGCCAGCCCGCGGTACGAATGAAGCCCCGGCGAACGGGACTGTTGCCAACGCCCAGGCGCATCAGCACTAAGTGCCCGCAAGCGCTGTATGAACAGGGGGCTGCGGCCCCCTTTTCTTTGACAGGAGACCCCCTATGCCGGCTTCCAGAAACATCCTGGTGCTGTACACCGGCGGCACCATCGGCATGCAACAGAGCGCCGAAGGCCTGATGCCCGCCTCTGGCTTCGCCAGCAGGCTGCGCGAGCAGCAGGATCAGCAACCCCAGCTGACCCTGCCCAGCTGGCAGTTCCGCGAGCTGCTGCCGGCAATCGACAGCGCCAACATGAACCAGGCCAACTGGCTGGCCATGGTCGAGGCCATTCGTGCCGGCGTCGAGCAGGACGGCTGCGATGGCGTGCTGGTGCTGCATGGCACCGATACCCTGGCCTACAGCGCTGCCGCCCTGAGCTTCTTGCTGCTCGGGCTCGAGGTGCCGGTGCTGCTGACCGGCGCCATGCTGCCGGCCGGTGCGCCTGACAGCGATGCCTGGAGCAACCTCTTCGGCGCCATGCACGCACTGCAGGCCGGGATCGAGCCGGGGGTATATCTGTACTTCAGTGGCAAGCTGATGTCCGGCGTGCGGGCCAGCAAACGCGGTACCGCGACGCTGGATGCCTTCGGTGTCGCGCCTCGTTTGCGTCAGGGTAAACGTGCGCCAGGCATCCCGGCCACGCTCGACTATCGCCAGCCGCGCCGGTCGGTCAGCCTTGCGGTGCTGCCGTTCTACCCGGGCATCGAGGCGTCACATCTACGCGCCCTGCTGGCCTGCGGCGTGCAAGGTGTGCTGCTCGAATGCTACGGCAGCGGTACGGGCCCGGCGGACGATGCCGAGCTGCTGGCGGTATTGAAGGATGCACATGAGCGTGGTGTGGTGCTGGCAGCAATCAGTCAGTGCCCGCAAGGTCACGTCGAGTTCGGCATCTACGCCGCCGGCAGCACGCTGGCGGCCACAGGGTTGATCTCCGGCGGTGGCATGACCCGTGAAGCCGCGCTGGGCAAGCTGTTCGCGCTGCTCGGCGCAGGTTTGTCACAGGCAGAAACCGAACACTGGTTCGCCCTCGATCTTTGCGGCGAGCGTGCCGACTAGCGGTATCGACGACTCAGTCCGGGCTGAGGTTCAGCGCTGCAGACAGGCGCGGACCTGCCTGCGCAGCTCGTCCAGGTCCAGCGGTTTGGCCAGGCGAGCCTGACAGTCGATCTCATCAGCGAGCTCGCTGGACGCACTCAGCACGATGACCGGAACCTCCCGGGTAGCCGGCGTCTGGCGTAGCAGCGCCAGCAATTCCTTGCCCTTGAGTTCCGGCAGATTGAGGTCCAGCAGCAACAACTCCGGCGGATCGGCGAGCACATGTTTGAGGGCGGTCCGGCCGTTATCGATCACGCTGATTTCACCGATGTCGGCCAACGCCTTGCGTACCAGCAGCTGGCTGGCCGGATCGTCTTCCACGTAGACGATCCGCGGCCGCTCGTGGGGCGGCAGTACAGGCTCCGGCTCGAGCACCGGCAGCGCGACCCAGAACAGGCTCCCCGCACCCAGCTTGCTCTTCACACCGATGCTGCCTCCCATCAGCTTGGCGTATTCCAGGCTCAGCGACAGCCCGATACCGGCGCCCTGGATATTCGAATGCTCACGTCCTAGACGCTGGAACGGCGCGAACAATTGCGCCTGCAACGCCTCGTCGATGCCCAGTCCCGTGTCCTCGACCATCAGCCTTACCTGCCCGGCAGCCGTTTCGATGGACATCCGTATCCGGCCGGACGGGTTGTTGTACTTGATCGCGTTGGACAACAGGTTGAGCAACACCTGGCGCAGCCGTCTCGGCTCGGCCAGCACCTCGATGGGTGACGCTGGCAGGTCGAATTCCAGCTGCAAGTCATGACGCTGGACATCAAGCGCGACCAGCTCGGCGCACTCTCGCATCAGCGCACAGACCTCCACCCGCTTGAGCTCCAGCCGCGGCCGCTCGGCCTGCAGGCTCGACCAGTCGAGGATGTCAGCGAGGAGCTGATTGAGGTGGCGGCTGGCCAGCAGGATTTCGTCGAGATAGTCGGCCGCCTCCGGGTCGGTTTCAGGGGAACAGTCCATGCGCATCAGTTGGGCGAAGCCGAGGATGGCATTGAGCGGTGTTCGCAATTCATGGCTGATGCTGGAAATCAGATGGGTCTTGGCCTCGTTGGCCGCCTGGGCCTGTTGCGTGGCATGGCGCAGATCCTCTTCGACCCGCTTGATCGCATCGATGTCGACATGAGTACCCGCCAACAGCGTGGCTTCGCCTGTCTGCGGATCGCGCTCGAGCACGCGGCCGCGACTCAGCAGCCAGTGATATTCACCGAGCGCGTCGGCAAAGCGGAACTCGCATTCATAGCGCGTAGCATTTCCCGACTGCATACGCGCCAGCTCGGCACGCACGCGAGGCAAATCGCGCGGATGGATGCGTTGGAAAAATTGCGCCGAGGCGAGTTTCGACGAGGGCAAGCCGAAGCGGTACGGGAGGCGCCCGCGCAGCTGCAGGGTGGCGTTGCGCATGTCGTTTTCCCAGAGGCTTTCGGTCGAGCTCTCGAGCACCAGTTCGAGACGCTTCTGCGTCTGCGTCCGCTGCGCCTCGCTGAGCTCCAGCTGGCCACCGATGGCCTGGGTGTGCTGGGCCAGATCGTCCAGTTCACGGATATTGGACGAGACCGACTGAGGCCGCCATTGACCCTGGCCGATCTGTCCCATCATCCGTGAGATGCTGGCGATGGGCGCCAGCAGCGCCTGGCTGAGCCGCCGAGCACGCAGCCACATATAGGCGAAGAACAGCAGATAGAACAGCAGCAGGCCGGCAATCAGCAAATAGCCGATCTGCCGATAATGGCTGGCCAGGGTCGTGGTCTGGCTGAACACCGCAGCCTCGTCCACCACCGCCAGCAGATGCCAGCCCGTCGGCTCCACCGTGGCCCAGGCTACCAGCTGCCGACCATCATCGAGGCTCAGGCGCTGCACCCCGTCAGCCTGCGCGGCGACGGCGCTGGCCAGCTTGTCGGTACCCGGACGACGCCCGAGACGGAAATCCTCGGGCTTGAAGATCTCTCGCCGAATCGCTTCGTCGTAGGAGTGCTCGGTCAGCTCAGCGAGGCCGAACTGGCGCTCGCCCGCCTCGGGCAGGGCCATGATGTCGAGGTCGCGGCTGACCAGCATGGCATAACCGTTCCAAGGCACTCGCAGACGTCCGATCTGCTGCAGAATGCCGCTGACCGTGACGTCGATACCGCTGACCCCTTCCAGGAAATCGCCTCGATACACCGGCGCGATGGCTGACATCATCCACCCGTGCCCAGCCGGATCCAGGTAGACGTCGGTCCAGACCACCCGCCGCGCCGGGTTTTGCCAGGAGTTGGCCAGGTAATAAAAGTTGTAGCGGGGGATGTCCATGTCCGGCGGATACTGTTCCGCGGTGTTGAACCAGGGGTAGATGTGGTTATAGCTGTCCCAGCTGTTGAAATAGAGGCTGGCGATCAGCGGGTTGCCGGCGTGCAACTCCTTCATCAGCGGATCGAGACGGTGCAAGCGCGCCACCTTTTCCAGATCCTGCTGCTCGGGCGCGGTGGCGGCGGAGTAGAAACTGGCCGCGCCGCCGTTATCGATCGGGCTATAGCGCACCCCACCCTCACTCAGGGTCAGCGATGCAGGCGGCACCGGGCTGTCGTCCTCCAGCGCACGGAGGGTGAAATTGCGAAACAGGGCGGTGGTACTCGCCACTTGCTGCAACTGCTGACTGATGATCCGCGCTTCGCGGTCCACCGCCGCTTGCAGCTCGGCAAGCGCTGTCTCGCGTAGATACTCTATCTGCGCATCGCGGATGGCCGTGTTGGTCAGCAGGTAGGCCGCGATAAGCACCACCTCGACCAGCACCAGCGGAATCAGCGCGCTTTGAACGAAGGCGCGCCAGATCCATTGACGTATCCCGACAGGGGTTTTCAATGACACTGCGCTGCTCCAGCGATCCGACTCAGGCCCCCGGCTGGCCACGGTGCGCACTGCATTGGCGGAACCGGACCGCGTTCAGTGTAATGACCGATAGCCCAGCGACTCAGCGGTTCGCCAGCTCGATCAGCCCGGCACGCCACGCCACACCGCGTGGCAACGCCAGGAAGGATGGGTTGAGATAGCTTTCACGTGCCTCGTACGTCAGCGTGGCGCCGCCAATGTCCAACACCTCGCCCCCTGCACCCTCGAGCACGCCCTGGGCGGCGGCGGTGTCCCACTGCGAAGTTGGCGCCAGTCGCGGATAGCAGTCGGCAGCGCCCTCGGCCAGCAGGCAGAACTTCAACGAACTGCCGACGCTGGCCAGCACCAGCTCGCCGAAGCGCTGGCGCAGCCCGTCCAGTAACTGCTCCTGCGCCGGGCTCGAATGACGACGGCTGGCGACCACGGTGAACCCCTCGGCCGGTTCATGGCGCACCTGCAACGGCTGGGCCGCGCCATCGGCTTCGGCACGCCAGGCACCGAATTCGGCGCCGCCGTAGTAACAGCGGCCGTTGGCCGGAATGCCTACCACGCCGAACAGCACCCGCCCCTGCTCGATCAGCGCCACGTTGACGGTGAACTCCTCGCTGCCGGCAATGAATTCCTTGGTTCCATCCAGCGGATCGACCAGCCACCAGCGGGTCCAGCCGGCGCGCTCGGCCAGGCTCAGATTGCAATCTTCTTCGGACAGCACCGGAATGTTCGGATCCAGCGCACGCAGGCCGTCGGCCAACAGGTGATGCGCCGCCATGTCGGCCGCAGTCACCGGCGAGGCGTCCGCCTTCTCGTGCACCCGTACCTCATTGCGCCAATGTGGCAGGATCGCCTGCCCGGCGTCGCGCACCAGGTCGATGACCCTGGCCAGATACGGATGACTCATCGGACGTACTCCCCTCGCTCGGTCAGCAGGTCCCGCGCCAGATACAGCGCCGCCAGAGCGCGTCCTTCGCTGAATTGCGGGTTCTGGATCAGGCTCGACAACTCGCGCAGATCGATCCGGTCGACGCGCATCGGCTCCGGCTCGTCGCCTGGCAGCTGTTCGGGATAAAGGTCGCGGGCCAGGACCACCTGAATTTTCTGGCTCATGTAGCCGGGCGAGAGGGATAGCTCGGTGAGCAATTCGAGGCGGCGCGCACCGAAACCAGCTTCTTCCTTCAACTCGCGGTTGGCAGCATCGAGCACGTCTTCGCCCGGCTCGATCAGGCCCTTGGGCAGCGACAGCTCATAGGTATCGGTGCCGCCGCAATATTCCTCGACCAGCAATGCCCGTCCGTCGGCATCCAGCGCGACGATCATCACCGCGCCATAGCCGGTGCCCTGGCCAACCAGCCGTTCGTAGGTGCGCTCGACACCATTGGAAAACCTCAGCTGCAGCTCCTCGACACGGAACAGACGGCTGGTGGCAACGATCTCACGGGCAAGCACGGTAGGTTTCTGGCGCATGGGGATATCCTTGAAACGCGAACCGCAATCATAACCCGCCTTTTTGCCATCGCCGTGAACGCTTTGCATCGAACCGACCACTGCCGCACCATTGCATCAATCGCCGAAAAAAAGAGCCTGCCATGATCGCTTCACTGCCCTGGTCCGACATCGATACCGTCCTGCTGGATATGGACGGCACCTTGCTGGACCTGCACTTCGATAATCATTTCTGGCTCGAATTCCTGCCGCAACGTTACGCCGAACTGCACGGCATCAGCTACGCCATGGCCGAACTGGAGCTGGCTCCGTTATTCAACGAGCACGAAGGCAAGCTCACCTGGTATTGCCTGGATTTCTGGACCCGCGAGCTGAACCTGCCGATTCGCGAAATGAAGCGCGAAATCGCCGACCTGATCGCCCTGCGGCCAGCCGCCGACGAGTTCCTCGCCGCCCTGCGTGATGCAGGCAAGCGGGTGGTGCTGATCACCAATGCCCATCGCGACTCGCTGTCATTGAAGCTCGAGCGAATCGAACTGGCGCCCTGGTTCGACCGCCTGATCAGCTCTCACGACTACGGATTTCCAAAGGAGCAGGCACAGTTCTGGGACGCCCTGAAGGCGGATCTGGACTTCGACCCGGCCACATCGCTGTTCATCGACGACAGTCTGCCTGTTTTGCGCAGCGCTCGTGATTTCGGCATCGCGTACCTGTTGGCCGTCAGCGAACCGGACAGTCGGCGCGGGCAAAAAAATACCGAAGAATTCACAGCCGTCGACGATTACCTGGAGCTGATCCGCAGCCTGCAGGGATATCCGGCCTGAACCGCCGCTGTGATGACTTAATTACAGCGGCCCGAGGTCGCCCATAAGCCAGTGGCCATTCGACAGGAATGATTAGGATGGCGATGCGTCCAAACAGACAAGACAACGAGGCCCAGCCTCTGGCTGCGCCGCACCAGGCATCCGATGCCGCATAAACGCGACGACCGGCGAAATCGCTCGTCGCGCATCGATGGACAACCTATGGCAGTAAACCCAGAGCCCTGGCCGGCCGGTACTAGTCAAATGAGCGGACGCATCCGCGGCCACGACTGGAGCGCAACGCCACTGGGCCCGATCGAAAACTGGCCCGTCCCGCTGCGGATCCTTCTCGACACGCTGCTCGACGCGCCGCTGCCCATGTGCGTGCTATGGGGCGAGACCGGCTTGCAGCTGTACAACGATGCCCATGCCGCGCTGATCGGCCGTTACCATCCTGACGCTTTGGGTGCGCCAGTCGCCATCACCTGGGGTGCCATCTGGCCCGAGCTGATCGAAGCCCGCGAAACCAACGACCGCAGCCAGGCGTGTCTGCTACGCAACCACCGTCTTTCAGAGGACGGTACCGCCGACGGGGCCGCCGCCTGGTTCGATCTGGCCCTCAGCCCGATCAGAGATGGCCAGGCAGTCGGCGGGCAGTTGTTGTGCCTGCGCCATAGCGAGGAACAAGCGCTGCGCCGCAGCGAAGCGGAGATCCGTATGATCACCGATGCGCTGCCGATCCTTATCGGCTACATCGATCGAGACCAGCGTTTTCGTTTCAACAACCACTATTACAAAGAATGGTTCGGGCATTCACCCGAATGGCTGCGGGGCAAAACCGTGCGCGAGGTGCTTGGCGAGGAAGGCTACGCGCTGCGCCAGAACCATATCGAAGCGGTCCTCGCCGGACAGACCATCAGCTTCGAGACCTCGAGTCCACACCGTGACGGCCAGGAACGCCACAGCCAGGTGCAATACCTGCCACGTCGGGATGCCAACGGGCAGGTACAGGGATTCTTCGTCCTGGCGCAGGACGTCACCGAGCGCTGGCAGGCCGAGCAGGCACTGCGCGAACTCAACGAGACGCTGGAAAGCCGGGTGCAGGAACGTACCGAGGCCCTGGCCGAAGTCTATGAGCGGCTGGTCACTGAAATGGCCAGCCGCGAACAGGCACAGGAAGCCCTGCGCCAGGCACAGAAGATGGAAGCAGTGGGCCAGCTCACCGGCGGCATCGCCCACGATTTCAACAACATGCTCACCGGTATCATCGGCGGGTTGGATCTGATCCAGCGGTACAACCAGTCGGGCCGCCACGGCGAAACCCAGCGTTTCATCGATGCCGCGGTGAACTCGGCCAATCGCGCCGCCGCACTGACCCATCGACTGCTGGCCTTCGCCCGGCGCCAGCCGCTGAATCTCAAGCGAGTCGATCTGAATGCCCTGGTCGAATCGATGCGCGACCTGATGGTGCGCACCCTCGGCAGTCATATTCTGATCGACGCCATGTTGGCGCCGGATCTGTGGCCGGCCAACAGTGACGAGAACCAGCTCGAAAGCGCTCTGCTCAATCTGGTGATCAACGCCCGCGACGCCATGCCCGACGGCGGCAGCCTGTACATCGCCACCGCCAACGTGCATCTGCAGCGCCCATCGGAGGTGGGCGAGCTGGCACCCGGGCGCTACGTCAGCCTCAGTGTGATCGACAGCGGTTTCGGCATGACACGCAAGGTGTTGGCTGCGGCCTTCGAGCCATTTTTCACCACCAAACCGATCGGCCAGGGCACCGGTCTCGGCCTGTCGATGATTTATGGCTTCGCGCGCCAGGCCGGCGGTCACGTGCAGATCCGCAGCGAACCGGGCAACGGCACCGAGGTCACGCTCTATTTGCCAGCGTACAAAGGGATGGCTTCGCCAGCAGCGCTGTCCGAGCCCTCGAAACAGGCCCCACAGGCACTGCAGGGTGAAACCGTGCTGGTGGTGGAGGATGATCCCGCCGTGCGTCTGCTGGTGTTGGACGTATTGGGTATGCTCGGTTACCGCGCATTGGAAGCAGCCGAAGGCGATGCCGCAGCGAAGATTCTGCAAAGCGGCGAGCACATCGACCTGCTGATCTCAGACGTCGGTTTGCCGGGCATGAACGGTCGCCAGCTGGCTGACATCGCGCGTCAGCACCGCCCCGGGTTGCGTGTGCTGTTCATGACCGGTTACGCCGAGCAGGCGGCCAGCAGCGGCTTTCTCGATACCGGCATGGACATGATCAGCAAGCCATTCTCCGTCGATCATCTGGCGACGCGGGTGCGCGACATGCTGGCAAGCGATTCCTAGCGCACCGGATACCCACCTGTGCGCAACGCGCATTGAAGCATCGTCTGGGGCCGCTCACACAAGCGCGATCGGCACAAGAACACCGCGGCATTCGTGAAGCGGAAGGGCTATTCGGCGTTATTACAGGGGCTGTAGGCCCGCGGCGCGCTGTGGTGCGGCAGATGGATCAGATTGAGGTGGTGCTGGCGCGCCCAGCGCACGCAGAGGTCGGTCGGTGCCGACAGGCTGACCAGCGTCGACAACCCGGCACGCACGGCCTTGTGGATCAGCTCCAGGCTGCAACGGCTGGTGACCACGGCGAAGCCCCGCCGGCTGTCGCGGCCTTCTCGACGCAGCGCGCCGATCAGCTTGTCCAGCGCATTGTGCCGGCCGATGTCTTCGCGACACAGCACGATTTCGCCGTGCTCGTCGACGTACAGCGCGGCGTGCAGCGCACCGCTTTGCCGCGCCAGGCGCTGCGCATCGTTGATCCGCGCGCGCAGCTCATGCAGATGCGCGGCCGGCGGCAAGGGGCTGGGCGTCAGCGTGGTCAGTTGCGGCAACGCCTGCTCGATCGCCTCCACGCCGCACAGACCGCAACCGCTGGTGCCAGCGAGACTACGGCGCTGTTGCTTGAGCGCCCAGAACGCACGATTACCGATCTGCACCTCGGCGCTGAACGCCTCGCCGCGACGGCTGAGCTGGATGTCGTAGATTTCATCCACGCTTTCGACAAGCGCGCCGCTCAGGCTGAAGCCGACGACGAAGTCCTCCAGGGCACTGGGCGAGACCATCATCACCGCATGGCTGATGCCGTTGTAGGCGATGGCCAGGGCGCACTCCTCGGCCAGCACCGCATTGCCCCGCTGCGCGGCAGCGTCCAGCTCGACGTAGCTGTAGGCCTCCGGCGCCGGGTTGGTGATGCGATCAGCGGCGAGCGGACGGGAGGCACGGCGTGACATGGCGTTGGGTTCCTCGCAATGATCGTAGGTGGATCGCGCTTTATCGATCCACCATAAGCGCCGCGACGGCGGATGAAAAGACCGTCATCCACCCTACGCCGAACCGGGACATTATGCTGCTCACGCCACCTGCGGTTCGATTTGCTCACGCAGCCCTTGCAGCGCCTGCAGGGCGAACTCGCTGAGCCCTTCGCCGCCGTGGGCGTCCAGATGCGCATAGAGTGCGGTGCGCATCTGCGGGTCCCACTGGCGCCTGAGGTGCTGGGCGAATTCGCTGCGCGCCTGGGCGGGGTCGGGTTGGGAGGCGAAGAAGGCGCCGATCTGGTTGGCCATCTTGATCAGTTGCGTGGCATTCATGCCCATCTGCACACCTCGATGCGCTGAAGAGAAAACAGGAGCCAACGGCGGGCCGCGAAGGCCCGCCGCTGGGGTTTACAGCTGGGTGACCTGGATGCGCGGCAGGAACTCGACCTGCTCGCGGGTGAAGGCCTCGAACTCCTGCTGCCACTTCGACGGCACCTCGACCTTGTGCACCTGTACCGCAGTCACCTTGTACTCGGGACAGTTGGTGGCCCAGTCCGAGTTGTCGGTGGTGATCACGTTGGCGCCGGATTCCGGGTGGTGGAAGGTGGTGTAGACCACACCCGGCTGCATGCGCTCGGTGACCTTGGCGCGCATCACCGTCTCGCCGGCACGGCTGTTGATGCCGACCCAGTCGCCATCGTTGATCCCACGGTCCTCGGCATCCACTGGATGCAGTTCGAGAATGTCCTCGGCGTGCCAGGCGCCGTTGGCGGTGCGCCGGGTCTGTGCGCCAACGTTGTACTGCGACAGGATGCGGCCGGTGGTGAGCACCAGCGGACGCTTGCGCGAGGTGCGCTCTTCGGTCGGGATGTACTCGGTGACCATGAAGCGACCCTTGCCACGCACGAACGCGTCCTCATGCATGATCGGCGTACCTTCCGGCGCCTCGTCGTTGCACGGCCACTGGATACTGCCCATCCGGTCGAGCTTGGCGTAGCTGACGCCAGTGAAGGTCGGGGTCAGGCGGGCGATCTCGTCCATGATCTGCGACGGATGGGTGTAGTTCATCGGGTAGCCGAGGGCGTTGGACAGCGCCACTGTCACTTCCCAGTCTTCCTTGCCGGCCAGCGCGGGCATCACCTTGCGCACCGGTGAAATGCGCCGCTCGGCGTTGGTAAAGGTGCCGTTCTTCTCCAAGAAAGAGGCGCCCGGCAGGAACACATGGGCGTATTTGGCGGTTTCGTTGAGGAAGAGGTCCTGCACCACCACGCACTCCATGGCCTTGAGCGCGTCGGTGACGTGCTGCGTATCCGGATCGGATTGCGCCGGATCCTCGCCCTGCACGTAGAGGCCCTTGAAGGTGCCGGCGTGGGCCGCGGCGAGCATGTTGGGAATGCGCAGACCCGGCTCGTCGAGCAACTGGACGCCCCAGGCGGCCTCGAATTGAGGCCGCACCACCGGATCCGAGACATGGCGGTAGCCCGGCAATTCATGCGGGAAGGAGCCCATGTCGCAGGAGCCCTGCACGTTGTTCTGTCCGCGCAGCGGATTCACCCCAACGCCCGGGCGACCGATGTTGCCAGTGGCCATGGCCAGGTTGGCGATCGCCATGACGGTGGACGAGCCCTGGCTGTGCTCGGTGACGCCCAGGCCGTAGTAGATCGCGGCGTTGCCGCCGGTGGCGTACAGCCGGGCGGCTGCGCGTACCTCGGCGGCCGGCACGCCGGTCAGCTCCTGCATGGCCTCGGGGCTGTTGCGCTGCTCGCTGACGAAGGAACGCCATTGCTCGAAGGCCTCGGCCTCGCAGCGCTCGGCGACGAAGACCTCATTGACCAGCCCTTCCGTGACGATCACGTGAGCCAGGCTGTTGAGCAGGGCGACGTTGCTGCCGGGGCGCAATTGCAGATGGTGTTCGGCCTTGATGTGCGGGCTGCGCACCAGGTCGATACCGCGCGGATCGGCGACGATCAGCCGCGCGCCTTCACGCAGGCGGCGCTTGAGCTGCGAGCCGAACACCGGATGGCCGTCGGTGGGGTTGGCGCCAATCACCAACACCACGTCGGCGGACAGCACCGAGTCGAAGTCCTGAGTACCGGCGGATTCGCCGAGAGTGACCTTGAGGCCATAGCCGGTCGGTGAATGGCAGACCCGCGCGCAGGTGTCGACGTTGTTGTTGCCGAAGGCGGCACGCACCAGCTTCTGCACCAGATAGGTTTCCTCGTTGGTGCAACGCGAGGAGGTCAGCCCGCCGACCGAGTCGCGGCCGTACTGCGCCTGGATCTCCTTGAAGCGCCTGGCGGCATAACCGATCGCCTCGTCCCAGCTCACCGAACGCCAGGGCTCGCTGATGCTGTCGCGGATCATCGGCGTCTTGATGCGGTCCGGGTGAGTGGCGTAACCCCAGGCGAAGCGGCCTTTGACGCAGGCATGGCCGTGGTTGGCGTGGCCGTCCTTGTTCGGCACCATGCGCACCACTTCGTTGCCCTTGACCTCGGCCTTGAACGAGCAGCCAACGCCGCAATAGGCGCAGGTGGTGGTCACGCTGCGTTCGGCCTGGCCCATCTCGATCAGCGACTTCTCAGTCAGGGTGGCGGTCGGGCAGGCATTCACGCAGGCGCCACAGGAAACGCACTCGGAATCGATGAAGCTTTCGTCCTGGCTGGCGGCCACTCGCGAGTCGAAGCCACGGCCGTCGATCGTCAGGGCGAAAGTGCCCTGCACTTCTTCACAGGCCCGCACGCAACGGTTGCAGACGATGCACTTGGATGGGTCGTAGGTGAAATAGGGGTTGGATTCGTCTTTGGGCTCGGCCAGGTGAGTCTTCACCGGGTCGTAGCGCACCTCGCGCAGGCCAACCACACCAGCCATGTCCTGCAGTTCGCAGTTACCGTTGGCCGAGCAGGTCAGGCAGTCCAGCGGGTGATCGGAGATGTACAGCTCCATGGTGCCGCGGCGCAGTTCGGCGAGCTTGGGGCTCTGTGTGCGCACTTTCATACCCGGCTCAACCGGAGTGGTACAGGACGCCGGATAACCGCGGCGGCCCTCGATTTCCACGGTACACAGGCGACATGAGCCGAACGGCTCCAGGCTGTCACTGGCGCACAACTTGGGCACGGCGATGCCAGCCTCTTGTGCAGCGCGCATGACCGAGGTGCCAGCTGGCACGGTGATGGCGGTGCCGTCGATTTCCACCGTTACCGGGGCGCCGGTGCGGGCGGGGGTGCCATAGTCGAGTTCACGATACAGGGCCATGTCTGTGCCTCCGAATCAGCGGGCTTCGGCGGTGTCTGGCGACACCCCGAAGTCCTCGGGAAAGTGGTTGATAGCGCTCATCACCGGGTAGGGCGTCATCCCGCCGAGGGCACAGAGCGAGGCGCCGAGCATGGTGTCGCAGAGGCTCTTGAGCAGCTCGATACGGCCCGGCTGCGGCCCTTCGGAACGGGCGACGATGATTTGGTCGAGCAGCTCCTCGCCACGGGTCGAACCGATCCGGCAGGGCGTGCACTTACCGCAGGATTCCACCGCGCAGAATTCCATGGCGTAGCGCGCCATCTCGGCCAGGTCGACCGTATCGTCGAACACCACGATGCCGCCGTGACCGAGCACCGCGCCGAGGGCGGCGAAGGCCTCGTAGTCCAGCGGGGTATCGAACTGCGACTCCGGCAGATAGGCACCCAGCGGGCCGCCCACCTGCACCGCACGGATCGGCCGGCCACTGGCCGAACCTCCACCATATTCATATAGCAGCTCGCGCAGGGTGATGCCGAAGGCCTTCTCGATCAGGCCGCCACGCGCGATGTTGCCGGTCAGCTGGATCGGCAGAGTGCCAAGCGAGCGGCCCATGCCGTAATCCTTGTAATAGGCGCCGCCCTTGTCGAGGATGATCGGCACCGAGGCCAGCGAGATCACGTTGTTGATCACCGTCGGCTGGCCGAACAGGCCTTCGATGGCCGGCAGCGGCGGCTTCGGCCGCACGGTGCCGCGTTTGCCCTCGACGCTCTCCAGCAGCGCGGTTTCCTCGCCACAGATATAGGCGCCGGCGCCACGGCGCAGCTCCAGGTGGAAGGCCTTACCGCTGCCGAGCACGTTGTCCCCCAGGTAGCCGGCGGCGTTGGCGCGGGCGATGGTCTCGAGCAGCACCGCCTCGGCGTGTGGGTATTCCGAACGCAGGTAGATGTAACCCTTGGTGGCGCCGACGGCCAGACCGGCAATGGTCATGCCCTCGATCAGCACATAGGGGTCGTCTTCCATCACCATGCGGTCGGAGAAGGTCCCCGAGTCGCCTTCGTCAGCGTTGCAGACGATGTATTTCTGCGCCGCCTCGCAGCCGAGCACGGTGCGCCATTTGATACCGGTGGGGAAGGCCGCGCCGCCACGGCCGCGCAGGCCGGACTCGGTGACCTCGGCGACGATGGCCTCAGGCGTCATGCCCAGAGCACGCTTGAGCCCGCGATAGCCGTCGTGAGCGATATAGTCATCCAGCGACAACGGATCGGTGATGCCAGCGCGGGCAAAGGTCAGGCGTTCCTGACGCTTGAGGTACTCGATCTCCTCGGTCAGACCCTGGCCCAGCGGATGCTCGCCGCCCGACAGGAACCCGGCATCGAACAGTCCGGCGACATCCTTGGCCTTGACCGGACCATAGGCGACACGGCCGGCGGCGGTGGCGACTTCGACCAGCGGCTCGAGCCAGAACAGCCCACGCGAGCCATTGCGCACCAGCTTTACGTCGAGGCCACGAGCCGCAGCCTCGGCGGCAATGGTCTGGGCGACCTTGTCGGCACCCAGGCTCAGCGCGGTGACGTCACGCGGTACGTAAACGGTAATGGACTCGCTCATGCGCGAACCTCCTGTTCAGCCAACAGTTCCAACAGACCCTCGGCATCGACGCGGCCATGCAGCTCGCCGTTGAGCATGGCGTTCGGCGCGCAGGCGCAATTGCCCAGGCAATACACCGGCTCGAAGGTGAGGCTGCCGTCTTCGCGGGTCTCGCCGAGCGGCAGGCCGAGCTTTTCCTCGAGTTCGGCAGTCAAGGCCTTGACCCCCATCGAGCGGCAGGCTTCGGCCTGGCACAGCTTGAGCACCTGACGGCCCGGCGGCGTGGCGCGAAAGTCGTGGTAGAAGCTGACCACGCCGTGCACTTCGGCACGCGACAGGCTGAGGTCCTCGGCAATCATCGGCAGCAGCTCCGGCGGCACCGCACCGAGGCGATCCTGGATGTCGTGCAGGATGGGTAACAGGGCGCCTGGCCGACCGCGGTGGGCGGCCAGTACCTCACGGGCGACGGCCTGGCACTGCTCGGGGGCGAAGCGCTGGGGAAGAATGGCCATGTTCTATGCTCCAGCCGGCGGCTATACCGGTACTGTCGGGAGACAAGCGCATCAGAGCTTGTGAGGAAATCTACTGCGTTCGGCATCTCGCATTTCGGGCGGTGCTCGCAATGCTCATGTATTTCAATACATTCCGCTTGCTGCGCTCCGGCGAAACGCAATCTGCCTTCACTCGCGACGATTTCTTCACAACCTCCCACGGTTGATTGACGCTTATCCCAGGTGGCGTTCGAAGGATCGCCACATATGAATAAAAGTTCTTATACTTGGCCGCAGAGCGCCCATGTGCGGCACACTATCATGGGCAATCAGCCGAACAAATATGAAGTCTTGAGCATATGATACGCATCGAAATCCAGCCACGTTGGCGTTTTCATCAACGCGACGGCAGCAGCCTCGATCCCCAAGGTCTGGAACTTCTGCAGGCCGTGCACGACACCGGCAAGCTGACCGAAGCCGCTGCCCGCGTCGGCTATTCCTATCGCCATGCCTGGAACCTGCTGGGCAAATGGCAGGCCTTCTTCGGCAGCCCACTTATCGATCTGGAACGCGGCAAGGGCGCACGTCTGGCGCCGCTGGGGGAAAAACTGCTGTGGGCCGACCAACGGATTCGCGCGCGGCTATCGCCTCAGCTGGACAACCTGGCCGGCGAGCTGGAGCTGGAACTGAACCGGGTGCTGCAAGCCAGCAACCCGGGCCTGCGCATTCACGCCAGCCACGGTTTCGCCGTGGCGGCGCTGCGCGAGTGGCTGGAGCGCGACCCGAGCTGGCAGTGGGAGGTGCAGTTTCGCAGCGGTAGCGAGGCGATGATCGCCCTGCATCGCCACGACTGCGAAGTCGCCGGCCTGCATGTGCCGGCCGGGCCGCTCGGCGCGCTCAGCATGAACCGCATACAGCCGTGGCTGCGGCCCGACCAGCGGGTAATCACCTTCGTCGTGCGCACCCAGGGATTGATGCTGGCCCCCGGCAATCCGCACGGCGTCGAGGGGTTGGCGGACCTGGCGCGTGGCGAGCTGCGCTTCGTCAACCGCGAGCCAGGTTCGGGCACGCGTTTGCTGCTCGAAGATCTATTGCGCCGCGACGAGCTGGACAGCACCGCGATCAAGGGTTTCCACAACGAGGAATTTACCCATGCCGCAGTGGCCGCCTACGTGGCCAGCGGCATGGCCGACGTCGGCTTCGGGGTCGAGGCGGCAGCACGCCAGTTCGGTCTGACCTTCCTGCCCATGGCCCGCGAGCACTACTGCCTGCTGTGCCGCGAGGATAGTCTTGAGCTACCGGCCATGGCCGCGCTGCTACGGGTGCTGCAGAACCCGGAATTCCAGGCGCGCATCAGTCAACTACCCGGGTACGCCTTGAGCCGTCCTGGCGAGGTGCTGCCGTTAACCCAGGCGCTGGAACAATGGAGTCGCGAGAGCCTGCTCTGAGAGCATTCCTATCCTCTGGCGGATGAATCGTGAACCAGCTCACAAAGCTGGCAAGCGAACAACCGAAGCGGGAACTCGACGCGGACTCACCAGTCTATGGCGCAATTCTCGCCGCAAGGCGGCTCTGTCCTCGAGGTGTCTATGAAGTCTCTGCAGTTGCTCCTCCTCTCGCTTGGCTTGACCTGTGGCGGCTACGCCCTGGCGGGCAATACCGAAGCCGCCGTGGGTGGCGCGCTGGGAGGTGCCTTGGGCACGGTGGTCGGCGAACAGTTGGGCGGATCGACCGGCGCGACCATCGGCGCCGGGGTTGGCGGGGCAGCCGGCGGTATGGTCGGTGCCGACAAGCGCAGCCGCACCGAAGCAGCCATCGGCGGCGGCCTGGGCGCCGCCGGTGGTAACGTCATCGGCCAACGAGTCGGCGGCAGCACCGGCGGCTTGATCGGTGCAGCGGTGGGCGGTGGCGCTGGTGGAGCGCTCGGCAACGAATATGGCGATGACGATGATCATCGTGACCGCCGTTATCGTGACGATCGTCGCTACTACGGGCACCCAGGCAAAGCCAAGGGTCACTGGAAGCACAAACACAAGCATCACGACTGATACATACGTTCCGGGCGGGCCGCTCCTTCAGGCCCGCCTCGCCCTCGTCCCGCTATTTCGCCAAAGCCTCCAAGGCCGTGCGCAACCCATCCGGAATCGGCGTCGGCCGATTGCTGGCGCGGTCCACGAACACATGCACGAAGCGCCCCGCCGCGCAGGCCTGCTCTTCACCTACTTTGAAGATCGCCAATTCGTACTGCACCGAGCTGTTCCCGAGCTTGCCAACCCGCATGCCTACTTCCAGCGCATCGGGAAAAGCGATGGATGCAAAGTAGTCGCACGATGAGCTGACCACGAAGCCGACCACTTCGCCTTCATGGATATCCAGCCCACCGCGTTCGATCAGGTAGGCATTCACCGCGCTGTCGAAATAGCTGTAGTAAACGACGTTGTTCACGTGGCCGTAGATGTCGTTGTCATGCCAGCGCGTGGTGATAGGCTGGAAGTGGCGATAATCGGCGCGCAGGTGCTGCGGTTGTTCAGCCATTGGAAATCCTTGAGTAGGCAAAGCGCTGCGCCACGCTAACGCGACGCAGCGCGCGGCTCAGTATGCTGCTTGGTAGATCGCCAGGGCATCGGCCTCGGTCACTTCGCGCGGATTGTTGACGAGCAGGCGCTGCTGAAGCATCGCCTCCTTGGCCAGTTGCGGCAGCATGTCTTCCGGCACACCGGCATCGCGCAGGCGAGTCGGCAAGCCGACGCGAGCGCTCATCTGCTCGAACTCCTCAATCAGCTGTTCGGCGTAGGTAGTGGGGTCGCCCGTACGCAGCCGGTCACCGAGGACGATCGGTGCCAGTTCGCCGTAGTGAGTGGTAGCCGCGCTGACGTTGAAGCGCAGCACCTGCGGCAGCACCAGCGCATTGGATAGCCCGTGAGGGATATGGAAGTTGCCGCCCAGCGGATAGGCCAGCGCATGCACAGCCGCCACTGGCGCGTTGGCGAACGCCTGTCCGGCCAAGCAGGCGCCGAGCAGCATCGCCTGGCGCGCCTCGCGGTTACCGCCGTTGTGCACCGCCTCGTCGAGATTGGCGGACAGCAGACGCAGCGCTTCGCGGGCCAGCAGGTCGGACATCGGGTTCTTCTTCAGTGCGCTGGTATAGGCCTCGATGGCATGCACCATGGCGTCGATACCGGTGGCGGCGGTCACCGCTGGCGGCAGGCCGAGGGTGAGGTCGGCATCCAGCAGCGCCAGATCCGGCAACAACAGCGGCGAGACCACGCCCATCTTGGTCGTCTCGCCAGTGGTGATGATGGCGATCTGGGTGACCTCGGAGCCGGTACCCGCAGTGGTCGGCACCTGGATTAGCGGCAGACGCTGGCCCTTGGCGTTTCCCACGCCATAGATGTCCTGCAGCGATTGCGCACACGCTGGATGCGCTAACAACGCCACCAGCTTGGCGACATCCATCGAGCTGCCGCCACCGAAGCCGATCACCAGATCGGCACCGCATGCTTTCGCCTGCTCGACCGCAGCCATCACGATATTTTCTGGCGGATCGGCGACGACCTGATCGTAAACGGCGACCTGCAGCCCTTCCGTCTCAAAGCCGGGTAGCACCTCGTTGAGCAGGCCGAAGCGGGTGATGCCGGGGTCGGTCACCACCAGCACCGAACGCGCGCCGCGCTCCTTGCAGAGGCTGGCCAGCCGGCGCGATGAGCCGGGTTCGCAGATCAGTTGAGCGGTTGTGGCAAAGCTGAACGGATGCATCGGTGCCTCCTGTGTCGAATATTGGGCTCTCCTGGCGGAGGCGCTTGGTTGCCTAAGGCATCCCGGTGCTGCTCTATCCGGGGCTGATGGGTTGCACGATTCCGATCAAAAAGCGAAATCCGTCTCCGGCAACGCCATCAGACATCCTGCTCCGCCCTGAATCGCTTCCCGATGCGCACTCGCCCGCGGCAGGACGCGACGCAAATAGAAGTCCGCACTGGCCAGCTTGGCCTGATAGAACGCCTCTTCGCCGGCGCCCTGCTCCAGCGCATCCTGCGCCCGCGCCGCCGCCTGCAGCCACAGCCCGGCCAACAAGACATAGGCCGAGTACTGCAGAAAGTCCACCGACACTGCACCGATCTCCTGCGGATCACGCCCAGTCGCGGCGATTATCTCGGCGCTCAGCTCGCGCCACTCGCCGATACGCGCCTGCACCTTGCTGACCATTTCATGCAGTGCTGGCCGATCGATCTGCTGGTCGCAAATCTCGCTGAACTCCGCCTGCAGCGCCGACAGTTCTGCCCCGCCGTCGCCCAGCAATTTGCGACGGATGTAATCCAGCGCCTGGATGCCATTGGTGCCCTCGTAAAGCTGCGTGATGCGGCTGTCACGCATCAGCTGCTCCATGCCCCACTCACGGATATAGCCGTGCCCGCCATAGACCTGCACGCCCAAGCTGGCGACCTCCTGGCCCATATCGGTGAAGAAGGCTTTGACGATCGGGATCAGCAACGCCGCGCGCTTGCTCGCCGCCTTGCGATAGCCTGGTTCGGGATGGCCGTGTTCCAGATCCAGCTGCCGCGCGCAGTACGTCGCCAGCATGCGGCTGCCTTCCACCAGCGTCTTCTGGGTGAGCAGCATGCGCCGCACGTCCGGGTGAACGATGATCGGGTCGGCGACCTTGTCCGGATGCTGGACGCCTGCCAGCCCGCGGGATTGCAGGCGTTCACGGGCATAGGCCAGCGAGCCCTGATAAGCCTGCTCGGCGATGCCTAGGCCCTGCAGGCCGACCTGGAAACGCGCGTCATTCATCATGGTGAACATGCACGCCAGGCCCTGATTCGGCTCGCCGACGATCCAGCCGGTCGCTCCATCGAAGTTCATCACGCAGGTGGCCGCACCCTTGATGCCCATCTTGTGCTCGACGGCACCGCAGGACAGCGAGTTACGCTCGCCTGGCGTGCCATCGGCATTGGCGATGAACTTGGGCACCAGCAGCAGGCTGATGCCCTTCACGCCGGACGGCGCATCCGGCAGGCGCGCCAGCACCAGATGCACGATGTTCTCGCTCATGTCGTGCTCGCCGCCGGAGATGAAGATCTTGCTGCCGGTGACGCGGTAGCTACCGTCCGCCTGAGGTTCGGCTTTGGTGCGCAGCAGCGCGAGGTCTGTGCCGGCCTGGGGCTCGGTGAGGCACATGGTGCCGCTCCAGTTGCCGCTGACCAGCTTCTCCAGATAGGCATTCTTCAGCGCGTCGCTGCCGTGCTTGTAAAGCGCCAGCACCGCGCCTTCGGTGAGGCCGGAATAGATGCGAAACGACAGCGAGGCGGCCATCAGCATCTCATGGAAGTTGCACGCCACCAGCTGCGGGAAGCCCTGGCCGCCATACTCGGTCGGCCCAGTCATGCTCGCCCAGCCGTTATCGACGTACTGCCGGTATGCCTCGACGAAGCCCTGCGGCGTGCGGACCTCGCCGTTTTCCAGGGTCACGCCTTCTTCGTCGCTGTTGCGATTGAGCGGTGCGATCTCGCCGCCGGTGTAGCGCGCCGCTTCTTCCAGCACGCCGTCGATCAGCTCGCGATCAAGGCCATTACCGAGCAGCTCGCAATGGGCAGTGGCGTCGAACAGCTCGTGCAGTACGAAGCGCATATCACGCAGGGGAGCCTTGTATTCCATGCTCAAGCCTCCCGCTTGTAGTCGACGAAGCGACCACCCAAGGTGGCCAGGCTGTCGATCAACTCAGCCGGCTGCCAATGTGGGCCGTGACGCTCAGCCAAGGCGTTGAGGCGATCACGAATGGCCGGCAGCCCCTGGCGATCGGCCCAAGTCATCGGCCCACCAACTTCGGCGGGGAAGCCGTAGCCGTAGAGATAGACGGTGTCGATATCGGCGCTGGACTCGGCCATACCTTCCTCGAGGATCTTCGCGCCTTCGTTGACCAGTGCCAGCAGGCAGCGCTCAAGGATCTCCTCACTGCCAATCTCGCGACGCTGGAAGCCAAGCCGCTCGGATTCGCGCTGCACCAGCGCATCCACTTCCGGATCGTGCTCGGCCTGACGGCTGCCCTCGGCGTAGCGGTAGTAGCCCATGCGCGACTTCTGGCCGAAGCGGCCGAACTCGCAGAGGCGATTGTCGACCTGCACCTCGGGCTCATCCTGCCCTTTGCCCGCCAGCTCCCGGGCGCGCCATTCCAGATCGATGCCGACCACGTCATACATGCGGAACGGTCCCATGGCGAAGCCGAAGCCCTGCAGCGCGGCGTCCACCTGATGCGGATAGGCGCCTTCGAGTAGCATCATCCGCGCTTCACGGACATAGGTGGCGAGCATGCGGTTGCCGATAAAGCCTGGGCAGTTGCCGGCGATCACGCTGACCTTGCCCATGCGCTTGCCGAGCTCGGTGGAGGCCTCGAGCACCGCTGTCGAGGTCTTCGCCCCGCGGACGATTTCCAGCAATTTCATGATGTGCGCCGGGCTGAAGAAGTGCAGGCCCACGACCTGCTCTGGGCGCCCGGTAACGGCAGCAATGGCATCGATGTCCAGCGCCGAGGTGTTGCTGGCGAGAATGCCGGCCGGCTTCACGATGCCGTCCAGCTCGCGAAAGATGTTCTGCTTGAGTTCGAGGTTCTCGTACACCGCCTCGATCACCAGATCCACGTCCGCCAGCGCCTGATAGTCGGCGGCCTTGCTGATGCATGCGCGGCGCGCTTCGGCCTGGGTTTCGTCGATGCGCCCCTGCCGGACGTTATGCGCGTAGGTATCGGCGACAACGCTCAACGCCTGTTCGAGCATCTCGGGATTGTTGTCCAGCCACAGCACCTGCACACCGGCGTTGGCCAGGCTCATGACGATGCCGCGGCCCATGGTGCCCGCGCCGATCACGGCGGCGGTCTGGATATCGAAGCGGGTTTGGCTCATTGCAGCTGTCCTCGTCGCAAGGCGGAAAAAACTGGAGACCAACCATAGACGATGACGATACTATTTTTGAAATTTAGTCTTGTGATGTTTCAGATTCACCAAATGAATATCTACAATTTTGACCTCAACCTCCTCCGCGTGCTTGACGCTTTGCTTCGCGAACGCAACGTGTCCCGCGCTGCCGAACGGCTCTCGCTCAGTCAACCGGCGGTCAGTAACGCACTCAACCGTCTGCGCGAACTGCTCGATGATCCGCTGCTGGTACGGGTCGGGCGCGCCATGCAGCCGACGCCGCGCGCGCTGAGCCTGGAAGTGCCGATTCGCGATGCGCTGCAGCAGATCGAACACACGCTGAACGCCGGCGATTACTTCGACCCCGCCACCAGCCGCCAGCGCTTCGTCATTGCCGTGACTGATTACGTCGAGCTGATCTGCATGCCTTCGCTAATGGCCCGTCTGGCGAGTGTAGCGCCGGGCATCCAACTGGCGATTCAACACCTGACCCCGAGCCTGCCCGCGGCGGCGCTGGATGACGGCGAGCTGGATCTGGTACTGGGCCGTTTCGTCGATGTGCCGACGCGTTTCCACACCCGCCGCTGGGCCAGCGAGACACTGCAGGTCGCGGTGCGCAAAGGGCATCCGCTGATTGGCAAAACGCTGAATCTCGACGCATTTCTGCGCCTGCGTCACCTCTGGGTCCATGGCGGCCAGACGCGTGGCATGGTCGATCAGTGGTTGGAAGGCCAAGGGCTCAGCCGCGACGTCGTCTATACCACGCCCAACTATCTCCAGGCCGCGCACATCGTGGCCAGCAGCGATCTGGCCGCCGTACTCCCAACCCAGCTCGCCCGGCATTTCGCCCGGTTGCTGCCACTGCAACTCTTCAATCTGCCGTTCGACCTCGGCGCCTTTCAGCTGGACATTGTCAGCGTGGCCCAGCGCGAGCGGGATGCAGCGCTGCAGTGGTTGATCGAGCAGATCACGGCGGTACCGGGCAGCAGTGCGGGCCAGTGAACACAGCGCTTAAGGCTCACCGCCGCTTTCTTGCAGACAACAAAAAACCCGCCGAAGCGGGTTTTTCCTGACCATCCCGAATCCTTCCGGTTGCCGTCCTGGCGATGGCCGATCTTCCTTGATCCTGAGCGCGTCCTGCGCTTCAGAGATGGGCATAGATTAGGCTTCGGACGGCCTCAGCTAAATAGCCGATCGCTGCGATCCGTGTAAGCCTTTCGCTATATCGGCAACCAATTAGGCGTTTCGCTGTCAGGGAGCCCGCACACTGATCTGATGCGCCCTGATGTTTAATGAGCCCGCCCCAGAGCCAGCACGCAATCGCAACGGAGGCTGGCGCCGGTCGCCAGCAGGTACCGACCGGCCCGGTATCCGGGCCGATCGATGACAGCTTATTGCTCTAGGAAATCCAGCAGGTCCTGATTCAGGCGGTCCTTGTGAGTATCGGCCAGGCCATGCGGAGCGCCGGGATACACGATGAGTTCGGCATCCTTGATGATGGCAGCGGCCGCACGGGCCGAGGTGTCGATCGGCACGATCTGGTCATCGTCGCCATGAATCACCAAGGTCGGAACATCAAACTTCTTCAGGTCCTCGCGGAAATCGGTAGCGGAGAACGCGGCTATCGAGTCGTAGGTATTCTTGTGCCCGGCCTGCATGCCCTGCACCCAGAACGATTGGATCAACCCTTGAGAAGGCGTCGCGCCGGGTCGGTTGTAGCCGAAGAAGGGCCCGGACGCGATGTCCAGATAAAGCTGCGAGCGGTTGTCCAGAGACGCCTGACGCAGACCATCGAAGACTTCCAGCGGAACACCATCGGGATTGCTATCTGTCTTGAGCATCAGTGGCGGAACCGAGGCGACCAATACTGCCTTTTTCACACGAGCGGTGCCGTGACGACCGATGTAGCGGGCCACCTCACCGCCACCGGTGGAGAAGCCAACCAGGGTGGCGTCTTTCAGATCAAGCGCGTCGAGCACCGCGGCCAGGTCGTCGGCATAGTGATCCATGTCGTTGCCGTCCCACGGCTGGCTGGAACGACCATGTCCACGCCGATCATGGGCGACTACCCGATAGCCCTTCGAGGCCAGAAACATCATCTGCGATTCCCAGCTATCCGAATTCAGAGGCCAGCCATGGCTGAAGGTGACCACCTGACCGTCTCGCGGGCCCCAGTCCTTGTAGTAGAGACTGACACCGTCTTTCGTCGTGACATAGCTTTCAGTTCGTTCGCTGCCGAGTACCGCGGCGGTGCCGGTGCCGGTGCCGGCGGGCTCGGCGGCGTTGGCTGCAGTAGTAGCCAGGACCAGGGCGGCCAGGGTGAGTGCGCGATTGAGTGTATGCATGGTCTTATCCTCGATAGGTGGAAGGCTGAACGGTGAGCGGGATGTGCCCAACCGATGAAGCTATGGTGCCTACCGAAAGGATCTTTACGGACTCACAAAGTCCAACAAATGCTGCAGATCGTCTAAATCGATCAAAACGCCATGCAGTTGTAGCTTTGCATGATCGCAATGACCGCCGTCGCGAATGCAGCTTTGACCAGAAAGCAAAAAACCCGCCGAAGCGGGTTTTTTTCTGACCGTATCGAATCCGTTCGAGTGCCATCCTGGCGGTGGTCGATCATCCTGATCCTGAGCGCGTCCTGCGCTTCAGAGTGGGAGTAGATTAAGCATTCCCCGCCCTGAGCTGAAGCAGCCAATGGCGCAGGTTTTTGTAAGCCTTTTGCCATAGCTGCGTGAGTGGCGTCCATCGAACGACGCACTATGAGCACTTCCCCAAATGCTCACAAGACGCTGGTTGCGCCCGCCTTGGATGCCCAAGGCAGAGCAGCTGCAACGGTTCAATCAACAGGCCGTTGGCGAACCGTGGAAACGGTTCACAGCGTAGCAGGCAAGGCGCAGGCCGGCTTTCCGTCAATAACCTTGCATTGAGTGCGTATTAGTTCTTGTCAAGGTCGACCAACGGCTCCTGGCGGACCTCGCTCTGGCGGCCAGCCTGGATCGCCTCGATGCGTTTACGGGCGTCCGCAACGGCCGCCTTGTTCGCCAGCAACTCGTAGCGCACGTGGAAATGCTTCTGCTCACCCGGTTCGATCTTCGGCACCAATCCGAGCGGGCGCTGGTAGGAACGGTTGTAGGAAAAACTGGTGCCCGGTTCCAGCCCGGTGACGTAGCCCTGCTTGTGGGTGTCGGTGTTCTTCCACAGCGAGAATACCGGCAGCTCGCGCGTATTGAAGCCGACGGTGACACCTAACTCGGCGTCGCGGTTATGTAACATCGCCAGCGTTTCGCCTTGGGCATCGGCATAGGGCACAACGTTGTAGACGGTTTCATCGTAGTCCGGGGTCGGGCCACGATAGGTCTGCCAGTCACCGAGCTCCTTGGCGGCCTTAGCGTTGAACGGCGAGACCTGCTTCACCGGCGCGACGAAGCGAGCACCCTGCTCCAGCAAGGGCGTCCCGAAATTGGTGTGATACAGCGCCTGATATTCCTTTGCGTAGTCGCCCTGGTTGGTCAGGGTATCGTGCAGCGAGAAACCGCTGCGGCCGGGCTCGGTGCTCAGTTCAGTCATGATCGAAAAGTCGACCTTCTTGAACGCCTTTTCCTTCAGCTCACCACGCAGGCGAATGGCGTAAGGTGGCTTCTCGTCGATCTCCAGCACCACGCGAGAGGCAGGGATATTCGCCGCGCGGCCATGCAGCGTGAGCAACTCGCCATTGTCTTCGCCGGGGTGGCCGACCCATTCGAAACCGCAACGGGTAACCAGCTCGTTGAAGCCTTCCAGCCAGCCCAGACCACCGCGACCGTTGAGTTCGATAAAGGCCGGGTTGACCACCTCGTCCACCGGCGAATCCCACCCCAGGCGCACATCACCAGCCACGGCCTCGAGCACGTTCATGCCGCGCGTCGGGACGACCGTGATCCGCATCGCGCCGTTGTCGATCTCGATCAGGCTGACACCCTCCTGGCGCCCACCATGCAGGGTGCGCAGGCTGACACTGAACGGCTGCTCGGCCTTGATTCCGAGCGCTTGGCTGGTGATGCGCCAATTCTGCACAGGCTTGTCAGGGTCGATCAGCACCTGTTCCCAGGCCATGGCAGGGTTGGACAGGCACAGGCCCAGACCGCAAAGAAGCTGCAAACGCGTCATGAGGTTTTCCTTTGTTGTTATGCATGCCTGATTACGTTAGCTGAAACGTTTCAGCTTGCAAACCAAAGCGAGAGGCAAACGCATAAGGTCATCCAGGAAGGGCGGACTGCGAGGCTTCAGGCGAGGTCAGCGATGGAAGGCCAATCAGGACGGTTTGTGGTAACGACTCGGGTGCCAGTAGCCGGACAGCAGCGGCAACGCCGGCCCATGCCAGCCGCGCCGGCGCAGTTCACGAGCGATCAACGCATTCATGATCTTGTGCCCCATGAGCAACACACAGTCGTGGGTATGCGCCAATTCGATGAGCTTGTCGGCGGCTGCGCGGGCGCGTTGCCTCGAGTCACTCACCGGCTCGGTGTGCCGGGCAAAACCGAAGAACCAAGCCGTGCGAAAGGTGATGCGCCAGAAGCGTGAGGGCATCGGTGGGAACGACCAATCGGGGTAAGGCAGATGCGCCTCTGCAAATAGCGGATCAGGCTCGGAACGGCAGTCGCAACCAAGCCCGTCACGCGACTCCACACAGCGCATAAGCGAACTGCAGAGCACTGTGCCGGCGGAACCAGCGAGGCGGCGCAACGCTTCCGGTCGTTCGGCGACCACGACGTTGGCGGCGTTGTAGCGCTCGACCCAGCGCTGCATGCCGGCCGGCGTGCTCCATGGGCTGGCACGGTGATCGGGCCGTCCATGACGCACCAGAATGATCTGCATGAAAAGCCCACCGAGAGGAGATGCTGGGTTTGAAACGCACCGGTAGCGATGGGTTCCGGGCTCTGCGCAACTTTGATGGGAACAGACCCCGGCTGTGCGCCGGGGCTGGAATTACTTATCGAGTTCGTCCTGCTTTTCCAGGAAGTCTTCCTCGATCATGGCGTCCTTGACGGCCTGCGGTTGCTCGTCGAGAAACGGATCGTTGAGTTCGCCAGTAGACAGGACGTTGTTGTCCAGCTTGCCCATCAAATGATCGAGTGCATGGCGCATCTTTTCCGCCGCGCCCTCGACCGCCAGCTGCAGCGAATCGGCCTTGTGAGTTACCGAAACCGCCTGATGGCCCTTGGGCCGTGCCTCGATCTGGCAGCGCTTATCGTCGGCTCCGGCCTTTTGCGCGTTCTCGTCGCTGACGTGCACCTCAATCCGAGTGAGGAATTCGTCGAAGCGCTCCAGCCGCTCCTCCACGGTCGACCCCACCCATTCATGCAGCTCGACACTGCCGGGGATGTGATGGCTGTTGACTTGAACATGCATACGACTACTCCTGATTGATAACGTACCTACAAGGGTTCGAGGCGCCCGCATCGCCGAGGTTCAGCGGCTTCGTTTGAAGGAATTGTCATCAGCGGCGCGATTGCCGCTCCTGACCCAGGTCAGTGAATCGGCACAGGCGAGACAGCGCACGCCACAACAAGCTGCCCGAAGGCAAGATCAAGCCATGGCTGCGAACAATCTCAGCTGCACCGCTTTAGTCGTGCCCTGTGGCCTTGGTCACATCGGCACGATCGGCACGCCCACCGAGAAACCACCCCACCGCACCCCAGACCGCGGCGCAGATCGCTCCCACCACGCCGATCAGCCAGGCGCCCTGACCTAGACTGTCGAGCAGGCTCTTGGCCCAGCCGCTCAAGGCGTCACCGCCGCGATAGACCACGGTGTCGATGAAGTTCTTCGCCTTGTATTTACTCTCGGCGTCCAGCGGCGCGAAGAGCATTTCCCGTCCCGGTCGGACGAAGGCGTACTCACCAATCCTTCGCACGATCATCACTGTCGCCAGCACGGCGAAGGTCGGCGCGAGCGCCAGGCCAATGAAGCCCAGGCAGACCAACCCCGGCACCGCCGTCAGCAGCACCCGCACACCGAGGCGCTGGGCGATGCGGCCAGTGATGAACAGCTGGGACAGCAACGCACCGGCCTGCACCACGAAGTCGATCGCGCCGAACACCCGCACCTGCTCGGCGCGGTCTTCAAACAGCTCGGCTACCAGCCGCGCCTGCTCGAAATAGAGAAAGGTACTGGCCGTGGTCAGCAGCAGGACGAATGCAGCGATTCCCAGCAGATAGCCCGAGCCGAGCACCCGCGTAAGGCCGCTGAAGGGATTACCGGCGACCGGCCGCCGCGAACTTTCGGCATGCTCGGCACCGGGCCGGCCGGCGCCATGGATTTCGCGCCACGCCATCAGGTAATGCTTGAGCGCCACGGCCGCAGCCAGCAACAGTGCGGCCAACAGCATCAGGCCGAACTGTCCGAGCAGCCCCACCAGCAAGGCGCTCAGCGCCGGCCCGACCAGGCCGCCAACACTGGCACCGGCGGCGATGAAGGCGAACAGGCGACGCGCCTGGGGCGCGTCGAACACATCGGCCATCAGGCTCCAGGCCACCGAGACCACGAACAGGTTGTAGACCGAGATCCATACGTAGAACACGCGCGCCAGCCAGATGCTGTCGCGTAGCACGAAGAACAATCCGGCGAAGAGCAAAAGGTTCAGGCAGAAGAACCCGTACACCCAATCGATGTAATGAATGCGCGCGACCCGCGAGTTGAGCCAGGCGAACAGCGGCACCGCCGCCAGCATGGCGAAAAAGGTCGCGGTGAACAGCCATTGCAGATTGTCGACCCCGCCCTGGATGCCCATCGACTCGCGAATCGGGCGTAGCATGAAATAGCCGGTGAACAGACAGAAAAACAGCCCGAACCCCGCGAGCGCCGCGTGCAGCTCGCCGGGGCGCGCATTGATCGATGCGGAAAACCGCGTGGCTAGATGGGCAGGCATGCGGCCTCCCGACGGCGGCGACACTCAGGCTGTGCCATGTGGTGATCAGCTGAAAGCGTCGATGATCAGTTGCCGCTGGCGCGCGTCCGGCAGCCTTCCCTGCCCCGCCATAATATTGTCAGCCATGTAACGGGGGTTGGAAGTCGCCGGGATCACCGTAGTGACCGCCGGTTCGGCGAGGATGAACTTGAGCAGCATCTGCGCCCAGGAACTGGCGTCGATCTCGGCGGCCCAGGCCGGCAGCGGCTTGCCCTTGACCCGTGAAAGCAGGTTGCCACGGGTAAACGGCCGGTTGATCAGCGTGGCGATGCCCTTGTCTGCGCAATAGGGCAACAGGCGCTTCTCGGCATTGCGCTCGCTGACCGAATAGTTGAACTGGACGAAGTCGACGGGCTCCTGCTTGAGAACCTCTAGCAGGCGATCGTGGGCCGACTCGACATAGTGTGTCACGCCGATATAGCGGATCCGCCCTTGCTCCTTGAGGTCGCGCAGCAGGCCGAGCTGGGTGCGGGTGTCCTGCAGGTTGTGCACCTGGACCAAGTCGAGCGTGTCGGCCTGCAACGCCTCGAAGCTCTTCTCGAGCTGTGCCATGCCGCGGTCCCGGCCGGTGGCGGAGACCTTGGTGGCGAGAAACACCCGCTCACGCACGTTCTGCCGCCGAACCAGCTCACCCACCACGCGGTCGGCGTTGCCGTAGCTCGGCGCCGTGTCGATCAGTTGGGCGCCCCCCTCGATGAAGACTCGCAGAACCTCGAGCAGGGCTTGCATCTCGTCGTCATCGAGGCGGATGTCATGCGTACGCGAGGTACCCAGGCCGATCACCGGCAGCAATTCGCCTGAGGCCGGAATCTTGCGCATCCGTAACGGCTCGGCGGCTTTCGCCAGCAACGGCCATGACGGCCCGAGCACGGCAAGGGTAGCGAACAGGACGGAACGATGAAGCAGCTGGCGGCGCGTCTGCATGAAAGCCTCCGGTTCGGTGTTGCGGTCGGCAATATCGACGCTTGAGTATGGTCGACACCGCACGCCTCACTGGCAGACTGACGAACGAGAGCTTTTCCGTTTGTTTCAGGGGTATGAGCGAATCGCAAGACGCGAAGCCGGGAGCCCCCGCGCAGTCCGTCGGACCGCTATCGCAATAGTGGCATTATGCTTCTATTTCGGTTTTACTTCGCCGCGCCTCCGCGCCTGTCCCGAATGCCATCAGCGATCCGCGGTTCGCCACCTGTAGAGACAACGATGCACCCAACCTCCTCCCGACCCTCCGGGCATTCGTCAACCTACGCGCCAGACACGCGCCGGCGGCGAAGGCAGCGAATGATCAGCCTGGCCTACGCAGCGGGCCTGATACTGGTACTTCTGCTCAACGTACTGCTATTGCCCGACGACACCGGCCTCGGCAAGTTGCTGTGGGGAACGCTCAACGCCGCTGCAAAAGCCGGCGCATGAGCGCTGAGATCAGACCCGAAAGCGCCCAACCAACTCTGCCAGGCTCTGGGACAACGATGAGAGCTGCTGGCTAGCCTGCATGCTCTCGGCCGAATTGCCCGCCGCATCATTGGACAGGTCGCGGATATCGCTGATATTGCGCGCGATCTCTTCGGTGACGCTGCTCTGCTCCTCACAGGCGGTGGCAATCTGCGCCGCCATGTCGTTGATGCGCTGGACCGAGTGCGTCGTGTCGGCCAACACCTGATCGACGCCGGCGGCGCGCTCGACACTGTCGCGCGCCTTGTTGCTGCCGACATGCATCGCCTGCACGGCCTTGGCGACGCCAGTCTGCAAGCGCTCGATACGCAGTTGGATGTCTTTGGTCGAATCCTGGGTACGGGCCGCCAAGGCTCGCACCTCATCGGCGACCACGGCGAAGCCTCGGCCCTGCTCACCGGCCCGTGCGGCTTCGATGGCAGCATTGAGCGCCAGCAGGTTGGTCTGCTCGGCAATGCCGCGAATGACTTCGAGCACGGCGCCAATGCTGGCGGTTTCTTCAGCCAGCGCCTCGATGGTCTGCGAGGTGCTTTCCACTTCCTGCGCGAGCTGGCGGATCGATTGGATGGTGTTGCTAACCGCCGCTGCGCCCTCACGTGACTGGCGCTCGGCATCCCGCGCCGCATCCGAGGCGTTCTGTGCATTCTGCGCGACTTCATGAACCGCGGCGCTCATCTCTGTGGCCGCCGTGCTGACCTGGTCGACCGCCACGTGTTCGCGGCTAATCAGCTGATCGTTGGTCGCGGCCATCCCCGCCATGCCCCGCGCGGCGGCATCGACCTCACCGGTCATCCGCCTTACTTCAGCGATCAGCGGCTGCAGCTTGTCGAGAAAACGGTTGAATGCGTTACCGAGCTGACCCAGCTCATCGGCCGAACGCACTTCCAGCCGGGTGCGCAGGTCACCATCACCCTCTGCAATCTGCTGCACACGGTCGAGCAGACGGCGGAGCGGGCGCAACACCACCAGCGGCAGGCCGAGCACCAGCAGCGTGCAGCCGAGCAAACCGACCACCAGCACTGCGCCTTGTTGCCTGGCGGTCGCAGCCCCCTCGGCCATTGCCTCCTCGCCCTCGGCCGCTGCGGCCTCATCTGCGAGTTCGCCCAGCTTGTCGATGGCATCGCGCATGGCATCGAAGCGCGCTTCGCTGTCACCGAAGCTCAGCGCACTGGCCGCCTGCCGCTCGAGATCGATTTGACCGATCACCCGCTGCGAAACCTCCGACCATTGTTGAAAGCCGCGATTGAACTGTTCGATCAATGCCAGGGCCTCGGAACCCGGCTGGGTGGCGGCGTATTTTTGCACCCGGTCATAGGCCTGCTTGAGGTTTTCCGTATGACTGTCACGCAGCGCCTGACGATGTTCGCCGGCGTCGCTATCGAGCAGGCTGCGCTCAGCCACGAAGGCCTGGTAAAGGTCGCGATCGGCATTGAGCAGCAGGCTGATAGCGGGCAGATGTCGCTTGGCCAGCTGCTGGCTTGAGTCGGCCACCCGGTCGATGCCACGCATGCCAACGCCCCCCATCAACACCAGCAACAGGGCCAGCACAGCAATGGGCAGGGTGATTTTCCAACGGAATCCGAGATCTGAAAGAAAGCGAGACATGGCGCCGCTCCTGGGGTGAATACCGTGGCTATCGGCAATTTCTTCCACAACAAGAGGCCTCTGGTCGAAATTTGCACAATCACAGCAGCCGCTATCGCGCCGGTCGCCTGCGGCCTGAACAGCGCGCCCGCCCCTCGTCCCAGCGCACCTACTACTTCAGAACGAACACCAAGGTTGCATAGCCAGCATTGCCGAAGCGGCCGATAACCTGAAACCACCGAGCCGCTGCCGAACGGTCTGCAGGGCATGCCTGCACGAGGCTGATAGCGAATCATCCGGTCATCGGGAACGGGCGGGTTCGGGACCGCTCACCCACCCGCAATGCGCGAGTAACGCCCATGTTTTCGTTCTCTCGATTCAAGCCAGGTCATACGCCCACCAACGGAACCCTGAGTCTGCTCGGTACCGCGCAAAAGCTCGCGCAGCAGCTAGCCGCCCTGCGCTTCGAACCGACTTATATCGCCGGATTCGTCTCGCCACATGTCGATCTGGACCAGGTGGCGCGGCAGATCTCACAGCGTTTTCCGCACGCGGCCATCAGCCTGTGCACCACCTCGGGCGAGCTATCCAGCGAGAATCAGCGGCTTTACTGCACCACTGGCACGCAGTGGGACCGGGTGGTGCTGCAGCTGTTCGACGCCAGCGTCATTGCCGCCGCTGAAATCGTCCGGGTGCCGTTGGAGAGCGAGGACATTCGTGGACAGGGACAACGCAAGAGCATGTCGCAGCGGATCGCCAAGCTCACCGCGTCAATCAAGCAGTTGCAGGTGTCGATGAAAATCGACTATCGCGACACTCTGGCGAACATCTTCTTCGACGGCCTTTCGGCATCCGAATCCTTCTTCATGGAAGCGCTCTACGAATCCGGGCGCTTCCCCTGTCTGTTCGTCGGCGGCTCGGCCGGCGGCAAGCTGGATTTCCAGAAGACTCAGCTGCACGACGGCAAGCGCAGTTATCAAAACCATGCATTGATCGTCTTTCTCAAGTGCGCCCGGGACGTGCGTTTCGGCGTGTTCAAGAGCCAGAACTTCGAGCCCACTTCGCTCAGCCTGAGCGTGCTCAGTGCCTCGCTGGAGGACCGCTACATCAGCCAAGTGGTGGACGCCAAAGGCAACATCCGCAGCATGGTCCAAGCGCTGTGCGAGGCACTCAAGTGCGCGCCGCAAGAGCTGGAGCAGCGTCTGTCGGATTATTCCTTCGCCATTCGCGTGGGCGATGAAGTCTTCGTCCGCTCGATTTCGCAGATCGACTTCGCCAAAGAACGCGTGCACCTGTTCTGCGACGTGGCGCCCGGCGAGGAGCTGATCATGGTCAAGCGAACGCCGCTGGCCGAGACCACCCGACGCGACTATCAGCGTTTCATGCGCAACAAACCCGGGAAGCCGTTGGTGGGCATCCTCAACGACTGCATCCTGCGTCGGCTGAACAATGAGCGGGCACTGGCCGGCATGGATCCGGTATTCGATGACGTACCGGTGGCCGGCTATTCCACCTTCGGCGAAATTCTCGGCCTCAACCTCAACCAGACCCTGACCGCGGTCTTCTTCTTCCGCACCTACGGCAAGGATGACTTTCATGACGAATACACAGACAACTTCATCGCATATCACGGTGAGTTCAAGGCGTTCTTCCTGCGCCGACAGATCAAGAAGCTCACGGGTTTGAGCCAGGTGGTGGTCAAGCAGATCGAGCAGTTCAAGCGTCAGGATTACAGCAGTGCGGTAGACGTCAACGGGCTCGACGAGCACATCCGCCCGGTGTTCCGCGGCCTGGCCGACCTGGGACAGGTGCTGTCACAGGCCGACGAGGAGCGTCGCTCGATGTCCGAGCAACTGAGCCAGTGCGCCACCGAACTGCACGGCTCGATGGACGACCTGACGCTGAATATCACTCAACAGGGCGCGGTCATCGAGCAGGCCGGTACCTCGGTCAAGCAGATGGTCCATCAAGCCGACGAGGTGGTCGGCAGCGCCCGCGATCTGGCGCAGTCGAGTCAGCGCATTCAGTCGGTGGTGCAGACCATTCAGCAGATCGCCGGGCAGACCAATCTGCTGGCGCTGAACGCCGCAATCGAAGCGGCGCGTGCCGGCGAGCAAGGCCGCGGGTTCGCGGTGGTCGCCGACGAAGTGCGCAAGCTGGCCGAAATTACCGGCAAAAATGCCGAGGAGATCGGTAACGATATCGACCGCCTGGCCAGCGAGATTCGTGCGGTGGCGCAGCACATCGAAACGCAGTCAGCGGACGTCGGCTCGCTCACCAGCTTGCTCGATGTGCTGGAAAACTCGAGCAATCTCACCGCCGGAACCTCACGCCAGACCAAGGGCGTGGCGGACCGATTGATTGGTCTGACGGCCCGCTGAGGCGGTGCAGCGAGGGATTTACGGCGCCAACCGCGCGCGAACCTCGCCGTAGGGATAAGCATCCAGCGAGGCGAACCCAGGGATCTGACGGGCCTTGAGTTTGGTGAACACCGGCACGCTGATCCCGCAGAGAAAGCGCGTCAGGCATTCGACGCTGGGCGCGCCGCCCTTGAGCTGTTGGTAACGCTGCCTGAAATCTGCGCAGCGACCCTCGACATCGATCTCAGCGAGCGGCGCCAGCGCCGGCGGATCGGGCAGTTGCGCCACCTGCCCCCCGCAGACCGAGCAATGCCCGCAACGCTGCGGCGCCTGGTGGTCGCCGAAGTAGGCGGCTAGCCGCTGACTGAGACATTCGGCAGATTCGAACAGCGCCAGCATGTTGTCGATGCGGGTGATCTCGCTCGCCTCGTGCTGCCTGAAATAGGCGTGCAGCTCGGCGCTCAATGCCTCGGCATCGAAGCCCCCGTCGAGCAACGCATAGACCTCGGTCATCTGCTTGCTCTCAAGCTCGATCCAGCCTTTTTCCTGGAAATATTCCAGTGCCTTGACCACCCGCGCGCGGTCGGCGCCATGCTGCTGATAGAGCCCATCGAAATCCAGCGTGCACCAGGTCCGCGCCCGCGCCGAGCTATGCACGATCGCCTCGACGAACTGACGCCGCTCCCCTTCGAACTTCGCCATCAGCGCCTCAGGTTCGAGCAGGTACTTGTAGCGGTACTCGGCGAAATAGGCGAAGCGTGGCGCGATGATGCCGCGCAGCTCCAACTGCACCAGCAGAGTTTTCAGCGGCAGCTGGCGGATGTTGCTCTGGTCCGACAGCTGGTTGAGCATCAGCTCCCATTGCCCGCCGGCGCCCGCCTGCAGCAGCTCGTCGAGTACGCAGCGGATGCCCTCGCGTTCCGGCGTATCGCCGTAGACGAAGTTCTGCAGCACGCTGAGGCTGTCGCGATTGGCCAGCACCAGGCAATCCGATGCCTGACCATCACGCCCGGCACGGCCGATTTCCTGGCTGTAGTTCTCGATCGATTTCGGCAGGTCGTAGTGCACCACGTTGCGGATGTCCGCCTTGTCGATGCCCATGCCGAAAGCGATGGTGGCGACGATGCAGTTCAGCTCGCCCGCCATGAAGCGCCGCTGGATCGCCTCGCGCACTTCGTGGTTCATGCCGGCGTGATAGGCGCTGGCGGGGAAACCCCGCTGCGCCAGATGCTCGGCGACCTGCTCGGCGGTCTTCTGCTGAGTGACGTAGACGATGGTCGGTTGGCCGCCCTTGTCTGCCAGCCATTCCACCAGCCGACGTTGCTTGTTGAAGCCGCTGACCGGCTCCACCAGCAGATTGAGGTTGGGTCGATAGAAGCCGGTGGTCACCACGTCATCCGCGCCAATCGAGAACTTGGCCTGCATGTCGGCGATGACCGGCGGCGTCGCCGTGGCAGTCAGCAGCAGCGTCTGTGGAATGTTGAACTGGCGCTGATACTCGGGAAGCTTGAGGTAGTCAGGGCGAAAGTTATGACCCCATTCGGAGATGCAGTGCGCCTCGTCCACCACCAGCAGCGAGATCGGCACCTGGCTGATGAAGTTGCGGAAGCGCTCGTTCTTCAACCGCTCCACCGAAATCATCAGGATCTTCAGTTCGCCCGATTTGGCCCGTGCCATGGTCGCACTGGTCTGCTCACGGCTTTGGGCCGAATCGATGCTGCCGGCGGCAATGCCGTGGCGGTGCAGAAAGGCGAGTTGGTCCTGCATCAGCGCCAGCAACGGCGAGACCACCAGGGTGAGATGCGGCAACAGCAGTGCCGGCAGTTGATAGCACAGCGACTTGCCTGAGCCGGTCGGAAAGATGGCTGCCGCCGAGCGGCCCGCCACCACGGCACGAATGGCCTGTTCCTGGCCAGGACGAAAGCCGTCGTAGCCGAATGTCTGTTTGAGCGTCTGCTCGATCATGCTGGGTCACTCCCTTGACTGGAGGACGGAGGGTAGCAAGGGTCGGGATGCGTAGGGTGGATCACGCTTCACCGTTCCACCAGACAAATCACAGTGGCATTGCGGTGGATGTAAGAGGCGACATCCACCCTACACAGTGAGTCACGCCCTTAATTGAGGGCGGAGGGTAGCAAGGCGCGGGGGGCGTAGGGTGGATCACGCTTCATCGATCCACCAGGCAGACACCTACCTTGCCGAGCGATCAGAAGCGATCGCGGATGATCACCTCATCGAACGGCAGCTTACCGACTCGCGGCTTGGGGTCGACCGTGCGCTTGCCGACCGCGACCATCATGGCAATGGCATGGTTGTCCGGCAGGTTGATCAGCTTGGCCACGGCATCGAAATCGAAGCCATCCATCGGGCAGGAGTCCAGACCCTTGCCACGCGCGGCGAGCATCAGCGTCTGCGCCATCAGGCCACAGCTGCGCATGGCTTCGTCACGCTGCACCTGCGGCTGGCCACGGTAGTAATTGTCGATGGCGCCGGCCATGTAGTCCTGCACCTCGGGCGGCGCACCCTCCCAGACGCGGCGGACATTCTTTTCCCAGCTGTCGAGCTGCGCGCAGACCACCACCAGCATCGACGCATCGGTCATCTGCGCCTGATTCCAGCCCACCTCGCGGATCTGCGCACGCAACGCCGGATCACTGACCTCGACGAAGCGTACGTGCTGCAGATTGAACGCCGACGGCGCCAGCAGCGCCAGTTGCAGCAGCTCGTCCTTTTCTTCGCGGCTGAGCTGAAAGTTGGTGTCGTAGGCTTTGACGGCGCGACGGGTGCGGATGGCTTCTTCGATGTGCATGAACGGCTCCACTGGCTGAGAAATGTGGCCGCCATGCTATGCCCAACGGATTGATCGAATCCATGCGTCTTTACTGATGGTACTCATCACCTGCTTCGATCCGTTGCGCAGGTGCCGTTGAGGCAAGAAAAAGCCGCCCGAAGGCGGCTTGTCTGATGCAGTACTGGCTTAAAGCTGTGGGCCGGCAGCCTTGATGACCTCGGACACATCGAACTTCTTGAAATTCTCGATGAATTTGTTCGCCAGTTCCTTCGCCGCTTCGTCGTACGCGTTCTGGTCTGCCCAGGTATTGCGTGGGTTGAGCAGCTGGGTATCCACGCCCTCGACGGCCTTCGGTACGTCCAGGTTGATGATCGGCAGATGCTCGGTCTCTGCACCCACCAGCGCGCCGCTCTGAATCGCCGCGATTACCGCACGGGTCGTCGGGATGTTGAAGCGCTTGCCGACGCCATAGCCGCCGCCGGTCCAGCCGGTATTGACCAGATAGACCTTGGAGCCGAACGCCTGAATGCGTTTGATCAGCAGCTCGGCGTAGACACCGGCTGGGCGCGGGAAGAACGGCGCGCCGAAGCAGGTGGAAAAGGTCGACTTGATGCCGCTGCCCGAACCCATCTCGGTGGAACCGACCAGCGCGGTGTAGCCGGAGAGGAAGTGGTAAGCCGCCTGCTCTTCATTGAGTACGGACACCGGAGGCAGCACACCGGTCAGGTCGCAAGTCAGGAAGATCACCGCGTTCGGCTCACCGCCCAGGTTCTTCTCGGAGCGCTTCTCGACGTGCTCCAGCGGATAGGCGGCACGGCTGTTCTGCGTCAGGCTGTCATCGCCATAGTCGGCGATGCGTTCGTCGTTCAATACAACGTTCTCGAGAACCGCGCCGAACTGGATGGCTTTCCAGATCACCGGCTCGTTCTTCTCGGACAGATCGATGCATTTGGCGTAGCAGCCGCCTTCGATGTTGAACACGACGCCCGTACCCCAGCCGTGCTCATCGTCGCCGATCAGGTAACGCGACTCGTCGGCCGACAGGGTGGTCTTGCCGGTACCGGACAGGCCGAAGAACAGGGTGACGTCGCCGTCGTCGCCGATGTTGGCGGCGCAGTGCATCGGCAGCACGTCGGCCTCCGGTAGCAGGTAGTTCTGCACCGAGAACATCGCTTTCTTCATTTCACCGGCGTAACGCATACCGGCGATGAGGACCTTCTTGGCGGCAAAGTTGATGATCACGCAACCGTCGGAGTTGGTGCCGTCGCGTTCGGGCACGCACTCGAAGTTGGCGACGTTGAGCACTTGCCACTCGTCCTTGCCGGCCGGGTTGTACTGCGTGGGATTGATGAACAGCTGGCGACCGAAGAGGTTCTGCCAGGCCGTCGCCGTGGACATCTTGACCGGCAGGTAGTGCCCCTCGGAAGAGCCTACATGAACGTGAGATACAAAATGGTCCTGGGCCTTGTTGAAGGTCTCGACGCGATCCCACAGGGCATCGAACTTGTCGGCCGGGAACGGACGGTTGATCGGCCCCCAGGCGATCGAAGCCTGCGTGCTGGGCTCCTCGACGATATAGCGATCAGCTGGCGAACGACCGGTCCGATGGCCGGTTCTCACGACGAGCGCGCCGTTGGCGGCCAATTCACCTTCACCGCGTTTGATGGCCTCTTCGACCAGTTGAGCGATGCTGATATCGATGTACACGGCGTTATTGGCTTGCGTCATGAGTTCCCCGTCGGCCCTGGGCCGATTCCTCCATGCTGTTGTAGCCCAACTGACGATGGACTACATCGAAAAAAGTGCGCGCGATTATGACAGAAAAGGCGCGGCGCTGGGTATGAGGGCGTAATGGCGAAAAGGTTCTACGCCCCCCGCCATTTTTAATGCCGAGTGCCGGAAGGCCCCTCGATGCCGGCACCGGCAAACAGCTGAGCGACATCGGCTGCATCGAAGCGATAGCTGTGATTGCAGAACTGACAGTCGATGGTAATCGCGCCACCCTGCTCGTTGAGTAACTGCTCGGCGTCGTGCTGGCCGAGGCTCACCACCGCGTTGGCCGAACGCTCGCGCGAGCAGCTGCAGCGGAAGACGATCGAACGCGGTTCGAACAGCCGCACCTGCTCCTCATGATAAAGACGATGCAGCACGGTCTGGGTGTCCAGGCCGAGCAGTTCCTCGGCCGACAGGGTGTCGGCCAGCGTGCGCAAATGCTGCCAACTGGCTTCACGCGCTTCGCCGTCACGGATGCGATCGGCCGGTAGCTGCTGCAGCAACATGCCACAGGCGCGACGGCCGTCGGCGGCCAGCCAGAAGCGCGTCGGCAACTGCTCGGACGAGGCGAAATAGTTCGACAGGCTGTCCGCCAGATCGACCCCGTCCAACGCGACGATGCCCTGATAACGCTGCCCATTGGCCGGGTCGATGGTCATCGCCAGCACGCCTTCCGGCATCAGCTCGGATAGCGTGGCGCCAGGTGTCAGTTGCTCTTCGTGGTACCGCGCAATGCCACGCACTTCGCGATCGCTCGAGCACTCGACCATCAACAGCGGCACCGCACCGGCCGAACGCGCCTGCAGCACCATCAACCCGTCGAATTTCAGCGTACCCACCAGCAACGCCGCGGCGGCGAGCAGCTCACCGAGCAGCTGCGCCACAGGCTCCGGATAGGCGTGCTTGGCCAGCACCTCGGCATAGCTGCGCTCGAGCCCGACCCACTCGCCACGGACGTCGGTGTCATCGAAGAGGAAACGCTGAGTGAAGTCGAAATCAAGCATTGGGCAGACCAGGGCAGGTTGAAGGCCGGAGCCATTGGAGGGCCGGGTCGCATCGACCCGGGCGCGCGTGCACGGCACCTGAAAAAGGGACCGCATTCTAGGGGGAAAGTGGCAACGGTCCAACCGTCAGCGTTCATCCCGCATCAGAGCGAAAGCGCTGCAAGGCGCGTCGTTGTTTCTTGCTCGGTTTGCCATCGGTTTCTACGCCCAGGCTGCCGGCCTTGCGCATCGCCGCAGCGTTTTCGCGACGCGCTTGGCTTTCGGCGGTTTCTTCATAAAGCAACTGCGCTTCCGGCGCGCCTCGGCGCACCGCTGACAGGGCCCGTACAACCACGGTACGTTCATCGAAACCAGCGCGAATCATCAGCTCCTCACCGACCTTGGGTTCTTTGCTCGGTTTGCAGCGCTCGCCGCGGCAATGGACTTTGCCGCCCTCGATGGCAGCCTTGGCCAGTGCGCGTGTCTTGAAGAAGCGCGCGGCCCATAGCCACTTGTCCAACCGGACCTTGCCGTCGTCTTTTTCGCTCATTGCTCAACTCAGTCAGCCGTCGTGTTGTCATAGAGTCGTACAGGTAGATGCGGTTGTCATGCACCCCGTCTAGAATGCGCGGAAATCTACTGGATACGCCTTTTGAACAATCCCGACCCCCAGACAATCATCGGTTTGCGCGAATGGATCGCCCTGCCCGAGCTTGGCGTGGTCGGGTTGCGCGCAAAAATCGATACAGGTGCCAGCACCTCCGCGCTGCATGCAACCGATATCACCGAATTCGAACGCGGCGGCAAGCGCTGGGTTCGCTTTACCGCGCATCTGGGCACGCTGGTGCAGCGACGCCATCGCTGTGAAGCCCCTGTCGTCGCGCGCAAGACGATCAAGAGCTCCAATGGCCATGCGCAGACCCGCTATGTGGTGCGCACGCTATTGGCGCTGGGCTCTCATCTGTGGCCCGTGGAATTCACCCTTACCTGTCGCAAGACCATGCGCTATCGCCTGCTGCTGGGATCAAAAGCCCTGATGGACGGCAAATGGCTGGTCGACCCTGCGCGCACCTACGTGCAGGAAAAACCCCAGACCCTTACCTCTCCCGGTGCCCAATGAAAATCGCCGTGCTGTCGCGCAATCCACGTTTGTATTCGACCCGCCGCCTGGTAGAGGCCGGCCAGCAACGTGGCCACGAGGTCGTCGTGATCGACACCCTGCGCGCCTACATGAATATCGCCAGCCACAAGCCACAGATCCACTACCGCGGCCGTCCGCTGGAAGGCTTCGACGCAGTGATCCCACGGATCGGTGCCTCGGTCACCTTCTATGGCTGCGCCGTGCTACGCCAGTTCGAGATGCAGGGCGTATTCCCGCTCAACGAATCGGTGGCCATCGCTCGCTCGCGTGACAAGCTGCGCTCGCTGCAATTGCTGGCGCGCCGGGGCATCGGCCTGCCGGTGACCGGCTTCGCGCACTCGCCCGACGACATCGCCGACCTGATCCGGATGGTCAACGGCGCGCCCTTGGTCATCAAGGTGCTCGAAGGTACCCAGGGCATCGGCGTGGTGATGTGCGAAACCGCCACGGCCGCCGAATCGGTAATCGAGGCCTTCATGGGTCTGAAGCAGGACATCATGGTCCAGGAGTACATCAAGGAAGCCGGCGGCGCGGATATCCGCTGTTTCGTCGTCGGCGACAAGGTGATTGCGGCGATGAAGCGTCAGGCCAAGCCCGGCGAGTTTCGCTCCAACCTGCATCGCGGCGGCACCGCTAGCCTGATCAAGATCACCCCGGAAGAACGCATGACTGCCATCCGCGCTGCCAAAGTCATGGGTCTGAGCGTGGCCGGCGTCGATATCCTGCGCTCCAATCACGGCCCGCTGGTGATGGAGGTCAACTCATCACCCGGCCTTGCCGGCATCGAGGAGACCACCGGCAAGGACGTGGCCGGTCTGATCATCCAGTACCTGGAGAAAAACGCCGGCCCGCACCTGACCCGAACCAAAGGTAAGGGCTAGTCAGCGTCAATCTCCCAGCGATTTTCAAGCCTTTATCGCATCGCGAGGCAGCAGCAGGCCCAGCGGCAAGCTAACCCGGGCCTCAAGCCCGCCACCTTCACGATTGCGCAGCTCGATCACACCGCCGTGCTGCGAGGCGATGCGTTTGACGATGGCCAATCCCAGTCCGGCACCCTGTCCACCGCGCGCGCGATCACCACGGATGAACGGGTTGAAGATTTCCCCCAGCTCGTCCTGATCGATACCAGCTCCCCGGTCGAGCACACTGAGCACCACATAGGGGGCGCTGCTGTCACCGGAGACGTGGGCGGCGACTTCGACGCCATGCCCACCGTAGCGCAAGGCGTTCTCGATGAGGTTGACCAGTAGGCGTTTGATCGATACCCGGCGCAGCGCCAGCGGTGGCATCGGCTCGACGCACAAACGCACGCTTTCGCCATACTGGTTATAGGGCGCCACGACTTCGCGGACCAACTCGCCCAGGTCGACGCTTTCCACCGACTCGTCGCTGCCGTCACGGACGAAGGCGAGAAACTGATCGAGGATCGCATTCATGTCTTCGATGTCACGCACCATGTCTTCGGTGAGCTCGGAATCGCTGGTCATCAGCTCCAGCGACAAGCGCAGACGGGTCAGCGGCGTACGCAGATCATGGGAGACGCCGGCGAGCATCAGCTCGCGCTCGCGGCCCGCTTGCTCGACATCTTCGGCCATCTGGTTGAATGCGCGATACACCTCGGTCATCTCGCTCGGCGTGTCGCCGATGGGTAGCCGTACGCTGCGACCCTTGCCGATCTGCCGAGCCGCGTAGACCAACCGCTTGAGCGGTAGGTTGAGCTGGCTGACGAAGATCCACGCGGCTGCGGTGGACAACAGCCCGATCCCGAGGAACCAGCCAAGCACGCTCCAGATCCGCTGACCGCGCAACGGGTATGCATAGAGCGGCACTTGTAGCCAGTCCGGCCCCAGACTGGGCGCACGCACCCAGATGGCCGTCTGCGGCTGAATACGCACCCGAACCTCGGTTTCCTCACCGAGTTCGGTCTGCATTTGTCGCTGAAAGATTTCCGTGTAGGGCCAGTGATATTCGCTGGGTGGCACCTCGTCGTCGCTGACCCGGTGCAAGCCAGCGGCCTCGGCGATACGCTCACGGTTCTCGTCGTCGGCAGCCCAGTACGCGCGCAGGGTCAGCGCCGCGCCGTGGCTGTACTGCCGATCGACCATAACGTCCTCGTTCATCATCAGGTACACCAGCATCAGTACCTTGGAGAACAGCACGACGATCAGCACCATCCACAGGGTGCGGGCGAAGAAGCTTTGCGGAAACCAGAGTGGGGTCTTCATTGAGCTGAACGTCTCAAGCTACAGACGGCAAGAAAAGAAGGGATAGTGCCGTACCGTAGCGCTCTGTAATTGCAGCTCGAGCCGTGCAGCTTGTGCTCATTTATTGCCATCGGGCACGAACACATAACCCACACCCCAGACCGTCTGGATATAACGCGGCTTGGACGGATCCGGCTCGATCAGCCGGCGCAGGCGGGAAATCTGCACGTCGATGGAGCGTTCCAGTGCGTCCCACTCGCGACCGCGGGCCAGATTCATCAACTTGTCGCGAGTCAGCGGCTCGCGGGCGTGTTGAACCAGGGCCTTGAGCACAGCGAACTCACCCGTGGTGAGCATGTGTATCTGATCGCCTTTCTTCAACTCGCGAGTACCGAGGAACAGCTCGTAATCACCAAAGGTCACCGTCTCGTCTTCGCTGCCCGGGGCACCTGGCACCTGCGGCGCCTGCCGGCGCAGCACCGCGCGGATCCGCGCCAGCAGCTCGCGAGGGTTGAAGGGCTTGGCCAGGTAGTCATCGGCGCCCTGCTCCAGTCCCTGGATCCGGCTGGTCTCGTCGCCCTTGGCGGTGAGCATGATGATCGGAATCTGATTGCCGCCGCCGCGCAGACGCGCGCAGGCGGACAAGCCATCCTCGCCAGGCATCATCAAATCCAGCACGACCAGATGGAACAACTCGCGGCTGAGTACGCGGTCCATCTGCTCGGCGCTTTCCACAGTACGCACGCGATAGCCCTGCTCATCGAGAAAGCGCTCGAGCAAGCGCCGCAAGCGCGCGTCGTCATCGACTATGAGGATCTTTTCGCCTTCGCTGGCGGATGCAGTGCTACTCATGGGAGCTCCCGGAAAAATCGTCAACGCATTATGCGCACAGTGATGAAGGCGCAGCGGAAGCCATTGTTAGCAGATTTTTCGTGGCCGAGCAGATATGCGTTAGCCATGCGGCTTGCACCTCTCAGAGGAGGATGGCGAGCCAGATGATGACGATGGAGCAAAGCCCGACAAGCTGGGCAGCACTGCCCAGATCCTTTGCTCGCTTGGATAACGGGTGAATCTCCAGCGATACGCGATCCACCACCGCCTCAATGGCGGAGTTCACCAATTCGAGCGCAAGCGACATAAGGATGGGGAGAATCAGGAGCGCCCGTTCAACGGGCGAACCTGTCAGTAAAAAAGCAAGGGGAATCAGCAAAAAGGCCATGCACGTCAGTTGGCGAAAAGCGGCCTCATGCTGCCAAGCGGCGTTGAGACCGGCGAGAGAGTAGCTAGCGGCCTTGGCCAAGCGACCCAGGCCGGGCTTGGTTTTCAGCGCAGAAGCATCGCTGGCTGTTTCGGTTTTCATCATGTTCTCTTCTGAGTCATCCGGACGGGCAACCTGCCGGTTCGCTGAGCGTGGTTACCACTTATCAGAGCGGGTATCTGGGCGCCCTGCCTGCTGATATCATAATGATATCGCAATAGCTATCACGCCAGATTCCGACGAGCTGCAGTTAGCGGATTAAAGCCCATCTCAACTCAGCCGAAATCTGGCTACGGCGACTTCAGATCGTCGAAAGCACTCACCACAGGTGACACCTTGTCCACTACTGCTAGCTATCCCGAACACGGCCCAGCCTCGCTGGGGCTGGATATCGACCGCGGAGCCCTGACGCTAAGCGTTGGCCGTGTGCAGTGGGTCATCGTAGAGCAAGCAAGCGATGCAGCGCTCTTGTCACAGCAAGTCATCGAGGCGTTCGGTCCACACCACCAGGCTGTCCTAGTGTCGGACGACGCCAGACAGAAGAGCCTTCTCGCCAAACTACCCGCAGATTCAGGGCCGAGCGAGTTATTGTGTCTGACACTGGCATCAAGCCATTTCACCGCCTTTCTCAAGCGTCTAGGCTCGGAACTGGACCGCGCGGGCGACATGCGGGGTCGCTGCATATTGTTGACGCCTCCAACCACCGTGTGGGACCGGTTCGGCGAGCGAACAATTGCCACCTGGCTCGAAAAAGTGAGTCGCTGGCTTATCGAACGCCAGGCGACGTTGCTCGTCATCAGCGACGGTGTGTGCGATGGCTTGAGCGAGCGCCTTAGTCAGCTCACCTATTCGCTTGCCGGCTTTGCATCGCTGAATCGCACGCCCCTTGGCCCTCGCCTGTTTCTGCACTTCTGGAACGGCGGTCAGGGCATTACGAGCGCTCGCGAACTTCATCTTCAGTACCGACCCGACGGCTTCCGAGTGGCGGCTTCAAGCGATATCGAGCCCACCATCGAGTACCCGGACCAAGGGCGGATTCACGCCGAGCGCAGTGTGCTGGACGGCGCGCAAAATCTCTCAGTGCAATGGCGCTTGTTCGAAAACAGAAACGAGCTGTTTCAGCATGCGCTTGCAGCCAGAGCGGCCAGTGTCTTGTTCGCCATTACGAAAAACGAGCAAGTCGAAGATCTGGCGCATCAGCTTAATCAGCTGCGCCGCTCGTGTGGCAACCAGCTCAAGCTGATCGTTCGGGAAATAGCGCCCTGTCTTCGCTACCGCGACGAACAGTTGCTACTGACCAGCGGTGCCTCGCTGGTCGTGCCTTTTGGTACTTCCCTTCCCCGTTTTCTGACATTGGTCGAAAGTGTCCAGGGTCATCTCTGGCAAAGGCAGCTGAAAGACATAGGCGTCAACCTTGACGAATTGAAACCACTTCCCCTATGTGGCCAGCAAAGTCCGCTGGGATTCGCCGAAGCCGTTCGGGAAATGTGGCCGAGCAGCGCAACGGGCGAGATCATCCATCAGCTGATTCGCCTGCAGCCCGTGTCGGGTTTAAGCCTGCAGCAGGTCCTGAGCCAGACGCGTCTGCGGCGCAGCGGCGATATCGCCTGTATTGCCGACAAAGCCCTCCATTTGTTTCTTTTCGCTTGCCGTCCGGAATCGCTCGAAGCCGCCCTGAGTAATATTTTCGGGGTCAGATGGCAGGAGCTTTTCGTGGGACTGGAGCAGCTGACCGATCTCGACCCCCTATCAAGACCCAGTTTCCAGAGTGACGCCTCGCCGATGCCCAGCAGTACGCCAGTCGCTGCCAGCGCGGGTGAACCGAAACAGCCTTTTCATCCACGCCCTATGCGTCTTTCTCTGGAAGCACGGCCATGACCCTCGAACAACTCCTTGAGGTGGCAGGCCTGTTCACCGTAATTGGCGCCTGCATCGGCTGGCTGATAGCAACAAGCCACTACAAAATCGTTCGCTCATTCGATCGGCTGCTTCCGCCTCGCTATTTGAAGACGGCTGCACTGCGACGCCGCCCTGCCGGATCGATCGGCGAGGAAGAAAAACAATGACCGCACACGAGCGCTTGAGCGTACCCGTGCCAGCCGCTGTGACCTGGCCTGGCCTGGGCACCTGGAACCTTTATTTCCTGCTCAAGTTTCTGTTGCTGGGTCTTGGCATGCTGAATTTCCAGCCGTTGCCGAATCTGATATTCGCTGCATTCCTTGTCGTGCCGCTCCCTGGCCGCGCTTGGCGCATCGCACGCCAGCTCATCGCGATCCCGATCGGTGTAGCGCTGCTCTACCATGACACTTGGCTCCCTCCGTTCGAGCGGTTGCTGGCGCAACCTGGCGTACTGGACTTCACGCCGGCATACCTGCTCGAACTCGTCGGGCGCTTCATTGACTGGACACTCGTGGGTCTCTGCGCGTTGTTGGTCATCGGCTATAGCTACCTTTCCAACTGGATTCGCCTGTCGACGTTCTGCCTGGGCGGACTCCTCTGGCTGAATCTGGGCAGCATTCCCTTTCTGGCTCCCGCGACAAGCATGGCTGCCTCGCCAGCCACGACGCCCGCCCAGGGACAGCCGGCAGCGTCGACGGCAGCGGCAAGCAACGACAACGTTGCACTGGACAATTGGCTTGAAACCTTTTTCAAGACCGAAGCGACCCGCCAGACGCAGTTCCCCCAACCCAGCGAGCAAACGGCGGCGTTCGACGTACTGATCATTAACGTCTGCTCATTGGCATGGGACGATCTCGATGCGGTCGGCCTGCGCGAGAACGCATTGCTTCAACGCATGGATGTAATTTTCGATCGATTCAATTCCGCGACGTCTTATAGCGGGCCCGCGGCAATCCGGCTGTTGCGTGCCAGCTGCGGTCAACCTCGTCATCAAGCGCTGTACGAACCTGCGCCGGAGCAATGTCTGCTGTTTCAAAACCTGGCCAATCTGGGATTTCGCTCCGAAACTCTGATGAACCACAACGGCCGCTTCGATGGATTTGCCGAGGAGATCCAGGCCCAGGGTATGCCACAACCGGTTCTGCCCAGCCAGAAGTTCGCTCGCGCCCTTGCAGGCTTCGACGGCTCCCCGATCGCAGGGGATCTGGACGTACTCAGCGGCTGGTGGAAGCGTCGGCAGGAGCTGCCGGACGCCCACGTCAGCCTCTTCTACAACAGCATCAGCCTGCACGATGGAAACCGCATCGTCGGATCAGACGGAAATGCCCAGTCAGCAGAATATCGCCCCAGAGCGCAGCGACTTCTGGACGACCTTAGTCGCTTCATCGATGAGCTGGAGCGTAGCGGCCGACCTGTAGCCTTATTGCTGGTGCCGGAACACGGCGCTGCGCTGCATGGCGACCGCATGCAAATTGCTGGCATGCGCGAGATACCACGACCCTCGATTACTCAGGTCCCCGTCGGGTTGAAACTGATCGGGATGACGCCGCCCACCTCAGGCCTACCGCTCCACGTCCAGCAACCCTCGAGCTTCCTAGCGCTTTCCGAGCTGATTTCCAGGCTCTACGCCGCGCAGGGAAGCAGCAGCGCGGTGGACGTCAACACGCTGATCGCCAACCTGCCGCAGACCGAGCCGGTCTCCGAAACCGCCGGTGCCCAAGTTATCGAACAGGCTGGACAACCTTACGTACGACTGGGCGGCCAGACCGTCTGGCTCCCTTACCCAAATCGGTTCGAGTAGCAAGCATATGGTCAGCCTGGCTCAGCGTGTTCAACACGACGACATTGCCCGCCTAGAGCGTCATCTGGGACTGCCAGATCTCGGCTACCAGGACATTTCCGCATCGTTGGAATTGGATAGGGCCATTCAGCGATGGCCACTGCTCACGGAACTTTCGATCATTGCCGATCTGGAAACCGCCTTCGACAGCGTGTCACTCGAGCCGGTAACGGCGCCAACCGTCGGTAGACAGCCCGTATGAAGCGTCTCGTGATGCGGGCAATCCGTGGAGGCCTCGGCGCCACGACATTGCTGGCCGATCTGGCTCTGGCCCTCCATGAACAGGGCGAGCGCGTGCTGTTGGTCGATCTCAGTCCGGACAACATGCTGCGCCTGCATTTCAATGTCGACACCACGTATGAAGCTGGCTGGGCGCGTGCGCAGCTGGACGGCAGCGAGTGGAACGATGCTGCCCTGGAGATGCTGCCAGGGTTGCATCTGCTGCCATACGGGCGCCTGAACGATTCGGAGGTCGCACAGATTGAGTTGCAGCTCTGCGCCGACTCGAGTTGCTGGTCACAACGCTGCGGCCTGGTTTCGCGCGACTACGACTGGATTCTGTTCGACCTGCCGCAGAGGTTGCCCGGCCACCGGGTGGGTGTATCCGAAGATGACCGGGCCGACCTGCTGATCGATCTCGCGACAACGGATCCGGCTTGCCATGTGCTGCTTCAGCAAAGAACGCAGCCGATCGCCGATCTGCTGCTGGTCAACCGCGTCAATCCGGCGAGCCAGCTACAGCGGGATCTGTTAATGATCTGGCGCAGGCGTCCTGGAATGTCACGACCGCCGCAGCTGGTGCATGAAGACGAGGCAGCACCAGAGGCTCTCGCACACAAGATGACAATTGGCCACTACGCACCTCAAAGCCAGGCGGCCAGCGACCTGCGAAGCCTGGCGATCTGGTGCCTTGCTCAGCGCGCAGAGTGCTGAACATGCTCAGCCCACTGCGTTACTACCAAGCCATCCGATACCGGCGTGGCGCGAGTCTGTACGGCGCGCTCAGCTGGTTGGTCGCCTATACACTGGCCTGGCTGCTATTGCGCCTCGAAGCCCCCGGCTGGCAGTGGGTATTGGCTGAGCGTCGCAGACTCTATCCGCACGTGGCCGACAAACGCCCTAGCGCGGGCGACCCATTACGGGTTCTGATTCAGAGCGTCTGGTTGATCCTCGCGCGCCCCTTGCAGGAACCAGGCACGCGTCGCCTATGGAATCCAGCCCGATCAGCAGGCCACCGGCTGCGTAGCGTCGCGGCCAAGCTGGCCGTGCCGATGCGCGCGAGCAGCGACCTTCTGCCGGGGCTGAAGGGTCTGCGCAACGTCGAGGCGCGCGCCAACCGTGCCGAACGCTGGCACTCCAAACTATCGAAACCAGCCAGATACGCATTTAACGCGGCCATCGCGGTGCTCGCCACGCTGCTCAGCATTCTTTGCATCACCGAGCCCTTCGGCTATGCCGCACAGATCACCTTCGTTCTGCTGCTCTGGGGGGTCGCCCTGCTGGTCAGGCGGGTGCCGGGCCGCTTCGCGGTACTGATGCTCATCGTTCTCTCTGCGATCATTTCCTGCCGCTACTTGTGGTGGCGTTACACGGCGACGCTCCGGTGGGATTCGCACTTCGATCTGGCCTGCGGCATTGTCCTGCTTGCCGCCGAGACCTACTCATGGATCGTGCTGATCCTCGGCTACGTCCAAACCTGCTGGCCGCTCGATCGTCAGCCTGCACCCTTACCGAAAAACACTGCTGAGTGGCCGTCGGTCGATCTTTTCATACCGACCTACAACGAAGACCTCTCGGTAGTGCGCACCACTGTGCTAGCCGCGTTGGGGCTGGACTGGCCGCATGAAAAGCTGAACATATACATCTGCGATGATGGACGGCGGGACAGTTTCCGACGCTTTGCCGAAGAGGTTGGGGTGGGCTACATCACTCGCCCGGACAACAACCACGCAAAAGCCGGCAACCTCAACCACGCCATGACCGTGACCCACAGCGAGCTGATCGCCATTTTCGACTGCGACCACATCCCGGTGCGCTCCTTTCTTCAGGTCACCACGGGCTGGTTTCTTCGCGATTGGAAGTTGGCGCTGGTGCAAACCCCACATCACTTTTTCTCGCCAGATCCCTTCGAGCGCAACCTCGGCTCGTTCCGTCGCAAGCCCAATGAGGGCGAGCTGTTTTACGGCTTGGTCCAGAACGGCAACGACATGTGGAACGCTGCATTCTTCTGTGGCTCCTGTGCGATTTTGCGCCGCACAGCCGTAGAGAGCATTGGCGGCTTCGCCGTTGAAACCGTCACCGAGGACGCGCATACCGCGCTGCGCCTGCATCGCTCGGGCTGGAATTCAGCGTATCTGCCTACGCCTCAGGCGGCCGGCTTGGCGACAGAAAGCCTGTCGGCGCATATCGGCCAGCGGATACGCTGGGCACGCGGCATGGCTCAGATATTCCGTACCGACAATCCTCTTCTGGGTCGCGGCCTCAGCATCTTTCAGCGCTTGTGCTACGCCAACGCCATGCTGCATTTCCTTGCCGGCCTGCCTCGCCTGATCTACCTGACCGCACCGCTCGCATTCCTGCTCCTGCACGCGTACATCATCTATGCGCCGGCGTTGATGATCGTCTTGTATGTGTTGCCGCACATGATTCACGCCAGCCTGACCAACGCACGCATGCAGGGCGAGCACCGGCATTCGTTCTGGGGCGAGGTCTACGAGACGGTACTGGCCTGGTACATCGCCCGTCCCACGACGGTGGCGCTGTTCAATCCCGGGAAAGGAAAGTTCAACGTCACGGCAAAGGGCGGGCTGATGGATCACGATCAGTTCGACTGGCGTATCGCCCGGCCTTACCTGGTCCTGGCCATACTCAACGTCGCGGGGTTGGGATTTGCCGTCTGGCGACTGTTCACAGGCCCAGTCACCGAGATCGGTACCGTCCTGGTCAGCTCCGCCTGGGTCATTTACAACCTGCTCATCATCGGCGCTGCCGTGGCGGTTGCGTCGGAGGTGAGGCAGATACGCCGGGCGCATCGCGTTATGGCTCGCCAGCCCGCATCGCTGAAGCTCAGCAACGGACACCTGTTCCCCTGCACATTGTTGGACTTCGCCGAAGGCGGTGCCGGTCTGCAGATCCCGTCTGGCCTGCAAATCGGCATGGATCAGCCGATTTCCCTGATCCTGCGGCGCGGCGACCGTGAATTCATTTTCCCCGGGCGCGCCTCTCGCCAAGTTGGAGAACGTCTGGGAATCCGGCTCGACACCCTCGATCTGGCCCAGCAAATCGATCTGGTTCAGTGCACGTTCGCTCGTGCCGACGTCTGGCTGGATCGCCATGATGGCTTCGAGACGGACCGCCCACTACACAGCCTCATCGAGGTTCTGCGTATGGGAGGTCGCGGCTATTACCGCTTGCTCGAACAGCTCCCGCAAGGCTTGAGCAAACCGCTTCGCCCCATTTTTCGACTAGCCGCCTGGCTACTCAGCTTCTGCCCCCGTACCCCAGCCTCTAAACCTCTGGTAAATCTACCATGAACACCCAAACGCACTCCTGGACGCTGCTTACCACCTTACTGTGGGCACTCACTGCTGTTGCTTCCACGGAGCCGAGCGTTGACGTTGATATCGCGCCACCCAGCTGGGATTCCAGTCGTAGCTTCAGTGACTTGGGCCGTCCTCGGGATCAGTTGCTATTGGGTATCCGCAACGCCGAGCAGATCGAATTTCGCCTGCGCCACGACCGGATCGCCACCGACGCCACTTTGCACCTGGACTACACACCTTCACCGGCCCTGCTTCCAGTGCTCTCGCACCTGCGGATCTACCTGAACGACGAACTGATGGGAACGCTGCCCATCACTAAGGAGCAAATAGGCCAGCGGGTCAGCAAAGACCTGGCGCTCGACCCGCATCTGCTCGGAGACTTCAACCGGGTACGCGTCGAATTCGTTGGCCATTACAGCGATATCTGCGAGGACCCGGCGCACAGTGGCTTGTGGCTCAATCTCGGCAGGCAGAGCCGGGTCAGTCTTCATGAGCAGGCGCTGGACATCGCCGGCGATCTGGCTTGGTTTCCGCAACCATTCTTCGATGAACGCGACAGTCAGCCTCTCAACCTCCCGGTCGTATTCAGTGGCGCCCCGACACCCAACGAGCAGCGTGCAGCTGGCATTCTGGCTTCCTACTTTGGCGGTTTGGCGGCCTGGCGAGGCGCCAGCTTCCCCGTGCTGTTCGATGCACTGCCGTCCACAACAGCCCGCCCGCAGCCAACCGTGGTCTTCGCCACCAACTCCCGCCGCCCGTCGTTCCTCGCCGAACACCCCGAGGTAGACGGCCCCACGGTAGAACTGATCGAGCATCCAGAAGATCGCTACAGCAAGTTGCTGCTCATCTTCGGTCGCGACGATAACGACCTCATCGTAGTGGCATCGGCGCTGGCAATGGACAACGGTCAGTTGCGTGGCAACCGGGTCCGGATGGAGCGAATGGAGCCGCCTGCTCGCGTGCCGTACGACGCGCCCAACTGGATACGTACCGATCGTGCAGTACAGCTTTCAGAGCTGATCGACTATCCCCAGCAGTTACAAGTAAGCGGGCTACAACCATACCCGATCACACTGGACGTCAATCTGCCGCCGGATCTGTTTGTCTGGCGCAACCAGGGCATTCCGTTACAGACCCGTTATCGCTACACCCCGCCAACGACCACGGACGAATCACGCCTCAATATCAGCGTCAACGATCAGTACATCACCAGCATCGCCTTGCAAGGCAGCGATAGCCGCAGCGGTGTGGAAAACGTTCGACTGTCCGTCCTTTCATCCGACTCGACAACCGAAAGCGAGAAGTTGCTGGTGCCCGCGCTCAAGATGGGTATCCGCAACAAGGTGCGATTCGAGTTCAATTTCGCCAGCAAGCTGGGCAATGCCCAGCGAGACCGCTGCCAGACCTACCTGCCGACCAATATCCAGGCCGCCATCGACGAGCAGTCTTCCATCGACCTCTCGGGCTACTACCACTACATGGCCATGCCCGACCTGAAGGCCTTCTCTCGTAGCGGCTTCCCTTTCAGCCGGATGGCTGACCTGTCCGAGACGCTGGTACTGGTCCCCTCGCAGCCCAACCAGGAGCAAGTCGGAACCCTGTTGGATACGCTTGCCCTGATTGGCTCGCAAACCGGTTATCCGGCCTATGGCGTTCGTATCACGGATGACTGGAAGATGGCCGAGCAGGTCGATGCCGATCTGTTGTTAATCGGCCCGCTGCCGCAACAGCTGGCAGACGGCGCGACATTACCGATTTTGCTGGAATCGCCACGTAGCTGGTTACAGAACGGCGGGGGCGGGCCGACCATCGAGCCGGCCAACGGCAACCTCGGCATGACCGCCAACGGTCCACTGGCAGCAGTGGTTGGCCTGCAGTCGCCTTTTCACACGCAACGCAGCCTGGTTGCACTGCTCGCCTCGGCTCCGCAGGACTACGCGCTGTTACGCGATGCCTTGACTGATTCCGGCAAGCAGGAGGCTTTTGCCGGTGCTATCGCGTTGATTCGCAACAGCGGAGTCAGCAGCCATTTCGTTGGCGACCAGTACTATGTGGGCGATCTGCCTTGGTGGCTGCTGCTGTGGTTCCACCTTTCTTCGCATCCAGTTCTTTTGGCTTTCCTGGCAGCCGCTAGCATCGTGCTGTTCGCTATCGTGCTCTGGCGGGCACTGAGCTGGGCTGCTCGTCGGCGCCTGGCCGACGCTGAGTGAGCCCGATGCGCAGCTATCGATTGTTGCTGCTCGCGGCACTGCTCCCGGTGTGGTGCCACGCACAGGTACCGGCGGACCGGGCAGAGCAGGCCGAATGGCTGCTGGCCCAGATCCGCGCCGCCGAGGCGGTGAGCCGCGACGAACTGGTTCATGACGCCTTGACGCGTCTACAGCGCGTTGCCCCTGGCGATGCGCGTGCGCTGCTGGCCGAAATGCGACTCGCCCTGCGTCAGAGGAACCCGCAACAGGTGGAAGCGCTGCAACAGCGCTTGCAGCGGTCGGCGGCCGGCACCGAGGCCGAGCGAGCTGGACGCGTTCTCTACTCATTGAGCCGTGAGGCCGGGCAGCAGCAACTGCAGCAGGCCCGGCTGGCAGCCATGGCGGGCAGGCCAGAAGACGCACTGCAAGGATTTAGAGCGCTCTATGGTGACAAACCGCCGACGCTGGAACTAGCAGTCGAGTACTGGCGTGTGCGCAGCGCTCAGCCGGGTCAGCGTTCGCTGGCGATCGACGCGCTACGCCGCCTTGACGAGCAATACCCGGGCAATCCACCCGCTCGTCAGCTATTGGCCAACCTGCTGTTCGAAGATGGACAGGACACGGCGGCCCTCGCTCTGTTGGCCGAGCTGGGACGCAACCCGGCCGCGACCGATGCGGCAGCCCAACGCGAGTTCGAATACCTCGCGACCCGGCGAATCGACGACACCAGCATAAAAGCCTGGACCGGCTTCCTTCAGCGTTATCCCACCGGCCGTTTTGCCACCGATGCGCGATCGAATCTGGAACGAAGCCAGCGGCTGCTGGCCGATCCATACTGGCGAGCCGGGCAAGAGGGACTGCGCCTGCTCGATCGCTCGCAGGACGCGGCCGCCGAAGCCAAGTTAAGGCAGGCCTTGCGCGGCTATCCGAACGACCCCGAGCTGTTGGGCGGCCTCGGCCTGGCGCTGATGCGGCCGGGCCATCGCCAAGAGGCGCTGGTGTATTTCGGCCGCGCCAAGGAACACGAAGAAGACATCGACAATCTGAGCAAGTGGAACGACCTGATCGTCTCGACCCGCTACTGGCTCACGCTCGAAAAAGCCGACCAGGCGCTCGAGCAAAAGCGGACTGAGGAAGCGGCGTCGCTGTACGCCAGCGCCCTCAAGCAACAACCGAGCAACCCCTTCGCCCAGCTCGGGCTGGCACAAGTCGCCGAAGCGCAAAATCGACTTGCCGACGCTGAAGCCGGCTACCAGCAGCTGCTCAGCCGGGAGCCGGGCAACGCCAGCGCGATCCGCGGACTGCTTCGCCTGTATCAGGCGCAATCGCCAGAACGCGCGCTGGCGTTCATCGAAACGCTCGGAGCCAGCCAACGAAATTCCTTCGCCGAGATGCGCAATGGTTTACTGTTGGCCCGCTATCGCCTGCTCGCCGAACAGGCGCTGGAACGCGGCGACCAGCCTGCGGCGATCACTGCACTGAAGCAGGCCCGCAGCTTGGCGCCAGCCGACCCCTGGCTGACCTATCGACTAGCCAGCTCTTTACGGCAGCAACAAGCCTTTATCGAAGCCGATGGGGTATTCGACGACCTGCTCAAGCGGCAGGCCGACGATCCCAGCGCGCGCTACGCCCACGCGCTCTATCTGTCCGGTGCACAGCGCGATGCCCAGGCGCTCGCCAGCCTGCATCGCATCAAAGAGTCCGACTGGGACGAAGACATGCACGCCCTGGCGACGCGCCTCGAGCGGCGGGAGTTGATGTCCCGCATCGACAAGCTACGCGCCACCGGCCGTGAGGCGGCGGCCGTCGAGCTGATGCAGAAGCGGCTGCGCACGCACGGCGATTCCGTGGACGATCTGTTGGTGCTGGCCGATTGGGCGGTGATACGCGGCGAGTCCGCGGTCGCCTCTCCCTATGTCGAACGCGCACTGCACATCGACCCGACTCACCCGGAAGCGCGCCTGATGCGCATCGAACTTCTGCTCGCCGAGGGCCAAACGGATGCCGCCAGACAGGCGCTACGAACAACCCCGCCCGCATTAACCGAGAATGACTGGAACGCCAATCGACGCCTGGCCAACAGCTGGGCCGAGGTCGGTGAGCTGGACAAGGCGCGGCAGATGCTTCAACAGCTGGAGGCAGGCCTGCAGCGCCCCGATCCGCTGATCCGGCGCGACACCGCGCGGCTTGTTGCCGGGATCGATCCGAGCGCGGCGATGGCTTACTACCGGCAGGCACTGATTGATGCCGACCTGCTGGCAGAATCCGCCAGCACCGCCGAACTGACCCAGGCCACCCGGCAGAACGCCGCAGATGACTGGCTGATCCGCAGCCTTCGCAGTGACACCGCCGCCCTCCACCAGCAGCAAGACACCACCCTAACGCTGCAGCACGACCACGGCTGGCGTAACGATGATGGCACCCCGGGCATTTCCGAGCTGCTCACCGACACCACCCTGTTGCACCTGGAAACCCCAGTAGCCAACGGCCGCAGCTTCCTGCGCGCCGAACGCCTGGCGCTGGATGCCGGCAAGCTGGAAGAAGATGCTTTCTTTGGCGCTTGTAGGGCACGCGACGATTGCGCGGGCCAGAGCCAGCGCGGCACGGCAACGCTGCTGGCCGGGGGCTGGCGCGATGAGCGACTGGAGGCGGATCTGGGCCTGACCGAAGGGTTCGAAATCGACAATTTCTACGGCGGCGTAACCGGTAGAAGAGATATCGGCCCCATCGGCATGTCACTCAGTGCGTCACGGCGGCCAATGAGCAACTCGCTGCTGTCCTACGGCGGCGCTCGCGATCCGGTAATCGGAACCCGCTGGGGCTCGGTCACCGCCAACGGCATGAGCCTGGGCACGAGCTGGGACGAGGGCGGCGCGCATGGTCTGTGGTCGTCGCTGGGTTACCACTGGCTGCTCGGCGACAACGTCGCCAGCAACAACCGTCTCACGGCCATGGCCGGCTACTACTACAAACTGGTCGACCGCCCCGACGAGCGCGTCCGCACGGGCCTGACCTTCATCCACTTCGGCTACGACAAGGACCTGAGCGGCCATACTCTCGGCCAGGGCGGCTACTGGAGTCCGCAGAACTACAATTCCATCAGCGTGCCGATCAGCTACGCCTGGCGCAACCAGGACTGGTCCGTGCTGCTGGAAAGCAGCGTCGGTTGGTCCGTATCGCAATCGAGCGGCAGCCGTGACTATCCGCTGGCGGCGCTGCGGGACAAGGTGGCCGCGATCGATTCAGAGGTGGCCACCCAGACCAGCGAAGGGTCGACCAGCCGTGGACTCAGCTATCGCCTGCAGGGGCTGTTCGAACGGCGGCTCAGCGATCATTTCGTGCTGGGCGGTGGGCTCAGCCTGTTGCAGAGCGACGAATACGCACCCAGCCGCGCCATGCTCTATCTGCGCTACAGCTTCGCGCCATGGCGAGGCGATCTTGCCCTGCCCGTCGAGCCATTGCTGCCCTACGCTGACTTCAGATGACGACGCGGTAACCGACCCAGCCAGAGCGCCGGCAGTTATACTTGCCGGCTTTTCTGGCCGGTCGGCCGTCATTTCCGCCCGCAGGACATTCAATGGACAGCATCAATTCCCGCCTCGCCGCAGAACTGGGCGTGCGCCCGCAACAGGTTGCCGCCACCGTGGCGCTGCTCGACGAAGGTTCCACCGTGCCCTTCATCGCCCGTTACCGCAAGGAAGTCACCGGCAGCCTGGACGACACCCAGCTGCGCCTGCTCGAAGAGCGTCTGCGCTACATGCGCGAGCTGGATGACCGCCGCGCTTCGATCCTCGCCAGCATCGAAGAGCAGGGCAAGCTGACACCCGAACTGAAGCGCGAGATCGACCTCGCCGACACCAAGACCCGCCTCGAAGACCTCTACCTGCCCTACAAGCAGAAGCGCCGCACCAAGGGCCAGATCGCCCTGGAAGCCGGCCTCGGCGAGCTGGCCGATGCGATCTTTGCCGATCCGGAGCTCGACCCGGAAAGCGAGGCCGGCCGTTTCGTCGACGCAGAGAAAGGCTTTGCCGACGTCAAGGCGGTGCTCGAAGGCGCCAAGTACATCCTCATGGAGCGCTTCGCCGAAGACGCCAACCTCCTGGCCAAGCTGCGTGACTTTCTCACCCACAACGCCACGCTCAGCGCGCGCGTGGTGCCGGGAAAAGAGAACGAAGGCGCTAAGTTCAGCGATTACTTCGAACATGACGAACCACTCAAGAGCGCGCCGTCGCATCGTGCGCTGGCGATCTTCCGTGGTCGCAACGAAGGCGTGCTCAGCGTCAGCCTGAAAGTGGGAGACGAGGCGCCGGGCACCATGCACCCGGGCGAAGTGATGATCGGCGAGCGTTTCGGCATCGCCAACCGTGGCCGCGCGGCGGACAAGTGGTTGGCCGAGGTGGTGCGCTGGACCTGGAAGGTCAAGCTCTATACGCATCTGGAGACCGACCTGCTCGGCGAACTGCGCGACAAGGCCGAGGACGACGCCATCGGTGTCTTCGCGCGCAACATGCACGACCTGCTGCTGGCCGCGCCGGCCGGCCCGCGCGCAACCCTGGGCCTCGATCCGGGCCTGCGTACCGGCTGCAAGGTGGCCGTCGTCGATGCCACCGGCAAGCTGCTGGACACCGCCACGGTCTATCCGCACGCCCCGCGCAACGATTGGGACGGCACCCTGGCGGTGCTGGCCAAGCTCTGTGCCAAGCATGCCGTCGACCTGATCGCCATCGGCAACGGCACTGCCAGCCGCGAAACCGACAAGCTTGCCGCCGACCTGATCAAGCAGGTGCCGGGGCTCAAGCTGACCAAGGTAATGGTCTCCGAAGCCGGCGCTTCGGTGTATTCGGCCTCGGAACTGGCCGCCAAGGAATTCCCCGACCTGGACGTCTCGATCCGCGGCGCCGTATCCATCGCGCGCCGCCTGCAAGACCCGCTGGCCGAGCTGGTGAAGATCGAGCCCAAGGCCATCGGTGTCGGTCAGTACCAGCACGACGTGTCCCAGCTCAAGCTGGCGCGCTCGCTGGATGCGGTGGTCGAGGACTGCGTGAACGCTGTCGGCGTCGACGTCAACACCGCCTCGGTGGCGCTGCTGGCGCGGATTTCCGGCCTGAACGCCACCCTGGCGCAGAACATCGTCGCCTACCGCGACGCCAATGGCGCGTTCAGATCCCGCAGCGAGCTGAAGAAAGTCCCGCGCCTGGGCGACAAGACCTTCGAGCAGGCGGCCGGCTTCCTGCGCGTAATGAACGGCGAGAACCCGCTGGACGCCTCGGCTGTGCACCCGGAGACCTATCCGCTGGTCAAGCGCATCGCCCAGGACACCGGTCGCGACATCCGCTCGCTGATCGGCGACTCGGCCTTCCTCAAGCGTCTCGACCCCAAGCAGTTCACCGATGAAAGCTTCGGCCTGGTCACCGTCAGCGACATCCTGCAGGAGCTGGAAAAGCCCGGCCGCGACCCGCGACCCGAGTTCAAGACCGCTGAGTTCCAGGAAGGCGTGGAAAAGCTCAGCGACCTGCAACCGGGCATGATGCTCGAGGGCGTGGTGACCAACGTGACCAACTTCGGTGCCTTCGTCGACATCGGCGTGCATCAGGACGGATTGGTGCACATCTCCGCGCTATCGGAGAAGTTCGTCAAGGATCCCTACGAAGTGGTCAAGGCCGGCGACATCGTCAAGGTGAAGGTCATGGAGGTGGACATCCCGCGCCAGCGCGTCGGCCTGTCCATGCGAATGAGCGACACGCCCGGCGAGAAAGCGAACAGCATGCGCGGCGGTGGCAACAACCGTGGCGGCCACGCACGTGGCGAGCGCAAGCCGGAGACCAAGCCGGCACCGGCCAACAACGCCATGGCCGCGCTGTTCGCCAACGCCAAGAACCTTAGGAAATAAGCGATGACCGCAAAAGCCGAGGCGATCGGCAGCAGCAGCGCCTTCGGGCGCTTGCTAGGCCTGGAGATTCTCAAGGCGGAAGGCGGCGAAGCCCTTCTCAGCCTGAAGATGCATGACGGCCTGCGCAACCTGCACGGCAAGCTGCACGGCGGTGCGCTGTTCTCGCTGATCGACACCGCTATGGGCCAGGCCAGCCACAGCCTGGGCGATGGCTCGCCGAACAGCGTGACCCTGGAATGCAAGGTCAACTACATCCGCCCGGTGACGGACGGCGAGCTGCTTTGTCGCGCCTGGGTGGTGCATGGCGGGCGACGCACCCAGGTGCTGGAAGCCGAAGTACATCAGGGCGAGAAGCTGGTGGCCAAGGCGCAATCAACCTTCGCCTGCCTCTAAAAGCGGCAAGCAACACGCTACGAGCGCCAAGTAAGCACACCGAGCCCTCTCTTGTGGCTTGAAGCTTGTCGCTCACCGCCCCATATTGTGCCGACTGATGCGTGAAGGAATCCAAACTTGAGCGACCTCCTCTCCCACCGCCTGGCATTGTTGGCCGAGCACACTAACCTTCCGCTGCTTTCGCAATGCCTGCATGGGATCGAGCGCGAGTGCCTGCGCGTTGACGCTCATGGCGAGCTGGCGATGACGCCGCATCCCCGCGCGCTGGGCTCGGCGCTGACGCATCCGAAGATCACCACCGATTACTCCGAGGCGCTGCTGGAGTTCATCACGGCCACCGAGACCGATCCGGAGCGGACACTGGCCGAGTTGGACGCGATCCATCGCTACACCTACAGCAAGCTCGATGACGAGTTTCTCTGGAGCCCGTCGATGCCCGGCCGCCTGCCGGAAGAGCCGCTGATTCCCATCGCCGAATACGGCAGCTCCAACATCGGCCGGCTCAAGTATGTCTACCGGCAAGGCCTCGCGCTGCGTTATGGCAAGACCATGCAGTGCATCGCCGGCATTCACTACAACTTCTCGCTGCCCGAGTCGTTGTGGTCGGTACTCCAGGCCGACGAGGGCGACGACCGCCCGCAGCAGGACTATCAATCCTGGCGCTATATCGCGCTGATCCGCAATTTCCGCCGCTACAGCTGGCTGTTGATGTATCTGTTCGGCGCCTCGCCGGCACTGGACGCGAGCTTCATGCGCGGTCGGTCACACCAGCTCGATCAGCTCGACGAAGACACCCTGTACCTGCCTTGGGCAACCAGCCTGCGCATGAGCGACCTGGGCTACCAGAGCAACGCCCAGGCCGGTCTGACGCCCTGCTACGATGACCTGCCCAGCTACACCAGCAGTCTGCACAAGGCGGTTTCCACGCCCTACCCGGCCTATGCGGCACTGGGCACCAAGGACGCCCAGGGCAACTGGCAGCAGCTCAACACCAACGTGCTGCAAATCGAAAACGAGTACTACTCCAACATCCGCCCCAAGCGGGTCACCGCCACCGGCGAACGCCCGCTGCATGCGTTACGAGCACGGGGCATTCAGTACATCGAAGTGCGCTGTCTGGACATCAACCCCTTCCTGCCGCTGGGCATCGACGTCGTTGAAGCGCGCTTCCTCGATGCCTTCCTGCTGTTCTGCGCATTGCAGCAGAGCCCCTGCCTGGTCGACGGCGAGTGCAGTGCCAGCAATGACAATTTCCTGAAGGTGGTCAAGGAAGGCCGCAAGCCCGGGCTGGAACTGCAGCGGCGCGGCGAGAACGTCACCCTGCATAGCTGGGCCAGCGAGCTGATCGCCGAGATCGGTCAAGTCGCCGCGCTATTGGATCGCAGCCATGGAGGCGTCGAGCATGCCCACGCGGTGGCCGAGCAACAGGCGAAGGTCGTCGACAGCAGCCTGACGCCCTCGGCGCGAGTCCTCGAAGCGCTGCAGCGTAATGGAGAAAGCTTCAGCCAGTTCGCCCTGCGCCAGACGCGCCAGCACGCCGATTACTTCCGCAGTAACGCCTTGTCCGAAGCCGACATGACGTGGTTCGACACAACGGCACAGGATTCACTGGCTCAACAGGCCGAGATGGAAGCCAGTGACACCCAGGACTTCGACAGTTTCGTCGAGGACTACCAGTGCAGCCTGACCTGCTTGACGCCGGCATAGCGCAAGTGCGCAGAGCCCCCACGGCCGTTCGCGAGCGGCCGTAGGTCAGAACCAGCGCCAGCCAGAGCGGCACCCATCTGGGTGATGGATGCCACCAAGGGTCTACAGCGTCTTTTCGAAGATTTTCGAGTTGCGCTGGAAGTTGTAGAGCGAAGCCCGCGCCGCTGGCAATCGCTCCACCCCGCTGGGTTCGAAGCCCCGTTCGCGGAACCAATGCGCCGTGCGGGTGGTGAGCACGAACAGAGTCTTCAGCCCCAGCTTGCGCGCCCGCGCCTCGATGCGCTCGAGCAACTCGTCGCCGCGCCCCCCGTGGCGGTACTCGGGGTTCACCGCCAGGCAGGCCAGCTCGCCGGAATCGGAGTCGGCGATCGGATACAGCGCGGCGCAGGCGATGATCAGTCCATCGCGCTCGACAATGGTGAATTGCTCCACCTCGCGTTCCAGTACTTCGCGTGAACGCCGCACCAGAATGCCCTGCTCCTCGAGCGGTGTGATCAGATCGATCAGCCCGCCAACGTCCTCGATGGTCGCCTCACGCAACTGCTCGAACTGCTCCTGCGTCACCAGCGTGCCGTCACCGCCATCGCGGGTGAACAGTTCGTTGAGCAGCGAGCCGTCCTCGGCATAGCTGATCACATGGCTGCGCCGCACGCCGCCCTTGCAGGCTTGCGCCGCCGCGTCGAGCAGCTCGCCCTGGTAGCTGCTGCCTAGCCGCTCCACATAGGCCGGGATCTGCTGCGGGCGCAGCTCGCGCACCAGCTTGCCCAGCTCGTCGCGCAGTCCGCGCTCGGCACCGTAGAGCACCAGCTTGTCGGCCTGCAGGTCAATAGCCGCGCGGGTCGCGATGTCTTCGCAGGCGATGTTGAAGATTTCCCCTGTCGGCGAATAGCCCAGCGGCGAGAGCAGCACGATGGTGCGTTCGTCCAGTAGCCGGCCGATGCCCTTGCGATCGACCCGACGCACCTCGCCGGTGTGGTGGAAATCGACGCCGTCGAGCACGCCTATCGGGCGCGCGGTGACGAAATTGCCGCTGGCGACGCGCAACCGAGCACCCTGCATTGGCGAGGAGGCCATGTCCATCGACAACCGTGCCTCCAGCGCGATGCGCATATGGCCGACCGCGTCGATCACGCATTCCAGCGTCGCCGAGTCGGTGATGCGCAGGTCGCGGTGGAAACGCGGCTCAATGCCCCGCGCGGCCAGTCGCGCCTCGATCTGAGGGCGCGAACCGAACACCAGCACCAGGCGCACGCCGAGACTGTGCAGCAGTACCAGGTCGTGGACGATGTTGGCGAAATTAGGATGTTCCAGGGCATCGCCCGGCAGCATGACCACGAAAGTACGGTCGCGGTGCGCGTTGATATAGGGCGATGAGTCGCGAAGCCAGGTGACGTAATTGTGCATTGCAGAAGCCTTAGGTAACCGCTTGTTCAGTCCGGAATGCCGGGTCGAGTGATGGGAAGAAGGGAGCAGATCCATGCTGCGATTCTAGGATCGCCGAACCTGCTCCTATCCTCGGCTCGCCGGTTGCAGGCAGTAGTGCTCGATCATTGCGCGCAACAACCTCACGGTGGGTTCGACTCTGTCGAGATCCAGGTATTCGTCTGGCTGGTGTGCACAGGCGATATCGCCCGGGCCGAGCACCAGCGTTTCGCAGCCAAGCTGCTGAAGATAAGGCGCTTCGGTGGAGAAGGCCACTGCCTCGGCGGCATGGCCAGTCAGCCGCTCGGCCAGCCTGACCAGCTCCCCCTCGGCGGGCTGGTCGAAGGCCGGCACACTGGGGAACAGCGGCATCAGGTCTATCTTGACCTGGTGTCGTTCGGCCACCGGGCGCAAGCGCTGCGCAATCGCCTCGCGCAGCTGCTCCGGCTGCATGCCCGGCAGCGGGCGCAGGTCATATTCCAGCGAGCATTGGCCACAGATCCGGTTGGGGTTGTCACCGCCGTGGATGCAACCCAGATTGAGCGTCGGCTGCGGCACGTCGAACAACGGGTTGTTGTACTCCCCCTGCCACTCGCGGCGCAGCGTCAGCAGCTCGCCCATGACGTCGTGCATGGCCTCCAGCGCGCTATGGCCGTAGGCCGGGTTGGAGGAGTGCCCGCTCTGCCCGTGAATCTCGATGCCCTCCATCATGATGCCCTTGTGCAGGCGCACCGGGCGCAACCCCGTCGGCTCACCAATCACCGCGGCCCGCCCCAGCGGCCGGCCGGCCGCTACCAGCGCGCGGGCACCAGCCATGGAGCTCTCCTCGTCGCAGGTCGCCAGGATCAGCAATGGTTGCCTGAATGGTTGATCGAGCAATGGCAGCACGGCTTCGATGATCAGCGAGAAGAAACCTTTCATGTCGCAACTGCCGAGGCCGTACCAGCGGTCGTCGGCTTCGCGTAGCCGCAGCGGATCGGTCGTCCACAGTTCATCGTCGAAGGGCACGGTATCGCTGTGCCCGGCCAGCACCAGTCCGCCCGGCCCGGTGCCGTAGCTGGCGAGCAGATTGAATTTTCCGGGCGAGATTTCCTGCGTTTCACAGGTGAAACCGAGGTCGCCCAGCCAACCGGCGAGCAGGTCGATGACCGGACGATTGGTCTGGTCCCAATGCGCCTGGGTGCAGCTCACCGAAGGCGCGGCAATCAGAGCGGCGAACTGGTCTTTGAGCGAGGGGATGGGCACGGGCGACCTCCTGAAAGACAGTTGAGAAGGCACCCAGTGAAACATGAAACGTGCCGCCGCAGCCTTACCTAAGAAGCAAAAACTGCGGCGACGGGCCGGATCAGACGAAGATCGCCTGCAGGATGGTGAAAAAGATGATCGAGAGGATCGCGCCGGCAGGCAGGGTGATCAGCCAGGACATGAAGATCGAACCGACCACGCCGAGGTTCAGTGCGCCGATACCACGCGCGATGCCGATACCGAGGACGGCGCCGACCAGGGTATGGGTGGTGGAAACCGGCAGGCCGATGGCGGAGGCACCAACTACCGTAGTGGCGGTCGCCAGTTCCGCGGCGAACCCGCGACTAGGGGTCAGCTCTGTGATTTCCTTGCCGATGGTGGCGATCACCTTGTAACCGTAGGTAGCCAGACCGATGACGATACCGACCGCGCCCAGCAGCAGCACCCAGCCCGGCACCGCCGACTTGGCGGCAATCTCCGCCGCGCCGCCCGACTGAATAACACCCACCACGGCGGCCAGCGGACCCACCGCGTTAGCCACGTCATTGGCGCCGTGGGCGAAGGCCATGGAACATGCGGTAAAGATCATCAGAACGGCAAAGACCTTTTCCACGCTGGCGTAGTGAAAGGTGCGATCAGCCTCGACGTCGACCTTGATGCGCGACAGCAGTGCGATCCCGACCAGCATCACCAGCACGCCGATGGCGAACGCCAAGAGGATGCCCTGACCACCGTTCAGCGTCAGGCCGACATGCTTGAGGCCCTTGGTGACCGTCATCAATGCAACCATGAAACCGGTCAGGAACATGTACAGCGGCACGAAGCGCTTGGCGTTGATGAAGGGATCATCGGTGTTGATGATCAGCTTCTGTACGCTCATGAACAGGCCAAAAGCGACAATGCCGGACAGCATCGGCGTCACCACCCAGCTCGCCACGATGGGGCCGATGGCGTCCCAGTGCACCGCATCGGTGGACACGCCGACCGCGGCAAAGCCGATCACCGCACCGATAATCGAGTGCGTGGTGGAAACCGGCCAACCTTTCATGGTGGCAATCATCAACCAGGTGCCGGCCGCCAACAGCGCTGACATCATGCCCAGCACCATTAGATCCGGCGAAATGACTTCCGCATCGACGATGCCGTTCTTGATGGTTTCGGTGACTTCGCCGCCCGCCAGGTAGGCACCGCAGAACTCAAAGATCATCGCGACGATGATGGCCTGCTTGATGGTCAGCGCCCTGGAACCCACCGAGGTTCCCATGGCGTTGGCCACGTCGTTGGCGCCCACGCCCCAGGCCATGAAGAAACCGAAAGCGCAGGCGAGCACCAGCAGTACGAAGCCGTATTCCGCGATAAAGGACATAAGGAATTACCTGTTGAACCAGAAAAGACGCTGGCGCCTCAGCGCGCCAGCAATTGTTCCAGACGGTTGCCGACTCGCTCGGCACGGTCAGCTACGTCACCGATCCATTCGATGATCTTGTAGAGGAACATCACGTCGACTGGAGGCAATTCCTTTTCCAGCTTGAACAGGGCACGGCGCACCGTGATCTGCATGCGGTCGGTTTCGCGCTCGATTTCCTCGAGCTCCTCGACCATTTTTTCTACTAGTGTGGCTTCACGGCCGGCAAAGCCGGTTTCCAGCAACGAATCCAGCTCCTTGAGTGCCTTGAGTGCCTGGCAGCTGGCGTCGACGCTGCGCTGCACGAAGGCCATCATCTCCGGCTGCAAGGCCGGCGGAATGGTCATGCAACGGCCCAGCATCAGCCCGGCGATGTCCTTGGCACGGTTGGCAATTTTGTCCTGTACACTCAGCAGCTCCAGCAGATCCGAACGCGGAACCGGCAGAAACAGGCTTTTGGGTAGGTGCTGACGAACGCTTTTCTTGAGCTTGTCGGCCTCGTTTTCCAGTCGGGCCATCTCTTTCTGGATCTGTTCGACTCGTTCCCAGTCTTCGGCCGTGATCGCCTGGAACAGCGGTACCAAGTTGGCGGCACATTCGTGGGACTTGGCCATATGCTGTTGCATCGGACCGATGGGCGAGCGTCCGAACAGGCTGACGAAAGGATTGATTGGCATAGGGAGCACCCCGGCTTCAGAAGGCGGCAAGTATACGGATGACCTCAAAGGGCCGCTACCAAGTGACGTAGGTCACACTCAAACATAGGCATCATCTCGGCACCATGCAGAAAGAAACCGAAATCAAACTGCGCGCCAGTCGCGAAACCCTGTTGGCGCTACGCGATCACCCGCTGCTGAAAAAGCGCAACAAGAGCGGCTGGCAGCGGCATGAGCTGTTCAACCAATACTTCGACACCCCCACGCGCGAGCTTGCTCAGGCCAAAGTCGCGCTGCGCCTGCGTCGCGACGGCGAGCAGTTCATCCAGACGTTGAAAAGCCGCGGCCAGAGCGTGGCCGGGCTGTCCGAACGCAACGAGTGGGACTGGTACCTGGACAAGGCCAAGCTGGATACCAAAAAGCTCACCGACGATTGCTGGCCCACCAGCCTCGCCGAGCTGGACAAGAAGACCTTGAAGCCGATCTTCACCACCGATTTCGTGCGCGAGAAAGCCGAAATCGCCTGGGGGCGCGGCAAGACCAAGGTGGTCATCGAAGCGGCGCTGGACTTGGGCAAGGTCATCGTTGGCAAGCAGAGCGAAGAGATCTGCGAGCTGGAGCTCGAGCTGCGCCAAGGCGAGCCTGAAGCCTTGCTGGAGTTGGCCGCCGAGCTCGCGGCCGATCTGGCGCTGATGCCCTGCGATATCAGCAAGGCCGAGCGGGGCTACCGCTTGTACGACACCGACAGCTACTCACTGAGCCTTCCGGTGCCGCCTCTCGAGGCGACAATGCCGCTGGATGACGCCTTCGCCGCGCTGGCCTGGCATCTGCTGGGCAACAGCCAGCGGCTGGCCGAGCAATACCGCTTCAACGGCCACTGGAAGCTGCTCGGCGAGTGGCTGCAACAATTGGTCGAGCTACGCGCCCTGCTCGGCAGCCTCGGCCAGGCCGCACCGCGTGCCACCAGCCGTGAGCTGCGCGAGCAGCTCGACGCGCTCATCCAGGAATGGCGCCCGAGGGTCGAAGCCGGGCAGGATGACGAAAGCGCACGCAAAAGCGCACCCGAGGCCTTCGCCGCCGAACTGGCGCAGCCGCGCTGGGGCCTGTTCTCGCTGAAGGCCTCGCTGTGGTTGCTGCAACGGGGCTGGACAGTTGGCCGCAATAACCGTGGCAACCGCCAGGGCGCAGCCGAGCTGGGTAATTGGCTGCCACGCCAGCTGGCCGAAGAAGCCGCAGCGCTGCAGCTGCAACGCTATCAGCAGCAACCCGAAGACCTCGCCGAACAGCGCCCACGCATGGAGCGGCTGCTCGTCTGGTTGCATCTGGCCCGTACCACCCTGGACCTGCCGGAAGTCGATCGCCTCTACGGTGAGCTGGCCAAGCTCTATGCATTGGCGCAGCAACCGCTGGACGATGAATTGCTCGACGCCCGCGTAGCCCAGACGCATACGGTCTGGACGCTAAAAGCCTGGAAGATGCTGCAGAAGTAAGCCGGAGCCAAGCCCACGGTGGATCGAGTTACCGATCCACCGTGGGCCGATCGGGTGATAGGACGCTGCGTAACGATCTTTCGTCAAGCGCCGACACTGCGCAAAGTTGAACCATCGTGGCAGACAGGACGCGCGTTTAACGGCAAGCTTGGCCCTCGTCTCCATCCTGCTCGAAGGGCCCCATGTCCGTGTTGAATTCCCCCGCCCAGGACCGCTTTCTCGACCTCAACGACCTGTTACGTGATCTCGTCGCTCAGGGCCGGCTGCAACAGGAAACCGCCGAGCAATGCATGACGTTGCGGCGCAGCGCGGCGAACGCTCAGCAGCATCCGCTGGAATTTCTGGGCGCCCAGCAACTCGACGACCTGACGCGGCCCGGCAAGAAACTCGACCTCGAGACTCTCACCGTCTGGCTCGCCGAGCAGGCCGGACAGCCCTATTTGCGCATCGACCCCCTGAAGATCAACGTCGCCGCGGTCACACCGTTGATGTCCTACGCCTTTGCCCAGCGCCACAAGATTCTTGCCGTGGCGGTGGACAGTTCGGCGGTGACCATCGCCAGCAGCCAGCCGTTCGTGAAGAGCTGGGAAGCCAACCTCATCCACGTGCTCAAACGCCCAATCAAGCGGGTCGTTGCCAATCCGGTCGACCTGCAGCGCTTCACCGTGGAGTTTTACCGCCTGGCCAAGTCGGTCAGCGGCGCCACCGCGACCGATCAGAAGGTCAGCGGTGCCGGCAACTTCGAGCAGCTGCTCAACCTCGGCGCCAGCGATCAGGAGCCGGATGCCAACGACTCGCACATCATCAATATCGTCGACTGGTTGTTCCAGTACGCCTTCGATCAACGTGCCAGCGATATCCACATCGAGCCACGGCGTGAACAGGGTACGGTGCGCTTTCGCATCGACGGCGTGCTGCACAACGTCTACCAGTTCCCGCCCCAGGTGGCGATGGCGGTGGTCAGCCGCCTGAAGACCTTGGGTCGGATGAACGTAGCCGAGAAGCGCAAACCGCAGGACGGCCGGGTCAAGACCAAGACCCCGGACGGCGGCGAGGTCGAGCTGCGCCTGTCGACCCTGCCGACCGCCTTCGGCGAAAAGATGGTGATGCGGATCTTCGACCCGGAGGTCTTGCTCAAGGGGTTCGATCAGCTGGGCTTTTCCGCCGAGGACCTGCGCCGCTGGCAGAGCATGACCGGCCAGCCCAACGGCATCATCCTGGTCACCGGCCCCACCGGCTCGGGCAAGACCACCACGCTTTACACCACGCTCAAGCAACTGGCGACGCCCGAGGTGAACGTCTGCACCATCGAGGACCCGATCGAGATGATCGAGGGCGCCTTCAACCAGATGCAGGTACAGCACAACATAGACCTGACCTTCGCCAGCGGCGTGCGTGCACTGATGCGTCAGGACCCGGACATCATCATGGTCGGCGAGATCCGTGACCTGGAAACCGCAGAAATGGCGATCCAGGCGGCGCTCACCGGGCATCTGGTGCTGTCCACGCTGCATACCAACGACGCACCGTCAGCAATTACCCGTCTGCTCGAGCTTGGCGTGCCGCACTATCTGCTGCGCGCCACGTTGCTCGGGGTCATGGCTCAGCGCCTGGTGCGAACGCTCTGCCCGCACTGCAAGGCGCCGGTTCAGCTGGATGCCGATGACTGGCAGGCCCTGACCAAACCCTGGAACGCGCCGCTGCCGAGCAATGCACAACAGGCGGTGGGCTGCATCGAATGCCGCGACACCGGCTATCGCGGCCGCGCTGGGGTCTACGAAATCATGCTGCTCAATGACGCCATCAAGCCACTGATCACCGCCGATACCGACCTCATCGCCTTGCGCCGCCAGGCCTTCAAGGACGGCATGCACAGCTTGCGCCTGTCCGGCGCGCAGAAGATCGCCGCGGGACTGACCACGCTGGAGGAAGTGCTGCGAGTGACGCCGCAGAGCGAGCAGAAATAGGCCGGGCTGGACGCTCGTAAGGTGGATGTCGCTTTTTGCATCCAACAGACACCGCCCGGTGGATCGATAAAGCGTGATCCACCCTACGCCAGACGATGCTTTGTCCGCGCCCCCACCTGCTTACCGTAAAGTCAGCCCTGCCGCGCCGCCAGTATCCCCGCCACGCGCGCAGGCTCGCAATTCAGATAAGCCGAGGACTGCAGCCAGTCCTGATCGGGATACCAGGAAAACATGAACTGCCCGCCCTTCAGGCTATCGACTACCATGCGCGCCACTTCCGGGCGCACCGCAGGGCAGCCCTGGCTGCGGCCGATACGGCCCTGAGTAACGATCCAGGTAGGATTCACGTAGTCGGCCGGGTGGATCACGATGGCCCGCTCACGCGCCAGATCGTTCACGCCGGGCTCGAGACCGTCCATGCGCAGCGAGTAGCCGTGCTTGCCGCTGTAGCTCTCGGCCGTGCGGAACAGACCGATACTCGACTGGTGGCTGCCGAGCACATTGGAGAAGCGCGTGGCGAGGTTTTCGCCAGACTTCTTCCCATGAGCGACATAATCTTCCAGCAACAATCGGCGCTGTCGCAGGTCAAAGATCCACAGTCGGCGCTCCGACGACGGCAGCGAGAAATCGATCACCGCCAGTCGCTGCGCGGGGTTAGCGCCATTGTTGACCGCGCACTGCATGGCCGCGACGGCGTGCGTAAGCACTTTGGGGTTGAGCGAGGGCGCCAGTGGGACCAAGCTGTCCACCATCGGCTGGTAGGAAGGGCTGGCCGCAAGCAGCGGCGTCGACAGGAGCAGGCCTGCCAAAAGACAAAGGCGTCGGAACGAAACCATCATGTGTTGAACTACCTCACCGACGCCAAGGCCAAACGTCCCTTTTGACAGGCGCCTCACACACTGCGGCCCGGGAGGCGACAGCGAAACAGGTCAGACAGGAGCGGACAGGCTCCCACTTCGTCTGACAGATCATTTTGTAGTGGCCCGAAAGGGTCTGGTTTTCCCAAAACCGCAGCGGATCTGCGGCGGAGTCTAGCAGTCGGTGGGATGACCGGGAGTGAAGCGTTGTACAAAAAACATGCATTTCGTCTGGTTATCGCTCTGTTGTTCGTACCCTTTCTGGCGTCGGCGCAACCGACCAGCGAGCCATACAACCCTATCCGTAACGCCCTGCAGGTGCTGCCCAGCGTCTGCGAGGGTCCCCTCGCCCAGATCGACCAAAGCGCTCTGCCACCGCTGACCGAGCTTTATCGCCGGCACCAGTTCGCTGCGCTGTGGACCTCCTACGCGCAACTCGACGAACTGCTGGGGCAGCTCCATGAACTGGTTGATGACGGCTTGAACCCCGCGGCTTACCATCCCGAAGCCATTCGTCATGCCCTGCAGACGGCCACGACCGAACCGTTGCATCGCGAGTGCAGCGACATTCTCGCCACGCACGCCTATCTGCTGGCGCTGCGGCACCTGACTCAAGGGCGTTTGCCGCAGGATCGTCTCGAGCCGGTCTGGCGCAGCCCCAGCGCCGCGGCCCAACAAGAAGCGGACACCCGCTTACTGGCAATCGCCGACGACGGCCTGACGCATCTCGAGCAGGCCTTCGACAAGGCGCGCCCAGCGCTCGAGCAGTACCACAATCTGCGCAAAGCGCATGCCCGCCTGCGCGCCGAACCTGCGCAGCGTTGGCTGCCGATCCCACCGGGGCCGACCTTGCGCCCCGGCATGTCGGATCCTCGGGTTCCGCTGCTGCGCCAGCGCTTGGCCAGCGATGGCTATCTCGTCGACGTGGTCGCTACGGGAGCGCTCGAAACACGCTATAGCCCGCCCATCGAGCAGGCACTCAAGGCCTTCCAAACCCGCCACGGACTGCAGGACGACGGTGTGCTGGGCGCTGATACGCTGGCCGCATTGAACACATCGCCGAGCGACCGGCTGAATCAGCTGAAGATCAACCTGGAACGGTTCCGTTGGCTGTCTCGCGACATCGAAGCACGCTCGCTGCTGGTCGACATTGCGGGCGGACGGGTCATCTATTTCCGCGACAAGCGTCCACGCTGGGAGGCCCGTAGCCAGGTCGGTCGCGACACCCGGCAGACCCCCGCGATCAAGTCGACTGTCACCCGCCTCACCCTGAATCCGACCTGGACCGTGCCACCGACCATCTTGCGCGAAGACAAACTGCCCAAGATCCGCGAGGATCTGGGCTACCTCGCCCGGCAGGGCCTGCAAGTACTCGATTATCAGGGCAACACGCTGGATCCGGAGCAAGTTGACTGGAACAGTCCCGGCAGGATCCTGCTGCGTCAGGCGGCGGGCCCCGACAACCCGCTCGGACGTCTGGTGATTCGCTTTGCCAATCCCTTTTCGATCTATCTGCACGACACGCCGAGCCAAGGCTTGTTCGCCCGTTCACAACGCGCGTTCAGTTCCGGCTGCGTCCGCGTCGAGTCGGTGATGCAATTGGTCGATCTACTGCTGGCCGATGGCGAACACGAGCGCTTCTCTCGGCTGCTCGCGACGGGCCAGACGCACGAGTTCGGTCTGGCCAAACCCACTCCGATCCTTCTGGCCTACTGGACAGCCGAAGCGGACAGCGCGGGACAAGCAAGCTACCGGCCGGATATCTATCACCGCGACCCCGACTTGCTGGCCGCACTGCTCGCTGCCGACCGACTACGGTTGCTCGAGGGACCGCAGCCCGACGCAGGCAAACAATAGCCGCGACGCGATGGCTGACCGAGCGTTCGCAGGCCTGCGACCGGACCGGCGGCACTGGCAGACTGTCCGCAGGCCAAGGTCTACTTGCCACAAATTCCACCCAGAGTATCTTTCGCAGCCGCAATCACCAACAGATGAACAAGCAGCACCGCTACACGCAATTGCTCGGGCCGTACGGCTGAGCATGTCATTCTCGACGCCATGGATAGCCGAGCAGAAATTGTGAACCTGGAGAACCTAGACAACACGGGGAGCGGGGCCGACCGACTGGCCACGCTGGGCCGTTACCGTATTATCGGCAGTCCGTCAGAAGCAGCGTTCGACGATCTGGCGCTGCTCGCGGTGGAGCTGTGCGGCTGCTCCAGCGCGGCCATCGTACTCATCGACGGTGAACGTCAGTGGCTGAAAAGCTTCATCAGCAACGAGGACAACCCCCACGAGCCGAGCCGGACGCTATGTGCCCGCGCAGTCGGCCGTTCACAGCCATTGGTGATCCCCAGTCTCGCCGATGAGCCGCTCGCCGAAGGCCTCTCCGGCTTCTTCGCCGCCGTGCCACTGGAAAGCCCGCAAGGCCTGTCGCTCGGCGCGCTGTGCGTGATGCACAGCCAACCGCAGCAGCTGTCGGAGCGGCAACTGGCGTACCTGCAAACCTTGGCCCGTCAGGTGATGGCGCTGCTGGAGCCGCGCCATGCCCTCTCAACAAGCGAGAACGACCCGCGAGACGAGGGCTCGCCGGGTTACGCGGCCTCGGTACGCGAGGCTGAGAAACGCTACCGCGCACTGGTCGATCTCAGTCCCCAGGTGATCTGGCAGTGCGATGCCAGCGGCTCGCTGATTTTCTGCAACCGCTATTGGTGCGACTTCACCGGGCTATCGGCCGAAGAGTCGGCTGGCTGGGGCTGGCTCAACGCCGTCGCGTCGGACCACCGGGAAGCAGTGCTGCAGCAGTGGAGCTCAGCGTTGAAAAGCGGCAAGTCGGGCAGCTTCGAAGTGCCCCTGCTCGCTGCTGACGGTTGCCCGCGCTGGTTCCAGGGCTCCGGCGCGCCAGTCTACGACCAGGACGGTCGCCTGTTGCATTGGGTGCTGGTGGCCCAAGACATACACGAACGGCGCCGCGCCGAGACCGAGCGGCTGGAAAGCGAGGCGTTTACTCGCAGCCTGCTGGACTCGGCCAGCGAGGGCTTCTATTCCGTCGATACCCGCGGCTTCGTCACCCTGTGCAACGAGGCCTTCGTCAGGTTGCTCGGCTTCGCCAGCAAGGATCAGGTGCTTGGCCAGCAGCTGCATCAGGTGATCCACCACAGCCACCCGGACGGTTTGCCCTACGCCGTCGAAGATTGCCCCATCCAGCGTACCGCCAGTACCGGCGAGCCTGCGCATGTCGAATATGAACTGTTCTTCCGACAGGACGGCAGCAGCCTGCCGGTGGAGTACCGGGTCGCACCGCTCTACCGCGACGGGATCCTGCAAGGCGCCATCTGCACCTTCACCGACATCAGCGAGCGTGCACGCGGCGAGGCGCAGCAGGCTTATCTGCTGGACCTCAGCGACCACCTTCAGGACACCGATGGCCGTATCGAGCTGACCGACATCATGGCCGAGCAACTGGCTCCGCTGATGTCGGTGGAGTGCATCGCCAGTGGTCATCTCGACGAGCACGGCGGCCTGGTCATCGACCACTACTGGCCGCCGGACACCGGCAATCGCGCCGAGCCGTATCCGCTTGGCGACTGCGCAAACATTCTGCGGCTGAGATTATCGCAGGGCCTTATCGTGCCGTTCGAAGACCTGCTGGACGAAGCCGGCTGCCGCGACAAGTGCGACGCCCTGCATGAACATCTCGGCTACCGCAGCCTGTTGCTGGCACCATTGTTGGGATTGCCCGCCAATTGCGCCTTCCTGCTGTTCGCCAGTCGCCAACCCAGACCCTGGAGCCAGGCCGACATTTCGCTGGTGCGCGAAGTGGCCGAGCGCGTCCGTGCGGCGGCCGATCGTACGAGGGCGCGCAAAGCCTTGCTCGAGGCCGAGCAGCGGGTCAGCCTGGCCAACGAGATCGCCTCGATCGGTGTCTGGGAGTACGACTTCGAGCGCAACACGTTGCATTGGGATGCGCAGCTCAAGGCGCTCGCCGGGATCGCCCCGAACGAGCCGGCACTGTCTGTCGACGAGTTCCTCGCACGGGTCCATGCCGACGATCGGCGCGTCCTGCTCGATGCCTTCCGCAGCGCCCTGGAAGGCGTCGGGGACGGCGAGTTGAACCTCGACTACCGCGTCTATGACGAGGCCAGCGATCGATTCCGCTGGCTGACCAACCGTGGCCGGCGGCTGTTCGATGCCGACGGCAGGATTCGCCTGCTCGGTACCGCCCGGGAAATCACCGACGAACGCAACGCAGAATTGAAGCTGCTGCGCATGAACGCCTTGCTCGAGGAACAGATACAGGAGCGTCAGATAACCGGGCAGCGGCAATCGGTGCTGATGGAGCTGGGCGACCTGCTACGCGGACAGCCAGACAGCGCCACTATCGTCGCGGCGGCTGTACGCGCCTTGGGTATGACCCTCAACGTAACCCGCGCCGCCTTCCTGAGTGTCGATCCCGGCGGTCAGTACGCCACCGTCGAACGTTACTGGAGCGACGGTGCGTTGGGCGACTATAGCGAGCATATGTGCTTCGCTGACTACGGTGACTTCATCTATGACCTGCAGAATGACGAGCTGGTGGTGGTGGATGACGTCCTGCACGACACCCGCACCGCCGCGCAGGCCGCAAGCCTGAGGCTGCGACGCATACAAAGTCTGGTCTGCGTGCCGCTGCACGAACAGGGGCGCCTGAGCGCCGCGTTGATCTTGTTGCAGGACCGTCCGCGCCAGTGGGCCGAAGACGACATTTCCTTTATCCGCGAAGTCGCCGACCGCGCCTGGACCGCCGACGAGCGGATGCGCGCCGAACGCGCCTTGCGCGCCAGTGAGGAGCAGTTCCGCACCCTCGCCGACAACATGAGCCAGTTCGCCTGGATGGCGGACCCGGCAGGACGCATCTACTGGTACAACAAGCGCTGGTACGACTACACCGGCACCACCCTGGAAGCCATGCGCGCGCTGGGCTGGCGGTCGGTGCATCACCCCGATCACCACGTACGTGTCAGCGCCTCGATGAAGCGCGCCGTCGCCATCGGCTCGATTTGGGAGGAAACCTTCCCGATGCGGGGCAAGGACGGTCAGTACCGCTGGTTTCTCGCACGTGCCGTGCCCATTCGCGACGACTTCGGTCAGGTCACGCACTGGTTCGGCACCAATACCGACATCACCGCACAGGTGGCGGCCGAAGAAGCGCTGCGCGAGCTCAACGACAACCTCGAACGGCGCGTTGCCGAGCGCACCCGCGAGCTGGCGGAGATCAACCACCTGCTGCACTTGGAAATGGGCGAACGCGCGCGCGCCGAGGAAACCCTGCGCCACGCGCAAAAGATGGAAGCCATCGGCCAGCTCACCGGCGGCCTCGCTCACGACTTCAATAACATGCTGACGGGTGTGCTGGGCGCGCTGGACCTAATCCAGCGCCGGGTCGCCAGCGGACGGCTGACCGACCTCAACCGCTATGTCGATGCGGCGACCAGTTCGGCCAACCGAGCCGCGGCCCTGACCCACCGTTTGCTGGCATTCGCCCGTCGCCAGTCACTCGATCCGCAACCGGTGGACGTCAACCAGCTGGTGCGGTCGATGGAGGACATGCTGCGCCGAACCATGGCCGAACACATCCAGTTCGACACCCATCTGCAGTCGGACCCCTGGCAGGCCTACACCGATGCGCACCAACTGGAAAACGCCCTGCTCAACCTGGTAATCAATGCCCGCGACGCCATGGGCGACGGCGGCAGGCTGGTCATTCAAACCGGCTGCGTACAGATCAGCAGTGCGCAACCCGACGGTCCCGAACCCGGCGACTACGTCACCCTCAGTGTGGCCGACACTGGTTGCGGCATGCCGGCTGACGTGGTTGCCAAGGCCTTCGATCCGTTCTTCACCACCAAGCCCATCGGCCAGGGTACTGGCCTCGGTTTGTCGATGGTCTATGGCTTCGTCAAGCAGACCGGCGGCCATGTACGCATCGACAGCACGCCCGGTCAGGGCACGCTGATCACTCTGTTCCTGCCGCGCAATCGAATCCATACGCAACAGCAGGAGGACCTTCGCAGTACGCCCATGGCGATCCAGGGCGCCCGGACCAATGAAACGGTGCTGGTTGTGGAAGACGAAGCCGCCGTGCGCATGCTGGTGGTCGAGGTGCTTCAGGAACTGGGCTACAAGGTTCTCGAGGCCGTGGACGGCGCCAGCGCGCTGCCCCATCTACAGAGCGATCAGCGCATCGATCTGCTGGTCAGCGATTTCGGCCTGCCGGGTCTCAACGGTCGACAATTGGCTGAAGTCGCCCGCCAGCACCGGCCGAATCTACGCGTGTTGTTCATCACCGGCTACGCGCCGAACGCCGAGGTTCGCGGAGAGTTCCTCGCACCCGGCATGGACATGCTGGCCAAACCCTTCAGCATCGACATGCTCGGGGCCAAGGTTCGTCAGTTGATCGAACGCAGCGGATAGTCGCGGCAAGGAACTCTGCCGACCGCTGCGTACTCTCTAGAAAAGGATCAAGCGGAGGCATCAATCATGCGCAGAACAATACTGGCGGCAATCACCCTGAGCTGTATTCCCTTTGGCGCGGCGATGGCGGACGGCGATTTCGTCCGGCAGGTCCTGTCCTCGGGCGCGACCACCGCCTCCACCTACATGACCTTCAAGGATGACAAGCGAGTCGCTGCCGCCCGGGAGGACGCCGGTAGCTTCGTCGCCAGCGATGGCGCCATTCGAGGCCCCTATCTCGAAGCGATGCTGATGAAGCTACGCAGCGAGCAGCCACAGTTGCAGGCCAGTGACATGCAGCTGGCCAACGCCATTCTCGCCGCCGAACAGCAGTAGGTCACGAAGCAGGCCGACCGGTACGAGGTCGGCCTATTGCTCCGTGTGCAGCCACGTGGCGGTATCCGTTCCACTCGCAGGAGGAGACATGAAAAAAACCGCATCCGCCGTCTGGCAAGGTGATTTGAAAAGCGGCAAAGGCACCATCAGCACCCAGAGCGGCGCGCTGAAAGACAATCCCTACGGCTTCAATACCCGCTTTGAAGAAGCACCTGGCACCAATCCCGAGGAGCTGATCGGTGCCGCCCATGCCGGCTGTTTCTCCATGGCATTATCGATGATGCTCGGGCAGGCCGGACTTACGGCCGAGCGCATCGAGACCTCGGCGGAAGTTACCTTGGACAAGGTCGGCGAGGGTTTCTCGATCACTGCCATCGCCTTGACCCTCAAGGCTAAGGTTCCAGGGGCTGACGAAAACCAATTCCAGCAGATCGCCAATCAGGCGAAGGAAGGCTGCCCGGTCTCCAAGGTCCTCAACGCGCAGATCAGCCTGAACGCCACCCTGGAGAGCTGATTCGGCAGGCAAAAAAAACGCCGCCCAACTGGGCGGCGTTTTCGTTTCGGACGACTTGCGACGATCAGCCGCGAATGTTGTAGATGTCCTTTTCGTTCAGCTCGGCGTATTCGTACAGACGCTTGAGATAGGCGCTCTGCTGATCCCAGACTTTCTTCGCAACCGGGTCGGCCGCGGCAGAAGCGTCGACCACTTCGGCCGCGACTTCCTTCAGGCGCGCCAGCACGTCGTCGGGCAGACGACGTACTTCGACGCCCTGCTCGCGCAGTTGCTCCAGTGCTTCCATGTTCTTGGCGTTGTAGTCGTCGAGCATGTCGCCGTTGACCGCACGGGCAGCGGCACGAACGATGGCCTTGAGGTCGTCCGGCAGGGTGTCCCAGGCCTTCAGGTTGACGTCCAGCTCGAAGGTCACGTTCGGCTCCTGCCAGCCCGGGGTGTAGTAGTACTTCGATGCCTTGTGCAGGCCCAAGGCGAGGTCGTTGTACGGGCCGATCCACTCAGTGGCGTCGATGGCACCGGTCTGCAGCGCGGTGAAGATCTCACCGGCCGGCATGTTGACCACGGTCCCGCCCATCTTGGTCAGCACTTCGCCGCCCAGGCCCGGGGTACGCATCTTGAGCCCGTTGAAATCGTTGACCGAATTGATTTCTTTGTTGAACCAGCCCGCGGTCTGTACGCCAGTGGCGCCGCAAGCCATTGGCAGTACGCCGTAAGGCTTGTACACCTCCTCCCACAGCTCCATGCCGCCGCCGCGATGCAACCAGGCGTTCATTTCCTGGGCGTTGGGCCCGAACGGCAATGCGCAGAAAAATTGCGCGGCCGGGACCTTGCCCTTCCAGTAGTAAGGAGCGCCATGGCCCATTTCGGCGGTGCCGCGCGAGACGGCGTCGAAGACTTCCAGCGCTGGCACCAGCTCGCCAGCGGCATACACCTTGACCGTTAGGCGGCCGTCGCTCATTTCATTGACCAGCTTGGCGAAGTTCTCCGCACCGACGCCCACGCCAGGGAAATTCTTCGGCCAGGAAGTAACCATCTTCCAATTGAATTTCTCGGTGCTTGCACTGCCTTCGGTTTTGGCTGCGGTTTTCTCGGTTTCCTTGTTGCAACCCGCCAGCGCGGTTGCAGCCAGGCCGACACCAGCGGCGGCCAGAATTTGACGACGTTTCATGAGTCACTCCTTGTTGTTGTAATGCTGAAGATCGGAACCCCCGAACTCAGGTGGTTCTAGCTATCATATGGCTATCTCTCGCTCAAGCACCGCGACTACGTACAAGGACTACGTACGTAGTACTGCCGGTTGCGGCTCCAGCGCGCAGCCGCCTAGAATCGCCGGCCTTCTGGGCCATAACAATAAAGGATCTGCCATGTCGAAACACGCCCCTCCACTGCTCGGTCTCTCCAGGGTGATCGACGCCGTGAACGCCCGCTTCGGACAGGCCTGCGCCTGGCTCACCCTATTCCTCGTCCTCGGCACCGCCGTGGTCGTGGTGTTGCGCTACGGTTTCGGCATCGGCGCAACCGCCTTGCAGGAAGCCGTCCTTTACGCACATGCATTGGTTTTCATGGGTGCCGCCGCCTGGGTTCTACAGCGCAACGGCCATGTCCGCGTCGACATCTTCTATCAGCGCTTCAACCCTCGCTACCAGGCCTTGGTCGAAGTGCTCGGCACCCTGCTGTTTCTTCTGCCGGTCTGCCTGTTTCTCGGCTGGGCCAGCTGGGATTACGTCAGCAACTCCTGGGCGACCCTCGAGGGCTCCAGCGAGTCAGGCGGCCTGAAGTTCGTCTTTCTGCAGAAAAGCATCATTCTCGTCCTGGTTGTCTCTCTGAGCCTGCAAGGCCTTTCCGAAATCATCAAGGCCGCGTACATCGTCGCCGGTCGCATGCCCGCATCGGAGGTGAAGCATGGCTGAGATGATGGCGATACTGCTGTTCATCAGCATCTGCGCGGCCTTGATGGCCGGCTACCCCGTGGCCTTCACCCTGGGCGGCGTCTCGCTGCTGTTTGCCGGCATCGGCATGCTCACCGGCACCTTCGATGGCGGCTACCTGAGCGCGCTGCCGAATCGCCTGTTCGGCATCATGAACAACCAGACGATGCTGGCAGTGCCATTATTCGTGTTCATGGGCGTGATGCTGGAAAAGAGCCGCGTGGCTGAGGACCTCCTCGAATCCATGTCGCGATTGTTCGGCACCCTGCGCGGCGGCCTGGCGATTTCCGTATGCGTAGTGGGCGCGCTGCTTGCGGCCAGCACCGGCATCGTCGGCGCCACGGTGGTGACCATGGGCCTGCTGGCATTGCCGACCATGTTGCGCCGTGGCTATGACCCGGCCATCTCCACCGGCACCCTGGCCGCTACCGGCACTCTGGGCCAGATCATCCCCCCTTCGATCGTGTTGGTGCTGTTGGGCGACGTGATGTCCAGCGCCTATCAGCAAGCCCAGCTGAAGATGGGCATCTTCTCGCCAAAGACCGTTTCGGTCGGTGACCTGTTTGTCGGCGCGCTTCTTCCCGGCCTGCTATTGGTCGGCCTGTACATTCTCTACATCATCGCCGTGGCGATCTTTCAGCCGAAGAAGCTACCGGCGCTGCCACAAGAAGAGCTCGGCCCGATCGAGTGGGGCAAGCTGATCAATGCGCTGGTGCCACCGCTGCTGCTGATCAGCGCCGTGCTCGGCTCGATCCTGGCCGGCTACGCGACGCCCACCGAGGCCGCTGCGCTGGGCGCACTGGGCGCGATGATCCTGGCCTTCTACAAGGGCAAGCTGAATTTTGGCCAGCTGCGCGACGTGGCCTACGGCACCACCGAGATCAGTGCCATGGTGTTCCTGATCCTGATCGGCGCCTCGCTGTTCTCCCTGGTTTTCCGCGGTTTCGGCGGCGAAGCGCTGATTGAGGACGTCTTCGCGCAGTTGCCAGGCGGCGTGCTCGGTGCGTTCTTCCTGGTGATGGTGGTGATCTTCCTGCTGGGCTTCATCCTGGACTTCATCGAAATCACCTTCGTGGTGGTGCCGATCGTCGGCCCGGTGCTGCTGGCCATGGGTTTGGACCCGGTGTGGCTCGGGGTGATGATCGCACTTAACCTGCAGACCTCGTTCCTCACGCCGCCCTTCGGTTTCGCCCTCTTCTACCTGCGCGGCGTGACGCCGAAATCCGTGCCCACCAGCACGATCTACAAAGGCGTGCTGCCGTTCATCCTGATCCAGATTCTGCTGCTGGTGATCGCCTATCAGTTCCCTGGCCTGGTCACTTGGCTGCCCGAGCAGGTTTACGGCAAATAGTCCCATGCAGACGCCCGTTTCGACGGGCGTCTGGCTTTTCGGCAACCGGTTTCGGCGCGATCATAGGGGCCGAGCCACCATCGCCGAGCCCTCATGCCCACCGAATCAATCCGCCACGCACAACTGGCTGAGCGCTTTCAGCAGCTCGACGCCTTTCTGCTGCGGCATCAGGCGTTATGGCGACCGCGCCCGTTCACTCAGCGAAACCTGCTCTGGGAAGCGGACCACCCCGAGCTTGCCCGATGGCTGCGCAGCCGCTCGCTGGCAGAAGCCGAGGCGGCACACAACCATCCCGTCGACCTCATGGCGCCCACGCCATTTCCCCTACTGGCTGAACAAGCCACGGCCTTGAGCGTCATCGATGAGTTGCCCCAGTCACCCCCCACCCGTGCTGATGCCCGGCAGGCAGTCGACGTGCCTGGGCGCAAATGGCTGCAGATCCGGGCATTCGACTCGGCGCTGGCGTTCGACGAAGCCCCGCGGCACTGGCTCGACTGGTGTGCAGGCAAGGGCCATCTCGGACGTCAACTGGCCGCTCGTGGCGGCACATTGACCTGCCTGGAATGGGATTCGGCGCTGGTCGCGGAGGGCAGCCGTCTCAGCGAGCGGCTTGGCATCGCCGCGACACATCACCAGCAGGACGTGATGGATGAAAGCGCTACCACGCAACTCAGCCCGACAGTGACGCCGGTGGCGTTGCACGCCTGCGGCGATCTGCATGTCCGCCTGATCGATCTGAGCATCGCGCAGCGCTGCCGCCGCCTGGCGATCGCGCCCTGCTGCTACAACCGCATCCAGGCCGCTCACTATCAACCCCTGTCGAAGCAGGCCGCACGCTCGAAGCTTCTGCTGTCCCGCGACGATCTCGGCCTGCCACTCAGCGAAACGGTCACCGCTGGCGCGCGCGAAAGGCGACAACGCGATCAGTCCATGGCCTGGCGCTTGGGCTTCGACCTGCTCCAACGTGAGCTACGCGGCGAGGACGTCTACCTGCCGACACCTTCTCTACCGTGCAGCTGGCTGAAAAAGAGCTTCGAAACCTACTGCCGCGACCTGGCCACGATGAAGAAGCTGCCCGAACCGCCCCCGCGGGACTGGGCCGCCCTCGAACGAGGCGGCTGGCAGCGCCTTGCCGAAGTGCGCAATCTAGAGCTGTTGCGCGGCCTATTCCGTCGTCCGCTGGAGATCTGGCTGCTGCTCGACCGCGCCTTGCTGCTGGCCGAAAATGGCTACGCGGTAAGGCTGGGCACCTTCTGTCCAGCCGAACTGACCCCACGCAATTTAATGCTGATCGCCGAACTCGACGACCACCGCGCAAACACATGAAGGACGTCATGCAAACAACTGGCAACAAACAGTTTACTCGCCGCGAGCAATGGCTATAATGGCGCCCATCTTTTAGCCGGTATAGCTCAGCTGGTAGAGCAACTGACTTGTAATCAGTAGGTCCCGAGTTCGACTCTTGGTGCCGGCACCATACAAATCAAAGGGTTACGCGGAAGCGTAGCCCTTTTTTGTTGGCTGAACGTTTCCCGGAAGGGATTTGTCACTTCGATTCCCTTTGGTCGAAACGAACCGACCGGCTCGGAACCAGCGCCCCGCCTTCTCGCAGCATCGCTGCCTGTTCTCTCGCCGCATGCCGATGAACAATCACGGATGTCGCCAATCAAAAACGACGGGGTCTTTCTCTTGCAGCCTGGCGATGCTGTAAAGCCGATAACCGCGTAAGCCGGGCGCCGTTCGTGGACGTCCGGCAAAAGTCGCGGTAAACAATCCGAGCGACTGATTGAAGAGGAGGCGCAGCATGGTCCAATACAAAGGTGGCTGCCTTTGCGGCGGCGTCCGAATTGTGGCATCGGGCGTGCCGTACCGGGTCGGCCTTTGTCATTGCCTCGATTGCCGCAAGCATCACGGGGCTCTTTTTTACGCCGCTGCGGTGTTCCCTGAGGACGCGGTGGTAATCGAAGGCGAAACACGTGATTACGCTGGGCGGTTTTTCTGCCCGCGCTGCGGCTCGTCGGTCTTCGCCCGCACCGCAGACGAAATCGAAGTGAACCTGGGCTCGTTGGATGCCCCGGGTCAACTGATGCCAAGTTATGAAAGCTGGGTCGTCCGTCGCGAGTCCTGGTTGCCGCCGTTCCCGCTCACGAGGCGATACGAGCATGATCGTGAAGGGACGGGCCGTGCTGAGGAGTAGAGGTATGCCGGTGAGAAGGCGCCGTGCGAGGTGACAGGAGCATGCCTTGGCCGAAGCTTTCGATCTCGCAGAACTCACCGCTGGTTCATGGCACATCAACGAGATGCTTCGGTCGCGATGCGCTTGCACTGCGTACCCTCTAGCCACGCCAGTTACGACTTCTGACGCTACAAACAAAAAGCCCCACCTCCAGAGAGGTGGGGCTTTTTAGGGCTGTGTCCTGTCCTTTCGGCCGCTCCTTGCGGCAATTCCTTACGCCGAACCTGGCGCTTGCGAGATCCTTCGCGGCAGCTCACCCCAACCCAAACGTTGCAGGCTGGGCACCGCGCTAGGCGCTTCATGACGCGTCGAAACGGGTCACGGAGCGGCCAGCAACGGCAGCAGGGTTAAGAGATGCAGTGATGGCAAAAGTTCCACTTTTGAAATGAAAAGGCCATCAGATTAAGCGGATCGCTGCCGAACGCCGTAGCCGTGGCGCCCGTGCCATCCGATGCAGCTGGTCGGAGCGGAAATTGCGGGCTCGATATTCGCAGGGTTGAACGATCGCGTATCGCTCGTACCGCCCCCTAACGTGCAGTCGGGTATCGAGCCATCGCTGGCCTTTCGCCAGGGCCTGCGCGCAATCAACCGTTACGTCTGCGCATTTGCTTGGTGCCGGAACATGAGGGGCAAAACGCGGTCTGCTGTGCGTCGCCACTCCAGCGCAACTGAAAGGCAATGCCTGCCACCACGGAGCCCGCCTTGAGGAGCCAGGCCACTTGATGACAGCGATCAGAAGCATCTTCGACAAACTCAAACTCTATTTTTTCAACGCCTCGTGGATGATGGCGGAGCGGCTGCTGAACATCGGCGTGGGCTTTGTCATGGCGATCGTGCTGGCCCGCTATCTGGGGCCTGAGCAGTTCGGCATCCTCGCCTACGCGATTTCGATGACGGCCATCTTCGCCTCGGCCGGCCATATGGGCCTGGCGGGCCTGGTGGTGCGTGAGGTGGTGAAGCAGCCGGCGGCGGTTCCGGAAACCCTGGGCACCACCTTCATGCTTAAGCTGAGCGGCATGACCCTCGGCTTTCTGCTGATCCTGATCTATGCCTCGCTTTTCGAGAAGGTAGGCGGCACCGAGTTCTGGATGCTGCTGATCGTCGCCTCGGCAATCTTCTTCCAGACCTTCGATGTGGTCGAATACTGGTTCCAGTCGCAGGTCCAGGCCAAATACCCGGCCATTGCGAAGTCCAGCGCGATCCTGCTCTCGGCCGGGCTGAAGCTGCTGATGGTGGTCAGCGGTGCCGGCGTGGTGGCCTTCGCCTTTGCCCATACGGCGCAGTTCGTCATGGCGGCGCTGATCCTCGCGCTGCTCTACAAGGGCACCACGCGCGTCTCACTGATGAGCTGGAAAGCCAGCTTCGCACGGGCGCGCGAGCTACTCAGCCAGGGCTGGATCATCTATCTCGGCTCGATCTTCGCGGTGGTCTATATGAAGATCGACCAGGTGATGCTCAAGTGGATGGTCGGCGCCGAGGAAGTGGGCGTCTATGCCGTGGCCGCACAGCTGTCGGAGGCCTGGTACTTCTTGCCAACGGCCATCGTCGCGTCCTTCTTCCCCAAGCTGATCAAACTGCACGAGGCCGACCCGGCCCGCTTCAACCAGCGCTTCCAGCAGCTGTTCGATCTGCTGTTCATTCTGGCCATCGCCGTTGCGCTGCTGGTGTCACTCGTCGCCGGGCCACTGATTTCCCTGCTGTTCGGCGCCGAGTACCAGAACTCTGCCTCGATCCTCACCATCCATATCTGGGCAGGCGTATTCATCTTCATGCGCGCGGCGTTCAGCCGCTGGATCCTGATCGAGGGGGCGCTGATGTTTTCCCTGATCACCCAAGGCCTCGGCGCGCTGGCCAATGTTGGCCTGAACGCGCTGCTGATCCCGCACTACGGCGGTGAAGGCGCCGCTATGGCAACCCTCATTTCTTATGCCGTCGCTTCGTACGCTGCGCTGCTGGTGCACAGCAAAACGCGCCCGGTCTTTCTCATGATGACCAAGTCGATGGTCAGTCCCATTCGCTATGCATTCAAAGCCGTAGGAGCCGCCCGATGAGCCTCATGTCCATCGCCAGAGCCTTGCCCGATCCCGTCAAGAACGCGATCAAGGCGACCCGGAGCACCACCGGCCTGGCTCTGGTCCGGCTGTTTTCCAGCACCGGCTTTCTCGCCTCGCTGTATTACTGCTTCGTCAGCCGTGAGTTCGACCGCGAGCACCGTGCGGTGCTGCTCGGACGTCTGAATTTCGCCCGGCGAATGCAGAGCAAGGGCGAGAACGACGCCTTTCTGCGGCGCAATGTTCACCGCCTGGAAAAAGGCTTGATCATGCGCCCGCGCCGCCCCACCTTCGCGGAGGATTACATCGGCCCCACCGTGCGCTGCTTTGCCGACGCGGCCCAGGCAGGCATCGTCAACGGCCAGCAACGCTGGGCCAACGATGTGCTCACCGACTACTTCTCAGCGGTCGGCAATACGCCGCGCATCGACTCGGCCAGGCAGGCGTTCGCCGGTACGCAGCGCGACGACGACAACCGCTGCGTGCCCTACCCGCACAGCCAGCTGCCGGAATGCCCGGTCAGCTACGACGCGCTGATGGTGCTGTTCCGCCGTCGCCGCTCGGTGCGCTGGTATCAGGACAAGCCCGTCAGCAGCGAACTGCTGGAGCAGGCGGTCCGCGCCGCCGCACTGGCGCCTTCGGCCTGCAACCGCCAGCCGTTCCGCTTCTATATCAGCAATGGCAAGGAAAAGGCCGCCGAGGTCGCCAAGTGCGCCGGCGGTACGGCGGGCTTCCACGACAACCTGCCGTGCGTGATCGCCGTGGTCGGCGATCTGGGCTGCTATCCCGAGGCGCGCGACCGCCACGTGGTCTATATCGACGGTTCGCTGGCAGCGATGCAGCTGATGCTGGCCCTGGAGAGCCTGGGCCTGTCCAGCTGCTCGATCAACTGGCCGGACGTCGAAGAACGCGAGCGCCAACTGGCGAAGATATTGGGCCTGGCCTACCACGAGCGCACCGTGATGCTGCTCGCCGTGGGCTATGCCGATCCAACGGGAGGGATTCCTTATTCGGACAAGAAGACCGAGACAGACTTGATCGTATACAACTGAGGTAAGCGATGATTATCGAGATCAGAAAGGCAGGCTTCGTCAATAAAGGCGCTGAGCTGATGTTGCATGCAGCGCTGCAGAGGCTGAAGGCCCGGTATCCAGACGCTACCTTCGTCATGGCACCCACTCCGAAGAAAGCCGAGCAGCCGTTCCGCAAACTGGTCCAGCTGGGTTTTTACCCCAAGGCCTGGCTGTGGCGCTATGGCATCCAATGGGGAACGCTGGCCAATTTCGCGCCGCGCCAGCTTCGTGAGATGTATGGCGTAGTGCTGGATAAAGAGGTCGATGTGGTCATCGACGCGGCCGGCTTCGCCTACAGCGATCAATGGGGCGAGAGCCCCTGCGCCGAACTCGCCCAGTCGGCCAAGCGCTGGAAGAAAAACGGCACCCGCGTGATCCTCATGCCCCAGGCGCTGGGCCCGTTCGAGTCCGAGAAGAACCAGGCTGCGATGAAGACGGTGGTCGAGAATGTAGACCTGATCTTCCCGCGCGAGCGCGTGTCGTACGAGCACCTGACCGGCCTGGTCGGCGAGCAGAGCAAGATCAAGCAGTCGCCGGACTTCACCAACCTGATCAAAGGCGTGTTGCCGGCGAATTTCGATACCGAGCAGAACCGTTTCTGCATCGTGCCCAACTGCCGGATGCTCGACAAAACCGACCAACAGACCCGCGATGCCTACCTGCCGTTTCTGATCAGTTGCACACGCTACCTGCTGGAGAAGGGCGCCAAGCCCTTCGTCCTGGTGCATGAAGGCAAGGATGATCAGCGGCTCGCCGACGAGTTGTCGGCGGCCGTCGGCGGCATCCCGATCGTCAAGGAAAGCGGCGCGCTAGAGATCAAGGGCATCCTCGGCGCCTGCAGCGGCACCCTGGGCAGTCGTTTCCATGGGCTGGTCAGTGCGCTGTCCCAGGGCGTGCCGGCGCTGGCCACGGGTTGGAGCCACAAGTACCAGATGCTGTTCGAGGACTACGGATTTCCCGAAGGGCTGGTGCAGGTCACCACCGACGAGGCTGAAATCAAACGCAAGATCGATCTGGTGACGGACGATGCCGAGCGGATCAAGGGCTTGATCCAGAGCCGTACCGATCAGCTCAAGCAGCAGTCCGAGCAGATGTGGCAGCAGGTCTTCGCTGTGATCGATCAATGCGAGCGCATCCGCCACGATCGCCACGCGGCGGTGGGCGCGGCCTGAAGCTTGATGGCACTGGCCTGGTGAGGCACTGAAAGGGCAGCGTGGGCTTCGGCCCACCTGTCAGCCATGCCGGGCAAATCGCTGGCGGACCAGCCGGTACAGATAGTAAACGACGAACAGAACCACCACGCCGGTGGAGATCGGGTCGAGGTATTGCGCGACCTTCTCGTATTGCGATTCGAGCGCAAAACCCGCCAGCGCCAGCAGGGCCGTCCAGATCAGCGAACCCAGGCTCGAATAGAGCAGAAACAGGGGCATCGGCATACCGACGATACCGGCCGGCACCGAGATCAGCGTGCGCACCGCAGGCATCAGGCGGCCAAAAAACACCGCCGCTTTGCCATGCCGATCGAACCAGGCACTCGCCTTGTCGACATCTTCCGGCGACAGCGTCAACCAATGCCCCCAGCGTTTGGCCAGGCGCCTCATGCTCACCTGGCCAAGCCTGGCGCCGGCGTAGTACCAGGGCAGCGCACCCACCACCGAACCGGTCGTGCCGACAGCGATCACACCGATGAAGTTGAGCTCGCCACGTGCCGCGACAAAGCCGGCCAGCGGCATGATCAGCTCCGAGGGGATCGGTGGAAATATGTTTTCCAGCAACATCAGCGCGAACACGCCGAGATAGCCAAACGCCGATACCACCTCGACGATTTTGTCGAACATCGTTACCTCTGTTGTGGCTGGGATGGGTTGGGCGCCTCTTCCGTCAGGGAAGCTGACGCGTCTGACGGCAACGAAGCGTAATAATCCGCCACCGCTTGCATCTGCTCCGGCGTGAGGCGCTGCGCGGCGCTATGCATGACGTTGGCGTATTCACTGCCGCCACGCTGGCCGGCGGTGAACAATTCCAGTTGCTGCTTCAGGTAACCGCTGTACTGGCCTGCAATGCCGGGGTACATCGGATTACGCGGCGAGCGCTTCGGGCCGTGACAATGCACGCAGGACGGAACACCCCGTTCCGGCACGCCGCGTTCGGCCAGGGTACGACCGCGCTCCAGCGCTTCAGCGGAGGCTTGGGGTTCATCCGCTCGGGCAGGCACCGGCAACCTGGCGTAATGCCTGGCCAGCGCCTTCAGAACGGAGGGTTCGAGCCCCGCAGCCACCGATTGCATGATGCCGCTGTGGCGTTGGCCTCGAGCATAGGCCCGCAACGCGCCATGCAAATAGGCCTGGCTCTGCCCGGTCAGGCGTGGCACCAGCCCGCCCCGCCCGTTACCGTCGACGCCGTGGCAACGACTGCAGTCGGCCAGCACCGGCGCCAGCGCATCATCCCGCGGTCTGGCACTTTCGGCAGCCCTCGATCCGCGGCTGTCCTCGGTGCGATCCCCCAGCGCAAGCTCGCGATAGCGCTGCTCGGACATGCCCGGCAGCGCTTGCAGGAAGGCCACCATTGCCCAGACTTCATCGTCGCGCTGCGGCGCCGGCCAGGCGGGCATGGCGGTGAACTTGACTCCATGCTTGACGATAAGGAACAGCTCCTGGGGCTCCCAATGCGCTATGCGCGACGGCAGGAATGGTGGTTCGGGGGTCATCTGCCGAACGATCAGCGAGCGCTTGCGTCCCGGTGCGCCATGACAGGCGAGGCAACCGGTTTGATAATGCCCGGCGCCCTTGAGCACCAAGGCCGGATCGTCGAGCGGCGGCACCTCGATGCCCATCGATTGGGTGCTGACCGCGCGGCGCATCACGTAGTGCAGCATCCAGCCGGTCGCCTTCCAATGCCCGGAGCTGGCGCTGATCGGCACCAGTCCCAGCGACGCCAGCAGCACGGCAGTCGCACCGGCGAGCCCCGTCAGCAGCGCGACGCCCGCCGCCGCGCGCCGCCAGGAGCCACCCGTCAGCCAGCACAACCCGCGACGCAACGGCATCGCCGCCCGGCGGAACAACGACCTAACTGAGCGAAACGACATCGCGCTTGTCCTGTAACAGCCCACCGAGCAGACACAGCCCGCCGATCAGGTAACTGGTGCCGCCGAACACCAGCATGATCACGCCGCCCAGCTGTTGGTCCTCCAGCGGATTCAGACCCGACAGTGCCGAGCCGGTGTGGTCGAACAGCGGTCGGCTGGACATCGCCAGCAGCACGCCGAGCAACGTCATGTGCATAGAGGTCAGCAGCAGACCGGCGATGCCGGCCAGGGCACGGCGATGCCTGACCCCACCGAACGCCGCGAGCCACACCAGCAACCCGACGAACAGGTAGCTGCCCTGCTCCAGCAGTTGCGCGGCCGTGGCGGTTCGCGCCGCATGGTGCAACACCGGCATGTGCCAGGCCCACACCACGAACAGCTCGATCACCGAGGCCAGAATCGGTGAGAAAACGAACGGGATCCGGCTGGACAGATCCAGCCGGCCGCCAGCCAGCCCGATCGCCAGCAATGGTGCTGCCACGGCCACCACCATCACGTGCATCAACATATGCCCGACGAACAACTGATCGGCCATGGCCGGCAGCGGACCGAGCCAGACCACCGCCAGCGTGACCAGCCCCAACATCAGCGACAGGTGACGCCAGATCATTCGCAGCTCCCGATGAAGACCACGCTTAGCGCGACGAACACCGTGGCGACGAAGCTCAGGCCGCTCAGCAGAAGCGTCGAGAAGCCCAGGAAGCGATGTCGATCGGCCGGGGTATCGAAATCATGCGGCGCCGTCGCCGTGCCGAAGGTATGTCCGCGCCAGCCACGCCAGCCGACCAATGCGATGCCCACCAGGGCGACCAGCGTCAGCACGCCAATGGCGGTGCGCAGATCACCCAACGGGCCGGCGCGCCCCGCCAGCTTGGCGCACCAGACCGCCGCCGCCACGTAGCACAGCAGAAAGTGCACCGCCCAGATCGCCGGCCCGAGGGTCAGCAGCCACAGGGAGTCTCGCAGCTGCGGCGCGGGTTCGGGCTGGGCCTCGAATGTGCGTTCAGGTTGTTCGTTCATGCGAGCTCCGGGAATCCGGCGATGACCGCGACGGTCACACCCAGGGTAATGGCCATGAAATGCCAATAGAGCGCGACGTTGTGGATATCGATGTCGTAAGCGGCAGTCATGCGGCCTGCGGCGCGACGCGCCAGACAATACAGCTGCATGACCAGCCCGACCGCCAGGTGCAGCAGGCACCAGAGCACCAACACCCAGACCGTCGCGGGGTAGACATCGCGGGTTGGGTCGAGCCCGCTGAAATGAGGCCCGGCCCAGAGTGACCAGGCGCCCACCAGGGTGAGCAGCGCCGCCAGCCCCAGTGCGAGATAGAAACCCGCGGCCTGGTCCCGAGCGTTGCAGCGCCGGGCCAGCAGCGTCAGCGCCCAGGCGCAGAGAATCAGCCCCAACGCGATCATCGGCCAGAACACACCGGGACCGGCAGCGTTGGCCGGTGGAAAGTCCTCATGCACGGTCCAGAAGAAGAAGTACCCGAACACCAGGCTGGCGAAGGCACTCATGTCGCCGATCATGGTGATGAAGGTGGCCCACCAGCCCACCGATTTGGCGCCTGAGGCATACAGCGGCAGCGACACCTCCAGACCGATGTCCTTGCGCGGCTTCTCCGGGATCATCGCGGTGCCGGTCCACAGCCATATCAGGATGGTGACCAGCGCCAGGCCACCGCTGACCAACGCCGAGACGTACCAGCTGTAAGTGGCGAAGATGAACAGCCCCCCGGTGAAGATCGCCGCCCACATGCTGAGGAAGGTCGGGCCCGGCACGCGCAGGCACTGGATTGGCTCGGCATCGATGATGCTGCTGATCAGCGTCTCGCGCTTGCCTTCTTCGGCATCCGGCAGATAGAAGCGCCCGGCGTCGACGTCGCGCATCAGGTTGGGTTGGTCCCACAGCGGGTAGCGGCTCTTGATGATCGGGATCGAGCGCGAGCCCCAGGGCCTGCCGGGCATCTCCGCCAGCCATTCGAGGGTACCGGCATTCCACGGATTGCGTGCACTGTAGGGTTGCTTGCCCTTGGGCCGCATGACGTCCCAGACCAACACCGCGACGCCGGCGGCGAGGATGAAGGCGCCCACAGTGGACACCATGTTGAGCACATCGAAGCCCATGTCCGGCGCATAGGTATAGACGCGCCGCGGCATGCCCAGCAGGCCAGTGAAGTGCATCGGCAGAAAGGCGATGTTGAAGCCGACGAACATCAGCCAGAAGGCGATCCGCCCGAGGCGATCCGATAGCGTCTTGCTCATCGCCAACGGGAAGAAGTAGTAGAGCCCGGCGATCACTGGGAACAGCATGCCGCCGATCAGCACGTAATGCAGGTGGGCGACGATGAAGTAGGTGTCGTGGGCCTGGAAGTCGAACGGCGCCAGCGCCACCATCACCCCGGTCAGCCCGCCCAGCACGAAAATCGCCAGCGCGCCGGCGACGAACAGCATCGGCACCGATTTGACGAAGCGCCCGGCAAGCGCTGTCGCCAGAAAGCAGAAGATTTGCACCCCGGTGGGAATCGCCACCGCCTCGGACGCCGCCGAGAAGAACGCCAGTGAGATGCCTGGCATGCCGGTGGTGAACATGTGATGCACCCACAGCCCAAAGCTGATGAAGCCGGTACCCACCGCGGCCAGCACGATGAAGGTATAGCCGACGATCGGCCGCCCCGCGGCGGTGGGCACGATAGTCGCCACCAGCGCCACGGCAGGCAGGAAGATGATGTAGACCTCGGGATGGCCGAAGATCCAGAACAGGTGCTGCCACAAGAGCGGATCACCGCCGCGGCTGGCATCGAAGAACGGCCAGTCGAAAGCGCGCTCCAGCTCGAACAGCAGGTCGCCCGCGATCAGCGGTGGAAATGCAAACAGGATCATCCCGGCGACCACCAGGATGTACCAGGAGTACAGCGGGATCAGGTTGATGCGCATGCCCGGCGGCCGCGTTTTCAGCACGCCGACGATCAGCTCCACCGCCGCCGCGATCGACGACACTTCGATGAACGACAGCCCGAGCAGCCAGATGTCCGCACCGAGGCCGTCCTGGTAGGTAGTGGTCAGCGGCGGGTACATGAACCAGCCGCCCTGGGGCGCAACACCGAAGAAGATCGAGCCGCAGACGAATACGCCGCCGATGATGAAGCACCAGAAGCCGTAGGCTGACAGCCTCGGAAACGGCAGATCCCGCGCCCCGAGCATCTGCGGCAGGATGAGAATCGAGAAAGCCTCGAAGATCGGCACGCCAAACAAAAACATCATCACCGAGCCGTGCAGGGTGAACACCTGGTTATAGGTTTCGGCCGACAGCAGATCGTTGTCCGGCACCGCCAGCTGCGCACGGATCAGCATCGCCAGCACGCCGGCGAAGAGAAAGAACAGGAACGACACGCCGGTGTACCAGAGCCCTACCTCGGTGTTGTTCACCGCCGACCAGTAGCGCCAACCAGTGGGCGTCTTCCAGGCCGCGGCGAGGCGCTCGGCCTGCGCTTCGGCGCGGGCTTGCTCCTGCGGGTCGCGATATTCGATCGGCTCGCTCATTCCAGCCCCTTCAGGTAGTGCGCCATGGCCGTCAGCTGGTCATTGGGCAACATGCCGAACGTGGGCATCCTGACGTCGGGCTTGATCTGCCCGGTATGACCGATCCAGCGCTGGAAAGCTTCGATATCGGCGGGCAAGGTACCGGCGGCGAGGCTCAGGCGACTGCCGACATGGGTCAGGTCGGGGCCGACCGTGCCGTCCGCCTCGGTGCCGCGCACCCGATGGCAGGCGCCGCAGCCATTGCTGAGAAAGGCCCGCTGGCCCTGGCGCTGCAGCGCCGATTGCGGCTCCGGCGCCGGCTTCGCCTGCCCGGCGAGCCAGGCATCGAAAGCCGCCGGCTCCATCACTACCACTGAAAAGGCCATCAGCGCATGGGACGTGCCGCAGAACTCGGCGCAGACGCCGCGAAAGGTGCCGGTACGGGTTGGCTCCAGCACCAGTTGATTGCTGCGGCCGGGGATCATGTCCACCTTACCGCCCAGCGAGGGAATCCAGAACGAGTGGATGACGTCCGGGCTGGTCAGGTTGAAGGCCACCCGCTGGCCGACCGGCAAGCGGATCTCGTTGGCCAACTCCACTGCTTCTCCCGTATCCGTGTGGTAGCGCACCCGCCACCACCATTGCTCCCCGGATACATCCACCCGCAGAGCGATGTCGGCGGTCGAGCGTAGTGGCTGCATCAGCATCAGTCCGTAAACCAGAAGCGCGGTGAGCACGACGATGGGAAAGAGGATGCCGCCGCCGAAGATCAGCCAGCGCGCGCTGCGAATGCCGTGCGCCTCGGGGTGCGCCTGGGTGGAATAGACGGCGATGCCCATCACCGCGACCCAGATCAGCGCTGCACCGCCGCACATCCACCAGAACAGCACGACGATGCTTTCGGCACCGGTTCCGGCGGGGTCGAGCGCCGATTGCCGACCGTCGCAGGCGGCCAGCAATGCCATCTGCACCAAGCAGAAGCAGCGCCGCCACTGTCGCGCTCGCAGAAGGTTTTCGCACAGCTGAAGCCACATGGTCCTGCTCGTCCAAGGTCCCGTTCGTGTGACCCACAAGCGCGCCAAAAAGTTGGATAGCGGCGCGCTCCCGCTGGCATCGAGTCGCCAGAAGGGCTAACGGATTCTCTCGTCGTTACGCCGGTCCATACGGATAGGTACATGACGTTCGAGGAGAGAACATGGATGCCGACCGCAGTCACCGACGCTATCTGCTGACGCTGTTGCTGTCGTTCCTGGCGATATGGGGCGCGCTGGCCATCGCGCCCGTGGATCGTCATGACTGGCTGCTGGAAAACCAGCTAGTGCTCGTGCTGGCCGTCGCCCTGCTACTGGGTCATCGGCATTACCTGCCCTCGCCTTTGGCAGCGACACTGATCGTCATTTATCTGTGCATCCATCAGCTGGGCGCACACTACACCTATGCCAAGGTGCCCTACGACGACTGGTGGCAAGCGCTGACGGGAGACAGCCTGAACCAGGCATTTGGCTGGGAGCGCAACCAGTTCGACCGGCTGGCCCACCTCAGCTACGGCTTGCTGTTGGCCTACCCGATCCGCGAAGTGCTGATCCGTCTGGGCCTGCGCCCCGGTCTCTGGAGCCTGCTGCTGCCGGTGGATATCGTGCTCTCGACCTCGGCGATCTACGAATTGATCGAATGGTTCGGTGCAGAGACACTCAGCGCAGCGGAGGGCCGAACCTTTCTCGCCACCCAGCAGGATCGCTGGGACCCGCAGAAAGACATGGCCCTGGCCACGGCCGGTGCGATCGTCGCCATGGTTCTGACCGCAGTGCTGGCTGGCACAGCCCGACAGACATTGCGCGGCGGCTCGGCCGACCAATCGGCCGCGCGATCATGAAGCCGGCTCAGGGGCGTTCGGGATGGCCGAGACGCTCTGCCGGATCAGGCACCTCGGGTTCGGTGGTCACGCCGATCCGCCGCAGGTACCACTGATACGCCAGGTACGAGCAGCCCCAGCCAAGCAGGACCCCGAGCGTATTGGCCAGCATGTCGCCGAGCGACGCCTCGCGATTGGGCAAGAGGCCCTGAGCGACCTCGATCAGAGCGGAAACGCCCACGCTGGCGGCGACCGACCAAATGGCGCTCCATTGCGAAAACGCCAGACGCAGCGAAAACATCAGGGCGGCGAAACCGAGCATGTGATGCAGCTTGTCCTGCTGATCGAACACTTGCGGAATGGGTTCCGGGCGGAGTCCGCTGAAGACGATGACCGCCAGAACCGCGAGAAACGGCAGGAAACGCAAGCAATTCATAGGCAACCGGTAGCCTCGCTGGAATCGTGGAAATAGACGAAAAGATTGGCAGGCCCCGAATACCGGGCGTAATGCTGACGCCAGCAAAGGCGGCGTAAGATAGCAGCCCTTCGACGCGATGCGTACCGAGCATGGCCGTCGGCGTGCACGCTATGGAGGCCTAAACCCATCGATAGTTCGCGCTCTCCTGTAACAAATTGCGCCCTTTCGACCAAGTGCCGCCATACGGGCAACCGGCTAAACGGAACCGCGCGAGTAGGGTCCGAACCATAAGCGTCTGGCGAAAATACCTCGGCGACCAGGCGCGTGCCTTTCATCGCCACTTGCATGACGGGATAGCATTTTGACGCACCCCACTTCGCCACCCGGCAACCTACAGCGGCGCCCGAACAGCGATACCCAGGCCATCATTCTGGCGGTCGAGGGCGACTGGACGCTGCCGCACTACGCCATCCTCCGGCGTCAGGTGGAACGGGCTCGCCGTCAGGTGACCGATGCCGATCAGGTCGATCTGCATGGGCTCGGCGAACTGGATACCGCCGGCGCCGGGCTGCTGGCGGAGCTGCTCGGCCCGGCGCGGGTGGCCCGCCTGAGCGATTGGGCGCCGGAACTGCCCGCGGAACGTCAGGCGCTGCTGAAAACCGTCGCCGCCGCGCTGGATAAGCCGCAAGCACAACAGAAGCCTGAAACCAACGGGTTTGCCGATGTTCTGGCTCACGTGGGCCGCAGCGTTTCCAGTGTCTGGAACCAGCAACGCACCCTGCTCGGCTTTATCGGCCTGACCCTGCAGACATTGTTCAGCGTCAGCCTCAGCCCGCGCCGATGGCGGATCACCTCGCTGGTGGCGCATATCGAGCAGACCGGGCTGGATGCGATACCCATCGTTGCACTGCTGACCTTTCTGGTCGGCGCCGTGGTGGCCTTTCTCGGCGCCACGGTGCTGGCCGATTTCGGCGCGACCATCTACACGGTCAACCTGGTGGCGTTTTCCTTCCTGCGCGAATTCGGCGTACTGCTGGCCGCGATCCTGCTCGCCGGGCGCACCGCCAGCGCCTTCGCCGCGCAGATCGGAGCAATGAAATCCAACGAGGAAATCGACGCCATTCGCACCCTGGGCCTCAGCCCGATCGAGCTTCTGGTACTGCCGCGCATGCTGGCGATGCTGATCACCCTGCCGATCCTGACCTTTATCGGCATGCTCAGCGGCATCGTCGGCGGGCTGACCGTCTGTGCCCTGGCGCTGGATATCTCGCCGGCGATGTTCTTCACCATCTTGCAGCGCGACATCCCGCTCAACCACTTCCTGGTCGGCCTCGGCAAGGCGCCGGTATTCGCTTTTCTGATCGCCGTGATTGGGTGCCTGGAAGGTTTCAAAGCCAGCGGCAGCGCGCAGTCGGTAGGCGAGCACACCACCTCCAGCGTGGTGCAGTCGATCTTCATGGTGATCCTGATCGATGCGATCGCCGCGCTGTTTTTCATGGAGATGGGCTGGTGATGGCTGGCGAGCCTGTGATCCAGGTGCGAGGCCTGGTCAACCGCTTCGGCAGCCAGGCGGTGCACGTCAATCTCGACCTGGATATCCGCCGCGGCGAGATTCTCGGCGTGGTCGGCGGCTCCGGCACCGGCAAGTCGGTATTGCTGCGCAGCATCGTCGGCTTGCGCCAGCCCAACGCCGGCAGCATCAAGGTGTTCGGCGAGAACTTGCTGAAGCTGTCCGGCCAACGCCGCTCGGAGATCGAACGACGCTTTGGCGTACTGTTCCAGCGTGGCGCCTTGTTCACCTCACTCAACCTGCAGGAAAACGTCGCCCTGCCGCTGATCGAGCACATCGGCCTTAAAAGGGCCGACGCCGAACACCTGGCGCGGCAGAAGCTGGCGCTGGCCGGCCTGCCGCCGGATGCCGCCTGCAAGTACCCCGACGAGTTGTCCGGCGGCATGGTCAAGCGCGCGGCGCTGGCCCGGGCGCTTGCGCTGGATCCGGAGGTGCTGTTTCTCGACGAGCCGACCGCCGGCCTCGACCCGATCGGCGCGGCCGCCTTCGATCAGTTGATCCTGACCCTGCGTGATGCGCTGGGCTTCAGCGTGTTCCTGGTCACACACGACCTGGATACGCTCTACACCATCTGCGACCGCGTCGCCGTGCTGGCACAGAAGCGCGTGCTGGTGGTCGATACCCTCGAAACCGTGGCCGCCACCGAGGACGCCTGGATTCGCGAATATTTTCACGGCCCGCGTGGTCGCGCCGCGCACGACGCTGCGCCAAAGCTGGAGATGCCCTGAATGGAAACCCGAGCCCATCACGTCCTGATCGGACTGTTCACCGTGATCGCGGTTGGCGGCGCGCTGCTGTTCGCGCTGTGGCTGGGCAAATCGAGCATTGATCGTGAATACAGCTACTACGACATCGGCTTCAGCCAGACGGTCAGCGGACTGTCGAGCGGCAGCTCGGTGGAATACAGCGGCATCAAGGTCGGCGATGTCGTCCAGCTGTGGCTGGAGCCGGATGACCCGCGCAAGGTCCGCGCGCGCATCCGCGTCTATGGCGGCACGCCGATCAAGACCGACACCCAGGCGCGCCTGGCTTTGGCCAACATCACCGGCAGCATGGTTATCCAGCTGCATGGCGGCACCCCGCAGAGTCCACGCCTGGCAGGCGATCCCGACGACCCGCCGTTGATCGTCGCCGATCCCTCGCCGCTCAGCGCGCTGTTGGAAAACGGCGAGGACCTGCTGAGCAACATCAATAACCTCTTGCTCAGTGCCAATCAGATCTTCTCCGAGGAGAACACCACGCGCTTGAGCCGCACCCTGGAACACCTGGAGCAGGCCACTAGCGTGCTGTCCGAACAGCGCGGCGACCTGGCGCAGACGCTCGAGCAGTTCAATCAGCTGAGCCAGCAGGCCAACACTGTGATGAGCGAGCTGTCGAGCCTGGCGCGCAACGCTAACGGCCTGCTCGACGATCAGGGTCGCAGCGTGCTCGCCAGCGCGGCACACTCGATGAAAGCCCTGGATCGCGCCACTGCGCGCCTGGATACGCTGCTTGAGGACAACCAGAGCGCGCTGAACAACGGCATGCAGGGCTTCAACGAACTGGGACCGGCGATCAATGAGTTGCGCACTACCCTCGCCGCCTTGCGCCGGGTGACCCAGCGTTTGGAAGACAACCCCAGGGGGTTCCTGCTCGGCCGAGATAAATTACAGGAGTTCAATCCATGAGCCTTCGCTACCGTTCCGTGGTCCTCGTCATCCTGTTCGGACTGATCACGGCGCTCACGGCCTGTTCGGTTCTGCCGGAATCCGAGACCCTGCGGATCTTCCTGCTGCCGAGCTCACCGACGCCGCAGCAAGCCAGCGAGCCGACCGTCCAGCAGGCGCTGCGTATCAACACGCCGCAGGCCAGCAGGATTCTCTCCGGGCAGCGCATCGCCGTCGTGCCGCAGGGCAACCAGATCAGCGCTTACGGCGGCGCACGCTGGGCCGACGCTGCGCCAGTGTTGCTGCGTGACCGCCTGATCGAAGCCTTCCAGCGCGACGGACGCATGCCTTCGGTAAGCAACGAAGACGTCAATCTCTACGCCGACCTCAGCCTGCACAGCGATCTGCGCGCCTTTCAGACCGTCTACATCGACGGCAAGCCGGACGTGGTGATCACCCTCGACGCGCGGCTGGTCAATCGCAACGACCAACGCACCCTGGCCAACCGTCGCTTTGAAGTTCGCCAGCCGAGCGCCGATCCCCGCGTGGAAAGCGTGGTCGAGGCCTTCGGCCAGGCCAGTGACCGGCTCAGTGCCGACATTCTCGAATGGACGCTGAGCCATGCCCGACAACTGCCCTGAGCAACTGCCGGACGGTAGGCGCTAATCGCCTCGGAATTGATCCAGATACACACAAGTAGCGTATTAGAGCGCCTAAGATGACTCCGGACGTTTAATTGCCGGAGCAGAGTCATGAGTCAGCCACGCACCCGAGCCGCACTCAAGGTTCTCGCAGCCGCCGCCGTGATTGCCGTCATCGGGGCGCTGCTGTGGAGCGAATTGCGCCCCAGCGGTCTCGGCGAAGGGTTCGCCAGCGGTAACGGTCGCATCGAAGCGACCGAGATTGATGTCGCCACCAAGAACCCGGGCCGAGTGCTGGAAATCCTCGCGGACGAGGGTGATTTCGTCCAGCCGGGCCAGGTACTGGCGCGCATGGATACCGATGTGCTCCAGGCGCAACTGAACCAAGCGCGTGCGCAGGTCCGTCAGGGCGAGAATGCCATCCTTACCGCAGAGGCCATGGTCGCCCAGCGGGAAAGCGAGCGTGCCACCGCCGAAGCCGTGGTGACCCAGCGCCGAGCTGAACTGACCGCGGCCCAGAAGCGCCACCAACGGACCGAAACCCTGGTGGCGCGCAACGCCATGGCGCGCCAGCAACTCGACGATGACCTCGCCGCCATGCAAAGCGCCCAGGCGGCGCTCGCGGCCGCGCGCGCTCAAGTGATCTCCGCCGACGCCGGCATTGCCGCAGCGAAATCCCAGGTGATCGAGGCGCGTTCGGCTGTCGAAGCGGCGCAGGCCGGCGTTGAGCGCTTGCAAGCGGACATTCGTGACAGCGAACTGAAGAGCGACCGGGTGGCTCGTGTGCAATACCGAGTGGCGCAGCCCGGCGAAGTCCTCGGCGCGGGGGGCAAGCTGCTCAATCTGGTCGATCTGGCCGACGTCTACATGACCTTCTTCCTGCCCGAACGTCAGGCCGGACGCGTGGCGATCGGCGCCGAGGTGCGGTTGGTGATCGACGCCGCCCCGCAATACGTAATTCCGGCCAAAGTCAGCTATGTGGCCAGCGTGGCGCAATTCACACCGAAGACCGTGGAAACCGAAAGCGAGCGCGAAAAGCTAATGTTCCGGGTCAAGGCGCGCATCGATCCCGAACTGCTCAAGCGCCACATGGAGCAGGTCAAGACCGGCCTGCCGGGCATGGCCTATCTGAAGCTCGACGCTGACAGCGAGTGGCCCGCCCATCTGCAGATCAATGTGACGCCATGAGCGAGCCGCTCGATCCGGTGGTGCAGGTTGCCGGGGTCAGCCTGCAATACGGCAAGACGCGTGCGCTGGACGAGCTGACGCTAACCTTGCCCGCGCGATGCATGGTCGGCCTGATCGGCCCCGACGGAGTGGGCAAGTCCAGCCTGCTGGCGTTGATCTCCGGGGCGCGCAAGCTGCAGCAGGGCACGCTACGCGTACTCGGCGGCGACATCGCGGAAGCCGGCCACCGGCGCAGGGTCTGCCCGCGCATCGCCTACATGCCCCAAGGGCTGGGCAAGAACCTCTATCCAACGCTCACTGTTTTCGAAAACCTCGAATTCTTCGGCCGCCTGTTCGGCCAGGCGGCCGAGGAGCGCCGCTGGCGCATTGCCGAACTGACCCGCAGCACGGGTCTCGCGTCCTTTCTCGAGCGGCCGGCGGGCAAACTGTCCGGCGGCATGAAACAGAAACTCGGCCTCTGTTGCGCGCTGATCCATGACCCCGACCTGCTGATCCTCGACGAGCCCACTACCGGCGTCGATCCGCTGTCACGTGCGCAGTTCTGGGAGCTGATCGAGCGCATCCGCAGCGAGCGTCCGCAGATGAGCGTGCTGGTGGCCACTGCATACATGGATGAGGCACAGCGCTTCGACCATCTGGTGGCGATGGATGCCGGCCAGGTGCTCGCCACCGGCACGCCCGCCGAGATGCTTGAGCGCACCGGCAGCGACTCGTTGGAGCAGGCCTTCATCCGCCTGCTGCCGGAAGCCAAACGCAGCCAGCACCGCGAGCTGGTCATCCCACCGCAGCCGCCCAGCGACAGTGTTGCGATCGAAGCCCATGGGCTGACCATGCGCTTCGGCGATTTCGTCGCGGTGGATCAGGTCAATTTCCGCATCGCCCGCGGCGAGATCTTCGGCTTTCTCGGCTCCAACGGCTGCGGCAAGACCACCACCATGAAAATGCTCACCGGCCTGCTGCCGGCCAGCGAGGGGGAAGCGCTGCTGTTCGGCAAGCCGGTGGACCCGCACGACATGCAGACCCGCCAGCGGGTCGGCTATATGTCCCAGGCTTTCTCGCTATACAGCGAGCTGACCGTAAGGCAGAACCTCGACCTGCACGCCCGGCTCTTCCACCTACCGGCCGAACGGCGTGGTCCACGCGTGCAGGAGATGCTCACGCGCTTCGATCTCAGCGACGACGCCGACAGCCTGCCCAGTCGCTTGCCATTGGGCGTGCGCCAGCGCCTGTCGTTGGCGGTGGCCGTGATCCACAACCCGGAAATTCTGATTCTCGACGAGCCCACATCCGGCGTCGATCCGGTGGCCCGCGACGGTTTCTGGGAACTGCTGGTGCAACTGTCACGAGAAGACGGCGTCACGATTTTCATCTCGACCCACTTTATGAACGAGGCGCTACGCTGCGACCGAATCTCCTTGATGCACGCCGGTCGGGTGTTGGACAGCGACACGCCGCAAGCCTTGATGGCCAAGCGCGGGCTGCCGACCCTTGAAGCGACTTTCATCGCCTATCTGAAGGAAGCCGCCGCGGCGCACGCCGTCGAACAGCCAGCAGCCGCCTCAACCGCTACGCACGATTCGATCGAAGCGACAAGCAACAGTGGCCGCCAGCCCCGCTTCAGCCTGCGTCGGCTGCTCAGCTATACCCGCCGCGAGGCGATGGAACTGCGCCGCGACCCCATCCGCGCAACGCTGGCGATGCTCGGCAGCGTGCTGCTGATGTTCATCATGGGCTACGGCGTCAGTTTCGACGTGGAAAACCTGGCCTATGCCGTGCTCGACGGTGACCGGACCACCACCAGCCAGCATTACCTGCAGAACATCGCCGGCTCGCGCTACTTCTTGGAAAAGCCGGCGCTGGCCAGCCATGCCGAACTGGACGCACGCCTGCGCAGCGGCGACATCAGCCTGGCGGTGGAAATCCCGCCCGATTTCGGCCGCGACCTCAAACGCGGGGCCGTGCCTCAGGTCGCGTTCTGGATCGATGGCGCCATGCCGATGCGGGCCGACACCATCAAAGGCTACGTGCAGGGCATCCATCTGACCTACCTGCAGCAACTGGCCCGCGAAGCCGGCGTTGACGGGCAACTGGCACCGGCGGACGTCGCCATCCGCTATCGCTACAACCCCGACGTGCAGAGCCTGCCGGCCATGGCGCCAGCGATGATTCCGCTGCTCTTGATGATGATTCCGGCGATGCTCACCGCCCTCGGTGTCGTGCGAGAGAAGGAGTTGGGCTCGATCACCAACTTCTACGTCACCCCGACCACCCGCCTGGAGTTCCTACTCGGCAAGCAGCTGCCCTACATCGCCCTGGGCATGTTCAACTTCGCCACCCTGGCACTGCTGGCGGTGTTCGTCTTCGGCATCCCGATCAAGGGCAGCATTCTGACCCTCTGCCTCGGCGCCCTGCTCTATGTCGCCTGCGCCACCGGGCTGGGCCTGTTGATGTCGTCGATCCTCAACAGCCAGATCGCCGCCATTTTCGGCACCACCATCGTCACCTTGCTGCCGGCGATCCAGTTTTCCGGGCTGATCCACCCGACCTCGGCGATGGAAGGGTTTGGCGCCTTTATCGGCAAACTCTATCCCACCAGCCATTTTCTGATCATCAGCCGCGGGGTGTTTTCCAAGGCGCTGGGCCTGGCCGACCTGTACCCCTATTTCATCCCGATGCTCCTGGCGATTCCGCTACTGACTCTGCTCAGCGTCGCAGGCCTGCGCAAGCAGGAGAAATAACATGGCCAATGTCCGGCGCAAGCTCAGCAATATCATCCAGCTCGGCCTCAAAGAGCTGCGCAGCCTCTACCGCGACCCGGCAATGTTGGTGCTGATCATCTATTCATTCACCCTGGCCATCTACGAAGGCGCCACTGCCGTGCCCGAGGCGCCGCACCGCGCCAGCATCGCCGTCGTCGACGAGGATCGCTCGCAGGCCTCGCTGCGTATCGTCAACGCCTTCCAGCTGCCCTACTTCATCGAGCCCAAGGCCATCACCCTGCAGCAGATGGACAGCGGCATGGATGCCGGCCTCTATACCTTCACCCTGAACATTCCGCCGAACTTCCAGGCAGATTTACTGGCCGGTCGCCAGCCGACGATCCAGCTCAATGTCGACGCCACCCAGGTCAGCCAGGCGTTCACCGGGGCCGGACAGATCCAGCAGATCATCGCCAGCGAGACCGCCGACTTCGTCCGGCGCTACCGCAGTGTTGATGCGCTGCCGGTCGAAGCCGTCGTGCGCACGGCCTTCAACCCCAACCTGAATCGGGCCTGGTTCGGCGCCGTGAACGAGGTGATCAACCAGATCACCATGCTGGCGATCATCCTCACCGGCGCCGCCCTGATCCGCGAACGTGAGCACGGCACCATCGAGCACCTGCTGGTGATGCCGGTGACGCCGTTCGAAATCATGGTCGGCAAGGTCTGGGCGATGGGATTGGTGGTGTTGGCGGCCGCGGCGTTCGCGCTGCGCTTCGTGGTCGAGGGGTGGCTCGATATCCCGATTCAAGGCTCGCTTCTGCTGTTCGTTGGCGGCGCCGCGCTGCATCTGTTCGCCGCCACGTCCATGGGCATTTTCTTCGGCACGGTGGCGCGCTCCATGCCGCAACTGGGTCTGCTGGTGATTCTCACGTTGATCCCGTTGCAGATCCTCTCCGGCGGTGTGACCCCGCGCGAAAGCATGCCCGCACTGATCCAGCACATCATGCTGGCGGCGCCGACCACCCATTTCGTCGAACTGGCGCAGGCGATTTTGTTTCGTGGCGCCGGCGTCTCGGTGATCTGGCCACAACTGCTGGCGCTGCTGGGGATTGGCGCGGTGTTTTTCCTCGGTGCGTTGTCGCGGCTGCGGCAGTCGTTGCGTTAGCGCTCCGGGGGCGGGGGCTGCTCAGCGGTGCTTTCAGCACCGTCATTTGGCGCCGAATCGGCGATCGCATGCGACGCCAACGGACCGGATGGCGTCGCGAGAAGCACGCTCGACTTCTGATCGAAGACCGCCTGAATCGCCGAGACACGAGACACCATTCGGCGACTGGCGATGCGCACGGCCGGGTCCTCGCTGGCCATCAACTCCAAGGAGAACGTTGTCAGCGCCTCGGACAGCTGCGACAGATTGTGTGCGGTGAGACTCAGCAGCTCGGCGAGCTGTTCGTTACGGATATGCATTCCTTTGCACCGGTCATGAATGTCGACGCGATAGTACTCAATTGCGCCCGCCGCGCCACGTACGCTTTCGCCGTAACGCCATTTTTGTGTACTGGGACCAGGTACTTCCAGGCGCTTGCCGCGCCGCATGTCACAAGTGCCATCCGCGCCATGCGGTCAATTTCATTGTCTGCCGAGCGAAGCTGCCTCAAACTTTCAACCGCCTTACCATCTCCTACGCTACGGCTGGGAATTTTTACATTTTCAGCATGTCTATCCTGCCGACATGCGAAGAGCTTGCTGCTCTGTAGCGCGCCAAGGAAGCCTATCAATCATGCGCATTCTCGTAACCGGCGGAGCCGGGTTCATCGGTTCAGCACTGATCCGTCATCTCATCCAAGACACCGAGCACAGCGTCCTCAACCTGGACAAGCTGACCTATGCTGGCAATCTCGAGTCGCTGGCGGACGTGGAAAACAGTGACCGCTATCAGTTTCTCCAGGCCGATATCGCCGACCGCGAGCGGGTGAGCGAAGCCCTGTTGGAATTCCAGCCGGACGCCATCATGCATCTGGCCGCCGAATCCCATGTCGATCGCTCCATCGATGGCCCGGCCGAATTCATCCAGACCAACATCGTCGGCACCTACCAGCTGCTCGAAGCGGCACGCGCCTACTGGCAGACCCTGCCGACCGAGCGCCGTGAAGCCTTCCGCTTCCACCATATTTCCACCGATGAGGTATATGGCGACCTGCACGGTGTCGACGATCTGTTCACCGAGACCACGCCCTACGCACCCAGCTCGCCCTATTCGGCCAGCAAGGCCTCGTCGGACCATCTGGTTCGCGCCTGGCAACGCACCTACGGACTGCCGGTGCTGATCACCAACTGCTCGAATAACTATGGGCCTTATCACTTCCCCGAGAAGCTGATTCCGCTTGTGATTCTCAACGCGCTCGATGGCAAGCCGCTGCCGGTGTATGGCAACGGCACCCAGGTTCGTGACTGGCTGTTCGTCGAGGACCACGCGCGCGCCCTGTTCAAGGTCGTCAGCGAAGGTAAGGTTGGCGAGACCTACAACATCGGCGGCCACAACGAGCAGAAGAACATCGACGTGGTACGCGGCATCTGCGCCCTGCTGGAAGAACTGGCACCGCAGAAGCCGGCCGGCATTGAGCGATTTGAAGACTTGATCACCTTCGTCAAGGATCGCCCCGGTCACGACCTGCGCTATGCCATCGACGCCAGCAAGATCGAGCGCGAGCTGGGCTGGGTGCCGCAGGAAACCTTCCAGACCGGCCTGCGCAAGACCGTGCAGTGGTACCTGAACAATCTCGAATGGTGTCGTCGCGTCCAGGACGGCAGCTATCAACGTGAGCGCCTCGGCGCGCTGGAGAACGCATGAAAGGAATCATCCTCGCCGGAGGCTCCGGTACCCGGCTGCACCCCATCACCCTGGGCGTATCCAAGCAGCTGCTGCCGATCTACGACAAGCCGATGGCCTACTACCCGATCTCGGTGCTGATGCTCGCCGGAATCCGCGACATCCTGCTGATCTCCACGCCACAGGACCTGCCGCAGTACAAAAATTTGCTGGGCGACGGCAGCCAGTTCGGGGTGAGCTTCAGCTACGCCGAACAGCCGTCACCGGACGGCCTGGCCCAGGCCTTTCTGATCGGTGAGGAATTCATCGGTGATGACTCGGTGTGCCTGATCCTCGGCGACAACATCTTCCACGGTCAGCATTTCACCGAGAAGCTGCAGCGTGCCTCGGCGCAGCAGAAAGGCGCCACGGTGTTCGGCTATTGGGTCAAGGACCCGGAACGCTTCGGCGTGATCGACTTCGACGAGACCGGCAAGGCGCTGTCGATCGAAGAAAAGCCGGCGAAGCCGAAATCCAGCTATGCCGTCACCGGTCTGTATTTCTACGACAACGACGTGGTCGAGATCGCCAAGTCGATCAAGCCATCGCCACGCGGCGAACTGGAGATCACCGACGTCAACAATGCCTATCTCAAGCGCGGCGACCTCAACGTCGAGCGCTTCGGCCGCGGGTTCGCCTGGCTCGACACCGGCACCCACGACAGCCTGCTGGAAGCCTCGCAGTACGTGCAGACCATCGAGCATCGCCAAGGCCTGAAAGTCGCCTGCCTGGAAGAGATCGCCTATCAGCACAAATGGATCGACCGCGAGCAGTTGCTGCGTCGCGCCGATGCCCTGGGCAAGACCGGCTATGGCCAGTACCTGTTCAAGTTGGCCGGTGAAGACGCATGAAGGTCATCGCCACCGATATCCCCGATGTGTTGATCATCGAGCCCAAGGTATTTGGCGATGAGCGCGGGTTCTTCTACGAGAGCTTCAACGCCGCGGCTTTCGAGGCCGCGACAGGGGTCAAGCGCAGCTTCGTGCAGGACAACCATTCGAAGTCCCAGCGCGGCGTGCTGCGCGGGCTCCACTACCAGATCCAGCAGCCGCAGGGAAAGCTGGTACGGGTGGTGGCCGGTGAAGTGTTCGACGTGGCCGTTGACCTTCGCCGCAGCTCGGCGACCTTCGGGCGTTGGGTCGGCGTCAGTCTGAGCGCGCAGAACCAGCGCCAGCTGTGGATTCCCGAAGGCTTTGCTCACGGCTTCGTGGTGCTCAGCGAAAGCGCCGAATTCCTTTACAAGACCACCGATTACTATGCGCCGGACCATGAGCGCTCATTGCTCTGGAACGACCCACAGATCGGCATCGAATGGCCGTTCCAGGAGTTGCCGCAGCTGTCACAGAAGGACGCCGCGGGCAAGATCCTCAGCGAGGCGGAGCTGTTTGCATGAAGATCCTCATCACCGGTAGCAAGGGGCAATTGTCTCAGGCGCTGCAGCTGGCACTCGCCGGTGAAGGAAAGGTCCTCGCACTGGGTCACAAGGTGCTGGATTTGGCCGAACCGACACAGATTCGTCACCAGGTTCGCCTGCTACGCCCCGACCTGATCATCAACGCCGCCGCTTATACCGCCGTCGACCCGGCGCAGGGCGATCGCGATCAGGCCTTCGCGGTGAATGCCACCGGCCCTGGCGTGTTGGCCGAAGAAGCCGCAGCGCTGGGTGTACCGCTGATTCACTACTCCACCGATTACGTCTTCGACGGGCACAAGACCGAGCCTTATTGCGAGGAGGATCAACCGGCCCCTTTGAGCGTATACGGGGCCAGCAAGCTGGCCGGCGAACAGGCGATTCAGGCAGTCGGCGGCGAGCACCTGATCCTGCGCACCAGCTGGGTCTACTCGTTGCAAGGGCGCAACTTCCTGCTGACCATGCAGCGGCTGCTGCAGGAACGCGAATCGCTGTCAGTGGTTGACGATGAGATCGGAGCACCGACCTGGGCCGGCACCATCGCCTCTGTCACGACGGAGATGATTCGCAAGTGGCGAAACGGAACCGGCGGGCCCAGCGGTTTGTACCATCTGACCGCCACTGGCGAGACGTCTTGGTACGGCTTCGCCTGCAGCATCGCCCGACACCTGGAGCAGCAGGGCCTGCTGCGCGCCAACATCGCCCCCATTCTGTCCACGGATTACCCCACCGCCGCTCAGCGCCCCCTCAACTCACGCCTTAGCTGCGCACGGCTGCAGCGTGACTGGAATATCGAGCTGCCGGATTGGGAAGCTGCACTGCATCAGTGTCTCGGCAGTACCACCGAGGTGCTGGCAGAGCATAGCGTCCAGACCATACAGAGCGTTTGAATTTGCCCGACCGGCTCAGCCGGCAAGGTTCCAGCACCGGAGCACCGGCGATGGGCTGAACGTGCATAATGTCGCCCGACTCACAGGCGCATCCGCATGACACCATCCGAATCTCCTCGTCGCCCACGCTGGCGCAATCTGGCCCTGGTCGCTTTGCTGCTGGCGCCGCTGCTGTGGCCGCTGCAACAACTGGCCGAGCGCTACTACAGCAACGAACTGATCGAGCAGAATCGCCAGACGCTCGATCTCTACGTGGCCAACCTGCTCGGTTCGCTACGCCGCTACGAAGTGCTGCCACGCATTCTCGGCGACCTACCGGCGCTGCGCACTGCGCTGCGCCAGCCAAGCAGTCCGGCCGTCAAGGATCAGGCCAATCGCCTGCTCGACCAGCTGCGCAAGGAAACCGGAGCCGACGTCATTTATCTGATGGCACCGGACGGCGAAACGCTCGCCGCCTCCAACTGGAACGAGGAAGACAGCTTCGTCGGCCGCAACTTCGCCTTTCGGCCCTATTTCCGCGAAGCCATGGCCGGCAAGCTGGGCCGCTTCTTCGGCCTCGGCACCACCTCGGGCAAGCGCGGCTACTACTTTGGCGCGGCCGTACGCGATGGTGACAAGACACTCGGCGTACTGGTAGTCAAGGTGGATCTGGACCACACCGAGACCCTGTGGGGCAGCACGCCTGAACAGCTGATGGTCACCGACTACTTCGGCGTGGTGATCCTGACCTCCAAACCCGAATGGCGTTTTCGCGCCAGTCGCGCATTGGATGCCGACGAGCGTGAGCAGATCGCTTCCGAGCGGCCCTATCCGACGCTCGACCCTCAGGCGCTGACGCTCGACATCGATGCCTGGCTGATCCAAAGCCGCGAGCTCAAGGAAACCGGTTGGACGGTGCGTATTCTGGCGCCGATCAGCCTGGTCGAGCGGCCGGTGCAGACGGTGGTGGCCATCGGCGCCGCCACCCTCGCCGCTCTGTTGCTGCTGCTCGGTTTGCTGATGCAGCGGCGCCGCCATTATCTGGAGCGCATTGCGCTGGATGCGAAGGCGCGACAGCAACTCGAGCGCCGCGTACAGGAACGCACGCAGGACCTCGAAGCGTTGAACAGCCGTCTCAAGGAAGAGGTGCTGGAACGCGAGCAGGCCCAGCAGGAACTGGTCCGCGCCCAGGACGAACTGCTGCAGGCCGGCAAGCTGTCGGCGTTGGGCACCATGTCGGCCAGCATCAGCCACGAACTCAATCAACCGCTGGGAGCGATTCGCAGCTATGCCGATAACGCTGGCGTGCTGCTCGACCAGCAGCGCAATGAGGAAGCCCGCGACAACCTCCGGCTGATCAGCGAGCTGACCGCGCGCATGGCGTCGATCATCGCCCATCTGCGCGCGTTCGCGCGGCGTGATCGGCATGCGCCGGAGCGGGTGGCGCTGCAACCGGCACTCGATGATGCGCTGGCGCTGTTGGCCAAGCGCCGCCAGGCCATGGGCGTCGAGCTGATTCGAGATCTTCCGGACGCGACGCTGTGGGTCCAGGCGGGCGAAACCCGTCTGCGTCAGATTATCTCCAACCTGCTGGCCAATGCGCTCGATGCGCTCAATGAGCGGCCGCCGGTACGGCGCATCTGGCTGCGCGCCGAACGCAAGGACGATGGGGTGTTACTCACGCTGCGCGACAATGGCCCCGGGTTTTCCGACGCAGCGTTGCAGCGCGCCCGCGAGCCCTTCTTCACCACCAAGACCAGCGCTCAGGGGTTGGGGCTCGGTTTGGCCATCTGCGATACCCTGACGCGTGCCCTGGACGGCGAGCTGACGATGACCAATCATCCCGAGGGCGGCGCCCAGCTCAGCCTCTATCTGCGATCCGCCGATCCCGGCGTCACCTTCCCCAGCGAGGACTAGCATGACCAGCCAGATCGACCCGCAGTTTCAGGTAGTCCTGGTCGATGACGATCCGCACCTGCGTAAGGCGTTGAGCCAGACACTCGATCTCGCCGGGCTCAAGGTGCTCAGCCTGGGCGACGCGCGCGGTCTGCCGGCGATGTTACCGGTGGACTGGCCCGGCGTGGTGGTCAGCGACATTCGCATGCCCGGCCTGGACGGCCTCGAACTGCAGCAGCAGTTGCACGCACTGGACAGCGAACTTCCGGTGCTGCTGATTACCGGCCACGGGGATATTCAGCTGGCGGTGCAGGCGATGCGCGCCGGTGCCTACGATTTTCTCGAAAAACCCTTTCCCAGCGAGGCGCTGCTCGACGGCGTACGCCGTGCGTTGGCCTTGCGCCAGCTGGTTCTAGACAACCGCAGCCTGCGCCTGGCGTTGGCCGATCGTCAGCAACTCTCGGCCCGCCTGCTCGGACAGTCGCCGGCCATGCAGCGCCTGCGCGAACAGATTGGCGCGCTCGCCGGAACCCAGGCCGATGTGCTGATCCTCGGCGAAACCGGCGCCGGCAAGGAAGTGGTGGCGCGCGCGCTGCATGATCTGTCCAGCCGCCGCAGTGGCCCATTCGTCGCCATCAACGCCGGAGCGCTGGCCGAATCGGTGGTCGAGAGCGAACTCTTCGGCCACGAGGCCGGCGCCTTCACCGGTGCGCAGAAGCGCCGCATCGGCAAGTTCGAATTCGCTAATGGCGGCACCCTGTTTCTCGACGAGATCGAGAGCATGAGCCTGGACGTGCAGGTCAAGCTGCTTCGCATGCTGCAGGAGCGGGTGGTCGAGCGCCTTGGTGGCAATCAGTCGATCGCGCTGGACATCCGGGTCATTGCCGCCACCAAGGAAGACCTGCGCCAAGCCGCCGATCAAGGCCGTTTCCGGGCCGACCTTTACTATCGGCTAAACGTCGCGCCGCTGCGCATCCCACCGCTGCGCGAGCGTAGCGAGGACCTGTTGTTCCTGTTCCAGCATTTTGCCGAGACCGCTTCCAGCCGCCACGACTTGCCGATCCGTGAGCTACGGCCTGAGCAGCGCGCGCAACTGCTCAGGCATACCTGGCCAGGTAACGTCCGCGAGCTGCAAAACACCGCGGAGCGCTTTGCCCTCGGCCTCGAGCTGGGCCTTGAAGAGCCCGCACATGTCCCAGACGGTATCGCCGCAGCGACCGCCAGCACGCTCAACGAGCAAGTCGATGGCTTCGAACGCGCGCTGATCGCCGCCGAGCTGGCCCGTCCCCACAGCTCGTTGCGCAGTGTGGCCGAAGCTCTTGGCCTGCCACGCAAGACCCTTCATGACAAGTTGCGCAAGCATGGCCTGGTCTTCAACGATGCTGGCGGAACCTCGCCGGATGATGGCGACTAGCTGGCGGATTTCCGCCACGCATTGAGCAGGGATCTCAGAAGACGAAGCGCCGCCATCGCGCCTCTGACAGCTGAGCCGCAGTGCCAACCCGCTCATCAATCGCGAATCCTCCTCCCGAGAACCGGCATTCCCAGGCCCCCGCATTCGCGAAAGGCGAAGCCCGGCTTGTTCAATGATGAATTTCCAGCGGCCAAGGGCGCCGAGTAGAGTCATCCGAAACGTGCATCACTCGAAAGATGAACGGAGCCGATCGCCAGCACAGCATTTCGCCGCTTGCGGCTTATGGCCATGAGCTGCTGACAATACGCCAAACCTGCGAGCCAGACGGGCCGGCTGAGAATTATTCGTCAGTATTTTGCCATCATGCGAGTAAACTCCCGCGTTACGAGTCGCATCGCCCTGCGCATTTGGCATAGGGCTTGCTCTCGCTAACACGATGAACCGGCAAGCCGAGCCGATTAGGGGCGCATGTTCCCGATGGCTTCTAGACTTGTCTTGCTGGTTACAGCCGAGCTTTTCGCTCCCAAGCGGTAGCTCAATTCACAACAAGAGGAAAACAACAATGTTCAAACTGACCGCCACCGCGCTTGCCTGCGCCCTGTCCCTGGGAATCGCAGGCCTGGCCCAGGCTGCCGATCCAATTCTGATCAAGTTCTCCCACGTGGTTGCCGACAACACGCCAAAAGGCCAGGGCGCCAACCTGTTCAAGAAGCTGGTGGAAGAGCGCCTGCCCGGCAAGGTCGAGGTTCAGGTCTACCCGAACTCGTCGCTGTTCGGTGATGGCAAGGAAATGGAAGCGCTGCTGCTGGGCGACGTGCAGCTGATCGCACCTTCGCTGGCCAAGTTCGAGCACTACTCCAAGGGCGTTCAGGTATTCGACCTGCCGTTCCTGTTCGACAACATCCAGGCGGTCGACCGCTTCCAGCAGAGCGAAGCCGGCCAGAGCCTGCTGAGTTCCATGGAAGACAAGAACATCACCGGCCTGGGCTACTGGCACAACGGCATGAAGCAGCTGTCCGCCAACAAGGAATTGCGCGAGCCAAAAGACGCCCGTGGCCTGAAGTTCCGCGTACAGGCGTCGGCGGTGCTGGACGAGCAGTTCAAGGCCCTGCGCGCCAACCCACGCAAGATGAGCTTCGCCGAGGTCTACCAAGGTCTGCAGACCGGCGTGGTCAACGGTGCCGAGAACCCGTACTCGAACATCTACTCGCAGAAGATGCATGAAGTGCAGAAGCACATCACCGAGTCCGACCATGGTTTGCTCGACTACATGCTGATCACCAATACCAAGTTCTGGAACGGTCTGCCGGATGACGTCCGTGGCGAACTGGAAACCATCCTGGACGAAGTCACTGTCGAAGTGAACAAGCAGGCTGACGCGCTGAACCAGAAAGCCAAGGCTGACATCCTGGCCGCTGGCACCACCGAAATCCTGGTTCTGACGCCGGAAGAGCGTGCCAAGTGGCGCGAAGCCATGAAGCCGGTCTGGAAGAAGTTCGAGAACGAAATTGGTGCTGACCTGATCAAGGCCGCCGAAGCGTCCAACCAGGCGCAGTAAGCCCTGACCGGAGGGAGCGGGGGTATTCGCTCCCTCCGTTACGAGATTGGCAATACCGACAGCGCAGTGAAAAACACAGCGGCCAGGCAAACGTCACGGCAAGCCTATCCAGGCTCTGCGCCTCGCCTAGAACAACATTTTTCATTGCTCTGTCATCATCCGGTTACCAGACCGGTTCATGGCGCACGTTCCGTACGCCTGTCGAAACAACGCATTCCATCGGGAGATGTCATCCATGAACGCCCTCTGGCGGGTCTGGGACCATTTCGAGGAAGGATTCATTGCCTTCCTGTTGGCCGCCATGACTCTGGTGACCTTCGTTTATGTGGTCCTGAACAACCTCTATACCGTTTTCTACAGCCTTGGTGACACGTTTGAGGCGGCCAGTGATTTCTTCTTCGCACTCGGCGACTTCATCATCGGTTTGGCCCAGGCGATGACCTGGAGCACCGCGCTGACCAAGGCCCTCTTCGCCTGGCTGATCTTCTCTGGCCTCGCCTACGGTGTACGCACTGCCGGGCACATCGGGGTCGATGCGCTGGTTAAGCTGGCCCCGCGCCACGTACAACGCTACATCGGCGTGATCGCCTGCCTGGTCTGCCTGGGCTACGCCGGTCTACTGACTGTGGCCAGCTTCGAGTGGATCCAGGCCCTGTTCACCGCCAACATCGGTGCCGAAGATCTGGGCCATTTCGGCGTCAAACAGTGGCACATCGGCATGATCGTGCCGATCGGATTCGCCCTGGTCTTCATCCGTTTTGCCGAAATTTTCGTGCGCATCCTGCGCAACGAACAAACCGGCCTAGGCCTTGCAGACGAAGCGGCCGAAGCGGCCAAGCTCGGTGAAGAGGAGCCGAAGTAATGACTATCCTGTTCCTCTTCCTGGCGCTCTTCGTGCTGATGTTCATCGGTGTGCCGGTGGCCATTTCCCTTGGCCTGGCCGGTTCGCTGACCATCTTCTTCTTCAGCCCCGATTCGGTGCGCTCACTGGCGATCAAGCTGTTCGAGACCTCCGAGCATTACACCCTGCTGGCGATTCCGTTCTTCCTGCTCGCTGGCGCCTTCATGACCACCGGCGGCGTGGCCAAGCGTCTCATCGACTTCGCCAACGCGACCGTCGGCCACATCCGTGGCGGTCTGGCCATCGGCGCGGTACTGGCGTGCATGCTGTTCGCGGCCCTGTCCGGTTCGTCGCCGGCTACCGTGGCGGCGGTCGGCTCCATCGCCATCGCCGGCATGGTCCGCTCCGGCTACCCCCAGGCCTTCGGCGCCGGCATCGTATGTAATGCCGGTACCCTGGGCATTCTGATCCCGCCATCGATCGTCATGGTGGTGTACGCCGCGGCCACCGAAACCTCGGTAGGCAAGCTGTTCATGGCCGGTGTGGTTCCTGGCATTCTGCTGGGCGTCGGGCTGATGGTAGCGATCTACATCGTCGCGGTGAAAAAGAACCTGCCCGCCATGCCGCGTGCGACTCTGCGCCAATGGCTGTCGTCGGCCCGCAAGGCGCTGTGGGGCCTGCTGCTGATGGTGATCATCCTCGGTGGCATCTACTCGGGCATGTTCACCCCGACTGAAGCAGCAGCCGTGGCGGCGGTGTATTCGGCCTTCATCGCGCTGTTCGTCTATAAGGACATCAGCTTTCGCGACTGCCCGAAGGTGCTGCTGGAGTCGGGCAAGCTCACCATCATGCTGATGTTCATCATCGCCAACGCCATGCTCTTCGCGCATGTGTTGACCACCGAACAGATTCCGCAGCAGATCACCGCCATGGTGCTCGAGGCCGGCCTGCAACCGTGGATGTTTCTGCTGGTGGTGAACATCGTGCTGCTGATCGCCGGCGCCTTCATGGAGCCCTCGGCGATCATCCTGATCCTGGCACCGATCCTGTTCCCGATCGCCGTACAACTGGGTATCGACCCGATCCACCTGGGCATCATCATGGTGGTGAACATGGAGATCGGCCTGATCACCCCGCCGGTGGGTCTGAACCTGTTCGTCGCCTCAGCCGTGACCGGCATGCCGGTGACTCAGGTGATCCGGGCGGTGCTGCCGTGGTTGGCGCTGCTGCTGAGCTTCCTGATGATTATCACCTACGTGCCGGTGATATCCCTCGGCCTGCCGAACCTGCTGGGGATGTGACACCCCAACGCAAGCTTTGCCTTAAGCCCGGCCCCTGTGCCGGGCTTTTTTATCTGTCGTCGCAGCTATTCAGGTTTCAAAGCGCCAGCACATCCACCGGACGTCGGCGAAACCAGCCGGTCAGTGACAGTCGGTCGGTCTGGGTAACCAACACCTCGTGAGGGAAGTCGCCGGATAGAAACATCAGCAGATTGCCAGCCAGCGGTGCAATGTCGAGGCTGGAACCGTCGGCGAAATGCATGCGCAGCTCGCCGCCATCAGTCGGTTGCCAGTCCGGATTCAGATAGAGCACCGCGCTTACGCAGCGGCTGTCGTCATCACGGAAACGATCCAGATGGGTCTGATAAAAAGCACCGGGCGGATAGAGCGCGAAGTGGCATTCGAATTCTTCCAGGCCGAGGAACAGCTCGCGATTGAGCGTCTGCCGCAGTTCGTCCATCAATGCCAGGTAGGCATCGCAGACCTCCGCCTGCCCCTCTTCCAGCCAGTGAATGTGGTCGCCGCGAATGCCTTCGCGCACCGCCTGCTCCTCGCCTCGGCCGACGCCGGCGGGCGCCAGCGCCCCTTCGGCATAGCGTCTGCGGCACTCGTCGGTCAGCTTTCGGGTCACATCACTGGACAGGAAAGAACTCTGCAGCGACCAGCCGCGTGCGGCCAGGTCGTCGATGATAGTAGAGAACGGCAAGGAAAGTGACTCCAACGGGTCAGGATGACGCTTCCCTGCGGCCTCGGTGGGCCCGCAGGGAAACAGCGGCTGAGTCTAGCAGCAGTGCTTTCGCTCCTCGACAAGCCCGGGTCGCGGCGCTGAAAATAAACCGCCCGCCACAGAGGAGCTTCCATGCGCGCCCTTATCGCTTGTGTATTACTCGCCTTCAGCCTGAACACGCTGGCCGATAGCTACGATGAACTTTACGAGGCCGCGGGCTGGACCGAACAACGCGCCAATTTTTCCGATGCCCTGACCGCCGCCCAGCAGCGCTACAAGAACAGCCTCCCGCCGGCGGTCTATCAGGCCCTGGTGACCAATAGCAACCGACGCTTCGCCGCTAACGCCATCGACCAGCGTGCCCAGCGCGCACTGCGCCAGAACCTGCCGGATCCTCAACCAGCGCTGGATTTCTTCCAGTCGACGCTGGGCCACAAGGTAGTCGCAGCCGAAACATTGGCCGGCCGACGCGAGCAGCTGGCCCGCTATGAAAATGGTTTGCCGCGAATGGAAGCCGGCAGCAACCGGCAGTTGCTGATTCGTCATCTGGCCCAGGCGTTGCCGGCCGCCGAAGCCGGGGCCGAGGTGAGCCTGGCGCTGGCGGGGGTCGCAGCCGACAGTCTCAGCCAGATGATTCCCGGGCTGTTAGGCGGCGATCAGGCACAGGGACTGCTGGATAGCCAGCGCGAACGCTTGCAGCAACAGGTCGAGAGCGATCTGGACAATACCCTGCTGTATATCTATCGCGACCTGTCCGACGTCGAGCTGGAGAAATTCGTCGAGTTCGCCCAGTCAGAAGCCGGCCAGCGCTACTACCAGGCCGCGCTACAAGCCCTGCGAGCAGGTCTCGCGGTCGGCATGAGCGGCAGCGCGGTCCAGGCACAAGCGGGCGCCGCGCGCTAGGGCTGAGGTTATCGCAGCCGTTCGCTGAGAAAGTCGAAGTATTGCTGGCGTATGGCTTCGCGTTCGTTGACCAGATGATGACGCGCCTCTGGGAGGCGCAGGATCTCCGGCTCGCTGAACTTACGCTCGAGCACTGGTAGGTTGTGCTGCCAGTCGACGGTCATGTCAGCGTCCCCCTGAATGATGATCGGACTGTGCGGGCTACGCGGTGCGCCTTCGATTCGCGGGATCCAACGCGACAGCGCGCCGACCCAGGCAGTGGGCAGAATATCCGGCTGCAGCGGGTCGTTCGATTGAATGAAGTCGAGAAACGCCGGATCGCCCGAGTTCTCACTGAAGCGCCGGGGGATCTGTTTGACGAAACGGCGCATGACTTCGTAGCTCATTCTGGACCAACCCCAGGCGCGCGGTCGCACCAGCGGCGCCAGGAGAATACCGCGACCCAGCTGCGGTTGCCGTGGATGGCTGAGCAGATAATCCAGCACGATTGCGGCGCCAGTGCTTTGTCCCAGCAGATGCCACGGCTGAGGTAATCGCAACGCGGCGGCCTCATGCAGCAGCCCCTGCAGAACCGTCTGATACTCATCGAACTCATTGATACTGGCGCGCGGCCCGCTGGACAGCCCATGCCCCGGGAGGTCGCAGGCGAGTACCGCGAACCCCATGCGCAGGCCCCAGTCCACCACATGCCGGTAGAGGCCCATGTGGTCGTAGTAACCGTGCAGGATCAGCAGCGTCGCCACCGGCTGTTCGGGATACCACGCCTGCGCGACCACCTTGTAGCCGTGCACCGCAAAGCACCCCAGCCGGCGTTGCACGTTGGCATGCTGGGGTAGATCCAGACCGTAATACGCCTGATAAAAGCGGGCTTGCGAGGAAAGCTCGCCATCATGACTGAGCGGTTTCAGCTGTGCGCGGAGGGTGTCGGGATCGATTCGCGAGGGCATGACAGGATTTCTAGCTCGAATTGAACGGAATATTCAGCTCTGCAACGCGACGTGGCAAGCTGGCGTATTCCCTGATGCGTATCCGCTGAAGAGTGCCGCCATGTCCGTCCGCAACAAATATCTGATCGCCGCACTCGTCGCGCTGCTCTGGGGCGGCGCCATGCTGGCCGCCTTCCGGTGGTTCGAAGCGCGTTATCTGAGGCCCTTCGAAAGCGAACGTGCGGCGCTGTTCTCAGGCGAAAAGCTGGCATTGCCCGAGGCCTTGAAAGGAGCCGGGCCGATCCGCTTGGTGCATTTCTGGGATCCCGCCTGCCCCTGCAACGCCGGCAACCAGCAACATCTGGCCGAGCTGGTACAGCGCTTCGGTGCCCGAGGCGTCAGTTTTTACGCACTGCAAAAACCGGGAAGCCACGGTCGTCTGCCGGAACAGCTGGCCGGCCTGCAGACCCTCAACGCCTTGCCGGGCGCGGAAGACCTGCCGGCCAGCCCGGCCGTGGGCATCTGGGATGCCAGTGGCCGGCTGGTGTACATCGGCCCCTATAGCGAAGGGGCGGTGTGCAATTCCAGCAACAGCTTCATCGAGCCGATCCTCGAAGCGGTGCTGGCCGGCCGGCAGGTCAACGCCACGCACTCGCTCGCGGTGGGCTGCTTCTGTGACTGGAACGGTTACCTGCCGGAGGGCTGAGATACCGCTACAGTAGCCAACCTGCCGCGGCCAGGCATTCCGGCCGACCGGCCTACCGATCAGCTATGCGCCGAGGGCGGCGTCGCCACGTTGCTGGTGGCTGGTTGCCAGTTCTGCTTGGCGCCCTCGTCCATGGCCTGCCGCATCGCGCGCACGCGACGCTTCTCGGCGCGGCGGCTGACGTACCAGGCAATGAAGGTTGCCAGCGACACCACCAACAAAATCAGGCTCGCCACGGCATTGATCTCGGGCTTCACGCCGAGCCGGACCGCAGAGAAGATTTCCATCGGCAGCGTGGTCGAACCCGGCCCGGAGACGAAGCTGGCCAGGACCAGATCATCCAGTGACAGCGCGAACGAGAGCATCCCGCCAGCTGCCAGCGATGGTGCAATCATCGGTATGGTGATCAGGAAGAACACCTTCCAGGGCCGTGCGCCAAGGTCCATCGCCGCCTCCTCGATGGACTGGTCGAGCTCGCGCAGCCGCGCCATCACGACCACCGCGACATAAGCCGAGCAGAAGGTGGTGTGCGCGATCCAGATGGTCGTGATACCCCGCTGCGCCGGCCAACCGATCAATTGGGCCATCGCCACGAACAACAGCAGCAGCGACAGACCGGTGATCACTTCGGGCATTACCAGCGGTGCCGTCACCAGGCCACCGAATAACGTGCGGCCGCGGAAGTTGGGAATCCGAGTCAGTACGAACGCCGCCATGGTGCCCAGTGCCACTGCTGTGACTGCCGTGTAGAGCGCAATCTCCAGGGAGCGCATCACAGCCCCCATCAGCTGGCTATTGTCCAGCAGCCCCGCATACCACTTCAGCGACCAGCCACCCCACACCGTCACCAGCCGCGAGGCGTTGAACGAGTAAATAACCAGCAACACCATCGGCAAATAGATGAACAGCAGCCCGAGGACCAGGATCAGGTTGGAAAAGCTGTAGCGCTTCATAGCTTGCCCTCCAACTCTTTCGCCATGCTTGTGGGTAGAGTGCCGGTTGAACAGGGCAGCCAGCTAGTTAGGTGAGTCATAGCTTGCCCTCAAGCTCTTTGGCTTGGTTGCGGTTGAACAGAATGATCGGCACCAGCAGGATCGCCAGCATCACCACCGCCAGAGCGGACGCCACCGGCCAGTCACGGTTGTTGAAGAACTCCTGCCAGAGCACTTTGCCGATCATCAGCGTCTCCGGTCCACCGAGCAGTTCGGGGATGACGAACTCACCCACCACCGGAATGAACACCAGCATGCAGCCGGCGATGATGCCGTTCTTGGACAGCGGCACGGTGATCTTCCAGAACGCTTTCAGATTGCTGGCGCCGAGGTCCGAGGCGGCCTCGAGCAGGCTCGTGTCATGCTTCACCAGGTTGGCGTAGAGCGGCAGGATCATGAACGGCAGGTAGGAATAGACCACTCCGATGTACACCGCCAGATCGGTGTTGAGGATGCGCAGCGGCTCGTCGATCAGCCCCATGCCCATCAGCAGGCCATTGAGGATGCCGTTGCTGCTGAGAATGCCCATCCAGGCGTAGACCCGGATCAGAATCGCCGTCCAGGTGGGCATCATGATCAGCAGCAACAGGACCGTCTGCAGATCCTTGCGCGCCCGGGCGATGGCGTAGGCCATGGGATAGCCGACCGCCAGACAGATCAGGGTGCTGAAGAAGGCGATGCGCAGCGAGCCGGCGTACGCCGCCCAGTACAGGTCATCCTCGCTGAGGAAAATGTAGTTGCCGAGGTTGATCACCAGCTGCAGCTGCTGCTCGGCGTAGGTGAATATCTCCGTATAGGGAGGGATCGCCACGTCCGCCTCGGCAAAGCTGATCTTCAGCACGATGGCGAACGGCAGCAGGAAAAACAGCATCAGCCAGATGAAGGGTACGCCGATGACCAGTCGGCGCCCGGTATTCAAGCGTGAGCGGTTCATGCCTGCAGTACCACGCCGCTGTCGTCCCACCAATAGACGAACACTTCTTCCTCCCATGTCGGCCATTTCACGTGGCGTTCGGCGTTGGCGAGAAAAGCCTGCACGATCATCCCCGACGAGAGCTTGATGTAGTAGACCGAATGCCCGCCCAGATAGGCGATGTCGTGCACCACGCCCTTGGCCCAGTTGTAGCCCGGTCGCTGCAGCTCAGGGAGTTCGGTGCCGATCAGCAGCTTCTCTGGACGAATGGCATAGGTAATCTGTTTGTCCTGCGCACGGGTGCTGATGCCATGCCCGACGTAGATCGGATTCTCCAGACCGGGAGAGGCGATGACGGCGTGATCTTCCACGTCTTCGATCAGCTCGCCCTCGAACAGGTTGACGTTGCCTATGAACTCACAGACCAGCCGGCTTGCCGGAGTCTCGTAGATATCCATCGGACTGCCGACCTGGGCGATCCAGCCCAGATGCATGATGGCGATACGTTCGGCCATGGTCATGGCCTCTTCCTGATCGTGGGTGACCATCACGCAGGTCACGCCGACCCGCTCGATGATCTGCACCAGTTCCAGCTGCATCTGCGAGCGCAGCTTCTTGTCCAGCGCGCCCATGGGCTCGTCGAGCAGCAACAGCTTGGGCCGCTTGGCCAGCGAGCGGGCCAGGGCGACGCGCTGACGCTGGCCGCCGGACAGCTGATGCGGCTTGCGCTTGGCGTACTGACTCATCTGCACCAAGGTCAGCATCTCATCGACTCGCGCCTGCACCTCATCCTTGGGCAGTCCGTCCTGCTTGAGGCCGAAGGCAATATTCTGCGCAACCGTCATGTGCGGGAACAGTGCATAGGACTGGAACATCATGTTGATCGGCCGCTCGTAAGGCGGCATGTCGGTGATGTCCTGACCGTCGAGAAAAATCCGCCCTTCGGTCGGTCGCTCGAAACCCGCCAGCATGCGCAGCAAGGTCGACTTGCCCGAGCCGGAACCGCCCAGCAGAGCGAAGATTTCGCCCTGATGGATGCTCAGCGAGACATCATCGACGGCCACCGTTTCGTCGAACTTCTTGGTGACGCGGTCGATCTTCAGCAGCACCTGTTTGTTCTGACTCTCGCCGGTGAGGGCTTTTTTGTAGGCGCTGGAGGCAACGGCCATGCGCGAACTCCCGATTGGAAAAAAGAATGGGCCCGGACAGCACCGGGAATATCGATTCGATACGCGGCGGCAGCTCCGCCGCGCTCGTGTTGTTCGCGGCTTTTACTGACCGGACTTCACCTTGTTCCAACTACGCGTTTTAAGACGCAAGATCTTTTGCGGCAGCTCGGCGGAGACATACAACCGGTCCAATACTTCTTGCGGCGGATAAACCGCGGGGTCATTGCGCACCTCCTGGTCCATGAGCCCGTCCGCTTTCGGGTTGGGGTTGGCATAGCCCACGTAATCGCTGACGGATGCAATCACCTCCGGCTTCAGCAGGTAGTTGATGAACGCATGGGCTTCGTCGACATTCTGCGCGTCGGCCGGAATGGCAAGCATGTCGAACCAGAGATTGCCGCCCTCCTTGGGAATGGCATAGGCGATGTCGATGCCTTTGCCGGCCTCATCGGCACGAGCGGCGGCCTGGAAGACATCCCCGGAGTAACCGGCAGCGATGCAGATGTTTCCATTAGCCAGATCGGAAATGTATTTGGAAGAGTGGAAATACCGCACGTAAGGACGCACTTCCAGCAGTTTGGCTTCGGCCTTGGCGTAGTCGTCCGGGTTTTCGCTATTGGGGTCCAGCCCCAGATAATTGAGCATCGCCGGAATCATCTCGTCGGCCGAGTCGAAAAAGGCAATGCCGCAACCGGCGAGCTTCTTGGCGTTTTCCGGTTCGAACAACACGGCCCAGGAGTCGACCTTCTCGATGCCCAGCGCCGCGGTCACTTTCTCGACGTTGTAGCCGATGCCGTTGGTTCCCCAGAGATAAGGCGCCGCGTACGCGTTGCCCGGGTCGTTCTTCTGCAACTGCTTGAGCAACGCCGGATCCAGGTTCTCCCAGTTTGGCAGCTTGCTCTTGTCCAGCTTCTGGAAAGCCCCGGCCTGGATCTGCTTGCCGAGGAAATGGTTGGAGGGCACCACCACGTCGTAGCCGGTGCGGCCGGCGAGGAGTTTGCCCTCGAGGGTTTCGTTGGAATCGAAGACGTCATAGACGGGCTTGATACCAGTCTCTTTCTCGAATTCTTCCAGAGTGGTTTCACCGATGTAATCGGACCAGTTGTAGATATGCACCGTGGCAGCCTGAGCGGATGCAGCACCGCTGACCGCAGCGGTTAGAAGAAGCGACTTCAATGTCGAGCGCATGAGAGTGTCCTCTTGTTGCAAGCCGCGCGATCAGCGGGCGAAAGGCGGGCTGTTTATTGGAAAAACCTCTAAAAATCAACTGGCACTGCGTAAAGAGCGATACGGCTACGCTCGAAAGGAGACACTGCATGCGGATCGCAAGCCAGAGATGCGGGTCCGTACATGGCCTCCTTCAGGGTTTTGTTGCCAACCCGCCAGACCTGCAAGGGGATCTGGCGAGTTGGCTGTGCATCAACGACCGGACTTGATCTTGGTCCAGCTGCGAGTCATCGCCCGCTGGGTTTTCGGATCCAGGTCCGGGAAGGTATAGAGCTTCTGCAGGACAGCCTTGCTCGGATAGATACCGGGGTCCGTGCGGATCGCCTCGTCCACCAGCGGGGTGGCCGCTGCGTTGCCGTTGGGGAACTGCACGTAGTCGGTAATGGAGGCCATCACCTCAGGCTTCATCAGGTAATTGAGGAACACATGCGCACTCTCGACATTCTTCGCATCGGCCGGGATGGCCAGCATGTCGAAGAAAGTGCCCGCGCCTTCCTGCGGAATGTTGTATTTCACCGTGACCGTGTTGCCCGCTTCCTCTGCACGCGCCTTGGCCTGGTAGATATCGCCGGAATAGCCGATGGCGACGCAGACGTTGCCGTTGGCCAGGTCCGAGATGTACTTGGAAGAATGGAAGTAGGCCACGTTCGGACGGATCTGCATGAACAGCTCCTCGGCCTTTTTCAGCTCATCGGACTTCGTGGTGTCCGGCTTGTAGCCCAGATAATGCAATGCGGCCGGCAGGATCTCCGTTGGCGAGTCAAGGAAGGACACCCCGCACGACTTCAGCTTTTCCATGTTCTCTGGCTTGAATACCAGGTCCCAAGAATCCACCGGAGCGTCCGCACCGAGCGCGGCCTTGACCTTCTCGGGGTTGTAGCCAATGCCGATGGTGCCCCACATGTAGGGAACCGAATACTGGTTGCCCGGATCGCTCGGTTGCAGTGCCTTGAGCAGGTCCTCATCGAGGTTTTGCCAGTTCGGCAGCTGGCTCTTGTCGAGCTTCTGGAATACGCCGGCCTTGATCTGCTTGGCCAGGAAGGGGTTGGACGGTACGACCACGTCATAGCCTGAGCTGCCGGCGAGCAGCTTGGCTTCCAGCACTTCGTTACTGTCAAAGACGTCGTAGACGACCTTGATACCGGTTTCCTTGGTGAAGTTCTCCAAGGTGTCTTCGGCGATATAGTCGGACCAGTTATAGACGTGCAGCACCTTGTCTTCAGCCTGCGCGGCACCGGCGACTGCGCCGGCCAGCGTCATGGCGAGTAGGGTCTTGGCAAAGGGTTTCATCCGTGCAGCTCCTGTTGTCGTCGTTAGTATCGGGGCTAGGGACAGGTTGGAAAGATGAGTGCCATCTTCCACCACTTCCCGGCAGCAAACTGAGGCAGTGCCGGCATCGACACACCCCTCGGTAAGTCAGGCCAAAGCACGCGCGCAGTCTGGCAAGGTCGGGGGCCGTTTTTCAACAACCTGAGCGTGCTGGCACGCTCATTGGTTGCATTCATCCCGGCACCGGTGTGCATTGCCCGGTGCACCTCGCCCCGCTCAGCCGAGCGCGTCCTTGGCAGTCGCATCCAGACATAGGCGAACCTTGCCGATCAGCTCGTCGATCTGCTCTTCGTTTATCACCAGCGGCGGCGAAATGATCATGGTGTCGCCCACCGCCCGCATTACCAGGCCGTTACGGAAGCAATGTTCGCGGCAGAGCATGCCCACTCCCGGATCAGCGAAACGCTCACGGGTTTTCTTGTTCTTTACCAACTCCAGCGCGCCGAGCATGCCGACGCCACGCGCCTCGCCCACCAACGGATGCTCGACCAACTCACGCCAGCGAGACTGCAAATAAGGTGCCGTCTTGCTCTTCACCTGCTCGACGATTTTCTCTTCACGCATGATGCGGATGTTCTCCAGCGCCACCGCCGCGGCTACCGGGTGCCCCGAGTAGGTAAAGCCGTGATAGAACTCGCCGCCCTCGTTGAGGGTGTGCACCACTTCGTCGCGCACCACCACGCCGCCCATCGGCAGGTAGCCGGAGGTCAGGCCCTTGGCAATCGGCATCAGGTCAGGCGCGTTGCCGTAGTAGTCGCTGCCGAACCATTCTCCGGTGCGCCCGAAGCCACAGATCACTTCGTCGGCAATGAACAGGATGTCGTAGCGGGCAAGAATCTCGCGAATCTTCGGCCAGTAGCTGTCCGGCGGAATGATCACGCCGCCGGCGCCCTGGATCGGTTCGGCGATGAAGGCCGCGACCTTGTCCTCACCCACCTCGAGAATCTTCTGCTCCAGCTGCTCGGCCACACGAGCGCCGAACTCCTCCGGCTCCATGTCGCCGCCCTCACCGAACCAGTAGGGCTGGTCGATGTGCTCGATCCCCGGAATCGGACCATCGCCTTGTTCGTGCATGGCTTTCATCCCGCCGAGGCTGGCGCCAGCGATGGTCGACCCGTGATAGCCATTCCAGCGGCCAATGACCACCTTCTTCTGCGGCTGACCCTTGATCGCCCAGTAATGGCGCACCATGCGCAGCACGGTGTCGTTGGCTTCCGAACCCGAGCCGGTGAAGAACACATGGTTCATGCCGTCCGGCGCGATTTCGGCAATCGCCTTGGCGAGCGCGAGGGCCGGCGGGTGGGCAGTCTGGAAAAACAGGTTGTAGTAGGGCAGCTCGCGCATCTGCCGAGTCGCCGCCTCGACCAGCTCCTCGCGGCCATAACCCAGATTGACGCACCAGAGCCCGGCCATCGCATCGAGGATCTTGTGACCCTCGCTGTCCCACAGATAAACGCCTTCGCCACGGGTGATGATGCGCGTGCCCTTGGCGTTGAGTGCCTTGAAGTCGGTGAACGGCGGCAGGTGATGGTCGCGGCTCAGGGCTTGCCACTGCAGGGTTTGCGAATCGCTCATCGATCACCTCTTGATCAGAATTTAGCTTGAAGCTGGAAGCTGGAAGTCAAAGCGCAACGCCGAAGTCCGGCTTCCGGCTTCCAGCTGCTTTTCACACCGAGAGCATCAGGAATTCGCGCTCCCAGGAACTGATGACCCGGTGGTAGTTTTCCTGCTCGGCCCGTTTGACTGCGACGTAGCCGGTGATGAATTTCGGGCTCAGGTACTTCTCCAGTTGTCGACAGCTCTCCATCCGTTCCAGCGCGGCTTCCAGAGTCAATGGCAGGCGCAGGTTGCGCCGTTCATAGCCCCGCCCCTTCACCGGCTGGCTCGGTGGCAACTCCTCGACCATGCCGATGTAGCCACACAGCAAGCTCGCCGCGATGGCCAGGTACGGGTTGGCATCAGCCCCCGGCAGACGGTTCTCGACGCGACGGTTCTGCGGGTCTGAATCCGGCACGCGCAGGCCGACGGTACGGTTCTCCTCACCCCATTCGACATTGACCGGCGCCGAGGTGTCAGGCAGGAACCGACGAAACGAATTGACGTTGGGTGCGAACAGCGGAAGGAGCTCGGGAATGTACTTCTGCAGGCCGCCGACGTGATGCAGGAACAGCTGGCTCATGGTGCCGTCGCTGTTGGAAAAAATATTGCGCCCGGTCTCGTCGATCACGCTCTGGTGCAGATGCATGGCGCTACCCGGCTCGCCGGTCATGGGCTTGGCCATGAAGGTAGCCGCGACGTTGTGCTTGAGCGCCGCCTCACGCATGGTGCGCTTGAACACCAGGATCTGATCGGCCAGATGCAGCGCTTCGCCATGACGGAAATTGATTTCCATCTGCGCGGTGCCTTCCTCATGAATCAGAGTGTCCAGATCCAGGCCCTGGGCTTCGCACCAGTCGTACATGTCTTCGAACAGCGGGTCGAATTCGTTGGCCGCATCGATGGAGAACGACTGCCGGCCGGTCTCCTGGCGGCCCGAGCGGCCGACTGGCGGCTGGAACGGCAAATCCGGATCCTCGCAGCGCTTGGTCAGGTAGAACTCCATCTCCGGCGCGACGATAGGCTGCCAGCCTTTGTCGGCGTACATCTTCAAGACGCGCTTCAGGATATTGCGTGGCGAGAGTTCGATGGGGTTGCCCATCTTGTCGTAGGTGTCGTGAATCACCTGAGCCGTCGGTTCGATGGCCCAGGGCACCAGGAACACCGCATCCGGATCAGGTCGGCAGAACATGTCGATATCGGCCGGGTCGAGCAGCTCGTAATAGATGTCGTCCTCGACATAATCGCCGGTCACGGTCTGCAGCAGCACGCTCTCCGGCAGGCGCATGCCTTTCTCGTCGAGGAACTTGTTGGTGGGGGAAATCTTACCGCGGGCGATACCGGTCAAATCGCTGATCAGGCATTCCACCTCGGTGATCTTGCGTTCTTTCAGCCAGCCGGTGAGCTGGTCGAGCTTGCTGGACATAACGACCTCGATGTATGAAACAGGCACCGTGCAACTGCGCTTAACGGCGCTCTGCATGCTCCCGGCATGCTCGGGCAAAGCCTTGGAACAACGCCAGATAATAAGGGTGGTCGTGCACTTTCCATTCCGGATGCCATTGCACGCCGAGTGCGAAGCTTTGCGCACGCTCCACGGAGAAGGCTTCGATCAGCCCGTCGGGCGCCAGCGCTTCGATGCGCAGCCCCCCCCCGAGGCGCTCGACGCCCTGACCGTGCACCGAATTGACCTCGATGCGCGGCGGCAGGCCGAGCCGCTCCAGCAGCCCGCCAGGCTGTACATGCAGGTCGTGGCTGAGCCCGTATTGAACCTCGACCGGATCTTCGGCGCGCTCGCGATGATCGGCGTAGGGGCCGGCTTCATGCACCTTCTGATGCAGGCTGCCACCGAACGCCACGTTCATCTCCTGAAACCCGCGGCAGACTCCAAATACCGGAAGGCCGGCCTCGACCGCCGCGCGAATCAGCGGCAGGGTCAGTTGGTCGCGAGAAGGGTCGTGCGGCGTGCCTTCGGCGCTGGCGGGTCCGCCATAGCGGTGAGGTTCGACGTTGGAAGGCGAGCCGGTGAGGAACAGCCCGTCTACGCTATCAAGAAGGGCGGCTGGATCGATGAGATCATCCAGCGCCGGGATGACCAGCGGCAAACCCGCGATAGCGACTGCACGCAGGTACTTGTCGCCGGCAATGTGAAAGTTGTGGTGGCCAATCTGCCTGGTACAGGCGGAAACGCCGATCAATGGCACGCGAGGCATGGGATACTCGTCTTTCCGGATGGGGCTCGTCGGAGAGTAGTCTTGTTCATTTTTATAGACAATAGCCGACCGTTGCCGCTTCGGAAAGCTGAGTAAGCGCTTTGCGATTTTTTCTCGAACCGCCCCAAAAACGCCCATTGTGGGCCTCGACGGGGCATTTCGAGGCGCTATTGACAGCGACCTGGCTTTTCGATTGACTCCGAGACAAGCTATTTGATGATTGAAATTTTTAACAATTAAGGTGCTTCATCATGCTCCCGCCGCCGCGTGCCGTTCAGCTCAACGAAGCGAACGCATTTCTCAAGGAACACCCGGAGGTCCAATACGTCGACCTGCTGATCGCAGACATGAATGGTGTCGTTCGAGGCAAGCGCATCGAGCGCGCCAGCCTGCATCGGGTGTATGAAAAAGGTATTAACCTCCCCGCCTCGCTGTTTGCCCTCGACATCAATGGCATCACCGTGGAAAGCACCGGGCTGGGGATGGACATCGGTGATTCCGACCGAACCTGCTTCCCCATCCCCAACACGCTGAGCAACGAACCCTGGCAGAAGCGCCCCACCGCGCAGCTACTGATGACCATGCACGAGCGCGACGGCTCGCCGTTCTTCGCCGATCCGCGTGAGGTGCTGCGCCAGGTGGTGAGCAAGTTCGACGAGTTGGGCCTGACCATTTGCGCGGCCTTCGAACTGGAGTTCTACCTGATCGATCAAGAGAACGTGAACGGCCGTCCGCAACCGCCACGCTCACCGATCTCCGGCAAGCGCCCGCACTCCACGCAGGTCTATCTGATCGATGACCTCGACGAATACGTCGATTGCCTGCAGGACATTCTCGAGGGCGCCAAGGAACAGGGCATTCCCGCCGATGCCATCGTCAAGGAAAGCGCCCCGGCGCAATTCGAGGTCAACCTCCACCACGTCGCCGACCCGATCAAGGCGTGTGACTATGCGGTGCTACTCAAGCGGCTGATCAAGAACATTGCCTACGACCATGAGATGGACACCACCTTTATGGCCAAGCCCTACCCGGGCCAGGCCGGTAACGGGTTGCACGTGCACATTTCGCTACTGGACAAGAACGGCAACAATATCTTCGCCACCGATAATCCGCTGGAAAGCGAGACGCTGCGCCACGCCATTGGCGGCATTCAGCAGACCATGGCCGCGTCGATGGCCTTCCTCTGCCCTAACGTCAACTCTTACCGCCGGTTCGGTGCTCAGTTCTACGTACCGAATGCGCCCTGCTGGGGTCTGGACAACCGCACCGTGGCACTACGAGTGCCGACCGACAGCCCGGACGCCGTGCGCATCGAGCATCGTGTAGCCGGCGCCGACGCCAACCCCTACCTGCTGCTGGCGGGCGTACTGGCCGGGGTTCACCACGGATTGACCAACAAGATCGCCCCGGACGAGCCGATCGAGGGCAACTCTTACGAGCAGGTCGAGCAGAGCCTGCCGACCAACCTGCGCGATGCCCTGCGCGAGCTGGACGACAGCGAGATCATGGCGCGCTATATCGACTCCACGTACATCGACATCTTCGTCGCTTGCAAAGAGAGTGAACTGGCCGAATTCGAACACTCGATCTCCGACCTGGAATACAACTGGTATCTGCACACCGTGTGACGCCCCGGGCCCCGCACCCGAGCGTGCGGGGCTCGCTGTTTCAGCGGCGCATCTGCAGCATTTTCCATCCGTTTCCGGATGGATCACGGAAACCGGCATCCACGTTGCCGTACCGATCTTCGGGCTCCTGCGTAAATTCCACACCCTGGTCGCGCATCCGCGTGTAGGCCTCACGGCAATCGTCGACAACCAGCACGAGGGGCGGCATCGCGCCTTTGGCTACCATTGCGAGCAGTGTCTGTGCGGTCGCCGCATCGTGAGTCGGCGGTCCCGGCAAGAGCAGCCCGAGCTGGAATGTCGGCTGCTCGGGATGCTGTACCGTGAGCCAGCGGTAATCGCCGTTGCGCACGTCCGTGTGAACGCGAAAGCCGAGTTTCGTGACATAGAACGCCAGCGCTTCATCCTGGTCCCGAACGTACAAACCAGCCACTTCGATACCTTGAGTCATAGAGCCTCCTTTTCTTGGGCTCCCGTTATATCGCCCGCTTTCCGACGTCGCTTCTCCGAAACTGCCATTGTCAGGGCGGGTCGCAGCGCTGCGCCGAGGACACAGGCGGGTACGCGACCGGGGTCTTGCATCCTGGACCGCTCGTACGCTCGGATCTCGCCCGGATTCCTGCCGGTTATGTCGCGGAAGGTGCGCCCGAACGTGCCCAGGCTTCGCCAACCTGTGCGATAGGCGATCTCGGTGATGGGCAGGTCAGTTTCTCGCAGCAATGTCGTGGCTCGCTCGATGCGTCGCGTGAGCAGGTAGCGATGTGGTGGAACGCCGAACGCCTGCTTGAACGATCGTGCGAAATGGGCCGCAGAAATGCAGCTGACGCGCGCCAACCGCCAGACAGGCCAATCCTCGGCCGGTGCGGCATCCATCCTATCCTTCGCGCGCAGCAGTCGACGCAGCAACTCGGGACTCTGGCTGGCGGTTTCTCCACTCATGCAGGATCCAAGGTTGAGTCCGGTTTCCCCGAATCAAGCCGCGGGCCGACTCGATTCAGTCATCAGCCCAGTGCGCAACGGTGCGCCTGATCATCAGGCGGTTATCACCACCGAGGGCGCACTGCGCTCGGCCGGTCCATGAAAGACGGCCTCGATATTGTTTCCATCAGGATCCAGGACGAACGCGCCAAAGTAGCCGGGATGATAAGGCCGTTCGCCCGGCGCGCCATTATCCCGACCGCCCGCCGCAAGCGCTGCCTGATGAAAGCGTTGCACCGTTTCGCGATCGGGCGCCTGAAAAGCGAGATGAACCCGGGTGATATAACCATCGGCTTTGTCCACGAACAACTCATCGGCGTAGAAGAAGCCTGGCCCCTCTTGCAGTGCATCCTTGTGCCCCAACGCCGCGAACACCGCGCGATAGAAGTTTTTGCTGGCGTCAAGATCGGCGACCCGTAGGTGGATATGGTCAACGAGTCTGCCTCGGTGAAACTGCATGGCGATCTCCTCGTAAGTAAGAGCCTGTAGAAAAACACTTTGCAGAGCGACGCCAGACTTGAAGCGCCTTGCTGTTCTGCCGGAAATGCTGCGTCAGGGCTCGAGCGACTTGGCTACCCTGGCCGAACGAATCTTGCGCGGCTTGGCGGCTTTCGGGGCAGGCATGAGCGCTGCGGTTTCAATGATGAGACGGCGAAGCACATCGGTATCGTCCAGCAGCTCGTCAGCGACAGGATAGTGCTTCGCGCCGGGATACGGCGGCCGTTGTGGCAGCTCGGGCGCAAGATCGGAGGCGGCCTGGGATGGCTTGACGAAGAGGCTGTTGTCACAAGCGAACGCCACGACCTTGCCGTCAAGATAGAGTGCGTACTCTCCGAACATCTTTCGATAGGTCAGGCGACCACCCAGGCCAACCTGTTCAGCGATGTATTCCACGAAGTCGCGGCTACTGGCCATACCTTCCTCGCACTCACATCTGAGTTGACGGGTTTTGCTCATGCTGCAGGATATTGATCAACTTGCCCATCGGGTCCCTGACATAGAAGCGCCGAACACCCCAGGGTTCGATGACCGGGCCGTACTCCAAGGCGATACCCGCATCCTGAACTCGACGCAGGGCGTCAGATAAATCATCCACCTCAATGGAAAGATCCGGGACAGCCGTGCCGGAGCCGCCCTGGCTTGCGAAGCTGACCTGCGCGGTCATGTTCGCCGGACTCGTATAGGTACGAATCCAGCCATGATCCATTGCCAGGTCAAGCCCCAGAACGTCTTTGTAGAATGCATGCGCAACAGCCGGATCGGCGACGGAAACGTTGGCCACGATGCGTTTGACCTTCATGCGAACTCCCATAGGAGGCGACGCGCCATAGGCGATTGCCAGTAACCGATTTAAACCCCAGGTCAGCGTTGTGCATCATTTTCAGCGAGCAACGAATGAGCTGTGAGCTCGGCTTCGATGAACGCTGCAATCATGGCGCGATAAACGCTTTCCACCACGCGAGGGTTTGCCCCATGTTCTTGCGCAAGCGATCTGACCTTCGCGATGACTTGCTCTACCCGATCGGGGGCTTTTACTTCAGCCACCGTCGCTTTGAAGGATGCTGCTTGCGTGACGAACGTTCCTCGCTCGGCGAGTAACGTCACTATTTCTCTATCGACCCTGTCGATGTTGTCGCGAACTTCGCCGAGTGAATGACATTTGATGCCCATCAGCACATACCTCGTTTTTCCATCTGACGTGTGGGTAAAGCGCTCGCGTTAGCGTGCCTGCTACGGCGAATCGTTAGTCGCCAACTCTGCAATGAATATGATCGAGAGCGGTTCTCTGCTCGTCGGGTGGACCGGCTCGCGCAATTCGACAAGCCGCAAGCCACTTTCTGATAGCAGCGTCGCCCAGCTTGCCAAAGTTCTGAAATACCAGGGCGGAGGATCCGTGAAAGCCGAGTCGAAACCATCCCATGACCCTTCTCGCCAGCCCTCCAGATACGGCAAATGCCCGCAGGCGGCTATCGGGTGAAGCGTTTGTACGACGAACGCGCCCTGCCGACGCAACAGCGATGGCATCGCCTTGCACAGAACCTCGACCGACTCCTTTCCCAGCAAGGAAAAATTGCAGACGACGAGATCGAAGGCTTCTTCCAGAATGCCCGCCGCAATCGCTTCGTAGGTCGCCGCGCGGAAGCGTCCAGCTCCGGCCGCTTGGGCGTGCTGAAGCAAGTCCGGGATGGCATCCACGCCAAGCACATGGACGCCTTTGGCCGCCAGCTCGCGGACCAGCCACCCCTCTCCGCAACCGACATCCAGAACGGAACGGGGCGCGCGGCTCATGACTGCGTTGACTATCGCTTCATCCGTAGCCAGCTTGCGGCTCGCGACCTGCCCGCCACGCACCGCCACCACCCATTGATGAGCATTTTTTCTCCACGAGTCGATTATTTGCTGGTCGCGGCACATGTCCATGTCGATCAAGTGGATCGCTCCTCTGCGTCGCCAGCGTTCGGTGGAAGTTCGGCGAGGATGGAGATCACCAACGCCGCCAGTGCGACATCTGCAGGATCGCGCGCGCGGCATGCGCAAACTCCCACTGATTGCGCAGCCGCGTCCAGTCAGCAGGCAACGTCTCAGGCGACAGAGGCACCAGCGCTGCGTTCACTGGAGCGACCCATATCCAGAAAGTCGCATGCGTCGCGATCAGGCAAGTGGCGGCAAGCAACGTCCAGAGAAACGCCGTTCGGTGGCTGCTAAGGGCAACAACGAGCACCAGCACAGCGACAACCGCGCCGATCTCGCAAACACCTGAGACCTTGCCATAGGTCGGATAGAGCGTTTGTAGCAGGCCAAGCCATTGAGCACCGTTATAGGTGAGCTTGGCCGGCAGTTCCAGAAGGTGGGCGAACGCCGCGCTCAGGCTGAGGGCCGTCAGCATGATCGTGAGAAATCGCAGTGATTTCATCGTCTTGCTCCCGACGTGGCAAGCGCATGGCACTTCTTAAGCCGAGCCGTCAAGCGACGGTCCTGATGGGCAAGCACGTCCACCCACGCCTTTTTATGCGCGCTTGGCCAGCAGCGCCCATACACCCGCGATGGACAGAAGGGACCCGCCAGCCAGATTGAACCGCCGCTGTGCACCTGGCGAAGACAGCACCTTTCGAGCCGAGCCAGCAAAGACCGCGTACAAGGTCGCATTGAGCGTAGCCATGACCACGAACGTGATGGCAAGCACCCAAAGCTGCTGCGTGACACCCGCGCTCGGATCTATGAACTGAGGCAAGAAGGCTACGAAGAACACAATGCCCTTCGGGTTCAGCGCGGTTACGAGGTAGGTGTTCGCGAACAGCTTCCAACGTGAGCCCGACGCGGCTGGTACGACCCGTTCAGTTGCCGAAATACCTGCGCGCAGGAGCTTGACGCCAAGATAGAGCAGATACAGACCGCCGGCCCACTTGATGACGGTGAACCAGAAGGCCGAAGTGGCGAGCAACGCGCCCAGCCCGAGAAGCGAGACAACCAAGGCGGTTGAGTCACCCAGCGCCACAGCAGCGACGAGCGGCACATTGGCTCGTCGCCCGTGAGCCATGGAGTAGCTGATGACCGTGAGAATGGTCGGGCCCGGGATGATCAGCAGGAGCGCAGACGCGGCGACGAAGGCAAACCAGAGTTCGATGGACATGTGCGGTATTCCTTAAACGGCTAACGTTCGAACGAGAACGTGTCGTATATCCTGACGTTTGAGATGGGCGGGTTATTTCTCGCTGAGGGCGAGCTTGGCTCCGAGACAGGCAAAAGCGGCGGAGAAACTGTAGCGAAGCCACCGCTGCACGGTGGTGGACTCGATAACCATCCGGCGGAACGCATGGGCAACGAGCCCATAGATGACGAAGACAGTGAAAGTCATGGCCATGAACACCCCGCTGAGGAACAGCAGCTGCAACAGCGGCCGGGCCGTATTGGGCTCGATGAACTGAGGCAGGAACGCGAGAAAGAAGATGGTGAGCTTGGGGTTGAGGATGTTCAGTAGGAAGGCCTTGATGACCAGCTCCACGGCAGAGACCTTCGACAAGGTGCCATCGACGGCGAAGGCGGAACGGTCGCGCCAAGTGACGTAGGCGACGTAAAAGAGGTACGCGACGCCTGCGTACTTCAGCACCTGGAACGCCAAGGCACTGGTGTGCATGACGGCTGCCAGGCCGAGCACGGTGGCAAGAAGGTGCGGCACTATTCCGGCAGTGCACCCCAACGCGGCGTAGACACTGGCTCGGCGTCCCTGAGTAAGCCCTGTGGAGACGGTATAGATGACGCCCGTGCCGGGGATGAGCACAACGATGAGGGAAGTGAGAAGGAACTCGACACTGACCATGTTTGCTCCGTGCGCTACGCTTTGCGGCCTTGGTGACGGCTAACGATAGAACATGAGGCGGGTGTTGGCTCGTTCCATTGCGTGCAAACGGAGCGGTGTGAAATCCAGGAATGCGTTCTCCTCACACCACGCTTCTATACCAAGGCGTCGGTGATTGAAGAGCGGGGAGAACCGACCTGGCCGCCGTCTTCTACTCGGAAACCAACCCCGGCGCAAAACGCCACACAGCGCAACCTCAGCAACGACCCCGAGCGCTCGATGTAGGGCTGGCGTTTGGTTAAGGGCCGGGGTTGGCGAGCGGAAGGAACGGTCATACGAGCGGGCTTAGCTACCCAGCAAACGAAGCGAGGGTTTTGAGCACATGGTTGGAGTTCTTTAATTCTGCGCCAATGTCTCGAACACGGCTGTCGGACAATAACGCTCCGCGGATATGCAGGATATGGCCGTTAACATGCGCCCGATAGATGCTGTAGTCCGCGATTACGACGTGAGGGATGGATACAGCCACAACAACTTCATACGACTCGTCAAAAATAACAGCGACGAGCTCATCGAAGTCCATTTTCTCCAGATTCCGTATTACCCCTAACTGTCTAGATCGATTGTCGGCAGTTACGTGGCGGGCCTTTATTTGAAATTTTCGACCGGAATCAGACTCAGCGTCATGGCCTGCCGCTGAGTTCTTTGCGAGCTTTAAATTCAAGGCTGAAGAAACCAGCCATTCGGCATAATCACCGACAGGATTATTTTTCGTTCGAAGAATGCCCCTGTTTCTAAGCTCGCCTATTACGACGGCCTGGAGATTGAGCAGTTCTCGCGTAGTAAAGGTGGCTAGGTCCATGTCGTTAAAGCCTCTCTAACGCCTCAATTAAGCCGCGCCACGGAACGGCGTCGGTCGGAATGAATTGCTAGCTCCTTCTCATAGGCCAGATGCAAAGGGCTATAGATTGCCCTCATCCGGAATCAAAGCCAGAAGGTCGGTAACATCGACATTCCTACCCGCCTGAGATAGCAGCGTCGTTACCTGACCGCGGTGGTGAGTCTGATGGTTGAAGAAGTGAAGAATCAGGCTCGAAAACCGTTTATTACCCGGAACTCCTTTGGTGTTGCGGTAGCTGAGGTCGAGCTCCAAGTCGTCGTTGGAGAGCTCACTGACCCAACTGCAGATCTGGCGATCCAACCAGAACCTTCGCTCGGACAAGGCGGCAACGTCTTCAAAAAGTATCTGATCCAGGCGACTCGGATATGGAAGCTCGACGATTTCGCGCAGAGCGGGCAGGCCGTGCGGCGGTGTAGCAAAGCGCTTCAGCCAAATGATATCGGCAACCAGGATGTGGTTCAGCGTACCCAAAATCGAACCAAAAAAAGCTCCACGGTCCATCGCCAGTTCATCTCTACCTAGCTGACCCGCAGCCTGATAGATCTTTGAATTCATCCATTGGTTGTAGGAAGCCATTAATTCGAAGTGATTTTTCAAGCTCATCGGAGACCTGCTCAGCCGTCAGTTACCCATCACATGTACCGAGCCTACCGACTGGTGCTGCGTCCAGAATGGGCTCCACCGACTCCGTCCGGTCTATCAATTCGCGCCTCTGTTACTTTAGACGACGTCTCGGCCGGAGCATGTAACCGGCTCATACCCCGAATCTCCGCCTTGTCACCGCGGCAGCTCCAAGCAGGGGGATAGCGTGCTGGTAGGGACCGACAACGGCGTTAATCCTGGCGGCGGGCAAGACGGCCAAAGCCGTTGCATCTGGCGCCGCCCTGGCATCCAATAGGATCCATGAGCGCAGCCACCCCTTCCTCAAACATTCCCACCAGCCGCAAGCCTCGCGCCAGTAGCCAGGCGCGGATTGCGCAGATTCTCGCGGCCGCCCGCGAACTGCTCGCCGAACAGGGGGTGGTTGGCCTGTCGATCTACAGCGTGGCAGAGCGGGCGGCGATTCCGCCGTCCTCCGTCTATCATTTCTTCGCCAGCGTACCGGCGCTGCTCCGCGCGCTAACGGCCGACGTGCATGCGGCCTTTCGGGCCAGCCTTGAGCAGCCCGTCGACCCACAGACGTTGAACCGCTGGCAAGACCTGTCCCGGCTGATCGAACGACGCATGCTGATGATCTATGAGGACGATGCCGCGGCCCGGCAACTGATCCTGACACAGCATGGCCTGACCGAAGTCACCCAGGCGGACCGCCAGCACGACGTCGAACTCGGTGAACTGATGCGGGTCCTTTTTGAACGGCATTTCCATCTTCCCCCACTGCCCGGCGATATCGAGGTGTTCGCCCTCGCGCTGGAACTGGGCGACCGGGTGTATGCGCGGTCCGTGCAGGAGCACGGTCATATTACGAAGCGAATGGCGGAAGAAGGCATGCGAGTATTCGATGCGTATCTGGGTCTTTATCTTCCGCCGTTTCTGCCCAAACGTGATTAGTCGAACGCATGACCGATACTTATCGATAACCGGTGGTCATCTAAGCAGCCCTGGCAAAAAATAACGCTTTAAAAGCGGATAAGTATCGAATAAATTCCGCTCCGCCCGAGGTAGGGTTCACACTCACGCCGCATCCGCGAGGTTTTCCATGTCCCGCACCGTTACCGTCGCCGCTACCCAGATGGCTTGCTCCTGGGATCGCCAAGCCAACATTGCCAATGCCGAGAAGCTGGTTCGCGAAGCAGCCGCCAAGGGCGCGCAGGTAATCCTGATCCAGGAGCTGTTCGAGACGCCCTACTTCTGCCAGAAACCGAATCCGGAGTATCTGCAGCTGGCCACCACGGTCGAGGAGAACCCGGCGATCCAGCATTTCCAGCGAATCGCCGCCGAGCTGCAGGTGGTGCTGCCGGTCAGCTTCTTCGAGGTCGCCGGCCGTGCGCGTTTCAATTCCATCGCTATCATCGATGCCGACGGCAAGGTCCTCGGCGTCTATCGCAAAAGTCACATTCCAGACGGCCCCGGCTATCACGAGAAGTACTACTTCAACCCGGGCGACACCGGCTTCAAGGTTTGGAACACCCGCTACGCCAAGATCGGCGTGGCCATTTGCTGGGACCAGTGGTTCCCCGAGACGGCGCGCAGCATGGCGCTGATGGGCGCCGAGCTGCTGTTCTACCCCACCGCCATCGGCAGCGAGCCGCATGACCCCAACATCACCTCGCGCGACCACTGGCAGCGCGTTCAGCAGGGCCATGCCGGCGCCAACCTGATGCCGCTGATCGCCAGCAACCGCATCGGCAAGGAAGAGCAGGACGGCTACGACATCACCTTCTATGGCTCGTCCTTTATTGCCGACCAGTTCGGCGCCAAGGTCGAGGAAATGGACGAAACCAGCGAAGGTGTGCTGGTGCACGAGTTCGATCTCGATCAGCTGGAGCACATCCGCAGTGCCTGGGGCGTGTTCCGTGACCGCCGGCCGAACCTGTACAGCCCGATCAAGACATTGGATGGTTCGCTGGAGTCCTGAGCCCGGCCTCTGATCGGCACAGGATGCAACCGCACAGCTTTGGTGCGGCTGAATCCTGTCCGGCGTGGTCAGATAGTTCGTCCCTGATGAATGGCCGATCGTATCCCGGCCTCGAAAATTGCCGTCCTTGCCAGGTAAACCCATGACCACACTGACCACGACCCCGCGCGCCGACGACTACCACATGCCTGCCGAATGGGCCCCGCACAGCCAGACCTGGATGGTCTGGCCGCAGCGCCCGGACAACTGGCGCGACCAGGGCACGCCGGCGCAAGCGGCCTTTACCGCGGTGGCCAAAGCCATTGCGCGCTTCGAGCCCGTCACCGTCTGTGCCACCGCCGAGCAGTACGTGACCGCGCGGGAACAGCTGGACGACGCGCGCATCCGGCTGGTGGAGATTAGTAGCGACGACGCCTGGGTGCGCGACACGGGGCCGACCTTCGTGATCAACGGCAAGGGCGGTTTACGGGGTGTCGACTGGACGTTCAATGCCTGGGGCGGGCTGGAGGGCGGGCTCTACGAAGATTGGCAGCGCGACGATGAGGTGGCACGCAAGATCCTCGAAATAGAGCGCTGCGATCGCTACCGCACCGAGGGCTTCGTGCTTGAAGGCGGCTCGATTCACGTCGACGGCGAAGGCACCCTGATCACCACCGAGGAGTGTCTGCTCAACCACAACCGCAACCCACACCTGTCCCGCGAAGAAATCGAAGCGGTTCTCGCCGATTATCTAGCGATCGACAAGGTCATCTGGTTGCCGCACGGCCTGTACAACGACGAGACCGACGGCCATGTGGACAATTTCTGCTGCTTCGTCCGTCCAGGCGAAGTGCTGCTGGCCTGGACGGACGATCGCGACAACCCCAACTACGAGCGTTGCCAGGCCGCCATGCGCGTGCTGGAGCAGGCACGGGATGCGTGGGATCGTCCGCTGACCGTACACAAGATGCCGATTCCCGGCCCGCTGCACGCTACCGAGCAGGAATGCGCCGGTGTCGTGCCGCTGGTGGGCACCCAGCCGCGTGATCCCTCGATCCGCCTGGCGGGCAGCTACGTGAACTTCCTGATCGTCAATGGGGGCATCATCGCCCCGTCGTTCGGTGATCCGCTGGATCAGGAAGCTGAAACCATCCTGGCGCGACTGTTTCCCAATCACCAGGTGGTCATGGTGCCGGGTCGCGAGATTCTGCTCGGCGGCGGCAACATCCACTGCATTACCCAACAGCAGCCCGCCGCGTCGAGCCGCTCTTCGGCGTAGCGCACCCATCAGAGAAGGTCGCCGGCCATGCTTTTCAGAGCCGTTCTACTGTGCATGTTGCTGGCACCACCGGTTCAGGCGATCGAGGCCTATTCGTGCCGCAACGGCTTATTCCCGGCATTCGCAGGTCAGGTGCGCCAGGCCGAAGTGGTCGCTGATAGTGGCCAGCGGGTGCATTTCAGAAACGACGCCGCCGGCTGCCCCGAAGATGAGTCCTGCCTGCAGAAGGCCTATCTCGTGGACGGCGACAGGCTCCTTGTCGGCAACCAGGCGGATGGCTGGGCATGCGTCTGGTACTTCGCCGAGAAACGCGAGTTCGTCGGATGGCTGCCCGCACGCAATGTCAGCAGCAGAACCGCGCCAACACCGTCGACTGATGTCTGGATCGGCCGCTGGCTGCCGATTGCGGGCGGCAACAGCATCGTCATCAGCCGTCCCTCGCCGACCGGCCCGCTTTTCGCCGAAGGCGAGGCGATCTGGTATGGCGGTCTCAACAGCCATGGCGAGCGGATCGTGCATGTCGGTGCATTCGCGGGCAAGGCACAGCCTTCCGGCGATCTGCTGAAGATCGCCGAGGGTGATGGCGACCACGACTGCAGTGTCACCTTGCAGTACGTTGCCGGTAACCTGGTCGTGAGCGACAACAGCCATTGCGGCGGGATGAATGTTCGGTTCGACGACGTCTACCGCGAAGCACCCTAACGCTCTGTCTGATCTCGCTTCCTTGAAGCGCAGCCGATCTGGTCTAGAGTTCAGGCTTTCAGACGGCGGCGGCGCCAGCACCGCGGTCGCCATCCCGATCACCTGACTATGAACAGGAACATGCTGCTGTGCTGATGCCCCGTTCTGCCCGGCCGGCTTTGTTGGCCCTTGCGCTTGTCACCGGCGGCTGCGATGACGATGGCGACCCCGGCGCCGATCCCAGCGCTGACTACGTCCCGCCGACCCTGGAGCAACTTCCCAACTGCAACCAGATAGGCGCAACGCTTGGGCCGATGATCGACGGCCTGGTGCTGGTCGACGAAGAAGACGGCGGCCGCTATGACAATGTGAATGTCTACGGCATCAACTGCACCTGGCTATCTAAGGAAACGCAGTCCGGCAACGCGTTCGAGATGGTCAAGGGCGGCGGCTTGGCCATCGCCATCAGCGTGGACCCGGAGCCGTCGGACGCGAAGCTGCTTCGACAGATGGGGATGATCTACGACGATCACAGGGTTGAGGACATTGGTGGATTCGTCGTGGACCCGAGCAAGCAGCTGGATCCTGCTGCCCAGCTGGGCATCGTTGGCCCGCAGGTGGTTGTCGGCAGAGTCACCGTTACCGCGGCGGCGGGAGGCATTGCGCTGCAGAAAGTCGAGAGCATGCGGGGCATCACCAACGACCAAGCCATTGAAGGTGCGGTTGCCGTTCACAAGATGCTTCGTTGACGTCACAGAAACTGAACGGGCAAGGCAATGAACAAACTAAGCGCAGCGACAGCGCAGAATATAAAAACAGGAAACAGGAGCGAACATGTCTTTAGCGACAGGGCTGCAAACGCTTTCCATGGCCGGCGTACTCATGCTGATCAGCCTCAGCGGACAGGCTCAGGAACCGAGTCATCAGATGATGATGTCGAACATGCACACCCAACTGGCGAACTTCGGCGGCTCTATGCACACGACGGCCAAGGTCTGCGGGGATTCCTCGGACGAACAGCTGGCCGAGCAAAAAGAGAAGCAAAGAGCCCTGTCGATCCAAAACGGTATGGACGCGGCCGCTTTTGACAAAGCCTTCAACGCCGGTGCAAGCGAGGCGAAAGCAAAATGGGCAACCATTCCGGCGTCTGAACGTCAGGCCAAATGCGATGAGTTCAAGCAAGAGATGGAAGGGTTAGCTCAGCAGTTCACGCAGTGACAGCATCCGCGACCGACGGCATAGGCCATCGGTCGCGGCGAGCGACGCCGTACCAGCCCGAGGCGCCACTCAGGACACGATCACCTGATTCTTGCCCAGACGCTTGGCCGTATACATGGCCGCGTCGGCGCGGGCGAACAGCGCGCTGAGGTCCGGGTCGCTGGCCCGGAGGTAGGTCACGCCAAGGCTGATGGTGACGCCGAAGCGCTGGCCGTCCGGGCTGGTGAAGACCAGCCGCTGGATTTCGCGCTGCAGGCGCTCGGCGATCTGCTCGGCGAGGTCTGGCTGGCAACCGGGTAGCAGCAAGGCAAATTCTTCACCGCCAATGCGGCCGAACAGGTCGCCACGGCGCAACACGGATGAACCGCACTGGGCCACGCGCTGCAACACCTGATCGCCCATCTGATGGCCATGGGTATCGTTGATCCGTTTGAAGTCGTCGATGTCCAGCAGCTGAAACGCCAGCGAGGTGGCGTATTGCCGAGCCAGGTCGAATTCACGCTGGGCGCATTCGAAGAAGTAGCGGCGGTTGCTGCTTTGAGTCAGCACGTCGACGGTGGCCAGACGCTGCAGCTCACCTTCGAGCTGCTTCTTTTCCGTAATGTCTTCGGCGATCCCGACAATGATCGGCCCGCGCGAGTTGTCCGCATTGCGTGCGATGAAGCACTTGTCGCTAAGCCAGCGCAGCTGCCCGTCGGCGCGGATGATGCGATATTCGCGCGCTTCGACGGAGCCCTTTTCCAGCACTTCGAGCAAGCTCTGCTGGGCGTATTCCGAATCGTCCGGATAAATGCTGTTGCGCCACTCGCCGAAATCCGCCAGCAGCAAAGCGGCGGAGCGACCGAACACCTGCTCGTACGCCGGGCTGACATAGATCATCTGCTGGGCTTGCCAGTCGAAGGCCCAGAGCACCGCGTTGACGGCACCCATGAGGGTACTGAACAGCTGCTCTCGCTCGCTGAGGCGTTCGACCTCGGCGCGCGCGTGCATCAAAGCCAACAAAGTTTGCGCCTCGGTCGGAGGCAGAATGCCGGCCCCCACTTCGCTTCGCTGCTTCACGAAATTCATACCTGCGTTCCGAAAGGCGCCAGGCACCAGCGGAGACCCGCAGGGGCAGCTGTCGCGTTAGCACCAGAATGCCCATCAGAGAGTGCCAGATGGGCAAAGTTCCAGTTCGCCCCCCCGTCAGTGATCGTGTCGATCGAAGGTCATGCCAGGGCGACGGCTGGTCTTAATGAGTAGGTTTTCAGGTGCTCGGCAAACTCGCGTAGCGACTGGATACCGCTGGCTTCGGCGTCCTGAACCCATTGCTTGATCGCCGCGAGCATGTCATGCCCGTTGGCGCTGGTACGGGTCCAGATCTGCTGCAACGCCAAGCGCTGCTCATAGATCACCCGCAGCGACTGGCTCTGTTCGAGGATCACGGCGATACGCGCCTGTTGCTCGTGCTGCAGCAGGCTCGGCTCGCGCGACAGCAGCCGTTTGGCCCGGCGGAACTGATGACGCACCGATGCATCGGCGCGATCCAGCTCCAGGCGCACCAACGGCTTGATGACCAATTTGCGGTACTGCGCCATGATCTGGAAGCGGTTGTTGAGAATCGCCATGGCACTGTCCATGTCCAGCTGATGCTTGGGCGTGACGCGATGGGCGATAGGCGCGGTGCGGTTCACCTTCGCCAGCCCGAACAGACTGAACAACTTGATCCAGGCCCAACCCATGTCGAATTCCCACTTGCGCACCGACAGCTTGGCCGAATTCGGATAGGTATGGTGATTGTTGTGCAACTCTTCGCCGCCGATGAGGATGCCCCACGGCACTAGATTGGTCGCCGCGTCGCGGCACTCGAAGTTACGATAGCCCACAGCGTGCCCCAGCCCGTTGACCACCCCAGCGGCCCAGAGCGGGATCCAGATCATCTGCACCGCCCAGACCGTCAGGCCCAGGACACCGAACAGTGCCAGATCGAGGCCGAGCATCAGCACGATGCCCAGGTTGGGGAAACGCGAATACAGGTTGCGCTCGATCCAGTCGTCCGGACAGTTCTTGCCATAGATGCGCAGGGTTTCTTCGTTTTTCGCCTCTTCCATATACAGCTCGGCGCCCCGCCGCAGAACCGTGCCCAGGCCCTTCTGCACCGGACTGTGCGGATCGTCCGGGGTTTCGCATTTGGCGTGGTGCTTGCGATGAATGGCGGTCCATTCGCGGGTGTTCATCGCCGTGGTAAGCCACAGCCAGAAACGGAAGAAATGCTTGAGCCCTGCGTTGAGCTCGAGCGAACGGTGAGCGGAATAACGATGGAGGTAGACGGTAACGGCAACGATCGTCACGTGAGTCAAAAGCAGGGTGGCGGCGATCACCCCCCAGGCCGAAAGGTCGAGGAAACCGGTGTACCACATAGTTGTTGCAGCCTCGCAGCGAAGAGAAACACAGGCCGGCAATGCCAGCACCCGAACATTATCTGCTTATGGCGGCGTATTGCCGCACCCGCCCGTCGCAAGATATCGATTTTGCGACGAGGCCAAGGCCCGTCCGGCGGCCAGCTGCCGGCGCGAGCGCAACGGATGGCCGCCGTCGCCCGGTCGCGGCTGCGCTATCGACAGCTCTAGTCCGGCATTTGCAGCGTGTAGCCTGCAGATGCCACTCACCTGAGCCCGGTAAATGAGCCGCGAGAAGGGTTCGCACGGGGAAATTCTCGTCTGGCCGCGAAGTCGAACGCTGTGAAGCCTTGGGACGAAACCGCAACTGCGGGCGGCTGCGCATCGGCTCGGCCCGTTTTCGAACAGCTGCCCCGCATCAGCCGAACGTCAGCAACCCCGGGCTATTCCGTCTGTAAGGCTATTTTTCGTGAGCGATGTGCCAGCATACCTGCAAGGTGGCAAACTGCTCGTTTCGAGCGCTCGAAGTATTGTTGTCGGAGGTCCCGCATGACCGAGCTGAAACGGATTATGCACGTCGAGGACGACCCCTCCATCCAGGCGGTGGTCAAGGTCGCGCTGGAGATGATCGGTGGTTATCAGGTGCTGTCCTGCTCGTCCGGCCTGCAGGCCTTGGAGGAGGTTGAACGCTTCGTCCCCCACTTCATCCTGCTCGACGTGATGATGCCCGGCATGGGCGGCACTGAGACCCTGACCAAACTCGGCGAGCGGATTGACCTGGCACAGGTACCGGTGGCCTTCATGACCGCCAAGGTACAGCCCGGCGAGATCGAACATCTGCGCAACCTCGGCGCGCGCGACGTCATCATCAAGCCCTTCGACCCGATGCGTCTGGCCAGCCAGATCCAAGCCATCTGGGACGCCGACGGCGATTAGCCGTCATCGACCAGCCCTCAACCCAGCGAGAAAGGCCCGCCAGATGGAGTCACCGAAATCGATGCCCGCCCCCCGTGAGCTGTCCCGACTCGCTGCGCTGCTGCGCTACGAGATTCTCGACACGCCGGACGAGTCCGCCTTTGACGATTTCGCCCAATTGGCTGCATACATCTGCGACACCCCCATCGCCCTGATCTCGCTGGTGGACGACCATCGCCAGTGGTTCAAGAGTCGCATTGGTCTGGAGGTCAGCGAGACGCCACGGGACATTTCCTTCTGCACTCATACCATCGAAGGTCAGGGCATTTTCGAGATCGATGACGCGAGCCAGGATCAACGCTTTCGCGACAACCCGCTGGTGACCGACGACCCGCACATCCGTTTCTACGCCGGCGCGCCGTTGACCACCCCGGATGGCTACAACCTCGGCACGCTGTGCGTGATCGACCGCCAGCCGCGCCAGCTCAGCGAGGCGCAACGCGGCGCCTTGGTGCGCTTGAGCCGCCAAATCATGCGACTGTTCGAGGAGCGACTGCAGGCGCACCGCTATGCCGAACAGGCAGCGCTGCAACAGGCCCTGCTCAACAGCGCCGCAAGCGCGATGCTGGTCACCACCGCCGAAGGGCGGATATCGGGGGTCAACCCGACGGCCGAGCGGCTGTTCGGCTATTCCGAGCAGATGCTGATCGGTCATCCACTGACCTCGGTGTTGTTTCCGCCGGCCGCCCTGGCCCGCCGCGCGGCCATTCTCAGTAACGAACTGGGTGAGCCCGTCGCGCCGGGGTTCGCCGTTCTCACCGCGCCGCTGCTCGAAGGGCGTCGCGAGATGCGCGAATGGCGCCTGCTGCATCGCAACGGCGACAGCGTGCCCGTACTGTTGAATGTCTCGGCGATCCATGACGAACACGAGCTGCTGCGCGGCTACATCGTCAGCGCCTATGATCTGGCCCATCAGGAGCACTTGCAGCTACGTCTGCAGCAGATTGCCGCGCAAGTCCCAGGCATGCTGTTCCAGTTCTGCTGGAAGCCCGATGGCAACAGCTCATTCCCCTACCTCAGCGAAGGCGTCGAAGACATTTACGGGCTGGGCGCGGCCGAGATGGCGCCAAGCATTGGTCCGGTCTACGAACGGGTTCATCCCGAGGATCGCGAGCATGTGCTGGCGAGCATCCGCCACGCAGCCTCGACGCTCACGCCGTGGCATTTCGAGCACCGGATCAACCATCCGCGCAAGGGCTGTATCTGGGTCGAGGCGCGCGCCACGCCGATGTGTCAGGCAGATGGCTCGGTGCTCTGGCACGGGTTGGTGACCGACATCACCGAGCGCAAAGCCGAGCAGCTGGAGCTGGACAAGCAGCAGGAAATGAATCGACGCCTACTTGAGGCGCTGTCCGAGGCCGTCGTGGCCTGCGATGCCGAAGGCAATCTGACCCTGTTCAATCACACCGCCCGACGCTGGCACGGGCTCGACGCGCAACGCCTTGCACCGGAACAGTGGCCGAACGTCTACCGCCTCTACCAAGCCGACGGCGTGACGCCGATGGCTTACGACGAGGTCCCGCTGATGCGCGCGCTGCGTGGCGAGCAGATCCGCAACGTGGAAATGGCCATCGTGCTGCACGGCAAGGCCCGCCATGTGCTGGCCAACGCCGATCCAATGTATGCATCCAATGGCCAGCAGAGCGGTGCGGTGGTGGTGCTGCATGACATCACCGAACGCAAGCAGATCGAAAACCTGCAGCGTGATTTCGTTTCGACCGTCAGCCATGAACTGCGCACGCCGCTGACCTCTATCACCGCTTCGCTGGGGCTGATTTGCGGGCAGGTGATGGGCGAGGTGCCGGAGCATCTGCAGGAGTTGCTCGAGATCGCCCACCAGAACAGCAAACGCCTGAGCGCGCTGATCGATGACCTGCTCGACATCGACAAGCTCAACGCCGGCAAGATGCGCTTCGAGTTTCAGCGGCAACCGCTGCAGCCATTGCTGGAGCAAGCCCTTCGTAGCAACCAGGGGTACGCCGAGAGCTATGCTGTCACTATCGAACTGCGCAGTTGTCCGGCCGTATTGATCGAGGTCGATACGATGCGTCTGGAACAGGTATTGAGCAATCTGCTGTCCAATGCGGCGAAGTATTCACCGCCCGGCGAAATCGTTGAGCTGTGGGCCGAAGCAGTTGATGATCGCAAGGTGCGCGTGAGTGTCCGTGACAAGGGGCCGGGTATCGCCGATGCATTCCGCTCACGGATATTCAGCAAGTTCGCCCAGGCGGACGCCTCCGATACCCGGCAACAAGGCGGCACCGGCCTGGGATTGGCCATCAGCAAGGAGTTGATCGAGCATATGGCCGGACAGATCGGTTTCGATTCGACACCCGGTGCAGGCGCCTGTTTCTGGTTCGAGCTGCCCTGCCATCCGCTGCACGAGCCTCGGACGTGAAGCCGCTGCGGCGAATCCTGCATGTCGAAGACGTGCCTTCCATCCGGGTGGTGACCCGGGTCGCCCTGGAAAAAATTGGTGGCTTCGAGGTGCTCAGCTGCGCCTCTGGCCAGGAAGCGCTGGATCAGGTCCAACACTTCGCCCCGGACATGATTCTGATGGACATGATGCTGCCGCGAATGAGCGGTATGGAGCTGCTGTGCCAGCTGGCGCAGCTGATCGACTTGCGGGCCACGCCGGTGGTACTACTCACCGGCCAGTCGCACACGCCCACCGATCCGGAAGAATTCCGGCGGCTCGGTGTGCGCAAGATGCTTCACAAACCCTTCGACCCCTTACAGCTGGCGGCGCAGCTGAATGAAGTATGGAATGCTGAGCATGAATGACAGCGCCAACGAAGCGTTGCACGACAAACTGCAAGCTCTGAACGAGAAGTTTGCCGACCGCCTGGAAGAGGAATTGGCGGCCCTCGAACAAGGTGCCGAGCGGTTGTTGCTAATTCATGAGCAGGAGCAGCGCCGGCAGATGGTGATTGATCTTCACCAACGTCTGCACCGCCTGGCGGGCACGGCGGGCACCTTCGGCTTCACCGCTCTGGGCGAGCAGTCGCGGTTGCTCGAGCAGCGTGCCGATTGCTGGCTGAACGCGGCCAGGCCCAGCGGTCAGGCACTCTCCGCGCTGACTCAGGCCATCCACCAACTGGCCGCTGCCGCGCAGACCGGAACCCTCGGCCAGGCCGAGCCATTGGAGAACCACGAACAATTGCCGGCAGGCTGCCGCATTTATCTACTCGAAAAAAATGTCGAAGCCGGACAGGAAATGTGCCGAACATTGAGCAATTTCGGCTACGACGTGCTGCTGTTTCCGGAACCCCACCTTCTGCAGACCGCTATCCAGGGGCAGTTGCCGGACGCCCTGATCGTCAGCCAGCACGAGGCTGAGCTCGAGGAGGTGGACAGGCTGCAGCAGACCCTGGAATCGCCGTTGCCCCTGCTGGTGATCGGCCATCACGTCGATTTCGACAGTCAGTTGGCGGCCGTACGCGCCGGCGCTAAAGGCTATTTCACGCGTCCGCTGGACGTTACCCAGCTGGAAAACAAGCTGGAAAACTGCCTCAACCTGCAGCTAAGCGAGCCATACCGAGTGCTGATCGTCGATGACGATACCGATCTGGCGGCGCGTTACAGCCTGGTGCTGCGCAATTCGCAGATGCTGGTGCAGACCCTGACCGATCCCAGCCAGCTGTTCGAGGTCATGCGGGCGTTCAATCCCGAGGTGGTGCTGCTCGACATGAACATGCCAGATTTCACCGGGCTCGAACTGGCGCAGATGATTCGGCTCAATGACGAGTGGTTGCGCGTGACGCTCATCTACCTCTCCGGCGAAACCGACATCAACCGGCAAATGGCGGCGCTGCTCAAGGCGGGCGACGATTTCATCACCAAACCCATCGGCGACGGCGCCTTGACCGCCGCGGTGCTTTCCCATGCACAGCGAGCCCGCGCGCTGAGTATGGCGCTGTCGCGCGACAGCCTCACCGGGCTGCTCAAACATGCCGATATCAAGGAGCAGGTCGCCTTGGAAGTGGAGCGCGCGCTGCGCAGCGGCAAACCCGCGAGCGTGGTCATGCTCGATCTCGACCATTTCAAGCAGGTCAACGACCAGTACGGCCACGCGGCCGGTGACAATGTCATCCGATCGCTGGCCAACCTGATGCGTCAGCGCCTGCGCCGCATCGACAGCCTCGGCCGCTATGGTGGCGAGGAATTCGTCGCGGTATTGCCTGACTGCAACCTGGAGCAGGCCAGGCAGATCTTCGATGAAATCCGTCAACGCTTCTCAGCGCTACCCTTCCATGCAGATTCCAGGGTGTTCAGCGTGTCGCTGAGTGCCGGCATCAGCGAGACCGACGGCCATTCCAGCTCATCGGCATTGCTGGAGCGAGCCGATCAGGCCCTCTATGCCGCCAAGCACAACGGCCGCGATCAGGTTCAGATCGCGTTACCGCGCTAATCGCCTCGTCGCGCGAAACCAGGCGAACCGCTGCGCAGTCCGGGACTCCAACTACACTGTATTAAATCTTGCAGCCACGTCGCACGCCCCAGGTTTGCAGCGCTGGACGTAGCTAAAGCCGATTCCATTGCGGTCCATGCCTTTTCAACCGGCGGAAGGAGTATCGGTTTTGCATGCAAAACCCGCTATACGCTGGCATCCGCTCGCCTTCCTGTTTGCGTTCATGCTGCTCGTCGCCCTCGGCTGGCAGGGCAAGCGAACCACAGAAGCAGTGCTGAAAACCAACCAGTCCGTCAGTTACAGTCTGGAAGTCATCACGGCCATCCAGGCCATGTTTTCCTCATTGCAGGACATCGAAACCGGGGCCCGTGGTTTTGTCCTGACCGGCGTACCCGACTATCTGGAACCCTACGAGCGCGGGCTGAGGCAAGTCGAAGCACGCCGTCGTGAATTGCAGACGCTGCTCGATAATCGCGAATATCCCAACCGTCACTGGTTCGAGCAGCTCGACCGGAACGTGGCCGAGCGCCTGGTGATCGCCGCCGGTAACATCCAGACACGCCGCAACGCTGGACTGCAAGCTGCCGCCGAGCACTCGCGCCTGTCCGGTGGCAAGCAGGTCATGGACAATTTACGAGCGCTCCTCGGGGCGGTCGAGCAGCGCGAGCGAAAACAGCTCGCCGCCGCCAACCGCGCATTGGCCGAGACGATCGAGCACAGCAGGCGGCAGGCTTTGATCGGCAGCCTGACGGTGGCAGGCTTGTTCTTCGCAGCCCTGTGGGCGACTCGCCGCAATTTGCAGATCCGCTACGCACTGGCGGACAAAGCGCAGGCCGGGAAGGCGCGCCTGGATGCCCTGTTGCAGGCCATCCCCGACAACCTGTACGCCATCGACAAGCAGCAGCGAGTCACCGCGTTGTCCCAGGCGAGCGACAGTCGCAGCCCGGCACCCAGTGCCATCGAGCCGCTGCTGTTGGGCCTGCTACAGCAGGCGGACGACGCCCTGGCGTTCTCTCGAACGACCTGGTGTGAAGCGGATAGCCAGCGCACCTTCGAGGTGCGCCTGGCGCCCACCGGTCTTGGCGATCACCTGGCAATCGCCCGCGACGTCACCGCACTCCAACGCAGCCACGACAAACTCGAAGACCAGAAGATGTTCCTGCGGCGAGTGGTGGACACCGATGAGAACCTGATTTTCGTACGCGATGTGCAGGGCCGCTTCCTGCTGTGCAACAACGCCTTCGCCGCCCTGCTCGACAGTCATCCGAGCGCTATCGAGCGATGCAGAGCCGAGGACGTTATCGGTGCCCAGCGGGTGCTGCCCCTGTTGCAGGGTGAAATGGAGCTGCTCAGCGGCAACGGCGAACTGCGCATCACCGAGGTCGAGCTGACCGATGCACAGGGCCATGAGCGTTGGTTGCAGGTGGTCAAGCGCCCCATGACGATGTCCAGCGGCGCCTGCCACGTCGTCACCGTGGCGGTCGATATGTCGCTCAGGCGACGCATGGAACAGATGAAGGCCGAATTCATCGCCACCGTCAGCCACGAGCTGCGTACACCGCTGACCGCCATTCGCGGCGCACTCGGGATGCTGGTCGGCGGCATCGGCGGCGAGATCGGCGAAGGGACGCGTCCACTGCTCGATATCGCCCACAAGAATAGCGAGCGCCTGGTGCGCCTGATCAATGACATTCTCGATATCGAGAAGCTGGAAGCTGGACGCTTGCGGTTCCACTTCAGCCATTGCGATGTACAGGCGCTGATCGAACAGGCCCTGCTCGACATCAGGCCCTACGCGGACGATTACGCTGTCAGCCTGAAGCTCGTTCAGCCTGCCGATCCGCTCCGGGCCGAGGTCGATCTAGACCCCGACCGCTTTGCCCAGGTGATGGCCAATCTGCTCTCCAATGCGATCAAGCACTCACCGGCCGGCGGCGTGGTCAGCGTCGAGCTGCACAGCGACGACGGCAACCTCGAGATTGGCGTGCAGGACCAGGGCCAGGGTATTCCAGAGGCGTTCCATGCGCGCATCTTCGAGCGTTTCGCCCAGGCCGATTCCTCCGATGCGCGCAGACGTGGCGGCACTGGGTTGGGCTTGGCGATCACCCGGTCGCTGGTGCACCAGATGCGCGGTCAGATCGGCTTCGACTCGCAGGAAGGCCAGGGCACGCGTTTCTGGCTACGTCTGCCACGAGTACGGACGCCGGCAATCAGTCCGACGATGGCGGAGCGGGCATTGCCGGACGACGGGACGAGCCGGCCAGCAGCGCGCATTCTGATACTTGAACCCGATGCGCCCGCCGCTGCGCAGCTGGCGAATATCCTTGAGCAGCACGGCTACACGACATTGCTCGCCGAAACCGCCGCCCAGGCCCGTGCGCTGTTGGCCGAATACAGCGTCCAGGCACTGACCCTTAGCCCCGCGCTGAACGATGAGGACAGCATCGCTTTCCTGCAGAACCTGCGCAGCCAGAACCTCTATCGGCATTTGCCAGTGCTGATCGTCAGCCTGCAACCGCAGCGCCGCGACAATGACGACGGCACCCTGCGCGGCGGTGCGGTGGGCGTAATCGACTGGCTGCACAAGCCGGTCGATCCGTCACGGGTCATGGAGGTGGTGCGTGCCTGTCTCGATCCCCGGGGAGCCCGCGCGCGCATCTTGCATGTCGAGGACGACGAAGATCTGCAGGCGTTGCTGGTCCGATTGGTCGCACCCCTGGACATCGAGTTGCAGTGCGCCGCCAGTCTGGCCGAAGCCCGCCGCCTGCTGGACCACCAGCACTTCGACCTGGCGATCATCGACCTGCTACTGCCCGACGGTGATGGTAGCGAACTGTTCGATCAGTTGGCTCAGACCCTGCCACCCCCGCCGGTGATCATCTTTTCCGCGCTGGATTCGCCTGTGCAAGACAGCCGCCTGGCGCTGCGCCAGCTGGTCAAGACCCGCCATGACGGCAAAGAGCTTGCCGAACTGATCCAGCAGTTGCTTCAACACTGGCCGCCTGGTCAGGCCCCAGATACCGAAGAGGTCAACGCATGAGTGATTCCGGAAGCCAGCGCATTCTGATGGTGGAGGACGAAGAGGACATCGCATTCCTCATCCGCTTCATGCTCGAGCGCCATGGGTTCAGCGTCGAGCATGCGGTCGACGGTCGTCAGGCCCTGGAGAAACTGAGCAGCTCCAGCCCGCCCGACCTGACGCTGATGGACATCATGTTGCCCTATCACGATGGCCTGGAGCTGATCGAACGGCTGCGCGCCCAGCCCGGCTGGGACGCGTTCCGGTACTCATGCTCACGGCCAAGGCGCGTGAAGTGGACATCGTCCGGGCGCTGGAACTGGGCGCCGATGATTACGTAACCAAACCCTTCCAACCGGAGGAACTGCTGGCGCGTATCCGTCGCCTGCTGAGGAGGCCACGATGAATCGCCTGCTTCTGGCGCTGCCCTTGTGCCTCTTGCCGTCGTTGACGCTGGCGGATGTCGCGACCGCTCAACGGCAGGTCGCGGCACAGCAATTCGATGCCGCCGGGGCGACCCTTGAAACCCACCTGGCCAGCCAGCCCGATGACAGCGAAGCACAATTTCTGCTGGCCCGCGTTCGTGCCTGGCAGGGCAACCCCGAGCAGGCGCTGCCCCTTTACGAGCAGTTACTGCAACGCGAGCCGAACAATGCCGACTATCTGCTCGGGCAGGGCCAGGCGCTGCTCTGGGCCGGAGATCCGCAGACAGCGTTGACGGCTCTCGAGCGGGCCGCCGAGATCGCGCCGGATTATGCCGACATCCAGCAGGTCATACAGCAGGCCCGTGCCGCGCTGACATCACCGGCAACCGCGACCGCGCCACCTGTCATAGCGCCGACGCAGCGCCGCCATGAGCTCGAACTGTCCGCCCGCCAGGACTGGCTGGACAGCGGTTTCGACAACTGGCGTAGTCAGCGCCTGGATTATGCCTCGACGCAACCGGAAGGCCTCGGCTGGTACGGTGCCCTGCTGCGCGAACAGCGCTTCGGCGAATGGGATCAGGGTGTCGAGGCGGGTGCGGTGATCGCCCTGGATGACAACTGGACCCTCCAGCCCGAGATCGGCTACCAGCCATCGCCCTACTTTCTGCCTGAATGGCACGCCGATCTACGCCTGCAACGACGGCTACCGGCGGGCTTTCTCGGCGCCGCCAGTATCAGACGCACCGAGTACGAAACCACCCGAGTCGATCGGCTGGCGCTCAGCGCCGAGCGCTACTGGAACTCGTGGCGCGCCGGCTACACGCTGAACGTGACCGACGTCGCCAACGCCGGTACGCCGATCGGCCACGACTTGGCGCTGGATTACTACTACGCCGGGCTCAACTACGCGGGGCTTCGCCTGACAGTCGGCGAGGAAGAAGCCGTCGAGGAGCAACGGTTGATCACCAGCGACGTGCGCGCCCTCAGCCTGCAAGGCCGGCACTGGCTCGACAACCGGTGGGCACTCACCTGGGAGATCGGCCATCACCGCCAGGGTGACTATTACACGCGGCGTTGGCTGCAGCTCGGCGTCCGCCATGCTTTCTGAATTGGATTGCCCGATCTGGCTTTGCGAGGTGCCGCGCATTGCCTGGCTGGCCATATGGCCGGAAGACGGCATGCTGCAATTGGCGCTTTATTGCGCCGTGGGCCTGGGTGGCCTGACCTCTCTGGTGATGCTCCAGGTCTTGCTGCTCGGTGAGGTCGCCAGGCGCCGTTCAGCACGGCGGCAATCGTTCAACGAGCAATGGCGACCTTTCTTCGCGCTGTGCAGCCTCGGTGACGAGCTACCCGAGCCGGTGCCTGCGCTGCCTCGCAATCGCCAGCTGTGGTTTCTGCTGCAATGGAACCGCACCCAACTGCAATTGCGCGGTACCGCGCGCGAGCGCATGAATCGCGCCCTCGTCGCCCTTGATATGGACCGCCACGCCCTGGGATTGCTGCGCGGGCGGGTGCGAAGCAAGCTGATCGGGCTGACCTGCCTGCGCCATCTTGCCGATCCCGCCCACTGGGAGGCGGTGCAGTCGCTGTTGATGAACCGCAACGCGATCGTCTCACTGACGGCGGCACAGACGCTGATCGCCATGGATGCGCCGCGTGCGATGCAACTTATCCTGCCGGCGGCCGTTGCGCGTTCCGACTGGGCGTTGCCACGCCTGGCCAGTCTCTGCCAGCAGGCCGGTGAACAGGCCGTGACCCTGCCCTTGCTGATCGCCCTTGCCGGTTCTGAAGATCCACGCCGCGAGCGCTTGGTGGGTTTGCTGGTCTATGGCGATCCCCGTCACGCAGCGCCGTGGGCGCGCGCGCGTCTGGAGGAAGACGCCGCGCCGGAGCAGTTGCAGGTCGCCCTGCGTTGCCTCTGCGAACTGGGCGATCCGCGTGATCGAGCGCGGCTGTTACGCGCGCTGCAGCATAGCCATGCCGAGGTGCGCCTGGAGGCGCTGCGGGCACTGCACAACCAGGCGCGCAGCGACGACAACGCCCTGTTCATGCCGCTGCTGAGCGACAGCAACTGGTGGGTTCGACAAGCCGCCGCGGACAGCCTGGCGGCGCTGCCCGGCACCACACCGGAACGTCTGGAGCAACTGCTCGATCAGGTGCAAGACCGCTACGGTCAAGACGCACTGCGCCGAGCCATCGCGGAGGTGCGGCGGTGAGCGGCGATTGGCTGTGGTGGCTGCAACTGGGATTCATCCTCTATTTTCTACTGCTCAACGGTATGTACCTGCTGCTCAATATGTTGTCGATGGCCAGCCTGACGGGCTACATCCGCCAGCGCACCGAAACCGGCGAAATCGCGCCCTACCTCGGTGTCGAGCCGCCGGTGTCGGTGCTGATGCCGGCCTTCAACGAGGAGGCGACGATCCGCACCTCGGTGCGCTCGATGTTGCAGTTGCAGTATCCCGAGTTCGAAGTGGTGGTGATCAACGACGGCTCGAAGGACAACACCCTTGCCGTACTGATCGACGAGTTCGAGCTGGTGCCGCATCCCGAGCCACTGCGCCAGGCCGTCGCTCATCAGCCGGTCGCGACCATCTATCGCTCGCGCCGCTATGGCAATCTGCGCGTGATCGACAAGGCCAACGGTGGTAAAGCGGACGCGCTCAATGCCGGCATCAACGCCGCGCGTCACGGCTTGTTCTGCGGCGTCGACGCCGACTCCATCCTTCAGCGTGACAGCCTGCTGCGCGTGGTGCAGCCGTTTCTGGAAGACGAGCGCACCGTGGCGGCAGGTGGCACCGTGCGCATCGCCAACGGCTCGCAAGTGCGCGGCGGCTTTCTGATCCGTGCCGGCTTACCAAGCAACTGGCTGGCACGCTTCCAGATCGTCGAGTATTTGCGCGCCTTTCTCTTTGGCCGCCTCGGCTGGTCGCCGATGAACGCAGTGTTGATCATTTCCGGCGCCTTCGGCCTGTTCGACAAGGAGCGGGTCATGGATGTTGGCGGCTATCGCACCGACACGGTCGGCGAGGACATGGAACTGGTGGTGCGGCTGCATCGCTATCACCGGGAAAAGCGCATTCCCTATCGCATCCGCTACCTCCCGGATCCGATCTGCTGGACCGAGTGTCCAGAAGACATCGGCACCCTGGGGCGCCAGCGCAGCCGCTGGCAGCGTGGGCTGGCGGAAAGCCTGACCCGCCACGCTCGCCTCGCGTTCAGCCCGCGCGGAGGCACGCCGGGCTGGCTGGCCTGGCCATTCATGGCGCTGTTCGAGTGGCTGGGGCCGCTGATCGAGCTGGTCGGCTATGGCTTCATGATCGGTGGTTTCATGCTTGGCGCGGTCTCCTACGCGGCGCTGGCGACCTTCCTGCTGGTCGCCATCGGCATGGGCATTCTGTTGTCGGTGAACGGGCTGCTGCTGGAAACCATGTCGTTCCGCGTCTATGAGCGGCGGCGCGACATGTTGAGGCTGTTTCTCATGGCCGTGCTGGAAAATTTCGGCTACCGCCAGTTGAATACACTGTGGCGCTGCCGTGGGCTATGGCAATGGTTTTCGCGGCGCAAGCATCAATGGGGCGCGATGCGCCGCAGCGGTCGTTGGGGGCAGTAGGCAGGTTGGAGCTGGAAGCTGGAAGCGTAGGGTGAATCACGCCCCATCGATCCACCGTAACGAACTCAAGGTGGATGTAAAAAGCGACATCCACCCTACGGCTTCTTTACTTCTAGCTTCTAGCTTCTAGCTTTCGACTTCTAGCCGCTCCATCAAAGCTTGATCCAGGTGGCCTTCAGCTCGGTGTATTTGTCGAACGCATGCAGGGACTTGTCGCGGCCGTTGCCGGACTGCTTGAAGCCCCCGAACGGCGCGGTCATGTCGCCGCCGTCGTACTGGTTGACCCAGACGCTACCGGCACGCAATGCCTTGGCGGTCAGGTGCGCCTTGGACAGATCCGCCGTCCACACCGCCGCGGCAAGGCCGTAGGGGGTATCGTTGGCGATGGCCACGGCTTCGGCCGCGGTGTCGAAAGTGATCACCGACAGCACCGGACCGAAGATCTCTTCCCGGGCGATCTTCATGGCATTGCTGACGCCATCGAAAATGGTCGGTTCGACGTATAGTCCGCCAGTGTCCTGCAGGGTCCGCTGGCCACCGATCAGCACTTGGGCGCCATCATTGCGCCCCGCCTCGATGTAGCCGAGCACGGTATCGAGCTGCTGGGTGTCGACCAGGGCGCCAACGTTGGTGGCCGGGTCCAGCGGATTGCCCGGCTTCCACCCCTTGAGCGCCTCGACCACCAGCGGCAGGAAGCGCTCCTTCACTGAGCTCTCGACCAGCAGGCGCGAGCCGGCGGTGCAAACCTCGCCCTGGTTGAAAGCAATGGCACTGGCCGCCGACTCGGCAGCCGCCTGCAGGTCCGGCGCATCGGCGAAGACGATGTTCGGGCTCTTGCCGCCCGCCTCCAGCCAGACGCGTTTCATGTTCGACTCGCCCGCGTAGATCATCAGCTGCTTAGCGACCCGGGTTGAGCCGGTGAACACCAGTGTGTCGACGTCCATGTGCAGCGCTAGCGCCTTGCCGACCGTATGACCATAACCGGGCAGCACGTTGAACACACCTGGCGGGATGCCGGCTTCGATGGCAAGTTGCGCCACGCGGATCGCGCTCAGCGGTGATTTCTCGGAGGGTTTGAGTACCACCGAGTTACCGGTGGACAACGCCGGGCCGAGTTTCCAGCAGGCCATCATCAGGGGGAAATTCCAAGGCACGATGGCTGCCACCACGCCGACCGGCTCGCGGGTAACCAGGCCGAGCTGATTGTGCGGGGTGGCCGCCACTTCATCGTAAATCTTATCGATGGCTTCGCCGGACCAACGCAACGCCCGCGCCGCACCGGGAATGTCCACGCCCAGGGCATCGCTGATCGGCTTGCCCATGTCGAGGGTTTCCAACAGCGCCAGCTCTTGCGCATTGGCTTCCAACAGATCGGCGAAACGGATCATCACGGCCTTGCGCTTGGCCGGCGCCAGCCGCGACCAGACGCCGGATTCGAAGGCCATGCGCGCGCTGATCACGGCACGATCGGCATCAGCCTCATCGCAGCTCGCCACTTGCGCCAGTACCCGCCCGTCGACAGGGCTGATGCAGTCGAAACTGGCTCCAGCCGTGGATGCCGTGTATTCGCCCTGGATGAAGGCCCGGCCTTCGATGTGCAGATCGCGAGCGCGCTGTTGCCAGTCGGCAAGTGTCAGGGTGGTCATGGGGCATCCTCGGTATCTGTCGAACAATCAGAAGAGCACCCTAAACCAGCAGTGCCAGGCCTATCAATATTTTTTACGAAACTGCTGTTGACGCCTTGTTTTGTGCGTTTTATCAAACATAGACTCGCCGAAACCGCTGTGCGCTGGAATGACGTCGCGTTACAGCATAGCCGTCAAAACTGTCCTGTCGGAGCGAGTCATGGCCAACGATCTGCACGCTGCCGCGTCTGCCGAACACTTCTGGATGCCCTTTACCGCCAATCGCCAGTTCAAAGGCAGCCCGCGCCTGCTCGAAAGCGCCGAGGGCATGTATTACACCGCCAGCGATGGACGCCAGGTGATCGATGGCACCGCCGGGCTCTGGTGCTGCAATGCCGGTCATGGTCGCCGCGAAATTACCGAGGCGGTCAGCCGACAAATCGCCCGCATGGACTTCGCACCGACCTTCCAGATGGGTCATCCGCTGGCCTTCGAACTGGCCGAGCGGCTGGCGCAGATCAGCCCGACCGGACTGAACCGGGTGTTTTTTACCAACTCGGGCTCGGAGTCCGCCGACACCGCATTGAAAATCGCCCTGGCCTACCAACGCGCCATCGGCCAGGGCAGTCGCACCCGCCTGATCGGTCGCGAGCTGGCCTATCACGGGGTCGGCTTCGGTGGCATTTCGGTCGGCGGCATGGCCAACAACCGCAAGGCCTTCGGCGCGCTGCTGCCGGGCGTCGATCATCTGCCGCATACCTTGGACGTCCAACGCAACGCCTTCAGCCGTGGCCTGCCGCAGCACGGCATGGAAAAAGCCGACGAGCTGGAGCGCCTGGTCACGCTGCATGGTGCGGAGAATATCGCGGCGGTGATCGTTGAACCGATGTCCGGCTCGGCCGGCGTCGTTCTACCGCCGCTGGGCTACTTGCAGCGTCTGCGCGACATCACCGCCAAACACGGCATCCTGCTGATATTCGATGAGGTGATCACCGGTTTCGGGCGCGTCGGTGAAGCTTTCGCCGCGCAGCGCTGGGGCGTCACGCCGGACATTATCACTTGCGCCAAAGGCCTGACCAACGGGGCGATCCCTATGGGTGCGGTGTTCGTCGCCGAAACGATTCACGACGCCTTCATGCAAGGCCCGGAAGGCGCCATCGAGTTCTTCCACGGCTACACCTATTCCGGTCACCCGGTGGCCTGCGCCGCTGCGCTGGCGGCCCAGGAGATCTACCAGCGGGACAACCTGTTCCAGAAGGCCATCGAGATCGAGGATTATTGGCAGGACGCGCTGTTCAGCCTGCAGGGTCTGCCCAACGTCACCGATATCCGGACCGTTGGCCTGGTCGCCGGCGTCCAGTTCGCCGCCCACCCTGAGGGCGCCGGCAGGCGCGGCTACGAGGTGTTCCGCCAATGCTTCGAGGATGGCCTCCTAGCGCGCGCCAGCGGCGACACCATCGCCCTGTCGCCAGCACTGATCGTCGAGCGTGAACACATCGACGCGATGATCGAGCGCCTGGCTGACGCCATCCGCAAGACAGCCTGACAGGAGCGCTAGCGCAGAAACGAAAAAACCCGCCGAGGCGGGTTTTTCTTCAAGGGCCGATCAATTACTTGATCTTGGCTTCCTTGTAGATCACGTGCTTACGCACAACCGGATCGTACTTCTTGATTTCGATCTTGTCGGGCGTGGTGCGCTTGTTCTTGTCGGTGGTGTAGAAATGGCCGGTACCGGCGCTGGACACCAAACGGATCAGGTCACGCATGATAGTTCTCCTTAAACCTTTTCGCCGCGAGCGCGGAGTTCAGCCAGAACGGCGTCGATGCCGCGCTTGTCGATGACGCGCATGCCCTTGGCAGTCAGGCGCAGACGGACGAAGCGGTTCTCGGACTCGACCCAGAAGCGGTGATGCTGCAGGTTCGGCAGAAAACGACGACGGGTTTTGTTGTTCGCGTGGGAAATGTTGTTCCCGGTTACCGGACCCTTACCGGTAACTTGACAGACTCTCGACATGCCTCAGCCCTCTAAAACCACATGCCCAACCCGGCATGGGTTGGCCGCTTGAATTCAAATGTCTTTTTTGGCGCTCAGCGCCACGTTTCGTTGGGGTCTTACCGGCTACGCGGCAAGCGAAGAAACCGGGCCCCTAGAAAAGAGCGCTGCTTTATATCAGAAAGCCCCCCGAGCAACAAGCGCGGAGTGACTTTTCCTCGCTGGCCCCGCTCGTCTCGAACACCCGCCAGGCCGCACCGTGGCCGGATCGCATGAATTCGCCATTCGTCGCCTCGCAGACTTAGTGGTCTACCTTATATAGGCTTATAGCGTCGAAACGGACTGCCGCAGCTGCAGCGGCCAAGGACATTGCCCGGCAGGCGCTCGCCATCAGCGGCTAAGCCTCCAATCATTGGCGTCCAGGCATCAGAAATCCTCGTAGGAAAAGGCTTCCGGCCACATAGAGCGGATTATTATTTTACTGTGCGGAATTCAGATTCGCCTTTTTTGACTATCATGGAATAAGTTCCCCGCAGCAACGGGTCCATGCCAGGCTTCGGGGCGATCTGCTATCGTTCGCCCCCGCTGCCCACTACCAGACAGACTGACACCACCATGAGCGATGTTGAAGAGATCGAGAACCCCAAGGACCGCAAGTTCGTCGAGGCCCTGTCTCGCGGCCTGGATGTGTTGCGCGCCTTCACCCACGGCTCGGTGGTGATGGGCAATCAGGACATCGCTCGCATCACCGGCTTGCCCAAGCCGACGGTGTCGCGCATGACCTACACCCTGACCAAGCTCGGCTACCTCAGCTACTCCCAGCAACTGGAGAAGTACCAGCTCGATTCCGGCGTGTTGGCCTTGGGTTATGCCTATGTGTCCAACCTGCGCGTGCGCCAGCTGGCCAAGCCGTATATGGACGAGTTTTCTCGTCGCACCAATACCTCCGTGGGCCTTACCTGCCGCGATCGGCTGTCGATGATCTACGTCGAGAACTGTCGTCCACCCGAGATTTCGACGCTGCGGATGGATGCAGGTGTGCGCCTGCCGCTGGCCACCACCTCGGCAGGCCGCGCCTTTCTCGCCGCCACACCGGAAAAAGAGCGTGAGCACCTGATGGCCGCGCTGGAAACCAAATACGGCGAAGACTGGCCCACCATGAAAAAGTCGCTACAGGAGTCCTTCGAGGAATTCCGTCAGCATGGCTTCTGCCTGTCCCTCGGCGATTGGGACCGCAATGTAATGGCCGCTGGCGTGCCGCTGCACCTGGCCGACGGCAGCATCATGGCGTTGACCTGTGGCGCACCGTCGTTCCAGCTCAGCGAAGAAACGCTCAGGGGCTCATTGGCGCACCAGTTGGAAATGCTCGCACGTGACATCGAGAGTCTCGGCGTCTGACCTACGCGGGCAACCACTAGGCTTTGACACTCGCCCAGGCGATGTCGGCGAGCAGATCGCGGCAATCGGCCAACGGCGTTCGCGCACGCCCGGCCAACCAGTTACGGGCCATGTCGTGACAGGGCCCGATCACCACTGCAAGGAAGCAGTCGCCGGGCATGCGGCGAAAGGCGCCGCTGTCGCGATGGCGACGCAGAATCGCAGCAACTCGCTCGCCATGGGTTCGATTCACCTCACGTAGACGCTCGCCCATTTCTCCCGCCTCGACCCGACCACGGTTATGCAGCACGAAACGCGCCCAGTCCGGGTTCGCCACCACCCAATCGATATAGCTGGTAACGAAGAGTTTTACGCAGGCCTCGGCCTCCAGCGTCTCGATCAGCCCGGCCTCCAGCAATGCGGCATACTCGCCGATGCCTTCCAGATACAGCGCCGCAATGATCCGCTCGCGGTTGCCGAAATGGTGATAAAGGCTGCCGATGCTCGCGCCGGAACGGTCGCGGATCATCTCGATGGTGGTGGCTTCCACTCCGTTTTCGGTGAAACAGGCCAGCGCGGCCTGGAGAATTTCCTGCTTGCGACTGCTTCGGGCCATCGGCGCTCCGATTAGAATAATGTTCTAGAATTAATTTCTAGTGTTCGTATACTGCACCGATCCAGGCACAACAAAAAGGACCGGAGAAGAATATGGCGACGATACAGGCCGAAGCACGCTCAATCGACAACGGTAACGGCCATCAGCTGGCCAGTTGCTGGTATCACCCCGCCGATACACCTCGCGGTGCCGTGTTGATCGCTCCAGCGATGGCTGTGAAGCAGGACTTCTACGCCCATTTCGCCAGTTGGCTCGCCGAGCGCGGATTTCTAGTGGTGACCTTCGACTACCTCGGCATGGGCCGATCCCGCCATATTCCTTTACGCCAGCTCGAGGTGAACATTCTCGACTGGGCCCGCCACGACTGCAGCGCCGTACTGGCAAACGTTGCGGAAGCGGCCGGAACGCTACCGCTTTATTGGATTGGCCACAGTGTCGGTGCGCAGATCCTGCCGTTGGTCAAAGGCCATGAGCAACTCGCCCGTATCGTCACCATTGCCGCAGGCAGCGGTTACTGGCGCGATAACAGTCCACAGATTCGTCGCCAAGCCTGGTTGCTCTGGCATGGGTTGGCTCCGCTGCTCACGCCTCTGTTCGGCTATTTCCCCGGTGGGCGTATCGGTGCAGTCGGTGACCTGCCGGCGGGCGTCATTCGTCAGTGGCGTCGCTGGTGCTTGCATCCTGATTACCTGGTTGGCATCGAGGGCGACCCCATGCGCCGTGCGTTCGCCGAGGTACAGACGCCGCTGACGTCCTTGTCGTTTACTGACGACGAGATGATGTCGGCGCGCAATACCGAGTCCTTGCATGGCTTCTACACCGCCGCACCGAAACAGATGCGCCGCATCGCCCCAGACGAAGTCGGTGCCGATCGCATCGGCCACTTCGGGTTCTTCCGCCGCGCCTTCGCACCTACACTCTGGACGCAGTATTTGTTGCCGGAGCTGGAGCAGAGCCACCAGGGCCAAACTGGTGCGCTGGCAACGGCGACGTAGCCTCATCGCCACCCACGACATCATCTACGTGAGCCGCAATATCGCCTGCGATCGTAGGGTGGATCACGCTTCACCGATCCACCGCAATGCGGCGGCGCCAAGCCACCCGCGCGGATGTAAAAGGCGACATCCACCCTACCGGCGCCAGCCGACAAAAAAACCCGCTCCTGAGAGCGGGTTCTTGCGTTGCAAGCTGGCCGATTACGCCACCTGCATCAACTTCGCATAGGCCTTCAGATGATGATCATCATCACCGAACTGGTGGGCGATCATCACCAGGCGCTTGGCGTGGTGGGCGAGGTTGTATTCCCAGGTCATGCCGATGCCCCCATGCAGCTGAATCGCCTCCTCGGCCACCTTGCGCGCGGCGCGGGCGCAGATGTACTTCGCCGCGGCGATGATACGACGGCGGTCGTCGTTGTCTTCACCATCGGCAAAGGTCGCGGCGAGGATCGCCATGCTGGTGGCCTGCTCCAGCTCGGTCTGCATGTCCACCATGCGGTGCTGCAGCACTTGGAACTTGCCGATCGGCACGCCGAACTGCTTGCGCGTCTTCAGGTAGTCGAGGGTCAGCTTGCAAGCTTCGTCCATGCTGCCCAACGCGTCGGCGCATTGCGCGGCGATAGCGCGGCCCTGCTGGTAGCGCAGCGCCGGGAGTGCGCTGCCGACTTCGCCAAGCAGCGCGTCGGCGCCGACCTGTACGTTGTCGAGGAACAGCTCGCAGCCCCTGCGCCCGTCGATGGTCGGGTAGACGCGGCGGCTGACGCCTCGGGCGTTCGGATCGACAAGGAACAAGCTGATGCCGGCTTCGTCGCGGCTGTCGCCGGAAGTGCGCGCGGAGACGATGATCTGCCCGGCGCTGTGGCCGCCGATCACTACGGCCTTGCGTCCGGACAGGCGATAACCGCCGTTGACCGCTTCAGCCTTGGTCTGTACATCGTTGAGGTTGTAATGACTCTGCGGCTCGTCGAGCGCCACCGCCAGTTGCAGAGAACCGGCGGCGACCTGGGGCAGCAGGTCCTGCTTCTGCGCGTCTGAACCGAGCTGGCTGAGCAAGCCGCCGCCAAAGATCACCGATTGCAGATACGGCTCCAGCGTCAGGCCACGGCCCAGCTCGGTCATGACCAGCATGGTTTCCACGCCGCCGCCGCCAAAGCCGCCGATCTCCTCGGCAAACGGCACGGCGGTCAGGCCCAGCTCTCCCAGCTGGCCCCAGAACTCGGCGGAGAAGCCCAGTTCCGACTCGCTGAATTTCTCGCGCTGCTCGAACGGGTAGGCGTCGCGCACCAGACGCGCCGCGGTGTCTTGCAGCATTTGCTGTTCTTCAGTCAGTTTGAAGTCCATTGCGGTGCCCCCTTACAGCTCGAGAATCATCTTCGAGACGATGTTCTTCTGGATTTCGTTGGAGCCGCCGAAAATCGACAGCTTGCGCATGTTGAAGTAATCGCCGGCCAGCGACGCGCTGTAGTCGGCGTGCAGCAACTCGCCGTCGTAGTCCAGCTGCAGCTCCTCTTCGAGGAAGGGCAACGCGTAGGGCCCGATGACCTTGCGCAGCAGGTGGGTGATGGCCTGACGGATCTCGGTGCCCTTGACCTTGAGGATCGACGACTCGGCGCCGGGCACGCCGCCTTCCTTCGCCGCGGCGAGGATGCGCAGGGTGCTCATTTCTATGGCCATCAGCTGCATTTCTACTTCCGCGACCTGAGCGCGGAACAGCGGGTCTTCGAGCATCGGCTTGCCGTCGCACACTTCCTTCATGGCGATGCGCTTGAGATGCGCCAGCGCGGCCTTGGAGGCACCGATGCCGGCCAGGCCCGTGCGCTCGTGGGTCAAGAGGTACTTGGCGCAGGTCCACCCCTGATTTTCCTCGCCGACGAGGTTCTCCACCGGCACGCGAACGTTGTCGAAGAAGACCTCGTTGACCTCGTGATCGCCATCGAGGGTGATGATCGGCCGCACGCTGATACCGGGGCTCTTCATGTCGATCAGCAGGAAGCTGATGCCGCGCTGCTGCTGGGCTTCGGGGTCGGTGCGCACCAGGCAGAAGATCATGTTGGCGTGCTGCCCGAGGGTGGTCCAGGTCTTCTGGCCGTTGACGACGTAGTGGTCGCCATCGCGCACGGCACGGGTCTTGAGGCTGGCAAGGTCGGAACCGGCGCCCGGCTCGGAATAGCCCTGGCACCACCAGTCTTCACCCGAGAGGATGCGCGGCAGGTAATGATCCTTCTGCTGCTGGGTGCCGAACTTGATGATCACCGGTGCGACCATGTTGACGCCGAACGGCACGCTACGCGGCGCGCCAAAGGCGGCGCATTCCTCGTCGAAGATGTGCTTTTCCACTGGGCCCCAGGTGGTGCCGCCCAGCTCCACCGGCCAGCCCGGCGCGTACCAGCCGCGCTTGACCAGGATCTGCTGCCAGCGCTGGTGATCTTCCTTGGACATGTGCTTGCCGAGCTTGACCTTGGCGGCGATGTCCGCCGGCAGCTCGTTGGTGAGGAAGGCGCGCACTTCATCGCGGAAGGCGAGCTCTTCGGCCGTGTAGTTGACGTTCATGGGAAGGTCCTCATGGTGCGTTCGGTTTGCAGGCGGGCGGTGCTCACTGCCCGGCCTGCCATTCGGTGAAGGTGCGGCCTTCGGCGGCCAGTTTTTCCAGCAGCGGCGCGGGCTTCCACCAGTCGCCGCAACGTGCGTGCAGTTCCTTGACCCGCGCCAGCACGGTGTTCAGCCCGACGCTGTCGGCATAGAACATCGGGCCGCCGCGGAAGGCCGGGAAACCGTAGCCGTTGAGGTAGATGACATCGATGTCGCTGGAGCGCTGGGCGATGCCTTCTTCGAGGATCTTCGCGCCTTCGTTGACCAGCGCGAAGATGCAGCGCTCGACGATGTACTGCTCGTCCAGCGCCTTTCGCTCGATGCCCTTCTCCTGCGACGCTGCTTCCAGCATAGGCGCGAGTTCAGGGTTCTCCAGCGGCGTGCGGTTGCCCGGCTCGTAGCGGTAGTAACCGGCACCGGTCTTCTGCCCGAGCATGCCTGCGGCGCAGAGCTTGTCGGAGACGGTGGGGAAATCCAGATGTGCCGGCAGCGTCGCGCGCTGGCGCTTGCGGATCGCCTGGCCGATGTCGAGGCCGGACAGGTCGCGCATGGCGAACGGCCCCATGGCCATGCCGAAGTTGCGCAGTGCACCGTCGACCTGTTGCGGCGTGGCGCCCTCTTCCAAGAGGAATTCCGCCTCGCGGCCGTACTGGAAGACCATGCGGTTACCGACGAAGCCGTCGCACACACCGACCACCACCGAGACCTTTTTCAACTGCTTGCCGATGGCCATGGCGGTCGCCAGCACTTCATTGCTGGTCTTCTCGCCGCGCACCACTTCGAGCAGGCGCATGACGTTGGCGGGGCTGAAGAAATGCAGCCCGACCACATCTTCAGGACGCTCGGTGAAGGCGGCAATGGCGTTCAGATCAAGTGATGAGGTGTTGGAAGCGAGGATCGCGCCGGGTTTGCACACCGCATCCAGCTGTTCGAAGACCTGCTGCTTGACGCCCATTTCCTCGAATACCGCTTCGACCACCACATCAGCATCGGCGAGCACGGCGTAATCGGTCACGCCCGTGATCAGCGCGAGGCGCTTTTCCATTGTGTCTTCTGTCAGGCTGCCGCGCTTGACGCTCGCCGCATAGGTATCTCGAGCGCGCTGCAGGCCACGTTGCAGGGCCTCGTCATTGAGTTCCAACAGCTTCACCGGCACACCGACATTGGCGAAGCTCAGGGCGATCCCGACGCCCATGGTGCCGCCGCCGATCACCGCGGCCGTCTTGATCGGGCGTGGCTTCACATCGGACGGCAGGTCATTGATCTTGCCGGCCTGGCGCTCGGCGAAGAATGAATGAACCAACGCACCCCGCTGTGGCGAGTTCAGGCACTCGGCGAACAGCTCACGCTCACGCTTGAGACCTTCGGCCAGCGGCAGCTTGGTTGCCGCCTCGACCGCCGCGATACAACGCAGCGGCGAGAACAGCCCAGGCATACGTTTGGCGACTTCGGCATGCTTGGCGCGGATCAGCGCCTCATTGTCGGCACCCTCCAAGCCGCGGGTCTGCTCGCCGGTGCGACGCGGTGCGCGGCCTTCTTCGACCATACGGCGGGCATAGGCCAGGCCGCTTTCGCGCAGATCACCCTCGAAAAGCTCATCGACGATGCTGTGCTCAACCGCCTCGGCAGCACTGATCGGCGTGCCACTGACGATCATGTCCAGCGCCTTCTCGACGCCGGCCAGACGCGGCAGGCGCTGCGTGCCACCGGCGCCGGGCAACAAGCCCAGCTTCACTTCAGGCAGCCCGACCTTGGAATCCTTGCGGGCGATGCGGTAATGGCAGCCCAGCGCGACTTCCAATCCGCCGCCCAAGGCGGTGCCATGAATGACGGCGACGCTCGGCTTGCTGCTGCCTTCAATGACCTCGATCACCTCCGGCAGGCTCGGCGCTTGCGGGGGCTTGCCGAACTCCTTGATGTCAGCGCCGGCAATAAAGGTAGTGCCTTCGCACACCAGCGCCACTGCTCGGACTTGCTGGTCCGCTTCGGCGCTCTGAAAGGCCTGCAACAGACCTTCACGCACCGCCTGGCCGAGGGCGTTGACCGGTGGATTGTTGACCGTGATCAGAGCAATCTCGCCCTGAAGTTCGAGCCGTACGACGTCCGTCATGGCAGGCCTCCGCTTTGTGAAATGTGATTGGATTTATGATTTCACGGAATCATGTTTCGCACAGCAGAATAGTTGACTCATTTCCGCATGTCGAGAGACTGGCAATAATCCCCGCGGCTAGCAAGCGACATAAACCATGCCGCGCTCGGGGCATAACCGAGGCTTGGTAACTCTGCCATGCGAGATGGGCAGACGAGCGGCGCTCAGGGCACGCCGGTCATCAGGCAATGACGAAACCGGAACGAAAAAAAGAGCCAGCCCTGGATAGGAACTGGCTCCTCGTGGAACAGTGCGGGTTTACAACCCCAGGCAGAGGTATTTGATTTCCAGATAATCCTCGATTCCGTACTTCGAGCCTTCGCGGCCCAGACCGGAGGACTTCACGCCACCGAACGGCGCCACCTCGGTGGAAATCATCCCGGTGTTGATGCCGATCATCCCCGACTCGATGGCTTCGGCCACGCGGAACACGCGCCCCAGGTCGCGGGCATAAAAGTACGCAGCCAGACCGAACTCGGTGTCGTTCGCCAGAGCGATGCCCTCGGCCTCGTCCTTGAAGCGGAACAGCGGCGCCAGCGGACCGAAGGTTTCTTCCTTGGCCACCTTGGCGTTATGCGGCACGTTAACCATCAATGTCGGTTCGAAATAGCTGCCACCCATCTGATGCGCCTTGCCACCGGTAACCACTTGCGCGCCGTTAGCGACTGCATCTTCGATATGCTCCCTGACCTTGGCCGCGGCCCGGTCGTCGATCAGCGGGCCGATGTCGGTGCCCTCTTCCAGTCCGTTGCCGACCTTGAGCTTTTCCACTGCAGCCTGGAATTTTTTGGCGAAATCATCGTAGACGCCGTCCTGCACATAGATGCGGTTGACGCAGACACAGGTCTGGCCGGCATTGCGGTACTTGGACTGCATCGCGCCTTTCACCGCCTCGTCGAGATCGGCATCGTCGAATACCAGGAACGGCGCGTTACCACCCAGCTCCAGCGACACCTTCTTGATCCCCGGCGCGCATTGCGCCATCAGCTTGGCGCCGACCTCGGTGGAACCGGTGAAGCTGATCTTGCGCACCGTCGGGTTGGCGGTCAGCTCGTCACCGATGTCGCCGGCCGAGCCAGTAATGACGCTGAACACACCTTTCGGGATACCGGCACGCTCGGCCAGTTCGGCCAGGGCCAACGCGGAGAACGGCGTCTGGCTGGCCGGCTTGAGCACCATAGTGCAACCGGCCGCCAATGCCGGGCCGGCCTTGCGGGTGATCATCGCCGCCGGGAAGTTCCACGGCGTGATGGCCGCGGTGACGCCGATTGGCTGCTTGATGACGATGATGCGCTTGTCTTTCTGATGGCCCGGGATGGTGTCGCCATAGATGCGCTTGGCCTCTTCGGCGAACCACTCGATAAAGGAGGCGGCGTAGGCGATTTCGCCCTTGGATTCAGCCAACGGCTTGCCCTGCTCCAGGGTCATCAGCCGGCCCAGATCGTCCTGGTTCTCCATCATCAGCTCGAACCAGCGACGCAGCTTCTGCGAGCGCTCCTTGGCGGTCAGATCACGCCAGGCCGGCAGTGCGCGCTCGGCCGCTTCGATGGCACGGCGGGTTTCGGCGGCGCCCATCTTCGGCACGGTACCGAGAATCTCGTTGCTGGCCGGGTTGTTGACCTTGATGGTCTGGCCGCTGTCCGCGTCCTGCCAGGCGCCGTCGATATAAGCCTGCTGGCGGAACAGCGAAGTGTCTTTGAGTTGCATGGCAGTCTCCTGAAAGCCGGCGCGATGCCGGGAATTGGACCGAGGCCGTCTGGCCGATACGGGGGCGATCAACAGTGGAACCGTCCGACCTTGTCAGAGCGAGGGATGACCTCAGGGTTCCTGTTATGGGGCGAAGCGTTTGAAATCTCGAACGAATGCTAGGCCTATCGCCCGATAACAGGCAACACCATGTTCGGAAAAATTAACGCGCCATAGCCCAGCCTGATGGCCGCTCGACTCGCCACCGCAGCCCTAACGCGATTCGCCACCCAGCTGTCCAAGCGCCATGGACGACCGCGGAGGACATGCGTATGATTGCGCCCCGCAGCGCACTCGTAGCTCAGCTGGATAGAGTACTGCCCTCCGAAGGCAGGGGTCGTGGGTTCGAATCCCGCCGAGTGCGCCATCTTCAACGCAAAAGCCCCGGATGAAAGTCCGGGGCTTTTGCGTTTCGCGTCATGCCATTGCCATCGCGGCGATCAGACCTGCACCGCACCGATCGCCAGGGCGAAGGCCAGCATGACCAGGCTCACGCCCCACGCCCAGAAGAAGGTGAAGGCGATGTGCTTGCGCAGCTCGACGCCGGCCAGGGCGAGCGCCAGGTAGACGCTCGGGACCACGGGGCTGATGGCGAAGCCGGTGTTTTCACCGATCAGCATGGCCCGTGCGACAGCCTCCAGCGGCACACCGGCGGCCACCGCGACGTCGCGGATCACCGGCAGCAGGGCGAAGTAGTAGGCGTCCGGGGAGAAGATCATGCCCAGCGGGACGCCGAAGGCACCGATAATCACGTGCAGGAACTGCGCCGAGCCGGCGGGCAGGATCTCGATCAGCGCGAGCGCCATGCCGTCGGACATCTTCGCGCCGGACAACACGCCCAGCAGTACCGCTGCGGCCATCATCACCAGCACCATCTGCAGCGCATCCGAAGCGTGGGCCTTGAGCCGTTCGGCCTGGGCGTCCAGCGAGACGAAATTGAGCGGCAGTGCGATACCCAGGCCGACCATGAAACAGGCGTACAGGGGAAAGATACCGGTGAACAGACAGGCCAGGATCGCGCCCGTCAGGGCTACGTTGAGCCAGTAGCGCAGCGTCCTGGGCGACAGCGCGTGTTCGCGCGGCTCGGGCTGGGTCGACGCGAAGTCGATCGTCGCCGCAGCCCCCAGCGACACCGGCCGGCCACGCTGAGCGCGGCGGGCGAGCAGCACCGCAACGATCAACATGCAGACCAGGCCGACCGCCTGTACCGGCAGCAACCCCAGCCACAGCTCGGTGGCGTCCAGCCCGGAGACCGCGGCCGCACGCGCAGTGGTGCCGCCCCAGGGCACCATGTTGCCAACCCCGGCGGTGGTCCCGACCAGACACAGCAGCATGGCGGGGCTCATGTTCAACCGCCGATAAAGGGGCAACAGCGCCGGAATCGTCAATAGAAAGGTCGCTGCGCCCACTCCGTCCAGGTGCACCACGGCGGTGACCAGCACCGTGACCACAGCCACCGCCAGCGGCTTGCCGCCGGTGCTGCGGATCAGCAGGTTGACCAGCGGATCGAACAGGCCACGATCACGCATGATGCCGAAGAACAGGATGGCGAAGAGGAACAGTGCCGCCGTCGGTGCGACGGTGATCAAACCACTCTTGATGAACTCACCTATCTGCTGCGGGCTGAAGCCGGCCAGCAGGCAGATGGCGACGGGAATGGTGGTGAATGCCACCACCGGACTGATCCGGCGCAGCAGAATCAGCACGATGATGCTGAGCATCATCAGAAAGCCCAGGGTTGTGATCATGTGGTTTGCCTCGTCTTGTTTTTATAGTCGGGACCGGCATGCATCGCCGGCATGGATACGGCGGTAGCAGCGGTCAGCCAGTCGGTGGCGCGGGCAAGCGCATCGACAGCAACAGGTAGCTCAGGCTCTTGCCGTGTCGGTCGAGCCCGGGACTTCGGTTGACGCCCCCTTCCAGCGCGTCTTCCAGGACGAAATTCAGCACCCGGAGACTGTCGAGCTCGTAGCGGCGAACCTTGCTCGGCCGACGCGTAGCGAACTGCTCGGCGACGCGCTCGCAGGTCAGCTCGCGCTGCAGCCAGGCATAGTGCGCGTCGTTCAGCGGAAACACCGCGATGCTGAGAATGTTGCCCTTATCGCCGGCACGGGCATGGGCATAGTCGGCCAGGGTGACGAATGCGCTCATCAATACCACTCCAGGGATGTTTCGATTTCATCGCGGGGGATCAGAAAGCTTTGCGTGGTGATGCTTTCGCTGAGATGCCGACGCACCCCACCGCCGCCTGCGGGCCCATTGGTGTAGAGCGACTCCACCTCGCCCAGCAGCGCGTCGATCAGGTGTTTGTCCCGGTGCGTGAGTCCGACACGAACACGAACGTCTTCCAGCTCAGGCGCCCGCTCCAAACGCTGCGCCAGATACTCGCCGCGGCTGTCGTTGAACAGGCTGGCAACGCCGGACAGATCGATCCAGGGCTCGATCTGCGGTGCCAGTTGCGCGAAGCGCTGTAACAGCACGTCCCGCGCCAGCCGGGCGCGGGCCAGCGCGGCCGGGCCGGCGTAGGAAATCTCGCCCTCGCCGAACCAGAGGCCGCGCAGGCCGACCAGCCCCTTGAGGGTGTCCGGCTGCGGATGCCCCTGGATACCGCTGACTTCGACGCGGTTCTCGCCCTGTTGGTGAACACGCGCCGTGCCCAGGTCGAGCACCACATCGGGGGTCAGGTAGCGGCGTGGATCATGGACTTCATAGAGCAGTTGTTCCCTGACGGTACGCTCGCTGACAAAGCCGCCACTGCCGCCAGTCTTGGTGATCACCAGGCTGCCGTCCTCGCCCAGTTCGACGATGGGGCAGCCGAGGTTGGCCAGATCGGGAACGTCTTTGATGCCGGGATGGGCGAAATAGCCACCGGTGACCTGGGTGCAGCATTCCAGCAAATGCCCAGCGACGGTGGCGACGGCCATCTTCTGCCAGTCATCGCGCGCCCAGCCGAGCCCATGGCGCGCTGGCCCGACGGCCAGGGATGGGTCGGCGACGCGCCCGCAAAGAACGATCTGTGCGCCCTGCTCGAGCGCCTGCGCGATGCCGTCGGCACCGGTATAGACATTGATCGAGACCCGCCCTTCGACCGGCGTCTCGGCGGGCAACCAGCGGTCCAGCGCCGCGGTGTCAGCCTGCAACAGGTCATCGCCCAGCACGCAGGCGATCCGCGTCTGTGCGTGGTGTGCTCCAAGCAACCCGCGTAGCCGCCGCGCGGCAGCCTGGGGATTGGCCGCACCGCCATTGGTAATGATGGGTATCTGGTGTTCGAGGCAGAGCTCGAGGATCGGCTCGATGAAATCGAACAGCCGCGCCGCATAGCCCAGGGCGGGATCGGCACGCTTGCGCAGCTGTGCTTCGGCCAGGGTGCGCTCGGCCAGCAGTTCGAGCATCAGGTAGCGTTGGCCGTCACGGCCGGCCAGATCCCTGGCGAGCCGCAGCGCGGCATCGGGGCGGTCATTGGCAAAGCCGGCACCACAGCCGATGTGGATGATTTTTGTCATAGGGGCTCCACTGCGGTTTGCCTGCATGGTGGAGCTGCGTCATTCTTCTGTGAATTCGAAAAGTACGATCAATTGATTCACTATTTTTATAGGTAGGCCATGAACGTCTCGTTCCGTCAGCTACGTGCATTCGCTCTGGTTGCCGAGAGCAGCAGCTTCACCCGCACCGCCGAACTGCTGCATCTGTCCCAGCCGGCGCTGAGTTACACCATCCGCAAGCTGGAAGAGTCGCTCGGCCTGCAGCTGCTGGCGCGCAACACCCGCATGGTCGAGCTGACCCCGGCTGGTCAGCATTTTTTGACCCAGGCACGGCGGATGCTGCGGGACATGGAGGATGCGGTGCGCGATGCGCGTGAAACGCTGGCGCTGACCCGCGGCATCATTCGTCTGGGTGCGCTGCCGACCGCCGCGGCGTCGTTCCTGCCCGAAGCCATTGCCGCCTTTGCTCAGCAGCATCCGGGCATCGAAGTCCATCTGCGGGACGGCCGTGCCGGCGAGATTCTCGGTTGGCTGCAGAGCGGCGAGGTCGAAGCCGGAATCACCTCGTCGCCCGCTGAGGGGCTGAGCCTGAACTTCGAGCCGCTGCTGGACGATAACCTGGTGCTGCTGGTGCGAGAGGATGCCAAGCGGTGCACGCAATGGCAGAGCCTGCCTTATATCGCACTCACGCCGGACACCAGCATCCGACCGCTGGCCGACGCCGCGCTCAGGCACCTGGGCATGCAATCGACACCCGTCTGGGAGGTGGCGCACATGAGTTCGGTGGTGGCGCTGGTGCGTGAGGGGCTGGGGTTTTCGCTGCTGCCGGCCAGCTGCGCGTCGGTGTTCAATATCGAGCGGTGCACCACGGTGCCGGTCGAACAACCGGCACGGCGCTCGATTGGTCTGTTGGAAACCCGGCCGGTGTCACGCTCGCCATCGTTGGCCGCGTTCATGGCATTTCTACGCAAGCGGCTCGAAGCCCGCGTTTGAGCGTTCGCTGGGTCACGCTGTCACCGTGGCCATGATAAATGCGCTTGAGGCCGGGTACGGTGCAGCCGTGGACAGGATTAGTTTCCCTTGCTCAACTGACGCAAACCAGAACCGAGGAACGCGAATGATCGACTTCAACAACAAGGGCTTCTTCAAGCTCAAGCAGAACGACGAATACGCGGAGCGGGTCAGATCCCTGCTGCTGGACGGTGAACAGGTAATCGACGCCTACAAGTCCATGCGCGACGGCGTGGTATTCACCAACAAGCGCATCATCGCGGTCAACGTACAGGGCATCACCGGCAGCAAGAAGGATTTCACCTCGCTGCCCTACAAGAACATCGTTGCCTATTCGATCGAAACCTCCGGGACCTTCGATCTGGATTCCGAACTGGAGATCTATTTCTCGTCGCTGGGCCAGGTGAAGTTCGAGTTCACCGGCAAGACGTCGATCGTGGAAATATCCAAGCACATATCGAAGCACGTGTTTTGAACCAACGGGCGGGGCATTCACCACGCGGCGGTCAGTCCAGCAATTGCGGGTTCCACACCACTTCCCAAAGGTGGCCGTCCGGGTCCTTGAAGTAGCCGGAATAGCCGCCCCAGAAGGTGTCATGCGCCGGTTTGACGATGACCGCGCCGGCCGTGGCGGCTGTGGCCATGACGGCGTCGACTTCGGTCTTCGATGACACGTTGTGGCCCAGCGTCATTTCCGTCGAACTGGCCGGACCGAGGGCCAACCCGGTGTCATGCGCAATGCTGCTGCGCGGCCAGAGGGCCAGACGCAGACCAGGTTGTAGCTGGATGAACGCAACCGCACCATGCTCGAATTCCTGTCCAACAATGCCTTCGCAGGCCAAGCCCAGACCATCGCGGTAGAACCGCAACGACGTTTCCAGGTCCTCGACTCCGAGGGTGATGACGGTGATACGAGGCTGCATGGTCAGACTCCGTTACGGATCATGGCTTTGCGGCCAGAGTAGAACGGGGCTCCGGCGATTCAACCCGCTCGCTCGACCGCCTCGGCGCCAGCACTCGCGACCTGCGCGGCTTCGCTGCGGTGGACGCCGTGCACGCCAACCGCACCGATGCAACGGTCGTCGACATAGATCGGCATCGCGTCCGCGACGCAGCGCAGACGCGGAGAAGACCGCATCAGTGGCGCCGTCTCGAGCAGACCGCATCGCTCGACGGCCGCAGCCCGCTGGGCCTTTCTGATCGCGCAGCGGGCGCTATCGGGCGGGCTGCCGTCGAGTTTCACCAGGCCAAGCGGCTCGCCCGCGCTATCGACTACCGCGATGGATACCGCCCAGCCACGGCGCTCGGCCTCGGCACGTGCCGCGCGCAGAGCGGCTTCGGTGCGCTGCATGCCGAGCTGGTAACGATCTTCCAATGGCGGAGGCCCCGCATAGATGGCAGCCTCCACATCCCATAGTCCTGACAGCAGTCCACGTCCCATAAGCCCTCCGCTAGCGGCTTTGCGCTAGTTCTTGTTATTGATCAGGCAATCGCGGGTGACGTCCTCGATCCGGGTCAGCCCCAGCAGCGCCATGTCTCGCTGCAATTCGGCGCCCAGCAGTTCGATGGCGTGGGCCACCCCCGCCTCGCCCGCATAGGCCGCGGCGTAGTTGAATGGCCGGCCGATGAACACCATGCGCGCGCCCAGCGCCAACGCCTTCAACACATCGGTGCCGCGCCGGAAGCCGCTGTCGACCATGACCGGCAGTTCGCTGACCGCTTCCACCACCCCAGGCAAGGCCGCCAGCGCCGAGATTGTGCCGTCGAGCTGGCGCCCGCCGTGGTTGGACACGATCAGCGCATCCGCACCCACGTCGCGAGCCTTGCGCGCATCGTCCGGGTGGAGAATGCCCTTGACCACCAGCTTGCCCGGCCACAGCCGTCGGACCCGTTCGAGATAGCGCCAGTTGAGGTGGCTGCGACCCGAGAAATCCCGCTTTACGTTACCGGACAGGATCGCGACGCCGCGCGTGGCGTAGTTGTTCTCGAAGTGCGGCATGCCGTGATTGATCAAGGTGCGCAGGAAGGTGCCGAACAACCAGCGCGGCCGCACCAGCCCGTCGTAGGCCAGCCGCAGACTGGGACGCAGCGGTGAACTGAAGCCCGAGCGGGTGTTGTTGTCGCTGTTGGGCGGCACCGGGTAATCGACGGTGATCACCAGCTTGTCGAAGCCGGCACCGCGCACGCGCTCGATCAGCGCCTCGATGCCGGCCTCATCGCCTGGCAGATAGGCCTGGAACCAGTCGGTCTTGCCGTGATTGAGCACGTCCTCCATGCGGATCAGCGAGCTGCCGCTGAGGATCATCGGAATGCCGGCCTTGGCTGCCGCCTGTGCCTGCACCAGATCGCCGCGGTAGGCCGAGAGCGCGCTGATGCCCATTGGCGCGATGCCGATCGGCAAGGCGTAGCGCTGACCCAGCAGCTCGGTTTCAAGCGCAATGTTGGATACGTCCACCAGTGCCCGTGGCAGGAACGAATACGCATCGAAGGCGCTGCGATTGGCCCGGGCGGTGTGCCCATCTTCGGCGACATTGGCGATGTAGCCGTAGATCGGCCGTGGCAGATGGCGCTTCGCAGCGTGATCGAGATCGTGCAGGTTGAGAATCGACGCCAGGCGGCGCGAGGGGTTACTGGGCATTTACAGACGGGTCCTGCTGATTGTGGAACCCGTTCGGGCGGGCCTCCGGGTTGACCAGATCCCGCGGGCGCTCGCCGCGCAGGGCCTGAGTGATGTTTTCTACCGCGCGATGGGCCATGGCTTCACGGGTTTCATGAGTCGCCGAGCCGATGTGCGGCAGGGTTACCACGTTGTCCATGCGCAGCAGTGGCGACTCTTGCAGCGGTTCACGCTCGAAGACGTCGAGCCCCGCCCCGGCGATCAGACCCTCGTCGAGCGCCCGAATCAGCCCGGCCTCGTCGATCACCCGGCCGCGGGCGATATTGATCACGAAGGCCGAACGCTTCATCGCCTGGCATTGTTCGTAGCCGAGCAGGTGCTCAGTCTGCTCGGTGAGCGGTACGGTCAGGCAGACGAAATCCGACTCGGCCAACAGCTGCTCGTAGCTGCGACGCTGCAGGCCCCACTCGGCCTCCAGCGCCGGTTTGGGCGACGCGTTGCTGTACAGCACCTGCATATTGAAGCCGCGTGCGCGACGGGCGATGGCCTGGCCGATGCGCCCGAGGCCGACCAGACCAAGGGTTTTGCCATGCACGTCGTGACCGAAATGGGGCTCGCCGACGTGCTGGGTCCAGCGACCCTCGCGCACCATGTTGGCCAGTTCGACCAGCCGCCGGGCGCTGGCCATGATCAGCATGAAGCCGGTGTCCGCGGTTGTCTCGGTAAGCACGTCCGGGGTGTTGGTCAACACGATGCCGCGGCGACTCAGCTCGGCGACCGGCAGGTTGTCGTAGCCCACCGAGATGGTCGCGATGGCTTCCAGCGCCGGCGCCCCATCGAGCAACGCCGAGGTGACCTGCAATTTGCCGCCAATCAGGCCGTGTGCTTCGCGCAACGCGGCGGTGACGGCCTCGGGCTGCAGCTCCGGCTCTTCGAAATAGGCAACCTCGAAGGCTTCATGCAAGCGTTGCAGGTGCGACTCTTTGAGCCGCCGCAAGGCGACGATTCGTTTCTTGTGCATCGATCACTCCAGATCAGCTGTTTTGAGGCCGGGCATGTCGAAGCCGGCATCGTCGAGCAGCGCGAACAACTCGGCGCGCTGCCGCTCGTCGAGTGCCAGCAGTGGCGCCCGCAGTCGTGCCCACTGCTCGTCAACACTGAATCGTGCCGTCGCGGCCTTGAGCGCCGCGATCACCGGGAAGCGTTCGAAGATCTGCCGCGTACGTACCAATGCCGCCTGCTGTTCGTCGGCATCGTCTGCCTGCCAGCTTTTGGCAAGGCGCGCGATGGCGCCCGGATTGACGTTGGCCGTGGCGCTGATACAGCCGGCTCCGCCTGCGCGCAAGGTCTGTAACAGAAAGGATTCGCTGCCGGCATAGACCTGAAAACCGTCCGCGCCGAACTGCTCGATGACGGCACGGGTGTTGGACCAGTCGCCGGAGCTGTCCTTCAGCCCGACGATGTTGCCGGGATAAGCCCGGAGCAGCCGCTCGATCAACGCCAGCGACAGCGGCACCTGGGACACCGGCGGGATGTGGTAGAGGTAGATGCGCAGGCGTTCGTCGCCGACCCGTTCGACCACCTCGCTGAAATAACGGAACAGCCCCTCGTCGGACACGCCTTTGTAGTAGAACGGCGGCAGCATCAGCACCCCTTCCACCCCTTTGGCTACCGCGTGCCGGGTTTGCGCGACGGTGTCCGGCAGCGCGCAGCTTCCGGTGCCCGGCATCAGCCGCGCGGCTGGAATCCCTGCGTCGATGAGCGCATCGAACAGCCGGATCTTTTCTCCGACGGCCAATGAGTTGGCCTCGGAATTGGTGCCGAACACGGCCAGCCCGACGTCCTGATCCAGCAGCCAGCGGCAATGCGCCACGAAGCGCTTGGTATCCGGCGAAAGATCCGCACCGAACGGCGTAATGACTGGCGACCAGACACGCCCGCTTTCCTGACTCATGATGCTCTCCTCTTGTTGTGATTATCTGGCAGCCCCGCAGGGCTGCCAGCCATGACCTCAGGCGAGGCGTATGCGACGGCGAAGCGGTGCGAGCAGCCAGCGGAAGATCGGCGTCGCCTGCAATATCGAAAGCAACGCGATGGATAGCAGCACTACGGCGATTGGGCTGGTCAAAAAGATCCGATAATCGTCGTTGCCGATCAGCATCGACTGGTGGAAGGCGTTCTCCATCACCGGCCCTAGAATCAGGCCGATGACCATGGGTGCCGGGGATACACCGGCCTTGGCCAGCCAGTAGCCGAACAGGCCGAAACCGAGCATCAGTCCCACCTCGAACAGGCTGTTGTTGAGCGCGTAGGCGCCGATGATGCACAGCGCGATGATGGCGCAGGCGACGAAGCCGTCCGGAATGCGGGTGACCGCCACGCTGGCTTTGGTGAACATCAGGCCTACGCCGAGCAGGCCGATATTGGCGAAGATCACCGCCCAGATCAGCGTGTAGGTGACGTCGCCATAGTCGCTCAACAGGTTCGGCCCGGGCAGAATGCCTTGCACCATCAACGCCCCGAGCAGGATCGCGGTGGCCGAGCTGCCGGGAATGCCCAGCGCGATGGTGGGAATCAGCGCACCGCCAACCACCGCATTGTTCGCCGCTTCCGGTGCCGCGACCCCGGCCGGATCGCCATTGCCGAAGCGACTCTTGTCCTTGGCGAAACGCTTGGCCTCGTTATAGGCGAACCAGCTGGCGGTATCGCCGCCGGTCCCAGGGATCAGCCCCACCACCACACCGATACCGCTCGAGCGCAGGATGTTGGGCATCAGCGCCTTCAATTCGCCGAACTTGGGAATCAGCCGGTCGGTAATACGGCTGGCGATCTTGGCCGCACCATGGGAATTCTCGATCAGCGAGAGCGCCTGGGGTATCGAGAACAAGCCGATCAGCGCCACCGTAAAGCTGATACCGGAGAACAGATTGATGTTGCCGAAGGCCATGCGCGGCGTGCCGGTCATCAGGTCCATCCCCACCGTACTCACCAGCAACCCGACGGCACCGGAAAACAGCCCGTTGATCACCGACCCCTGCGCCAGCGAGCCGATGATGGTGATGCCGAGCACGGCGATGGCGAACAGCTCGATGGGGCCGAACTCGACCACGATGCTGCCAAGCAACGGCGCCGCCAGCAACAACGCGATGCCGCTGATGGTGCCGCCGATAAAGGAGGCGAACAGCGAGATCCCCAGCGCCTTGCCCGCCTGGCCCTGCTGCGACATCGGGAAGCCGTCGAGCACCGTTGCGGCGGCCGATGGGGTGCCCGGTGTGCGCAACAGGATCGCCGCGATGGAACCGCCGTAGGAGGCGCCGACATAGAGCGAGGCGAGCATGCTCAGGCCGGTGGCGGTATCCATGCTGAAGGTCAGCGGCAACAGCAGGGCCAGCGCCATGGTGGCGGAGAGCCCCGGCATGGCGCCGACGAACAGCCCCAGCAGGATGCCCCCGAAAATGGCAGCGAAGTTGGCCAGGGTCAGCACGTTGACCAACCCTGTCATGACGATCGAACTTTCCACGGAAAAGGCCTCGTCGAAAATGGAAAGGAGCGGTCAGGCGATCGCTGACGGCAACAGCGGTATGGGAAGCCCCAGGAACTGCACGAACACCAGGCATACCACCGCCACCAGTACCACCGTGCCGATCACGGCGAAGCGCATCGATACGGTGCGGATCAGCACCAGCGCCAAGGCCATGAACAGTACGGTCGCCAGCACATAGCCGAGCGTGGTGATGGCCGCGACGTAGGCAATCGCCAACACGAAAACCAGGGCCGTCACCGCGTAACGTGGCGGGGCGGCGGGTGCTTCGCTGGGAATCGCTGGCTCGACCTCGCGTTGCCGGGCCGCGCGCCAGCGCAGCAGTTCCGAACACACCATGGCCAGCGAGAACAGCCCCACCGTGACCGAATAGATCAGCGGCATCTGCGCTGCGGCTTCTGGATAGCCCTGCGCGTTGCTGAAAAACACCATCGCCAGGGCCATGCCAAAGAGTCCGAGTACCAGCCTGTTCATGTTCATGGGCGCCTCCCCTCGTCGCGTTCGGCCGATGGCTTCACTGTTGCTTGCCACCGACTTCGCTCCAGATGCCCTGGAACTCCTGCTCCATGTCCTCAAACATCTGGCCGTAGTCGTCGCCGGTGACGATGTCGATGTGCAACGCACGCTTTTTGGCATCAGCCAGGAATGCCTCGTCGGTTTTCAGCGCTTCGAAGGCGGCGATCAGCTGCTGGCGCGCTTCATCCGGAATGCCGGCCGGTGCGCTGTAGCCGCGCGAGGAGCCGGCGACCACGTTGATGCCCTTCTCTTTCAGGGTCGGCACATCGGGCAGGCTTTCGAAACGCTCGTCCGCGAACACCGCCAGCGCCTTGAGGTTGCCGCTCTTGATCTGGCTGTAAACATTGCCGACGTTGTTGAAGCTGACGTCGATCTTGTTGCCCATGGCCGCGGTGGCCGAAGGACCATCGCCCTGGAACGGCACCTTCTTGAAGGAAAGCCCGGTGGCCTTCTCGATCACCAGCGTGGTGAAGAAATCATCGCCACCCACCCCGGAGTTGCCGACGGTGATACGGCCGGGCTTTTCCTTGGCCGCCGCGAACAGGTCTTCGATGGTGTTGTAGGGACTGTCCTTGGCGACCACCGCAATGCCCGAGTCGGTCACCACGTTGGCGATCGGCGTCAGGTCCTTGATGTTGTAGGTGATGGCGTCGTTCATGATGTAGTTGGTCATCAGCATCGGCGTGTTGGTGATGCTGATCACCGTGCCGTCCTTCTTCGACTGCCGTGCCAGACGCGTCCAGGCGATCGCGCCGGTGGCACCCGGGATGTACTCGTTGACGAAATTGGCGCCCAGTTTCTTGGTCAGGTAGGGCTGTACCAGCTGCGCCAGCACGTCGCTGCCGCCGCCCGGCTTGAAGCCTTGCAGCACGGTGACCTCGTCGCCGGCGACGTAGTCCGCCTGGGCCGCAAAAGGAACGGAAAACGCCGTGACGGCGGTCAAGACGGCTGCGGACAGTTGCTTGTTGATCTTCATTTCGCTCACTCCACATTTTCTTGTTGGATTTATGGTGTCTGGCCAATCGGATCCAGACGTGGTCAGGGGCGACAACCGCGCGCCGCCGCCCCTACAGCGGGTAATGCCTTCTCTGCTCAGCGGTTGTTTTCGAGGGTCATCCAGGTTTGGCTGCCGGCCGCGATCGAGTAGCGCGCAATGGCTTGCTCGTCGAAGTCGAAGCCGAGCCCCGGCGTCTGGTGCAGCTTGATGTAGCCGTTCTCCTGCTCCAGCTGGCGGTCGATCAACCGGCGGAAGTTGAGGACCTGGTCATCCCAGAAGAACTCCACGTATCGCGCATTCGGCGTGGCGGCCACCAGCGGTGCATGCACGTCATGGAACCAGTGCGGATACATCGGCACGCCGTAACCGGCAGCCATCGCCGCGATGCGGCGCCACTCGGTAATGCCACCGCAGACCACCGCGTCGGTCTGCAGGATGGCCGCGCCGCCCTTGTCGAGCAGCTCCTTGTGGCGCCAGCGCCCGACCTCCACCTCGCCGGTGGCAATGGGAATCGGTGTGGCCCGCGCCAGCCGCGCATGGCTGTCGATGTCATCGACCAGGAACGGCTCCTCGATAAAGGCCGGGTTGTAGCGCTCGAAGCGGCGCACGTACTGCAGCGCCTCGGTGACATCGCTCCAGCCGTTGTTGACGTCGAGCATCAGTTCGACGTCGGGGCCGATGGCTTCGCGTGCCGCCGCCACCCGCGCCTCTTCTTCCTTGGGCGAGAGACGGCCGGTTTTCATCTTCACGGCCTTGAAGCCGAGCGATACGTAGTGCGCCATCTCCTCGCCGAGCAGCGTGGGGGTCTTGCCATCGAGGTAGTAGCCACCGCTGGCGTAGGCCGGCACTCGGTCAGCACTGGCCGCACCGAGATAGCGATGCAGCGGCAGGCCGGCGCTGCGCGCATTGAGGTCCCAGAGCGCGGTGTCGAGAATGCTGATCGCACGCATGACCACCCCGGCGCGGCCCTGCAGGAGGGCCTCCTGGTACATCTCCTTCCACAGCGCCTCGACGTCCAGCGAATCGCGACCCAGCAGCACCGGCGCCAGCAACTTCTCCACGGCGATCGGCAGCAGCTCACCGCCGGCACTGCCGACGTAGCAGAACCCGATGCCGCTCACGCCGTTGGCGCCGGTTACCTTGACCAGGCCGTAATCGCGGGCGTGCACGGTGCGGTTGGAGAATGAGGTGACCTGATCCAGCGGCACGCGGGCCGCACAAACGGAAATGGAGCTGATCTTTGCCATTGTTGTTCTTGTCCTGTCTCAAGCCGGCAGGCCGATGTAAACGTTTTCATCGTCTGCCGGGGTTCGCTCGTATGACCCCAACCGCGTCGCCAGTAATGCGAAACGGCGCTATGTAATCGCTTACATTTGCGAAAAAATGCGATGTAAGCGTTTACAAAAAGTTAGTTTCGGTTTTTCCTTATGTCAAACGCCATTCGCTGAGTGGCTTATTTCCAGCTCAACAAATGAGTAACTCGATGCCTCCCCCACAAGCGTTACTGTCCCGCGCCAGTCTGCACGATGTTGCCCGCGTAGCCGGTGTTTCGACGGCTACGGTATCGCGGGTGATCAACGGCAGTGCAGCCGTCAGCGACGACAAGCGCCAGGCCGTGCAGCGCGCCTGCGATGAGCTTGGTTATGTGCTGAACGCCGCGGCGCGAACCCTGGCGTCGCGCCGCAGCATGACCATCGGCGCGGTCGTCCCGACGCTCGCCACGGAAACCTTTTCCCGCCCCCTCGCCGCCTTTCAGCACACCGTGCACGAGGCCGGCTATACGCTGCTGGTGGCCAGTTTCGGCTTCGACGAACAGGTCGAACTGAAGGAGGTCCAGACCATGCTCGAACACGGCGTCGATGCGCTGATGGTGGTCGGTCGAACGCACGATCCGAAGATGTGGCAGATGATCGACAACAAGCGCATCCCCTGCGTACAGGCGTGGACGCAGGACAGCGCCCGCCCGAGCGTCGGCTTCGACAACATCGCGGTTTCCCGGGATATGGTCGATCACCTGTTGGCATTCGGTCATCGCCGGTTCGCCATGCTGGTCAACGCGCCCTTCAACGACCGGGTCAGCGACCGAATCCTCGGCGCCCGGGCACGCCTAGCCGAAGTCGGGCTGGAAGTGCCCGAGCAATGGCTGATGGAGACCAACCTGACGCTCGAAGACGGTATCGCCGCGATGCACAGCCTGCTGCAGGGCGCAGTACGGCCCACGGCGGTGATTTGCGCCAACGACCTGCTGGCATTTGGCGCCCTGCTGGCGGCGAAGAACCTTGGCGTGCGGGTGCCCGAGGATGTCTCGGTGGTCGGCTTCAACGACTTCGACTATGCCCGGCACCTGTCGCCACCGCTGACCACCACCCGCGTCGAGCTCGAACAGATCGGCACTCGCGCCGGCACCTACCTGCTGGAAGCGCTCGACGGCAAGCCCAGGCCGGGCCCCATCGCCGTCGCCACGGAGCTGATCGTACGCGGCAGCTCGGGGCCGGCACCCGAACCCTCCGGTTGAGGCCGCGCGCCTCGCCGCCAAAGTGCCGCACGCCCGGCACGCATCACAACGATCGAGAGGTAACGCCCGTGAACAACAACAATGACTCCGGCAGCAAAACCGACGATCCGGCGCGCGGCATGCGCAAAGGGTTGACCAACTATGGCGACGCGGAATTCTCGCTGTTCCTGCGCAAGGCCTTCATCAAGGGCGCCGGCTATTCGGACGATGCCCTGTCGCGCCCGATCGTCGGCATCACCAACACCGGCAGCGGCTTCAATCCCTGCCATGGTAACGCGCCGCAGCTGATCGAAGCGGTCAAGCGCGGGGTGATGCTCGCCGGCGGGCTGCCGGTGGACTTCCCAACCATCTCGATTCACGAGAGCTTCGCCCATCCCAACAGCATGTTCCTGCGCAATCTTATGTCGATGGACACTGAGGAAATGATCCGCGCCCTGCCGATCGATGCGGTGGTCCTGATCGGCGGCTGCGACAAGACCGTGCCCGCTCAGTTGATGGGTGCCGCCAGCGCCGGGGTACCGGCCATTCAACTGGTCAGCGGCTCGATGCTTACCGGTTCGCACCGTGGTGTACGGGTCGGCGCCTGTACCGATTGCCGGCGCTTCTGGGGCATGTACCGCGGCGATGAGATCGACCAGCAGGAGATCACCGAGGTCAACGACCAGCTGGTGGCCAGCGTCGGCACCTGCTCGGTGATGGGAACCGCCAGCACCATGGCCTGCGTCACCGAAGCACTGGGTATGATGCTGCCCGGCGGCGCCACACCACCGGCGGTCACCGCCGACCGCATCCGTATCGCCGAGCGCACCGGCACCCAGGCGGTGGCGATGATCCAGTCACGGATGACGCCAGACCGCATCCTCACCGAGCAGGCCTTCGAGAACGCCCTGATGGTGCTGCTCGCCATCGGCGGCTCGACCAATGCCATCGTGCATCTGTCAGCGATCGCCGGCCGCTGCGGCATCCGCATCGACATGGATCAGGTCGACGCGCTCGGTCGCAAGATCCCGGTGCTGGTCAATCTCAAACCGTCCGGCACGCATTACATGGAAGACCTGCACAAGGCCGGCGGCCTGGCCCCCGTGCTGCGCGAACTACGGCCTTTCCTGCACCTCGATGCACTGACCGTCACCGGACGCACGCTGGGCGAAGAGTTGGATGAAATCGCCGCCTTCCCGCAGGACGTGGTGCGCTCGCTGGACAACCCGATCTATCCACAGGGCGGCATCGCCTTCCTGCGCGGCAACCTGGCGCCGGACGGGGCGATCATCAAGCAGTCGGCGGCCAGCGCCGAGCTGATGGAGCACGAAGGCCGGGTGGTGGTGTTCGATGGCCTGGAGGATCTGGCCCAGCGCATCGACGACCCGGACCTCGACGTCAACGCCGACGACATCTTGGTGCTGAAGAACATCGGCCCGAAGGGCGCGCCCGGCATGCCGGAAGCCGGCTACATCCCCATTCCGCGCAAGCTGGCGCGTGCCGGCGTCAAAGACATGGTGCGCATCTCCGATGGCCGCATGAGCGGCACGGCGGGCGGCACCATCATCCTTCACGTCACGCCCGAAGCGGCGGATGGCGGGCCACTGGCGCTGATCGAAAGCGGCGATCGCCTGCGTCTGAGCGTGGCCGAGCGTTCCCTGGATTTGTTGGTCAGCGACGGGGAGCTGGCGCGTCGGCGCGATGCGCTTGAGCGACCGGAACCGCGCGAAGGCGACGAGCGCGGCTATCGCAAGCTGTTCCTCGACACCGTGACCCAAGCCGATCGCGGCTGTGATTTCGACTTTCTGCGCAGCCTGGACGAGGCCGGCAGCGTGCCGCTGCGTAAATGATTCCAAAGCCGTCGCGTCGCACCCAGCGCAAAACCTCAACAACCTGGAGCCTGAACAGTGAATTTGACAGACCCGAACGACTACCTCTTCACCCCCAGCATCCCCAGCCTCGCGATTGCGGATAGCAACCAACGCTACCCCGTGCGGCGCATCTACTGCGTGGGCCGCAACTATGCCGAACACGCCCGCGAGATGGGTCATGATCCGGACCGCGAGCCGCCGTTCTTCTTCACCAAGCATCCCGACAGCCTGCTGCCCGATGGCAGTGTGTTCCCCTACCCGCCGGGCACCGAGAGTGTGCACCACGAGATCGAGATGGTCGTGGCCATTGGCCGTGGCGGCGCCGATATTCCGCCTGAACAGGCGCTTGAGCACGTCTACGGCTATGCCGTGGGGCTGGACATGACCCGCCGCGACCTGCAGGCCGAGGCGAAGAAGATGGGCCGACCCTGGGCGGTGGCCAAGGGCTTCGATCACGCCGCGCCCTGTTCGGCGCTGGTACCGGCAACCAAGGTCGGCCATCCGAGCGAAGGCCGCATCTGGCTTGAGATCAATGGCGAGCTCCGTCAGGAAGGTGATCTGGCGTCGCTGATCTGGAGCGTGCCGGAGGTAATCGCCTACCTGTCGCGGCTGTTCGTGCTCGAGCCCGGCGACCTGATCATGACCGGCACGCCGGCCGGTGTCGGCGCGGTGCAGCGTGGCGATCGGTTGAGCGGCGGCGTTGAAGGTATCGGTACGCTGGAAGTCACGGTGGGTTAAATGTTCGGTATCACTGACCGGGCTGGAAAGGCACTTCTGCAAGCGGCCGGCAGATGCTAGTTTCCAAGCCCTTCAGGTGATTCGAGGACCATGATGCGCTTATTCAGAAAGTGCCGGGCGGGGCTGTTGCTCGTCGCGATGACCATGGCGCTCAGCCGCCCCGCCGCGGCCGGCGTGGATTTCGCCGGCATCGACGCGACTGTAACGGACGCCGCCCAAGCCGTCATGGCGCAACACGCGATCCCCGGTCTGGCGATCGCGATCACGGCACAGGGCGAGCAGCGTTTCTATGAGTTCGGCGTGGCCTCGAAGGCGACGCAGCAGGCCGTGACCCGCGATACCCTGTTCGAGATCGGCTCGGTCAGCAAAACCCTGACCGCAACCCTGGCGGCCTATGCCGAAACCCAGGGCAAGCTGTCTCTCACCGACAGCCCCAGCCGCTATCTGCCCGCCCTGCAAGGCAGCCAGCTCGACCGGATCACCCTGATCGACCTGGCCACCCATACGGCTGGAGATTTCCCGTTGCAGCTGCCCGATGCGATCCGCAACGATCAGCAATTGACGGATTACTTCAGGTCTTGGCAGCCGCGCTACGCACCTGGCACCAGGCGCGTCTACGCCAATCCCGGCATGGGTCTGCTGGGCATGGCGGCGGCCAGCGGCCTGGGGATCCCCTATGTCGAGGCCCTGCAGAGCCGGCTGTTGCCAAAGCTCGGGATGAACAGCACCTACATCGATCTGCCGTCCGGGGAGAGAATGCGCTATGCCCAGGGTTACAACAAGAACGGCGACCCGGTCCGGCTGAATCCGGCGCTGCTGGCGAATGAAGCGTACGGCGTGAAGACCACCAGTCAGGATCTGCTGCGCTTCGTCGAAGCGCAGCTCGGCACGATCAAAACGGACCGCTCGGTCAGACAGGCCATAACCGCGACCCAAACCCGCCATTACCGGGTGGGCGCCATGACCCAGGCGTTGGTATGGGAACAGTACGATTATCCGGTCGCGCTGGACGATCTGTTGGTTGGCAATGGCAGCAAGATGGTACTCGACAGCCAGCCGGTGGAACCGATTTCCCCTCCGTCACCACCGCAGGCCGACGTCTGGATCAACAAGACCGGCTCGACCAACGGTTTTGGTGCCTACCTGGCCTTCATTCCGGCCGAACAGCTGGGCATTGTCATTCTGGCCAACCGGTATTACCCGAACGAGGACCGGGTGAAGCTCGCCTATCGCATCCTCGGCCAGTTGGCGCGATAACGGAAACAGGTCAGCCGGATCGCGTAACGCGGCTCAAAGACATGCCTCGGCGGTGGGCTGAAGGGGAGCCGACCGCCTCGGCCGCTTAAGAATGCCAAGACGATCGGCTTTCGCTCAGCGGTCTGGGCGCTATCGATACTCGCTCACCAGAGCCGGGCTAGCGGCCCACCTTCGCGTCGGTTGAACCATGGGTGGTCGAGGCGGCCGGCTCCGGTTGCGCAGGTTCCGGTTCGCCACGCCCGGGGTCGTCCGGTCGGATTCCCAGGGCCATCAGCAGCGTCTCGGTAACCTCCATGAAGGAGTACCCGTCGGCCCATATTTGAGTCTTGCTGTTTAGCCTGTTATCCATTTCGTTCCATTTCCTGGGCCGGAGCGTCGTCCAGCCCTCGTTCGTATTTTTGTCTGCTTTGCCAAATTGGCACAGCACAACAGCATCGAACGTGCCATCGGGTATTTTTTGATTTTTCCTTATAAATCAAATAGTTGCTGTGATGGCAAATTTCAATTATCGTGCAAATTGCATGACCTCCGTTAGCGCGCCATGCGATGTGCATGTCGCCCGCTGGCGCCTTGAGCAGGCATCACACACAGCCGAACAGGACGAGCAACCCGACACGCGCAGATCGTTCCCACGACCAAGCCCTAAGCCGGTCCGCGTTAGGCATAATTGACCTCCTTGCCCGAGCCCTTGCCCATGCAAATCGACGAAGAACTCACCCTGAAGAAGCTTGAAGTCTTTCTGGCCTTCATGCGTAGCGGCAACCTGAGCAAAGCGGCCGCCGAGCTGAACACCAGCAACGTCAGCGTTCACCGCGCCATCCATTCATTGGAAAGCGCCCTGCGCTGCCCGCTGTTCAAACACGAGGGCCGCAACCTGATCCCGCTGGAGAGTGCCTTTGTGCTGGAGGAACATGCGCAGAAGCTGGTCCAGGATGTCCTCGAAACGGTGCGCCAGACGCGTGAATCGGCTGGGTTCTCGGCCGAGCGCTTCAAACTCGGGGCGCTCTATTCGCTGACGGTGAAGACCGTGCCGCAGCTGATCATGGGCCTGAAGCTGCGCCGCAGCGAGCTCAACATCGACCTGATCCTCGGCTCCAACGTCGATCTGCTCTACAAACTCAAGAACATGGAACTCGATGCAGTCCTGATTTCTCTCGACGACAGCCTGATCAATATAGATTGCGAGCAATTGCTGCTCTTTGCCGATGACATCTTTCTTGCTGTACCCACCGACTCCCCATTTGCCGAGCAGGCAGAGGTGGACTTAGGCGACTTGCGTGATGCGACCTTCATCACCCTCACCCAGGGTTTCGCCACCCATCGCGACAGCGCTCGTGTGTTCGACCAGGCAGGCTTCAAGCCGAATGTAGGGATGCAGGTCAACGACATCTTCACTCTGCTCAGCATGGTCAGTTCAGGCGTCGGTTACGCCCTCCTTCCAGGGCGGGTCGCAGCGGTTTACGAGAACCGCATCCGCCTGATCCCCCTACAGAGCAAGTACCGCCTGCAGCAGCAGATCGGCATTGTGTTCCTCAAGGCCAAGGAGCGCGATCCCAACCTGCTTGCTCTGGTCGCCGAATGCCGAATGTATCGGTCCCGATCCAGCACCGAACCGGGGTCTTCAACTGATCGTTAACTTAGCCGTAACGATAGAAGGGAGGTCTTAATTGATCCCCCCCGTTGCGCACGCTAGCCTGCATTTCACTCGAGCACGGACGCTCGGATAACAAGAAGAAATTCCTGTGACGTAATAAAAATAATTATGAGCCGCGTAGCGTGGCTCTAAGTGTCAATCTAGGAGAATTCCAATGAAAGCCCTACTCCGTACATCGGTTGTGGCTGCAATGCTAGTCGCCAGCGCCCCCAGTTTCGCCGAGACAGTCCTTCGCGCTTCCCATCAGTTCCCTGGCAATCAGGGCGACCCGCGCGATGAAATGGTGCAGATCATCGCGCGCGAAGTGGCCGCCGCCAATGTTGGCCTCAAAGTCCAGATTTATCCCGCCTCCTCCTTGTACAAAGCCAACGAACAATGGGGCGCGTTGACCCGTGGCCAACTCGACATGACCGCCTTGCCGCTGGACTACGCGTCGGGCCGCGTACCGCAATTCTCCGCCACGCTGATGCCTGGGCTGGTCAAGAACTACGAGCACGCCGAGCGCCTGAACGACTCCGACTTCATCAAGGAAATACACGCGCTGGCTGAGAAGAACGGCGCGATCATTCTCGCTGATGCCTGGCTGGCTGGTGGATTCGCTTCCAAAGAGAGCTGCATTACCTCGCCTGACACCATCAAAGGGCAGGTCATCCGCGCCGCCGGTCCGGCTTTCGAAAACATGCTCGCCGCCGCCGGTGCCTCGATATCGTCGATGCCTTCGTCCGAGATCTACAGCGGCATGCAGACCGGCGTACTTGATGCGGCCAACACCTCCAACGACAGCTTCGTCTCATACCGCCTGTATGAGCAGGTGAAATGCCTGACCGCGCCGGGCGAGAACGCCCTATGGTTCATGTATGAACCCGTCCTCATCTCCAAGCGCACCTTCGACAAACTCACCCCGGAACAAAAGGAAGCCATGCTCGCGGCAGCAAGCAAGGCCGAGGCCTACTTCGCCGAGGAAGGACCAAAAGGTGAGCAGCGGATGAACGAGACGTTCGCCAAGGCCGGCGTCAAGGTTGTCAGCCTGAGCAAAGAAGAACACGACGCCTGGATGCAGGTCGCCCGCGACTCTTCCTACAAGTACTTCGCCGAGAAAGTCAAAGGCGGCCAAGACCTCCTGGACAAGGCCCTCGCCGTGCAGTGATGCCCCACATGGCCGCTACCTCAGCGGCCTTCGCTGTGTTCAAGCACGCTCCGTGCTTCTGCTTCATGGCCCGGGTTCAAAGGAGTCCCCATGTCCAGACGATTTATTCGCTCCATCGAGGCCCTGTCGCGCCTTGGTGGGGTCAGCTCCGTGTTCCTGTTGATCATCGCCATGGTTGTGATGTGCCAGATGATCCTGATGCGCTACTTATTCAGAGCGCCCACCGTCTGGCAGACCGAGGTCGTGGTATTTGCCGCCACTGCGGCGATCTTTATCGGCGCGCCCTACGTGCTGATGAAAAAAGGCCACGTCGGCGTCGACGTCATAGAACTGATGATGTCCTCGCCCAACCGACGCCGTATGCAGCTGCTCGGGGCGGTGCTGGGCCTGACGTTCTGCCTGCTGATGACCGTGGCGAGCGTCATCTATGTCCACGAAGCCTGGGAAGGCGGCTGGACCACCCCGACGATTGCCGCCATACCGCTATGGATTCCTGCAACGCCTATGCTGGTGGGCTTCGGCCTGCTGTGCCTGCAATACGTGGCAGAGATGATGAAACTCATCTGCCCCGCCCTGGCCATCTCGGAGCAGCAAAGCGCTTCGGCCGTCACGGATGAACCCATCGGACACAGCCGCCAGAATCTGGGAGAAGCACCATGACGCCGACCCTTACCGGCACGCTTTTGATCTGTGCCTTGCTCCTGTTTCTGGCCACCGGCATGCCGATCGCCTTTGCCCTGGGCCTGGCGGCCATGGGCGGTCTGTTCTTGGCGATGGGCCCTGATGTCATCAGCGTGGTGGCTGAAACCATGTTCGCCGGCATCGGCAATCTGGCCTTCGTCTCGATTCCGATGTTTGTGCTGATGGGTGCCATCGTGGCCGGCACGCCCGCCGGAGCCGATCTTTATCGCGCGCTGGACCGCTGGATGTACAAGGTTCCAGGCGGTCTGGTGCTCTCGAACATCGGCGCCTGCGCTGTCTTTTCCGGTATGACAGGCTCGAGCCCGGCCACCTGCGCCGCGATCGGCAAGCTGGGCATCCCGGAGATGATCAACCGCGGCTACCCCTCCTCGGTGGCGACTGGTTCGATTGCCGCGGGCGGCACGCTCGGCATCCTGTTACCTCCGTCGGTGACGATGATCATCTATGGCATCGCCACGGAAACCTCCATCGGCCGGCTTTTCCTCGCCGGGGTTCTGCCGGGCCTGATGCTGACGGCCATGTTCATGTGCTGGGCGATGATCGATGCCCGCCGCAAGGGCTTCCGCTTCGGCACCGAAGGTGTGTATTACAGCCTGCGCGACAAGCTGGCAGCACTGCCGCGTATTTTTCCGCTGATCCTGGTGATCATCGGCGTGCTCTACGTGCTTTATGGCGGCGTGGCCACGCCTTCCGAGGCAGCCGGCGCAGGTGCGATGCTCACGCTGGTGGTCGTGGTGCTGGCCTACCGGCTGTTCAAGATGGGCACCTTCCGCAATATCTTCAGCTCCGGCATGCGTGAAAGCGTCATGATCATGATGATCCTGGCCTCTGCCGAGCTGTTTGCCTTCGCGTTGTCGTCGCTCTACATCACTCAGTCGCTGGCCGAGACGATTGCCAGTCTGGAGGTCAACCGCTGGGTGCTGATGGGTGTGATCAACCTGTTCCTGCTGGTGGCCGGGATGTTCCTCCCGCCGGTCGCGGTCATCGTGATGTCTGCGCCCCTGCTCTTCCCCATCGTCGTACAGGCCGGCTTCGATCCCTACTGGTTCGCAGTGGTCCTCACCATCAACATGGAGATCGGCTTGATCACGCCGCCGCTGGGCCTGAACCTGTTCGTCATCAATGGCATCGCACCCCAGGTGCCGACCCGGGACATCCTTTGGGGGGCGCTCCCTTACGCGCTGGTCATGGTGCTGGCGATCATCGTGCTGTGTGCGTTCCCACAGATCGCGACCGTACTGCCTGACTATGTGATGGGCGAAGCCCTATAAGCATATATGCTGGCCATTGGCCATAGGCGAATTTGACGGGCTCCTTTGGGGAGCCCGTTTTTTTTGCGCTTACGCCAATGCGTAGCGCTCGGATCGGAGCAATCTAAGCGCCTAGAAAGTAAGGCCAGTGCGGTGATGGGGTTATTCGACTCGATCGGCTTCCTGACGCAGCAAGGCGATCAGGGTGTCCAGCCGTGCACCGTCGAAAGCGATCAGCGTGCCCTGTTCGAACACCCGCCGTGCCAGGCCGGTCAGCACCGAGCCGGGGGGCAATTCGATATGCAGCCGCACGCCGCGCTCGTAGGCGGTGCGCAGGGTGCCGTGCCAGTCGACGACGCGGCACATGTTGAAAGCCAGGTCGTCGCGCAGGCGCTCGGGAACAGCAATGGGACGTGCCGTGGTACTGCTCAGATAGCGAATGCGTGGCGCACGGAGCTCGACGCGGGAGAACGCTTCGGCCAGTCGTGCAGCCGGTGCGTCCAACATAGCGTTATGCGACGGCACGCTGACCGCAAGGCGTCGGGCACATGAGGCGCCCAGCGCTTTAGCGCGTGCCGCGACCGCCGCCATGGCATCGTCTGCCCCGGCAATGACGATCTGGTTGTCGGCATTGATATTGGCCAGGTGCACCGACTTGTCATGGACTTCGCCCAGCAGGCGTTCGACCGAAGTGAGATCGAGCCCGAGGATAGCGGTCATGCCGAAACCCTGGGGATAAGCGTTCTGCATCAGCTCGCCGCGCAGCTCAACCAGCCGCACGGCATCGCGATAATCCAGCGCACCCGCCGCCACTGCAGCGGCATAAGCGCCAATGGACAGGCCTGCCACATAGTCGGGCGCCTGACCGCCGCGCATCAACAACCGGGCAGCCGCGACCCCGGCGATCAGCAAGCACAGCTGCACGGCGCGGGTTGAGGCCAAGGCATCTTCGCTGTCCAGATCCAGCACGTTATGGCCAAGGACTTCGCTTGCCTGCTCCAGGCAATCAATCACCTCGGGCTCCTGCGGCAATCGATGCAGCATGCCGGGCTTCTGTGCGCCCTGGCCGGGAAAAGCGAACAGGCTGCTCATGCGACCTGCTCCTGCTGGTTCCATGGGTTTCCGACCAGCCGCGCCCCGGTGGGGCACTTGAGCAATACGCGTGTAGAGTCACCGGCCCATTCGCGCAGGGCGATGGAACCGAAGGGCGTTTCCAGCTGTAGGTCGACGCGACAGGGACCGTCATCAAGATGCTGCAACAGGTCGCGGGCCCTGGGCCGTGAAAAGGACTGCGGCACGCGCACGAGCAAATCGAGATCGCTGTTGGCATGCGCAGCCGGGATGCCGGTGGCCAGCTGATAGCCGACGGAACCGGTTATGCCCCAATCCAGGCCCAGTTCATTCATCACCGGCCTGAGCTGTATCAGCGCACGCAGTGCCGGTAGCTCACTGGCGTAGACACCCGCGGTCAGCTCTTCAGGCCGCACACGACGGCGCACAGCGTCTGCTGACATGAGCGTGGCATAGCGCTGATCACGCGAGGCGCCACGTACGCCGACGGCGATCTGACCGCTCGCCACCATGGCCCGTCGCACGACCACGGGTTGGTCGATCTCAAGCACCTGTCGCACCCACACCGGCGCGTCAGAGGGCAGTTGTGTCGGGCTCATGCCCCAGAGCAGATCATGGGGGCATGGACGGTCGTGCATTAAAACCTCCTCGCGAAACCTCGTTATGAGTGAGACATCGGAGCCGATTTCGTCACATTCGACAGCAGCCCCGACGTGAATGACCTACCACTGCGCGCGCATCAACTCCCGCACCCGCGACGAGGCCTCACGGTTCGGTGCGCCGAGACGACCACGCAAGTCGGTACTGCTGCCGATGTCGTCCACGGCTCGCTGCAGGCAGTCACGCACACGCTGCAGATCGCCGGCAGAAGGCTGCTCGATGCTGTCCACCGAGAGGGTTTCCCAAAGCAGGCCGAGGGTCGCGTAATTGTCGATGTCGTAGGCCATTGGCGGCACTGATTCGGCCAGGGCTTCCAGCTCTTCGACGCTGCGCAGGGTAATGCGCGCCGCGGCGGCCTTGCCCATGGCGTGCACCATTACGCCCGGATCACGCAGGGCGACGATCCTCTGGGCCTGGTAACCGTGGGCGAGAAAGGCACCGGACATGGCCTTGCCCACCAGCAGCGCGATCACCGGATGCCCGGCCAGGCGCGCGCGAGCATAACCGTCCACCGCACCGGCCAGGGCCTGATGGATGCCCAGCGCCTCCTCGCGACGGCCATAGGCCTGGCTCGGCACGTCGACGATGGCGACCACCACGCGTTTGTCCGCCTTGTCGCGATCGGCCGCGATCACCTCGTCCAGCGCCTGGCCCAGCGCCCAGCCTTCGAGCAGACCGACCTCGCCATTGCGCGCGCGCGGGAAGGGATTCTCGGCGTCCGGCACCACGGCGATATAGCGTGCCGTGCGGTCGTCCAGCGACCCGTCGACCACCTGTACCGAGGCCGGATAGCCATCCAGTGCTTGACCACCGGCCAGGGCTTGCAACCAGTTCAGTCCACGGCTCATTGGGCATCTCCTTCGTAGAGGGCACGCACGGCGTCTGCATCGAGCTGCGCACGGGTATCGACGTCCGCCAGGCGCTGCAGAAACCAGGCGTGACGGCGGCTGCGCGGTTGAACGGGAATGCCGAGGGCGAACAGCTCGTGCAGCTGCTCGCGGATGGCGTCGGTGTCGTCAGCGACATAGGCGTCCACCAAGCCGCTGGCATAACGCTGCTCACCGCCGCTCAGGCTCCAGATGAACGGCCGGTCGCGCGAGTCGTATTCCTCGATCCCGGCTTCTTGCTCGATCACTTGTGGGCCATTGAGACCGACGCGGGCTTCGCGGGTGACGACTAGATAGCTGCACAGCCCGGCGGCGATGGACATGCCGCCGAAGCAGCCGACGGAGCCGGCGACCACGCCAATCACCGGCTGATAGTCACGCAGTTCGACGATGGCTGCCTGAATCTCGGCGATGGCCGCCAGGCCCAGGTTGGCCTCCTGCAGACGTACACCGCCGGTTTCCAGCAGCAGCACGGCGCGGGTCGGGATGCCATTACGGTTGTCCTCTACCGCCAGCTCCAGGGCGCCGGCGATCTTTGCGCCACCCACCTCGCCCATGCTGCCGCCCTGAAAGGCACCTTCGATGGCGGCGATCACCGCCGGTTGGCCGTCGATCGTGCCCTTGGCAACCACCACGCCATCGTCGGCCTGGGTGACGATGCCCTGCTTCGGTAGCCAGGGCGAAGTGACGCGGGCGAAGGGATCGAGCAATTCGCGAAAGCTGCCCGCGTCCAGCAGCACACGGGCACGCTGGCGGGCGCCCAGTTCGACGAAGCTGCGCGACTTGAGTAAACGGGCCACGTTATCAGCAAAGGAATCAGTCATGGCCGACCTCCTCCAACCCCTGCTCCAGACGCAGACGCACTACGCCGGGTGTGGCCCCAAAATCGTGAATATCGATATTCAGCGCTGGCAGGTTCTGCTCGCGGAACATCCGCTCGAACAGTTGCTGCCAGCGCTGCTCGGCGCCATTGACCGAGGTGACCACTTGGATCGCCAACTTGCCGGCCTGGCCGGGTTCCAGCAGCACTTCCAGATCGCCCGAGCCGACCACGCCGACCAGGGCCCTGCCGCGGGCGGGTTGCCCGGCGGCGAATTCGAAAGACAGGGTTTCCATGTTCAATTGCTCCCAGTCGGCGCCGGTGCGGTGGGCGCCAGGCGGTCGAGGAATAAGGTGGCGGCGAGTAGATCGGCAGCTCCGCCCGGCGAGGCGCGCAGCGACAACATCTCGCCTTCCAGTGCGCGCAGCTGGCGGCGCCCGGCGAGGCTGGCGCAACCGCCGGCAGCCAGTACGGCGCGGGCGCCTTGCTGCATGCGACTCAGCCCGGCGAGGCCAGCGCGGTGCAATACACAGGTGTCGCTCAGTTCGGTCATGATCGCCAGCAGCGCATCAAGCCGGGCGTTCTGCTCACCCGCCCCGCCGCGACGGCTCACCAGCAGCTGCGGCAGGCCCTGTTCGATGACGGCGGGAAAGCCGTGCTGCGCCTGTTCGCGTGCACCGAGCACGCCATAGGTACGGCAGACCCGTGCGCCATGGCTGTGCGGATTGTGCGGGGCGGCCGGGTCGCTCAAACGCGCCAGTGCCGCGGCGGTCGCCGCAACGCCTCGGGCATCAGGCGCGTCGATTTGCAGCGCCGCCGCCGCGCTGAGCAGCCCCAGCGCCCAGATAGCGCCGCGATGGGTATTCACACCGCCGGTGACGCGGAGCATGTCGGCTTCTCCGGCCCGGCCCAGTTGGCCGAGGGTTTCGCGCAAGGGCTGGCCGACTTCGCCAATTTCCTGCGCCGCTTCGGCCATCGCCTTGAAGGCCGGCCACAGCGCATCAGCCGAGGCGTGCATCAGGCCCAGGTGCAGGTCGTCATGCGCGCCGTTGCCGCGCCGATCGACCAGCCCCGGCTTGGGCGAGAGGTCGGCCTCGTCGATCAGCGCCTGCACCGCCAGGTCCGCCAGGCGCTCAGCCAGGGTTGGCTGCGCCTGTCTTGCAATGAGTGCGCTCATCACCAGCTCCTGAATTTCGCGGGCGGGTTGTAGAGGCCGCCGGACCAATCGACCAGTTCGGCGATGCTCTTGGCGGCCAGCAGCTCGCGGGTCGCATCGTTGCGGCGGATGCCAAGATCTTCCGGCAGCGCGATCAGGCCTTCGCGGCGCATGCGCTCGGTGTCTTTCGGGTTGTGCCGCAGGCCGATGCTGGTGACGCCGGCCACCGCGGCGATCATCGCCCGGCGTTCTTCCAGCGAACGCGCCTTGTACAGGTAGGCGATGCCTTCCTCGGTCAGCAGGTGGGTGACGTCGTCGCCGTAAATCATGATTGGGGCCAGCGGCATGCCGCTCTTCTTCGCCACCTCCACCGCATCGAGTTGCTCGACGAAGGTGGGTTTGCCGCCTTCCTGGAAGGTCTCGACCATCTGCACCACGAGCTTCTTGCCGCGCTCGAGCAGGGTCACCGGGGCTTCGCCACCGGGCATGGCCATGTCCAGCCAAGCCGGAGTTGGATGACGGCGACCGCGCGGGTCGTGGCCCATGTTCGGCGCACCGCCGAAACCGGCCAGGCGGCCGCGGGTGACGGTGGAGGAATGCCCATCACCATCGACCTGCAGGGTGGCGCCGATAAACAGGTCCACCGCGTATTGCCCGGCCAGTTGGCACATCATGCGATTGGAGCGCATGGAGCCGTCGCGGCCGGTGAAGAACACGTCCGGACGATGGGCGATGTAGTTCTCCATCCCCAGCTCGGTGCCGAAGCAATGCACGCTCTCGACCCAGCCAGTCTCGATGGCCGGGATCAGCGTCGGGTGCGGGTTCAGAGTCCAGTTGCGGCAGATTTTGCCTTTGAGGCCCAGCGACTCGCCGTAGGTCGGCAGAATCAGCTCGATGGCAGCGGTATTGAAGCCAATGCCATGGTTGAGCGACTGCACGTTGTGTTTCTCGTAGATGCCGCGGATGGCCATCATCGCCATCAGCACGTGCACCGGCTTGATATGGCGCGGGTCGCGGGTGAACAGCGGCTCGATGTAGAACGGCTTGTCGGCGACCACCACGAAGTCGACCCAGCTGGCCGGGATGTCCACGCGTGGCAGCTCGTCGACAATTTCATTGACCTGGAAAATGACGATGCCATCGGAGAAGGCGGTTGGCTCGACCAGCGCTGGGGTGTCCTCAGTGCTAGGGCCGGTATAGATATTGCCGTGACGGTCGGCCTGGAAGCCGGCGACCAGCGCGACATTGGGAATCAGGTCCACCAACAGGCGCGAATAGAGCTCGATGTAGGTATGGATGGCACCGACTTCCAGCAGGCCGTCTTCGAGTAGCTGGCTGATGCGCAGGCTCTGCGGGCCAGCAAAGGAGAAGTCGAGCTTACGGGCGATCTGCCGTTCGAACAGGTCCAGATGCTCCGCGCGGCTGACGCTCGGCATGATCATGTGCAGGTCATGCAGCTTGCCGGGATCGACCTTGGCCAGGGAGCGGGAGAGGAAGTCCGCCTGCTTCTGGTTGTTGCCCTCGAGCACCACCCGGTCGCCGGGGGCGATCAAGAGTTCCAGGGCCTCGACGATCCGCTCGCTGGGCAGCACCACGCCATCGGCGAGGCGCCGCACCTGATCGAGACGACGGGCTTTTTCAGCGCGGCGACGCGACCACTGCGGCGGTGGGGAGATTGTTGTTGTCATGGCGACTCCACAGGTTTTCCGCTTGTGGAGCGCACAGTAGGGAGACGACCGAAGGGTCATCAATCAAGCGCAGAGGTGTTTCGTTACGCTGAGGTTAACGAAGGCTCTGGATGGGCTCATAGCCAGCCGAGCGTGATGGCTGCAAGCAGCACATAGCGGCCACCCTTGGCCAGGGTCACCAACAGCAGGAAGCTCCACAGCGGCTCGCGCAGGGTGCCGGCGACCACGGTCAGCGGGTCGCCGATGATCGGCACCCAGCTCAGCAGCAACGACCAACGACCGTAGCGGTGATATCGGCGCTGTGCGCGTTCGAGCTGTTGGTCGCTGACCGGAAACCAGCGTTTATGACGCAGCCGCTCAACCGAGCGGCCCAGCAGCCAGTTGACCAGCGAGCCCAGCACGTTGCCCAAGGTGGCAACCAGCAGCAGGCCCGTGGCCGAGTAGCCGCCGTGCAGCAACAGCCCGACCAGCACGGCTTCGGATTGCGCGGGCAGCAGCGTGGCCGCGGCAAAGGCAGCACCGAACAGGCCGAAGTAGGCGGGCAGGTCGAGCATGGGTTCTGCTGGCTTAAGGAATGATCGTGCTGAGCACTGGCTAGCGCAGCCGCTGCTCAACGCTGATGAAACGGCTCGTCGTCACCGCCCCGGCTGTGGGCGAAAGCCCGGCACCGCACTGGGACGCTCGACTCGCCCCGCCGGTTGCGTACAGTTGAGATCACGAAACGGCTGTCCGTTGAGCAGCTCCCAGCCATGCCCGGGCGGCGTCTGCCGGCATATCACGGTACCGTCGGCCTTGCTTTGCCACTGGTAATAAGGCGCGGGGCCAGCGGTGGCCAGCAGAGGCAGAAACAGGCTGAACGCGAGAAGGAAGGCGCGCATGATCGGGATTCGATGGGGAGCTGGCGCCACTTTAACCGGATCCTGGGCCGGCGCAAGCGTCACCCGGCGCGCTCAGTCCCAGACCTTGCGTGCTTCACGCATGAAGATTTCAACGGTTTTCGGCCCGACGCCCTCGAACTCCGCCAGCCGCTTCTCCAGGTCCTTGCGATCCTTGCTTTGCTGGTGAAGGTTACCGAGCTTGCCGCCGTATTCCTTGTTGAGCTTGTCGCACAGCTTGAGCAGACGCTCGGCGGTCGACTCGTCGTAGCGCACGTAATGCCCCTCGCCGAGCATGTTCACCAGCGTCTGCCAGCTGCAATTGCAGAGTTTGCGGGGCGTGTCGCGCCCATGCTTTTCGACGATCACCCGATAGGCCTCGGCGGCGATGTCCTGCTGGATGCGCTTGCCGAACAGAAAGCTGGCAATGAACCATTTGAACAGCTCGCCTTCACCCTTCTCGATGTCGATACCGAGTTCCTTCGCACTGATTTCGCTGGCCATGCTGCACCTCGTCTGAAAGGGCGTCCCAATGCGACGCCTCGATGCATGCCGGGGTTCCCATAGAGCCGGGTTGATAGGCGAAAATCCGCCGATCCCCATGCACCCATAGGCAGCTTTTCGCCCATAGACACAGCGGAAATAGATCGACGCCGCAGGCCAGAGCCTTCGCCAGTGATGGCACAGCTCGTGCTATGTCTGTAGTGCCCGATGCGATCAACCACAAGAAAAGCCGCACAGCGCACTCCCGCTTTCCAGCGAAAGCCATTCGTGTGTATCCGTCTTTTCTTGCCCGCTCGCAGCGCTATGGCTGCGGCTGATCGTCTATCGTCAGTTCTGCGAAAACCAATAACAACGAAACGGAGAAACACAATGAGATTGACCAAACAACTCACCCTGCTGGCTGCCGCAGCGGCCTTTACCGCCAGCACCGCCGCGGTTGCCGCGCCGACCTTTATCAATATTCTGACTGGCGGCACCAGCGGTGTTTACTACCCGATCGGCGTAGCCATCTCCCAGCTGTACAGCAAAGGCATCGAAGGCTCGAAAACGTCCGTACAGGCCACCAAGGCTTCGGTGGAAAACCTCAACCTGTTGCAAGCCGGCCGCGGTGAGCTGGGCCTCGCGCTTGGTGACTCGGTGGCAGACGGCTGGAATGGTGTCGAAGACGCCGGCTTCAAGGCCCCGCTGAAAAAGCTGCGCGCCATCGGCGGCAGCTACCCGAACTACATCCAGATCGTTGCCAGCAAAGAGTCCGGCATCAAGACCCTGGCCGATCTCAAGGGCAAATCGCTGTCCGTCGGCGCACCGAAGTCCGGTACCGAGCTCAATGCTCGCGCCATCCTCAAGGCCGCAGGCCTGAGCTACGAGGACATCGGCAAGGTCGAATACCTGCCGTTCGCAGAGTCCGTGGAGCTGATCAAGAACCGTCAGCTCGATGCCACCCTGCAGTCCGCTGGTCTGGGCATGGCTGCGATCCGTGACCTGTCATCCACCATGCCGCTGAACTACGTCGAAATTCCGCAAGACGTCGTCACCAAGATCAACAACCCGGCGTACCAGGCGGCCAACATCCCGGCGGGCACCTATGACGGCCAGGATGCTGACGTACCTACAGTGGCCATCACCAACATTCTGGTGACCCATGAAGGCGTATCCGATGACGTGGCGTACCAAATGACCAAACTGCTGTTCGAGAACCTCGACCAGCTGACCAAGGCCCATTCGGCTGCCAAGGACATCAAGCTCGAAAACGCCACCAAGGCCCTGCCGATCCCGCTGCATCCGGGCGCCGAGCGCTACTACAAGGAAGCCGGCGTACTCTGAGTACGCCGAGGAGCGGCAAACGCCGCTCCGACTCCGGCTGGCGAGTGCATCCCCGCACTCGCTGCCGGCATCCCAAACGATCTTTGCAGAGGTGCTAGTAAAACCAGCGTGTGTTCACGGCAGGTTTTGTTAGCGGCTCTACGCGACCACGCTTTATCAGCTCGAGGCATTTCATGAGCGAATTACAACAAGAGCAAGGCCTGGGCGGCAGCCCTGCCGAGTGGCCCAAGGCGCTGTTCTATGTCGCCCTGCTGTTTTCCATCTACCAGATCACCATGGCGGCGTTTCATCCGGTGTCGAGTCAGGTACTGCGGGCGGGGCACGTCGGTTTCTTGCTGATGATTGTCTTCCTGAGCTTCCCTGCCCATGGCAAAGGTCGCCCCTGGCAACCCCTGGCCTGGGTGCTCGCGCTGGCCGGCATGGGTACGGCGTTTTATCAGTGGTATTTCGAAGGCGACCTAATTCAGCGTTCCGGTGATCTGACGACCTTCGACTTCGCTGTCGGGGTGGTGCTCATCGTCATGGTCTTCGAGGCCGCGCGCCGTGTGATGGGAATCGCACTGCCTATCATCTGCGCGACGTTCCTCGCCTATGGTCTGCTGGGTGAATACCTGCCCGGCGACCTTGCACACCGCGGTTATGGTTTCGACCAACTGGTCAATCAGCTGGCATTTGGCACCGAGGGCCTATACGGAACACCGACCTACGTGTCGGCCACCTATATCTTCCTGTTCATCCTGTTCGGTGCCTTCCTAGAGCAGGCTGGCATGATCAAGCTGTTCACCGATTTCGCCATGGGCCTGTTCGGCCACAAGCTCGGCGGCCCGGCGAAGGTGTCGGTGGTGTCATCAGCCTTGATGGGCACCATCACCGGCTCAGGCGTGGCCAACGTGGTCACCACCGGCCAGTTCACCATCCCGCTGATGAAGCGCTTTGGTTACCGCGCCGCGTTTGCCGGCGGTGTCGAGGCGACGGCGAGCATGGGCAGCCAGATGATGCCGCCCGTGATGGGCGCCGTAGCCTTCATCATGGCCGAGACGATCAACGTGCCCTTCGTCGAAGTGGCCAAGGCCGCCCTGATTCCGGCGCTGCTGTATTTCGGCTCGACGTTCTGGATGGTGCATCTGGAAGCCAAACGCGCCGACCTCAAGGGTCTCCCGAAAGATCAGTGCCCCAGCGCCATGGCGGCTGTGAAAGAACGTTGGTACCTGCTGATTCCGCTGCTGGTGCTGGTCTGGCTGCTGTTCTCCGGCCGCACGCCCATGTTCGCCGGGATTATCGGCCTGTCGCTGACCGCCATCGTGATCCTCGGCTCGGCGATCATTCTGAAGGTTTCCTCGTTCGGCTTGCGAATCGCCTTCTGGATCGCCCTGGGGCTGCTCTGCGCAGGATTCTTCCAGATGGGCATCGGAGTGATCTTCGGGGTCATCGCGGCACTGGTGGCGACCTGCTGGTTCATCAAGGGTGGCCGCGACACGCTGCGGGTATGTCTGCATGCGCTGGTCGAAGGCGCCCGTCATGCGGTCCCGGTCGGTATCGCCTGTGCCCTGGTGGGCGTGATCATCGGCGTGGTTTCACTGACCGGTGTGGCCTCGACCTTCGCCGGTTACATCCTCGCGGTTGGCCAGGACAACCTGTTCCTCTCCCTGCTCCTGACAATGCTGACCTGTCTGGTTCTGGGGATGGGCATCCCGACGATCCCCAACTACATCATCACCAGCTCGATCGCCGCGCCAGCGCTGCTGGATCTCGGGGTACCGCTGATCGTCTCGCATATGTTCGTGTTTTACTTCGGCATCCTTGCCGATCTCACCCCGCCCGTGGCGCTGGCGTGCTTTGCCGCTGCGCCGATTGCCAAGGAGACCGGGCTGAAAATCAGCATGTGGGCCGTACGGATCGCCATCGCGGGATTCGTGGTGCCATTCATGGCGGTCTACAACCCGGCGCTGATGCTGCAGGGCGACAGCCTCTGGATGACTGCGTACATGCTGTTCAAGGCCGCATTCGCCATCGGTCTCTGGGGTATCGCCTCGATCGGCTATCTGCAGCGTCCGCTGGCCTGGTGGGAACGCGTGCTTGGATTTGCCGCAGGTGCGACGCTGATCATGGCCATGCCGATCACCGATGAAATTGGCTTCGCCATCGGCGCGCTGCTGCTGGCACAGCACATCGTCCGGGCCCGCCGCGCCGGACCGGCGCTGGCGTGATCGGACTCTGCCTGGGCTTGGCCGGGGTGGTGTGGGCACAGGTGCCCACAGCCGACTTCACCCTGGCCTGGACCCATACGATCGAGAAGATCCGCTGGGAAGAAGATTACCGCGTGACACCGGACGGGCTGCTGCTCGGCGAAGCGCGGGTCAAGGGTTCAGGTGCCGGGATGGAGATTCCGGACAACGCCGAACTGCGTGACGGGGCCTGGCACTACCAGCGCCAGATGCCACCGTTACAACCGCTGCGTGTGGGGCGAACCCCCGAAGCAGGGGACTACCAACTGTGTTTCGACCAGCGTTGCCACGCGGTGAGCGAATGGCTCGGCCCGCCAAAAGCGGACCAGCCCGCGCTGGAACTCTGGAGTTGCGCCGCGCAAGCGGACGGCTCCACCTAATTCTGTGTCAGGCTTCGCCTCGTTCGGGGCGCGTACAACGCCCTGGCGGATCGGTGAAGCGTGATCCGCCCTACGTTAGCTGGAGGCCTGCCGCGCTCGGGATCACTTCACGGTAGATCGGTGAAGCGAGATCCACCCTACGTTGACTCAGCGCCGAAGGCGTTCATCAGATCGCGTGCAATGCCTCGTTGCGCTTGCTGGCCGCTACGTACCTGGCGCGCCGTTTGCGCCGCCAGATCACCACGCCGGTCACTGAGAGCACGGCGATCGCTATGCCCAATGCCGCGATCAAAATGCGTCCGGGCAAGCCGAGAATCCGTCCGCCATGGATCGCCGGCTGCAGCATGTGGAACTGCTCGCCCAGCGTGCCCTGCCCCGGTATTTCCTGCCCCAGCAACTGCGTGCCATCACTGCCATGAAAGAACAGCCAGGCGTTGCCCTGATCGCTGTCGTGATCACCGAAACCGGCCCCGTAGAAGTTGTACTCGAAGCTGTAATACAGCTCGCCGATGGGCTCGCTCAGGCCCAGCTCGGCGGCATGCTGCATGGCGAAGTCATAGGCCCGATGAAAGTCGTACTGAGTCACGCCCAGCTCTTCCTTTGGCAACTTGCCGCGCGCCGCGTAGACGCTCGGCTCCACCTTCGATACCAGCGACACCACCGGTTTGAAGACCTGTTCGGGCAGGTTCATCGCAATGCTGCTGACCGCCACCGGCGTGAGCAACAACCACAACCAAAGGCCGCCGGCACGATGCACATCATGGTTGAGACGCTGCCGCTTGATTTTCCAGGCCGTCCACCACTTGCCGAAGAACGGCCGCCCGCGAGGGAAGGTCAGCAGCAGTGAGACGAAGCAGTCGAGGGTCCAGAAGATGGCAACGAGCCCCATCAACCAAAGTCCCCAGTTGCCCGGCAGCGACAGGTTGTAGTGAAACTCCAGCAGGAACGGCACGAAATTCTGCCGCGAGAAACAGCACTCGCCCCAATAGCGCGTGCCGACCTGCTCACCGGTCACCGCGTCGAGATAATGCACCACCGGCTGCTCTTCGAATGGCTTGCCGGTCGCCGGGTCGTTGCGCGGCACCAACGCCATCAGCGCGGCGTGCCCCGGTTCATCCGGGAATTCCATGTACCAGACCTGCATCCGCGGGTTCGCCCGTTCGACACGATCGACCAGCGTGCCCGGGGCCAGCACCGGACCACGGCTCTCAGTGTGATAGAACTCCGGATTCAGCCACTCGTCCAGCTCATGGTGAAAGGCTAGAACGCTGCCGGTGATGCCGGCGAGAAAAAGGAACAGCGCCGTGGCCAGGCCGATGTAGCGATGCAGAAGAACGAGTATGGAGCGCATCGTCGGTTCCCTTCTTGCAGATAGCAAAAAGCCGCCGGCCTTTTGAGCCAGCGGCTAGTTCTTCGATCAGAACTGATGGGTGATGGTCGCCACGACATTGCGCTCAGCGCCCAGATAGCACGAGGACGCGCTGTAGCAGGAGGCTACGTAGTACTCATCGGTCAGGTTGTTGGCATTGAGCCGAACCGAGGTGCCGGGCAACCCCAATCTGCCCAGATCATAGCCAATAGAGGCATCGAACAGAATTGTAGGACGGCACTTTGAAGTCATGCGCATCGTTACCCCAGCTATAGCCGACATACCGCGCGCCGCCGCCAATGTTCAACCCTGCGAGAAGACCTTCGGCGAAGCTATAGTCGGCCCAGAGGCTGGCCATACGCTCGGGGGTCTGATACGGCGTATTGCCCTTGGCATTCACCACGGCACCGGACGTGTCGAAGGTAAAATAGCCCTTGCTGTATTCGACATCGTTCAGCGTGACACTTCCCAGCAGGCGCAGACGCTCCGTTACGCTCACCCGAGCTTCGAGTTCGACACCTCGCGATCTCATCCCGCCGACGCCTTTATAAAAGTTGTCAGTGACCAGGCTGTTTTCCTTGGCGAAGAGATTCTCCATCTCGATGGTGAAAAACGACAGGGTGTACAGATCATTACGGCCGACTGGCTGAAACTTCACACCTGCTTCCCATTGCTTGCCGGTGGTCGGCTTGAGTATCTGGGCGCCACTGGAATAGTTGGAGGTCGGATTGAACGAGGTGGAATAGCTCAGATAAGGCGATACGCCGTTGTCGAACGCATAGAGCACACCGGCGTGACCGCTGAGCTTCTCGCCCTGATTCGCATCTTTGCCTTTGATGGCATCGTCGATCGAGACGTCGTACCAGTCCTGTCGCAGGCCGAAGGAGAAGTTCCAATTGTCCAGTTCGATCAGATCCTGCACATAGAGGCCAGCCTGCTTCTGTCGGCGAAGCGCGTTACTGCTGGTGGCTAGGCCGGCCAAGTCGTTACTTGTATAGATGGGGTTGGCGATGTCCAGCGGGCTGACAGTGCTGTAATCGTATTCGTCGAGTGTCTTGTTCTTGGTGGACTGGTAATCCAGTCCGACCACGACCGTGTGCATCGCCGAACCGGTGCTGAAATCCGCTTGTAGCATGTTGTCGACGATCCATGCGTGGAGACTTTCCTCGCCTCCGCTGAAGCCACGGTACAGAAGATTGCTGGTCGGACCATAATAGCCGCTCTGCCAAACCTGGCTGTTCTCGACCTCTGCATCCAGATAGCGGAAGTTCTGTCTCGCACTCCATACATCATTGAAGCGGTGCTGGAACTCGTAGCCGACCATTTGCTGGGTACGCTTGAACTCTTCGATATCCGGATCGCCCTCGAAAAAGCTGCCGGAAAGTCGTTCTCCGTTGCGCTTCTCCAGCGTTCCGGAAGCCGGCAGACTGCCGTGGTAGCCGCCGTTGGGGTCGTGCTGCAAATAGGCATAGAGGTTAAGGCTGGTGTCATCGTTGAGGTAGATCGCCAGGCTTGGCATCAGCGCGTAGCGGGTCTCCTCGACATGATCGACCTGGCTGTCGGCATCCTCGGATACGCCGAGCACGCGATAAGCTATGTTCTCATTTAGCGGCCCGGTCACGTCAAATCCTAGGCTCTTATAGTCATTACTGCCGTAGGAGAGATCGATGCGCGCATCCTCTGTGGATTGCGGCCGCTTGGTGGTCAGCGACGCCAGACCTCCAGGGTTGCTGCGGCCATAAAGGACAGACGATGGCCCCTTGAGTACGTCGATGCGCTCAATGAAGTATGGATCGATCTGCAAGCTGCTGTACGAGCCCGGGTCGCCCATGGACTTCAGGCCGTCAATGATGATGTTGTCCACCGACCCGTCATTGATCCCACGCATTGCCAGATAGTCGTAGCGCCGCGTACTGCCGTAGGGGTTACTGAGCACACCCGGGGTATAGCGCACCGCTTCTGCGACAGTCATCGAGCCCTGTTTGTCGATCTGCTCCCGCGTCACCACCGAAACACTCTGCGAAGTACGTACCAGCGGCATGCTCGTCTTGGTCGCCACGCTGCTGTGGGTCGCGTTGTAGCCTTCCATCTCGCCCAAGGCGTTACCCAGCGCAAAGCCCTCGACCACCATGGGCTTCAGTTCGACGGTGCCGGTCTGCTCAGGACGCGGCGCCAGCGAATAGGTGCCGTGCCCATCGCGCACCGCCTGCAACCCGCTGCCCTGGAGCAGCGCCGCGAAGCCATCCTCGATACCGTATTGGCCTTGCAGGCCGCTCGATTGCCGCCCTTCGATCAGTCGGGCATCGACCGACAGCATGACCCCGGCTTCGCCGGCAAAGCGACTAAGGGCGCTGGACAGCGAGCCCCCGGGAATGTCGTAACCGCGCACCGACTGCTGGCTGGTGGACTGCGCCAAGGCCATCGGCGAAGTGGCGAGCGCCGCCAGAGGCAGGCAGAGCATGGCGGCACGAACGGCCTGGGCAAGCGTACTGGAGCGGCGGAACGGAAGAGCGATGGAGCGCATGAGTCATCCTTTTTGCGAAAGGCAAAATCGTGATCGTTGCCGTTAAGCCCCGTGACATCGCAAAAAGGGAACTGCAGATACGAATTTTTTTGCATTCGTGTTTAATCAGGCACTGGAACGCTGTTCCGCAGGTTCGAGGCTCACCCACCAAGGCAGCCGGCGATTGATGCGAAGCGCCAGGGTGTCCGCCAACACGTCCAGCACTCGATCGGTGTCCGCCAGGGGATAGGCGCCCACCACGCGCAAGCCCGCTACACGCGGATCGCAACCGAGATAGCCCTGGCGATAACGCGCCAGCTCGGCGACGAACGCGTCGAGGCGCAGGTTATCGGCCACCAGAACACCATTGGTCCAGGACTGCCGGCCCGCCTGCACGGAACGTTCGGGTTCGATGTGACGGCTGTCGAAAGCGACTTGCTGGCCGCTCATGACGGTACGCGCGCCCCCCTGCCCGCTGGGCATGACTTCGACCGTGCCGTCGAACACACTGAGCTGGGAGCTGCCGTCACGTTGCAGTACCGAAAACCGGGTAACGCCATGCGCCCGTAACCTGCGTTCGGCCGTTTGCAGCACCAGCGGACGAGGCTCGGCGGCCGCCTGCATCAGCAATTCGCCGCGGTACAACGAGAGCTGACGGGTGCGCTCTTCGAAGACGACATCCACCGCGCTGTCGGTATTCAGCCACAGCCGCGAGCCATCATCCAGGCGCCAGTTGCGCACCTCTCCAACAGCCGTGCGCTGGTCCGCCGCCCAGCTTCGCCAAGGCACCGCGCCCGTGGCCAGGGCCAGCGCGCCGCCTCCGCAAAGAATCGACAGGGTTTTCAGCGCCTGTCGCCGAGTTGGCTGTCCCGAGCGCAATAAAGCCGTCGCTGCGGGGCTGAACGGATCGCCGGCCAAGGGCTCCAGACGTCCGCTGATCCGCTCCACCCGCTGCCAGGCCCGGGCATGTTCCGGCGTCGAGAGCCAGGCGCGCCAGGCCTCGCGATCGGCCTCGCTGACCGAATCGGACTGCAGCACCGCGAACCACTGCGCCGCCGCTTGCAGCACCTGATAGTCGAGGCTCATGGCGCCTCCTCGGCCAGCATCAGGCAATGCAGCATGGCCTGCGCCATATACTTCTTAACCATTCGCTCGGACACATCGAGCTCGACGGCGATGGCCGCATAGGTCAACCCGTGCAACTGCGACAGCAGGAATGCGCGACGCACCTTGTAAGGTAGACGCGTCAGCATCGTATCGACCTGCATCAGCGTTTCGACGATCAGCGCCTGGGATTCGGGCGACGGCATGACCGCCTCCGGCTGCAAAGCGAGCGCGTCCAGATAGGCCTGCTCGATCTGCTTGCGTCGCCAGTGATTGATCAGCAACCCCTTGGCGATGGTGTGCAGGTAGGCGCGAGGTTCGCGAATGGGTTCCAGACCATGGTCTTTGCTCAATACGCGAACAAAGGTGTCCTGCGCCAGATCGGCGGCCTTCTGGCTGCAGCCGAGCTGACGCCGCAACCAGCCGTTCAGCCAGCCTTGATGGTCGACATACAGCCGATGCACCAGCTCATGTCTGACCATACCCTCGGTCGCCATGGTCGTACCCTTCGCCTTGAGAAGCGTTAATGCTAACGCTTCTCATAAACACAAAGCTATGCCCCTCGCGCGTCGACACGCATGACTCAACACCACTCGGGTTTTTCTGACTCGGCTAGGCTTTACGGACATCACTTTGGAGTCTCGAGATGAAACCCATCATTCACCTCTGCGCTGCTGCGTTACTGCTTGGCTCACTCCCTGTTCAGGCGCTGGAAATGCTTCCTGGGCTTTGGGAGTTTTCCAGTGACAACATCGAAGTGGATGGCACGCAGATGCCAGGCATGGCGGAAATGCTCGAGCAGATGAAAGGCTTGCCGCCTGAGCAAAAGAAAATGATGGAAGACATGCTTGCGGCGCAAGGCGTCGAGCTGGGCTCTGGCGGGGTGCGCATGTGCCTGAGCGAAGCGCAGGTGAAATCCCGTGAACTGCCATTTCAGGATGAGCCCGGCTGCAGCCAGAAACTCGTCGAACAGACCGACAATCTGTGGAAATTCAGCTTCGAATGCCCTGACGCCAAGGGGCACGGCGAGACCCAGCTGATCAGCGAGCGAGAGGTGGTCAGCACGATCGAAAGCGATTATCGGGTCGGCACGCAGCAGGGCAGCAGCCGCATGCAATCACGCGGGAAGTGGCTGGGCACCGATTGCGGCACGCTCAAGCCGAGAAAATAGCGAAGGTTTCACGTGGAACCCATGGGCATCAGCCTGCCCCACGCTATTCTTCAGCCCATTCACCGCCGCTGGTCTGCTCGCAGGCTGGCTGGAGAAAGCGTGCGTCGCTGGCGACGCCGTAATAATGAATATCTTGCCGATAGGGCATATTGGAGACCTGGGCATTACGGCAGATACCAAAGGCGCCGGTGGGGCATTGCTCGACGAAAGCGACTTCCACCTCTTGGTCCTTGAGTTGCGGTTGGCAGAAGCCGGAGCGAAACAGTTCCGCCGGGATCGTGCGATTCTGCTGACAGAGCTTCACCTCGATCCGCTCATCCTGGCTGTGGATCACGCAACCCTCGGCCCACGCCTGTCCAGCGATGGTCAGCGACAGCAACAGAAAACACATTGAACGCATCGAACGGTACCCTTGATCTACCCGCCGCGACTCTAGCACGCAGATCCTGAAATCGCTTCCACCCCAGCCACCGAATGCGCACCATAGCCCACATGCTGACCCACATACCTACCCATGTAATCTGCGGACCGCTCGGCGCCGGCAAGACCAGTCTGATCCGCTCGCTGCTGGCGCAGAAGCCCGCCAGCGAACGCTGGGCCGTGCTGATCAACGAGTTCGGCCAGATTGGAATCGACGCCGCGCTGCTGACCACCGATGACACCGGTATCAGCCTGGCCGAAATCGCCGGTGGCTGCCTGTGTTGCATCAATGGCGTGCCGTTCCAGGTCGGCCTGAGCCGCTTGCTGCGCAAGGCCAAACCGGATCGGCTGCTGATCGAGCCCTCAGGACTGGGGCATCCGTCCGAGCTGCTGAAGCAACTCAGTGCGCCACCCTGGCACGAAGTTCTGGCGTTACAGCCGTGCGTCACCGTGCTCGACGCCGCAGCTCTGGCGCGTGGTGAGCCGTTGCCGCCGAGCCAGCAACAAGCGCTACAGAGCAGCGGCTTGTTGCTGCTGAACAAGTGCGAACAGCTGACTCAGACCGATCGCCAGCACCTCGCTACGCGGCTGCCCGCGCTACCCCTGCGCTGGACACGTGAGGGCGCTCTGCCGATCACCGAACTGCCCGGCATCGACAGACAAGCCGGCATGGCCCATGACGAGCTTGAAATGCCTTTGCCCGCTACCGCCGGCGTAACCGGTGGCGTCTGGCTGGATCCGCAACAGCCCTTCTCCCAGAGCCAGGGCGGCGCGGATGGCTGGAGCATCGGCTGGCGCTGGCATCCGAGCCAGCATTTCGATCTGCAAGACATAGCCCAATGGCTCGGTAGTCTCAACTGGCGCAGAGCGAAGCTGGTCGTGCACGGGCCCGATGGCTGGCGCTCGGCTAACGCACTGGCCGGCGAGCCGCTGCGGTTCGAGCCCAGCGAATGGCGGAAGGATTCGAGGCTCGAACTGATTTTCGACGAGCCCCAAGACCAAGAGCGTCTGATGGCAGCAATGGCGGCCTGTCGACTCTAACGCAGGCTCACTCGCCGCGACGGCGCCACTCGTCCAACTGGATCACTCGTCCCGAATCAGGTGGCGCATGAAAGGGGTGCGCCTCCATCTCGATCGATCCTGGACGGGCACCGAACATGACGATGCTGCCCTGATGGCGTTGCTCTCCGGTGACGGTGAATTCGAAACCGTAGACCCGTGCGAAACGGCGTTGTCCCCGTGCGTCACGAATCACTCCCAGACGGCGAAACGCCACATTGCCGTCCAGCAGCTCGACATCCATCGTCTTGCAGTGGCGCCGCACCGCTGCCAGCGCGCGCTCACGGATGCCATGCGCATGCCAAAGCCAGGCGACACCGGTTAGCAGCAAGAGAAAGATGAACAGATTGCCGAGCGTCACCATGGACGTTGCGCTCCATGGGAGATCGCCGCGAACGGCACGTGCCGGCCCGATATGGGCGATATGCGCCCGCAGACGTGGGCCTGGCCGCTCAACTTTCCAGCCAGACGTCGCGCGCCCAGTGCCACACCGACTCCCAGCTCTCGTCGGTCAACTCGTGCTCGTCGCCGTCGAACAGCATGACCTCGCCTTCGAGATCGACCACGTAATAATCCGGCCCGTCCTGGCAGATCGGCAGCAGGTCGCGCGCCACGCCAGCGTCCCAGGCGTTGGCGGCCACTTCCGGCAAATAGGTGTGCGACTGTGGGTCGGCCGCGGTCACCGGCTCCAGCCGGCCATAGACCACGTCGCTGACCGTCAGCAGGAATTCACGCAAACCGAACGGCAGGTTGATCAACAGCTCTTCCTCGACCTCGACCAGCCGGTCGTCGTCCGGGAGCTCCAACGGAACCGGTACCGGTTCGTTGAGCTCACGCAGTTGCTCGATCACCTCTTCCATGACAATCCCCCCTCTGCAGTCGCCTGGAATGCGCCGTTTATACAAGCCCTCGCATTGGCTAGCCAGTACCAGTCGCGCTAAAGTGGCCTCCGCTCGAAAATCCGGTGTGCCCATGCAAGCGTTACGAAGCAGGCACCGACCTGAATAGCCGCATGGATGCCTGCTCATCGTTCAGCCCGCTCGGGCTCGACTAGGAGATATCGTGGCATCCACCCCAGCAAGCGACAGGCTCACAGAGGCGCTCGCCCAGTGCGCTGAAGAACCCATCCACATCCCCGGCAGTATTCAACCCCATGGGTTTCTGCTGGTGCTCCGCGAACCTCAGCTGACCATCGTTCAAGCCAGCGACAATGTCTTGCAGTGGCTCGGCGTCGAAGCCCATGCGTTGCTCGGCCAGCCCCTCGCCGAGCTCATCGGTGAGTGCGGCTTCGCCGAACGCCTGGCTGCGCTGGCCGAAGACGATCACAATCCGTTCCACCTGAGCGACATCAGTTTCACGCTGCCGGGTAGCAATGACCGGCCGACATTCGCCTTGATGGCCCACCGCTACGCGGGCCGGCTCATCGTCGAGTTCGAGGCCGCGGGCAGTTCCGGCAAGGCCTACGACACGCTCTATCCGCTGATGCGAACCTTCGTGGTGCAGCTGCAAGAAGCGCAGGCGCTTGAATTCATCTGCCAACTGGCCGTGCGCGAAGTCAAACGCATCACCGGCTTCGGTCGGGTCAAGGCTTACCGCTTCGATGCCCAAGGCAACGGCGTGGTACTGGCAGAAGAAGCCGACGAAGGTTACCCGCGCTATCTGGGGCTGCACTTTCCAGCTTCGGATATTCCGCCACAGGCACGCCAGCTCTACCGCAACAACCTGATCCGCGTGATCCAGGACGCCAACTACCGACCCTCCCCGCTGGTACCCGCGCTCAATCCGGACACGGGTGAACCGCTGGATCTGAGCTTCGCCTCGCTTCGCAGCGTGTCGCCGGTACACCTACAGTACATGCGCAACATGGGCACGCTCGCGACGATGTCGATTTCCATCGTCGTGCAGGGCGAGCTCTGGGGCATGATCTCTTGCCATGACGCCGCGCCGCGCACCGTGGGTTATCAGACCCGCACGGCTTGCGAGCTGTTGGGGCGAATTCTTTCGCTGCAGATCGAAGCCAAGGAGGCGGCGGCGCTGGCCCAGCGCAAGCTGGAATTACGTCGCCAGATCGTCGAGCTGCTTTCGGCAATGGCCGACCGCGACAGCGTCATCGAAGGCTTCAAGAATCTTCCGGCCGCCGTACTCGGATTCGCCAGTGCCGACGGCGCCGCCATCGTCTCGGGCGAATCCCACGAAATCATCGGTGAGACACCTCCTCCCGAATTGCTGACCGCCTTGACGCTATGGCTGTCGCAGCAGCATGAGCGTCTGGTGTTCAGTTCCGATTGCGTTTCTCGCGACATTCCCGCCGTGCCGGAACTGGCCGCGCATTGTGCGGGCCTGCTGGCGGTGTCGATTTCGCGCCTGCATCCGCATTACCTGCTGTGGTTCCGTCGTGAGCAGATCAAGACCGTGAACTGGGCCGGTCAGACGGGCAAGCAGTTTGACGGTCGCGGCGGATTGTCCCCGCGCGACAGTTTCGAGAGCTGGCGCGAGACGGTGCGTGGCTACGCCCAGCCCTGGCAACCGGTGGAGCTGGAAGGTGCACTCGAACTGCGCACCGCAGTGCTCGGCATCGTGCTGCGTAAGGCCGAAGAAATGGCCCAGCTCGCCGGTGAGCTGCGTGAAAGCAACAAAGAGCTGGAGTCGTTCTCCTACAGCGTCTCGCATGATCTGCGCGCGCCGCTGCGGCATATCGCCGGCTATGCCGAGCTGTTGGGCGAGCTCGAAGGCAGCAAACTCAGCGATCGTGGCCTGCGCTTCCTTGACAACATCGGCGATGCCGCCCGTTTCGCTGGCACGCTCGTCGACAATCTACTGAGTTTCTCCCAGATGGGCCGCGCCGCGCTGCGCCTGTCCGACGTGAATCTCAGCGCGCTGGTCGAATCCATCCGTCGGGAGTTGGCGCCGGACTGCGAAGGCCGGCAGATAGAATGGCACGTTCAGTCCATGCCCGTCGTGGTCGCCGACGCCGCGTTCATCCACATGGCCCTGCGCAACCTGATTTCCAATGCGCTCAAGTACAGCCGCACGCGTGAGCAGGCGGTCATCGAGATAGGCGCCGAACAGCGCGCCGAAGAAACCATCGTTTACGTTCGCGATAACGGTGTCGGCTTCAACATGCAATACGCCAACAAGCTATTCGGCGTCTTCCAGCGCCTGCATCGGATGGAGGAGTTCGAAGGCACCGGAATCGGGCTGGCCAGCGTGCGACGTATCATCGAGCGCCACGATGGGCAGGTCTGGGCGAACGGCGAAGTCGACCAGGGCGCTACCTTCTTCTTTTCACTGCCTCGCCTCGCTTACGCGTCATCCCTTTAGTACGAGACCTTTGATGCTCAAACCGATTCTTTTGGTAGAAGACAATCCTCACGACCTCGAGCTGACGCTGGTCGCGCTCGAGCGCAGTCAACTGGCCAACGATGTGATTGTCATGCGCGATGGCGCCGAGTCACTCGATTACCTGCTGCGTCGCGGCGACTATGCCCATCGCGCCGATGGCAATCCGGCCGTGCTGCTGCTAGACCTCAAGTTGCCCAAAGTAGACGGGCTTGAGGTGCTGAAAATTGTTCGCGAGACCCCTGAGCTGCGCAGCATACCGGTGGTGATGCTGACGTCCTCGCGTGAGGAACCCGACCTGACGAAGGCCTATGAATTGGGGGTGAACGCTTACGTGGTCAAACCGGTCGAATTCCGGGACTTCGTGGCCGCCATTTCCGACCTCGGTATCTTCTGGGCTGTGCTCAACGAGCCGCCGCCGGGATCGTTGCGGCTGCAACGCCAACGCCGGGATCGCCAGGACGATGAGGAGCAGAGCTGAAAGGCAGCGACTTTGAGCGACTCAGAAGCAGACTTTTATCAAGCCGTGCGACACCCGCAACAGGATGGTTATGCCACCGAAAAAAAACATCAGCCTCCTGTTCGTTGAAGACAGCCCGCACGATGCCGAGCTGGCGCTCCTGACGCTCGAACGAAACCATTACATCATCGAGACGGAAGTCGTCTACGACCGTGCCGGCGTTGTCGAGGCACTGCAACGACGGCGTTTCGATCTGATTCTTTCGGACTTGATCCTGCCGGGTTATTCCGGCAGCCAGGCCCTGCAGGACGCCAAGCAACTGGCCCCCGACACCCCCTTCATTTTCCTCTCCGGCGTATTCGGCGAGGAGCACGCGGTCAACATGATGCGCTCCGGCGCCGTTGATTACGTGCTCAAACAGAACCTGAATTTTTTGCCCAAAGCGGTCGAGCGGGCTCTGAGCGAGGTGCAGGAACGCCACGGACGCCTGCGCGCCGAAGAGGCGCTGCGCGAAGTGGAGGTGCGCGCTCGTCTGGCGATCGATGCGGCGGGCCTGGGCATGTGGGACTACGAGCTGGCAAGCGGCACGATGATTCTCGATCAGCGCTGTCGCACCATGTTCGGTCTGCCACCCGACGCAGCGGTGAACATCACCGCGTTGGCGTCGTTCTGCCATCCGGATGATCTGTCGCGCATACGCGAGAAGGTCCGGGACACGCTTACGGACGAGGGCGACAAGGAATTCACCGTCGACTATCGCATTCTGCTCGGCGACGGGCGGGTACGCTGGGTGGAGACCCGCGGACAAGGCTTCTTCGAGGACGGCGCGTGCAAGCGCTTCATCGGCGTGGTGATGGATGTCACCGAACAGAAACTGGCCACCGAAGCGCTCAAGCGCATGAACGAAACACTCGGCGAGCGCGTCGAGGCACGCACCCGCGAGCGCGACCGCACCTGGGAGCTGTCACGCGACCTGCTCGCGGTGATGCGCTTCGATACCACGGCCGTCGCGCTCAATCCGGTCTGGGAAGGCATGCTCGGCTGGCCGCGCGAAAAACTCACTGACCGACCGCTCTGGGCGCTGGTGCACCCCGACGACCTCAGCGCAACCCTCGAAGAAACCGAGCGGATTCGCCGGGGCCAAGTCACCGACCGCTTCGTCAACCGCATGCAGCACCGCGATGGCAGCTATCGCTGGCTGTCCTGGACCGCCGTGCCCGAGGGCGAAAAGATGTACGCCGCGGGACGCGACATCACCAGCGAGATCGCGGCCGTCGACCGGCTCGCGGCGGCCAACCGCGAGCTGACGGAACAGATCAAGGAACGTGAACGCATCGAGGCGACCCTTCAGCAGATGCAGCGACTGGAGGCTGTCGGCCAGCTCACCGCCGGCGTCGCGCATGACTTCAACAATCTGCTGACAGTGATCCTCACCAGCGCCAGCTTTCTCAAGAACGACCTGGAGCGTGGCGGGCCGCTGGCCAAGTCGCTGAGCCGCCTGCAATACATCCAGGAGTCCGGCGAGCGCGGTGCGACCCTGACCAGTCAGCTGCTGGCGTTCGCTCGTCGTCAGCAGCTAGCCCCGAAGGCGGTGGACCTCAACGACACGCTGGTCGGCATGCTCAGCCTGTTGCACAGCACGCTTGGTGGCTCCGTCACCATCGAAACCGACACCTGCGCCGGGCTCTGGCATGCACTGGTCGATCCGACCCAGATCGAGATGATCATCCTCAACCTAGCGATCAACGCTCGCGACGCCATGGGTTCTGGTGGCCGGCTCGCCCTCAGTACCGCCAACGCGGTGATCGACACACCCGCGCAACGTGCCGAAGAGCCGGGGCCCGGCGAGTACGTAGTGCTGTCGGTGAGAGATACCGGTTCAGGTATGAGCGACGAGGTGTTGCAGAAGGCCTTCGAACCGTTTTTCACCACCAAAGAGGTGGGAAAGGGTTCGGGGCTCGGCTTGGCCCAGGTGTTCGGCTTCGCCAAGCAATCCGGGGGTGGCGCGCGGATCGAGACCGAGCTGGGCGTGGGTACTACCGTCAGCGTCTACCTGCCTCGGGTTCGGGCTCCGGAGCTGACGATCGACGCGCCGGCATACTCACACAGCACACCGATCGGTGACGCATCGAACACCGTCCTGCTGGTGGACGACGATCAGAGCGTACGTGAAGTGACCGCGCAGATGCTGATCAACCTGGGCTATTCGGTGATCCAGGCGGAGAGCGGCCAGCGGGCCCTGCAATTGCTGAAAGACGGCACGACGGTGGATCTGCTTCTGGCCGACTTCGCCATGCCGGGCATGAACGGCGGCGAGCTGGCCCGCGCCGTTCTGTCGAGTTACCCGAAGCTGCCCGTGGTATTCATCACCGGCTATGCCGAGCTCGGCGAACTGGGCATGGGCAGCACGACGATCATCCAGAAGCCCTTCCGCGAAGACGATCTGGCCAGCAAGATTCTCGGCGCGCTCACCGAAACGAGTCCCGCCTGATGTCATCCCTGCGTCAATGGCTCCGCGACGCTAGCGCGCCGCTGCACCAGCGCGTCGATACGGCATTCTCCCGCTTCGACCTGAGCGAACGCCATGATTACGAACTTTTTCTGCGTGCACACGCTGCGGCGCTGTTCGCCCTGGAAACGGCACTCGAACAGGGCCCGATAGCACAACTGCTGAATGATTGGCCCGAACGGCGCCGCAGCGCGGCGTTACGGCAAGACCTGCAGGCGCTGCAGATCGCCCTACCAGCAGCGCTGAGTGTCCAACCGGGCAGCGACGAGGGCTGGTACTGGGGGGTCGTCTATGTGCTGGAAGGCTCGCGGCTCGGTGGCCGGGTGCTGTCCCAGCGTGTCCGCGCCGGCGGCTCGGGCAGTCCACTGCACTACCTCGCTCATGGCGAAGGCATTCCGTTGTGGCCGCGTTTTCTGGCGCAATTCGAGCAACGAGCAACGCGCGTCGACCGCGGCCAACTGCTGCTCGGGACCCAGCTGGCATTCGGCCGGTTTCTCCGGGCCGCCGAGTACGAATTGCAAGCGACCGCCTCGCCATCGCCTTAGCGCCGTCCGGCCATTTCTTCTTCACCTTCCCAACGATCGCTCCCTATGGGCGCAACGGCGAACCTGGTCCGGCTATGCGAGTCTCAACACGCAGCATTCACCGTTTCGTTAGCCAGAAACGGCCAGCAGCCAACTCGATATCGCAGCCCACCAGGGGGGTTCATGGACAAGGCAGATCGTGCCGGTTTCGTTGTATTCATCCTTGCCATTGCCTTCATCGCCTTTGTGGGTGGCGCGTTGGTCACGCTTTCGCAGAGCTTTCCTTATCGCTATCTGAACGACGCTTACAAGGCGGCTCACGCGGCGCTGGCCCAGCTCACCGAAACCGATCTCTACACCGAGACGCATCTATGGCGACAAGCACGGCGCCAGGAGCGGGGCGTAACCATTCATGATGCGCAGGGCGCGTTCGAGGGGCTGACGGTCTACACCTCAGGCGATGGCAGTTACGCCAACCTGATGGATATGCAGGGCAAGGTGATTCACCGCTGGCAGCTGCCCTATCGCGAGATCTGGAAACAGAGCCCGGCCGGCCGCACCCCAAGGCCGGAAGACAGAATTTACTGGGACAAGGTTCGCCTGCTGCCCAACGGCGATTTGCTGGTGGTGATCACCGCCGATAACGACACGCCTTGGGGCTACGGCCTGATCCGCATCGATCGCGACTCCAAGCTGGTCTGGGCTTACCACGGCGCTGCCCATCACGACCTGCACCTGACGCCGGACGGTCGGGTGGTCACCCTCACCCATGACTTCAGCGAGGAAGATATCCCCGGCCTGCAGGGTCTCCAACGCCCTTGGCTGGATGATTTTCTGGTGACCCTGGATCTGGAAAGCGGCAAAGAGTTGAGCAAGGTATCGCTGTCCCAGGCCTTTCTCGAGTCGCGCTTCGCCGAGCCGCTGTACCAGACGCCCAGCTACGCCACCGGCGATCCGCTGCATGCCAACAGCGTGCACTTTCTCGACGACCGGCAAACCGCTGCCTTCGCCCCAGCCAAGGGCCGACCGGGGCAGGTGCTCGTCTCGTTCCGCAACCTCAGCACCATCGCGTTGGTCGACCCACAACAGGGCGTCGCAACCTGGGCCACCACCGGCCCCTGGCTGGTCCAGCACGATGCCCGTGTGCTGCCGAACGGAAATATGACCCTCTTCGACAATGCGGCCAACTATCGGGAGGCGAATATTTCCCGGGTGCTGGAAGTGAACCCGGGCACCCATGAAGTGGTCTGGAGTTACGAAGGAAACGATGAGCAACCCTTTGAAAGTTACGTCCGCAGCTCTGCGGAAACACTGCCCAACGGCAACCGCTTGATCACCGAATCCGATGGCGGGCGCCTGTTTGAGGTCACTCAGGAAGGGAACATCGTCTGGGAGTTCATCAACCCGGTTCGGGGCGGTGATAACGAAGCCTTTATCCCCATCGTCTCATCTGGGCAACGGATCGCTTACGAAACGCTCGACGCGACATTCCGCGCCGTTATCGATCAGTCGCTGAACAGGTGAATGACATGAATTCACGGCACATCCGAAACAGCATGAATTTTCTTATCGTGACGGCCGCCGCGCTGCCGCTGGTTGCTAACGCCTATGTCGGTCCAGGCGCTGGGCTGGGGCTCCTGACGGCGCTGTGGGGTCTGTTGGCGGCAGTCGGAGTCGCGGTCTTCTACGTAGTGATGTGGCCGATCCGCCGCATGCGCCGGCGGCGCAAGGCCGAACAGGCCGCCGCTACGGCGCGCACTGAGGGAGCCGCGCACCCCACCATCGAGCCTGAACGTAGCCGGGATTCCACGCACTCCTGACCCGGCTTGCCGAGCCAGGGCAACGCCTGGAAGGCCGGCCGACATAGCAGCCAAGCGGCTGGTTGATTGGGAGGATTGTCATGGGAATTCTGGATCTGCCCGGACCGCTATTCGCCGCGATTGACAGCCTGATGGCTGCGCTGATGCCCGCTGGTGCACGCTTGGTCATCTGGGCCATCATGGCCGGCGCCGGCACTCTGCTGCTGTATCGGCTGATCTCGCCCCAGGCACGGATCGGGCAGGCCAAGCGAGACGCTCGCGAAGCCCGACGTCGACTGAACGAGTTCGACGGCGAATTCGCCGAGGCCGGTCCCTTGATCCGGGGTCAGTTCAGCGCTGCCTTTCGCCATCTTGGCCTGGTGCTGATCCCTACCCTACTCTCCATGTTGCCGCTACTCGCGCTGCTGACCTGGATCGATCATACCTACAGCTACGATTTTCCGGACCGAGACGATCCCCCGGTGATGATGGTCGAACCCGAACCCGATTTCGCTGAATGGATCGCCGACAGCGACATACCGCTGGTCCGCATCGGCGTTGCCGGCAGCGAACTGGTGGAAATCGCCTTAACCGCACCGATCCCAGTGATCGAGCGGCGCCAGTGGTGGAACTGGCTGGTCGCCAACCCCCTTGGCTATCTGTCCGGCGAAACCGGCCTGGAGCGCGTCAGCATTGACCTGCCACAGCGCGCCTACCTGCCTTTCGGCCCCCCCTGGATGCGCTCCTGGCTGGCCATTCTGCTACCAACCATGGTGCTGGTGTCATTGCTCACCTATCGCTGGGCGCGCGTGGAATGAACGATCTGAACGTCGCCAACATCAAGCACGAGACGCGCGATCCCGGTTTCACGGTACCGACCTGGATGCACCTGCTCAGCGGTTGGATTCATCGCAATCCGCAGCTCTGGATCCGGCTCGGTAATCTGGAGACCAAGGCGGTCGCCGACGCCATCGAGGATGTGCGGGTGGATCGGCCGATCTTTATCGCCGGACTGGCTCGTTCAGGCACCACCGTGTTGCTCGAGCAGCTGGCTACGCACCCGCAGGTGACCAGCCATCGCTATATCGACTATCCGCCGGTACTGACGCCCTATTGGTGGAACCGCTGGCTGGAAATGGTGCCACGTGCGACCGAAGTCGCCAGGGAGCGTGCGCACCAGGACGGCATCAGCATCACCTCGCAGAGTCCGGAAGCCTTCGAGGAGGTTCTCTGGATGGCGTTTTTCCCCGACGCTCACGATCCGGATCACAGCTCGGTCATGGGGGGGCAACACGTCCATCCCGAGTTCGAGCGCTTCTACGCGGAGCACCTGCGCAAGCTGTTGGCCGTGCGTAAACGCCAGCGCTATGTCGCCAAGGGAAACTACAATCTGGTCCGGCTGGGATACCTACATCGTCTCTATCCCGAAGCCCGCTTCGTGCTGGCGATCCGCGATCCGATCTGGCACATCGCTTCGCTGATCAAGCAGCACCGCCTGTTCGTCACCGGCGAGAACGCAGAGCCCAGAGCCCTGGAACACATGCGTAGGGTCGGCCACTATGAATTCGGGCTCGACCGGCGGGCGATCAATACCGGCGACACCGCCCTGACCCGCAAGATCACCGAGCTCTGGGCATCGGGACGCGAAGTGGAAGGCTGGGCGCACTACTGGGCAGCCATCTACAGCTACGTGGCCGATGTGTTGGCGAACGACGAGGCGTTACACCAAGCTTGCCTGATGGTGCGCTACGAAGCCTTGTGCAGTGACCCGAGGACCACGCTGGCACGGGTTTTCGAACACAGTGACCTGCCCGTTACAGGTGACTGGTTGGACACCGCCGCAGCAGGACTGCACGCCCCCGGCTATTACCGTCCGACGTTCAGCGACGAGGAGCTGGCGCTCATCCAGACCATCACCGGTCCGGTCGCAGCCCGCTTCGGCTACGGCGAAGACGCAGTTTCCAGAAGATGACTCAGCCCATTGAAGAGGTCCCCATGGCACATACCGGCGCCCCGCTGCACCAGGCCGAGCCGCCTGGCATCGAGGAAATCCCGCGGGTTGGCGCGAAGCCGGAAGCGCATCTTTATCGGCATGCGATGACGGTGGACAAGGCCGCACGAGCCGCAATCAACGGTCAGAAGCCGTGTGTCCTGTGGTTCACCGGATTGTCGGGAGCGGGCAAATCGACAGTGGCGGACTTGGTCGAACAGCAGCTGCACGCTCTGGGCAAACGCACCATGATTTTGGATGGTGACAACGTGCGCCATGGGCTCAACCGCGATCTCGGCTTCAGCGACGCCGATCGAATCGAAAACATTCGCCGAGTGGGAGAAGTCGCACGGCTGATGGTGGATGCCGGGCTGATCGTGCTGGTCAGCTTCATCTCGCCGTTCCGCAGTGAACGGCAGATGGTGCGCACGTTGATGGAGCCGAGCGAATTTCTCGAGATTTTCGTCGACGCCTCGCTCGAAATCTGCGAAGCGCGCGATCCCAAGGGCCTGTACCGCAAGGCGAGGGCCGGCCAGTTGCCTAACTTCACCGGCATCGACAGCCGTTACGAGCCGCCGAGCGCGCCCGAGTTGCGCCTGCCAGCGGGCGAAGCGTCACCCGAGGTGCTCGCCGAACAGGTCATGGCGCTGCTACGCGCGCGCGCCATGCTCTGAACGAATTAGCCCTTCGGCGACTCCGTCTCGTATGCGTCAGTTTCTTCGCCAGCGATCTTTTCGCGTCGAGCCAATTCAGCGGCCGAGGGCGTATCTGCCTCGGTGGCGCCCAGCGCTAGCGGGCCGGCTGGTCGATAGGTACTGATGAGGACGCCCTTCGGCGTGCTGTGCGTGTCGACAAGGGTAAGGCTGCGCGGCGGCACACCCTGTTCGAATAGCCGTTTTCCTCCGCCGAGCATCAGCGGGAAGATCCAGAGGCGGTATTCATCGATGAGCTCGGCGGCGATCAACGATTGCAGCAGTTCACCGCTACCCCAGATATGTACCTCAGGCCCTTCCGTTGCTTTCAGCCGGCGGATCCCAGCCATGACATCGCAGTTTATGACCAGCGAATTGTTCCACTCGAGTTTTTCCAGGCTGCAGGTGGCGACGTATTTGATGGCCTTGTTGAAGGCCGTCGCGATGTAATTGTCGCCAGCGTACGGCCAATATGCTGCAAAGATTTCATAGGTGCGCCGCCCCAGGAGCATGTCGAACTCACCGGACAGAATCTCGCCGATCGCCTGGCCCAGGGCGTCGTCCCAGAACGGCATGACCCAGCCGCCGTGCAGAAACCCGTACCTCGGATCTTCCTCCGGCCCGCCAGGGGCCTGCATGATGCCGTCGAGAGTGACATGGGTGATGGCAATGATCTTTCTCATCAGCTTTCTCCAGTTCCCGTGGTTGCGTTATCCAGAGAACGAACGACGGGTGTCCTCGGTTTTTTGCTTCCGTTTCAGGTGGCGGGATATTCGTGTGCAAGCGTGCGTGGAGCCCGCCGACGATCCTCAACGACTTTCCCGGTCACTGAATCATCGAATGAGGGCGGCTGAAATCGACACCGCGATGAGCTAGGGCGCAGCATTGCGCACGCCGGAACCATTCCTTCAGCGAATATTCGATCTGCATGACAACGATGGAGAGTTCGCCGTCGCGGACCGCTTGATGATCATCGCCGAGGCACTACGCGCCGTTGGGGGTGAGACACGCCGCCCCTAGCGTCAGCATCCGTCTGGCAGAACGGAATGCCGCTGGCCGCCCCGAGCGAGCGTATCCCAGGAGGAGAGGATGAGGGAGCTCGCTCGGAACGGCGCCGCTTATTCCACCGTTACGCTCTTGGCCAGGTTGCGGGGCTGATCGACATCGGTGCCGCGCAGTACCGCGACGTAATAGGACAACAGCTGCAACGGCAGGGTATAGAGAATCGGCGCCAGTACGTCGTGTATGTGCGGCATGCTGACAATGAAGGTGCCCTCGCCGTTTTCGATGCCCGCTTCCCGGTCAGCAAAAACGATCAGCTCGCCGCCGCGCGCGCGCACTTCCTGCAGATTGGATTTGAGTTTTTCCAGCAGCTCGTTGTTCGGCGCCACGGTGACCACCGGCATATCGGCGTCTACCAGCGCCAGCGGGCCATGCTTGAGTTCGCCGGCCGGATAGGCCTCGGCATGGATATAGGAGATTTCCTTGAGCTTGAGCGCCCCCTCCATCGCCACCGGGTATTGCGCACCGCGTCCGAGAAATAACGTGTGGTGCTTCTCGGCAAAGTGTTCGGAAATCTTTTCCACGGTGGTGTCCATGGCGAGCGCCTCGCCCAGACGCGTCGGCAGACGGCGCAGCTCATCGATCAATTCCGCCTCCAGCGCCGGTGCCAGGGTGCCGCGTACCTGGCCCAATGACAGGGTCAGCAGCAGCAGGCCGACCAACTGGGTGGTGAACGCCTTGGTGGACGCCACGCCGATTTCCGGCCCGGCCTGGGTCAGCAGGGTGAGATCGGATTCGCGCACCAGCGAACTGATACCGACGTTGCAGATCGCCAGGCTGGCGAGGTAACGGCCCTCCTCGGCCGTACGCGCCTTGGCGTTGCGCAGCGCCGCGAGGGAGTCGGCTGTCTCACCGGACTGGGAGATGGTCACGAACAGCGTGTCGGGCTGAACCACCACTTTGCGGTAGCGAAACTCGCTGGCCACTTCGACCTGGCAGGGGATGCCGGCCAGCTCTTCCAGCCAGTAACGTGCAACCATGCCGGCATGGTAGCTGGTGCCGCAAGCGACGATCTGCACGTTGCGCACCTTGGCGAACAGCTCGGCGGCCTGCGGACCGAAGGCCTGCACCAGCACCTGATGATCGCCCAGCCGGCCTTCGAGCGTGCGTTGCACGACCTTGGGCTGTTCGTGGATCTCCTTGAGCATGAAGTGACGGTACTCGCCCTTGTCCGCCGCTTCGGCGCCCTCGTGGTACTGCACGCTTTCGCGTTCAACGGGCTGACCTCCGACGTCCCAGATATGCACGCTGTCGCGACGGATTTCGGCGATGTCGCCTTCTTCCAAATACATGAAACGGTCAGTCACCTGACGCAAGGCCAGCTGATCAGAGGCAAGGAAGTTCTCGCCCATGCCCAAGCCGATCACCAGCGGACTGCCACTGCGGGCCGCCAGCAGGCGGTCGGGCTGCTTGGCGCTGACCACGGCCAGGCCATAGGCACCATGCAGCTCCTTGACCGCCGCCTTGAGCGCGACCGTCAGATCGCCGAACTCATCGAGCTTGTGGCGCAGCAGATGCACGATGACTTCGGTATCGGTATCGGAAACGAACACATAACCCAACGCCCTCAGTTGGTGGCGCAGGGCTTCGTGGTTTTCGATGATCCCGTTGTGCACCACCGCCAGGTCTTCGCCAGAGAAATGCGGATGTGCATTACGCTCACAGGGCGCCCCGTGGGTGGCCCAACGGGTGTGTGCAATACCCAGCCGACCGGCGAGCGGCGCCTGTTGTTGCGCCAGCTCAAGCTCGGCAACCTTGCCGGAGCGGCGCAGGCGATTCAGCTGACCGCTGGCATCCAGCACGGCAACGCCAGCGCTGTCATAACCTCGATACTCGAGGCGCTTGAGGCCTTCGAGCAGAATTGCAGTGATGTTGCGTTCAGCGACCGCGCCGACGATGCCACACATGATCAGGTCTCCTGAGAAGGTTCGATGGCCGCGCAGATCAGCTTGATGCCGCGGGCCTGAATACTGGATCGCGCCTCGGCAGTGAGGCGTTCGTCCGTGATGAGGGTGTGGATGTCGCCCCAGGGCAACTCCAGATTGGGTATGCGCCGGCCGATCTTGTCGGATTCGGCGAGCACTATGACTTCGCGAGCCACCTCCGACATGACCCGCGAAAGGCCGAGCAATTCATTGAAGGTGGTCGTGCCGCGCTGCAGATCGATGCCGTCCGCGCCGATGAACAACTGATCGAAATCGTAGGAGCGCAGTACCTGTTCCGCCACTTGCCCCTGGAACGACTCGGAGTGCGGATCCCAGGTACCGCCGGTCATCAGCAGCGTGGGCTCGTGTTCCAGCTCACGCAGGGCGTTGGCAACGCCCAGCGAATTGGTCATGACTAGCAGGCCGTGCTTGTGACCCAGCGCGGGGATCATTGCCGCGGTGGTGGTGCCGCTGTCGATGATGATGCGAGCATGCTCGCGAATGCAGTTAACGGCCGCTCGGGCAATGGCCTGTTTCCAGGGCGAAACAGGCTGTGTGGTGTCGCCGATCAGTTCCTGCGGCAAGGGCACCGCACCGCCGTAACGACGCAGCAGCAGACCATTCTTCTCGAGCGCCGCGAGGTCCTTGCGGATGGTGACCTCGGACGTTTCGAAACGCTTGGACAGCTCATCGACGCTCACCTCACCCTGATCGCTGAGCAAGGCCAGGATGGCGTGACGTCGTTGCGGGGTGTTGCGTTTCGACATGCTTAAGTTTCGATTCGAAAGAATATTTCTCGAATCAAAACCTACTCCGCCAAATACGTCAACTCCCGTTTGGCATCAGACGCGAAAATAGCCCATCAGGCTCTGTTGATGATTGGCCAACTGATTGAGCGCCTGGCTGACCCGTGCCGATTCGTCGGCCTGCCCGGACAGCGATTCAGTCACGTCGCGGATACCTGCCACGTTGCGGTTGATCTCTTCGGCCACCGCGCTCTGCTCTTCGGCCGCGCTGGCGATTTGCAAATTCATGTCGGAAATCACCGCTACCGCATCACCGATCTTGCGCAGCGCCGCAACCGCATGGCTCACCTGATCGACACTGCCCTGAGCCTGGCTCCGGCTGCTCTGCATCGCCGTCACCACATCTCGAGTGCCATTCTGCAGCCGCTCGATGACCTGGCGAATCTCTTCGATGGATTTCTGAGTACGCTGCGCCAGGCTGCGCACCTCATCGGCCACCACAGCGAAACCGCGCCCGGCTTCACCCGCTCGCGCCGCCTCGATCGCCGCGTTGAGCGCCAGCAGGTTGGTTTGCTCGGCAATAGCGCGGATCACCTCGAGCACCGAGCCAATCTGGTCGCTGCTGGCCGCCAGGCTTTCGACTTGACTCATCGCATGGTTGAGTTCGTCAGCGAGGCTGCCGATGCTGTGCGTGGTGTGATCTATCACGCTCAGCCCCTCGAGGGTGGCCTGATCCGCGTCGCGGGCTGCTTCGGCCGCTTGAGCGGCGTTGCGTGCGACATCCTGGGCGGTGGCGCTCATCTCCTGCGATGCGGTTGCGACCTGATCAACTTCGCGGAACTGCTGCTGCATACCCGCACTGGTCTGGCTGGCAATGGCTGCCGATTGATCGGCACTGCTGCGTGCATCCTGAACCGAGCGCTGCACGTCGGCGATGGTCGGCTGTAACTTGTCGAGGAATCGGTTGAACCAACCGGCCAGGGCGCCCAGTTCATCGTCTCGCGTGTAGGTCAGGCGGCGGGTGAGATCACCTTCGCCACTGGCGATGTCCTTGAGCATTGCTGCGACCCCTTCGATAGGCCGGGTGACCCCTCGAGCGGTCAACCACATCAACGCCAGACCCAACAGGACCGCACCGAGCCCGATGGCCAGGGCGATCGCACTGTCCTGCCGGCTTTGGGCTTGCAGTGTCTGCTCAAGACGCAACGCCGGGCCGAGCAGCACCGACTTCGGTACTTCCAGCAGAATTGCCCAGGGCTTGAGTTCAGCAATCGGTTGTACAGGTTGCAGTACACGAAGCATGTCGTCGTTCTCAAGCATCGCCTTCTGGCCTGCATCGACCGCTCGGGCGATGGCCTCGCTATCAGCGCCAAATGCGGCACTCAACGGCTGACCCAGCAAGCTGGTATCTCGACTGTGTCCGCCGAGAAGCTTGGCCGGGCTGATCACGCTCAGCTGGCCTTCACCCTGATACAGCTCCTGATGAGCCTGTTGGCTGAGCTGCTGCAGGGAAGCCAGGCTGATATCGACGCCAACAACGCCAATGACCTTTCCATTTTCGATCAACGGAAAGGCGACACTGGTCATCAGCAGTGGCTGACCTTCCACCTCATCGAAATACGGATCGAGCAAGCAGACCCGGGCGCTGTCGCGCGGACAGCTGTACCAGGCGTTGTAAGGGGCACCACTGATGCCCGGCGTAGTATCGGCGAGGAGTTCCTCGCTCATGGTTTCAGCGGTGAGCTGTCCCGGCGTACGTTGCGACCAGTACAACGAGAAGCGGCCGCTGTCGTTACCACCCATCTCCTGGTTACCGATGAACATGCCATCCTTGTCATCCAGCGCATCGGTTTCGAACACCACGTAGAGACCGATCAGATCCGGATTGGCTCGGAGCGCACTCTCGATCTGATGATGCAAGTCCTCCCGAAGTTCGAAGGCGTTCGACATTCGCTCGATGGATTGTTCACGCAGCGACAGCACTTGGCGAACGAAACCCTTGCCGTACTGATAGGCATCGTTGAACTGGCGTTCCATACGCAGCGCCTGCGACAGGCCCCGCGCTTGCAAGTTATTGCGCGCCGCCTCTTCGAGCATGGCGCTGCTCGATGCATTGACCAGAGCCACGGCCTGGCGCGATTGATAGAGCGATGCGCCGACCAGCAAGCCGACGATTAGCAGGAGGCAGAGACCAGCCAGCAGGGTGAGCTTCCACTGGATGGACAAGCGAGTGAGGGAGGGCATGACCGCGTCCTATGTTGTTATGCCCCGTTAGATCGGCCAGATATACGATCTCTTGAGTATCGCTATTCAAAAACCTCGGTAGCACACCGAGGTCCTCTGCCATCGCGATAACTTATTTGCGAGTCTTCTGTGGGCGCTCCCAGCCTTGGATCAATGCCTGCCGTGCCCGCCCCAGCGCCAGCGTGCCGGCCGGCACATCGGCCGTGATAACCGAACCGGCGCCGGTGGTAGCACCATCGCCAAGGGTAACCGGAGCGACCAGCGAGCTGTTGGAGCCGATGAAAACGTCCTCGCCCAACACCGTTTGGGACTTGTTGGCGCCATCATAGTTGCAAGTGATGGTGCCGGCCCCGATGTTGGTTCGCGCACCGATTTCCGCGTCGCCCAGGTACGCCAGGTGGCCAGCTTTGGCGCCATCGCCCAAGCGTGAGTTCTTGACCTCGACGAAATTGCCGACGTGCGCCCGGTCGCCCAGCACTGCGCCGGGACGCAAACGTGCAAATGGTCCGCAATCAGCGCCTTCGCCCAGCTCGGCACCGTCCAGATGGCTGTTGGCCTTGACCACCGCGCCACGGCGAAGCGTGCTGTTGCGAATCACGCAATTGGGGCCGATCTCGACGTCATCCTCAATAACTACCTGACCTTCAAGAATCACGTTCACGTCGATCAGCACATCGCGACCGACCGTAACCTCTCCGCGCAGGTCGAAACGGGCCGGGTCACGCAAGGTCACGCCTTGAGCCATCAGACGGCGCGCAGCGCGTTGTTGATAATGCCGCTCGAGCTCGGCCAGCTGCATGCGATCGTTGGCACCCTGCACCTCCATTGCATGCTGCGGCTGCTCGGTCGCAACCACCAGACCATCGGCCACTGCCATGGCGATCACATCGGTCAGGTAGTATTCGCCCTGCGCATTGCTGTTCGAAAGCCTACCCAGCCAATCGCCAAGGCGCTCACCTGGGACGGCCAAAATCCCGGTGTTCCCTTCCGCTATAAGCTTCTGCTCGGCCGAGGCATCTTTGTGCTCGACGATCGCTTGAACCACGCCCTGCTCGTCGCGCAGGATCCGCCCGTAACCGGTCGGATCGTCCAGACTCACCGTTAGCAGCGCCAATTGTTGCGGACCGACCTTTTGCAGAAGTCGCTCCAGCGTCGCGACCTCAATCAATGGCACGTCGCCATACAGAATCAGCACCCGCTCGGCCGTCAGCGCCGGGAGCGCCTGGGCGACCGCATGCCCGGTCCCCAACTGCTCGGCTTGCACCACGAAGCTCAGGTCATCCGCAGCGAGCCGTTCACGAACCTGTTCGGCACCATGGCCGATCACCACATGGATGGCCTTCGGTTTGAGCCCGCGAGCGGTTTCTATCACATGACCGAGCATGGATTGTCCAGCGACCGGGTGAAGTACCTTGGGCAGAGCGGAACGCATACGTGTTCCTTGACCGGCAGCGAGAATGACGATATCGAGAGACATGGCAGATCCTGAGCAAATCATGGGGCGGCTCGTACCGCCTAGACGACGTTTTTTGCCGAGCCTGGACAATAAAAAAGGGTAGCCAAGGCTACCCTTTTAATTACCTGCGATGAAGAAGCCGAGGGTTAGCCGCCGAACTTCTTACGCATCTGCTGAATCGTCCGCAGTTGCGCCGCGGCCTCGGCCAGACGCGCCGCCGCGGAACCGTAATCGAACTCCGCACCCTTCTGGTTGAGGGCTTTTTCGGCTGCCTTGAGCGCTTCCTGAGCAGACGCTTCGTCGAGATCACTGGCACGCTGCACGGTGTCGGCAAGCACCTTGATCATGTTGGGTTGAACTTCCAGATATCCGCCGGAGATGTAGAACACCTCACTTTCGCCACCTTGCTTGGTCAGGCGAATCGGACCTGGCTTCAGATCGGTAATCAACGGCGCGTGGCCCGGAGCAATACCAATGTCGCCGAGGTTGCCATGGGCAATCACCATCTCGACCAGACCGGAAAAGATCTCGCCTTCAGCGCTGACGATATCGCAATGGACTGTCATAGCCATATCTAGCCTCACGTATCAAACGGCGAGGTTGGCTACCGCCAGCCGCGCCGCCTGGTGAGCGCCCGTCGCCGGGCGCAGGATTACAGTTTCTTGGCTTTTTCGATGGCTTCTTCGATGCCACCAACCATGTAGAACGCTTGTTCCGGCAGGTGATCGTAGTCGCCGCTGAGGATGCCTTTGAAGCCTGCGATGGTGTCTTTCAGCGAAACGTACTTTCCTGGGGAGCCCGTGAAAACTTCTGCCACGAAGAACGGCTGCGACAGGAAACGCTGAATCTTACGTGCGCGAGATACCAGCTGCTTGTCGGATTCGGACAGTTCATCCATACCCAGAATGGCGATGATGTCCTTCAGCTCTTTATAGCGCTGCAGAACATACTGAACGCCACGAGCAGTCTCGTAGTGCTCATTGCCAATCACGTTCGGGTCGAGCTGACGCGAAGTCGAGTCAAGTGGATCCACGGCCGGGTAGATACCCAGCGAAGCGATGTCACGCGACAATACGACGGTGGCGTCCAAGTGGGCGAAGGTGGTCGCCGGGCTCGGGTCGGTCAAGTCGTCCGCAGGTACGTATACGGCCTGAATCGAAGTGATCGAGCCACTCTTGGTCGAGGTGATACGTTCCTGCAGAACGCCCATCTCTTCGGCCAGGGTCGGCTGATAACCTACCGCCGACGGCATACGGCCGAGCAGTGCGGATACCTCGGTACCGGCCAGGGTGTAGCGGTAAATGTTGTCGACGAACAGTAGAACGTCGTTACCTTCGTCACGGAACTTCTCTGCCATGGTCAGGCCGGTCAGGGCTACGCGCAGACGGTTTCCCGGCGGCTCGTTCATCTGGCCATAAACCAGTGCCACTTTGTCCAGAACGTTGGAATCCTTCATCTCGTGGTAGAAGTCGTTACCCTCACGAGTACGCTCACCCACACCGGCGAACACGGAATAACCGCTGTGCTCGATGGCGATGTTACGGATCAGTTCCATCATGTTTACGGTCTTGCCCACACCGGCACCACCGAACAGGCCGACTTTACCGCCCTTGGCGAACGGGCAGATCAGGTCGATAACCTTGATGCCGGTTTCCAGCAGATCGTTGCCGCCCGCTTGTTCAGCGAAGGAAGGCGCAGGGCGGTGAATGCCCCAGCGCTCTTCTTCGCCGATCGGGCCGGCTTCGTCGATCGGGTTGCCCAGCACGTCCATGATCCGGCCCAGGGTCGCTTTACCGACCGGTACAGAGATGGCTGCGCCCGTGTTGTTGACGTCCAGACCGCGCTTGAGACCTTCGGTCGAGCCCATCGCAATGGTACGCACCACGCCGTCACCCAGCTGCTGCTGGACTTCCAGAGTGGTTTCGACGCTTTGTACTTTCAAGGCGTCGTAGATATTCGGGACCTGATCACGTGGGAATTCCACGTCGATCACGGCGCCGATGATTTGAACGATACGTCCGCTACTCATAGCTGGTTCCTCTGAATATTTGAACCGTTAAACCGCGGCAGCGCCGCCGACGATTTCCGAGATCTCTTGGGTGATCGCGGCCTGACGAGCCTTGTTGTAGATCAGCTGGAGATCGCTGATCAAATCACCGGCGTTGTCAGTTGCGTTCTTCATCGCGATCATCCGGGCGGCCTGTTCAGCCGCGCCGTTCTCGACCACCGCCTGGTACACCTGCGACTCCACGTAGCGCACCATCAAACCGTCGAGCAGTTCCTTGGCGTCGGGTTCGTACAGATAGTCCCAGTGATGCTTGAGTTGCTGATCCGGATCGGCCACCAGAGGAACCAACTGCTCCACTGTCGGCTGTTGCGTCATGGTATTGATAAATTTGTTCGAGACCACCGACAGACGATCGATACGACCATCGAGGTAAGCGTCCAACATGACCTTGACGCTACCGATCAAATCATTGATCGACGGCTCCTCGCCCAGGTGGCTGATTGCCGCTACGACATTGCCACCGAAGTTGCGAAAAAACGCAGCGCCCTTGCTGCCAATGACGCAGAGATCAATCTCCACGCCTTGCTCGCGGTTCGCTGCCATATCCTTGACCAGCGCCTTGAACAGGTTGGTGTTCAAGCCACCACACAGCCCCCGGTCACTGCTCACCACGACATAACCGACGCGCTTGATTTCACGCTCGACCATGAAAGGATGGCGATACTCCGGGTTGGCGTTGGCCAGATGACCAATCACCTGGCGGATACGCTCCGCATAAGGACGGCTGGCAGACATGCGCATTTGAGCCTTGCGCATCTTGCTGACAGCTACCTTTTCCATGGCGCTGGTAATCTTTTGCGTGCTTTTGATGCTCGCAATCTTGCTGCGAATCTCTTTTGCGCCTGCCATTTGACACCTATCGGGTTAGCAGGCGGAGGCCTTGCGACCTCCGCTGCGGCTTACCAGGTTTGGGTGGCCTTGAACTTCTCGATACCGGCTTTCAGGGCCGCGTCGATTTCGTCATTGAAGTCACCCTTCACGTTGATCTTCGCCATCAAATCGGCGTGATCGCGGTTGAAGTAAGCAATCAGCGCTTGTTCGAAGCTGCCGATCTTGGCGATTTCGATGTCCTGCAGGAAGCCACGTTCGGCCGAGTACAGGGACAGCGACATGTCGGCGATGGACATAGGCGCATATTGCTTTTGCTTCATCAGCTCAGTAACACGCTGACCATGCTCAAGCTGCTTACGGGTGGCTTCGTCCAGATCAGAGGCGAACTGGGCGAAAGCCGCCAATTCACGGTACTGAGCCAGAGCGGTACGGATACCACCGGATAGCTTCTTGATGATCTTGGTCTGAGCGGCACCACCTACGCGGGAAACCGACACACCGGCGTTCACAGCAGGACGGATGCCGGAGTTGAACATCGCCGATTCCAGGAAGATCTGACCGTCGGTGATCGAGATCACGTTGGTCGGAACGAACGCGGAAACGTCGCCAGCCTGGGTTTCGATGATCGGCAGAGCGGTCAAGGAACCGGTTTTGCCTTTCACTTCGCCTTTGGTGAACTGCTCGACATACTCTTCGGAAACGCGCGATGCACGCTCCAGCAGACGGCTGTGGAGATAGAACACGTCGCCCGGGTAAGCTTCACGGCCTGGCGGACGGCGCAGCAGCAGGGAAATCTGGCGGTAAGCTACTGCTTGCTTGGACAGATCGTCATAAACGATCAGCGCGTCTTCGCCGCGGTCGCGGAAGTATTCGCCCATGGTGCAGCCAGCGTATGGTGCGATGAACTGCAGCGCAGCAGATTCAGAAGCACTCGCGGCAACGATGATGGTATTGGCCAGAGCACCGTTCTGCTCGAGCTTGCGCACCACGTTGGCAATGGTCGATTGTTTCTGTCCGATGGCGACATACACACAGAAAATACCGCTGTCTTTCTGATTGATGATCGCATCGATCGCCAGAGCAGTCTTACCGATCTGACGGTCGCCAATGATCAGCTCACGCTGACCGCGGCCAACCGGGATCATGGCGTCAACGGCCTTGTAACCGGTTTGCACCGGCTGATCGACCGACTTCCGCCAGATCACGCCCGGCGCAACTTTTTCAACCGCGTCGGTAGCGACGTTGTTGAGCGGACCCTTGCCGTCAACCGGGTTGCCCAGCGCGTCGACGACGCGACCGAGCAGCTCAGGACCCACCGGAACTTCGAGGATGCGACCGGTGCACTTGGCGCTCATGCCTTCGGCAAGCGTCTGGTAGGCACCCAGAACCACGGCGCCGACAGAGTCGCGCTCAAGGTTCATGGCCATACCGTAGACGCCGTCCGGGAATTCGATCATCTCGCCATACATGACATCGGCCAGACCATGAATTCGCACGATGCCGTCCGACACGCTGACGACGGTGCCTTCGTTACGGGCTTGGGAGGCGATATCGAGTTTTTCGATACGCCCCTTGATGATTTCACTTATTTCGGAAGGATTGAGTTGCTGCATTGCTCTGCTGCCCCTTCAAACTCAAGATTTCAATGCTTCGGCCAGTTTCGCGATCTTGCCGCGGACTGAGCCATCGATAACCAGGTCGCCGGCGCGGATCAACACGCCACCCAAAAGGGAGGCATCTTCCGCGGCATGCAGGCGCACTTCCCGGCCGAGCCGTGCACTGAGAACCTTGGCGAGTTTGTCTTGCTGTTCGTTGCTCAACGCGAAAGCACTGGTCACATCCACGTCAACCGTTTTTTCCTGCTCGGCCTTGTACAGCTCGAACAGTTCGGAGACTTCCGGCAACAACGGCAAGCGGTCATTGGCGGACAACACGTGAATGAAATTGCGTGCCTGAGCATCAAGCTTTTCACCACACACCTCGACGAAGGTGGTGGCCTTGTCGTCTCTCGTCATACGCGGGGCCTTGAGCACGCGCTGCATGGTGTCGTCTTGCGACACCGCAGCAGCCAGACCAAGCATGGCTGACCATTCGGCCAGTTGCTGATGGACCTGTGCGTACTCGAAGGCAGCCTTGGCGTAAGGTCGGGCCAGCGTGGTCAGTTCTGCCATGATCGCGCCCCTCGCTTAAATTTCGGCTGCCAATTTGGAAACCAGCTCCGCATGCGCGTTCTGATCGATGGATGCGCCCAGGATCTTTTCGGCGCCACTGACCGCCAGGCTACCCAACTGGGCGCGCAAGGCATCCTTGACCGCGTTCAATTCCTGCTCAATCTCGGCCTGAGCCTGGACCTTGAGCCGCTCACCCTCGACACGGGCCTGATCGCGAGCTTCGTCGACGATCTGGTTAGCGCGCTTCTTGGCTTGCTCGATGATTTCAGCCGCTTGCGTCTTGGCTTCGCGCAGTTGCTGGCTCGCTTTATCCTGAGCCAACTCCAGATCACGAGCACCGCGACTGGCAGCTTCCAGACCGTCAGCGATCTTCTTCTGGCGTTCCCGCAGAGCTGTTATGACCGGAGGCCATACGAACTTCATGCAGAACAGCACAAAAATGAAGAACGCAACGGACTGGCCAATCAGGGTTGCATTAATGTTCACGCCAACACCTCGCTCGTTCGTTGTCCGTCAAACCATCCATTCGATAAACCGAATGGATCAGCCTGCCAATTGACCAACGAAGGGGTTCGCGAAAGTGAAGAACAGCGCAATACCTACACCGATCATGGTCACCGCATCGAGCAGGCCGGCGACGATGAACATTTTCACCTGCAGCATCGGCACCATTTCCGGCTGACGCGCTGCGCCTTCCAGGAATTTGCCGCCGAGCAGGCCGAAGCCGATTGCAGTGCCCAAGGCACCCAGGCCGATCAGCAGAGCTACAGCGATAGCAGTCAGTCCAACTACAGTTTCCATTTTTCCTCCGACTTTATGTCGTATTGGTTAAGGGTTTAGGTAAAGCGAATCGAATCAGTGATCGTTTTCTTCATGAGCCATCGATAGATAGACGATCGTCAGCATCATGAAGATGAAAGCCTGCAGCACGATGATCAGGATGTGGAACACAGCCCACGCCCACTGCAGAACAATACCCAGCCCACCCAGGATCACGCCGTTAGCGAACATGATGGCAATGAGGATGAAGATCAGTTCGCCAGCATAGAGGTTGCCGAACAGACGCAGCGCCAGCGAAACAGGCTTGGCGATCAGGGTAACGAATTCGAGAAGGAAGTTGATTGGGATGAGCAGGACCTGCACGGCCATGTTCTTGCTGCTGAACGGATGCAGTGTGAGCTCCCCGAAGAAACCGCCCAGACCCTTTACCTTGACGCTGTAAAAGAGCAGCAGAGCGAACACCGAGAGTGCCAGACCGAGCGTCGCGTTCGGGTCGGTGGTGGGGACCACACGGAAGAACAGGTGCTCATTGCCGACGATGTTGGCAGCCAGCATAGGCAGCCAATCTACCGGAATGAGGTCCATGAAGTTCATCAGGAACACCCAGACAAAAATGGTCAGAGCCAACGGAGCGATAAGGGCGTTGCGGCCATGGAAAGTGTCCTTGACGCTGTTATCGACGAACTCGACCATCAACTCGACGAAGTTCTGCGCGCCACCGGGCTGGCCGGATGTAGCCTTTCTAGCAACAGCCCAGAACAGCAGGATAAAAACCAGGCCGAGCACCACGGAAACTCCCAGAGTATCCACATGAAATGCCCAGAAACCCATTTCCTTGGCTTGCTCCGCGGAATGGGCGAACCCCCATTCCCCAGTCGGCAACCGCCCGTAGGTCAGATTAGACAGGTGGTGCTGTATGTAACCCGAAGCGTTCTCTGCTGCCATGATTGCCTCAATGAATCAATTTGAAATTCTTTTCTTAATCAGCAGAGGAGCAAACCAGCCGACTCCTTGAGTCAGTATGAACACACCGAACAACGAAAGTGGGTTCAGCGGTTTCACCCCTGTGAAGGCCAGCGCGAACAGCACTGACGTGAAGATCAGTTTCCCTGCTTCGCCAGCATAAAATGACCTGACGATAGCTTGAGCAGCCCGAGCGCCACTAAAGCGAAAAGCCTTGTGAGCGAAATAAATATTCGGAAGCAAGGCGATCAGACCACCAAGCAATCCAGAGTAACCCGCAACATTGTCGACCCACAGCCACAGCACGACCGCTGAGATGAGCAATAACGACAACTGCGCCATCAGAACCGGAAAAACCGCTAACCGATGGAAGGGTAGGCGTTTCTGCTCGTAGCCGACCAATTATTGTCCCTTGGCTTTCGCCGGCATGTCAGTCAATCACCATGCCTTATGTCTTTGAAAATGCGCGCAGATTATATGTGGCGTTAGGGTCAGGTACAACCGTTTGGTAGTGACTACCAGGCAGTACTACAACCTTATACGCCCGTAATTGTTTCAGCGTATGTGTGCTAACACACCTTGCAATTCATCCAGAGAGTTGTAGCGAATCACCAACTGTCCTTTGCCCTTTTCACCATGCTTGATTTGCACTGGAGAACCCAGACGCTCAGCCAGACGCTGTTCCAGACGGACAATGTCAGGATCATTCCTCGTCTCGGCTTTCGAACCCTCGGAGCTGTTCAGCCATTGCCGCACCAGCGCCTCGGTCTGGCGGACAGTCAAACCACGTGCGACAACATGACGCGCCCCGTCGACCTGCTGCTCCGCCGGCAACCCGAGCAGCGCTCGGGCATGGCCCATTTCCAGATCGCCATGCGACAGGAGCGTCTTGATCTCCTCCGGCAGCGCGATCAGACGCAGCAGGTTGCTGATGGTCACGCGCGACTTGCCCACCGCGTCAGCCACCTGCTGCTGAGTCAACTGGAATTCCTGCTGCAGCCGCTGCAGGGCTACGGCTTCCTCGATCGGGTTAAGGTCCTCACGCTGGATATTCTCGATCAGCGCCATGGCAATCGCCGCTTCATCGGAAACGTCGCGCACCAGTGCCGGGATCTTCTCGAGGCCGGCCTGCTGGCTGGCACGCCAGCGACGTTCGCCAGCAATGATTTCGTAGCGGCCAGAGCCGATCGAACGAACGACAATCGGTTGCATTACGCCCTGACTGCGAATGGAGTGTGCCAGCTCATCGAGGGTCACCGGATCGATATCGCGGCGAGGCTGATATTTGCCTCGCTGAATGATGTCGAGCGGCAATTGTTGTAATTCCCGCTCATCGACCTGAACGGCGCCTTCCTGCATCGCCGTCACATTGGCGCCTCCGAGCAGGGCATCCAGTCCGCGTCCTAGGCCTCGTTTTTTGGTCGCCATGAAAATTTCCTTATGCAGTTGCGCTGCGAGCGGCCCGCCGCTGACGGCGTGACAGCTCGCCGGCCAGTGCCAGATAGGCCAAGGCGCCCTTGGATTGCTTGTCATAGACCAGCGCCGGCATGCCATGGCTGGGGGCTTCGGCCAGCCGTACATTGCGAGGAATGACCGTGTCGTAGAGTTTCTCACCGAAATGCGTCTTGAGCTGCTCGGTGACATCGTTGGTGAGGCTGCTGCGCGGATCGTACATGGTGCGCAACAGACCTTCGATCTGCAGCGACGGATTCAACGCCTGACCGATGCGCTGAATCGAATTGACCAGATCGGTCAGCCCCTCCAGTGCATAGTATTCGCACTGCATTGGAATGATCACGCCGTCTGCGGCCGTTAGCGCGTTGATCGTGAGCATCGACAGCGAGGGCGGGCAATCGATCAAAATGTAATCGTAGTTCTCGCGTACCGGTGCAAGCGCCTCGCGCAGGCGATGTTCTTTGGTTGGCAATTTGAGGAGCGCGACCTCGGCGGCAGTCAGATCACGGTTGGCCGGCAGCAGCTGGTAGCCACCATGCTCGGAAAACTGCATGGCATCGACCAGGCTGCACTCGCCGATGAGCACGTCGTAGATCGAATACTCCAAGCTTAACTTATCCACACCGCTGCCCGTTGTGGCGTTGCCCTGTGGATCAAGATCAATGAGCAGAACACGACGACGAGTCGCTACAAGCGAGGCGGCGAGGTTGATACAGGTGGTTGTCTTGGCGACACCGCCCTTCTGGTTGGCGATGGCAAATACTTTAGCCATGGTCAGCGTCTGTCCGGAGTCATGAAGTGCGGCGCAGTATCAGCAGATGGCGTTGCCCTTGGCAACCGGGAACCTTGAGAACGAGGCAGCGCTCTAGTTGGAAATCCGCCGGTAGCGCCTGTAGCTCGTCATCGGGTTGGACTCCTTTCATGGCGAGCCAGCGAGTTTCGAGATTTCCCAGATGGCGCGTCCAGTCGGCGAAGTCGCTCAGCGAGCTGAATGCCCGAGACGTGATGCCGGCAAAAGGCCGTTCGGGTCGGAACTGCTCGACGCGGCTGTGGACAACTTCGAGCTTGGCGAGTTTCAGCTCCAGTTTGACCTGCGTAAGAAAACGGGTCTTCTTGCCGTTCGAGTCGAGTAGCGTAAAGCTGCGCTCGGGAAACAAAATGGCTAGCGGAATGCCAGGCATCCCACCGCCACTGCCCACGTCCAGCCAGCGAGCGCCATCTTGCTCTACATATGGAGCGACGCTAAGGCTATCGAGCAGATGACGCGAGACCATTTCAGCCGGATCGCGCACGGCGGTCAGGTTGTAGGCCTTATTCCACTTGTTCAGCAACGCCAGATAGGCAAGCAGCTGCGCTTGCTGCGAGTCGCTAAGCTCTACGCCGAGTAATTCGGCGCCACGCTGGAGTTCTTCGGCATAGCGTGCGTATTCGTCGTCCATCAAGCGCTTTGCTCCAGCTTGCTTCCGGCGCTGCGTTTTTTCAGATGGATCATCAGAAGCGACACTGCTGCTGGGGTTACACCGGGAATTCGCGACGCCTGGCCGAGCGTTTCCGGTCGAGCAAGGGTGAGCTTGTGCTGGATCTCCTTGGACAGGCCAGAGATGGTCGAATAGTCCAGATCCGCCGGTAGCGCAACACTCTCGCTGGCGCGAAGGCGGGCGATTTCTTCCTGCTGACGATCAATGTAGCCGGCGTACTTTGTCTTTATCTCGACCTGCTCAGCAACCTGCGGGTCCTCGACTCCCGCCCCGGTAAGCTGGATCAGGCTGAGATAATCGATTTCGGGTCGTGCAAGCAGATTGAGCAAGTTGTACTCATGGGTCAGCGGCGTTCCAAAACGCTCGGCGATCGCATCGCCCTGCGGCGTTGCCGGACGCACCCAGGTACTTTTCAGTCGCTGCTCTTCCTGCTCGATGCTTTCGCGTTTGCGCTCGAAAGCGGCCCAACGAGCATCATCGACCAAGCCCAATTCACGGCCTTTTTCGGTCAGCCGTAGGTCCGCATTGTCTTCTCGCAGGATCAACCGGTACTCGGCGCGCGAAGTAAACATGCGATAAGGCTCCTGGGTTCCCAGGGTGATCAGGTCGTCGACAAGTACGCCCAGATAGGCCTCGTCGCGGCGCGGGCACCAGCTGTCCTGGCCCTGTGCGCGCAAAGCCGCGTTAGCGCCGGCCAACAGCCCCTGAGCGCCGGCCTCTTCGTAACCGGTGGTGCCGTTGATCTGACCGGCAAAGAACAAGCCACCGATCACCTTGGTTTCCAAGCTGTACTTGAGATCGCGCGGGTCGAAGTAGTCGTACTCGATGGCATAGCCAGGGCGAACGATGTGCGCCTGCTCCATGCCGCGGATGCTCTGGACGACCTGCAGCTGCACGTCGAATGGCAACGATGTGGAGATACCGTTGGGGTAAAGCTCGTGTGTGGTCAGGCCTTCTGGTTCGATGAAGACCTGATGGCTGTCCTTGTCTGCGAAACGATGGATCTTGTCCTCGATCGACGGGCAGTAACGTGGACCGACGCCTTCGATGACGCCGGAATACATCGGCGATCGGTCGAGATTTGCGGCAATAATTTCGTGGGTTCGCGTGTTGGTATGAGTGATCCAGCAACTGACCTGCTTCGGATGCTGCGCGGCATGCCCCAGGAACGACATAGGTGGGATGGGTATATCGCCTGGTTGCTCTGTCATCACCGAAAAATCGACGCTGCGTCCGTCGATGCGTGGCGGCGTGCCTGTCTTCAGGCGACCAACGCGAAGCGGTAACTCACGAAGACGACGAGCCAGGGCGATCGAGGGCGGATCACCAGCACGACCGCCGGAATAATTCTGCAGACCGATGTGGATAAGTCCACCAAGAAAGGTACCGGTGGTGAGTACCACGGAGTCGGCGAAGAAACGCAGACCCATCTGTGTCACGACACCCTTGACTTGGTCGGCTTCAACGATCAGATCGTCGGCGGCCTGTTGAAATATCCACAGATTCGGCTGGTTCTCCAGAACCCCACGGACCGCAGCCTTGTACAGCACGCGATCCGCTTGGGCACGAGTCGCGCGTACGGCTGGGCCTTTGCGGCTGTTGAGCACACGGAACTGAATGCCGCTTTGGTCGGTGGCCGTTGCCATGACACCGCCTAGCGCATCGATTTCCTTGACCAGATGGCTTTTACCGATGCCGCCTATGGCTGGATTACAGCTCATCTGTCCCAGTGTTTCGACGTTATGGGTGAGCAGCAGGGTTTTTACACCGATTCGAGCGGCTGCCAACGCAGCTTCGGTACCGGCATGGCCGCCGCCGATAACGATGACGTCAAAACGGGAAGGGAAATCCACCACGCACCTCGTGCCTGTTCAGTTGAGCCTGGGAAAACGCGCAAGTATAGGGGCTGGAGGGCTGTGAAAGAAGGGCCTTTGCACAAAAAATGACCAACTGCTCAAGGTGTGCCGGGAGCTCAAGCAATATATAAAAAAGAGAGAAATGATTTAAAGCTTATTTCTATGTTTATAAATATGTGCCGATTATCTGTGGATAGATCGCTGCAACCCTTTATTTATAAGGGCTTCAGCGTACCAAAACCTTGTGCTGAAGCTGGGCTCGGACGGTGCAGTACCGGTTTACAGCCTGTGTATTAAATAGCTACTTATACACAGGCCAGCTCATCACCGGTTTATCCAGAGGGTTATGGACCGACCTTAGGGCTGGTTTTCCACAGGGCTCAAGGGGGGCGGTTGATAATAAAAAACGAACGGTTTCGCCGGAATCGAGGCAGGGACGTCGCAGCCCGGTGTCTTTGAAGGGCACCGGCCGAGCGCCAGTTTCCCTGCGGGAAACGCCTCAGCGCCCGTCCCAGTCATCGGACGGCGATGGCGGCTTCAGGCGATGTGCTATTTGCCGATGCAAAAGCTGGAAAAAATGCGTCCCAGCAAGTCATCTGAGCTGAAGGCACCAGTGATCTCGCCAAGGGTTTGCTGGGCTTGGCGCAGGTCCTCGGCCAGCAGCTCTCCGGCTCCGGCCAGGGTGAGCTGCGCGTGGCCATGGTCCAGATGCGCTGCCGTCTGCCGCAGTGCGTCCAGGTGCCTGCGGCGGGCGCTGAAGCCGCTCTCTGCGGTCTGGTCGTACCCCATGCAGCGCTTGAGATGCTCGCGGAGCATCTCAAGGCCCTCGCCGGACCGTGCCGAAAGGCTCAGCGTGCTATAGCCGTCAGGATCGATCGAGAGGGTGGCGCCCTCCCCCGTCAGGTCAGCCTTGTTGCGAATGAGGGTGGTCTTCGCGCGATCGGGCCTGATGGCCAGGAAATCGGGCCAATCGGAGCTGTCAGGGCCTGCCGAAGCTGCACTGGCATCCATCACCAGCAGTATGCGATCGGCATCCTCGATGGCTTTGATGGCCCGCTCCACGCCGATGCGCTCGACCTGGTCGTCGGTATCGCGCAGGCCGGCGGTATCGATGACATGCAAGGGCATGCCGTCGATATTAATATGTTCGCGCAGCACATCGCGCGTGGTGCCGGCGATGTCGGTGACGATAGCCGCCTCACGGCCCGCCAAGGCGTTGAGCAAGCTGGATTTACCGGCATTGGGGCGACCGGCGATCACCACGTTCATGCCTTCGCGCAGCAGCGCGCCCTGACCCGCCTCGCGGATCACCTCGGCCAGCTCCTGCCTGACGGCTTGCAGCAAGGCCAGCACTCGGCCGTCGGCCAGAAAATCGATCTCCTCTTCAGGGAAATCGATTGCCGCCTCGACGTAGATGCGCAGCTGGATCAGCTTTTCCGTCAGTTGATGAACCCGGCGGGAAAACTCGCCTTGCAGCGAGCGGACAGCGTTGCGCGCCGCCTGAGCGGAACTCGCCTCGATCAGGTCGGCGATCGCCTCGGCCTGGGCCAGATCCAGCTTGTCGTTGAGGAAGGCCCGTTCACTGAATTCACCGGGGCGGGCAAGGCGAACGCCAAGTTCCACGCACCGCTGTAGCAGCATGTCCATCACCACGGGACCGCCATGGCCTTGCAGTTCCAGCACGTCTTCGCCGGTGAACGAATGGGGGCCTGGGAAATACAGCATCACCCCTTCGTCGATGACCTCGCCGTCATCGGCGTGGAAGGGGCCATAGTGCGCATGCCGCGGGACCGGTTCTCGTCCGCTGAGGGTGATGGCGACAGCTTTGGCTCGTGATCCTGAGACGCGCACCACGCCGATGCCGCCTCTTCCCTGAGCGGTAGCGACTGCGGCGATGGTTTCGCGATCTTGGCTCATGTGTCTTCTCTCCCAGGCAGATCGAAAAAAGCAAAACGCCCCAATCAAGGGGCGTTCTGTTCACGTCAACGAAAATCTCAGGTTGCGGCTGCGGTCTGCCCGATGATCTTGCGCGTAATGTACCACTGCTGTGCGATCGACAGGACGTTGTTGACCACCCAGTACAGCACCAGGCCAGCTGGGAACCAGAGGAAGAAGAAGGTGAAGATTACAGGCAAGAGCTTCATCACCTTGGCTTGCATTGGGTCCGGTGGCGTGGGGTTCAGCTGCTGCTGAATAAACATGGTCAAGCCCATGATGATCGGCAGGATGAAAAACGGATCCTTGATGGATAGATCGGTGATCCAGAACATCCACGGCGCCTGACGCATCTCGACGCTTTCCAGCAGCACCCAGTAGAGCGCAAGGAACACCGGCATCTGCACCAGAATCGGCAAGCAACCCCCAAGAGGATTGATCTTCTCCTTCTTGTACAGCTCCATCATCGCTTGGGACATCTTCTGGCGGTCATCGCCAAACTGCTCCTTCAGCGCCTGCATTTTCGGCGATACCGCACGCATGCGGGCCATCGATTTATAGCTGGCCGCCGAGAGCGGGAAGAACGCGAGCTTGATCACGATCGTCAGCACGATGATCGACCAACCCCAGTTGCCGAGCAGCGCGTGGATGTTTTCCAACAGCCAGAAGATTGGCTGGGCGATGAACCAGAGGATGCCGTAGTCAACGGTCAGGCGCAGGCCCGGCGAGAGTTCCTCAAGCTTGTCCTGGCTCTTGGGGCCGGCGTACAGCGTAGCGGACGTTTCACCCTGGCTACCCGGGGCGACGGAGATCGCCGGACCGGTGAAGCCGATGATGTAGTTGCCGCGGCTGTCCTTGCGGGTCTGCACCTGGTTGGTTTGATCGGGCGCCGGGATCCAAGCCGTCACGAAGTAATGCTGCAACCAGGCGATCCAGCCGCCTTCGACGGTCTTTTTCAGGTTCTTGTCGTCCATGTCGCTCATGGAGACCTTGGTGTAGGGCTCATCCTTGGTCCAGAGCGCGGCCCCCAGATAAGTTGCCGTGCCGGTCGCCGTGCTGGAAGACGGATCGCCGCTGTCGTCACGCTTGAGCTGACCGAACATGTGGCCCGTCCAGGCCTTTTCACTCTGGTTGTCGATCAGATAGCTGACGCGCAGGTCATAGTCGCCGCGATCGAAGGTGAAGCGCTTGGTGTAATCGACGCCGTCTTCGCTGTACTTCAGATCGACGACCAGTTGATCCTGACCTTCGCCCAGTTGGTACTGCTGTTGCTCGCTGCTGTACAGCGGACGTCCGCTGGCCTTGTCCGGCCCGTCACCGATCAAGCCGCTCTGGGCTTCATAGGTCCGCTCCGCGCTACGCTCGAATAACTGGAACGGAACGTCCGGCCGATCCTGGCGACGGGGAAATTCCGGTAAGCGTAGGTCGACGATGTCGCCACCACGCGGATCGATCGCGACATCGAGGACATCGGTACGTACGCGGATCAGCTGGGTGCTGCTGGCCTGGGTTTCAGGCAACGTGCTGGCCGATTGCTCGCCGCCAACGGAAGGAATGTCCTGCTGGGCGTCTTCAGCGCGGGTGGCTGGCGGTGTGTCCGGTAGCTGAGCTAGCGAAGGTTGTTCCTGGCTTGTCTCGGCAGGCAAGGCGGCCTGGCCGTAGTCCTGATTCCACTGAAGGACCATCAGGTAGGCAACGACTGCCAGTGCGACAAGCAGAATCGAGCGTTTGATATCCATGGTTACTCGGTCATCGAAGATGAATTGGAGGTGTGGTTGGAAGGCACGGGATCATAGCCGCCCGGATTCCATGGATGGCAACGGCCAAGCCTGCGCAGGCTCAGCCAGCCACCGCGCAGCAGGCCATGACTTTCGATGGCCTCTTGTGCGTAGCAAGAGCAACTGGGGTAGAAGCGACAATGGCTCGCCATCATGGGACTGATGGCATACCGGTAGACCCGGATCGGAATCAAAGCCAGGTTACGCATGGGCGGGCTTGCCCTGTTCCGGATTGTCGACGTTCTGGGAAGGGGTGCGAGACAACCGCCTCCAGAGCTTGGCGAATTGCCGTGCCAGTTCGGGATTATCCAGATCAGCCAATCCCTTGCGCGAGATAACCACGATGTCCCACCCCGTTAGTTCCGTCTGGTGGAGACGAAAGGTTTCGCGCAGTTGCCGCTTGATGCGATTGCGCTCCACCGCGAGCTTGACGCTTTTCTTGCCGATCACCAGCCCGATACGGGGATGTGGCAATCCATTTTCGCGCACCAGGAGCAGGACATTCCTGCCCGGTAACTTGCCGGAAGGGGAGTCGAAGACTGCCTTGAATTGACGCGGGGTCAGCAATCGCTTTTCCCGAGCGAAGTCTCGACTCACTACCTGTTCCGACGTGTTCAGACTGCCAGGCGCTTACGACCTTTGGCACGACGACGCGACAGGACGGCGCGACCGTTCTTGGTGGCCATACGAGCACGGAAACCGTGAGTGCGAGCGCGCTTGAGGGTGCTGGGTTGGAAAGTGCGTTTCATGATGCGTTACCTGGTGATCCATTGCGGGCCGGAATGGCCCCCTTTTAAGAGACCGGCGATTGTAGAGAAGCTGCGCGGTGAGGTCAATTTCCAACCAGCAAGATAGAGAGAGAATTAAATAAGAAAGAAAAGAAGTTAAAGTTCTTCTTAATGCAATGCTTATAGAAGGTGAGCGGTGAATCTGTGGATAAGGGCTTTTGAAGCAGACACGACGGGCTTTTCAGAGGTTTGAAAGGCTCTGTGGAAGCGGTGTGGCTCCGGTGGGAACCTATTGGGTTTCCTGTGGATGAAATTGCTTTTTATCAACAGATGGGGTTGCTGGCATCTTGCACACAGGCTTTTCCTGAGGGTTCAGGCTTGGTTATCAACAGGCTTCATGACGCAAGTGCGTGATACTACGAAATCATTCTTTGCGTTCATATGGCGTACGGACTGTGGATAACTGCACGACCGGGGGCTACAATGGCAGCCGTTTAAAAGCTCGACAGCGTCTAGGAGATTCCGTGTCGGTGGAACTTTGGCAGCAATGCATTGACCTTTTGAGAGATGAGCTGCCGGCCCAGCAATTCAACACATGGATTCGTCCGCTTCAGGTTGAAGCCGAAGGCGATGAGCTGCGCGTCTATGCGCCGAACCGCTTCGTTCTCGATTGGGTCAACGAGAAATATCTGTCTCGGCTGCTTGAGTTGTTGTCCGAGCGCGCCACGGGCTTGGCCCCTTCTTTATCTTTATTGATCGGTAGCAGGCGTACGGCCTCCGCGGCGCTGGCGCCCGCATCCGCTCCGCGTACCCAACAGCCGGTAGGCGCGCCCGCCGCGGCCGCGCCGCCGGCGCAGGCAGCGCTTTCGGACGCCGCGGTCCCGGTTGCGGCCGAAGCCGTAGCGGCACCCGCTCCGACGCGCATCGAACGCAACGTCCAGGTCGAAGGCGGCCTCAAGCACACCAGCTATCTCAATCGCACCTTCACGTTCGAGAATTTCGTCGAGGGCAAGTCCAACCAGCTGGCCCGTGCCGCGGCGTGGCAGGTCGCGGACAATCCGAAGCACGGCTATAACCCGTTGTTTCTCTATGGTGGCGTGGGCCTCGGTAAAACCCACCTGATGCACGCGGTAGGTAACCACCTGCTGAAGAAGAACCCCAACGCCAAAGTGGTCTATCTACATTCCGAGCGCTTCGTTGCCGATATGGTCAAGGCGCTGCAGCTCAACGCCATTAATGAATTCAAGCGCTTTTATCGGTCCGTGGATGCGTTGCTGATCGATGACATCCAGTTCTTCGCCAAGAAAGAACGGTCGCAGGAAGAGTTCTTCCATACCTTCAACGCCTTGCTCGAAGGTGGCCAGCAGGTGATCCTGACCAGCGACCGCTATCCGAAGGAGATCGACGGGCTCGAGGAAAGACTCAAGTCCCGCTTCGGCTGGGGCCTGACCGTGGCTGTAGAGCCACCGGAGCTCGAGACGCGGGTGGCGATCCTGATGAAGAAGGCCGATCAAGCCAATGTCGATCTACCTCATGACGCAGCCTTCTTCATTGCGCAACGGATCCGTTCGAATGTCCGCGAACTGGAAGGGGCATTGAAGCGAGTGATCGCCCATGCGCATTTCATGGGGCGTGACATCACCATCGAGCTTATTCGCGAGTCGCTGAAAGACTTGCTTGCCCTGCAGGACAAGCTGGTCAGCGTTGATAATATTCAGCGCACGGTCGCGGAATACTACAAAATCAAGATATCCGATCTGCTGTCGAAACGACGCTCGCGTTCCGTAGCGAGACCACGCCAGGTTGCGATGGCGTTGTCCAAGGAACTCACCAATCACAGCCTGCCCGAAATCGGCGACGCGTTTGGTGGGCGTGATCACACGACGGTGCTGCATGCTTGTCGTAAAATTGCTGAACTTCGGGAATTAGATGCTGATATTCGCGAAGATTACAAAAATCTGCTGCGTACTTTGACAACTTAACAGACTGCGGCCAATTAATAGGCAAGGGACCAGACCATGCATTTCACTATCCAGCGCGAAGCCCTGTTGAAACCCCTGCAGTTAGTGGCCGGCGTCGTTGAGCGGCGCCAGACCTTGCCGGTGTTGTCCAACGTTCTACTGGTGGTTCAGGATCACCAGTTGTCCCTTACCGGAACCGATCTCGAAGTCGAATTGGTTGGCCGTGTCGCTTTGGAGGATGCATTCGAGCCGGGCGAGATTACCGTGCCGGCACGAAAGCTGATGGACATCTGCAAGAGCCTGCAGCCTGACGCGCTGATAGATATCCGTCTGGACGATCAAAAGGTGGTAATTAAATCGGGGCGCAGTCGCTTTTCCCTGTCGACCTTGCCGGCAAACGATTTTCCCACCGTTGAGGAAGGCCCGGGTTCGCTGAATTTCAGTGTCAATCAGGGAAAGATGCGCCGCATGATCGAACGCAGCAGCTTTGCCATGGCGCAGCAGGATGTACGCTATTACTTGAATGGGATGCTGATCGAGGTATCCAGCGGAATGCTGCGCGCCGTCGCGACTGACGGCCATCGTTTGGCGATGTGCTCCATGCAGGCCGGCATCGAACAGCCTGATCGCCATCAGGTCATTGTGCCACGTAAAGGTATTCTCGAACTGGCGCGCCTGCTCACCGATCAGGACGGTGATGTCAGTATCGTTCTCGGTCAGCACCACATCCGGGCAACCACTGGCGAGTTCACGTTCACTTCCAAGCTGGTAGATGGGAAGTTTCCTGACTATGAGCGCGTCCTGCCGCGCGGTGGTGACAAGCTCGTTGTGGGTGAGCGTCAGACGCTACGCGAAGCATTCAGCCGTACAGCGATTTTGTCCAATGAGAAGTACAGAGGCATTCGTCTGCAGTTGGAAAGCGGTCTGTTGAAGATCCAGGCCAACAACCCTGAGCAGGAAGAAGCCGAAGAAGAAGTCGCCGTCGATTACTCGGGCGGCTCGCTGGAGATCGGTTTCAACGTCAGCTATCTGCTCGATGTACTGGGCGTCATGACTACCGACCAGGTCCGGCTGATCCTCTCCGATGCGAACAGCAGCGCCCTGGTTCAGGAGTTCGATAACGATGATTCGGCTTATGTCGTTATGCCGATGCGCCTGTAACCACAACTAGATGTCGCTTAGCCGTATCTCCGTCACCGGCGTTCGCAATTTGCAGCCGGTGACGCTAACTCCCTCCCCTCGGATCAACATCCTCCACGGCGACAACGGCAGTGGGAAAACCAGTTTTCTTGAGGCCATCCATCTCCTTGGCATGGCCCGTTCTTTCCGCAGCACGCGCCTGAATCCCGTTATTAGCCATGAGCAGACGAGTTGCACCGTCTTCGGCCAGGTTGAGCTGGGTGTAGAACAATCCAGCGCGTTGGGTATTGCGAGAGATCGCGGTGGAGAAATCCGTATACGCATCAATGGTCAGAGCGTCCGGAGCGCTGCGGAGCTTGCTGAAACCCTGCCATTGCAACTGATCAATCCTGATAGCTTTCGTTTACTGGAAGGTGCACCAAAGCTTCGTCGTCAATTTTTAGATTGGGGCGTGTTCCACGTGGAACCCCGTTTTCTTCAAGCCTGGCAGCGCCTTCAGCAAGCGCTGAGGCAACGAAACTCATGGTTACGGCATGGTACACTGGACGCCGCTTCGCAGGCTGCTTGGAGCCGCGAGCTGAGTGCGGCAAGCGATGAAATCGATAGTTATCGGCGTGCCTATATCCAGGCTCTCAAACCCGTGTTCGAACGCATCTTGGCCTCCCTTCTGGAGCTGGAAGGCTTTCAATTGAGCTATTACCGCGGCTGGGATAAAGAGCGGTCCCTTGCTGAGGTGCTGGCAGCTTCGATCGAGCGCGACAGACTTATGGGGCATACCCAAGCAGGACCGCAGCGGGCTGATCTTCGCTTACGGATTGCTAATCATAATGCGGCCGAGACACTGTCGCGTGGCCAGCAGAAGCTTGTCGTCTGTGCACTGCGAATCGCTCAAGGGCATTTGGTAAGCGAGGCCAAGCGGGGTCAGTGCATTTACCTGGTCGATGATTTGCCGTCCGAACTGGACGATTACCACCGGCTTTCGTTGTGCCGGTTGTTGGAACAACTGAATTGTCAGGTATTTATCACCTGTGTCGATTCGAACGTATTGCGAGAAGGCTGGCGTGAAGATACGCCAGTCTCAATGTTTCACGTGGAACATGGTGAGATAACCCAAGTCCACGGCCCCTCGGGAGTGAAGGCATGAGTGAAAATCACACGTACGATTCGTCCAGCATCAAGGTCCTCAAAGGCCTCGATGCAGTTCGTAAACGTCCCGGCATGTACATCGGAGACACGGACGACGGCACCGGTCTGCACCACATGGTCTTCGAAGTCGTCGACAATTCGATCGACGAAGCGCTGGCTGGTCATTGCAGCGATATCTGCATCACCATTCACGTAGATGAATCCATCAGTGTCCGTGACAACGGCCGCGGGATCCCGGTCGATACTCACGAAGAAGGTGTATCCGCAGCCGAAGTCATTATGACCGTGCTACACGCCGGCGGTAAGTTCGACGACAATTCCTATAAGGTTTCTGGTGGCCTTCATGGAGTGGGCGTCTCGGTAGTGAATGCTCTGTCAGAAGAGCTTGTACTGACGATCCGCCGTGAGGGTAAGGTCTGGGAGCAGACCTACCGTCATGGCGTACCACAAGCACCATTGGCCGCAGTCGGCGAAACTGACGGTTCAGGCACCGAAATTCATTTCAAACCGTCGGCCGAAACCTTCCAGAACATTCATTTCAGCTGGGACATTCTGGCCAAGCGCTTGCGAGAACTGTCGTTCCTTAATTCGGGCGTGGGAATCGTGCTTCGCGATGAGCGAAATGCCAAGGAGGAGCTGTTCAAGTACGAGGGCGGTCTGAGCGCGTTCGTGACCTACCTCAATACCAACAAGACGCCCGTTAACGAAGTATTCCACTTCAATGTTCAACGCGATGATGGTGTTGGTGTCGAAGTGGCGCTGCAATGGAACGACAGCTTCAATGAAAATTTGTTGTGCTTCACCAATAACATTCCGCAGCGTGACGGCGGCACTCATCTGGCGGGCTTCCGTTCGGCGCTGACGCGTAACCTGAACAATTATATCGAGCAAGAAGGCCTGGCGAAGAAGCACAAGGTCGCGACTACCGGTGATGATGCCCGTGAAGGCTTGACAGCCATCATCTCGGTAAAAGTGCCGGATCCCAAGTTTAGTTCTCAGACCAAAGACAAGCTCGTGTCTTCCGAGGTCAAGACGGCGGTCGAACAGGAAATGGGTAAGCATTTCGCTGACTTCCTGCTGGAGCATCCCAATGAGGCCAAGGCGGTCGTTGGCAAGATGATCGATGCCGCTCGTGCACGCGAAGCTGCCCGCAAGGCCCGTGAAATGACCCGGCGTAAGGGCGCCTTGGACATTGCCGGTCTGCCCGGCAAACTCGCTGATTGCCAGGAAAAGGACCCTGCCCTTTCCGAACTCTACATAGTGGAGGGTGATTCCGCGGGCGGTTCTGCCAAGCAGGGCCGCAACCGCAGGACTCAGGCCATCCTGCCGCTCAAAGGCAAGATTCTCAACGTTGAGAAGGCCCGCTTCGACAAGATGATCTCTTCGCAGGAAGTTGGCACGCTGATAACGGCGCTTGGCTGCGGCATCGGCCGTGAAGAGTACAACATCGACAAGTTGCGTTATCACAACATCATCATCATGACCGATGCCGACGTTGACGGTTCGCACATCCGCACGCTGCTGCTGACGTTCTTCTTCCGCCAGCTCCCCGAGTTGATTGAGCGTGGTTATGTGTATATCGCTCAGCCTCCGCTCTACAAGGTCAAACGCGGCAAGCAAGAGCAGTACATTAAAGACGACGAGGCGATGGATGAATATCTCACCCAGTCTGCGCTCGAGGACGCCAGCCTCCACGTCAACGAGCACGCGCCAGGCCTTTCGGGCGAAGCGCTGGAGCGGCTGGTCAACGACTATCGCACTGTGATGAAAACGCTGCAGCGGCTCTCCCGCCTTTATCCGCAAGAGCTGACCGAACACTTCATCTATCTACCGCGGGTGAGCGTCGAGCAGCTCGGTGATCACGCAGCGATGCAGGCCTGGCTGGAGCCCTACGCGGCTTTGCTGAAAGGTGTCGAGCGTTCCGGATTGGCCTACAAGGCAAGCCTGCGTGAAGATAAAGAGCGAAATCTTTGGTTGCCAGAGGTGGAGATTATTTCCCACGGGCTGGCCAGCTACATCACTTTCAATCGCGACTTCTTTGGCAGTAACGACTACAAGACGGTTACCGTTTTGGGTGAGAAGCTGAATAGCCTGCTTGAGGAAGGTGCCTACGTTCAGCGTGGTGAGCGCAAGAAGCCGGTCACGACTTTCAAGCAGGCGCTTGATTGGTTGATGACCGAAGGAACTCGCCGCCATAGTGTCCAGCGATACAAGGGATTGGGTGAAATGAATCCGGATCAGCTATGGGAAACCACTATGGATCCGGCGGTTCGCCGGATGCTCAAGGTCACCATCGAAGACGCCATTGCAGCGGATCAGATCTTCAATACTTTGATGGGCGACGCTGTAGAGCCACGGCGCGATTTCATCGAATCCAATGCTTTAGCGGTATCCAATTTGGATTTCTGATCGCTGGATCAATAAGAATCACTAAACCCGGCGCAAGCCGGGTTTTTTTGTTCCACGTGGAACACGATAGACTTACTCGATCATCGCTCTTGGATTAATCAATTTTCAGAATTCTTTGTGGCCTCGTATGCTCCTCTCATCAAAAGTATTCAACCTTCTGGTTCTCTGCCCTGACAGAGGCCTTTCGCTACGGGGAAATTTCACATGCTCGACAGCAACCTGAAATCGCAACTGAAAACCTATCTGGAAAAGGTCACCCAGCCGTTCGAGATCGTCGCGTCCCTCGGTGACGGCGAGAAGTCACAGGAAATGCTCGAGCTGCTGGAAGAGATCACCAGCCTGAGCGACAAGATCACCCTGCGTACTGACGGCGATGACGTGCGTCGCCCCTCGTTCGCGCTCAACCGTATCGGCGGCAATACCAGCCTGCGCTTCGCTGGCATCCCGATGGGACATGAATTCACCTCCTTGGTCCTCGCCCTGCTGCAAGTCGGCGGTCATCCGTCGAAGACTGCGCCGGCGATCATCGAACAGATCAAGAACCTCGACGGCGAGTACCGTTTCGAAACCTACTTCTCGCTGTCCTGCCAGAACTGCCCGGACGTGGTCCAGGCGCTGAACCTGATGGCGGTGCTCAACCCCAACATCCACCATGTCGCCATTGATGGTGCACTGTTCCAAGAAGAGGTCACGGTGCGCCAGGTCATGTCCGTGCCGAGCATCTACCTCAACGGTGAGCTGTTCGGCCAGGGGCGCATGGGTGAGGAAGAAATCCTCGCCAAGCTCGACACCGGCGCTTCGGCGCGTGATGCCGAGAAGCTCAGCGCCAAGGAACCGTTCGACGTACTCATCGTTGGTGGTGGACCAGCCGGCGCCGCAGCGGCCATCTATGCCGCGCGCAAGGGCATCCGTACCGGTGTCGCCGCCGAGCGTTTCGGTGGTCAGGTGCTCGATACCATGGCCATCGAGAACTTCATCTCGGTGAACGAGACCGAAGGCCCGAAACTGGCCCGTGCGCTGGAAAACCATGTGCGCGAATACGACGTCGACATCATGAACCTGCAGCGCGCAGCCCAGCTGATCCCGGCCTCGAACCAAGGCGGCCTGCATGAGATCAAACTGGAGAATGGCGGCTCGCTGAAGGCCAAGACCCTGATCCTGGCCACCGGTGCGCGGTGGCGCGAGATGAACGTGCCCGGTGAACAGGAATATCGTGGGCGCGGTGTCGCCTACTGTCCGCACTGCGACGGCCCGCTGTTCAAGGGCAAGCGCGTGGCGGTAATCGGTGGCGGCAACTCGGGTGTCGAAGCGGCCATCGACCTGGCCGGCATCGTCGCTCAGGTGACCCTGCTCGAGTTCGACAGCCAACTGCGCGCCGATGCCGTGCTGCAGAAGAAGCTCTACAGCCTGCCGAACGTCAGCGTGATCACCAGCGCGCTGACCAGCGAAGTCACCGGCGACGGCCAGAAGGTCAACGGGTTGATCTACAAGGACCGCAACTCCAGCGAGTTTCATGAGCTGGAGCTGGAAGGCATCTTCGTACAGATCGGCCTGTTGCCCAACTCCGACTGGCTGAAAGGCACCGTGGAGCTGACTTCACGTGGCGAGATCATCGTCGATGCGCGTGGCGAGACCTCCTTGCCGGGCATCTTTGCCGCCGGCGACGTCACCACCGTGCCGTACAAGCAGATCGTCATCGCCGTCGGCGAAGGCGCCAAGGCCTCGCTGAGTGCCTTCGACCACCTGATCCGCAGCTCCGTCGACGACTGAGCACAGCGCTAAGGAAAAAGGGGAAGCAGACGTCCGTCTGCTTCCCCTTTTTTTGCTTCCCGTCCTGGCTCAGGCGCTGCTTTCAAGTTCCATGACCTGTTGGTTGACCCAGTCCTCGGCGCGCTGATTGAGCTGGGCGACCGCGCGCGGTCCTTCGCTTTCGGCCTGCATCGCCGGACCGATGACCACCCGAATGGTCCCAGGCCGCTTGCCCCAGCCCGACTTCGGCCAGAAGGTCCCGGCATTATGTGCGATCGGCAGCACTGGCAGCTTGGCGTTGACCGCCAACGCCGCTCCGCTGCGAGAGAACTTGGCCGCCTGGCCAACCGGAACGCGAGTGCCCTCAGGGAATATCAGCACCCAGGCGCCCTGCTCCAGCCGCTCCTGGCCCTGCTTGGCGACCTGGCGCAACGCCGCCTTGGGGTTGTCGCGGTCGATGGCGATGGGTTTGAGCAGCATGATCGCCCAGCCGAAGAACGGCACATAGAGCAGTTCACGTTTGAGTACCTGGCTCAGCGGTTCGAAATACGCCGAGAGAAAGAAGGTTTCCCAGGTACTCTGGTGCTTGGAGAGGATCACGCAGGGCCTGTCTGGAATGTTTTCCTGACCGCTCACTTCGTAACGTAAGCCAATAACGGTCTTAGCCAACCAGACGGCGCTGCGACACCAAGTCTGCACCACGAATCGGTAGCGCGTACGGAACGACATGAACGGCGCGAAGACCAGGCTGACCAGACACCAGGCGAAGGCGGTGAACGCCAATAAGAAGTAGAACAGCGCGATGCGTACAGGCAGCAAAACGCTCATCGTTTGGTTCTCAGTAAATGATCGGCCACTGCCGCAAGATCATCGAACACCTGCGTTCCCGGTGGCAGTGATCCTTCCAACGTTTTGATGCCTTTACCGGTGCGCACGAGATAAGGCACGCCCCCGAGGCACATTCCTGCATGAAGGTCCCGATGGCTGTCACCAACGACCGGCACACCCTTGAGATCTTCCAAATGAAAATGCTCGGCGATTGTCTGGAATAACCCAGGTAACGGCTTACGACAATCGCAGCCGTCATCCGGGCCATGGGGGCAATGCACGATCAGGTCAATGTGTCCGCCCTGCTCCATTGCCAGCTGCTGCATTTTGAAATGCATGTCGCTGAGTGTGGAGGCGTCGAACATGCCGCGAGCCAGGCCGGACTGGTTGGTGGCGACCGCCACCGTCCAGCCGGCTTTGCATAATCGTGCTATGGCTTCCAGTGAACCCGGAATGGGGATCCATTCGTCCAGAGTTTTGACGTACGCATCGGAGTCTTCGTTAATGACGCCGTCGCGGTCGAGCACGATCAGTTTCACCGGCTTAGCCAAGTGTGGAAATATCGGCAACGCCAAGGAACAACCCCCTCAACCTGGCTAGCAAGGCATAGCGGTTGGCTCGCACCGAAGCGTCTTCGGCATTGACCAGTACCGCTTCGAAAAACGCATCCACCGGTCCGCGCAGGTGCGCCAGCCGTTCGAGCATTTCCCGATACTGACGCGCGGTGGCCAATGGCAGCACGGCCTGCTCGGCCTGCTGCAGCGCCGAGTACAGTGAAAACTCGGTGGCATTGTCGAAATAGCGAGGCTCGACGGTTTCCGGCAGTTTCGCTTCGAACTTGCTCAGCAAATTCGACACACGCTTGTTTGCCGCCGCCAGGGCTTCGGCTTCCGGTAGATTGCGGAACGCTTGCACCGCCTGCACTCGCTGATCGAAATCCAACGCCGATCCGGGCTGCACGGCGCGTACCGACAGGTACGAGGCGACATCGACGCCTTCGTCCTCGTAGCGTGCCCGCAGGCGATCGAAGACAAACTCCAAGACCTGATCGGACAGCCCAGCGGTCTTGACTTGATTGCCGAACTGGCCGATGGAAAAGCGCACCGCCTCCACCAGATCGAGATCAAGCTGTTTTTCGATCAGGATGCGCAAGATACCCAGGGCCGCGCGACGAAGCGCGTAAGGGTCCTTGCTGCCGGTGGGGAGCATGCCGATGCCGAAAATGCCGACCAGGGTGTCCAGCTTGTCGGCGACTGCCAGTACCGCGCCGGTATGGGTAGAAGGCAGCTCGGCACCCGCACCGCGCGGCATGTATTGCTCGTTCAACGCCAGGGCTACATCGTTGGGCTCGTCGCCATTGAGGGCATAGTAATAACCGGCGATGCCTTGCATTTCCGGAAACTCACCGACCATTTCGGTTGCGAGGTCACACTTGCTGAGCAGTCCGGCACGGGCCGCCCATTGCGCGTTGCCCTCCGTGCGCTCGGCGATAAAGGCGGCGAGCCTTGAAACCCGCACCGCCTTGTCGTACACCGTGCCCAGTTGCGCCTGGAAGATTACGTTCTTCAACCGTTCGTTGAAGCTGTCCAGCGGCTGCTTCTTGTCCTGTTTGAAGAAGAACTCCGCATCGGTCAGACGTGGACGGACGACCTTCTCGTTACCCGCGACGATCTGCGCCGGGTCTCTGGATTCGATGTTGGCCACGGTGATGAAACGCGGCAGCAACTTGCCATTGGCATCTAGCAGGCAGAAGTACTTCTGGTTGTCCTGCATGGTAGTGATCAGCGCTTCCTGCGGAACTTCAAGGAAGCGCTCCTCGAACGAGCACACCAGCGGCACCGGCCATTCGACCAGTGCGGTGACTTCGTCCAGCAGCGCCGGCGGCACGATGGCGCTGCCGTTCTGCTCGCCAGCCAGTTGCTCGACACGCTTGGCGATCAGCTCACGGCGTTCGGTGAAATCGGCGATTACCCGGGCGCCGCGCAGATCTTCCAGATAGCTTGTCGGCTTGGAAATGCGCACCGGGCCGGGGCTATGGAAACGATGGCCCCGGGATTCGCGACCGGCGCGTTGGGTGAGGATCGTGCAGTCTATGACCTGGTCACCCAACAGCATCACCAGCCACTGGGTCGGCCGGACGAACTCTTCCTTGCGTGCGGCCCAGCGCATGCGTTTGGGAATCGGCAGCTCGCTCAACGAGGTTTCGACGATACCGGGCAACAGCTCAGCAGTCGCCTGGCCGGGTATCGAGCGGCTGTATCTGAGTTTCGGACCGCTGCGATCGATCTCAGCGAGGTCGACGCCGCATTTACGGGCAAAACCCAACGCGGCCTGAGTGGGCTCGCCTTCGGCGTCGAAAGCGGCCTGCAACGGTGGCCCTTCGAGGTTGATGCTGCGATCCGGCTGCTCGCTTTCGAGCTGCTCGATCAGCACGGCGAGACGTCGTGGCGCAGCGAATGCCTGTACCCGCCCATGTGAGAGGCCGGCGTCTTTCAAGCCTTTTTCGATGCCTGAGCGGAAGGCGTCAGACAGCTTGCCCAAGGCCTTGGGTGGCAACTCTTCGGTGCCGAGCTCGACCAGGAAATCCAGTGCACTCATTCTGCAGCCTCCAGCTTGGCCAGTACTTCGTCACGCAGGTCGGGGGTGGCCATGGGGAAGCCGAGTTTGGCACGTGCCTGCAGGTAGCTCTGCGCTACTGCCCGCGCCAGCGCCCGTACGCGCAGGATGTACTGCTGACGCGCCGTCACCGAGATGGCGCGCCGCGCATCCAGTAGATTGAAGGTATGCGAGGCCTTCAACACCATTTCATAGGTGGGTAACGGTAGCTCCAGTTCGATCAGCCGGTTAGCCTCCGACTCGTAGAAATCGAAGAGCTCGAACAGCTTGTCTACGTTGGCGTGTTCGAAGTTATAGGTGGACTGCTCCACTTCGTTCTGGTGGAACACGTCGCCGTAAGTGACGGTACCGAACGGGCCGTCTGTCCAGATCAGGTCGTAGACCGAGTCGACGCCCTGCAGGTACATGGCCAGACGCTCCAGGCCATAGGTGATCTCGCCGGTGACCGGGTAGCACTCGATCCCGCCGACCTGCTGGAAGTAGGTGAACTGGGTGACTTCCATGCCGTTCAGCCAGACTTCCCAGCCGAGCCCCCACGCGCCCAATGTCGGCGATTCCCAGTTGTCCTCAACGAAGCGTACGTCGTGCACCAACGTATCTACGCCGATGTGGCGCAGGGATCCGAGGTACAGCTCCTGGATATTGTCGGGATTCGGTTTGAGCACTACCTGAAACTGGTAATAGTGCTGCAGGCGGTTGGGGTTTTCACCGTAACGGCCATCGGCCGGACGGCGCGAAGGCTGGACATAGGCTGCGTTCCAGGTCTCTGGACCCACGGCACGCAAGAACGTGGCGGTGTGGAATGTACCGGCGCCCACTTCCATGTCATAGGGTTGCAGAACGATGCAACCCTGCTCTGCCCAATAGCTTTGCAGGGCGAGGATCAGGTCTTGGAAGGTGCGCACGGCAGGCGTAGGCTGGGTCAAAATTTCACCTGTGCTGGCTTCGACAGAAAGCCTCGGAGTATACCCGATAACGGCTCCGGCCCGTTGTAGCGCGTGCCTTCCGGCAGGCGTTGGTGAACAACCCCCTCTGCTCGTCGCCCTTCGAAGGACTAGAAAAAATGCCGCGTTGCGCCTGGTGTAGCGATGATCCGCTGTATATCGAATATCACGACAGCGAGTGGGGTGTTCCGACCCGCGACCCACAGGTCCTGTTCGAATTTCTCATTCTTGAGGCCTTTCAGGCCGGGCTGTCATGGATCACGGTCCTGCGCAAGCGCGAGCGCTATCGCCAGGTCCTGTTCGGTTTCGACCCCCAGCGCCTGGCACAGATGACGGATGCTGAAATCGATGAGCGCATGCTCGACCCCGGCATCATTCGCAACCGACGAAAACTCGAAGCGGCACGGCGCAACGCCCAGCTGTGGCTCGAGCTGGAGGATCCGGTCGGCTGGTTGTGGTCGTTCGTCGGTGGGCGGCCGAAGGTCAACCATTTCGAGTCGATCAAGCAGGTACCGGCGGTGACAGCCGAAGCCGAGGCGATGAGTCGCGCATTGAAGAAGGCCGGCTTCAGCTTCGTGGGCCCGACGATCTGCTACGCCTACATGCAGGCCTGCGGCATGGTCATGGACCACACCACCAACTGTGATCGCTACGCGCTGCTGACCGATACATCGACCCGTACGTAGCGGCCAGGCGGGCGGACGAGTAGCGCAGCGCCCGAAGCAGTTACACTAGCGGCTTTGATTTTTCGGGAGAGATCCTTGGACAAGTTCAAAGGTGCGCTGGTGGTCGGCTTCCTGCGCCTGTTCGCGCTGCTGCCCTGGCGTGCGGTACAGGGTCTGGGCGGCTTCATCGGCTGGTTGATGTGGAAGTTGCCCAACCGTTCTCGTGAGGTTGCCCGAACCAACCTGAGCAAGTGCTTTCCCGAGCTTGACGCCGCCGAACAGGAACGGCTGTTGCGGCACGGTCTGCAGCAGATCGGCAGAACCTTTACCGAAAGTGCCTGTGCCTGGATCTGGCCAGCAGAAAAGACGTTGCGTCTGGTCAGGCAGGTCGAAGGACTGGAGGTGCTGGAAAATGCTTTGGCATCCGGTAAGGGGGTCGTGGGTATCACCAGCCATCTGGGTAATTGGGAAGTGCTCAATCACTTCTATTGCGCGCAGTGCAAGCCGATCATTTTCTACCGTCCGCCGAAGCTTAAGGCTGTGGATGACCTTTTGCAGCGCCAACGGGTCCAGCTGGGTAACAAGGTTGCGCCTTCGACTCGCGAGGGCATCATCAGCGTCATCAAGGAAGTCCGCAGGGGGGGCGCCGTCGGCATTCCGGCCGATCCGGAACCCAGTGAAGGTGCCGGTGTATTCGTGCCCTTTCTCGGCACGCAGGCGCTGACCAGTAAGTTCGTGCCCGGTATGCTCACGGGTGGCAAGGCCATCGGGGTATTTCTTCATGCGTTGCGCCTGGAGGATGGTTCAGGCTACAAGGTGATTCTCGAAGCGGCGCCGCCGGCGATGTACGACGAGAACGTCTATGTCGCGGTCGCTGCCATGAGCGGCGTCATCGAGCGCTACGTGCGCACCTGGCCGAGCCAATACATGTGGACCATGAAACGTTTCAAGAAACGCCCGGCAGGCGAACGCCGCTGGTACTGACCACCAGCTAACGAACAAGGGAACGTCAGATGTCAAACCAGCGACAGCACCCGCGCTCACCCATGAAATGTCGAATACGCATCGCCCATGAATCCTTTGGCGAGGTGTTTGCGCATACCCGCGATCTATCGGATGGCGGTGTCTACGTCAAACATCCGCAGCTGACTGAGTTGCGGCTCGGGATGGTCGTCACTGGTCAGGTGCAGGATCTGCCTATCCCGGCGCCTGTTCTGCAGATGGAAGTGATGCGCGTCGATGCCGAGGGGGTCGGCTTGCGCTTCATTCAAGACACCTGAACGAGGTGATGCTGCCGCACGGCGGGTCTCGCCAGCGACGCTAGGCCCCGGTCTGCTTGTTCAGTTTGCGCAGGAATACCGTCATTTCCTTCTCGGCCTGCTTGTCACCGTGCGCTTGCGCGGCGATCAGGCCTTGCTCCCAGGCATGACGGGCTCCATTGAGGTTGCCGTCGGCCTGTAGCGCTTTGCCGAGAAGCTTCCAGGCAGCCGAATATTTGGGATCCTGCTCGACGCAGCGCTGCAGATGGTCAGCGGCCCGAGCCGCGTCACCGGCGTCCAGATAACCCTTGCCGAGGCCAAAGCGCAGCATGGAATTATCCATACCTTTGGCGAGCATCTTTTCCAGCGATTCGAGCATGGCTTCCTCTTGGCCGCGGGGCGGCAGTACCGGTGCAAAGGCGCGGGCCGGCCCACCGTCGCCGAAAGCTAGCTTGCCTGGGTGACCGCGCTAAGAAATTCCTGAGTGCGCAGTTCCCGCGGATTGCCGAACAGCTCGTCCGGCGTGCCCTGTTCGTGAATGCGGCCCTCGTTGAAGAAGCATACCCGGTCGGCGAACTCCCGGGCGAAGCCCATCTGATGGGTGACCATCAACATGGTCAGGTTGTGCTCGTCCCCCAACCGCCGAATGACATTGAGCACCTCTCCGCAGAGCTCCGGATCCAGCGCCGAGGTCACCTCGTCGAACAGCATCACCCGTGGCCGCATGGCCATGGCGCGGGCAATGGCGACACGCTGCTGCTGGCCGCCTGACAGCTGCGCCGGGTAATGCTCGAGCTTGTCCTCCAGTCCCACCATGGCCAGCAATTCATCCGCGCGTTCACGGGCTTCGTTTTTCGATAGCCCGAGGACTTGTACCGGTGCTTCCATCACGTTCTGCCGAGCGTTCATGTGCGGAAACAGGTTGAAGCTCTGGAATACCATGCCCACCTTGCCGCGCACATGGCGTTGGTAACGGCCACTGGCCGGCACCAAATGACCATCGGATGCCGGCATATGGGTCAATGGCTCACCGTCGACTTCGATGACGCCATCATCGATCGTCTCCAGGGTCATCAGCGCCCGCAGCAGGGTCGATTTACCCGAGCCGCTGGGGCCGATGATGGCGACCTTCTCGCCATTGGCAACCTCCAGATCGAGATGGTCGAGTACGGTGAGGTCGCCGTAGCGCTTGGTCACCTGGTCGAAGCGCACCAGTGGCTCGGCCATCTCAGGGTTGCCATTGAAGGAGGTGTTCGGATTGGCGTCGAAATGCGGTGAAGTGTTCATCGGGCAAGCTCCAAGCGGTTTTCGAGGCGGCGGACGCACCAGGCCAGGGCCAGGCTTAGGATCAGGAAGAACAGGCCGACCATGGTGATCGGTTCCAGGTAGCGAAAGCTCTCTGAGCCGATGTTCTTGGCCTGCTGCATGATTTCGACCACGGTGATCGCCGAAAGCACCGGGGTGTCTTTCAACATCGCCACCAGATAGTTGCCCAGTGCTGGCAGTATCGGGCGCAGTGCTTGGGGCAGGATGACATCGCGGTAGGCGGTCGTCGGCTTCATATTCAGCGCAGTTACCGCCTCCCATTGGGCCCGAGGCACGGCATCGAGCCCGGCCCGGTAGACCTCTGCCGTATAGCAAGCATAGTGCACAGCAATGGCGACGATGCCGGCCTGTAGTGCGCTGAGGTTGATGCCGTAATTGGGAAAGACGTAGAACAGGAAGTAGGCCTGGATCAGCAACGGCGTGCTGCGGATGAATTCGATCAGGCCGGTAGCCGGCCAGGACAACCAGACTCGCTTGCTGCGGCGGGCTACGGCTAGTAACAGGCCGAGTACCACTGCAATGGCGAAGCCGCTGATGGTGATGCCAATCGTCTTCAGCGAAGCCTGGAGCAGCTGAGGCAGGATCTCCCAGGCGAACTGCCAATCAAAGAAGTTCATGCCAGGCCTCCTTTGATCCTACCGCGGCTGAGGCGCCGTTCAATCAGGCGCATGCCGAGGTTGATCGCCTGGGCCATGACGAAGTACATCACCAGCGCCATGCCGAAGATTTCAAGTGTCATGAAGGTCGCCTGATCCAGCTGGCGCGAACGGAACGCCAGATCGGAAATGGTGATCAGCGAGACCAGCGAAGTGTTTTTCAACAGCTCGATCAGCAGGTTGGTGCCGGGAGGGATAGCAGCCAGCAGCGCCTGCGGCAGGATAATCCGGGTAAAGCGTTTGAGTGGAGACATGTTTAACGCCACGCAGGCTTCATATTGCCCGCGTGCCACCGAGCGGATGGTGCCGCGCATGACTTCCGCGCCGTAGGCCCCGATATGCAGGCCAAGACCGAATACGGCGACTGTAAAAGCCGATAGTTCCACGTGGAACGGTGGCATCGGCAGCACGAAATACAACCAGAACAGCTGGACCAGCAGGGAAGTGCCGCGGAACACCTCGATATAGGCAATCGAGAACCAGCGCAGCGGAGCGAACGGTGACAGGCGCCCCAGCGCACCGAAGACGGCGCATACAATCGCCAGTAGCGAGGCCCAGAAGGTGATCTGCAATGTCACCCAGGCGCCCTGAAACATGAGGGGGAGAAGTTCGCCCATAGGTTCGATACCTCTGTGCAGGAACGAAACCACACGAACGGATGGCACCGCACCGATTAGGGCGCGGCGCTCCGCTCGTGGATCACTGGGCGCAGAGCTGCGCGGCGGTCTTGTCGGTGACGTTGGACTCATCGAAGCCGAACGGTTCGACGGTCTTCAGATGGTCTTCGCTGCCGAGCCACTTCTTCAATTCGGCATTCACGGCGTCGCGCAGTGCGGTGTCCTCGGGGCGGAACGCCAGCGCACCGTAGCCGGTGTGTGACGGATCGTCCTTGAATTCACTGACCGCTTCGAGCGAGTCGCCACCCTTCTCGGCCAGACCTTTCATGGTCAGCTGAGTGCCCACCGCGGCATCGGCGCGACCGCTGCGCACCGCCTGAAGTTGTGCGGTGGTATCGGGTACCTGGAGGATCTGGTCATCGCTGATACCGCCGTCGCGGGCGTAGGCCAGGTTCACCGTCCCGGACATGATCGCCAGCTTGGCCCCGCTCTTGGCGATGTCCTCGTAACTATGCAGGTTCTTCGGGTTACCCGCTTTGACCAGCAGGGTGTCGGGCAACTGATATTGCGGGTCGGTAAAAATCACCTGCTTGCAACGCTCGGGTGTGATGTACATGCCGGCGGCGATCAGGTCGAAGCGTCCGGCACGCAGGCCGGGAATCAGCGAGCCCCATTCGGTGAGCACAGGATTGACGGTTTCGATGCCCATCCGCTGGAAGACCTTTTTTACGATTTCCGGCGATTCGCCAGTGACGCTGCCGTCAGTGGCGGTGTAGGCGAAGGGGGTTTCGTTGGCATAGCCGATGCGAACGCTGTTTTTTTCCTTGATTTCATCAAGGGTGTCGGCCTGGGCCAAGCCAGCAAGGGATAGACCGGCCAGTACAGCGGAGGTCAGCAGAACTTTGCCGAAACGGAATGGATGTGCGCGATTCATCATGAATTCTCCTGTGCTTTTTATGGGACGCAGGCAGGCCTGCTATTAGGAGGGCAGTTTCAAGAGCATCAGGACAGGGCATTCCCTGCCTCAGCGCGGCTTTGGACTTCTTTTTCGTAGAGGCGTGCGCCGCGTTTCGCCGACCGAGCATAGCAAAAGCCGTTTTCTTCATGGGATTGCACTAGGACAATTGCATGACACTGCGCTTGCGTCGATCCTGTCGGCTCGACTGAAGGTGGATCGTCATGCGCAACTGGAAACAGGCCTTGCTCGCTGCCCGTAGCGGCGCGTCGAAATACAAGCTGCTGGTTACCGCCATCGCAACCGACATCGAGCAGGGTAACCTGCACGACGGCCAGCGCCTGCCGCCGCAGCGCTTGCTCGCCGAGCAGCTGGATATCAGCGTGCAAACGGTGACCAATGCCTACAAAGAGTTGGAGCGTCAGGGCTGGGTGCGCTGTGAGGTCGGGCGCGGCAGCTTCGTCAGTCGGCGCATCAGCGAACGCGTCGCCAGCTCCATGCTCGACCGCGGCGAGAATTCGCTGCTGGACTTCTCCACGGCGCGCATCGTTCGCACCGAGGCCCATGACCGCCTGTGGCGGCAGACCTGCGAGGAGCTGGCGGCCGAGCACGAGCAACCCTGGATTCACGCCTGTCGGCCGATCGCTGGCTTCGAGCATCACCGCGAAGTCGGCGTGCAATGGCTCGCTGGGCTGGGCTTGAAGGTAGAGTTGCAGGATCTGTTGCTGACCAATGGAACCTCCCACGCCATCTTTCTCGCCCTCGCCTCACTGGCTGGACCGGACGATCTGGTTCTTTGCGAAAACTGTACCGATCACGGCGTAATCGGTACCGCCCAGGTGCTCGGCTTCACCCTGCAAGGTGTCGAGACCGACCGCCATGGTCTCGATCCGGAGCATTTCGAAGACCTGTGCGGCAACGAGCGAGTCACCGCGCTGGTCTGCACGCCGAACCTGAACAACCCCACCAGCACCATAATGCCGGACGTGCGTCGCCGCGAAATTGCCGAGATCGCCCGCCGCTACGGCGTCTATGTGATCGAGGACGACGTTTACGGCCCGCTGCTCGGCGAGCACCGCGACGCCTTGCCGATCAGCCATTACCTGCCTGAGTTGTCGTTCTACTGCACCAGCCTGACCAAGTCGGTGCTCACCGGCCTGCGCATCGGTTACCTGGCCATGCCTCGGCGATTGGCCCTGCGCACCGAGAGCATCCTGCGGGTGAACAGCTGGATGGCCGCGCCACTGCTGGGCGAGATCGCCACACGCTGGATCGAGCGTGGTCAGGCCAACGAACTGGTGCGTTTGCAGCGTGAGCTGATCGCCTCCCGTCAGGCCGCGGTGACCGCCGAGTTGGGCGATTACCTGCGCGGCAGCCATCCGGCCTCCCTCAGCGCCTGGCTCAATGTGCCTGAACATTGGGAGCTGGATGCGCTGCAGCATGAACTGCGCCGCCGCGAGATTGCCCTGACTCTGCCTGACCCCTTTCTGCCGCCCGGTACCCGACGGCCCCGGGCGATGCGTCTTTGCGTAGGCGCCGAATGCGACGAAGAACGGCTGCGTGAGGGATTGTGCAGCATCCGCGAAGTCTTCGAGCAGTTCCCGGAGATTCACGAATTTCGCGGCGCGCGTTGAAAGCGAGCCCACCGTGCACCAACGGGTCGCGCTCGCAGGCTTTAGAGCCCGAGATCAGGGCGCATCAGGGCTTAGATCGGCACAATATGAGGGGCGAAAAAAAAGAGTCCTAGTACATTGGGCTGGTGAAATCAGCGCTCCTACACTCGGCCGCATTCACCATCGGAATGTTCGCCATGCAGCCGATTCTTCTCGACCACCTCTTCGACGCACGCGAGCTCATTTGCGGCCTCGTCCGGGAAACACCTCTGGAGCGTTCGGCGTCGCTCAGCCGGCTGGCCGGCGTACCGGTGTGGTTGAAGCTGGAATCGCAGCAGGCGACCGGAAGCTTCAAGCTCCGTGGCGCAAGTCATGCGGTCGCGCAGTTGTCGGAAACGCAGAAGCGCCTCGGCGTGGTCACCGCCTCCACCGGCAACCATGGTCGGGCGCTCGCCTTCGCGGCGGCGCAGCAGGAGGTCAGAGCGATCGTTTGCCTGTCGCAACTGGTGCCGCAAAACAAGGTGCAGGCGATCCGCGAGCTGGGCGCCGAAGTGGTCATTGTCGGTCACAGCCAGGACGACGCCCAGGTCGAGGCCGAACGCATCGCCCGTGAGCAGGGCGCTGCCTTCATCCCGCCTTTCGACCATCCACACGTCATTGCCGGCCAGGGCACGCTCGGCTTGGAAATCCTCGAGCAGTGCCCCGAAGTCGCTGAAGTGCTGGTGCCGCTGTCCGGCGGTGGATTGTTTGCCGGTGTCGCCCTGGGCATCAAGCGTCAGCGACCGGAGATCCGCGTTCATGGCATCAGCATGCGCCGTGGCGCGGCGATGCACGCCAGCCTCGAGGCTGGCCATCCGGTCGAGGTCGAAGAGCGCCCCAGCCTGGCCGATTCACTCGGCGGCGGCATCGGCCTGAACAATCGCTACACCTTCGGCCTCGTTCGCGAGCTGGCCGACCAAATCCATTTGCTCGACGAGCCGGCCATTGCCGCTGGCATCCGTCATGCCTACCACGAGGAACGGCTGGTGATCGAAGGCGCCGCGGCCGTCGGCATCGCCGCTCTGCTCGAGCATTCGATCAAGCCGCGCGGATCGGTGGTCATTGTGATCAGCGGCCGTAACGTGGATACCGGACAGCACTTACGCGTGCTCAACGGCAGCAACGAATAAACAACCCAAGCCCCTCAACCCTGCTACCGGTGCGTCCGGTGTACTCCGATGGAGATCAACATGGCCGAGACCGTCCTGCTCAGCGAAACCGATCTCCGCGCCTGCCTGGCACTCGATTTGGCCAGCCTCGGCGCGGTCGAACAAGCGTTCCGTCTGCTCGCCACCGCGGCGGTGGCGATGCCGCCGATCCTGCGCCTGGACATTCCCGAGCATAACGGCGAGGTCGACGTGAAGACCGCCTACCTGCCCGGTCTGCCGCGTTTTGCCATCAAGGTCAGCCCCGGCTTCTTCGACAATCCGGCGCTCGGCTTGCCGAGCCTGAACGGGCTGATGATGCTGTTCTCGGCGCGTACCGGCCTGCTCGACGCTCTGTTGCTGGATAACGGCTTCCTCACGGCGGTACGCACGGCCGCGGCCGGCGCAATAGCCGCGAAATGGTTGAGCCGGGCGGATTCGAGCCGCGTCGCCATTCTCGGTGCCGGCGAACAGGCGCGTTTGCAGCTGGCGGCCTTGCGGCTGGTGCGCGACGTTCGCGAAGTGCGCATCTGGGCGCGCGATCCGGCGAAGGCGGCGGTGTTCGCCGGCGAGCTGGAGGGCGTCGAGGCGCGGGTCGCGGATAATGTCGACGCCGCCATGGACGGCGTTGACATTGCCATCACCACCACACCCAGCCGCACGCCACTGATCCAGGCGCATCATCTGCAGCCGGGCCTGCACATCACCGCCATGGGCTCGGACGCAGAGCACAAGAACGAGATCGCCGCCGCCGCCCTCGCCGCCTGCGATCTCTATGTCGCCGACCGCCTGAGCCAGACCCGGGGGCTTGGTGAATTGCACCATTCGCTGGCAGCAGGTGTGGTGGACGACGAGTCTGATTTCGCCGAACTCGGCCAGGTGATCGCCATGCAGCACCCCGGGCGCATCTCGGCCGGCCAGGTCACCCTCTGCGACCTGACCGGCACCGGCGCACAGGACACCGCCATCGCCAGCTTCGCCTTCGACCGGGCGCGTGCGGCTGGAAGGGGTTTCATCTTCAACCCCTGATCTTCAGACGCGAGCCTACTCGCGCTCGGGCCGCACCTTGCGGCTCGCGAGCCAGCTCGCCCCTGCAGAGCAAGCGCGGTCCACCCACGAGGGCAAAGAAGATGTCCGAAATCGTCGTCAATCTCCCGTTCAGTCGGGAGGAATATGCGTTGCGCATCACCAAGGTTCGCCAGGTCATGGCGGCCCACGGTATCGAGCTGTTGATCGTCAGCGATCCATCGAACATGGCCTGGTTGACCGGCTATGACGGCTGGTCATTCTACGTGCACCAATGCGTATTGCTGGCCCTCGAGGGCGACCCGCTGTGGTTCGGCCGTGACCAGGACGCCAACGGTGCGCGCCGCACGGTGTTCATGGCGGACGACGATATCGTCGGTTACCCGGACCACTACGTGCAGTCCAGCGTGCGCCATCCGATGGACTATCTGTCGCGCGAGGTGATCGCTGCGCGCGGCTGGGACCGACTGGCCATCGGCGTGGAGATGGACAACTACTACTTCAGCGCGGCCGCCTTCCGCTCGCTGCAGCAGCACCTGCCGCAGACGCAGTTTTTCGACGCCACCGCGCTGGTCAACTGGCGGCGAGCCGTGAAGTCGCCGCAGGAAATCGAGTACATGCGCGTCGCCGCGCGCATCGTCCAGCGCATGCACGAGACGATCTACGAGCGTATCGAACCGGGGCTGCGCAAGAACGAGCTGGTCGCCGACATCTACCGCGCCGGCATCCTCGGCGTTGAGGGTCACGGCGGTGACTACCCGGCGATCGTGCCCTTGCTGCCGACTGGCGCCGACGCCAGTGCGCCGCATCTGACCTGGAACGACAACCCGTTCCGACTGGGCGCCGGCACCTTCTTCGAGATCGCCGGCTGCTACAAGCGCTACCACTGCCCGCTGTCGCGCACCATCTACCTGGGCAAGCCACCGGCGCACATTCTCGAGGCCGAGCAGGCGGTGGTCGAGGGCATCTCCGCGGGCCTCGCAGTCGCGCGTCCGGGCAATACCACCGGCGACATCGCCCGCGCCTTTCTCAAGGTGCTGGACAGGTTCGACATCCAGAAGGACAGCCGCTGCGGTTACCCAATCGGGATCAGCTACCCGCCGGACTGGGGCGAGCGGACCATGAGCCTGCGCCCAAGCGACGAAAGCGTGCTCGAGCCGGGCATGACCTTCCACTTCATCCCTGGGCTGTGGATGGACGACTGGGGACTGGAAATCACCGAGAGCATCCTGATCACCGAGACCGGGATGGAGACCTTCTGCGACTTGCCACGCAAGCTTTACGTCAAGGATTAGCCATGAGCGAAACGCCGTTGCGCAACCCCATCAGCCCCACCGTCGACTTCGAGCGAGACGGCGTGCAGCACGGTTATCTGCGCCTGCCCTACTCGCGTGACGATTCGGCCTGGGGCGCGGTGATGATCCCGATCAGCGTGGTGAAGAACGGCGTGGGGCCCACCGCGCTGTTCACCGGTGGCAACCACGGCGACGAGTACGAAGGCCCGCTGGCGCTAAGCAAGCTGGCCGCAAGCCTCGACCCGGCGCGCGTGCAAGGGCGGGTGATCATCGTGCCGTTCATGAATGCGCCAGCGGTATGGGCCGGTACTCGTACCTCGCCGATTGACCAGGGCAATCTGAACCGCAGTTTTCCCGGCCGCCCGGATGGCAGCGTGACGCAGAAGATCGCTGATTACTTCCAGCGCAGCCTGCTACCGCTGGCGGATCTCGTGCTGGATATCCATTCCGGTGGTAAAACCCTCGACTTCCTGCCCTTCGCCGCCTGTCACGTGCTGCCGGACAAGGCCCAGCAGGCGCGCTGCGAGGCCGGCATGCGCGCTTTCGCGGCGCCCTACTGCATGCGCATGCTGGAGCAGGATGCGCTGGGCATGTACGACACCGCGGCCGAGGCGCAGGGCAAGGTTTTCGTCACCACCGAGCTCGGCGGTGGCGGCTCCATCAGCGCCTGGAGTCTGGCCATCGCCGAACGTGGCGTGCGAAACCTGTTGATCCATTTCGAACTGCTCGACGGCGAGTTCGAGCCGGCCGAGTCGGTGATGCTGGATATGCCGGACGGCGATTGCTACCTGTGCAGCGAGAGCGACGGGCTGCTCGAGCTGTGTAAGGATCTGGGCGAAACCGTGCAGCAAGGCGAGCTGGTGGCGCGGGTGCACGATGTGCGCCGTACCGGTGCCGCGCCGGTGGAGTACCGAGCACGGCGCAGCGGCCTGATCAGCGCCCGACACTTTCCGGGACGAGTGCAAAGCGGCGATACGTTGGCGGTGATCGCCGAGGTGGTAGGGTGAGGGCGCTGTGCAGCGGCCCTTCGCCCGCCGCTGTGGCGGCCATCCTCATTCGCCTTTTTGCCGGAGGGCGAACGTCAACTGCAGCGCTAACGGCCAGGGCATCGAGAAGGAGAGTTCATGCACAAGCTCGACCGCTATGACCTGAAGATCCTGCGCATCCTGTCCGGGGATGGCCGCATCACCAAGTCGGCGCTGGCCGAGGCCATCAACCTGTCGGTGACCCCGGCCTGGGAGCGGGTACGCAAACTCGAGGCCGCCGGGTTGGTGCGCGGCTATCGTGCGCTGATCGACTGGGGCGCGCTGTTCCGGACCCAGCAGGTGCTGGTGGAGATCAGCCTGGCGCGGCACACCGCACAGGACATGCGCCGCTTCGAGCAGCGCCTGGCCGAGGCTCCGGAAGTCGCCTTCTGCTACGCCACCGGCGGCGGTATCGACTACATCGCGATGATCCGCGCCCGCGATGTCGACCACTACCAGCGCTTCATCGACCAGTTACTGCTGGAGGATCTGGGCATCGAGCGCTACTACACCTATATCGTTACCAAGAGCGTAAAGCGCGACGAAGGAGGCCCGCCGGCAGGGCTCGATGATGAGCGCTCGGCGCCGAACAGCGAGGCGTTCTGACCAGCGCGTCTGTACCGCAGGGTCGGTTTGCCCCTAGAATGCGCGCCGCCTCGGCCCTGTTGGCTCGGCAAATGGGTTCCCTCACCCCATCACGTTCAAAAAGGACATACCATGCTGCAGATCCCTTCGTCGGTCCGCCGGGTCACCCTCGCCGGTCTGATCACCTTCCACATCCTCATCATCATCGCCAGTAACTACCTGGTGCAGTTGCCGATCACCCTGTTCGGCTGGCATACCACCTGGGGCGCGTTCAGCTTCCCGTTCATCTTCCTGGCCACCGACTTGACCGTGCGCCTGCTCGGCAAGGGCCCGGCGCGGCAGGTGATAGCGCGGGTCATGGTCCCGGCGCTGGTGGCGTCCTACGTGGTCTCGGTGTTGTTCCACCAGGGGGCGTTCAGTGGTTTCGCGGCGCTCGGCGAGTTCAACCTGTTCGTGTTCCGCATCGCCATTGCCAGCTTTCTCGCCTACGTCTTCGGTCAGATTCTCGACATTCAGGTATTCGACCGGCTGCGGCGACTGCGCCAGTGGTGGGTAGCGCCCAGTGCCTCGACCATATTCGGCAATCTGCTGGACACCTTTGTGTTCTTCTCCATTGCCTTCTGGCACAGCGACGATCCGTTCATGGCGGCCAACTGGGTAGAGATCGCCAGCGTCGACTATGTGATCAAGCTGGCCGTCAGCCTGGCGCTGTTCGTGCCGCTTTACGGCGTGTTGCTCAATGCCATCGTGCGCATGCTGCCGCAGCAGAAGACCGCTACCGCATAAACGGCCGCCTCGGCCAAAGCGCAAAAAGCGCTTTGGCTCCTACCCGTAGGGTGGAAAACGGCGAAGCCTTTTCCACCGTAGGCCTCCAGCCTCCAGGCTTTTCTTGTTTGCCCATCGCCAAACAGAAAAATCCACCCGCCAATCGAGCCGCTACAGAAAAACTCCCAAGCCGCCCTTCCCTAGCATGTCTCCCATGCCCATCGGCCCGGAGACACTGCCATGTCGCTCAAACACCCCCTGCTGCTGAAATCGCTTTGCTACGTGGACGGGCAATGGGTGCACAACCCCAGCGGCGCCAGCATCGCCGTGCACAACCCGGCCAGCCAGGCCGAGATCGGTCATGTACCGATGCTTGAGTGCGAGCAGATCGTCGCCGCGGTGGATGCCGCCGAACGGGCCTTTGCGTCCTGGCGCCTGCGAAGCCTGGATGAGCGGGCGGCCCTTATGCAGCGCTGGGCCGATTTGATCCTGCAACACCAGGAAGACCTGGCCGCCATCCTCTGCGAGGAACAGGGCAAGCCGCTGGCCGAGGCGCGAGGCGAGATCCGCTACGCCGCCAGTTTCATTCCCTGGTTCGCCGAGGAGGCGCGGCGGCTGTATGGCCGGACCATCCCGAGCCATATCGTCGATGCCGAGTTGAGCACTCTGAGGGAGCCGGTCGGCGTCTGCGCCCTGCTCACGCCATGGAATTTCCCCAGCGCGATGATCACCCGCAAGGCCGCTGCGGCGCTCGCGGCCGGCTGTACGGTGGTGGTCAAGCCAGCGCATGAAACGCCCTACTCGGCCTTCGCCCTGGCTCAGCTCGCCGAAGAGGCGGGCCTGCCGGCTGGCGTGTTCAATGTGGTACTGGGCGAACCGCAAACGGTCATGGAAACCCTGGTACGGGACCCGCGTGTGCGTTCAGTGAGCTTCACCGGCTCGACCCGGGTCGGCCGCTTGATACTGGAGGCTGCCGCCCCCGGGGTGAAAAAAGTGGCTCTGGAACTGGGCGGTAATGCGCCCCTGATCGTCTGCGAAGATGCCGATCTCGAGCACGCCGTGCAGGTGGCGCTGGACGCCAAGTTCCAAACATCCGGTCAGGACTGTTGCGCAGCCAACCGCATCCTCGTCCAGCGACCCGTTTATGAAGCGTTCCTGATGCGCTTTGCCCGCGCCGTGCATGAGTTGCGCGTTGGCCCTGGCGTGGATGAGCGCAGTCAGATCGGCCCGTTGATGCACCAGGCGGCCTTCGACGCCACCGCCGCGCGGGTCGCCGACGCGCTCGACAAAGGCGCTCGGTTGCTGGCCGGCGGCGAGCCCCACGCGCTCGGCGGCTGGTTCTGGCAGCCGACGCTGCTGGCTGATGTCACCACCGACATGCGGATCTACCGCGAAGAAAATTTCGCTCCGATCGCCGGTGTGTTGCCGTTCGACAGCCTGGATGAGGCGGTCGGCATGGCCAACGACACTGAATACGGGCTGGCGGCCTACATCTGCTCGAATCGGCTGGACCTCGTTCACCCGCTCATCTGTCGGCTCGATCATGCGATGGTCGCGGTCAACGGCACCAAATTCACCGGACACCCGATCCCCTTCGGTGGCATGAAAGCCTCCGGCCTCGGCCGTGAGGGCGGCAGCGAGGGCTTCGAGCCCTTCGTCGAGACCAAGTACGTCTGCATCCACCATCAAGGTCAGCGTTACTGATGGACTGGTGGGTCGGGCGAAGCTGTGGCACTGAGTTGGCGCAATGCTCGGGTCGCTTGCGTGGGAGCTCCCGACATCGGGGGCGAAGCTTTTCGGACTCTGAGTTGGCGCCATTCGGCGCGAGGTTGCGCCTCCCACAAAGGTGCGCCGTGCATTTTTTTTTCGTGGGAGGCCCGACCCCGGGGCGAAGCTTTTCGGACTCCGGGTTGGCGCCATTCGGCGCGAGGTCGCGCCTCCCACAAGGGGCACCGTGCACTGCGTTTTTTTGCGGGAGGCCCGACCCCGGGCCGAAGCTTTTCGGGCGCCGGGTTGGCGTCGTTCGGCGCGAGGTCGCGCCTCCCACAAGGGGCGCCGTGCATTGTTTTTTTCGTGGGAGGCCCGACCCCGGGGCGAAGCTTTTCGGACTCTGAGTTGGCGCCATTCGGCGCGAGGTCGCGCCTCCCACAAAGGGACGCCGTGCACTGCTTTTTTTCGTGGGAGGCCCGGCCCCGGGCCGAAGCTTTCGGGCGCCGGGTTGGCGCCATTCGGCGCGAGGTCGCGCCTCCCACAAAGGTGCGCCGTGCATTGCTTTTTTCGTGGGAGGCCCGACCCCGGGACGAAGCTTTTTCGAACTCCGGATTGGCGTCGTTCGGCGCGAGGTCGCGCCTCCCACAAGGGGCGCCGTGCACTGCTTTTTTTGTGGGAGGCCCGACCCCGGGCCGAAGCTTTTCGGGCGCCGAGTTGGCGCCATTCGGCGCGAGGTCGCGCCTCCCACAAGGGGCACCGTGCACTGCGTTTTTTTGCGGGAGGCCCGACCCCGGGCCGAAGCTTTTTCGAACTCCGGATTGGCGTCGTTCGGCGCGAGGTCGCGCCTCCCACAAGGGGCGCCGTGCACTGCGTTTTTTGTGGGAGGCCCGACCCCGGGGCGAAGCTTTTCGGACTCCGGGTTGGCGCCGCTCGCCGCGGGTCGCGCCTCCCACAGAACCTGGCCACTAGCCGAAGAGCCAACACCAAACTGGCGGACCGAAAACAGCCTGCCAGACAAGCCGAGCCATTTCCGCCCTTAAGGGTGGGTCAGGATGAGGGAAGCGGAATCCGAGCCCCATCCATCACCGCAAAAGGAGAAGCCCATGAGCCATGACTACGACACCCTCTTCGCCCAGGATCGTGCCCACTTCATGCACCCGTCCACCCATGCCCACGACCATGCCAGCGGGGCGCTCCAAGGGCGCATTGTCACCGGCGCCTCGGGCATCCGTATCCGTGACCACGAAGGCCGCGAGCTGATCGACGCTTTCGCCGGGCTGTACTGCGTGAACATCGGTTATGGCCGCACCGAGGTGGCCGAGGCCATCTACCAGCAAGCCAAGGAACTGGCCTACTACCACACCTACGTCGGCCACTCGACCGAGGCCATCATCGAACTGTCGCGGCGCATCATCGACTGGGCGCCTGAGGGTATGAAGAAGGTCTATTACGGCCTCTCCGGCTCGGATGCCAACGAGACCCAGATCAAGCTGGTGCGCTATTACAACAACGTGCTCGGCCGCCCGCAGAAGAAAAAGATCATCTCCCGTCAGCGCGGCTATCACGGCTCGGGAATCATGACCGGCAGCCTGACCGGCCTGGCCAGTTTCCATCAGCACTTCGATCTGCCACACGCGGACATCAAGCACGCCGCCTGCCCGCACTTCTACAAAGCCCCGGCCGGCATGGACGAAGCGGCCTTCGTGCGCCATTGCGTAGATGACCTGGAGCAACTGATCGAGCGCGAAGGGCCGGACACCGTCGCTGCCTTCATCGGCGAACCGGTGATGGGCACGGGCGGCATCATCGTCCCACCCAAGGGTTACTGGGAGGCGATCCAGGCGGTGCTGGCGAAATACGACATCCTTTTGATCGCCGACGAGGTGGTCTGCGCCTTCGGCCGTCTGGGTACGCCAATGGGCAGCCAGCTGTTCGGCATGAAGCCGGACCTGATCACCACGGCCAAAGGCCTGACCAGTGCCTACGCACCGTTATCGGCGGTGATCGTCGGCGAAAAAGTATGGGATGCGATAGACGAAGCCTCGACCCTTGACGGCGCCATGGGGCACGGCTGGACCTACTCTGGGCACCCGATCTGTGCCGCCGCGGCGCTGGCGAATCTGGACATCCTGGAAAAGGAGAACATTCCCGGCAATGCCGCTGAAGTGGGTGCCTATCTCAATGCTCAGCTGCGCCAGACCTTCGAGCACCATCCCCTGGTCGGCGAGGTGCGCGGCATCGGCATGCTCGCGGCGCTCGAGTTCGTGGCTGACCGCAAGGGCCGTACGCCGTTCGATGCGGCACTGAAGGTCGGCCCGCGGGTCTCGGCCGCTTGCCTGGAGCGCGGTATGATTGCCCGCGCCATGCCGCAGGGCGACATCCTCGGCTTCGCCCCGCCCCTGGTATTGACCCAGGCGGAAGCGGATCAGGTCGTCGAGATCGCCAAAAGTGCGGTGGACGCGGTGGCTGCCGAGGTGCTCTGAATTCAGAAGAAGGTCAGGCCGGCCTGGAACAGCCGTTCTACATCGCGGATATGCTTCTTGTCGACGAGGAACAGGATCACATGATCGCCGGATTCGATGACGGTGTTGTCGTGGGCGATCAGCACCTCCTCGTCTCGAATCACCGCGCCGATGCTGGTGCCTGGCGGCAGACCGATCTTGCCGATGGCGCGGCCGACCACCTTGCTCGAGCGCGAATCGCCGTGGGCGATCACTTCGATGGCCTCCGCCGCGCCTCGACGCAGCGAGTGGGCGCTGACGATATCGCCGCGACGCACGTGGGTCAGCAAGGTGCCGATGGTGGCCAACTGCGGGCTGATGGCGATGTCGATCTCGCCGCCCTGGACCAGATCGACATAGGCTGGATTGTTGATGATGCACATCACCTTGCGCGCGCCGAGACGCTTGGCCAGCAACGACGACATGATGTTGGCTTCGTCGTCGTTGGTCAGCGCGAGGAAGACATCGGCGTCATTGATGTTCTCTTCCACCAGTAGATCGCGATCCGAGGCGCTGCCCTGAAGAATGATGGTGCTGTCGAGGGTGTCCGAAAGGTAGCGGCAGCGCGCCGGGTTCATCTCGATGATCTTCACCTGGTAGCGACTTTCGATGGCTTCGGCCAGTCGCTCGCCGATATGCCCGCCGCCGGCAATGACGATCCGCCGATAGGAATCATCGAGGCGGCGCATCTCGCTCATCACGGCGCGAATATGCCCACGGGCGGCGATGAAGAACACCTCGTCGTCGGCCTCGATCACCGTATCGCCCTGCGGCATGATCGCTTGGTTGCGGCGGAAGATCGCCGCCACGCGGGTGTCGACATTGGGCATGTGCTTGCGCAGTTGGCGCAACTCCTGACCCACCAGCGGTCCGCCGTAGTAAGCGCGCACCGCCACCAATTGCGCCTTGCCTTCGGCAAAGTCGATCACCTGCAGCGAGCCGGGATGCTCGATCAGACGCTTGATGTAGTTGGTCACCACCTGCTCCGGGCTGATCAGCACGTCGACCGGAATCGCCTCGTTGCTGAACAGACCTGAGCGGGTCAGGTACGCTGACTCGCGTACCCGCGCAATCTTCGTCGGGGTGTGGAACAGGGTGTAGGCCACCTGACAGGCGACCATGTTGGTTTCGTCGCTGTTGGTCACCGCCACCAGCATGTCGGCATCGTCCGCACCCGCCTGGCGCAGCACGGTGGGAAACGAGCCGCGGCCGACCACGGTGCGAATGTCCAGGCGGTCGCCAAGATCGCGCAGACGATCGGCATCGGTGTCGACCACGGTGATGTCGTTGGCTTCGCTGGCGAGATTTTCGGCGAGCGTGCCGCCCACCTGCCCTGCACCGAGAATAATGATCTTCACGCGATCACTCCTGAAAGGCGGCAGGCCGCCGCATCCATGATTGGCCGAAGCATGCTGCCTGGCTCATTTACGAATTATGGCCATTGGGTTGGGCCGCGATTTTTATCAGTTTGGCGTAGTAGAAGCCGTCGTGGCCGTTTTCCTGCGGCAGCAACTGACGCCCATGGGACTGTTCGACACCGAAACCGCTCGGCAAATCCAGCTCACGGGCGCCAGGCATGCGCGCCAGGAAGGCCTCGATCACCTCGCGGTTCTCGGTCGGCAGCACCGAGCAGGTGGCGTACAACAGCACGCCACCGATTGCCAGCGTCGGCCACAGCGCGTCGAGCATCTCGCCCTGCAGGATCGCCAATGGCGCGATGTCGTCGGCCTGGCGGGCCAACTTGATGTCCGGATGGCGGCGGATGACCCCAGTCGCCGAGCAGGGGGCATCGAGCAGGATGCGCTGGAACGGTTGGCCGTCCCACCAAACCTCGGTCGCGCGGGCATCGGCCGCGACCAGTTTGGCCTGCAATTGCAGGCGGCTGAGGTTTTCCTGAACGCGCTGAAGGCGCTTAGGCTCAAGATCCAACGCGATGACCTCGGACAGCGCCGGCTCGCGCTCGAGGATGTGACAGGTCTTGCCACCGGGCGCGCAGCAGGCGTCCAGCACGCGCTGCCCCGGGGCGAGATCGAGCAGCCCGGCCGCCAACTGTGCCGCTTCGTCCTGCACGCTGACCCGCCCTTCGGCGAAGCCCGGCAATTGGTTGACGTCGCAGGCCGCGGCCAGGCGGATGCCGTCTTCACTGTGGGCGCAGGCAAAGGCTTCGAGGCCGGCGCTCTGCAGCTCGCCAAGGTAGGCGTCACGCCGGGTCTGGCGATGGTTGACCCGCAGCATCATCGGCGGATGAAGGTTGTTCGCCGTGCAGATCGCCTGCCAGTGCTCGGGCCAGTGCGCCTTCAAGGATTTCTGCAACCAGCGCGGATGGGCGAAGCGAATCACCGGGTCGTGTTCCAGTTCGACGAGCAATGTTTCGCCATCGCGCTGGGCATTGCGCAGCACCGCGTTGAGCAGGCCCTTGGCCCATGGTTTTCTAAGCTTTTCCGCGCAGCCGACGGTTTCGCCAATGGCGGCATGAGCGGGAATGCGGGTGTAGAACAGCTGGTAGAGGCCAACCAGCAGCAGAGCCTCGACGTCGCGGTCGGCGGCCTTGAATGGCTTTTGCAACAGTCGCTCGGCGAGGCCGGCCAGACGCGGTTGCCAGCGAGCGGTGCCGAACGCCAGTTCCTGGGTCAGGCCGCGATCACGGGCGTCTACCTTGCTCAGCACCTCGGGCAGGCTGCTGTTCAGCGAGGCCTTGCCGGACAGCACGGCGCTGAGCGCGCGCGCGGCGGCCAGACGCGGATTCATCGACATCAGACGAACACCTTGCCAGGCGTGAACTGCTCACGTCGGCTGTTGTACAGATCGCTGAAGTTGAGCGGCTTGCCGTTGGGCAGTTGTAGTCGGGTGAGCAGCAGCGAGCCCTCACCGCAAGCGACTTGCAGGCCGTCCTTGCCGGCATCGAGGATTTGGCCGGGCGCGCCCTGTGCTGAAGCCAGGCGAGCGGCGTGAATCTTCACAGCGGCCTCGTCCAGCCGGCTATGGCAGATCGGCCAGGGGTGAAACGCCCGTATCAGGCGCTCCAGCTCGACAGCCGGGCGGCTCCAGTCGAGGCGCGCCTCGTCCTTGTTCAGCTTGTGTGCGTAGGTGGCCTGGCTGTCGTCTTGCTCCTCGCCGCGGAGCGTGCCGGCTTCGAGGGCGGCGACGGCCTTGACCACCGCCTCCGAACCCAGCATGGCGAGCCGGTCATGCAGGGTTCCGCCGGTATCGTCGGCGGCGATCGGTGTGCGGACTTTCAGCAGCATGGGCCCGGTATCCAGCCCGGCTTCCATCTGCATCACGGTCACTCCGGATTCGGCATCGCCAGCTTCGACCGCGCGCTGGATCGGCGCGGCGCCGCGCCAGCGTGGCAGCAGCGAGGCGTGACTGTTGATGCAGCCCAGGCGCGGCAGATCGAGCACGGCTTGCGGCAGGATTAATCCGTAGGCCACCACCACCATGAGGTCGGCGTTCTGTTCAGCCAGTTCGGCCTGGGCCGCGGGGTCGCGCAGGGTCTGCGGTTGATGGATGGCAATCCCGTGCTGTAGAGCGAGCTGCTTGACCGGGCTGGGCATCAGCTTATGCCCGCGTCCGGCCGGCCGATCCGGCTGCGTGTAGACCGCCACTACCTGGCGATTGGCATCGAGCAGGGCTTGCAGATGCTGAGCGGCGAATTCCGGCGTTCCGGCGAAAACGATGCGCATGGAAGGACTCGTCAATAAATAAAAAAGGCTTGCTGCTGCAAGCCTTCGGGTCGGTGATCAAGCCTGCTGACGGTGAAGCTTTTCCAGCTTCTTCTTGATCCGGTCGCGCTTGAGAGTGGAGAGGTAATCGACGAAGAGTTTGCCGTTGAGGTGATCGCATTCGTGCTGGATGCACACCGCAAGCAGGCCTTCGGCGATTAGCTCGTAGGGTTGGCCGTCGCGATCCAATGCCTTGATCTTGACCTTCTGCGGGCGGTCGACGTTCTCGTAGAAACCGGGCACCGACAGGCAACCTTCCTGGTACTGCTCCATCTCGTCGGTCAGGAACTCGAACTCGGGGTTGATGAAAACTCGCGGCTCGGACTTGTCCTCGGACAGATCCATCACCACCACACGCTTGTGGACATTGACCTGCGTCGCGGCCAGGCCGATGCCGGGGGCGTCGTACATGGTCTCGAACATGTCGTCGATCAGCTGGCGGATGCCATCGTCGACCACGTCCACCGGTTTGGCTATGGTGCGCAGCCGGGGATCGGGAAATTCTAGGATGTTCAGGATTGCCATATGCGTTTGTGATGCACTTATGGAATAAAGTCAAAAGCCGCTGCTAAGATGCCGAGCAGCTTGTAAACGGCTTAACGCCGCTTTCCACAAGGGTTTCTGCGGCGCTAGGGCGCTTTACGTGAAGGCACATCATAAAGGGATTCACCACATGAGGAAATCACTACTCGCCCTGCTGCTGGTGGCGGTTGGCGGCATGGCACAGGCCGCTGTGCAGCTCAAGGATGACCATCCGGAGCAGTACACCGTAGTGAAAGGCGACACGCTCTGGGATATTTCCGGTCGCTTCCTTCGCGAACCCTGGAAATGGCCGGAGCTCTGGCACGCCAACCCCCAAGTGGAAAACCCGCACCTGATCTATCCCGGCGACAGCCTCAGTCTGGTCTACATCGACGGCCAGCCGCGTGTCGTGCTCAATCGCGGAGCATCGCGCGGCACCATCAAACTGTCACCAACCGTCCGCACCACACCCATAGCCGAAGCCATCAGCACCATCCCGCTGGAAGCGATCAACAGCTTCCTGCTGAGCAACCGCATCGTCAACAACGCCGCCGAATTCGAGGCTGCACCCTATATCGTCGCCGGCAATGCCGAGCGAGTCATCAGTGGTGCAGGCGATCGCGTCTACGGGCGCGGCAACTTCCAAGACGACATCAAGGTTTACGGTATCTTTCGTCAGGGCAAGACCTATGTAGATCCCGAGACCGAGGAGTTCCTGGGCATCAACGCCGATGACGTAGGCACCGCCGAGCTGCTCGACATGGAAGGTGACATCGCCACCATGATGCTCACGCGCGTCACCCAGGAAGCCCGTCTCGGCGACCGCATGTTCCCCAGCGAGGAGCGCGCGGTGAACTCGACGTTCATGCCGAGCGAACCGGAAGGCGAGATCAAAGGCGTGATCCTCGACGTGCCGCGCGGCGTGACCCAGATCGGCCAGTTCGATGTGGTGACCCTGAACAAGGGCGCCCGCGACGGGTTGAGCGTCGGCAATGTGCTGGCGGTGTACAAGACCGGTGAAACCGTGCGCGACCGGGTGACCGGTGAAAACGTCAAGATTCCCGATGAGCGTTCGGGGCTGCTGATGGTCTTCCGCACCTATGAAAAGCTCAGCTATGGCCTGGTCCTCCAGGCCACGCGCTCGCTGTCGGTGATGGATAAGGTCCGCAATCCTTGATTCCCGAGCCCCGCTGATCAGGCTGTGTGAAAACTACTGCGCTCGGTTATGCCGCGTTAAAAACAGGCTCGGATGCGAGCCCAGTCGGAATGCTCATTTACAGCTCGTAAACTCGAGTGCGAGCCCAGTCCGCTTCCTCGCCTGTTTTTGTGGGGACGCCTAGTTCTTGCTTAACCTTCGCTCGCTACGTTTTCACGCAGCCTGAATGCGGGGTTTTTTTTACAGCCGACACCACCGCATGGATGCGGTGCGACGAGACAAGGAATGCTCACCCATGCCTGCGATTTCCCCTGCCGAACTGGAAGCCCGCCTGCGCCTGCATCTGCTGCCGGAGCTCGGCCCGCGGCGTCTGCATAAACTGCTCAGCGCCTTCCCCGATGCCTCCTCTGCGCTCAGTGCACCGGCGACCGCCTGGCGTGCGCTGGGGCTGCCGGCGAGCTGCGCTGAACCCCGACGCAGTCCTGCGATACGCGAACGGGCCGCCCAGGCAATGGCCTGGCTGGAGCAGCCAGACCATCAGTTACTGATGTGGGACGACCCTGGCTACCCGGCATTGCTGGCGGAGCTGCCGGATGCGCCGCCGCTGTTGTTCGTTCACGGCGATTCCACCCTGCTGGAGCAACCACAGCTGGCCATGGTCGGCAGCCGTCGAGCCTCGCGCCCGGGCCTGGACAATGCCACTGCCTTTGCCCGCAGCCTCGCGGGCGGCGGCTTTGTAATCACCAGTGGCCTGGCCCTCGGCATCGATGGCGCCGCGCACCAGGGCGCGCTGGACGTAGGCGGCCGAACGATCGCCGTGTTGGGTACCGGTCTGCAACAGCTCTATCCGCGCCGGCATGTCGGTCTCGCCGGGCGCATCATTGAGAGCGGCGGCGCTCTGGTGTCCGAACTGCCGCTGGACTGCGCACCGCACGCCTCCAACTTTCCCCGTCGCAACCGCATCATCAGCGGGCTCTCGCTCGGCGTGCTGGTGGTCGAGGCCAGCCCTTCGAGTGGCTCGCTGATCACCGCGCGCCTGGCAGCCGAGCAAGGCCGCGAGGTCTACGCCATCCCCGGTTCGATTCATCATCCCGGCGCTCGTGGCTGCCACCAGCTGATCCGTCAGGGCGCGGCACTGGTTGAAAGCGTCGACGATATTCTTCAGGCCCTCCGGGGCTGGCAACAGACGACTGCAGCCGACGAGCCGCAACCAGAGCGGCCGGCACATGCCTTGCTCGATCAACTGATTGCCGGCTCGATGACCAGTGAGTCTCTCGCCGGGGCGGTGGCGCAGCCCTTGGTTCAGGTACTGGCGGAACTGACCGAGCTGGAAATCGAAGGGTTGGTCGCCTGTGAAAATGGGCTCTGGGTCGCGCGAACCGGTTGAGCGCGGCTGTGCAGTCGCATGTGCTTGGGTACACTGCGCCGATCAGTCTCAGCGGGGGTGCTAATGATCGGAAACTGGCGTGTGCAGCAGGCGGCTCGGGTGGTCAGACAGGGCGGCGTCATCGCCTATCCGACCGAAGCGGTCTGGGGGCTGGGTTGCGATCCCTGGGACAGCGATGCGGTGCATAGGTTACTGGCTCTGAAGGAGCGGCCGGTGGAGAAGGGATTGATCCTGGTGGCCGACTGCGTCGAGCAGTTCGACTTCCTCCTGGAGGACCTGCCCGAGCGCTGGCTGGATCGTCTGGCCGGCACCTGGCCTGGGCCGAATACCTGGCTGGTACCACATCGCCAGCGGTTGCCGGATTGGATTACCGGCAAGCACGACAGCGTGGCCCTGCGCGTCAGCGATCATCCGTTGGTTGCCCGACTGTGCGCGCTGACCGGGCCGCTGGTATCCACCTCGGCGAACCCCGCCGGCCGCCCCGCAGCGCGATCGCGCTTGCGCGTCGAGCAGTATTTCTCCGACCAGCTCGACGCGGTGCTCGGCGGCTACCTGGGTGGGCGGCGCAACCCCAGCACCATCCGCGATGTGCGTAACGGCGAGGTCATTCGGCCGTCTTGACGACAGCCGGACGGCAACCTCAGGGCAGCAGAATGGTCGATCCTGTGGTCTGGCCCGCTGCCAGCGCGCGCTGTGCCTCGGCCGCCTCGGCAAGCGGGTAGCGCTGGTCGATCTCGACCTTGATCTTGCCGCTGGCAATCATCTCGAACAGTTCGCTCGCCATCGCCTGCAGGCGCTCGGCGGTGTCCGCGTAGCCGGCGAGCGTCGGTCGGGTGACATACAGCGAGCCCTTCTGCGCCAGCACTCCGAGGTTCACCCCGGTGACTGCGCCTGAGGCATTGCCGAAGCTGACCAGCAGGCCGCGCGGTGCGACGCAATCCAGCGAGATCTCCCAGCTGCTTTTGCCCACCGAGTCGTAGACCACCGGGCATTTCTTACCCTCGGTGAGTTCCAGCACGCGCTGGACAACGTCCTCGCGGGTGCGGTCGATGGTCGCCCAGGCACCCAGCGCCTTGGCCCGTTCGGCCTTGTCCGCCGAGCCGACGACACCGATCAGTTTCGCGCCGATGGCCTTGGCCCACTGGCAGGCGATCGAACCGACACCACCGGCTGCGGCATGGAACAGCACGGTTTCGCCGGCCTGCAACGCGTGAGTCTGGCGCAGCAGATACTGCGTGGTCAGGCCCTTGAGCATTACGGCGGCGGCCTGCTCGTAGCTGATGGCGTCCGGCAGTTTCACCAGGTGCCGCGCCGGCAAGGTGTGATGCTGGCCATAGGCGCCCAATGGGCCGGTGCCATAGGCGACGCGATCGCCGACCTGAAATCCGCTGACGCCCTCGCCAACGGTCTCGACTTCACCCGCACCTTCGGCACCCAGGCCGGACGGCAGGCTCGGCGGTACATAGAGGCCGCTGCGGAAATAGGTATCGATGAAGTTCAGCCCGATCGCATGGTTACGCACCCGAACTTCGCCGGCCCCCGGCGCTGTGACGGGCACATCTACTTGTTGGAGAACCTCGGGACCACCGTGCTGGCTGAACTGGATGCGCTGCGACATATCGACTCCTGGGCAAATGCAAAGGAGCCTATCCAACGCTTCCCGGACGCGTCCGTCAATCGGCTGGGTGATATGCTTGCCGGCCCTTTTGCTGAAGCACGGCCCGGCCAGCCAATAACGCCGGACCTGTGCGGTTATTTGCCAAGGTGATTTTCGTGAACGAGCGTACCGAAGCCGTCAAAGCCTATCTGCTCGACCTGCAGGACCGTATCTGCGCCGCCTTCGAAGCCGAAGACGGCGGCGCCCGCTTCGTTGAAGACGCCTGGACCCGCCCGGCCGGCGGCGGTGGCCGAACTCGGGTGATCGAGAACGGTGCGCTGATCGAGAAGGGCGGCGTGAACTTCTCGCATGTTCACGGCAGTGGTCTGCCCCCTTCGGCCAGCGCGCACCGCCCTGAACTGGCCGGCCGTGGCTTCGAGGCGCTCGGCGTGTCGCTGGTGATACACCCGGAAAACCCCTATGTGCCAACCTCGCATGCCAACGTGCGGTTCTTCATTGCCGAAAAGGAAGGCGAAGAGCCGGTGTGGTGGTTCGGTGGCGGTTTCGACCTGACGCCCTATTACGGCAACGAGGAAGACTGCATCCACTGGCACCGCGTGGCCCGCGATGCCTGTGCGCCCTTCGGCGCGGATGTGTACCCGCGCTACAAGGAATGGTGCGACCGCTACTTTCACATCAAGCACCGTAACGAACCGCGTGGCGTTGGCGGGTTGTTCTTCGATGACCTCAACGAGTGGGATTTCGACACCAGCTTCGCCTTCATGCGTGCGGTTGGCGATGCCTACATCGAGGCCTATCTGCCCATCGTCCAGAAACGCAAGGCCATGGCCTACGGCGAGCGCGAACGGGCATTCCAGGAGCTGCGCCGCGGCCGCTACGTGGAATACAACCTGGTCTACGATCGCGGCACCTTGTTCGGCCTGCAGTCTGGCGGGCGTACCGAATCGATCCTGATGTCGCTGCCGCCGTTGGTGCGTTGGGGCTACGACAAGCAGCCGGAGCCCGGCACGCCGGAAGCGCGACTGACCGATTATTTCCTGCAGGATCGCGACTGGCTGGGCGAGCAGCCCTGAGCACGGCTCGCCATTGCTGCACTTGCTACGACATTCAGGAGCTTTCATGGACCGCTACGGCGTTTTCGGCAACCCCATCGGCCACAGCAAATCACCGCAGATCCACCGCCTGTTCGCCGAGCAGACCGGCCAGGCGCTGAGCTACGAGCCATTGCTGGCCCCGCTGGATGATTTCTCCGGCTTCGCCCGTGAATTCTTCGCCCACGGGCTGGGCGCCAATGTCACCGTGCCGTTCAAGGAAGAGGCCTTTCGCCTGGCCGATCAGCTGACCGAACGCGCACGGCGCGCCGGCGCGGTGAACACCCTGATGAAGCTCGAAGACGGCCCCCTGCTGGGCGACAACACCGACGGCATTGGTCTGGTGCGCGATCTGCTGGATAACGCCGGCGTGGTGCTGCAAGACAAGCGCGTCTTGCTGTTGGGTGCGGGCGGCGCGGTACGCGGTGTGCTCGAGCCGTTACTGACACAGCGGCCGACAACGCTGGTCATTGCCAACCGCACGCTGGGCAAGGCCGAGCAGTTGGCCGATGAGTTCGGCGAGCTGGGCCCTGTGAGCGCGAGCGCGTTCGAGCAATTGCAAAGTCCGTTCGATGTGATCATCAACGGCACCTCGGCCAGTCTCGGCGGCGAATTGCCGCCGCTGGCCGACAGCCTGATCCGCTCGGGCACGACCTTCTGCTACGACATGATGTATGGCGCGAAGCCGACGCCCTTCTGCCAATGGGCCGCTGACCTTGGCGCGCAGACCCGGGATGGTTTGGGCATGCTGGTTGAACAGGCCGCGGCGGCTTTCGAGTTGTGGCGCGGGGTACGTCCGGATGCAGTTCCGGTGTTGACGCAATTGCGTCAGCAACTCGCCGGCTGAGTGCCGCTCAAAGGCGGAAGTGGATCTGCTGATGCAAATGCTGTGGCGTTTCCAGCTCGTCGACCATGCCGGCGGCCATGCGCCGAAGCTGCACGCGGCGGTCATCGGTTTCCAGCCCGTCGAGGACGCTGAAATCCTCGATCGACAGGTCCTCGCCGCTGCTTTCAGCATCCACCAGGGTCCACTTCAGTGGGTGCTCCGCGATCCGCTGCAGCGCCGCCGCCACCTCCGGCTCTCCGCCATGGGCGCTGAAGTCGACCACCAGCAGCAGCCGTTCGACGCCGACCTTCGGTAGCCCGGACAACAAGGCATCGACCGCCTGATATAGATCGTGCGGCTGCTTTGCCGCTGCGGTACCGGAGGCGGTGGGCACCGACTGGCTGTCGTACAGGCAGACCACCGCGTCCATGCCGGCGACACTCTGCGATACGCTGACGGCATCGAATAGATCGCCGGTCTTGGCACGCAGCCCTGGGCGGACGGTCATCGAATTCAGATCGTCCACCAGCGCCACGGCCTCGTGCTGCCGGCTCAGTAATTCACACAGCAAGGCATTGCCCAGACTTGAGTGCGCCCCGTACAGTGCGAACTTGAGCCTGGGCGTCTCGGCGTTGAGCATGGCGGGACGAGCCGGTCAGCGCCGGGTGACCAGATAACCGATCAGCGCGACCGCGCCGGCGGCCAATGCAACGGTGCTCAGCGGGTGTTCGCGTACGCATTCCTTGGCCATGCGACCGGCATCACGCCCCCGCTTGGACAGGTCGCGGCAGTGCGCGTCCCAGTCGGCGTCGTGCCATAGCGATTCGGCGCGTGCGCGCAGGGAGTCGAAGCGATGTCGTGAGCCGCGCGCCGCGTCGTGCTTGAGCTCATCGAGCGCGGTCATCAAGTCGTGGATTTCGCTTTCGATTTCGTCGCGGGTGGTGGGCTTGCGGCTGAAACGGGACATATCGGTTCTCCCCTTTTGAATGTGCTCGTTGGACCCCATGGTTACGGCAAAGATCCTGACAGGCAGCGGACCAGCAGCAGGCGTACGGGTTCCCGTCCGTCGGGCTGATTGATTCGGCGCGCATCGCTGCCGATAGCCGGGGAGAGGCCTCCACGGTGGTTTCGTGTTGCGGCTTCGCTGTATCGGCTCGGAGGGTGTGGAAAGCGCAGCAGTCGATGTTCTTCTACACTCAGAACGCAGCGCCCTGGGCCCGCTCAGCACAGTCGGATACCCGGGCGCCAATCTGGGCAACGAGCGAAACGGCTTGTACGGAACGGGTCGAAACGGCCCTGAACGAGCCGAAATATAACGCTGCAGGGGCCTTATGCGTGGCCTGGGTTTACCTATAATGCGCGTCGCGTTCGTCGGCTTCGGGCGCGTCTTTTTTCACTGCCAATTCATCGGTGTTCATCTTGAAATTTCGCCAATCCATTCTCGGTCTGCTGCTCGCATGCAGCAGCGTCATCCTGACTCCTTCCGTTATCGCTGCTTCCAAGGCGACCACCCAGCAGGAGCTGGCGTCTGGCAGCGCGCTGTTGATCGATCTGAAGAGCAACGAGGTGCTCTATTCGAGCAACCCCAACCTGGTGGTGCCGATTGCCTCGGTCACCAAGCTGATGACCGCGATGGTCGCGCTCGACGCCAAGCCGCCGCTCGACGAGCGCCTGCCCATTACCATTCGCGATGCGCGGGAAATGCAGGGCGTGTATTCGCGGGTACGCATCGGCAGCGAAATCAGCCGGCGCGAGATGCTTCTGTTGACGCTGATGTCGTCGGAAAACCGCGCCGCGGCGAGCCTGGCGCACCATTATCCAGGTGGCTACAACGCTTTCATTCAGGCCATGAACGCCAAGGCCCGGGCGCTGGGAATGAGTCATACGCATTACGTCGAGCCCACCGGCCTGTCCGAGCAGAACGTGTCCAGCGCCAACGATCTGGTTAAGCTGCTCAAGGCCAGCCAGGCCTATCCGCTGATAGAGCAGTTCAGCACCACCTCGGAAAAGACCGTCGCCTTTCGCAAGCCCAACTACACGCTGGGTTTTCGCAACACCAACGCGCTGGTACGCAAGCCCGACTGGAACATTCACGTGACCAAGACCGGCTTCACCAATGCCGCGGGCCACTGCCTGGTGATGCGCACCGTCATGAACCGTCGCGACGTGGCCTTCGTTGTGTTGGATTCGTTCGGCAAGTACACCCATATGGCCGATGCCAGCCGTCTGAAGAAATGGCTGGAGACCGGCAAGACCACCCCGGTGGCGCCCGCCGCACTGGCTTACAAGCAGCAGAGAATGGCCAAGCGGCAGCTGACCCCTCAGCCGGACAATTCGGCTACGGTGGTCGCCGGCGCGCGCTGAAGCACCGCAGGACGATGGGGCCTCGGTGCCTGCGACTTCATTCGCGGAGCCTGCTGTAAGGCGAGCCGCCCGCTTCTATCGCCCCGACACCACGCTGCTGCCGGCTGGGATGGTCGAAGCGGCGTGGGGTGGATCACGCCCCACCGATCCACCGAGCACCGTCACGGTGGATGTAAAGAGCGATATCCACCCTACGCACGACGATTCGCAAGGGTGAGAGAGATGTAAGCCGCCCTGCTACGGCACCTCCGGACATCGATACGCCGATCGATGCAACGATGCCGGTGCGTTCGACTCAAACGACTACCCTTCCCCTTCAGCGCACCGGGAACCCAACGTCGTTATGAGCACACCAGACAACGCCTACATCGAATGGCTGGAAAGCCAATCCATGCTCCACGCAGCCCGTCAGCGGGCCCGCCTCTATGCTGGCCAGGCGCGGCTCTGGCAGCGTCCCTACGCCCAGGCGCGGCCGCGCGACGCGAGCGCGATTTCCTCTGTGTGGTTCACCGCCTACCCCGCCGCGATCATCACTCCCGAGGGCGGCTCGGTGCTGCAAGCGTTGGGTGACGACCGCCTCTGGAGCGCGCTGTCCGAACTCGGTGTGCAGGGCATTCACAATGGCCCGATGAAGCGCTCCGGCGGCCTGCGTGGGCGCGAGTTCACGCCGACGATCGATGGCAACTTCGACCGCATCAGCTTCGACATCGACCCCAACCTCGGCACCGAGGCCGAGATGCTGCAGCTCAGCCGCATGGCCGCCGCGCACAACGCCATCGTCATCGACGACATCGTGCCCGCGCATACCGGCAAGGGCGCGGACTTCCGACTCGCCGAGATGGCCTACGGCGACTATCCGGGCCTCTACCACATGGTCGAGATCAACGAGGAGGACTGGCCCCTGCTGCCCGACGTGCCCAAGGGGCGCGACTCGGTCAACCTCTCGCCGATCGTGGTCGACCAGCTCAAGGACAAGCACTACATCGTCGGTCAGCTGCAGCGGGTGATCTTCTTCGAACCCGGCATCAAGGACACCGACTGGAGCGCCACCGGCGTGGTCACCGGCGTCGATGGCAAGCGTCGGCGCTGGGTCTATCTGCACTATTTCAAGGAAGGCCAGCCTTCGCTGAACTGGCTGGACCCGACCTTCGCCGCCCAGCAACTGATCATCGGCGATGCCCTGCATGCCATCGACATCTCCGGCGCGCGCGTGCTGCGTCTGGATGCCAACGGCTTCCTCGGTGTCGAGCGCCGCGCCGAGGGCACCGCCTGGTCCGAGGGGCATCCGCTGTCGGTGACCGGTAATCAACTGATCGCCAGCACCATCCGCAAGGCCGGCGGTTTCAGCTTCCAGGAGCTGAACCTGACCATCGACGATATCGCCTCGATGTCCCACGGCGGCGCCGACCTGTCCTATGACTTCATTACCCGCCCCGCCTATCAGCACGCCCTGCTCACCGGCGACACCGAGTTCCTGCGGCTGATGCTGCGCGAGGTGCACGCGTTCGGTATCGACCCGGCATCACTGATCCACGCCATGCAGAACCACGACGAGCTGACCCTGGAGCTGGTGCACTTCTGGACGCTGCACGCCTACGACCATTACCACTATCACGGCCAGACCCTGTCCGGCGGCATTCTTCGCGAGCACATCCGCGAGGAAATGTATGAGCGGCTGACCGGAGAGCACGCGCCCTACAACCTCAAATTCGTCACCAACGGCGTGTCCTGCACCACGGTCAGCGTGATCACCGCAGCGCTTGGCATTCGTGACCTGGACGCCATCAAGCCGGCCGACATCGAACAGATTCAGCGCCTGCACATCCTGCTGGTGATGTTCAACGCCATGCAGCCCGGTGTGTTCGCCCTCTCTGGCTGGGATCTGGTCGGCGCCCTGCCCCTGAAGGCCGAACAGGTCGAGCACCTGATGGGCGACGGCGATACCCGCTGGTTGCACCGCGGCGGCTACGACCTGGCCGATATCGCACCCGAAGCCGAGACGTCCAGCGAGGGGCTGCCCAAGGCGCGCTCGCTCTATGGCAGCCTGGTGGAACAATTGAAGACTCCGGGCTCCTTCGCCTGCCAGCTCAAGCACATCCTCAGCGTCCGCCGCGCCTACGACATCGCCGCGAGCAAGCAGATCCTGATTCCCGACGTCCAGGCTCCGGGGCTGCTGGTCATGGTGCACGAGCTGCCCGCCGGCAAGGGCGTGCAGATCACAGCGCTGAACTTCAGCGCCGAGACCGTCAGCGAGACGATCACGCTGCCTGGCATCGCGCCCGGTCCGGTGGTCGACATCATTCACGAAAGTGTCGAAGGCGATTTGACCGAGAACGGCGAGATGACCTTCAACCTCGACCCTTATGAGGGGCTAGCCCTGCGTGTGGTGAGTGCTGCGTCCCCGGTGCTGTAATGGTGAACGGCCGCGGCGCAAATGCTTCGCGTCGCGGCCGGTGCAAAGTGATCAGATCCAGACGTCGTTCACGGCGGTCCGCTCGTTGATTTCATCGCCGGTGTTCAATACGTCCCGCGGCTCGATCAGCAACAGCTTGGTCTCCCGCGCGGCGCTGGGTTTGTGCTCCACGCCCTTCTTCACCACATACATCTCGCCCGCCGCCACGGTTACCTCACCGTCGCGAAAATGAATGACCAGTTCGCCCTCCAACACGATGAAGGTCTCATCGGTGTCGGCGTGGCTGTGCCAGACGAACTCGCCGTCGAGCCGGACGATTTTGAACTGGTAGTCGTTCATCTCGGCCACGACTTTCGGCGCCCACTGCTCGTGGAACAGCGCGTATTTTTCGGCGAAATTGATGGAGGTATAGCGGGTGGGTGTCGCTTGGGATGTCATGGCGTGGCTCGCTCTCGTTGCGGAGTAGGCGACTACGTTAGTGTTGCCTCCGACGCCCGTCTTGCATGATCGTGCAAGTTCCGTCTGCGGCCGCTACCGGCTCGCAAGCATCTTCAGCCAGCGTGCAGGCGAGATGCCGAAGGTTTGGGTGTACAGACGGGTCATGTGGCTTTGATCGAAAAACCCGCTGGTCAGCGCCGCGTCGCTCAGCGATTGGCCGGCCAGCAGCCGAGTGCGCACCGCTGCCAGGCGCCGCTGGGTGATGTAGCGATACGGGCTGGTGCCATACAGCGCACGGAAGTCCCGCGACAGGCTCCAGCGATCGCGACCGCTTGCCCGCTCCAGATCACCCAGCGTGATGGCCTTCTCCAGGGCGTCATGGATGAACGTGCGTGCCCGCTCCGCCGCGGGATAATCGATCGCACGACGGCCGCGATGCGTGCCGGCGGCGAGCCTGAGTGCCTGGGCCAGGTCATAGATCGCATCATCTTCTTCCAGTGGATCTAGGGCGTTGTCCAGGCTGTACAGCAAGCGTCGGGTGGCCGAAAACAGCCGAGGATCCTGTGACAGCCCGCCAGCGATAAAAGGCAACGGCTCGCCTCCCAGCACCTTCTGGATCAACGACGGCTCGATGTACAGCATTCGGTAATGGAATCCGGCCCGGGTGCCCGCCTCGCCATCGTGGATCTCGTCTGGATGCAGCACGATGGTGCCGCCCGGCAGGCTATGCCGTTTCGACTGCCGATAATGGAAGCTCTGCACGCCCGCAAGTGTATGGCCGATGGCGTAGGTGTCGTGTCGATGGGGCGTATAGCCGTGCCCGCGAAAATAGGCCTCGATGCGCTCCATCTTCATCGATGGAGTGGCGCGGGCAAGCCAGTCGCGGTCGGTGTGGGTCGTGCTCATCGAACAAGGCCATCCTGAGAGCCAAGGCTGAAATATACCCATCGAGGTGGCCTAGGTCTTGCGGCTCGTCTGCTTTCACCGGCGGCAAGCAGCTTCCATTCTCGTTAGCTGCCAGCGCAGGTCGATTCGTCGGCTACGACAGGAAAAGCTGGAACCAACCTCGAACCGGCCGCCTCTCCTGAACAGGAGCTCCGTCCAAGACGGTCCTGCATATCCGGCTGGAGCCGGTTCAATCAGAGAGGTGACAGACATGAGCGACGAGCAACGCATACGCGAACGGGCCTATCAGCTCTGGGAGGCCGCTGGCCGCCCCGAGGGACAGGATGTCGAATACTGGATGCGGGCCCGTGACGAGATCGAACCCTTCTACAAGGAAGGCGACCCGTTGGCCGGCAGCGTGGAAAGCAGCGTCGCCATCCCGATGCCGAAACGGACGGAGGAATGAAATCACCCATCGAAGTAGACGCCGGTCTACCGTTATCTTGACCGCATCCGCGCAGGCCGGCCGTCATCTCACCGAAACCCCTGAGGCCACGCCGACCCCACCTGGGGGTTGGCGCTGTGGCTGCTGGGCACTACCGTGTCACGACGAGCCGCCTTCGTTAAGGCGAATGCGCTATCTGGTCTTTGAAAGGAATGGCATCCATGAGTGAACAAACCATGCGTCATGTAGAGCATCGTCCAGGCGGCGACGCCGAATGCCTGAGACTGGCCGAAGGACCGGTCCCCGAGCCTGGCCCGCACGATGTGCTGATACGGGTGGCCTACGCCGGGATCAACCGGCCGGACGTATTCCAGCGCTCCGGCAGCTACCCGCCTCCGCCGGATGCGTCGCCCCTGCTCGGCCTGGAAGTCTCAGGGGAAATCGTCGCGCTCGGCAACGAAGTGAACGGCTGGAAACTGGGCGATCAGGTCTGCGCGCTGACACCGGGAGGTGGTTACGCTGAATATTGCGTAGCCCCGGCCGAACATTGCCTGCCGGTGCCCGCCGGGCTGTCACTGCTGGAAGCGGCCGCGCTACCGGAAACCTACTTCACCGTCTGGAGCAACGTGTTCGAGCGCGGTGCCCTGCAGCCCGGTGAATCCTTCCTGGTGCATGGTGGCTCCAGCGGCATCGGCCTGACAGCAATTCAACTGGCCAAACAGTTCGGTGCCACCGTTTACACCACCGTCGGCAGCAGCGAAAAGGCCGGCGCCTGCCGCCGCGCCGGCGCGGATCGGGTGATCAACTACCACGAAGAAGATTTCGTCGACGTGCTGAAGCAGGCCACCGATGGCGACGGCGTCAACGTCATCCTCGACATGGTCGGCGGCGACTACATTCCTCGCAATATCAAATCCCTCGCCGTGGAAGGCCGCCTGGTGCAAATCGCCTTTCTCAAAGGCAGCCGCGTCGAACTCGACACTTCGCCGATCATGCGTAAACGCCTCACCTTCACCGGCTCGACCCTGCGCCCCCGCAGTCGCGAAGAAAAAGCAGATATCGCCAAGGCATTGCACGACAAGGTCTGGCCGCTACTGGACCAAGGCCATTGCCACCCCGTGATCCACGCCACCTTCCCCCTCGAACAAGCCGCCGAAGCGCACCGGCTGATGGAAAGCAGCAAGCACATCGGCAAGATCATGCTGAAGGTTGAGCCGTAATCCTTCGCGGTCAGGTGCAAGTGCCCGCACCGCAGGAGCAACGCTTGCGGTGTTTCGCAACTCTGATGTACGCAGAATCTCGTGCAATCAACTGGTGAGCTGAATGGGGGATAACACGCCGAACGGGCGCCGATAACGCCGCAGCACTTGTGTTAGAGCAGCTCAGCCTGGCGATGGTGGAATGTTATACACCACGCCCGTCCGGCGTCTTATACACCAATTGGTGTCTAATTATAGTTATGTGTAATCAAGGATCGATCATGAAATTTCAAACAATACCTATTTTGAGAATTTTCGATGAAGGCAAAGCAAAAGAGTTTTACCTCGAATTCTTGGGTATGAACCTAGATTGGGAGCATCGCTTCGAGGCCAATTTACCGATATACATGCAGGTATCAAAAGGAAATCTTGTATTTCATCTCAGCGAACATTCGGGCGACTGCACTCCTGGCAGTAAGGTTTTTGTCAACGTAAGTGACATTGAAACCCTCTATCATGAGGTTACCTCCCGGCCGTATAAGTACAGTAAACCGGAAATTGAGCAGGCTCCATGGGGTGATCGTTGCTTTACGGTAACGGACCCTTTTTCAAATAAAGTGCTATTTAATGAGCCAGCAAATACATAACAACAGGTTCAAACCGTTCGCTTCGCTCACTGGGACGGGCTAAAGCCCGCCCCTTAACCAAACGTTATACAATACGGCCTAAAAATGAATGAGGTTGAGATTAAAATAATAACTCCGGATGAATGGGAGTTATACAAATTAGCCAGACTAAATTCTTTAAAAGAATCGCCTGATTATTTTGGCTCAATTTATGATCAGGAAGCCGTATTGTCAGATGCGGAATGGAGATCACGCTTAGATCTTAAATTTCGTGATGTTGATGCTTTGCCATTAATCGCAGAGCTCAAGGGCCAGCCGGTAGGTATTGCTTGGGGCTTTATACACAAGCCGAACTTGCAAGTCGCACATATCTATCAAATGTGGGTCTCGCCAGAGCTTAGGGGTAAAGGCATAGCAAAATCCCTTCTGCTTAAAATTAAAACATGGGCTTTAGGCAGAGGGTGCAGCCTTATGGCACTTGGCGTCACAACAAGCAATGAAGCGGCAGTTAACTTGTATAAAAAATTTGGTTTTATCGCTGCGGGACAGCTTGAAGAGTTGAGAGCTGGCTCACCACTTTTGGTGCAGCCCATGACTATAGAGCTAAACAGTGTCGTATAACAAATGGTTTAAACCGTTCGCTTCGCTCACTGGGACGGGCTAAAGCCCGCCCTTTGATAAGAAAAGGGGCAGATTTATTTATTTCGTACATCTTTCTGTGCGCTAAATAGATCTGTCCCCCTTTCCCATTTATCGCAGGAGCGCTGATGTTCACTCACCATCACCGCAGTACACACATAACGGCATGGTTAGACGGCTGATAGCAGTATGTCGCTACTGATTAAAGAAATCCCGGCATCAAAGGCTCCCATGGAGTTGTTGCTGTTGGCAGACCCCTCTGAAGACAAAATACGTTCTTATCTTTCACTGTCGAAGTGCTTCGTTGTGCTGGCGGGCGAATGCGTGGTTGGGGCCTGCGTCGTGCAGCCGCTTATCAACGAGACGTACGAGTTGATGAGCATCGCCATTCACCCCGACCATCAGCGGGCGGGTCATGGCGCAGCGCTCTTGAAATGGGTCATCGAGTTCTACCGCGCACGCGGCGCGCGGCAGCTAGAGGTGGGCACCGGCACGTTTGGCTATCAGCTCGCGTTCTATCAGCGGCACGGCTTCCGGGTGACACGCGTTGACCACGATTTTTTTATCAAACACTATCCCGAGCCTCTTTTTGAGGATGGCATACAGCACTTCGACATGCTGCGCCTCACGCTGCGTTATTTGGGGGCCAAGGAGGGTAATGAAAGAGAAAGCTGCTAGTCGTTTGTTTGTTACGGAACACTTTTGTCTTATGTATAGGGGTATCGCAGAGTACTGTCTATTTACCGCAGAGGCGGAGCTGGTAAGTGCTGAAAATACGTCAGGGATGGGGCGCGACGCCCTGGAAGCTGACAAGCGAAACGGAAAGGGGGCAGGGCTATTTCTGGCAATGGCTCGCTTCAAGAACGCACCTGTTCCGTTTTCCGAACTTTCCATGCGGTCAGTGTCTGCCTGCTCCTGTGCGCGGCGGCACCGACCAGAGCGATATTTGCTAAAACGTCTGCTAAAGTAACTTCAAAAGATACTAAAAATAAGGCAGTCTTGAATTATACGCCGCGAACTGGGCAGCCTCAGCACGTTAGCCAACAAGCCGTTATACGCTCAAGGAAGCACTATGCATGACCAGATATGCTCGAAGTTAAGTTTCGGTAAACGGCCATGAGCCAGGACAACCGATCGCCCTTTGCAAATAAGGCTGCAGTCGCGACCTATGCGCAGGACACGCCGCGTAAGGTGCCTGGACTGACCGATCTCCATCGCATGACGACCTTGCTGTTATCCGAGCAGGCGCCAAACGAGACGCACATTCTCGTTATCGGGGCGGGCGGCGGGTTGGAAACGAAGGCCATGGCCGAGGCTCGGCCCGGCTGGCGCTTCACAGGCGTCGATCCAGCGTCTGCCATGCTGGACCTTGCGCGCCAGGCCGTCCTGCCGTTTGCGCATCGCGTCGAGCTCTTGGAGGGCACTGTTGATCAGGCACCGGCTGGCCCTTTCGATGGCGCCACTTGCCTTCTCACGCTGCATTTCCTCGACCGAAGCGAGCGGTTGCACACGCTGCTGGAAATCCGTCGTCGCCTGAAAGTGGGCGCGCACCTTGTGATCGCTCATCACTCGGCGCCCGATCCAGACGCTGAGCGCTGGATGACACGCTCGGTCGCTTTCGGCGACCACAGCGGTATCGATTGGGCAAAAGCGGAAGCTACGGGTAAGGCGATGAACGAGCGGCTGCCTTTGCTCGCGCCGGAGGAGGATGAAGCACTGCTCCGTGAGGCGGGGTTCAGTGATGTCGCGCTGTTTTATGCCGCGTTTTCATTTCGTGGCTGGATTGCGGTCGCCGCCGGGAAGTAGGGGGCCAGGCTTGTGTAACTAGCCGGGCATGCCACCGCTGGAAGCGGCCGACTTGTTTTGCCCGGTCCGCTCGCCGAACAGCAGCGCGAAGGGGCTTTCATCGATGAGGAGCATCACATCCAAGCTGGCTGGCCCTCGTTGATAGTTGTACAGGTTGCGCTGACCGTCTAGCACCACCATAGGCTGTTCTCCATTCTCCGGGTGTGCTCTCACCTTGCCATCGTCCAGCGGTAGTGGAACTCATGTGCCTTTGCGCTTGCTGGTATTTAAACTGAGGCGTGAATGTTGCTCGGTTGGGCTTGTTGTCTCTGCGCCCAGTTACCTATTTTGTCCCCTCTGTCGGCGGTAGGGTTATGTTAACTGTAGGTCCACTTTCAGTCGGGTCGACCTTGACTGTAGTACTGCCGTGAAACGTAGCTTTACATGCTGCTTTGAGCTCGTCTGGGGTTGATTCGTCGGCGTACGAATCAAAGCATAGATAGAAGAAATCGTTAACATCAATAACCGATTTCGCGATGTTCTCGACTGAAGAAGCTACCTTTCCGAGGGCATCCGGGCTCAGTTGGACTACTGGCACTGTATTCGATACCGCCGAAGCTGATGTGCTTACGAGTGATGCGCGATCCTGTTCAAGCTTCAGCTTTAACGCGTCGATCGTTGTGCGGAGGTTTTTTGCTTCGTCAGTTTTGGCGTCCAATGCAGCGTATTTCTGTTCTGCGTCGTTCAGCTGTTTGGTTTGTTCAAGCAGGTCTCTGCCCTGGTCCGCTGAGCTCGACGAGGCCAGGATGACATTGGGTCCATGAGCTATCCCGGTCAGCTGCTCGATCGCCATGATGGCTACAGTGTTTCGTTGATTGCGGGTTAGATACATCTTGTATGTGTTGGGAGAGATAGCGCCGTTGGCGTACGCCTGACAGATGCTGAAAAGCTGGTCGCGTAGCAGTTGTATCGAATGCGTTCGCAGCCCAATGTTCGCTGCCGACTCGCCATAGGTAGCCGCAATGGCAGCGATGTTCTGCTTCGATGCGCTCGCGGATGCCGCTATGGTTTTGAGTGCGTCGGGGCTAGGTTCAGGGCAGACGATGCGCTCTGTGACGCTGTTTTTGCCGATTTTTCGGTCCACGGCAGTAATAACCCTTTCTTCAGCCTCCAGGGTTCGTGTGGAAAGTCGTGCGGGGGTGCAGCCGGTAGTGATCAGTAGAATGCAGAGTGCTGGAACGATTGCTGTCTTCATTATGAAGTCCCTTTTCATAAGCTAGGCCGTGAGCGACAGCAAAACGCTTACCGGAGCATAGGCTAGGTTTGCACTGCTGTAACCTAGCCTTCGCGAACTTTTTAAGGTCCCACTGCACCGGGATGGAAGTCACATAGCGTCTCGGTCATCGACACCCCTGTGTGGGAATAGGGGACGGGCAATAGGGGGGCAGACCACGTTTTTCATGATCCGAATGACATGTGGCCACGCGCTGCGTTGCGTTGCGGTCGGCTACCTCCGCAGCTACTTGTAAGCGGCAACATACCTATCAAAACCAGATGCGGTGCAAGAAACAGCAGCGCCAGCGTTGGCTGGCACCGATAGATCCTCAGAACGTCACGCCTGCGATTAGGCCGATATTGCTGTAGGGCCGGCATTCTCCGGTGCGTATCTGCACACGAGCCTTGGCGCATGCGGCCTTGAGTTCGTCATGGCTGACCAGCTGGCGCTCGCCCAGTTCGCCGGCGGCGTACAGCGCCTCGATGGCGCCGAGCCCCGAAGGCGCGACCTCCAGGGTTTCGCGGGCCAGTAGATGACCCTGCACCTGCATTTCGCTGAGCACGACCTGCAAGGTGGTGGCGAAATCCGGTACGCCGGCGGTCAGCGCCAGATCGATGCACGGCGTACCGGGCGGAATCGGCATGCCGGCGTCGCCGATGACGATGATGTCGCCGTGTCCGAGCCGGGCGATGGCGGCCGAGAGGGCGGCGTTGAGCAGGGGCGTCTTCTTCATGCGGGCAACTCATGGCGGTAGGGGATCGAGGGTTGGGCGCCCGGCCGGGTGACGGCCAGCGCAGCGGCCTGTTGGCCCAGGCCAATGGCCGCTTCCAGTGACTGCCCGGCAGCCAGGGCAGCGGCGAAGCCGCCGACGAAGGTATCGCCAGCGGCCGTGGTGTCGACGGCCACGACGGGCTGAACGGGCAGATGTAGATGGCGCGTATCGTCGGCGTAGAGCACGCCCTGGCTGCCCAGCGTGATCAGCACACGGCGGGCACCACGGCGCAATAGTTCTTGCGCAGCTAGCAACGCACTCTGCGGCGAATCGACCGGAACACCGGTGAGCAACGCCGCCTCACTCTCATTGGGAATCAGGTAGTCGACCAGGCCGTACCAGTGAGCGGGCAGGGGGCCGGTGGCGGGCGCCGGGTTGAGGATGACCGTACGGCTCAGTTCTCGGGCGCGGAGGAGGGTCGCCTCGACTGTCGGCAGCGGCACTTCCAGCTGCGCGATGACAATGTCGGCAGCCTCAAGCAACGCGTCGTGGCCGGCCAGACGCTCCGGCGTCAGTTCCCCGTTACCGCCCGCGGCGACGATGATGGCGTTCTGGCCGGCATCGTCCACCAGAATCGTGGCAATGCCGGTGGGGACGCCAGGTGCACTCATGACCGAGCTGCAATCGATGCCTTCGGCCATCAAGCCCGCGCGCAAATCAGCGCCGTAGGCGTCATCGCCAACACAACCGATCATCGCGACATCGGCACCCAGGCGCGCGGCGGCGACAGCCTGGTTGGCGCCCTTGCCGCCGGGCGCCGTGGCGAAACCGTGGCCGGCGAGGGTTTCGCCACCGACGGGAAGGCGAGGGGTCCGAACGATCAGGTCCATGTTCAGGCTGCCCACCACAACTACCTTTGCTTGCATTGCTGTTGTTCCTCTTTCGCGGCGATACGCAGACGGCTCATGGCTCTTCAACCGGTGGCGCCGTTCAAGCCGCTGGTGCCGCGCTGGATTCACGCAGCACCAGGGTGGGTTCGACGAGTTGATGTGCGGCGCTCAGCTCGGGCTCGCGGATGCGCGCGAGCAGGCGCGCGGCCGCCGTTTCACCCAGCTGGCCGATGGATTGGCCGACCGTGGTCAACGCCGGATACAGGTAGCGGCTGACTTCGATATCGTCGAAGCCCACCACCGAGAGCTGCTCCGGCACGCGCACACCGCGCTCGGCCGCTGCACGCAGCACGCCCAGGGCGATCATGTCGTTACCGGCGAAGACCGCCGTCGGTGGCTTATCGCCCGCCAGCAGTGCCTGCGCAGCCGCATAGCCGGCGGGGCTGGTAAAGGCGCAATCCACGACCGGCAGCGTCTCGACCTTCGCACCCGCCAGCGCCCGTCGATAGCCCGCCGCCCGTAGCTGCGCGACCTGCGTGCTGGCCGGCCCGCCGATGCAGGCGATCCGGCGATGGCCGAGCTGGAGCAGATGATGCGTGGCGAGAAAGCCGCCGCGTTCGTGATCGACCTGTACGCGGTCAGCCGTCACGCCATCGAGGGAGCGGTCGACCAGCATCAGCGGCACTTTCAAACCGGCGAGCGCCTGAGCGAACGCCGTGTCGCTGGCCACGGTGGCGACGATCAGACCGTCGATACGACGCTCCACCAGCACCCGCAGGTAGCGTAGCTGCTTGTCGATATCGTCATCGGAGTTGCACAGGATCACGCTGTAGCCGTTGCGCTCGGCATGGTCCTCGATGCCCCGTGCCAGTTCGGCGAAATAGGGGTTGCTGGCGTTCGGCACGAGCAACCCAAGGGTGCCGGTTGCGCGTGCGCGTAACGAGCGCGCCACGCCGCTGGGCACATAGCCCAGCTCGGATATGGCGGCTTCGACCTTTTCCCGCACCGGGTCGCTTACCGGCCGTGTGCCGTTCACCACGTGGGAAACGGTGGTGTAGGAAATGCCGGCGCGCGCGGCGACGTCCTTGATGGTGGCCATGAACCTTCAGCCCCTGCGCTTGGCGCGATGGCTGCGGTAGGTATCGAGGATCACCGCCACCACGATCACCGCACCGGTGATGATGCGTTTGGTCGGTTCAGTGGCGCCAATCTGCGCCAGCCCGGCCGCCAGTACGGAAATGATCAACACGCCGAAAAAGGTGCTGATCACCGAACCGCGCCCGCCCATCAGGCTGGTGCCGCCGATCACCACGGCAGCGATCACCTGCAGCTCCAGGCCGGAGCCGGCATTCGGATCGGCCGCTTCCAGGCGGGAGATCTGGAAGAGTGCGGCCAGGCCAGCAAGCAGGCCCATCAGCGCGAACACTGAGACCTTGTACGGCTTAGGGTTGATGCCCGCCAGGCGCACGGCCTCTTCGTTGGTGCCGATGGCCACCAGGTAGCGGCCGAACACGCTGCGGGTCAGCAGCAGGTGCGCTGCGACGATCACCAGCAGCGCGATGATGAACGCGGGGGAAATACCCGCCGCGAATGGCGTCGACAGCCAGGCATAGGCGTCGCCGATGTAGGCGGTGCGTGAGTCGGTAAGCTGGTAGGCGAGGCCGCGCGCCATCTCCAACACACCGAGGGAGACGATGAAGGAGGGGATGCCCCAAGCGACAGTGATAGTGCCGGTCACGGTGCCGGCCAATGCGGCGCAGGCCATGCCGAGCAGCGCCGACGGCACGATGCCCCAGCCAAAGCCAAGCATCGCCACGCTGACCACAGCCGCCGCCAGAGCAAGTACCGAACCCACCGACAGGTCGATGCCGCCAATGATCAGGATCAGGGTCATGCCCACCGACAGCACCATCAGATCGGGGATCTGGTTGGCCAGGGTGGTGAAGGTGGCGTAGGACAGGAAGTGACTGCTCAAGGACGAGAACAGCACGATCATCGCCAACAGCGCGCCAGCGAGGCCCAGGTAAGTGCCCAGGCCCTGGTGCGTGCCGCTGCGCTTGGCGGCAGGCGTGGCGGACGAAGCGGTCATTGGGAAAGCTCCTGTAACGGGGGCGCGACATCGCCGAGCATGGCTTCGCGGCTGCGGTAGCCTGCGAATGCGGCAGCCAGCAGACGGTCCTGACTCCAGTCGTCGCGGTCAAAGGTTTCAATGAGGCGGCCGGCGGACAACACGCCGATACGGTCGCAGATCAGCATCAGTTCGCGCAGGTCGCTGGACACCACCACCAGCGCTTTGCCCTGGCGCGCCAGGTCGCCGAGCAGGCGGTAAATCTCAAACTTGGCGCCGACGTCGATGCCACGGGTGGGCTCGTCGAACAGCAGCACGCGGCAATCGCGCTCCAGCCAGCGGCCAATGACGACCTTCTGCTGATTACCGCCGGACAGCTCGACCACGGCCTGATGCGGCCCGTTGCACCGGATGCGCATGGAATCTATCTGCCGCTGGGCAAGGGCCTGTTCCGCGGCTGGCCGCATCAGCCCGTTGCGTGAGACGGCCGGCATGTTGCCCAGTGCCAGGTTGGCGGCGATGGGCTGGCTCAGCAGCAGGCCTTCGCCCTTGCGGTCTTCGGTGATCAGCGCGATGCCGTGGCGCACGGCTTCGGCGGGGGAGCGCACCTGGACCGGCACGGGCGGGTTACCGAGCGAGACCTGCCCGCTGTCGGCGCGATCGGCACCATAGATCAGGCGAAGCAACTCGGTGCGACCCGCGCCGATCAGCCCGGAGATGCCGTAGATTTCACCGGCGCGCACAGTGAAGGACACATCCTCCACCTTGCCGCGACGGGTGAGATTATCGACTTGCAACAAGGGCGCGCCGATCGGGCGTTCGCCCAGGTCGATGGCTTCGCCGACATCGCGGCCGACCATCAGGGTGACGAGCTCGTCGCTGCTGTAGCGGTCGATGGCTTCCACCGCCACCAGTTGACCGTCACGCAGCACGGCGACGCGCTGCGCCACTTTTGCCAGTTCTTCCAGGCGATGAGAGATGTACATAATGGCGACGCCGGCTTCGCGCAGCCGCTGGATCTGCGCGAACAGCAGGTCCACCTCGCGGGCGGTCAGCATGGCCGTGGGCTCGTCGAGCACCAGCACACGGCAATCGCCGATCAGATTGCGGGCGATTTCGACCATCTGCTGATGACCGACTCCCAGGGCCGCGACCGGCGTATCCGGATCCACCGACTCCAGCCCGACCTGCGCCATGGCCTGGCGCGCCATCTCACGCAAACGACCACGGGCGATCCAGCCGCCACGGCTGGGCAGATTGTCGAGAAACAGGTTTTCCGCCACGGTCAGTGTCGGCAGCAGGTTGAGCTCCTGCAGCACCATGCGTACGCCAAGACGCTCGGCTTCGCGACGGCTCGCCGGTGCATAGGGTTGGCCGAGAAAGCTCAGCGAGCCGGTGGTGGGCTGCTCCAGCCCGCAGAGGATCTTCGACAGCGTGCTCTTTCCGGCGCCGTTCTCACCGGTCAGTGCCAGCACCTCGCCGGCGCGCAATTGCAGGTCGATTCCGCCTAGCACCGGCTGAGCATAGGTCTTGCCGATGCTGCTGGCGGCGAGAACGGTCTCGCCACCGGCTACCGCTTGGCTCACGGCTTGGTCACGAGTTCGACAGGGGTTTCGATGACGCCGTCTTTGGCATCGGTGGATTCGCCCTTGACCAGCTTGAGCGCCGCTTCGATACCGAACACGGCTTGCTGCGCGGCGAACTGATCGGCGGTGGCGAGTACACGACCGTCCTCGAGCATGGGCTTGATGGCGTTGATGTTGTCATAGCCGACCACCTGTACCTGGCCTTGCTTGCCGGCCGCGCGCACCGCCGATACCGCGCCGAGCGCCATGCTGTCGTTACCAGCCAGCAACGCCTTGAGGTTCGGGTACTCGTTGAGCATGGCGGAGGCCACGGCGTTGCCGCGATCGATTTCCCAGTTGCCCGACTGCACGCTGACGACCTTCATGCCGGCGGCTTCCATCGCATCCTTGAAGCCTGCGGTGCGTTGCTGAGCATTGGTAGTGGTCGACACACCTTCGATAATGCCGACCTCATCGCCCGCTTTCAGCTTGTTCTTGGCCAGATATTCACCGACCAGACGCGCACCTTTGCGATTGTCCGGGCCGACGAAGGGCACATTCAGGCCCTTGCTTTTCACCACGTCCGGATCGAGACGGTTATCGATATTGACGACCTTGATCCCGGCATCGCTGGCCTTCTTGATCACGGACACCAGGGCTTTGGAGTCGGCTGGCGCGATGACCAGCGCATCGACCTTGGCGACGATCATCTGCTCGACGATGCGGATCTGCGCAGAAGTATCGGTCTCGTCCTTGATGCCGTTGGCGATCAGGGTGAACTGGTCCGGGTTCTCTTTCTGATAGGCCTTGGCGCCGTCTTCCATGGTGCGGAAGAACTCATTGGCGAGGGATTTCATGACCAGTGCCACCTGAGGCGTTTCACCTTCGGCAGCTTGAGCACTGGAGAGACTGACTAGGGCGGCGGCACCGAGAGCAATGGCGGCGCAGAGACGGGCAGGACGGAGACCGAGCATGGGAAAACTCCACGGTTATTGTCATTATTTTGGATACGCAAACGTTTGCGTGCATGTAAAACTATGAAATAGCCTGGATTTTGTCAAATTAGGTAGTGCCACCACTCGTCGTTAATAGAACTGCGAGTGCTTAGCGAAGCAGCGGGCTAGGAAGTGCGCTAAACATCGAGCTTTAGAAAGGCCTTGAGCTCGGATTTCTTGGCCATGGCATCCCGGTAACCCAGTTCAATCAGCTCGCTGCAGTAGCCGGGCTCGAACAACAAGTAACTCAACAGCCCGCCGCCGCCTTCGCGCGTGCCGCCTGAACCACGCAGGAATAGCCTCAGAGCCGCGGGCATCTCTCGCCGATGGCGAGCGGCGATCTTGTCCAGCGGTTGGCTGGGAGAAATTACCAGCACCTCGACGGGCGTCAGGCCATAGGCGCGCTTGCGCTGTTCGATAGGCACCAGTCGTCCCAGTAGGTTGAGGCGCTCCAGCAGCTCGATATCAGTCTCGACGTTGTCGATGAACGTGCTGTTGAGCATGTGCCCTGAGATCTGCGCCAGGCTTGGCATGGTGCCGGCAGGCCTGGGTATCGGCGCTGTTTTGGCCTGAGCTCCCACCGGGTTGCCACTGACCCCGACCACCAGCACACGCGTTGCGCCCAGGTGCAGGGCGGGGCTGATCGGTGCGGTCTGGCGTACCGCGCCATCGCCAAAATATTCACGGTTGATTTTCACCGGCTCGAAGATCAGCGGGATGGCCGTGCTGGCCAGCAGATGGGGTATTGCCAGGCGGGTCGGCACACCCACCCGACGATGGCGCAGCCATGGGTCGATCGCAGCATGTCCCTGATAGAAGGTCACCGCCTCGGCCGACTCGTAGCCGAATGCTGTCACCGCTATCGCGCGCAGTTGCCGATGTCGCATAGCCGCGGCGATACCGGAAAAATCCAGCTCGCGCTCAAGCAGCTTGGCCAGCGGCGAACTGTCGAGCAGCGCAACCGGCACTTGCTTGCCGATACCCAGCACGCTGCGGCCGAGAAAGCGGCTGGCCTGGTGCAACACACCCGGCCAGTCACTGCGGTACACCTGATCGGTATGAAAACTGCGCCACACGGAGCTCAGCCGCCCCACTGCCTCGCGAAAATGCAGGGCGCCGCATGCCAGGCTGACGGCATTGATCGAGCCCGCCGAGGTGCCGACGATCACCGGGAACGGGTTGTCTGAGGACTCGGGTAGCAGATCGGCAATCGCGGACAGCACGCCCACCTGATAGGCCGCTCGCGCGCCGCCACCCGAGAGGATGAGCCCAGTGGTACCGGGGTTGTTCACAGTGTCCTCGGCCATCATCGATTCCAGTTCGGGGTTTCCGGTAGCGCTTGGGCTCGCCAGAACTAATGATTTGGTCCGGGGTACTTATCACATGACGATTGAGACCGCGAATGGCTTGAAGCCGGTCGGCCGTGCATCTGTACCTTGGCGTTCTCGCCGTTTGGCTTACCGTGCGGCAGAACCGGCTGCGCTGGCCCATCGGGTTGGGTATTGCAAGCAGACATGGCTATGTGACATGGCGCGCGGCATGGAATACAACCCTGTTGCATTCAATTTAACTTCCCTCTCTTGTGGCTCAGCCGTTCGGCACGACCTCGTAGGGCGTATTGCTGAAGAGGATGTTGCGCCAGGCCGGGCGCCATTGAGGGATGCTCAGGGTGAAGCCCTGGGTGCGCTTGTCGAAGGCGATCCAGGTCACGCCCAGGCTTTGGCTGTCCTCGCTTGCCCGCATGTCCACGGAGTGCGTGGTAAAGAGTGGGCTGCGAAATACCTTCGACCGGTCCGCACGGTCGACGATGCGCAAATACGACAGGCCTCCGCCAGGGGCTAGCAGGCCTTGTACCTGCACGCTTTCGATCAAATGGCCACCTTGTGGGCTGACTTGCGAAACTGACGGCGGCGCGCTCAGCGCATCGCTCAGGCTCCAGCCAAAGAGCAGGGCGAGCGCGGCGAGAAGGCTGCATACAGCGAGAATGGCTTTGTTCATGTCAGCGTTTCGGCAGGGTGATGGCGGGCGTGCCAGGTGGCAAGGGTTCGCGTAGCAGATCGGAAAACACGCGGAAGTCTCCGCCTCGTTTGTATCTGGCCCGGTACCGCATCAGTGGCCACCGCTTGCCGTATCATGCGCACCCCGTTTTCTTTCATCAGCCCATGACTACCCTCGAACTGATCGCCTCCACCCTCGGCGTGCTCGCCGTCTGGCTCACCGTGCGTCAGAACCCGCTGTGCTGGCCCATCGGATTGGTGATGGTACTGCTGTATGCCTGGTTCTTCTTCGAAGCGCGGTTGTATTCGCAGGTGTTGCTCAACGGAGTATTTGCCGCCATGCAGTTGTATGGCTGGTGGCAGTGGACGTGGGGCGGCGGGCAGGGCGGTGGCCGGCCCGTGGTGGGCTCGACGGCGATGGAGATGGGTGTGGGCCTTGCCGTGGCGGCGCTCGGCAGTGTCGGGCTGGGTTTGTTGATGACCATGGCTACCGAAGCGGCTTATGCCTGGCCGGACGCTGCGTTGACGGCGTTCAGCCTGCTGGCGCAGCTGTGGATGGCACTCAAGCGGTGGCAGTGCTGGGTGCTGTGGATCGCAGTGGACGTGCTCTTTGTGGCGTTCTTCGTGTTTCAGGAATACTGGTTCACTGCGGGGTTGTACGGGTTATTCACTGTGCTGGCGGTGATGGGCCTGCATGAGTGGCGGCAGTCGAAGTTCGCGGTGCAATGAGGCCCGCGGCGCCGAATTGGCAGGCCGGGTGGCGCTGGGTGGCCGTAATACCGGCTGCCGTCGACATTGCTTGGCCGAACAGGCCAGTGGTCCCGCTGTCATTGTTAAGGCGCCACGTGCCTCCCATACTGCCAACCTCCGGCTGTAACCCACGCGCCAGAGCATATGGGCACCACCGAAACACAACTACCGCCCCTTGCTGCGCTATTCCATCTGCCGACCGCAACACGCAATACGCCCGCCCACTCGCCAGAGCAGACCGTGCCCCATGTTGTTCAGCCGTTTCGAAAACCTGATCGATGTTTTCAAGCCAAGCCCCGATGTAGCACCACCCAGCGGCATGCTGCGGTTCTATGCCCACTACCTGAAGCAGGTGTGGCCGCTGATGATCGCGGTGTTGGTGATTGGCTTCGCGGCGGCGGTGATCGAAGTGGCGCTGTTCAGCTTTCTCGGTCAGTTGATCGACATGGCCCAGGCGACCAGCGATGCGCGGACATTCTTTGCCGAGCATCGTAACGAGCTGCTGTGGATGGCGGCCGTGGCGCTGATCATCCGCCCCCTGGTGTTCGGCCTGCACAACCTGCTCACTCATCAGGCGATCAACCCTGGGCTGACCAACCTGATCCGCTGGCAGAATCATCGTTATGTGCTCAAGCAGAGCCTGAATTTCTTCCAGAACGATTTTGCCGGGCGCATCGCCCAGCGCGTGATGCAGACCGGCCCGTCGCTGCGTGATTCGGCCATGCAGGTGATCGACGCGCTGTGGCACGTGGTGGTCTATGCCGGCAGCGCGCTGTACCTGTTCGCCGCCGCCGATCTGCGTTTGATCGTGCCCTTGCTGCTGTGGATCGTCGGCTACAGCGCCGCACTCTGGTACTTCGTGCCGCGTATCCGCGCGCGTTCGGCGGCGGCGTCCGCTGCGCGCTCCAAGGTGATGGGACGGGTGGTGGATGGCTACAGCAACGTCGCCACGCTCAAGCTATTCGCCCACTCCCGGGAGGAAGAAAGCTACGCCCGCGAGGCCATGCAGGAGCTGCTCGGCAAATTCCGTCTACAGTCGCGCATCATCACCAGCCTGGATTTCGCGATTACCTGCATGAATGGCCTGTTGATCGTCGGCACCGGCGCGCTGGCGCTGTGGCTCTGGAGCGAGGCGCTGATCAGCACCGGTGCCATCGCCCTGGCGCTGGGCCTGGTGATCCGCATCAACAACATGGCCGAATGGATCATGTGGGTGGTCAACGGCATTTTCGAGAACGTCGGCACCGTGCAGGACGGTATGAAGAGCATCGTTCGACCCCGTGATGTGCTCGACCGTGAAGACGCCCAACCGCTGCAGGTGGAGCAGGGCGGTGTGCGCTTCGACGATGTGCATTTCCACTACGGCAAGCGCGGCGGGGTGATCAGCGGGATGAGCATCGATATCCGTCCCGGCGAGAAGATCGGCCTGGTCGGGCCGTCCGGCGCGGGCAAGTCCACATTGGTCAACCTGCTGCTGCGCCTCTATGACCTGGAAAGCGGGCGGATCCTCATCGACGGCCAGAACGTCGCCGAGGTCGGTCAGGAAAGCTTGCGCGCCAACATCGGCGTGGTCACCCAGGACACCTCGCTGCTGCACCGCTCGATTCGCGACAACCTGCGCTACGGCAAGCCCGAAGCCAGCGACGATCAGCTCTGGGCCGCTGCCCGCAAGGCCCGGGCGGACGTCTTCATCGGCACGCTGGACGACAGCCAGGGCGGTCTGGGCTTCGACGCCATGGTCGGTGAGCGGGGCGTCAAACTCTCCGGTGGGCAACGCCAGCGCATCGCCATCGCCCGGGTACTGCTGAAAGATGCACCGATCCTGGTGCTCGATGAAGCCACCTCGGCGCTGGATTCGGAAGTCGAAGCGGCGATTCAGGAGAGCCTGGACACCCTGATGGAAGGCAAGACGGTGATCGCCATCGCGCACCGGTTGTCGACCATCGCGCGCATGGATCGGCTGGTGGTGATCGACAAGGGCCAGGTAATCGAGACCGGCACCCACACCGAGCTGATCGAGCGCGGCGGCCTCTATGCGCGCCTATGGCAGCATCAGACCGGTGGCTTCGTGGGCGTGGATTGAACGGACCGGTAACGGCAGAGGGAAAGACTTCGCGGATGGACAGGGAAAACGCCAGGCAGCCGAGGGGAGCGGGCCAATGAAGGTGCTGGTACTCACCGGAGCCGAATCGACCGGCAAAAGCTGGCTCGCCGCGCGACTGCAGCAGCGCTTCGGCGGGGTGGTGGTGGGCGAGTACGTCCGGCATTTCATCGACTCCGAACAGCGCGACACCTGCCTGGCTGACATCCCGGCCATCGCCCGCGGCCAACTGGCCTGGGAAGACGCGGCGCGCATCCAGCGGCCCTGCCTGCTAATCCTCGATACGCACCTGCTGAGCAACATGGTCTGGAGCCAGACGCTGTTCGGCAGCTGCCCGGCGTGGCTGGAAGCCGAACTATTGGCGCGCCGCTACAACCAGCATCTCCTGCTTTCGCCCGAAGGCGCCGAGTGGCACGCGGACGGCCAGCGTTGCCAACCGGACGCCGCCCAGCGATGGATCTTTCATGACGCCTGCCGCAGCTGGCTCCAGCAGCATCGGCAGCCGTTCGTAGAAATTGCTGGAGACTGGGCTAGCCGTGAGCAGCAGGCCGTCGTTCAGGTTCAGGAGCTGTTGGCGCAATAGGTCGCTCCGCGCGTAAACGCGAGTTAATGACGGCTGACGTGCTGCGTATACGGGTGAGCGTCCATCCGCCTCGCACGCTTGGGGTGGCCTCGATGGGTTTCGCAGTGCTCAGGGCTATCCTACTTGGCGGGTGTGTGGTGTAGAGCGGTGGATCGGTGAGGCGTGATCCACCCTACGGTAGATGGTAGGGAGGATGTCGCCTTTTATCCCCACCGCTGGCACGGACGGTGAGCTGAAATTTTTCTGGCTGGGTTGAGTCGGCGATATCCCATCGGGGATGGCGATGGGTTTCGCTTCGCTCAACGCCATCCCACGGTCGGGGTCTACTGTTCAAAGTGGCGGTATGCCGCCTTTCGATAAGGGGAATCGCGTGGACAGTCGAGGGTTTGTTTGGGCGCATTTCAAGCTCAATGCCGAGCAGCGCCTGCGTGGGTTCAACTTCTTCGTGGTGCTGGCGATCTTTGCCGACGGTGGTGTGCTGGCCGCCTTGGAGCGCGGCTTCTCGCCAGGTTTGCTGGTGTTGCTGGGGGCCTTCACCGTGTTGCTGGCCATGGTGTTCTGGCTCGTCGATGCGCGTAGCCGCCAGCTGTTGCAGCTGACCATCACGGCGCTTCGGGAGATCGAGTCCGAGTTTCCGCCCAGCTACCGGCTGTTTGCCAACGATGCGCTGGGACAGAACCCGGTCATCAGCTACACCTTTGCCATCCGAGCGCTATTGTTGGCGCAGATGGGCTTCGGCGTTGGCGTGATCGTCTATGGGCTCTACCACTGGTGACGACGCGACGCGGTTTGCTGGCAGGTTCTCACCCTTCCCATCTCGTTGCATGGCGCGCTGGAGCCCGAGCAGCCCCACTGATAGAGTGCCGCCGCTCGCCAACTATCGGCTGACAGGATGTCTGCCCAGCCGCCGCACAGGATGCTTTCATGAAAAAACTCGCACTCGCTGTTGCCGTACCCCTGGCCCTCATCGGAGCCGCCACCCTCTACACCGGCACCCAGGTCGAATCGCTTGCTCGCGATGCCGTCGACCAGGCCAACGTCAAGCTTCGCCAGATGGGAGTCGGCGCTGGTGCCGACGTCAGCCTGGAGCTGGTCAGCTTCGAGCGCGGTCTGCTGTCCAGCTCGGCGCGCTATCAGATCGACATCGAAGTGCCTGATGACGAAGGCAACACCAAGCACTACTTGGTGTTGCTGCAAGATCAGCTCGAGCACGGTCCATTCCCTCTGTCGCGTTTGGCACGCGGGCAACTGATGCCGGTTGCCGCCCAGAGCCATGCCGAGCTCGTGCGGACACCGCTGACCGAAAAGCTGTTCGATGCCGCTTCAGGCGAAAGCCCGCTGGTGGGCGACACCACTATCGGCTACGACGGTCGCCAATACGGCGATCTGCGTTCGGCCGCATTCAATTTCGAAGATGAAGACGGCGCGGTTCGCGTCTCGTCCGCCACGATCAATTTCGAAGCGGCGAAGAACGCCGCTGCCGTACGCATGAACGGCGAGCTGCCGGAAATCGACGTCAACCTGCAACACAGCGCCGCCGATAAGCCGATACACATGAATGTGCGCGGTATCAGCCTGAGCGTCGACAACAAGGAGGATGCCAATGGCTTCGCCCTGGGGCCGTCGGCTATCACCCTCAAGCGCATGGAGATCCAGGCCGGTGACGAGCCTGCCGTGATCATCCAGGACGCGTCGTTCGACGCCGCACTGGCCGAGGGCGAGCGCGGCCTCGACCTGTCGGCCGGCTACCGTGTCGGTCAGGTGGACGCGCAAGGGCAGACCTTCCGCAACCTGGCTCTGGTTTTCGGCCTGCGTAACCTCGAGGGCAGCAAGCTCAAGGCGCTGGTCGATCGCTACAAAGAAATACTCGATAGCGGCCCCACGCCGGAGGAGTCGATCGCCAACATCACCGATTCCCAGCAGCAGGAATTGCAGGCGTTGGCGCTGCAGCTGCTCGAGCACAACCCCACGCTGGCCCTCGAGGAGTTCGGCTTCGAAACCGCTCACGGCGCGGCCCGCCTGTCCATAGTGGTGGATCTGCGTGAGCCGAGCGCAGAGGCGTTCACTCCCGACGCGATGATCTCCAGCATGCTGGCATCGCTCAAGGCCGACGCCGGTATCGACAAAGGCCTGGTGCGCGATGTGGTCAGCCTCGTCGCACAGCGTCGGCAGGAGGAAGGGCAGCTGGACCCTGTGGCGCTGAAGCAGGAAGCCGACGCCAGCACCGACCTGTTCAGCAGCATGGCGATCGATTCGGGCTGGTCCCGCCTGGAAGGCGAGCGCCTGATCAGCTCCCTGCACTACGCCAATGATCGGGTGACCTTCAATGGCCGCGAGATGAGCGTCCAGGAGTTCATCGGCTTTGCCTTCGGCTCGGTACAGGGTGCCGGCCTGCTCGGCCAGTGATTCAACGAGCATGAAAAAGGCGGCTTCGAGCCGCCTTTTTTGCATCTACGACAATTCCAAGTTCCACAACGGCGCGGTGGCGCTCGCGAGCCCAGTTGTCGGACCACAGCTCATCTCCTCGGCTGAACGCCTCCGATCCGCACCCGGTCGGTATAGATAACCACCGGGAGGCTTGACGATGACGATATCCAGCAATCTGTTTTGGGGCGCGTTGGCGCTTGGTCTGGTCACGGGCATGCGCAGCACGCTGGCGCCGACGATGACCAGCCGTGCGCTGGCCGCGCGTGACGGGATCGAAGATGCCGGCGAGCCGGCGCGTATGCTGGCCTCGCACCCTGCACAGCAGGTTCTGTTACCGATGGCGGCGGCTGAGCTGCTGGGTGACAAGATGCCCTTTGCGCCGGATCGCACCATCGTCCCGTCGATGATGTTCCGTGCCCTGTCGGGTGGCGTGACGGCCGCAGCATTGGCGAGCGTTCGACGTGAGCCGGTGATGCTACCGGCACTGATCGGTGCGTCGGCGGCGCTGGTTTCGTCGAAGATCGGGCTGAGCCTGCGCAAGCCTTACCAGCCGCGGCCGCTGATCAACGCCGCCCTCGGGCTCGCCGAGGATGGTCTGGCATTGACCCTGGGCAGGGCGGGGCTGCGACGTGCGCTGGGTTAGGAGCGTGCAGGCAATGAGTGTCGGTACGGCTTCGCCGGCATTGACTCCGCGTGGTGGGCTGAAGCGGAACGCCGCCCGGCCCTCCCTGCGGAGAGAGATGATTGACCTGTGGAGCGCCCATTCGAGCCATACGTTCATGACAGGCCGCAGGGGCGCGGCCTGTCATTCACCGTATCGAGCAATCAGCTGGGCCGCTGGATCACGCAGATGCGATCACTGCCGGTCCCGGAAGCAGTGGAGCTCTGCACGGTATTTCCGCCGCCGGTCACCGGGTTAGTGGCCAAGGTGTCTGGATAATCCGTACCGGCTCGTTTGGCGCTGCTGCCGACATCGTAGCGACCCGTGTCGGCTGTCGCTGTGCGGTCGTGGTCGGTCGGCAATGCTTCGTCGGTCGGGCCCGCGCCGGCCGCGTGGCTGAGCCGATCGTCATCCGGGTGGGTGTGAGCGGTCGTGGTCGCGTTCGAGGTCGTGGCGGCCGGCTTGGTGAAATGCTTGTCGAGATGGCTGTCGCCACCGGTCGCGCCGGCATAGGGGCTGGTAGGCCCGGCATAACCCTGCATCGCGCCTGAGTCAGTTGGGCCGGCGCTGCGATCATTGATGTCGATGGCGCCGTTGTATTCCAGAGCGTCGCGTGCCCTGACCAACTGATCGTCGTCGTACACGTCCACCGCGATCACCAGGGCGCCCCGGCGCACGGCTTCCGGGTAGGCGGTGGCGTGGTGACGGTGCGCTTCGTGCGGCTCGTTGCCAAACAGGGACTTGAAGAAATGCGCGACCTTTGACTCGTGATGCGCGCGATCCACGTTGCCGTCCGTGGTGGAGTAAGGCGCGTCGTAGGCATGGATCTCTGCGCTGTCGGCCCCGACCGAATGTATCTGTTCCTGAGCGATGCCCCGGGCCATCAGGTCGCCCCGGGTGCGGTTTGCATCGGTCAGCGTTGCGAACGCTGCTACCAGTGTGTGTTTCATGGTCCACCTCGCGTTGTGTTGAACAACTGGGTATGACGAGCGCTGTGCTTACATGGCTGACGACAGGTTCCAGTACGGGCAGCCATGACGATGGCTGCCCCGCTGCAAGAGTGGCGCTCATGAACATTGGGTCGGGGCGCACCGCCATAGTTCAGATCGGCGGTCGGATAGTTGCTCGGCTCGCCGTGCGACGGGCGTTAGGGAATTGAATCGCACGGGGGGCGCCATGAATCACGTGGGTCGCGATCATGCGTGTCGAGAGGGCGATGGTGAAGCGGGCCGAGCAGTGTTCGCCTCGGCCCACCGGGGCGTGCAGGTCAGTCGAGATCGGCGGCGCTATGGCGTTCGGGAGCCTGCTCCGACTCGTCGCCCCAGCTGCGGTTGACCTTGCGCCCGCGAATCACGGCGGGCCGTTCGGCAATCTCGGCAGCCCAGCGCTGCACGTGCTTGTAATCCTGCACCGAGAGGAATTCGCCTGCGTCGTACTGCTCGCCGCGCACCAGCCCTCCGTACCAGGGCCAGATCGCCATATCGGCGATGGTGTAAGTGTCGCCGGCTATGTAGCGGTTTTCGGCCAGTTGGCGATCCAGCACATCGAGCTGGCGCTTGACCTCCATCGCGTAGCGGTTGATCGGGTATTCGTACTTCTCCGGGGCGTAGGCATAAAAATGCCCGAAGCCGCCGCCGAGGAAGGGCGCCGAACCCATCTGCCAGAACAGCCAGTTGAGCGTTTCGGTGCGCGCGCGGGTTTCGGTCGGCAGGAAGGCGCCGAACTTCTCCGCCAGATAGAGCAGGATCGAGCCGGATTCGAACACCCGTAGCGGTTCGCCTTCGACGCTATGGTCGGCCAGGGCCGGAATCTTCGAGTTCGGGTTGATCTCGACGAAGCCGCTGCCGAACTGGTCGCCTTCACCGATGTTGATCAGCCAGGCGTCGTATTCGGCACCGCTGTGGCCGAGCGCGAGCAACTCTTCGAGCATGACGCTGACCTTCACGCCGTTGGGCGTGGCAAGCGAGTAGAGCTGCAACGGATGCTTGCCGACCGGCAGCGCCTTTTCCTCGCGCGCGCCAGCGGTAGGGGCGTTGATATTGGCGAACTTGCCGCCCGACGGCGCGTCATGGGTCCAGACTTTCGGCGGTACGTAAGGGGTATCAGGCATGGCAATCTCCTCGAGTGGCTACTGGGGATGTGCAGGGCATGCTACGCGTTAGTTTTGCACGGTCGAAATCGAGCGGATTGATAGTGGTCATCGATGCTCAATGATGGGTTCGAATGTGCGTGCTTGGTAGAGCGGCGTGTGCGGCCGCCAGGTTTCGACTAGCAGCCATCCGTCCGAGCCGCCACGAAGCGCGCAATGTCAATCGGCTGCCGCTTCGGCTGAGCGATACGTGCGCCGTGATTGGCAGATCCGTTCGTGATTGGCATCGGCCCATTGCACCAGTGCCTGCATCGGCACCAGGAACCCCCGCCCCAGATCAGTCAGACGGTACTCCACGCGAGGCGGTACCTCGGCGTAAAGGGTTCGTTGTACGAATCCATCCATCTCCAGCCGCTTGAGCGTCCGCGAAAGCATCTGCTTGGAGATATCGCCGATTTCTCGGCTGAGCTCATTGAAGCGCAGCGTGCGCTCGGACAGCGCGTCGAGCACCAGAAAACTCCATTGATCACCGATGCGATCAAGCACGTCGCGGATCGGACAAGGGTGATCGAAAGCGGCGTTAACGCCAACAGCTTGCGGCATACAGGATCTCCTAGGTCCAGCCAGGTCAGCGGCGAGTGACCAGGTAACACCAACCTAACTTCTTGTGGGTCAAGGCGGCGCACCGTAGCATCGGCCTCTCCAAAGGTCTACAACACATACCTAGTCCACTAAATAGAACATAGGGTCTCGCATGTCTCATATCGCATTGATCGGCGCCTCCGGCTCAGCTGGCTCGCGCATCCTCAAAGAGCTCTCTGACCGTGGCCATAGGGTCACCGCCATTGCACGCAGCCCAGAACGCATCGCTGCACGTGTCGGTGTCACGGCCGTCAAGGGCGACGCCCAGGATCTGCAAGGCCTGGCGTCGACCTTGCGCGGCCACGATGCCGTCGTCAGTGCGGTCAACTTCACCTCGTCCGAGCCGCATACCCTGATCGAGGCGGTACGCGCCTCTGGCGTCAAACGCTATCTGGTCGTAGGCGGCGCCGGCAGCCTGGAAGCCGCGCCGGGTCAGCGCGTCATCGACTTGCCTGATTTTCCCGACGCCTACAAAGCAGAAGCCTCCCGCGGCGCGGCCTTCCTTGAGCAACTCAAGCAGGAAACGGAACTGGAGTGGACCTTTCTGTCACCCTCGGCCGAGTTCGTTCCCGGCGAGCGGACAGGTCAATTCCGCCTGGGCAAAGACGCGCTGCTCAGCAACGAACACGGCAGTCGCATCTCCTTCGAAGACTACGCCGTGGCGTTGGTCGATGAGATCGAGCACCCGGCGCACATTCGCCAACGCTTCACCGTTGGCTATTAAGGCGAGATAAAAAAGCCGCTGCCCAGATAAACGAGGCAACGGCCCCGGTGCGACTGACTGGACGTCAGTCGCGTGCGCCGCGTACTCCGGCACTGATATCGCGACACAAGCCCAGCACGCCCTCGACGGCTTGCTCGGACGTTTCGGCGCTGGCGATCCGGTCGATCAATGCCGAGCCCACCACCACGCCTTCACTCAATCGGGCGATGGCGGCTGCCTGTTCCGGGGTGCGGATACCAAAGCCGACGGCCACCGGCAGGTCGGTGTGGCGTTTCAGCCGCGCCACGGCTTCTTCGACATGTTCCAGCGTCGCCGAGCCGGCACCGGTCACGCCGGCCACCGAGACGTAGTAGACGAAGCCCGAGCTGCCGTTGAGCACGGTGGGCAAGCGCTTGTCGTCGGTGGTCGGGGTGGTCAGGCGGATGAAGTCGATGCCTGCGGCCTGGGCCGGGTCGCAGAGGTCTTCGTTATGTTCCGGCGGCAGGTCGACGACGATCAGGCCGTCAACGCCGGCTTCCACCGCTTCGGCGAGAAAGCGCTCGACACCCATCTTGTGGATGGGATTGAAGTAGCCCATCAGCACTAGCGGCGTGTCCTGGTTGTCCTGCCGGAACTCGCGAACCATCTGCAGGGTTTTCGCCAGGTCCTGCTTGGCCGCGAGCGCACGGATGTTGGCCAGTTGGATCGCCGGGCCGTCGGCCATCGGGTCGGTGAAGGGCATGCCGAGCTCGATTACATCGGCGCCAGCGGCGGGCAGGCCCTTGAGAATTTCCAGCGAGGTGGCGTAGTCCGGATCACCGGCGGTGATGAAGGTCACCAGCGCGGCGCGGTTTTCCTGTTTCAGCTGGGCGAAGCGCGTCTGCAGGCGGCTCATATGTGTTCTTCCTGTTCGTCGTAGTGGTGCATGACGGTCTGCATGTCCTTGTCGCCGCGGCCGGAGAGGTTGACCACCATCAGGTGATCCTTCGGCAGGCCGGGGGCGCGCTTGAAGACTTCGGCCAGCGCGTGTGCGCTTTCCAGGGCCGGGATAATGCCTTCCAGGCGGCAGCACTTGTGGAAGGCGGCGAGCGCTTCCTTGTCGGTGATGGAGGTGTACTCAACACGGCCGATGTCGTGCAGCCAGGCGTGCTCGGGGCCGATGCCGGGGTAGTCGAGGCCGGCTGAGATCGAGTGGGCGTCGATGATCTGGCCGTCCTCGTTCTGCAGCAGAAAGGTGCGATTGCCGTGCAGCACGCCGGGTACACCGCCGTTTAGGCTGGCCGCATGCTGGCCGGTCTCGATGCCGTGGCCGGCCGCTTCGACGCCGATGATGGCCACGCTCTGGTCATCGAGGAAGGGATGGAACAGGCCCATGGCGTTTGAGCCGCCGCCGATGCAGGCGACCAGCGAGTCGGGCAGGCGACCTTCCTGGGCCGCCATCTGGTCGCGGGTTTCCTTGCCGATCACGGCCTGGAAATCGCGGACCATGGCCGGATAGGGATGCGGGCCGGCCACGGTGCCGATCAGGTAGAAGGTGTTGTGGACGTTGGTCACCCAGTCGCGCAGGGCTTCGTTCATCGCGTCTTTCAGGGTGCCGGTGCCGGCAGTGACCGGAATCACCTCGGCGCCCAAGAGCTTCATGCGGAAGACGTTGGCCTGCTGGCGGTCGATGTCGGTGGTGCCCATGTAGATCACGCACTGCATGCCGAAGCGCGCGGCGACGGTGGCGGTGGCCACGCCGTGCATGCCTGCGCCGGTCTCGGCGATGATGCGCTGTTTGCCCATGCGCTTGGCCAGCAGGATCTGGCCGATGCAGTTGTTGATCTTATGCGCGCCGGTGTGGTTGAGCTCTTCGCGCTTGAGGTAGATCTTCGCGCCGCCGCAAAACTCGGTTAGGCGTTCGGCGAAATACAACGGGGAAGGCCGGCCGACATAGTCACGCTGGAAGTAGGCGAGTTCCTTGGCGAACTCGGGATCCTGCTTGGCTTTTTCGTATTCGGCGGCCAGCTCGTGGATGAGCGGCATCAGGGTTTCGGCGACGTACTGACCGCCGAAGTGGCCGAACAGGCCCTTGGCGTCAGGGCCGTTGCGCAATGAGGTCATGGCGTGCTCCTTGTCGACAGCGCTTGGCTGGCAGGGCGAGTGGTTGATGGCGCCCATTGTATCTCCCACCCGTTCAGGGAAAAGCGATTAGATCGTCGTAACCTGTCAATAAAACTCACCAATAATCCAGGCGGTGGCGGTGATGCCGCACGCTGTTGTCAGCGGCGCAGAACTCGGCGCCGACGTATCGGTCCCAAGCGCAGCGGCAGGGGCTCCGTCTTACAGGAAGACGTTCGAATGCAAAAACTAATGGCGATGGGTGCGCTATGCGCGGCGCTGGCGACGACGGCTCAGGCCGAGACACTGGCACTCGATGGCATCGGCAACTCACGTGACGTGAGGTGCAAGGGGCAGGATGTGGCCATCACCGGCAATGCCAATCGCTTTCGTCTGAGTGGTGATTGCGGCAGAGTCGAGGTGCACGGATCGGATCAGGTGGTGACCGTCGGCAATGTCGCCAACTTGGAGGTGACAGGCGGGGAAAATCAGATCGAAGCCGAGCGGGTCGGGAGCCTGGACGTGAGTGGTGCCGATCACCGGATTACGGCTCAGGTGCAAGGCGACGGCGAGCAACCGGCCTCGGTCGTGCTATATGGCGGCAGCAATATACTCACGCTCGATCTGCATGGGCCGGTGCATCTGGAGGTCAACGGTATTGGCCAGCAGGTCACCTGGCGCGGAGACGATCCAACGGTCGAGACCAGCGGCGGCGAGCACCGCATCCAGCGCCAGTAGCCATGCGCCGGTTGGCGGTTCGACTGGAACGTGATTAGATGCGCCTGACTCGTCAGGAAAAATCACCTCTCCCATGAGCCGCGACCTGCCACCGCTCAATGCCTTGCGCGCCTTCGAGGCCGCCGCCCGTCTGCAAAGCGTCAGCCGCGCCGGGGAGGAGCTGCACGTGACGCATGGTGCCATCAGCCGGCAGATTCGTGTGCTCGAAGAGGAGCTAGGGGTCAGCCTGTTCGACAAGGACGGCCGAGGGGTCAAGCTAACCGATGCCGGTGTGCGTCTGCGCGATGCCGCCTCCGATGCCTTCGAGCGCCTGCGCGGCACCTGTTCCGAACTGCGGCGCGGGGCAACCGAACAGCCGTTCGTCCTTGGTTGCCCCGGCAGCCTGCTGGCGCGCTGGTTCATTCCGCGTCTGGATCGCCTGAACCGTGATCTTCCGGGCCTGCATCTGCAGCTGTCGGCCAGCGAGGGCGAGCTGGACCCGCGGCGTGCTGGGCTGGATGCCACGCTCTGGTTCGCCGAGCCGCCCTGGCCGGCAGACATGCAGGTCCACGAACTGGCCGTCGAACGCATCGGACCGGTGCTGAGCCCACACCATCCGCGTTTCGCCACCCTGAGTCAGGCGCGCCCGCGTGAGTTGCTTGGCGAGCCATTGCTGTACACCGCTTCGCGTCCACAAGCTTGGCCGACCTGGGCCATTGGTAATGGCCTGGACCCGGCCCGGCTGCAGATGGGACAGGGCTTCGAGCATCTGTATTTTCTGCTGGAAGCGGCGTTGGCCGGTCTTGGCGTCGCCATAGCTCCGCAACAGCTGGTCGTCGATGACCTGCGTCAGGGGCGTTTGCGGGCGCCCTGGGGCTTCATCGAGACTCCCGCCATGCTGTCGCTCTGGGTGCCGTCCCGGCGCCCGGATCGCCGCGCGCAAATGCTGGCGGAATGGCTGCGGCAGCAACTGGATTGACGTGCCAGACCACGGGCAATCCGTTCGCGTTGTTTGCGGTGGGCTGAAGCGGAACGCAACCAGGCCCACCCTGTGATGCCAGGGGCTGGATGGGCTCCCGCTCACCGATGAGCCTGATGGCGGTAACTCGGCCCGCCGTACTGCTTGCCGACCAACGGCGCGTCGTTCGTCCGGCGTCGCTAAAACGCTACTGACCTTGCCGATACATTCGCCAATACCCGTTCGGGGAATGCCTGGCGATCTGGCGCGGGCTATCTGCAGTCGTTCAAGGAGAACAGTGATGGTCATGAAACGGCGTGTCGGCATTTTTTTGTGTGCGCTGCTGGCTACCGGGGCGGAGCAGGTCGCGGCAAAACCCGACTCCACAGCGGCGGCGTCGCTCAAGGCGGGCAGGCCTTTCGTCCAGGGCGAGCTGCTGGTGCAATTCAAGTCCGGCGTGTCGGACGTGGCCAAGAGCGCCGTGCTGACCAAGCAAGGCGCCAAGGCCGCGCAGAAGCTGCTCGACAAGATGGCCCGCAAGGACGCCAAAGGGGATCTGGTCCACGCGAAGCTGGGCAAGGGCAAGAAGGTCGACGCTGCACTCATCGCCCGGCTCTCGGCGGATCCTTCGGTGGATTTCGTCGAACCCAACTGGGTCTACCATACCCAGGTTGCCAACCCCAACGATCCAGGGCTCGGCATGCTCTGGGGGTTGCAGGGCGCGACCACCTCGCCGGCCCATCCCTACGGCAGCGGTGCGTTGGCGGCCTGGAACGCTGGGGCGTTGTGCTCCAAAAAGGTGTATGTCGGCATCGTCGATGAAGGCGTGATGGCGACCCATGGCGACCTGCGCCCCAACGTATGGATCAACCCGGGCGAGGGCAGTCGCGCTGACCGGCTCGACAACGACGGCAATGGCCTGGTCGACGATATTCTCGGCTGGGATTTTGCCGCCAACAACGCCAGCATATTTGACGGGCCCGCCGACGATCACGGCACCCACGTGGCGGGAACCCTCGCGGCGGTGGCGAACAACGGCGCCGGCGTGTTCGGTGTCTGCCCAACGGCCAAATACATCACCGCGAAGTTTCTTGGCGCCAATGGCGGCACCACGGCAGATGCGGTGAAGGCGATCAATTACCTGACACAGCTGAAGCTCGCGAAGAAGATCAATCTGGTCGCCACCAACAATTCGTGGGGCGGCGGCGGGTATTCGCAGGCGCTATACGATGCGATCCGTGCGGCCGGAAACGCCAACATCCTGTTCGTCGTCGCGGCGGGCAACAACGGGCTCAACCTCGACACCACGCCCAGCTACCCGGCCAGCTACAAGCTGCCGAACGTGATCGTGGTGGCTGCCATCGATCAAACCGGGCAGCGCGCATATTTCTCCAACTTCGGCGCCAACAGCGTGCATATCGCCGCACCCGGCGTCGATATTCTATCGACGGTGCCGACCGCGACCGGTACCGCGGGTTACGCCTACATGAGCGGGACGTCCATGGCGACGCCCCATGTGACCGGCGCAGCGGCGCTGTATGCCTCGCTGAATCCCTGCGCCACCAGCGCGAAGATCCGCGAGGCGTTGTTGCGACTGGCGGTGCGTGATCCGCAGCTCACCGGCGTGGTTCAGCAGAATCGCCGGCTGGACGTATCGAAGATCCGTCGCGAACTGACCTGCACCACGCCGTAAAGCGTTGGCGGCTGCCGGCCAACCCGCTCAGCTGGCCAGCGCGGTTTGCGCTGCTTCGCCGTCTTTTGCGGGGGTTTTTTCCGCCGCATAGCCCTGCGGGTTGCGGCTCTGCCAGCGCCAGGCGTCGGTGAGCATGGTCAGCAGGTCCTTTTCCGCCTGCCAGCCGAGTTCCTCACGGGCCTTGGTCGGGTCCGACCAGCATTGGGCGATGTCGCCCGGACGGCGCGCCCTGAACATATGCGGCAGCGGCCGGCCGATGACCTCCTCGAATGCGGTGATCATCTGTCGTACCGAGTAGCCACGACCGGTACCGAGGTTCCAGACGCACACGCCGTGCACCAGGTTCAGGCGATCCAGCGCCTTCAAGTGCCCTTTGGCCAGATCGACCACATGGATGTAGTCACGCACGCCGGTACCGTCCGGGGTCGGATAGTCGGCGCCGTAGACGTTCAGTTGCTTTCGCCTACCGACTGCCACTTGGAGCATGTAGGGCAGCAGATTGTTGGGAATGCCGTCGGGGTCTTCACCGATCAGCCCGGACTCATGCGCACCGATGGGGTTGAAGTAGCGCAGCAGGGCGATCGACCAGCGCGGATCGGACTCGGCGAGCCCCTTGAGCACGTTCTCGGCCATCAGTTTGGACTGGCCGTAGGGATTGGTCGGCAAGCCGGTCGGGCAGTCTTCGGTGATCGGCATCCGCGGGGAGTCGCCATAAACGGTCGCCGACGAGCTGAATACCAGCTTGAAAATGCCGGCTTCGGCCATGGCCTGGCACAGCGCGATGCTGCCGCTGACATTGGTCTCGTAATAGCGCAGTGGTTCGCGCACGCTTTCGCCCACGGCCTTGAGCCCGGCGAAGTGCAGCACCGCGCTCACCGGATAGGAAGCGAACAGGGCATTGAGCAGCGAGCGATTGCGCACGTCGCCCTTGATGAACTGGACCTGGCGACCGGCGAGGGCTTCGACCCGCTCCAGAGCGACCTTGGAACTGTTGCAAAGGTTGTCCAGAACCAGCACCTCGTGGCCCGCCAGGAGCAGCTCCAGCACTGTATGAGACCCGATGTAACCAGCTCCTCCCGTTACCAGAATCATGTGTCTACCTCGCATACCGAAAATTATTCGACGCGCACGGAGGATGCGCGGCTGGCCGTATGAGCGCGGCCGCTGCATGCATCTCCAGGGTTGGGTTCGGCGAAACGGGCGGTGCTTCTCACGGCTGAAGCACATAGCGCCGATACCGGGGCAAATCAGGCGTCCTGTGATAGGGACGGGGGGAAGCGCGACCAAGTTCCAAAACCCCGACGGTCAGCCGATGACCGACCTCCCAGCGGCGGCATGGGGAACCTTGACTTGCCCTATGTCGTCCATAGCCGGCGGGTTGCGCTTGGCGTTGCACAAATCGTTCACGCCGCAGCGAGCCCCTTTCCTGTTGCCTGCGCAGGCTGCGCGGGCCTACGCGATGCGGCAGAAGGGACTCTGGAGGACTTCGCCATCAGCAAGAGGTAGCCATGAGCTGGGCCGGCCCTTACCAATACGAGATTGGAAAATCCCCCGACAAGCAGCAGACGCCGCCCGAAGTCGTTTTCGATGAGCTGGTTCCGACCCTGCTGTGTCTTTCGCATCTGCGCTGGAGCTTCGTCTACCAGCGTCCACAGCATCTGATGTCGCGGTTCGCGCGAGATTTCAACGTTTTGTTCTTCGAAGAACCGATCCCCACCGAGGACGCCCAGCCATGGTTGGAAGTGCGTCCCGAGGAAAATGGCGTACAGGTGCTCATTCCCCGCTTGCCGCAAGGCTGCGAGGGTGAAGTGGCGCTACGCGTGCAGCGCGACTTGCTCGATGGCTACCTGGGCAAGCTCGGCGTCAACGAACTGATGCTCTGGTACTACACGCCGATGGCGTTGGGCTATGCCAGCCATTTGAAGCCCAAACTCACCGTCTACGATTGCATGGACGAGCTGTCGGCGTTTCGTGGCGCGCCGCCGGAACTGGTGCAGCGCGAGCGGGAATTGCTCGAGCGTGCCGATCTGGTCTTCACCGGCGGTTACAGCATCTGGGAAGCCAAGCGCGAGCTGCACGACAATGCCTTCGCCTTTCCCAGTAGCGTCGACGTGGCGCACTTCGCCGAGGCGCGGCGAACCCAGGCCGACCCCGACGACCAGGCCGAGATTCCGCATCCGCGCCTCGGCTTCTACGGCGTGATCGACGAGCGTTTCGATATCGAACTGGTGGCCGAGGTCGCCGAGAAGCGCCCCGATTGGCAGTTCGTGCTAGTCGGCCCGGTGGTCAAGATCGACCCGACCGACCTGCCGCAGCGCGACAACATCCACTACCTGGGCGGCAAGACGTACGACGAGTTGCCCAGGTACCTGTCCGGCTGGGACGTGGCGATCATGCCCTTCGCGATGAACGAATCGACGCGCTTCATCAGCCCGACCAAGACTCCGGAATACCTCGCTGGTGGCTGCCCGGTGGTGTCCACGCCGATCAAGGACGTGGTGCGCACCTACGGCGATACCGAGATCGTTCACATTGCCGATAGTCCCGAGGCATTTATCGAAGCGGTGGACAAAGCCCTGGCCGATAGCCAGGACCGCGACCGTTTGTTGAAAACCGCTGACGAGATTCTCGGCGACATGTCCTGGGACCACACCTGGGCTCTGATGAAGGAGAAGATGCAATGCGCGATGTAAGCCTGCGAGACAGCAACCCCGAGCACGCAGGCGGTGGCGCCAGCGACCACCCTGGCGGTCACCGGCGCGGCTTCGACTACCTCATCGTCGGCGCCGGTTTCGCCGGCAGCGTGCTGGCCGAGCGCCTGGCGGCCGGGCTGAACAAGCGTGTGCTGGTGGTCGACCGACGCCCGCACATTGGCGGCAACGCCTATGACCATTACGACGAAGCCGGCGTGCTGATCCACCGCTACGGCCCTCACATCTTCCACACCAACGCTCAGCGCATCGTCGATTACCTGTCACGATTCACCGAGTGGCGCCCCTACGAGCACCGTGTGCTGGCGCAGGTGGACGGTCAGGAAGTACCGATCCCGATCAACATGACCACGCTGAACAAGCTCTACGGGTTGAACATGACCACCGAGCAGGAAGCAGCGGACTTTCTCGCCGGCCGTGCTGAGCCGGTCGAAGACATCCAGACCAGCGAAGACGTGGTGATCAACGGCATCGGCCGTGAGCTGTACCAGAAGTTCTTCCGCGGCTATACCCGCAAGCAGTGGGGGCTGGACCCGTCGCAGCTGGACAAGTCGGTCACCTCGCGCATCCCCACGCGCACCAACACCGATGACCGCTATTTCACCGACACCTTCCAGCAGATGCCCAAGTACGGCTACACCAAGATGTTCGAGAAGATGCTCGCGCATCCGAACATCAAGGTGATGATCAATACCGACTACCGGGAGATCTGCGACGAGGTGCAGCACGACCACCTGATTTTCTGCGGCCCCATCGATGAATACTTCGACTACCGTTTTGGCAAGTTGCCCTACCGGTCGCTGAAGTTCGAGCATAAGCAGCTAGATCAGGAGCGGTTCCAGGCGGTCGGTACGGTCAACTACCCGAGCGAAGACGTGCCCTATACGCGCATCAGCGAATACAAACACCTAACCGGCCAAGTGCACCCGAAGACCAGCATCACCTACGAGTACCCCTCGGCCGAGGGTGATCCCTACTACCCGATCCCGCGTCCGGAAAATGCCGAACTGTACAAACGCTACCAGAAGCTCGCCGACGAGACGCCGGGCGTGACCTTCGTCGGCCGGCTGGGGACCTACAAGTACTACAACATGGATCAGGTGGTTGGGCAGGCGCTGGCGCTGTACAAGCGTATCGAGGAAGCCGAGCGTGGTCCCGAGCGCGCTGAAAACGCCGAACACAGCCAGTCACTGGCTGAACAAGCCCCCTGAGACGAGGCCGAAGATGCATCAGCCGACGTTGTTCAAAAGTTTCTTCATGGGTGGTTTCGAATGTTCCAACCATCGCCGCAGCGACGGTCGGCGGCTCGATCTGCTCGCTGCCACCGGCCATGATCGCTGGGCCGCGCACGATTACGCCGTGTTGCATCGACATGGGCTGCACAGTGTGCGCGACGGGTTGCGCTGGCACCTGATCGAACGCACGCCGGGCCAATATGACTGGTCGAGTTTTTTGCCGATGCTGCAGGCGGCCCAGCGCCAGGGCACCCAGGTGATCTGGGACCTGTGCCACTACGGTTGGCCGGACGACATCGACATCTGGCGCCCGCAGTTCGTCGAGCGCTTTGCCCGCTACGCGGCGGCGGCAGCGCAGCTGATCAAGGATGAAACCGATGCCGTGCCGTTCTATGCCCCGCTCAACGAAATCTCGTTCTGGGCCTGGGCCGGTGGCGATCAGGCGTATTTCAACCCGATGGCCCGCGAGCGCGGTTTCGAGCTCAAGCATCAGCTGGTGCGCGCCACCATCGCTGCGATGCAGGCGATCCGCGAGGTCGAGCCGCGGGCGCGCTTCGTCCAGGTCGACCCGGCCATCCATGTGGTTTCGCCCAACGACCGGCCCGGACCGCAGCGCGACGCCGAACGCTACCGGCAGTCGCAATTCGAAGCCTGGGACATGCTCTGCGGCGAGGCCTGGCCCGGCCTGGGCGGCGCCCCGGAATACCTCGACGTGCTGGGCGTCAACTACTACTGCGACAACCAGTGGTACCACGGCGATGGGCGCACCATCGAACGGGATAATCCGGACTATCGGCCCTTCAAAGGCATCCTCAATGAGATCTGGCAGCGCTATAAGCGTCCTCTGCTGATCGCCGAAACCGGCGCCGAAGGCGACGTGCGCGGCGACTGGCTACGCTACGTCAGCGAGCAGGCCGGACTGGCCATGCAGCGTGGGGTGCCGATCGAAGGGATCTGCCTGTATCCGGTGCTGGATTACCCCGGCTGGACCGACGAGCGCCACTGCCCGACCGGCCTGCTGGGCTTTCCCGATGAGAACGGCAACCGCCGCGTGCACGATGGCCTTGCCGACGAGCTGCGTCTGCAGCAACTGCGGTTCAGCCAGTTCAACAGCAACTTGCCGCTGGCCGAAGCCCTGTCATGAACGCCCCGGCCCAGGCTCCCAAGGCGAAACCGCAGGCGGTGCCGCTACCGAGCCGGCCGGTAGCCTTTCTCTGGCACTACATCTGTGCTCGACCCTGGCACTTTGGCGGCCTGCTGGCGCTGATTGTCGGTGCCGCCTCCTGCGCTGTGGCGGTGCAGTACGGCATGAAGTTGCTGGTGGATTCCATGGCCCAGGGCAGCTCGGACCGGGGCGCCGCCAACGTCTGGTTCCCACTGGGGTTGTTCATCGGCCTGATCGTCATTGAAAACGTCTTCTGGCGTCTCGGCGGCTGGCTCGGTTGCCGCACCGTGGTGGCCAGCGTGGTTGACCTGCGCGTCGACCTGTTCAAGCACCTGACCGGCCATCCGATGCGCTACTTCACCGAGCACTTCGCCGGTTCGCTGGGCAATCGCATTTCCGCGGTGGGTCAAGCGGCTGGCGCCATCTACGGGGGATTGGCATGGAAGATCGTGCCGCCCATCGTTGATTTTCTCGGTGCGGTGGTGGTGCTGTTGACCGTCGATGTGCGCATGGCGGTGGCGCTGATCCTATTCGTCGCTATCGTCGCCGCGCTGATTACCGGTTTCGGCATCCGTGGCCGCACCAAGCACCAGCGCTTCGCCGCACAATCGGCCCGGGTCGGCGGCGAGCTGGTGGATGCGGTCTCCAATGTCTGGACCATCAAGGCTTTCTCCGCCCGTGACCGCGAGGCCGAACGGCTGGCCCAGGAAATCGGTTACGAAGCACGTGCCCAACGCCGCAGCTGGATGTACCTGGAGAAGGCGCGGGTGATGCATGACATCTGTCTGTCGGTGATGGCCGGCGGCATGTTGGTCTGGGCGATCAATCTGTGGATCGCCGGCTCGGTGACCGCCGGCGACGTGGTGCTGGTCAGCGCGCTGACGTTCCGCATCCTGCATGGCTCGCGCGACCTGGCCCTGGCACTGGTGGACACCACGCAGCAGATCGGCGCCATCGACGACACCCTGCGCATCATCGTCCAGCCGCACGGCCTGACCGACAGCGACGCGCAGCTGTTGCTCGCCGAGGGCGATATCACCTTCAAGGATGTCAGCTTCGGATATCCGGACCGCGGCAGCGTGTTCCGCCATCTCGATCTGCATATTCCTGCCGGGCAGAAGGTCGGGGTGGTGGGTTCTTCCGGGGCCGGCAAGTCGACCCTGATCAGCCTGATCCAGCGCCTGGACGACGTGCAGGAAGGACGTATCCTGATCGACGGGCAGGACATCCGCAGCGTCAGCCAGGACAGCCTGCGCGAGCGCATCGCAGTGGTGCCGCAGGAAACCGCGCTGTTCAACCGCAGCATCCGTGAAAACATTCGTTATGGTCGCCCCACTGCGACCGACGAGGAAGTGGTCGAGGCGGCGCGCAGCGCCTTCTGCGACGCCTTCATCCGCGAACTGCCGCAAGGCTACGACACACTGGTAGGCGAGCGTGGCGTGATGCTCTCCGGCGGCCAGCGTCAGCGTCTCGGCATCGCCCGGGCGTTTCTCAAGAACGCGCCGATCCTGATCCTCGACGAGGCCACGTCGGCGCTCGATACCCAGTCCGAAGCCGAAATCCAGGTTGCACTCAACGATCTGGTGCACAACCGCACCGTGGTGGCGGTGGCGCACCGGCTGTCGACCTTGTCGAGCTTCGACCGGATCATCGTGCTGCGCGATGGATGCATCGTCGAGGACGGCGCGCCGCATGAGCTGCGCAGGCGCGGCGGTGAGTTCGACGCGCTGTGGCGCATGCAGGCCGAAGGCTTCAAGCCGCAGCCCGACCCGGCCCGATGAAAAGGGTCGCGGTGACCTCACGCAGCCTGCGCTCGCTGGGCTATGACCCGGACGAGCAACTACTGGAAGTAGAGTTCCATAATGGCTCGGTCTACCGCTACGAACAGGTGCCGGCCGAGGTGGTGCAGGCCCTGCTCGAGGCCGATTCGATGGGCCGCTATTTCAACCAGGTGTTCAAACCGCAGCACTACCGCTATCGACGCATCGAGTCATAGCAGGCCGTTCACCGTGCCCTGGCCCAGTGACGTGCCCCCGAGTAGGGCGCGCTGGGTGGCTCCGCTTCAGCCCACCACCCGATCGTTGCGGTGTGCCGGGCGACGTAGGGTGGAAAACTGCGAAGCATTTTCCACGCGGCGCCTGGGTAACTCCGCTGTCTCGACCATTGCGGCGAGGTGGTGAATGGCGGATAAGCTTCGCGTTATCCACCCTACGAAACGCTTCGTGACACCCGATTCGGCAAAACGCGGCCGTCTCGCTGAACTTCCATGTCGCTGTGCGGGCCTCAGATAGACAGGACGCGTCATACCGAGCGGAGGCTCCTCAGTTTGCAAAGGGGAATTATCTAATGTCGGATCACCACACCTACAAGAAGATTGAGATCGTCGGTTCCTCACGCACCAGCGTGGACGACGCAATTCAGAACGGCATCGCCGAGGCCAGCAAGACGCTGCGCAATGTCGAATGGTTCGAAGTCGGCGAAATCCGCGGCCATGTCGAGAACGGCAAGGTCGGCCACTATCAGGTCACGATGAAGATAGGCTTCCGCCTCGCCGACAGCTGATCGTTCAGATCACCGGCAGCGGCTGCAGTCGCCTGCCCGGTGTCGCCTGACGAGTGTCGTCAGGCACCGCTGGGTGTCTGCTTCCGATTGCGCTCGTAACGGCGCAACAGGGGCTGGGTGCTGAGCCCGTGGATCAGGATGCTCAGCGCCACTACCGGGATCACCAGTCGAATGACCTGGTCGGCCTCGTCCGGCAGCAGGCCATGGGTCACCGCGTAGCTCAGGTAATAGAGACTGCCGATGCCACGAATGCCGAACCAGCCGACGGTCATCAGCTGGGTGCGATCCAGGTAACGACGCGGCATCAGCAACCACACGCTCAACGGCCGTATCAGCACGAACAGCGCCAGCGCCAGAGGTACCGCGCGCCAATCCCAGTGCACCGACACCAGCACGCCGAGCATGGTCACCAGCAGCACTTCCAGGCTGCGCTCCAGTTGCCCGCCAAACGTCAGGATATCGCCCATCATCACTCCGGCCGCCACCTTGGGTTCGGCGATGCGATCGCTCTCCAACGGCAGCTCTCGGGGCGTCATACCGCCTTCGACCATATGCGGCAGCGCATGCGCGATCAGCTCTTCGGATGGTGTTTCGGATCGTTTGGCCACCGAGACTTCGGCGCGCCGCAGGCCAAGCCCGGCGGCGAACACCGCGAGAAACCCCCAAGCCCCTATCAGCTCGGCGCCGACATAGGCGAGGGCGATCAGCGCCAGCGCCAGCGAGTCGTTGGGCGACATTGAGGTATCGACGTAGCGGGTGCGCAGGTAGATCGCCAGCTTGCCGATCAGCTTGCCCAGCATGTAGCCGAACAGCAGCCCGGCCGGAACGGCCCAGACCAGCCGATGCAATGCCCATTCGCCGACCCAGCCCGGCGCCAGCGTCTCTTGCTCGATCAGCAGCAGGCCGAAGACCACGAAGGGGAACGCCGTGCCGTCGTTGAAGCCGGCCTCGCCGGATAGGCCATAGCGCACGTGGTCGCTGTCGCGGGAGTTGTTGACCTGCACCAGGCTGGCCAGCACCGGATCGGTGGGTGCCAGGATCGCGCCGGTCAGCACCGCCAGCCCCCAGCTCAGCCCCATCAGGTAGTGACAGACCAGCGCGACACCGGCAATGCAGGCGAGCATCACCGGTCCGGCCAGGATATAGGTGCTTCGCCACGCCGGGTGGCCCAGCGGCATACGTAATTTCAGTCCACTGACGAACAGCGAGACCAGCACCACGACCTCGGTGAGGTGCTCCATCCAGTTGGCGATCAGCAGAAAATCCATCTCCCACAAACCGATGCCGAGTTGCCCGATCAGCAGCCCGAAGCCGAGATAGATCAATGAGGTGGTAACCGGCAGCCAGCGCAGATACGCCGATGCCAGCGCGAGGATCAACAACAGGACGCCGAGGACGGCCATCCATTCGAGAAAATTCATTCAGTCTTCCGCAAACAAGCGTGACGCGCCGAAGTGCGCATGACTGGTGGTTCGATCGGGATGGTTCGATGGGGTTCAGCGGCGTTCGTCGCAGCGTGCGCCTGCTACTGGAGCGGTTCAGTCAAGGCTTTAGGCTTTGGGCTTGGGCTTGGGCTTGGGCTTGGGCTTGGGCTTGGGCTTGGCTTCTGGCTCTTTGAGCTCTTGAGCTCTTTGGCTTTTTTGGCTTTTTTGCTCTTGTGGGAGGCCCGCCCTCGGGACGAAGCTTTTGGGTCTTGGCAGGCCTGCGACCTGCATTCGCCGCGGGTCGCGCCTCCCACTGGAGCGGCTTTGTGCAGGGGTTTGGCTTCTGGCTCTTTGAGCTCTTGAGCTCTTTGGCTTTTTGGCTTTTTTGCTCTTGTGGGAGGCCCGCCCTCGGGACGAAGCTTTTTGGGCCTTGGCAGGCCTGCGGCCTGCATTCGCCGCGGGTCGCGCCTCCCACTGGAGCGGCTTTGTGCAGGGGTTTGGCTTCTGGCTCTTTGAGCTCTTGAGCTCTTTGGCTTTTTTGGCTTTTTTGCTCTTGTGGGAGGCCCGCCCTCGGGACGAAGCTTTTTGGGCCTTGGCAGGCCTGCGGCCTGCAGTCGCCGCGGGTCGCGCCTCCCACTGGAGCGGCTTTGTGCAGGATTGGGCTTCTGGCTCTTTGAGCTCTTTGGCTTTTTGGCTCTTGTGGGAGGCCCGCCCTCGGGACGAAGCTTTTGGGCCTTGGCAGGCCTGCGACCTGCATTCGCCGCGGGTCGCGCCTCGCACTGAAGCGGTTCAGTGCGAGGCCCCCGCTTTGTGTTTGCTCAGTCTTTGCGGGCTCAGCGCAGCCCTGCGAGGATGTCGAAGGCGTGGTGGCGGTCGGCGGTTTCGTAGAAGTCGCAGGTGAAGATCAGCTCGTCGGCTTGGGTCTGCTCCAGCAGGGTCTCCAGCCGTGCGCGAATCTTCTCCGGTCCGCCGATCAATGCCATACCGAGGAAGCTGCCCACCGCGTCCTGCTCGTGCGGCAGCCACTTGCCTTGCATGCTCTGCACCGGCGGCACCAGAACCAGGCTTTGGCCACGGATCAGCGCGAGGATGCGCTGGTAAGCAGTGGTCGCCAGGTATTCGGCCTGCTCGTCGGTATCGGCAGTCATCAGCGGCACGCCGAGCATCACGTAGGGTTTCTCCAGCACCTCTGAGGGACGGAAGTTCTCGCGGTACAGGCGAATCGCCTCGTGCACGTAGCGCGGCGCGAAATGCGAGGCGAAGGCATAGGGCAAGCCCTTGGCCGCGGCCAGCTGGGCGCTGAACAGACTGGAGCCGAGCAGCCAGATCGGCACGTTGCTGCCGACCCCGGGCATGGCGATCACTCGTTGATTGGGCTGACGCGGGCCGAGCAGCCGCTGCAGCTCCTCGACATCGGCCGGGAAATCATCGGCACTGCCCATGCGGTCGCGGCGCAGCGCGTGGGCAGTGTACTGATCGGCACCCGGCGCGCGGCCGAGGCCCAGTTCGATGCGCCCGGGATAGAGCGCATCCAGCGTGCCGAACTGTTCGGCGATCACCAGCGGCGCATGGTTGGGCAGCATCACCCCGCCGGCGCCCAGGCGAATCCGCGTGGTACCGGAAGCCAGATAGCCGATCAATACCGAGGTGGCGGCGCTGGCGATGCCATCCATGTTGTGGTGTTCAGCGACCCAGAAACGCTCGAAGCCGAGCTTTTCGACATGCTGCGCGAGGGCCAGCGAGTTGCGCAGGGCGAGCCCGGCGTCGCCGTCATCGCGGATCGGCGCCAGGTCGAGGGTGGAAAAACGGGTGTGTTCGATACGGGACATCGTCTACCTCTATGCTGACGGATGGGTCGCAGCGCGACTCAGTAGCAGTGTTCGGCTTCGGCGCGCGCCAGGACGTTGCGTTGTTCGTCGTACAGCCAGCCCTGCGGCGTGAAGCCCAGCGAGCGCGCCTGGAACAGGTAGCGCCGGCCGGGTTGGAAGTCGTCATAGCGGATGACCATGGTACAGCGCAGGTATTGGGTTTCGCCGAACTCGCCCAGTCCGCCACTGCTGATTTCGAATTCGTAACGCGCTTCGAGTTCATGCGCGCCGGGGCCGACCTGGAAATAACGGCCGTCGGGTGTGCGTTTGTCGTCCAGGCGGTCGGACATGAATATATCGCTGGGTTGGGCGCTCATCTCGACCCAGGCCATCTGGGGATCAGGCTTGGGCAGCGGACCGGCGCAACCGGACAGGCCGGCGGCCAGCAGCAGGGCAAATGGCAGACGCATGGATATTCCTCCGGGCAACCGCAGAGTCAGCTCGTTGCTGGCGGTTGCCTGCTGAGCCTGATCCAGTCGCGACGCTTTTTCAACGCGTCATGACGGTTTCGCGCCGGCGGCTCAGCGACTGGCGACACCGCCGCAGCCGCGTTCGGTCGCCTTGGCCAGTAGCTGATCATGCTGGTCGTAAAGCCGAGCCCAAGGACGGAAGCCGTAACCACCGGCGACCAGGCGGTAACGTGCACCCGCATCGAAGCTGTCGTATTCCAGGGTCAGGTGGCAGTTGCGCTCCAGCGCTTGGCTGTCGCGGCCGATATCGGCTGCGCCCACTTCGAAGCGATAGCGCATGCCTAGCTGATGGCTGCCGGGGGCCACCTGGAAGTAGCGATGATCGTCCAGCGGCCGTTGGTCCACGGCGATCGCCTTCAATTCGGTTTCGTCGCGTGGGGCCAGCTCGATCCAAGCCTGGTTCGGGTCCGGCTGGGGCATCCACAGGGCGCAGCCGCCAAGGGTGGACAGCACAAGAGCAGACAACAGAATTCGCATGGATAGATCTCCGATCCGCTGGCTCGGCGGCCTGGCTGCAAGGGCACGGCGCCTTCGGTGGTTGGGTGGGCTTCGATGTCGTTGTAGGCTCAGCGCACCGACCGTGTGGTCTTCTCAGTACGAGTAGCGTTTGTTCATTTCGAAGCTGAAAACCGCCCTAATCGACAATCGCAACGGGCTTTGGGTTCCGCTGCTGTTGGCCGTTGGTCTGAATGGCTGCAGCACCTATTACGGGCAGCTGGCGGTCGGCCAGCTGGAGCTGCTGCGCCTGCGCGAGCCCATCGCCGGCATCGTCGACGATCCGCAACGCGACCCCCAGCTGCGCCAGCGTCTGGGCCTCGCACTGCAGGCCAGACGCTTCGCCAGCCAGGCGCTGGGATTGCCGGACAACGAAAGTTACCGGGTCTATGCCGACATTCAGCGACCCTATGTGGTGTGGAATCTGTTCGCCGCCGAGGCGTTTTCGGTGGCGCCCCTGACCCACTGTTTTCCGATCGCCGGTTGCATGGCCTATCGCGGGTATTACCAGCCGGGTCGGGCACGGGGCGCGGCGGCACGGCTCCAGGCCGAGGGCTACGACACGCTGGTGACGGGTGTGCAGGCCTACTCGACCCTGGGCTGGTTCGACGACCCGTTGCTCAGCTCGATGCTGCGTTGGGACGATGAACGGCTGGCCGGGTTGCTCTTTCACGAGCTGGCGCATCAGCGGCTCTACGTCGCGGGCGACACGGCCTTCAACGAGTCCTACGCGTCGTTCGTCGAGCGTGAAGGGCTGCGTCAGTGGCGCGTTAGCCGCGGCCTGCCTCCACCGAACGAGACGGCGCGACGCCGTTATGCCGAGTTCAGCCAATTGATGCTCGCGACCCGCGAACGCCTGGCCGAACTGTACGCCTCCGAGCTGAGCGAGGCGGCCATGCGTGCCGCCAAGGCGGAAGAGTTCGTGCGCTTGCGCCAGGCTTACCGTCACCTGCGCGATGATCGCTGGAACGGCGACGATCGCTTCGACCGCTGGATGGCCCAACCGCTGAACAACGCCAGCCTGTTGCCGTTCGGCCTCTACGATCGCTGGGTGCCGGCGTTCGCGGCGCTGTTCGAGCAGGCTGGCGGGGATTGGCTGCGTTTTCATGCGCGGGTCGAGGCTTTGGGGCGCCTGCCAGCCGACGAACGGGTGGCGCTTCTGGAGGCGCTTCGCTGAACGCCCTGCCGCTTCGTTTAAAGCCTTGAGGGGCAAGGCGTCGGGGCTTTTCCCGTTGCGACAGACCCCTGCGCGTTTAAAGGAATTAGCCGCCGCCGCTTGTCGTTTTCTCGCATTTTCGCCCCTATTGGGGCGGAATTCTTTCGCGCTTGCCTCCGTCCATTTTTCAGGCCGTCAGCATTCGCTGACCCGTGATTGAGCCGTGCGTGCAAGCACGACTACCAAGAAAAAAGCCGTATAAACGGAGGCTCCATGGATAACCTAACCGGCATCCTCGACAACAAGGGCACGCCGCTCGACAAACAGAAATTCACCTGGAAGGAAATGGCGGGCAAGCCGATCAGCAAGCTCGACGACGATGCCTTCACTCGCGTGCGGATCATCCTGATGAACGGGGTGGAGACCGACGCGCTACGCATCAAGCATGGCATCGCGCGCATCACCGGCCAACTGCGCGGGCCGCTCGCGGAGATCCGTCGAGTCGAGCAGCACCAGGCCACCATGGTCAACTGGCTGATCTCCGCCGACCACTCACCGCTGGAAACCACCGTGGCCTATGAGCAAGTCGCCATCGAGGTGACCGCCGCTGTGGCCCAGACCGAGCCCGACCCTTATCAGGCGCAGACCTACCGCTTCGGCTTGCTGGAGGACTTCGATCACCTGTACCGCTACTCGGCGATGCTCGACCGCCTCGAAGGCAAGGATGCCAACAACATCCTGCAGGGCTACACCGATATCGTGCCGGGTCGGCAGACTTCCGAGCATCACCGCCATCCCGATAATGACCTGCGCGACAGCTACGAGAAGGAGCAGGCCGCGCTGATTACCAAGATTCATTGCGCGCTGATCACTGCAGCCGAGTTTCAGACCCACGATTACTACATGAACATCGGCCCGCTGTTCGCCGACCCGCTGGCGCGTCAGCTCTACGCCGAAATTGCCTCGGTGGAAGAACAGCACGTGACCCAGTACGGCTCGCTGGCCGATCCGCAGGAATCCTTCATGGAAAAATGGCTGGTCCACGAAGCCATGGAAGTCTATGCCTACGCCAGCTGCGCCGAGCAGGAAACCAACCCGCGGATCAAGGCCATCTGGGAGCGCTTCCTCGACTACGAACTGGGCCACCTGAACCTGGCCTGCGAGCACTTCAAGAACATCGAGCGCCGCGACCCGGCGGAAATCCTCGGCGGCCCGTTGCCGAAGATGATCGAGTTCAAGAGCCAGCGCGAATTCGTTCGCCAGGTGCTGGCCGCCGAGGTCAACCTGCGCACCAGCGGCACCCAGTACGTCGACAAGAGCCAGGAACCGCAGAACTCACTGGATTATCGCGCTCAGCTCAATAGCGAAGGCATCGCCTCGAACATCGTTTCGGCGGGTTATCAGTGGGCGCCGGGTGGCGAACTCATGCGTATGCGCAAGGTTTCTTGAGGAGAATCAGCATGGCAACTGCAGCGAAATTAGGCTCCAACGTCACCGGCGTACAGATGTCCCCGAAGGACACCAAGCTCCTGCTCGACGCCGTCAACGAAATCCATCCGGACGTACCAGGCGACTCCAAGGGCATCATGCTTGAACGTGCGAGCCGCGCCGAGGAGGCTGACCGCATTGGCTCGGTCCCGGTCCCCGGCTCGGCCAAGGGCATGCTCAAGTCCACCTTCGATATGGCGTTGGGTAAGAGCCCGGAATTGCTGGTCGACAAGCTCGGCGAGCGTCTGGCCTTCGAGCGCAGCGGCGTGCGCCTGTACGACGCGATGATTGCCAAAGCCAAGGCTCTGGATACGGCGGAATCGGATTTGGTGGCGGTGCTTCAGCACATCCGCGACGAAGAGTTCGAGCATATGAACATGGTGGCGGAGGCGATCGAGACACTGGGCGCCGACCCCACCGCGCAGACCCCCTGCGCGGATGTCGCCGCGGTCAAGTCGATGGGCGTGATGCAGGTGCTGACCGATCCGCGCACCAATCTCGCCCAGGGGTTGGGCGCCTTGCTGACCGCCGAGCTCGAGGACAATGCCGCCTGGGAACTGCTGATCGAGCTGGCCGAAGCGGGTGGTCATCCGAACATCGCCAAGGGTTTCCAGAAGGCGAAAGACCAGGAGGACGACCATCTGGTCAAGATCAAGACGCTGATCCGCCGGGACCTGATCGGCCAGATCAAATAGATACGCGTGCGTTTCAAAGCTTTGGCGCGCCCTCGGGCGCGTCTTTTTTTATGACATAGCCGTCGGACACATGGCGGTGGCGCTGAGCTGGGATTCATTGCATGGCGGAATTGAACCGAAGCGCAAAGGCTCGCGGTCAAGACCGCTCCTACGGGGTGCAAGCCTTCGTTGTAAGAGGTCAAGACTGCTGTACGGGGTGCAATAGTTTTGTGGGAGCGGTCTCGACCGCGAGCTCTTCAAAGCCAAACAGCATCCCACAAGGGGTAGTCGCCCAGGCGTTTGACCAGTCGCGCCCGTAGCGGAACTACATAGCGAGCGACGGCCTGCAGATCGTCTTCCCCGCGCAACGCCCGGTCGTGATAGCCCGCTTGCCAGAGCGGGCCCGATGTATTGCGCCGGCGATTGATGCCACGCGCGCTGTTGGTTTTTATCCTGCGCATCAACTGCTCAAGCGAGCTGTCGCCCAGCTCGATCAGCCAGTGAAAATGATCTGGCATTACCACCCAGGCCAATGAATTCACCCAACCATCCATGTGCGCCGCCTTGAATTCCGCGACCACCAGCCTGCCAAGCGCGACGTCGCTGAAGACTTGGTGGCGGTCTGATGTGGTTGTGGTGAGCAGATAAAGTTGGCCACGTTGGAAGTGGCGCCCCGCGCGCAAGCGGTTCGAACAGTACATGGGCAATCCTTTGCCGAGGTAAAGACAGGTGTCGGGATAGCTGACCAAATTGCGTCATTCGCGGTCAAGACCGATCCCAGAGGTGTAGCGGATTTCGTAGGAGTGGTTTCGACCGCGAAGGGCGGGCAGGCAGCAGCGTGTTGGTCGGACGCTGTTGTTACTTTGTGCATCAGGGTGAAGGCCGTCAGCGCTCCCATCAGCCGCTAGCGGGTCGGCAAGATTGGGTGAAAAAAACCGCGGTCGAGACCGTTCCCACAGGTGCAGCGAACTTCTTGTGAGAGCGGTCTCGACCGCGAACAGGCTTGGGATGAGGTGATCAGGCTCCGTCATTTCCTTAATCGTGGCAGGCGCAGGCGAACCCGCAAGGTTGGTTACACTCAGATCCCTGACCCGACATCCACGAGTGATGCATGAACGACCGCGCGCCACCTGCCAACGCTTCGCCTTTGCCCGCCGTGCTCGCCGGGCCCATGTTGCGCAGGGTGCAAGCAAGGCGGCTAGTGCTCTGGCTGGTGGCCAGCGAGCCGCTGTCGTTGCGCCTGATCTTGCAGCCCGAGGGTGAAACGCCGCGTTCGCTGGCGGTGGAAGGCGAGGCCTGTCGCCTGCTGCGTATTGGCACCTGGGCCTGGTTGCACCTGATAGATCTCCAGCTGGATACGCCGCTGCCGGTCGATCGGTTGATCGAGTACGACCTGTTGATCAGCCACCAGGGGGCCGAACAGGGCATTGCCGAATGGGCGCCGCACCTGCTCCATGCGGGCGCGAGTCGCCCGGCCTTCGTCGTGCGGTCACGCTATGACGACCTATTGCACGGGTCCTGCCGCAAACCGCACCATCCGGCTGCGGACGGGCTGGTAACGGTCGATGCGCTGATCGCCGATGCGCGCCAGACGCCCGAGCGGTGGCCCGCCGCGTTGTTGATGACCGGCGACCAGATCTACGCCGACGATGTCGCCGGGCCGACCCTGGTGGCCATCCACGCGCTGATCCACCGTCTTGGCCTGTATGGCGAATGCCTGGAAGGTGCGGTTGTCGCCGACAGTGATGAGCTGATGGCGCATCCGGCCACCTACTACCGACGCGAGCAGCTGCTGCCGGCGTTCAAGTCCAACGAGGCGCTGCGCGAACGCTTCTTCGGCGGCGTGGAAAAGCCGGTGTTCACCACCTCCAGCGCACACAATCACCTGGTCTCGCTGGGCGAGGTCCTGGCCATGTACCTGCTGGTCTGGTCGCCGCTGCCGTGGGGGCTGATCGAGCTACACACGCCACCGCTGGATGCAGATCTGGCCGAGCGCTGGTCCAACGAGGCGCACTGCATCGAAGGCTTCCGAGCGGGCTTGCCAGAAGTCGCGCGGGCATTGGCGCATCTGCCGTCGTTGATGATCTTCGATGACCATGACATCACCGACGACTGGAATCTCAGTGCGCGCTGGGAGCAGACCGCCTACGGCCATCCCTTTTCGCGGCGCATCATCGGCAACGCACTGCTCGGCTATCTGCTTTGCCAGGCGTGGGGCAACGATCCTGATGCCTGTGTCACTTCATTGGACGCGGTCGAGGCGTTGCTGGCCAGCGGCGAAGATGGGCGACTCGATTGCGGCCTGCACGATCAGGTGGTGGATGAGGTGCTGCAGCGCGGCGACTGGGGCTATGTGCTGCCCAGCGACCCAGCATTGGTGGTGCTCGACACACGTACTCGACGCTGGCGCAGCGAGCGTAACCTGAGCAGACCTTCGGGCTTGATGGACTGGGAGGCGCTGACCGATTTTCAGCAGGAACTGCTCGATCATCGTTCGGTGATCATCGTTTCGCCGGCGCCGATGTTCGGCGTCAAGCTGATCGAGACCGTGCAGCGCGTGTTCAGCTGGGCTGGACTGTCGCTGCTGGTCGACGCGGAAAACTGGATGGCCCACCGCGGCGCGGCGCAGGTCATGCTCAACATCTTTCGCCATACCCGCACGCCGGGAAACTACGTGATCCTGTCCGGCGACGTGCACTATTCCTTCGCCTATCAGGTGCACGTTCGCGGCCGAGCTGAGGGCCCCAGGCTCTGGCAGATCACCAGCAGCGGCGTGAAGAACGAATTTCCGCGACGGCTGCTGGATCTGTTCGATCGGCTCAACCGCTGGCTTTACTCACCGCGCTCGCCGCTGAACTGGTTCACCAAGCGTCGTCGCGTGCGCGTCGAGCCCTGGCTGCCGAGCCGCAGCCAGTCCGGCGAGCGGCTGTGGAACGGTGCGGGGATCGGGCGCGTGCGGCTGGATGCCGAAGGCCGGCCGTCGCGGGTCGAGCAGCTCAACGCCGATGGCTCGCCGCCGGTTACCTTTGCACCCGAGCGCGACCAGAGGCCCTAGCCGAACGCTGCGCGCAGTTCCGGCAGCGTGGCGTAGTAATACGCGGGTGATTGCGCCATGAGCTCGGCATGGCTGCCAAAGCCGTAACCCACCGCCGCCGCCTTCATCCCATTGCTGTGAGCGCCGATCAGGTCGTGCTTGCGGTCGCCGATCATGAGTGTCTGCTCTGGATCGAGCCGTTCTTCGGCGATCAGGTGGGCAAGCAGTTCGACCTTGTTGGTGCGGGTGCCGTCCAGTTCGCTGCCGTAGATGACCTTGAAATGGTGATCGAAGGCGAAATGCCGGGCGATTTCGCGGGCGAAGACCGAGGGTTTCGACGTCGCGACATAGAGCGTCCGGCCTTGACCGCGCAGGTGTTCGAGCAGCTCCAGCACGCCGTCGAACAGCAAATTCTCGTACAGACCGACCGTCTTGAAGCGCTCGCGGTAATGCCCCACCGCTTCCCAGGCGCGCGCCTCGTCGAAGCCGTAGAACTCCATGAACGCCTGCAGCAGCGGCGGCCCGATGAAGGGCTCGAGCTTGGCCAGGTCCGGCTCGTCGATCCCCAGCTGCGCCAGCGCATGTTGGATCGAACGGGTGATGCCTTCGCGCGGGTCGGTGAGGGTGCCGTCGAGGTCGAAGAGGAGGGTGGACTGGTGCATGGCAGCGGCTCGCTCGGCTGGATGGCTGCCAATTGTCCCGTACCGGGCGCCGATCGGGCAAACCCGGGTCGATTCAGCGTGCCGCGACCTGCAACCGACGGGCGAGCGCGTGCGCGGCGTTGATGTCCTCTTCGATCAACCCGCCGAGCCAGTCCATGAATGCTTGTACCCGTCGCGGCAGATTGCGCCGGTGGGCATACAGCAGCGATGCGCTCATCGGTGCCGGCACGTGATCGGGTAGCACCAGTTGCAGCTCGCCGCGATCGAGCGCTTCGCGGACGCCGGCGAGCGGTACCTGAATCAGGCCAAAGCCGTCGAGACAGGCCTGTTTGTAGCCGTCGCTGTTGTTCACCGTCACCCGGCCCTGCATCGGCAGGCACATCGGCTTGCCGTCTTGCAGATATTCGAAGCCGGAGGAGCGCGCGCCGAGCACCGAGACGTAGTGCACCAGTCGGTGATGGACGAGGTCTGCCAGGGTCTGCGGGATGCCGTGGGTGCGCAAATAGGCGGGACTCGCGCAGTTGACCAGCGGATAGCGGCCGAGCCGGCGCGCGATCAGACCCGAGTCGGCGACTTCGCCGATGCGCAGCACGCAATCGAAGCCCTCACGCACCAGATCCACCAGCCGGTCGGTGGCGCTGACTTCGATTTCCAGGGCCGGGTGCCGGTCGAGAAACTCGCCCAGACGGGGCATCACCAGGTTGCGCGCCAGAGCGACTGGTAGGTCGATTCGCAGGCGGCCCTTGAGCGTGCTGGCTTCGCGAAACAGCCCCTCGACCTCCTCGACCTGATCGAGCATGTCGCGGCAGCGTTCATACAGCAGCTGACCATCCTGGGTCGGTTGAACCCGCCGTGTGGTGCGTTGCAAGAGGCGCGCGCCGAGCCGTTGTTCCAGGGCGCGGATCTGTTCGGAAACGGTGGAGCGGGGCAGGCCGAGGCTATCGGCCGCGCCGGTGAAGCTGGCCAGCTCATAGACCCGGACAAAGGTGCGCAACAGATCGAGCAGGTTCATCGGCGGCTTCCAGATTGGTCGGATTAAGCGAATAGTTTATCCAGGCCTAACTGATTTATCCGACGCCAGCTGACAAATACAGTGGCCCCGTCATTTACCAGACGGGAGACTCATCATGAAAGGCAAAATCGCCCTGATCACCGGCGCCAGCCGCGGACTCGGCCGCAGCGCGGCATTGCATCTGGCTGCCGAAGGCGTCGACGTGATTGGCACCTACCACAGCAAGGTCGCCGAAGCACAAGCGGTAGCCGACGAGATCGACGGCCTCGGTGCGCGCGCCCTGATGCTGCAACTGGATGTGAGCGACAGCGCCAGCTTTGCCGGTTTCACCGAGCAGTTGCGCGCGGCGCTGCCCGAACGTTTTGGTCGGCAGGACATCGATTTTCTGGTGAACAACGCCGGTGTCGGCGAGCACGCCAGCTTTGCCGAGACCAGCGAGGCGCAGTTCGACCTGCTGGTGAACCTGCACCTGAAAGGGCCGTTCTTCCTGACCCAGAGCCTGTTGCCCCTGATCGCCGATGGCGGGCGCATCCTCAACGTCTCCAGCGGCCTGGCCCGTTTCGCGCTGCCGGGCTATGCGGCCTACGCCACCATGAAGGGCGGTATCGAGGTGCTGACCCGCTACCAGGCCCGTGAGCTCGGCGCGCGCGGCATCCGCGTCAACGTGCTCGCCCCCGGTGCGATCGAAACCGACTTTGGCGGCGGTGCGGTGCGGGACAACGCTGACCTGAACGCCTTCGTCGCCAGCAACACGGCGCTCGGGCGCGTCGGTCAACCGGACGACATCGGCCTGGCCGTGGCCGCGTTGCTCGGTGAGGGGGGGCGTTGGATCACCGGTCAGCGCATCGAGGCATCGGGCGGAATGTTCCTCTGACGCAGCCAGGCGAGCCGGTGCACCGCGCACCGGCTCGCCTGTCAGATACCAACGCCCTCTGCCAGATGCTGGTTCTTCAGCTTCACGTAATTGCCAGCGGTGTAACTGAAGAAGCTGCGCTCCTTGTCGGTCAGCGGGCGCGCCTGCTTGGCCGGGCTGCCAACGTAGAGGTAACCGCTTTCCAGCGTCTTGCCTGGCGGCACCAGGCTGCCAGCGCCGATGATCACTTCGTCCTCCACCACCGCGCCATCCATCACGATCGAACCCATGCCCACCAAGATGCGACTGCCCAGGGTGCAGCCGTGCAACGTGACCTTGTGCCCGACGGTGACTTCGTCGCCGATGGTCAGGGGATAGCCGTCCGGGTTGTAGGGCCCGGCGTGAGTGATGTGCAGTACGCTGCCGTCCTGGATGCTGCTGCGTGAACCGATGCGGATGCGGTGCATGTCCCCGCGGATCACGGTCAGCGGCCAGACGGAGCTGTCCTCGCCGATCTCGATATCGCCGATCAGCACGGCGCTGGGATCGACGAAGACTCGCTCGCCCAGTGCCGGCGTGTGTCCCTGGTAGGTTCGGATGCTCATGCGTTGCTCCTGTAGGCGCGTGTGGAAGGGTGGCCGGTCACTGATAGATCCGACCTTCGATGGCATTGCTGCCGGGACGGAAGAATTCGCCCGGTGTGGCGCCGAACTGTTCACGAAAGGCGGCGATGAACGCCGACAGCGATTCATAACCACAGCCCAGCGCCACATCGGTGACCCGCTCGCCGCGCTCCAGTGCCGGTAAGGCGCTGAGCAGCCGCAAGCGCTGGCGCCAAGCGCGGAAGGTCAGCCCGGTTTCGCGCAGGAACAAGCGGCTCAGGGTTCGTTCCGAAACGCCCAGCGTCCGGCTCCAGTCGGCCAGACCTTCCTGCGATTCCGGCTGCGCCTGCAGGCTCTTGCACAGTCGCTGCAGACGCGGCTCGGCCGGTAGCGGCAGTACCAGTTCGACTTCCGGTGCACACCCCAGTTGATCCAGCAGCACCTGCACCAGGCGTCCGTCTGCACCCTCTTCGGCGTAGGCTTCGGGCAGGGTGCTGAAATGGCGGATCAGCTCGCGCAGCAGCGGGCTCACCTGCAGCACGCGGCAATGCTCCGGCGCCTCGCCCGCCACGCTGCGGTCGATGTACAGGCTGCGGATACAGGTGTCCGGCGCGCAGAACACCTGATGAGCGATCCCGGCCGGAATCCACACCGCGCGCAGCGGCGGCGCGATGAAACGGCCCATGTCGGTGCGCACCTCGAGTACCCCTTCGACCGCATGGGACAGCTGCACCCAGGGATGGCTGTGGCGATAGCCGAGCTTGAGGTTCGGTGGCGAATCCAGCTGCCCATAGACGGGGCGCGGCAGGTGTTTGAGTTCGCTGAGGCGCGCCATCACGGTGGGGATATGTCCGTTTGAAGACATTTCATGCCTGCTTGGCGTTAGTCGGAAGCTGGCGCCCACGTTAAGGTCCATTCCCGTCGTCCGCAAGACCCAAGGAATCCAAAGATGGCCAAGCTCCGCATGCTGTTCGATAACTTCACCCTCGCCCTGCTCGCGGTCATGGCGATCGCCACGGTGTTTCCCTGCGAAGGACGCGGCGCGGTGTTCTTCGAGTGGTTGACCACGTTGGCGATCGCGCTGCTGTTCTTCATGCACGGTGCCAAGCTGTCGCGTGAAGCGATCCTCGCCGGCGCGGGCCATTGGCGCCTGCATTTGTTGGTATTCGCCTGTACCTTCGTGCTGTTTCCGCTGCTGGGGCTGGCGCTCAAGCCGGTATTGACGCCGCTGGTCGGCACCGAGCTGTACCTGGGCATGCTCTACCTCTGCGCCCTGCCGGCAACGGTGCAGTCGGCTATCGCCTTCACCTCGCTGGCACGTGGCAACATTCCCGCAGCGATCTGCAGCGCGGCCGCGTCCAGCCTGATCGGTATCTTCCTGACGCCGGTGCTGGTGCTGCTGCTGATGGGCGTCGAAGGTGAGGCCGGTTCGACGCTGGACTCCATCGGCAAGATCGTCATGCAGTTGCTGGTGCCCTTCGTCGCCGGCCAGATCGCGCGGCGCTGGATCGGCGCCTGGGTGACGCGCAACAAGAGCTGGCTGAAGAGTGTCGACCAAGGCTCGATCCTACTGGTGATCTATGTCGCTTTCAGCGGCGCGGTGGTCGAGGGGCTCTGGCAGCTTGTGCCGCTTACCCACCTGCTGGGGCTGGTGCTGGCGTGCTGCCTGTTGCTGGCCATCGTGCTGTGGCTGACGCAATTTCTCGCCAAGCGGCTGGGCTTCAATCTAGAAGATCGCATCACTATTATCTTCGCCGGTTCGAAGAAGAGCCTCGCCACTGGCGTGCCCATGGCGCAGGTGCTGTTCGCCACCAACGCGGTGGGGATGATCATCCTGCCGTTGATGATCTTCCATCAGATTCAGCTGATGGTCTGTGCGGTGCTTGCCCAGCGTTACGCGCGGCGCCCCGAATTGCCCGAGCAGGCGGCGGTCCAATAGCAGGTGCGCATGGTGGGACGGCGCCTGTTCGGCCGGGATAGAGCGGCTCTATCGGTTCGTTACCAGGCTGCGCAGACGCACGTTTGTCTTTAACATGCGTCGATGATCATTTATTCACAAGGGGCAACTGCCGTGACCGATACCAATCCGCTGCTTCGGGATTTCGACCTGCCGCCCTATTCGGAGATTCGCCCGGAGCACGTCGAGCCGGCGGTGGATACCATCCTCGGCGACAACCGGGTCGCCCTGCAGGAACTGCTCAGCCGCCCTGCCGAAAGCCTCGACTGGTCCACCCTGGTGGTGGGCCTGGACGAAATGAACGAACGCCTCAGCCGTGCCTGGGGCCCGGTCAGCCATCTCAATGCAGTGCGCAACAACCCGGAACTGCGTAGTGCCTATGAGGCCTGCCTGCCGAAGCTGTCCGCTTACGCCACCGAGCTCGGGCAGAATCCCGATCTGTTCGCCGCCTATCAGGCGTTGTCGATCAGCCCTGAGGCCGACGGCTTCGACGTGGCGCAGAAGACCATTCTCGAACATGCGCTGCGTGATTTTCGCCTGTCTGGCATTGACCTGCCGCCGGCCGAGCAGCAACGCTTCGGCGCGATCCGCATGAAGCTCGCCGAGCTGGGCAGCACTTTTTCCAACCAGCTGCTCGACGCCACCCAGGCCTGGACCAAGCACGTCACCGACGAAAGCTTGCTGGCCGGCATCACCGATTCGTCCAAGGCGCAGATGGCCGAAGCGGCCAAGGCCAAGGAGCTGGATGGCTGGTTGATCAGCCTGGAATTCCCCAGCTACTACGCGGTGATGACGTACGCCGACAACCGTGCGCTGCGCGAAGAAGTCTATGTCGCCTATTCCACCCGTGCCTCCGATCAGGGGCCGAATGCCGGTCAGTTCGATAACGGCCCGGTGATGGAGCAGATCCTCGACCTGCGCCAGGAACTGGCCCAGCTGCTGGGCTTCGGCAACTACGCGGAACTGTCGTTGGCCACCAAGATGGCCGAAAGCACCGATCAGGTGCTGGGCTTCCTGCGCGATCTGGCCACCCGCAGCAAGCCGTTCGCAGAGCGTGACCTCAAGGAACTGCGAGCCTTCGCCGCCGAGCAGGGTGTCGCTGATCTTCAGAGCTGGGACGTCAACTACTTCGGCGAGAAGCTGCGCCAGGCGCGCTACAGCCTGAGCCAGGAAGAACTGCGTGCCTACTTCCCGGTGGATAAGGTGCTGTCCGGCCTTTTCGCCATCGTCAAGCGCCTGTACGGCATCGAGATCCACGAGCTGGAAGACTTCGATAGTTGGCATCCGGACGTTCGCCTGTTCGAAATTCGCGAAAAAGGCGAGCACGTAGGACGCTTCTTCTTCGACCTCTATGCGCGGCCGAACAAGCGTGGCGGTGCCTGGATGGATGGCGCGCGCGACAAGCGCCGTACCTGCCTGGGCACGTTGCAGACGCCCGTGGCCAATCTGGTCTGCAACTTCACCCCGCCAGTGGGCGAACGCCCGGCGCTACTGACTCACGATGAAGTCACTACGCTGTTTCACGAGTTCGGCCACGGCCTGCATCACCTACTGACTCAGGTCGAGCATGCCGGCGCGTCGGGCATTAATGGCGTGGCCTGGGATGCGGTGGAGCTGCCCAGCCAGTTCATGGAGAACTGGTGCTGGGAGCCCGAAGGCCTGGCGCTGATCTCCGGTCACTATCAGACCGGCGAGCGCTTGCCGCAGGACAAGTTGGACCAGATGTTGGCGGCGAAGAATTTCCAGTCCGGCCTGGTGATGGTGCGTCAGCTGGAATTCTCGCTGTTCGATTTCGAATTGCACGCCACTCACGGCGACGGCCGCAGCGTGCTCGAGGTGCTGGAAAGCATCCGCGATGAAGTCTCGGTGATGCGTCCGCCGGCCAGCAACCGCTTCCCCAACAGCTTTGCGCACATTTTCTCCGGCGGTTACGCGGCCGGTTACTACAGCTACAAGTGGGCTGAGGTGTTGTCCTCCGACGCCTTTTCGCGCTTCGAGGAAGAGGGTGTGTTCAACCCCGATACCGGGCGTGCCTTCCGCGAGGCGATCCTGGCGCGCGGCGGCTCGCAGGAACCGATGGTGCTGTTCGTCGATTTCCGCGGTCGCGAGCCATCTACCGACGCGCTGCTGCGCCATCTTGGCCTGAGCGAGGAGGTGGCATGAGCGACAGCCCCAAGGTGACCACCAAACGCTTCATCGCTGGCGCCGTATGCCCGGCGTGCAGCGCCACTGACAGTATCAAGATGTGGGACGTCGATGGCGTGCCCCATCGCGAGTGCGTTGAATGCGGTTACGCCGACACCCTCAATGCCCAGGGCCAATCCGTGCCGTCGGAACTGGGCACGCGGGTCAACCAGGGCAAACCGAAGCCGGCCGATCCGCAGGTCCAGGCGGTACAGTTCTTCCCCAACCCGAAGCTCAAGAAAAAACCCGACTGACAGATTGGAGAATCGCCATGTGGCATATCACCTGTGGCGATCTCGCCGCCGACAGCGTCCGCCCGCTCCTGGGTGACGGTGACGAACTCCGCGTATTGCGCGACGACCTGGCCGTCGGGCCGCTTGCCGACATCGAGTCCCCGCCTTGCGCGAAACGCGTGGCGTTCTGGGAAGGTGTCTGGCCGATTGGCCTGGCGCCGCGTCCGGATTTTACCGGTGTCGCGGCCGATGCCCAGTGGCTGGCGGGGCTGGCCGGTCAGTCGCGACCGGTGACGGTCTGGCATGGCGACAGCGCGTCCGAGCAACTGCTGCTGGCCCGTGTGGCGGCGGCGCTGGAAGGTTCGGCGTTGCCATTGCGGGAAGTCGCGTGCGGCACCGGTGATAGCCGCGTCGACGCGCGCAAGGCAGTGTCCATGCACGCGCCGGATGCTTTGGCCGCGCTGTATCAGCCTCGCGCCGTCGAACCGCAGAGGATGGCCGAGCTCGCCAGTCAATGGCGCGCTGCCGTGCAGGAAAGTGCAGCGATACGTCGCTGGACGAACGGGCGTTTCGTCGGCGAAGACCATCAGCGAATCGATCGCGAACTGATCGCCGCCTGCAGCCATGACGAGATGCCCCTGGCCCGAGCCATGGCCGAGGTCATGCGCCACTGCGACGGCTTCTTCGCGACCGATCTGTTCCTCTATTGGCGGGCTCGAGAGCTGGCCCAGCGTGGCGCCATCGAGCTGAGCGATAGCGCCGCTGCGGACTATTCCAGCGTACAGGTTCGCTGCACACCCTGAACCCTAGGTGGGTGGAACGGTGCGCGGCCAAGCCAGGCCGCTGCACCGGGCGCGATTCGATAGCTGTGTTCTGATCAGGCTGGGTCTTGGGGCTCGGGTATCACCAGGCCAGCTTGTGGCACACGCGAAAAGCGCTGCTTGAGCTTCATCGCCGGCGCCTCGATCAGGTGCCAGGACAGGATTGCCAGGAGCAGGGTCGGCGCGAGGCTGATGGCCGTCAGCCAGAACACGCCAATCTCGTGACCGAGCAGGTAAACGGTGAGCTGCTGGAAGGGGAAGGCATAGATATACATGCCATAGGAGAAATCGCCGTACTTGCCGAACCGGGAAATCAGGGGAATCGGCGCATAGGCGAGGTAGATCACCAGATAGGGCAGTGCGATTACGTAAACGTAGGGGCCGGCGGCGGTATGAAAGGTCAGCGCCAGCGCCACGACCAACACCGCAGCAACCCAGCCGCGCCAGGGCAATGCATCGCGGTAGAGGAAAATAGCGGCGCCGGTGTAGTACAGCAGGCCCAGTTTGAAGATGTTGTTGATGAAGAATGACTCGATGCCGAGCCTTTCCAACAGCCAGAAATGGCCCACGGCGAGGCCGGCGATGGGCAGGAAGATCAGCCTGCGTTGCAACAGTCCGGTCAGCCCCAAGATCAGCACACCTAAATACATCATCACTTCGAGCGGCAGCGTCCATAGCGAGCCGTTCACCACGTTCGGGTAGATGTTCTGGCTGAACACGCCCGGCAGTTCGAAGCGTGTGACGAGCAGGATATTCTGCAGGTACGTCCAGGTGGCGGGAGACGAGAAATAGCTGCTCAAGGGGTGATCGGTTACCAGCGGGCCGATGATGAATGCCGACAGCAGAACAGCCAATATCAAGGCCGGGAAAACCCGCAGTGCGCGCTTGATCAGGAAGCTTTTCGCGCTGCTGCTGTTGATCCAGGAAGAGGTGATCAGGTAGCCGCTGATGACGAAGAAGACCGCGACGGCGAATTCGCCACCGTTCTCGTAGCCGGTCAGCAATTCGATGGGTTCATCGGGGCGGCGCCCGGTCAGCGGATAGCTGTGAACGAGCAAGACGAGGGTGGCGGCAAAGAATCTCAGGAAATCGAAATTGTTTTCGCGCGCAAAGCGGGTGCTTGGGTGGGCGGGCATCTGCACCTCCTTGTCGATACCAGAAGCAGCCGAGGTTTCAGCTGTGGCGTGTTTGGCACAGCTGACTGGAAATAATTCCCAGCCGATTCGTTTTTTTCCGACCGTTGGCATGCCTCGCACTGGCTGATATTGTGTACTGTATGCATGAACAGTGTTTTAGAGGTCGCTATGCGCGCTACGTCAACGACACCTCGCGGCCGTGGCACCGCAATCAATCCGGACAACCGGTTCGCCCCGACTCGCAGCGAGGTCTACGACGACGGCTGGGAACAGGATGTGCCTCAGACCCGTGCCACCGAGGTGCGCGGCGAGACGGCGAAGAGCGTGATCACACGCAATCAGTCGCCGGATGTCGGTTTCGATCGTTCGGTCAATCCCTATCGTGGTTGCGAACACGGCTGCATCTACTGCTTCGCACGGCCCAGCCACGCCTATTGGGATCTGTCGCCGGGAATCGATTTCGAAACCCGCCTGATCGCCAAGACCAACCTCGCTGAGCGTCTCGAACAGGAATTGAGCAAGCCCGGCTACGTGCCGCAGCCCATCGCGCTGGGAGTCAACACCGATGCCTATCAACCATTGGAGCGCGAGCAGCGGCTGACGCGCCAGGCACTGGAAATCCTGCTGCGCTTTAAACATCCGGTGCACATCATCACCAAGGGCTCGCTGGTGTTGCGTGATCTCGATCTGCTGGTGCCGCTGGCCGAGCAGAAGCTGGTCAGCGTCTCGGTCAGCCTGACCACCCTGGATGACGAGCTCAAGCGCATCATGGAACCGCGCGCCGCCTCGCCTTCGGCGCGTTTGCGGGCGCTGCGCACGCTGCATGAGGCCGGCGTGCCGGTGAGTGTGATGTGCGCGCCAATGATCCCTATGATCAACGACATGGAGCTCGAACGGCTTCTGGAGGCGGCGCGGCAAGCGGGCGCGCGTTCGGCTGGCTACGTGCTGCTGCGCCTGCCGCATGAGGTGGCGACGCTGTTCGACGAGTGGTTGCAGGAGCATTTCCCGCAGCGTGCCGCTCACGTCATGAGTCTGGTGCGCCAGTCGCGCGGCGGCAAGGATTACGACAGTCGTTTCGGCAGTCGCATGCGCGGCGAGGGGCAGTTCGCACAGTTGCTTGCTCAGCGTTTCCAGCTGGCCTGCAAGCGGTTGGGTTACAACCGCCGAGATCAGAACTATGGCCTCGACTGCAGCCGTTTCGCCGTGCCGGGTTCGCAGATGTCACTGCTCTGAAGGATCTCGGCCGTGCGAAGCGGTACGGCGGTGCCATCATTTAGCGATTGGTCAGTTCGTCGCAAAGGCTCGTTCTAGAGCGGCTCGTTCAGTTTCAGTTAAGTCTCGCTGGCTAGCCTCCATACAAATGTGACCAGTCAGTCACGCTGGCCGCAGGCCGGTCTCGTGACCCTGGCACGTCTTTGCCCTGTATCTGGAGACCAGCCCATGCGTGAACCCACCGCTCGCACCGAGTCCACCAAATTACCTGCACGCGGCGAAAGCGCTGACGAGTCGTTCGCTCATCTCGTCGATGGCTTTCGCCGCTTCCGTACCGAGGTCTATCCCGAGCAGCAGGCTCTGTTCGCCCGCCTGGCCAAGGCCCAGCAGCCGCGCGCCATGTTCATCACCTGCGCCGACTCGCGCATTGTCCCGGAGCTGATCACCCAGAGTTCGCCGGGCGACCTGTTCGTTACCCGCAACGTCGGTAATGTGGTGCCGCCGTACGGCCAGATGAACGGCGGTGTATCGAGCGCCATCGAGTATGCGGTGATGGCGCTGAACGTGCAGCACATCATCGTCTGCGGGCATTCCGATTGCGGTGCGATGAAGGCGGTGCTCAACCCCGGCGGCTTGCAGCGGATGCCCACTGTCAAAGCCTGGCTCCGGCACTGCGAAGTGGCGCGCAGCCTGGTGGAAGAGAACTGCAACTGCACCGCCGGTGATGCTTTGGGCGTGCTCACCGAAGAGAACGTCGTGGCCCAGCTCGACCACTTGCGCACCCATCCTTCGGTGGCTTCCCGGCTCGCGGGTGGCCAGCTGTCGATTCACGGCTGGGTCTATTGCATCGAGACCAGTGAAATCCTCGCCTATGACGCCAACCAGGGCCGTTTCGCGCCGCTCGATGGCGACGGGCCTTCGCCGGTGGCGACTCCTGCTCCGCGCTACCTGCAGGCCTGAAAGACGCCGGCGAGTCACGCCGGCCGAACGCATCAGCTATCACCACACGCGACGCTGTCGGCGTCGCGGCGTGTTCGAGGAATCTCTGGATGAATGAAACGATCAAAGCGACCCTGCCACGCGATCTCATGGCGTCGGTGGTGGTTTTTCTGGTGGCGTTGCCCCTGTGCATGGGCATCGCCATCGCATCGGGTATGCCGCCCGCCAAAGGCGTCGTCACCGGCATCATCGGCGGGCTGGTGGTGGGCTGGCTCTCCGGTGCGCCGCTACAGGTCAGCGGCCCGGCCGCCGGTCTCACGGTGCTGGTGTTCGAACTGGTGCAGCAGTACGGCGCTGCCATGCTCGGTCCGATCCTGCTGTTGGCCGGCGCGATTCAATTGCTCGCGGGCCGACTGAAGCTGGGCTGTTGGTTCCGGGTCACCGCGCCGGCGGTGGTCTATGGGATGCTGGCCGGCATCGGCATCCTTATCGTGCTATCGCAGCTGCATGTGATGATGGATGCGCAGCCGGAAGCCTCGGGGCTGGGCAACCTCAGCGCCTTTCCGGCCGCGCTGTGGTCAGCCCTGCCGTTTGCCGGCAACGGTGACGGCCTGATTGCAGCATCCCTCGGACTGCTGACCATCGCCTGCATGTGGCTGTGGGACCGGCTCCGGCCGCAACGGCTGCGCTTGCTGCCCGGCGCGCTGCTGGGTGTCGCGGCGGCGACGCTGGTGGGCTTGTGGGTGGGGCTCGACGTCCGCCGCATCGAAGTGCCAGAAAACCTCTCCGATGCGATCAGCTGGCTGCGCCCGGCCGATCTGCTGGCCTTCGCTGATCCTGGTCTACTGGTCGCGGCCTTGGCCGTCGCATTTATCGCCAGTGCCGAAACCTTGCTGTCGGCGGCCGCGGTCGATCGCATGCACCAAGGGCCGCGGGCCGATTTCGATCGCGAGCTGTCAGCCCAAGGCATAGGCAACATGCTCTGCGGTGTGCTCGGTGCGCTGCCGATGACCGGCGTGATCGTGCGCAGCTCGGCCAACGTCCAGGCCGGCGCCCGCACCCGGCTGTCGGCCATGTTGCATGCTGTCTGGCTGCTGGCGGCCGTGGTCCTGCTTGCGGCGTTGCTGGAGCGTATTCCCGTAGCGAGTCTGGCCGGCGTGCTGGTCTACACCGGTCTCAAGCTGATCGACCTCAAGGCGTTGCGCCAACTGGGTCGCTACGGCCGCATGGCCATGCTGATCTACGTCGTCACCGCGCTGTCCATCGTCGCTGTCGACCTGCTGACCGGCGTGCTGGTGGGCTTCGCGCTGACCTTGGCGCAGCTGGCCTGGCAGGCCTCACGGTTGAGGATCAATGTGGTGCAGGACGGGCCTCGGGTCGAGTTGCGCATGCAGGGTGCGGCGACCTTCCTCAAGGTGCCACAGTTGGCGCGAGCGCTGGAAGGTGTGCCTCAGGACGCCTGGCTCTACGTGCCGATGGAGCACCTGCGCTATATCGACCACGCCTGCATGGAGCTGCTGGAGGAGTGGCACCGCTCGAACCAGGCCAAGGGCGGCCGGCTGGTCATCGAGCCACGTGCGCTTACGCGGCGGGTGGAGGGGCGGCGCCGACAGGCGGCGCATCTCGCCGGTGCGGCCAAGGGGAACTAATCCGTACGGCGAAGCCCTCATTCTCTAACAAGGGCGCGCGTGGGACGCGTTCTCTGATTGCAGCGCATCGGCAGCCCCGATGCGCTGCTGTTCGTTCTGGAGGACTGAGTTGGACGTGTTTCTCGATCTGCTGCAATGGCCGGCAATGGTGGTCACGGTGCTCGCCGCCTGGCTGATCGGCTCGCTGAAGCCGGGGCGCCGGATGGTCGGTTTCTGGTGTTTTCTGCTGAGCAACCTGCTCTGGATCATCTGGGGATGGCATGCCCAGGCCTGGGCGCTGATCACGTTGCAGGTATGCCTGGCACTGATGAATGTCCGTGGTGTGAAGAAGAATGATCAGCCCCGAGCAGCGCAGGCCAACGCGAGTAGCTGACGAAATTGCCAGTCCGGCATCGCTGTCTATACTCCGATCGTAAGCGTACCGATTGAATCCGACTGTGCGTGCAAAGCGAGGGTTGGTGCCCAGGAATTGGGGGGAGCCAGATCAGCGTGTAGTCAGGCGGTCGAGGTGAGCGTGGCTCGCTTTGGCAACCGGACGAACAGCAGTCGGCGGGATAACAAGAACCATAAGGGGAACCCGCAATGTCGCGACATCCACGAGTCTGGATGGGGATTGGGCTGTGGTCGCTATTCGGCCAGGCCCAGGCGGCCTGGGACGTGAATATGCGCTCCGGTGCCACGGAAGTCAGTCGTTCCGTGTTCGATTTGCACATGACGATCTTCTGGATCTGCGTAATCATCGGCGTGCTGGTGTTCGCCGCCATGTTCTGGTCGATGCTCGCTCACCGCCGTTCCAAGCGGCTGGAGTCGGCGCATTTTCACGAGAACACTCGGGTCGAGGTGCTCTGGACCATCATTCCATTGTTGATCCTCGTCGGGATGGCAGTTCCGGCAACCCGCACCCTTATCCACATCTACGACGCGTCCGAGTCGGATGTCGATATCCAGATCACCGGCTATCAGTGGAAGTGGCACTACAAGTACCTGGGCGAGGATGTCGAGTACTTCAGCAACCTCACCACGCCGCGCGATCAGATCAACAATCTCGAGCCCAAAGGCGAGCATTACCTACTGGAGGTGGACGAGCCGCTGGTGATTCCGACGGGCGCCAAGGTGCGCTTCCTGATCACCGCAGCGGACGTCATTCACTCCTGGTGGGTACCGGATCTGGCAGTGAAAAAGGATGCCATTCCCGGCTTCATCAACGAGTCCTGGACCCGTATCGATAAACCGGGCATCTACCGCGGCCAATGCACTGAGCTGTGCGGCAAGGACCATGGCTTCATGCCGGTTGTCGTGGAGGTGAAGTCACCGGAAGACTACGCCGCCTGGCTCGGCGAGAAGAAGGCGGAAGCCGCCAAGCTCGCCGAGCTGACCAGCAAGGAATGGACGCTCGAAGAGCTGGTGACCCGCGGTGAGAAGGTTTACCAGACCAACTGTGCGTCCTGCCACCAGGCGGGAGGCGAGGGGCTGCCACCGATGTTCCCGGCGCTGAAGGGCTCGCCCATCGCCACTGGCGAGGCCGAAGACCACCTCAGCATCGTCGTCAATGGCAAGCCGGGCACCGCCATGGCCGCCTTCGGCAAGCAGCTGTCCGAGGTCGACATTGCCGCGGTGGTGACCTACGAGCGCAATGCGTGGGGCAACAACAAGGGCGACATGGTCACGCCGAAAGACGTGCTCGTCTTCAAACAGGCCGAAGAAGCCACCCAGTAAGAGGATCAGGTGATGAGTGCAGTGATCGACGATCATGGTCATGCTGGGCATGACCATCACCACGGCCCGGCCAAGGGGCTCATGCGCTGGGTGCTGACCACCAACCACAAGGACATCGGTTCGATGTACCTGTGGTTCAGCTTCTGCGCCTTCCTGCTGGGCGGTTCGATGGCGATGGTTATCCGCGCCGAGTTGTTCCAGCCGGGGCTGCAGATCGTGCAGCCGGAATTCTTCAACCAGATGACCACCATGCACGGCCTGATCATGGTCTTCGGCGCGGTGATGCCGGCGTTCGTCGGATTGGCCAACTGGATGATCCCCTTGATGATCGGCGCGCCGGACATGGCGCTGCCGCGGATGAACAACTTCAGCTTCTGGCTGCTGCCGGCGGCCTTCGGCCTGCTTATTTCGACTCTGTTCATGGAGGGCGGCGGACCCAACTTCGGCTGGACGTTCTACGCGCCGCTGTCGACGACCTACGCGCCGGAGTCGGTGACCTTCTTCATCTTCGCCATTCACCTGATGGGCATCAGCTCGATCATGGGCGCGATCAACGTGGTCGCCACCATCCTCAACCTACGCGCACCCGGCATGACCCTGATGAAAATGCCGCTGTTCGTCTGGACGTGGCTGATCACCGCCTTCCTGCTGATCGCGGTGATGCCGGTGCTAGCCGGCGTGGTGACGATGATGCTGATGGACATCCACTTCGGCACCAGCTTCTTCAGCGCGGCCGGAGGCGGCGATCCGGTGCTGTTCCAACATGTGTTCTGGTTCTTCGGCCATCCCGAGGTGTACATCATGATCCTGCCGGCGTTCGGCGCCGTCAGCTCGATCATTCCCGCCTTCAGCCGCAAGCCGCTGTTCGGCTATACCTCGATGGTCTACGCCACCGGCGCCATCGCCTTTCTGTCGTTCATCGTCTGGTCGCACCATATGTTCACCGTCGGCATTCCGGTGGTTGGCGAGCTGTTCTTCATGTACGCCACCATGCTGATCGCGGTGCCAACCGGGGTGAAGGTGTTCAACTGGGTATCCACCATGTGGCGTGGCTCGCTGACCTTCGAGGCCCCGATGCTGTTCGCCGTGGCCTTCGTCATCCTGTTCACCATTGGCGGTTTTTCTGGCCTGATGCTGGCCATCGCGCCGGCGGACTTCCAGTACCACGACACCTACTTCGTGGTGGCGCACTTCCACTACGTGCTGGTACCCGGTGCGATATTCGGCATCTTTGCTTCGGCTTATTACTGGCTGCCCAAGTGGACCGGGCATATGTACGACGAGACACTGGCCAAACTGCACTTCTGGATGAGCTTCATCGGCATGAACCTGGCGTTCTTCCCGATGCACTTCGTGGGGCTGGCCGGCATGCCGCGACGCATTCCGGACTACAACATGATGTTCGCCAACTTCAACATGGTGTCGAGCATCGGTGCCTTCATGTTCGGGGCGACTCAGCTGCTGTTCCTATTCATCGTCATCAAGTGCATTCGCGGTGGCCCGGCTGCCGCGGCCAAGCCCTGGGATGGAGCCGATGGTCTGGAATGGAGTGTGCCGTCCCCGGCGCCCTATCACACCTTCAGCGTTCCGCCGAGCATGGAAGAACTCCATGAGCACCGCACGGGGCCCAAGCATGAATAGCGTTGCCGCCCTTGGCGGCTTCAGGTCGGCGGCTGGCCAAGGGTTGGCCACGACGGGGTGCGCCTGTGATATCGGAAACGAGGGCGGCCATGAAGGTTGGCTGAAGCCCTCCCCGGCTGAGGTGATGCGGGGCGCTGGCTGCTTCGTAGGGTGGGCTTCAGCCCACCCGCGCAACAGCACCAAGCCGAAGCTTGCGTTGCGCGTTGAACGCTCCTGTGTGAGGAGGACGCGATGAGCGATTCTCTGCCCACCGCCCGACTTGTCCGCCGGCTACTGTTGGTGGTCGTCGTGATGTTCGCCTTCGGTTTTGCGCTGGTGCCGATCTACGACGTCATGTGCAAGGCTTTCGGAATCAACGGCAAGACGGCAGGTGCCTACGGAGGCACGCAGACCACCGACGAGGCGCGCGAGGTACGGGTGCAGTTTCTCGCCACCAACGCGTCGGGAATGGTATGGGAATTCCGGCCGATGGCCGATCAGATCGCCGTCAACCCCGGCGCCACCCGAGAAATGCGCTTCGTCGCTTACAACCCCACCGACAAGCCAATGACGGCACAGGCCGTGCCGAGTGTTTCGCCGTCGAAGGCGGCGGCATATTTCCATAAGACCGAATGTTTCTGTTTTACCCAGCAGGTGCTGCAGCCTGGTGAGCGCATCGAAATGCCGGTGCGTTTCATTGTCGATCGTGATTTGCCCGCAGACGTGCGTCATCTGACGCTCGCCTACACCCTGTTCGATATCACGTCTCGCCAACCTCCCGTCGCCGTCGTTGATCAGGCGTCCGTGGTGGCGGCCAAGGAGAGTCTGCAATGAGCCAACAGACCACCACGCACGAGAATTACTACGTTCCCGCCCAGAGCAAGTGGCCCATAATCGCCACGGTCGCACTGCTGACCACGGTCTTTGGTCTCGGCACCTGGTTCAACGACCTCAAGGCCGATCGCGCCGAATCGAACGGCCCACTGATTTTCTTCGTGGGCGCGTTGCTGATTGCCTACATGATGTTCGGCTGGTTCGGCGCGGTCGTCCGCGAAGGCCGAGCCGGGCTCTATAGTGCGCAGATGGATCGTTCGTTCCGCTGGGGCATGAGCTGGTTCATCTTTTCCGAAGTCATGTTCTTTCTCGCGTTTTTCGGTGTGCTGTTCTACATCCGCTACTGGGTCGGCCCCTGGCTCGGTGGCGAGGGCGACAAGGGCGTGAGCAATATGCTGTGGCCCAACTTCGAATATACCTGGCCACTGCTGAACAACCCCGATCCCAAGCTTTATCCGGCGCCTGAAGGCACTATTGGTGCCTTCGGACTGCCGCTGATCAACACCATCCTGCTCGTGACCTCGAGTTTCACGCTGACCTGGGCGCACCATGCGTTGCGCAAAGGAAACCGCAAACACCTCAAGCTCGGACTGGGATTGACCGTGCTGCTGGGCGCCTCGTTTCTGGCCCTGCAGATAGAGGAATACATTCACGCCTATACCGAGTTGGGGCTGACGCTTGGCTCGGGTATCTACGGCGCGACCTTCTTCATGCTCACGGGCTTTCACGGCGCCCACGTGACCATTGGCGCGATCATCCTGTCGATCATGCTGGTGCGCAGCTTCCGCGGTCACTTCACGCCGGAACAGCACTTCGGCTTCGAGGCGGCTGCCTGGTACTGGCACTTCGTGGACGTGGTCTGGATCGGCTTGTTCATTTTCGTCTACGTGCTTTGAACGCCGGCCTCGGCTGAAGGCTGGAGCGACCGCAGCGGCGTTACATACGGACCTGAGCTAGCCGAAACCCGGATGCAGCTGCCCGGAATAGAAGCCCCAGGCGATCAGCGCGATCGTCAGGGCAGAGAGGGTGACACGAACGAACAATGCGGTCACCAGGCGGGAGGTTCGACCCTCGTCCTTGACCAGAAAGAACAGACCGCTGAACAGACTGACCAGCGTGGCTACTAATAACAGAACGATCGCCGCCTTGAGCATGAGCGAGTCCGTAGTAGGGGAAGTGGGGGTGCAGTATAGCCAGCCGTATCAATACGCTGTGGGGCGCGGCATGAGCGGGTTCAAACCCGGCCTGCTGCCGACCTTGCTGGTCCTGACGCTGCTGCCGCTGCTGGTCTGGCTGGGGTTCTGGCAGCTGGAGCGCGGCGAACAGAAGCGCGACATGCTGGCTCGCCAGGAAGCGCGGCAGCAGGCGGCGCCGGTCGGACCCGAGCAGATCGAGCAATTCGAAGATCCCGCCTACAGTCGAATCCATTTGCAGGGCAGTTTCGATGACGAACACAGTTTCCTGCTGGACAGCCGTACCCGCGACGGCCAGGTTGGTGTCGAGCTGTTGCAACCCTTCCAGGATCAGCCAAGCGGTCGCTGGGTGCTAGTGAACCGCGGCTGGATACCCTGGCCGGATCGGCGGATCCCGCCGAAGTTCGATACGCCGGATCGCCCATTGAAGCTGGCCGCCTGGGTCTATGCACCTTCTGGCAAGCCGTTCTTGTTAAACGAGCGCATGGCCGAGGGTTGGCCAAGGCTGCTCAATCACGTCGATGTCGAAGCGCTGTGGCAATTGCTCGGACGTGATGGCGTTGAATACGAGTTGCGACTTGAGCCCGGCCCGGCAGCGTACCGGGCAGACTGGCCGATCACCAGCATGCAGCCGCAGCAGCACCTGGGGTACGCGGTGCAATGGTTTGCGCTGGCGGCAGCTCTGCTGGCGTTATTTATTTACTTCGGCGTGCATCAGGCACGAGGGAGCAAGCAGTGACCGCGATGAATCCGACCTTCAATCCCGCACAACCCCAACGCCGGCGTGGGCGAGTGCAACTGCTACTGATCCTGGCCGTGGTGATTGGGCCCATGCTGCTGGCAACGGCGATGTATCGGTTCGGCTTCTGGATACCCGAAACCCGAACCTACGACGGCGCGCTGGTAGCCACCGGCCAAGGGCGCGAGATGCTCGGCGTGACCGTACCAGTGGCGCCCGAACCACGCTGGGAGCTGCTGGTTACCGCACCGCAAGGGTGCGCAGAAGACTGCCAGCAGCTGGTCTATCTGGCGCGGCAGATCAACATTGGCCTGGCGCGTGAGGCCGGCCGTGCCGGCCATGCACTGGCGAGCGGGCAGGCATTGAGCGCCGACTACGATCAGCGTCTGCAGCGCGAATACCCCCAGCTGCAGCGTTATGTGCTGGACCCGACGGTTTATGCGGGCAACCCGGAGGCACCCGACGGCCCGCAGCTGTGGATCATCGATCCGCACGGCAATCTGGTCTTGCGCTACGACGCCAAGGCCAACGGCAAGGCGATTCTCGATGACCTCAAGCACCTGTTGAAAATCTCCCAGATCGGCTGACCCAGGCACTCGGCCGCCTCGCTGGAGTCTCAACGAGGTCGCCCAAGGAGAACCAGATGGCAAAACCCGGATACCGTCTTGCCCTCGTCGCCACACTGCTGGCCGTGGTGGTGGTTCTCCTCGGTGCCTATACGAGGCTGACCCACGCCGGCCTCGGCTGCCCGGACTGGCCCGGCTGCTATGGATTTCTAGCGGTACCCATGAGCGAACAAGCCCAGAGCCTGGCGGCGCTACGCTTCCCGGATGCACCGATTGAGGTGCACAAGGGGTGGAACGAGATGGTGCATCGCTATTTCGCTGGCGCGCTGGGACTGGTAATCCTCGGGCTCGCCGTGCAGGCGCTGCGGCGGCGTTCACAGCCGGGTCAGCCGGTCAAGCTGCCGCTGCTACTGTTGGCCGTGGTAATCACCCAGGCTGCCTTCGGCATGTGGACGGTGACCCTGCAGCTCTGGCCCCAGGTGGTAACTGCGCATTTACTGGGTGGCTTCACCACCTTGAGCCTGTTGTTCCTACTGACTTTGCGTTTGTCGGGACGGCGACCAGCAACCGGGCCGATACCGGCTCGGATCCGGGCACTGGCGATGCTCGGCCTGCTGGCTGTGATCGGTCAGGTCGCGCTGGGCGGCTGGGTCAGCAGCAACTACGCTGCGGTGGCCTGCACTGACTTCCCCACCTGCCACGGCGAGTGGTGGCCCGAGATGGATTTCGCCAATGCCTTCAACCTGACTCATCACGACATCGGCCCCAATTACCTCGGCGGCATGCTCTACGGCGAGGCGCGTACCGCCATTCATCTCACCCATCGTCTCGGCGCGCTGACCGTGACGCTGCTGTTGCTGATCCTCAGCTGGCAGCTCTGGCGCAACGGACTTTCACGTCTTGCCACATTGTTGCTGGCGACCCTGGCACTGCAGGTCGGGCTGGGCATCAGCAATGTCCTGCTCAATCTGCCGTTGGCTGTCGCCGTCGCCCACAACGGCGGCGGTGCCTTGCTGCTGCTGGTTACCGTACTGATCAATCACCGTCTCTTCCCGGGTCGCCGTAGCGCCGTCGCGACGCATGAGCCGGCGATCCAACGGCATCCGGTTTCGAACTCGATGGGTGGGCTCGACCTACCCCGCGCTTGACCACAAGGAGAACCCCATGGCGACTCTACTCAGCGAACGCGGCGTCCAGGTCAGCTGGCGCGACTATCTCGAGCTGACCAAGCCGAAGGTGGTGCTGCTGATGCTCATCACCTCCTTGGTGGGCATGTTTCTCGCCACGCGCGCAGGCGTGCCCTGGACAGTGCTGGTGTTCGGCAATCTCGGCATCGCGCTCTGCGCCGGTGGCGCGGCGGCAGTCAACCATGTGGTGGATCGGCGCATCGACTCGGTGATGGCGCGCACCCACAAAAGGCCACTGGCCGAAGGCCGGGTATCGCCTGCCGCGGCCCTGCTGTTCGCGTTGTTGCTGAGCGTCGCCGGGATGGCACTGTTGCTGGTGTTCACCAACGCGCTGGCAGCCTGGCTGACGCTGGCATCGCTGATCGGCTATGCCGTCATCTACACCGGCTTTCTCAAGCGTGCGACCCCGCAGAACATCGTCATTGGCGGTCTGGCCGGCGCCGCACCACCACTGCTCGGTTGGGTCGCGGTGACCGGCCAGGTGACCGCCGAGCCGCTGTTGCTGGTGCTGATCATCTTCGCCTGGACGCCGCCTCACTTTTGGGCGCTGGCGATTCACCGCAAGGCGGAATACGCCAAGGTCAATGTACCGATGCTGCCGGTGACTCACGGCGAGCACTACACCAAGGTGCATATCCTGCTCTATACCGCCGTGCTGCTGGCGGTGAGCTTCATGCCGTTCGCCATACACATGAGTGGTCCGCTGTACCTGGCAGCGGCGGTGCTGCTGGGTGCGCGCTTCCTGTTCTGGGCCATCGTGCTCTATCGTGAGAGCCGCCCTCATGCGGCCATTAAGACGTTCAAATTCAGCATCTGGTACCTGTTTGCGCTGTTCATCGCGCTGCTGGTTGATCATTATCTGCTGCTGAATATCTAGAGGCCGGTGTAGAGCATCTCGCAGGCCTGACTCAGCCCTCACAGGAATTCCATGACCCGCATTCAGAAAACCGTTTTCATTCTCGTTGCACTGGTCGCGCTGGTTATAGGCCTGACGGTTTACAAGGTGCTCAGCACCGAGCGCCAGCTCGACTCCGCCGCGCTGCTCGATGCGGGTATCGTCATGCTTCCCCAGGGTCGCGACATGCCCGACATCGCCCTGACCAACCAGGATGGCGAAGCGGTTTCGATGGAGCAGCTCGAAGGGCGCTGGAACCTGCTGTTCTTCGGCTATACCTTCTGCCCCGATATCTGTCCGGCCACGCTCGCCGAATTGCGTCAGCTGCGCGGTAAGCTGCCGGACGACGTGAATCAGCGGCTACAGCCGATCCTGGTCAGCGTCGATCCGGCGCGCGACACGCCCGAGCAGCTGAAGAAATACCTGGATTATTTCGGCGCCGGCTTCATTGGGCTGACGGGACCGCTGGATGATATCCAGACGCTCGCCAACGCGGCGGGCGTGCCCTTTATTCCGGGGGACACTTCGAAGAAGGATTACACCGTCGACCATGGCGGCAACCTCGCCCTGATCGGCCCCGACGGCCGTTTGCGCGGGTTCATTCGCGCGCCGATGCGCACCGAGAAGCTTGCCGAGCAGTTGCCGGCGTTGATCGGGCAGGGCAGCTGACCATCGGCTCGGCCAGGCTTAACGGCGTCTTGCGCTCTGGTTGCGCCAGCCGATCCTCCGGCCCAGATGACACGCGCTTGTCTTTCGTCTGCGCGGTTGTGGTTGCCCGCCGAAGCGGGCTTGTCCGCAGCCTTCTTCATAACAGGCCCTTACCGAAACGTCCCGATGCGCCTGCCGCGCACGCTGCTCGGCCTCGTTTCGGGCACGGTGCTGGCTCAGGGATTGTTTCGCAAGTGCTGTCCGATCCGGGGCTAATCGCGTATTCAGCGGCGCCGCGCTCTGTGCCGCGGTGGCGATTGCGTCCGGTTCCGTGCAGGCCGCCTTCGAGCCCGTACCTGCGGCCAGCCAGCGCCTTCTCCGGCGCGTTGGCTGTTCACGCGAGCGAGCGGGAGAAGGCTGTCAGGCGTACTGACGAGCTAGAGGCTTTTTTATCTTGGCCAGCTTTTCAGCCCGTTGGTTTTGGTCCAATGCTCGCCATTGCGCTACCAAGTTGGGCAAGTCGTCCCGATCAATCAAGTCGCCGAACACGTTGGTCGCGGTCAGGCGTCTACCCGCCTCGTTTAGTAGCCGTACTTTCGCGCGCCCCAGCGCTGCTCTTTGTTGCCTGCTAAGGGAGCGTGCCAGGGCGATGCCAGCGTCGTACATCTGGCGGAGCTCCAAATCAGACTTGTTATAGAAGCGAGAGTCATGGCGCACTCTCACTGCCCGGCGAAACTCCATAAAATCTCGCGGCTGCCAACTATTCAGCTCGGCTTCGGCCATCTGGATCAACATATCGATGTCGTGGATCTCACCGGGCGTAAACAAGACACCTTCCCGCTCCTCAACGCTTGCATGCCAGCGCAGCAGCGTGGTGAGCATGGCACGGCTGTAGCCACTGTCGGAGGAATGCTCTGCGCCGGCGAAAGCCTGTTCGATGAAGGCCATTCGCTTTGGCATGTCGTCCAGCAGATCAATCGCACCGGCATAACGCGCACAGGCCTGTTCGTCGATCAAGGCGCAGTCGGGTTGCCAGAGTATGGAGGCTTCGCTGCCACCGTTGGGCTTGCGGGGCACGAAGTGGCGTTGTTGACCATGGTGCTCGTATGGGTCGCCCTGCAGATTGAGCAACCCGCCCAGGAGCAGCGTTACACCCAGCAAGGGTGAGCTGAACAGCACCACGGTACCGGCGCTGGCCAGCTTCCACTCGGCATCCAGCCAGGTGAAGGGGACGGCGGGGATAGGGTCGTTGTGATTGACGAGGCGGTGATGGACAAGCCCCTGGGCACTTTGTACAAAGGCTCGGTCGCCGGCGCGTGGGGCGCCGAAGGTGTACAGCATCAACTGCGGTTGTGATGGGAGAGTTCTGATCCACTCCGCTAAGAGCAATGCAACGGCGCCGCCGAGACTGTGCCCACAAATGATTAGGGTCTGCTCACCAGTGTAGAAGGCTTCCATATAGCGCTGAACGAAAACCTTGACGGCCTGGAACGAGTCATAAAATCCTCGGTGGGCTTGGCCGGTGCCTTCAGCGTAAGGGACCTGGCGGGCGTCAAGATCTCGCAATATGTCTGGCGTTCCCAGTGTGCCCCGCACCGATATGAGCATGAGTTTGTCGTTATGGACGATGAAGGCCTGGGAATCCGTCTGTTCATCGTAGAGAAAATGCACGTCCTCGGGATTCGCCCAGCCTTTGGTGGCCTCAGCCTGATAGCGAGCTGGGTCATAAGGCATGATCTCGAGCCTTTTGGAGTAGGGCACCTCTTCATACAGCAGCTCGTAGCGGGCACTATCGAACGAGTTCGCTTTTACCAATCGGGCCAGTTGCTCGCGCAGCACATGCCCAATGCTCCCGCTACGATTATAGGGGGGCGGGCTGGAGGCATAAGCACCATCCGGCTGCTTCGGTTCGCCGAACGGCGCATACACAAAGGTGCTCATGACCGCCAAATGGTAGGCATTGATCGCGCAAAAGGCCTTGTCGCGTGAGAGCAGCGGGCTGTAGGCGCGTAGCGCTTTGACCTCAAGCACGTGATGACAATTGGGCGTTAATGCGATGCCGACGCATTCGGCAGCCTGCCCAGCGTTGTGCTTGAGCATGGCGGAAGGCTTTGGCTGCCAAGTAGGATCAGGATCGGGTAGATGCCCCTTGGCCTCGACCAGATCGCTGACTTCTACGCGTAGAAGGTGAGCGCTTTCCAGTACGGCGCGCTCTTCTGCCAGATAGGTACGGCCATCAGATCGGCGGGGGCCCGCCGGGGACTGCTCTGCAGCGGTCTGCAAGTTGGTCAGAGGTATCTTGAAGGAGTCTCGAAGAATTAATTTTTCATGCCATGGGTCGAGGCTGCCATCGGCCAAACTTGCTAAGTCGAGAACGGCAGGGCCACAGCAGATTCCCTCTATGTAAGCAAAGCCTTCGTCATCCAGTGCGCCTGGATACTGTTGGCCCTGACTGTCGTGCAGCGTATAGCTCAGTCCAGCGTAAGGCTTTCCGTCACCATGTTCGTCAACCAGGCGAAAGCTGATCCAGTCCGTTCGTTGGGGGCATCCCAGTATTATCGAGTTTCCCGCTTTGCTCATGTCGTTCATCCTTGATCATTCCTTGCAGTTGGGATAGACGGTGCATTCCTGTCCATTCATTTTGAAAATCTGAAATACAGGAGGGGTCTGGCAGCGTATCCACCCACCTTCTTTCGGCAAGCATGGTTTCCACCCTTGAGGAAGTCGTACCCAGGTGTCGTCGTAGTAGGGTCTCTCCTCGGGACTGGCCTGAATATCCAGCCGAACCGTCTTGCCCGGCAATTCGTCACGCAACAGATAAGCGCCCGCCCCCTTGCAGCTTAGAAGTTTGCTGATCTGGCCTCTTCGTGCGTGGGCCTTGCTGAGTTGAAAAAGCCATGTGCATTCCGCCGTCTTGCTCAGGTGGCCATCGCTATCAAAAGCAGGCGCGCCTTGCGGCAATGTCTCGATCAGCACCAAGCCGCCATTGTCATAGGTGCGTTGCCATTCCTTGTCGCCGTAGCGACCATGGATGTACAGCCCAACACGGGCCAAACGCATTTCGCAGAGGCCGTCGCGGTAGCTGACGGGAATGCTGAAGCGATACTGCTGAGATGTGCTCCGAAAGCCGCTCTCGAATGAGCGTGCCTGGCTGCGACCCTTACAGTCGTTGGCGACGCCGTAATGCGCTTGGGCACGCATGGAGAAGTCAGCGGGTAGCTGCCCTTCGAAGGTAAAGCTGTCAGCGGTGAGCGAGGCCATCGAGCCGCAGGCGCTAAGTACGGTCGCGAGCATGATGAGACCGAGTAGACGGCCAAGGGCAGTTCGCATCCCTGGTCACTCCTTGCAATTAGGATAGACGGTGCATTCCTGCCCGTTCATTTTGAAGGTCTGAAACACTGGAGGGGTCTGGCAGCGTATCCACCCACCTTCTTTCGGCAAGCATGGTTTCCATCCTTGAGGAAGTCGTACCCAGGTGTCGTCGTAGTAGGGTCTCTCCTCGGGACTGGCCTGAATATCCAGCCGAACCGTCTTGCCCGGCAACTCGTCACGCACCAGATGAGCGCCTGCTCCTTTGCAACTCAGCAGTTTCGATAGCTCAAGGTAGAGCTTGCTGACCTGAAACAGCCACGTGCATTCCGCCGTCTTGCTCAGGTGGCCATCGCTATCAAAAGCAGGCGCGCCTTGCGGCAGTGTATCGACCAGCACCAAGCCGCCATTGTCATAGGTGCGTTGCCATTCCTTGTCGCCGTAGCGACCATGGATGTACAGCCCGACCCGGGCCAGCTGCATTTCGCAGAGGCCGTCGCGGTAGCTGACGGGAATGCTGAAGCGATACTGCTGAGATGTACTCTGAAAGCCACTCTCGAACGAACGCGCCTGGCTACGACCCTTACAGTCGTTGGCGACGCCGTAATGCGCCTGGGCTCGCATGGAGAAGTTGGCCGGTAGCTGGCCTTCAAAGGTAAAACTGTCACCAGTGAGCGTGGCCATCGAGCTGCAGGCGCTCAGTGCTGTCGCGAGCAAGCAAACGCTGAACCGTTGAGCGAGGATATTTCGCATCCTGTTTAACTCCCTAGAGTTGGGTCAGCTGGATGTCGAAGAGGTAGGGCTGTTTGATCCCCTTGATGGCGAGGTAAATCTGGGTCGCTTGCGTGTGCATGTTGGTTCCGTCCATGGAGGTAGTTCGCCGCTGAAGACTGACGCACTGGGCCGGTCGGCTCAACAGCAGGCGGTCCGCGACATGAATCAATTCACTTAAAGGTTGCTCGCTATGCCCTGGCTGCTTTTTTGTGCGGTGGGCCGCGCATAAAAAACCCCGCACAGGGCGGGGTTCGTTGGGTTAGCTCACAGGCGATCAGAACGCTGGAACTACGGCACCCTGGTACTTCTCGTTGATGAACTGCTTGACCTCGTCGCTGTGCAGGGCCTGGGCCAGCTTCTGCATGGCGGCGCTGTCCTTGTTGTCCGGACGGGCGACCAGGATGTTCACGTAGGGCGAGTCGCTGCCTTCGATGAACAGGGCGTCTTCGGTGGGGTTCAGCTTGGCTTCCAGCGCGTAGTTGGTGTTGATCAGCGCCAGGTCGACCTGGGTCAGCACGCGCGGCAGGGTCGCGGCTTCCAGTTCGCGAATCTTGATGTTCTTCGGGTTCTCGGCGATGTCCTTTGGCGTGGCGGTAATGCCGGCACCTTCCTTCAGGGTGATCACGCCGGCCTTGGCCAGCAGCAGCAACGCACGGCCGCCGTTGGTGGCGTCGTTGGGAATCACCACGGTCGCGCCACTGGGCAGCTCGTCGAGGGACTTTAGCTTACTCGAATAGGCGCCGAAGGGTTCGATGTGTACGCCAGCGACGCTGACCAGCTCGGTGCCCTTGCCCTTGTTGAATTCATCGAGGTACGGCTGGTGCTGAAAGAAGTTGGCGTCCAGACGTTTCTCGGCCACCTGGATGTTCGGCTGCACGTAGTCAGTGAATACCTTCACTTTCAGATCGACGCCCTGCTCGGCCAGCTGGGGTTTGACGAATTCGAGGATCTCCGCGTGCGGGACGGCGGTTGCGGCAACGTTCAGCTCGTCGGCAGCCTGGGCGGAGAAGGCCGCGACAGCGGCAAAGGCGGCAAGCAGTTTTTTCATGGAAGACTCCTTTTCGATGCGGCGCGCGGGGGCCGGCATCTGTGGTTGAACATAGGTTATCTAGGGCAACTATTTACGGGAAAAATGCGTGACCAGCTTGTCGCCAACGCTCTGCAGCACCTGCACCAGCACCAATAGCAGCACTACGGTGACCACCATGACGTCGGTCTGGAAGCGCTGATAGCCGAAGCGGATGGCCAAATCGCCGAGCCCGCCGGCGCCGACCACGCCGGCCATCGCGGTGTAGGAGACCAGGGTAATGGCCGTCACGGTAATGGCGGCGATGATGCCGGGACGAGCCTCGGGCAGCAATGCGCTGAAGATGATTTGCCGGGTGGTGGCGCCCATCGCCTGTGTCGCCTCGATGATGCCGCGATCGACTTCGCGCAGGGCCGTCTCCACCAACCGTGCGAAGAACGGCGCTGCGCCCACCACCAGCGGCGGGATCGCGCCAGCGACACCCAGCGACGTACCGGTGATCAGCACCGTGAAGGGGATCATCACGATCAGCAGAATGATGAACGGCAGCGAGCGCAGCACGTTGACCACGAACGAGAGGAAGGCATACAGCGGACCGTTCTCGAACAGTTGCCGCGGGCCGGCGAGGAACAGCAACACGCCCAGCGGCAGGCCCAGCAGAATGGTGAAGAGCAGCGAGCCGCCGAGCATCAGCAGGGTGTCCAGCGTGGCCAGCCAGATCTCATACCAGTCGACGTTTGCCAGTAGAGCATCCATCAGCGCAATACCTCCACATGCACGTCTGCGGCATCCAGGCGATCCAGCGCGGCAGCCATGTCGCCGCCGACCAGGGCCAGGGTCAGCTGGCCATAGGGCGTGTCCTTGATGCGGTCGATGCGCCCCGAAAGGATGCTGAAGTCGACCCCGGTTTCCCGCGCGACGGTGCCTAGCAACGGCTTGTAGGTCGCATCGCCTTGGAACGTCAGGCGCAGGATACGGCCGGGTACGTGAGCGAAATCGTCTCGTTGCTCACCTTCGTCGACCGCCTCGTCTTCCAGCACGAAACGCTGGGTGGTGGGGTGTCGGGGGTGCAGGAATACCTCGGTGACCGGCCCCTGCTCGACGATTTCGCCGCCATCCATCACCGCGACGCGGTCACAGACACGGCGGATCACGTCCATCTCATGCGTGATCAGCACAATGGTCAGCTTCAGCTCGCGGTTGATCTCCGCCAACAGCTGCAGCACCGAGGCGGTGGTCTGCGGATCCAGCGCGCTGGTGGCCTCGTCGCAGAGCAGGATGTCCGGCTCGGTGGCCAGCGCGCGGGCGATACCGACGCGCTGCTTCTGTCCGCCGGAGAGCTGGGCCGGATATTTGCGCGCATGGTCTTTCAGGCCGACGCGGTCGAGCAGGGCGGCGACGCGGGCGTCGATCTCGCTGCGCGAGCGAATGCCGGCCAGGCGCAGCGGCATGGCGACGTTGTCGGCCACCGTCTTGGACATCAGCAGGTTGAAGTGCTGGAAGATCATGCCGACGCGCTGGCGGAAGCGTCGCAGGCCGTCGGCATCCAGTGCGGTGACGTCTTCCCCACTGACCAGGATGCGGCCGCCGGAGGGCTCTTCCAGGCGATTGATCAGGCGCAACAGGGTGCTCTTGCCGGCGCCGGAATGGCCGATCAGGCCGAACACTTCCCCGGCACCGATTTCCAACTGGGTCGGCTTGAGCGCAGGGATCTCGCGGCTGGCGCCGCGGCCGTTGGTGCTCCGGTAAGTTTTATGGACTTGGTGAAATTCGATCACGGGCGAACCTTGTGGGTGCGGTCGTCAGTGCCGGGATAGTCGGCGAAAGGCGTGCATTCTACGCGTTTGCGGTGCTGCGGCGTAGCGAACCTGCAGACATTGAGACCCGCCAGCACCCCGATAAGCACATCGAAACGCCGCATGACGCAACCTTGAGCGGGTCAAGTAGGTCACTAACCGGTACGCCCGTGAATCGGAGCAGGTATCAGGCCACCATCAGCATGGCCAGGTTCCTTCGCGGATTAGTCCCTATCGCTCGACCGAGGCCCATGATGACGGACAAGAAAGATCCAAAGCACAGCGAACTGGCCGGTAGCGATACCGTCGATCGCCAGAATCACAACGCCAAGCTCGACGACCTTGGCGCATCCCGCAGCGACGCCACCGGCGAAGCGCTGACAACCAATCAGGGCGTGAAGATCGCCGACAATCAGAACACCCTGAGGGCAGGGGAGCGAGGTCCATCGCTGCTCGAAGACTTCATCATGCGCGAGAAGCTGACGCACTTCGATCACGAGCGCATTCCCGAGCGAATCGTCCATGCTCGCGGGGCCGCGGCGCATGGCGTATTCGTCAGCTACGACGACCACAGCGCGCTGACCAAGGCCTCCTTCCTCGCCGGCAAGGGGAAAGAGACACCGGTGTTCGTGCGTTTCTCTACCGTGCAGGGCTCGCGCGGGTCGGCCGACACCGTGCGCGATGTGCGTGGTTTTGCCACTAAGTTCTACACCGATGAAGGCAACTTCGATCTGGTCGGCAACAACATGCCGGTGTTCTTCATCCAGGACGCGATCAAGTTTCCCGACTTCGTGCATGCGGTCAAACCCGAGCCGCACAACGAGATTCCGCAGGGCCAGTCGGCCCACGACAACTTTTGGGATTTCGTCTCGCTGACGCCCGAATCGGCGCATATGGTGCTGTGGACCATGTCCGACCGTGCCATCCCACGCAGCTATCGGGCGATGGAAGGGTTTGGCGTGCACACTTTCCGTCTGATCAATGCCGAGGGCACCAGTCGCTTCGTCAAGTTCCACTGGAAGCCGGTGGCCGGCGCTTACTCGCTGATCTGGGACGAAACCCTGAAGCTGGCCGGCAAGGATCCGGACTTCAACCGCCGCGACATGTGGGAATCCATCGAGATGGGCGACTACTTCGAATGGGAGCTGGGCGTGCAGGTGGTTGAAGAGGCCGACGAGCACAAATTCGATTTCGACCTGCTCGATCCGACTAAGATCATTCCCGAGGAGCTGGTGCCGGTGCAAAAGCTCGGCAAGATGACCCTCAACCGCAACCCGGACAACTTCTTTGCCGAGACCGAGCAGGCGGCGTTTCATATCGGCCACATCGTGCCCGGCATCGACTTCACCAATGATCCGCTGCTGCAGGGCCGGCTGTTTTCCTACACCGACACCCAGCTGCTGCGCCTCGGCGGGCCGAACTTCCACGAGATCCCGATCAACCGTTCGATTGCGCCGGTGCACAACAACCAGCGCGATGCTTTCCATCGGCAGACCATCAATAAGGGCCGCGCCAACTACGAGCCCAACTCCATCGACAGCGGCTGGCCGAAGGAAACGCCGCCGGCGGCCAGCGGCGGCGGATTCGAGAGCTACCCCGAGCGCATGGAAGGGCACAAGGTGCGCGTGCGCAGCCCGTCTTTCGGTGATCACTTCTCCCAGGCCACGTTGTTCTGGAACAGCATGAGTGCGCCGGAGAAGGAGCACATCATCGGGGCCTACAGTTTCGAGCTGGGCAAGGTCGAGCGGGTGTTCATTCGCGAGCGCCAGGTCAATGAGATTCTTGCCAACATCGATCTTGAGCTGGCGCGCCGGGTTGCCGAGAACATCGGCGTGACGCCGCCGTCTGCGCCAACCGTGAGCCTCAAGCAGCCGACACCGGCCAGCTCGCCGGCGCTGAGCCTGACCAATCACCTGTCGGGCAACATCAAGTCGCGCAAGGTGGCCATCCTCATCGCCAACGGCGTGGACGGCAAGGCTATCGAGGCGTTCAAGAAGAAGCTGGCGGACGAGGGCGCGCTGGCCAAGCTGATCGGCCCGTCACCCGCGCCGGTGAAGACCGCCGATGGAAAGATGCTCACGCCCGACGCGGCGATGGATGGCATGCCCTCGATCGCCTTCGATGCGGTGTTTATTCCTGGCGGTGCGCAGAGCGTGCAGGCCATGGCCAAGTCCGGCGTGGCCAAGCATTACCTGCTCGAAGCCTACAAGCACCTCAAGCCGATCGCGGTACTGGGCGATGCCCGGCAGTTGCTGGCGGCGCTGAATCTGCCGGAAGACGCTGGTCTGGTGAGTGGTGACGATGGAGATGTCGGCACTGTGTTCAGCGCGTTCGCCCAAGCCTTGGCGCAACATCGGATCTGGGCGCGCGAGCCGCTGGCAGAGCAAGTGCCGGCGTAAGCGTCATTCGACAGAACGGCCCGGCACTCGTGTAGCGACGAGTGCCGGGCTTCCTTATGCCTGTCGTTCAGGTCAACGGGCGAAGGCGTCCGGCTAGGAAAGCTCACGCCAATGCAGGTAACAGCGCAGATCGAATTCGGTCTGTGCGTAGCCGGGCATCATGTGTTCGCAGAGCTTGTAGAAAGCTCGGTTGTGGTCGCTTTCGCGCAGGTGCGCCAGCTCATGGACGACGATCATCTGTAGGAACTCCGGTGCCGCTTCCTTGAACAACGCGGCAACACGGATCTCCTTCTTCGCCTTGAGTTTGCCGCCCTGAACCCGCGATACCGCGGTATGCAGGCCGAGGGCGCGGTGCGTCAGGTCCAGGCGATTGTCATAGAGCACCTTGTCGACACCCGGTGCGCTTTTCAGATGGGTTTGGCGCAATTGCTGGACGTAGCCATACAGCGCCTTGTCGCTTTGCACCTGATGGCGCTGCGGGTAGCGTCTTTCGAGGTAATCCCCCAGCCGACCTTCGGCGATCAACTGACGGACCTGTTGTTGCAAGGCGTCCGGATAGCCTTGCAGATATCGCAGGGAGGCGGTGGGGTTCATGTCTGTGCCGTAAGCGGTGGTCAGTGTCGTGTGGCGGGAACCGTTGAGGACTGTGCGGTCGCCCTCGATTAGATGGATTAACCCGGGCGGCGCCGCCAGGCGAAGCTCAGCAGGAACAGCGCCGCCGCCGACACCACGATCGACGGTCCGGCCGGAGTGTCCTCGTACCATGACAGCGACAGACCCATGCAGACCGCGAGCAGGCCGATCAGACTCGCGCCCAGGGCCATCTGCTCCGGTGTGCGGGCGTGGCGCTGGGCCGCCGCGGCCGGAATGATCAACAGCGAAGTGATCAACAGCACGCCGACGATCTTCATCGCCACGGCGATCACCATGGCGATCAGCAGCATCAGCGCCATCCGTATGGCCGCTACCGGCAGCCCTTCCACTTTTGCCAGTTCTTCATGCACGGTCACCGCCAGCAATGGTCGCCACAACGGGATCAGCGCCAGCAGCACCAACGCGCTGCCGCCGGCGATCCAGGCCAGATCCGTTGGGCCAACCGCCAGCAGGTCGCCGAACAGATAGCCCATCAGGTCGATGCGCACGTCCTGCATGAAGCTCAGCGATACGAGCCCGAGGGATAGGGTGCTGTGCGCGAGGATGCCCAGCAGCGTGTCCGACGCCAGCGGCTGACGCTGCTGCAGGGTGACCAGCAGAACCGCCAGGAGCACGCAGCAGACGATGACCGCCAGGGTCAGGTTGACCTCCAGCATCAACCCCAGCGCCACGCCGAGCAGCGCGGAATGCGAGAGCGTATCGCCGAAATAGGCCATGCGCCGCCAGACCACGAAGGAGCCGAGCGGGCCGGCCACCAGCGCCAGCGCGAGGCCGGCAAGTAGTGCGTTGAGAAGGAAGTCAGGCATTGGTGATCAGTGCTTGCAATTCGGGCCGTGAATATGGGGTTTGCCAGTGACCACGCTGCCGTGCAGGTCATGGCTGTGGTCGTGTTGGTGGTGATAGACCGCGAGGCTGCGCGCGTCCTGGCCGAACAGTTCGACGAAGGCCGGGTCGGTGCTGACCTGCTCTGGATGGCCCGAGCAGCACACATGACGATTCAGGCAAACCACCTGATCCGTCGCGCTCATCACCAGATGCAGGTCATGGGAAACCATCAGAACGCCGCAGCCGTAACGCTCGCGCAGCCGGCCGATCAGCCGGTAAAGCTCGGCCTGGCCGGCGACATCGACGCCCTGCACCGGCTCGTCCAGCACCAACAGCTCCGGCTCGCGCAGCAGTGCGCGCGCCAGCAGCACCCGTTGCATCTCACCGCCGGAAACGGACTGCAGCGGACTGTCGATCACCTGCTCGGCGCCGACTTCCTTCAGCGCGGCCAAGGCCGCTGCGCGATCCACACCCGGCACCAGACGCAGAAAACGCAGCACAGAGAGCGGCAGGGTCGGGTCGACGTGCAGCTTCTGTGGCATATAACCGACGCGCAGTTTCGGCTTGCGCCAGACCGCGCCGCTGTCCGGTTTCAGCAAGCCGAGCACGGCGCGTACCAGCGTGGTCTTGCCGGCCCCGTTAGGGCCGATCAGCGTGACGATCTCGCCACGGTGCACCCGTAGTTCAGCGCCTTCCAAGACAGTCTGCTTGGCGAACTGCACATGGATATCATCCAGGCGGATCAACGCCTCGTTCATGCAGTGCTCCGGCACGGCGCACAGAGGCCGACTACTTCCACCGTCTGGCCTTCGACCTGGAAACCCACGCTGCGCGCGGACTGATCGATGGCCTCGCTGATGCTCGGCTGTTCCAGCTCGATGGCCGTATGGCAGTTGCGGCAGATCAGGAACTGGCCCTGATGCGGGTGCTCGGGGTGGTTGCATCCGATGAACGCATTGAGCGAGGCGATGCGGTGCACCAGGCCGTTCTCCAGCAGGAAATCCAATGCTCGATAAACCGTGGGCGGCGCCGCGCGGCGGCCATCCTGGGCCGTCAGTTCGGCAAGGATGTCGTAGGCACCGAGCGGCTTGTGGCTTTGCCAGACCAGCTCCAGTACACGCTTGCGCAGGGCGGTCAGGCGCACACCGGAGCGCTCGCAGAGGAGGTCGGCTTCGGCCAGGGCACTGCTGACGCAGTGGTCATGGTCATGGGGCGTGCAGGCCAGCGGGGACTTGGGCATGAGCGGAGACGAGGTGGCTTAGAGACGTTATTATGTTACCCATTCAGTTCAATCGAGTGTTGCCCGTGTTTCGTCTTTTTTCGATACCGCTTCTAGTGACCGCCAGCCTTTTCAGCAGTGCCCAAGCCCATGCCGAGATCGAGGTGCTGACCAGCATCAAGCCCCTGCAGCTGATCGCCGCTGCCGTTCAGGACGGTGTCGGCAAGCCGGCGGTTTTGCTACCACCGGGCGCTTCGGCCCATCACTATGCCCTGCGACCTTCCGACGTACGGCATGTTCGCAGTGCCGATCTGCTCTACTGGATCGGCCCGGACATGGAGGGCTTTCTGGAGCCGGTGCTGAAAGGGCGCAAAGGCTCGAGCTTAGCCGTCCAGTCGTTGCCGGGCCTGACGCTGCGTCATTTCGGCGACGCGCATGACGCCTCCCACGGCCATGACGAGCATGCGGGTCACGACGACCACGATGAGCATGCGCACGAGTCGCAGGACGCGCACGAGAGCCACGACGAACCTGCAACGGCGGATCACCACGAGCATGATCACTCGCACCGTCCGGGCAGTCTCGATGCCCACCTCTGGCTGTTGCCGGCCAACGCCGAGGTCATCGCCGTGCGAATGGCTGGCGACCTGGCGGCCGTCGATCCGGCTAATGCGCCGCGCTATCAGGCGAATCTCGAGGCGTTCAGGCAGCGTCTGGGTGAGCTCGACAAGCGTCTGCAGGCGCGGCTGAGCAGCATCGGCAATAAACCCTTCTTTGTATTCCACGAGGCTTACGACTATTTCGAGGCGGCTTACGGCCTTGAGCACACCGGTGTGTTCAGCGCTGGTGGCGAGGCCCAACCCGGAGCGCGTCACGTGGCGGAGATGCGCCAGCGTCTCGAACAGGCCGGCCCCAGCTGCGTGTTCCACGAACCACCGGCCCGTCCGCGTCTGGCTAGCGCCCTGGTCCGCGGTCTGCGGGCAAAAGTGGCCGAGCTGGATGCCATGGGCCATGGTATCGATGCTAATGCTGACGGCTATGCGAGGTTGATCGAAAACCTCGGAACTTCGCTCGCCGAATGCGTGGAATCGCTCTAGCGCCTCGATGTGACGCCGATGCGCTTGGCTGCGTTGAGGCGAGTCCGCCATCGCCGCGCAGCTTCCGTACGTCGATGGAGTTGACTGGGATCAGGTGTTCTTTCCCGCTACCTGGCATAAGCTTCTTGCTTCGGTTTTTCATCATCGACACGAGGATGCGTAGCGCATGGCGAAGACGGACGGGCCCATCGCGGCACAAAGCAAGACCACTTCCAGCATCGCCTTGCAGGCGACCTCCGAAGATATCTGGGCGCAGAAGTACCGCCTGACCCGCAAGGATGGCAGCCCGGTCGACGACAGCGTCGATGCCACATGGCAGCGGGTGGCGCGGGCGTTGGCCGACGTTGAGCCGGCCGAGCAGCGTGAACACTGGTACGAGCGCTTCCTTTGGGCGCTGCGCAACGGCGCGATTCCCGCCGGACGGATCATTTCCAACGCTGGCGCGCAGGACTTCAAACCCGCCACCTCGACCATCAACTGCACCGTCTCCGGCACCATCAGCGATTCGATGGACGACATCCTCGGCAAGGTTCACGAGGCCGGACTGACGCTCAAGGCCGGTTGCGGCATCGGCTACGAGTTCAGCACGCTGCGCCCGCGCGGCTCATTCGTTTCCGGGGCCGGCGCACATACCAGCGGGCCGTTGTCGTTCATGGATATCTTCGACAAGATGTGCTTCACCGTCAGCTCCGCCGGCGGTCGGCGCGGCGCGCAGATGGGTACCTTCGATGTCGGCCATCCGGACGTGCGCGAATTCATCCGCGCCAAGCGTGAGGACGGTCGGCTGCGCCAGTTCAACCTGAGTCTGCTGATCACCGATGAGTTCATGCAGGCGGTAGACAGCGATGCCGACTGGCCGCTGATCTTCCCGCTGCACCTCAAGGAAAAGGCCGAGCTGGACCTCGAAGACTCAGAGCAGGTGGTCTGGCGCGAGTGGCCGAGCCACGACGGCTACGTCGTGCGCGATGATGGTCTGGTGGCCTGCAAGATCTACGGGCGTGTCAAGGCGCGGCACCTGTGGGACATGATCATGGTGTCCACCTACGACTACGCCGAGCCGGGCTTCATTCTCATCGACCGGGTCAACCAGCTGAACAACAACTGGTGGTGCGAAGCGATCCGCGCCACCAACCCCTGCGGCGAGCAACCGCTGCCGCCCTATGGCTCCTGCCTGCTGGGCTCGATCAACCTGACTCATTTCGTCATCGATCCGTTCGGCGTCGATGCACGCTTCGACTGGGACAAGTATCGCGAAGTGGTGCGCCTGTTCACCCGCATGCTGGACAACGTCGTGGAAATCAATGGACTGCCGCTGGAACAGCAGCGCCATGAGATCGAAAGCAAGCGTCGTCATGGTATGGGCTTCCTCGGCCTCGGCTCGGCCCTGACCCTGCTCAAGTTGCGCTACGGCAGTCCGGAAGCTTGCGTGTTCACCGAAGAAGTCGCGCGTGAAATGGCGTTGGTTGGTTGGGAACAGGCGCTGGAACTGTCGAAAGAGAAGGGCCCGGCGCCGCTGTTGACTGAGACTTTCGAGGTGACCGCCGAGATGCTGCGCAAGCGCCCGGAAATGAAAAAGGACGGCTTCAAGGTCGGTGACCAGGTACCGGGCCGCGTCCTGCATGCGCGGTACTCGCGCTACATGCAGAAGATCGCCGAATACGCGCCCGAGCTGATCGAGGCACTGGCCGAGCAGGGCGCGCGCTTCACCCATCACAGTTCCATCGCGCCCACCGGTACCATCAGCCTGAGCTTGGCCAACAACGCCTCCAACGGTATCGAGCCGAGCTTCGCACACCACTATTCACGCAACCTGATCCGCGCCGGTCGCAAGGCCAAGGAAAAGATCGAGGTGTTCAGCTACGAGCTGCTGGCCTACCGCACGCTGATCAATCCCAAGGCGCAGCCAGGCTCCGGTGATCCGGCGCAGCAGCTGCCCGACTACTTCATCACCGCCGACGACATCACCCCGACGCAGCACGTCGATATTCAGGCCGCAGCGCAGAAATGGGTCGACTCGTCGATTTCCAAGACCGCCAACGTACCCACCGACTACCCCTTCGAGGCGTTCAAGGACATCTACCGCTATGCCTGGCGTCAGGGGCTCAAGGGCTGCACCACCTTTCGCTTCAATCCGACCGCTTTTCAGGGGGTGCTGGTCAAGGAGGCCGATCTGGAGAAGACCCTGTACCGCTTCGTGCTCGAAGATGGCAGCGTGGTCGAGCTCAAGGGCAACGAGGAAGTCGAGTACGACGGCGAAGTGAACACCGCGGCCAACCTGTTCGATGCCTTGAAAGAAGGCTATTACGGTAAGTACTGAGCCATTGATAGTCGGACGGCGCGCGCCGCCCGGATGGAGAATTCGCAATGACCGTCAAGATCACTCAGCGCATCAAGGGCTTCAAGGTTGTCGACGAAACCCTCGAGCGCCCCGTTGCAACGTCAGACAGCAGTACCGGCACGCCCAGCAAGGCCACCGTGGTGGAAATGGACGAAAGTCTGCAACGCCCGGAAACGCTGGTTGGCATGACCTACAAGATCAAATCGCCGCTGTTCGAGCATGCGCTCTACGTCACCGTGAACGACGTCGTGCTCAACGCCGGCACGCCCCATGAGCAGCGCCGGCCGTTCGAGATTTTCATCAATTCGAAGAACATGGACCATTTCCAGTGGATCGTCGCGCTCACACGGATCATGTCCGCGGTGTTCCGCAAGGGCGGTGACTGCACTTTCCTGGTCGAGGAGCTGAAAGCCGTGTTCGACCCGCGCGGTGGCTACCTGAAGAAGGGCGGTGTCTACATGCCGTCAATCGTCGCCGAGATCGGCGGCGTACTGGAGCGTCACCTGATTGCCATCGGCATGCTCGAAGGCCACGCGCTGGACGAAACCCAGCTCAAGTACTTGGCCGAGAAGCGCGCGGCTTACGAAGCCAGCCAGGGCGCAGTGGCCGTAGAGCCGGGGGAAGGCTTCCCGGCGGGCGCGCAGCTGTGCAACAAATGCAACACCCAGGCCGTGGTGCAGATGGATGGCTGCGCCACCTGTCTGAACTGCGGCAATTCGAAGTGCGGCTGAACGGTTACTGAGCCGCTGCCAGCCGGCTGACGGCGCGAACCGTCCACCGGCCCGCCCAGTTCAGGTCACTACCCGGTAGCACGGCTCGTATGGGCGGCCACCGGGCAACTTCATCCGGTGTTGCAGGACGAAGGCCTGCAACAGCTCATCCAGTGGTTTCATGATCGCCGGATCGCCATGGATCTCATAGCGGCCGAACTGCTCGATGCGGCGGATGCCATTGTCTTTGACGTTTCCTGCGACGATTCCGGAAAACGCCCGGCGCAGGTTCGCTGCCAGTTCATGCGGTGGTACGTCTCGGGTCAGCTGCAGGCTGGCCATGTTTTCATGGGTCGGGTCGAAGGGACGTTGGAAGCCTTCCTCGATCTTCAGCAGCCAGTTGAAGTGGAATGCATCGTTGCGTTCGCGGCGGAACTGTTTGACTGTTTTCAACCCCTCGACCATCTGACGAGCCACTTCGGCGGGGTCGTCGATGACGATCTGATAGTGGCGCTGGGCCTCCTCTCCGAGGGTCGCACCGACGAAATCACGCAACTGTTGCAGATAGGGCGCCGCGCTTTCCGGGCCGGTGAGGATGACCGGGAAGGGCACCTCACGGTTGTCCGGGTGCAACAGAATGCCCAGCAGATAGAGGAATTCTTCCGCCGTGCCGACGCCGCCGGGAAAGATGATGATGCCGTGCCCGACACGGACGAAGGCTTCCAGACGCTTTTCGATGTCCGGCAGGATCACCAGCTCATTGACGATCGGGTTCGGCGCCTCGGCGGCGATGATGCCCGGTTCGGTCAGCCCCAGGTATCGGCCAGCCAGAATGCGTTGTTTGGCATGGGCAATGGTCGCGCCCTTCATCGGGCCCTTCATGACCCCCGGGCCGCAGCCGGTGCAGACGTTCAGATTGCGCAGCCCCAGCTCATGGCCGACACGCTTGCTGTACTTGTATTCCTCGGTGCTGATCGAGTGCCCGCCCCAACACACCACCATGTTCGGCTCGACGCCCGGGCGCAGCGTGCGGGCGTTGCGTAGCAGGTGAAAAACGTAATCGGTGATGCCCTGGGAGCTGCTCAGGTCGATACGCTGGCTGCCGAGCTCGCTTTCCGTGTACACGATGTCGCGCAGCGCACTGAAGAGCATTTCGCGGGTACTGGCGATCATCTCGCCATCGACGAAGGCATCGGCGGGCGCGTTGAGCAGTTCCAGGCGGACGCCGCGATCCTGCTGGTGGATGCGCACTTCGAAGTCGTCATAGGCCTCGAGGATGGTTTTGGCGTTATCGATACGCGCGCCGGTGTTGAGGATGGCCAGGGCGCACTGGCGGAACAGGGCGTAGGTGGTGCCGGAACTGGCTTCGCTCAGTTGTTGGACTTCCCGTTGCGACAGCGTTTCCAGACTGCCTTTGGGGCTTACCGAGGCATTGATTACGTAGCGTGAGGTCATTCGTTCTGTTCCCTGAAAACAATGCCACCGAGCCAGGCAGGTCAGGCGCATCAGGATGTGACGTGTCCGGGTTGGGCCCGGAGCGCGTAGTTATTCTGGTTCGACAGCGCGACGCCAGTGTTGATCGAAAGTCTGCATCCGCAGGCTGGGGCGAAAGCCGGTCATGTTACTTCGGCCGCGTCGACGAGCATGGGGACTTCTTGACGTCAGGGATATGGAAATGTTCCTTGCCCCTGCATGGCGAGCGCCGCTGCCGAAGACTACGACCGCAAACGGCGTCGTTCGTCTTCGCTCGAGCGGGATGCTTGAACTGTACCGTACTCGGGCGTCGCGCGGCGCTCTGCCCGGCGGAACCCTCTAGAGTGCGAACGGCAATACGCTGTGGCACTGCTGGCGGGCAGCGAGCAGATGGCGAAATTCGTCAGGATCCTTGATCAACACGGGCTGCCCGGCGAAGTTCTGTGCGGCGATCAGACGCGAAAGCCAAAAGCGCACGCAGGCCACGCGCAGCATCGGTTTCCATAACTCGGCTTCGGCCGGGGTGAACCGGCGCAGGCTGGAGTAGGCGGCCAACAGCGCCTGGCTGCGCTCCTCGTCGAGTTCACCGTTGGGATGTGAGCACCAGTCGTTCACCGTGATGGCGATGTCATAGAGCATCGGGCCGGCGCAAGCATTGTAGAAGTCGATCACGCCGCTCAGGTGGTTGCCCTCGAACAGTACGTTGTCGCGGAACAGGTCGGCGTGCAGGTTGGCGCGTGGCAGGGCGAGGATCTTCGGTTTCAGCTCGGCGATTTCCGCCAGACCGTCGCGCAGCAGCGGCAGTTGCTCCTCGGGCAGGGTCATGGCGAGGCTGGGGCCCTCTGCTTGCATCCAGTCCAGGCCGCGGTCGCTGCGACGTTCGATGATCTGCTCGCGGGTGGCCAAATGCAGTCGCGCCAGCAGCCGACCGACTTCGGTGCAGTGGTGCGCGTTGGGCGCGGTGACATGCTTGCCCGGCAGCCGCGGCTGCAGCATCGCCGGCTTCTCCGCCAGGCTGCGCAGGGCTTCGCCGCGTGCCGTGCGCAATGCGTAAGGCACCGGCAGGCGTGCCCGATGCAGCACGTCGAGCAGTTCGATGAAGAACGGCAAATCCTGGGTTGGGCCGCGTTCGACCAGGGTCAGGACATATTCACCCTGTTCCAGGCTAACGAAGAAATTGCTGTTCTCGCTGCCCGCGGCGATGCCCTCGAAGTCGCGCAGGCGCCCGAGTTGATAAGGCGCCATAAAGACTTCCAGCTCTTCGCGTTGCAGCGGAGTGAATACCGACATGAATGGCCTTCCGTTAAACGTCTTTGCAGCGTTACCAGCTGAATATTTCCCAAGCGGGGATCAGCATATCCGGCTTGTCGGCGCGGATGAAATTGCTGTCGCCATCGGCGCGTACCAGGAAGTACGGCTTGCCGGTCTTGGGGATGATCTTCACAGCATAGAGGAAGCCGTTGACCCGATATTCCTCGACGGTCCGCTCACCTTCCTGGCGAATGGTCACATCGGGCTCGCCCTCGACGGGCTCCTGGGCGAAGCCGGTCAGCGGCATGAACGCCAACAGGCTGGCCAGCATCAGAGGTTTGATCGCGCGCATGATAACCTTGCCCTTTGTCGTCAAGTGGTCCGATGCATTCTAGCTGCGGTCCCGCCGAAAAGGTTGATCCTGCTCATGAGCCAAGCGCCCCTCGTTCTGGTGGACGGTTCGTCCTACCTCTATCGCGCCTTTCACGCCCTGCCTCCGTTGACCACATCCACCGGCAAGCCCACCGGTGCGGTGAAGGGCGTGCTGAACATGTTGCTGGCGCTGCGCCGGCAGTATCCGAACAGCCCGTTCGCGGTGGTCTTCGATGCCAAGGGGCCGACCTTCCGTGACACCCTGTTCGCCGAATACAAGTCCCATCGCCCGCCGATGCCGGATGACCTGCGCAGTCAGGTCGAGCCGCTGCATGCCAGCGTGCGTGCGCTGGGCATGCCGCTGTTGTGCGTCGACGGCGTCGAGGCCGACGACGTGATTGGAACACTGGCGCGCCAATGTGCGGCGCTGGGACGCGACGTGATCATCTCCACCGGCGACAAGGACATGGCGCAGCTGGTCTGCCCGCACGTCACCCTGGTCAATACCATGACCGGCAGCGTCTATGACATCGAGGGTGTGAGGACCAAGTTCGGCGTCGGCCCGGAGCTGATCATCGATTTCCTCGCGCTGATGGGCGACAAGGTCGACAACATCCCGGGCGTGCCCGGCGTTGGCGAGAAGACGGCTTGCGGGCTGCTTAATGGCATAGAGGGTGGTCTGAACGGCTTGTACGCGAACCTCGACAAGGTCTGCGACCTGCCGATCCGCGGCGCCAAATCCTTGGCTGCCAAGCTCGCAGAGCATCGCGACGCGGCGTTCATGTCCTACGAACTGGCGACGATCAAGATCGACGTACCGCTGGACGTACAAGTCGCCGATCTGATGCCGGGCGAGCCGCATCGCGAGGCGCTGATCGCGCTGTACCGTGAGCTGGAATTCAAGAACTGGCTCGATGAGTTGCTGCGCGAGGCCAAGGTCGCCGGCGAGAACTGCGAGGAGCAGCCGGAGGATTGTTCGATCCAGGCCGAGGCCCGCTACAGCACCGTGCTCGATCAGGTCGAATTCGACGGCTGGCTGGCGCGTCTGCAGGCCGCCGAGTGCTTCGCCTTCGACACCGAAACCACCAGCCTCGATGCGCAGAGGGCGCAACTGGTCGGCCTCTCCTTCGCAATCGAGGCGGGTGAGGCCGCCTACGTGCCGCTTTGCCACAGCTACATGGGCGTACCGCAGCAACTCGACCGCGATGCGGTGCTCGCCGCGCTCAAGCCGCTGCTGGAAGATCCGCACAAGTTGAAGATTTGCCAGCACGGCAAGTACGACATGAATGTACTGATGCATTACGGCGTGGAGATGCGCGGCATGTGTTTCGACACCATGCTCGAATCCTATGTGCTCGATGCCACGGCCACGCGCCACGACATGGACAGCCTGGCACTGAAGTATTTGGGTCGCGGCACCATCCGTTTCGAGGACATTGCCGGCAAGGGCGCCAAGCAGCTGACCTTCGATCAGATCGCCATCGAGCAGGCGGGCCCCTATGCCGCCGAGGATGCCGACGTCACTCTGCGCTTGCATCAGAACCTGCTCGGCAAGCTGGAAGCCACGCCGTCGCTACTCAAGGTACTCAACGAGATCGAGATGCCGCTGGTGCCGGTGCTGGCGCGCATCGAGCGTAACGGTGCGCTGGTCGACGCGCAGTTGCTCGGCCAGCAAAGCGTCGAGCTGGGCGAACGCCTGGTGCAGCTCGAGCGCGAAGCCTTCGAGATCGCCGGGGAGGAATTCAATCTCGGTTCGCCCAAACAGCTCTGCGCGATCCTTTATGAAAAGCTCGGCTGCCCGGTGCTGTCGAAAACGGCCGGCGGTCAGCCGTCGACCGCTGAAAGTGTGCTGGCCGAGCTGGCCGAGCGGGACTATCCGCTGCCCAAGGTCATCATGCAGCACCGCTCCTTGAGCAAGCTCAAGGGCACCTACACCGACAAGCTGCCGCAGCAGATCAACCCGCGCACCGGCCGCATCCACACCAGCTATCACCAGGCGGTGGCGGCAACCGGGCGGCTGTCCTCATCGGACCCGAACCTGCAGAACATCCCGATCCGCACCGCCGAGGGCCGGCGCATCCGCCAGGCCTTCATCGCTGCGCCCGGCTACAAGCTGCTGGCGGCCGATTATTCGCAGATCGAGCTGCGCATCATGGCCCATCTGGCCCAGGATGCCGGCTTGTTGTATGCCTTCCAGAACGACCTGGACGTGCACCGCGCCACCGCCGCAGAAGTCTTCGGCGTCGAGCTGGAACAGGTGACCAACGATCAGCGGCGCAGTGCCAAGGCGATCAATTTCGGCCTGATCTACGGCATGAGCGCCTTCGGCCTGGCCAAACAGATCGACGTCGCCCGCGGCGAGGCGCAGGCCTATATCGACCGCTACTTTGCGCGCTATCCCGGCGTGCTCGCTTACATGGAGCGCACCCGCGCCCAGGCGGCCGAGCAAGGCTATGTCGAGACCCTGTTCGGCCGTCGGCTGTATCTGCCGGAGATCAATTCGAAGAACGGCGCCATGCGCAAGGGCGCCGAGCGCACCGCGATCAATGCGCCGATGCAGGGCACGGCCGCCGACATCATCAAGCGCGCCATGATCAGCGTCGACAGCTGGCTACAGGAGAGTGGGCTGGATGCGCGCGTCATCTTGCAGGTACACGATGAACTGGTGCTCGAAGTGCGCGAGGACTTGGTCGAGCAGGTGCGCGCGCAGATTTGTCCGCTGATGAGTCAGGCCGCCGAGCTGGACGTGCCGTTATTGGTCGAGGCAGGTGTGGGCAACAACTGGGACGAGGCGCATTGAACACTCGCGCACCAATGGGGCCTGGGTATGACGTACTAGAGCGGCTGACCGGTAGTCGGAATATTTTCTTCAGTCCTGGTTGAACTTCGGAAGCAAACAGCCGGTCTGAGGCTACGAAGGGTGTGAAAGCCCTTCGATGCTCCTTGTTGTGTTAAGTGTTGGCAGATCTCTGGACCTCGCCCTAGCGGTCCGGATTTGGACCTCGAACTTCCCCCTCCCCCAACGAAGTTCGAGGTTTTTTTTCGTCCCGAGAAAAGTCGCGTGAACAGGTTGAGTCGCCTGGATGCATACAGGGTTTGAAGGCGTATGCCGATCCTGTCAGGGCAGTTGCAAGCCGCCACCGGCTTTGTGCAGGCGCCGCAAGTGGTCGCCGATCTGCACCAGGTTGGCCTCCACGTTCTCCAGCTCCATGCGACGTTCTTCGCCCAACAACAAGCGGACTTCTTCGTTCAGCGTCTCGGTGAGTTGCATGAGCTGCGCCTGGCGCTGGCTGCTTTCCTGCTCCAGTCGCTGCCACTCGCTGGCCTGCGGCAGCCCGTAACCGCCGTCGAGCAGTTGTGCCGGTTGGCTCAGATAGCCGCTGTTGGCGAGGATGCCTTGCAGGGTTTCATCGGCCTTGGCGAGGCTTGTATCACCCTGCTCGCGGCCGCCCAGGTAGCGCTTCTTGAGTTCCTCCTGCGCCAGGAGCAGGTGCTGTCGCAGCGCCGCCTGTTCGACCAGCAGCAGTGCCGCGCTGGCGCGCAGATCGGCCTTCGCGATCCATGGGCGACGCTGCTCGGCACGGAGCGCCAGCCATTGCTCGACATCTTCTTGCGGCAGTCCGAGACGTTCGCGAAGCACGGCGAACATCGCCTGGTAGCGATCGCGGTAGGAGTCGAAGCGATAGCCCAGGCGCAGCGCTTCGTACGGATCGTCGAGCACGCTGGCGTCGGCCAGGCCGCGATTGATCAGGATTTCCAACAGCCCGCTGGGCAGGATGCTGTCCAGCGCGGTGAGTTCCGGCCGTGCGGTGCCGCTGCGCAGCAGCTTGAGGGTTTCCACCGCGCAGTTGTTGGACAGGAAGTAATAATCGCCGTCGTAGCTCCAGTGCATCTCGGCGCTGCGTTCGACCAGCCTGTCGATCTCATCGCGCTCCAGTTTGAGCGGGATCGAGGCGAGGCTGCGTAGCTCGACCTTGGTGTATTCCTCGATCACCTGACCCAGCGGAAGAACGAACAGGCGTGACGGATAGACACCCGTCAGGCCATCCCAGCTGGACAGCTGCACGTCGCCGACAAAGGCGCGGAAGGACAGCACCAGGTGATGATCCAGATCCAGTCGGCAAGCCGGCCCGCGCGGACGACCGGGGGCGCAGATGACCAGGCGCAGCATGCTGTGGCCCCAACGGCTTACCCAGGCGTCATTGGCCTCGGCGAACAGGTAGTCGACCGCGTAGACCCGCTCCGGATTGAGCTTGATCAAGGGAGCTCGCGCGAAATCATGTCCGGCGTTGAGAATCGGCAGGCCGCCGTCGCAGGCCTGCACATCGGTCGGCTGCCAGCCGAAATGCTCGCGAAAATAGCGATGCAGGGAAGGCCGTCGGCAGGCGTAGCTGGGGTCGAGCAGGAAGTACTCCAGGTTCACCGCGACGAATTCAAGCGGGTTGGTCAGCTCGTAAGCATCGGGGCTGCGCGCTATTTGGGCGTTTTTCCGCTCGCGCTCGCCGTGCTGGCCGACACGCTGGGGCCAGCCGGCGAGGTCGAGCAGACGTGGATCATCGCTGAGGGTGAAGCGGCGTTCGGTTTGCCCGCGGCAGCGGTCCGGCAACCCGACCAGGCCGAGGCTGGCGGCGCGTTGGCTGCAGAAGGCTAATTGCGCATGGCGTTCGGACGACCAGAGCCGAGCACGATCATAGAGGTGCCCGACTTCGTGAATCAGTGTCGCCAACAGTTCTCTGCGAACGGTGCCGTGGGGGCGGTCGGTACGTTGTGTGGCGGCGGAACCATCGGTCAGGGAGGGCAGCAGGCGTCGGTTGAGCAGTAGCAGATCGCCTCCCGCGCTGCCATATACCTGGTGCGTCAGACCGTCGTGCCAACGCACACGCACCTCACGATCAAGCCGTTCGACCAACCTCGGCGGCAGCGCCGCCGTGGCTTCGTCGAGTAATTGCTGGCTGGCTGCGCGTTCGGCCGGCTGCAGCTCGTTGTCGTCGAGGGTCAGGTGCAGATCGGCGTGACACAGGTTGGCTAGCGCCATGAGCGCAACATAGGCCAGCCAGGCGCGAACTGGTTTCACTGCGAGAGAATGAGTTCAGCCAGGGCCTGATCGCTGGCTTGCCGGGCTTCCGGAAATGCACTGCGCAGCCCACCGAAAGCAGCTTCCAGGCGTGCACCACGAATTTCACCTGCACTGGCGACGAAGCCGGCGGCTTCGTCACGGGCTTCGCTGACGACTTTCATATCGCTGATGCGGCTGGTGACATCCGAGGTGAAGTTGATGCTGCGGTCCAGCGCATTGATCACGATGTTGCTGGTGGCGACCAGCGTTTGGGCCTGGACGCCACTGGCGAGTAGGGTCAGTGCGAGGGGCGCGGCGAACAGCTTCAATTTCATGTAGGTTCTCGTGAAAGCGGGTGGCTATTGGATGAGGATTGCTTCGGCCAGTTCCAGATCGCTTGCTGCCAGCTGCGGCTGTTGCCGGTGGAGCCAACGCAATGCCGCTTCCAGCCGCGCGCCGCGGACCTCACCCTGGCTGGCGACGAAGCGGGCCGCGTCATCGCGCGAGTCGAGGATCAGCTTGTTATCGAATGGGGCGCTGGTTACCTGGCTGGCAACGTAGCTGAAGGCGACGGTGCCAGCGATAGTGCTGTCGAATGCCTGCGCAGTCCCGCAGAAGGCGCAGCTGGCCAATACAAGATAGAACGAACGCATGTTGATCCCGGTGCCGAAAAACAGCCGCATAGGCTAGCGAAACGCCAGCCTGACGGCCAGCGCTGCGGCCCGGGTTTAATGGGGTGGGTCAGAGCGCCAGGATAGCGTTGGCCAGTTCCAGATCGCTGGCACTCAGGCCTGGCGCCTGGCTGCGGATATGGCCCAGCGCGGCCTCGAGCTGGGCTCCACGCGCTTTGCCATCGCTGGCAACGAAGCGGGCCGCATCGTCGCGGGCGTCGAGCACCAGCTTGTCGTCACCCAGGTTTGAGGTGAAGTCGGAGGTGCCTTCGACGCTATTGACCAACGAGGCACCGATGGCATCGACCGTCCCCGTGATACTTCCGGCCGAGGCGGTTCCCGCAACCAGGCAAGCAACGGCGGCGACAGACAATAGATACTTGTTCATAGACTTCTCCAGGCTAGACGCGGCTTCCCGCCGATAGCGGCTTGGACCGCCGACGGGTGGTGCCGTTCAGCTTAGGTTGCAGGATCTTGCCTGGGAAGTGCGATGTCAGCGCCAAAATGGTTTTTCCAGCTCGGCCATGCGCTCACTGCGGCTGATGCCGATGTCCGACAACTGGTGCTCATCCAGCGCGGCCAGCTGACGTCGGGTGCGGGCCCGTCGATGCCACAGGTGCAGCAATTCAACCAGTCGACGCAGCGATAGCGAGCCAGTACCGAGCCTGAGCGTGCGGGGCAGTACGCGTTCCATCTGCCTTCTCCTTCCCGCCGATTCGCGGGGGTGGGGTATGGGTAGATAGGGTCGCGTGCTGCGCTGTTACGTAACAGTCACAGGGACTGTGAATTGTGCCGGTTCAGTTGTCAGGGGTGATCAACTGTACCGCTGTTTCGCCGACGAAACTGTTTGGCCCGACTCAGCGCTGGGCGGACGAGGCGCTGAGCATTTCGATCGGACGAACCTCGAAATCGCGGCTAAGGAAATCCATACGCTGCTCACGGAAGTTGCGCATATGCGGCAGCGCATTGTGCGCCGCCAGATGCTCAGGTGACTGCCAGACCTCGAAGAAAATGAACAGGGTCGGGTCCTGCGCGTCGCGCAGCATGTGGTACTCGACGCAGCCGTCCTCGGCCCGGCTTGCGGCAACGTAGCGGTTGAACAGCGCTTCGAATTCGGCCGATTTTTCCGGTCGGGTGTAGGCGTGAAGGATAAAGGCGCAACGTTCGCTCATGGGGCTTGCTCCGCTGATGGGTGTAAACAGCCTAAGGCATTAACGGGTCGCTGATTCGTGACTTTCAGTCAACACGCTTTTGCTTGCAGCGCTCTGTTTTGCCGCGCGGGCGGTCGTTAGGCTGCCCGCCATTCTCATTTGCTGGATACGCCTTCCATGAAAAAAATCCTGCTCCTCAACGGTGCCAAACAGTTCGCCCATTCCGATGGTCGCTACAACACCACGCTTCACGAAACCGCCTTGCGGTTTCTCGACCGTGCCGGCTTCGACGTCAAGCAAACCCAAATAGACGCGGGTTACGACCTGGCCGAAGAAGTCGCCAAGTTTCTCTGGGCGGACGTGATCATCTATCAGATGCCCGGCTGGTGGATGGGCGCGCCCTGGACGGTGAAGCAATACCTCGACGAGGTATTCACCGAGGGCCACGGCAGCCTCTACGCCAACGACGGGCGCACGCGTTCCGATGCCTCGCAGAAGTACGGCAGCGGCGGGCTGTTGCAGGGCAAGCAGTACATGATTTCGGCGACCTGGAACGCGCCGCAGCAGGCCTTCGACGATCCGACGGACTTCTTCGAAGGCAAGGGGGTGGATGCCGTCTACTTCCCCTTCCACAAGGCCAACGAATTTCTCGGCATGACAGGCCTGCCGACCTTCCTCTGTGTGGATGTCATGAAGCGACCCTCGATCGAGGCCGACATCCAGCGTTACGAAGCGCACCTGGCGCGGGTATTCGGCGGCTGATCGGGCAAGAAAAAGCCCCTCGCGGCCGGGCCGGGAGGGGCTTTGGTGTAGCGGTGTCGCTTATTCCACGGCCTTGACCATGTCCTCGACGACCTTCTTGGCATCGCCGAAGACCATCATGGTCTTGTCCATGTAGAACAGTTCGTTGTCGAGGCCCGCATAACCGCTGGCCATGGAGCGCTTGTTAACGATGACCGTCTTGGCCTTGTAGGCCTCGAGGATCGGCATCCCGGCGATGGGCGACTTCGGATCGTTCTTCGCCGCCGGGTTGACCACGTCGTTGGCGCCGAGCACCAGCACCACGTCGGCCTGGCCGAACTCGGAGTTGATGTCTTCCATCTCGAAGACCTGCTCGTACGGCACTTCGGCCTCGGCCAGCAGCACGTTCATGTGGCCGGGCATACGGCCGGCAACCGGGTGGATCGCGTACTTCACGGTCACGCCCATATGGGTCAGCTTCTCGGCCAGCTCCATCAGTGCATGCTGCGCGCGAGCCACCGCCAGGCCGTAGCCAGGAACGATGATCACGGTGTCGGCGTTCGACAGCAGGAAGGCGGCGTCATCGCTGGAACCGGATTTGACCGGACGCTGTTCCTGGCTGCCCTTGGCCGGGCCGGCATCGGCATCGGCGCCGAAGCCACCGAGGATGACGTTGAAGAACGAACGGTTCATCGCCTTGCACATGATGTACGAGAGGATCGCGCCGCTCGAACCCACCAGGGAGCCGGCGATGATCAGCATCGAGTTGTTCAGCGAGAAGCCGATACCGGCCGCCGCCCAGCCCGAGTAGCTGTTGAGCATCGAGACCACCACTGGCATGTCGGCGCCGCCGATGGGGATGATGATCAGCACGCCGATCACGAAGGCCAGCGCCACCAGGATCATGAACGCGGTGAAGTTGCCGCTGAAGGTGTAGATCAGACCCAGTACCAGAATCGCCACGCCCACGGCGAGGTTGATCTTGTGCTGGTTGGGGAACACCACCGGCGCGCCTTGGAACAGCCGGAATTTGTACTTGCCCGACAGCTTGCCGAAGGCGATCACCGAACCGGAGAAGGTGATGGCGCCGATGGCTGCGCCGAGGAACAGCTCCAGGCGGTTACCGGCCGGGATCGGATAGCCGATGGCCTGGACGATACCCAGCGATTGCGGTTCGAGCACCGCAGCGATGGCGATGAATACCGCGGCCAGACCGATCATGCTGTGCATGAAGGCAACCAGCTCGGGCATCTTGGTCATCTCGACGCGCTTGGCCATCAGTGTACCGATGCTGCCGCCGATCAGCAGGCCGAGGACGATAAAGCCCAGACCGCTCCAGGGGCTGGCGCTTTCGACCAGCTGCGCGCCGAGTTTGAACACCAGGAACACCGTGGTGACCACGGCGATGCCCATGCCGATCATGCCGAACAGGTTGCCGCGGCGTGAGGTGGTCGGGTGCGACAGGCCTTTCAAGGCCTGGATGAAGCTCACCGAGGCGATGAGGTAGAGCAGGGTGATCAGGTTCATGCTCATGGCTTGGACTCCGCCTTAGCGCCAGCGCGCTCCTTCTTCTTGAACATTTCCAGCATGCGACGGGTGACCAGGAAGCCACCGAAGACGTTGACCGCGGCCAGGGTCACCGCCAGGGTGCCCATCAGCTTGCCCATCGGCGTGACGGTCAGGGCGGCGGCGAGCATGGCGCCAACGATGACAATCGCCGAAATGGCGTTGGTGACCGCCATCAGCGGGGTATGCAGCGCGGGGGTGACGTTCCAGACCACGTGGTAGCCGACGTAAATCGCCAGCACGAAGATGATCAGGTTGTAGATGCCATCAGATATCAGGTCCATTCTTTAGGGCTCCCTTAACCGTTGGTGCGCACGACCTGGCCGTCGCGGCACATCAGGCACGCGGCGACGATGTCGTCTTCAAGATTGAGCTGGAACTTGGCTTCGCCATCGATCACCAGCTTGAGGAAGTCCAGCAGGTTGCGTGCGTATAGCGCCGATGCATCCGCCGGCACGAGGGTCGCCAGGTTGGTGTAGCCAACCAGGGTCACGCCGTGCTTGACCACCACCTGATCGGCTTCGGTCAATGGACAGTTGCCGCCCTGAGAAGCGGCGAGGTCGATTACCACCGAGCCGGGCTTCATCTGCTGCACGGTTTCTTCCTGCAACAGCGTCGGCGCCTTGCGGCCCGGGATCAGCGCGGTGGTGATAATGATGTCGGCCTGCTTGGCACGCTCGTGCACGGCTTGAGCCTGACGTGTCATCCAGGACGCGGGCATTGGACGGGCATAGCCGCCAACGCCTTCGGCGCATTCGCGCTCTTCGTCGGTCTCGAACGGCACGTCGACGAACTTGGCGCCGAGCGATTCGATCTGCTCTTTCACCGCCGGGCGTACGTCCGAGGCTTCGATCACCGCGCCCAGGCGCTTGGCCGTGGCGATGGCCTGCAGACCGGCCACACCGGCGCCAAGGATCAACACCCGTGCGGCCTTCACCGTACCAGCAGCGGTCATCAGCATCGGCATGAAGCGCGGATACTGGTTGGCGGCGACCATTACGGCCTTGTAACCGGCGATGTTGGCCTGCGACGAAAGCACGTCGAGGCTCTGTGCACGCGAGGTGCGCGGCGCCGCTTCCAGAGCGAAGGCGGTGATGCCGCGTGCGGCCATGCGCGCGATGTTTTCATTGTCGAAGGGATTGAGCATGCCGACCAGAACCGTACTCGGCTGCATCTGCGCCAGTTCGGTTTCGCTCGGTGCGTTCACCTTCAGCAGGATCTCTGCTGCGAACGCCGCAGCGGCATCGGCGATGGTAGCGCCTGCCGCCTCGAAGGCACTGTCCGGGATGCTGGCCTGTACGCCAGCCCCGCTCTGCACCGTCACCCGATGCCCTTGCCCGATCAGCTTCTTGATGGTTTCCGGTGTCGCGGCGACGCGCGTCTCACCGGGCCTGGTTTCGAGAGGAACACCAATGTGCATTGTTCTTGTTCTCCTGCTTGATCGTTACCTGCGGGCTGTCCGGTCATCCGGCTGTTCGCACCGCGGGTGGTACTTTTCGCCCGGCCACTACGGGTGGCGGCCGGGTGTGGATCGGCTAACGGGCCCCTGCACTGCTGGTCGGGCCTGTTGCGGCGCGGCATTCTGCAATCGCCGCAAAAATCAAACAACTGTTTTAATCGGAACGCCAATGCGCCGCTTCGTTCACGACGTGACCGTTAGGTTGCTTTGTACCGCTGCAGGCAGCGTCCGTATTGGATTCGACCTTCGTATAAGGTTCCATGGCGAATATGCACGGCGCAATCATGAATGACCGCCCATAGATGCGGTATTCGCCCGCAGCCTTGGCTATATTCGACCTTGGTGCCGGTTTGCCGAGGGGCCTGTAATGCGCTGATGAAAAACTGTCAGAGGTTTGCAATGTCATGCATTCCTTGTAGTCCAAAGCGGTTGGTCGCGCTGGCTTCAGCGCGACCTGCTCATAGCTTTTTCCGAGGATCGATACTGCATGGCCGAACTGGACGTGAACGAGATGACCGCGCTGCTGGAGGAGCCGGTCCAGCGGCGCCTGCCATTTGCCTTCGCCCGGCGCCATGGTGTGATCTTGCTGGATCGCCCCGAAGGCTTGCGCCTGTGTGCACGTGAAGGCGCCCCGTTGACCGCCTTGCAGGAAGCGCAGCGCATCGCGGGTGGCCCGCTGGCCATGCAGTGGTTGGCGCAGGATGAATTCGAGCAGGCCTTGAGCGCGGCCTACCAGCACGACTCCTCGGCGGCGATGCTGATGGTCGAGGGCCTGGGTGACGAGATGGACCTGCACAGCCTGGCCGATCAGATCCAGGAAACCGAAGACTTGCTGGAGCAGGAGGACGATGCGCCGATCATCCGCCTGATCAACGCCATTCTCGGCGAAGCGATCAAGGAAAACGCCTCGGACATCCATGTCGAGACCTTCGAGAAGCGTCTGGTGATCCGCTTCCGCATCGACGGCATTCTTCGCGAAGTGGTGCAACCCAAGCGCGAGTTGGCGGCGCTGCTGGTCTCACGGATCAAGGTCATGGCGCGGCTGGATATCGCCGAGAAGCGCATCCCTCAGGACGGCCGGATTTCCCTGCGGGTCGGAGGCCGCGAAGTCGATATCCGTGTCTCGACGTTGCCTTCGGCCAATGGTGAACGGGTGGTATTACGTCTGCTCGACAAGCAGGCAGGGCGCCTCACGTTGCGCCATCTGGGCATGAGCGATCGCGACCGTAAAGTGATGGAGCAGGCCGTGCAGAAGCCGCACGGCATCATTCTCGTCACCGGCCCGACCGGCTCGGGCAAGACCACCACGCTTTACGCCAGCCTGGTCACGCTCAACGACCGCTCGCGCAACATCCTCACCGTCGAGGACCCGATCGAATACAACCTCGAAGGCATCGGCCAGACCCAGGTCAACACCAAGGTCGACATGACCTTCGCCCGCGGGTTGCGCGCGATTTTGCGCCAGGATCCGGATGTGGTGATGGTCGGTGAGATCCGCGACCAGGAGACCGCTGACATGGCTGTGCAGGCGTCGCTGACCGGCCACCTGGTACTGTCGACGCTGCACACCAACAGCGCCATCGGTGCGGTGACACGCCTGGTGGACATGGGCGTGGAACCCTTCCTGATTTCCTCGTCGCTGCTCGGCGTGCTGGCCCAACGCCTCGTGCGCGTGCTGTGTAATGACTGCAAACGCGCCTACGTCGCCGACGAGGCCGAATGTGCACTGTTCGGCCTCGATCCGAGCGAGGCGCCGACGCTCTATCACGCTGAGGGTTGCGACGTCTGCCGGCAGCTGGGCTACCGTGGGCGGACCGGCATCTACGAACTGGTGATGTTCGACGACGCCCTGCGCAGCATGATCCACACCCGCGCACCCGAGCAGGACATGCTCCGCCACGCCCGCCGACTGGGCCCAAGTATTCGCGAGGACGGCTTGCGCAAGGTGCGCGAAGGCGTGACCACCATCGAAGAAGTGCTGCGCGTCACGCGAGAGGAGTAACGGATGAGCTGTACCGCTACAGGGACCGTTAGGGCCATGCAGGCCTGCAGACTCGGCGGAGGCCGTGGCTGATGGCGGCGTTCGAATATGTCGCACTCGACCCGCGCGGCCGCGAGCAGAAGGGCCTGATCGAGGCGGACAGCGCGCGGCAGGCTCGGCAGCTGTTGCGCGAGAAGCAGTGGTCGCCGTTGGAGGTCAAACAGGCCAAGGCCAAGGAAGACACCACTGGCGGTGGCTTCGGCTTTGGGCGTGGGCTTTCGGCTCGTGATCTGGCGTTGGTGACCCGCCAGCTCGCCACGCTGGTCCAAGCCGCGCTGCCCATCGAGGAGGCCCTGCGCGCCACGGCGGCGCAGTCGACCTCGCAGAAGATCAAATCGATGCTGCTGGCGGTGCGCGCCCGAGTAATGGAGGGTCACAGTCTGGCGGGCTCGCTGCGCGAATATCCTTCGGCCTTTCCCGAGCTGTACCGAGCCACTGTTGCAGCGGGCGAGCATGCTGGACATCTGGGTCTGGTGCTCGATCAGCTGGCCGACTACACCGACCAGCGCCAGCAGTCGCGACAGAAGATCCAGCTGGCGCTGCTGTATCCGGTGATTCTGCTGGTGGCTTCGCTGGCCATCGTGGTGCTGCTGCTGGGCTATGTGGTGCCGGACGTGGTGAAGGTCTTCGTCAATACCGGACAGCAGCTGCCGGCGTTGACGACCGGGCTGATCGCCGTGAGCGAAGTGGTGCAACGCTGGGGTTGGCTGATGCTCATCGGAATCGTTGCGGGAGGCCTGGCGATGCGGCAGGCGCTGCGTGACGAAAAGATCAAGCGGCGCTGGCATGCTTTCATCTTGCGCATTCCATTGGTGGGGCGTCTGGCGCGGGCGACCAATACGGCGCGCTTCGCCTCGACCCTGGCGATTCTCACCCGCAGCGGCGTACCGCTGGTGGACGCGCTGGGCATCGCCGCGGCGGTGATCGCCAACCTGCGCATCCGTGACAAGGTCATCGAGGCGGCGCAGCGGGTGCGTGAAGGTGGCAGCCTGACCCGCGCGCTGGATGCCACCGGCGAGTTCCCGCCGATGATGCTGCACATGATCGCCAGCGGCGAGAAATCCGGCGAGCTCGATCAGATGCTCGCGCGCACCGCGCGCAATCAGGAAAACGACCTGGCCGCGCAAATCTCGTTGCTGGTCGGTCTTTTCGAGCCCTTCATGCTGGTGTTCATGGGGGCTGTGGTATTGGTGATCGTTCTGGCGATCCTGCTGCCGATTCTTTCTCTCAATCAACTGGTGGGCTAGTGAGCATGACGTTGAACGACCGCAGACAGAGGGGCTTCACCCTCATTGAAATCATGGTGGTGGTGGTGATCCTCGGGATTCTCGCCGCACTGGTGGTGCCGCAGGTGATGAATCGCCCGGACCAGGCCAAGGTGACCGTGGCCAAAGGCGATATCAAGGCGATCAGCGCCGCCCTCGACATGTACAAGCTGGATAACTATTCCTATCCCAGCACCCAGCAAGGGCTGGACGCGCTGGTGGAAAAGCCCGGTGGCAATCCACAGCCGAAGAATTGGAATCGCGACGGCTACCTCAAGCGCGTGCCCAAGGACCCTTGGGGCAATGAATACCAATACCTGTCGCCGGGCACCCATGGCCAATTCGATCTGTATTCCTACGGCGCCGATGGCAAACAGGGCGGTTCTGAGCTGAACGCGGACATCGGTAGCTGGGATCTCTGATCGATGCGCCGGGCGCGCCGGAGCGGCGGCTTTACGCTGATCGAGCTGCTGGTGGTGATCGTCATCCTCGGCAGTCTGGTGGGCTTGGCGGTGCTGTCGATCGGCAACACCGGCTCTTCCCGTGAGGTCCGCGACGAAGCGCAGCGACTGGCGACGCTGATCGGTCTGATGGCCGACGAGGCCGTGCTCGACAGCCGTGAGTACGGCCTGTTGATCAGCCATGACGGCTACCGGGTCATGCATTACGACGAGGCTGAAGCACGTTGGCGTGATGCCGGAGATGACAAGGCGCACAAGGCCCCGGAGTGGATACGGCTGGAGCTGGAGCTCGATGGCGCACCCCTGAAGCTGGTGGCACCGGTCAAGCACGAGGACGACCCTATCGGCCTGTCCAAGGAGGGTGACCGCGAGCGCCGCCGTGCGCCTCGCGTGCAGCCGCAACTGTTGATCCTGTCCAGCGGCGAGCTTTCGCCCTTTACCCTGACCTTTTCCGATCAGCGACCGGACGGCACCGGCTGGGTCGTCTCCAGCGATGGCTTTCGTATGCCGCGTGCCGAACCGCAGGACGCGCGCCGATGAGTCGCACACTGCTGCGCTCGCGCGGCTTCACCTTGCTGGAAGTAATGGTGGCGCTGGCGATCTTCGCCATCGTCGCCGCGGTGGTGCTGACCGCCGCCGGACGCAGCGTGAACAATGCCGGGCGGCTGGAGGCGCTGACGCTGGCTGGCTGGATAGCCGACAACCGTCTCACCGAGCTGCAACTGCAACAGCCGGCGCCGAGCATCGGTCGCGAGGACCAACAATTGGAATTCGGCGGCCGCCAATGGCAGGTGCTCAGTGAGGTGGAAACCAGCGGAACGCCAGGCCTTTTGCGCATCCGCGTCTGGGTGGCGGCCGCTGAGCCACGCCGCAGCAATTCGGCGTCGATCGAACAGCGCGCCGTCACCAGCCTGACCGGTTTCGTCGGGGCCGAGCCATGACCAGCCGAGCGCGGAGGCGCCTAAGCGTGGCGGGTTTTACCTTGCTGGAATTGCTGATCGCCATCGCCCTGTTCGCGCTGCTGGGCCTGGCGACCTACCGCATGCTCGAAGCCGTATTGCGCAGCGACGAGGTGGTGCGCGCCCAGGAAACCGAACTGCGTGAGCTCGGTCGGGCGATGTGGCGGCTCGAGCAGGATCTGGTTCAGGCCGTGCCGCGTCCCGTGCGCGACGGTTACGGCGATGAGCAGAACGCCTTCGTCGGTCAGCTGTCGAGCTCCGAAGGCGGCGCTTCCCTGGAGTTGACCCGTAGCGGCTGGCGTAACCCCACCGGGATGCGTCGATCCAATCTGCAGCGGGTGCGCTGGCACCTCGCCGGTGACAGCCTGGAACGGCTCTACTGGATCGTGCTCGACCGCGATCTGGATAGCGCGCCACGGGTGCAGCGAGTGCTCGATGATGTGACCGAGCTGCGCCTGCGTTATCTGGACGCGGAAGGCGCCTGGCACGATGAATGGCCGCCGTTCGAGTTCGGTCGTGGTGACCCGGAGGAGCAGGCCCGGCGCTTGCCAGTGGCCGTCGAGGTGTCCTTCGATCATCAGCGCTACGGCACCATTACCCGCTTGCTGCGCCTGCCCGATGGCCCGGCGCCAGCGCCTCAGTTCATTCAGCCGGACTCCCAAGGAGTGCCCGAACCGGAAGCCGAGGATGAGCTGCAATGAAGACCCAGCGCGGCGTCGCCTTGATCACCGTGCTGTTGGTGGTGGCCATCGTCACCGTGGTCTGCGCCGGCATGATCGCTCGCCAGCAGCTGTCGATCCGTGGCACCGCCAACCAGGCGCAGGCGCGCCAGGCCTGGCATTACGCCCTTGGCGGAGAAGCCTTGGCGCGGTCGATCCTGCGCCGCGATTCGCAGACATCGGGCAACGGCACCGAACGACCCGCCATCGATCATCTGCTCGAGCCTTGGGCGTTGCCGCAGCCGGCCTACGACCTCGACGAAGGCCAGGGTCAGGTTCAGGTCCGCATCGAAGATCTGACGGGGCGCTTCAATCTCAACAGTCTGGTGCGCGAACAGCAGCCCAATGCCGCGGCGCTGGCGCAGTTCCGTCGGCTGCTGCTGCGCCTGCAGATCAGCGAACCCTACGCCGAGCGCCTGCTCGATTGGCTGGACAGCGATCAGCAGCCCAGTGGCGAGTTGGGCGCCGAAGACAATGCCTATCTGCTGCTCGATCCGCCCTACCGCACCGCGGGACGGCGTCTCGAAGATATCTCCGAGCTGCGCTTGCTGCTCGACATGCGCGATGAGGACTTCCAGCGCTTGGCGCCCTATGTCAGCGCACTGCCGGCGGATACCCCGTTGAACGTCAACACGGCCAGCGCCATGGTGCTGTCGAGTCTTGCCGACAGCCTCAGCCCGAGCGCCGCCGAAGCGCTGGTGCAGGCGCGTCAAGCCGGTGGCTTTCGCGATGTCGCGAGCTTCATGGCGCAACCGGCGCTTGGCGGTGTCAAATTGGAAAGCACCAGCGTCGCGGTGACGAGCCAGTTCTTTCAGGCCACCAGCGAGGTGCGTCTGGCTGACCGCCGGTTGGCATTGGTGAGCCGGCTGCGACGTGAGGACGACGGCGAAATCCGTGTCCTCCAGCGAAATCTGGGGCAACCGCCACGGCTGCTCCGTCCAACTAACAATGGAGAACGATAGCCGATGGACTGCCTGTTTCTGCCTGCCGATTGCGGCCCCCGGCTTGACGCGGACGCTCAAGTCTACTGGCTGCCGGGCGAGGGCGAAGGTGGCTGGATGCCGTTGGCCAGCTGTGCCGAGCAGGCACCGGTCGCGGTGACGCTGGTGCTGCCGGCCGAGGTCTGCAGCGCCTTCGCAGTCAACCTGCCGACGCGTAAGGCGCGCTGGATCAACCAGGCTCTGGCCTATGCCGTCGAAGAGCTGCTGGCCGAGAACGTCGATGATCTGCATCTGACCCACGGCGATGCGCTGGAAGACGGCCGGCGGCGGGTCATCGCGATCCGTCGACAGCTGCTGGCCGATTGGCTGGAGGATTTGCAGGCGCTGGGGCTGACAGTCGTTGCCATTCACGTCGATGCCGACCTTCTGCCCCGTGACGGCACCCAGCTGCTGTTCATCGATGGGCGCGCGCTGCTGGGAGGCGTTCCGGAAGCTCGGCTCGCCTTCGATAGCAGTCAGTGGCCGCACTTGGTCGCACAGTGTCCGATACCTCGTCATGGCCATGGCACCTTCAACGAGCCGCCCGAATCGCTCGATGATTACCAGCAATTGGACGATCCCTATCGCTTCCTTGCATCGGGACGCGCTGGCGCGCTGAACCTGGCTCAGGGTGACTTCGCCGTGCAGGCCGCCGGCAGCGGGCTGGGGCAGTGGAAGCCAGTGCTGCTGGTGCTCGCGTTGGTGCTGGCGGTGCAACTGATCTTCAATCTGGTCCAGGCCTGGACATTGGAACGGCAGGCGGAGCGTTACGCCGAAGCCAGCCGCGCGCTGTACAGCGAGCTGTTTCCGGAGGACCGGCGCATCGTCAACCTGCGTGCGCAGTTCGACGAACACATCGGCCAGAGCGCTGGTACCTCAACGGGCTTCATGCGGTTGCTGGACGAAGTGGCGCAGGCGATGGCCGAAGGCTTTCCGGTGACGATCAGTCAGCTGGACTACAACCAGGCCCGCGGCGACCTCGCCCTGCAGGTTCGCGCCAGCGACTTCGCGGCGCTGGAACAGCTGCGTCAGCGCCTGGGCGAGACCGGCGAAAGCGTGCAGCTGGGCTCGGCCAGCCGTGACGGCGACGCCGTCAGCGCGCGAGTGGTGATTGGAGGCCGAGGATGAACCTGAAACAACAGATGCGCGTGCGCCTGGCCGAATCCCCGCTGTGGATACGCTGGCAGCGACTGCAGCCCCGCGAGCGCCTGTCGCTGACCCTGCTCGGGGCATTCCTGGCGGTGGTGCTGTTCTATCTGCTGCTCTGGCAACCGGCGCAGCAGCGCGTGCGTGACGCCCAGGCGTACTTTCAGCAGACACGCGAGTTGCACGCCTACCTGGAACAGAACACCGAACTGGCCCGGCAGATGTCTCGCAGCAAACCGGTTTCGCTGGCACCTGAACAGTTGCAGGGGTTAGTGACGCAGAGCGCGCAGCAAAGCGGTCTGACCCTCGAAAGCTTCGATATCGGCAATGACGGCAGCTTGCAGGTGACCTTGCCCGGAGCGTCCTATGGCACCTTGTTGCGCTGGTTCGATGAGTTGCAGGCGGCGGGTGCGAGCCTCGCCGAGGTCAGCATCAGTCAGGTCGGCGAGGGGTTGGTGGATGCGCGGGTGAGTTTCCGCGCGGGCGGCTAGATTGTCGTGCAGTGCTTGGGCGGGCTCGGTCGGTTCCGTAGGCACCGCCCAGCCTTCAGTGTGGCGACTGGACCTGCGTCGCCAAGGCACGTAACGCGGCTTCGGCCTCGAGCACCTTGTTTACCACGTCGTTGGCTTTCTCGCGGCTCAGTCCGAGGTGATCGAACAGTGTCTGCGGGATTTCGCTGTAAGGGCCGGAGCCGATGCCACGATTGCGCAGCAGATGTACCGCGAGGCAGACCAGATTGGCGTGACTGGCATGCTCGCCCTGATAGTTGGGGTCATGCTGGAAGCGCAACGCCGTGGAGAGCTCGTCCGGCATGCCCCAGTAGCGCATCAGCCAGGCGCCGATCTGTTCGCGAGTGATGCCCAGCAAGTGCTGCTCGATCACGCTGTGGCTGAGATGCGGATTGACCTCCAGGTGCCGGCAGATCAGCGAGAAGTGAGGTGGAAAGACGTGTGCGAGCACCAGATAGCCAAAATTATGTAGCAGACCGGCCAGGTAGCTGATCCCCGCCTCCGGGCGCTGGGTGCGTGGAATGGCCCGATTCAAGCCCTCGATCACCGCCGCGGTGTAGATCGACTGCTGCCAGTACGGCGTTGCCTGTTGCGGTTGATCATTGGGCAGACTCAGGGTTTTACCCAGCGCCAGACCCAGCGCCAGGTTGATCACCAGATCGAAACCGAGCACCCGCACGATGGCATCCTCCACCGAGCGAATCTTGCCCGGGGCCGCGTAGTACGGCGAAGCGGCCCAGCTGACCACCTGCGCGGCCAGCGCCGGATCGGTCTCGACCACACCGGTGATGTCATCCACCGTGGCGTCCGGGTCGACGCGCAACTTAATGATTTTCTGCGCCGTCTGTGCCAACGGTGGAATCTCGATGGTTTCTTCCAGACGCTTCTGAATCCGTCGTGCGGTAAAGCTCTGCACGGCTTGGCTAATTTCGGCGCGGTCCTCTTCGGGACGGTCGAGGTTGGGCTTGATCTGGCTCAGCGGCGCCGCGAACCGGCCAGCGCTGGCCTTGCTGAGCAGCGTCTTGAAGTCATTGCTGGACAGGGCCAGGAGCAGACCCGGCTGGCCGGATTCGACCAGCAGCTCCGGTTGCTGTAGCAGCCGTTCTTCATATAGGCATGGCGAACTGGTCAGCGGCGGCAGGCCGGGCAGTACCTTCAGGTCGTGCTTGGCCAGCATGCGCATGAGTCGATCGGGCTTGACGGCCACCAGCTGACGTCCGGTCAATTCAACCAGGGAGGGCAGATCGAGTAGATGATCGCGGGGGTACAGTACCAACAGCGCACCGATGGCGTCGTCGACCAGAACCGCCTGTACGCGACGGGCGGGGTCCAGATCCGAGTGGTCCTCGCAGATGCGATAAGGCAGTGCCAGCTTGTCCAACAGCTGGACAATCATTGGCGCGAGCGTGATTTCTTTTGTTGTGTCGACAGCCGAGTTCATGAGCAAGTGATCCGTCTTATTCCCATGCGGCGCAGTATAGCCTCATGATTAGTGCGGTTTGGATTTACCGACGAGCGTCAGACCTGGCCATATTGCTGGCCATGGCGCAGCCAGCGCTCCAGCAAAGGACTGACATGCTGGGGCCAGTGTGCCAGTAAGGCTTGGGCTGCGTCGCGTACGGCGGGCAGCAGATCGGCATCGCGCATCAGATCGGCGACCTTGAACTGCAGCAGACCGGTCTGCCGCGTGCCGAGCATTTCCCCGGGGCCGCGCAGTTCCAGATCCTTTTCCGCGATGATGAAGCCATCGCAGGTTTCACGCATGATTCCCAGCCGTTCGCGACCGATCTGCGAAAGTGGCGGGTGATAGAGCAGTACGCAATGGCTGGCGGCACTACCACGACCGACCCGGCCGCGCAGCTGATGTAGCTGCGCGAGCCCGAGGCGTTCGGGGTTCTCGATGATCATCAGGCTGGCGTTGGGCACGTCGACACCCACCTCGATCACCGTGGTCGCCACCAGCAGCTGCAGCCGCCCTTCCTTGAATTCAGCCATCACCGCGGCTTTCTCGGCCGGCTTCATGCGGCCGTGGATCAGCCCGACGTTGAGCCCGCCGAGCGCTGCCGAGAGATCTTCGAAGGTGGTTTCCGCGGCCTGGCAGGTCAACTCTTCGGACTCCTCGATCAGGGTGCAGACCCAGTAGGCCTGACGGCCTTCGTTGCAAGCCGAGCGCACGCGCTCGATGACTTCCAGGCGGCGGCTATCGGCCACCAGCACGGTGTTCACCGGGGTGCGACCGGGCGGCAATTCGTCGAGGATCGAGGTGTCCAGATCGGCGTAGGCGCTCATCGCCAGCGTCCGCGGGATCGGCGTGGCCGTCATGATCAGCTGGTGCGGGCAGAGCCGGCCGTCGACGCCCTTGCGCCGCAGCGCCAGCCGCTGTTGCACGCCGAAGCGGTGCTGTTCGTCGATGATCACCAGGGCGAGACGCTTGAACTGCACTTCGTCCTGGAACAGCGCGTGGGTGCCGACCACCATCGGGCAGCCCGTGGCAATGCGATCCAGCGCCGCGGTGCGCGCCTTGCCCTTGAGCTTGCCGGCCAGCCAGGCGACCTCGATTCCCAGTGGTTCGAGCCATTTGCAAAAGGTGATGAAATGCTGCTCGGCGAGAATCTCGGTCGGCGCCATCAGCGCCACCTGATAGCCGGCCTCCAGTGCCTGTAGGGCAGCCAATGCGGCGACTACCGTCTTGCCGGCGCCGACATCGCCCTGTACCAGGCGCAGCATCGGTTCGTCCTGGGCGAGGTCATAGGCGATTTCGGCACCCACGCGTTGTTGGGCGCCGGTGGGCTGGAAACCGAGGTTTCGCAGGTAACGCTTAGGCAGCTCAAGCGCCACTGGCAGTGGCGGTGCGTGCTGGGCGCGGCTGCTTTCACGCAGACGCTGCATCGAAAGCTGATGGGTCAGCAGTTCTTCGAAGGCCAGGCGATGCTGGGCCCAGTGACGGCCCTCGGCGAGTTCTTCGAGATCGGCGTCCGGCGGCGGCCGGTGCAGGTAGCGGATGGCTTCGTCCAGGGGCGCCAGCCGATAGTCACGCGCGAGTTCGTCTGGCAGCCAGTCGGGCAGGCTGTGCGGGCCGAGCCGCGCCAGTGCTTGCTGCGTGAGCTGACGGAGACGCTGCTGGGTCAGGCCCTCGGTGGTCGGATAGATGGGTGTAAGCGTCTGCTCCACAGCGACCGCTTCGCTGTCGCTGAGCGCGCGATATTCCGGGTGATAGATTTCCAGGCCCGAGGCGCCGGGACGGGCTTCGCCGTAACAGCGCAGCTGGGTGCCGCGTTTGAGACCTTCCTTCTGAGCCTGGCTGAAATGATAGAAGCGCAGGCTGAGGCTGCCGCTGCCGTCATGCAGGCGCACCAGCAGGCTGCGCCGCCGACCCATGACTACATCGGCACCGGTGACCGTGCCTTCGACCACCGCATCCTGGCCGGGCCGCAACGCACCGATCGGGACGATACGGGTGCGGTCCTGGTAACGCAGCGGCAGGTGGAACAGCAGATCCTGCAAGGTTTCCAGACCGACCTTGGCGAGCTTTTCGGCCAATGCCGCGCCGACGCCCTTGAGTGCGGTGACCGGGACGGCCGCGAGCTCGCTCATGGGTCAGGCGTTCGCGGCCGGCGGCTTGGCGACCGAGCACAGGCGAATGGAGTCGGCCAGTACCTCGATGGCCTTCGGCCGCGGGAAGCTGGCGCGCCAGGCAATCGCCACGGTACGGAACGGCACCGGCGCTGTCATCGGACGGATGTCCAGCACGCCGGGGGAGTAGTGATGGCTGTCGACCGCCGACAACGGCAGGATCGACACGCCGAGGCCGGAGGCGACCATGTGACGGATGGTTTCCAGCGACGAGGACTCCACGGTGGTATGGCTCGGCGCCTCGCCCTTGCGGGCGGTCGGGCAGGCTTCGAGCACCTGATCGCGGAAGCAGTGGCCTTCGCCGAGTAGCAGCAGACTCTTGTCGTTGAGCATCTCGGCGTCGATGGTTTCCTTCTTCGACCATGGGTGGTTGGCCGGCATCAGCACGTAGAAGGGCTCGTCATACAGCGGCAGCGTCAGCACGTCGGCTTCCTGGAATGGCAACGCGATGATGATCGCGTCCAGCTCGCCAGTGCGCAGCTTGTCGCGCAGGATGTGGGTGAAGTTTTCTTCGATGTACAGCGGCATGTCCGGCGCCACGCGATGCAGCTGCGGGATCAGATGCGGGAACATGTAAGGACCGACGGTGTAGATAGCGCCGACCTTGAGCGGCGCCGCCAGCTGATTCTTGCCGGCCTGGGCCAGCTCGCGGATGCTCTGTGCCTGCTCGAGTACCTTCTGCGCCTGAGTGACGATGCCTTCACCGACCGGGGTCAGCCGCACCGCGCTCTTGGTCCGCTCGAAGATCAGCACGCCGAGCTCGTCCTCGAGCTTCTTGACCCCCACCGAAAGCGTGGGCTGGCTGACATGGCACCGTTCGGCGGCGCGGCCAAAATGCTGTTCCTGGGCAAGCGTGACGATGTAGCGCAGTTCGGTCAGTGTCATAGCGAGTTTCCATCAGAGTGCTGGCTAGCATAGCCTTTGCTCGGGTTCGAACCAACTATGCCCGACCCGTTCATCGTTGGCTGATCAGCGGCAAATTTCATGTGGCAGCGGTACACTTCTGCAAGGCGGGCCGATCAAGTGGTCCGCAACGGTTACGGAGCAACCGCCATGGCTATTCGTCCTTCTGTAATGATCGCCGGCTGCGGCGATGTCGGTATCCGCCTCGGATTGCAGCTGAGCCGAGCGGGCTGGACGGTCTATGGCCTGCGCCGCCAGGCAGCCGGCCTGCCGGTGCCGATCCTGCCGGTCAAGGGCGATCTGTCGGCCAGCGCGGTACCGCGCAGCTGGCCCAACGGTACGCTGGACTATCTGGTGTACGCCGCATCGGCCAGCCAGCATGACGAGGCGGGATACCGGGCCGCCTATGTCGACGGCTTGCGTAATGTGCTCGGCTGGCTGCAGCAGCGCGGCCAGCGACCCAAACGGCTGTTCTTTGTCTCCAGCACCGGCGTCTATGCCCAGAGCAGCGGTGAATGGATCGATGAAACCTCTCCCACCGAGCCCGCCGGTTATACCGGCCAGGTCATGCTCGAAGCCGAGCGGCTGGCACTGGATTGTGGCATTCCGGCGACCCGAGTGCGCATGGCCGGGCTTTACGATCCCGCTCGTCCCTGGATGCAGAATCAGGTCCGTGCCGGGCTGCGGGTCGACCGCGAGCCACCGCAGTACAGCAACCGCGTGCACCGTGACGACGCCGCGGCGCTGCTGGCCTGCCTGCTGCAGACCGATCTGAACGGCGGCGACCTGGAAGATTGCTATCTTGGGGTCGATGATGATCCGGCGCCGCTGCACGAAGTCATCGACTGGCTGCGCGAGCGACTCGGGGTCACCCATTGGGCCGAGCAGGCGATGACGCGTCGCGCCGGTAGCAAGCGTTGCAGCAATGCTCGTGCCCGCGCGTTGGGCTGGGTGCCGCAATATTCGAGCTATCGCAACGGCTACGCTTCCATCCGGCCCGGCAAAAACTGATCCACACGGCTGCAGCCGCTACAGCGGCTCGCGCCGCCTACGCACCCCGTCGAGCCGACCCTTTCGCGCGCCGAGCACAAGCGTGCGAAGCGTCGCGTGACGACAGTCCGTCGGTGACTACGCCGTCACGGCCATATTCCGGCAACTCTGCCGCAGCCGCGCTTACTAAAAATCTGATAGCACGCGCGCCGTAGCCTGCCGCATGGCAGCAATCGGGACAGGAGCAGCTGCCGCCCAAGCGGCGATCGATCAGGAAGAACCACCACGGCGGCGTTTCCGAACACCGAACCAGGAGATTTTTCCATGAGAGCTCTTCGCTGGCATGGCAAGCACGACATTCGCTGCGACAACCACGTCCCGGACCCCGCCATCGAGGATCCGCGCGACGCCATCATCAAGGTCAGTTCCTGCGCCATCTGCGGCTCAGACCTGCATCTGTACGACGGCTTCATGCCCGGCATGCAGCACGGCGACATCATGGGCCACGAGTTCATGGGCGAGGTGATGGAGGTTGGCTCGGCGAACAAGAAGCTCAAGGTCGGCGACCGCGTGGTGGTGCCCTTCACCATCGTCTGCGGTGAATGCGACCAGTGCCGGCGCGGCAATTTTTCCGTCTGTGAGCGCACCAACCGCAACAAGGATGTGGCCGACAAGGTCTTCGGTCACACCACCGCCGGGCTCTACGGCTATACCCATCTCACCGGCGGTTACGCGGGCGGCCAGGCCGAATACGTGCGAGTGCCCTACGCTGACGTCGGCCCGGTGGTGATTCCCGACGGGATGACTGACGAGCAGGTGCTGTTCCTTGGTGACATCCTGCCCACCGGCTGGCAGGCGGCCGCCCAATGTGACATTCAGCCCACCGACACCGTAGCCGTCTGGGGCGCCGGCCCGGTCGGCCAGTTCGCCATCCGCAGCGCGGTCATGATGGGCGCCGAGCAGGTCATCTGCATCGACAACGTGCCCGAGCGGCTGTCCATGGCTCGCGCCGGTGGCGCTATCACCATCAACTTCGACGAAGAAAGCGTGCTCGAGCGGCTCAAAGAGCTGACCCGCGGCAAGGGCCCGGAGAAGTGCATCGACTCGGTGGGCATGGAGGCGCACGCGGCGCGTTCGATCGATTCGATGTACGACCGCGCCAAGCAGGCGCTGATGCTCGAGAGCGACCGGCCGCACGTGCTGCGGGAAATGATCTACGTCTGCCGCCCGGCCGGGATCATCTCGATTCCCGGCGTCTACGGCGGGCTGATCGACAAGATCCCGTTCGGTGCCGCGATGAACAAGGGTCTGACCTTCCGCATGGGCCAGACCCACGTCAACCGCTGGACCGACGACCTGCTCAGGCGCATCCAGGAGGGCCAGATCGACCCGAGCTTCGTTATCACCCACAGCGTCAGCCTCGAGCAGGGGCCAGAGATGTACAAGACCTTCCGCGACAAGCATGACGGCTGTATCAAAGTGGTTCTCAAACCCTAAGGGCCGGGCCTCGCGTCTCGCTAGCGGGACGTGGTCGGCTGCTTCTCCAAGCCCCGAGGAGGGACTGATTCATGAGCGTTCCACATCGTGTCACCCATACCAACCATTCCGCCCGCACGCTGGCCCGTGGCCTCGGCTGGTTCAGTATCGGGCTGGGTCTGGCCGAAGTGCTGATGCCCGGCAAGCTGGCACGCTTTCTCGGCGTGCCCGGCAACGAGGGGCTGATCCGTGCCTGTGGTGCGAGAGAAATCGCCAACGGCGTCGGCCTGCTGCTCGCCGACGATCCCAAGCCCTGGATCTACGGCCGCATCGGCGGTGATGCGCTGGATCTAGTCGGTCTGGGCTTGAGCATCGAGAACGGCACCGAGCAGGTCAACGCAGCCATCGCCGCCGGTGCTGTGGCCGGCATCACCGCGCTGGATGTGTCCTGCGCGCGTGGTTTGGCCAGCGAAAGTGAGCCCGTTGTCGAATGGGATTACAGCGACCGCAGCGGTTTTCCCCAGTCGCCGGACGCCATGCGTGGGCGCGTCGAGGCGGAGTTTGCCGCGGCGCGGGCGGAGCCGAATGGGTATAGGCCCTCGACGATGGTGCATTAGGGGGGCAGGGCGCGAAGCGCTGCTGCTGGTCGACGGGTGTTGCGGGCCTGTGTCCGAGTCGCTTGATGGCCTGGTTTCGCCCAGCAGGGCGAAACCAGTGCCCCAGCCAGCTCCGCCATCGGGCCCTGGGCTCGGAAGTCAAAGTCCAAAAGCTTCGCGGTCAAGACCGCTCCCACAAAGCGCAATGTGCAGACGCAGGCGTTTTTGCTTAGTTTTTAGCACTGAAAAAGCAACTCGCCCCGAACAATGCGATAAGCAATTTTTTGCTAAGGTCTGCAGCCCGCCCCCGTACCGCTACCCCTGGCGGTCGTCACCCGATGAGAATCCATGTCCGCCGTCGTCAACGTCGTCCTTCCTGTCTTCGCCCTGATTTTCCTGGGATACCTGTGCCGCCGCACCGGTCGCATGGGTCCGACGGGCGCCTCCGAGCTCAACCGTTTCGTGGTCTGGCTAGGGCTCCCCGCTCTGCTGTTTAGCGTGGTCGCCAATTCAACTTGGGAGCAGCTCTGGCAGCCGGGCTTTATCACGGCGTTCTCGGTGGGCTGTCTTGGCGTGTTCGGCTTCACGCTTGGCTATCGGTTGTTGCAGAAACAACCCTTGGCCGACGCCAGTCTCGATGCGTTGGGCGCTTCCTATGCCAATACCGGCTATATCGGCATTCCGCTGTGCATGCTGGTGCTGGGCGACGAAGCGCTGCAGCCGGCGATGGTGGCGTCGATCATCGTCGTCTGCGTGTTGTTCGCTATCGCACTGGCCTGCGTGGAAACCGGGTTGCATGCCGGCCAGGGTTTCAGCCGCACGCTGGGCAAGGTTAGCGGCGCGCTATTGCGCAACCCCTTGGTGGTGGCGCCGTTGCTCGGAGGCGCATGGGCTGCGAGCGGAATGGATCTGCCGGTGCCCCTGGCGACACTGCTGAAATTGCTCGGTGCGGCGGCGGCGCCGTGCGCGCTGGTGTCGCTGGGACTGTTTCTCGCCCAACCGCAGCCCGGCGGCAAGGTCGCGGGCGTCTGGCCGCTGGTGGCATTGAAACTGGTGGTACAACCGCTGATCACTTGGTATCTGGCGTTCCAGGTTTTCCAACTGCCGACGCTTTGGGCCTACTCGGCGCTGCTGCTGAGCGCGCTGCCCACTGGTACCGGGCCCTACATGCTCGCCGAGTTCTATGGCCGCGAGGCCTCGCGGGTCTCGCGCGTGGTGCTGTATTCCACGTTGGGCTCGCTGCTGACCTTGTCAGCGTGTCTGGTTCTGTTGCCGGCATAGCGTGGAATCGCGAAGCATTTTTCCACTCGGTGACTGGCAAGGCGCCGCACGCCGGCTCAATCAGCCGGCCGAGTCACTTCCAGCACGACCGCGGCGATCCGCTCGCACTCGGTATAGGCGCCATCGAGCAGCTCTTCACCGAACACATCCGGGTCGACTTCCCGGTAGTTCCACTGCAACCCGCGCCCTTCCAGACGTTGGCGGATTTCGTTGAGGAAGGGGTCCTGGCTGCCCGGCATCGCCACGCCGGTATAGAGCAGCAAAGTACCGCGGGGCGCGAGGCGCTCCAGGGCACTATCGAAAATCGCCAGTGACAGGCCCGCGCCCAACGGACCGCCACCGTGACGATAGGCCCGTTCTTTCGGGTCGACCAGATAAGGCGGGTTGGCCAGGATCAGATCGAACTCGCCTTCGACGTCGCTGAGCAGGTCGCTATGCCGAGCCGTCAGGTTGTCAGCCCCGGCCAGCGTCGCGTTGACCCGGGTCAGGCGCAAAGCTTCGGGGTTGATGTCCACCGCCACCACCTCGGCCTGCGGCCGCGCCAGCGCGGTGAGAATGGCACCGGCGCCAGAGCCGCAACCGATGTCCACCGCGCGGCTGATGCTGCCTTTGTGGTTGTTCAGGTGCGCCAGGATGGCGTTGGCGAAACGGTAGGTGTCCGGTCCAAAAAACACCGCGTCCGGCGCATCGGTGGGGTGCGCCGAATGCACGAACAGCTGACCGTCGAGACTCGACAGGCGCACCCGGCTGCGCCAGCGCGAGCCGCAGGGTTCTAGCACGCCGGCCTGGTCCATCAGGCTGAACAGCGCCGGTGGCAGCAGCTCGTGCTGGAACGGCCGGGTCCAGCCGAACACCCCGGTCAGGTCCTTGGCCAGGGCATTCTCGATGCGTTGATTGACCCGCTCGTGGGTCAGCGGGGTAGGGGTGATGAAATGATAGCCGCGCTCACGCAGCGCCTGAGCCAGGTGCAGCAGCGCGCGGTCCCGTGCGTTTTCCAAGATCATGTGATTCCCTGGCGAGGTTTCGCCTTCAGTTGAAAAGTCCGGTGAAAAGTCGGGTGGCCAGCAGCCCGGCAGCACTGTGGTGGCGGGAGGGGGCCAGCAAGGGCAGCAGATGGCGCATGCGCGCCTCGCGCGTTGGCAGCTGCGCCACTTGCTGTTCCAGCAACTGAGCCTCCTGATCGAAGTCGCTGACCGCCTGCCGTTGATCGTGCACCAGCGCAGGCTTGGCCGGCCGCTCGCTGGTGACGCGCCGACGGCCGCCGAACTGACCCTGGCGCTGTGCCAGTGACGGATGCGGTTTGCCTTGGGTCGGAGTCTGCTCCGCCAGCCAGTCGCCGGCGATCCAGTCATGGAGCAATTGCTGTTCATGGGCGCTGAATACGCCGAACATCGGCGCCTGTTCGCCGGTGATCATCTGCCAGAAGCGGCTGTTCTGCGGATCTTCGTGGCGCTTGATCCAACCGCGACGCTGCAGGGTGTCGAGGAACTGCGGAATCCGCTCCGGCTCGGCCAGCCACTGGTTCACCGTGTAGCCATCGAAGCGGCAGTAATCCGAATGCACGAACTGTCCGACGCCGGCCTTCTTTTCCAGCACGCGCCGCACCTCCTGTTCGGGATCGAATCCGCCGATCACCGAGAGCGTGCTGGCGCCCAGGTCGTTGAGGCGATAGCCGTTGACGACCCGGCGATAGAATTCCTGACTGTCGCCAACCTGCGGCCAGGCGGCCAGCAGACCCTGAATGGCCTTCTTCGCATGCCCGTTGTCGGCGTTGTCGACCGTCACGTGCAGGGTGAAATAGTAGGGGTCGATGCCCAGTTCGGTGAGCTCGTAGGAACTGATCAGCAGATGCAGCGGCAGCTGCTCGTAGCCCAGATTGAAGCCGATCACTTCGGGCAGAAACTGTTCGGCGTGCTCGGCCAGCGCCAGTTGAATCGCGCCCTGGACGAAGTTGTCGTCGCCGAGGTTCTGCCAATCGTCGCAGCCCTGGCTGGCGAGCAGCTTGCGATAGAGCACGACATGGTTCTTTTCCGGCAGCCCTTCGCCGAGCTCCTCGAGATAGGTCTGGATCAGCGCCGTGAATCGCGCATCGTCCCAGCGCTGCAGCAGGCCGTAGAGCCAGGCGCCGTCGACCAGTTTGGTCGGTGCCACGCCCCGCAGAAAATGTAGCGCATGGGCCTTGCTGGAGAAGTACCGGCGCGGTGCACCGGCGCGACGATCGTCAAGATAAGTCTGGTACTGGCCGCCGATTTTTGCCGTATGGCTCTCCAGCCATTCGCCCAGCCCCGCCGGGTCTGGTGGCAAGTCGCAGGGCAGGGAGGCCGCGGCATCCAGCTGGGCGTTGAGGTATTGCGCGGCGTTGGCACGGACGCTGTCGTTGTCGGGCGCGTCGAGCAGGGCGAAATAAAGCGTCTTGGACGGCGTCGCCGTTTCGGGGGCAACAGGGATAGCGTCTACGGGCAGGCTTCGAGTCAATTGCATAGCTTCACACGGCGGCAGTTGGGGAAGACCCCAGATGGTTTTTTGGCCGCTGCCCAGCGGGATAAGTTCAGCAAGTCTGCCGAATGGCCGGTCGTCCTGCCGGGCGGTCACGGTGCAACTTCCGGTGCCGATCGTCTTCCTAATTACGGAGGCACCGAGCGTGTCCGACGATCAATCAGACGGAGGTCCCATGAACCCATCCGAACGCGGCAAGGAAAATCCCGATCCTCTCGAAGACCGTAACGAAAAGCGCGGTGATCAGGCGCGCAGTCCGCGCAACGGCGAAGTGGCCGGCGGCGATCGCGACGATGTGCCGGGCGGTGCCTACAACGTCCCGCCGAGCATGGCGGACGAGGTCAGCGAAGAGGACGCATTGAAGCGTCGCAAGCCGCATAACCCCGAGCGCTAGCCGTCTTGCGCGGCGCGGGGTCGCTCGGCCGGCCGGGAAATATTTCCAGCGCGCCTTAATTTCCGGCGCGTTCGGGTCGCCTGCTGCCTTTAAGCACACCGCCGCTGCGGCCGGGACGACGCTCTCGGTCACGGGCTGCGGTCGAACAAAGGACTGCAGAGCCTCGCCATGCGACAACATAGCCGCCTTACCTTCCGCCATCTCAGCCGTATCCAGGTGACCAACCGTCTCAGCGGCGAGCCCATGGGCTATGTCGGCGATCTGTCCATCGCCGGCCTTCGGTTGGTCGCCAGACAGCCGCTGTCCATCGGTGGCTGCTACGAGATGTGCCTGCACGTACCGGATCACGGCGAGCGTTTGCGCGAGGTCGAGGTGGTGGTGATCTGCCAGTGGGTGCGCAAGGACTCGCGTCGCGATTCGTTCGAAATGGGTTTTGCCCTCGACCGGCCCTGTCCGCCATTCGTGCAGATGGTCGCCCAGCTGCTGCCCCGGCGGCGCTGACGAGCGGCCTGCTCAATGCCGGATCGTAACGAACTCTGATTGGCAGCTTCTGTCGCAACTCCTTGCGGCGGCCTCTTTGCTGTGGCCGGTAACCGTGGTCTTCAACCCACCGCACGCGAGAGGAGACGGACATGGCTTCACAATGGATCGATATTCCCGCTCAGGACGGAACCTTCAAGGGCTACCTGTCCCTTCCCCCTACCGGCGCCGGGCCTGGGCTGCTGCTGATTCAGGAAATCTTCGGCGTCAACGCTCATATCCAGGCCGTGGCCGACCAGTACGCACGCGATGGCTACGTGGTGCTGGCGCCGGACCTGTTCTGGCGCAGTCAGCCAGGCATCCAGTTGGGCTACACCGACCAGGACTGGAAGCGTGCGTTCGAGCTGATGAAGCAACTCGATTTCGACTTGGCCATCGACGACCTGCGGCGCAGCGTCGAAACGCTGCGCCAGCGCGACGAATGCAGCGGCGAAGTGGCGTCGATCGGCTACTGCATGGGCGGCTTGCTGTCGTTTCTCTGTGCCGCGAATGCCGGGGTCGACGCCGCGATCTGCTATTACCCCGGCGGTATTGAAAACCGGCTGGCCCAGGCCGAGAAGATCCGTTGCCCGACACTGTTCCACTTCGCTGAAAAGGACCATTACATCCCCGCCGATGCGGTAGCCGCGGTGCGTCAGGCGATGGCTGGCAAATCGGCGCAGATCGAAACCTATGCCGGTGTCGATCATGGTTTCAACTGTTGGGAACGGCCGATGTACAACCAGACCGCCGCCGCGCTGGCGCACGGGCGGTCGTTGATGTTTCTGGCCAATACGCTCTAATCACGCCGGTCATCGCTCGGTCGCGCCCGACGCGATCGGGCGAGTGGCTCAACCGAGCGTGCCGAGAATGTTCACCCCGACGCGATCGGGTATCTCGTTCTGCGACAGCACGTGCAGGCCCGGGCTGAAGACCCGTGCGTAGCGCGAAAGCAGTGGACGCAGCTGCGGCATCACGGTGAGGATCGGTGGGTGGCCATCCTTGCGCAGCTTCTCCTTCACCACCGGCATACTGTTCTGCAGCTGGTTGAGCAGGCTCGGCTCCACCGGAATGTTGTCCAGGCTCACCTGGCCGGCCTGCTGGGCAATCGCCAGGGCATTGAGCAGCGTGTTTTCCAGCGCGTTTTCCAGCACGAACACCGCCAGTTCGCGACGGTCACCGGCGATCATCGAAACGATGCTGCGGCGCAGCGCGTAGCGCACGTCGGCAGCCAGCAGCACTGGGTCCTTGGTGGTTTCGCTGCATTCGAGCAGGGTACTGGCGATGGTCTCGATGTCACGCAGTGGCACCTCTTCCTGCAACAACTGGCGGTAGACGCGCATCTGCTGGGTATAGGTCAGTGCCGCCTTGAGGCTTTCAGCGAGCTTCGGTGCCTGTAGGGTCAGGCGCTGCATCAGGTGCTCGACATCGTCATGCTTGAACAGGTCCGGCAGATGCTCGCGCACCACCTTGTTCAGGTGCGTGGCGACCACGCTGGCGCAGTCGATCACCTGATAGCCGAGATTCAGCGCGCGTGATTTGTCCGATGGCTGAATCCACACCACCTGCATGCGGTAGGCCGGGTCGGTGCCGAGGATGCCGTCGATCTCGCCGTACAGTTCCGGCGAGGGGATCGCCATCAGGCGGTCGGCATGCAGCTCAGCGCCGTCGATCTTCTCGCCGTTGATGTAGATGTCGTATTGCGAGGCTTTGAGCCGCAAGCTGTCGCGGATCTGCACTTCCGGCAGCAGAAAGCCCAGATGCTCGGACAACGTTTGGCGCACGCCGCGCACCCGCGCCGGCAATGGCGCCCCGGAGGCTTCGTTGACCAGCCCGACCAGCTTGTAGCCCAGCGAAATGGACAGCCGCTCGACCAGCGGGATGTCTTCCCAGGCTAGCGATTGGGCCTTTTCCTTGTCCATCGCCTGCCCGATGGCCTGGATTTCCTTGAGATCGGCGCCAGCGGCCGGTGGCTCATGCAGTGATACCCGCCAGCCGATGAAGCCAATCAGCGCGGCGAAGCCGATGAATGCCAGGTGCGGCATGCCCGGTACCAGGCCGAGCACGAAGAGGATGCCAGCCACGGTGTACAGCGAGGCCGGGTTGGCCAGCAGCTGGCGCTGAACCTGGCTGGTGATGTCGCTGGATTCGTTGATCCGCGTGACGATGATCGCCGCCGCGGTGGACAGCAGCAGCGCCGGAATCTGCGCGACCAGGCCGTCACCGATGGTGAGCAGTGCGTACTGCTTGAAGGCTTCGCCGGCTGCCAGGTCATGGACGAACACGCCGATGGCAAAGCCCCCGAAGAGGTTGATCAAGAGGATCAGGATGCCGGCGATGGCGTCGCCGCGAACGAACTTCGAGGCGCCGTCCATCGCGCCGTAGAAGTCGGCTTCCTTGGCCACTTCCTGGCGCCGTGCCTTGGCTTCTTCGTTGTTCACCAGGCCCGCGTTGAGGTCAGCGTCGATGGCCATCTGCTTGCCGGGCAGGGCGTCCAGGGTGAAGCGCGCGGTTACTTCCGAGATCCGCTCACCGCCCTTGGTGATCACGATGAAGTTGATGATCATCAGGATGATGAACACCACCAGGCCGACGATGAAGTTGCCGCCGATCACCACCTCACCGAAGGCTTCGATCACCTTGCCCGCGGCGCCCGTGCCAGTATGACCTTCGAGCAGCACCACCCGTGTGGAGGCGACGTTGAGCGTCAGGCGCATTAGCGTGGTGATCAGGATTACCGTCGGGAACAGTGAGAAATCCAGCGGACTTTTCGACGACACGCTGACCAGCAACACCAGAATCGACATGGCGATGTTGAAGGTGAACAGCACGTCCAGCAGCTGCGGCGGCAGCGGCAGAATGATCATCGCCAGAATCGACAGGATGATCAGCGGGATCCCAATCCTTCCGCTGCTGAAGGTCGGCGTCAGTTTCTGAATCAGGCTCATGCTCGGGCTCGGTTGAACAGTTCTTCGGGAATGTGGATGTCGCTGGCCAGCTTCGGCTTGCTCCGCCGGCCCTGTTTCCAGGCCTTGAGCTGGAGAATGTAGGTCAGCACATGGGCCACCGCGGTGTAGAGCGGCGCCGGAATCTGCTGATTGATCTGGGTGCTGAAGTAAATCGCCCGCGCCAGTGGCGGCAGTTCGACCACCTCCAGGTTGTTGGCCTGGGCCAGCTTGCGGATGTACAGCGCCGTTTCATCGACACCACGGGCGATGACGAAGGGTGTTTCGGCTTTCTTCGGGTCGTACTTGAGCGCCACCGCGTAATGCGTCGGGTTGACGATCACCACGTCGGCGTCCTTGATCACCCGGCTGATCTGCCGTTGGGCCAGCTGGCGCTGCAGCTGCTTGATCCGCGCCTTCACCTCCGGCCGGCCTTCCTGGTTCTTGTGCTCTTCCTTGCGCTCCTGCTTGGTCATGCGCATCTTTTTCAGAAAGAAGAAGCGCTGCAGCGGGATATCGATGAACGAGAACAGCACGAATACCAGCAGCAGCGAAATCGCCAGATCGAAGGTCAGCGAGAAGGCGCTGCCGATGGCGTTGGTGATGTCGCTGCGCTGCAGGGCGATCAGCTTGGGCGCGGCGTAGTACAGCTGGCCGGCGGCGATGCCCAGCAGCGCGGTGATCTTGAGCAGCGACTTGAGGAGCTCGGTCCAGTTCTGCGCACCCACCATCCTTCCCAGGCCGGTAATGGGGTTGAGCTTGCTGAATTTGGGCGCGAAGTTTTTTGAGGCGAAGACCCAGCCACCCGGCACCAGGGCGAAGGCGATGACCAGAATCGGCGTGATCAGCAGCGGCAGCAACACGCTGATGAACACCAGCAGGTTATGGGTGAGGATCAGCTGCAGATCTTCGACGGTGATTTCGCTCTTGTGAAAGTCGATGTACGAGTAGCTGAACGCCTGCTGCAGGCCATCGAAAAAGAAGCCGAAGCTGAATTTGAGTACCAGCAACGTGGCCAGCAGCGAGACGGTGGTAGCGACGTCCTTGGAGCGGGTGACTTGGCCATCGTCGCGACTCTTCTTGAGTTTCTGCTCGGAGGCCTCTTCGGTTTTTTCCTGGCTGCTGTTCTGCTCAGACATTGCGGCCGCTCCGCAGAATCTCGCCGATGTTGCCCAGCAGCTCGCGGGTCAGGTGCAGGTAGGCTTCCGACAGGTTGGGGAGCGTCAGGAAGATCAATACCAATCCGGCGATGATCGCCATGGGAAAGCCCAGGGAGAACAGGTTCATCGCCGGCGAGATGCGGTTCAGCAGGCCGAAGCAGAACTGAACCAGGGTCATGCAGAAGACGATCGGCAGGGCGATCAGCAACGCGGCGGAAATCACCCAGCTCAGCGATAGGGCGATGGTCTGCAGGCCGTCGAAGTGAATGCCGCTGCCGACCGGCCAGAAAATGAAGCTCTGGTAGATGATGGTGACGATCACCAGGTGGCCGTCAGTGGCGAAGAACAGCAGCGCCAGCAGGATGAAATACAGCTGATAGATGATCGAGGCCGACGACACTCCGTTCATGGGGTCGTTGAACACCGCCATGGACAGACCCAGCTGGGTCGAGACGATATCGCCGATCAGGGTGAACACGGTGAACACCAGCATCAGCGCCACGCCCAGCAGCAGGCCCATGGCGATCTGCTCCAACGCGGTGAGAATGCCCTTCATGGATAGCGGGTCGATGGGCGCCGTGGCTGGAAGCGCGGCGGTGAGCACCACGGTCAGGGCAATCGCCAGCAGCACGCGAACCCGCACGCTGAGCGATTTGTGGCTGAACATCGGCGCCAGGCTGAACACGGCCATGATCCGGCAGAACGGCCACCAGTAGCCCAGCAAAGATTGCAGGTATTGACCGACCTGCATGATGGGTTCGTTGCCCACGGCTAGCCGACCAGCCGCCCGGCTTGGGTGAAGGTTTCGATGAATAGGTCGCTGAAGGTACGCAGGATCCAGTGGCCGGCGAACACGAGCATGCCGAGGGTGATCAGCAGGCGTGGCAGGAAGCTCAGCATTTGTTCGTTGATCTGGGTGGCCGCCTGGAAAATGCTGATCAGCAGGCCGCCGAGCAGGCTCGGCACCACCAGCACGCAGACCACCAGCACGATGACGTGGATGGCGTTGGAGACGATGTTGACGGCGGTGTCGGGGGTTAGCATGGGAGCACCTTCGCTTTTCGTGGGAGCGGCCTTAGCCGCCAAGCTTTTAGGCTCTGGGTTCGTGTGGTTACAGCCGTTGGCCGGGTTGGCTGAGGCAGTGGTTTCGCCCTGCTGGGCGAGTCACTTTTTCTTGCGTGGCCAAGAAAAAGTAACCAAAAAGAAGGCCACCCCTGCATCCGGGTTTTGCTTCGCAAAACTGCCCTCCCTCCGGTGCTGCTCCGGGGGGCGTCGCGAAGGGACATCCATGTCCCTTCACGGCTCTCGCGGCATCCATGCCTCGCGTCCCCCTGCGCAGCACCTACGCTCGGCCTCCTGAAGGGGAATCGAGTCCGAGTTACCTGAAAGATCGTAAACAGCGAAACAAGCGCGCTTCGCTTGTTTGCTAACGAACGAACCATCAGACGACGCCGAACGCCCCTTTCAGGAGGCCGAATGGAATCGCTGCGCAGAGGGGCGAGCGGCATGGATGCCGCGAGAGCCGTGAAGGGCCATGGATGGCCCTTGCGCGGCGACCCTCGGAGCAGCGATGGAATGAGGGAAGTCGAGCGCAGCGAGACCCGGATGCAGGGGCAAGCGTTTTTGCTTACTTTTTTGGCAACTGAAAAAAGTGAGTCGCCCAGCAGGGCGAAACCTACGGTGCGAAGCGACGACGGAGCCGGGCTATACGAAGATGGCCGTATCGTCCCCTGATCGCGAGCAAGCTCGCTCCTACGAAAAGCGATAGACCGCTCAGCGGCTGAGGCATAGAGGGAACGATGACTCATCACGGCGCCCCCTAAAACGGCTGAACACTGGTGGTCAGCGTCCCCATCAACAACGCCCAGCCATCCACCAACACAAACACCATCAACTTGAACGGCAGCGAAATCATCATTGGCGACAGCATCATCATGCCCATCGCCATCAGCACACTGGCCACCACCAGGTCGATCACCAGAAACGGCACGAAAATCATGAAGCCGAGCTGAAAGGCCGTCTTCAACTCGCTCAGCACGAACGCCGGCAGCAGCAGGGAGAAGTCCAGTTCTTCGAGATTCTCCGGCACTTCTTCGCCGGCCAGCGACACCATGGTCTCCAGCGAGGTCTTGTTGGTCTGCGCCAGCATGAACGCCGAGAGGCTGGTCTTGGACACCTCCAGCGCCTGCTCCAGGCTGATCTCGTCGTTCTGAAACGGCTCGAACGCGGCGCTATGAATTTCCTGCCACACAGGGCGCATCACCAGCAGGGTAACGATCAGCGCGATGCCGATCAGGACCTGGTTGGGTGGGCTCTGTTGCAGGCCGATGGCCTGGCGCAGGATGGCCAACACGATGATGAAGCGGGTGAAGCAGGTCATCATCATCAGCATCGCCGGCAGGAAGCCCAGCAGCGTCATGATGATCAGGATCTGCAGCTTTATGCTGAATGCCTGACCGTTCTCCGTATCGTTCAGGTTGAACAGCGTGATTTCGCCGTTAGCGGCCTGGGCCATCAGCGGAAACAGGCTGATCAGCAACAGGCACAGCAGCAACAGCCCGCGGCGCAGCTTCATTGCGTCAGCGCATCCAGGCCGACGCCGGACAGTTCGACGATGCGCAGGCCGTAACTGCCGTTCATCACCACCACTTCTGCTTTGGCGAACAGGGTGCCGTTGACCTTCACGTCCAGCGGCTCGCCGGCGACCTTGTCGAGGACGATGACGCTGCTGGTGTCGCACTCCATCAATTCTTTCAGCGAAATCTCAGCCGAGGCCACTTCCAAGGTGACGTTCACCGGGATCTTGCCGAAGAAGCTCAGGTCCTGACGCGGCGCCTGGAGCTGGGGAGCGGGCGCAGCGGCTGGCTCGTCGATACCGTCGAGGCTCAGGTCGCCCTCGTTGATCAGGTTCTCGAATTCGTTGTCGGACAGTTGACCGGTCATTGGGATTTCACGCTTTCAAGTGAAGTGAGGAACAGGGCGCCGTCTTCTTCGAAGACAGTCCCCCGGAAAAGCTTCTGCTGGTTGATGCGCACTTCGTAGCGGTCCAGCGGGCGCACCATGAGGATGTCGTTGAGCTGCAGGGCAAGCACTTGCGACAGCGGCATTTGTACCGAGGCGACCACACAATCGAGGCGTACCGGCAGGTGCTTGATGTGATCGAGCGGATTGCCGGTCAGCCGAGCAGGCAACGGGCCGGCCAGGTGACTGGTGAGTTCATCGACCAGATCGGTGTCTAGATAAATGAAAATCGATGAACGGCTATTGGTCAGGTGGCTGATGTATTCGAACTCAGCGACATATTCCCAGGTGGTTTCTTCGTAATCATTTTCATAGCGCTCAAGTTCACCGAATGTTTCGCCGGACAATATCGAGCGCGCAAAAATATAAGTCAGATCCAAGCCCAGTCGATCACGCATCCGTTGTTCTGAAGTGCTGATCGGCGGTGCTTCCTGACTCGGCACTATTGTTCCGCCGTAATAGCATTCGAGTGCCTCGGTGAGGAGTGCCCGATCAATTGAAAACCCGACCTTTCCCATCGGCGAGCGATAGATGCATTCCGGTGCTTTATTTGCCGGCTCTTGAACATCCACCTTGCTCAATTCGAGGCTGATCCGGTAATTGCGCAAGAAGTAGTCACCCATCAAGCGTGGGTTCTTGTTGGTGGTTTCCTTGATGAACTGAGGAATCTTGTGGTGATGCCGGCCAAGCTTCTGCGGTTTCAAAACAGTCAGGCTTTGGGCGGGCACGCCATGGTGGACTTTTGAATTGCCAGACATGTTGTGAACGGTATTTCCTGGTTCTTGCACGGCAGGCGATGGCCTGTCGCGCGGGTAAAAGCAGAAGAATGTTTGGCCAGGGCGGGTTTGCGGTGCCTGAGATGACGGGCACGGCTCTAGCGTGCCGCCAGTCTAGGCTTGGGCGCGAGGAAGGATTAAATCAATAGGTATCAATTGATCTTTTTTGAGATCAGCTGCGAGCAATTGATTTAATTTTAGCGGAACTGATTGGGCGGTTCCGGGCGGGCTTGTTAGCGTGCGCGCAATTGTTTCGGAGCGGTCGGCTGCAGTTACCTGTCTCGTTCGGCGAGTTGGACAGACAAGGCGACGAAAGTTCCAGAAGACTTAAATAAATTTTTCAGCGAATCCGGCGTTGTGCTCGAGCAACAGGCGTAACAGCGCCAAGGTGGTCACATTGAATAGTGTCAGTCATGCAATGAACTACTCCCGCGATGAGCTATTCGCTCCAGCGCCGGCGCGCAAGAAAATTCTCATTGTCGGCAATCCCGCAGAGGCGGGTTGCGAGTTCCTTGAAGCGGGCTTGCGAAAGGAAGGCTGCGCAGTATTTTCACACGCCGATCTGAATGATCTGGATAACGCCGATTTGAAGGGCACATCGCTGGTTTTCATCATAATCAGCGGCATACAACAGCCGGCCTTATATACACAGGTCGATTCACTGATTCGTCGTGGACGCGCCATCAGCGTTATTCCCGTCGTGCAGTACGCCGACCAGGAAAAGGCCGCAGCCTTACTTGAACTGGGCTGTGTCGATTACTTGTTGTCGCCATTCAGCGCAAGCCAGTTAAGCGCATTGCTGCGCCGCCAGGAATTCGCCGATACGGCCCAGGAGAGTTTCGTCTCCTGTTCCCAGGCTGGCCGCCGTCTGCTGGCCATGGCACAGCGTGTGTCGCTGACCCGGGCGCCGATTCTGATCACCGGTGAAACCGGCACCGGTAAGGAGCTGATGGCGCGTTATATCCATCGCTTCTCGGCCAGTGCGGATGCACCTTTCATTGCAGTCAACTGCGCAGCGATTCCGGAGCAGATGCTCGAATCGATACTGTTCGGCCATGAGAAGGGCGCCTTCACTGGCGCGGTGACGGCCCAGCCGGGGAAATTCGAACTGGCCAACGGCGGCACGCTGCTGCTCGATGAGATCGGCGAACTGCCCCTGGGGCTGCAAGCCAAGCTGCTTCGCGTACTGCAGGAACAGCGCGTGGAGCGCCTCGGCGGGCGCAAGGAAATCGAGCTCAACGTGCGCATCATCGCCGCCACCAACCGCGATCTGCAGGTGGAAGTCGCGGAGGGGCGATTCCGTGCCGACCTGATGTTCCGCCTCGACGTGCTGCCGCTGCACATCAGCCCGCTGCGTGAGCGAAAGGAAGACGTGCTGCCGCTGGCTCGCCGTTTCGTGGCCAAGTACGCGCCGCAGGAAGCCGACGAAGAACTGTTCACCAGCGATGCCTGCCGCGCCCTGCTGCAGCACGACTGGCCGGGCAATGCCCGCGAGCTGGAGAACACCGTGCAGCGCGCCCTGGTGTTGCGCAACGGTCTGTTCATCCAGCCGCAGGATCTCGGCCTGGCAGCCCCTTCGCAAGTCGAAGTACGCACCGAGCGGTTGCCGCTGCCCACGCTCGAAACCGGAAAGGCTGCCCTACGCGCCAGCGGCAAGTGGGCCGAGTACCAGCATGTGATCGACACCATTCGCAAGTTCGACGGGCACAAGACCAAGGCGGCGGCCAGCCTCGGGATGACCTCGCGTGCCTTGCGCTACCGCCTCAATGCCATGCGCGAGCAGGGCATCGAGCTGGATTTCTGATTTAGACAAGGCAAGGGGAGAGCCAGCGATGAGTTCAATCACTCAGGTGCAGCAGGATTTGCTGGGCCAAATGCAGCAGCTCCAGGGTGTCGCGTCCGGCGCGGCCATCAAGCCGGCTGACCAGGCGGCACCCGATGCGGGAGGTCTGTTCATGGCGGCGATGCGTTCGGTCGATGCCCAGCAGCATCAGGCCGGCGCGGCCATGGCTGCGGTGGACAGCGGCAAGAGCGACGACCTGGTGGGCGCCATGCTCGACAGCCAGAAGGCCAGCGTGTCGTTTTCCGCGTTGCTGCAGGTGCGCAACAAACTGACCACGGCGTTCGACGACGTCATGAGAATGCCGCTTTGATCCGGCGTGAGAGCTAAGACGTGCTGCAGAAAATCAAAAGCAAGCTGCCTGCTGGTGGCCTCCAGCTCGACCCGCGGGTAACGCTCGCCGGCATGGCGGTGATCGCCGCCGCGCTGGCTGTCGCCGTGGCCTTTTACCTGTGGCGTGACAACGGCTCGTTCCGGCCGCTGCATGGCGCCGGTGAGGCTTTCCCGGTAGCCGAGGTGATGCAAGTGCTCGATGCCGAGGCCGTGCAATACCGCATCCACCCGCAGAGCGGGCAGATCCTGGTGCGTGAGGACCAGCTGTCCCGAGCGCGCATGCTGCTCGCCGCCAAGGGAGTGAAGGTGGCGATGCCGGCCGGCTACGAGCTGTTCGACAAAGAGGAGCCGCTGGGCACCAGCCAATTCGTCCAGGACGTGCGTCTCAAGCGCAGCCTGGAAGGCGAACTGGCACGCACCGTGATGTCGCTCAAGGGCGTTCAACATGCCCGCGTGCACCTGGCGCAGGAGGAGAACAGCTCCTTCGTGGTCAGTAAACGCGCGCCGACCAAGGCCTCGGTGATGCTCCAACTGGAGCCCGGTTACAAGCTGGGCGCCGATCAGGTTGGCGCGATCGTCAATCTGGTGGCTGGCAGCGTGCCCAACCTCAAGCCCGAAGATGTTGGCGTGGTCGATCAGTACGGCGCGCTGCTGTCGCGCGGTCTGAATGTCGGCGGTGGGCCGGCGCAGAACTGGGGCGCTGTGGAGGATTACCAGCAGAAGGCTGTGGCCAACATCGAGCAGGTGCTGGCGCCGGTGCTGGGCAGCGGCAACTACCGCATCAGCGTCGCGGCCGATATCGATTTCAGCCAGAAGGAAGAGACCTTCCAGTCCTATGGCGAGACGCCGCGCCTGCGTCGCGAAGTGCTAAGCAACGAAAGTGCACTGGATCAGCTGGCGCTGGGCATTCCCGGCTCGCTGGCCAACCGTCCCGTCGCCCCGCCGAAGGAAGGCGAGGAACCGGCGCCGGCCAAGGGCGAAACCAAGGGTGCCACCTCCTTGCGTGAAGAATCCACTCGCCAGTTGGACTATGACCAAAGCGTGGTGCATGTGAAGCACGCCGGTTTCGCCCTGCGCCAGCAGAGCGTGGCGGTGGTGCTCAACGCCGATGCCGCGCCCGAAGGCGGCTGGAGCGACGAGGCGCGCGCCGAGCTGGAAGCCATGGTCCGCAGCGCGGTGGGCTTCAAGCAGGATCGAGGCGATCTACTGACCCTCAGCGTCCTGCCCTTCGCCAGCGTGGAAACCGTCACTGAAGAGGTGCCCTGGTGGGAGAGCAACCAGGTGCACGCCTTGGCCAAGCTGGGCGTGGCCGGCCTGATCGCGCTGCTGCTGTTGTTGATCGTGGTGCGTCCCGCCGTGCGCAGCCTGACCCAGCGCAGTGCGCCCGCTGAGGCCGATCCGGCTGCTCTGGAAGGCACCCTGGCGGGGATGGCGGGACCGCTGCCGATCGAGACCGAGTCGCGTGCGGCCCTGGCCAGCCCAAAATCCAGTGGCGACGGCGTACACGTATTCGGCGAGCTCAATCCGCTCTCGGAAATTCGCCTGCCAGCGCCCGGTTCGGGGCTGGAACTACAGATCGAGCACTTGCAAATGCTCGCCAAGAACGACCCGGAGCGCGTTTCGGAAGTCATCAAGCATTGGATAGGCCGCAATGAAAGAGACCTCAACCCAGCCAGCTGAGTCGGTGACCGGCTCGAGCAAGGAAATCAAGGCGCGCCCGATACAGCTGCGCTCGGTGAGCTCGCTGGACCAGGCGGCGATCCTCATGCTGAGCATGGGTGACGACATTTCCGCCGGCATCCTGCGCAATTTCACACGTGAAGAAATCATCAGCATCAGCCAGGCGATGGCGCGGCTGTCCAACGTCAAACAGCCGATGGTTTCCGATGTGATCAGCCGCTTCTTTGACGACTACAAGGAGCAGAGCAGCATCAAGGGCGCCTCACGCACCTACCTGTCCGGCATGCTCGGCAAGGCGTTGGGTGGCGATATCACCCGTTCGCTGCTCGATTCCATCTATGGCGAGGAGATCCGCGCCAAGATGGCGAAGATGGAGTGGCTCGACCCCAAGCAGTTCGCCGCCCTAATCGCCAAGGAGCACGCACAGATGCAGGCGGTGTTTCTTGCTTTCCTGCCGCCGGGCATGGCCACCGACGTGCTCGAGTGCATGCCGGCCGAACGTCAGGACGAGCTGCTCTACCGCATCGCCAACCTCAGCGAGGTCAACAGCGACGTGATTGCCGAGCTGGAGCAGCTCATCGATCGCAGCCTGCAGGTGCTCTCGAACCAGGGCTCGCAGGTGCGCGGCGTCAAGCAGGCGGCGGACATCATGAACCGCTTCAAGGGCAACCGTGACCAGATGTTCGAGCTGTTGCGCGCCCACAACGAAGAGCTGGTCGGCAAGATCGAAGATGAAATGTATGACTTCTTCATCCTTTCCCGGCAGAACCAGGACGTGTTGCAGACCCTGCTGGAAGTGATTCCCTTGGAAGAATGGGTGGTCGCGCTCAAGGGCGCCGAACCGGCACTGGTCAAGGCTATTCAGGGGGCGATGCCCAAGCGGCAGGCGCAGCAGATGGAGTCGATCAACCGTCGCCAGGGCCCGGTGCCGCTGTCGCGGGTGGAGCAGGTGCGCAAGGACATCATGGCGGTGGTCCGCGACATGTCCAATGAAGGCGATCTGCAGGTTCAGCTGTTCCGCGAACAGACGGTCGAGTAAGCGCCGATGAGCATCAAGATCATCAAGGGCGAAGGCCGCTCCTGGCGCCCGTTTCGCTTTCCACCTCGTGTGCGTACCGCGGCCGAACTGGCTGACAGCGTGGCCGGCGATCCGGCGGCGTTGCAGCGCGCGGTCGCCGATGGCTTTCAGGAAGGCATCGACAAAGGTTACGAACAGGGCCTGGAGCAGGGCCGCGAAGCCGGGCATCGCGAAGGCTTCGAGCGTGGCATCGAGGACGGCAAGGCCATCGGCCGAGAAGAAGGCCGTGCCCAGGGGCGTCAGGCCTTCGACGAGGCGGCTCGGCCGTTGGATCGATTGATCGAAAGCGTCGAGCGTTTCCGCCAGGATTTCGAACAGGCGCGTCGGGACCAGTTGCTGGAGCTGGTGCAGAAAGTCTCCAAGCAGGTGATCCGCTGTGAGCTGACCCTGCACCCGACGCAATTGCTGACGCTGGCCGAGGAAGCCCTGGCCGCCATGCCGGGCGATCAGGAAGATGTGCGCATTCTGCTCAACCCCGAGGAATGCACACGGATCAAAGAGCTGGCGCCCGAGCGTGCAGCGGCCTGGCGTCTGGTCCCGGATGAGAAGCTGGCGCTCGGCGAGTGCCGTGTGGTGACGGCTCAGGCCGAAGCCGATATCGGCTGCCAGCAGCGCCTGGACTCTTGCATGGACACGCTCGCCGAACACATCCGGGCAGAGGCCTGAGATGTCCCTGCGCGAGAGCTTCCGGCTCGACGAGGCGTTGCGCTCGCTCGACACGGTGCAGCTGGCGAAGGTCAGCGGCCGGCTGGTGCGCGTTTCCGGCATGTTGCTGGAAAGCCTTGGCTGCCAGCGCATGACCGGCCAGCGCTGCTTCGTCGAGCAGGGTGATGGCAGCATGCTCGAAGCGCAGGTGGTGGGCTTCAACCGCGATATCACCTATTTGATGCCGTTCAAGAAGCCGGTGGGCCTGACCGCTGGCTCGCGGGTGTTCCCCGCTCCGGACGACGCCAAGCTGCACATCGATGACTCCTGGTTGGGGCGCGTAGTCAACGGCCTCGGCGAGCCGCTGGACGAAATGGGCAAACTCAGCGGGCGCGATCCCCTGCCCACCGAGCTGCCCTCGGTCAATCCCCTCAAGCGCAAGCCTGTGAGCGAACCGCTGGACGTCGGCGTGCGGGCGATCAATTCCATGCTCACCCTCGGCAAGGGCCAGCGCGTCGGGCTGTTCGCAGGCTCCGGTGTCGGCAAGAGCGTGCTGCTGGGCATGATCACCCGGCAGACCAAAGCCGATGTGGTGGTGGTCGGGCTGATTGGCGAGCGTGGGCGCGAGGTGCAGGAGTTTTTGCTGCATTCGCTGGGCGAGGAGGGCCTGAAAAAGGCCGTGGTGGTGGTGGCGCCGGCCAACGAATCGCCGTTGATGCGCCTCAAGGCCACCGAGCTGTGCCACAGCATCGCCGCTTATTTTCGCGATCAGGGCAACGATGTGTTGTTGCTGGTGGACTCGCTGACCCGCTACGCCATGGCCCAGCGCGAAATCGCCCTGGCGTTGGGTGAGCCGCCAGCGACCAAGGGTTATCCGCCGTCGGTGTTCGGCATGCTGCCGGAGCTGGTGGAGAGCGCCGGCAACGGCGCCAACGACAATGGCAGCCTCAGCGCGCTGTATACGGTGCTCGCCGAAGGCGACGACCAGCAGGACCCGATCGTCGATTGCGCGCGGGCGATTCTCGACGGCCATATCGTGCTGTCGCGGCGCCTGGCCGATGCCGGCCATTACCCGGCCATCGACATTTGCGCCTCGGTCAGCCGCTGCATGAGCCAGGTCGGCCAGCCACCGCACCTCGGCGCGGCGCGCCAGCTCAAAGAGTTCTACAGCACCTACGAGAAGATCAAGGACCTGATCCCGCTCGGTGGCTACAGCCCGGGTGCCGATATCAAGACCGACCGCGCCGTGCAGCTGGCGCCCACCATCGAGCGCTTCCTGCGCCAGGAAGTGGGCGAAGCGGCGGAGCTGGAAACCAGTCTCACCATCCTGCAGAGCATCATCCGGAAGCCATGAAACAGCAGATCGAAACGCTCACGCGCCTGGCCAGCCTGCGCGGTAACCGGGTCAAGCAGATGCTCGGGCAGGTTCAGTACCAGCAGAACCTCTGTCAGCGCTATCGCAACAACATCACCGGCCTCAGCCGCCTGTGCGGTTTCAGCGTGCCGATGAGCACCCCACTGCAGCGCGACAATCAGCAGCGCTACAAGGCCACGCTGTACAAAATGGTCGAACTGCAACGGCGCGAACTGGCGGTGGCCGAGCAGGCGCTGGCGCGAATCCAGCAGGAGTTGTTGCAGGCCATGCGCAGCGAGAAGGTGGTCGAGCATGTCATCGACGCCAAGATGCAGCAGTGGCAGCACTTGCTGATGTCGCAGGAGCAGAAGATTCAGGATGGCCTCGCCGCGCAGTCCTGGTGGCGTAACCAGATTGCCTAGGGCGCCCGGCGGTGCGACAGGAGACCTCGAACAGCGGCACCTGATCAGAGCGCTTCCGTCAGCCGCTGAAAAAAAGATTTAAGGTTTTCGCCCGAGCGGTCGCTTGTTTGGCAGTAACCACCGAGTTGGAACGAGATCATGGAAATCAGCCGGCAATTCAAGCCCGCCATTGCAATCCCCACCGAGACCGCCCCGGCGCGTCCGGCCGGTGTTCGCCCCGCCGCGCAGCCGGCCGCACGTCAGGCCGAAAGTCTGCCGCTGGAGCAGATGCACGACGCGCTGCGCGCCATGCCCGAGGTCGATCTGGACCGGGTAGCGGCCATCAAGCAAGCGTTGCAGCGCGGCGAGATATCCACTGACGTGGGTGAGCTGGCCAGCAGCATGCTCAGCTATCACCGCGGTAACGATGCGTGAGCCAGCGCGAGAAGCTGCTGGCCGTCGTCGATGACGATCTGCAGCAAGATTGCGGCGATTACCTCGCCTTGCGTGAGCTGATGCAGGAGCTCTACGGACGTCTGCTGGAACGCGATGTCCTGGAGATCAATCGGATCAATCTGCAAATCACCGTCCGCGTCGAGGCCATTGCTGCGCGTGCTCAACGTCGCAGCAAGGTGCTGGCCGCCTTCCGTCTGGAAACCTCGGGCGTCGGCATGCGTCGCCTGTTGTCCAGCTGCACGGGCGAGCGGGGTGAATCCTTGCAGCGGCATTGGCGGCAGGTCGGCGACCTCGCTGTGCAGTGCCAGCAATTCAACGAGCACAACGGCAAGCTGCTCGCCATGCACCACGATATCCTGCAGCAGCTGCTTGTCGGCAGTCAGGATGCCCGGCTCTATTCGCCTCAGGCCTACTGAGGCGCAAGCTACTCAGCGCCGTGGCCCACCTCGTCTCGCAGAAGTCGTAGCGCAGACCGCGCCGCGTTTCCGCCAGCAAAACAGCGGCTGTGAAAAGCGCATCCGCCCTACGGCTACCTTCGATCCTGCGCTAACCAACCACCCGACCGGTAAGACGGCACCGGGTCGTGTCGCTCGGATTGATTCCTTAACAAAACCATCCCCACCGTCGCCTTTACAGACAGATGTTCCGCCCTAGCAGTAGGCGGAAACGGTACTTCCCCGTTTCCTCGTCCTGCCGCGTTGCGGAAGTTCCTTTTCTGCATGCCATTGGCTGAGATGCCCGTATCACGGGGCTTTGAGACCTGGCATGCAATCTGCTCTGCAAGCATCAAGAGGGGATGGTGATGGCTATAGATTCCGATTACGTACAGCAGATGTCGACGCAGTTGGCGACCTACGAAGTTCAGTCTTCGTTGGATCGGCTTAACCGCAACGAAACGCGCTACAAGGCGCAGCGCGATGCGTTGAGCTCGCTGCGTACCTCGCTGACCACCTTCAAGTCGGCGATGACCAAGCTCAACAGCCGTACGTCGAGCATGCTGACCAACAGCGCGACCTTCAGCCAGGAGGGTTTCGCCACGGCCACCGTGGGCACTACCGCGACGGCCGGTACCTATGATTTTTATGTCGAGCGCCTGGCCGGCAAGCAGCAGGTGGCGGTGCAGGGGCTGGTCGACGGCAGCCTGAGCGGCACCCTCACGCTCAACGCTCAGGCTTTCGATCTGAGCAGCTACGCCACCCTCGATGACGCGGCCAAGGCCATCAACGCGGCAGGGCTAGGCGCCCAGGCCACATTGGTGCGCAGCAACGGCGCGGTCAATCTGGTGGTGACCAGCGAGAAAAGCGGTGCGGCCAACGGCTTCACCCTGGATGTAGCCGGCAATGCGGCAGCCACCACTACCACGCTGTCCACAGCGCAGGATGCCCTGATTCGCCTGGGCGGCAGCTACGGCGCCGGCGGCATCGAGCTCACCAGTGCCAGCAATACTTTCACCGACGTCATCGACGGCGTCAGCATGACCGTCAGCAAAGTGCATGCGGCGGGCGATGCACCGTTGACCGTCACCGTCGGCCAGGACAAGGCTGGGACCAAGGCCAAGGCGCAGAGCTTCATCGATGCCTTCAACAGCCTGATGACAAGCTTCGATTCGCTGACCGCCAGCGGTAGCGACAGCAGCGCCCGTGGCGCCCTGGCCGGCGATTCCAGCGTGCGCTCCATCGAGAGTCGCCTGAATGGCCTGCTGCGTACCGACTTCGGCGGCAAGAGTCTGGTCGAGTTCGGCATCAGCGCCGATCGCAACGGCAAGCTGAGCATTGACGCCACGCGTTTCGAGGCCGCAGTCGCCAACGATCCGGAAGGTTTCGAGGCACTGTTCACCGGCAAGGACAACCTGCTCGACAGCATCGACAAGACCGTCGCCAGCTACACCAGCAGCACCAACGGCATGCTGAAAAACCGCATGGACACGCTGGACATGAGCCTGCGCCGCATCGATGAGCAGTTCGACAATCTTCAGCAGCAGTACGACAACCACTACAGCCGCTACCTCAGACAGTTCACCTCCATGATGCAAACCATGCAGAGCATGGAACAGACCTACGGATTGTTCGGATGAATCCTTATCTCCAAAACGACAGTTACGACAGCTACCGCGCGGTAGACCTCGAAGCCCGCGCGGCCTCCGCATCGCCTTACGAGCTGGTGCTGGTGCTGATGGACGGCCTGCTCGACGAACTGGCTCGCGCCCGTGGACACATCGAGCACAAGCGCTATCAGCAGAAGGGCATTTCCCTGGAGAAGTGCATGAACATCCTTAACGGCCTCAACGGTGCGCTCGACGAAGAGGGCGGCGGAGAGGTCGTGCAGGGCCTGGCGCGGCTCTACGAATACTGCATCTACCGGCTCTCCGACGTCAGCGTAACGCTGTCGCTGGAAGGCCTGGATGAGGTGATCAATCTGCTCGGCATCCTGCGTGAAGGCTGGGAGGGCGTCAGTGCCGCCCGTAAATGACAGCGAACGCCTGATGGCGCTGCATGGGCAGCTGCAACAGGCGTTGCAGGCCAATGACTGGACAGCGGTTGCGACGATCGATGCCGCGATCCGCCAGTGCCTCGAAGCGCTGGCCGGTCGGCTGGAGCAGGACGAGCCCACACGATTGGCGAAAAGCCGCCTCAAGCAGCTGCATGGCGAAGGTCTGCAAGCCTGCGCCGACGAATGCGAACGCCTGCGCCTGTTGCTGCTGAACCATCTGGAGTACGCCGAGGGGCGTGCCGCTTACCAGCGTATCGATATGTTCCAAGCCGGAGACCGGGGATGATCCAGTCGATTCCAACCGCACGCGCGGCTGCCGAGAGTGCCGGGTCGGCCATGCCGACGCCCGCCCGCGTGAGCCAGGGCGGCAAGTCCGTCGAAGGGCGCCAGGTGACGGAGCGCGCCGTCCATGCTTTCGGTGAGCGCATGCGACTGGCCTCTCGTGAAACCGAGGCGCGTTCGACCGAGCCGACTGCGGTCTGGATGCCTGATGCACCGGCGGCGCTGCCGACCGAGCAGGGGCAGGTGCTGCGGTTGGGTGGCGATGCGGCTCAAGGCGCCGAAGCGGCGCGAGAGCTGACCCCCGAACAGTGGTTGCTGAGCATGATCGACCAGCAACTCGCCGAGATCCAGGCGCGCGACGCGGCGCAACTGGAGGCGGTGCCCGAGCCGGTCGCGCCGGCTTCGGTGGAGGCTGCCGCGCCCTTGATCGATGAGCTGCTGGCCTGGATACCCGGGTCTTCGCCTCTTGGTGAGCAGGAGTCCGAGGCCGATCAAGCGTTGACGGCCGACCCGCTGGACCTACTGGGCGGCTTTCACGGCAAGACCAGCGGGGCGAGCCTGACCGCGTCGCCCATGCCGAAGCCTGTCGCCGAGATGGCGCCAGGCCTGTCAACGCCAGCGCTGACCGATGTCTTGCCGACGGCATCATTGGAACCGCAGCTGAATGCGACCGAGTCCCTAGACGCCGGGGAACCGCTTGCCGGGGCCGTCGAGAGAGGTCAGGCGCCGCTGGTGCAAGGCGCTGATCGTGGGCTGAAGCTGCAGGCGCCGGAAGCCAAGTGGGGCGAGCAGATGTTGCATGCCCTGCGTGAAAACGTCGATTTGCAGATCCAGCAGAAGATTCAGAGCGCCACCATCCGCCTCGACCCGCCGGAGCTGGGCAGCATGGAAATCCTGCTCAGCCACGAGTCGGGCCGGCTGAACGTGCAGCTGAGCGCGGCGAACGCCGACGTGGCGAGGCTGCTGCAGCAGACCAGCGATCGCCTGCGCCAGGAGCTGGTCGGTCAGCACTTCGTACAGGTCAACGTGCAGGTGGGTGCCGACAGCGGCGGTCAGCAGGGCCGACGCGATCAGCGGGCAACGTTGCCCGGTGAGGAGCCGCCGCTGGCAGCCCGGCCGGCGGAGCAGGAACAGCGCCGGGAGAACGGCCGCGCCCGTGACGTATTGATCACCGTTTGACCCGATTCAACCCAATTAGCCAACTGTGAGTGTGTTATGTCGACCCCCCGTCTCGTCCTGCTGATGCTGCTGCTCAACGTCCTGACCGTTGCCGGTGGCGTTGGTGTCAGCTACTGGCTGCTCAAGCCTGGCATCGAAGGTACGGTTTCCGAGGAAACCGCCGTGGTTGAATCTGTCGAGCCCTCGGAATACGTGTTCTTCCCGGTGCAGAAAGTCATCGTCAGCGTGCGTGGCGACGGTCGCGAGCACTACTTCGTGCTGGACCTGGCGTTGCAGGCAGACGCATCGGACGAGCCGCCGAAATTCGAGCAAGCCGAGCCCATCGTGCGCAACTCGGTGGTGGGCTACCTGTCGTCCCTGCCCTTCGATGAGTTACGCGGGCTGAAGATCGGTGAGTTACAGGAGCGTCTAGAAACGGCCCTGTTCGCCGACTTTGCCAGCAAGAACGCAGCAGTGCCGTTCAAGCACGTGCTGGTCAACAAGCTGATCGTGCAGTAAAGGCCCCGCCATGAGTGCCATTTGCCCCGTCGACTATTATGGCGCTACGCCGGCCGGCCCCTCGGTGTTCGCACCGGCCGCCGAACAGCGCTGGCTGATGCAGTATCTGCCGCTGGTCAAGCGCATCGTCCGGCAGTTGTCGCTGCAGGCCAACCAGGTGCTCGACCGTGAGGATATGGAGCAGATCGGCATGATGGGGCTGCTCGAGGGGTTACGGCGCTACGGCGAGCCGGACGAGCAGTTCGGCAAGTTCGCCTCGCTGCGCATCCGCGGCGCGATTCTCGACGAGCTGCGTCGCCAGGACTGGCGTCCGCGCCAGGTTCGCCAGCAGGCGCACAAGATTCGCGACGCGATTCGCGACCTGTCCCGTCAACTGGGCCACGAACCCAGCGACGAGGAGATCAAGGCGTACACGGGCCTCGCCGAGAAGGACTATCAGGATTTCCTCTGGGCAGACTCGTCCGAGGCGATAGAAAGCCTCGACGAGCTGCTGCAGAGCGGACACGAGCATTTCCCCGACACCACGGAGTTGTTCGAGGAGCGCTTGATCAAGGAACGGGTGCTGGCGCAGGCGCTGGCCCGGCTGGACGAGCGCGAGCGGCTGGTGCTGACGCTGTATTACCAGCATGAGTTGAGCCTGAAGGAAATTGCCCTGGTGCTGGAAGTCAGCGACGCCCGGGTTTGTCAGCTGAGTAAACAGGCGATCGGCAAGGCTTGTCGCTTCCTAACAGAGAAGAGTCAGTAACGTCATGCAGAAAGTATTAGGCGCCTTCATCATCATCGGCTGTGTGCTGGGCGGATACGCCATGGCGCACGGTGACATGAGCATGCTCTGGCAACCGGCCGAGGTGGTCATCATCCTGGGTGCCGCGTTGGGCAGTCTCGTGGTTGGCAACCCCAAGGAAGTGCTGATCGAGATGCTGCATCAGATCAAAGGCGTATTTGCCTACAAGCGCCGTGGCGAGGAGTTTCAGCGCCAACTGCTGATGCTGCTGTATGAGCTGCTGGAGATGGTCGATGTCGGTGGCCTCAAGGTGCTCGACTCGCATATCGAGGAACCGGAGCAGAGCGACCTGTTCGTGCGCTACCCGCTGATTCTCCAGGAAAAGAACCTGATGGCTTTTATCGCCGACAACTTCCGCCTGATGGCCATGGGCAAGATCAGCGCGCACGAGCTGGAAGGCTTTCTCGAGCAGGAACTTGAAGCCATGGAGCACGCCCTGCTGCAGCCGGCGCGCTCGCTGCACAAGATCGGTGAGGCCATGCCCGGCTTCGGCATCCTTGCGGCGATCATGGGCATCATCATCACCATGGGCAGCATCGGTGGCAGCGTCGCGGAAATCGGCGCCCATGTAGCGGCGGCGCTGGTGGGCACGTTCCTCGGCATCTTCTTCTGCTACTGCCTGATGGACCCGCTGTCCAATGCCATGAGTCAGCGCATCAAGACCGAACTGTCGGCCTTGGAATGCGTGCGCACCACGCTGGTCGCCCACGTCGCCGGCAAGCCTACGCTGTTGGCAGTGGACGCCGGCCGCAAGTTGATCGAGCAGGACGTCAAGCCGGCCTTCCGTCAGCTGGAAAACTGGGTGACCCAGTATGAGGAAGAAAGGGACGCCGCATGAGGAGCCGGGACAAGCACAAAGGCGGCGGCGACCACGAAATCATCATCAAACGGCGTAGCAAGAAAGGCCACGGTGACGAGCATGGTGGCGCCTGGAAGGTCGCCTTTGCGGACTTTACCCTGGCGATGATGGCCCTGTTCATGGTGCTGTGGATCATCCAGCCGCAGATGAATCAGACCAACCCATCCTTTGGCGAGATGGAGAGCAATCCGCTGGTTGAAGGCGGGGCCGGCATCTTCGACGGCACCAGCACCTCGCCGCTGGAGCTCGACGGGCTGCCGGTGCGCCCGCTGCCAGTGGAGCAGAAGGACCGCAGTGAGTCGGCGCGCGAACAGGACGGCAGCCACAACTACGGCTCGACCGCAGAACTGAAAAAGCTCGCCGAGCTGATGCGCGAAGTGGCCAATGAAGTCGATGCGTTGGCCAATCTGGAGGTCGATGTGGTCCCGCAGGGGCTGCGCATTCTGATCAAGGACGACCAGCAGCGCTTCATGTTTCAGCGTGGCAGCGCGACCTTGAATCCACATTTCCAGAAGCTGCTGGGCGTGCTTGCCGGTGTACTGGCGAAGGTCGACAACAAGCTGATCATCAGCGGCCACACCGACGCCACGCCGTACCGGCAGAAAAATGGTTACGACAACTGGAATCTGTCCGGTGACCGCGCGCTACGCGCCCGCAACGCCCTGGTCGACGCCGGCTTGGCTGAGCGCTCCGTATTGCAGGTGACCGCGCAGGCGGCCGTCATGCCGCTGCATCCAGAGGACCCACTGAACGGCGCCAACCGCCGCGTGGAAATCCTCTTGCTCACCGCCTCGGCCGAGGCTCTGTACAAGGAGCTGTTCGGCGACAGTTACGGCCAGGTTCGCTTTTCCGAGCGCGGCGCGAGCTACAGCGGTGAGGGTTCCTAGCGCGGGCTGTTTGGCGGGCTCGACCGTATCGATTCAGCCGGCGGTCGCCGACTGGATGGTCCCTCTGGGTTAGGCGTTATCCGGGTCGAAACGTTGGGTCAGCCGCGATCTGGATGGTCGTCCGAACAGTAGACCTGCTGAGTCTCGACGCCATAGAGGCAGGCGCCAACCTGCTCGAGGCTGATCCGTGCGCCCTTGTGAGCACCATAGAACAGATTGAACATCAGCTCATCATCGAGCCGATCCTGGGGGCCCAGGCCGTGAACCTGGCCCTCTTCAACGATCAACGAAGCCCGTCCGAGCAGATCCGTTTCCAGGCGACCGGACGCCTCGACAATCGCCGGGGAGTTGCGCGTGAGTGAATAAAACCGGCCCTTGTTGAAGACCAGGCTTTGGCTGACTTGCCGGGTCGTGCCGTCGCGCAGCAGAACGTAGCCGCTTGAACTGTAGCGGCCATCGAAACTGGACGATGTACTGCCATTGGTGCCCATTGCTACAAACGCCCACAGCAGTAACGCCGAAGGGGCCATCACGCGCAATAGGCGCCGGCCTACAGCGCCGGTTTCGTTCTGGCTGCTCATCGCAGGCATCCTTGTAGATGGTCGCTGGGGATCGTCTGAATCTGGCTCTTGTGAACCTTCAGCCAATTGACCCGGCCGTCGTCTTGCAGGCAACGGATCTCATAAAACCCGGGAGACATGTTGACGATCAGCCGGGCCGGTTCGGCCGTCATGCCGCTCATCGTATGGACCAGCAGGCGTGTTTCATTGACCAGCGAATCGAGCAAACGCTGGCTCTTTTCCACGTAAAGCACCTCGAAACCGTTCATATCCAAGGTCTGCGTAAAGGATGGCGCCGGCGTGCTGGCCAGGCGGAAACCCAAGGTCGCCAGTGCCAGCAGCATCAGCATGCCGGTGCTGGCGAGCGCCGCGGTCTGCCACGAGCGGTAGCCCTGGTTCTGTTTGGACGGGCTCGCAACCGCCGCGGCGCTGGGGGCCGGCAGTTCGACTAAGGCACTGGTCGCCCTTTCAGGCAGCGGCTCTGCAGGCAAAGATCCGGTTACAGCGGCGGGGCTGGCTGCCAAGGCTGTCTTTTCGACCATCACGTATTGCGGGTTGAACAGATAGCCGCGCCGCGGCAGCGTCTGAATGATCTGGTTGCGGCTATCGAACAGTGCCTGGCGCAGCGTATAGATTTGCTGATTGAGGCTGCCCTGGCCGACGACCCGACCTTCCCAGGCGTAATTCATCAGCTCTTCGCGGGAGACCACCTCACCGGGCGCCTGCAACAGGCGCTCCAGCACCCGGCTACCGGAAAAGCCGAGGTCGAGCGTGTTTTCGTTTTCCTCTTGGCTCAGTACGAGCTGATAGAGCGATCGATCGAAACGAGCCGAGCAATCGGCCCGGCCGGTTTGCAACAGGGGGCAGGCGAGGGCATCGGCGGCCGTAGGGGTCAGAGATGAAGTCATGAGCGCCTGGTTAGGAAAAGAAATTTAGCTGTGATGAGGTTGGCAAATAGAGCGGCGGCATATTGGCGCCGTTTTTTTGATACTACAAGCCGGTCATTACAGGAAATCGCTGAACGGACGCTCCGAACTCTTAATGTCGAGAGCGTTGAGAAACGGCATATATGCCGTGCATAGCGGAATAAGTGGGATTAATCAGACATATCTTGTGTTTTTGGGGTCACGTGCTGATGACCACCATTGGTCGGGTAGCCTTTAGCGAGAACGCCGGAAAGCAAAAAGCCCCGAACCAGTCGGGGCTTTTTCTGTGCCGGTCGTTGCGACCGGCGGTGCTGCGTGCCGCTTAGCCCAGCAGGCCCATGACCATGCCTGGCATCTGGCCAGCTTGCTTGAGCATGGAGATGCCCGACTGCATGAGCATGGAGTTCTTGCTCATGTTGGCGCTTTCGATGGCGAAGTCGGCGTCCATGATCCGGCCTTTGGCCATTTCAGTGTTGTCCTTCATGTTCGCCAGGTTGTTGCTGGTGTGGTTCAGGCGGTTGATGTTGGCGCCGAACTGGGCGCGCATCGAACCTACGTCGTCCAGAGCGGTTTCCAGCGCGGTGATAGCGGCGCCGGCGTTGGCGGCGGAGTCCAGGGTCAGGGCCTGAACGTCGGTCGTCAGCGTGGTTTCCAGGGTGCCCATGTCGGCAGAGACGTCGAGCGCCAGGGTTTCTGCTGCGCTCGCACCGATCTGGAAGTTGACTGCGGCAGCCAGCTTACCGGTGAACAGCGCTTCGCCAGCGTACTTGGTGTTGTTGAAGATGTTGGTCAGTTCCTTGCCCAGCTCGTCGAACTCGGCCTGCAGCGAAGTACGGTCGTCAGCAGTGTTGGTATCGTTCGCGGCTTGGGTCGACAGGTCCTTCATGCGCTGCAGAATGTCGGTGGTTTCGCTGAATGCGCCTTCCGCGGTTTGCAGCATGGATACCGCATCGCCAACGTTACGCATGGCGACACCCATGCCGCGGCTCTGTGCGTTCAGGCGGGTGGCGATCTGCAGACCGGCGGCGTCGTCCGCGGCGGAGTTGATGCGCAGGCCGGTGCCCAGACGCTGCTGGTTGGTGGCCAGGGCGTTGTTGGACTTGTTCAGCGCGGTGTTGGTGGTCAGAGCGGAGTAGTTGGTGTGAATGGACAGAGCCATGATAATCATCCTTCGTGCGATTGGGCTGTTAGGAGCTGGCTTGACTGCCTGCTGAAAAGGTAAGGCGACAGCCCCTGGCGAAGGATTAAATCCTGACGTCAAAAATTTTTAGTTGCGCTTCGAAGCCTGATACGGCGCGACTCCAGCCGCTAAAACGTACTGCTCACTACCCCAGCTTCCAATACCTTCGCATCGATCACCTTGCCGCTGCGTGTGTTGCGCACGCGGATCACCTCGCCAGGCTGGCCATCGCCCAGGGCTTCGCCGGACGTTGAGGCTTCGATCCCGTCGTTGCTGGCGACGATTTTCACCGGCTCCCCGCGTTTGACTGCCATGGCCTGCTCCAGCAACGCGGGGGTGATGGTCTGACCGGCGCGAACGCGACGTTTGGCGGCCAGGCCGACCACCTCGCTCAGGCGGTTATAGAACCCGCGCCGGGCCTTGGCGATGTTGATGCGCTCGAGCTTGAGGTCGCTATCACGGATGGTCTGGCCGCGGTCGATGATGGCTGCGGCGTGCACGGCAGGCAGGAACACATGGGCTTGGGCAGTGACACTCAGCGACCAGCCGGGGGTGTCCGCGCAACGGATCTCCAGTTGCTGCCGCTCCATGGCCGAGGGCGCATCTCCCGTGGCGCGTACCCGCAAGCTGTTGCCGCAGGGGGGATGGTGGTGGGCGGAGCCTGGCAGACTGGTTTCATAACGCAGCTGCATGCCCTGCCAGCCCTGGCGCTCAGCCTGCTGCTCGAGCATGGCGCGCAGGTGGTTCTCCACCGCCTGGCGTATCTGAGCGGTCGCGTCCGCGTGTGCCTGGAAGCTCGCGCTCATGACCAGCAGCGTGATGGCCCACCAGGCGGAAGGCTCTTTTCCGCTTCCCTTCCGCGAAGGCTCTCGATGCGGAAGCAAAGGTCCGGAAGGTTGAACTGATTCTTTAGTTTTATCGATATTAAACAATGACTTACCTGCGTCTATCGGTTCGGCATGGTTACTGCAAAAGATCTCGAAAGCTGCGGGCTGTCGTTCGGCCCGCTCGTGCTGAAAAGGTATGGGTGAATGAGTATACGGATTGATGAAGCGCTGGGCGTTCACGAGCGCGCCCTGGGTTTGCGCATGCAGCGCAGCGAAATTCTCGCGGCGAACCTGGCCAACGAGGACACGCCGGGCTTCCAGGCGCGGGACATCGATTTCAGCAAGGAAATGCAGCGGCTGGACAGCAGCATCTCGCCTCGCGCCAGCCTCGCCAGTACCGATCCGCGTCTGCTGTACCGCATTCCGGACCAGGCTTCGCAGGACGGCAACACCGTCGAGCTGTCCACCGAGCAGGCGCAGTTCTCGCGCAACTCCATGGATTTCCAGACCAGTCTGACCTTCATCACGATGAAATTTCGTGGCTTGAAGCAAGCCATCGAGGGACGTTGAAGCCATGTCATTCGATTCCATCTACCGCATCGCCGGCTCGGCCATGAACGCACAGACCGTGCGCCTCAACACCGTGGCGAGCAACCTGGCCAACACCGATTCGGCGGCCAACAACGCCGCCGACGTCTACCAGGCGCGCAAGCCGATGTTCGCGGCCGTCTATGAAAACAACTCGCTGACTCGTGGCGTCGGCCTCGGTGGCGCCCACGTGCAAGTGCTCGACGTGGTCACCTCCGGCGCCGAGCCCAAGCGTCGTTACGAGCCGGGCAATCCGCTGGCCGATGGCGATGGCTACGTCTATTACCCCGACATCAACGAGATCGAAGAGATGACCGACATGATGTCGGCCACGCGCAGCTTCGAGACCGGTGTCGAGGTACTCAATCGCGTGAAGAGCATGCAGCAGAGCCTGCTACGGCTGGGAGAGTCCTGATGGCGGTGACCAATAACCTCCAGGGCAGCGGCTTGTCCGGTAGCGCCAGCAACGATCTGCCGAAGCAGGCAGTGAACGTCAGCGACGCCACTCAGATGGAGAACAACTTCATCAGCTTGATGGTCGCGCAGATCAAGTACCAGGATCCGACCAAGCCGGTCGACAGCACCGAGTTCCTCAATCAGTTCTCGGCGATGTCGCAGGTCAAGAGCATGGAAAACCTGGCGACCCTGGCGCAGAACAACCTGGTGCTGACCGACAACCTGCAGACGCTCACGGCTGCCGGCCTGGTTGGTCAGCAGGTGAGCGTGGCCGTCGAGTCGGTGGAGCTGAGCGGTCAGGCCGTCAGCGGTCGCTTCGATCTGAGCCACGCCTCGACCCGCACCGCCGTTGTGCTGACCGATTCCAACGGCACTCAGACGCGCATCGAACTGGGTGCGCAGTCAGCCGGCAAGGTGCCCTTCGTAATCGACCCGGCCAAGCATGGCCTGCGCGACGGCACCTACAGCGTCAGCATCGAATCGGAGAACGGTGAATTCCCGCAGGTGGAAGTCGCCGGTCAGGTCTCCAACGTGCGTGTTAGCGCCGAGGGGCCAGTGCTTCAGGTGCAGGGCGTCGGTTCGGTGCCCTTCTACAACATCCTCGAATTCGCCCAGGCCGATGCCGGGCTGCTCGGCGGCTGAGCTTCGGTGCTCGCCAGTCTTCACTTCCTTTTACATATCGAGATCAGCCCATGAGCTTCAACATCGCCCTGACCGGCCTGTCCGCCGTCAACGAACAACTCAATACCATCGGTAACAACATCGCCAACTCCGGCACCGTCGGCTTCAAGTCCTCGCGCACCGACTTCGGCAGTCTCTATGCCGAAAGCCAGGCCATGGGCGTCGAGGTGATCGGCACGACTCAGAGCATCAGCCAGGGCGGCGCGCTGACCACCACCAACCGTGACCTGGATCTGGCGATCTCCGGCGGCGGCTTCTTCGTCACACGCGCCAGCAACGGCGACGTTGCGTACACCCGCGCCGGCATGTTCGGTACCGACAAGAACAGCTACCTGACCAACAGCCTGGGCCAGCGCCTGCAGGGTTACCCGACCGATGCGACCGGCAATCTGCAGACCGGCGTGGTCAGCGACCTGCAGATGAAGACGGGTGGATTGCCGGCCAAGGCCACCGACGAGCTGAGCTTCGTCGCCAACCTCGATGCCAATCAGGACGTGCCCGCTGTGGCGTTCGATCCGCTGGTGGCCGACAGCTACAACTCCACCTATACGACCAAGGTGTTCGACTCTCAGGGCAAGGAACACACCCTGACCCAGTACTTCGCCAAGACCGCCGACAACAGCTGGAATGCCCACTATTACGTCGACGGCACCGCGCTGGCTGGCCCGCAGGCGCTGACCTTCGACACCAGCGGCTCGTTGGCGACTCCGATCGGAATCGTCGGCCTGACCGCGCCGCTGGGGGGTGGCGTCGCGCCACTGAACATCGCACTCGATTACACCGGCACCAGCCAGTACGGGTCGGAGTTCAACGTCACCAGCAACCGCGCCAGCGGCTACGCCGCGGGTGAGCAGACCGGCATGAGCGTGGAGAAGGACGGCAAGGTTTACGCCACCTACTCCAATGGTGAGCGTCTGCTGCAGGGCCAGGTCGTGCTGGCCACCTTCGTCAACCCCGAGGGTCTGAAGAACATCAGCGGCACCGCCTGGACCGAAACCGCCGCTTCCGGTGCGGCCATGCTCGGTGCGCCCGGTGTCGGCCAGTACGGCAACCTGGCCAGCGGCGCGCTGGAAAGCTCCAACGTCGACCTCACTCAGCAACTGGTGGGCCTGATGGAAGGCCAGCGTAACTACCAGGCAAACACCCAGGTCATTTCCACCAACAAGGAACTGACCCAGGTTCTGTTCAACGCGCTCTGAGGCTGATTCATGGATCGTTTGGGATACACGGCGATGACCGCTGCCAGCCGCACGATGATGTCGCTGCAGGTGCGCTCGAACAACCTCGCCAACGCCAACACCCCGGGCTTTCGCGCCGACCTCGAGCGCGCCCAGGCGGTGGCGGTCGAGGGCTACGGCTACGATAGCCGGCACATGGCGGTGGTCGAGAACAACGGCGTCAGCATGGCTGCCGGCCCGCTGATGGCCACCGGGCGTGAGCTGGATTTCGCCGTCAAGGGCACCGGCCTGATCGTCCTGCAGGACGGCGAAGGTGAGGCCTACACCCGCCAGGGCAGCATGCAGATCGACGCCGAAGGCCGTCTGACCCTCAACGGCCGCGCCGTGATGGGCGAGGGTGGACCGATCGAGCTGCCCGAGCATGACCGCGTCGAAATTGGCAACGACGGCACCGTCTCGATCATGGCGCCCGGCGACTGGATGATGGCCGAAGTGGACCGCATCCGCCTGGTCGACGTGGCAGCGGCAGATCTGATGAAGAACGAGGCCGGCTTGCTGGTGACTCGTAACGGCGAACCCGCTGCACCCAGCGAAGACGTGCGCCTGGCGAGCGGCTTTCTCGAGTCGAGCAACGTCTCGGCGATCGACGAGTTGGCCTCGACCATGAGCCTGAATCGCCTGTTCGAAACCCAGGTAAAGATGATGAAAGCCGCCGAGGACCTTTCCGACGCCGGTAACCGAATGATCCGCGGCAGCTGATCGGGAGATAACGCATGAATTCCGCACTTTGGGTCAGCAAGACCGGTCTGGCCGCCCAGGACACCGCCATGGCGACCGTCGCCAACAATCTGGCGAACGTCAACACCAACGGCTTCAAGAGCGACCGCGCGGTCTTCGAGGACCTGTTCTACAGCATCGAGAAGCAGCCCGGCGCACAGGCTGACGAGATCAATACCGTGCCTTCCGGGATCCAGCTGGGCAGCGGCGTGCGCGTCGCCGGCACGCAGAAGGTCTTCACCGAGGGTAGCATCCAGACCACCGGCCAGCCGATGGATCTGGCGATCGTCGGGCGTGGCTTCTTCCAGGTCGAGTCGCCCAACGGCGACATCCTCTACACCGAGAACGGTCAGTTCCAGCTCAACGCCGAGGGTGTGATGGTCAATGCCCAGGGCTTGCCGCTGACGCCGGCCATTGAAGTGCCGCAGGGCAGCACCGGCTTTACCGTCGGCGCCGATGGCATCGTCACCGCGGTATTGGCCGGCGACACCCTGCCGTCCGAGCTCGGGCAGATCACCTTGGTCAACTTCACTAACCCGGGCGGCCTGGAAGCGCTGGGTGGCAACCTCTATCGCGAAACGGTCGCCAGCGGTGAAGCCGTCGAAGGCGTGCCGGGTGAAGAGGGCCTCGGCCAGCTCAAGCAGGGCGTACTGGAAGGCTCGAATGTGCAGGTGGTCGAGGCCATGGTGGCTATGATCGCCATTCAGCGCGCCTACGAGGCCAACGCCAAGGTGCTCGACGCTGCCAGCGGCATGCAGCAGTTCCTCAACCAGACCGTCTGAGATCGATGATGCGTACCCCCATCCTGCTCGTCGCCCTGACCCTGCTCGGCGGCTGCGCCAGCTTCAACGAAATGCTGCCGGACGAGCCGTCAACCGAGTACGAGCCGCTGGAGCTGGACTACAGCCTGCCGCCGACCACTGGCGGCGGCCTGTTCCGCTCCGGCTACAGCGGTTCGCTGATCAGCGACAAGCGCGCGGTACGGGTCGGCGACATCCTCACCGTGGTACTGGACGAATCCACTCAATCGAGCAAGAGCGCCGGTACCAGCTTCGGTAAGGAATCGAGCGTCGGTATCGGCATTCCCACCGTGCTCGGCAAGGCCTACCCGGACGTCGAATCATCGGCCTCCGGCGAGCGCGAGTTCAAAGGTTCGGCCAAGAGTTCGCAGCAGAACACCCTGCGTGGCTCGATCGCCGTCAGCGTTCATCGCGTGCTGCCCAACGGCACCTTGCAGATCAAGGGCGAAAAGGCCCTGCGGCTGAACCAGGGTGACGAGTACATCCGACTCACCGGGCTGGTGCGTATCGACGACATCAACCGCTACAACCAGGTGTCCTCGCAAAGCGTGGCCAACGCCAAGATTTCCTATGCCGGGCGCGGTGTGCTCAACGACAGCAATTCGGCTGGCTGGCTGACGCGCTTCTTCGCGTCGCCGCTGTTCCCTCTTTAAGCGAGCTGCCCTGGAATGACTAGCCCGATGCGATCCGTGAAGCTGTTTTTTGTCGCCGTTGCGCTGTGCTGGCAACTGCCGGTGCATGCCGTGCCGCTGATGGACCTGGTGGATGTCGAAGGCATCCGCGGTAACCAGCTGATCGGCTACGGCCTGGTGGTCGGCCTCGACGGCACCGGCGACAAGAACCAGGTGAAGTTCACCAGCCAGTCGGTGACCAACATGATCAAGCAGTTCGGTGTGAACCTGCCGCCGAACGTTGATCCGAAGCTGAAGAACGTCGCCGCAGTGACCATTACCGCCACGGTGCCGCCTTCCTATTCGGCCGGGCAGAGCGTAGACGTCACCGTCTCCTCGCTGGGCGACGCCAAAAGCCTGCGCGGCGGCCAGCTGCTGATGACCCCCCTGCAGGGGGTCGACGGCGAGATCTATGCATTGGCTCAGGGCGCGGTCATCGTCGGCGGCGTCAACGCCGAAGGCGCGAGCGGCTCCAAGGTAGCGATCAACACGTCGAACAGCGGTCTGATCCCTAACGGCGCGACCATCGAGCGGATGATCCCGAGCGACTTCACCGAGCGCCCAGATGTGATGCTCAACGTGCGTCAGCCCAGTTTCCAGACCGTCACCCGGGTGGTCGATGCGGTCGACGCTTACTTCGGCAAGGGCACCGCCACCGCGCTCAATGCCACCAAGATATCCATCCGCGCGCCGGTTACCAGTACCCAGCGCATGAGCTTCATGGCCATGCTCGAGCGCCTGGAAGTGGAAGAAGGCCGCACCCGGCCGAAGGTGGTGTTCAACAGCCGCACCGGCACCGTCGTGGTCGGCCAGGGCGTACGGGTGAAGGCCGCCGCGGTGGCCCATGGCAGCCTGACCGTGACCATTAGCGAGCGGCCGCAGGTCAGCCAGCCGAACGCCTTCGGCCGTGGCGAGACGGTCGTCACGCCGCAATCGGACGTGGCCATCGAGCAGGACCGCAAGGCCATGTTCAAGTGGCCCGAAGGCGCCAGCCTGGAAAGTATCATCAACACCATCAACAGTCTCGGCGCCACGCCCGACGACGTGATGAGCATATTGCAGTCGCTGGAACGCGCCGGCGCACTGAACGCTGAATTGATCGTGATGTAAGACCGGGTTGGCGAGCCAGCGGTTGTAACCCAGCAGGCCCGACGCGCAGTAGATTTTGAACAGGTTCCAAGACGACCATGAGCATCGTTTCCCTACCCCAGCACCTCAATACGCTGCGCAATCGCGCCGACGGCCCGACCGCGGCGCGGCGGCAGCAGCTGGAAGTCGTCGCCGAGCAGTTCGAGGCGATGTTCCTGCAGCAGATCCTCAAACAGATGCGTAAGGCTGGCGACGTGCTCGGCGCGGGTAATCCCATGCGCAGCCGTGAGCTGGACACCATGCGCGACTTCTATGACGAAGTGCTGGCCGACACCCTGGCCGGCAAGCGCCAGACCGGCATCGCCGACATGCTGGTGCAGCAGCTCAGCGGCGAGGCCGGCACCGCGCAGGCACCGACTGCCTTGGCCGGTCAGGTTGGCAGCGGCTTGCAGAGCGGCGGCTTGCATGCGCTGCGTGGCACCTGGCAACGCGGCGTCGATGCGTTGGACAGCGCCTGGGAAAGCGGCAAGGCGGGCTTCAAATCGCTGGTCGACAGCGTCATCAAGCATGAGTCCAGCGGCAACATTGCGGCGGTCTCACCCAAGGGCGCGCGAGGCCTGATGCAGCTGATGCCGGGCACCGCACGGGACATGGCGGCCGAACTGGGTCTGCCGTTCAGCGAGGCGCGGCTGACCACCGATGCCGAGTACAACAAACGCCTGGGCAGCGCATACCTGAACAAGATGCTCGACCGCTACGACGGCCATCAGGCCTTGGCGCTGGCCGCCTATAACGCTGGCCCTGGCAAGGTCGACGAGTGGCTCAAGATCCACGGCGACCCGCGCAAGGGTGAAGTCGGCACCGGGGCCTGGGTACAAAAAATCCCCTACGCGGAAACCCGTAACTACACCCGCAATATCCTTAACGACCTGCGTGCTGAAGCATCGAAGCCGGTCGAGCCGCGGGCGCAGATCCAGCCGCTGAGCGATCCTCTGCCGCCGACACTTAATTCCGCTGCCGATGCGGTCGCTCTATCCACTCAGCACCATCGTGTTGTCGGCGGCGGCCATCTGTCCGTGGCGTTCGCGCAACCGATCCGGATCGAGCCGAAGGAAGTCGTGTCGTGAGTATTTTGGGTCAAATTGGCTACAGCGGCGTTCGCGCCTCGCAGATCGCTCTCTCGGCGACCGGGCAAAACATTGCCAACGTCAACACGCCGGGCTTCAGCCGCTTGAGGCCAGACCTGCATTCGCTCGGCGGCCAGGGCTCGGTCAGTGTCGGCGGCGGCGTTCAGGTTAGCAGCATCCGTCGCCTGTCCAACGATTTCCAGAACCAGCAGCTCTGGCGCGCCGGCACCGACAAGAACTACTTCAATACCAATCAGCAGTACCTGACCGCGCTCGAAGGCCTGATCGACAGTGAAGGCTCCAGTGTCAGCGTCGGCCTGGACAATTTCTTCGCCGCGCTCAGTGAAGCCAGCTCCACCCCCGAGTCCATCGCTCTGCGCCAGCAGATCATCGGCGAGTCCAAGCAACTGGCACAGCGCTTCAACGGCCTGAACAGCAACATCGGCATTCAGCTCAACGCACTGCAGGGCCAGCGTGTGGCGATGACCAGCGAGATCAACGGGTTGTCCGGCAATATCGCCGAGCTCAACGCGCAGATTCGCGAGATGGAGTCGTCCGGACGCGACACCTCGACCCTGCGCGACTACCGCGAGAATCTGGTCAAGGACCTCAGCCAGTACGCCGGCCTCCGTGTGCAGGAAGCGTCGGATGGCACCCTCAGCGTGTCGCTGGTCAATGGCCAGCCACTGGTGGCCGGCACCACGGCCGGACAGATGAAGGTCAGTGATAACCTCGCGGGCGAACAGGAGATGGCCCTGGTCTTCGCCAATACCACCTTCCCGCTGAACCAGAAGGGCCTCGGCGGCTCGCTCGGCGCGCTGTACGACATGGAATACGGCGCTCTGCGCCCGGCCCAGCAGGATCTGCACGACATGGCGTCGGCGCTGGCGACGATGGTCAACGACACCCTCGGCGGTGGCTTCGACCTCAACGGCAACCCCGGCCAGCCACTGTTCGTCCACAACCCCGGCAGCACCAGCGGCATGCTTGAGGTCAACCCACTGGCGGCTGCCGAGCTGGCATTCTCCTCGGTGCCGGGCGAAGTGGGAAACAACAAGAACCTGCTTGCGCTGCTCGATTTGAAATCGCGGGGCATCAACGTTGCGGGCAACACCGTACCGCTCAACGATGCCTATGCCGGCCTGGTTGGCCGTGTCGCCAGCGCCAGCCGGCAGAACCAGGCGGACCTCAGCGCTGCCAGCACCGTCGCCGATCAGGCGCAAGCCCAGCGCGACAGCGTCAGTGCGGTGAACCTGGATGAAGAGGCGGTCAACCTGATGGCCTACGAGCAGGCCTACCAGGCCAACATGAAGGTGATCAGCACCTCCAACGATCTGTTCAACGCCGTACTGGCGATGTTCTGAGCCGGCCCCCGCCGGCTCGACTGACGAGAAAGACACCATGCGCATCTCCAACGCCCAGATCACCGCCATGATGCACGGCTCGCTGAATACCAGCTCCGAGAAGCTCGGCAAGCTCATGCAGCAGATGGCCACCGGCGAGCGCATGCTGCTGCCCTCGGATGACCCGATCTCCGCCGTGCGCGTACTGCGCATCCAGCGCGAGGAAGCGACGCTAACGCAGTACCGCACCAACATTGCCAACGTCTCGGGCAACCTCTCCAAGCAGGAGGCCAACCTCAAGTCCGCCTCGGACACCATGCTCAACGTGCGCGACATGCTGTTGTGGGCGGCCAACGGCAGCAACACCAGCGATGACCTGGCGGCGATCGCCAATGAGCTGCAGAGCCTGGAGAAGACCATTCTCAGCTTCGCCAACGTGCGTGACGAAGAGGGCCGCTACCTGTTCTCCGGCACGCTCAGCGATCGCCCGGCGATCACCTTCGACGCGGCGACCGAGACCTACACCCTGACCGGCAACGACCAATACCGCCAGGCGGCAGTCGCCAATGGCGTGCTGGTCGATGAGAATGTCACCGCCGCGCAGGTGTTCGGCGCTGGCGTGGGCATGCTCAACGATCTCAATGCGCTGGTGAAAATGCTCGCCGACCCGGCGCTGGACGCAACCGATCCCGCGGTTCAGGCATCGGTTACCGCTACGTTGAACAGTCTCGACGCCACCCATGGCGACCTGCTCGGCGCGGTCACCGAGCTGGGCGGGCGGCAGAACACCCTGACCCTGCTGTCGAGCAGCAACGAGGACGTCTCGCTGGTAAACAAGAAGATCGAGGGCGAGCTTTCGCAGCTCGATTACGCGACGGCCAGCATCGACCTGAACAACTATCAGCTGTCGCTGCAGGCGACGCAGAAGACTTATTTGAAGATCAACGGGCTGTCGCTGTTCGGCATGCTCTGACCGAGGTAGCGTGAATGAAGATTGGCAAGCAGCTCCCGGCTGTTTCCGCAATCAACCCGCAGGAGCGCCGCGAGGCGTTGCTGCGCGATGCGCCCGCGCCGCTGCGCGCCGGTGTGCCGTCTGATGCGCCGCACACCGAGACGACTACCAGCAAGAGCACCAGCTTCAGCCTGCAGCTCAATCAACAACTGTCGTCGATGCAGTCGGCCGACAGCTATCTGGGCGACCTGCAGACGCGCCTGTCGCAACTCAAGCTCAACCTCAGTCGCCAGATCAGTTCGCCGCAGCCGAACGGTGAAGAAAGCATCCGCCAGGCGGTGCAGCAAGTCGGCGACTTGCTCAAGGAGCGCAGCCAGCGCTCCGGCAACTCCCTCGACGCCACGCTCAAGCTGCGGCTGACCGAGCCGGTGCGCAGCCGCTTCAGTCTGCAGGGGCTGGAATCGCTGGAGAAGATTCGCCAATCCGGCCGCGAAACATTGCTGTTCAGCGGCGGCCGTCAGTTGGCCGAACCGGTGGCGGTGGTGCTCGACGACGAGATGAGCGATGAGCAGATTCTGCGGCGCTTCAATGGCAGCCTGGGTCAGGCCGGCATCCGCGCCGAGCTGGATCAGCACGGCGATCTGAAGTTCTCCGCTCGTGAAGACGATTGGCACAAGCTCAAGGATCAACTGGCCGTGCAGGGCGAGGGCAAGCTATTTGACAAGGGCAAGTCCACGCGCGTGCAGAGCCAGGAAGAGCAGCTGCTGAGCTTTCCCGAAGAGCTGCAGTTGGGGTCCTTTCGCGAACTCCGTCGGCTGCTCGACTCGGTGGTCGCCGGGCTCGACAAGGTCACCGCCCTACGCGAACAGCTGAGCCACCGTCAGCAGGAAATTCGTGAGTTCCTGGCGCGCCAGGCGCATGCCGACGAAAAACAGTGGGCCTTGGACTTCTCTCGTTCGGTATTCAATCTGATGCAGCGCAGCCCCTCCAGCTACGCCGCCGTCACCCAGACGGTGGTGGCCCAAGCCACCATTGGCCGCTTCGCGGTGGTCAGCCTGCTCTCCTGATCGACCCCGCGCCGAACCCGCGTTGCTTAAAGCCTGCTGCGATCGATGAACTTCACATCCGAGGGGCGGCCCATCGGCAGCGTCTGCAGGGTATCGCCCAGCCTGCCGCTGTCGGGGTCGCGCTGCAGCACCACCAGGGCGTCGCTCTTCTGATTGGCAATAATCATGAATCGACCGCTCGGGTCGATGGCGAACTCGCGCGGCTCGCGGCCTTCGCTGGAACGCGCCTGAATCTCACGCAGGTTGGCGTTCTCCTCGATGGCATAGACCATGATGCGGTTCTTCTCGGCCCGGTCGCTCACGTACAGGAAGCGTCCGTCTGTTGAAGGATGGATGGCGCCCGGCGAATGCTGCTTGGGATCATCACCAGCTGCCAGGTCGACCAATTGCCGCTGCACCAGGCCACCATCGACATGATCGAAGCGAGCCACCTGAGCGCTGAGTTCCAGCGTGGCGTAAGCCTGCAGGCCGTCCGGGCTGAACACCAGATGGCGCGGGCCGCTGCCCTCCGGCAGGGCGATGAATGCCGGATCAGCCGGCGACAGTGGCCGTTCTGCATTGGCCGGGTCGTAGCGGTAGACGAAGATCCTGTCGGCGCCCAAATCGCTGACGAACAGGGTCTTGCCGTCCGGCGACATCACCGCCGAATGCACATGCGCTGACTGTTGGCGCTCGGGGTGCACTTCGCTGGCCTGATGCGCGGCAATCTGGGTGACCGGCATGAGTGTCCCGTCCTTGGCCGTCGGCATCACGGCCAGGTTGCCGCCGGGGTTGGCGCTGGAGCCGTAATTGGAGACGAACAGGTAGCGCCCGTCGCGGCTGAGGCTCAGATGCGTCGGCTCGTCGCCGAGGGTCAGCTGCTGGGCCAGCGGCGATAGCTTGCCGCTGTTCGGCGCCATGATGAAGGCGCTCACCCGGCCCACCGGGTCGGGATGTCCCGGGCCGTTCTCGTTGGCCGCATAGAGCCGGTTGCGGTTCAGGTCCAGCGTCAGCCAGGACGGATTGTGACTGCGCACCACCTGCAGCGGTTGCGCTTCGATCTGGCCGCGTTCGGCGTCGAACTGCATGCGGTAGATGCCTTCGCTGTCACCTTCGCTGGTATAGCTACCGACGAGAAACTGGTACATGGGTGCTGCCGCTCCCGTGAGACTGAACGTCAGAAGCGCCGCGGCGATGCCGAGGCGGATGGGTGATGAACCCCGCGATGAACGGCGCATGGGTCGCTCCTGTATCGCTGAATGATTGAAGCCTGGAATCGCTTTGAGCGCGTCACACGAAAAAAATTTGCTACCGCTCGCCTGACGCTGTCGATTTCGTCGTTCCCCGTGCGACTAGGAGTTAAAGACAGGCGCAGGCGAGGGTATGGCGATGCGTTATTTATGCCTGGTTTATCTGGATGAAACCGCGCTGGCGGCAATGTCCGTCAATGCTCGGGCGGCGCTGGAGGCCGAGTGTCGGGACTACCGCGAAGGCCTGCTGCGCAGCGGCCGATTGATCGTTGGCGAAGCGCTGCAGTCGGCGCTCAGTACCACCACCCTGCGCGTACAAGGCGATCAGGTATCGCTGCACGATGGCCCGATCGCCGAAGGGCGCGAACAGCCCACAGCCATCTACCTGTTCGAGGCGACCGATCTCAACGACGCCATTCTGCTGGCTTCGCGCATTCCGCCCGTACGTCTGGGGTGCGCCGAAGTGCGGGCATTGCATTCGCGCTCGCCGCCATGACCCTTGTTCAATCGCAACCAAAGCGCTTTACCGTCATCACCCAGGTCCATCCCACCAAGAGGAAACGAAAATGAACACTGCAAGCGATATTCAGAACGGCGAAACCCGCATCCGTGAACTGATGGCCGAGTTCGAACAGCTGGTTGGCAGCAAGGATCTGGATCGGATCATGGCCCAGTATGCGTCCGACGTCGTGGCCTTCGATGCGGTCGGCGAACTGCAGTTCAAGGGCGCCGAAGCCTATCGCGCCCACTGGCAGCGCTGCTTCGACTTCTGCCAGGGCGAAGGCTTCTTCAAGATCGGCGACGTCGATGTCGTTGCCAACGGCGACCTCGCTTTCAGCTATTCGCTGAACCACTGTGGCGGCACCAACGAGAAAGGCGAGATGCAGACGGCCTGGATGCGTGGCACTCGCTGCTGGCGCCGGCAGGGCGGCGACTGGAAGGTCGTGCACGAGCATTTCTCGATGCCATTCGACATGGCCACTGGTCAGGCTTGCTTCGACGTCAAACCCTGAGTTGAACAGCGACTCATCTCGTGCAGCTGCTGCGTCGAGAAGCCCTCGTGCTTTCGCCGCCAGCTGCTAATGTTGTCGGTCTGCATGATGTGATGGAGAACAGCATGAAATACCTTTGCCTCGTCTACTACGACGAAAAGCGTGTGGATGCCATGACCGACGAGCAGTGGGCTGCGCTGGTCGACCAGTGCATGGCCAACAGTGAACGCCTGCACCAAAGTGGCCACTTCGTCGCTGGCGAGCCGCTGCAGTCGGTACGCACCGCCAAAACCGTGCGCGTACGCGAAGGCGCGGTCTCGGTGGTCGACGGCCCATTCGCCGAAACCCGCGAGCAGCTGGCCGGCTTCTATCTGCTAGAAGCGGCGGATTTCGACGAGGCGGTACAGCTGGCGGCGAAGATTCCACCGGCCACGCTGGGCAGTATCGAAGTGCGTCCGCTGCGCCAGCTGCCTGACCGTTGATGCACCCGGACGCGTTTGCGTGACGGCCATGTCGGACGGTGAAGCGGCAACCCAGCGGGCTGTCGAGGCTATCTACCGCAACGAGTCGCGACGTGTGCTGGCGACCCTGATCCGTCTGCTGGGCGACTTCGACCTGGCCGAGGAGGCGTTGCACGACGCCTTTTTCGCCGCTGTGCAGCAGTGGCCTCGTGACGGCATCCCGGCCAACCCGCGCGCTTGGCTGGTATCGGCCGGGCGCTTCAAGGCCATCGACGGCCTGCGTCGGCGGGCACGCTTCAATGCCTCGCTGAACCTGTTGGCCGATCAGCTGGACGCCGCAGAGGAGCCGGACTGGGATCACGACATGCTGGAGGACGATCGCCTGCGGCTGGTCTTCACCTGCTGCCACCCGGCCTTGCCTGACGATGCACAGGTGGCGCTGACCCTGCGCGAGGTCTGCGACCTGAAGACCGAGGAAATCGCCCGCGCCTTTCTCGCCTCGCCCAGCACCATCGCCCAGCGCATCGTGCGCGCCAAGCAGAAGATTCGTGATGCCGCGATTCCTTATCGTGTGCCTTCGCGCGAGGAATTGCCGGCGCGCCTGGATAACGTGTTGAGGGTGATCTACCTGGTGTTCAACGAGGGCTATTCGGCTTCAAGTGGTGCCGAGCTGACCCGTGCCAGCCTGAGCGCCGAGGCGATCCGGCTGGGCCGATTGTTGCTCGAGCTGCTGCCGGACCCGGAGCTGATGGGCCTGCTTGCGCTGATGCTGCTGCATGACTCGCGCCGCGCCGCGCGCACCGACGAGGCGGGTGAACTGGTGCGCCTCGACGATCAGGATCGCAGCCTGTGGGACCGGGCTCAGATCGAAGAGGGCTCGGCGCTGGTGCAACGCGCGCTGGCCTCGCGGCGTTTCGGCCCCTATACCTTGCAAGCTGCGATCGTCGCCGTGCATGCCGATGCGCCAAGCGCGGCGCAGACCGACTGGGCGCAGATCGTCGGGCTCTACGACGTGTTGTTGCGCGTCTGCCCTTCGCCGGTGATCGAATTGAACCGCGCGGTGGCGGTCGCCATGCGCGAAGGGCCCGAAACTGGCCTGAGGCTGATCGACGACCTGCTGGCCCGCGGACAGCTGCACGACTATCACCTGCTGCATTCGGCCCGTGCCGATTTCTGCCGCCGCCTCGGTCGCCTGGATGATGCGCGGAGCGCCTATCGGGACGCGTTGCAGTTGGCGCAACTGGAGCCGGAGCGGCGGTTTCTGCAGCAGCGCCTGGATGAGCTTGGATCCGGCAAGCCGCAGTAGGCTAACGCCCGCCGCCACCTAAAAGCATCGCCCCTGCGATGAATGTCCGGACCGCCGCCCTCCAGAAGCTTTGCTCCGGGTCGGGCCTCCCACGAACGCGGTCGGCGCACGGCCCCTGCTTGTGTGGGAGGCGCGCCCCGCGGCGAATGCAGGCCGAAGGCCTGCCCAGCCTTTGTAAGCATCGCCCCTGCGATGAATGTCCGGACCGCCGCCCTCCAAAAGCTTCGCCCCGGGTCGGGCCTCCCACGAAAACGGGCTGCGCACGGCCCCTGCTTGTGTGGGAGGCGCGCCCCGCGGCGAATGCAGGCCGGAGGCCTGCCCAGCCTTTGTAAGCATCGCCCTGCGATGAATGTCCGGGCCGCCGCCCTCCAAAAGCCTCGCCCCGGGTCGGGCCTCCCACGAAAGCGGCCGGCGCACGGCCCCTGCTTGTGTGGGAGGCGCGCCCCGCGGCGAATGCAGTCCTGTAGGGTGGGCCGGGTGGCGTTCCGCTTCAGCCCACCGCTTGCTTGCCGGAACTGCCTCATTCATGTTTCGTCCGTGCCTTGTCACCGAACTCTGGTGGGCTGAAGCCCACCCTACAAAAACCGGCATCGAGACTCGGAGCGCCGCCCGGCCATGATCAGCTGTCGGCGCTACCCGTCGGCAGGTAATCGCTACGACTGAGGCCGTGACGTTGCATCTTTTCGTTGAGGGTGCGGCGTGGCAGCTGCAGCTGATTCATCACCTCGGCGATGTTGCCTTTGTGTTGCTGCAGGGCGCTGTGTAGGCATTGCGCTTCGAAGGCTTCCATCTGTTCGGCCAACGATGTACCGGCGCCCGCGGCCGGGACGCTGGCGTTCGCGGACGAGGGTGGTGTCAGACCCAGCGCATGGCGCTCGGCGGCGTTGATCAGCTCGCGCACGTTGCCCGGCCAATCATGGCTGAGCAGTTGCGCCAGCTCGCCTGGACTGGCCGGCACCGGGTCGCGGCCATGACGCTGGGCTGCCTGACTGGCGAAATGGTCGAACAGTAGCGGGATGTCTTCGCGACGATCACGCAGCGGCGGGATGTGCAGCTCGGCGACATTCAGGCGGTACAGCAAGTCCTCGCGGAAGCGCCCGCCACGCACTTCTTCGAGCAGGTCCGGCTTGGCCGCGCTGATTACCCGCAGGTCGACCTCGATGCTGCGGTTGGAACCGAGCCGCTCCAGGGTCTTTTCCTGCAGCACCCGCAGCAGCTTGACCTGCTGGGCCAGCGGCATGCTTTCGATCTCATCGAGAAACAGGGTACCGCCGTGGGCATGCTCGATCCGGCCGATGCGCTTGCCCTGGGCGCCGGTGAAGGCGCCGCTCTCATGGCCGAACAGCTCGCTCTCGAAGATGGTTTCCGGGATGGCCGCGCAATTCAGCGCCACGAAGGGGTTGCGTGCTCGTGGGCTGAAGTCGTGCAGGCAACGCGCTACCTGCTCTTTGCCGCTGCCGGTGTCGCCGCGAATCAGCACGTTGACGTTGGTGCCGGCCAGTTCCAACACTTGGCGCCGGAGGTGCTCCATGCCCCGCGAAACGCCCAGCAGCATGGATTCGATACGGCCCTTGCGGGTGAACTGCTCGCGCAGCTGACGGTTCTCGCAGACCAGCCGGCGCTTATCCTGGGCGCGGCGCACGCTGTCGAGCAGACGTTCCGGGGTGAAGGGTTTTTCAATGAAATCGTAGGCGCCCTGGCGCAGCGCTTGGACCGCCATCGGTACGTCGCCATGGCCGGTGACCATGATCACCGGCAGCTCCGGATCCAGCGCCACCAGCCGCTCCAGCAGGCCGAGGCCGTCCAGGTCGGGCATGCGCACGTCACTGATCAGTACGCCGGGGAAGTCACGGTTGATCGACGCCAGCGCTTGCTCGGCGCTGGCGCAGGTGCGCACGCTGAAGCCAGACAGTTCCAGCCATTGCTGCACGGCCTGACGGATCGCCGCTTCGTCGTCGATGAAGATGACCTGACCGCTCATGTCTCACTCCTCTTGCGAGTTGCCAGTCTACTCGGCGGCGGCCTGTTCGGCTGCCGGCAGGTGCAGGACGAAGACGGCGCCGAGCGCATCGTTGTGTGCTTCCAGGTTGCCGCCGAGATCGCGCACGATGCCGTAGGAAACCGCCAACCCCAGGCCCAGCCCCTGGCCGACAGGCTTGGTGGTGAAAAAGGGCTCGAAGACCTGGTCCAGATGCTCACTGGCGATGCCGCCGCCGCTGTCGGCGACGCTCAGCGTCCAGCCCTGCCGGTCGCGGTGACCCTCGATGCGCAGCTGGCGGACCTGGCTGCCCTGCATGGCGTCGAGCGCATTGGTCAGCAGATTGATCAACACCTGTTCCAGACGAATGCCATCGCCACTGACCCAGGCATCGGCCGGCACCTGACGCAGGACCTCGACGCTATCGTTGCGGATGCGCGGGCCGAGCAGTTGCAGAGCCTGTTCCAGCACCTCGGCCAGGCTCAGCCGTTGACGCAGACCGGCGGGACTCTTACGCGCGAAGGTCTTCAGATGACTGGTCAGTGCGGCCATTCGCTCGAGCAGGCCCTCGACTTGGCCGATGCCTTCGCGCACTGCCTCGGTGCGGCCGTTGTCGAGCAGCAATCGCTGGCTGGCCAGCTGCATGCGCAGGGCGGTCAGCGGCTGGTTGATTTCGTGGGCGAGGGCGGCGGACATCTGCCCCAGCGCCGCCATGCGTGCGGCATGTACCAGTTCATCCTGGGCGGTGCGCAGCTCTCGCGTGCGCGCCTCCACCAGGTGCTCCAGCTCGCTGCGGCTGCGCTGCTCGACGCGTCGGGTCTTGCGTCGCTGGGCCAGGTAAAGCAGCAGGAATGCCAGAGTCATCCACACGCCGGCCGCGGCCAGGCGATAGCTGCGCACGTTGGCGGCGATCAGTTGCGGTTCCTGCAACAGGTGCAGCGTCCAGTTTTCTTCGGGCAGCTGCAGGCGCTGCCAGAGGTAGTTGCGGCGACCGTCCGGGCCGTCCACCTGGCGCCGTTCGCTGTCTGCGGCGATGCGTTGCAGGCTGTGGTTGGGTAAGGGTTGCAGGTTCTGCTCGGCATAGCGGCGCGCGGCGACCAGCTGCGCGCGTACCGTTTCGTCGAGCGGGCGCAGGTAGCGGAAACGCCAGGCGGGGCGGTTGGTAAGGATGACGATATCCAGCGAGTCGGCAATCAGCAGAATGCCCGACTGCCCGACCCACTCGCGCTGCATGTCCTCCAACTCGAGCTTGACCACCAGCACGCCGATCACCTCGCCGGCGCTGTTCTTCACCGAACTGGACAGGAAGTAGCCGGGGATGCCGGTGGTCACGCCGACAGCGAAGTAACGCCCGGAGTCGTTTTTCAGCGCATCGAGAAAATAGGGGCGGAAGGCGTAGTTGTTGCCGACGAAGCTGGTCCAGTCGCGCCAGTTGCTGGCGGCGAGGGTTTCGCCGCGGCGGTCGAGCAGATAAAGCACCGAGGAGCCTGCCGCCTCGTTCTGTTGCTCCAGGCGCTGGTTCAACAGCTCCCGCAGGGCCTGATCGCCAGGGTTGTTCAACAGCTCTTGGATATCGCTGTCCAGTGCAAGCAATGCCGGCACCGAGCGAAAGCGCTCGACCTGGGTGTGGATCGCCTGTGCGTACAACTCCAGCTGCCCACGTGCCTCCTGGCTGCGCTCGGCCCAGGCGCGACGCTCGGCAATCTGCCCGGCCCAATACATGCTGAGCAGCAAGCCGACGAGGATCAACAAGACGATCAGGGCAACGTGGTGACGGCTGGAGTGGACAGGCATGGCGGGCTCGCTGTGGGGATTTCGCATGGTAAGCCAAAGTGCCTGCAGGGTGGTTTGCCGAGTCAGCTAGCGGCTATCGATGGTCAGGCGCGGTCGCGGTGACGGGCGGGTTTCGGTATGCTTGCCGACCCTTTCGGCGCCTTTCAGCGCCAAGACTCGTATGAAATGGTTGATTCCATGACCTGGCTGCCTAGTCCGCCTTAGCGCAACGTCCCTCTGCCTGGCTGCGACCGCCTGTCATAGCGGGGTCGCGTTCTGCCGTGCGCCCACACCTCGTGTGCGTGGATCGCACCCATACTCGAATTTGAAAACTGGTCTCGTTTCAGCCTTGCTTGCCATACCCGGTCTGGCGGCGATGCCTTTGCTCTGGAAATTCCGATGCTCCATTCGATCAAGCAAAACTGGTTCTGCAATATTCGTGGCGACGTGCTTTCCGGTCTCGTCGTCGCCCTGGCGCTGATCCCTGAAGCGATCGCCTTTTCGATCATCGCCGGCGTCGACCCGCGGGTCGGTCTCTATGCGTCATTCTGCATCGCGGTAGTGATCGCCTTCGCCGGCGGTCGCCCCGGCATGATCTCCGCTGCGACCGGTGCCATGGCGCTGCTGATGGTGACGCTGGTGCGCGAGCATGGCCTGCAATACCTGCTGGCCGCATCCCTGCTCTGCGGGGTACTGCAGATCGGCGCTGGCTACCTGCGGCTCGGCTCGCTGATGCGCTTCGTCTCGCGCTCGGTGGTCACCGGCTTCGTCAATGCCCTGGCGATCCTGATCTTCATGGCGCAGCTGCCGGAGCTGACGAACGTCACCTGGCACGTCTATGCCATGACCGCCGCCGGCCTCGGCATCATCTACCTGTTCCCCTATGTGCCGAAGGTGGGCAAGGTCATCCCCTCACCCCTGGTGTGCATCCTCACGTTGACCGCAGTGGCCATGTACCTGGGGTTGGACATCCGCACTGTCGGCGACATGGGCGATCTGCCCGATACGCTGCCTGTTTTCCTCTGGCCGGAAGTCCCGCTGACCTTCGAAACCCTGCAAATCATCTTCCCGTACTCCGCCGCGCTGGCCGTGGTCGGTCTGCTGGAGTCGCTGATGACCGCCACCATCGTCGATGACCTGACCGATACCGGCAGCGACAAGAACCGCGAGTGCAAAGGGCAGGGGGTCGCCAACATCGTCTCCAGCCTGTTCGGCGGCATGGCCGGTTGCGCGATGATCGGTCAGTCGGTGATCAACGTGAAATCGGGCGGTCGCACTCGTCTGTCGACGCTGATCGCTGGCCTCGTGCTGCTGCTGATGGTGGTGTTTCTCAGTGACTGGGTCGGCCAGATCCCTATGGCCGCGCTGGTGGCGGTGATGATCATGGTGTCCATCGGCACCTTCAGCTGGGATTCGCTGCGCAACCTCAAGCGTTATCCGCTCTCGACCAACATCGTGATGGTGGTCACGGTGGCGGTCGTGGTCTTGACTCATAACCTGGCCTACGGCGTGCTGGCGGGTGTGCTGCTGGCGGCGATGTTCTTCGCCAACAAGGTCGGCCATTACCTCGACATCCGCTCGGAGCTGGATGGCGACGGCAGTGGTCGAACCTATCGGGTGATCGGGCAGGTGTTCTTCAGCTCCTCGGACAAGTTCACTGCCGCCTTCGATTTCAAAGAAGCGCTTTCACGGGTCACTATCGATCTCAGTCAGGCGCACTTCTGGGACATCACCGCCGTATCCGCACTGGACAAGGTGGTGCTCAAGTTCCGTCGTGAGGGCACCGAAGTCCAGGTGCTGGGTCTGAATGAGGCGAGCGCGACGATCGTCGACCGCTTCGGGGTGCACGATAAACCCAATGCTATCGACAGCCTCATGGGCCACTGACAGGGAGAACGACATGAACCAGGTTATGGCTTGCATTGACGGTTCACCGCAAGCGTCAGCCGTGTGCGATTGCGCGGCATGGGCCAGCCGGCAGCTGGATGCGCCACTGACCCTGCTGCACGTGCTCGACCAGCAGCAGTACCCGGCGACCGGCAACCTCAGCGGCATCATCGGCCTTGGCAGCCGTGAATACTTGCTCGAGGAACTGGCCGCGCTGGATGAGAAGCGCAGCAAGCTGGCGCTCGAAGAAGGACAAATGATGCTCGACGCTGCCCGGCAGCGTGTGATTACCGCGGGTGTCGAGCAACCGGACGTGCGCCAACGCCACGGCGATCTGGTCGAAACGTTGCACGACCTTGAACCGGATATCCGGCTGTTGGTGATCGGCAAGCAGGGCGAAGACAGCGGCAGCGACCTGCAACTGATCGGCAGCCAGCTCGAAAGCGTGATCCGCACTCTGCACCGGCCCATTCTGGTGACCCCGGCCGACTTCAGTGTGCCCACGAGCGTCATGCTGGCCTTCGACGGCAGCGCCACCACCCGCAAGGGCGTCGAGATGCTCGCCTCAAGCCCGCTGTTCAAGGGGATTCCGATTCATCTGGTGATGGTCGGCGATGACACCACTGATAGCCGTGCGCTGCTCGAATCCGCCCGCGATTCGCTGGCTGCGGCGGGATTTGAGGTGCACATCGCCATCCGCGCCGGGGAAGTCGAGCCGGTCCTGCATGCCTACCAGGCCGAGCATCAGGTCGGCTTGCTGGTGATGGGCGCCTATGGTCACTCGCGGATTCGCCAGTTTCTCGTCGGCAGCACCACCACGCGAATGATCCGCACGACTACCACGCCGCTGTTGCTACTGCGCTGATAGAGGCGACCCGCGGGCGGGCTGGTCAGTAGGGACCGCTTCGCCCCGGGGGCGGTCCCACAGCAGCCCCAAGCGCCCCATGAAGCTCCGTGGGAGGCGCGACCCCGCGCCGAATGAGCCCCGCCGCCCAGCTCAACGGTTTTAACCGCAGTGGTTGTATGCAGTGGAGAAACCGCTTCGCCCCGAGGTCGGGGCTCCCACAGCACCTCCAGCCACCACTCCAATCCCCGTGGGAGGCGCGACCCCGCGCCGAATGAGCCCCGCCGCCCATCTCAACGGTTTCAACCGCAGCGGTTGCGGGCAGCAGAGAAACCGCTTCGCCCCGAGGTTGGGGCTCCCACAGCACCTCCAGGCACCACTCCAATCCCCGTGGGAGGCGCGACCCCGCGCCGAATGGGCCCCGCCGCCCATCTCAACGGTTTCAACCGCAGCGGTTGCGGGCAGCAGAGAAACCGCTTCGCCCCGAGGTTGGGGCTCCCACAGCGCCTCCAGGCACCACTCGAATCTCCGTGGGAGGCGCGACCCCGCGCCGAATGGGCCCCGCCGCCCATCTCAACGGTTTCAACCGCAGCGGTTGCGGGCAGCAGAGAAACCGCTTCGCCCCGAGGTAGGGGCTCCCACAGCGCCTCCAGCCACCACTCGAATCTCCGTGGGAGGCGCGACCCCGCGCCGAATGAGCCCCGCCGCCCATCTCAACGGTTTCAACCGCAGCGGTTGCGGGCAGCAGAGAAACCGCTTCGCCCCGAGGTCGGGGCTCCCACAGCACCTCCAGGCACCACTCGAATCTCCTTGGGAGGCGCGACCCCGCGCCGAATGGGCCCCGCCGCCCATCTCAACGGTTTCAACCGCAGCGGTTGCGGGCAGCAGAGAAACCGCTTCGCCCCGAGGTAGGGGCTCCCACAGCGCCTCCAGCCACCACTCGAATCTCCGTGGGAGGCGCGACCCCGCGCCGAATGAGCCCCGCCGCCCAGCTCAACGGTTTCAACCGCAGCGGTTACATGCAGCAGAGAAACCGCTTCGCCCCGAGGTCGGGGCTCCCACAGCACCTCCAGGCACCACTCGAATCTCCGTGGGAGGCGCGACCCCGCGCCGAATGGGCTTGGGGCTCATTCGCCCTCTACGGCTCGCTCGCCTAGCGATACAGGTCCGCCCGCGACCAAGGCAGTTCATGGGAACCATCCGGCAAGGGCTTGCTCGCCAGAATCTGGTGCAGGTTGATCCAGTTGCGGCGGAAGCCATAGGCACAGCCCGCGAGATAGACCCGCCAGATGCGCAGCGCCCGCTCTGGCACCATCCGCTGGGCTTCGGCCAGATTCTTCTCCAAGCGTTCGCTCCAGAACTGCAACGTTCGCGCGTAGTGCAGGCGCAGACTCTCCACGTCGACGATTTCCAGCCCCGATTCGCTGATGCAGGCGCCGATCTTAACCAGGTGAGGTAGCTCGCCATGGGGGAACACGTAGCGGTCAATGAACTCGCCCGCGCCGTGAGCCACTGGCCGGCCGTCGAGATGCCGCGAAGTGATGCCGTGGTTGAGTACCAGCCCGCCCGGGCGCACCACATCCGACAGCTGCTTGCAGTACAGCGGCATATTGGCGTGCCCCACGTGCTCGAACATGCCCACACTCACCACCTTGTCGAACTGGCCATCCCGGGGCAGATCGCGGTAATCCATCAGCTCGAGCGTCACCTGCCCCTCGAGCCCCTCGGCGGCGACGCGCTCGCGGCCGAGCTTGAGCTGCTCGCGGCTGAGCGTGATGCCGAATACCTGGGCACCGAATTCACGCGCCGCGAAGCGCGCCAACCCACCCCAGCCGCAGCCGACATCGAGCAGGCGATCACCCGGTTTCAGCCGTAACTTGCGGCACAAGTGCCGCAGCTTGGCCTGCTGCGCCTGATCGAGATCTTCCGTGCCGGTCTCGAAGTAGGCACAGGAATAGACCATGTCGCGGTCGAGCCAGAGTTGATAGAACTCGTTGGACAGGTCGTAGTGATAGGAAATGGCCTCGGCGTCGGTGGCCTTGTCATGCGCCTCGCGAGTCGGCAGCGCGGAGTGCTCTTCACCCAGGGCGCTGGTGATTTCATCGCCGATGCGAATGATTTCGTCCAGCGGCCCGTGCAGGTCGATCTGACCCTCCACATAGGCACCGCCGAGCAAGTCGAGGCTGGGATGTGCGAGTTGCGGCACGAGGCTGGGGTCCTTGATCTCCAGCGTTACGGAAGGGGCCGGGCCTATGTCGATCTCGTTGCCATCCCAAAGCTTCAGGCGCAACGGAAGTTCCAGCTCCTTCAAGGTCGGAAGTAATGCGGCCAACATACTCGATCTCCTGAATGTCACGTGCATGGAATCCTAGACCAGCTTTTTCACGCTTGCGCTCGATCGGCCGATGGCTTTTGTCTATCAGTCCGATTGAATTTTTGCTGGCAGGGCGCAGGAAAGGGCTGGCGCCGTGATCAAGCGCTGGCGTATGCAGGTTCCGGATACAAGGCGAGGGAAGCGCTTGGGAGCCAGGACGAAATGGCGGAAGGCAGTGGGAGTCGAACTCGTTTTTTTGGGCCACCAGTGACTGGCAATCTTCGGCTTTGCTAGGCCTACCGCTTGCGCATGCCCGCTTTGTTCCGCTCTAGACGGCAGTGATTTCGACACTTTATCGACACGGCAAGGATGAAAAGGGTGCTCAAGGTCGCACGCGGTGCAACCTATGGATTGGGTACAATTTCAGGCTTCTCGAAGCTGGTGTATAAACATCCTTCCTTCCTGAGAAGACCGGAACGAGGGCCTAGGAAGAGAATCGGACGGGTTTTTATACACCAAGCCAATTCGGCGTCTTATACACCAGTTAGTGTCTAATTATAGTTAGGTATCTTCGATGGCACAGCGAAAAGATACAGGCCTGATAATGATTGCAGGAGCATTACTCTTGTCAGGCTCCTATATCTTGACAAAGGCAATCCAAGGAAATGGATCCACAATAATATCAAGCAGGATTCTTAACTCCGCACCAACAAACCCAGAAACTAGCATGCTTGCCGCAATAACAATAATAGCAGTCGGCTTATTTGTTTTTTACAAGGCATGAAAATCAGGCAATACCTAACAATGCGCTCAACAATCGCTCACTTCGCTCGCTGGACAGCCAAAAGCTTCGCTTTTGTCTGCCTGTTAGCTAATCGTTATGTTCCTAATCAAGGAATCGCCAAAATGGAAGCTGAAGATTTCTCCAAAGAAACATCCATTAAAAATAACCCTCGGCCACCTGCTTCTTGCCTGGGAGGTCTTGTCTGATAAATTCTCAGACTTGCATTCTCACAAAGATCTTTCAGAAGAAGAACGCAGAGCCATTGGGTTTAGCGGACTTGCTTGAAAACTCCTTGGCCGAAAACGGCGTCACTAAAAGGCCTCAAGCAGAATGGACGGTGCTTATCAGCAGAGCGAAGGAGTATATGAAGGCTGTCCCTGTTGATTTCCTTGAATAGGCTCGTGTCGTGACTAGCAGTTAGTTCAAATTGTTCGCTTCGCTCACTAGACTGGCAATGGCTACGCTTTTGCTCGCCTGTAGCTTAATCTTTAGGCACTAGCATGAAACTCGAGTTTCACCTTGAGGCTGTAATCACTGAGACACCTGAGCGCTTGTTAATAGGTGATCTTGCGCCTTTAGGAAAAGATAAACTGAATGCCATGCTGCGAGGGTTATTGGCATACGAGATGCGTGCTAATCTCAGCTCTGAGCACCAGAACCTTTACCCTTACCTAGAGCGACTTCAGTCTAGACGACTTGAAGTTGCCAAACGCTTTGTAGAGTTAGGCGGCATAGTAAGTGCTGTAGTTCTCACAGGTTCGTTGCCGGAATGGTCTTCGGAAGAGCGACCTCCAGTTGCGAGTCTGGTCAAAACTAAAGGGCACCAGTTATACAGTGCATAACGGTTCGCTCATATCGCTCACTTCGTTTGCTGGGTCGGGGATAATCTTCACCCTTAACATCGCTAGGTTTGGATATTTAAATGACAGTTGACAGAGCGGGACAATTAATAATGAGCGCACTAGCTGTAGTTTTGTTTTTGCCTGTACCTGTTAGCTATTTATCAAATCGTGAAGTGCCGGTAGTGCTGCAGATAATCTTGGTGATTTTAGCCATGACTTTGTTGCTTGCCGCTTGGGCAACATCACCAAGGTTCAGGGAAAATTTGCTTGCGGAGCTTCCTTGGTTATTTCCAGGGGGTAGATAGTTGCCTAACAGTAATTCAAGCCGTCCGCTTCGATCACTGGGATTGGCTAAGGCGGCAACATCCTGACCCTGCAAAAGGTCCTGGGCCACGCCTCGCTGAACATGACCATGCGCTACGCGCACTTGGCACCGGACTACCTGAAGGACGTCATCACGCTCGGACCCATTCGGGGTTTTCGACACTTCTACGTTGGGCAAACCTGCGACAGAACCTAGAACCCCGCCAAGACGGGGCACAAGCATCAATGCTTAGTGGCAGTGGTAGTCGCCGGTCTTGTGATTGCGATGGCAACCTTTGGAGTCTGTACCGCCACTGTGGGCGAACGCGGACGCGGAGGTTACTGCAATCAAAGCAGCGATGATCACGGCAGAAATCTTCTTCATTTTTGGTGCTCCGTCTTGCTGGCATGTCAGCGTGATATCAAAGTGATATCTAGGCGCATGATGCTCTTGCCAGTAAGGGAAGTCGCCAATTTTCGACACTTCTTCGACATCCAAGGCAAGGCCGCTCCGGTCGAGTAGCTGGAGGCCGCATAGCCTGGGGCTTTCAGAGCGGGAATTGGCGGAAGGCAGTGGGAGTCGAACCCACCCGGGGACGGCTGCCGCCCCCAACCGGGTTTGAAGCCCGGCCGCACCACCGGATGCGATTGCCTTCCTCATTGATCTACAAGGACTTTTTCTAGCTTGGCTGATGCTCCGACAGGGAAGTGTCGAAGAAGTGTCGAAATTCCTTAGCAGGGCCAAATGCCAGTACGTCTTGCAGATGATCAGGCGCGAGGTGAGCGTAACGCATTGTCATGGCGAGTGACGAATGCCCCAGGATCTTTTGCAAGGTTAGGATATTCCCGCCGTTCGCGATGAAGTGTGACGCGAAGGTGTGGCGTAGAACATGAGACTTCTGTCCTGCTGGCAGATTGAGGCCAGCACGAGCGACAGCCTCATCGAATCGATCACGGCAATTGCTAAACGCGCCATGCTCGCGAAGATGAGCACGAATGCGGTCCGCCAACTTCGGATCGATGGGCACGACACGCCGCCGCTTTGACTTGGTGTTCACGAACTGGAGCGCTCCGTCTGCTACCCGGCTCACTGTCAGTCCCTGAGCCTCGCCCCATCGGCAACCTGTAACAAGGCAGATCATCGCAATCAGCTCGACATGTGGATGCCTCATATTCCGCATCACACCGAAAAGCTGATCGATCTGACTGGTGTCGAGGTAGGACAATTCGCGCTCTTGCACTCGTATCGCACGGAGTAGGGCAAGCGGGTTCCGATAGTCGATTTCACCGAGACGACGCAGCTCGTTGAACATAGCCCGCAGATAGGAAAGTTCGTTGTTCAGGGTCTTGGGACTGATCCCTGATGCAAGCCGCTTGGCACGATATTCGGCGAAGTCGGTAGCGGTCAGCATGATAGCTACCGGATTTTTCAGGCGTTCAACCATCCGATCCATGATGACGCGGCGTCCCTCATAGTCAGAGAGCGACCCACCGTGCAGGCGATCATCGGGGCGGGCTTTCTTGTGTATCGCGCCTATGCCCGGTATGAGCAAGAGAAGACCGAGCCGGAAGCAGCAGTCCAGATCGGCGCGCAGCTCGAATCCGAATCCATGGTCGATCAAGCGAAAAGCGTCGTTGGCTCCTTCATCAACCCCATCGGCGGGCAAGGTGCAGAACAACCGCAAACCCTCGAGCAATATCTTGGGTCGCGCGTCCCTCGTATTCAGGATGTGCCCGGCTCCGCGCCGATCTACGACCAGCTGAACGCCCCGCAATCCTTCCCCAAACCCATCTGCATCGCCACGACCGACCGGGAGCTGATAGGCCGCAACCGAAGGCGAATGAGCATTGGCGACACCGATGACGGGCTGACCGGCTGCCGCTGCAACACCCAGCAAGGCACGTTGCTGGAGGTGTCGTTCGAGTTCTGCATGACGGTCGTGCAGAACGGCTACTTCGACCCGACCAAGCCGGACCGAGGCTCGATGCAGGACCAGAACCGCAACAACCAGCTACCGGCAATGCAGCCCGTGGCACAGCCACGCCTGGAACAAAGCGAACCCAAAGGCACCCGGTTTACCCGCGTGCCCTATGAAAAAGGGGAGTTCCTGTGGTGAAGATCGTCAGCGCGTCCTTGGCACGCACGGCGAGGCACGAGCCGGCGTGCTGCGCGCGCTGACGTCCCTGTAACACGTCAGATAAAACCAGTTGAAACCGTCCGTTAATGGACATTGTTGGGGGATTCAAGAATGAGCGTTAAAGACCAAGCGAGACTGGACCATCAAACGGGCAACCCGACAAAGCATGGCCGTTTATTCGTTGACCCAGGCACAGCAGCAATCACCGATATGTCGAAGATCCGCTTACTGCGTTGCGGCGTCGATACGGTCCGCCAGCTCTATCGAGGTTTGATTCGTCCGGAAATCATGGCTCTGTTTGAAAAACCGGGCGCACTAGTCGAGTTTGCTGGGCAGATCTGGCATTCCGGTCGTGTTGGTCGTGACTCGGGCTACCAGTACAAGCTGCAAAACGCTGATCTCGGTTTCATCCTGCTCATCAAGAACTTCAACGCCAAGCTCGACAGCATCGGCCCTCACCTGAAAATCGAAGTATCGCCCCACGCCATCGACTCGCTATCGCCTGAGCGTCTGCAGGAACACATGGATTACTACGCTGCCGCAGTGCTGACCCATCGGGAGCGTAACCAGTGTGCCGTTCACCTCGCTTTGGATCTCCAGGGCTGGAAGCCTCCGGTGGATCTGGTAGCGCGCTTGCACTGTCGCGCCCGGACGCACCGCGATATCTCGGGCATCAATGAAATCAACTGGGCAACCAAGTCGAGCGTTTACGGACGTGGGGAAACGTCCATGAAGGTTGGCCGACTGCCGCCTTGATCAGGTGCTGGTGAAGGATGGTTTGGCCGTTGGTCGCTTCACAGGCATTCGGTGGCGGAATGCACTCGCCCGTTTCGGGATCGTAATTGGAGCCCGGAGAGCAAGAATCGCCGCGCCTGGTTGCTGTGTTGAACCAAGCGCCGTAACGCTCAAGCTTACCAACTGTACGTCCTGATCCTGACCACCCTGGCGTTCTATCTCGTGTTTTTTGGGCGGGTTTGAGATGAAAAGGATTTTTGCGGTTTTTTTGGCTTTGCTGCTTTGGCATACGCCCGCCATTGCCGAGGACTATTACTGGACTGTTAACTACCCGGACCCACAAATAAGATATTCCAGCGGTGTCGCCGCTTGTAATGCAAATCATGCGTTCTATGAGAAAAGTAACGCAGCACAATACGCAGCGTTTGAGCAGGTAATTGAAAAAGGCACAACCTCTTTTACATGCCGTACCTATGGTCTAAATATACGTCCCAATACCGGCAACACGAGCAGCGTGGCGATGGTGTTCATTGGATCAGGCCTCCAGCTCGAACGGTTCGTGGATTGGCACGTAGGGCGTGGGTTTGCCCGTATCGAGCACAACGCTCCAATACTTCGGCGGTCGGTCGGGTGGCGTGTGTTTCTCGCAGGTAGAGGCCGGTATCACCGCCCATTCCGAGGCGAGGACCGTCCAGACACCAGCGATCTTGCCCATCCTTGTTGCGCGAATCGGCTGCACAGACGCGGGGCGGCATTGGGCGCAGGGTGTGGACCGGGAGCGAGCGGGTCTCGCCACTTCGCGTCGGGACCAGCAGACAGAGCAGTCGCAGTGCTCGGGATGCGGTAGGCGCAGGTAGTTCGACAGGCTCATACGTCATCCTTTGGGCTGGATTTCCGTAGACGGCGCGGATCATGTGTCCCACTCCTTTTCCATAAGCTGCTTGGTCAGGAGCACAACGTTGACCATCACGTATTTGCCGACCTTGTGAGACGGGATGTAGCCGTTACGAATCCAGCCCCACACCACGTCATGCTCGTCTGCCATGCGAATCCAGTCCGCGAACTGACGCCACGGCATCACTGGCGGTGCGTTGTGTAGGTCTATCGGCGGTAGGTTTCCTTCCATGTCCTTGGCCTTTGTTGCACTATGTTGGTCTTTATAGGGCTACGTCAGTGCAATATTGGGGTGTAAATACTGAACTGACAGGCAAAGAATAACAGTGTATTCCTAGAGTTCAAATAGTGAACTCAGAGATTCTTAGAACATTATGGAATCGATGCAGGATAGAGCTATTGCTCTCATCTATAAGGCAGGGCTAGACGATCTGGTCCGCAAGTCGGAGATCAACTACAGCCGATGGAAAAATCTTCGCCATAAGAAGGCGAGATTGAGTACGGAGGAGGTCGAGGTCCTAGTGAGGCTCTTCCCGCAGTACGCCCTATGGGTTGCAAGCGGCGAGATCGCCCCCGAGTGCGGCCAAGTTAGCCCGGACTACGACGAGGCCAACCGAAACTTGCCCAGTCAGAGCGCGGGATAGCGATCACAACGGAAGTGACTAGGCGCTGGTACGCCCGAACGACAGGGAAAGGACGATATGAAGGCTGATTGGAACGACGCCCCGGAATACATCACAAGGCATCCACGCAAGAGCCGCAGGCTAGGGAAGCTGATCCCTGGTCTGATCGGCACACTGATTACGCTCGCGGTTCTCCATACGGCAGGCTCGGTGTTCCTAAAGGGAACGGCACAAAACCTTGCCGAAAAGCGCACTCACCCGAAACCAACCCCCGTCGCTGAAATCAGCAGAGCGGAACCTGCCCCTGTCAGGGATTGGGACAGAGTGGTCGAAGAGGTGGCAGCTAGAGATGCAACGCCTCAGCCGCAAACTACCCAGCCTCAGATAGTTACGGCAGAGCCACCACCCAAGCAAACAGTGTTCAACGACAAAAACTATGTTCCTCAGGGCGCCACCAATATCGTTCCAGCCACACGGGTTGTACCGGAGCTGACCGCAACAATTCCATCCCGCAAAAAAGAAATTGTGGTTGTAGGTAAACAATCGCGGATAAGCGATTTTTGTCCGGGTGGAGAAGGAAGCATTATGCGCAGGAACTGTAAAACAAAAGTTAACTTGAATACACGAAACTAAACCGCTTGTGGTTTACGGGGCGGTACGCAGTAGCGTTTTCTAGTTGGTCGTTTAAATGGATTTTCCCTGGGGGTGAGTAGTGTCCGGATCAGAAAATAAAAAGATAATAGATAGTTTGGAAAAAATAAATGTGCCTGCGGTAACAGCGCCACCACCGGTAAATTTGGAGTACATGCAGATCGGTGGTAAGCAAGGCAATCTTGTTAACCCCTACAGAGATGTAAATGTAGAACTCCAGAACGGAAAGATAACAATAAAGCTAGTTGAGCCTTTATGGTTATATGATCTTACTATATGGCTAAAAGAACAAGAAAAAGCCGAGAGGCTGGCGAATCATGTTAGTGTACGCATATTGAATTCTAGAGGGGTCGAGAGAGAAGTCCCCTTAAACATGTTTGAAAGATACTTGGATTGCTATCCAAAAGACTTTGTGGTTGAGCTGGAAATAAAGTTCTTTGATATAAAAAAGACACTACTTTCCAAGCCTCCGGTGTGTGAGAAGATTAATATAACCGGTTTTAATTCTGAGGATTTCGCCGACTTTTGCGCTAATACAACCGTGTATTTAGCGGCAGCTAAAAAATTTAGCGAAAATAAAACCAGGCTAATTGCCGATCTGAACAAGATAAACAGCGATATAGCCGGCGCAGAAGCTGCCGAAATTGAAAGCAAGGACTCACTGAATTCGGTTTTAAGCGATCTTGGAAAAAATCAGGAGAAACTTGAAGCTATTGAAATGGAAGTTTCTAAGCTTGAGGCAAAAGCTAGCGTTGTGAGCAAGCAGTCTGCTGACCTCGAACAGAGAATTCAGGAGAACGAGAGGGTAAACCAGCACCTTGTTGATTCTGTCCAAGATAATAGAGAAGAGTTAGAAGCTCTATTAGCAAATAAAAACGTGTTCATGGAAGAGTTTAGTTCATACGTCGAGCAGGGAAAGGGTAACATTGTTTCCTACTTTTGGACTGGAGTAGCTCTGCTTTGTGTGGTGGCTTTCTGCCTTTGGAGGCTAATAGCCTCGGCGGCCGCCTTATCTAACGACCCATCCATACTTCAAACTGTAAGTGCATTTGATCTGTTCGTGTCTCGATTGCCAATCGCGTTTTTACTTGGGACGGTAATGATTATCTGCCTCAAGATTATCTACATGTTATTGTCAAAAGTATTCGAAATACATCAAGAGAGGCTACTTTTGGCAAAGCTGTCAATCCTTGCTAAAGATAACAGTTTCTTCTCAGCTGGCGGGCTTGGAATCCCTGGTGAGTTGGTTTATGAAAGGCGAGTATTATTAAAAATGGAGCTGCTTAAAGAGTTCCTCTCGGGGAACTATAGAGGGGCAGCAGATAAAGAATTGAAGATCCGACGCTCGTTTGCCGAGTTCAAAGAAGAATTTAGAAAAAAGAAAGAGGCTGAAATTGCCTCTGAAGATGAGGATGACGCTAACTAAGGCCAGCGATGCTTTAAAAGATAAGCTTGATCGTCGAGCTCGGCACGCTCTGCATATGGCTGGGGTGCCAGCTGTGTCGAAAAAGTGTCGAAATGATAGTCCGACACTCGCCAACAAAGGCCGGTAAATCTTCGAAGTCGCCCTGATGCGTCTAGCATTTTCCATTATAGGCCGCTATTGAATATAGCAAACACAGGATTTGAAGCCCGGCCGCACCACCGGGTGCGATTGCCTTCCAACGCGTGCCCGGGTGGGCAGGGTTGGAGTGAGTTGGCAGCCTACCTGAGCTCGGCGTCCGAGGCCAAGGCGCTGTCGCGTCGCACCTTGCGTTCGTTGCCGAAGCGGCGGGTGAGGCCGATGCGGTCGAAGTGTTCGAGCAGCTGGATGCTGCGTTTGCGGCCTAGCTGGACCTGGTCGCGGAAGGCGGCGGCGCGGATTACTCCGGATTGGCGTTCCATCTCCAATACCTGGTTGGCCAGCTGGCGAATGGTCGCGTCGGGATAGAAGAGGTCCTTGACGACCTGTTGCAGCTCGCCGATGCGCGAAAGTTTGCGCAGCAGATGACGAACCCGCTCCTCTTCGACGTCCAGTGCGCTGGCCAGGTCGCGCACCCAAGGCGGGTTGAAGCGGGCCGCTTCGAGCAATGGCCATAGTCGGGCCTTGAGGACTTCTTCTTCTTCATTCAGGTGTATTCGGTGTCCGGGCAGGTGCAGCCAGGGACCGCTGGCTTCGATCATGCCGGCTGCCAGTGCCTGGTCCAGCACGGCGAGATAAATAGCTCGCTCCAGCTGGGGCAAGGCGTAACGGCGAAGACGGTCGCGATCCGGGCCGAGTTCGTCCGGTTGGCTTTCATGGAAGCGCTGCAGGGAGGCTGCCAGGCTTTGCCCGAGGTAGTCCCAGGTGCCGCGCTCGAATAGCCGCGGGCCCAGCCGAGTGGAGATTTCCAGCGCTTCGTCGGGTAGGCGCCAGGTATGCCGTGGCCGATTGAACTGACGCTCCAGCAGGGCCGGCTCCAGGCCATTGAGGGCGCTCGGCAGTAAGGCCGGGAGGATATCTTCGAGTGTGTCGCCGCTCAGCGCGCGCAGCACGGCCAGGCGTGCATGACGATGTCGGTTGCGTGGCGGGGCGAAGGGATCGAGCACCCGTCCGCCGCCCAGGGTTCGCTGGGCGGACTGGTCGCGCAGTACCACGCGATCGCCGTGCACGGCATGCGCCGGCGCATCGAGCAGTAATTGCGCATGAACGTGACCGCCGGGCGCTAGGCATTCGCCTTCCAGCAGCGCGATGCGGCCGGTAACATCCTGCGCGCCGAGGTGAATGTGTACCGGCGTCCAATGACGCAGGTCACGGGTTTCGCTGGGCAACAGGCTGAATTCGATGTCGAGGCGTCGGGTCGCGGCCTGCAGTTCGGGCGTCACCAGCCAGTCGCCGCGGCTGATCTGCTCTACGGCTAGACGGTCGCCGGCGAGGTTCAGGGCTACGCGCTGGCCCGCTCGCGCCTGCTCGCAGACCTGATTCTGGGCATGTAACCCGCGCACCCGAACCGTGCGCCCGGCCGGACTAAGAGACAGCTCGTCACCGACGCTGACGTGTCCGGCGAAAGCCGTACCGGTGACCACCACGCCGGTGCCGGTGACGCTGAAGGCACGGTCGATGGCCAGACGGAAATGGCCGTCTTCGCGGCGCGCGCATACTGCGGCGGCCTGTTCTACCAGTGCCGAACGAAGCGCGTCGATGCCCTCGCCGGTGATGCTGGAGACTGGGAAGACTGGCGCTCCAGCCAGCGGCCCGGGTTGCAGCAGCGATTCGATCTGAGCGCTCACTTCGGCGATGCGAGGTGCTTCGACCCGATCGATCTTGGTCAGCGCGACCAGGGCGCAGCGAATGCCCAGCAGCTCTATGATGGCCAGATGTTCGCGGGTCTGTGGCATCACGCCGTCGTCGGCCGCCACTACCAGCAACACGCAATCGATGCCGCAGGCTCCGGCCAACATGTTGTGCACGAAGCGCTCGTGGCCGGGCACGTCGATGAATCCGGTGAGGTCCGCCTCGCCGAGGGACGCGTACAAGTAGCCAAGGTCGATGGTGATGCCGCGCTGACGCTCTTCGCGACGACGGTCGCCCTGCTGGCCGGTGAGCGCCTTGAGCAAGGCGGTCTTGCCATGGTCGATATGACCGGCTGTGCCGATGATCATGACGCCAGTTCCCGTTGCAGGTGGGGCAGCTGCTCAAGCAGGGCCGGCTCGTCGTCCAGCTGGCGCAGGTCGAGCCAGAGTGCGTCGTCGGCAACTCGGCCCAGAATCGGGATTGGCAGGCAGCGCAACGCCTCTTCGAGCTGGCGCAGGCTACGGCCGCGTAGGCGCCTGGGCTGCTGCGGGCGGATGCACAGCGCAGCGCTCGGCAGACGTGCTACCGGCTGTGCGCCGCTGCCGATCATGCCCAGCGCATCGCTCACGGCGACCTGCCAGTGTTCGCCAAGCGCAGTGGTCAACGCCGGCGCGAGCCGTTCGGCCTGTGTGCGGATGTCTGCCTGTGGGCGGCTCAGCAGGCGCAGGCTGGTCAGGCGCTCACCAAGGCGATCGGGGTCGCGGTAGAGGTTGAGCACTGCTTCGAGCGCCGCCAGGGTCAGCTTGTCGACACGCAGGGCGCGCTTGAGTGGATTCTTCTTGATCTTGCCGATCAGCTCGCGGCTGCCGACAATCAGCCCCGCCTGTGGACCACCGAGCAGCTTGTCGCCGCTGAAGGTGACGATGTCAGCGCCGTCGCGCAAGGCTTCCTGCACGGTGGGCTCTTTCGGCAATCCCCAGCGCGACAGGTCGACCAGGCTGCCGCTGCCCAGGTCTTCGAGCAGCGGCAGGCCATGGGCGCGCGCGATGGCGGCCAGTTCGGCCGTGGCGACGCTGCTTGTGAAGCCTTGCACGCTGTAGTTGCTGGTGTGCACGCGCATCAGCAGGCCGCTGCGCGGGTTGATCGCGGCCTCGTAATCCTTGGCGTGGGTGCGGTTGGTGGTGCCCACTTCGTGCAGCTTCACGCCGGCGCGGGCCATGATGTCAGGGATGCGAAAGGCGCCACCGATCTCGATCAGCTCTCCGCGGGAAATGATCCCTTCCTTGCGCGCGCCAAGGCTGTTCAGCGCTAGCAGCACGGCAGCGGCATTGTTGTTCACCACCGTGACGGCTTCGGCGCCGGTGAGCTCGCGGATCAGCCCTTCGATCAGGTCGTCGCGGTCGCCGCGCTTTCCGCTGGCCAAATCGAACTCCAGATTCAGTGGATAGCGCGCCGCCAGGGTAATCGCCTCGATGGCTTCGTCCGGTAACAGGGCGCGGCCAAGGTTGGTGTGCAGTACGGTGCCGGTCAGGTTGAACACACGGCGTACGCGGCTGCGATGCTGGTTGGCCAGGCGCTCACCGGCACGACCGGCGAGCACTGCTTCGGACAGCTCCAGCGCGGCGAGCTGGCCCTGGCGAGCCGGTTCACGCAGCTCGTCGAGCAGGTCGCGCAGGGTGCCGAGCAGCGCTTCGCGGCCGTAGCGCTGGTGTAACGGCTCGCAAGCGGGTGCGCGCAGCAAACGGTCGACCGAAGGCAGACGAACACTGCTCATAGCTGAGGACCCGGATTGCGATTCGGTGAGGAAAGGGCAGTGGGTGCGCGAGTCGTGCCGACGGCGCTGAACCCTGTTGCGAGGTTGCCTGGCACGCAGGACTCCATTCTTTTTCTACTTCGCGATCTGAATAGACGCTTAATTCTTCGCAGGGTTCAGCTCAGCCCGCCGGGAAGTTGCATCGGCCTGTTTCAAAGCAGATGAGCGAATTCGGTAAGTTTAACTGTGCAACGATCCTGTCTAACCCATGCGCCATGTTGCTGGATGGAGCGTCCCGTTTGTTAAACGCTGGGGATGAATCCAGCGAGCCCTTTTGCCGCTCGCTGCCGCCGGGCTTCGGTCGTCATACCGAATCAAGCAGTAAACCGCGAGTCGCAGAAACGACAAACCCGGGCTAGCCCGGGTTTGTGAGTGACCGCTGCGCGGGTCAGGCGTTCTGGCGGATACCCGCGACCAGCCATGGCTGGTTCTCGCCTTGTGCACGTTCCATGCGCCAGCTTTCGCTGAAGGGCTCGCCCTGGTCGAAGCGCGAATTCTTCGATACGCCGACGAAAGTCAGGGTGGCGATGGTCTTGTCGGCCTGGTCGTCCACGCCGTCGAGCTGGATTTGCAGATCGTCGATGTAGGTGGACTGGTAGGCGTCGCCAAGCTCGGCACGCTCGCGCTGGAGGAACTCATGCAGCTGGGGCGTGACGAATTCGGCGATCTTGTCCATTTCGTTGGCGTCCCAGTGCTGCTGCAGCGACATGAAATGCTCGCGAGCCGCCGCCACGAAGCTCTGCTCGTTGAACCAGGCGGGAGCGTTGATCACCGGCGCTGCGGCCGGCGCGGCGCTGCTGCCGAAGATCGACGGTTGCGCAGGCATCTCGCGCTGCATCGGTGCGTGACCGGCCATGGCCGGTTGCTGCTGGCGACGGCGGGCGGCGAGGAAGCGGAACAGTAGGAAGGCGATGCCGCCGAAAATCAGGATATCCATGAACTGGATGCCTTCGAAGCCGTCTCCCATGAACATGGAGGCCAGCAGGCCACCAGCGGCGAGACCGGCCAACGGGCCGAGCCAGCGCGACGCACCGCTGGCAGCAGCGGATGTCTTGCCTGCCTGAGTCGGCGCGGCCTGGGTCTGCTGAGGCGCCTGTCGGGTTTGATGGCTAGGCGCCGAGCCGAAGCTCTTGCCGCCGCCGAAACGCTTGGCGTGGACGTCGAGGCTGAGGGTCAGGCCGATACACAGCGCCATGAAAATGCTGAGCACACGTTGCATTTGGTATTCCTGGTTGGACGAAGGTACGGAGCAGATGGTGCACGCCTCGGTTCGGGCGCGCCAGTTGCAGAGTGTTTCGGGCTTTTGCTTCGCTGCGCTTGCCGACCTCGACAAGCGCAGCAGTCGCCTGGCTCAGCGCCAGTTGTACAGTTCTTTCTCGGAGATCTCGTGCATCGGTTTGACCTGGTCCTGGAATGCCTTCATCGACGCCCAGATACGGCCGTTCAGCTCGCTTTGCGCGGCCAGCTCGCCGAGAACCACGTCTGCCTGCTCGCGCATGGCAGTCAGTACCTCATCGGGGAAGCGCTTGAGCTGAGCGCCTTGTTGCTTGAGCTGTTCGAGCGCCAGGGCGTTGTTGTAGACGTAGTCGTCGATCATGTCGCGGCTGGCGGCAAGAGCGGCTTCGGTGAGGATCGCGCGCAGGTCGTCCGGCAGGCTGTCGAGGGCCTTCTGGTTGACCAGCAGCTCCAGCACGGCCTGTGGCTCCTGCCAGCCGGGGTAGTAGTAGTACTTGGCAGCCTTGTGCAGGCCAAAGGCGAGATCGTTATACGGACTGACCCAGTCGGTGGCATCGATCGCACCCGTCTGCAGTGCGGTAAAGACCTCACCGCCCGGCATGTTGACGGTGGTCGCGCCGAGTCGGCTCAGTACTTCACCGCCCAGGCCGGGCGTGCGGATCTTCAGGCCCTTGAGGTCGTCGAGCGAGTTGATTTCCTTGTTGAACCAGCCGCCCATTTGCATGCCGGTATTGCCCACCACCATGGGTTTGACGCCGTAGGGGGCATAGGCTTCATCCCAGAATGCCTGGCCGCCGCCTCGGGTCAGCCAGGCATTCATTTCGCTGGTCGACAGGCCGAAGGGTACCGAGGTGAAGAACTGCGCCGTTGGCACCTTGCCCTTCCAGTAGTAGGCCGCGCCATGACCCATTTCGGCAGTGCCGCGGGAGACGGCGTCGAACACTTCCAAGGCCGGAACCAGCTCGCCGGCGGCATAGACCTTGATGGTCAGCCGGCCATCGCTCATCGCGTTGACCCGGTCAGCCAGGCGCTGGGCGGCGGTGCCCAGGCCCGGATAGTTCTTCGGCCAGGCGGTGACCATCTTCCAATTGAAGTTCTGCGGCGCTTCGCTGGCGGCAGTGGCCTTCGGCTCGGGGGTGGGCTCGACCTTCTTTTCGTCTTTACAGCCGGCAAGGCTGAGCGAAGCAAGCAAGGCTGCGGCAACACCAAACAAGTGACGGCGTTTCATGAATGGGTATTTCCTTTGGCGATTTTATTAGTATGGGTACAGGTTGACGTATACGTCATAGCGCTTCCAGTTTGGCATAACTGAGCATCAACCACTTGCTTCCTTCGTCTTCGAAATTCACCTGGACGCGTGCCTGAGCGCCGGAACCTTCGAAATTGAGGATGGTGCCTTCGCCGAACAGCGAATGGCGGACACGCTGACCGAGGTTGAACGGGGTTTCCGGTACGTTGGCGCCGTCGAATAACGAACCACCGCTCATGCCGCGGGTGTTGAAGCTGCGGCTGACGGTATTGCTCAGGCGCACTTCGCTGACCAGTGCAGGTGGCAGCTCGCGGACGAAACGCGAGACCTTGTTATAGGTCTCGCTGCCGTACAAGCGCCGGGTTTCGGCATAGGTGATGATCAGTTGCTGCATGGCGCGGGTGATGCCGACATAGGCCAGCCGGCGTTCTTCTTCCAGACGGCCGGGTTCTTCCAGGCTCATCTTGTGCGGAAACAGCCCTTCTTCCATGCCAACCAGGAACACCAGCGGGAACTCCAGTCCCTTGGCGCTATGCAGCGTCATCAACTGCACGCTGTCTTCGTGATCGCCGGCCTGCTGCTCGCCGGCTTCCAGCGAGGCGTGATCGAGGAAGGCGGCCAGTGGCGTCTGCTCGTCCTCTTCGTCTTCGCTGTAGTTGTCGAAGGCACGCGCGGCGGAAACCAGTTCCTCGAGGTTCTCCACCCGTGCCTGGGCTTTTTCGCCTTTCTCGTCACGGTGATAGGCGAGCAGTCCGGATTGTTCGATGACCAGCTGCGCCATGTTGTGCAGCTGCATGCCCTCCACCTTCAGGGCAAGGGTGTCGATCAGTTCGACGAAGCCGTTCAGCGCGCTGGCCGCACGGCCCGAGACTACTTTGGTACCGACCGCCTGGTGCAGCGCGGCCCACATCGAGGTGCTTTGCTGGCGGGCCAACTGGCGCAGGGCTTCGACGGTCTTCTCACCGATGCCACGCGCCGGCACGTTGATCACTCGCTCCAGCGCTGCGTCGTTGTCGCGCGTCTGGATCAGCCGCAGGTAGGCCATGGCGTTCTTGATCTCGGCACGCTCGAAGAAGCGCTGGCCGCCATAGATCCGGTAGGGGATTCGCTCGCGCAGCAGGGCTTCTTCGAGCACCCGCGACTGCGCATTGGAGCGGTAGAGAATGGCGATCTCGCTACGTGCCAGACCTTCCTTGCGGATCGTACTCTCGATGCTTTCCACCACGTAGCGCGCTTCGTCGTGCTCGTTGAAGGCGGCGTAGAGGCTGATCGGCTCGCCTTCGCAGCCCTCGGTCCAGAGTTCCTTGCCGAGGCGGCCCTGGTTGTTGGCGATCAGCGCGTTGGCGGCCTTGAGAATACAAGCGGTGGAGCGGTAGTTCTGCTCCAGGCGGATGGTTTCGGCATCCGGGAAGTCTTCGCTGAACTGGTGCAGGTTTTCCACCCGCGCGCCGCGCCAGCCATAGATCGATTGGTCATCGTCGCCCACCACCATCAGGCTCTCGCCGCCCTTGGCCAGCAGGCGCAGCCAGGCGTATTGCACGGCATTGGTGTCCTGGAACTCGTCCACCAGGATATGGCGGAAGCGCCGCTGATAGTGGTCGAGCAGCCCCGGATTGTCCCGCCACAGGTCCAGTGCGCGCAGCAGCAGCTCGGAGAAGTCGATTACGCCGGCGCGGGCACAGGCCTCTTCGTAAGCTTGGTAGATGCTCAGCATGGTGGCCAGGAACAGGTCGCCGCTGGGCTGGATGTGCTTGGGCCGCAGGCCTTCGTCCTTCTGCCCGTTGATCCACCACTGGGCCTGGCGCGCCGGCCAGCGTTGTTCATCGAGGCCGAGTTCGCGGATCACTCGCTTGACCAGGCGCTGTTGGTCGTCGGAGTCGAGGATCTGGAAGTTCTGCGCCAGCTTCGCTTCCTGCCAATGCGCGCGCAGCAGACGGTGTGCAAGCCCGTGGAAGGTACCGACCCACATGCCTTGTGGGTTGACCTTCATCAGCTGCTCGATGCGCTGGCGCATCTCGGCGGCGGCCTTGTTGGTAAAGGTCACCGAAAGAATCGAGTGCAATGATGCCCGTTCGACCTGGTGTAGCCAGGCGATGCGGTGCACCAGTACGCGGGTTTTACCCGAGCCGGCACCGGCGAGGACCAGTTGACGACCCAGCGGCGCGGCCACGGCCTGGCGCTGGGCATCGTTGAGGGAGTTCAGGAGGAGGGAGAGATCGTCATGCATCGGCGCATTCTAGCCGTAAACCGACCCGGCTGGCTCGCGCAACGGACGGGCGCGGAGGTACGATCGTTTGAGCGTTGGCTGCGAGTGGGTTTGCGCGGGGTGGTTCGGATTCGGTCTGCCTGGTTTTTGCGTTTTCTCAACCCGAGGTGAGCGGCGGTTCTCGTTCATTGGTCGGAACGGGCTATTGCAGGGACTAGCAACATGCCATCATCGGTCGGTGACTGCAGCGCCTTGACGCCCTTACAGACACCCTATTACAAGACGGCATGATGATCGATTCCGCTCAATCAACCCCAACGGTGTCACTGGCCAAGGAGAATCAGGCCGTACTCGACCTCGCTGACCTCGATCAACGGACTGAGCGTACGCGACTGCTTTATCAGGGCTCCCGGGCCTCGCTGTTGTTGATGATTTTCGCCAGCCTGGCCTTCGCTGGGCTGCTGTGGAACGAGGCGCCGCCGCTGGAGCTGGTGCTATGGTCGGGTTGGACGCTGTTGCTAGCGTTGCTGCGATTGCATCAGGCGTACGCGTTCGATAAGGCCGAGGCGGACGATCAACAGCGTCCGCAATGGCGGCAACATTTCTTGCTCGGCAGTGCCTTTACGGCGGTCACGCTCTGCTACGCGATCGTGGCACTGATTCCCAACGACGATTTCCTTCAACAGACCCTACTGTATGGTGCGGTCGGCTCGGTCATCATCGCCGCTAGCGTCGCGAGTGGCGTTTCATTGCGTGCATTTCTGGTTTTCACCATCCCCAGCCTGCTGCCCGCCGCGTTTGTATTACTGAGTAGTGGCCAGGCGCTGCGCCAGGGCTGGGGCGTGCTGACCGTCATCGTGCTGGCAATGCTGAGCATGATCGCCTGGCAGACCAATCGCCTGCAGACGGCGAGCCTGCGTCAGCGCTGCCAAAACCAACTGCTGATCGCGCGCCTTCAACACATTCGCGGCGAAGCGACCCAGCTGAACGGTGAGCTGGCGCGCGAAGTAGAACAGCGCCGACACGCCGAAGATCAATTGCGCGAAGCCTATGACGGGCTCGAGCAACGCGTGGCCGAGCGCACCGCTGAGCTGCGTGAAAGCGAGGCGCGACTGACCCTGGCGCTCGAAGCTAGCGAGCTGGGACTGTGGGATTGGAATATCGAACAGGGCGAGGTGCACCATTCGCGCATGGAAGTGGTGTTCGGCATCGGCCAGAACGATTCGGCGCGGCGGATTGACCCGCAACGGCCGGAGATTCACCCCGAAGACCTGCCGCGAGTACGCAAGGAAATCATTGCCCACTTCAAGGGCGAAACCGAGCTGTACAGGGTTCAGTACCGGGCGCTGCGGCCGGACGGTAGCTGCCTGTGGATGGAGGATCGCGGTCGGGTCATTGAACGCGACGCCAAGGGGCGTGCGGTGCGAATGATCGGCACCCGTCGGGATGTCAGCGAAACCCATCGGCAGGCTGAGCAACAGCGTCTGGCAGCTGCCGTATTCGAGGCGGCGAGCGAGGGCATGGCAATCATGGATGCCGAGTTCCGCGTGCTGGCAGTCAACAATGCCTGCTGTGCGTTGTCCGGTTACACGCGTGAGGAGCTCATCGGGCGCAGCGTCGCCCGCTTGGCCAGTTCAGAGGACAGCCGTCAGCAGTACGCGTCAATTCGCGAGTCGCTGGAGCAGGATGGATGCTGGCAGGGCGAGTTGATCGAGACCCGCAAGAACGGCGAGGTCTATCCGCAATGGGCCCAGCTGCAGGTGGTTCGTGATAGCCGAGGCCGCATCAGCAACGTGGTGGCATTCGTTTCGGACATCGGCGTCCGACGGCAGGTAGAGGAGCGTCTGCGCTATCTGACGCACTTCGACGAACTCACCGGACTGGCCAATCGCGGCATGCTCAAGGCCCGTCTGCACGCAGCCTGCGAGCGTGCGCGCAACAGCAATCGCGGCCTGGCGGTGCTCTACATCGACCTCGACCGTTTCAAGCTGCTCAACCAGAGCCTGGGGCACGAAGCGGCTGATCAGCTACTGCGCGAAGTGTCCCGCCGCTTGTCGCACACCTTCTCCGATGCTGACACCATCGCGCGGCTGTCTGGCGATGAGTTCGTGGTCGTGCTCGAGGGCTATGGCAGCCTGTCGACTTTGGCGCACAGCGGCAGCCGATTGCTGTCGCGCATCAGCAAGCCGGTGCTTGTCGATGGCCAGGAGCTGGTGGTCAGTGCGTCCGTCGGCGTCAGCTTGATGCCCGACAATGCTCGCGAAGCTACCTCGCTGCTGCTACAGGCGAACATGGCGATGCAGCATGCCAAACACCTGGGCGGCAACACGCTGCAGTTCTTCACCGAGCGCTTGCAGACCTCCAGTCTGGAAAACCTGCAGCTGGAAAATCAGTTACGTCGCGCGCTCGACGAGGGGCAACTGGAAGTCTTCTACCAGCCGCGGTTGGACGTGGTGGATGATCGCCTTGACGCTGCCGAGGCGCTGGTGCGTTGGCGGCATCCACAGCAGGGCTTGATGGCGCCGGGTTCCTTCATCCCGCTGGCTGAAGAGACCGGCCTGATCATCCCGTTGGGCGAGTTCGTCCTGCGTGAGGCCTGCCGGCAAGCCCGGCAATGGCAGCTGGATGGACTGGCGGCGATCCGGGTCTCGGTGAACCTTTCAGTCAAACAGCTGCGCCAGGGGAATTTGGTCAGTCTGGTGCGTCAGGTGCTGGAGGAGACCGGCCTGCCGGCGGACCGGCTGGAACTGGAGCTGACCGAAAGCCAGTTGCTCGATGACGTCGACAATGCCGTCAGCATCAGTCATCAGCTGCGCGCACTGGGCGTGAAACTGGCGATCGACGATTTCGGTACTGGCTACTCCTCACTCAGCTACCTGAAGCGCTTCCCGGTGGACTTCGTCAAGATCGACCGGTCGTTCATCTCGGAGCTCGATCAGTTTGGCGAAGACTCCGCTATCGTCCGCGCCATCATCGCCATGGTTCATAGCCTGGAACTGAAGGTGGTGGCCGAGGGTGTGGAAACCCAGGAGCAGATGGACTTTCTCAAGGCGCATCAGTGCGACGAAGTCCAGGGCTACCTGATCAGTCGGCCGGTTCCGGCTGGCGAGTTCGTCAAACTGCTGGCTTGAAAAAAAAGCTGGAAGCGAGACCGCTCTCAGTCTGGTCGGGCGGCGTTCCGCTTCGATCTCCCAGCGATTTGGCTACTCAACGAAAAGCGTGGGTGAACGCCCATCCTGCGGCAGCCAACGGTCCATAAACCGCGTCTTCCCGATTAGCCGCGAGTCGTGTCGCCGTCCAGCTCACGCATCAGCAGCGCATGCTGCAGGTCGACGCTTTCCGGTACGGGTAGATAGAGCACATGGCCGTCTCCAGGTGCCACCTCGGCGCGCTCACCCCGCTTGTTTTCCAGCGCTTCCAGGCGGAGGTTCAGATTGCCCTGCGGAGTCATCAACTCCAGGCGGTCGCCGACGGCGAAGCGGTTCTTGACGATGACCTCGGCGAGCCCGTTGCGCCGTTCGCCGGTCAACTCGCCAACGAACTGCTGGCGATCGGAAAGCGAGAAGCCACGTTCGTAGTTCTGGTATTCATCATGCACGTGACGGCGCAGAAAGCCCTCGGTGTAGCCGCGGTGGGCCAGGGACTCCAGGGTGTCCATCAGCGACTTGTCGAATGGCCGTTCGGCCACCGCGTCGTCGATGGCCTTGCGGTAGACCTGCGCGGTGCGCGCGACGTAGTAGTGGGACTTGGTGCGACCTTCGATCTTCAGCGAATGCACGCCCATCTGCACCAGTCGCTCGACGTGCTGCACGGCGCGCAGATCCTTGGAGTTCATGATGTAGGTGCCGTGCTCGTCTTCGAAGGCCTCCATCAACTCGCCGGGGCGGCTGCTGTCTTCGAGCAGGAACACCTGATCGGTCGGCGCGCCAGCGCCCAAGGTCGGCTGGATGCCGCCTGCGCCGAGCTGCTGCACCGGGATCGGCTGGTACTGCTGGACGATGTTGCCCAGCTCGTCTTCCTTGCCCTCGTGTGCCTTGTACTGCCAGCGGCAGGCGTTGGTGCAGGAGCCTTGGTTGGGATCGCGTTTGTTGATGTAGCCCGAGAGGAGGCAGCGTCCGGAATAGGCCATGCACAGCGCGCCGTGGACGAAGACCTCCAGCTCCATGCCCGGCACCTTTTCGCGAATCTCGCCGATCTCTTCCAGCGACAACTCGCGCGCGAGGATGGCGCGGGTCAGGCCCTGCTGGCGCCAGAACTCGACGCTCGCCCAGTTCACCGCGTTAGCCTGCACCGAGAGGTGAATGGTCATCTCCGGAAAGTTCTGGCGGACCAGCATGATCAGGCCGGGGTCGGACATGATCAGCGCATCCGGGCCCATGGCGATCACCGGCTCCAGATCCTTGATGAACGTTTTCAGCTTGGCGTTGTGCGGAGCGATGTTGACCACCACGTAGAACTGCTTGCCTTGGGAATGGGCCTCCTCGATGCCCAGGCGCAGATTGGCGTGGTCGAACTCGTTGTTGCGCACGCGCAGGCTGTAGCGCGGTTGGCCGGCATAGACGGCATCGGCACCGTAGGCGAAGGCGTAACGCATGGATTTGAGGGTGCCGGCAGGCGACAGCAGTTCGGGCTGGGTCATGGTGCGGTGGCTCGGTATATCAACAAGAAAAGTAGGTGGATTCTACTGAACCGGCAGCTGCGTTTCGCCCGGTTGGATCAAGTGAGTGGCGAACTCCTGTAGCCGCCCCCAGTCACTCACTAAAGGGCTTGATCGAGCGTACCGAGTTGCATGCAAACCAACCGTCAACTCCCGGAGGCCATCGTGAGCGACACCCCCGTCGATGCCAGAGGTAGCCTGATCTCGACGATCTTCTGCGGGATCGGTTTGATGGCGGCGGTCGACGAGATCGTCTTTCATCAACTTCTTGCCTGGCACCATTTCTTCGACCGATCCACGCTCGCCATCGCGCTGCTATCCGATGGGCTGCTTCACGCCGCCGAGTTGCTCATGCTGGCGGCAGGCGCCTATCTGTTCATGCGCCTGAGCCGTCAGCGATCCGTGTCGCAGCGGGCCGCATGGGCCGGGCTGTTGCTCGGTGCCGGCGGGTTTCAGCTGTTCGACGGCATCGTCAACCACAAGCTGTTGCGCCTGCATCAGGTGCGTTATGTCGATGAGCTCTGGCTCTATGACTTGGCCTGGAACGGCTTCGGTGTCGTGCTTCTGGTGATTGGCTTCATCATCTCGCGACAGCTCGGGCCCGGCCGAGCCGTGCCACTGCGGGGCGGATAGACGATGTCTCACCAGGCCCATCTGCTGACGCTGGCCGGAACCTTCCTGCTGGTCTTACTCACCCTGAGCCTGTGGTTCGCCTATGTGCTCGGTGTGCGTGCGCAGCGCAGACGTCGCAAGGCCTGGCACTGCTGGCGGCTGGTAAGTTTTTCGTTTGGCTGTGGTTTGCTGGTGCTGGCATTGTCGCCACCCATGGTCGAATGGGGCCATGCCGACCTACGCGGGCACATGGCTCAACACCTGTTGCTGGGCATGTTCGCACCCCTCGCGTTGATGCTCGGTGCGCCCGGTACGCTATTGTTGCGTAGCGTGCCGGTGGTCACCGCACGGCGTCTCACCGATATCGCGGGTAGCCCGTTGGTGCGCTGCATGAGCCATCCGGTTACGGCGCTGCTATTGGATATCGGCGGGCTCTATGTGCTGTATCTGACGCCGCTGTATCAGCTGAGCTTCAATCAGCCACTGCTGCATGTCTGGCTGCAGCTGCATTTCGTCCTGGCCGGCTACCTGTTCAGCTGGTCGATTGCCGGGCCGGATCCCGCGCCCCATCGGCCTGGTATGTGGCTGCGGTTAGGGGTGCTGTTCGTTGCCATCGCCGCTCATGCCGTGCTCGGCAAGTTGATGTACGCCTACGGCTTTCCACGTGACTCGGCACACGATCTGGCGCAGATCGAGGCCGCTGCCCAGCTGATGTATTACGGCGGCGACCTGGCCGAGTTGCTGTTGGCACTGGTGTTCTTCGCCGCTTGGTATCGGCGCCGCGCAATGTCCGACGCGCTCGACTGGCAGACAGCAAACCGCCGGACCTAGCAGAGCCGGGTCCGGCGGTTCGTGGCGTGCTGTCGCGGTGCGCTATGCAGCGGCGATCACGTCGCCGTGGTTTTCCGGCTCGATCAGTGCACGGTGCAGCGCAGCGACCGCGTCGTCGTAGTCTTCCTCGTTGACCACGCACTGCATCTCCACCTGACGAATCGACTGGTGCACCGCCTGGATGCTGATGCCGGCACCGGCCAGGGCCGCGACGGTTTTGGCGAGGATGCCCTTGACCTTGAGGTCGGAACCGATCGCCGAGACGATGGCAACGTTGTGTACCGTAACCTCAGCAGCCGGGTACTTTTCCTCGATCAGCCGTGCGGCGCGGTTGATCAGCTTGCGCGAGCCCGATGCGTAGTAGGTGATGCTGTTGGCATCCGAGTCCTTGTTGACCACGTAGAGACGCAGCTGCTTGAGCAGCTTGCTGATCTCGATGTCGTAGCCGATGTCACCGAGCATGTCCTGGTCGAACACCTCGATGCCGAAGACATCCTTGCGCCCGGCGATGATCTCGACGCAGGGCCGCTCGCTCTTGTAGTCCTGGCTGATGAGGGTGCCGGCGTGTTCCGGCTCGAAGGCGTTCTTGATGCGCAGTTCGATCCCAGCACGGCGCAGCGTCTTGGCCGCACGCGGATGGATCGCCTCCATGCCCAGGTTCGACAACTGGTCGGCCACGTCGTAGTTGGTGCGGCCGATGGTGACCACCTTGTCGGCACCGACCAGATTCGGGTCAGCACTGGAGAGGTGGAATTCCTTGTGGATGATCGCCTCGCGGGCTCCGGTAGCGGCGGCTATCTGCGCAAAGGTGATCTCGCTGTAGCCGCGATCGAAGGTGTTCATCAGCCCTTCGCTGCAGTGCGTATAGCCGGTGGCGACTACCAGTTCGCGAGACAGGTCCACCTCGGCGAAGCTGTGGCGCACCATCTCTTCGAACGGCAGCGGTGCATCGCGATGCCAGCCGGTCAGATCGACCATCTTGGCGTTGACGCCGCGGTGCTTGAGCGCCAATACAGAATTGAAGGCCGAGTGCGCTTCGCCGAGGGAGGCGAGCATCTCGCGGACCTTCATCAGATGCTCGTCGAGCTGGAAATGACCATAGGCGCACAGGCGCTGCAGGCTGCTCATGCATTCGCGGGCATCGTCGATGCGCGAGTTGATGAACTGGTTGGCGGCACGCAGCTCGAATTCGCTGGCGAACAGTTCGGCGTTCTTGCCGACCATGCGCTCGCGGATGGTTTCCAGCGCGTCGAGCCAGGCCCCTTCGCTGCGAGCATCGGCGAAGCGTTGGTAGACACCCGGCTCGCCGGTTTTCTTGTGTTCCAGCAGCAGATTGGTCATGCCGCTGTAGGCCGAGACGACGAAGACGCGCTGATAGAGCGCATCGCCTTCGCGCCCGCCGATGAAGATATTGTTCAGCAGCTCGTCGAAGCGGCTCATGGATGTGCCGCCGATTTTTTCTACGGTATGCATCGATTCAACTTCCCGTCTTGGGGGTGAATTTTCATCCCTGGGCCGCCATCTGGCCGCCAACAAAGATCAGACCCATAGTCGGGCCTGATGAGATCCAGCCGTTAAAAACTACCTGCGTTGCCTAGCCGGCCGCGCCAATACGGCGTTAGGAATCGCTTCGAAATGTCCATTTACAGCTCTAAACCCGAGCGCGAGCCCGGTCCTTTTCTCAGCGATTCCTGCCTTGTCTTGGCTGCCTCGCTGACGTTTCTAACCGCCTGGATGTCAGAGATACTTCTGTTTCTGGATGTGCAACGGCTCGAAACGCTCGCGTTCGGCGACAAACTCCGGACGGGGCGAAAGCCCACAGAACGGGGCCTGCGCGGCATTATCCACGTGGTTGTAGACGTAGAACAGATTGCTGCGCGCACTGGGTGTGATGTTGCTGTTCGAGCCGTGCATGGTGTTGCAGTCGAAGAACACTACGCTGCCTGCCGGGCCGGTGGCGGTGTCGATGCCATAACGGTCCGCGAGACGGGTCAGGCTGTCGTGGTCCGGTACACCGAACTCCTGCTTGCGCAGCGACTTCTCGTAGTGGTTCTCCGGCGTCGCGCCAACACAGCGGATGTAGTGCTTGTGCGATCCCGGTACCAGCATCAGCGGACCGTTGTGCGGCTCGTTGTCGGTCAGCAGGATCGAGCAGCTCAGCGTGCGCATGCGCGGCAGGCCGTCTTCGATGTGCCAGGTCTCGAAATCCGAATGCCAGTAGAACTCCTTACCGGTGAAGCCCGGCTTGAAGTTCATCCGCGACTGGTGGACATAAAGGTCACCGCCAAGAATGAAACTGGCGATGCCGGCCGTGCGCTCGTCTGCGGCGATCCGGGCGAACAGCGGGTTGTCCTTGTGGATGGCGAACACCGAGCGAATCGCGCCGCTGTCGGGTTCCTTGATGGTCTTGCCGGACTCGGCGACCGCCGGGTCCAGACGCATGCGTTCGAGTTCTTCGCGAAAGACTGCGACTTCTTCAGCGCTGAACAGATTGGGGACGACCAGATAGCCGTCACGCTCGTAGCGCTCGATCTGCTCCGGCGAGAGGGGCGCATTGGCCAGGTCGTTGCGGTAGACAACCGGATCCAGACGCTCCTGCCAGCTGGGCTCGTCTTGCTGGCGTGAAGGGTACAGGTCGGCTTGTGCGGGGTTCACGTTAGCTCTCCTTTCGATGCCTTCGGGAGGCAGCGGGGCGGGCTCAGCCCGCCCCGCTGCCCGCTCAAACGGTTTCGGCCTCAAGCGGATAGACACCGCTCTCGTCGTGTACTTCCTTGCCATTGAGTGGCGGGTTGAACACGCAGGCCATCTTCATGTCCTCGCTGCCGCCGCGCAGTAGGTGCTCGTCGTGCTTGTCGAGGATGTACAGGGTGCCGGGCTCGATCTTGTAGATCTTGCCGTCGGCGATGGTTTCGACCTCACCGTTACCGCTGATGCAATACACCGACTCCAGATGGTTCTGGTAGTGGATATGCGTTTCGGTGTTGGCATAGATGGTGGTGATGTGGAACGAGAAGCCCATCTTGTCATCCTTGAGCAACATGCGGGTGCTGTCCCAAGTCTCGGTCTTGATCTTGCGGTTGGACTGCTCGCAGTCAGCCAGGGTACGTACGATCATATTTTCGATTCCTTAAGAGGCAGCCTGATTGTTGTCCTGTTCGGACATCACGGCGGCAAACGCCTTGTCCAGAATGCTCATGGCCTTGTCGATCTGCTCTTCGCTGATGATCAGCGGGCAGAGGCACTTGACCACTTCGCTGTGGGCGCCGCTGGTTTCGATCACCAGGCCGTTTTCGAAAGCGTGGCGGCAGATGGCGGCGGCGGTTTCGCCGTCCGGGCAGCTGATGCCGATCATCATGCCGCGGCCTTTGACGAACAGCGAATCAGGGCCGTAGCGGCGCACGATCTTGTGCATGCCGTCGGCGATGCGCTTGCCCTTGGCCTGAACGCTCTTGGCGAACTGGTCATCGCTCCAGAAGTGCTCGATGGCCGCAGCAGCGGTAACGAAGGCGTGGTTGTTGCCGCGGAAGGTGCCGTTGTGCTCGCCCGGCTTCCACTGGTCCAGCTCCTTGCGCAGCAGCACCATGGCGAACGGCAGACCGAAGCCCGAAAGGGACTTGGACAGCGTGATCATGTCCGGCTTGATGCCCATCTCTTCGAAGCTGAAGAAGCTACCGGTACGCCCGCAGCCGGCCTGGATGTCGTCGATGATCAGCAGCATCTCGTGCTTGCGGCAGAGTTTTTCCAGCTTGCGGATCCACTCGGCCGACGCGGCGTTGAGGCCGCCTTCGCCCTGGACCACTTCGACGATCACCGCGGCGGGTTTGTCGATGCCGCTGGAAGGGTCTGTAAGCAGCTTGTCCATCATGCCGATGGTGTTGACCTTCTCGCCGAAGTAATTGGCGTACGGCATGCGGCTGACGTCGGTCAGCGGAACGCCGGCAGCGCCACGGTGATGCTTGTTGCCGGTCGCCGCGAGGGCGCCGATGCTGCAACCGTGGAAGCCGTTGGTGAAGCTGATCACGTTGTTGCGGCCGGTCACCTTGCGCGCCAGCTTCAGCGCGGCCTCGACCGCGTTGGTGCCGGTCGGGCCGGTGAACTGCATGACGTAGTCCATGTTGCGCGGCTTGAGGATCAGCCGATCGAAGGTCGACAGGAAGCGCTCCTTCGCATCGGAATACATGTCCAGGCCGTGGGTGATGCCATCGGCGGCGATGTAATCGAGCAGCGCCTGCTTCAGTACCGGATGGTTGTGCCCGTAGTTGAGCGTGCCGGCGCCGGCGAGGAAGTCGATGTAGTGCTTGCCTTCACGGGTGATCAGTTCTGCGCCGCGGGCCTGCTTGAAGACCACGGGGAAGGAGCGGCAATAACTACGGACACCGGATTCGTGCAGTTCGAACGTTTGCATAGGGTTTCCTTTGATTCGTTGTCTGGAGTCGGTGGCGTCGAACGGACCCGCCCGATAAAGCTCTTCGTCTTCGTGTTGCCCGGCGAAGTGCTTGGCCCGAGAGAACAGCGTGCGAGTGCTGTAGTCGGTCTCCAGTTGAGCGAAAGCCTTCTTGAACAACGCCTGCGAGGCGCCGTTGTCAGGCGAGATGGTCGTTTCCAGGTGACGGACGCCCTGTTCTCTGGCGACCCGAGTGACCAGGGCCATCAGCATGCGCAGTGCCAGACCCTGGCCCCGCATCGAAGCGTCTACCGCGACTTGCCAGACGAACAGCGTGTCGGGGCGAGCGGGAGGGCGATAACCGGAAATGAAACCTACCAACTGGCCGTTTGCGTTTTCGGCCGCGATGGAGGTGTCGGCGAAGTCGGAACACTGCAGCAGGTTGCAGTACACCGAGTTGGTATCCAGAGGCTGGCAGCGTGCTACCAGATCATGGAGGGCAGAACCGTCGCCGTCGGTTGGGCGACGGAGCGTTACGGTAGGAACACTCAAAACAAATCCTTTGGGGTTGTTGATTGAATCCTTTATTAGAATAAACACATCAAAAATTTAATCTCAACCCGAGCTGCCTTTCATTGGCCTGGATTCGTCGTTGATATGGCGGAAGTTCGCCGCTTATCGAGCAATCTGAACTTTTTGACGAGGCCGAGGAGTGCGAGCCGAATTCGGCTAAATATCACGGCAGATATCTTCTGTGAGTTGAGCTGAAGAATCAACGTGCATTTCGGGCCCCGCTGGCCTGCTTTCAGTGGGTATCCTGCGGCCGCCGAGAGTTTCCGTGTAAGCCAGCGAAATCAAGGGCTGTAGCGAAAATCCATGCCGCCGCTGGTGCCGCCGTCTGGCACCGATGCAGGCCGGAAGAGATGTAACGGAAGTTGCGCTGCGAAACGCTCGAGATTCGGCCGCTGCACTATCGTGTTCGCCCAGAGATATTCAGCGCGAATATCGGCGATATGTTCCGGGAAGATTGACGACTTCGTCGCGTTCAATGAAATTTTTGTGGCGAATTGAATTGAGCGGGTTCGATCAAGTTGTTCTGGTAGTTGATGGGCGGCGGCTGAGTTAGTTATCTCGATAAGCCGCAAGCCGCTCTGTGCCGCGTGCTGCAACTGTTCCGGGCGCCGCTGATGGCGCGCCCGGAAAGGTGCCTCAACGCCACCACTGCCGGCCTTGGTGCTCGATCAACTGGTGCGCCTGGTCCGGGCCGTCGGTGCCGGCCGGATAGGGCCTCGGTTTGCGGTAGTGGCTGTGCCAGCCACGCAGGATCGGATCGACCCAATTCCAGGCGGCTTCCACTTCGTCGCGGCGCATGAACAGCGTCGAGTCGCCTTCGATGACATCCAGCAGCAGCCGCTCGTAAGCCTCCCAGCGGCGGGTCTTGCTGAAGGCATTGGCGAGGTTGAGGTCCAGCTCGACGGGCTCCAGTTGCATGCCCTTGCCTGGTGCCTTGGCCATCACCTGCAGGCTGATGCTTTCTTCGGGTTGCAGGCTGATCACCAGGCGGTTCACCTCGCCCTTGGTGAAGAGCATGTGCGGCACCTGCTTGAAGGTGATGATGATCTCCGAGCGCTTGCGCGCCATGCGTTTGCCGGTGCGTAGATAGAAGGGCACGCCGGCCCAGCGCCAGTTGTCGATCTCGGCCTTCACCGCGACGAAGGTCTCGGTGTCGCTGTCGTTGTCGACATCGTTTTCGAAGTAATAGGCCTGCACATCGTGGCCGCCGATGCGCCCGGCGCCGTATTGCCCGCGCACGGTCTTGTCCTGCACGTCGTCGCTGGTGATCGGCTTGAGGGCTTCGAGAATCTTTACCTTCTCGCCACGTATCGACTTGGCATCGAACCGCACCGGCGCCTCCATCGCAACCAGGCAGAGCAGCTGTAGCAGATGATTCTGCAGCATGTCGCGCATGGCGCCGGCGTGGTCGTAGTAGCTGCCGCGGTTCTCGACGCCGAGAGTTTCGGCCACGGTAATCTGCACATGGTCGATATGGCCGCTGCGCCAGATCGGCTCGAACAACGCGTTGGCGAAGCGCAGCGCCATAAGGTTCTGTACGGTTTCCTTGCCCAGATAATGATCGATCCGGTAGATCCGCGATTCGGGAAACACCGCGCCGATCGCCTCGTTGATTTCCAGCGCGGAATCCAGCGAATGGCCGATTGGCTTTTCCAACACGATGCGCGCGTCTTCCCCAGCAAGACCTGCGCTTTCCAGATTGGAGGCAATGGGCTCGAACAGCCTTGGCGCGGTGGCCAGGTAATGTACCCGCACGCGTCCCTCGGCTTGACCGAGGTGATGCGCGAGGCCGATGAATTCGCCTCGCTGGGACGCGTCCATGGCGAAGTAGTCGAGCCGTCGGCTGAACGCTTGCCAGACGTCGGCCTCGAAATCGGTGCGTGCGATTTCCGCGCGGCAATGACGCTCGGCCAGGCTCAGATAGGTGTTGCGGTCGATGTCCTGACGGGAGATCGCGAGGATGCGCACGTCGTCGTGCAATCGCTTTTCACGGTGCAGGTGGTAGAGCGCAGGGATGAGTTTGTGTAGCGCCAGATCGCCGGTACCGCCAAATACCAGCATGTCGCAGGAAATAGACACAGCGTCACTCCTAGAAGGTGGACAGACTCAAAGGTGGGCGATGCTGCAAGGCTTGTAGTATAACTACAAGCCCACTACACCCAGCCGGCAAGAATGGATGCGAGCGCACCCGCAGCGTTCGACCCCTCTTGCCAGGTATTGATCATAGCGAGTCCGGAACGTGAACCTGCTGCAACACATCGCTCAATCGAGAAGTTCGCTACGCAAGTCGGAGCTGAAGGTGGCCGACCATGTGCTCCTCGATCCAGCCGCCGTGATGCACAGCTCGATGGCCGACCTGGCCCATGTGGTGGGGGTCAGCGAGCCGACCATTGTGCGTTTCTGCCGCGCCATTGGTTGCTTGGGTTTCCAGGATCTGAAGCTGAAACTGGCGCAGAGCCTCGCTGCCGGCGCCAGCTTCGGCCAGTTCGCCATCAGTGAGAATGATTCGGTCACTGACTTCGCGCTGAAAATCTTCGACACCACCTTGCATACGCTGATGGAAGTGCGCGAAAAGCTCGACTCCGATGCGTTGGAGCGTGCGGTCGCCGCCATGGCCAAAGCGGAGCGGGTGGAGTTCTACGGTTTCGGCGCGTCCGGCGCGGTGGCCACCGATGCCCAGCACAAGTTCTTTCGCCTGCTGCTCAGCGCGGCGGCCTATTCCGATCCGCACATGCAGGCGATGTCGGCTGTCACCTTGAAGCCCACCGACGTGGCGATCTGCATTTCCCAGTCGGGGCGCTCCAAGGACCTGCTAATCACCGCCAATGTGGTGCGCGAGTCCGGCGCCACGCTGATCACGCTCTGTCCGAGCCAGACACCGCTGGCCGAACTCGCCACCATCAACCTGGCCATCGACGTCCAGGAAGACACCGAAATCTACACGCCGCTGACCTCACGCATCGCCCATCTGGTAGTCATCGACGTGCTGGCGATGGGCGTCGCCATGGCCCGTGGGCCGAGCTTGGTGAACCACCTGAAGAGCGTCAAGCGCAGCCTGCGCAGCCTGCGTCTGTCGCCCAAATCGGTGAAACCTCACGAAGATTGAGTGGCTGGCGCCGCACCGGTCGTCATCGCAGTGTCATCAGCCTGACCTTATAGCGTCACCCATGGCGCCGATGCTGAGCCTCCCAGCACCTTTCTCGGGAGACCCGCATGGCCCAGCACCGCGAAGCCTACGTCAACCTCGACGCCCGTGCCCGCCGCAAGCAGCAAGACGAGCGTCGCATGTATTTTCGCCGCGCCATCGAAAGCTATGACGAGCAACGCCAGCTGCAGGCGCAACTGATGGAGTTTCCCGACCTGATGATTGCCGGTCCGCAGCTGTCGTCCTCGGCAGAGTGCCGCTAGTGAGCGCCACACCGGCCTGAGCGCCGGTGTGGCCCGCGCCGGCTTATGCGGGTTGTTCCAGTAACGCCATGAGGTCGGCGTGCAGCGCGTCGGGTATGTCCACGCCATCGCGCAGCGTCCGCTTGCGGGCCTCATAGCGCCGCTGTGACGGCAGTCGGGCGCCCTGGCCTTGAATGGACTCGAACATCGTCTCGGCACGCGCCAGGTGCTCATCAGCGGCATCGCCGAGGATTCGCTTGGGGTCGATGACGATGATCAGCTCACCGCCATAGGGCGCCGATTTGGTGCCGGCATCGTAGGTCAGCGATTCCTGGCTGGTCATGTCGCCGATCAGCGGACCGGCGAGCAGCTCGACCATAGCCGCCAGGGCCGAGCCCTTGTGGCCACCGAAGGTCAGCATGGCGCCGTTGAGTGCCTGTGCGGCGTCGGTGGTGGGGTTGCCTTGGGCGTCTATTCCCCAACCCTCGGGGATCGGATTGTCAGCGCGGCGATGCAGCTCGATCTCGCCGCGCGCCACGGCGCTGGTGGCGAAGTCGAAGATGAACGGAAGCTTTCCGGCGCGTGGCCAACCGAAAGCGATCGGATTGGTGCCGAATACCGGTCGGCTGCCACCGGCAGGCGCGACCCAGGCGTGGCTCGGTGTACAGGCCAGGGCCACCAGCCCGGCTGCGGTCAGCGTCTCCATTTCCGACCAGAGCGCCGAGAAATGCACGCAGTGGTTGATGGCCAGCAAAGCGATGCCCTGTTGCCGCGCCTTGTCGAGCAGCAGGGGCAGGCCGGCTTGGAACGGCACCTGAGCGAAGCCGCCCCTGGCGTCCACACGCACCACGGACGGCGCGTGATCGACGACCTCGGGTACCGCATCGGGAACTACCTTGCCGGCTTTCAGCGTCGCGATGCAGCCCAGCAGGCGATAGATGCCATGGGATTTGCACTCGTCGCGTTCCGCCGCGACCATGCTTTCGGCGATGGCCTCGACATAGGCTTCGGCGAACCCGTGCTGGCGCAGGATGCGCTGCGCCAGATCGCGTACTTCATCCAGGGTTAAGCGGGCCATGCATTTCTCCTCTAAATGAATCCCAAGGGGTAGCGGTTCAGAACAGTTGCCTCGGCAGCCAGGTGGCGATGCCCGGTACGGCGAGGATGATCAGGAACAGCAGCAGCTGAATGGCGATGAACGGCAGAACGCCCTTGTACATGTGACCGTAGCTCATATCCGGCGGCGCGATCGAACGCAGGTAGAAGATCGACGGAGCCAGCGGCGGCGTCAGGTAGGCCGTTTGCACCACTACCATGAACATCACCGCGAACCAGATCGGATCGATCCCTGCCAGCTTCACCAACGGCATGAAGATCGGTACGAAAATCAGCACGATCGAAATCCAGTCCAGCACCATGCCGGCGATCAGCACGATGGCCATCAGCGCCAGGATCAGCCAATAAGGGCTCAGGTCCATCGCGCCCATGAAATCGGCGAGCATCCAGCCACCGCCGCTGGCGGCGAAGATCGCGGTGAACATGGTGCCGCCGGTAACGATCAGCATGATCATGGCTGTGATGGTGATGGTTGAGACCAACGCCTCGATCAGCCGGGCCACGCTCAATTCGCGAAAGCACAGCGCCAGCAAGGCCGCACCGAACGCACCGACCGCGGCGGATTCGGTGGGCGAGGCGATCCCGGCAAGCATCGAGCCGAGCACGGCGAAGATCAGCAGGAACGGCGGAATCAGCGCCTTGAGCGTGATCGCCAGCTTTTCCATCAGCGGCGTGGCCTGCATCGCCGGCACGGCGGGGGCCAGCGAAGGTGTGATCCAGCAGCGCACGCCGATGTAGAGCAGGAACAACGCCAGCATCAGCACACCAGGAATCAGTGTCGCGGCGAACAGCTGGCCGATCGATAGCTGCGCCATCGAGGCGTACACCACGACGATCACCGATGGCGGGATAATGGTGCCAAGCGAGCCGCCTGCGCAGATGGTGCCGGCGATCAGCGAGCGGTCGTAGTGGTATTTGCTCATGGCCGGGATGGCCATCATGCCGACGACGATTTCAACTGCGCCGACGATCCCCGAGCTGGCGGCGAAGATGCCGCACATCAACATGGTCGACATCGCCAGGCCACCGGAAAAGCCGCCGAGCCAGAGCTGCAGCGCCTCGTACAGCCGCCGGGCCAGGCCGCTGCGCTCGAGGATTGCACCCATCAGCACGAACAACGGGATCGCGGAGAGCGAAAAGTTGGTCGAGGCCTGCAGCAGCGAGCCGAACATCTGCTGGAAGATGTTTTCGCCGAACAGCAGCATGCCGAACAGAGCTGACACGGTGATCAGCGAAAACGAAACCGGAATGCCGAGAAAGATGAAGACGAACAGCATCGCGAACATCAACAGCGGGATGAAATCCATCATTCGGGCATTCCCCCGCTGGGCTGCTTCTGGTCGGTGAAGTAGCGGTAGGCGTCGACCAGCACCTGCAGGGTCAGTGCAGCCAGGCCGATGGCCAGAGCGCTGTAGAACGGCCAGATCAGCGGTGCCCAGGGGCTGACGTGTTCGACCTCGCCGGTGACGAAGGCGTGCCAGGTGCGTTTGCCGGCCGTCCAGGTCAGGGCGCCAAGAATGGGGGCGAACAACAGCAGGTAGAACAGGCCGTTGATCCAGCGCTGCACGGCCGGCTTGAGCCGCGAGGCGAGAAAGTCGATGCGCACGTGGGCGTCGATCTTCAGCGCATAGGCGCAGCCGAGAATGAACATGGCGCCATTGAGCATGTAGGAGATGTCGAAGGCCCAGAGCGTCGGCGCGTTCAGCACGTAACGCGAGAACACTTCGAAGATCATCGCCAGCACCAGTAACAGCGCCATGGCCGCCGCGACCCAGAGCAGGGCGGTGCCCGGCCAGTCGAAACAATTGCGCTTCATTGAACCTCCAGGCCGGCCGCCACTGGGCGGCCGGCGGCGTTGCTCAGTGACGGTACAGGTAGGACGAGTTGTCCGACCAGCGCTTCATGTAGTCCTGGTAGTCCTTGAGGATCGCCTTGGCGTCAGTCTTCCCTGCGGCGCGTGCCTCGATCTGTGAGGTGACCAGGTCATTGCCGCGCTTGGCCAGATCCTCAATCGCTGCCGGATCCAGCCGGAGGATCTCGATGCCGGCGTCCTTGTAGGTCTGCATGGCTTTCATGTCGGCGTCGAGGAAGTGAAAGTAGCTCTGCATCGTGGTCAGCTTGGCCGCCGCTTCGAGCTTGGCCTGGGTGTCCTTGTCCAGCGAGTCCCAGCTCTTGGTGGTCATGAAAAATTCCCAGACGAACGACGGCTGGTGCACGCCCGGCGTGAGAATGTAGGGCGCGACCTCGTGAAAGCCCTCGGTGAGGTTGGCGCCCGGCGTTGCCCACTCAATGGCGTCCACGCCCTTGCGTTGCAGCAGCGTGTAGATCTCGCCTGGCGGCACCACCGTTGGCGAGGCGCCGACCTGCTTGACCACTTCGGCCCAGGCGCCGGCAGTGCGGTACTTCACGCCCTTGAAATCTTCCAGGCTTTGAATCTTCTTGTTCGAGTGGGCAAGGATCTCGGTGCTGCCGACGCCGACCACCATCGAGTGCAGGCCCATCTCCTTCTCACGGTATTCCTGCAGGTATTTCAAGCCATTGCCCTCGTACAGCCAGGACAGCGTCTCTTCGCCGGACATGCCGCCCGGGTAGCTGGCGAACACGTTGTTCAACGGGTCCTGATTGACCAGGTAAGTGGAGGTGGAGTGCCCAGCCTTGAGTACGCCGTTCTGTACCGATTCGAAGACCTGCAGCGCCGGGACGATCACCCCGGCGCCGACCGGGCGGATCTTCACCTCGCCATCGGTCAGCAGGTCAGCGTTCTTGGCGAAGCGCACCAGGAAATTCTCGAAGAAGAAACTGCCTTCCGGCACCGAAGTTGGCACCGTGTAAGTCTCGGCGGCCTGGGTGCCGGCGCACGCCAGGGCCAGGCCGAAGACGGCGAACAGATGGGCTTTTTTCAGTTGCATGGCGAAACCTCTCATGGCGAGTCAGGGGCCTGGCCGCAGGCGCGGCACAGGCAGGTTGCGGCAGGGGCGGAACGGCTCACAGGCCTACGTCGGGCAGCGTCGGACGATTGGCCATGGCTTTGGCCATGATCTGTTCGACGTACTGACGGTCAGCATCGGGTAGGGCCAGGCGTGGTGGGCGAGTCAGGGCACTGCCGCGGCCGGCGATGGCTTCGCAGAGCTTGATGCATTGCACCAGGTCGGCACGGGCGTCGAGATGGAGGATCGGCATCAGCCATTCGTAGATCGGCATGGCCTCGGCGAAACGGCCGGCTTTGGCCAGTCGGAAAATGGTTTCGCCTTCCTTGGGGAACACGTTCGACATGCCCGACACCCAGCCCTCGGCGCCCACGGCGATGCTTTCCAGCACCACGTCATCGAGGCCGGCGAACAGCACGAAGCGGTCGCCAACTTCGTTGCGCACATCGATGAAGCGGCGGGTGTCGCCCGAGGAGTCCTTGAAGCAGACCACGTTGTCGCAGTCGGACAGCGAGATGAGGATGTCCGGCGTGACGTCGTTTTTGTAGATCGGTGGGTTGTTGTAGACCATCAGCGGTACATCGGCATTCTTCGCCACGTAGCGGTAGTGCTCGGCGGTCTCGAACGGCTTGGAGCCGTAGACCAGCGCCGGCATCAGCATCACGCCGTCGACGCCGACCCGCTTCACCGCATTGGCGACCTTCGCCGCTTGCACGCTGGTGAACTCGGCCACGCCGCAAATTACCGGCACGCGGCCTTTGGAGGCGTCCACGGCGACCTCGGTGACGGCGATCTTTTCTTCTGTGCTCAGCGAGGTGTTCTCGCCTACCGAGCCGCAGACCACCAGCCCTGACACGCCGTCACGGATGACGTTGGAGATGACCTTGTGGGTTTGTTCAAGGTTGATGGAAAAGTCATCGTTAAATTGCGTAGTAACGGCGGGGAAGACCCCGCTCCAGTTGACTCGTTTGCTCATGTTTGTCTCCCGTCTTATGGTATTTCGTATACGTTGTGCTTCGTGTAAAGAAGGCATCCCTGCTCCGTCGCGCCCGAAGGACGGGCGTCTGTTCTACTGCTGTTTGGCTCCCGGCCAGGTGTCGGAGAGCCGATAGCCTTCCGGCCAAGGGTCGTCCGGGTCGAGCATGTGTTGGTGCGTGCCGGTGATCCAGGCACGTCCCGAGATGCACGGATAGATCGCTGGCTGGCCGGCCAGCTCGGTCAGCGAATCGATGCGGCAATGGAACTCCGAACCGAGGATCGAGCGTCCGATGAAGGGCTCGCCCACGGCCAGCTGTTCCTTGGCATGCAGCACCGCCATGCGCGCCGAACAACCGGTGCCGGTCGGCGAGCGGTCGATCTTGCCCGGCTGGATGACCACGGCGTTTGCACCGGTGGCCACGCCTTGCTCGCGGACCACCGGGGCGGCCAGCTGGCAGAAAGAGATATGCGCCCAATCCGGGTTGCTCGGGTGGACGAAACCGAGCTGCTCGTTGGCCGCGCGGGTGATCTTCAACCCCGTGGCGACCAGATCGGCCGCCTCGTCGGGACGGATGCTGAAGCCCAGCGCCTGAGCGTCGGCGATCACGAAACTGTCACCGCCATAGGCTGTGTCGACCTTGAGCGTGCCGAGGCCTTCGACTTCGAGCATGGCGTCGAGCTTGTCGGCGAAGGAAGGCACGTTCCGCACCTCGACCCGCTCGACCTTGCCGTTACGGCACTGGGCGACCACGTCGATCAGCCCGCCCGGCGCTTCGAGCGTCAGCCGTGTTTCCGGCTCGGTCATCGGCAGGATGCCGCTGTCCAGCAGTACCGTGGCGACACACAGTGAGTTGGAGCCGGACATCGGAGGTGTGTCGGCCGGCTCCATGATGATCCAGCCCATCTGCGCGCGCGGGTTCTTTGGCGGGACCAGCAGATTGACGTGACGGAACACCCCGCCGCGCGGCTCGTTGAGCATGAAGTTGCGCAGGGTTTCGTCACGAGCGATCCAGCGGGACTGCTCCCACAGCGTGTCGCCCGGTGGTGGGGCGACGCCGCCGATGATGACGTCACCGACTTCACCCTCGGCGTGGCAACTGACGACGTGTATGACCTTGCTCGAACGCATGCGATCTCCCCTAAATCACCGACTTCAGGAAAGCCGCGGTTTCCGGCTTCTGCGGGTTGCTAATGACCTGATCGGGCGGGCCGATCTCGTGCACCAGGCCATCACGGAAGAACGCGACCCGATCGGACACCTCGCGAGCAAAGCCCATCTCATGGGTTACCAGCACCATGGTCATGCCGTCTTCAGCGAGCAGGCGCATAGTGTCGAGCACCTCGCCAACAAGCTGTGGATCCAGGGCCGAAGTGGCTTCGTCGAACAGCATGTAATCAGGCGACATGGCCAGTGCGCGGGCGATGGCCATGCGTTGCTGTTGGCCGCCGGACAGCTTGCTGGGGAATACCTTCAGCTTGTCCGCCAAGCCGACATGGGTGAGTTGCTTGACCGCCAGTTCTTCGGCTTCGGCGCGGCTTTTGCCGAGTACCTTGCGTGGCGCCAGCATCACGTTTTCCAGCACCGTCAGATGCGGGAAGGCGTTCCATTGCTGGAAAACGATGCCGATCTTCTGCCGCAGCTTGTTGATGTCGGTGCCCTTAGCGTGCACTTCGGTGCCATCGACACGGATCGAACCGCTCTTGATCGATTCCAGCCCGTTGATGCACATCAGCAGGGTCGACTTGCCCGAGCCCGAGCCACCAATGATCGAGACCACCTCACCCTTGTTGACGGTCAGGTCGACGCCCTTGATCACTTCGAGCTCGCCGAAGGACTTGTGCACCTTTTCGATCTCAATCATTGCTGCCACCTTTTTTCCAGCCGGGCGCCCAGGCGAGCGACCACCAGGCTCATGACGTAGTAGATGAGTCCCGCGATGCAGAGCACCAGCAGCGGCTCCTGAATGCGCGTGACAATGGTCTGCGAGGCGCGTAGCAGCTCGATGATGCCGATCCACATCACCAGCGCGGTGTCCTTCATTACCGACAGCACCAGATTGACCCAGCCTGGAAAGGCGACGCGGGTCGCGACCGGCAAGACGATATAGCGCAGGTCCTGCCAATAGGTCAGGCCCAGCGAGCGACTGGCCAGACGCAAGCTGCCCGGCACCGCCAGCACGCCGCCGCGCACCACTTCGGTGAAAAAGGCCGCGGCGTAGATTCCCAGCACCACGCAGCCGACGGTGAAGGCGCTCCAGTCCAGCCCGACGATGCTTTTCAGGGCGTTGAACAGGACGAACTGGATCAGAAGCGGCACGCTGCGAAAGATGTCCAGGAACCAGGCCAGCGGCAGACTTGCCCGGGGAAACAGCGCGCGAATCACGCCGAAGACGATGCCGGCAATGGTGCCCAGCAGCATCGCCCAGAAGGTCAGCATCAAGGTCACACCGGCGCCCTTGAGCAGGAACAGCAGATCGGTTGAGGTCAGGCTGGTATCAAACATGCTCGGATCCTCAGTAGCGGAACAGCCGCCAGGCCATCAGCCGGGCCACCCCTACGATCAGCTTGGCGATCAGGTAATAGATCACGGCGGCCAGGGCAAAATATTCGAAGGTGCGGAAGGTCTTGACGTTGTAGTCCTGGGTCACGCCGGTGAGGTCGTTGTTCAAGCCGACGATCACGCCCAGCGAGGTCATCAGCACGGCCCAGACCATCTGGTTGGAGAGCGGGTGGAAGACGATGCGCAGCAATTGAGGAATGACGATCAGCCGGTACGCCTGGAACGCACTCATGCCCAGCGATCGCGCGGCGCGCATCTGCGTATCCGGCACTGCTTTCAGGCCGCCGCGGAAGTTTTCCGCCAGGTAACCGGCGTTGTTGAAGGTGATGCCGGCAAGCAGCGCCGCCCAGGAGCTGATGTGCCAACCGAAGGCGCCGAGGCCGAAATACAGCGCGTAGATCTGGAACAGCGATGGCGTGTTGCGTGCCACCGAGACCCAGGCGCTGCCAACGCCTTTGAGCAGCGGGTTGCGGGTCTCGCGCATGGCGGTCAGCACCAGTGCGATGAGCACGCCGAAAATCATCGACAGCGCGGCGGTCTCGAAGGTGACCACCGCGCCGGCGAGCATATCCGGCAGGGCGCGGAAGGCGGGCCGCCAATGGAAGGTGTAGTCGAACATCGCTCAGTGCACTCCTTCGATGTCGGCAGCGGTAAGCCAGCGCGGCAGGCGACCACTGGTTTGGCCGCTGCAGGCGGTATCGACGCATTCGGCCAGGCTGCCGAAGCGCACCTGCCGGCCAACCAGACCGGGCGCGTAATGGGCGTATTTGCCTGAGTTGGTCATCAGGGTGCGTGTGGTTGGGGGCAAGACCGGCGCTTCGATCATGCACCAGCAGGTGTCGGTGATGATCTGCACGCCGAAGTGCTCGAGTACCCGCAGATGGCCCGCTGCACTGGCTTGGCGCTGGATATCGCGGCCGCAGGTGACCAGCACGGCCACATCGGCATGCTTGACCTTGCCTTCGCAGAGCTGTGCGAGGCGGGCGAATTCGCTCAACGAGAAATGCGGATTGCCCAGGCTGATCAATTCGACGGCTGCGAATTCACCGCTGTCCAGTTCGCGCCAGCTGGCCAGTAAATCAGCATGTCGGATGGAGAGGGTGCGGGCTGGCGCTTGGCCGCCCAGGGCAGCCTCGGCCGATGGCGCTTCCGGTGTAACGCCAACGATATGAAACATCGGCGCTGCCGAGGTGGTGGCGAAGGCAGCGCCAAAGGCCTTGAGGTCGTCGAGCGTCGGTTCGCGTTGTTCGAGCCCGCAGATCACCGGGATGTCGCTGCCGCAGAGCAGGCCGAGGTGATAGCCCAGCAGCGGGTAGAAGGCGTCATCCAGATCCTGCAGCGCAGGCAGGTCGATACGCAGTGTGGCGTGGCGCTGATCGGCCAGGTGGCAGCCCGTCAGCGGCGCGCGGCCGGTCAGGGCGATGCAGATATCCAGGAAGTCGGGGTACTTCAACGTGCGCGCACCCAGCACGCTATTGGCATACACCACGGCATTGGATTCCGCCCAGACGACCTGCTCACCGGCGCTTGGCGCGCTGTCGAGCAGATAGGGCGCGCAGGTGAAACTGGCGCTGGCGCCCATTTCGACATAGGCGTCGGCCAACTGGCTGGCCGGCTCGCCGAACGTGGCGGCGACGCCCATCTGTCGCCAGTGGCGCTGATCCACAGAGATCGAATTGAGGGTGGTCGGGACCTTCACCTGCCCGCCCCAGTCGGCCAGCTGCCGTGCGAACCTGAGACTCGCCGGCCCGGTATAGATGCAGCCGTCGATATGCGCCTGGGTGATATCCACCAGCTCCCGCGCGCCTTGGAGTTCGGCCATGCGCAACAGGATTTGCATGGCCGCCTGAGTGGCCTTGCCATGCTCACCGGCGAGCATGGCCTGGTCCTGCGCGTTCAAGGTAATGCTTGCCGGTAAGGGGTATTCGGGAGCCGTCGAAGCGGTCCATTCATCTTTTGGCAGCTCGGCGAAGCCCTCCACCCGGCCGTTTTCGATGCGCAGGTAGCGGGCGTCGCGCAGCGCCGCGAAGGCTTGCGAACCGATGCTCACCACCGGTAGCGAACGGCCGAACAGTTGCTGCGCCACCAGTACGCCGAGGGTGAGAATCTCCTCTGCTTCGGCGAAGACCAGCGCGGCCGGTGCATGACCGTTGAGGATGAGCTCCAGCAGGACACTGCTGCCGGTGCAGGACCCACGCCCGCTGGGAATCGCCAACACCTGGCCGGCGATGACCTGACCGTTGAGCGGGTGGTGACGGTCGATCACTTCGCCACTCAACGGATCAACGCCGCCCCAGAAACTCAGGCCCACCTCCGCATGCAGACAGGCTGCCTGGGCACTGCCCGACACCAGGCTGCGCCCCCGGAAATTGAGCGCAGGCTGTTGGATGAGCGCGTCGCGACGAAGCATCGTTATCCGCCGATCAGTAGTAGACGCCCGGCACGGTCAGATCCACCGGTTTGCCGCCGACCCACTTTTCGTACAGCTCGGCATAGCGCCCGGAGCGCACTTGCTGATTGACGAACAGATTCAGGTAATTGACCAGGCCATACTCGCTGCGCTTGGCGGCCAGCGATACGTAGTCGATGACGTAGGGAGCGTCACCGGCGATCTTCAGACCCTTGTATTTGCCCGATTTGATGGTGGAAGCGGCGACGGTATTGGTGACCACCGTGGCGTCCACATGGCCCTGCGCGACCGCGAGAATGGTGTCGTTCTGCGACTGGTAGGCGCGGAAGCTGCCTTCGCCCCAACTCTTCACATCCTTCTCCAGCGCGATGGCTTCGAAGGTGCCGCTGGTGTTACCGACCGGGCGACCCTTGAGGTCGTCGTAGTCGTTGATGCCCGTCTCTTCGCGGGTCAGCACCACCATGTTGAAGGCGAAGTACGGAATGCTCATGCCGACCGTCTTGGCGCGCTCCAGGGTGTCCGAGGTGGAGGCGACGATCACGTCCGCGCGGCCCGAGACCAGCGCCGGGATTCGATCGGGGAAGGGTGTTTCAACCACTTCCGCATCGACTCCGAGGACCTTAGCCAGGTCGTTGCAATAGTCGACGTCGAAGCCAGCGGGCTTGTTGCCTTCATCGCGAAAGCCCATGGGTGGGAAGTCGAGGGTAACGGCGCAGCGCAGTTTGCCCGAGCCGATGATGTCGTCGAGCTTGTCGGCCTGGGCAATGGAGGTGATGGAGGCGGCAAGCAGAGCGCTAACGGCCACAACTAGGGTTTTCTTCATACAGTCCTCGTCGATGCGGTTGATCGTCCAGTTGATTCAAGCAGCTGTTTCGAGATTTCGTATACGTTATCCGCAGAGCAATAGCCGTGCCGGTCGATCCAAGCGCGACCGGCGGGCTGACCAAGTAGCCAGTAGTCTTGCCGTAAGGCGCGATCTAGAGCCGAAAGCTCTGGGGCGCCTCGAGCCATGGGAGCGAAGCGACCGTTCGTCGGATTCTGCGCGGACACGATGCACGCTGGGCTCGTCTGCTACAAATGGGAGCAGCGCGTTACCAAGTTGCCCGATGGTTGGTCGGGAGTGCGTCTCGATAGGCGCTGGGGGACAGGCCGGTCAGCGCACGGAACTGGCGGCTGAAAGCGCTGTGATCGGTATAACCGCAACGCAGGGCTATCTCGGTGATGGGCAGCGCTCCGCTAAGCAGCTCGGTTGCGGCGTCCAGCCGGGCCTTGTGGATCATCTGCCGAGGGGTGAGGCGGAATATCCGTTTGCACATTCGCTCCAGCTGCGCGACCGATAGCCCGGCGATGGTGGTCAGCTCCGACAGCCTGATGGGGCGGAAATGGTTTGCACGGATGTGGGCGTCCACTGCGGCGAGCTTGAGGTAGGCGGGGTTGTTGGCCTCAGGCGCCTGCAGGTCGATGGACACCCCGGCCATACCGATGATCGTGCCGTCGGGATCGCGTAGTGCCAGTTTGTGTGTCATGCACCAGCCCGGCTGCCGGCCCGGGTAAAGGTGCAGCTCCAGTTGATCCTGCAGGCGCAGCCCCTGGCTGAGCACACGGCGGTCCTGGTTGGTGTATTGAGCACCGAAGCCGGAGGGGAAAACCTGCTCGGCGGTCAGGCCCAGCAGCGCATTCGGCTCGCGATGCCCGCAGCGTTCGGCCAGCGTGCGGTTGGCCAGGCTGTAGCGAGCGTCGGTGTCCTTGATGAAAAACACCACCTCGGGCATGGCGTCAAGCAAGGGTGCGATCAGCTTCAGGCTGGCCAGCAATGTGGGCAGATCCGCGGGTGTGTCGGTCGAAAGCAGGGAGTGCATCGGGCGCGCTACGAGCAGGGGAAGCCCGAGGATACGATCGACAACCGGCGAATGGTAGGCATGGCTCAGGACTGTGTCTGGTGCGGGTCCGTCTGTTCGCCTTCGGCCAGGGCCATGAGCGTACCGATGCGCGCCGGACTGATCGGCTGGCGCGGTTTTGGCGGCTGCCAGCCGAACAGGAAGTCGCTGGCTGCACCGCAGATGCGCCCTTGGCAGGCGCCCATGCCGCACCGACTCTCCAGCTTGGCCTCGACCCAACTGCCGTGGCTGGCCATCGCCGAGTAGGGCACGTCCTCGCAGCGGCATACCAGCGTGTCGGGAGCGGCCAGCGTCTTCAGCCGCTCGTTCAGCCGGAAGGTTTGCCCCAGCAACTCGGCAAAGGCCTGCCAGCGTTGTCGCTCGGCGAATCTCGCCTTGGCCCGCCCGAGATCTCCGATAGCGGTGTAGCCGGCGATGCTGCCCTCGACCAGCGCCAGTTCGCTGCCGCCGAAGCCGGTGCATTCGCCGGCTGCGAAATGATCCGCCAGGCTCGTAGCCTGATAGGCGTCGACTCGAAGGGAGCGCTCGGCGAGGGCACAACCTAGTACCTGACCGAGCTCGGTGTTAGGGATCAGGCCGAAGCCACAGGCCAGACGGTCGCAGGCGATTTCCGAAACTTTGCCGTTTTGGCTCAGGCGTACCGCTTCCAGGCGCTCGGTGCCCAGTGCCGCCAGCACCTGCGTGCTACTGCGATAGTGCGCATCGCTCAACGTGATTGCCTGCAGGGCCTTACCTGGCCAGCGTGGTAAACGCGCGACGAAACCGGCGAGTGCCGTCAGTGGCGCCTGCTCGGCAATGCGCAGCAAGTGCGCGCCGGCACGTTTGGCGGTGGCCGCGCTGGCCAGCAGGAGCGGACCGCTGCCGGCGATCACCAGGCGTTGAGTGGTCACTGGCATGCCACCCTTGATCAGCGCCTGCAGCCCACCGGCGCCGGTCACGCCGGGCAACGTCCAGCCGGGAAAAGGCAGCAGCAGCTCGCGCGCGCCGGTGCAGAGGATCAATTTGTCGTAGCTGACGAGATGTCCCTGTTGCGCATCTTCGAGGAGCAATCGTTTGTCGCCGGGTGCCGCGATCACCCGTACGCCATTGCACAGCTCGATATTCGCGGCGTCCGCCAACGCCTGTCGCTGCTGCCGAGCCATGGCGGGCAACTGGGCCTGCGGCCCGTCACGCCAGATCTGTCCGCCCGGGACGGGATTGTCGTCGAGGATCGCGACACTCGCGCCGCTGGGCGCGGCGGCCAGGGCGGCGGACATTCCGGCAGGGCCGGCGCCGACAATGAGAATGTCGTAATGCGATTTCATGGACGGGTTTCCACATTCATGCCAGCGAGACAGGGCGTCTGGCAGGCCAGTCGGCGCTGGCCGTCGATACTGACCCGACATTCCTGACAGATGCCCATGCCGCACAGCGGCGCGCGGCGTTCGCCGGATACCGAGGTGCGGCTGCTACCGTCGCCGCCCAGATACAGCGCCGCGGCCACCGTGGTGCCGGGTGCGACCTGCAGCACGCGACCGTCGAGCGTGATTTCAATCATGACCCAGGCCTCCAGGCGGCAGTGGCAGATGTCGATGGCCTGTCTGATGACTGATGAAAGCGCGCTGGGCTGTAGGGCTCGATGGCCAGTGCGGGCTGTCTGCCCAGCAACTGTGCGACCAGCAATTCGGCCGTGCCGGGTGCCGTGGTCACACCCAGCCCCTCATGGCCGACAGCCAGCCACAGGCCCGGCTGCTGCGGATGCTCACCCACCAGCGGCAAGCCATCCGGGCTCGCCGCGCGAAAACCGGTCCAGCTGCGAATGGCGTTCAACCGGGCCAGGCCGGGCATGAAGTCGACGGCGCGCTTGAGCATTCGCGCCAGCATCCAGCTGTCGATCTCCGGATCGCGGGTGCCGAACTGCCGCGAAGAGCCGATGAACAATTGCCCGGTCGGGCGCGGCTGAATGTTGCAGGCCACTGATGGCCCTTGGGCGTTGTGGGCGCTGGTGACATAGCCCAGTTCGACCAGCGTGTGACTGACCTTGCCGGGGTAGCGGTCGGTGATCAGCAGGTGGCCTTTCTTCGGCTGGATCGGCAGCTCTGGGCAGAGTTCGGTCGCGTCAATCCCGTTGGCCAGCACCACTGCCTGTGCGTGCAGGAGGCTGCCGTCGCTCAGCTCGACCTGTTGGCCCTGTAGGCCCGTCACGCACGCCCGCCGCTGAACGATGCGCTTGCCGCCCTGCGCGATCAGCCAGCGCGCCGCGTTGGGCGCATAGAGAACGCCGTCGCCGCTGACTTTCAAGGCGCCATGCAGCCCACTGTGCAGTTCGGGTTCGGCTGCTCGGAGCGCTGCGCCGCCCAACAATTCGCAGCTCATGCCCTGTTCCGACAAGGTCTTGAGTTTGTGTTCGGCTACCGCCATTTCGTCATCGCTGGCGGCGAGCCAGAGGGTACCGTTGTTGCGATAGCCGCAGCTTTCGTCCATCACCCGGCCCAACTCCCGCCAACGCTGGATCGAAAAGTCACTCAGCGCCAACTCGGCCGGGTTGTCATCCAGCACCACCAGATGGCCCATGCCGGCCGCCGTCGCGCCGCTGCGCTGGGCGTCCAATAGCAGCACATCGAGGCCGTTGGCGGCCAGTTCGTGGGCGCAGGCGGCGCCGATGATGCCGGCGCCAATGATGATCACATCCGCATTCACGGATGAATGCCCCAGGCGAAGGGGTCGTCGTCCTCGATCAGCAAGGTGGCTTCGGCGCTCAGGTGCGCGCGGCCGCGGATGGTCGGCACGATACGCTCGCCGTCCGACTCGTAACTGGCCGTGAATTCGCTGCCGATGACGCTGGCCTGGCGCCAGGTTTCGCCGGGTTGCAGCTTGCCGTCCGCCGCGAGACACGCCAGCTTGGCGCTGGTGCCCGTACCGCAGGGCGAACGGTCATAGGCCTTGCCGGGGCACAGGACGAAGTTACGACTGTCGGCTCGCGGCGAAGCTGCCGCACCCGCACGGCTGTCTCTTGCCGGTGAAACGCCCGGCTGGCTACTCGCCTCGTCGGGCTCGGCAAACAGCTCGATATGGTCGATTTCGCCGCCGTCTTCGCCACGTACCCCCTGTGCTTCCAGGGCCTGGCGCACCGCCCAAGTATAGGCCGTGAGCGCCTCGATGTTGTCGCCGGCGATGCGTTGGTCGTGCTCGGCGATGAGGAAGAACCAGTTGCCACCCCAGGCGATATCGCCGGTCACCGTGCCGAGGCCTGGCACCTCGACGCTTACGGCCTTGCGGTAGCGATAGGCGGGGACGTTGCGCACGCTCACCGATCGGTCTTCATGCAGGGTCGCCTGCACCGTACCCACCGGCGTCTCGATGCGGTGAACGCCGGGCTGGATGCGTCCTAGATGCGCCAGCGACACCACCAGGCCGATGGTGCCGTGGCCGCACATGCCCAGGTAGCCGCTGTTGTTGAAGAAGATCACGCCGGCGCAGGCCGTTGGGTCTACTGGCTCGCAAAGCAGTGCGCCGACCAACACGTCGTTGCCACGGGGTTCGAGCATGGTTGCCGCACGCCAGTGATCATGCTGTTCGGCAAGCACTCGACGACGCTCGGCCATGCTGCCAGCCCCGAGCTCAGGAAAACCATCGATGACCAGCCGAGTCGGTTCGCCACCGGTGTGGCTGTCGAGAACCTGAATGCGCTTCATAGCCGCCCTGCCTGTATGGGGAGTGAGTGACAAGCATCCATCGGCGGCCTGCTTACGGCTTGAACGTTTTCGCCTGCGTGGATGACGAAATCGGCACAGGCCAGACGGGTGTTTCGATACCGGTCCAGCGGTGGCCATGAGGCAGATGCTCGAACAACGCCCGACACACACCGATGATGTGACGTTCGATCAGTTCCGCACACAGGTCTACATCACCGCTGCGACAGGCACGGAGGATTTCGCGATGTTCCAGGTCGGCGCCGTGTTTGCCTTCATGAATGCTCATCTGTACCCGCAGGTAGCGCTCGACCTTGTCATGGATGGAGCGGATCAACTGCATCATGAACGGGCGCTGCGCCGGCCCGTAGAGGCAGGCATGAAAGGCCCAATTCAATTCGGCCCAGCGCGCGGCGTTGTCTTCATGCACGAATTCGGCACAGATCGACTCGGCTTCGGCAAAGGTGGCGTCGTTCATGTTCGGCACGGCGAGGCGGATGATCTGGGTCTCCATCAGCACTCGCACTTCGAATATCTGCGCGAGTTCCGGCTCGGTGAGCACGGTCACGACCGCGCCCTTGTTGCGCTGGAACGACACCAACCCTTCGGCTTCCAGACGTTTGAGCGCTTCGCGCACCGGGATCTTGCTGACATTGAACAGGCGCGCCACATCATCCTGACGCACCGGCTCGCCCTCGGCGAACTGGCCGCTGATAATCGCCTCGCGCAGGTGCTTGGCAATCACTTCGGAAGCCGAGGGGACGATACCGAGGTTCGGTGCGTTGAAGGAATTGAGCGGCACAGCAATGAACTCTGGATGACGGGGGATGAGCGGAGAATATCGTATACGCAAATCCGCTTCACGTTTTCCGATAAAGGGCCGGGCGCCGCCAGCGGCCTCTCGAATCATTATGGGTTGCCTGCGCTGAACTGACGTTCCAGTGCGTTGATCCGCTGCCGTTCGGTACGAGCGAAGGCGAAGAAGGTTTGCGCCACGGGTGACAGGTATTTTCCGCGCGGGTGCACCAGGCACCAGCTGCGCATCAACGGCAACTCTTCGACGGGTAGCTCGCAGAGCACGCCGGCCTTCAGTTCACGGAGTACCGCATGTCTTGGCAGCAGCGCCAAGCCGAGCCCGGCTAGTACGGCTTCACGCTGCGCCTCCAGTGAGCCGAGCTCCATGGTCTGGGCGAAATGAGCGCGTTTCTGGTCGCAATAACGCTCGGTGGCTCGGCGGGTGCCGGAGCCGGACTCACGGATCAGCAATGGCCAAACGGTAAGGTCCTGCAATGTCAGCGCCGCTTTGCTGCACAGCGGATGGCCTGCAGGCGCGACGGCAATGATGGCGTTGTCCAGGAAGGGCAGGAATTCGAGATCCATATCCGCCGGCACCTGGGAGATGAGCAGCAGGTCGTCGCGGTTGGCGCTCAATCGATGAATCGCCTCGGCGTGGTTGACCACCACCAACTGCAGGCTGACCTCAGGGTGCAATTGACGAAACGAGGCGAACAGGTGAGGTGCGAAGTACATGGCGCTCGATTCCACCGCCAGTTTCAGCTGGCCCTGCAATGAGCCCTGTAACGTCGACAGCTGCATGTCGAGGCTTTCCAACCTGCCGAATATATCTTCGCTGGTGCGCCTGAGCGCTTCGGCGGCCTCGGTCAGATAGAGCTTCTTGCCCGAATACTCGAAGAGCGGTTGGCCCAGCAGTTCTTCCAGCTGGCGAATCTGCAGGCTGACGGCTGGCTGGGTCAGGGCCATCTGCTCGGCTGCACGGCTGTAGGAGTGGTTGTCGCACACCGCTCGGAACACGCGTAGCTGGCGCAGGGTCATGCGCATCAGTGACTTTCTCATGGGGCCTCTAGCGGTTCTCGTCTGCGGATATCGGTTGCGAATGAAGGACGTTCGGCACAGTTGTATAAGTCAAAGCTTATGCCTGACCAAACAATTATTCATTTTCGGTAATTGCTGCGCAAAGGGTAGGGTAAAACACATCGCCTGAAGCGGCGTAATCACACGGTCCGACACGGGACCGCCTGCTCACTGATCCGAGGGACGAAGCGTGATCAAGAAGCTGCTGATCGCCAACCGCGGGGAAATTGCCGTCCGCATCGTGCGGGCTTGCGCAGAAATGGGAGTGCGCTCGGTGGCGGTGTTTGCCGAACCCGATCGCCACGCGTTGCACGTCAAACGTGCCGACGAGGCCTATTTCATTGGCGAAGATCCGCTGGCGGGTTACCTGAACCCGCGCAAGCTGGTCAACCTGGCTGTGGAAACCGGCTGCGACGCCTTGCATCCGGGCTATGGTTTTCTGTCGGAAAACGCTGAGCTGGCGGAAATCTGCGCCGAGCGCGGCATCCGCTTCGTCGGCCCCAGCGCCGAAGTGATTCGCCGTATGGGCGACAAGACCGAGGCGCGCCGAAGCATGATCAAGGCCGGCGTGCCGGTCACCCCGGGCACCGAAGGTAACGTGGCGGATGTCCGTGAGGCACTGAGCGAGGCCGAACGCATCGGCTATCCGGTCATGCTCAAAGCCACCTCCGGTGGCGGCGGTCGCGGTATCCGTCGCTGCAATTCGCGCGAGGAGCTTGAGCAGGCCTACCCACGGGTGATCTCCGAGGCGACCAAAGCGTTCGGTTCGGCGGACGTGTTCCTGGAAAAGTGCATCGTTGAGCCCAAACACATCGAGGCTCAGGTGCTGGCTGATTCGTTCGGCAATACCGTGCACCTGTTCGAGCGCGACTGCTCGATCCAGCGACGTAACCAGAAGCTTATCGAGATCGCACCGAGCCCACAGCTCACGCCCGAACAGCGTGCCTATATCGGCGACCTGGCGGTGCGCGCGGCCAAGGCGGTGGGCTATGAGAACGCCGGCACCGTGGAGTTCCTGCTCGCCGACGGCGAGGTGTATTTCATGGAGATGAACACCCGGGTGCAGGTGGAGCACACCATCACCGAGGAAATCACCGGCATCGACATCGTCCGTGAGCAGATCCGCATCGCCTCCGGCCTGCCGCTTTCGGTCAAGCAGGAAGACATCCAGTATCGCGGCTTCGCCCTGCAGTTCCGCATCAACGCCGAGGAGCCGCGCAACAACTTCCTGCCCTGCTTCGGCAAGATCACTCGCTACTACGCTCCCGGCGGGCCAGGCGTGCGCACCGACACGGCGATTTACACCGGCTACACCATTCCGCCGTATTACGACTCCATGTGTCTGAAGCTGATCGTCTGGGCGCTGACCTGGGAAGAGGCGCTGGCGCGCGGCTCGCGTGCGCTGGATGACATGCGTGTACAGGGCGTGAAGACCACCGCCAGCTACTACCAGAAAATTCTGGAAAACCCGGATTTCCGCAGCGGGCAGTTCAACACCAGCTTCGTCGATAACCATCCGGAATTGCTGAACTACTCGATCAAACGCAAGCCGGGCGAACTGGCCCTGGCCATCGCTGCCGCCATCGCCGCCCACGCAGGCCTGTGAGGAACGAACCATGACTGCTCAGAAGAAAATCACCGTTACCGACACCATCCTGCGTGACGCCCACCAGTCGCTGATCGCCACCCGCATGCGCACCGAAGATATGCTGCCGATCTGCGACAAGCTCGACCGCGTCGGCTACTGGTCGCTGGAAGTCTGGGGCGGCGCGACGTTCGACGCCTGTGTGCGCTTCCTCAAGGAGGACCCGTGGGAGCGCCTGCGCCAGCTCAAGGCGGCGCTGCCCAACACGCGTCTGCAAATGCTGCTGCGCGGGCAGAACCTGCTCGGTTACCGCCACTACGCCGACGATGTGGTTGAGGCCTTCTGTGCCAAGGCGGCGGAGAACGGCATCGATGTGTTCCGTATCTTCGATGCGATGAACGATGTACGGAACCTGGAAACCGCGATTCGTGCGGTAAAGAAGACTGGCAAGCACGCCCAGGGCACCATTGCCTACACCACCAGCCCCGTACACACCGTCGAGTTGTTCGTCGAGCAGGGTCGGGCGATGCGCGACATGGGCGTCGACTCCATCGCCATCAAGGACATGGCCGGCCTGCTGACGCCGTTCGCCACCGGAGATCTGGTGCGCGCGCTGAAGGCCGAGGTCGACCTGCCGGTGTTCATCCACTCCCATGACACCGCCGGTGTCGCCAGCATGTGCCAGCTCAAGGCCATCGAGAACGGCGCCGACCACATCGACACGGCGATTTCCAGCTTCGCCTGGGGCACCAGCCACCCGGGCACCGAGTCGATGGTCGCAGCCCTGCGCGGCACGCCCTATGACACCGGCCTTAACCTGGAACTGATCCAGGAGATCGGCCTGTACTTCTATGCGGTGCGCAAGAAGTACCACCAGTTCGAAAGCGATTTCACCGGTGTCGATACCCGGGTGCAGGTCAACCAGGTGCCCGGTGGGATGATTTCCAACCTGGCCAACCAGCTCAAGGAGCAGGGTGCTCTCAACCGCATGGACGAAGTGCTCGCCGAAATCCCCCGCGTGCGCAAGGACCTGGGCTACCCGCCGCTGGTGACCCCGACTTCGCAGATCGTCGGCACCCAGGCGTTCTTCAACGTGCTCGCCGGCGAGCGCTACAAGACCATTACCAACGAGGTGAAGCTCTACCTGCAAGGTCGCTACGGCAAGGCGCCGGGCACCATCGACGCCCAGCTGCAGCGCCAGGCCATCGGCGGTGAGGAGATCATCGAAGTACGTCCGGCCGACCTGATCAAGCCTGAGCTGGACAAGCTGCGCCAGGAGATCGGTGCGCTGGCCCACAGCGAAGAGGACGTGCTGACCTACGCCATGTTCCCCGACATCGGCCGCAAGTTCCTCGAGGAGCGCGAGGCCGGCACCCTGCAACCGGAAGTGTTGCTGCCGATTCCAGACGGTAGTGCCGTGAGTGCCGCCGGTGGCGAGGGTGTACCGACCGAGTTCGTCATCGACGTGCACGGCGAGACCTACCGGGTCGACATCACCGGTGTCGGCGTCAAAGGTGAAGGCAAGCGGCACTTCTTCCTGTCCATCGACGGCATGCCGGAGGAAGTGGTGTTCGAACCGCTGAACAACTTCGTCGGCGAAGGCGGCAGCAAACGCAAGCAAGCCAGCGCGCCGGGCGACGTGAGCACCAGCATGCCGGGCAATGTGGTCGATGTGCTGGTCAAGGAAGGCGACGTGGTCAGGGCCGGACAACCGGTGCTGATCAGCGAGGCGATGAAGATGGAAACCGAAATCCAGGCGCCCATCGCCGGCACGGTGAAGGCGGTACACGTGGCCAAGGGCGACCGGGTGACCCCCGGCGATCTGCTGATAGAGATCGAGGCCTGACAGATGTCCCTTAGGGAGCCGCAAGGCTCCCCTTTTTTGTTCGCGGTCTGCTGATCATCGAGCGATCCGGGAGCAACCGGCGATGCACCGGATCGTCGATGCTGTTCTGATCAAGCAGAGCGCGGTGTAGGGCAACTCAGCGCTTCAGGCGGGTTTGCTTGCGCAGTTCCATCAGATCGCCTTGGGTGCAGGTCAGCGGTTCGGCGCCAGTCAGGTCATAGCAGCGCTGACCGAAGCCCATCGGCCAATAGATGATGCCGCCGGGTGGCCAGAAGATCGACGCAACGCGAAAGCGCGCACGCAGTTTGCCTTGCTGCAGCAGTTCGCCTTGATCATTGCTGAGCTTGTAGGGAATGCCGCCAGCGGCGGTCCAGAAGAACGGACGGGTCTTGACCAGGCCCTGGGAGTATTGCTGCGGTCGCTCATAGACGGACACCTGGCTGTGTTCCGGCAGCTTGAAATAGGTCGCGGTGGAGCAACCGCTGAGGAAGATAGCAAGTGCCAACAGGCTCGCCGCTCGTTTCAACATCATATCGATTCGTTCCTTGTGGTGATGCCCAGGGCACATACCGCGCCCTGTAAAGCGGGCGGCACTATACCCCCGCGCACGGATGATGGCGAAACTGTGGCGCTGAACGGCGCAGTCGCAAAACCGTGGTCGAGCGGTTGTCTCAACCGCCGCGGGGTCGATGTAGCGCTGCTGCGCTGGACCCCGGCCTTGCTATGGAGGTGTGTTTGGAAGGGCTAGGCTGGTTTGGCTTCCTTGGTCAAAGCGCATGACGGTACTGCAGGAAGCCGGAACGCTCGGCGATGCGCTCGTAAAGTTGCATCCCGGTGTGGTTGCTCTCATGAGTCAGCCAGTGCACTTTCGAGCTGCCAGCGGCGCGGGCCTCGGCGTAGACGTGCTCGATCAATCGACGTCCGACGCCAGTGCCGCGCAGTTCCGGGCTTACGAACAGATCTTGCAGATAACAGCTGTCTTCGACCGTCCAGTTGGAGCGGTGAAAGATCCACTGCACCAGACCGAGCGCTTTTCCATCCTGCCAGGCCAGTGCGGCGTGGGTGGGTTCGGTGGGGTCGAGGAAGCGTTGCCAGGTGTTGGCGCTGGTCTCAGCGGGCAGCTCGGTTTGGTAGAAGCTCAGGTAGCCCAGCCAGAGCGCCAGCCAGGCGTCGTGATCATCGGGCGTTACGGGGCGGATCTGGATAGACGACATGAGAGGGTTCCGTCTGGCGTTGATCGGGACACTGGAAGGCCTACGGCAGGGGCTGGGATGGACTGTGATGATCACCGTCTGCCTGGCGTCTGTAGCCTACGGCGCAATTGGCCGGCGCGGCAATGCACTGGCGTGCCGCGACTTTCTCCACCCATAGGGCCTATATGCAAAGCCTGTTGAGCGAAATCCTCGATGAAGTCCGTCCGCTGCTCGGTCAGGGCAAGGTAGCGGACTATATTCCCGCACTGGCGGACGTGCCGGCCAATCAATTGGGTATCGCCGTTTGCAGCGCGTCCGGCGAGCTCTTCCATGCCGGGGATGCCAAGACACCGTTTTCGATCCAGAGCATTTCCAAGGTATTCAGCCTGGTTCAGGCGATTCAGCATGGTGGCGAGTCGCTGTGGGAGCGGCTGGGCCACGAGCCGTCCGGCCAGCCGTTCAACTCGCTGGTGCAGCTGGAATTCGAGCGTGGCCGTCCCCGGAACCCCTTCATCAACGCCGGCGCGCTGGTGATCTGCGATATCAACCAGTCACGCTTCGCCGTGCCGGCGCTATCCATGCGTGATTTCGTTCGGCATCTGTCGGGAAACCCCTTGATCATCTCCGATACGAAAGTCGCCGATTCGGAATATCAACACCGAGCACGCAACGCGGCGATGGCCTACCTGATGCAGGCGTTCGGCAACTTCCACAACGATGTCGAGGCGGTGCTACGCAGCTATTTTCATCATTGCGCGTTGCGCATGAGCTGCGTCGACCTGGCGCGAGCGTTCGCCTTCCTCGCCCGCGATGGCGCTTGCCCAGAGGGCGGCGCCCCAGTGCTGAGCCCACGGCAGGTCAAACAGGTCAACGCCATCATGGCTACCAGCGGGCTTTACGACGAGGCTGGCAATTTCGCCTACCGCGTCGGCCTGCCTGGTAAAAGCGGTGTCGGTGGAGGAATTGTCGCGGTGGTGCCGGGCCGTTTCACCGTCTGCGTCTGGTCGCCGGAGCTGAACCAGGCCGGCAACTCGCTGATCGGAATGGCGGCACTGGAGAAACTATCGCAGCGCATCGGCTGGTCTATCTTTTGAGGCGCCTCGATATCTGTTCCATCGAGCCGGGAGATGGCTTCCCGGCTTTCGTTACGGTCTGTCACACCTTCGCGGTGTCTGGCCTTGAGCGTGCAACGTCGTATCCAACCAAACCATAAAGAGAGATTGCCATGAGTCTCGAAGACAAGACGACCGAAACGGCGCAGGAGGCGCTCGATAACCTGATCGCGGGGGTCATGCAGTTCCGCGAAGATATCTATCCGCAGCAGCGCGAGCTGTTCAGCAAGCTGGCCAACGAACAGACGCCGCGTGCGATGTTCATTACCTGCGCCGACTCGCGCGTCCTGCCGGAGCTGATCACTCAAAGCTCGCCAGGCGATCTGTTCGTTACACGCAACGTCGGTAATATCGTGCCGCCTTACGGAGTCATGAACGGGGGCGTATCGACCGCCATTGAGTTTGCCGTGATGGCCCTCGGGGTCCATCACATCATCGTCTGCGGTCACTCAGACTGTGGCGCAATGAAAGCGGTGCTGAACCCGTCCAGTCTGGACAAAATGCCCACCGTAAGAACCTGGCTGCGGCATGCCGAGGTGGCTCGCACGGTGGTGGAGGCCAACTGTGGTTGCGCTGACCACAATACCCTGGGGGTGCTGATCGAGGAGAACGTACTGGCTCAGCTCGATCACCTGCGCACTCATCCGTCGGTTGCGGCGCGGCTAGCCAGTGGTGAGTTGTTCATTCATGGCTGGGTGTACAACATCGGCACCAGCGAGATTCGTGCCTACGATGCGTCGCGCGGTGAGTTTCGCCTGATTGGCGATGGCCCGCTGCCGATGGCCACGCCCAAGTCACGCTACGTTTGACGACTTTCGACCCAAGGCGCCTTAGGGCGCCTTGCGGTCGCGGATCAGGTAGCAGAGGTCCGGCGTCTTGCTGCAGCCGGCATATCCTTCGCTGATGACCTCATTCAGCGCCTGTTGCAGACGACTTACCGCTTCGTCCGGGGTGTCCTTGTTCAGCGCCAGATAGAGATCGGTCGGTTGGAAACTCAGTACCTGCTGTAAGCCTTCCGCGCCGTGCTGTTTAGCTTGGTAGCGCCAGACCGGATCGGCTGTCGCCCAGAGGTCGATGCGTCCGCTGAGCAATTTGCGCAGGTTCTCTTCCTCGCTCAGGCTGTCGATTGGCTGAAAACCCTGGCTCGTCAGCAGCTGGCTGACGCCGCTGCTTTTCTCGGCGCCGATTTCGTAGTGCTTGGCCTGGCTCAGATCCGTCAACGATATCGCCGCACCCGGCGCGGCGAGCAGAACGCTCTCGTAGCGGGCGAGCGGTCCGACCCATTTGAATTGCGACTGGTTCTGCGGTGTGCGGGTAACCGAGAACAGCCCATGACCGGTGTCGCTCAGGGTCTGGGTGTAAATACGGTCCCAGGGCGAACGTAGCGTCAGGCTGTAGGCAATCCCGGCGCGCTTGAAGATTTCCCGCACGGTGTCCGTGCTGATGCCCTCGACTTCGTCGCCACGGGCAAAACTCTTGTGGTTCGGCCCCATGTTGAACGGCGGGAAGTTATCGGTCTGCAGGATGATTTTATAGTTGCTTGGCAGTTCAGCATGGGCAACGCCCGTTCCGGCGAGCAGAACAGCGAGCAATAGGATGAATTTATGAAGATGGCCCATAGTATCGGCTTCCTTGACGCTGTTTTTATTGTTGGCCCGCCAAGGGTAGTCGCGCGATGTCTGCGTTGCTAGCGCGGAGGCCTCTCGACGTGAACCAAATCGAAACGCTCCGCCATGCGCCTCTCGACGGCCGTCGAGGCGAGTTGAAACAGGCGAAGGATGCGGGACGCGGTACGTAAGGGCTGCGGAGTGGACGGTGCCGTCTGGCTCGACACGCTGGCGGTGCGCCGCACGGAAAGTCGGCGCACCGATTTGGAGCGGATCGCGGTGGGGGTGCTACTTGTGCAGGACGAACTGGCCGGTAAAACGCACGGCGTCGCGGCCGTCGGCGGCGAGGATCCGGCTGGTCAGCGTGAGACGAGAGCGGCCACGTCGACGATAGATGGTTTCGAAGCGATTCCAGGCCTCGTCGTCCGGTGCGGAGCAGATCGCGGTGGCGTCGTCTACAACCGGGAGCGGATAGTCGATCTGACCCTCATGAATGACGATGTGGCCGTCCTCGATCCCTGCCTCGCGCAGGCGCAGATGCAACCAGCCCCAGCCAGCCAGCACCGACGCACAATACAGGCTGCCGCCGAACATGCTGCTCTTGTGGTTGATGTTCGCTTGCAGCGGGACCTTCAGGCGCAGCTCGTGATTTTCCCATTGCTCGACACGCAGGCCCATCGCCCGGGTCAGTGGGATGTCGTGATGCAGAATGGCTTCCAGGTAGCGGCTATCGCGGCTCATGCCGGGTGGATTCCTAAACGTTTGCAGATACAGGCAGACGTCAAGCATGACTGCTGAGTCACGAGATTGCCAGTTTCCACATGCGCTTTTTTCCCGGTTTCCAGGCGCCACTCGACGGTCGGAGGAGGTGCGTAGGTAGCCTGCTTCAGCGAGCGGCGGTTTTCTGCTGGTAGGCGCAGTAGCCGGGGCGCGGGCCGATCCTGGGATGGTTGCGGCAGGTGTCCGGGCGCTTGGCATAGACCGTGCATAAGCGTGTCTTGCGATCGAGGTAGAGACAATCACCGTTGGCCAGCCGCGTCAGGGTGAAAATGCCATGCTTCTGATTGAAGTGCTCGACGATGCCGGCTTTGCTCAGGCGCTTGGCGACGTTTTTCGGCGGCTCGTCACGCTCGAAGGCATCGACCAATTCCAGGCGGATCAGGTCATCGATGCGCACCTCGACCGGCAGCGTGCAGCACGTGGCCTGGCAATCGCGGCACAATCCGTTGCTGTAGCGGGCCCAGGTTTCCAGGCGGTCGGGGTCGGCGGAAGCGATCAGTCGGGTCTTCAATGCGGCGGTATCGGTAATGGCGGCGCGCGATGATAACGGCCCACGGTGGAATTTCCAGCGATTCCGACGAGTCGAACGCCGGACAGACGGTCGCGCAGGTTCAGTTGAAACCTGCAAACCTGTCTGTATTGCCCTTTGTAGCGGTGAGTCGGTGCCGCCAAGAACCCTCATCCCCTATTCCCAGCTTCACGAGGTCTGTCCATGTCGCAAGAATCGACTGCTCCCAATGCCGATGACGTAGCTACCTTTCGCAACGCGATCATCAGCAAGCTGACCTACTCGATCGGCAAGGATCCAGAACACGCCTCCAACCATGACTGGTTCGAGGCAGTCGCACTCGCCACTCGCGACCGTATGATCGATCAGTGGATGGATCGTACGCGCCAGGGATATCGCGAAGGCAAGAAGCGGGTGTATTACCTCTCGCTGGAATTTCTGATCGGCCGGCTGCTCACTGACAGCCTGAGCAACCTCGGGTTGCTGGACGTGGCTCGCGAGGCGCTGGCTGGCGTGGATGTGGATTTCGAGCGCATCCGCCTGGCTGAGCCGGATGCTGCGTTGGGCAATGGCGGTTTGGGAAGGCTGGCGGCCTGCTTCATGGAAAGCATGGCGACGCTGGGCATCGCGGCGCATGGTTATGGGATTCGTTACGATCATGGGCTGTTCCGCCAGGCCATCGTCGACGGCTGGCAGCACGAGCAGACCGAAACCTGGCTGAATTTCGGCAACCCCTGGGAATTCGAACGCCCCGAAGTGAGCTATCTGATCGGCTTTGGTGGCAGTGTCACGGCCATGCCGCACGACGCTACCGGGCCGGACCAGCCCAAGCATTTCTGGCACTGGGCCGAAGGCGTGCGCGCCATCGCCTATGACACGCCGGTAGTCGGCTGGCGCGGGGCGAGCGTCAATACGCTGCGATTGTGGCGGGCCCGCGCCGAGGCGGATTTCCATCTGGAGCGCTTCAACGCCGGTGACCATATCGGGGCTGTCGCCGAGGAAGCCCGTGCCGAAAGTATCTCGCGAGTGCTGTATCCCGCCGACAGCACCGAAGCCGGTCAGGAGCTGCGCCTGCGTCAGGAGTACTTCTTCGTCGCTGCCTCGTTGCAGGACCTGATACGGCGTCACCTGGACCAACGCGGTACGCTACTGAACCTGCCGGAATTCGCTGCCATCCAGCTCAACGACACGCATCCCGCTATCGCCGTGGCGGAGCTGATGCGGCTATTGGTCGACGTGCACGACATACCCTGGCGCAAGGCGTGGGAGCTGACCGTCGGTACGCTGTCCTATACCAACCACACCCTGCTGCCGGAGGCATTGGAAACCTGGCCGGTGGGGCTGATGGAGCGCCTGCTGCCGCGTCACATGCAGATCATCTACCTGATCAATGCGCAGCATCTCGATGCCTTGCGGGAGCGGGGCGTGCATGACCTCGACCTGCTGCGCTCGGTATCGCTGATCGAGGAAGGGCACGGTCGGCGGGTGCGCATGGGCAACCTGGCATTCCTCGGTTCGCATTGCATCAACGGCGTCTCGGCGCTGCACACCGGACTGATGCGCGAGACGGTATTCACCGATCTGCATTCGCTGTACCCGAAACGCATCAGCAACAAGACCAACGGGATCACCTTCCGTCGCTGGCTTTACCAGTCCAATCCGCAGCTGACCCGGTTGCTAGTCGACCACATCGGTGAGGAGCTGCTCGACGCGCCAGAAACAATGTTGCGGAAACTGGAGCCCTTCGCCGACCAACCGGACTTCCGGGCGCGGTTCGCTGCCCAGCGGCTTGGCAACAAGCAGCTGCTGGCGCGGATGATTCAGGAGCGGCTGGGTATCAGTGTCGATCCGAATGCGCTGTTCGATGTTCATGTCAAACGCATCCACGAATACAAGCGGCAGCTGCTCAATTTGCTGCATACCGTGGCGCTGTATCAGGCAATTCGCTCCGACCCGGGCGGCAGCTGGGTGCCACGTGTGAAGATCTTCGCCGGCAAGGCAGCCGCCAGTTACCACACGGCCAAGCTGATCATCAAACTGACCAACGACATTGCTCGGACCATCAATGATGACCCGACAGTGCGCGGCCTGCTCAAGGTGGTGTTCCTACCCAACTACAACGTCAGCCTGGCCGAGCGCATCATTCCCGCCGCCGACCTATCCGAGCAGATTTCCACTGCGGGACTCGAGGCCTCGGGCACCAGCAACATGAAGTTCGCCCTCAATGGCGCGCTGACCATCGGCACGCTCGATGGAGCCAACGTCGAGATGTGCGAGCAGATCGGTGCCGAGCACATGTTCATCTTCGGCATGACCGCCGAGGAGGTCGAGGCACGCAAGCAAGCCAACGAATACAACGCCGAAGCCACCATCATCGACTCTCCGCGGCTCAATGAGGTACTGATGGCGATTCGCAACGGTGCCTTCTCAGCCGATGATCCGGCCCGTTACACAGCGCTGATCGATGGCCTCAAATGGCATGACACCTTCATGGTCTGTGCCGATTTCGAGGCTTACTGGAAGGCGCAGTTGGACGTCGAAACACGCTGGCGCGACGCTGATAGCTGGTGGCGTTCGGCTGTGCTGAATACGGCGCGCACGGGCTGGTTTTCGTCCGACCGGACCATCCGCGAATACGCCGAGGAAATCTGGAAGGTGCTCTGAGCGAAGCGGGGCGATCGTCTGCAGCAGTCCTACGCGCACTGCAGGCGCCCGGCTCGTCAGGGGAGCAAAGCGCCCGCCAGAGCGGCTGCTTGATGAACGCTGCAGGCACTTTGCCGCTGCGCTGAACTCTGCCACCCCTGGGTGGGTCTGAGGGAGGGTTAGTTTCCCCCTGGCCTGCTAAACTGCGCGGGTTTTTCCATCCTCCGGAGTCATTTTCATGTCACGCGTAACCCTGAGTCGCTACCTGATCGAGCAGACCCGCAGCAACAATACTCCTGCCGATCTGCGTTTCCTTATCGAGGTAGTGGCCCGAGCGTGCAAGGAAATCAGCCACGCCGTTTCCAAGGGCGCATTGGGCGGCGTACTCGGTTCGACCGAAACCGAGAACATTCAGGGCGAAGTGCAGAAGAAGCTCGACGTGCTGTCCAACGAAATCTTGCTCGAAGCCAACGAGTGGGGTGGCCACCTGGCCGGCATGGCGTCGGAGGAAATGGACAACGCCTACCAGATTCCCGGCAAGTACCCGAAGGGTGCTTATCTGCTGGTCTTCGATCCACTGGACGGTTCCAGCAACATCGATGTCAACGTCTCGGTCGGCACCATTTTCTCGGTGCTGCGCTGCCCCGGTGAATGCTTCAGCCAGAACGATGCGCTGGGCGAAGAAGCCTTCCTTCAGCCGGGCACCAAGCAGGTCGCGGCGGGTTACGCCATCTATGGTCCGCAGACCATGCTGATGCTCACCTTGGGCAACGGCGTGATGGGCTTCACCCTGGACCGCGAGCTGGGCAGCTTCGTGCTCACCCATGAAAACATCCGTGTACCGGAAAGCACCGCCGAGTTCGCGATCAACATGTCCAACCAACGCCACTGGGAAGCACCGGTGCAGCGCTACGTCAGCGAACTTCTGGCTGGTGCCGAAGGCCCGTTGAACAAGAATTACAACATGCGCTGGATCGCCTCGATGGTGGCTGATGTGCATCGCATCCTGACCCGCGGTGGCATGTTCATGTATCCCAAGGATGCACGCGAGCCAGGCAAGGCCGGCAAGCTGCGATTGATGTACGAAGCCAACCCGATGTCCTTCATCATCGAGCAGGCCGGCGGCGCGGCAACGACAGGCACTCAGCGTATCCTCGATGTCCAGCCCGAATCGTTGCATCAGCGCGTGCCGGTCTTCCTCGGTTCTAAGGAAGAAGTCGAACGCATCACCGGCTACCATCAGGGCTAACCGATGCAGCGGATGCCCTGGCTGGAATTGCTGAACTGGTGGTTCGGCGAGGGCGCCACCGTCAGTGAAATTTCCGAACAAAAAAATGGCTTGTGGTTCGGCTACAAGCCCGAGCAGGACGCCGAAGCCCGAGCCCGCTTCGGTGAGTTGGTCGACCGGGCGCTGGCTGGCGAGCTGACCGACTGGGCTGAGTCGCCCCATGGCTGGTTGGCGCTGGTGTTGTTGCTCGACCAACTGCCCCGCATGATCTATCGCGGGACACCGCAGGCATTCGCCGGGGATGAGCGCGCCCTGCAGCTGGTGCGCGACGGCATGGCCCATGGCGGCGATGTGCTGCTCGCCCCGATTCAGCGCGTGTTCATTTATTTGGTGCTCGAGCATGCGGAGGATCTTCGGGTACAGGATCAGGCCGTCGCGCAGTTCCAGATGCTCCACGGCCTCGTCGGGACCGAAGACCAGGCGCTGTTTGCCGATTTCCTCGACTATGCAGTGCGCCATCGCGATGTGATTTCCAGATTCGGCCGCTTTCCCCATCGCAATGAAGTGCTCGGCCGGGAAACCACCGAGGCCGAGCAGGTATTCCTGACCAAGCCTGGATCCCGCTTCTAGGCGATGCACGCGTTGCCTTACGACCCGCTCCGAATCGTTAATTTGAACGGCGTGGCCAAGCAGGGCCAGCCACCGACCGACCCAAGGATATCTGCCATGTCGTTGCGTTATCTATCATTGATCGTCGCCGTTGTGCTGGTGGCTGCCTGTAGCCCGATCACTCAAGAGAACTTCGCCAAGCTGAAAGCCGGCATGCCCCGCTCGGAGGTCGAAGAGTTGTTGGGCAAGCCGGGCGAATGCGCTGGTGCGCTGGGCATGTCCAGTTGCACCTGGGGCCAGAAGAACAGTTTCATCAGTATTCAGTTCGCCGGCGACAAGGTGATGATGTTCTCCGGCCAAGGCCTGAAATAGGACCCTCTATGCGTCTCGTCGTGACCCTGTGCTGTGTCTTGTCGATGGTAGGCTGCGTACGTCAGGATGCGCGTGAAACGCCCGAAACGACCGGGCAGGTCGACCTCCAGCGCTATCAGGGGACCTGGTATGAACTGGCGCGTCTGCCGATGTTCTTCCAGCGTAACTGCGTGCGGTCCGAGGCCCATTACGAGCTACGGGACGATGGCCGCGTGGCAGTGACCAACCGCTGTGAAACCGCTGATGGCGAATGGCAACAGGCTCAGGGCGAGGCGGCACCTCAGCAACCAGGACACACCGATAAGCTCTGGGTTATTTTCGACAACTGGTTCAGCAATCTCTTCCCGGGGCTAACCAAGGGCGATTACTGGATTCTTTACCTCGACGATGACTATCGCGTGGCGCTGGTGGGGAGTCCGGATCGCGACTACCTCTGGCTGCTGTCACGGGAGCCGGAAGTCGACTCGGCGATGCGCGACAGGCTGCTCGATGAAGCCCGTAGGCGCGGCTACGACGTCAGTGGGCTGATCTGGCGCGGCAAATCTTGACCCCCTGGGCGTCGGGCCCGCTGAGCGGCGCCGCTCTCGCTCTGGCAAGCGAGTTGCCATTATTCCCAGTGCAGCCGTGCCAACAGCCACTCGCCGTCCTCCCGCCACCACTCGAGTCTGACTTGATAGTGACCGACGCGTTGGGGAAGCCAGCGCTCGGCACCGGTTAGCGCCACCTGTGCCTCGCTGTAGCCCTTGTTCGAATAGTTTGGGTCGATCCAGCTATGGCGGTTGAGCGCAATTACCCGCACATTTTCATGACGTAGGAACATCAAGCCGGCCGTGCGCCGCACCCAGTCTCGATTGAGGTGCTGATTGGCGCTGAACTCAGGATGAATCCGCGCGATCAGTTCGCCGGCGTCCTTGTTCTCGATACTGTCCTGCAGTGACTGCGCGGCGATATCCAGCGCGGCTTGCGGATCATCGCGACCACAACCGGCCAGCAGCACCAGTGCCACGGCAGTTGCGGCTAATTTCCATAGGGGCATGCCGAACCTCTCGAACCTCGTTATGATGCCGGAAACGTCAGGCGGGCCGTTGAGCCCGCGCCACGACCATGGAGTGTGCCATGCAGACCTTGTACCCGGAGATCAAACCCTACGCCCGGCACGAGCTGGCGGTCGAATCACCGCATGTGCTTTACGTCGACGAGAGTGGATCACCGGAGGGGCTGCCCGTGCTGTTCGTGCATGGTGGCCCAGGCGGCGGTTGTGATGCGCTAAGCCGGCGCTTTTTCGATCCCAACCTGTACCGCATCATTACCTTCGACCAGCGTGGTTGTGGTCGCTCCACCCCCCACGCCAGCTTGGAAAACAACACCACCGCTCACCTTATCGCCGATATGGAGCGCATTCGTGAATCCCTCGGTGTCGATAAATGGGTACTGTTTGGCGGTTCTTGGGGGTCGACACTGTCCCTGGCCTACGCTCAGGCCTATCCCGAGCATGTACATGCGTTGATTCTGCGCGGGATATTTCTCTGTCGTCCGAAGGAGTTTTCCTGGTTCTATCAGGAGGGCGCCAGCCGCCTGTTCCCCGATTACTGGCAGGATTTCCTCGCTCCGATTCCGCCGGAAGAGCGTGGGGATCTGATGCAGGCCTATTACAAGCGCCTGACGGGCACCGATCAGATCGCCCAAATGCACGCGGCCAAGGCCTGGTCCTGCTGGGAGGGCCGCACCGCCACACTGCGCCCCAACACCCAGGTGGTCGATCGCTTCTCCGACACTCATCGGGCGCTGGCGATGGCGCGCATCGAATGCCACTACTTCGTCAACAACGCCTTTCTCGAGCCCGACCAACTGCTGCGTGATATGCACAAGATCGCTCACCTGCCAGGCATCATCGTACATGGGCGCTATGATGTCATTTGCCCGCTGGAAAACGCGTGGGAACTGCACGAGGCGTGGCCCAACAGCGAGCTGCAAATCATCCGAGAGGCGGGCCACTCGGCGTCGGAATCAGGCACCTGTGATGCATTGGTCCGAGCCGCCACTGACATCGCCCAGCGATTGCTCCACCTTCCCCCCGAGGAGGCCTGATGAAGGGACTGATCCAGCGCGTGCGGCATGCGCGGGTCGAGGTGGCGGGCGAGGTGGTCGGCAGCATCGATCAGGGGTTGCTGGCGCTGGTCGGTGTTGAGCGTGAAGACGACCGTGCCCGGGCCGACAAGTTGTTGCACAAACTGCTGCGTTACCGGGTATTCAGCGATGAGCAAGGCAAGATGAATCGCTCCTTGAGCGACATCGGTGGCGGCCTGCTGCTGGTTTCACAGTTCACCCTGGCGGCCGATACGCGCAGCGGTCTGCGGCCCAGCTTTTCCAGCGCAGCGCCGCCCTCCCTCGGCGAAGAGCTCTACGAATACCTGCTCGCCCAGGCGCGCCGGCAGCATTCGCAGGTCGCCTGCGGCCGTTTCGGCGCCGAGATGCAGGTCCACCTGCAGAACGATGGGCCGGTGACTTTTCTGCTGGAAAGCTGAGACGCCCCGCCGCGGTGGCTCAGCGCTTCGACGGCTCCAGGCCGTTCTCATGCAGCCAGGTCATCGCATACTCGCGCAGCTGTACGGTCTGGTAATCCAGCCAGGCCTGGCGAACCTCGGGGAAGTCTTCCAGCTTGAAATCGAAGGTCCGCAACGGCTTGCGACCCTGCAAGGCATGGCTCAGCACGGCATGGGCGTTGGGATCGTGCTGGGTGAACAGGAACGCTTCACGCATGGCGATCGATTGCGCGAGCCCGAGCGGCTCGATATGCAGAAACCGATCTTCCTGTACGTCGTATTTCTCGTCCGCGCCCGGCACGGTTTCGCCCGGAAACACTGCGAGGATTTGGCCGGACTCCAGATCGAGGTAATGCTCGCTGGCGTCGCGGCTGTCCAGCGCGTATTCCAGGCGGTGAAGATCAATGGTCAAAGGTCGCATGGCAGTTGCCGCTGTCTTGGGGTTCAGTAGCTCTGACCTGCATGTTCCAGATGGGTGCATTACGTTCATCGGTCGCATGGTGGCAGCCGGTCTGAAGTGCCGGGCCGCGATCAGAACAGACGCGCCAGCAACGCGCTGACGGCGGTTTCCACGCGCAGGATTCGCTCGCCCAGTTGGACCGGCTGTAGCCCTGCCTCGGTGAGTTTGTCGACTTCGTAAGGAATCCAGCCACCTTCCGGTCCGATCGCCAGCGTCACCGAGTCGGAGATGGCGCGCGGACAGTCCGGATAGTCGCCTGGATGACCGACCAGCCCGCGAGTGCCAGCGGCCAGCTGCGGCAGACGATCTTCGACGAAGGGTTTGAAGCGCTTCTCGATGCTTACCTCGGGCAGCACTGTGTCACGTGCCTGTTCCAGACCGAGCAGCAGTTGTTCGAGAATCGCCGCCGGTTCGAGGAACGGAGTCTGCCAGAAGCTCTTTTCCACCCGGTAACTGTTGAGCAGCACCAGTCGTGGCACGCCCATGCAAGCGACGGTCTGCAGCACTCGGCGGAGCATCTTCGGCCGGGGCAGCGCCAGCAGCAGGGTGACCGGCAGCTTGGCCGGAGGTGGTTGGTTCAGCTCGACGTCCAGCTCGGCTTCGTCGGTGCTCAGTCGCAGCAGCCGACCCTGGCCCATCTCACCGCCTAGCAGGCCGACGCGCAGGCTTTCGCCCGCCACGGCACGGTGCACGTCCTGGATGTGTTTGAGGCGGCGATCACGCAGGACCACGCGGTTGGCGGCCACAAAATCGGCCGCCTCCAGCAGCAACAGATTCACGGGCGGGGAGCGGGTGGCTGGTCACCGCTATGCACCTGGCTGTCGTCAGCATCCCCGCGGAATTCCTCTTCGCGCTTCTTGACCATGCTGCCGCAGATCAGTCCGGCTTCGAACAGCAGCCACATCGGCACGGCCAACAGTGCTTGGGAAAACACGTCTGGCGGGGTAAGGACCATGCCAACCACGAAACAACCAACCACCACATAGGGCCGACTCTTGCGCAGCGTGGCGACGTCGACGATGCCCACCCAGATCAACAGGAAGGTCGCCACCGGGATCTCGAAGGCCACACCGAAGGCGAAAAACAGCGTCAGGACGAAATCGAGGTACTGGCCGATGTCGGTCATCATCGCCACGCCTTCGGGCGTCACGCTGGCAAAGAAACCGAACATGATCGGGAACACCACGAAGTAGGCGAAGGCCATGCCGCCGTAGAACAGGAAGATGCTGGAGATCAGCAGCGGCACCGCCACCCGCTTTTCATGCTTGTACAACCCCGGTGCGATGAAGCTCCAGATCTGATGCAGGATCACCGGCATCGACAGGAACAGCGCCACCATCATGGTCAGCTTGAACGGCGTCAGGAATGGCGAGGCCACTCCAGTGGCGATCATCGTGGCACCTTCCGGCAGATAGGCGCGCAGCGGGGCTGCCACCAGCGCATAGATCTGCTGGGAGAAATAGAACAGCCCGCCGAACAGCAACAGGATCGCCACCACGCAGCGCAGCAGGCGCTTGCGCAGTTCCGTCAGGTGGGCAACCAGCGGCATTTCCTGATCATCGATGGAGTTATTGCTCATGGCTCAGCGGGTCTGTCCGGGCGGGGTACGGGGGCCGTTTCGGCGGGTTTGGCTTCGCTGGGCGCCGGCACATCGAGCGTGCCCGCCTCCGGTGCAGGCGTGGCGGACTGCGGAGAGGCGCTGCCGCTGGCGGTCGGTGAGCTGGGCATGATGCTCTGCTTCATTTCCCGCTCGAGGTCGAGGATGCGCTCGTTATGCAGCTGACGGCGAATCTCGTCGGCGCCAATTTCGCGCTCGACCTCGGACTTGATGTTGGCAAAGCTGCGCTTGGCCCGGCCGATCCAAAGCCCGGCAGTGCGTACGGCACCCGGCAAGCGTTCCGGGCCGAGCACGAACAGCGCGACCAGGCCGATCAGCAGCAGTTCGGTGAAGCCGATATCGAACATGGCGCCTCAGTTCTTCTTCGTTGGATCTTCGACCTTGCGGGCCTCGGCATCGATGGTGTGATTCTGCTTCTCTTCGACGCTGGGCTTTTCCTCATCGGTGCCCATGGACTTGCGGAAGCCCTTGATCGCATCGCCAAGGTCAGAGCCCAGGCCCTTGAGGCGCTTGGTACCGAAGAGCATGACCACGATGAGCAGAATGATCAGGAGTTGCCAGACGCTGATTCCACCAAAACCCATGCTGCGTTACTCCAGTTGAATGTCAGGATTGTGGGCGCGCGGCTTTTTCCGCGTGCCCGGAGAGGCCGAAACGTCGGTCCAGTTCGTCCAGTACCGCCTGCGGGTGCTGGTCAAGTGCGGCCAGCATCACCAGACTATGAAACCACAGGTCGGCGGTTTCGTAGATCAGATCGCTGGCGTCGCCACTGACGGCGGCGTCCTTGGCGGCCAGGATGGTTTCCACCGACTCCTCGCCGACTTTCTCGAGGATCTTGTTCAGGCCCTTGTGATACAGGCTGGCCACATAGGAGCTGTCCGCAGCGGCGCCCTTGCGGGCTTCCAGCACCTCGGCCAGACGGGCGAAGGTGTCACTCATGTGTGTGCTCCGCATAGATCGCGCCCGGGTCCTTGAGGACCGGCTCGACGGTTTTCCATTCGTCGTTCTCGAAGACCCGGTAGAAGCAGCTTTCGCGGCCGGTATGGCAGGCGATGCCGCCCACCTGCTCGACCATCAGCACGATCACGTCGGCGTCACAGTCCAGGCGCAACTCATGCAGCTTCTGCACATGGCCGGACTCCTCGCCCTTGCGCCACAGCTTGCCACGCGAACGTGACCAGTAGATGGCGCGGTGTTCCGCTGCGGTCAGGGCCAGTGCTTCGCGATTCATCCAGGCCATCATCAGGATGCGCCCGGTCCGATGGTCCTGGGCGATGGCCGGTACCAGGCCGTCTTCGTTCCAGTGTATGTCGTCCAGCCAGTTCATCGAATTCTCCGCTCAATGCGCCAAGTGTGCCAGCCTCACCGACTGCTGGCTATCGGCGCACCACGATGTAGATGCCGGCGCTCAGCATCACCCAGGCCGGCCAGGTGGTGACGGCGGTAATACTGTCGGCCGTGGCGGCCAGGGTGGCACCGCCACCCAGCAGCACGGCACCGACGAGGCGCAACGGCCAGTTCCGATGATGCTCGTGCCACGGCGGCGGCGGGTTGTTCGCGTGGGGGTTGGACATGCGTTCGAGCAGCTCGCGGGTCATGCCGGCCAGGTGCGGCAGCTGCTCGATCTGCGCCTGAGCGTTCTTCAGCAACTGCTTGGGGCTCATGCGCTCGCGCATCCAGCGCTCCAGGTAAGGCTGTCCGGTGGCCCAGAGATCGAGCTCGGGATACAGTTCTCGGCCGAGCCCCTCGATGTTGAGCAGCGTCTTCTGCAGCAGCACCAATTGAGGCTGGACCTCCATGTTGAAGCGCCGTGCGACCTGGAACAGGCGCACCAGCAACTGGCCGAAGGAAATGTCCTTCAGTGGCTTCTCGAAGATCGGCTCGCAGACGGTGCGAATCGCCGCCTCGAACTCGTTCACCTTGGTTTCCGCCGGCACCCAGCCCGAGTCGATGTGCAGTTGCGCAACCTTGCGGTAGTCGCGCCTGAAAAAGGCCATCAGGTTGCGCGCCAAGTAGTCCTGGTCTTCGGGAGTCAGGCTGCCGACGATGCCGAAATCTACGGCGATGTACTGCGGATTCCAGGGTTGATGGGTACTGACGAAAATGTTGCCGGGGTGCATGTCGGCATGGAAGAAGCTGTCGCGAAAGACCTGGGTGAAGAAGATCTCCACGCCACGCTCGGCCAGCTGTTTCATGTCGGTGCGCTGTTCGGCCAGCCGCGCCATGTCGGTCACCGGCACGCCGTAGATGCGTTCCATCACTAGCACCTGGGGCCGGCAGTAATCCCAATGGACCTGGGGCACGTAGAGCAGCGGCGAATCTTGGAAGTTGCGCTTGAGCTGGCTGGCGTTGGCGGCTTCGCGCAGCAGGTCGAGCTCGTCATAGATGGTCTTGGCGTAGTCCTCGACTACTTCCACCAGGTGCAGCCGGCGGGCTTCGGTGGACGCGCGCTGGGCGGTCTTGGCCAGCAGGAACAGCCAGGCGATGTCCTGGCTGATCACCGGGCGCAGGTTGGGTCGCACCACCTTGACCACCACCTCTTCGCCGCTGCGCAGCCTGGCGGCGTGGACCTGGGCCACCGAGGCGGACGCCAGCGGCTTGCTGTCGAAGCGGGCGAAGATCTGCCCCACCGGTGCACCCAGCTGGCGCTCGATCAAGGCTGTGGCGACGGCCGAGTCGAAGGGCGGTACGCGGTCCTGGAGCATCGCCAGTTCCTCGGCGATATCTGGCGGCAGCAGGTCGCGTCGCGTCGAGAGGATCTGGCCGAACTTGATGAAGATCGGGCCGAGGCCTTCCAGGGCCAGGCGCAGGCGCGCGCCACGGGACAGCACGGTACGCCGGCGTGGCAGCCAGCGCCAGGGCAGCAGGTAGCTGGTCGCACGCAGCCACCAGGGCATCGGCAGATCGAGGATGATGTCATCCAGGCGGTAGCGGATCACCACCAGCAAGATGCGAAACAGGCGGCGGGCGGCGGCGAACAGCTTCATTCGGGTTGGTCTGGTTTCAAAGATTGGTTGAGCCGTTCGACTCGGGCTTCGAGTCGGTCGAGGTCGAGCTTGAGACGATCGAGTTCGACGAAGCGTGTTTCGGCCTCGGCGATGCCGACCAGGGCCCGTGATTCTTCGCTGAGGTAGTCCGCCAGGTCCTGGCGCAGGCTGTGCGCGCTCTGCCGTGCCCAGGCGGCCTGGCCACGGACACCGCTGCCGAGCAGCTGAGCAGCGACCGGTCCAAGCCAGCGCGAGACTTCGTACTCCCAGTCCAGCTCCAGGTCCTGCAATACGTCGGCGAGATTCATCAACGGCGCGCTGTCACCTTCGATCTCGACGTCCGGCCCGTGCAGGATGGCGGTCTTGTTGCGGCTGGTGGCCAGGCGCATCAGGCTCGCGGCCGAGGCACGCAAGCGGCAGTCCGGCTCGATGCCCCAGTCTTCGGCGAGTCTCAGCCCTTCGGCATCGGCGAGGATGAACAGCCGCCAGCCAGGCGCGATACAGTCGACTTCGATGATCTGCCCGCTGAGTTTGGCCAAGCGTGGCAACGCCGTCGGATCCAGGCGCAGCACGCGGTTTATCCCGCGCTCGGCGCCGGCCAGGAGGGCTGCGCGCAGCATCAGGGCTTGATGCCGCGATGCAGGGCGACGATGCCGCCGGTCATGTTGTGGTAGGTGACGCGCTCGAAACCGGCGTCGGCCATCATGCCCTTCAGGGTTTCCTGGTCCGGATGCATACGGATCGACTCGGCGAGGTAACGGTAGCTCTCGGAATCGTTGGTGATCAGCTTGCCCATCATTGGCAGCAGGCTGAACGAATAAGCATCGTAGGCCTTGGAGAGCATCGGGTTGGTCGGCTTGGAAAACTCCAGCACCAGCAACCGGCCGCCGGGCTTGAGCACGCGCAGCATGGAGGCGATGGCGTCTTCCTTGTGCGTCACGTTGCGCAGGCCGAAGGCGATGGTCACCACGTCGAAATGGTTATCCGGGAAGGGCAGCTTCTCGGCATCGGCCTGGACGAACTTCACGTTGCCCGCCACGCCCTTGTCGAGCAGCCGGTCACGGCCGACCTTGAGCATCGAGGCATTGATGTCGGCCAGCACCACTTCGCCGGTCGGCCCGACGATGCGCGAGAACTGACGCGTCAGGTCGCCGGTACCGCCGGCGATGTCCAGCACGCGGTTGCCGTGGCGTACGCCGGACAGCTCGATGGTGAAACGCTTCCAGAGGCGATGCACGCCGGCGGACATCAGGTCGTTCATCAGGTCGTACTTGGCGGCCACAGAATGAAACACCTCGGCCACCTTCTGCGCTTTTTCGCTCTCCGGCACGTTCTTGTAGCCGAAGTGGGTGGTGGGCTCTGCGTCACGCTCTTTGCGGGGATCGGTCATGTCACTGTCACCGGAAGAATGTGCCGGCATTCTAAACCTAAAAGGCCGAAAGCCGACAAAAGCCGAAGCGCGACAAAAGCGCTGGTCGGCAAGAATCCGCGCCGTAGGATCTCGCGGAGATTGCTTCCGTCGACACCATCCGGCGCGTTGCGGGGGGCGGATGGGGCAGGCGCCGTGATTGACCCGGGTGTATCGCCATCCGCTAGCCGCCAAGGAAGGTGCATCGACATCACTGCCAACAAGGTCACGGCTGGCTATGCACCCGCCCCAGGAAGTCTCTGGACAGCTGGGCGACCTGCTCCAGATGGGTTTCCAGGAGCCAGTGGCCGCCGTCGTCGAACAGATGCAGCTCGGCGTCCGGCAGGTCACGCAGGTAGGCTTTCGCCGAGCCCTGCGGCATATAACCGTCGCGAGGACCCCAGACGATCAGGGTGGGCGGCTGATGCTCGCGCAGATAGGCCTGGTAGCGGGGAAACCAGGCAAGGTTGTCCTTGAGCCCCGCGATCACTTGCGTTGCGATTTCGTGGCGACGAGGCGTCATCAGCGCCCAGTGCAGGTGCCAGAGGTCGGGCGGGATGCGCAATGCCGTCGCGGGGTCCACCTCGTTGAGGAATTCTTCCTCGAACCCTTTCAGGCTGACGGCCTCCGCCAGCCCTGCGCGGGCCTGCGGCGTCGGATTGGCGAAGAACTGCTGCAGCGCGGCATATTTCGGGCCTAGCTGATCTTCGTAGATATCACCATTCTGCAGGATCAACGCGGCGATGCGCTGCGGCTCGGCAATCGCCAGGCGCAGGCCGATCTGCGAGCCGAAGTCGTGCAGGTAAAGCGCGAAACGCTCGATGCCCAGGCGCTGGATAAAGCGTGCGAGGAAGTCGGCGTAACCGTCGAAGTCGTAGGAGAATCCTTCCGGGGTCGCGCTGTAGCCGCAGCCCGGGAAGTCCGACGCGACCAGCCGCCAGCGGTCGGCAAGCAGCGGCATGTAAGCCCTGAACTCATAGGACGAGCAAGGATAGCCGTGGGGCAGCAGCACCACGGGCGCGCCTTGCGGCCCGGCGGCCCGGTAGAACACCTCGATACCGTCGAGGTCCAGGCGGTGATGGGTGACACTGCTGGCGTGCATGGCGATCGCGCTCCCGGCAGCTCGTGTTGGATGATCCGTCGATACGCAATCTTCGACCGTACCGCCACCCGCGTGCTCCGCCATGGGACTGCCGTTGGGCGGAAAGCCGATGCCGCCTCGCCCGGGGCCCGCTCGTCGAGGCGGCGCTGCTAGAGCATCAGCTTGACGGGGGAAATGTCAGGATCGCGCGACTTGCCGGCTTTGGCCAGCGCCTCGAGATACTCATCCCACAGCTGTTGCTGGTTGCTGGCCAGGTAATGCAGGTAATCCCAGGTATAGAGTCCGCTGTCGTGGCCGTCGCTGAAGGTCAGTTTCAATGCGTACTGCCCGGCCGGCTCGATACCCTCGAGCGCGACATTGATCTTGCCCGTCTGTAGGATCGGATTGCCATGGCCCTGCACCTCGGCGGACGGCGAGTGCACCCGTAGAAATTCGGCGGGCAGGACGTAGCGCTGTTCGGCGCCATACTCCAGCTCCAGCGTTTTCGACATCTTGTGCAGCTTGATCGCAGTAGGGATGCGCATCGGGTACTCCGGGTGCCGACGCCGGGCGCTCATGGTGCCCAGTGTCGGCCGCGTGCTTGCGTTTAGAGAATGTAGCGCGACAGGTCTTCGTCTTCGGCCAGTTCGCCGAGATGGCTGTTGACGTAGGCGGTGTCGATGCGGATCGGCTCGCCGTTCTGTTGGCCGGCCAGGTCGCCGGCGCTGAACGAAACCTCTTCAAGCAGCCGCTCGAGCAAGGTGTGCAACCGGCGTGCACCGATGTTCTCGGTCTTCTCGTTGACCTGCCAGGCGATCTCGGCCAGACGCTTGATGCCGTCCTCTGCGAATTCGATGCCCAGCCCTTCGGTCTTCAGCAGCTCGCGGTACTGCTCAGTGAGCGAGGCGTGCGGCTCGGTCAGAATCCGCTCGAAGTCCTGCGGCGACAGGGCCTTGAGCTCGACGCGGATCGGCAGGCGGCCCTGCAGTTCGGGCACCAGGTCGCTGGGCTTGGACAGATGGAAAGCACCACTGGCGATGAACAGGATGTGGTCGGTCTTGACCATGCCCAGCTTGGTGTTGACCGTGCTGCCTTCGATCAGCGGCAGCAAGTCGCGTTGAACGCCTTCGCGGGACACGTCGGCGCCGCCGGTATTGCCGCGCTTGGCGACCTTGTCGATCTCGTCGATGAAGACGATGCCGTTCTGCTCCACCGCTTCGAGGGCGCGGGCCTTGAGCTCTTCCTCATTGACCAGCCGTGCCGCTTCCTCGTCACGGACCAGCTTGAGCGCGTCCTTGATCTTCAGTTTGCGGCTCTTCTTCTTGCCCTTGCCCATGTTGGAGAACAGGTTCTGCAGCTGGCTGGTCATCTCTTCCATGCCGGGCGGTGCCATGATTTCCACGCCGCCCGGGTTATCCGCGACCTCGATGTCAATCTCCTTGTCGTCCAACTGGCCTTCGCGCAGACGCTTGCGGAACAGCTGGCGCGTGTTGGAATCGTTGCTGTGCACCGGCTCTTCGCTGAAGCCGGTGGGGCGCGCCTGCGGTAGCAGGGCGTCGAGGATGCGCTCCTCGGCGGCATCCTCGGCGCGATGACGCATCTTGCCGACTTCCTGCTCGCGCATCATCTTCAGCGCAGCATCGGCCAGGTCGCGGATGATCGATTCGACGTCACGGCCGACATAGCCGACTTCGGTGAACTTGGTCGCTTCCACCTTGATAAACGGCGCATTGGCCAGTTTGGCCAGGCGACGGGCGATTTCGGTCTTGCCGACGCCAGTCGGGCCGATCATCAGGATGTTCTTGGGGGTGACTTCCGGGCGCAGCTCGGCGGACAGCTGCATGCGCCGCCAGCGGTTGCGCAGGGCGATGGCAACGGCACGCTTGGCGTCGTCCTGGCCGATGATATGGCGATTGAGTTCGTGGACGATCTCGCGGGGCGTCATGGACATTTTTTCGTTACTCCCGAAGCTGGGCAGGATACAAACAGGCCGTTTGAAAAACGTAGGCGAGGCCGGCAAGTCGAGGCAAAAACAGGCGAGGAAGCGGAGTTTAGTGGTTTAAATGAGCATTCCGAGCCTGTTTTTAACGAAGGATTGCCAACGCAGGTAGTTTTTCATCGACCTGTCAGATCGCGCTGTCCAGTTCCTCGATGGTCAGATTCTGGTTGGTGAAGACGCAGATGGTGCCGGCAATGTTCAGCGCGGTTTCGGCGATGTCCTGTGCGGACATGTCATCGCCGCCTTTTTGCATCAGGGCCATGGCGGCGGCCTGGGCGAAACCTCCGCCGGAGCCCATGGCGATCAAGTCGTTTTCCGGCTGGACCACGTCACCGTTGCCGGTGATGATCAGCGAAGCGTCCTTGTTGGCCACGGCCAGCATGGCTTCCAGGCGGCTCAACGAACGGTCGGTGCGCCAGTCCTTGGCCAGCTCGACGGCGGCACGCACGAGATGGCCCTGGTGTTTTTCCAGTTGGCCTTCGAAGCGTTCGAAAAGAGTGAAGGCATCGGCGGTGGCGCCGGCGAAACCAGCCAGTACCTGGCCGTGATACAGGCGCCGGACTTTTTTGGCATTGCCTTTCATGACGGTATTGCCGAGGGAAACCTGGCCGTCGCCGCCCATGACGACTTTGCCGTTGCGGCGTACTGAAACGATGGTGGTCAAGGGAAAATCTCCACGCAGCGGGGCGATGAATGCCCGAATGCGCTTGATATGGGGGACGCTGCCGCGCATTTCAACCGACACTCGGCCTGCCAGCCGAATAGACCGAAACCCGGCCGGCCCGAAGGCGGGTCATCGGGTCGAGCGCCGCCTGCCTCGCGTCGTATGTTTGCGCGCCTGCCGCCGATACGTGGCGGCGAGGTGTCTGGCTATGACGTGCCCTGAGCTGGCCGGCTGTCGTGCGGATGGTGGGTTTCAGCCAGACGGCGCTTCACTCGAGCGCAAAATCCAGCTGTCGCCAGGCCTCGTATACCGCGACGGCGACGGTGTTGGACAGATTCAGGCTGCGGCTGTTCGGCCGCATCGGTAGGCGCAGGCGCTGCTCGTTTGGTAATGCGTCGCGAATCTCCGCTGGCAGGCCGCGGCTTTCCGGGCCGAAGAGAAAGGCATCGCCGCGATGGAACTGCACCTGATGGAAGGGTTGTGAACCTTTTGTGGTGAACGCGAACAGTCGCGGCTGGTTGAGGCTTGCCAGGCAGCTGTCGAGGTCGGAATGACGTTTGAGCGGCGCATATTCGTGATAGTCCAGGCCCGCGCGGCGCAGACGCTTGTCGTCCAGCTCGAAGCCCAGCGGCTCGATCAGGTGTAGGCTGCAGCCGGCATTGGCACAGAGCCTGATAATGTTGCCGGTATTCGGCGGTATCTCCGGCTGAAAAAGGATTACATGGAACATGCGCGTCACCGACTCTGAAAACGACCGGCATTCTACTGCGGCAGGCGACCCTGCGGCAGGCGCCCCTGCGCGGCGCGATCCGCTACCTCGCCTGCGTCGGCGCTTTTTTGGCTCGCTGGTGCTGATCGGGTTGCTCGTGGGTGCCATGATCGGTCGGGTCACCGCACCCGGTCCGGTGCAGCTACTGCGTGTCGAGCCAGCCACCGATGGTTTGCAGCTCTGGTTCGATCGTGAGCCGGAGCTGTACAGCCAGGATGTCGATGGCGCGGTCGGTATGTTGTTTCAGGCACAGGGCCGCGACGGTAGTGGACGGCTTGATCCGGGCGGCACGAACATTGGTTGGCGCCTGCAAACGACCGAGAAGGGATTGCTGCTGCACTTCGTGGCGACCCGGCCGCTGGCAGCCGAGTGGGACGCCGAGAAGCGGGACGGCGATTGGCTATTGAAGGTGCGAGTCGCACCGCGTTGAGTGCGACCCTCGGCGCACCGGCGGTCAGTTGTCCTCGCCTTCGTCGTCGTCGGCTCCCTCCACGCCCATGCCCAGCTCCTTGATCTTGCGCGTCAAGGTATTGCGCCCCCAGCCGAGCAGCAGCGCCGCATCGCGACGGCGCCCGGCAGTGTGCTTGAGGGCGGTCTCGATCATGATCCGCTCGAAAGCCGGTACCGCTTCATCGAGCAGGTTCGATCGGCCGCGCGCCAACGCCAGGTCGGCCCACTGGTGCAGCGCCTGCTCCCAGTTGTTCGCCGGCAGGGCGTCGGCGGGCTGGTTGAGCAGCTCGGGCGGCAGGTCGCTGACATGCACTTCGCGCCCAGAGGCCATCACCGTGATCCAACGGCAGGTGTTCTCCAACTGGCGAACGTTGCCCGGCCAGGGCAGGTTTTTCAGGTAGTCCTCGGTTTCCTGCTTGAGCAGCTTGGTCTCGACGGAAAGCTCCTGCGCGGCGCTGGCGAGGAAATGCCGGGCCAGCGCGGGGATATCTTCGCGCCGATCGGACAGACGCGGGATGTGAATGCGGATGACGTTCAGGCGATGGAACAGGTCTTCGCGGAACTTGCCGGCCTGCACCAGGGTTTCCAGGTCCTGGTGGGTGGCGGCGATGATCCGGACATCGACCTTGACCGGCGTATGACCACCGACGCGATAGAACTCACCGTCGGCCAGGACCCGCAGCAGACGGGTCTGGGTGTCGGCCGGCATATCACCGATCTCGTCGAGGAACAGGGTGCCGCCATCGGCCTGCTCGAAACGCCCGCGGCGCTGGTTGGCCGCGCCGGTGAAGGCGCCTTTCTCGTGGCCGAACAGCTCGGATTCCATCAGGTCCTTGGGGATAGCCGCCATGTTCAACGCGATGAACGGCGATGCCGCACGCGGACTGTGGCGGTGCAGGGCGTGCGCCACCAACTCCTTGCCGGTGCCGGACTCGCCATTGATCAGCACGGTGATGTTGGAATGGCTGAGGCGGCCGATGGCGCGAAAGACTTCTTGCATCGCCGGCGCCTCGCCGATGATTTCCGGCGTCTGGTGCTGGTTGGTCGGCTCCTGCAGATGCTGCTGTTCCTGCGCATGCTGGTTGGCCCGCTTGACCAGCGACACGGCGTCGTCGACGTCGAACGGCTTGGGCAGATATTCAAAGGCGCCACCCTGGTAGGACGCCACCGCGCTGTCGAGGTCTGAATGCGCGGTCATGATGATCACCGGCAGGCGCGGGTGTAGTTCGCGGATCTGCTTGAGCAGGTCCAGGCCGCTGGTGCCGGGCATGCGGATGTCGGAGATGATCACGTCCGGTTGTTGCCGCGCCAGGCGGGCGAGCACGCTGTCGGCGCTGTCGAAGCTCTGCGTGGCCATGCCTTCCTGCTGCAGCGCCTTTTCCAGTACCCAGCGGATGGAGCGGTCGTCATCGACGATCCAGACGTTTTCGCTTCGGCTCATAGGGAAGAGGCTCCTTGTTCCAGCGGCAGGAAGATCGAGAATGCGGTGTGGCCGGGATGGCTTTCGCATTCGATCAGGCCCTGATGCTGACTGATGATGTTCTGGGTGATGGCCAAGCCAAGTCCGGTTCCGTCCGGACGGCCACTGACCATCGGATAAAAGAGGGTGTTCTGCAGTTCGGCCGGGATTCCCGGACCGTTGTCGATGATTTCGAGACGCGCGACCAGACGATGCCGGACGTGTCCGATGGTGAACTGGCGCAGGGTGCGGGTGCGCAAGGTCAGGCGACCGAGGCCCAGCTCGCACTGTCCGGCCAGTGCTTGCATGGCGTTACGCATGATGTTGAGCACGGCCTGGATCATCTGTTCGCGGTCGAGCAACACTTCGGGGATGCTCGGATCATAGTCGCGCACCAAAATGAGGCTTCCCTGGCTTTCAGCCTCGATCAGGCTGGCCACATGCTCGAGCACTTCGTGGATGTTCGTCATTGACAGGGAGGGCAGCTTGTTCGAGCCGAGCATCCGATCGACCAGGTTCCGCAAGCGGTCGGCTTCCTCGATGATCACCCCGGTGTAGTCCTTGAGATGCTCTTCGGGCAGCTCTCGCGATAGCAGCTGTGCGGCGCCGCGGATGCCGCCTAGCGGATTCTTGATCTCATGAGCAAGGCCGCGCACCAGCAGCTTGGTGGTTTCGTGAGCGGACAACTGCGCTTCTTCCTTGGTGATGCGCAGCAAGCGATCGCGGGGCAGCACCTCCAGCAGCAGCATGGTTTCCTGGCGGGTCAGTATCGGCGTGACGGCGTAATCGACGGTCAGTGTCTGGCCATTGGTTGAGGTCAGCGTCGCTTCGCGCTTGGTAAACGGATGTGCCTGTTCCACGGCCTGGCGCAGCGCGGCCAGCGCTTCGGCTGATTCGGTGAAAAGCTCGCTGATGAACTGGCCGTGGCTACGCTGGCCGCTCACGGCGAGCAGCATCTCTGCAGCCGGATTCATATATTCCAGCCGCAAGCGCGAGTTAAGCAGCAGCGTCGCGGTGGTCAGGTTCTCGATCAGCAGGCGCTGTAGGGCTTCGTTGATCATGGCTGTCTGCATCCGATGGGTAAGACGGGAAATGCAAGAAGCAAACCAAGGCGCTCTTTTTCGGCGCGGCGGCGTGCGCGCTAGCGCTCCAGAGCGGGGCGTCGTGAAAAACGAGTGAAGCGGATCGGATCGGTCCGGCTTATGCACCATTCAGGTGCATAGCATGGTCACAGAAAGGGCACGAAGGGAATATCTTTCTTTTCCTTGGGTTTATCCTTCAGCGGGCATTCGGGGCGGACGCCGTAATCGTCCTTCTTGCAGGGATTGACCATGCGTCGCTGGGCCAGCGAGGTGCGCATCATATGAAAGGTGCGCGGTAGGCTGCTCTGCAGGGGCTGGCCGTTCTCATCGATCACTTCCACAGTGAGCTGGTGGGTGCCGCGATCGATGTTCTGCAAAACGAACTGCGAGCCGCCATCGGCCAGGCCGGCGGCGTAGCCGTCCATCAGCAGGCGGTAGCGGTGGCCCGGCAACAACCCAGGCGTGCTGGCGACCTTGACCAGCAGGCCGCCGGCATTGTCGCGAATCGTGGCGTCTGGTTGCGGCGCAAGGATCTCGAGCAGGCTGTAGTGGTGCTTCGCAGTGTCGACCGTCGGCGCCGGCTCTGGTGCTTGCGGACGGTGCGTTTCGACTGCGGGCATGCGGTTGGTCGGCCCAGGTTTCACCGACTCGACCGACCGCCCGCCGGGGCGATCGGTGAACACGCGGTTGCCCTGTTCGTCCGTATAGCTGTAGATCTCGGCGACAGCAGGCAGGGCGCAGGCCAGCAGGGCGGCCGCGAATATTCGATGACTGACGTTCAAGACGCAGGTTTCGGTTTGGGGGTGGGTGTCGGTTTGGGTTTCGGCGGAACTGTCGGTTTGGGTCGCAACGCGGGGCTGGAGGTGTTGACCCGCTGCACGGTGAACTGCTCCTGGGCACGCTGAATCACCTGTCCGCCGCTCAGCACTTCGGCTTCGATGACATGGGTGCCGCGATCGACGTTGGTCAGCTGCAGCGACGTATTGCTGCTCGGTTCTCCCTGGGGCTCGCCATCGAGCAGAAAGCGGATCCGATGATTCCTGCGCAGTGGTGGATCGAGTTGAGCATTGACCACGAAGGTGCCGTTGTTCGCCCGCAGCGCCTGCTCGTCCGGTATGCCGCCGATGGACAGGCTGCGGTAGGCCTGCTGTCGGTCCGTGCCGTTCTGCTCTTCGGGTAAGGGTGGCGGTGCGTTCGGCACCTTGATGTCCACGGTATTGGCAGGCGGCAGATCGATGGTCTCCGCCGTCACGCCTTCCGGTGGCTGGTTGGTGAAGACCGTGTTGCCCTTGTCGTCTGTGTATTTGTAGATCTGCGCCATGGCCGGGGCCGTTAGCAGTACGAGCAGGCTGAACAATGCGATGCGCATGGGAAGCTCCGCGGAGTGAATGCGGGAAGCCTTGCACTGTGTTGGTGGACAGGCAAGTGCCAACGTTGCGATTTGCGATCGATGCCCGCCGGTCGCAGCGCAAACGCATGTTGTCCTGCCCTGCGATAGCGTAGATATAAAAAAGGCCTCCCGAAGGAGGCCTTTTCTATCATGCGGACTGGCTTAGACGCTGTAGTACAGGTCGTATTCCAGCGGGTGCACGAAGGTGCGGACCTTGATTTCTTCCTCGCTCTTGAGCTCGAGGTAGGCGTCAATGAAGTCGTCGGAGAACACGCCGCCCTTGGTCAGGAACGCACGGCCCTTGTCCAGCTCTTCCAGAGCTTCCTTCAGGCTGCCGCACACCTGCGGGATCAGCTTGCCTTCTTCCGGCGGCAGATCGTACAGGTTCTTGTCAGCTGCATCGCCAGGGTGAATCTTGTTCTGGATGCCGTCCAGGCCAGCCATCAGCAGTGCGGCGAAGCACAGGTAGGGGTTGGCAGCCGGGTCCGGGAAGCGCGCTTCGATACGGCGGGCTTTCGGACTGGATACGTACGGGATACGGATCGAGGCGGAGCGGTTGCGGGCCGAGTAGGCCAGCATCACCGGTGCTTCGAAGCCCGGAACCAGACGCTTGTAGGAGTTGGTCGACGGGTTGGTGAAGCCGTTCAGCGCCTTGCCGTGCTTGATGATGCCGCCGATGAAATACAGGGCGGTATCGGACAGGCCGGCGTAGCCTTCGCCTGCGAAGGTGTTCTTGCCATCCTTGGAGATGGACATGTGTACGTGCATACCCGAACCGTTGTCGCCGTACAGCGGCTTCGGCATGAAGGTCGCGGTCTTGCCGTAGGCATCGGCGACGTTGTGTACGCAGTACTTCAGGGTCTGAACTTCGTCAGCCTTGTTAACCAGCGTGTTGAACTTGACGCCGATTTCGTTCTGGCCGGCAGTGGCCACTTCGTGGTGGTGCACTTCGACGACCAGGCCCATCTCTTCCATGGCGTTGCACATGGCGGTGCGGATTTCGTGGTCGTGGTCGCACGGCGGAACTGGGAAGTAACCGCCTTTGACGGCCGGGCGATGGCCCTTGTTGCCGCCTTCGATGTCAGCGTCGGTGTTCCAGGAGCCTTGCTCGGAGAAAATCTTGAACATCGAGCCGGAGATGTCGGACTTGAACTTCACTTCGTCGAAGATGAAGAACTCAGGCTCCGGACCAACGAATACGGTGTCACCGATACCGGTCGACTTGAGGAATTCTTCGGCGCGCTTGGCGATCGAGCGAGGGTCGCGGTCGTAGCCCTGCATGGTGCTCGGCTCGACGATATCGCAGACCAGGATCAGGGTCGGCTCTTCGGTGAACGGATCCAGTACGGCGGTTTCATCGACCGGCATCAGGATCATGTCGGAGGCTTCGATGCCCTTCCAGCCATGAATGGACGAGCCGTCGAACATTTTGCCGTGCTCGAAGAAGTCTTCGTCCTGAGCGTCACGCGCCGGAACGGTCACGTGGTGCTGCTTGCCTTTGGTGTCGGTGAAGCGCAGATCAATCCACTTCACATCGTAATCTTTGATCAGTTGAAGCGACTTCGACATGGTGCTCTCCAAGTGGTGGAAGCGTTGGCAGACAAAGCTTCCGAAATCTAGGGGTGAAGCCGAGCGGGGATACTCCGTCAAGGCGACCTGCCTCACAAGGGAGCAAATTGCATGCCAGTGCTCCGTGATGGGTCCGGACGCCTGAAAACGGCGGCTCCCTGACAACTTGGGGCGTTTGGCCAGCCGTATTCTAATTATTACGCCCCATAGTGGTGCGATATGGAGTGGCGTCGTCCTGTTTTGGTGCAACTCGTGTGGGGTTGAGAAAACTGACTAAAGCTTGATCAATTTCCGATATACTCCGCCCCCCTCTTTTTACGCCTTGCCGGCGCTTGCGCTGTTTTCCATGAAACTGATCGTCAAAGTATTCCCAGAAATCACCATCAAGAGCCCGCCGGTGCGAAAGGGGTTCATTCGCCAGTTGGCGAAGAATATCCGCACCGTGCTGCGCGACCTCGATCCCGACTTGCGGGTGGAAGGGGTGTGGGACAACGTCGAGGTGGAAACGGCGCTCAGCGATTCGAAGTTGCTGAAGGAAATGATCGAGCGCCTTCGCTGCACGCCGGGCATCGCCCATTGCCTGGAAGTGCATGAGTACCCGCTGATCGGTCTGGACGACATCGTCGACAAGTGCAAGGCGCACTTCGCCGACCGGCTGGCTGGCAAGATATTCGCTGTCCGCTGCAAGCGTGCCGGCAAGCATCCGTTCAGCTCGATGGACGTCGAGCGTCATGTCGGCAGTGAGCTGCGTGTGCACTGCGGCGCCGCCGGCATTTCGCTGAAAGCGCCGGAAATCGAAGTGCGGATGGAGATCCGCGACCAGCGCTTGTTCATCGTGCATGCCCAGCATGACGGCATTGGCGGCTATCCGCTGGGTGCGTTGGAGCAAACACTGGTGTTGATGTCCGGTGGGTTCGATTCCACCGTGGCCGCCTACCAGATGATGCGCCGCGGACTGATGACGCACTTCTGCTTCTTCAACCTCGGCGGTCGTGCCCATGAGCTGGGTGTGATGGAAGTCGCCCACTATTTATGGAAGAAGTACGGCAGCTCGCATCGCGTGCTGTTTATCAGCGTGCCCTTCGAAGAAGTCGTTGGCGAGATTCTCGAGAAGGTCGACAACAGCCAGATGGGCGTGGTGCTCAAACGCATGATGCTGCGCGCCTCGACCGAGATTGCCGAGCGTCTGCACATCGATGCACTGGTGACCGGTGAGGCGATTTCCCAGGTGTCGAGCCAGACGTTGCCGAACCTGTCAGTGATCGATTCGGCCACCGACATGCTGATGCTGCGCCCGCTGATCGCGAGCCACAAGCAGGACATCATCGACACCGCTTTCGAAATCGGCACGGCCGAGTTCGCCAAGAACATGCCCGAATATTGTGGCGTGATCTCGAAGAATCCGACCACCAAGGCCAAGCGCTACCGTATCGAACACGAAGAGAAACAGTTCGACATGGCAGTCCTCGAGCGTGCCATGGCCAACGCCCGTCAAGTCGCCATCGACCGGGTGATCGACGAGCTGGGCCAGGACCTGCAAGTCGAAGAAGTCGCCGAGGCTTCTGCAGGCCAGGTGGTGCTGGACATCCGTCATCCCGATGCAGCCGAGGACGAACCCCTGCAGCTGGATGGCATCGAAGTGCAAACGTTGCCGTTCTATGCGATCAACAACCGCTTCAAGGAGCTGGACGTGAATCGCCAGTACCTGCTGTATTGCGATAAAGGTGTCATGAGCCGCCTGCATGCTCATCATTTGTTGAGCGAGGGGCATATCAATGTGCGCGTTTATCGTCCGGCATAAGATGCCCGGGCTGAATGGCGGCAGTATCCGTCACCGCCCTCCCGACCCGCACCGCGGCCTGTAACGGCCGCGACACCTCGTCAATTGTCAGCTTTTATCAAACCGATTTTTCGCGTAGGGCGCTGAGCGCATCCGCTCCACCGCCCGACCCAACTACGAGACCACTACTGTGATCGAGAATCTACGTAACATCGCCATCATCGCTCACGTTGACCATGGCAAAACCACCCTGGTCGACAAGCTTCTGCGTCAGTCCGGCACCCTGGAGCGCGGCGAGCTCAACGACGAGCGTGTGATGGACTCCAACGACCAGGAAAAAGAGCGCGGCATCACCATCCTGGCCAAGAACACCGCCATTCGCTGGAACGAATACCGGATCAACATCGTCGACACCCCCGGCCACGCCGACTTCGGCGGTGAAGTAGAGCGTGTGATGTCGATGGTCGACTCCGTGCTGCTGCTGGTCGACGCCCAGGACGGCCCGATGCCGCAAACCCGCTTCGTGACCAAGAAGGCCTTCGAAGCCGGCCTGCGCCCGATCGTGGTGATCAACAAGGTCGACCGTCCGGGCGCGCGTCCGGACTGGGTGCTGGATCAGATCTTCGACCTGTTCGACAACCTGGGCGCCACCGAAGAGCAGTTAGACTTCCAGGTCGTCTACGCCTCGGCCCTGAACGGCATCGCCGGTCTGGACCACACCGACATGGCCGAAGACATGACCCCGCTGTATCAGGCCATCGTCGACCACGTACCGGCCCCGCAGGTCGATGTCGATGGCCCGTTCCAGATGCAGATCTCCGCGCTGGACTACAACAGCTTCCTCGGCATCATCGGCGTAGGCCGCATCGCCCGTGGCCGCGTCAAGCCGAACACCCCGGTCACTGCCATCGACATGCATGGCAAGAAGCGTAACGGCCGTATCCTCAAGCTGATGGGCCACCACGGTCTGCACCGCGTCGACGTCGACGAAGCCACCGCCGGCGACATCGTCTGCATCAGCGGTATGGATGAACTGTTCATCTCCGACACCCTGTGCGACCAGAACCACGTCGAAGCCATGAAGCCGCTGACCGTTGACGAGCCAACCGTATCCATGACGTTCCAGGTCAACGATTCGCCGTTCTGCGGTAAGGAAGGCAAGTTCGTCACCAGCCGTAACATCAAGGAGCGCCTGGACAAGGAGCTGCTGTACAACGTGGCCCTGCGCGTCGAAGAAGGCGATTCGGCTGACAAGTTCAAAGTCTCCGGTCGCGGCGAGTTGCACCTGTCGGTGCTGATCGAAACCATGCGTCGTGAAGGCTTCGAAATGGCCGTGGGCCGTCCAGAAGTGATCATCCGTGAAGTCGACGGCGCCAAGCATGAGCCGTTCGAGAACGTCACCATCGACATCCCTGAAGAAGCGCAGGGCAAGGTGATGGAAGAGATGGGCCTGCGTAAGGGCGACCTGAGCAACATGGTGCCGGATGGCAAGGGCCGTGTTCGCCTGGAGTACAACATCCCGGCCCGTGGTCTGATCGGTTTCCGTAACCAGTTCCTGACCCTGACCAACGGCGCAGGCATCCTGACTTCGATCTTCGACCGCTACGACGTGATGAAGTCCGGCCACATGTCCGGCCGTCAGAACGGCGTACTGGTATCGGTCGAAACCGGCAAGGCGCTGACCTATTCGCTGGAAACTCTGCAGGCGCGCGGCAAGCTGTTCGTCGAGCATGGCCAGGAAATCTACAACGGCCAGATCGTCGGCCTGAACAGCCGTGACAACGACATGGGCGTGAACCCCACCAAGGGCAAGAAGCTCGACAACATGCGTGCTTCGGGCAAGGATGAAACCATCGCCCTGGTTCCGCCGGTCCGCTTCACGCTGGAACAGGCTCTGGAATTCATCCAGGACGACGAGCTGTGCGAAGTGACCCCGAAGTCGATCCGTCTTCGCAAGAAGATCCTCGACGAAGGCGAGCGTAACCGCGCTGCGAAGAAAGCCAAGGCTTGATTCCGGCTTAGCTACAACGAAAAGGCGCCTTAGGGCGCCTTTTTGCTGTCTGTAATTCCCGGCTGGACGTTAGTCGTTTCGCCTTTCCCCCGTATAGAGATCAGGGGCCTGCTCATCATTGCAGCTCGCGATAACTAGAGCTTCCCTCGCTCCGGCCCCTTCAATGCAAATTGCTCCGGCCCCTTCAATGCAAATTGGTTCGGCCAGTCACGATGGTTGAAGACTTGGCCCTCGGCGCGAATGCGGGCGATCTCGCGCAGGTCGACGGTTGCAAAGACCCAGCGGGGCTCGTCGTCCGTGCCTTCCGCCAGGATGCCGTCGTCGGGAAAGCCGTAATCGACTGGCGTGTAGACACTGGCGCGGCCGGTATTGACGTCAACCGCTTCGGACCAGGGGGCATGGCCGACGGTGGGCGCCTGGACCACATAGCATTGATGTTCCAGCGCGCGGGCCTGGCAGCCGATACGTACCCGATGGAAACCCGCCTGGGTATCGGTGCAGCTGGGAACCAGCAGCAAATCTGCTCCGGCTGCAACCTGCTGGCTCGCAATCATAGGAAACTCAGAGTCATAGCAAATCAGAATGCCGATACGGCCCAGTTCGGTATCGATTACCTCAATGTGGTTGCCACCACTGATACGCCATTGCTCAGTCTCGAAGCGAGTCATCATCAGTTTGTCCTGATGCCCCAGCTTTCCTTGCGGGCCAAACAGGGTTGCCCGGTTTACGACACGGCCAGCCTGCAATTCAGTCGGGAAGGAGCTTGCCAGAATCAGGACGTCATAGCGGCTGGCAAGGGTCTGGTGTATTTCGTGCCACTTCGGCAGCAAGGTCTGCATCGTACGGAGCTGCTGCTGCAGGTCGCTGTAAACCGCCTCGCCGAACAGCGAGGCCAGTTCCATGCTGCCGTATTCGGGAAACACCAACAGTTTGGCGCCTTGCTGCGCGGCGTTGGCGATCCAGGTCTCCAGTTTTTCAGCGAACTCATCCCAGTGTGAAAAAAAGCCGATATCGTACTGGGCTGTCGCCAGCTTAAACGCGCTCATTGCAAAGGTTTCATCCAGAAGATCATGGGTTTGAGTGACTCCCGCCCATCGCCAAGGTCTTTCCAGCTGAAGTGCGTCGTCAGCTCCGGGTGTTTTTTGTACCCACGATGACGCCAGAACTCATCCAGTGGCTGGTAATCGGCAGGGCGAGCAGGATGGGTAGCGGGCCGCTCCACCCCACAGAAGCAGGAATACCTCATGCCGCCAATGGCGCGCGCATGCAGCTCACGTTGTTCAAAAAACGCCACTCCCGCCCCCTGTCCGCGGTATTCAGGCAGTAACACGGATTCGCCGCAGTAAAATATTTCATCAATGTTGTAATCCGCCTCGCGGAAGGGCTGCTGGACTTCATCCGTCTCATGGGACATCGGTAACCCGGTAGACGCACCTACGACCCTGTCGCCATCGAATGCCAGCACCACCACACTGTGCGGTGCTTCGATGTAGGTTTGCAGATAGCGCGCCTCGTAATCCGCGGCACCGTCATACAGGTACGGAAAGTCGCGGAACACGCGCATGCGTAACCGAGCCAGTTCAGGGATGAACCGATGAAGCGCTGCGCCAGACAAGCGCCGGAAGATCAACTTGGCCATTACACGGAAACTTGAGCGATCCAGTCTTCAAGGTTGTAGTAGTTGGTGACCCGCGCCACTTGGCCGTCTCTGATCACGAAGAAAGCCCCAGCCGGAAGGCGGTAAGTCTGGCCCTTCGCTTCGGGCAGCCCTTCATCGGTCGCCAGGTATTCCCCGATGACCGTGAACTCGACCGCTGCTCGGTCGCCGGCTTCATTCGTGGTGATGGAGAGGTCCACGATAGTCTCCCGGTAGTTGCGGTTCATGCGCTCCATGAACTTCGCAAAGGCCGCCTTGCCGACCTCACGTCCACTCTGGTTGATGTCGTGAATGACATCGTCCGTCAGCAGCGAGAGAAAGGTATCCATGTCGCCGGCGTTAAAGGCATCGTAGTAGCGTTGCAGTAGATGTGCGGTGGCCTGATGCATGAGTGAAGTGTCCTGAATTGATACGTCGTCCGATAGTAGTCAGTCGCGGCGGCCAGGCGAAAGAGCATGCGTTCGGGCTGGCAAGATCAAGTATGAGAGGGTCGCAACTGGCTATATCGACCGCTAAGGCTTAGCCGGCTCGGCATTATTTTCCCGGCCTCGCTCAGCGATCCCAGTCCGGCTGTTCAGCAAGCCGCTCGATCAGAAAATCCAGCAAGGCGCGTAGTGCTGGCGGCATTTGCCGGCGTGTGCCATAGAGCGCATGGATACCCAGTTCCTGCGGTTCGTACTCGGGCAGTAGCTGCACCAGTGCCCCGGAACGCAGCAGCGCGCTAACTGAGTAAAGCGGCTGCAAACTGATACCCGCATCGGCCAGCGTGGCCTCCAGCAGCACCATGGACTCGTTGGCGCTGAGGTTACCCCTGACGGCCACGGCGAAGGGCTCGCCGGCGCGTTGGAACTCCCAGATGCTGCGGCCGAAATAGGCGTAGCTCAGGCAATTGTGCTGCGCCAGATCCGTAGGCCGCTGTGGCGTGCCATGGCGCTTGAGATAGGTCGGTGTCGCGCACACCGCCGAACGACATACGGCGAGCTGGCGGGCGATCAGATTGGGGTCGAGCTGGTTGGTGATGCGCAACGCCAGATCGACCCGCGCTTCCACCAGATTGACCGTTTGACTGTCGATCAGCAGATCGAAATCGACCTGCGGATACATAGCCATAAATGCGTTGAGCTGGTGCACCAGCCAGGCCTGGGCGAATGACTGGCTGCAGGCGATACGCAGGTTGCCACGTGGGGCGATATCGCTACTCGAACTGATGCCCTGCATGGTTTCGGCTACGGCGAGCATTTCCCTGCACTGCGGCAATAGCTGCTCGCCGATGCCGGTCAGGCTCAGTTTGCGCGTGCTGCGGTGCAACAGACGCGCGCCGACCCAGCTTTCCAGTTCGGCGAGATAGCGCGAAACCATCGCCCGCGACATTTCCAGCGCCTCGGCAGCCGCTGTTTGGCTGCCTCTGTCCACCACTTCGACAAATACCCGGGTTGCCGTCAGTCGATCCATTATTCGCTCGATATGCGCAACAAATATGCGCGAATTAAGGGGCTTTTTGAGCCATTTAAAGCAACTAATATCCCTCCGTCACTCAAAAACGGAGGCTCTCATGTTCCCAACCCGTATCGTTCGCCAACTTCTCGCCGGTGCTGCTTTGCTCGCCGGTGCCAGCGCCGTCCTGGCGCAACCGCTCAGCGTCGAGGTGTACAACCCCGGCGAAAGTGCCGTTTTTCCAGTCGCGTCTACGCTGATCAGCGGCGAGCGCGACGCGATTTTGGTCGACGCGCAGTTCTCCACTCGCGAAGCCCAGGAGCTCGTCGAACGCATCCAGGCCAGCGGCAAAACTCTGACCACCATTTTTATCAGCCACGGCGATCCCGATTTTTACTTCGGCCTCGATACCCTGACCCGCGCCTACCCCGAGGCCAAGGTGCTGGCGACGGCGGAGACCGTCGCCCATATCGAAAAAAGCCGCGCGCCCAAACTGGCGTACTGGGGCCCGATCCTCAAGGGCAGCGCGCCGCAGCGCACCCTGGTGCCGGAAGTTCTGCAGGGCGATAGCCTGACCCTGGAAGGGCAGAGCTTGGAGCTGATCGGCCACGACCCCAAGCACACCAGCCTGTGGATTCCCAGTATCAAAACCGTGGTCGGCGGGGTGCTCACCTACGCCAACATCCATCCCTGGATTGCCGATGCGCAGACTGTCGAAGCGCGCCAGTCCTGGCTCAAGTCCCTTGACGAGCTTGAAGCCCTGCAACCGACCATGCTGGTCCCTGGCCATTACCTGGGCCAACCCAAGCTGAACCTCGACGACCTGCGCTTCACCCGCGACTATCTGCTGACCCTAGAAGCCGAGCTGCCGAAAGCCAAGGACAGCCAAAGCCTGATCGCGGCGATGAAAGCCAAATACCCGGCATTACTCGACGCCAGCAGCCTCGAGCTGAGCGCCAAGGTGCTAAAGGGTGAAATGCAGTGGCCCTGACAGGTCGGTGAAAGAACTACCTGCATTGGCCCTTCTGATAAAAGACAGGGCGTAAACACAGGCTCGGCAAGTCGCTCGCGACTAACGCGCTGCAGCGCGGAGCCGTTGACTGGTATTTCGCTGCGCTGCGTTTCTCGCCTGTTTTTGCGGGCCGCCATCGGTATTATCCTTGGCTACCTCGCCTACGTCTCTTCAACGGCCTGCCAGCGGCACGATAACGAGCCGACCGACCAGACGAACATTGCGGCATAGTCGCCGGCCTCGCGCCAATGGATATGTCGCAATTGCCCCGCTCCAATCTGCTGATTTGCCCCTGTTGCGCCGATTAACCCCATCGTCCGCGTCAGCATGAACCTGCCTGCCGAGTGACGCGGAACGCAGCCGTCGCAAGCCCGACGCATTTCTTTAAAGCCTTCGCGGTTATCTCAATGCTTCCTTCCACTATTTCAGCGGTCCGAGCCCCATGAGTCAGGAATGAGACGCTACGCACATGGCCGTGGTCTGGTATTTGCTCAGTCGTGGCTGTTAGCCATCGCTGGGTGGTTAATTCCCAGAATCAGACCGTCACAGAAGGCAGGTGGACTTTATGAAACGCTTAATGGGCTGGATGCTCACGCTTTCCCTGACTTGCGCCGGGAACCTGCAAGCTGCCGAAACAGCGCGCTGTGAGCAGGTCCGGTTGTCCGACGTCGGCTGGACCGACATCACCATGACCACAGCCGTCACGCGGCTTCTGCTCGGCGAGCTAGGCTACCGCACGCATGTCGCGCGGCTATCGCTTCCAGAAACCTACGCTGGCTTGGCAGAGGGAAAGGTAGATGTGTTCCTCGGCAACTGGATGCCAGCGCAGGCCGCGTTGGCCCAGCCGCATCTGGACGCGGGGCTGATCGAAAAGCTGCAAACGAATTTGCCTGTCGTGCGCTATACCCTGGCCGTACTGCAGCCAGGTTACGAGGCCGGGCTGCACGATTTCGCCGATATCCAGCGTTTCGAAAAAGAGCTCGGCGGGAAAATCTATGGGCTCGAGCGCGGGAACGGCGGCAACAAGATGGTGCAGGGCATGATCAAGGACAATGTTTTCGGCCTGAAGGGTTTCACCCTGGTGGAGTCCAATGAAAACGAAATGCTCAATTACGTTGAGCGCGCCCAGCACCTGGGCCAGTTTGCGGTATTCCTGGCCTGGGAGCCGCACCCTATGAATAAGCGCTTTCGTCTGTCCTACCTGTCAGGCGGCGACGCCTATTTCGGCCCCAACTACGGTGCCGCACAAGTGAATACAGTGGCGCGCGGCGGCTTCTCTAAAGACTGCCAGAACCTTGCAAGGCTGTTCAGCAACATGACGTTCACCATCGCGTCGGTCAGTGAGCTGATGAGCGCGGTGCAGGAAAGCAACACCAATCGTCGGCGGGTCGCCAAGCAATGGATCAAAGCCAATCCGCAGATTGTTGCCACCTGGCTCAAAGGGGTCACTCACCGCGAAGGCGGACCGGTCACAGCGATATTCGGTGCGTCATTGGCTTCCACTAATTAGGCGTCAACCGCATACGAATGGACGCGGCGCTCGGCCAGGCGGCCCAGTATCCCGATACGGCGTGGGCCGATAGCCGCCGTGCGGCCTGTTACCTTTCGTAATGAAGGAAAGCTAACAGGCGATAGCCCGCCTTTTTGCAGGCGTGAACGTGGTTGACCTGGGGCTCACCTGAAGAGAGGAGAGCCCTATGCGGCATCGAGCAAGGCTGCTGCTGCCCGGGGTGCCGTCGCATTGGAAACAGCGATTCAAAAAGGAGATAGAGCAGGCTTTTGGGCGTCGAGCGGGGCGGGGGCGGCGGGAGGCCGAAGTGCTCGATATGGCTAGACCTTCCGTGAAGTCGTGTCGGCCCTATTACTCCAAACGACACCGCCATTCTAGAAAACGACCCCTATGAAGCCGATTCAGGCAGTCCAGCTAAAAACAATTGCCATGCGGTCGACAGAGTGAGAGACAGACATCTATGGCCAGTGGCCATTTCATTTGCCACACCTCGAATGGAAGATGACGATGCTCGGTTTCGCAACGGCCAAACTGGCCAATTTGGGAACGGCCACGAAGCTCGCCCTCGGTTTCGGCCTGGTCTTGCTGTTGACCGCCGTGGTCGCCGTCGTTGGACTGACAGCCTTGCGTTCGGTAGATATGCGATTCGACGAACTCAAGCGCGTGTCGTCAATAAAAACCGAGGTCCTGTACATCCGCAGCATCGAGCAGCATTTCACCGCTAGCGGCGACGCTAAGCATGTAAAGGCGCTCAACGACAAAGTCGCCACTACCCTGGCCAACGTCGCGGAACTCAAGTCGCAACTTGGTGAGGCCCAGCAAGAGGGCCTCACCAGCGTTGAGCTAGCGCTCGCTGAATACCAAGATGCATTCACCCGTTTCGTGCAGGTTTCAGACGCCAAGGCCATTGCGCTCGACTCCGCCTACTGGTCAGTGGTCAGCGCTTCCAACAGTCTCGATATCCTGCAGAGTGGGCTGGTGGAAGACGGCCTCTATGATTTAAAGGAATCCCAGGGGCAGCAAGGCGCCGAAATGGTCGGCCAGGGCCAGCAGATCGCTCAGCTGTACAGCTTGATTCTTTCTGCACTGAATGAAGCCCGCCAACGCCTGCAGCAGAGCGACGAAAAGTCTGCTACAACCATCCACCAGGCCCAGGCAGCGCTTGACCTCGCTAACTCGCTCATGGAGGCGCTGGACCGTGGCATGTACGGTGCGGTGTTGACCGAGGTGGTGGGCAACATCAGGTCGTTCAACGACAGATTGGGGGATTACACCCAAGCATTGGAAGACGGTGCCCGCCTTTACACTGAAATGAACAATCGTGCGGAAGGCGCGCTTGAGGCTGCGGATAAGGCCTATCAGGCTCAGCAAGACGCCATGCAGGTCGATCTAGTCGCGAGCAGCCGCTTGATTTTGCTTGCTTCCGGATTGGCGCTAATCGTCGGCATTCTCGCTTCGCTGTTGATAACCCGCCTCATCGTCCGCCCCCTGCGCGAAGTGATACAGGCCGCCAATCAAATCGCTCGGGGAGACCTGAGCGCGCAGATTGTGGTTAACCGTCGTGATGAGTTCGGCCAGCTAATGCAGGCGATGCAGGAGATGTCGAAGAGCCTGCGTGGGATCGTAGGCCGCCTGCAGGGCGCGGTGACGCAAATCGCTGACTCTGCGGAGAAGGTCGCGGGCGTTACCGCCAAAGCGAGGGACGGCGTGTTGCGGCAGAGAGTCGAGATCGATCAGGTTGCCACCGCGATGAATGAGATGTCCGCTACCGTTCACGAAGTGGCTCGCAACGCCGAGGAGGCGGCTGGTTCAACTCGAATGGCCGACCGCACGGTTGGCAACGGGCATGCGATGGTCAAACAAAGCCTGGAGCGGGTGACTCAATTGGTCGACTCGGTCCAGGAAGCGGTCCGAGGCATCGATGCGCTGAGCGAAGAAAGCCAAAACATCGGCACTGTGCTCGACGTCATCAAGAGCGTTGCCGAGCAGACCAACCTGCTCGCGTTGAACGCTGCCATCGAGGCGGCGCGCGCCGGCGAGCAAGGGCGGGGCTTTGCCGTGGTGGCCGATGAGGTCCGCTCGCTCGCCCGGCGCACCCAGCAATCGACGGCCGAAATCCAGCATCTGATCGATACGCTGCAGAACGGCGCGAAGGTGTCGGTGCGGCAGATGCAGCACAGCAACGATCTTGTCCAGTCGACAGCCACCGACGCGAACCAGACGGCACTCGCTCTGAGCGAGATCGCCGCCGCGGTATCCATCATTCAGCAGATGAACCAGCAGATCGCCACGGCCGCCGAGGAGCAGACCGCTGTGGCCGAAGAAATCAATCGCAGTGTCATCAGCATCCGGGACGTCGCAGACCTGTCGTTCACGACGATGGAAGAAACGACAAACTCGCTCGATCAGTTCAGGGAACTCAGCCATGAACTGCAGGCGCTGACCGGACATTTCCGTGTGAATTGAGCGTTGGGCAGCGGGCCCTAGGGGGGGGCTGTAGCCGGAAAAAATACGGCACGCCATGGGCATTGTTTCAGCTGTGACCACAATCACGTCGCGCCTGGACTCACCGACTAATGGCGATTGAGTATCACGGCGTTATCCGCAAGTATGCGCCCCTCTTTGACCCGTGCTGACAAGCAAGTCAGCGCATGTCGTCTGTAATCATCGGAACGGATGCCTTTCCCCATGTCTCGTCTTGTTGCGCTCGCGATTGCTTTTGTCTTGCTCAGTGGTTGTGCCTACGGTCGAAAGGCCGATTACGCACATAGCTATCCGACCCTTTCAGCCGCTCCCATCCAGGCGGTCGAAGTGCAGGTGACGGACGCACGACCGTACGTGCTATCAGGTAACAAGAAAGGCACCTTCGTTGGCCTTGTGCGCGGCAGTTATTACATCCCCTACGACGTGAACACCCGCTCGGGTCTGCCATTGGCCGAAGATCTGCAAGCTGCGTTGGTCGGTGGGTTCGAGCGCAAGGGCGTCTCGACGCACTTGGCTGAGGCAGACGCACGAAAGGCATCGAAATCGGAAACCTTGCTGCTTGCCGTCTTTGTACACGAATGGAAAAGCGAAGCCGCCTTTGGAGAAATCCTGACCTACTCGCTACGTGCGGAGCTGATCGACCAATCCGGACAGCGCCTGGCGACGGCACAGGCCAGCGGGTCGGACCGTGTTTACGGCTACACTCAAGCAGGCCAGGCGGCGCTCGCTTCGCTGCTGGCCCAGCCAACGCTCATGCAGGTGTTCGGCGGTGATGCCGTGACCGACACAGCACAAGACGAGCCGGTACAGATCGCGCCGGTGCGCAAGGCGGCGGCCGAACTGTATATACCGGGCTTCGGGCGGGATGGCGTTTATTGATCGTCGCCGGCGCCCGCTTCACCGACCATCTGCCATCATCCAAGCGCCCCGCGCCAGTAACGGAACGGGGTGCTTACAAACAACCGAATGTTCGGCTATCCCGAGCCGGTCGCGCCGAGTCCCCAGCCGGTGAGCCTGCCAGGCGCGCCCCGGTAGAGGTTTAAGCTTACTGGCGAATCCAGGTCTGGGTGCGGCCCAGCGCTTCAATGCCGACGTACCCGCGCATCTCCAACTTATCTCCGCCTTCGAGCAGCGTCACCTTGGCGCGGTAAGTCTTGCCTTTGGCTGGATCGAGGATGGTGCCGCCGGTCCATACACGTTCGCCGTCGGGCTTGAGTCCCCAGAGAATGGTCATGCCGGTGATCGGCTGGTCTTTGCGCTCGCCGTCGCAGGCACTGCATATCGGATTCTGGCCATGGTCCGATTGCAGGATCTCCGCCACTTTACCGCTCAGTGTTCCGTCGGCGGCCTCTTGAATGTCGACGATGGACTTGGGCTTGCCGGTTTCGTCATCGATGGTCTGCCAGCGGCCGGCGGGTGACTCGGCGGCAAGGGCCAGTGACGAGAGCGAGAGTGGCAGGGCCAGCAGCAGGGCATTGAAAAGAGGACGCATGGTGTCTCCAGTGATGGAAAAGGCAGCGCCGACTCTAGCATCGGACATTTGCCTGCACTTGCCCTGGCCGGCTGACCGGTCGGTTCTCGTCGCTTTCGTCATCTTCAGTCGTCCTGATCGCGGGATGGCTGGCGTCCGATCGCGGCCGCCAACACCAGTGCCACGACCGAGCTGTGTGCGGCGTTGGTGCCGTGGTTGGCTCCCGGAAACAGCTGGAATGCGCTGTTCAGGCCGTGGCCGGACAGCCGCTGCAGACGGTCGACCAGATCCCGGGCATTGCCGACCATGCGCCGCTCGGCCATATGGCGCTGGCGCGGGTCGTCCATGTCGGCATCCGCCGCGGGCTCTTCGGCACCGCCAGCGGTGACCAGCAGGCGCGCGGCGACAGGCTGGTCCGCGAGCTGCCATTCGAATGCGGCGAGTGTGCGTTCGACATAGCCCTGGTACCACCAGATCGACGGACTGGCGGCCACATAGCCCTGAAATGCCTGCGGATTGGTGAACAGTGTGTAGAGGGTGAACAGGCCGCCGTAGGAATGGCCGAACAGGGTCTGCCGTCGGGCGTCTACCGGGTAGCGCTTGGCGATCACGGGTTTGAGTTCGTGCTCGATAAAGGCCAGAAAGTCATCGGCACCGCCCGATGGCGGTGGTTCGCGGCCCGGCAGGCGCTGGCGATCGTCGGCTTTGGGCGTGTAATCCTCGGCACGCGCCTTGAAGTCGTACAGGGCCTCGCCGGTGTAGCCGATGCCGACCACCAGTACCGAATCGCGAAGATTAGGGGCGGGCCGATCCTCTAGGGCCTGGGCCTGGATCGCCAACCCCGGAAACAGGGCGTTGCCATCCAGCACATAGAGCACCGGATAGCCACCCGGCGGTGGCGCGTGTCGCGGCTCCGAGACGAAGATGCGGTAGTCCTTGCCAGTGCGTTGCGAATGCAGGTCACGCTGGCTGCTGTGCGGTAGCTGAACTGGCTGCCAGCCGGCTTGTTCCCTGGCGTGTGCCTGTACGGCGGCAAGTCCCAGAATGGCGAGCAAGGCGAGCAGGGCGCCTTTCATGGCTCGGCCTGCCTGTGGCTTGGCGGTAGCGGCCCGTCCAGCCAGTTCACCTTCAGTGCTTCGTCGCCCGAGAAGCGATGGAGGTGGTCGTCGATGACGAAGCGCAGGCGCTTTTCCGCCTCGCCGGCCTCGGCCTGGCAGTCGATCAGCAGTCGCTCGTCATCGGCGAGCATCCGGCACTGGCCGAAGGCGAATTCGACCTGCGCCTGACGCTCATCCAGCTGGACTTCGGCCTTGTGCGCGAAGTGTTTGCACAGCCGCATCATGTTGCGGGACGCGCGGGGTGTCGCCACCTGGGCGTGAAAATGGGGCATGGTGATCTCCGGAAGTCAGCCGCCGACGCCTACGGGCGCAGGCGGCCAGGTGGATCAGAACTCGTAACGGGCGCCCACCGTGAAGCTGCGTGACGGCCCGTAGAAGTTGAAGGTGCCGACGCTGCCAACTCGCGAAACGTATTTGCGGTCGAGCAGGTTGTTCACGTCGAAGGTGCCGGTCAGCTTGTCGGTGATCGGGTAGGACAACTTGGCATCCACCACTGCATATCCCGGTGCGCTGAGGCGCGGGCTGCCGGCGCGTTCGATGTAGTAGTCGCTCATCGCGGTCACGCCACCACCGATCCCCAGGCCGCGCAGGGCACCGCCGGGCAGGGTGTACTTGGTCCACAGCGAGGCCTGGTGCTGGGGCATCAGCGCGAAGAGCGCGTTGTCGTCACCGGCCAGGTTCTCGGTCTTCATGTAGGTGTAGCCGGCCAGCACTTCCCAGTCGGAGGTCAGGTAGCCGCTGATTTCCAGTTCGCCACCGCGGATGCGGGTCTTGCCGGTGGCCTCGTAGACGCCGCTGATCGGCGCGCCACTGTCATCGATGGCGCCGGCCGCGCGGTTCTCGTCGGTGAGCTGGAAGGCGGTGATGCGCGCGTTCAGGTCGCCGCCGAAATAGCTGCCCTTGATGCCTACCTCGTACTGCTCGCCTTCGCGCGGGTCGATGATGCGGCCGTCGGCACCGGCCTCGCTCTGTGGCTTGAATACCTGCGAGTAGCTGGCGTAGAGGGAGTGCTGGTCATCCAGATCGAACACCAGGCCGCCGTAGGGCGTGATATAGCCGGACTCGCGCACATCCTGCGTGGCGCTGCTGTTCTCGCCTTCGAAGCTGCTGACCCGCGCGCCACCGATCAGCGCCAGGCGCTGGATCGGGCGGAAGGTCAGCTTGGCGTAGAGGCCGGCTTCGCGCTCATCGGTTTCGGTCGGTGTGCCGAAGGTGACGTTCGGCTTGCTGGTGTCGCCCGGCTGGTAGCTGGCGACGTCGATGGCGCCGAGATTGCCGCGGGCGTCCGCGTACTCGGTCTCGTAGCGTTTGAAATCGCTGCCGATGACGAACTCGCTGACCTGCCCGAGCAGCTCGAACGGCTGGCTGTAGTTGGCATCGACGGCGAGGGTGTCCTGCTCCAGATCGCGGGCGGTGTAGGCCAGGCTGGTGGCGCCGCTGTTGACGTTGCGCGCGGTGAAGGCATAGAGGTAATCGGTCGCGCGCCTGGAGCCGCGCACCGCCACGCGACCGTAGCCGCCATTGTCGAAGCGATGGGTCAGCTCGGCGACGACGTCGGTGCCGCGACTGTCGAAATCACCCCAGTCGGCGCCCAGGTAGGTCGAGCGGCTGAAGTCTTCCAGGCTGCCGTCGATGGCGGCCGGATAGCCGTTGTGCGGAAGGATGTCCTTGGTCTGGTGGATCAGCCCGAAAGACATGACGGTGGCGTCGGACAGGTCGATGTCCAGTGCGCCATAGAAGCTCTCGCTGGTGTTGGCGTTGTAGTCGACCTCGCCGTTGGTGTCGGCGCGGGAGATGACCGTACGGCCGCGCACGCGCCCCTGCTCGTCGAGCGGGCCGGACAGGTCCGCTTCCAGGTAATGGGTGTCCCAGCTGCCGTAGCGCCCGGTCAGGCTGCCCTGGACCTCGCGAGTCGGGCGCTTGCGCACCATGTTGACGATGCCGCCCATCTCGCTGGTGCTGTTGAACAGCCCGGACGGCCCGCGCATGACCTCGACCCGATCGAACGGCGACAGCGACGGCAGCGTGCCGTTGATGCTGGCCATCGGCGCGGGCAGTCCATCGATGTTGAATTCGTCGTACTCGTAGCCGCGTGCATAGATCGACGAGCGCCCGCTGTCGTTGCTCAGGGTGCGCAGGCCGGTGGAGTACTTAGCCAGGTCATCCAGGTTCACGAACTGGCGGTCGCGGATGTAATCGCTGGTGTACACGCTGATCGACTGCGGGATGTCGCGCAGTTCGGCCGGCGTCTTGGTGCCGACGGTGGCGGCCGGCACGGTGTAGCCGCCGCTTTGCTCCGAAGACGGCATGTCGTACAGGCGGTTGCCTTCGACGGTGATGCTCTCCAGCTGCACCGGTTCGGCCTGAGCGGCGACACTCTGCGCCAGGGCGCTCAACGGAAACGGGGCGAGCAGGCCGGCAAGCAGCAATGGCCTGAGGCTTGAGGTGCGGAGAATTCTGTCCATGGGCGGCTCCTGTCGCAGCGGCGGCGACGTGTTGGCAAACGTTCGCGCTGCTTAATGATAATTATTTGCATCAAAAGATGTCGACGCGTAGTCTGCCACCCAGTCGCTTCGCGAACCTTTGCGGGGCCGAACATTTGCTTTGCAATCCCGTCAGTTCGAGGCGCAGCGCCGCATGAATCAAGCTGATCACATCATTCGTGGCGATGAGTTGCCGGCCATGAGCAGGCCGGGGCTGCGCCTGTCCAACGAGGATGACGACCGCCTGCTCTACGGCCGAGTGAAGTGGGCGCAGCTGCGTGATGGCCTGTCGCTGCACTGGTCCGATTGCGAAGAGCTGCAGGATTTCGTCACCGAAAACGTGGTTGGTCCGCGGGTATCGTTCGTGCTCTTTCTGCAGGGCCAGAGCCGGGTCAGCTATGGCGATCTGCCGCTGACGCTCGGTCAGCCGGCGTCGCGGCAGGCACCCGAGGGCGTGGCGGTTTCGATGAACGAACCGGTGCTGTTCCGCCGCCAGGCGCGCCGCGGCAGTCATATCCGCAAGCTGGTGGTGAGCCTGACGCCGGACTGGTTCGAAGGGCGCGGGGAGGGTGTCGGCTCGAGCGATGGCGCGATCCGTCGCTTCATGGATAGCCACCTGGTGCCGCGTGTCTGGATGCCCTCGGCGCGGCTGCTGACGTTGGCCGACCAGATGCTCAACCCGCCCGGCTACGACACGCTGCTTCAGGGCCTGTACCTGGAAAGCCGCGCACTGGATATCGCCTGCGAGGCACTGATCAGCCTGGGTGATCGCTCGGCGTCGGCGGAACAGGGCCTGCGCCCGCAGGAGTACCGCCGTCTGCAACGCCTCCTTGCGCTCCTCGACAGCGGTGAGGCTGACGACTGGACGCTGGAGCGCATCGCCCGGGAGGTGGGCGTCAATGCCACCACGCTGCAGCGGCAGTTTCGCCTGTTCAAGGGCATGACCGTGTTCGAGTACCAGCGTGCCCGCCGGCTGCAGCTGGCGCGGGAGGCTTTGGAGCGCGAAGGTGCCAGCGTCAACGAGGCCGCCTGGCGCGCCGGCTACAACAGTCCGGCCAACTTCGCCACGGCATTCAAACGCCAGTTCGGCATCCGCCCGCGGCAGGTGCGGGCGCGGGTTTGAATGCTCGGAAGGTGTGCCGTAAGACTTTTGCCCGCGGCCACATCTCGCGGCTGCTTGTTAAGCCGCCACCGCCGCGCCATGCTCGCCACCGGTATTCAAAGGAGCGATTCGATGAAACAGGGATTGTTGGCTACGGTGCTGCTGGCTGTGTTAGTGACACAGGCGCAGGCCGGTTTCCAGAAGGACAGGGAGGCGTTCGACATGCGCCAGGCCGAGCTCGACCAACGTTGCGAGTCGGCCCGGGAGGCGAAGCTGGCGCCGCTGCGCGAAGCGGCGTTTCAGGACTGCATGAGAACGACCCGCAACAGTCGCGCCGAGACCGAGTGTCGGCGCAAGACCGCCGGTGAAAACGGCAACCGGGCCGGCGGTGCGCCTCGCTTCTATGACGCGCCTGCCTGCGTAGAGGCGTTCGAGCACAAGCGACAGCGGCCCTGAGCGGGAACCGCGGGCGTGCCGCGTAACGCGTGATATAGCCCGGCTGACGATTGAACAAGCTGGCCCGGCGATCTACGCCATGTGAGCGGCGCCTCTTCCCCCACATTCCCGCCCCCATCGGGCTCGCCATACGTCGGAGAGCTGTGGACGGGCACGCCCATCTGCTCAAGTGTGATGGGCTGGCGCCGACAAAGGGGGTATCTGATTGATTCTAGTGGCCTGCCCCCGATGCCGGCCCGGATTCCTTGATCCCTCCGAGGACACTGCATGCGTTCGTCCTGTCTCCGCGATCTGAGCGTCGCCCTTGTCCTGCTAGTGTCCGGGGCCTATAGCGCGCTCACCTATGCCCATGCAATCACCGCGGTCACCGAAGAGCTGCCCCCCTACAACATGACCATCGACGGCAAGCTGACCGGCATGGGCACCGAGGTGGTAGAGGCCGTTCTGGAAGAGCTTGGGGAAACCGCGCGTATTCAATCGATGCCCTGGGCGCGCGCCTATGACATCGCGCTCAATACCGAAAACGTGCTGATCTATTCAATTGCCAGAACTCCGCAGCGCGAGGCGCTGTTCAAGTGGGTGGGCGTCATCGCGCCGACGCGCTGGTACCTGTTCTCGCTACCTGGCATGCACTTCAATCTGAAGAGCCTTGAGGACGCAAAGCAATATCAGATCGCTACGGTCAAGGAGGATGTCGGAGAGCAGTATCTGATCAGCAACGGCTTTGCCGTGGGGCGCAATCTGCAGTCGAGCAATAAATACGAACACAACTACCAGAAGCTCAAGGCCGGGCGGGTAGATCTATGGATTTCCAACGAGCTCAACGCTCACTATCTGGTGCGCCAGGGCAGCGGTAATCCAAACGAAGCTGCCGTCCCTCAGTTAAGCCTGGACGACCTCGGTGGCACCAATGGACTGTGTTTGGCGTTCAGCCGCAAAACCTCGGATGAGCGCGTCGAGCAGTTCCGCCAGGCTTTGGCGCGTGTACGCGCTGATGGTCGCTATGACGCGATCGCCGCTAAATGGCTGAAATGAACGCGCACGACAGTCCTGACCCCGCAGCCCTTTTGCAGCGACGGACTGGCTCGCTCGGACGTCGTCTGGTGCTGGCCACGCTCGGCTTTTGCCTGCTGTTTACGCTGGTCACTGTCGGGGTGCGGACCTGGTCGGCCTGGCAGACCAGCCTGGCGGCGATGAATGCGGAGCTGGTGCTGATCGATCAGGTGTTTCAAAGCAACCTGGCCAAGGCGATCTGGGAAATGGACAGCGATGCACTGCGGACGCAGATCGACAGCGTCGCCAAGGCGGCCCCGGTCGGTCGCGTCGAATTGCAGATCATCCGTGCAGGGCGCGAGCCGCAAATCATTCAGCGCGAGCGCGCGCAGCAGCAGGTTCGGCACCGAGCGCCGACGTTGCAGCATTCCCTGACGTACGAGCCTTATCCGGGGGCCCTTGAGACGGTGGGCGAGCTGAAGCTAGAAGGAAACGAAGGACTGCTCTGGGAGCGGCTGATTGATGAGATCACCAATATTGTCATCACCCAGGTCATCCAGTCGCTTTTGCTGGCCGGGCTGATAATGTGGATGTTCAACCGCAGCGTCACTCTGCATGTGCGCCGGATTGCCCGTCACCTGACTCTCCTGACGCCTGAGAATCTGGATCAGACCCTGCGACTCGAGCGCCCCTTGAAGCGCCACGATGAGCTGAGCCTGCTGGAATCCGGCGTCAACGGCCTGCAGGCGAAACTTTCGGCATACCTCGAACGACAACATCTGGATGAGCTGGCGCTAGCCGCGCATCGAGATCGCCTGGCCGAATTGGTCGAAGAACGTACCATCGAGTTGAGTGCCGCCAACGTGTTGCTCGAAGAGCTGTCGCGCAGCGACCCGCTGACCGGGCTGGCCAATCGTCGACATTTCGACGAGATCAAGGAGGTCGAATTTCGTCGTGCGCTTCGGTTGGGCCAGCCCTTGGCGGTGCTGATGTGCGACGTCGACCATTTCAAGCGCTACAACGATGCCCACGGCCACGCGTCCGGTGATCGCTGCTTGCAGATCGTGTCCGAGACCCTGACGAACACCTTTGGTCGGGCCGGCGAGTTAGTTGCGCGCTTGGGTGGCGAGGAGTTCGTGGTGCTCCTGCCAGGCTCGGATCGGGACAGTGCCAGGCGCGCGGCTGAACGCCTGCAACAACGGTTGGCCGAGCGGGCCCTGCCCCATGGCGACTCACCGGTTTCGTCACAGGTGACGCTGAGCATTGGCGTTGCCGCACTCGATGCCGAAACCATGGATCATTTCGACCTCTTGCTGCACAGCGCCGACGAGGCCCTCTATCGGGCCAAGGCGCAGGGCCGCGATCGGGTTGCCGACTAAGATACCGAGGCTCATATGATGCTCCCGTTTGTCGTTCGTATCGCCTTGCTGTGGACCTGCCTGGTGCCCTGCGTTCAGGCAGAGACAATCCGTGTAGTCACTGAAGAGACGTCGTTCAGTTACCTGCGACAGGGCCGGGTGGTCGGTCCAGCGACCCAGGTGGTGGAGGCAACCCTTGCGCGTGCGGGTCTGGATGATTACCGCATTGGCCTGTATCCCTGGGCACGGGCCTATGACATGGCGCTGCGCGAGCCGAACGTGCTGATCTATCTCATCGCTCGCACCCCCGAGCGCGAAGGTCAGTTTCATTGGGCCGGAGAAATCCTGCGAATCGACTACCACCTGTACCGGCTGCCCTCACGGAAAGACGTCCAGATCGCGCAGCTGGAGGATGCCAAGCAGTACCGTATCGGGGCGTTGCGCGGGGATGTCCGCTATCGCTATCTGCAGGACGAGGGATTTACCAAACTGGTGGTAACTGTCTCGAACGCAGACAGCTTCAAGCTCCTGAGCAACGGTCAGGTCGATTTGGTACCGATGTCGAAACAAGGCGTCAGGATGTTCTGCACTGAGGAGGGGCTCGCTGATGGCTGTCTGGAGCGCGTCCTTACTCTCAACACCGCCACGAGCCTTTATATGGCTTACAGCCTGCAAAGCAGTGAGGACGTGGTGCTGCGCACCCAGGCGGCTTTCGAGTCTCTGCAAGCGGATGGGACAGTAGCCCGCCTCATGGCAGGGCAGCGCTGAACGAGGCCGGCGCTGCCGACGTTACGCCCGTCTCGCTCAGCCCTGCAGGTCGGCCAGCATCGCGGTGGCCACCGCTTCGGCGACCTTGATGCCATCGACACCGGCGGAGAGGATGCCGCCGGCGTACCCGGCGCCTTCACCGGCCGGATACAGGCCGCGGGTGTTGATGCTTTGCAGGGTCTCGTTGTCGCGCTTGATCCGCACCGGTGAAGAGGTTCGTGTTTCGATGCCGGTAAGCACCGCGTCGGCGCGATCGAAACCGCGGATCTGCTTGCCGAAGGCCGGCAGTGCTTCGCGAATGGCCTCGATCACGTAGTCGGGAAGCGAAGGTGCCAGGTCGCCCGGCCGAACGCCCGGCTTGTAGGACGGCTCGACCTCACCGAATGCGCTCGACGCCCGGCCACGAATGAAGTCGCCCACCAGCTGCCCCGGCGCGCAGTAATCGCTACCGCCCAGCTCGAATGCGCGCGATTCCAATCGTTCCTGCAGCTCGACGCCAGCCAGCGGACCGCCGGGGAAATCTTCATCCGGATTGATGCCGACGACGATGCCGGCGTTGGCGTTGCGCTCGTTGCGCGAATACTGGCTCATGCCGTTAGTGACCACGCGGTTGGGCTCGGAGGTCGCCGCCACCACAGTGCCGCCCGGGCACATGCAGAAGCTATAGACCGCTCGGCCGTTCTTGGCGTGGTAGACCAGCTTGTAGTCGGCCGCGCCCAGTTCAGGGTGCCCGGCATACTTGCCCAGGCGGGCCTGGTCGATCAGTGACTGCGGGTGCTCGATACGAAAGCCCACGGCGAAGGGCTTGGCCTCGATATAGACGCCGCGCTCGTGGAGCATGCGGAAGGTGTCGCGTGAGCTGTGGCCGAGCGCCAAGACGACATAGCGGCTGCGCAGCTCTTCGCCGCTGGCCATGCGCACGCCCTGGATGCGGCCGTCTTCGATGATGAAATCGACCACGCGGCTGTCGAATCGCACCTCACCGCCCAGCGCCTTGATTTCTTCGCGCATGGTCGAGACGACGCCGGTCAGGCGGAAGGTGCCAATGTGGGGTTTGCTGACGAACATGATTTCTTCCGGCGCGCCGGCGCGGACGAACTCGTGCATCACCTTGCGGCCGTAGAACTTCGGGTCCTTGATCTGGCTGTAGAGTTTGCCGTCGGAGAACAGCCCGGCGCCGCCTTCGCCGAACTGCACGTTGGATTCCGGGCTCAGCACTTTCTTGCGCCATAGTGCCCAGGTGTCCTTGGTGCGGCTGCGTACATCACGCCCGCGTTCCAGCACGATCGGCCGGAAGCCCATCTGCGCCAGCGTCAGCGCGGCGAACAGGCCACACGGGCCGAAACCGATCACCAGCGGACGTTCGTTCAGCCCCTCGGGTGCCGTGCCGACAGGGTAATAGCCGGTGTCCGGCGAGACGCGGATATTTCGGTCATCGGCCAGGCGTTCGAGCACTTTGTCTTCGTTCGCTACGCTGGCGTCGATGATGTAGACGAAGGTGATCTCGCTGTTCTTCTTGCGCGCGTCATAGCTACGCTTGAATACACTGAAGTCGAGCAGCTCGTTGTCGCTAATCTTCAGGCGCGCAACGATGGCTTGGCGCAGGGCCTCGGCGGGGTGATCGAGCGGCAGTTGCAGTTCGTTGATGCGAATCATGGCGAGTCCTGGCCGGTAGCCCCGGCAGAGGTGAGGTGAGCGGGCGTAAACCGACGATTTGCGCGGCGCGCAGTGTAGCGGTGACGGCTCCCACTGTCATGAATTCGGAATGCCACGAACGAGCCGGCCATCGCTGATGCGACGCCCGGCTGAGCGAGTTGATCTATTGCAGGATCGTTCGCGCGTTAACGGGTTGTAGCGGACGGTTGTTGGCATGTCCGACGGCCTTCGTGAGGGCTTCGATCTGTGCAAGGGATGCCGCGATAGGTTGCTTGAGAACCAGCCAGCGGACCCCTTCCGAACAGGGCGGCGTGGTGAGTGAGCCGTTGAAGCGGTAGTAATCCAGATCGGCTGGCAGCATGTCTCCGATATTCACTCGCTGCGGCAAGAGCTGCTTTGTGCCTTCGGCCGGCGGGGTGTTCCAGAGGCTGGCCAGCACGGTGTTCTGCTTGCCCTCCTTGAACATCACTGCGAGCACGACAAGGTGTCCCATCTCATCGGAATGAACCAGATGCCCTTCTAACGGATAAGAATGTCCCTTGATCTGGTTTTCACTGGGCATGTGGAAGTGGAACTGGATGAGCTGATACTGCTTGCCGTCCAGGGTGAGAGTGCTCCCTGGCTCGTAAGCCACTTGCACGGTGTGACCATTATTGACGACCTCGCTCGCACCAGCGGTGTAGTCCAGCTTCAATGGCGTAAGTTCTGCCTCGATGAATCCGTCCAGGTTGACGGGCGATTGGTTCTGCCCCGCACAGGAATGGAATTCAGGAGTTAGTTTCGCCCAGTTCTGCGGACCTGCTTCGCCCGAATAATCCCAATGCGTACCTGGCGTGACGGCCCAGGCATTGGCGCAGGCAATCATTACGCCGATCGCAAGTGCGGCTTTTCTCATGCTCATTTTCCTTTTCTGGTTATTGATTCAACAAGCTCGAAGCGGCAGCTCTGAAATAATTTGAAATAGGACATTGCAAGCTTGACGGACCATTTACTGAGCAGCAGTCGTCTTCGACGCAATTGCTTTAGGGTCGAGGAGCAGCAGGAGCGCTGATGCAGTCGCCTGGTAATGGCCTGGGATGACGCTACGCTGTGATATAGCTCACGTTTCAATGTAGTTCATGCGCGCAGCTGCGCAGGCGCCGAGCACAACAATAAACCTCGTCCAGCGAGACGATTCCTCAATGAGGTTGGTGCCCATGAAATATGCTCCCGTTAGCTTGATCGCCTTTGCCATGTGTGTGGCTGGAGCTGCCTTGGCTGCGCCCGCCAGCGACGAAGCGTTGGAGCGCATGCGGTCGATGAAGACGACCGGCCAGTCGCTCGACATGAAGACCGTGCCGCAGGACGGCGAGATCGCCGATGCCATTCGCCAGAACCTTAAACGCATCAAATTACCGGAAGGCTTCAAGATCGAGCTGTACGCGGTGGTACCCGGCGCGCGGCACATGGCGGTGGGGCCGTCCAGCGGCGTGGTGTTCGTCGGCACGCGCAAGACCGATCTCTGGGCGGTCACCGATCGCACCAAGAACCGCACCGCCGATGAAGTGAAGCGCTTCGCCCCGGCGATTTCCTTCACGCAGCCAGGGCCCTGTTTCAGTCCGGACGGTTTCCTTTTCGTCGCCGAGCACAACCGCGTACTGGTGTTTCCGGCGGCGGAATTTTTCTACGAAGGTCCGGATGTCGCGGCCGATATCGTGGTGCCGACCGGCGAGCTGATCCCGACCGACGAGGAGAGCTACAACCATGGCGCGCGGGTGTGCGCCGTGGGGCCGGACAACAGACTCACCGTCTCTCTGGGCCAACCGCATAACGTGCCGCCGAAAGACAAGCTCGAGCTGTACAACCAGCACGGCATTGGCGGCATCGTGCGCATGGAGCGCGACGGTAGCAAACGTGAGGTTTATGCCACCGGTATACGCAACTCGGTGGGGATCACTTACCACCCGACCAGTAAAGAGCTGTGGTTCACCGACAACCAGGTGGATGGCATGGGCGACGACAGTCCGCCCGGTGAAATTAATCACGCGCCGAAGGCCGGGATGAAGTTCGGTATGCCCTGGTACGGCGGCGGTCAGGTACGCACCACTGAGTACGCCGACGAGACTCCGCCGGAGGGCCTGACCTTCCCGGTGGTGGAAACCGTGGCTCATGCGGCCGACATGGGGTTGCTCTTCTATACCGGCAAGATGTTTCCAGAGAAATACCGCGGTGGCCTGTTCAGCGCGCAGCGGGGCAGCTGGAATCGCACCGTGCCGGCTGGTGCGCGGGTGATGTTCACCCCATTTCCCGCCGATGGCTCGGCACCGGCCGGCGAGACGCAGCCCTTCGCTGAAGGCTGGCTGGACGAGGAAACCGGCGAATACTACGGCCGCATCGTCGATGTGGCGCAGCTGAAGGATGGCTCGCTGCTGGTCAGTGACGACACTGCTGGGGCGATCTATCGGATTTCCTACGAGGGCGGTTCGGACTGACGTCAACCTTTTCTGCCTGGCCGTCTGGTTCGCTCATCCGAGCTCGGCGGCGTCGTTCACGGGAGACACTCGTATGGTTAGAAATCGTCGCGGCGGGATGCTCGTACCCTGGCTGATGCTGCTGACGCTGCTGTTCACGACCGAGGCGAGGGCGGCGGATATCAATGCTGGGCAAGCCAAGGCCGGGATGTGCACGGCCTGCCATGGCCTCGACGGATTGAGCAAGGTCGCCGATGCACCGAATCTGGCGGGCAACGGCGAGCTCTATCTGGTACGGCAGCTCAAGGCCTTTCGCAGCGGTGAGCGCAAGCATCCACAGATGTCGCTCGTCGCCGCCGGCCTGAGCGATGACGACATCGCCAATCTGGCCGCCTGGTACGCGGCGATCAAGGTCAGTGTCGAGCTGCCGCAATAGCACGCGCGCGCATTGCCCAGCCGTGGGCATTGATCGCAGCATTTTCCTGAAATGCCCTGCCTATCCTCTATACTCGCGGCCCATTCAGGCCGGCCTGCTTTCATTGCTGGCATCAGACCGACCCGCCGGTGACCGTTTGACGGCCGCTCGCAACGAATCAACAGATCGAGCCGCGGCGTCGCGCGCTCTCATCCACGAAGAAGGATTGCCCATGGTCAATAACGATGTGTTGCGCAGCCTGCGTTACATCCTGAACGTAAGCGACGCGAAGCTCGTCGAGATCACCCGTCTGGCCGGCTACGAAGTTGGCGAAGCCGATATGGTCGCCTTCCTGAAGAAAGATGACGAGGAGGGCTACAAGCTCTGCAGCGACGAAGTCATGGCGCACTTTCTCGATGGCCTGGTGATCTACAAGCGCGGCAAGGACGAAAGCCGTCCGACCCCGCCGATCGAGTTGCCGGTGACCAACAACATGGTGCTGAAGAAGCTGCGCGTAGCCTTCGAGTTGAAGGAAGACGACATGCACGCAGTCCTCAAGGCGGCCGACTTTCCGGTATCCAAGCCGGAGCTCAGCGCGCTGTTCCGCAAGGTCGGGCACAGCAACTACCGGGTCTGCGGCGACCAGCTGCTGCGCAACTTCCTCAAGGGGCTGGCGCTGCGCGGTAACTGATCGGACGGTTTGTTCGCCGGGCCCTTTCCCGGACCGAAAAAAGCCCCGCCGATGCGGGCGGGGCTCGTTGAACCTGCGATCGCTTAGTTCTGAACCATCGCAATGACCCGGTCACGCAGTTGCGGGTCGTTTTGTACCGCCTGGTTGATGGCGTTGTATTCCTCGATGCTGAGGTCGTTTTCCACCACGGTGTTCATCATTTTCTCGTTGGCTTCTTGCTGCAACTGCTGGGCCTCGGCTGGGTCACCGGTCTTTTCCAGCTTGGCGGTGAAATCCTCGCGGATCTCCATGATCTCGCCCAGCGAGTCGGCGAACTTCTCCAGCTTCTTGTCGCTGATGTCTGCTGCCTGCACCCCGGGTGCGGGTTGTGTGGCCGGCGCCTGATTCGCTTCCTGCGCCACTACCTGAGAGGCACTGGCGGCGATAAGAAGGGCGGCGAGGCTGGAAACGAGGCGGGCGTTTAGCTTGGTCATGTGCGATTCATCCTGCGATTTAAAAGACACAAGGCGCAGTGCATCAGCCATGCCAGACCGGGTCGTTAGTTCCAAGCTATTGATACCAAAAACATTTCTCCATCCGTCCTGACGCCCTCGACGCTGTGGGACACGACCTGTATCGTGCCAGAATGGCACATGTAGCAGTTTGGCAAAGAACTTCGACGTTACGCGGCGCGCTGTTGTTGAAGGTAGTGGTGCCCCTGGTGGCGATCATGCTCGGCTTCAGCTATCTGCTGCTGTGGACGGTCGAGCGCAACAGCGAGCGGCGTTTGCAGGAAGAGGTCGAACTGGTGGCGCGGGCGGTTCGGCTGCCACTCAGCGACAGCCTGGAAAAGCAGCACGACCGCACCTCACAGCAGGTATTGGAGTCGGTGCTCGGCGTCGGCCGCGTCTACGGCGCCTATCTCTATGACGATCAGGGCGAGCTGGTGGCTTTTGCCGGGGCCATCGAACCGGATCAGGATCAGTCCTCCATTCAGGAACTCACGGCCGACGGTAAGCGTCGCGGTGGTTATCAGCGCATCCGCGGGCGCGAGGTCTATTCCTATTTTCTCCCACTTGAACAAAGTGGCGGGCGCATCAACGGCCTGTTGCAGGTCACCCGGCGCTGGAACGATTTCGAGAGCGATACCCGGCGCTTGCGCATGATCGCGGGTATTTCCGCCGCGGTGCTGGCGCTGGCCGCGGTCTGCATCGTTCTGCTCGGCCACTGGTCGGCGATCGGGCGCCACTTGCAGCAACTGACGCAGAGCATGGCGAGGGTCGCCTCCGGTGATCGTCAGCATCGCGCGCCGCGCAGTGGCCCGCAGGAAATCGCCGTGCTCGGCCGCGCACTGAACCGCATGCTCGACAGTATCGCCGACGCCGAGCAGCGCATGGCCGAGCAGAAGGCGCGCGAGGCGGAACTCGAGAGTCGGTTGCGGCGCACTCAGCAACTGGCGGCGGTAGGCCGCTTGGCTGCAGGCGTGGCGCATGAACTGGGCAGCCCGCTCAGCGTCATCGATGGCAAGGCCCAGCGCGTCTTGCGCAGTGAGACGCTGGAGGACGGCCAGCGCAAGGGGCTGCTGCAAATCCGCAGTCAGGTGCAGCGGTTGAGCGAGATCGTCCGTCAGTTGTTGGACTTTGGCCGCGCTGCCGGCCGCCCGCCACGGCGCATGCCCGCCGATGTGCTGGCGCATTCGTCGGCCGCCGCGGTGGCCGACGAGCTGGCCACGTTGAAGGTCGAGCTGCAGCTCCAGGCACCAGCGGCTGCCCTGTATTGCGAGGTGGACCCGCCACGTTTCGAGCAGGCGTTGACCAACCTGCTGCGCAACGCGGCCCAGGCCAGTCCGGGCGGACGGGTGGTGCTGCGCTGGTGGCAGGAAGCCGATTGCCTGATCTTTCAAGTCGAGGACGACGGGCCGGGTGTGGCCGAGCAACACCGCGCCGCGCTGTTCGAGCCGTTCTTCACCACCAAACCGGTGGGTAAGGGCAGTGGGCTCGGACTGGCCGTTGCGCATGGCGTAGTGGCCGAGTGCGGTGGCCGTCTCGAGCTGGTCGAGAGCCCGCTGGGTGGCGCGGCGTTTCGTATTTCCCTGGCGCTCGCCAATGAGGATGACACTCATGCAAATGGATGAAATCGCCCCGCAGCGGGTGTTGGTCGTGGAGGACGACGACAGCCTGCGTCAGTTGCTGGTCGAAGAACTGGAGGATCGCTCACTGCAGGTGCGTGCCGTGGCGAGCGCAGAGGACGCCGTGCCGCTGCTCGACAGTTGGGAGCCGGAACTGCTGATAAGTGACCTGCGGTTGCCGGGCGCTGATGGTATGGCGCTATTGCGGCGGGTCAAGGCGATGCAGGCCGCGCCGGCGTTTGTGGTGATCACCGCGTTCGGCAGCATCCAGCAGGCGGTGGCGGCGTTGAAAGAGGGCGCCGATGAATTCCTCACCAAGCCGCTGGATCTCGAACACCTCGGGCTTGCCGTGTCGCGCGCGCTGGAGACGCGGCGGCTACGCGACGAGGTGCGGCGCTTTCAGCAACTGCTCAGCGATGACCGCTTCCACGGCATGCTTGGCCGCAGTCGGGTGATGCGGGAACTGTTCGACCAGATCAGGCAGTTGGCGCGTGCCGCCGGGCCTGTGCTGGTGATTGGGGAAAGCGGCACCGGTAAGGAATTGGTCGCTCGCGCTGTGCATGCTGAGAGCGAACGGGCGCAACGACCCTTCCTGGCGATCAACTGTGCAGGCTTGCCGGCCGAGCTGCTGGAAAGCGAATTCTTCGGTCACGCGGCCGGTGCCTTCACCGGTGCCAGCCGCGCGCACAAAGGGCTGTTCCAGCAGGCCGACGGTGGCACGCTATTCCTCGACGAAATTGGCGAAATGCCGTTGCCGCTGCAGGCCAAACTGCTGCGCGTATTGCAGGAGGGCACCATTCGGCCAGTGGGCGGCGAGCGCGAACTGAGCGTCGATGTGCGCATCATCGCGGCCAGCAACCGGCCGCTGGAAACCGCTGCCGGCCGCGAGTCGTTTCGCGAAGACCTTTTTTTTCGCCTGGAAACCTTCATCCTCCAGGTGCCGCCGCTGCGCGATCGCGAGGAGGACCGCGAGTTGCTCGCCGCCGGCTTCGTCGCCCGCTTCGCTGCGCGCGACGGTCGGCCGGTGCGCGGTCTGTCGCGCACAGCCCTGGAACAGCTGAGGCGCTACCCCTTTCCCGGCAATGTGCGTGAGCTGCAGAACGCCATGGAGCGGGCGGTCACCTTCTGTCATGGCCGCAGCATCGAGCTGGAGCACCTACCAACGCGCATCGCCAGCTACCAGGAGACCGCGCCCGAAGCCCGCTCGGATGAACTGCTCGGGCTGATGATCGACGGGCCCTTGCTGCCTACGCTGGACGAGCTGGAAATGCGCTACATCCGTCACGTGCTGGAGCGGGTCGAGGGCAACAAACGACGTGCCGCTGCATTGCTTGGGATCGGTCGGCGCACCCTGTATCGCCGGCTGGGCGAGAAGGAGCAGGACGAGGCGTAAGTCAGCCGTTAACTTCGCCCATGGTTCGCGGCTTCGAGCGGGGCTCGGCATCCTGATGCCGCACCCGATTAGCCCCCCTGCGCCTGTCAGCGCAGGGCGACCATCTGCGGTTCCAGCTGCAGTTCGGCCGAGCGATTGCGGATCGCCACCCATTCAAGCAATGCGGTTACCGAGCGCGGCGGTGAAATCAGGTAACCCTGAAACAGATCGCAGCCGGCCTGCAACAATGCGGACTGCTTTTCCAGCGTATCCACGCCTTCGGCATTGACCCGTTTGCCCTGGGCCTGACAGAACGCGATGATCGCCTTCAGGCTCTCCTGCATTTCAGTACGGGTCAGACGTTCGACGATCGCCATGTCCAGCTTGATGGTATCGGCCGGGTATTCGAGCAATTGCTGGATCGACGTGTAACCGACACCGAAATCGTCGATGGCCACTCGGAAGCCGGCCATGCGGATCGCGTGCACCACTTCCATGGTGTTACGGCTCAGCTCGGCGGCGTAGGTCTCGGTGAGTTCGATCTCGATGCGGTTCGGGCAGATGCGGTAATGCGCGGCGCGCTCGATCAGGTAGTTGCACAAACGGTCATCGGTCAGCTGCGCCGAGGACACGTTGATCGCCAGAATCACCCCCTCGCCAAACAGACGAACCAGTTCTGGGTAGCCCGCCAACGCATTGTCGATCACCCAGCTGTCGATCTTCGGAAACAGCCCGGCGCGCTCGGCGATAGGAATGAACTCTCCCGGCGATACCGTGCCCAGCAACGGCGAATGCCAGCGCAGCAGCACTTCGCAGCTGGCCACGGCCCCTTGGCGATCCACCGCAGGCATGTAAACCAGGCGGAACTGCTCGTCGCCATCGAGCAGGCGCAACTGTTCCTCCACCAGGCGGATGCGCTGGTTGCGTTGCTCGAGCTCCGCCGAAAAGGCCACCGCGACGTTCTTGCTCTCGGCCTTGGCCTGATACATCGCGGTGTCGGCACGGGTCAGCAATTGGGTGATCGTGTTGGCATCGGTGGGATAGCGGGCAGTGCCGATACTGACGCTCACCGGATAGATGCGATCGTCCAAGTGAAAGCCGCCTCGGCACAGGCCCAGCAACGCGTCGGTGAGTGCCGGCAAGGTATCGTTGCCGGCATCGGCCATCAGCAGTACGGCGAATTCGTCGCCGGAAAGGCGGGCGAACGCGGCCTCGGTGTCCGGGTGGGTCTGGTGGTGATGTTCGAGCACGCCCTGCACGCGTTTGGCGAAGATTTGCAGCAGCGCATCGCCTGCATCGTGGCCGTGCTGGTCGTTGACCTGCTTGAAATCGTCCAGATCGAGAAACAGCAGTGCCAGCTGTCGACCGCTTTGTGCGCACTGATCGTACATGGCGGTGGCCAGTACGCCGAAGTGGGCACGGTTGCTGATGTGGGTCAGGCTGTCGGTCCAGGAAATCTCCTGGATACGCTGCAGCGCGGCGGTGTTGCGCTCGTGGAGGGTCTTCATGTTCAGTGTCAGGCGACCGATCTCACCGCCGTCGCTGGGCTCGTCCAGGGCGTCGCGCTTGCACAGCAGCAGGTCGGTGAGCTGGCTGTCGAGGTGGCTGATGGGGTCGGTGATGTAGCGGCGGATCAGCAACAACAAGAGCCCGATGGATATCAGGCAGATGAGCGAGCCGCCGACCAGAAAGGCCAGGCTCAGCGTTTGCAGACGTGCGGCAATGTAATCGGCCGGCGGCGTCAGCCGTGCATGCAGCGAACGTGACAGCTCGATATCGGCTGACAGACCCGGCGGGGCCGACGGCAATTTGGAGGCGATCTCGATTTGCGCGCCGTATTCCTTTTCCAGGCGCTGCTTCAGCGCGACGAAGCGGTCCGGTCGCACGGCCAGTTGCACGGCAAAGGCCTCCGTGCGCTGGCTTGGTAATGGCCGGCTGTTGGACGCCGACAGCAGAAAGTCGGTGTCCAGCAGTAGCGGTCCGCCATCGGCGCCGTCCAGGTAGCTCATAGTGCCCGTGTCGGCAGCCTGCCTGGCCTCGCGAACGAGCTGTTGCTGCCTGGCGCTCATGGTGGCGAATGGCGACAGGCTGCTTTCGAAGTAATACGCCGCCTCACCGTCGGGCTGGACGATGGCGAACGAGACGAAGGACAGCCGGCTTGTGGACAATGAGCGGATGCTTTGTTGAATACGCAAGCCCAGCGTCTCGTTGCGGTAGCCGGTATTGGTCTCGCGCAGAAACAACAATAGCGCCTCGCTCTCCATGATCGAGTTGAGCACGCTGCGGTTGAACGCCTCGTAGTCCAGGTACGCGGACTTCAGCATGGACAACTGTTGTGCCAGACGCGCCTCTTCGAGGCCGAACAGGGAAGCCCGCTGGGTCAGGTAGGCAGTGGTCGCGGCCAGCAGCTGAATGATCAGGATGACCGGAAAGATCACCAGCAGCGCGCGCTTACCGAGCGTCATGGGCGTTTATCAGTGCGCTGATGATGCGCCGCCGCGTCTGCGTGGCTTGCGGTGGGCGCGTCTCGAACGTCTGGCTGCGCTCCAGTACGTCCTCTGGCGGATAGATGGTCACATCCTGGCGGATCGCGTCCGGCAACAGGGCTCGGGCCGCGGCGTTGGGAGTCGCGACGCCCAGTTCGGTGGCGTTCAATGCGGCGATCTCGGGATCGCTGATGAAGTTCAGGAAGCGGTAGGCCAGGTCCTTGTTCGGCGTGCTTGCCGGAATCGACAGGCAATCGACCCACAGCAACGTGCCTTCTTGGGGCACTACATAGCGCCAGGGCTCCCCTTCGATGCCCTCGGTCTGGTTGAGTACCTGCTGATCGCCGCTGTAGGCCAGCGCCATGTCGGCCTGGTCGAGGTAGCGCCGCCGCCCCAGCGAGGTGATTGCGTATTCGTAGGTCAACACAGCGCTGGCCTGCGCCCGGAGCAGCTCGAACGCCGCCTTGAGTTCGTCATTATTCGAGGTGTTGATTGAGCGCCGTTGGAAGAGTAACGGTGCGGCGAGAATATCCTCGTGATCTTCCATCATGATGATGTGCGGCTTCTCGCGTTCGGTCGGCTGCAACAGTTCAGCCCAGGATTGCGGCGCCTCGGCGAGGCGATCCGCGCGATAGGCGATGCCCAGGGTGCCCCACAGGTAGGGCATGCTGTAACGCCCGCAGCTGTTACGCCAGCGCTGCGAGACGTTGCTCAGATTGGGTAGTGGCGTGTCGCTGATGGGCTCGAGCAGCCCGCGTTGGCCGAATCGATCGGAGCTGATCAGCTCGGTCAAGGCAATGTCGATCTGATGGTCCGGTTTGGCAAGGATCTCGTCGCGCTTGTCCCCGCTGTCGAAATAGATCTGCTGGATGCCCACGCCGGTTTCATCCTGCCAGCGCTGTATTACTGCTTCGCTCAGGTATTCCTCCCAGTTGAGCAGCGTCAGGGTCTGCGCCGCGCGAACGCCGGTCGATGGAAACATCAGGCCGAGGGCGACCAGCGCCGCGACGCCGAGGCGTCGGCTGTAAGAAGAGCCCAGGTTCTTGTTGTTCATCCATTGCTCCATTCGCTATGGCACTGCCCGACCTCGCCCTTGGTTTCCCGGCGGGGCGTGGCGGTGCTCGCCTGCTTTCAAACACCTGCGTATCGGCTCGAGAAGTACCGAGGGCTGAGCACGCGGGCATCAATCGGCTATCGGCTCACCTAGATGGCACTTTAATGGCGTCAGACGAATGGCGACAATATCTTTGTGGGCTGTTCCGATCAGCGGACAGGAGCCGCTTGTTTGCCGTGGCGAACGCGCGGGCGAGGCGGTGTCTGTAGCCAGGCGGTCAGCAGGCGGGTGGAGAGTGGGATGAATAGATAAGTCATCAGCGGCGTCAGCGCCAGCGTGGAAACCAGGATGCGCATTACCAGGCTGAGCTCGCTGAGTGCGCCGCCAAACAACAGGTTGAACAGCAGCGACACGGGAAAGAACGCCAACCAGATCGCCACGCTCTGCTTCCAACGAGGCGGTGTTGGGCTGTCGACGCCGCCGAACCAGGCGTCGATGCCGCGAGCGCGTTGCTCGTGGGGCTGGCCGAACAATTCGCCACCACGCTGCAACCAGGCCCGGCGTGAAGCGGAGTGCTCCCAGGTGTCGAGGGTTTGTTCGTCGGCGAAGCGGAAGACGATCTGGAATTCGTCGTCTCCGGGCGGCGGGGCCAGCACGCCGGAGCCGAGGTAGCCGGGAAAATCCGCAGCCAGCTGTTCGCCTTCGTGCAGCCAGGCGAGTAGATCTTGGTAGCGGCCATCACGCACACGGCGGGCCACCATCAGGGTGACGGGTTCGGTAGACATCGTGTATCTCCAGCATCGGACCGGCTACCCGGATAGGGTTTTCGGCAAACGCAGCGCCGGGGTGATGGGCTGCGTTATGGCTCAGGCAAGGATCATGCCCTGGTCTTCAGCACGCGCCAGACCTTGTGAGGTCGGCGCATCCGAAGGCGACGGCGCACTATACGGAGAATTTTTGCACTTGGAAGGGGCGTTCACGCCGGGAATGGGGCGGCGGCACCCGGCGTCCCGGGCCAGTACCGATTCCGCTACGCGTTTCGGCGAGATGTTCGCCGGTAAACCAGGACCGCCCCGCCTCCGTGTGCTGCTGGATACATCGCGGAACCGCAACGTCGGATGCACACTTTGTGAACGACGCGCTTGAAACGACGCCTGCGCTCAGTCCTACTAGAAGCCATGGCGCGTGCCTGTCCGGTGACGCCAACCGACGCCCTGCAATGGGCGGAAACTTCCAACCAAGGATGGTGGAAACAATGAGTGGTTACGTACCCAATATCCCGAGGGCCAAGCGCGACGCCGAGCTGAAGGAGGTCCAGCCCACCGAAATTCATGCCGAGCGCTGGGCCGAGTACGAGCTCCACAGCAGCCAACCGGCCAAATCACCCGAGAAGATCAAGCTGGCCTTGCGTATCGGCGTGTTCTTCGACGGCACCCTCAACAACGCCACCAACGCCGCGCTCGGTCTGGCATGTGGCGCCCATCACCCGATAGCGGCCGAAGATCTGAATTCCACCTGCAAGCCATATATGGCCGAGCCGGACAGCAGTTACGGAAATGATGTGACTAATGTGCGGAAGCTGATGAGCCTCCATATCGACCGGACCGATGCGGAAGATGGCGGCCCGCAGCGGCACATAGCCCTAAGGATCTATATCGAAGGAATCGGTACGGACAGCGGCGAGGAAGACAGCGCATTGGGCTATGCCATGGGGCGAGGCGCTACCGGCGTTCGCAGCTGCGTCCAGCGGGCATTCACCATGATCGGTGCCGCTATCGGTCGCGCCAAGGAGGGGAATCCCGACGGCGAAATTACTTCTCTGACCTTTGATACCTTTGGTTTCAGTCGCGGTGCTGCAGCGGCGAGGCATTTCGCCAATGAAGTCGTCAAAGGCAAACAAGGCCCTCTCGGTTCGGTATTGCAAGGCAACGCGCGCGCCTTCAGTAAAAGTTTCGTCGACCGCTACGGACGTGACATCAACGTCGGTTTTATCGGCCTGTTCGATACGGTAGCTTCGGTTGGCGGCTTAGCGAATCTGGGTAACGTCAGAAGCGCCACCACGCCATGGCTGAACCTGCATCTACCGCGCAAATACTTCGCGAATGTGGTCCAGCTGGTGGCGCGTGACGAGATACGCGCCAACTTTCCACTGAGCGAGGTCAGCCCGGACCACCCTGAGATCGTTCTGCCGGGCGTGCACTCAGACATCGGCGGAGGCTATCTGGACGATGCCGAAGAGCGAGTGCTGGTCAGCCCGATGCAGGCGCTGGTGGTGGGTCAGCGCGTCGATGTAACGACAACGTCCATCTACCAGGACGCGGTCGAGGCCAGGCAGCGGATGCTTGCCGAGGGTTGGCCGTCTGCCATGCTGGAGATCATCACCCCGGAGGCACTACTACTGCCGGTCGATCCGCAAGATCGGTTGGCGCCTCGGCAAAAGCGGGTATATGTCGGTCTGCAACTCAAGCGCAGGGTGAGTAATGCGCTATCGCGCGTCTATCTCCGAGTCATGCACGAGTTGGCAAGAAAGAATGGCGTTAGGTTTGATGATATTCCCGATGAGCCGCAATATCTCATTCCCGATGAGTTGTCAGCGATGTCCGACCGGTTTATTCGGGGCGACTACGCTCTGGCTGATGAGGAAGAACGCATTCTTAAATATCGTTATATACATGTTTCGGCACATTGGAATAATCCGTTCGGAAAGAAAGATTCTAGCGGGCTTAACTTGATCTACTTCAATGCGCCTAATTCCAGTGGGGTGCGTCAATTTCATCCTCACGTAGCTGAATGGACTTTACTGTGATTAAACTTTTTTTTGCCCTTGTCGGGATCCTGTTTTTATCGGGTTGCCAGTCTGATCCGTTATCAGGCGAGCACGATCCAAAGGATCCGTGGTGGAGCCTGGAGTTTTTTGCGCCGCTTTACATGACTGGTTGGGTTGAGGCGAGCTGGGTCGAGGATATTCACGGCGAACTGTTCAATCATGGCAGTGGTGGAATTATCGGGACTGGTAATCATGGATATGACAGTGAGCTGGCTAGAGGTTGGCCCAGGGGTAAGTCAGGAGGTATTCAGGGGGTAGTCGGCGCAGATCTGCCCAAGCGTGTCTATGTACGTTGGCAATCCATCGTGGAGCCGCAAACTTATCGAGTATGGATCGATATCCCTGAGAGAGCTCGGCAGCTTATGCACATGTCGACTCATCGGCGTTGCCCGGAAACACCGGGCCGCCCGGCCCTATACTTAGCGGCCCTTCATCTGGGTTTGGCGCCGGGCGGTATTGTGCAGGTATGGACTCGGGATGAATGCAACAGGCCGGTCAAAATCGCCCGTGCGCAAGCTGAAATCGAGCCGCTCGGTCCTTCGCAAGGGAAGACTGATGGGCGATACGCTTACAAGATCAATGAAAAAACCAAGCGATACATCGACAAGTACGGCATTCCTTACGGCAGCTGGTAGAGATGGAGAATGCTCAGGTAACTATGCGCACGGTGCGGCATAACGAGCAGAATTATTTCGAGTGCAGTTTTCTCGATAAATACGAGATAGCAGCTTTCGCTTTAAATCAAATGCGGATAAATACCAGGGAAGGGAGCGCCAAATGCAAGACAACCGAAGACCCGTTACGTCCCGATCGCAAGGTTGGGCAATGAACCTTGCCACGCATCTGATCAACCAAGGCGTCTCCCCTAATCAAATTTCAGTTGCGAGTATCGGATTCGCGGCAGCGGCGGCTGCCAGTATGGCGGCGTCTATCGGTGTACTCGCTTCGCTTGTGGCGATCACATTCATCCAACTCAGGCTGGTATGTAACCTGCTCGATGGGATGGTGGCCATCGAAGGCGGGAAGCAATCGGCGCTGGGCAGCCTGTATAACGAATTTCCGGATCGCATCGCAGACAGCCTGCTGATCGTTACGTTTGGGTATGCAGCGGCCAATCCTTCGCTTGGCTGGTTTGCCGCGCTCGCCGCTGCTTTGACTGCCTATGTGCGGGTGTTTGGCGGAGCGCTAGGGCTTAAGCAAACCTTCGTCGGTCCCATGGCCAAGCAGCATCGCATGGCGGTCATGACGGCTGGCCTGGCGCTTAATATTCCAGAGTCTCTTTTGTTCTCCACACACCATAGCCTGTTTGTCGCGCTGATCACTATCGCGGCGGGCTCCGTTGTGACTTGTGTCTCCCGCACCCGAATAATCGCTGGTCAGTTGAAGGAGGCCCAGTGATGTGGATCTCCGCCCTGTTGATTTCGATTTTGCGGCTACTGCTGGGGGCCAGCGCTCGCTTCGAAAGCACGCCAGACCTGTCCGGTCAGCGCATCTATTTCGCCAATCACACAAGCCATATCGACACGCTGGCGATCATGGCGGCCCTACCGAAGGAGGCGAGGCTCAACACGAAGCCCGTTGCGGCAGCCGATTACTGGGGCAAAAACAGGTTTCTGAGATACATCGCAACGCGTGGGCTCAACTCGGTACTGATCAATCGCCAATCGAAAGACGGTGAAGATCCGCTGGAGCCGGTGCGCCAGGTGATGGAGCAGGGTTGCTCGGTCATCATCTTTCCGGAAGGGACACGCAGTTTTCAGGCACTTCCCGGCGAGTTTAAATCCGGTCTTTACCGACTCCATAGGGCGTTTCCGCAGGCGCACCTGGTCCCCATCTATCTGGACAACCTTTATCGCTCGATGCCGAAGGGCAAGCACGTGCCCCTGCCGATCATCTGCACCATTCGGATCGGCGATCCGCTTGCGGTTCTAGAGAACGAAGAGATCGGCGACTTCTTGAACAGAGCCCGCGAAGCGGTGGTGAGGCTTGCCCGATGATGATCGAGAACAAGTTCTACCTGTTGATGGCCGGGGTCGTTTCCCTTTTGGCGGTCGCCACCGTCACGGGGCTGATCCTGAAGCGCTTGGTCAAGGCGGAAGGCTCGATTGCGACCGTCGACAACCTGAATCTGAGAGTCAACGCCTGGTGGTCGATGATCGCGATTTTTGTCGCCTCATACCTGATGGGCAACACGGCGACGGTGGTGCTGTTCGCATTCGTGTCGTTGTTTGCCCTGCGAGAGTTCATCACCCTGACTCCTACCCGGCTAGGCGATCACAATGCGCTGTTCGCAGCCTTCTTTATTCTCATCCCTTTGCAGTACGTCTTCATCGGAGTCCACTGGTATTCGATGGTCACGTTGCTGATTCCGGTTTATGCGTTCCTTTTCCTGCCGTCGATTGCCGTGCTGTCACAAGAAACCGATGGCTTTCTCGAGCGCGCGGCCAAGATCCAATGGGGCGTCATGATTACGGTGTATTGCATCAGCCATGCGCCCGCGCTGCTCATACTCGACCTTGAGGGGTTCGAGGGGCAGAACGCCCTGCTGCTGTTCTACCTCATGTTCGTCGTTCAGATCAGCGACGTATTGCAGTACGTGTTCGGAAAACTGTTCGGGAAAACCAAGGTTGCGCCTGTCGTCAGCCCCTCCAAGACAGTTGAAGGGCTGGTTGGCGGCGGCTTGGCGGCAACGCTGGCGGGCGGCGGCATGTACTGGCTCACGCCGTTCAGCTTCTATCAATCGGTAGCCATGTCCTTCGTGATCGTGGTGATGGGTTTTCTGGGCGGCCTGACGCTCTCGGCGATCAAGCGCAGCCTGCAAGCCAAGGATTGGGGCACCATGATCAAAGGCCACGGGGGCATGCTGGATCGGATGGACTCGGTGTGCTTTGCCGCGCCGGTATTCTTTCATCTCACCCGTTATTTCTTCTCGGTTTGATGTCCATCCGCATCTGCAGTGACGGCCTTTTTCGGTTTGGATTGCCTGGATTGATCACTGCGTCGTGATGCGCTGTCGGGCGGTATCGTTCTATTCCAACAGCCTGCCGAACGATCGAGCGCCGTCCCACCGGGCCACACGTCACGGCTGACGGACGCGACCTGACTGGACTGCCGCGCTCAGCGAAACGCGAACCCTGGGCGACGGTTCAGGTCCGTTGAAGGACGAGCCTGATTCACCGGAGCCTGTCATGGACCGCCTCACGCTGCTGTCGCTGGGCAGCATTAACGCCGATTTCCAGGTGCGAGTCGATGAGCCGCTTGGCCATCGCGAAACCCTGCTGGCCCATGATCTGTGCCGCCTGTCCGGCGGCAAGGCCAGCAATACCGCCTACCTCGCGGCGGGCTTCGGCCACCGCAGCATCCTGCTAGGCCGAGTGGGTGACGACGCATTGGCCGAGCAGGCGCTTGGGCCGCTGCGCGAGGCTGGCGTTGAGGTGAACTGGGTCGGGCATGCCGAAGGGCGATCCACCGGCGTGTCGATGATCATGGTGCCGCCGGACGCGAAGAAGCAGATCGTCCTGGCCACGGAGGCCAACGACTGCTGGGATGACGCGGCTGCCGACGCCATGGCCGCCTGCATTGACGGATGCGAAACGCCGGCCAGCCTGGTGCTCGATTATGAAATTCCGGGTTGGGTCGTACGACGCGCCATCGAGGCTGCGGCACGCAAGGGTGTGCAGACGGTGCTCGATCCGTCCTTCCCCGTTCGTCTCGAGCGCGACCTGTTGGGCAAGCTGCACGCCATCACGCCGAACCTGGCCGAAGCCGAGGGGTTGGTTGGACGTGCCATCGGCTCGGTAACGGAGGCTGCCAGCGCTGCGCGCGAACTGCAACGGTCAGGCACGCCCATCGTCTGCATCAAGTTGGCCGATGGCGGCTGCGTGCTAGCCCACGAGCAAGAACTGCTGCATATCCCGCCGGGCGAGGTGGAGCCGGTGGACACAACCGGTGCTGGGGATGCCTTCACCGGCGTCTTCGCCATCGCGCTGCTGGAAGGCCGGTTGCCTCGAGAGGCCGCTGCCTGGGGCGTGGCGGCGGCCAACCTGGCGGTCACCGGCTATGGCTCGCAACCGAGTTACCCGGCACGTAAACAGGTGGAGCAGATGGCGAACGGTCTGCTGGAGCGAGCGAGGGCAGTCGATGGGTAATCGGCAAGTGCCATGCAAGCTGCTCTTCGATCATTACGATCCCGCCGATGAGCGCCGCCGCGAGGCGCTGTTGGCCCAGGGCAACGGCCTGTTGTCCTGCCGCGCCAGCGCACCGGAAGCGTCTGCGTGGCCTGCTGCCCGCGACGGCGATCACTACGCCGGCTTCTATCGCGCCGGCTGGTATGACCAGGCACCGCGGGAGGTCAACGGCAGAGAGGTGCAGATGGCGGCGCTGGTCAATGTGCCCGATCCCTTCGGACTGAGCTTTGCGCTAGATGGCGGCGATTGGTTCCGTCTCGATGGCGTCGAATTGCATGAGTATCGCCAGTCGCTGGCGCTGGACAGCGGGCTGCTCGAACGCGAGCTGGAATTCGAGCTGGGTGGTCACAGGTTGCGTCTGCATGAAACCCGCTTCGTCAGTATGGCCGCCTCGCAGCTCGTGGTGTTGCGTTGGGAGCTGAATATCCCGCCGCAAGTCGACCGGCTGCGCTTGCGCACTGTCCTGAACGGTGGCGTCACGAATGCCGCTATCCGGCGCAATCAGGCTTATGAAGGGCCGCGGCTGCGTGACGTCGTGCTGCAGCACGAAGAGGACGGGCGCGCCGCGCTTGGCGCCGGATTGGCCGATGATCAGCGCCGGCTGGTGATGGCCACCCAGGTACTCACGCCGGGGATGGATCTGCGTTGGCAGGGCCGGCAGGCCGAGCAGAGGCTGCAGCAGGAGGCCGAATGCCGCCGTCCCGCTGACGGCCGGTTGATCATCGAGAAGCGGGTACTGGTTCGGGTCGATCAGGAGCGGCCGGCGGAGGATCGCGTGGCGCTCGCGCAGCTACTCGAGCAACTGCCGGGCGACAGCTTCATCCATTTGCAGCGGGCGCACAGCACAGCCTGGGCACGGCTCTGGCAACGGATGCGCATCGATGCCGATGACGCGCGGCTCGAGCTGACGCTGCGCTTTCATGCCTTCCATCTGCTACAAACGGTGTCTCCACACAGCGTCGGGCATGACATCGGCTTCCCACCGCGCGGATGGACGGAGGGCTACTACGGTCAGGTGTTCTGGGATGAGCTGTTCGCTTTTCCGTTTCTCGTCACACACTTCCCAGAACTGGCGCGCAGCCTGCTGGATTACCGCCATAGACGCCTGGATAAGGCCCGTGAGCGGGCGCGTCGGGCCGGACTGCGGGGCGCCCTGTTTCCCTGGCGCAGCGCCCGCAGTGGCGAAGAGGAAACGCCGCCCCGGCAGTTCAATCCGATGTCCGGGCGCTGGATGGCCGATCACACCTACCTGCAGCGACACATCGGCTCCGCGGTGGCCTACGACGCCTGGCAACTGTACCTGGCGACCGGCGACGAGGCGCTGCTGGCCGGGCCTGCCGGGGAAATCATCATCGAAGTTGCGCGTTTCTGGGCCAGTCTGGCGCGCTTTGACCCGGCGCGGCAGCGCTACCTGATCGGCGGCGTGATCGGCCCGGATGAGTACCACAACGGCTACCCCGACGCCGCCGAGCCCGGCCTGGATAACAACGCCTACACCAACCTGATGGCGGTCTGGACCCTGTGCCGTGCGCTGCAGGTACTGGAGCTGTTGCCTGAGTCCCGGGCTGCCGAATTGGCCGATCGGCTGCAATTGACTGCGGATGAGCTCAGTCAGTGGACGCAGATCAGCCGTCGCATGTACCTGCCGTTCATCGACGAGGATGTGCTCAATCAGTTCGACGGCTTCGAGCAGCTGCAAGCGCCGCCGCAGCAGTGGCTGCACGGGGATCGGCCGCGTCTGGATTGGATGCTCGAAGCACGCCACGACAGCAGCGACCGCTACCAGCTGACCAAGCAGGCGGATGCGCTGATGGCTTATCACCTACTGTCGCCGCCGGCACTGGAGGCGTTGTGCGAACGGCTCGGCTATCACCATGACGAAAAGAGCCAGCGGCGCACGCTTGCCTATCACCTGGCGCGTATCACCCATGAGTCGAGTCTGTCCAATGTGGTCTGTGCCGGTGCCCTGGCGGCGGTCGACGGGCCGGCGTCGTGGACCTATTTCCAGCAGGCGCTGAACACCGATCTGCATGCGCCGGGCAACTCGGGGACCCAAGAGGGCGTGCATCTGGGGGCGATGTGTGGCGCGTTGGACGTGTTGCAGCGCCACTATCTCGGGGTTCGTCTGGAACTCGATGGGCTGCACATCTTTCCGGCAGCGCCGCCAGCATTGGGCGATCTGACCTGGCAGTTGGTCTACCGCCAGGCCTGGATCGAACTGCAATTGCGCGGTGGGCAGCTGCGGGTGACTTCCCATGGCGACAATCAGCGGTCGGTACCGGTGCAGCACGCCGCGGGGCTGTCGCTGCTTGAACCTGGCCAGTCGCTGCTGGTGCCATGTCGGGTGGACGTGTGAGGCGCGGCATGCGGCCGTCTTGCCGACAACGCAGCGATCCCAGCCAGCGCCAATCTCGACAGAGCGCCGCGGCGACCCTTTCGGAGTCGGCCTGCTGCAAGGAGCAACAGTGATGGTACAGATCGGGATAGGCCGCTGGGTCGATGGGCTGGGTTGGGCGCTGCTCTACGCGGCGCTTTGGGCGCTGTTCGCCGAGGGTGGCGGTTGGGCGCTGGGGGTGCCGAGCATTCTGCTCGCTGTCGCGCTGTCACTTCGGCTTGGTTCGCGGCCCTGGCAGCCCGCCTTGCGGGCGCTGCCGGGCTTTGCCTGGTTCTTCCTCGGGCGCATGACGCTGGGCGCCTGGGACGTGGCGGTGCGCGCGCTGCACCCTCGACGGTCATTGCAGCCGGCCTGGCTCGACTACCGGCTACGCAGCGAATCGCCACGGGTACGGCTGCTGCTGTCGGCATTGGTCGGGCTGCTGCCGGGCACCCTGGCTTCGCGGATCGATGCCGACTGCATGCTCGTGCATGTACTGGATCGACGGCAGCGGTGGGAGCCGACGGTGATCGAACTCGAGGATCGTCTGATGCGACTGGTCGGCGACGGAGACAACCGCTGATGGCGTTGTACTCGGCGCTGTTGCTGCTGACCATCGTCGTCGGCCTGGGCCGCGTGGTGCTGGGGCCGGGGCGGGTGGACCGGCTGCTGGCGATCCAGCTGTTCGGCACGGCCGGCACGGCATTGTTGCTGGTCCTGGCGCAGTGGCAGGAGCAACCCGCACTGCGTGACGTGGCGCTGCTGCTGGGCTTGCTGGCGGCGGTCGCCAGTGCCGCACTGGTGCAGCTGCTGCGACGGAGCCGTCATGATTGATCTGCTGCTGGCAGTGTGGAGCTGGCTGCTGCTGGTTGGCGGCCTGCTTTTCTTCGCGGCCGGTAGCATCGGTCTGCTGCGTTTTCCCGATACCGTCAGCCGCCTGCACGCCCTGACCAAGGCCGATACGCTTGGCCTGGGATTGGTGATCGCCGGTCTGTCGCTTCGCGCCGACAGCCTGCTGGAAGTCGGCCAGATGCTGTTGATCTGGCTACTGCTGCTTGCCTCCAGTGCCACCGCCTGCCAGCTGCTGGCACGCCAGGCTGGCGAGGAGCCGGACGATGACTGAGTGGCTATTCGACGGCGCGCTCGGCCTACTGTTGCTCGGCCTTGCCTTTGGTGCGCTGCATGGACGCAACCTCTACGCCAGCGTGCTGCTGTTCATTGCCTTCGGCTTGGCGCTGGCGCTGATCTGGGCGCGCCTGGGCGCGGCAGACCTGGCCCTGGCCGAAACGGCCATCGGGGCGGGGCTGACCGGGGTGTTGCTGTTCGCAGCGTTGGCACGCCAACCGGGGCCGGCGGAGCTGCCGGATATCACCCCGGTCCGGAAGCGCCTCGCCGCGTCGATGGTGGTGCTGCCCTTGCTGATCATGCTCGTGCAGGGGCTCGCGCCGATGGCCGATCGCACATCGGCGCTGCCGGCAGCCATTGACCGGGTGTTGCCGCAGACCGGTGTCAGCCATCCGGTCACCGCCGTGCTGCTTAACCTGCGCGCCTGGGACACGCTGCTGGAACTGGCAGTCCTGCTGCTGGCGCTGCTCGGCGCGCGCCAGCTGGGGCCGCGCAGCCTCGATCTGGCTGAACCCTGGCCGCTGTTGCGCGCCTGGGCGCGGGTACTGGCGCCGTTGCTGGTGCTGGCGGCGGGTTACATCCTTTGGCGTGGCGCCAGCGCGCCGGGCGGTGCCTTTCAGGCGGGTTCGTTGCTCGCGGCCGGGGTGGTGTTGCTGCGCTTGTCCGGGCTGCTGCCGAGGTTGCGCTGGTCCTTCGCGCCGCTACGGCTGCTGGTGCTGGGCGGCCTGCTGGTATTTGTCGCCGTGGCCGTCAGCACTGCCTGGCTGGGGGAGGGCTGGCTCATCTACCCGGACGGATCGGCCAAGTACCTGATCCTGCTGGTCGAGGCGATGGCGACCCTGTCGATCGCGGCCAGCCTCAGCTTGTTGGTGATTGGTGACGGCGAGGAATCACCATCATGAGCAGTGCGCTGTTCTGGATGGGTGTCGGCGCCGCGCTCTGGCTGCTCGGGCTGCATGGCCTGCTGACCCTACGCCAGGCGCTGAGGCGGATCATCGCCTTCAATCTGATGGGCAGCGGCGTGTTTCTGGTGATGATTGCGCTGGCAACGCGTAGCCAGCCGAGCGATCCGCTGCTGGTGGCATTGGTGGTGACCGGCCTGGTGGTGGCGGTCAGCGCCACGGCATTGGCTTTGCGGCTGGCTGGGGTGGTGCAGGGCGATGGGGAGCGGCGCCTATGAGCCTGGCGCTCCTGAGCCTGATCCTGCCCTTGCTCGGCGGACTGCTGCTGGTTCTGCTGCAGCCGCGGCATAACGGCCTGTGGGTGATCGCCATCAGCCTCGCCAGCCTGCTGGCCGCGTCTGCCGCACTGCACCAGGCGATGCAACTGGGCCCGCAATTGCTGCACGTCGGTGGCTGGGATACGCCCCTGGCGATCCGCTTCCAGCTGACTCCGCTGACCGCCTTGCTGATGGTGTTTACCGCAGGGTTGCATTTGCTGGTGGCGCTCTATGCCGCGCGCAGCCCGCATGCCACTGGCAGTGAGGATTATTGGCCGCTGTCCTGCCTGTTGCACGGCGCGCTGGTGGCGCTGTGGCTGTCAGCGGATCTGTTCAATCTCTACGTCACGCTCGAATTGCTCAGCCTCACGGCGGTTGCGCTGGTGGCGCTGGCCGGGCGCAAGGCCTACCGGCCGGCGTTCAATTACCTGATGCTGTCGCTGGCCGGATCGCTTGCCTATCTGTTCGGTGTCGCGCTGTTCTACGGCCGCTACGGCGTGCTCGATGTGCTGTTGCTGGCGGAACTGGCCGAAGCGGACGCCAGCACGCGACTGGCGCTGCTGCTGATGAGCGTCGGCCTGATGCTCAAGGCGGCCCTATGGCCGCTGCACCTGTGGCTGCCGCCGGCACATTCCGGCGCACCGACGGCGGTCAGCGCGCTGCTCTCGGCGTTGGTGGTCAAGGGCCCGATCTACATTCTGTGGCTGGTCTGGAGCCAGATCGCCCCGCCGGAGCTGGGCCGCCAGGCGGGTGGGCTGTTCGCGGCCGCCGGCATCCTTGCGCTGATTTCCGGCGGCTGGTCGGCGTTGCGCGCGCCGCGGCTGAAGATGCTGGTGGCTTATTCGACCGTCGCGCAGCTGGGCTATGCGTTGCTGGCGCTGGGACTGTTGTTGCGGTGGCAGGAGCCGCGCATGACGGCGGCGCTGTGGCTGTTCATCCTTGCCCACGGCCTGGCCAAGGTCTCGATGTTTCTTGCCGCGGGTGAGTTGCAGCGGGTGCTCGGCACACGTCGGGTGCGCGCGCTGAAGGGCGCCAGTCAGAACATGCCGGTGGCCATGGCGGCTTTCGCGGTGGCCGGCGCCAGCCTGATCGGCTTGCCCCCCAGCGGCGGATTTCTCGCCAAATGGCTGTTGCTGCAGCCGCTGTTCGAGCAACCGCAGCACTGGCCCTGGGCCTTTGGCGTACTGCTCGGCACGCTGATGTCGGCCGCTTACGTGTTTCGCGTGGTGGCGCTGGGGTTCGATCGCGCCAAGCCGAATCCGCCGAGTGTCGTGCCGGACCGCCTGGCGCAATGGCTGGCCATGCTGCCGGCCCTGCTGGTGCTGAGCCTGGCGCTCATCAGCGAACCGCTGCTGCTCTGGCTTGGTGGGGTGGCGCGATGAGCTGGACCAACTGGCTGCCGTTGACGATCGTGCTCAGCTCATTGCTGCCGGGACTGCTGATATTCACCCTGCGCGAAGACCAACAGCGGACCCGAGTGGCGCTCAACCTGTGCGGAGTCGGCGTCAAACTGGTGCTGGTGGGAGCGATGATTTACGGGGTCAGTCGCGGCCTGGAGTTTCGCTTCAGTCTGCCGTTCCTGCCCGGCGCGCCGCTGGTGTTGCAAGGCGATGCGCTGTCGCTGCTGTTCGTTGCGCTGTCCTCGGTGCTGTGGATGGCGACCACCGTCTACGCCATCGGCTATCTGGAAAAGTCACCGCTGCGCTCGCGCTTCTTCGGCTACTTCAGCCTCTGCGTCAGTGCCACCGTGGGGCTGGCGCTCGCGGGAAATCTGGTCAGCTTCCTGCTGTTCTACGAGATGCTGACGCTGGCCACCTTCCCGCTGGTGGTGCATCGCGGCACGCCCGAAGCGCTGCGCGCCGGGCGGGTCTATCTGGCCTACACGGTGGGCGGCGGTGCGCTGGTGCTGATGGGTGTGGCGCTGCTGCATGGGCTGGCCGGTGGACAGGATTTCCAGCCCGGCGGCTATCTCCTGCAGGCGGTGGGCGAGCACGGTCTAACGCTGCGCGTCGCCTTTGTCCTGTTGGTCGCCGGGCTCGGCGTCAAGGCGGCGCTGATTCCGCTACATGGCTGGCTACCGCAGGCGATGGTGGCGCCCGCGCCGGTCAGCGCGTTGCTGCATGCAGTGGCGGTCGTCAAGGCCGGCGCTTTCGGTATCGTCCGGGTGGTCTATGACGTGTTCGGCGCCGAGGCGCTGTTAAAACTGGACATGGCCGGGCCGCTGCTCTGGCTGGCCGCGGCGACCATCCTCTACGGCTCGTGGCGGGCATTGCAGCAGCAGGAACTGAAGAAACGCCTGGCGTACTCGACCATCAGCCAGGTGTCTTACGTGACCCTTGGCGTAGCGCTGCTCGGGCCGATTGCGGCGGTCGGTGGCCTGGTGCATCTGGTGCATCAGGGCCTGATGAAGGTGACGCTCTTCTACTGCGCCGGCAATTTCGCCGAAACCTTGGGGATTCACCGCATCCGCGAGATGGATGGCGTGGGCCGACGCATGCCGCTGACCATGACCGCCTTCAGCATCGGCGCCCTGGGTATGATCGGCATTCCGCCGATTGCCGGTTTCGTCAGCAAGTGGGCGCTGGGGATGGGCGCACTGGAGGTCGGCCAGGACTGGGTGCTGCTGGTGCTGATGGGCTCGGCGCTGCTCAATGCCGGCTATTTCCTACCGCTGCTGTGGCGCGGCTGGTTTGCCGCCCCGGCCGACTGGCATGAAGACAACTGGCGCGAGGAGCGCTGGGAAACGCATTGGATGTTGTTGCTGCCGGCGTTGTTCACCGCAGCGCTGTCGGTGGTGGTCGGGTTGCTTGCCGGCACCGCGCTAAGCCCGCTGGGCTGGGCGCAGCTGATCGTCCGGCGGGAGTTCGACATATGAGTTCCTGGCTGTGGCTCCTCGTCCCGCTGGTTCCATTGCTGGTCGGCTTGGGCCTGCTGATCTGGCGCGAGCGGGCCCTCGGCTGGCTCTGGCTCGGTTGTGGGCCGGCGCTGGCGATGGTCGTCTGGCCGATGCCGACGCTGGATCTGCCAATGCTCTGGGAAGGCGTACGCTGGGGGGCGGATGATGAGCTGAGCCGCGCCTGGCTGGGCTTCACAGCGCTACTCTGGGGATGCGCCGGGGTATTTGCCGTCAGCAGTCAGCGGGACGACCCCAAGCGAATGCGTTTCTGGACGTTCTGGCTGCTGGCGCTGTCCGGCAACCTACTGCTGATCATCGCCACCGATGCGCTGAGCTTCTATCTCGGTTTCAGCGCCATGAGCCTTTCCGCTTACGGATTGATCGTGCATCAGGGCGGCCCGGGTCCGCGCCGTGCCGGACGGCTGTACCTGCAACTGGCGATCTGTGGCGAGATGGCACTGTTGGCAGGGCTGATGCTGCGCAGCCATGCCGCCGATGGCGACTTTGCCTTTGCCGCCTGGCGGACACTGCCGATTGATGGTCTGACGCTACTGCTGTTGCTGATCGGCCTCGGGCTGAAAGCCGGGTTCTGGCCGCTGCACGTGTGGCTGCCGCTGGCGCACCCGGCGGCGCCGGCACCGGCCAGTGCGGTGCTCTCCGGGGCAATGCTCAAGGCGGGCTTTCTCGGCCTCTGGCGCTGTTTGCCGGAAGCGGATCCGTTGCTGTCCGGTTGGGCCGACGGGCTGCTTGCCGTCGCTATTTTCGGCGCCCTCTACCCAGCACTGCTGGGCCTCTGTGCAGGTAAAGCCAAGGCGGTTCTGGCCTATTCCTCGGTCAGCCAGATGGGCTATCTGCTGATGCTGCTGGCGCTGGTTTGGCGCCACCCGCAGCAAGTGCAGGCGCTGACTGTCGTGCTGGTTCTCTACGGCGTGCACCATGGGCTGGCCAAGGGGGCGTTGTTTCTCGCGGCCGGCCTGATCCATGCCGGACGGCTGCCCCGTACCGGCTGGCTGCTGCTGGCCGTACCGGCACTGGCGATCATCGGGCTGCCCTTGACCAGTGGCGGGGCGGTGAAGACGGCACTGAAGGAGGCCTGGCACGGCGGTTCGTTCGAGGCCTGGCTGCCCTGGTTGAGCCTCAGCAGCCTGACCACCGCTCTATTGCTGACGCGCGCCCTGTGGCTACTGCGCCGAGATGCAGCAGATGCGCCGCCGTCGCGGCCGCCGTTGGCGCAGCTGTTGCCCTGGGCACTGCTGAGCGGCCTGGCGCTGCTGCTGCCCTGGTTCTGGCCCGCCTTGCGTGCGCCCATGTTGCATGGCGTTTATCCAAGCGGCGTCTGGTCTGCGCTGTGGCCGCTGCTGTTGGCGCTCACGTTGGCGATGCTGGCGTTGCGGCTCGGCTGGAACGTCCCGTCACGGCTGGCTGCCGGTCCGAAGCTGACGCTCTGGTTATCGCTATGGCTCAAGCGGCTGCTGCAACGGCCGCCCTTGGTGGTGCCGAACGCGAACCCGGATCGGCCCCGTTGGCGGCGGCGGGAGCGACGCTGGAACCGCTTGTGGAATACCGGCACGCTCGCCATCAGCGCCTGGTTGCTGATGGCGCTGCTGTGGTTGGGATGGTTGTGGTGAGTCTTCTCACTATACGGGGGATGATGAGCATCCTTTTTTCATAATGTGACAAACTTGCTGAAGGCAACATTCGTTGTTAGGCCGATACTATGTTTCGCTGCCGCTACGTTAGTTGCATATTCCTATGGCTCTAAACTCTATAACCCTAAAGTAATTATGCGTTTCAAAATGTTAATAACGCATCCGCAATAAAAAAGGCGCCAACGGCGCCTTGAGTGAATCGTTTGTTTCATGTCCGTCCCAAGTGGGTTCGGTCACTGCCATCTTCTGCAAGCAGCTGACCCAGCGGCGTACGGTCGAAACCATCGTCCGCCAATCGATCGGCGTGTGGAGTCAGATCGAAACCGTCCTCGGCAAGCTGTTCACCAAGTGGGGTAAGATCAAAGCCATCTTCTGCCAGTTGTTGCCTTAGCGGCGTGCGTTCGGAGCCGTTTTCCACCAACGTGCGATCGCTCTCAACATGCTGGCGCACGGTGTCGCTGTCATGAGCTTCACCCAGCAGGGGTTGCGGATGGCTCGGCGGAACAGCGAAGGCGGTGGAGGCGGCGCTCGCCAGAATCAAACTTGCAAGTAACGTTTTCATAAGTTGTCCTCGGTAGGAGCTAGGTACGGGCCTATGCTACGGGCGAGAACTACATGGGCAAACGCGAGCGTATCAATAGTGAACATCGACAGTCGTGATAAGTCGATTGATCTTTATATATATCGATTCGGCTAATTATATAAATCGATCGAGGCGATAGTTAAACGAGTGGCCGAATTAACTGATAATTGCGCTGTGTACGTTTCTTTTAATTAGGCGAGAGAGGTTTATAGCGGCTATGCATGCGAACCGGAAGCGGATCGCGAAACCGAGGCGAAGACTGCCACGAAGGGGATAAAGCGTCGGGTTGTGGCTGACCGTGTCAGTCAGGGCAGGGCTTTTTCAGCGTAGGTGCGTGTCGGCAGTCCGAGCTGAGAGCGGAAGCTTTCCATGTCGAACATGGTGCAGATGTCGCGAATCTGCCCGCTCGGTGTCAGGGTCCAGAACGCCATGGCCGAGATGCTCAAGACCTTGTCGCTGGGCGGATATCCCAGGGCTGGATTCTCGATGGTGCCGATCAGCGTGCTCCAGGTGACCACTTTGTCGTCCTCGGCGATGCAGTCCTCTATCACCACTTCGAGATCGGGCATGGCGGTGCGGATCTGCATGATCATCGCGGCGAACTCGGCGCTGCTCAGGGGATGGCCAACGAACGAGCTCTTGTAGAGAAAGTCCTTGCTGTGGAACTGCTCGGCGAGGGCCATGTGGCCGCGGTTCCAGGACAGCTCGATGTGTTTGCGAACCAGCTTTTTATTGTCGCTCAATGACATTTCGATCATCCGTTGCGCGGCGGTGGTTCTACTGTAGCAGCCACTGGCGACGGGCAGCCACCGCATGCGCTTCGGCAAATCAGTCGATAGGCAGACTAAGCCTGAACGCAGCGCCGCCCAGGCTGGAATCGTCGAGCCGGAGCTCACCGCCATAGCTGTCGAGAATGTCCTTGACCACCGCCAGGCCGATACCCTGACCGGGGTGCTGGGCATCCAGACGTTCGCCGCGACGCAGGATACGTGCGCGTTGATCGACCGGCACGCCTGGGCCGTCGTCTTCGATGCTCAGCCACAGCCGATCAGCGTCCTGCTTCAAGCTGACGCGCACCTGATACAGGCAGAGGCGGTAGGCGTTTTCGAGCAGATTGCCGAGCAGTTCCATCAATGCACCCTGCTCCAGCGGTAGGGTCGCATCCTGCGGCAGCTGCAGGTCGATCTGCACCCGCTTGTCCTGGTAGACCTTGTCCAGCGTGCCGCACAGCCGTACCAGCAGCGGATGCAGAGGGACTCGGTGACGCACCAGGCCGCTCTGGCCCAGGCTCGCACGTTGCAGCTGATAGCCGATCTGTTGGCTCATTCGCTCGATCTGCGCATGCATGACGCGGGCTTGCTCGCGATTGCCCGGCTGCGCGCTCATCACCTCGCCCACGCTCTGCAGCACGGTCAGCGGGGTTTTCAGGCTGTGCGCCAGATCGCCGAGCGAGTTGCGGTACTGCTCACGCTGGCGGCGCTCGCCGACGAGCAGTCTGTTCAGTGACCGGGTCAGACGCAGCAATTCTTTTGGATGCTGTTCGCTGAGTCTGTCCAGCCGGCCGGACTCGACCTGATCCAATTCGTGGCTCAGTCGCCTCAACGAACGGAAGCCCCAGGTCAGGCCCAGCCAGAGCAGCGTCAGCAACACCAGTAAGCCGCCGCCCAGCCACAGATAGAGCTGTTGGCGGAATTCCTCGAACAGGCTGCGGTATTCGCTGGTGGGCTGCATGGTGACGAAGCTGAACGCCTGGCGCGGCTCATCGGTCAATCGCAGCTCGACGTCGTAGACGAAGTACTCGAGGCCATCGGCGTCTCGTACCCGTTTGAACTCCGTGAGGTCGCCGCCCGGGCGCGGCTGGTAGTCGATGCTTTCGTCCTCGGCCGAGCGCGACTGCCAGAGCCGCTTGCCTTGCGGGTCGAAGATGTAACCGAGCAGCTTGGCGTTCGGCAGGTTGAATTCCTCGTCCGGCAGCCGATCGGGCATCACCAAACGTCCATTCTCCAGGTGCGATGCGGTAATCAGGGTATTGGCATCGGCAGCCAGACGCTCCTCGATGACGCGTTCGAAGGCGAGGCTAAATGCCGCTTGCAACACCGGAAGCAGGGCCAGCATGAACAGAATGGCCAAGCAGGTGGCGCCGAGCATGAGCCGCAGGCGCAGCGACAGGCTGCCTCGACGGGAGGTACGCGCCAACACCCGCCAGCGGCGCCAGCGCCGACTCACCGGCAGCGCTCGGTAAACAGATAACCCAGTCCGCGCACGGTATCGATCGGTTTCAGTCCGCCGTGGGCTTCCAGCTTGCGGCGCAAACGACCGACCAGCACTTCGATGACATTGGCATCGCGCTCGTTGTCGTCCGGGTAGAGCTGCTCCATCAGTCGCTCTTTCGCGACTACCTGCTGCTGGTGGCGCATCAGGTATTCAAGAATGCGGTACTCGAAGGCGGTCAGTGCCAGCGGCTCGTCGTTGACCAGCGCCTGCTTGCGGTTGAGGTCGAGCCTCAGCGGGCCAGCCTCGATGCTGGCCTGGGTAAAGCCGGACGAGCGACGCAGCAGCGCGTTGAGCCGTGCCTCGAGCTCCTCGAACTGGAAGGGTTTGACCACGTAATCGTCGGCGCCGGCGGCGAGTCCTTCGACCTTGTCCTGCCAGTTGCCGCGCGCGGTGAGGATGAGGATGGGGAAGCGCTCACCATTGCTTCGCAGCTGCCGGATCAGGTCTAACCCGCTGATATCAGGCAGCCCGAGATCAACTATCGCCAGATCATGGTTGTATTCGCGGGTCTGATACAGCGCCTCTTCGGCATTGGCCACCGCATCGACGATATGGCCGCTTTCGCTCAGGCGAGTCAGTAGGTGGTGGCGCAGCAGCGCCTCGTCTTCCACCACCAGCACTTTCATTGATTACTCCCGTCATGAAAACGGCCGGGACGATCCCGGCCGTGGCTCTTCTTGAGGCAAACCGTGCGGCTTAGAAGTGATAATTCACGCCGAGGTAGGCCTGCTTGCTGCTGTGCACATCGATCGACCCGACCTTGCCAACGCCACGCTCGGACACCTCGGTGCCGGCATTGCTGCGCAGGTAGCGGTAGCCGGCCTCGATTGACGCGTTACTACCGACCTGCTGCAGCACGCCGGCTTGCAAGCCGACCAGGTAACCGATGTCGCTGTCGCGGCGGTAACCGCTGGACTCGTTCTCAAGCTTGGTCACACCGGCACTGGCACCGCCGAACAGGCGGGTGGTATCGCCTACCGGCAGAAACAGGTCGTAGCTGCCGATCAGGTTCTGCTGGCGCAGCTTGAGCGAGCTGCCGTAGTCGTCGGAGACGTTTTCGTAGGTGGCATAGTAGCGCGCTTCGTCGGTCATCTGACCGGCACGGACACCCCAGGTGCCGCTGTTCTTGATGATGTCATCGAAGCGATCCGGGCCCATGTTCTGTTTCAAAGTGCTGGAACGGTCGACATTGACCGTGCTCTCGCCCCAGGTGAGACCGGCGAAGTTATCGGCGGCGTGGGCGCCAAGGGTGAACAGGCTCAGGCTGGTGGCGATGGCCAGGGTATGCAGTTTGTTCATGTGTCGCTCCTTTGCAGGCATGGATAAGTCACGTATCCATCCTGCTTGCGACCCCCTGAACCGCGCCTGAACCCTGGCTGAACCTGAGCTGAACGACCGAGAAAAACGGCGCAGCGGGCGCGGCGCCGTCCAATTGATCAGCGGCTGCGGCGCCCTAGCAAGGCGACCAATGCGGCGGCGCCTACCGCCACGGCCGCCGTGGTTGCCACCGGGTGTTGCGTGGCGCGGGTATAGAGGCTGCGCGTCAGCACTCTGCCGGGATAGTCTCCGCTGGCCTTGCCGTCACCCGCTCGACCGACGTCGCCGGCGTACAGCGCGCCGTCGCGGTGGCGGTCCGGGCGGTCGCTCTGAAGGGCGTCGTAAACGAAGGTGCGGTTGACCCAGTCGGCCAGTCGCGGCGCATTCTGGGCCAGCCTCGACAACAATTTGGCATTGCCGATATAGACGTCGCGTTGCGGGTGCTCGGCTGCATGCAGAATCGCCCGGGCAACCACCTCTGGCGCATAGACCGGCGGTGGAAAGACCGGGGCGCTGGGGAGGTAATTCTTCGAGTGATCGATGAACATCGTATCTGTGGAGGAGGGCCGAACCAGGGTCACAGATATCGGTGTGCCGGATTTCTGCAGCTCGACCCGCAACACGTCTGTCATGGCCTTGATCGCGTGCTTGCTGGCGCTATAACTGCTATGAAACGGCAGAGCATTGGCGGACTCGACACTGCCGATGTTGATCAGCGCACCGCCCTTGTCGCGCAGATGCTTCACCGCGATCGAGGAGCCGTAGTGGGTGCCCCAGAAGTTGGTCTGCATGACCTGCTGGTGATCGGCGTCGCTGACCTCGTCGAAGCGTCCCCAGACCGAGCTGCCGGCGTTGTTGATCCAGGTGTCGAAACCGCCAAAACGGGCAATGGTCTCGCTGGCGACGCGTTCGAGCTGCGTGCGATCACCCACATCGGCCATCACGTGCAACACGCGGTCGCTCGCATTGAGGTCGCGCTCGATATCCGCCAAGGTCATTTCGTTGCGTGCGACCAGCACGACGCGGGCACCTTGCTCGACGGCGAGGCGGGCGGTGGCCAAGCCGATCCCGCTCGAGGCTCCGGTAATGACGATGACTTGTTCGTGCACGGGTTTGAGAGCAATGCGCATCGGGATCTCCTCGGATAGCGGTGATGTGGGTTGGCTCGGTAGAAGCCATATCGCCGCTTCCGGTTCCGGGCAAGCGATGGATGGCAGCGGCAACCATAACGATCGCCGTGCTAAGCGCTCGCTGTGCGAGCAGACGTTCAATCGAGGCGGATGGTGGTCCCTGCTGGCAGATGTTTGATCATTCGATTGCCTTCGAGCAGGCTGCCGATCTGATGGACGTTGCGGACCTTCGCCTCCGTCGGCAGTTGCAAGCTGATGCCGTCGATGGGCTCGATGGCATTAAGGCTGATAACGATCGCGGACTCGTCGCGTTCGACATCCAGGCTCAGCTGATCACGAGCAGCCCACCACTAGCCTGCCGAACCAAGCGAGGGGCTTGAGGCGCGGCATCCAGCGCAGCCAGACATCTATCGAGGGTTCGTAGCCATTGGCATAGCGGCGATAGCTTTGATCATTGCGGTCGCCATGGGCGCGCATGATGTAAGAACCGGTTATGGACCGTACGGGTAAACCGTGCCGGCGTCCAGCCTGAGCCTTTCGGAAAATCCGCAGCTCGCTATCGAAAACCCGGAACTCTTTTGATGGCCAATTGATCTCAGTCTGGCTCGGAAGTTTCCGGCGTTTATTTCGTTGGCTAGGAAGCCTGCACAAGCATAGTGCAGCGGTATGTCTCGACGTCGAGAAAGGTGAAGGAATGAAGCGCTTTGTCGCATTGGATAGCTTTCGTGGTGTTTGTGCCGTTGCGGTGGTGTTGTTCCATACCCAGATTCTGCTGAGCTTCTCCGAGCTCAGCTTCTTTCGGCACGCTGATTTATTCGTCGAGTTCTTCTTCGTGCTCAGTGGTTTCGTCATGTTCCATGCGTACGGTACCCGCGAGTTCGACCCACCGATGCTGAAACGCTTCGTCATCAGCCGGACATTCCGCCTGTATCCGCTGCATCTCCTGATGCTGGTCGTCTTCATTGGCTTGGAGTTCGGCAAGCTCTGGGCCGAGCACCATGGATTCTCGTTCAACGACCCGGCGTTCAGCGGCAAGACCGCCCCGAGCGAAATCCTGCCCAATGCCTTGCTGCTGCAAAGCTGGATCAGCAATTTCAATAGCCTCTCGTTCAATACCCCAGCGTGGAGCATCAGCATCGAATACTACCTGTACATGCTGCTGGGCTTGGTGCTGTTGTGCGCTCCACGTTACTGCGGGCAGATACTGGCGTTGGCCACGCTGGTGTCCTTCGCGGCCCTGTATGTCGAGCTGGATGTGATCAAGCCATTCATCTGGCGTGGCGCTTCGTGCTTCTTCGCCGGCGCCCTGACCTATCGGCTCTATCGACGTCTGGAGCCGGCGATCAGTCGTCTGGACGACCGGCTATTCTTCAGCGTGCTTGAGTTGCTCTGCCTGCTGCTTGTATACCGCACGCTCACCCACGAGGCACCGCATCAGGGCATCATCGCCAGTTTGCTGTTCTGCCTGGTGGTGCTGGTATTTGCCCATGAGCGCGGCGCGGTGTCGCAATTGCTGCAGCGGCGTGGTTTCGCCCGCCTGGGAGAGTTGTCCTTTTCCATCTACCTGACCCACGCGGCGGTAATCTTTGCCTTCACCAGCGCCGCGGTGGTGTTGTCCAAACTCACCGGAGCAGACTACACGGTCATCCTGCATCAACCGGACAGCGACCAGATCATGCGATATATCAGTTCGGGTAGCCTGCTAATTGATGATTTGCTGACGCTGCTGGAGTTGGCGATGGTGCTGGCGGTATCGACCTTGACGTACCACTACGTCGAGTTGAAGGGCATCGAGGTCGGACGCCGTCTCACGCGCAACGAGTCGCTGCGGCTATCGCAGGCGTGAGTCGGTGTCGACGAACAATTCGTCAGGTGCCTGCGGTTGTTCGATCGGCGTCGGGGCCGGTTCAGGAGGTGCCGGGCCGGTCGGTTGAGTCGATGGGTAGGCCTGGTGCAGCGGTGGCTGTTCTTCGCCATCGACGGACCAGGTCAGCGTCGCCTCGATTCGACTATCGTCTGATAAACCGAGACGATTATTCAGTGGACATTGCGCCACGGGTCCGCTGACAAGCTCGCCTGATTGGCGGCTGCGGCTGGTACCGGCACGCCCGCTAGTACGCACTTCGAGATGGTAGGTGAGTGGGCGGGGTTCCGAGCTGCTGAAGCACAATCGCAACCGAAGCCGATCGTCGTCAGGGCTCAGCTCCAGATGCGCCTGGACCGGCGCGGCGGCTGTGAGCATCAAGGTCGCCAGGGTGAGCGTAAGCATGGATGGACGACCCGCGGTTCAGCCAATGCGGCTTATTGCTGAACGATGGTGGCTTGGTTGCCGCTGCCCGACTGCTGGATCACGGCGTGCATGCCCGCGGCGCTCTGAATGATTGCCGCCTCGTTCGCCGTCCCGATCTGGCTGACGCGGGCTTCGTTGTATTCGGCCAGTTGGCGGACATCGGCCAGGTTGCCGTCGCCGTTCTGTACGACGCTTGCCTGGTTGCCATCGAACCATTGCACCAGTTCGACGCTATTGCCATTCCCGGTCGTTGAACCCCTGAAATCATGGCCTCGCCCGCTTTGTTCGATGACCAGCAGGTTATCGTCGCCCGCCTGATTGAACATGACCTCGCCGAACAGCGTGTTCTGGCTGATCTGCGCACTGTTCCGATTGCCATTTTGGGCGAGTGTCAGGTGGCCAGCGTCGCCCTGGTCGATGGTAGCCCGGTTTTCGTCACCGACCTGGTAAACGGCCAGCTGGGTGCCGTGGTAGATGCCGTCTTGGGTAAATGTCACCGAATTGTCGTTACCGATCTGACGCGCTTCGGCCTGAGCGAATCCTTGTTGGACGCCGGATACGTAATTACCGTCGCCGATGCTGCTGATCTGCAGCTCGTTGGCATACCAGGTTTGCTCGACCTCGGCGCGGTTACCTGTGCCTTGCTGATACACGCTGGCACTGGCGAAGTGACTTTCAGGCCCCTGATAGATGGACGCATCGTTGTCGCTGCCGAGCTGCACGATAGCGGCTTGGTTCGACTCGCCGGCCTCGAGCTGGTAGATCGTGCCGGTATTGCTCGTGCCGTTCTGCCTGATCAGCGCTTCGTTGAGCGAACCGGTCTGATCGACGATGGCGGAGTTATCCGTGCCGGTCTGATCGATATGTGCGCTGTTGTCAGCATGGAGTTCGCTGGTAGCAGCCAGCAGGAGGGCGAGTGCAACGAGTGGCAGGCGGCTGCGCATGGAAATTCCCTTTGTTCTAGTGTTGGACGATCTGAATCTGCTGACCGCTTCCGTATTGAATGACGCTGCTGCTCAGGCCACTGCCCACTTGTTCGATGCTGGCGTTGTTGTTGGAACCGACTTGGGCGATTGCGGCTTGGTTGTCGCTGCCGATCTGGGTGATGTCGGCCAGGTTGCCCTGGCCGATCTGGAGGATGCTGGCGAGCTGGTTTTCGCCTTGCTGAAGAATGAAGGCCTGCTGATCGCTGCCCTGTTGGACAATGCTGGCCAGTTGGTGTCCGCCGATCTGCCTGAGATCGGCCAGATTGTCGTTGCCTTGCTGCAGTACTTGGGCGGCCTGGCCGGCGGGCAGCTGAAGCGTAAGTGCTGCCGGGTTTTCCAGGCTGAGCGAGCCCTCGGCGAGATCGCCATTGTCCAGCAGGTCGGCTGCATGAAGCGAGGCGTGGCCAGTAAGCAGCAGGGCGGCAAGCAAGCCGCGGCGAAACAAGGCTAAACGATCCATGCGGGCACCTCGAAAGATTGCTCGGATTCTTGACTGAACACGAAGCGGTGAACATCCATCGAACGGTTCAAAGCAGCCGTTGCGCGATGAGTGGGACGGATTAATCCTTCTGTCAGTTCAGAGTTCATCGCGATCCATGTCGAACGTGTCTTGGAGCAGATTCTGCAGTTTGCTGCGGTTGATCTCTTCCAACACGAGTTGTGCCGCCTGCTCGGCGATCGACTCGATCTCCGCAACGTTGGGCTGCAGGAATCGGCGATAAACGGTGCGCTGGCCGTACTCCACCCAGACCAGGCTGCCCCAGCGCGCCGAGGGGCGTTCACGAATCACCAGGTCGTTTTCGAGCTCACTGGCGTCTTGCAGCTGGAAGCTCAGGTAACGGTGAAAGTCATGGCCGAAGCGGGTGATCGTGTTATCGATAATCAGGCCGCTCAGCTCCGCCTCGGCTTCCGCCTGTTCCTGCGGCTCCTCCTCCTGCGCCTGTAGCGGGCTGAGCAGCAGGCACAGGAGCAGGCCGAGCGTCAGGCGTGGCACGACTCGGACCAGTCCAGCCTGCCGCGCAGCAGGAAGGCCGCTTCGGCACGGTTGGAGGCGCCGATCTTGCGCAGCAGGTTGTGAATATGGCTCTTGATAGTGTGCGGACTCAGGCACAGCTGCTCGGCAATTTCCGCGTTGGATAGTCCCTTGCCGGCGAGGCTGAGAATCTCGCGCTCGCGTAGGGTCAGCGACGGTTTGCTACCGGCCAGCTGGCGCATGCGCCGCCATTGACCGAGCAGGCGCTCGGTCAGTACTCGTGGCAACCAGTCGCCACCATCGAGCAGTACCTGAATGCCATCGAGCAGATGTTCGCGGGTAGCATGGCTGTAGAACACACCGCGAATGCCGGGGTGCTTGTCCACCAGGTGCTCGGCCTGTTCGGGTGCGATATTCACCAGCGCTACGGGCGTCTGCTCATCGAGCCGATCGAGCAGCGCCGAGAGTTGCTCGGTCTGGCTATTGCCCGCGTCGACCAGATAGAGATCGGTGGTCTCTCTGGCGGTCTTTTCGAGCCCGGCCAGCGCCACGTCCAACTGAGCCTGTTCGCCAAGAAAATGTTTGAAAAAAAGCCCCAGCAGTTCGTTGCCGGTAAGCAGGGTGACGGTGGGCCGGTTACGTTCCTGGTGGGTGAGATCCGCTTCGTCCATGTTCAATCCTTGGTTTGGGTGCCGTTATACCGCGTAGAAAAGTTACTAAACGACCGACGTAAAATGATGAAGTTCAGCGTTTACGCTGCGATTGAGGGTCGATCTGCGCTGGCGCGAAGACAAACCGACGAGTGGTTGTTTAGGCGGTCGGGGGGACTGGATGGGCTAAGGTGAGTCAATCACCCATTCGATGGAGCCGGCATGAGCGAAACCCCACGCGAACTGACTCTCCGTGCATTGCTTACGGGCCTGCTGCTCGGCGCCCTGCTGACACCATCGAACGTCTATTCGGGACTCAAGATCGGCTGGTCTTTCAACATGTCGATCATCGCGTTGCTGATCGGCTTCGCCTTCTGGCAGAGCCTGGCGCGAGCCATGCGGCGACCGGCCTGGTCGCTGCAGGAGAGTAATATCAACCAGACCGCCGCTTCGTCCGCGGCCTCGATCATCTCCAGCGGGCTGGTGGCGCCGATACCCGCTTACACGATGATCACCGGTCAGCAACTGGACACGTTGCCGTTGATGGCCTGGGTGTTCTCGGTGAGCTTCCTTGGCATCTGGGTGGCCTGGTATCTACGGCCATCGCTGATCGTTGAAGGTGGTTTGCGGTTCCCCGAGGGGATGGCAACGTTGGCGACCATGCAGCAGATCTATAGCCACGGCGCCGAAGCGACGAGACGTCTGCTGGTGCTCAGTGTCGCCGCATTGCTGGCGGCGGTGAGCAAACTGGTCGACAGCCTGCTGTGGTCGTTGCCGCGCTGGGCACCGGGACCCCAGCTGGAGCGGTTGACGTTCAGCCTCGAGCCATCACTGCTGCTGCTGGGCTTCGGGGGGATCATCGGGCTGCGGGTCGGGTTATCGCTGTTGCTCGGCTCCGTATTGGCCTGGGGAATGCTCTCGCCCTGGTTGATCGCCGAAGGACTGGTGGCGATGCCGGCGAATGCCAGCGGCCCACAGTTCGCGTTGTTGATCGAATGGTTGCTCTGGCCGGGTGTGAGCCTGATGGTGTGCGCTACTTTGACATCGCTTGGCTTGCGCACGCTGCAAGCGCACCGGGAAGATTCGACACGGCGAGTGAAGCTGACTCGACCCGATAAAGTGCCACTGCTTGGCCTGGCATCAGCCGCGCTGTTGGTGGTAGCCATGCAAATCATGCTGTTCGATATCCATTTGCTGATGGCGGCATTGTCCATTCCGCTGGCCGTCCTGCTGGCCATGGTGGCGGCGCGGGTAGTGGGGAGCACAGGCATTCCTCCGATCGGCGCCATCGGTCAGTTGTCGCAACTGAGCTTTGGTGTGATGCGCCCGGCCAGGTGGCAATCAATCTGATGAGTGCCAACACTGCTGGCGGTGCGGCAGGGCAGTGCACAGATCTGCTCAACGACTTCAAGGTAGGCCATGCCATCGGCGCGGCGCCGTCGCGCCAGGCCGTTGCGCAATGCTTGGGGATTCTGGTTGGCAGTCTGGTCGGGGTAACCGTCTACCAGCTGCTGATCCCTGATCCACAGGCGATGTTGATCACCACCGAATGGCCCGCGCCTGCGGTAGCTACCTGGAAGGCCGTGGCCGAAACCCTTACCGCCGGAATGGACTCGATCGGCACCGACATACGCTGGGCGATGGCGGTCGGCGCGCTGATCGGTTCCGTGCTCGGAGCACTGGAAGGGCTGTTGCCCATCTCAAGGCTGCGTTGGTTGCCGAGTTCCGCGGCGCTGGGGCTGGCCTTCATCATCCCCGCGTCGATTTCGCTGATGATGGCGTTCGGCTCGCTATTGGCTTGGCTGTTCGCCGCGCGTTGGGGCAGCCTCGCCGAACGATTCGTGATCGTGGCCGCAGCCGGGCTGGTTGCTGGAGAAAGCATGGCTGGCGTGGGCATTTCGTTGTGGCAACTGCTGCGCTGAAGCGAGCGTGGAGGGTTCTCCAAGGCGATATTGGGGGCGACGAGCGGTCGTGGCCGTAATTTGACGACGAACGGTAGGCGTGCTGAGGGCAGCTGACACGGCCGTTTGGACCGGTCGAGGCAGAAATTCCATGGCCTCCGATGCAACCCCTGCGGTAGCCGGATGCTCGAATAGATGTAACCCATGGAATGAGGAGAGCGAACATGCAAATGTCAAAAATAGCTGCTTTAACTCTGGCGGGTCTGATGTCCACGGGTGTCTTCGCAGCGGGCACAGCTGACAACGACGGTGCCACCAGCAGCGAAACCATGCAGGAGTCGATGGATGGCAAAACCACCGACGACACCAACCGCTCGGGCATGACGACCGGTGCAGGTACTACCACCGAGTCCGGAGCCGAAGCAGGGCCCGGCACTGGCACCGGTACCAGCGTGGGCAACACCACGGGTACTGGAAACAGTGCAACCGGTACGGGAACTGGTTCCGGCACTGGCAGCTCTGGTGGCACGGGCAACTGATGCGGTGCAGCTAGATCAAAGCCCCGGCCACTGGTCGGGGCTTTTTCGCTTTCAGGCAGCGCTGATGACTGGCGACCTGTTCCACTGACGCGAGGCGCCCAAGCTGCCTTATTTTCAGGAGGTGAGCCATGGATCTGCGTCTTCCGATCTTGGTTGCGGGCCTGGTATTGGCATCTGCCGTGTTGGCAACCGGCACCGGCCCGACCCTGCCGGAAAAAAGCCGCGAGCATCCGTTGGACAATCGCGAGCCGCGACAGGATGTCATCGAGCCTCAGGACGACACCCCGAGCCAGCCACGCCCGCCGACTCTCGATGCGCCGCCCGCAATGCCACCGGTGGAGCCCATCGAGCGTCGGTCCCCCTCGGAACGGCCCGAACCCCGCGGCACTGGTGCCGGCACCAAATCTGCGCCAGCCAGCTGATAGCAGAACAGCTGGTAATAAAAAGGGAGGCCGAAGCCTCCCTTTTTCCGTTGGCGTTCCGCTTAGAACAAGACGCGGCTGCGGATGGTGCCGTTGACTTGCTGGAGCTTTTCCAGGGCCAGATCCGAATATTCCGCATCGACGTCGATCACCACGTAGCCGACGCGCTCGTTGGTTTGCAGGAACTGGCCGCAGATGTTGATGCCGTTGTCGGCGAACACCTTGTTGATTTCGCTCATCACGCCGGGGATGTTCTCGTGGATGTGCAGCAGGCGATGCTTGCCCGGGTGCGACGGCAGGGCCACCTCCGGGAAGTTGACCGAGGACACCGAGGTGCCGTTGTCGCTGTACTTGACCAGCTTTTCGGCGACTTCCAGGCCGATGTTGGCCTGTGCTTCGGCCGTTGAGCCGCCGATGTGCGGGGTCAGGATCACGCGATCCAGGCCACGCAGTGGGCTTTCGAACTCTTCTTCGTTGGACTTCGGCTCGACCGGGAACACGTCGATCGCGGCGCCGATGAGGTGTTCGTCCTTGATCGCTGCGGCCAGGTGATCCAGCTCGACCACAGTGCCGCGGGCGGCGTTGATCAGGATGCCGCCCTTTTTCATCGCGCGGATTTCCTTCTCACCGATCATCCACTGGGTAGACGGCAGTTCCGGCACGTGCAGGGAGACGATGTCGCACATGCCCAGCAGTTCGTACAGCGAGCCGATCTGCGTGGCGTTGCCCAGCGGCAGCTTGGTCACCACGTCATAGAAATAGACCTGCATGCCGAGGCTTTCGGCCAGTACCGACAGCTGGGTGCCGATGGAGCCGTAACCGATAATGCCCAGCTTTTTGCCGCGAATCTCGAAGGAGTTGGCGGCGGACTTGATCCAGCCCCCGCGGTGGCAGGAGGCGCTCTTCTCCGGGATGCCGCGCAGCAGCAGAATAGCTTCGGCGAGCACCAGCTCGGCCACCGAACGGGTATTGGAATAGGGCGCGTTGAACACCGCGATACCGCGCTCGCGGGCGGCGTTGAGGTCGACCTGGTTGGTGCCGATGCAGAAACAGCCGACGGCGATCAGCTTCTTGGCGGCATCGAAGACTCCCTCGGTGAGCTGGGTGCGCGACCGGATGCCGATGAAATGGGCGTCGGCGATCTTCTCCTTCAGCTCCGCATCGGTCAGCGCGGTCTTGAGGTACTCGATGTTGGAGTAGCCGGCGGCCTTGAGGGTGTCGACAGCGTTCTGGTGAACGCCTTCGAGAAGAAGGAACTTGATCTTGCTCTTGTCGAGTGAGGTCTGGCTCATCTGCATTTAAACCTTAAGGCCGAAGGGTAGGACGAAGTGTCCAGCGAAGGCTGGCCGACCCGGTATCAGCGGTGTCGGGAGTCTGCCGAGGCACGTTTCAAAAGGGTGCGTATGCTAGCATACGGGCCCCTCGAAACACCCTATGTCCTGAACTGAAGCGTACTCAGGATGACCATGAATCGAATGAGAGTTCCCAAGATGACCGATCCCGCCCTGATCGACGAGCTGAAGACCCTGGTCGAGCCCGGCAAGGTGCTGACCGATGCCGATTCGCTGAATACCTATGGCAAGGACTGGACCAAGCAATTCGCTCCGGCACCCTCGGCTATCGTATTTCCGAAAACGGTCGAGCAGGTACAGGCTATCGTGCGTTGGGCCAACGAGCGCCAGGTCGCCCTGGTGCCCTCCGGCGGGCGTACCGGCCTCTCCGCCGCGGCGGTCGCCGCTAGTGGCGAGGTGGTGGTCTCCTTCGATTACATGAACCAGATCCTCGCCTTCGACGAGATGGACCGCACCGTCGTTTGTCAGCCGGGTGTGATCACCGCTCAGCTGCAGCAGTTCGCCGAAGACAAGGGCCTCTACTACCCGGTGGATTTCGCCTCGTCCGGTTCGAGCCAGATCGGCGGTAACATCGGCACCAATGCCGGCGGGATCAAGGTGATTCGCTACGGCATGACCCGCAACTGGGTGGCCGGGCTGAAGGTCGTCACCGGCAAGGGCGATCTGCTCGAGCTGAACAAGGACCTGATCAAGAACGCCACCGGCTACGACCTGCGTCAGCTGTTCATCGGCGCCGAAGGCACGCTGGGTTTCGTGGTCGAGGCGACCATGCGCCTGGAGCGTCAGCCGACCAACCTCACCGCCATGGTGCTGGGCACGCCTGACTTCGAATCGATCATGCCGGTGCTACATGCCTTCCAGGACAAGCTGGACCTGACCGCCTTCGAGTTCTTCTCCGACAAATGCCTGGACAAGATTCTCGGCCGTGGCGACATCCCGGCGCCGTTCGAGACGCGCACGCCGTTCTATGCGCTGCTGGAATTCGAAGCGACCACCGAGGAGCGTGCCGAACAGGCGCTGGCGACCTTCGAGCACTGTGTCAACGAAGGCTGGGTGGTTGATGGCGTGATGAGTCAGAGCGAGCAGCAACTGCAAAACCTGTGGAAGCTGCGCGAGTACATCTCCGAGACCATCTCGCACTGGACGCCCTACAAGAACGACATCTCCGTGACCGTTTCAAAGGTGCCGGCCTTCCTTGCTGACATCGATGCCATCGTCACCCGCAACTATCCTGATTTCGAGGTGCTCTGGTACGGCCACATCGGCGACGGCAACCTGCACCTGAACATTCTCAAGCCCGAGGCGTTGGCCAAGGAAGAGTTCTTCGACAAGTGCGCAGCGGTCAACAAATGGGTGTTCGAGACAGTCGAGAAATACAACGGCTCGATCTCCGCTGAACACGGTGTCGGCATGACCAAGCGCGATTACCTGACCTACAGTCGCTCCGAGGCGGAGATCGGCTACATGAAGGCGATCAAGGCGGCATTCGACCCGAATGGCATCATGAACCCGGGCAAAATTTTCAGCCTGAAGCCTGAAGCCTGAAGCCTGAAGCCTGAAGCCTGAAGCCTGAAGCCTGAAGCCTGCGCTTGGCCATTCGCTTCCAGCTTGCTGCTCCCTGAGGAATCCGCAATGAACTACAAGCATCAATACACCGACGGCACACCGATTCATTACCCGCTGGGCAAGGTGGTCTGCATCGGCCGCAACTATGCCGAGCATGCCAAGGAATTGAACAATCCGGTGCCGACCGAGCCGCTTCTGTTCATCAAGGCCGGCAGCTGCACGGTGCCGCTGGAAGGCGGCTTCAGCGTTCCGAGCGATCGTGGTGCGGTGCATTACGAGGCGGAGATCGCGGTGCTGATCGGCAAGCCGCTGTCGCGAAAGCCGAACGAGGAAGAAGTACGCGATGCGATCTCCGGCTTCGCCCCGGCGCTGGACCTGACCTTGCGTGACGTGCAGGCCAAGCTGAAGGAAAAGGGTCATCCGTGGGAAATTGCCAAGAGCTTCGACGGCGCCTGTGTGTTGGCGCCCTTCGTGCCAGGGGATGCGGTAAGCGACCTGACTGATATCGGCATTCGTCTGACGATCAACGGTGAGGTGCGCCAGGACGGTAACAGCAGTCAGATGCTCAATGCCATTCTTCCGCTGCTGCAGCACATCGCCGGTCATTTCAACCTGCAGCCGGGCGACGTGGTGTTGACCGGCACGCCCGCTGGCGTAGGCCCGCTTGGTCAGGGTGACCAACTGACGCTGGAGCTGGTCGGGCTGTCGCGTTTCGAAAGCCGCGTGCTCTGAACCGTCTGGCCGGATGGGTGCAACACCCCTCCGGCTGCGTTTTGCCAGTATCGCCCGTCTGATCCCCGTGCTGTAATCCGTGCCTCGCTTCGGATCAGCCTTCCATGTCAGCCAAGCCTTCTCGTCGTCCACGTCTGCACTGGTTTCTCTATACCCTGCTTGCTTTCTGCGTCGCCGCCGCCGCGATAGCGGGTGCGCTGTTGCATTGGGACAATCAGCTGGAACTCTACTGGCAAGAGCAGTCGGTGAATGCCAAACAGCGCGCGGCCAGCATCTGGTTGCCAGACTACGAGCTGGTCCTGGAGACGACACTGGTGGGGCTGGACGACGACCAGACCTCGGGGCTGACCTGGAACCCTGCGACAGGCACTCTGTTTACCGTAACGGGGCGGAACCCGCAGCTGATCGAGTTCTCCCCCGGTGGCGTGGTGCTTCGGCGTGTTCGGTTAATCGGCTTCTCCGATCCCGAAGCGGTCGAGGCGCTGGACGATGGACGCATGGCCATCGTCGATGAGCGTCGGCGGCTGGTCGCGGTGTTCCGATTGCCCCTGGACGTAGAGAGCGTCAATCTCGCGGATATAGCCAGCTATGACCTGGGCTTCGAGGGCGCCGGCAACAAGGGCTTCGAGGGGCTGGCATGGAACCCGCGCACCCGGCGCCTGCTCCTATCCAAGGAGCGCGACCCACAGGGTCTGTTCGAGCTGTCGATACCGGATGACGGTGGGCTCGCCGGAGCCCTGAAGTCGCTGCCGGATCAGCCATTGTTGGTGCGCGACATCTCATCGGTGGCTGTCGATCCACGCACCGGGCATACGCTGATGCTGTCTGACGAGTCGCGACTGCTGGTCGAGCTCGATCTGCAGGGCCGGCCACGCAGCTTCATCAGTCTGTTCGGCGGGCTCAACGGGCTGGTGGACGGCATTGACCAAGCCGAGGGTGTAGCTATGGACGAACGCGGCGATATCTACGTCGTTGGCGAGCCGAATCGCTTCTACGTCTTCAGCCGCCGGCGGTGACACCGGCGCGCCGTGTGCTCATGGCGTTTCGCTTCGCCCGTTAAGTTTCGGGTAAGCGAGGCGGTGGATAATCGCGTTTCCCTTCCGGCTACTGAGTGGCTCCATGCGTCGTACTTCCAAGATACTGGCTGCGCTGGCCAGCCTCGCTCTGCTAGTAGTCATCGCGGCTGGCCTGCATTACCAGTCGTTCGAGCGTGCCTGGTTCAACCTTGCTCAGTGGTACCACGCCGATGCGCGCCAAGCGGCTTCACTGTGGCTCCCCGACTACCGGGCGGTCATCCAGGCCCGGCAGGTCGAGGGTATCGCTGACGACCTGTCGGCGCTGACCTTCGATCCCGACCGCGACAGCCTGATCGCCATCACGAACGGCACGCCACAGTTACTCGAACTCAGCCTTCAGGGGGAACTGTTGCGAGCCATTCCGCTGACGGGATTCGGCGATCCGGAGGCGATCGAATATATCTCCCGTGGCGTCTATGTAATCAGTGACGAGCGACTGCAGCGCCTGTTGCGCGTGGAGGTTGACGAGCGCACCGAGCGGATCGACGCGGCGGCCAGCCAGCAGTTTTCGCTCGCTATCGAGCAGAACGGCAACAAGGGCTTTGAGGGATTGGCTTATGACGTCGCCGGCAATCGGCTGTTCGTCGCCAAGGAGCGCGACCCGGTACGCATCTACGAGATCCAGGGCTTTCCCTATGCCGAAAATGGCCAGCCACTGGCCGTGCACGTCAGCGAGGATCCCGAGCGCGATGCCGGTTTGTTCGTACGTGACCTTTCCAGCCTGCAATACGACGAGCAGACCGGTCACCTGCTGGCGCTGTCGGACGAGTCGCGCTTGATCGTCGAGCTGGATACTCGCGGCAAACCCATCAGCACACTGTCGCTGAGGGCCGGCGAGCACGGGCTTGAAAAGCACGTGCCGCAGGCCGAGGGCATTGCCATGGGGCCTGACGGCACCTTGTATCTGGTGAGCGAACCGAATCTGTTCTACGTGTTCCGCAAGGGCGATTAGCCGTGCTGCCCCTGCTTACTCTGCCTTCAGCGTCTGTACGCCATCCTTGGTGCCGAGTAGCAGAATATCGGCGGGGCGCGCCGCGAACAGGCCGTTGGTGACCACGCCGACGATGTTGTTGATCTGCGCTTCGAGATCCGGGGCGAAGCCGATCATCAGGTTATGCACGTCGAGGATGATGTTGCCGTTGTCGGTCACCACGCCTTCGCGATAGACCGGATCGCCGCCCAGCTTGACCAGCTCGCGAGCGACATGGCTGCGCGCCATGGGAATGACTTCCACCGGCAGTGGGAAGGCGCCGAGGCGATCGACCAGCTTGCTGCCATCGGCGATGCAGATGAAGGTCTTGGCCACTGCCGCGACGATCTTCTCCCGGGTCAGCGCCGCGCCACCACCCTTGATAAGCTCCAGATGGCTGTTGGTTTCGTCGGCCCCATCGACATAGAACTCCAGCTCGGACACCGTGTTCAGGTCATACACCGGAATGCCGTGGCCTTTGAGGCGTTCGGCCGTGGCGTCGGAACTGGCCACCGCGCCGTCGAAGACGCCCTTGTGCTTGGCCAACTGGTCGATGAAGTAGTTGGCGGTGGAGCCGGTGCCGACGCCGACAATGCTGCGGTCATTGAGCTGCGGGACGATGAGGTCGACGGCGGCCTGGGCGACGGCCTGCTTGAGTTGGTCCTGGGTCATGGCGTAAGGGTCCGGGCGGAGAGGAATCGAGGTGCGAAATTATAGCGGGGCCGCGACGACGGGTCTTGTGCAGTGAGCTGTACCTGTATTTTGTGTCCTGATTGCCGGTGGTCGTCGGGTTTTCCGCAGAGTAGACTCGATGGCCCCGCAAAGCCCGCCAAGATAGCCCACGATGCTCGAACAGTACGTCAAGAAGATCCTCACCTCGCGCGTCTATGACGTCGCGGTGGAAACCCCCTTGCAGCCCGCGCGCCAGCTTTCCGAGCGACTCGGCAATCAGATTCTGCTCAAGCGCGAGGATCTGCAGCCGGTGTTCTCGTTCAAGATTCGCGGCGCCTACAACAAGCTGGCGCAGCTGTCGCCCGAGGAGCTGGCGCGTGGCGTGGTGACCGCCTCGGCCGGCAACCATGCCCAGGGCCTGGCGCTGGCGGCTCGCGAACTGGGCATCAAGGCCACCATCGTCATGCCGCGCACCACGCCGGAGCTTAAGGTGCAGGGCGTACGCGCCCGCGGCGGAAAGGTCGTGCTGCAGGGCGATGCCTTTCCCGAGGCGCTCGCCTATTCGCTGAAGTTGGTCGAAGAAAAAGGCTACGTCTACATCCACCCGTACGACGATCCACACGTGATCGCCGGGCAGGGCACGGTGGCGATGGAAATCCTCCGTCAGCACCAGGGCCGGCTCGATGCGGTGTTCGTGCCGGTGGGCGGCGGCGGCCTGATCGCGGGCGTGGCCGCGTACATCAAATACCTGCGCCCGGAGGTCAAGGTCATCGGTGTCGAACCGGACGATTCCAATTGCCTGCAACAGGCCATGGCGGCCGGCGAACGCGTGGTGCTGCCGCAGGTGGGACTGTTCGCCGACGGCGTGGCCGTGGCGCAGATCGGTCAGCACACCTTCGATATCTGCCGACACCATGTCGATGAGGTGATCACTGTCAGCACCGACGAGATCTGCGCGGCGATCAAGGACATCTACGATGACACCCGCTCGATCACCGAGCCGGCCGGCGCGCTGGCGGTGGCCGGGATCAAGCGCTACGTCGAACGTGACGGTGTGGCGAATCAGGTATTGGTGGGCATCGATTCGGGCGCCAACGTCAATTTCGACCGCCTGCGTCATGTCGCCGAACGCGCCGAGCTGGGCGAGAAGCGCGAGGCGATCATTGCCGTGACCATCCCCGAGCAGCCGGGGAGTTTCAAGGCCTTCTGCGAGGCGCTGGGCAAGCGTCAGATCACCGAGTTCAACTACCGTTACCACCAGAATCGCGAGGCGCATATCTTCGTCGGCGTGCAGACGCATCCGGAAAACGATCCGCGTGCAGCCTTGGTCGAAGGCCTGCTGGCCAAGGGGTTTCCGGTACTCGACCTCACCGACAATGAACTGGCCAAGCTGCATACCCGTCATATGGTCGGCGGGCATGCGTCCGGCGTCAGTGACGAAGTGGTGTTTCGCTTCGAATTCCCGGAGCGGCCGGGGGCGCTGTTCAACTTCCTCAACAACCTGGGCGGGCGCTGGAACATCTCGATGTTCCATTACCGCAACCATGGCGCGGCCGACGGTCGCGTGGTCGCCGGCTTGCAGGTGCCGGCCGAGGAGCGTCATCTGCTACCGGCCGCGCTGGACAAGATCGGCTATCGCTACTGGGACGAGACGGACAATCCGGCCTACCAGCTGTTCCTCGGCTAGCGCCGTGTGGCTGTAGCCGCTGGAGCCAGACAGGCGCCGACCCACTAACCGAACAGAGCACTGGCGAGAACAATGGAACACTATCAGCTGTTGAATATCGCCCACGCCGCGCTGGCGATTCTCCTGACACTCGGGCTGATCGCCCACATCGCCATGCTGTGGAAGGCCTGGCGCCGCGCCGATACAGCCGTGCTGCAGCAGAAGCTGCGACGCACGCGGCTGTTTTCCCTGCCCCTGTTGGCGGCCCTGGCGCTGCTGCTGCCGCTGACGGGCTGGTGGCTGGTGCATCTCGCCGGTTTCCCACTTGGGCAGCTCTGGCTGCTGGCCAGCTCGATCCTGTTCCTGATCATGGTGCCCCTCGCGTTGCTGCTCGGAGGACGTTTGCGTGCCTGGCAAGGCCTGGGTGATACACCGGCACCGGTCAAGCTGCCGCGCTTCGCGCTGGTCTACGCCGGGCTGATTCTGCTGATACTCGTCGCGATCATGGGGCTGATGGGCGCCAAGCCTGTCTGATCCGGGGACGCAGGGCGATCAGGCAGCCTCTCCGGTAGTCGAGCGATACCACCAATACCCCGCGAGCAAGGCGAACAGCAGGCTGCCGCTTGCGTAGAGCCAGCCAAAGCCGCCGGTCAGGCTGAACAGAATGTACGCCAGTAGTGGACCGCAGGCGGCACCGAGGTCCTGGCCGATGGAATAGCGGGTCATGAACCGCACCGCATCGAGGCGGCTGGCGGTCTCGGCGGCGAGCGCATCGCCGAGCGTGGTCAACGCCGTAGCGGCCAGCAAGGCCAGTAGCGCCACCAGCAACCATAGGGACAGTGGCAGGCTCAGTGCCATCGGCGCGAAGCTGGCTGCTCCCAACAGAAGGGCGCCGACCAGCAACGGCAGGCGTCGCTGCGGCATGTCCGACCAGCGTCCTATCCGGCGAGCCAGCCAGGGCTCCCAGGCCCAGCGCAGCGCTTGCAGAACGCCGGCCGCCGCGGTGGCGCTGAGCAGCAGGCCGAACAGTTCCAGTTCCACGCCTTGGTAATGGCCGATCAGCGCGCTCAGCGTCGAGGCGAAGATGCCTTGTATGAGCAGGGCGATCACGAGTCCGGTGAACATCACCGGCCAACTACGCCCGCGGCTGCCGAAGCGGCTGCCGGATGTCTCGGTCGTCCGTGGCTGCACATCGACCGCGGCGGGCAGGTTAAAGCCGAACAGCAGCAGCGGCAGCCCCAGCAATGACAGCAGGCCAAAGGCCCAGGCCAGGGCCGGCAGCCCGATGAACGCCACCAGCAAGCCGCCCAGCAGCATGCCGAACAGGCTGCCCAGACGATACAGGCCGTTGTATAGCCCGATCGCATGACCCTGACCGCAAGGTTCGGCGCAGCGCACCACGGCGGTGAGCCCGCCGATGCGAAACAACGACCAGGCGACGCCCCAGAGTGCGCGTAACAGTAGCCAGGCGACGAAACCCTGGGCCCAACCGTAGCCGCAGGTGCTGATGGCGCCGAGCAGAACGGCGAGCAGTAGGCCGGTACGCAACGAGATTCGCTGGTAGAGCAGCCCGATCAGCGGATTGATCGGCAGACGAACCAGGCGATTGATCGCCAGCAGCGCGCCGACCTGCCACAACGAGTCCAGCCCTGCTTCCTGCCAGTGCAGGGGCAGAGCGATGTAGAGCATCGAGTCGCCCAGCAGGCTGAGAGCCGTGGCCAGCGACACCATCACCACGGGCTGCATGCCCGGTTTCCTTGTGTCTGAGCCGATCATGGAGCCTCCTCGATCAGCGCAGGCTGATGACCTCCCAACCACGCTGTTGGGCGATTTCGCGCAGAATCGGGTCTGGATCGACCGCAACCGGATGACTGACCCGCTCGAGCAGCGGCAGGTCATTGCGCGAGTCGCTGTAGAAATAGCTGCCCTCCAGGCTCTGTCCGGTCTCCTTCAGCCAACGTTCGATGCGCGTGACCTTGCCCTCCTGAAAGCAGGGCACATCGGTGAGACGACCGGTGTAGCGGCCGTCTAGCATCTCGCACTCCGTGGCGAGCAGCGTGTCCACGCCCAGTCGCGCAGCAATAGGTCCGGTAATGAAGCGGTTGGTCGCCGTGATGATCACCACGCGGTCGCCGGCTTCATGGTGCTGGCGCACCAGTGCCTCGCCCTTGGCTAGCACGATGGGCTCAATGAAGTCGCGCATGAATTCGCCGTGCCATTGCTCCAGCTGTGCCATCTCGCTGCGACCGAGCAGTTCCTGGCAGAAATTCTGGTAGGCCTCGACATCCAGCGTGCCCGCGAGGTAGTCCTGATAGAAGGCATCGTTACGCGCCCTGTAATCGGTGGCGTCGACCAGGTCGCGTTGGCAGAGGAATTCACCCCAGGCATGGTCGCTGTCACCGGCCAACAAGGTGTTGTCGAGATCGAATAGAGCCAGGCGCACGCCGCGTTCCTCGGAGCGATAAAAGGGACGCGAAGCATAGCGGGATTGCCCGGTGCATGGCACCCTCAAGGCACCAAACCGCAGTCTGGAGCCGGTTGATCAACGGCGGTGCAGCGTGCTTTCTGCTTTTCGCCTTTTTGTGGAACAATGCCGCGACATGCGTTTGCGAGGTTGTATGCCGTGATCGACTCCGATGGTTTTCGCCCCAACGTCGGCATCATCCTGACCAATGATGCCGGGCAAGTACTATGGGCTCGACGGATTAATCAGGACGCCTGGCAATTCCCGCAGGGCGGCATCAATCCGCGCGAGACACCGGAAGAAGCGCTTTACCGTGAACTCAACGAGGAGGTAGGGCTGGAGCAGCAGGATGTGAAGATCCTCGCCTGCACCCGGGGCTGGTTGCGCTATCGTCTGCCGCAGCGGCTGGTACGGACCCATAGTCAGCCGCTGTGCATCGGGCAGAAGCAGAAGTGGTTTCTGTTGCGCCTGACCGGCACCGAGGACCGAGTACGCATGGATCTCACCGGCAAGCCCGAGTTCGATGGCTGGCGCTGGGTCAGTTACTGGTACCCACTGGGTCAGGTCGTCACCTTCAAACGCGAGGTTTATCGTCGCGCCTTAAAAGAACTCGCCCCGCGCCTATTGGCGCGGGACTGACGGGAGAAAGCCCCTGAGCATGCTCGGCACGCTGCGCAAGATTGTCCAGGAAGTAAACGCCGCCAAGGACCTCAAGGCGGCCTTGGGCATCATCGTGCTGAGAGTCCGGGAGGCCATGGCCAGCCATGTTTGCTCGGTCTACCTGCTCGATCCGGAATCCGGCCGATTTGTCCTGATGGCTACCGAAGGCCTGAACAAGAAGGCCATCGGCAAAGTCAGCATGGCGCCCAACGAGGGCCTGGTCGGTCTAGTCGGCACGCGGGAGGAACCGCTCAACCTCGAGCACGCTTCCGAACACCCACGTTACCGATATTTCGCTGAAACGGGTGAAGAGCGCTACGCGTCCTTCCTCGGTGCGCCGATCATTCACCATCGGCGGGTGATGGGCGTTCTGGTCATTCAGCAGCGAGAGCAACGCCTGTTCGACGAGGGCGAAGAAGCCTTCCTCGTGACCATGAGCGCGCAGCTCGCTGGCGTCATCGCCCATGCAGAGGCGACGGGTTCGATACGCGGCCTCGGCCGGCAGGGCAAAGGCATTCAGGAAACCCGCTTCATCGGAATCCCCGGTGCGCCCGGCGCTGCCGTGGGTACTGCGGTAGTCGTGCTGCCACCTGCCGACCTGGATGTGGTGCCGGACAAGACCATCACGAACATCTCGGCCGAACTCGAACTGTTCGAAGCGGCGCTCGAAGCCGTGCGTGCCGACATGCGCGCATTGTCGGAGAAGCTCGCCACGCAGATGCGCAAGGAAGAACGCGCACTGTTCGATGTCTACCTGATGATGCTCGACGACTCCGCCCTCGGCGGCGAGGTCTCCAAGGTGATCCGCACCGGCCAGTGGGCGCAGGGTGCCTTGCGCCAGGTGGTCAGCGACCATGTTGGCCGCTTCGAAATGATGGACGACGCCTATCTGCGTGAGCGTGCCTCTGACGTCAAGGACATCGGCCGCCGCCTGCTCGGCTATCTGCAACAGGCCCGCCAGCAGACGTTGACCTATCCGGATAACACCATTCTGGTCAGCGAAGAGTTGTCTCCGGCGATGCTCGGCGAAGTGCCCGAAGGCAAATTGATGGGCATGGTTTCGGTGCTCGGTTCGAGCAACTCGCATGTGGCGATCCTGGCCCGCGCTATGGGTATTCCCACGGTGATGGGTGCGGTCGATCTGCCTTACTCGAAGGTCGATGGCATCGAGATGATCATCGACGGCACGCGCGGCGAGATCATCACCAACCCGGCCAAGGTGCTGCGCGAGCAATACCTGGTCCTGGCCGAGCAGGAACGCCAGCTCTCCGAAGGCTTGGACATCCTGCGTGAGCTGCCTTGCGAAACCACCGACGGTGTGCGCATTCCGTTGTGGGTCAATACCGGGTTGCTGGCCGATGTGGTACGGGCGCAGGAACGCGGTGCCGAAGGCGTGGGCCTGTATCGCACCGAAGTGCCCTTCATGATCAAGGAGCGCTTTCCCAGCGAGAAGGAGCAAATGGCGATCTATCGCGAACAGCTGCAGGCCTTCCACCCGCTGCCGGTGACCATGCGTAGCCTCGACATCGGCGGAGACAAGAGTCTGCCGTACTTCCCGATCAAGGAAGAGAACCCCTTCCTCGGCTGGCGCGGCATCCGCGTCACCCTGGACCACCCCGAGATTTTCCTGTTGCAAACCCGCGCCATGCTCAAGGCCAGCGCCGGGCTCGACAACCTGCGCATCCTGCTGCCGATGATTTCCGGCACCCGCGAACTGGAAGAGGCGCTGCACTTGATCCATCGCGCCTGGGGCGAGGTGCGGGACGAGGGCACCGACGTCGAAATGCCCCCGGTGGGCGTGATGATCGAAGTCCCGGCGGCGGTCTACCTGACCCGGGAGCTGGCACGTCAGGTGGATTTCATTTCGGTCGGCTCGAACGACCTGACCCAGTATTTGCTGGCGGTCGATCGCAACAACCCACGCGTGGCCGATCTCTACGATTACCTGCACCCAGCCGTACTCGAGGCGCTGCAGCGCATCGTTCGCGAGGCCCATGAGGAAGGCAAGCCGGTGAGTATCTGCGGCGAGATGGCCGGTGATCCGGGCGCGGCCATCCTGCTGCTGGCGATGGGCTTCGACAGCCTGTCAATGAACGCCACCAACCTGCCGAAGGTGAAGTGGATGCTACGCCAGATCAGCTCGGCGACGGCGCGTGAACTGCTGGCCAAGGTGATGGTGATGGACAGCCCGCAGGTGATTCATGCCACGGTGCAACTGACCTTGCGTAACCTCGGTCTGGACCGCATGGTCAATCCTTCGGCGGCGCTCTAGAGACGAATCAAACGTGCATCGGACCGCTCACCTGGCTGAGCGGCGGCAGGTTGATGCGACTCTCCCCCAACCGGCCAGCAGGGCCGAAGCAGCGCTCGATGAGCTCCGTCGAGCCATCTGCGCGGCGGATCAGGACGGTACTGGCACGGGTTCCGTACTCGGCGCTGGCGATAAACACGCTCGATAGCCGCTTTTCCCACTCATATGGCACGCCGGTGCTGGGCAGTTCGGCGTCCGCAGCGGGCTGTGGATCGCTCAGTAGCTGTAGCAGCTTTTCCGCTTCCGGTGTGCACAGACATTCTTGCAGTGCTGAGCGTGCGCGCACGAGTTTCGGCCATGGCGTGTCCAGAGCCGCATTGGACAAACCGTAGATTCCGGGCAGGAGCTGTTCCGGTGCACCCATGGCCGAGTTGAGATACCACAATTCGCGCGTATCGCCGACCAGCAGATTGAAGCCTGAATACTGCTGCAGGCGACCTGTCAGCTCCGTCAGATACGCCTGGGGAGACAGCTGGCCTCGCAGATAACGCTCGGGCAGCTCGCCCCGAGAGCGAGCCCCGAGCGGTGCGCCCGGTGCGCGAATATTGGTCAGCGCGGCGAAGCGACCGGCAGCTCCGATCCCCATCCAGGTGCCGCCGGCCTGCAGGTCACGTCCGGCAATGACGTGGGGCGCGTCTTCCCAGACAGCTAACGGCAGGCTGGGACGTGCATGGAACTCATCGCGGTTGGCGGCGACGATCACTGGCAGCGCCTGGTTTGGGCGCCAGGCGAAAACGATCAGGCACATAGGTATGTTCAGCTGGAAGCTCGAAGCCGAAAGCTTGAAGCCAAGCACCCTGGCTCGGCAACCTCTTCCAGCTTCCAGCTTCCAGCTTCCAGCTTCCAGCTTCCAGCTTCCAGCTTCCAGCTTCCAGCTTCCAGCTTTTCCGCTACCATGCCGCTTTGTTTTCCAGGGTGGCCTGATGGAGTTTGTGCTTTATCTGCTTCTCGGCGGATTTGCCGGTGTGCTGGCCGGGCTATTTGGCGTGGGCGGTGGGATGATCATCGTTCCGGTGCTGGTCTTCAGCTTCACCCTGCAAGGCTTCGATCCGCTGGTGCTGACCCATCTGGCCGTGGGTACGTCGCTGGCCACCATTATCTTTACCTCGCTGAATTCGGTCAGGGCCCATCACCGCCGGAGCGCGGTGCGCTGGCCTGTAGTGCTGTGGATGACGGTCGGGATCCTGCTCGGCGCGGCATTGGGAAGTCTCACCGCGGCCGCGATCCAGGGGCCTATGTTGCAGAAGATCATCGGTGTGTTCGCCATCGCCATGGCGATCCAGATGGCCTTTCCACTGCAGCCCAAGGCCAGCCGCGGCGTGCCCGGCAAGCCAGGCCTCACGCTGGCGGGCATCGTGGTTGGCTGGGCTTCGGCGATCTTCGGTATTGGCGGCGGTTCCCTGACAGTACCCTTTCTCAGTTGGCGCAGCGTGCCCATTCAGCAAGCGGTTGCGACGTCTGCGGCTTGTGGTATGCCGATCGCCATTGTCGGCGCGTTGAGTTTTGTGATGGTCGGCTGGCAGGATGCGCATCTGCCGGAATGGAGTCTGGGCTTCGTTTATTTGCCGGCGGTGCTGGGCATTGCCCTTACCAGCATGTTCTCCGCTCGCATCGGTGCCCAGCTGGCACATCGGCTGTCGGCCCTTATGCTTCGGCGCCTGTTTGCACTGTTACTGCTCAGCGTTGGTATCAACTTTTTGATCTGAGGAAACCCGGATGCTGCCTTACCCGCAGATAGACCCTGTGGCCGTTTCGCTAGGCCCACTACAAATCCACTGGTATGGCCTGATGTATCTCATCGGCATCGGTGGCGCCTGGCTGCTGGCGTCGCGCCGGCTGCAGCGCTTCGAACCCAGCTGGGACAAGGACAAGCTCTCCGATCTGGTGTTCTGGGTCGCCATGGGCGTGATCGTCGGTGGGCGGCTGGGCTACGTGCTGTTCTACGATTTGTCGTCCTACCTCAACGATCCGACACTGATCTTTCAAGTATGGAAGGGTGGCATGTCGTTCCATGGAGGGCTGCTCGGCGTGCTGCTGTGCACCTGGATATTCGCCCGCCGCAACGACAAGAAGTTTTTTGAGTTGATGGACTTTATCGCGCCCTTCGTTCCGATCGGATTGGGCGCCGGACGTATCGGCAATTTCATTAATGCCGAGCTCTGGGGCAAGGCGACTGATGTGCCTTGGGCGATGGTATTTCCGACCGACCCGCAGCAGCTGGCGCGGCATCCGTCGCAGCTCTATCAGTTCGCGCTGGAAGGGGTGGCGTTGTTCGTTATCCTCTGGATTTATTCCAGCAAGCCGCGACCGACCATGGCGGTGTCCGGCCTGTTCGCCGTCTGCTATGGGATCTTCCGCTTCATCGTCGAATTCGTGCGAGTCCCCGATGCCCAACTCGGCTACCTGGCGTTTGGCTGGTTGACCATGGGGCAGTTGCTCTGCGTACCCATGGTGCTGCTCGGCCTCGGCATGATCGCCTGGGGCTATCGTCACGAGACGGCCAAGGCGCCGGCCTGATCGGAGCCATCCGGCTTGTCGCCTAGTGCGCGACAAGCCGGACGCCGCCTTTTACTATGTCCTGCTTCCTTGTCACCGCGCCTCGGCGCCCGCTTCGAGCCCATCGATGAAACAGTATCTCGACCTGATGCGCCACGTGCGCGAGAACGGAACCTTCAAGAGCGACCGCACCGGCACCGGCACCTACAGCGTGTTCGGCTACCAGATGCGCTTCGACCTGGCTGACGGCTTCCCGCTGGTGACCACCAAGAAGTGCCACCTCAAATCCATCATTCATGAGCTGCTGTGGTTCCTCCAGGGCGACACCAATATCAAGTACCTGCAGGAAAACGGCGTGCGGATCTGGGACGAGTGGGCCGACGAGAACGGCGAGCTCGGCCCGGTCTACGGCTACCAGTGGCGCAACTGGCCGGCCCCCAATGGGGAGTCGGTGGACCAAATCGCCAAGCTGGTAGAGATGATCAAGAGCAAGCCGGACTCACGCCGGCTGATGGTGTCGGCCTGGAACCCGGCATTGGTCGATCAGATGGCACTGCCGCCGTGCCACGCACTGTTCCAGTTCTACGTTGCCGAGGGCAAGCTCAGCTGCCAGCTGTATCAGCGCTCGGCGGATATATTCCTTGGCGTCCCCTTCAATATTGCCAGCTATGCGCTGCTGACGCTGATGGTCGCTCAGGTCTGCGATCTGCAGCCGGGTGACTTCATCTGGAGCGGCGGCGACTGCCATCTATACGCCAACCATCTGGAACAGGCCGATCTGCAGCTGACCCGCGAACCGCTGCCACTGCCGACGATGAAGCTCAACCCGGCGGTAAAAGATCTGTTCGCTTTCCGCTTCGAGGACTTCGAGCTGGTGGGCTACGAAGCACATCCGCACATCAAGGCTCCTGTCGCCGTCTGAATGCGGCTTTGGTCGGGTTTGTCCCTGCGGGTAACCCGACTGTCACATTTGCCGTATAGACTCGACCGTTCAGGGTTTCGAGGGTTTGGCATGCGCAGGGTCGTATTCAATCAGAAAGGCGGCGTCGGGAAGTCCAGCATTGCCTGCAACCTGGCGGCGGTGAGCGCGGCGCAGGGTTATCGCACGCTGCTGATCGATCTTGATGCGCAGGCCAACTCCAGCCACTACCTGTCAGGCCTGACGGGAGAGGCGTTGCCCACTGGCATCGCCGACTATTTCAAACAAGTGCTGGCGGGCGGCGCGTCCGGCAAGAAAGCACGGCCGCCGATCACCGAGACGCCATTCGAAAACCTGCACCTGATCACCGCGACGGCGGAACTGGCCGACCTGCAACCCAAGCTCGAAGCCAAGCACAAGATCAATAAGCTGCGAAAACTGCTGGAAAGCCTTTCCGAAGAATACGAGCGCATCTATCTGGATACGCCACCGGCGCTGAACTTCTTTACCGTCTCGGCGCTGATTGGTGCCGATCGCTGCTTGATTCCTTTCGACTGCGACAGCTTTTCCCGCCAGGCGCTGTACAGCCTGCTCGACGAAATCGAGGAGTTGCAGGAGGACCACAACGAGGGACTGATGGTCGAAGGCATCGTGGTCAATCAGTTCCAGCCGAGAGCGGCGCTCCCGCAGCAGATCATCGACGAGCTGCTGGCCGAGGGGCTGCCGGTGTTGCCGGTGCACCTGATGAGCTCGGTGCGGATGCGCGAGTCGCACCAGGTCTGCACACCGTTGATTCACTTCGATCCGCGGCACAAGTTGACCCAGCAGTTCGTCGAATTGCACGAGTACCTGGAACGCCAGGCCTGAAGCGATTCAATCGTCGCGCGAGCGCTCGATCTTGCGGCCCAGGCGTGAGGCATAAAGCTCGCCGATGATGCCGCGGCGGAAGATCAGTACGCAGACCATGAAGATGATCCCGGTCACCAGGGTGACGGGCAGCTCCGAGGTCGCAAAATAATTGCCCAGTGTGGTCACCAGCGCCGCGCCGAACACAGGGCCTACTAGGGTGCCGATTCCGCCGAGCAGCGTCATCAACACCACCTCGCCGGACATCTGCCAGCTGACGTCCGTGAGGGTCGCGAACTGGAACACCAGAGCTTTGAGCCCGCCAGCCAGCCCCGCCAGGGTCGCCGACATGACGAAGGCGCCGAGCTTGTAGCGCGACACCGTGTAGCCGAGGGAAATCGCCCGGTTTTCGTTCTCGCGAATCGATTTGAGGATCATGCCGTAAGGCGAGTTGATGATTCGCCAGATCGCCAGCATGCCGAGCAGGAACACCGTCAACACGAAGAAGTACATGTTCAGCGGCTCTTTCAAATCGATCAGGCCGAACAGGTGGCCACGTGGAATGCCCTGAATGCCGTCCTCGCCATGGGTGAAGGGTGCCTGCAGGCAGAAAAAGAAGAACATCTGCGACAGCGCCAGGGTGATCATCGTCGAGTAGATGCCTTGCCTGCGGATCGCCAGGAAGCCGATCACCAGCCCCAAGAAGGCGGCGCCGACCACCCCAACGAGAATGCCCAACTCCGGCGTCAGTCCCCATTCCTTGACCGCGTGCGCGGTGAAATAGGCGCCGCCACCGAAGAACGCCGCGTGCCCGAACGAGAGGATGCCGGTGTAGCCCAGCAGCAGGTTGAACGCGCAGGCGAATAGCGCGAAGCACATCACCTTCATCAGAAACACGGGATAGAAATGCAGAGGAGCGAGGACCAGGCCGAGGATGCCGATGAGGATCAGGATCGTCTCGGCATTCCAGCGCTTTCGCTTTGCTGCGGAAATTGCGGTCGTTTGCTGCATGTCAGCCATCCCTTCCCATCAAGCCCGCAGGGCGCACGAGCAGCACAATCGCCATGACCACGAAGATCACGATATTGGATGCCTCGGGGTAGAACACTTTGGTCAGCCCCTCGAGAATGCCGAGCATGTAGCCGGTGATGATCGCTCCCAGAATGGAGCCCATTCCTCCGACCACCACCACGGCGAACACGACGATGATCAGGTTCGAACCCATCAGCGGACTGACCTGATAGATCGGCGCCGCGAGTATTCCCGCCAGCCCCGCCAGGCCGGCGCCCAGCCCGTAGGTGAAGGTCAGCAGCAGGGGTACGTTGATGCCGAAGGTGCGCACCAGTGTGGGATTCTCGGTGGCGGCGCGCAGGTACGAACCGAGTTTGGTCTTTTCGATCAGCAGCCAGGTGCTCAAGCAGATCAACAGTGACGCCAGCACGACCCAGGCACGGTATTTCGGTAGAAACATGAAGCCCAGGTTGTAGCCACCCGACAGCAGGCTCGGTACCGCATAGGGTTGTCCGGACGAGCCGTAGTAATAGCGGAAGGCACCTTCCAGCGCGAGGGCCAGGCCGAACGTGAACAGCAGGCCGTAGAGGTGATCGAGGTTGTACAGCCGAGACAGCGCCAGCCGCTCGACGGCCGCGCCGGCGAGGCCGACGATCAGCGGCGCCAGGATCAGCGCCGGCCAGTAGCCGATGCCGAGCACCGCCAACAGAAGGTAGCCGGCGAAGGCGCCCATCATGTATTGCGCGCCGTGGGCGAAGTTGATCACCTTGAGCAGGCCAAAAATAATCGCCAGGCCCAGGCTGAGCATGGCGTAAAAGGAGCCGTTGATCAGGCCGATCAGCAGCTGCCCGAGAAAAGCCTGAATAGGTACGCCGAAGATCTCCGTCATCAGACCCCCAGGGTTTCGTTGAGTATGGTCATGCGATCCGACAGCTCGCTGACATGGAAGCTGTCGACGATCCGCCCGTGGTCGACGAGGTAGAAGCGGTCGGCGACTTTACTGGCGAAGCGGAAGTTTTGCTCCACCAGCAGGATGGTCATGCCGCGTTGCTTGAGCGTCAGCAGTACGTCCCCGATGCGCTGTACGATCACCGGCGCCAGCCCCTCGGTGGGTTCGTCGAGCAACAGCAGCTTTGCCCCGGTGCGCAGTATGCGTGCGATTGCCAGCATCTGCTGCTCACCGCCGGACAGTTTGGTTCCAGCGCTGTTACGACGCTCCTTGAGGTTGGGGAACAGCTCGTAGATCTCGGCGGTGGACATGCCACCCTTGGCGATGATCGGCGGCAGGTTGAGGTTTTCGTCCACCGTCAGGGTGGCGAAGATACCGCGTTCCTCCGGCACGAATCCCATCCCGGTGTGGGCGGCTCGGTGCAGCGGTACACGCATCATGTCATGGCCATCGAAGTGGATGGTTCCGGTCCGTTTGCGGATGATGCCCATGATCGAGCGCAACGCGGTGGTCTTGCCGACCCCGTTGCGGCCGAGCAAGGTAACCGTCTCGCCCTGATGGACATCCAGATCGATGCCGTGCAAGGCGTGGCTTTCGCCGTACCAGGCGTTCAGCTCGCGAACGCTCAGCAGCGGGGTGGCGTCATTCATCTTCCGTCCCCATATAGGCTTCGCGTACACGTGGGTCCTGACTTACGCTGCGGTAGTCTCCAGAGGTGAGAATTTCCCCACGCTGCAGCACGGTGACCTGATCGCAGAGATCGGCGACGACTTTCAAGTTGTGTTCGACCATCAGCACGGCTCGATCACGGGCGACCTCGCGGATCAGGTCGGACACGATGTGCACGTCTTCGTGGCCCATGCCGGCCATCGGTTCGTCGAGAAGCAATACGTTCGGCTCCAGCGCCAAGGTGGTGGCGATTTCCAGCACCCGCTTGCGGCCGTAGGAAAGATCCGCCGCCGGACTGTTGTAAGCATCCTGCAGGCCGACCGACTCGATCAGCGCCATGGCCCGCTCGTTCAGCCGGTTCAGCGAGCGCAGCGGCAACCAGAACTGGGTCGCCAGTCCGCCGGGCCGTTGCAGCGCCACGCGGACGTTCTCCAGCACGCTCAGGTGCGGAAACACTGCAGATATCTGAAAAGAGCGCACCAGTCCCATACGCGCCACCTTGGCCGGGTCGGTGCGAGTGATGTCATGACCGAGCAGGCGAATGGTGCCGCTCGACGGTTGCAGAAATTTAGTCAGGAGGTTGAACACCGTCGTCTTGCCGGCGCCGTTAGGTCCGATCAGCGCATGGACCCGGGCGTGGTGTACGTCCAGGTCGACATTGTTCACCGCCACGAAACCGCCGAAATCGCGGCGCAGCCCACGCGCCGAAAGGACGACGCGCGGCTGATCGCCAGTGGCCGGGGACGCCGCGGCGTCCCCGGCGATGCTGCCACTGATGGTCGCCATGCTATTGCTTGGCCAGGTCGCAGCCGCTCTCGGCTGGCTTGATGTAGGCCTCGTCGCCCGGAACCGTGGCGAGCACCTTGTAGTAGTCCCAGGGCTGCTTGCTTTCGTCGGGTTTCTTCACTTCCATCAGGTACACGTCGCTGATCAGACGGCCATTGGCGCCGACCTTGCCGTTGCGGGCGAAAAGGTCGTTCACCGGCATCTCGTGCATGGCCTTGGCCACCGCTTCGGTTTCATCTGTGCCGACCTTGTCGATCGCCTTGAGGTACTGCATCACGCCCGAATAGGTGGCGGCGTGGACCATGTTGGGCATCCGCCCGGTGCGTTCGAAGAAGCGTTTGCCGAATTCGCGGGACTGCTCGTCGCGATCCCAGTAGAAGCTTTCGGTGAGGGTCAGCCCCTGCGCGGCTTCCAGGCCAAGACCATGAACTTCCGAGAGGGTGAAGAGCAACGCCGCCAGACGCTGACCACTGGCGACAATGCCGAATTCAGCGGCCTGTTTGATGGCATTGGCGGTATCCAGCCCGGCGTTGGCCAGTCCGATGACCTGGGCGCCGGACGACTGCGCCTGTAGCAGGAATGAGGAGTAATCGTTGGTTGCCAGCGGGTGGCGCACAGCGCCCTTGATTTCGCCGCCCTTGGCTTTGACGAACTCGCTGGTCTGCTCTTCCAGCGAATAACCGAAGGCGTAATCGGCGGTGAGGAAGTACCAGCTGTTACCGCCTTGAGACACTAGCGCGCCACCGGTGCCGACCGCCAGTGCATGGGTGTCATAGGCCCAATGGAAGCCGTAGGGCGAGCACTGCTTGCCGGTCAGCTCCACTGTCGCTGCACCGGTCACCAGATCGATCTTCTTCTTTTCCTTGGAAATACCTTGGACCGCGAGCGCTACGGAAGAAGTGGTCAGTTCCATGATGGAGTCGACCTGCTCGCGGTCGTACCACTGACGGGCAATGTTGGAAGCGATGTCAGGCTTGTTCTGGTGGTCGGCGGTCACGATCTCGATAGGGACGCCTTGCACTTTTCCACCGAAGTCCTCGGCCGCCATCTTCGCCGCTTCGTAAGACCACTTGCCGCCAAAGTCGGCGTAGACGCCGGATTGGTCGTTGAGAATGCCGATTTTTACCTTGCCATCGGATATCTCGGCAGCCGTCGCGGGTATCGCCGCCGCGGCGCTCAATGTTGCCGTTGCAATTGCCAGAAGCTTCATCATCGCCTATCTCCTTGCAGGGGTTGACCGCTTACACGACGGCCCACGCTGGGCTGCCACACTGGACGGTGCGGTGGTAACGGGGAGCGGCAGACAGGGCTGCCGACCATCAACGATCTGGCGCCGGTTGGCGCTGCGGTAACGGTTCAGAGCGCGATCGACGAGATCCATCGGTCGCGGAAAATGGGGGTGGCGGCAATCGGGGTGGTACCGAAAGAAATGGTTTGGCGTCGTGCCGGGCGCGCACTGAGGGTCGAGGGGGTCCGGTGTTGTGCTCATTCGGCCTGGCATAGGGTTTTTCTAGTTATTGTTCAGCACTAAACGTAGCAGGGGATCGGCCAGACGCAACTGGCCAATTCGGAGGAACCGAGCGGCCTCGGCTGCTTGTTCGGCGCAGTGCGCGAGCTTGACGCTCCCGTTAAGGGTAAGCAGGAAAGCAAATGGGCGCGGCGTTTTCCGTGTGCGTCGTGTCGAGCTGCTGGCAAGGCTGCTTTGTCCAACACATGAAACCTGAGTCAGTCGAACGTCCCTTCCGGTCGCGAGCGACGGGCGAATGGCGGCTGATGGGCACACGAGGGCATAGTGCCACGTTGGTCGGCTGTGCTTTGTTCATCCGGCCGCTAACGCTATGCTGACGGCCATTCAGGCAGGAGCAATAGATGAGCAAGGTCAGTGTGCTGGTGGTGGATGACGCGCCCTTTATCCGGGATCTGGTGAAGAAGGGGTTGCGTAGCCATTTCCCCGGTATCCGCATCGAAGATGCGGTGAACGGCCGCAAGGCCCAGCAAATGCTCGATCGCGAAAGCTTCGATCTGATTCTCTGTGACTGGGAAATGCCCGAGATGTCCGGGCTCGAGCTGCTCACCTGGTGTCGTGCACACGAAAAGCTCAAGACCACACCGTTCATCATGGTCACCAGCCGTGGCGACAAGGAGAACGTGGTCCAGGCGATCCAGTCCGGTGTTTCCGATTTCATCGGCAAACCGTTCTCCAACGAACAGCTGACCACCAAGGTGCGCAAGGCGCTGGGCCGCGCCGGCAAGCTCGATGCGCTGGCCGCCAGCGCGCCGGCTCGGCCAACGAACACCGGGATGGCCAATGACTCGCTGGCCGCATTGACCGGTGGTAAGGCCGACGTGATCAAGCCCGCGTCCGCTGCACCGGTCGCATCGCCGGCACCCGGATTCGCTGCGCCGTCGGTTCAGCCGGGCGCCGCCAAACCGACGGCGGCCAATGGAGGCCGCGGCCAGGGCCAACTGCGCCTGCCGAGCGGGACGCTTCCCTGCGTGATAAAGGCGTTGAGCCTCAAGGAGGGCCTGCTGGTAGTCAAGCGCAGCGAGAACCTGCCGCAGGTGCTGGAAAGCGCGGTACTCGATCTAGAGCAGGGAGAGGGCGGCGAAGTGGCTCGTCTGAACGGCTACCTGCATGCCGTGGCGGCATTGGAGCCGAAGCCGGACAGTGAGTGGCTGCAGCTGACCTTCCGTTTCGTTGACCGCGACCCACAAAAACTCGACTATTTATCGCGGCTGATTGCCCGCGGCACCGCGCAGCGGCATTTCGTGCCGGGTGCCTGACCCGGCTCCATAACGATTCAGGTGGATGGCGCAATGGGCCGTTCATCCGAAAAGAGGCGTATGGAGGGAACGATTTCACAGCCCGACAGTCGGTGGCTCGCGCATGCCCCGTTGCGCTGCTAGTCTGCATCGCTCTGAACACATAACCACATGAAGTCTGCCGTTATGTTGGGGCGCATCATTCTTAGTTTCGGGTTGTTCTGGCTGGCCTCGTCCGCCTCGGCCCTGACCATCTACAAATACACCGACGCCAACGGCGTGGTCACCTACAGCGACCAGGCCGCGCCGGGCGCGCGGGTATTCACCTTCAACGATCGCATGGTCGAGAAGCTCGACACCCAGGTAAAGCTGGAAACCCGCAAGCATGCCGCCGGCGAGACCCTGCTGGTGCGCAATGACCTGTTTGCGCCGGTGGACATCGAGCTCAAACTGACCGGTGTGAAGAACGCCGTCGGCGCGCCGGACAAGCCGATCCGCTGGGTGCTGCCCCCGCGCAGCCAGATTCGCCTGGCGACGCTGGCCCCGCTGGACCCGACCCAACCACTGAAATACACCCCCAAGCTGCGCCACGCCCTCGGCGATCCGCGCCTGCTACCCAAACCCTACAAGTATCCGCTGCCCTGGCGCGGCGGCCCGTTCCGTCTGACCCAAGGCGCCAACGGCAAATATAGCCATTTCACCCCGAAGGGCCGTTATGCGGCCGACATCGCCATGCCCGAGGGCACGCCGATCATCGCGGCGCGCGGCGGTATGGTGGTCAAGATCGAAAACAGCCAGAGCGGGCGCGGTAACAACCCCTCCGGCAACTACGTGCGGATCCTCCACGACGACGGCACCATGGGCGTTTATCTGCATCTGATGAAGGGCTCGGTCGATGTGCGTGAGGGTCAGCGTGTCGAAACGGGAGCCCGCATTGCGCGCTCCGGCAATACCGGCAACAGCACCGGCCCGCACTTGCATTTTGTGGTGCAGCGCAACGTTGGGCTGGCGATCGAATCGATTCCCTTCGACTTCTCCCAGCCGGTCAATAGCCTGCCGAATTTCGCTGTCGGCGGAGATTGACTAAAAGCCACTAGCCGGACGGGTGATATCGGAAAATAAAAAGGCACCTCAAGGGTGCCTTGTGCGGTCTGTCACCTGGCTAGCTTTTCAATACCTTGGCCAGCACAATCTTCGGGCCACGCATCTTCTTGATAACGATCTGCAGACCCTCGATGTATAGCACTTCGTTTTCCTCCGGCACCCGCTTCAGGGTTTCGTAGATCAGGCCAGCCAGCGTATCGGCCTCGATGTGGTCAAGATCGACGTCCAGCAGCCTTTCGACCTTAAACAGCGGCGTGTCGCCGCGGACCAGCAGTTTGCCGGGCTGATAGGCGAGGATGCCGCGCTCTGTCTTGCGGTGCTCGTCCTGGATGTCACCGACCAGCACTTCGAGCACGTCCTCCATGGTCAGGAAGCCGACCACCTTGTGATCGCCTTCTTCCACCAGCACGAAATGCGCGCCGCCCTGGCGGAACTGGTCCAGCAGTGCGTTCAGCGGCAGGTGCCGGGATACCCGTTCCAGCGGACGCAAGAGAGCTGCAAGTTCGAAGCGCTGCGCCAGTTGCTCATCGCCGGCCAGCGCCAATAGCAGGTCCTTGATATGCAGCAGGCCGATGTAATCGCCCTGCGTGCTATCGAACACCGGGTAGCGGCTGTATTTGTGTCGGCGGATCACTTCGAGGATCTCCGCCAGCGACGCATCGTGCTCCAACTGCAGCAGGTCTTCACGCGAGTTGGCCCAGTCGGCCACTTCCAGTTCGCTCATTTCCACCGCGGACGCCAGCACCTTGATGTCCTGATTGGCCGGGTCCAGCGCGCGGTTCGAGTGAAGGATCAGCTTCAGCTCGTCGCGGCTGTAGTGATGTTCGTGGTGCCCCCCCGGCTCCCCCTGGCCGGCCACGCGCAAAATGGCGTTGGCACTGGCATTGAGCAGGTAGATCGCCGGGTACATGGCCCAGTAGAACAGGTACAGCGGCACGGCCGTCCACAGCGACAGCAGCTCGGGTTTGCGGATTGCCCAAGACTTGGGTGCCAGCTCGCCGACGACGATGTGCAGATAGGAAATGATGAAGAACGCCGTGAAGAAGGCAATGCCATGCACGACGGCTTGCGACTGGATGCCGACCGCAGCCAGTAGCGGCTCGAGCAGATGGGCGAAGGCCGGTTCACCAACCCAGCCAAGGCCCAGCGAGGCCAGGGTGATACCTAGCTGGCAGGCCGACAGGTAGGCGTCCAGCTGGCTGTGCACCTTGCGCAGGATATGCCCGCGCCAGCCGTGCTGCTTGGCAATCGCCTCGACCTTGGTGGCGCGCAGCTTGACCATGGCGAACTCGGCGGCGACGAAGAAGCCGTTGAGCAGAACCAGAAACAGAGCGAAAAGAATCAGGCCGAAATCGGCGAAGTAGGAGGAGGCGGCGTAGCTGCTTGCGAAACTGGGGGAAGGGTCCATTGATGTGTCAGGTAGTCGAAGACGGCCTCAAGGATGGGGCCGGCTCCCGGTTATTTCAAGGCGCCAGCGGTAACGCCGGTCGCAGCTGATGGACGGTGCTTAGCGAACGGTGGCTTGGGTCAGTGGGAAGTGGCAGGTGAAAATGCTGCCCTTGTTCGGTGTGCTGTTGACGTCCAGGCGGCCCTGATGGCGCAGCAACACATGCTTGACGATGGCCAGGCCCAATCCGGTACCACCGGTATTGCTGGCGCGACTCGAATCGACCCGATAGAACCGCTCGGTCAGGCGCGGCAGATGCTTGGATTCGATACCGATTCCCGAATCCTGCACCGCGAGATGTGCGCCATGTTCGTTGCACCACCATCGAATTCGAATTTCACCACCGTCCGGGGTGTATTTCACCGCGTTGAAGATCAGGTTGGAGAACGCGCTGCGCAGTTCGGCCTCGCTGCCCTTGAGCAGCAGGGTGGGATCGGCTTCGAGGCTGATGACATGGTTGCGCTCGGCGGACAGCGCCTGGGCGTCACCCTTGATCGATTGCAGCAGGGTGGCGACGGCCACCGACTGGGTGTTGGTTGGCGGGCTGGTGGCTTCCAATTTCGCCAGCAATAGCAGGTCGTTGAGCAGGTGTTGCATGCGCCCAGCCTGTTGATTCATCTGGTTCAGCGCGCGTGGCCAGCGTGCTGGCATCTCGTCGGTGTGCTCGATCATCGTCTCCAGATACCCGGCGATAACCGTCAGCGGTGTGCGCAGCTCGTGGGATACGTTGGCCACGAAGTCTTTGCGCATCTGCTCCAGCTGGTGGAGCCGGGTGATATCGCGCACCACCATCAGGTGTTCGCTGTTGCCGTAGCGGGTGATGGTGACTTGTAGCCAGAGTCGATCGTTGACCGGCGAAGACAGCTCCAGCGGCTCTTCGTGGCGGCCGCTGTCGAAATATTCCTTGAAGCTTGGATGGCGTACCAGGTTGGTTACCGGGTGGCCGGTATCCTGCGGCTTCTTCAGGCCCAGCAGGCGCTCGGCGGCGGGGTTCCACCATTCAAGGTTGCCGTCGCTGTCGAGCATGATCACGGCATCCTTCAGCGCCGCGGTCGAGCCTTGGACCCGGTCGATCACTGACTGCAGCTGCCCGCGCTGGCGTAGGTCGCGGCGCTGCATCTGATAGAGATTGTCGAAGATGTCTCCCCAGGGGCCATGGCCGTCCGGCGGCGGCTCGTCCGGCTGGCTGCGTTTGAGCCACTGCTGCAGGCGTCGCATCTGATGCAGGGTCCAGCCGAGATAGCCGGTCAGGCCTGCAACCAGCGCCCAGGCGTACTCGCCGGTGATCAAGCCGACCAGCAGGCAGCCGGCTAACAGCAGAAGCAGCTGGCGCACCAGCGCGCCTTGCCAGTCTTGGTTCACCGCTAACGCTCCTTGAGGCAGCTTGGGGTCGGCCGGAAATGACGCTGTGAAACGCCGGCACAGGCTCGGCGGCTCGGACCTGAGTGAACGGCTGCCTGATGCTGCAGCGTTTCACCCGGTCGCAGGCGGTTTCGTTCAGCTCTTGGTGGAAAAGCGATAACCGGTGCCGCGCACGGTCTGCACCAGGTTTTCGTAGGTTTCGCCGAGCGCCTTGCGCAGGCGCCGAATATGCACGTCCACGGTGCGCTCCTCAACATACACGTTGCCGCCCCAGACCTGGTCGAGCAACTGCCCGCGGGTGTAGGCGCGCTCCTGGTGGGTCATGAAAAACTGCAGCAGACGATACTCGGTCGGGCCCATGTCGGCTGGCGTGCCGTCGATGGTGACGCGGTGGCTGATGGGGTCGAGCAACAGACCCCCGATCTCGATCGGCGTTTCGTTGTCGCTGGGCGCGGCGCGGCGCAGCACCGCTTTCAGGCGCGCGACCAGTTCACGGGGCGAGAACGGCTTGGTGATGTAGTCGTCGGCACCCACCTCCAGACCCTGGATCTTGTTGTCCTCGGCATCCTTGGCGGTGAGCATGATGATGGGCGTATTGGCCGTCATTTCGTCGCGCTTGAGGCGTCGGGCCAGCTCGATGCCGGAGGTGCCGGGCAGCATCCAGTCGAGCAGGATCAGGTCGGGTTGACGGTCGACGATCAGCGCGTGGGCCTGCTGGGTGTTTTCCGCTTCGAGGCATTCGTAGCCGGCCATTTCCAGCGCCACCACGATCATCTCGCGGATCGGTGCTTCGTCATCGACGATCAGTATGCATTTGCCGTTCATGTCCGCTCTCGGTCCGTTTCTTGTCGCTCGGCATTAGATAACGGAAATATTGCAGGGATGTGACAGAAAAGCGTTTCGCCGTCTCAGTGGCCGCAGGCGAGGGCTGCTCTAGCTCGCCTTCGTCGCATAGTCGAGGATGATCCCGACGAGGATCGCCAGCCCGGCCCAGTGGTTGTGCAGAAAGGCCTTGAAGCAGGCCTGCGGCTTGCGCGAGCGAGTTTTCCAGAACTCCCAGGCGAAGCAGGCCGCGGCGATCGTTAGCCCGAGGTGGAACCATTGCCCCAGCTCGAAACGCACGCCAGCCAGGATCAGGCAGAACAAGGCGAGGCCCTGAAGGGTGGCAATAATCACCCGGTCGGCTTCGCCGAATAGGATGGCGGTCGATTTGATGCCGATCTTCAGATCGTCCTCGCGGTCGGCCATCGCATAGTAGGTGTCGTAGCCCACCGTCCAGACCACATTGGCGATAAACAACAGCCAGGCTTCGGGCGGCAGCTCACCGCGTTCGGCGGTAAAGGCCATCGGCATGCCCCAGGAGAACGCCGCGCCTAGCACCACCTGCGGGTAGTAGGTGTAGCGCTTCATGAAGGGGTAGAGGGCGGCGACGCCGAGCGCGCCAAACGACAGCCAGATGGTCGCCGCATTGGTCAGCAGCACCAGGCCGAAGCTCAGTGCAACGAGGATAGCGAAGAGGATCCAGGCTTCCTTGGGGCTGATCTTCCCGGTGGCCAGCGGACGGCCCTTGGTGCGGCTGACATGGCCGTCGAAGTTGCGATCGGCGAAGTCGTTGATCACGCAGCCGGCGGCGCGCATCAGCACGACGCCGAGCACGAAAATCACCACGTTCTTGACGCTGGGCGAGCCCTCGCCAGCGATCCACAGGGCCCACAGCGTTGGCCATAGCAGCAGATAGGTGCCGATCGGGCGATCCAGGCGCATCAGCTGAATGAAATCCCAGGCGCGCGGGTGGAGGCGATTGCTCGATTGCAGAAGCTTCTGATACACGGCGGTCTCCGATCGGTGGGCGGGTAAGGGGCAGTCTGTGCCGGGCTCAGGTCACAATCCGTGCGGCTCGCCACAGGGCGGGCAGAAAGACCTCGGCGACCAATACGCGCAGGTCACCCTGGCTGAAACAGGAGCGACGCGCCCAGAGCCGGGCTTGGTGAACATCCTGCGGCAGCCAGCTTTCGGGGTATTGGCGAGCCTGCAGCGGGCCGCGGCTGAACGCTGGATCGGTGAATAGCAGTTCGCCCAGCGAGCGGCTGCCCAGGTGCAGGAGGTCCAGTCCGGACTGCTCCAGCGCGCTGCGAGCGGCGACGCTGCGAGCGAATACCCAAGGCTCTTCATGCCCGCGCAGATAGACCTCGCGAACCCAACCCTGGCTCCCCTCGGCTATACCCAGCGCGGCACACTCGTCATCGCGCAGCCGCTGCCAGCCTTCGTCGAGCGGCATCACACTGAAGGCGCCTTCCGCCAGCGCGGTGAGGCGCCGTGTCAGCGAGCCTTTGTCCACGAAGAGCCAGTCGCGCAGGGCGGGATCGAGCGGGGCAGGAAGACGGTCGGCGGGTAGCCAGGCTTGAAAGTCGGACACGAGCGATAGCGGCAGCGGAAAAAAGAAGCGGCGAGTCTAGCAAGAAAGCCGAGGCAGGCGCTGGAGGCTGAACCAGCAGAGCACCCCGCCCACCCTGAAGTGCCGAGCCTGAAGCGTCTTATCAGGCCCAGCCTTCCAGTCGCATGGTCGCGCGCACCAGGCGTTGCTCCTCCTGCTCGATCTCCTTGAGGTTGTCGCGAATGCTGTGGATGTGATCGCGTGCGGCGCGCTGGGCCTGGTCCGGCAGGCGCTCGGTGATGGCGTGAAACAGCCGCGAATGCTGCCGGTCGATCTGCCGTTTCTGCATCGGCCGGTGGTAGAGGTTGTTCACCGAGGCGAAGACGGTGGAGAGCATCAGGTCGGTCAGCGACTGCAGCGTATGCACCAGCACCGGGTTGTGCGAGGCCTCGCTGACGGCCAGGTGGAAGGCGTGGTCGAGGCGCGCATGCTCACGCGGGTCGGCCTCTTCGGCGGTGTGGGCTGCGAGCATTTCCTCGTAGCGACGGCGCAGCAGGATGAAGTCGGCATCGGTGCCGCGCAGTGCCGCCAGTCGCGCCGATTCGCCTTCCAGCAGGGCGCGTACTTCGAGCAGATCGTAGAGGGTGCGCGGCTGCGAGTTGAACAGGTGCATCAGCGGGCTGGCATCTTGCTCTCCGGACAGCCTCGCCACGTGCGATCCGCGGCCCTGCGCGGTCTCGATGATGCCGCGACCGCGCAGCACACGCAGGCCTTCGCGCAGCGCCGAGCGCGAGATACCGAGCTTTTCGCATAAGCGGCGCTCCGACGGGAGTGTCTGGCCTACCTTAAGTACGCCGTCGACGATCAGCCGCTCGATACGCTCGGCCACCACGTCCGCCAGCTGGCGGCGCTCCGTATTTTCGATCAACATATTTCAGCCTCCGTAACTGGTAGGACCAGTTTGGTGGAAGTCTAGCGCAACAGACGTCCGTATTGTGTGGGGCCATGATATCAGGGTCATTCGGCTCGATCGGTTGAAAGCTTGTTGAAAGAAACTGGTAGGACCAGTGGTTTTCGAGATGGACGAAAAGGCGTAGTCGGGCTAATGATGCGTCAAACCACCGCAGCTGGCCGTGCTGACGGTGAACGAAAGAAGAGCCCCGATTGCCATGAATATCCTCTACGACGAACGCGTCGACGGTGAGCTGCCCAAGGTCGACAAGGCGGCGTTGCTCGCCGAGTTGCAGGCGCGGCTGCCGGACCTGGACATCCTCCACCGCGGCGAAGACCTCAAGCCCTACGAGTGTGATGGTCTGTCTGCCTACCGCACCACGCCGATGCTGGTGGTGCTGCCCGAGCGCATCGAACAGGTCGAAACCCTGCTGAAGATCGCTCACAAGCGCGCCGTGCCGGTGGTGGCGCGTGGCGCCGGGACCGGGCTGTCGGGCGGTGCGCTGCCGTTGGAACAAGGCATCCTGCTGGTCATGGCGCGCTTCAACAAGATTCTCGAAGTCGACCCGGCCGGTCGCTTCGCTCGTGTCCAGCCCGGCGTGCGCAACCTGGCAATCTCCCAGGCCGCGGCGCCCTATGATCTTTACTACGCGCCCGATCCTTCTTCACAGATCGCCTGTTCCATCGGCGGCAACGTTGCCGAGAACGCGGGCGGCGTGCACTGCCTGAAATACGGGCTGACGGTGCACAACCTGCTCAAGGTCGAGATCCTTACCGTCGAGGGCGAGCGCATGGTGCTGGGCTCCGATGCATTGGATTCGCCGGGCTTCGACCTGCTGGCACTGTTCACTGGCTCCGAAGGCATGCTCGGCATCGTGACCGAGGTGACGGTCAAGCTGCTGCCCAAGCCGCAGGTGGCCAAAGTGCTGCTGGCGGCGTTCGACTCGGTGGAGAAAGCCGGGCGCGCCGTGGGCGACATCATTGCCGCCGGCATCATTCCCGGCGGGTTGGAGATGATGGACAACCTGTCGATCCGCGCGGCCGAGGACTTCATCCACGCCGGTTACCCGGTGGACGCCGAGGCGATCCTGCTCTGCGAACTGGACGGCGTCGAGGCTGACGTCCACGACGACTGCGCCCGTGTGGGCGAGGTGCTCAAGTTGGCCGGCGCCACGGAAGTGCGGCTGGCCAAGGACGAATCCGAGCGCGTCAAGTTCTGGGCCGGACGCAAGAATGCCTTCCCAGCGGTCGGGCGGATTTCGCCCGACTACTACTGCATGGACGGCACCATTCCGCGCCGCGAGCTGCCCGGCGTGCTCAAGGGCATCAGCGATCTGTCGGACGAATACGGCCTGCGCGTGGCCAACGTGTTCCACGCCGGCGACGGCAACATGCACCCGCTGATCCTCTTCGATGCCAACACCGAGGGCGAGCTCGAACGCGCCGAGGCGCTGGGTGGCAAGATTCTCGAACTGTGCGTGAAAGTCGGTGGCTCGATCACCGGTGAGCACGGCGTTGGGCGCGAGAAGATCAACCAGATGTGTTCGCAGTTCAATGCCGACGAACTGACGCTGTTCCATGCGGTGAAGGCGGCGTTCGATCCCAGCGGCCTGCTCAACCCCGGCAAGAACATTCCCACCCTGCACCGCTGCGCCGAATTCGGCGGCATGCATGTACATGGCGGGCAGTTGCCCTTCCCTGAACTGGAGCGTTTCTGATGACGGTTTCCTTCGACGACAGCCAGCAGCTGCTCGACCAGGTCAATCAGGCGTTGGCCAGCAACACCCCGCTTCATATCCACGGCGGCGGCAGCAAGGCGTTTCTCGGCCGCGAGGTGCAGGGCACGCCGCTTGATACCCGCGCGCATCGCGGCATCGTGACCTACGACCCCACCGAACTGGTCATCAGCGTTCGCGCCGGCACGCCGCTGGCGGAACTGGAAGCTGCGCTCGACGAGGCCAACCAGATGCTGCCCTGCGAGCCGCCGCACCTGGGTGAAGGCGCCACCGTGGGCGGCATGATCGCGACCGGTCTGTCCGGCCCGCGGCGCCCATGGTCCGGCTCGGTACGCGACTTCGTGCTGGGCTCGCGTGTCATCACCGGCCATGGCAAGCACCTGCGTTTCGGTGGCGAGGTGATGAAGAACGTCGCCGGCTACGACCTGTCGCGCCTGATGGCCGGCAGCTTTGGTTGCCTTGGCCTGTTGACCGAAGTTTCGCTCAAGGTGCTGCCCAAGCCGCGTTTGACGCGCAGCCTGCGCGTGGAGATGCCCGTCGATCGGGCATTGCTCAAACTGGCCGAATGGGGCCAGCAGCCTGTGCCGATCACCGCGGCCAGCCATGACGGCAAGATGCTGCACCTGCGCCTGGAAGGTGGCGAAGGCTCGGTCAACGCCGCCTGCGATCGTATCGGTGGCGAGGCGCTGGATGCCGGCTACTGGAACGACTTGCGCGAACAACGCCTGGGCTTCTTCAGCGACGCCCGCCCGCTGTGGCGCCTGTCGCTGCCTACCGATACTCCGGTTCTCGCGCTTCCCGGTGAGCAGCTGATCGACTGGGCCGGCGCCCAGCGCTGGCTTAAATCCGATGCCGATGCGCAGACCATACGCAGCATCGTCAGCGAGGTGGGCGGCCATGCCACCTGTTTTACCGCCGGCGCTGCGGCAAGCCCGTTCCAGCCGCTGGCCGAGCCCTTGCTGCGCTATCACCGCCAGTTGAAAGCCGCGCTGGACCCACAGGGGATCTTCAACCCCGGCCGCATGTATTCGGAGGTTTAAGCCGTGCAAACCAATCTCAGCGAAGCCGCGAAGAAACTGCCGCGTGCCGAAGAGGCCGAGAGCATCCTGCGCTCGTGCGTGCACTGCGGTTTCTGCAACGCCACCTGCCCGACCTACCAGCTGCTCGGCGACGAGCTGGATGGCCCGCGTGGGCGTATCTACCTGATGAAGCAGATGCTCGAGGGCGGCGAAGTCACCGAGGCCACCCAGACCCACCTGGACCGTTGTCTCACCTGCCGCAACTGCGAAACCACCTGCCCCTCCGGCGTGCAGTATCACAACCTGTTGGATATTGGCCGCGACTTCATGGAGCAGCAGGTGCCGCGCTCGGCTGGCGAACGTCTGCTGCGCACGGGCCTGCGCACGGTCATTCCGCGTCCAGGTCTGTTCAAGAGTCTGCTCAGCACCGGCAACATGCTGCGTCCGCTGATGCCGGCGACGCTCAAGGCGCACATGCCGCGCCAGGTTACCCCGGCCAAACCACGGCCGCAGACCGTGCATGCGCGTCGCGTGCTGATTCTCGAGGGCTGCGTTCAGCCGAGCCTGTCGCCCAACACCAACGCCGCGACGGCACGGGTGCTCGATCGTCTCGGCATCAGCGTGACGACCGCGCGTGAAGCCGGCTGCTGCGGCGCGGTGGACTACCACCTCAATGCCCAGGAAGCAGGGCTCGACCGCGCACGACGCAACATCGACGCCTGGTGGCCAGCGATCGAAGGCGGCGCCGAAGCCATCGTCCAGACGGCCAGCGGTTGCGGTGCATTCATCAAGGACTATGGTCATCTGTTGCGGAACGACCCGGCCTACGCGACCAAGGCCGCGCGGGTCAGTGCGCTGGCCAAGGATCTGGTTGAAGTGATGCGCAGTGCCGAACTAGAGCGGCTGAAGGTCGAGACGGACAAGCGCATGGCCTTTCATTGCCCTTGCACGTTGCAGCACGCACAGAAGCTCGGCGGCGCGGTCGAAGACGTGCTCACCCGGCTCGGCTTCCATCTCACGGCAGTACCGGATGCGCATCTGTGCTGCGGTTCTGCAGGCAGCTATTCGATCACCCAGCCGGAGATTTCTCATCAGCTGCGCGACAACAAGCTCAACGCGCTGGAAAGCGGCAAGCCGGAAGTGATCGTCACCGCCAACATCGGCTGCCAGACGCACCTCGACGGTGCTGGCCGGACGCCGGTGCGGCACTGGATCGAGATCGTCGAGGAGGCGATGCAGTAACCCCTAACCCCAATCGCGCCGTGACGCACATCGAATCGACAGGAGAGAACATGAAAACCAAAGCCATGCTGACCCAGACCGAAGTGACCGCCATCCTGGCCGCCGCGCGCAGCGAAGCGCAGAACAACGGCTGGGCCGTGACCATCGTGGTCGCTGATGACGGCGGCCATCCGCTGGCGCTGGAGCGTCTGGACGGCTGTGCGCCGATCGCCTCCTACATCGCCACCGAAAAAGCGCGTAGCGCCGCGGTGGGCCGTCGCGAAACCAAGGGCTACGAGGACATGGTCAACGGCGGCCGCAATGCGTTCCTGTCCGCCCCGGTGGTCTGCTCGCTGGAAGGCGGCGTGCCGGTGATCGTCGATGGACAGGTGATCGGTTCGGTCGGCGTTTCCGGCGTAACCGCTACCCAGGATGCCCAGGTCGCCAAGGCTGGCGTCGCCGCTGTCGCCAACTGATTCGGATAGGAGAACAACATGACCGAGCGTGTAACTCTGGGCCGTCTGCAAGTGGCGGCCAACCTGCAACGCTTTATTGAGGACGAGGTCCTGCCCGGCACTGGTGTCGAGGCCGCCGCTTTCTGGAAAGGTTTCGACGAGCTGGTGCATGACCTGGCGCCGAAGAACCGCGCCCTGCTCGCCGAGCGCGACCGTCTGCAGGTGGAACTGGATAACTGGCACCGCAGCAACCCCGGCCCGATCAGCGACATGCCGGCCTACCGCAGCTTCCTCGAGTCCATCGGCTACCTGCAGCCCGAACCGGGCGAAGTGAAGATCAGTACCAGCAACGTCGACAGCGAAATCGCCACCCAGGCCGGCCCGCAGCTGGTGGTGCCGATCGGCAACGCCCGCTATGCGCTGAATGCCGCCAACGCCCGCTGGGGCTCACTGTATGACGCGCTCTACGGCACCGATGCCATCAGCGAAGAGAACGGTGCGCAGAAGGGTCCGGGCTATAACGAAGTACGCGGCGCCAAGGTCATCGCCTTCGCGCGCAACTTCCTCGACCAGGCCGCCCCGCTGGCCGAGGGCAGCCACGCCGATTCGGTCAGCTACCGCGTGCAGGACGGCCAGCTCAAGGTCACCCTGGAAAACGGCAGCGTCACCGGCCTTAAGCAACCTGAAAAATTTGTCGGCTATCAGGGCGAGGCCGTGGAACCGACTGCGGTGCTGCTGAAGAACAACGGCCTGCACGTCGAAATCCAGATCGATCCGAACAGCCCCATCGGCCAGACCGATGCCGCCGGGGTGAAGGATCTGCTGCTCGAAGCGGCCGTCACCACCATCATGGATTGCGAAGACTCCACTGCCGCAGTCGACGCCGACGACAAGGTGCTGGTCTACCGCAACTGGCTGGGTCTGATGAAGGGCGATCTGGTCGAAGACCTGGAGAAGGGCGGTAAGCGCATCACTCGTCGCCTGAACGACGACCGTGAGTACACCGCTGCCGACGGCTCCAACCTGAAACTGCATGGCCGTTCGCTGCTATTTATCCGCAACGTCGGTCATCTGATGACCAACCCGGCGATCGTCGATGGCGAAGGTCACGAGATTCCCGAAGGCATCATGGACGGGGTGGTCACCAGCCTCATCGCCTTGCATGACCAGCAGCGCAAGGGCAACTCGCGCACCGGCTCGATGTACATCGTCAAGCCGAAGATGCATGGCCCGGCTGAGGTGGCCTTCACCGACGAACTGTTCGGCCGCGTCGAGGATCTCATCGGCCTGCCGCGCCACACCCTGAAGGTCGGCATCATGGACGAGGAGCGCCGGACCAGCGTCAACCTCAAGGCCTGCATTGGCGCCGCGAAGAACCGCGTGGCCTTCATCAACACCGGCTTCCTCGACCGTACCGGCGACGAGATGCACACCATCATGGAAGCCGGCGCCGTGCTGCGTAAGGGCGACATGAAGAGCACCGCCTGGATCCAGGCTTACGAGCGCAACAATGTGCTGGTTGGCCTGAACTGCGGCCTGCGTGGCAAGGCCCAGATCGGCAAGGGCATGTGGGCCATGCCGGACCTGATGGCCGCCATGCTGGAGCAGAAAATCGCCCATCCCAAGGCTGGTGCCAACACCGCCTGGGTACCGTCGCCGACCGGCGCCACGCTGCACGCGCTGCACTACCACCAGGTCGACGTACAGGCCGTTCAGGCCGAGCTGGAGAAGATCGACCTGGCGGGCGAGCGCGACAAGCTGACCAACGATCTGCTGACCATCCCGGTCGCGCCGGAGCGCAACTGGTCGGCCGATGAGATCCAGCAGGAGCTGGACAACAATTGCCAGGGCATCCTCGGCTACGTGGTCCGTTGGGTCGAACAGGGCGTCGGTTGCTCTAAAGTGCCGGACATCCACAACGTCGGCCTGATGGAGGACCGCGCCACGCTGCGTATCTCCAGCCAGCACCTGGCCAACTGGCTGCGCCACGGTGTGGTCGACGAGGCGCAGGTTCGCGAGACGTTGGAACGCATGGCCAAGGTGGTCGACCAGCAGAATGCAGGCGATCCGGCTTACCGCCCGATGGCTGCGGACTATGCGGGCTCGGCGGCCTTCCAGGCGGCTTGCGACCTGGTGTTCAAGGGGCGCGAGCAGCCGAGCGGCTACACAGAGCCGTTGCTGCACGCCTGGCGTCAGCGCTTCAAGCAGCAGGTCGGTTGAGCGGTATCAGCAGGACAGCCGGCAGTCAGCGTGAGCTGACCGCCGGCGCGATTTGACGAGCCCCGGGCGCCTCTAGCGCTCGGGGCTTTCGAGCAAGTGGGGGCAGCTAACGTGACCCGTTAGTCAGTTCCTCGGACTGGAGTGAGCGGATCATTCCAGTCATGCGTGGGACCGGGTTTTCCCGGAAAGAAGTGGTTCACAACAAAAAACAAGGAACCCAACAATGAGTCAGACACTGCTGTCCATACTGGCCTTCGTGCCGCTGGTGCTGGCGGGGGTACTGCTGATCGGCTTTCGCTGGCCGGCCAAGTACGCAATGCCGCTGGTTTTCGTCCTCACTGCGTTGATCGGCCTACTGGCCTGGGACATGACCTTCAACCGGGTCCTGGCTTCCACGCTGCAAGGCCTCATCCTGACCGCCGCGATCCTCTGGATCATCTTTGGCGCCATCCTCCTCCTGAACACGCTCAAACATTCCGGGGGCATCGCCTCGATTCGCCGCGGCTTCGCCAACGTGAGCCCGGACAAGCGCGTCCAGGTGCTGATCGTGGCCTGGTTGTTCGGCTGCTTCATCGAAGGCGCTTCGGGCTTCGGTACGCCGGCTGCGGTGGCGGCTCCGCTGCTGGTCGCATTGGGCTTCCCGGCGCTGACGGCGGTGGTGCTCGGCATGATGGTGCAATCCACACCGGTCTCATTCGGTGCGGTGGGTACGCCGATCCTGGTGGGTGTCGCCGGTGGTCTCGACCAGGCTACCCTCGGCGGTCAGCTGGCGACGGTGGGCAGTAGCTGGGAGGTGTTCTTCCATCTGATCTTCTCCCGTGTAGCCATCATCCATGCGCTGTGCGGCATTCTCATGCCGCTGATCATGATCTGCATCATGACCCGCTTCTTCGGCCGCAACCGCTCCTGGAGCGAAGGCCTGGCGATGGCGCCGTTCGCCATCTTCACCGGGCTGGCGTTCGTCATCCCCTACGCTGCGGCTGGCGTGTTCCTCGGTCCGGAATTCCCTTCGATGATCGGCGCGCTGGTGGGCTTGGCCATCGTGGTGCCGGCCGCCAAGGCTGGCTTCCTGCTGCCTAAGTCCAGTTGGGACTTCGCCCCGGCCAGCGAATGGCCGGTGGAGTGGATGGGCAAGATCGAGATGAAGATCGACGATGTCGCAGGACGCACGCCGATTTCGGTCCCGATGGCCTGGGCGCCCTATCTGCTGCTGGCGATCTTCCTGGTGATGTCGCGGGTGTTCCCGCAACTGAAAGCTGCGCTGATGTCGGTCAGCTTCGGTTGGAAGGACATCCTCGGTGAAACCGGCGTGTCCGGCACCCTGGAGCCGCTGTATCTGCCGGGCGGAATTCTCTGCATGGTGGTACTGGTGACCTTCTTCCTGCATCGGATGAAGGCCGCCGAGCTGGGTGCCGCGATTTCCGAGTCGAGCAAGACGCTGCTGGGCGCAGGTTTCGTGCTGATCTTCACCATCCCGATGGTGCGCATCCTGATCAACTCGGGCGTCAACGGCTCGGACCTGGTCTCGATGCCCGTGGCCATGGCACAGCTGGTGGCCAACAGCGTGGGCAGCGTGTATCCGTTCTTCTCGCCTGCGGTCGGTGCATTGGGGGCGTTTATTGCCGGTTCCAACACGGTCTCCAATCTGATGCTCTCGCAGTTCCAGTACAACACCGCCAGCCTGCTGGGCATTTCCGGTGCGCTGATGGTGGCACTGCAGTCGGTGGGTGCCGCGGCGGGCAACATGATCGCCATTCACAACGTGGTGGCGGCTTCGGCCACAGTCGGTCTGCTCGGGCGCGAAGGCATCACGCTGCGCAAGACCATGCTGCCGACGCTGTATTACCTCGTGCTGGCCGGTAGCATTGGCCTGATCGGCTTCTACGTAATGGGTATCAGCGATCCGCTGGTGGGGGTTGCGACCGCCCGCTAAGCAGGCGGTGGCGACTGCGCTTGGTCAGGCCGCGTTTTTGCAAGGCTTTGATCGGCGCAGGTGAACCCGAACGGGCGGCTCAGGCCGCCCGTTCTGTTTTGTCCTGGATCTTCTGCAGGTCTATCGTTGGGTGCAGGCGTTTGGCGGTCCGTCGCGTTCTGGTATAGCGTGCAGCGCAACCGAGACTGATCGAGGTGAACAATGAAAAAATGGCAATGCGTGGTGTGCGGATTCATCTATGACGAAGCCGAGGGCTGGCCGGACGATGGCATTGCCCCGGGAACCCCCTGGGAAGATGTGCCGGAAGACTGGCTCTGCCCCGACTGCGGCGTCGGCAAGATGGATTTCGAAATGATCGCGATTGGCTGATATGAACGACTCGAACCATAAAGGCGCGCCGCTGGTAATCATCGGCACCGGCCTGGCGGGCTACAACCTGGCCCGGGAATTCCGCAAACTCGACAGCGAGACGCCGCTGTTGCTGATTACCGCTGATGACGGCCGCTCCTACTCCAAGCCGATGCTCTCTACCGGCTTCGCCATGAACAAGGATGCCGATGCTCTCGGCATGACGGTCGCCGGCCCGATGGCGATTCAGCTCAATGCCGAAATCCGCACCCATACCCGGGTCACGCGTCTCGATCCGGCGAACCGGCGGGTCTGGATCGACAACGAGCCGGTGCCTTACCGCGATCTGGTCATCGCCTGGGGTGCGCAGACAGTGAACGTGCCGGTTGCCGGCGATGCGCAAGATGCAATCTTCCCGATTAACGATCTGCTCGACTACGGCCGTTTCCGCGAGGCGGCGCATGGCAAGCGGCGCGTGCTGATCCTCGGCGTCGGGCTGATTGGCTGCGAATTCGCCAACGACTTGTTGCAAGGCGGCTATGAGGTCGAACTGGTGGCGCCTTGCGAGCAGATCATGCCTTCGCTGCTACCAGTCGAGCCGGCGGCAGCGGTGCAGCGTGGGTTGGAATCGCTGGGCGCGCGCTTTCATCTGGGGCCGGTGCTGAAACGTCTCGAACGACAGGGCGAGGTCCTGCAGGCGCAGCTGTCGGACGGCCAGCGAATCGAATGCGATCTGGTGGTCAGTGCCGTAGGCCTGCGTCCTCGCACCGAGCTGGCCGAGGCAGCCGGCTTGCAGGTCAATCGTGGGATCGAGGTCGATCGCCTGTTGCAGACGTCGGTCGAGCACGTCTATGCGCTGGGCGACTGCGCCGAGGTCGAAGGGCTCAATCTGCTCTACGTGATGCCATTGATGAGCGGTGTGCGTGCGCTGGCCAAAACCCTGGCCGGCCAGCCTACGCCGGTCACCTACGGGCCCATGCCGATCACGGTGAAAACCCCGGTTTGTCCGCTGGTGGTATCGCCACCCGCCGCGGGCAGCGAGGGCCGCTGGAGCGTGGAAGGTGAGGGCAACGATCTGAAAGCATTGTGCCGCGCCGCCGACGGCCGGCTGTTGGGCTATGCGCTAACCGGAACGGCCGTGCGAGAGCGGCTGGCGCTGAATAAACAGCTGCCGCCGGTGTTGGCGGAACTGCCTCAAGTTCTGTCGCTAAAGTCTCCAGAATGATTCGGTAAAGCGCTGGCGGGGGCTGGCGCGAGTGCTAGCAGCGTGCCATGCTCCCTGTGGCGCTGCCGCAGTGTAGAGCTGTTGTAGCGCGTCGGAACGCTGTTCGGAGAACAGCGAACAAAAACAATAAAGTCTTAGAGGCTACCCATGCGCAAACCGGAACTCGCAGCCGCCATCGCCGATAAGGCCGATCTCACCAAGGATCAGGCCAACCGTGTACTCAACGCCGTACTGGATGAAATCACCAACGCGCTCAACCGCAAGGACAGCGTGACTTTGGTCGGTTTCGGCACCTTCATTCAGCGTCACCGAGGTGCTCGTACGGGCAAGAACCCGCAGACCGGAGAGCCCGTAACCATCAAGGCCAGCAACACCGTGGCTTTCAAGCCGGGAAAGATGCTGAAAGACGCGATCAACTGAGTTCGCGTAGCCCGGGGCCGCCCAGGCTCCGGGTCAGCTTGACTGCATAGTCCCCTCCAGACCCGTCTGTTCTGCTGCTTCCGCCATTCAGACCAGCCGTTACAATGCCGCTTTTTCGTCAACGGTCGGCTAACTTCATGAAATTTCGCTTTCTTCTCTGGATGCTTGGTCGCCTGATGGCCAAGGCCAGTCGCAACAACCCCGATTTCCAGAAGCAACTCGGTGACAAGGATCTGACCTTCCAGCTGCACACCTTGGATGGAAAAGTCGCTCGCCACTATGTGGTCAAGAATCAGCGCGTCACCAGCCGTGGCGGCCCTGCCACCGAACCGGCCTTCGCTATCGGCTTCAAGGACAGCGCTTACGGCTTCGCCACCATGAACGCGAAGAACAAGCAGCTGGCCTTTATGCAGGGCATTCAGAACAAGGACATCCAGATTCAGGGCAACCCCGCGCTGGTGATGTGGTTCCAGGGCCTGACCAAGTACCTCAAGCCGCGGAAGAAGAAGCCGGAAGCGGCGTGATATCCGGCTTTGCCTGCCCGGCGAGGCGGCGAAGACCATCAGCTCAAGTGATCGGTGAAGCGCCTCTGTCGGTCGGTGGCGACTATTGCTGCTGCGCCATCCAGGCTTGCGCTTCGTCCAGCAGCCAGTCGCGAAAGGCATTCATGGCCGCCGACTCCACCCGCCGTTCGGGAATCATCAGGTGATAAGCCTGATCCTCGCGGCGATAAGCGTGCGGATGCGCGATCACCAGGCGTCCCTCAGCCAGTTCGCGCTGGATCAAAAACGCTGGGATCAGCGCCACGCCCATGCGGTGTTCGGCAGCTTGGGCCAACATCGAAAACAGTTCCAGGCGCGGGCCGGTCATGTCGCGCGCGATCTTCATCCCCAGCGAATCGAACCACTGCCGCCAGGCGTAGGGGCGAGTCGTCTGCTGCAGCAAGGGCATTTCAGCAAGAGCCTGGGCACTCAGCTGGCCGGTTTCGCCCAGTAACACCGGACTGCAGACGGGCAGCGAATGCTCCGGCATCAGCGGATGGGCGACGGTCCCGGACCAGTCGCCGTCGCCGAAGTAGATCGCCGCGTCGAATTCCGTGTCGGCGAACAAGAAGGGGCGGGTGCGGTTGGTCAGGTTGACGGTGATTTCCGGATGCAGCGTCTGGAACTGCTGCAATCGCGGCAGCAGCCACTGGGTGCCGAACGTCGGTACCAGCGCCAGTTCGATGGTTTGAGCGCCCTGTTGTCCCATCACAGACAGGGTGTCGCGCTCTACCGCGTCCAGTTGCGTGGCGACCCGCCGTGCATAGGACTGGCCGGCCTCGGTCAGTTTCACGCCACGGCGCGAGCGGCGGAACAGCTCCAGCCCGAGAAATTCTTCCAGCCCACCGATCTGTCGGCAGATCGCGCTCTGGGTCAGCGCCAGCTCTTCGGCGGCACGGGTGAAGCTCTGATGGCGCGCTGCGGCTTCGAAGGCGACCAGCGCGGCGGTGCTGGGAATCTTACGGCGCATTATGCGGCTACCTCACTAATAGATGGGCATTAAGGCCGTTCAGCATACCTTTGGAGTGACTAAATCGCACAGGTCATTGCGAATTACTCGTTTGCCGCCAGGCGCTGTAGCTTCTAGGATCAGCTCATTCCGAATGCTGCATCGGGCACTGCGCCCGGTTCACCGTCTACGACAAGAGGACCACCCATGGCCGGCAAAGCAAGCTTCAACTGGATCGACCCGCTGCTGCTCGATCAGCAGCTCACCGATGAAGAGCGCATGGTGCGTGACAGTGCCCAGCAGTTCGCCGCCGACAAGCTGGCGCCGCGGGTACTTGAAGCTTTCCGCCATGAGCGCACCGATGCGGCAATCTTCCGTGAGATGGGCGACACCGGCCTGCTTGGCGCGACCATTCCCGAAGCCTATGGCGGCAGCGGCCTGAACTACGTCTGTTACGGCCTGATCGCGCGTGAGGTGGAGCGCATCGACTCCGGCTATCGCTCGATGATGAGCGTGCAATCCTCGCTGGTGATGGTGCCAATCAATGAGTTCGGCAATGAGGCAACCAAGCAGAAGTACCTTCCCAAACTGGCCAGCGGCGAATACATCGGCTGCTTCGGCCTGACCGAGCCGAACCACGGTTCCGACCCGGGCTCGATGGTCACCCGCGCGAAGAAGGTCGACGGCGGCTATCGCCTGTCCGGCGCCAAGATGTGGATCACCAACAGCCCGATCGCCGATGTCTTCGTGGTCTGGGCCAAGGATGACGAGGGCGCGATTCGCGGCTTTGTACTGGAGAAGGGTTGGGAAGGACTGTCTGCCCCGGCGATCCACGGCAAGGTCGGTCTGCGTGCGTCGATCACCGGTGAGATCGTAATGGACAATGTGTTCTGCCCGGAAGAGAACGCTTTCCCTGATGTGCGCGGCTTGCGTGGTCCGTTCACCTGCCTGGATTCAGCCCGTTACGGCATCAGCTGGGGCGCGCTGGGCGCCGCCGAATTCTGCTGGCATACGGCACGTCAGTACACATTGGACCGTCAGCAGTTTGGCCGCCCGCTGGCTGCCAATCAGCTGATCCAGAAGAAGCTGGCCGACATGCAGACCGAGATTACCCTGGCCCTGCAAGGCTGCCTGCGCCTCGGCCGGATGAAGGATGAAGGCACCGCGGCGGTGGAGATCACCTCGATCATGAAGCGCAACAGCTGCGGCAAGGCGCTGGACGTGGCGCGCCTGGCCCGCGACATGCTGGGCGGTAACGGTATCAGCGACGAGTTCGGTGTGGCGCGGCATCTGGTCAATCTCGAGGTGGTCAACACCTACGAAGGGACCCACGACGTGCACGCGCTGATTCTCGGCCGCGCGCAGACAGGTATCCAGGCGTTCTTCTAAGCCTGCCGTGGGGTGGTTGATGCTTATTTCATCCACCTTATTAACCCCCGCGCGGTGGATGGATAAAGCGCCATCTACGCGCCCTGATCCACCCTACGGTCTGCAAGCGATCGCATCCACCTCATCCGTATTCGAGAGATCTCTATGCCCGGCGCCCTTTCCCATATCCGCGTCCTCGACCTGTCGCGCGTGCTCGCCGGCCCTTGGGCTGGGCAGATCCTGGGTGATCTTGGCGCCGAGGTGATCAAGGTCGAGCGCCCGCGTACGGGCGACGACACCCGTCACTGGGGACCTCCGTACCTGAAAGACCAGCAGGGCGAGAACACCTCAGAGGCGGCCTATTACCTGTCGGCCAACCGTAACAAGCAGTCGCTGACGCTGGACTTCACCCAACCCGAAGGCCAGCGGATCATTCGCGATCTGGTCGCCAGCTGCGATGTGCTGCTGGAGAACTTCAAGGTAGGGGGCCTGGCGGCTTACGGGTTGGATTATGAAAGCCTCAAGGCAATCAATCCGAAGCTGATCTACTGCTCGATTACCGGCTTCGGCAGTGATGGCCCTTATGCCAATCGTGCCGGTTACGACTTCATGATCCAGGGCCTCGGCGGCCTGATGAGCCTGACCGGGCGTGCCGTGGACGAGGAGGGTGCCGGGCCAGTCAAGGTCGGCGTGGCGCTGACCGATATCCTGACTGGGCTCTATGCGACCGTCGGCGTGCTGGCGGCACTCAACAGTCGCGAGCAGACGGGTGTGGGCCAGCATGTCGAGCTGGCGCTGCTGGACGTGCAGGTCGCCTGCCTGGCCAACCAGGCGATGAACTACCTCACCACCGGCGTGGCGCCCAAGCGCATGGGCAACGCGCACCCGAACATCGTGCCCTATCAGGATTTCCCCACCGCCGACGGCGATATCATTCTCACCATCGGCAACGACGGACAGTTCCGCAAGTTCGCCGAAGTCGCCGGGCATCCGGAGTGGGCGACCGATGACCGTTTCGCCAGCAACAAGGCGCGCGTGGCCCATCGCAAGGAGCTGGTGCCGCTGATCCGCCAGGTCACGGTGTTCCGCACCACGGCCGAATGGGTCACGCTGCTGGAACAGGCCGGTGTGCCCTGCGGCCCGATCAACGACCTGGCCCAAGTATTTGCCGACCCTCACGTGCAGGCGCGCGGATTGCGCCTGGACATGCCGCATCCACTGGCGGGCAGCGTGCCGCAGGTGGCCAGCCCGATCCGCCTTTCGGAGACCCCGGTGGCCTATCGCAAGGCGCCGCCGGTACTGGGCGAACACAGCGAAGCCATCCTGCAAGGGCTGCTTGGCCTGAGTTTCGACAAGATTCTTTCCTTGCGACAGTCCGGTGTGATCTGACGAGCGGAAGCCGGGCAGCCTGTAGCCCTGCAGGCTGGGATCCTTAGCTGGACCGGTTGTGGCTGAACTCTCTCGCCGTTAGGCCATCCTTATTGCTGTACCCTGGCTTTTTGGATGGACGAGCGAATCATGCAGACGCAGCGTTTACGTACTACCTGGCAACTCACGGTTGTCCTGTTCATGTCCTGGCTGCTGGCCGGTTGCGGCATCAACAACATTCCTCAATACGACGAGCAGGTAAAAGCGGCCTGGTCGCAGGTGGAAAACCAGTACCAGCGCCGCGCCGATCTCATTCCCAATCTCGTCGAGACGGTGAAAGGCTTTGCCCGTCAGGAGCAAGAAACCCTGACGGCCGTTACGGAGGCGCGCTCCAAGGCAACCTCCATTCAGATCAGTGCCGAGGATCTCGACAATCCTGAAAAAATGCAGCAATTCCAGCAGGCACAGAATCAGCTGACCGGCGCACTGAGCCGGTTGATGGCGGTTTCCGAGCGTTACCCGGACCTCAAATCCAACCAGAACTTCCTCGCCCTGCAATCGCAGCTCGAAGGCACCGAGAACCGTATCTCCGTGGCGCGTCGGGATTTCATCACCGCTGTCGAGCGATATAACACCGAGATTCGCACCTTCCCTGGGCGTATCTGGCACACCTTGATGTACAGCGACATGCCGATCCGCGAGAACTTCGAGGCGACGGCCGAGAACGCCGATCAGGCGCCAAAAGTGCAGTTTCAATGACACGAACGCTACCCCTGTTTCTAGCACTTTTGTTCTGGGCCGGCAGTCTGCTGGCCCAGACGTTCGAAGTGCCCGCGTTGACCGGCCGGGTGGTGGATCAGGCTGAATTGCTCGATACCCAGACCAAGGCGAGACTGACCAGTATGCTTGCCGCCCACGAGCAGGCCACCGGTGAGCAGGTGGTGGTGGTGACGCTGCCCGATTTGCAAGATCGCAGTATCGAGGAGGTTGGCCTGCAGCTGGGACGCGAATGGGGGATCGGTCAGAAGGACGAGGACAGCGGCGCGCTGCTGATCGTCGCCCGGGATGATCGGAAAATTCGTATCGAGGTGGGTTATGGGCTCGAGGGGCGCCTGACCGACGCGCAGTCCTCGGTGATCATCAGCAGCATCATTACCCCCGCTTTCCAGCAGGGCGACTTCGCTCGCGGCATCACCGATGGCACCGCGGCGATCATTCGCGTGCTGGGTGGCGATCCACTGCAAACGGCCGGCATGCAGCCGGCGATGCCCATGGGTCAGCAGGAGCCCGGCGGGCTCGGCATTCTTGGCTTCTTCCTGATGCTGGTGGCGATCTTCGTGATCGGCGGGGGGCGTGGCGGACGCGGCGGTGGTCGTGGCGCAGGTCGCGCGCTGCTGCTCGGCGCGTTGCTGGGCGGTATGGGCCGTGGCGGTGGCGGTGGCGGTGGCGGTTTCGGAGGCGGTGGTTTCGGCGGCGGCGGTGGCGGCTTCGGCGGCGGGGGTGCTTCCGGTGGCTGGTGAGCCGACGGGCCGCGCGGCGAACCCCAACGAATCACGGACAGGATCGCGTGGCGGGCTGGCATCCAGCCACCGGGTCCTCGAACCGATAAGCGCTGCACAACGAGAACCTTCATCGATGATTAACAGGCAATGACCCTACTGACCGAAAGCGAACTGCAACAGGTTGCCGAGGCGATCGATCGCATCGAACGCGACACCGATGCCGAACTGGTGACGGTGCTGGCGGCCCAGGCCGACGACTATCGCTATATCCCGCTGCTCTGGGCTAGCCTGCTGGCGCTGCTGCTACCGGGTGCGCTGCTGTTCTTCAGCGGATGGCTGACGGCCTGGCAACTGCTGCTGGTGCAATGGCTGACCTTCATCGTACTGGCGGTGGTGTTCCGCATTCCGAGCCTGACCAGCCGGCTGATTCCGCGTTCGGTGCGGCACTGGCGCGCCTGCAACCTGGCGCGGCGGCAGTTCATCGAACTGAACCTGCACCACACCGCAGCGGGTACCGGGATGCTGATCTTCGTCTCGGAAGCCGAGCGCTACGTGGAAATTCTCGTGGACCAAGGCATTTCCAGCCGTATCGATGACAGCACGTGGCAGTCGATCGTCGACGCCTTCTCCGAAGACGTGCGCAACGGCCAGGTGCTCGAAGGCTTCCTTCGTTGCATCGAGACCTGCGGTTCACTGCTCAAGCAACACGTGCCGGCGACCCACGAGCGCAACGAACTGCCGAACCATCTGGTGGTGCTGCCGTAACGGAGGGCGGCATGGCCGCCGCCCCCTTGGCTTACTGCATGCGACGCTGCTGGGCGAGCAGCTCGCGCTCACGGATGAGGGCACGCGCCAGGCTGTTCTGCCCGCTGCGGCGCGCGGCGTGGATCAGCGTCTGGTCCAGCAGGTCACGCTGGGCGTGGCTGCCACCGAACAGATGAGCCTGACTGCGAACGGGCCGCAGCCGCTCCACACACTGCCCATATTGCCCGGCCACGAACGCCACGACGGCGTCCACTCCTGGCTCGCCGACCAGGCGGGTGAAGCGGGCGTTGTCGTCCTCCCGACTGCAGGCGCGCCGCTGTGCCTCGCGCAGCCGCTCAAGCAGGTCATCGCGGCCGCTACAGGCGAATGCCATCGCGGCATGAAAATCGTTGAAGGCGTAATTGCCGTCCGAGGCCATCGCGGACCAGCGCTCGGCCACAGCGCTCCAGCGATTACCGACGTCAATGTCCAGCAGGTGCAAGCGCCACAGTAGCGCGCTGGCATCGATCAGCTCCAACGCCAGCGTACCCTCACTGCCTGCGATGGGGCCGTCGAACAGGGCCAGTACCCGGTCGGATTCGCCCTGCTCCAGATAATGCAGCGCCAGGTGCCACCAGTTGTGCACGGCGAGCATGCTGTCCTGTTGCCAGGCCGAATTGCCATGCATCCACGCAATGCCTTCTTCACGCCGGTCCTGCATTTCCAACACATGCGCGACGGCATGCTGAGCCCAGGCATCGTCGGCTTGCAGCGAAATCGCCTCACGGCCGAAGCGTTCCGCGTGGCGATAGTCGCCGGTCTCTTCTAGGCCGAAGGCATACATGCCGAGCAGCGCGTGGTAGCCGGGCACGTCCATGGACCAGTCCGGCAGCACCCGTGCGACACGATCGCGCAGCATGCGCGCGTCACCGGTGAAGAAATCCAATTGGTGCCCGGCCTGCAAGGCCAGCAGGTCATGCGGATACTCAATGCTGAGGTCTTCCAGCGTGCGGCCGGCCGCGTGCCAGCGCCCGCCGATGAGCTGCCCCAGCGCCTGAAGATGACGGGCCTCGCGGTCGTTATGCGGCAACGCCAGGGCGCGCTCCAGCGAGGCTTGCGCCACCGGTAATGCGGCGGCTTCGGTACCCAACATATATAGCCAGGCACGCAGGATGTATCCCATCACCAGTTCGGGGGACGCTTCGAGCGCGGCTTCGGCGGTGGCCAGCGGATCGGTGCGAAGGCAGCGCAACTGCGTGAGACCGAGGTCGAGCAGGACCTGCGCCTCACTGTTGCAACCGGTCAGTTGGTATCCATGTGCGTCTTTCATTGTTCTATGCTCCAGGAGTCCAGTTCGCTGGCAGGGGCCAGCGGAGCCATAGTCGTGGTTACGGGCGAGTCGGACCAAAGCCATCCTGGAAACAAAACGGCCATTTCCGCCATGACTCGTTCAGATAATGCTGAAAGCCTGCCACCCCTCACTGTTGCCCTGCTGGCAACTCCGGATACCACTGCCTCGACGCTGTTCGGACTCTACGATTTGCTGCTGGGAACCCGCCGTGACTGGCAGCAGTTGATGAACCAGGATGACGTCGAGTCGCCTTTCGCTCCGCTGATCATCAGCCGAGACGGCTTGCCGTTGCGGGTGTACAACGACGTGCCGGTGCATCCTCATGCGAGTCTTGACAACGCCCCGCCGCCAGACGTGGTGATCATTAGTAATCTGGCAATCAGCCCTTGGGAGCCGCTGGATGATCGTTATGATCGCGAGGCGCGTTGGATGTGTGAGCGCTACGAGGCCGGCGCGACACTCGCGGCCGCTTGTTCCGGGGCGATATTGCTGGCGCGTACGGGGCTGCTGACAGGTTGCGAAGGCACTTCTCACTGGGGCTACTGCGAATGCCTGCGGCGGGAATATCCGGACGTTCACTGGCAGCCGGACAAGGCATTGGTCAATGCCGGTATCGGGCAGCGGCTGGTAATGTCCGGCAGCGGTAGCAGCTGGCACGCGCTGGGGCTGTTTCTTATCGCCCGCTTCGTGGGCGCCCGGGAAGCCATGGAGGTGGCGCGAATGAACCTGTTCGACTGGGATGCGACCAGCCCGTTGGCCTATGCCGCGATGATGCGCAGCGGTCAGCTTTCCGATCCGGTCATCGCACGTTGTCAGGAATGGGCGGCCCAGCATTACGAGGCCGACGCGCCGGTGGCGGCGATGGTGCGGATCAGCGGACTGCCGGAGCGGACCTTCCAGCGCCGTTTCGCCCAGGCGACCGGCCTGTCGCCGCTGGATTACGTGCACACCCTGCGGCTAGAAGAGGCCAAGCAGTTGTTGGAAAGCGGTGACCTGCCGGTGGAGGCGATCGCCTGGGAGGTGGGTTATCAGGATGCCGGCTTTTTTGGCCGCCTGTTCCGACGCAAGGTCGGCTTGACGCCCGCCCAGTACCGCCGACGCTTCGGTGTGTTGGCGCGGCGTCTGGCCGGCGTGGCGACACTGCAAGATACGGCACTGGGTGCGCACTGAGGGTGAAGGGCGGTAGGGCGTGTCGTTTGTACGGTACCGATTGATGATCTGAGCCAGGCGCCCGCCGTCGTTACCGGCGGCGGGCGTCTGCGTCAGAGCATGCCCGGGCCGTCATCTTCGGGTTGCTCAACCGGAGTCAGGTCGAGGAATGGGGCGTTCTCCATGGCGCTGGCCGCGACGCGATCGATGCTGCTCATGGCATGGCCGATGATCGAGCTGACGCTGGCTTCGTGATGGTGCTCGGGCAGCCGGTCGATGGCCGCGAGTACCTCTTCGCCGGGCACCGTTTCCTCGGCCAGCAGACGCTCGGCGATTTCGTCCAGTGCAGGCTTCAAGCGCTGCAGCAACGCCATGCAGTCGCGGTCCAGCTGCTTGAGCAGGGTGTCCGCCGCGCGGATGGATTCGCCCGAATCGTATTCGATATGGGCATCACGTACTGCCTGCAGGCTCAGCAGCGAACCGTTCGGGCCCATGCCCAGCGCACCGACCATCGACAGAGCGATCTTCGAGGCCTCCTGCAGATCCTGACCGGCGCCGGACGACACCTCATTGAAGTACAGCTGCTCGGCGCCACGGCCGGCCAGCAGCATCTGGATGCGGTTGCGCAGCTCGGACTCCATGTGCAAGCGCTTGTCTTCCACCGGCGTCACCAGCGTCACGCCCAATGCCTGGCCGCGCGGCAGAATGGTGACTTTTTCAACCCGACCGACTTTCAGCGCGGCGGCCACCAACGCATGACCGGCCTCGTGCACGGCGATGCGCTTGCGATCGTTGGCCGACATCGGCGTGACGCCCGATGGTTGTTCGCCAATACGACAGGTTTCCACGGCATCAACGAAGTGCGACATGCTGACTTCGCTAGCGCTGCCACGCGCCGCGAGCAGGGCGGCGTGGTTGGCGATATAGGCGATGGCGGCGGGCGTCAGGCCGACGGTGTTGCGTGCAAGCTGAGGGAAATCCAGGTCCTGGCTGGCGCGGATCTTCCCGGCGTAGAGGCGGAACAGCGCTTCCCGATCACCGAGCCCCGGCAGGCCCACCGCAATCGAACGGTCGAAGCGGCCTTCGCGGACCAATGCCGGGTCCAGCGAGTTGGGGAAGTTGGTCGCGCCCAGCACCAGCACGCCGCTGGCGCCGTCGAAGCCATCCATCTCGGCAAGGAACTGGTTGATGATGCGGTTGCTCTCGGCGTCGCTGGAGCGCTGTTGCTCGGCGCGCTTGCCGATGCCGTCGATTTCGTCGATGAAGATGATGCACGGCGCCTGCTTGCGCGCGGTGCGGAACAGCGCCTTGACCTTCTGGATGCCAACGCCGAAATACATCGAGGAAAAGTCGCTGCCAGTGACTTGAATGAAGCTGGCATTGGACTCGGTGGCCAGCGCCTTGGCCAATTGCGTCTTGCCGGTGCCGGGCTCGCCGGTGAGCAGCACGCCCTTGGGCGGGCGGGCGCCCAGCGCGACGTAAGCGGCGGGGTCGCGCAGATAATCGGTGACGTCGGTGAGCGCCTGCTTGGCCTCGCTGGCGCCGATCACATCGGCGAACCCGATGCCGCTGCCTTTACGCTGCACGCGGAAGGCCTGGCTCTTGAATGCCAGGTAGCTGAGCGCACCGACCAACAGAAGGATAAAGGGGGCATAGGGCACCAGCGCCTTGTACCAGGGCGCCTCGCCATCGGTTTCGAACAACGTCAGCGGGAACAGTTGGCCTTCGTTGCTGACGTAATGATTGAGCAGCAGTTGGGCTACACGGCCGGACTGGTCCGGTATCCAGTAACGCAGGCCGTCGTTCAGGCTGACATAGACGGCATTCTTGCCCAACGCGGCGCTGGCGATGCGGTCGCCGCGCAGGTCGCTCATCAATACCGAGAGATCCTGACGATTGGCTTCCCAGGGGTCGGTGGATGCCTGAAGCGCTTCGAGCATGCTGGCCGCCGCACCTGTGGCAGGTGCGGGTGGAGCGGCGGATTTGAATTGCCAGTAGGCCAGGCAAGCGGCAACGGCGAGTACCAGCAATACGGAGAGCACAGGGCCGCGGCGACCTTGTAGCAGACGTGGTGTTTTCATTTCACATCCAATCGGGGAAGCCCGATGTTTTGACAAACAACCGCCTTGGGCGGACCACAGTTGTTCACGGGGAAGTCCCGTTAGCGCCAATTGGGTGACGCTGGGCAGTACGGGCTTGCGGGATGCGATTTATATGCCGGACTGCGATTCGGGCGCTTCGGCTCCGATAGCCGGCGAGGATACGGCAAGTGCCATCATGCGCGCGGCTTCGCGACGAATGGCGGTCTGGTTTACGACGAATGACCGCCCGGGCGCGGAACGAAGCGGCAGCAATGAACTACGCGTTGCGCGGGTGTGGTGGGGCTCGACGGGTCTTGTCGGCCCGCTCGGAAACGCCGTCGGCAAGCCTCTCCGGGATGAACAGCAGGACGTCCCTGGCGTGACCGCGAGATGGCCGTGTGCCAGGTGACGTTCAGCGTCAGGAAATGCGGTCCCCGCACCAGCGCATGCAAGGGGCCTCGGCGCCATCGGCGCCGAGACCGGATCCCATGCCGAGCTTTGCCTGGTTCAGTGCTTCTCCTGGCGTCGCTCGGCAATAGTCTCGGGTGTCAGGTCGCCCGGTTGCGAGCCGAAATGGCTGAGCATGAAGTTGCTCAGGGCCGAGACCTCACGATCATTGAAGTGGCGATCGAAGGCGGGCATCAGATGATGCCCGGTCGGCCCGTACAAGGCATCGCCTTTGAGGATTACCTGGACCAGATTCAGCCCCTGCGGATCGTTCAGCGTGCGTAGGCCACGCAGCGCGGCGTAGTCGCTCTGGCGGCCACTGCCGTCCCACTGGTGGCAACTGGCGCAGGTGTCGGCGAACAGCTTCTGCCCCAATGGATGTTCGGTCTCGGCCGGCGGCTCGTTCGCCAGTGGTTTGTTCTGCGGCCGTTCGACATCGGCCGGCTGGCCGGGCACGGACTTCAGATACACCACCATCGCCTGGATGTCTTCCGGCGTCAGGTAGCGCAGGCTGTGGTTGACCACTTCGGCCATCGGCCCACCCGCCAGGCCGTAACCCGGCGCGGCGCCGGTCGCCAGGTAACGCGCCAATGCCTCGTCCGGCCAGCCGCCGATGCCGCTCTGTTGGTCGCCGGTGATGTTCCATGCCGCCCAGCCCTGGATGGTGGCGCCACCGAGCGCTTTGGGCCCGCTCTTGGCTTGCAGCAAATTGCGCGGGGTATGGCATTCGCCGCAGTGACCGGGGCCCTCGACCAGATAGGCGCCACGGTTCCACTGCCCCGTTTGCTCAGGGTTTGGCTCGAAGCGTTCGTCATCCAGGAACAGCAGATTCCACAGGGCGATGCCCCAGCGCTGATTGAATGGAAAATCGATGTCATTTTCCCGATTCGGCTGGCTCACCGGCTCCAGGCTGAACAGGTAGGCCTTGATCGCCAGAATGTCTTCGCGTGGCATCAAGGTGTAGGAGGTGTACGGAAAGGCCGGGTAGTAGTGTTTGCCGTCCGGGCCAACGCCCTGCTGCATGGCTTCGACGAATTCGTCGTCGCTCCAGTTGCCGATGCCGGTCTCCTTGTCCGGGGTGATATTGGTCGTGTACAGCGTGCCGAACGGCAGCTTTACCGGCAGGCCGCCGGCATAGGGCTCGCCGCCTTCGGTGACGTGGCAGGCCAGGCAGTCGGCGGCGCGAGTCAGGTACTCGCCGCGCTCGATCAGCGCCTGATCAGCGGGCTGCGCCAGCACGGCCGCAGTGGAAGTGGCAAGCGCGACACCCAGCAGGCCGCGAAGGGGGACTCGAATCGTCATACTGGGCTCCTCAGATCACGTAATAGCCGGCGCGCGCCAACGGCAGGCGACGGATGCGCGTGCCGTTGGCGGCCGCCAATGCATTTACCAGCGCCGGCGCGATCATCGCCGTGCCTGATTCGCCGACCCCGCCGGGCGCCTCGCGGCTCTCGACGATGTAGGTTTCCACTGGCGGTGCTTCGCTGATGCGCAGCTGGCGATAGTCGTGGAAATTGCTCTGTTCAACGCGCCCTTCGCTGACGGTTATTTCGTTGAACAGCGCGGCGGACAGCCCGAACAGCGTGCCGCCCTCGATCTGCGATTTGACCGACACCGGGTTCATCACCTGGCCGCAATCGATCGCTACCACCAGACGCTTGAGCTTGATGCCCTTGTCCTCGCTCACCTGCAACTCGACGACCGTGGCCAGGAAACTGCCGAACACCTCCTGCACCGCCACGCCGCGGCCATGCCCCGCCGGTAGAGGATCGCCCCATCGGGCCTTTTCCGCGGCAAGGCGCAATACCTGCTGGGCGCGCGGGTGGCTGCCCAGCAGCGCCATGCGGTATTGCACCGGATCGCGGTCGACGCTGCGCGCCACTTCGTCGATGAAGCTTTCCAGCATGTAGGTGCTGCGCAGCGCTCCGACACCCCGCCACCAGGACTGATGCAACGCCTTGGGCGGGACCGGCACGTAGTTCACGCGCAGATTCGGCAGGGCGTAGATCGGGTTCTGAGCCACCTCGACGGCATCGCTGTCCAGACCGCTTTCTGGAACCGCTGCAGGGGCGAAGCGCGCTAGCACCGAGGCACCGGCAATGGTGTGGCGCCAGCCTTGCAGTCGCCCCTGATCGTCCAGCGCCGCCGCAAAACGGTCGATGTAGTACGGGCGGTACATGTCGTGTGTGGTGTCTTCCTCTCGACTCCAGGTCAGCTTGATCGGGTAGTGCACTTTCGCAGCGATGGCCACGGCCTGGCTGATGAAATCCACTTCCAGACGCCGACCGAAGGCGCCGCCGATTAACTGGTTGTTAACGATGACCTGCTCCGCCGGTCGCCCGGAGGCTTCGGCGGCCGCGGTCTGCGCACGTACCGGTACCTGGGTGCCGACCCAGAGCTCCACGGCATCGGGGCGGACCTGGGCCACGCAGGTCATGGGCTCCAGCGCCGCATGGGCGAGGAAGGGCATTTCGTATTCGGCCTCGAAGGTTTTCGTCGCATCCTTCAGCGCCCGGTCGATATCGCCCTGCTCGTTGGCGACGGCGCCGGGCTTGTCCAGCGCCTCCTTGATCTCGCGCTCCATCTGCGCCGAGTCGATGCCGGCGTTGTCGCCGTAGTCCCATTCGATTTCCAGGACCCGCAAACCAGCGAAGGTGGCCCAGGTGTGCTCGCCAATCACCGCCACGGCATTGTCCAGGCGGATCACGTCGATCACCCCACGAACCTTGCGTGCGGCCCGATCATCCAGGTTGAGCAGGGTGCCTCCGATGACCGGGCAGGCGCGTGCCGAGGCGTACTTCATGCCGGGCAGCACCAGATCAATAGTGAAACGCGCCGTACCATTGACCTTGGCCGGCGTGTCCAGACGGCGGGTCGGCTTGCCGATCAGCTTGAATTGTTCGGCGGGCTTGAGCGGGATGTTTTCCGGCACGGGCAGCTTCGATGCGTCATCGACCAGCTCGCCATAGCCAACGCTTCGTCCGTCCGGCCCGAGCACCCGCCCATTGTCGGCACGCAACTGGTCGGCGCCGATCTGCCAGCGCTGCGCGGCGACCTGGATCAGCAGGAGCCGCGCCGCCGCCCCGGCCTGACGCAGCGGTTCCCAGTTGCTGCGGATCGAGGTCGAACCGCCGGTGGCCTGGAAGTTGAGCAGCTTGTCGTTATAGATCGCCTCGTTCGGCGGCGCTTCCTTGAGCGTGATCTGATCGAGGCCGATCTCCAGCTCTTCGGCCACCATCACCGCCAAGCCGCTTTGCGCACCTTGTCCCATCTCGATCTTCGGCACGGTGAAGGTCACCTGCCCGTCGCGGTCGATGCTGATGAAGGCATCCAGCGCCGTAGCGTTGGACATCGGCTGATCTTCGGGGCCCTCGTTGAGCACTTGCTCGGCGAAGCTTCGGCCGGTGAACGGCACGCTGAAACTGATCACCAGACCGCCCAGGGCGAGGCTGCCGACCTTCAACAGATGTCGGCGCGAAGGGGATTGCAGCCTGTTGTCAGGGTTGGCCATCTTGCGCCTCCTCATGCCTGGGCGACGCGCTTGATGGCGCTGCGAATGCGGGTGTAAGTGCAGCAGCGGCAAAGATTACCGGCCATGCCCTGATCGATGGCCTTGTCATCGGGCTGCGGATTTTTCTCCAGCAGCGCGACGGCCGACATGATCTGCCCGCACTGGCAATAACCGCACTGCACGACCTCGTCGTCCAGCCAGGCCTGCTGTACCTGCTGGCCGAGCTCGGTGTTGCCGATGCTTTCGATGGTCAGGACTGTGCGATCCTTCACCTCACCGACAGGCAGCACGCACGAGCGTGCTGCCTGTCCATCGAGGTGAACCGTGCAGGCGCCGCATTGGGCGATACCGCAACCGTACTTGCTGCCCGTCAGCCCCAGCACATCGCGCAGGACCCAGAGCAGGGGCATGTCTTCGGGAACGTCGACCTCCAGGTCGGCGCCGTTGATCGAAAGCGTCAGCATGAATCGGGACCTCGCATCAGGCTCTAAAACGGGCGCGCGTTATGGTTGGTTTGGTGCGCGCCTTAGAACGAGACAACGAGAGAAGCGAAAGTTGCCCACATCGAGGCAACTAATTGGCTCGCGGAGCACGGGCCGGTTCAGGCCTCGGCCACCGCTGGCAACGCCGCCGATGCCCGCTGTGACCGCAGCGACAAGCACACCATCATTGGCACCAACGCGAATACGCATATCCAGCGGCAGCTCGCTGAGCAGCGACGGCCGGGCGCCCCCGTGGGTGGCGGATCGACAGCGAAAAAGGAAGCAAAAAGGCCTATCCGATGAACGGTCTGCTGAGCGTCGGGCCGTCAGCGAAATCATCGAGGATTCGTAGTAAATAGCCTGCCTTTCGCATTCAGAGCAGTACCCGGCCCATGTCCACCCTCACCGAACTGGCGCAGCAGATCGCCGCGTTGTACCCCCTTCAAGACAAAACCGCCGGCAAGCGCTATCGCATCGTCAGCCAACTGGCCGGCATGACCGAGTTGGAAGAGATCAATGGCGTCCCGCGCTATGTCGACACTCGTCAGCTCGATGATCGACAGCTATGGGACGGCGCGCCTGCGCGGCCTGTTGATCGAGTCGCCAGCGTCTAGTCGAAATACCGTTCCCAGCGTAACGAGACTGAGCAAGACGGCGCTCTGCGGGGCAGGCCTCCCGTTGCGCTTGTATTTGCCGAAGGCCATCCGGCATTCTGCGACGTCAGCCTGACGGGGGTGTCAGGCCAAGGCATGGGCCTGAGCGGGCCTTACGGAGACGGGAATGATGATGTGCGAAAGCGGCTTCGCCGTGCTGCAGGGCGTCCGGCCATTGTTGATTGCCGGCTTGCTGACGTTGGCCCCGGTGGGGCAGGCGCAAGAGTTGATCGAGCCGATCGGCTACATCATGAAGGTGCAGGGCGAAGCGACGGTCACCAGCCGCGGCCAGACCATCGATGCGGCCCTCGGCCAGGCGGTGATCCTCGGCGCGGTCCTGCGCACCGGTGCGCAAGGCTCTATGGGCGTGACGCTCAGCGACAATACGGTGCTGTCCTTCGGTCCCAACAGCGAATTCGCCGTCGACGAGTACGCGTTTGAGCCGGCCCGCGAGGAGCTGCGGCTGAGCGCCCGCATCACTCGCGGTACGCTGAATTTCATTTCCGGCGTGATCGCCAAGCTCAGGCCGGAGGCGGTCGAGTTGAAAACGCCCACCGGAACCATCGGTGTTCGCGGTACGCATTTCCTGGTAAAGGTCGGCCAGTGACCATGGCGCGCCGACTAGCCCTGGCGTTGCTATGCAGTGCGCTGCTGTCAGGTTGCGTGAGCGGAGATTACGTAGTGCTGCTGGAAAGCCCTGACGGCACCACCGGCGCGGTTCTGGTGGAGGACGCCAGCGGCCAGACCCGGCTCGACCGTTCGCATCAGGGTGTAACGATTGGCAGCGGCGGGGCCGGAGCCAGGCCGTTCACCGTCGGTGAGCTACGAATCTCCCGCGACTTCTCGGCGGCGCTGGCGGCGCAGCCGGCCTTGCCACAGCGCTTCCAGCTCTATTTCAAGATCGGCAGTGCCGAGCTGACCGAGGAGTCGCAGCGAGCCTTCGAGCAGGTCGTCGAAGCGATCCGTCTGCGCGGGCCCTCCGCCGTCTCGGTCATCGGCCATACCGATACGCTCAGCGGCCCGATCTGGAACGAGCAGCTGGGGCTTATCAGGGCTAAGGCCGTGGCTCACAAGCTGCGCGGCCGAGCCATCGAAGTGATCGACCTGAGGGTGTCTTCCCATGGCGAGCGCAACCTGCTGATCCAGACGCCGGATGGTGTGTCCGAACCGCGCAATCGTCGGGTCGAAGTCAGCGTTCGCTGAGCCGCCTCACTTATCCGTCATCAATATCCGCTCGCCACGCTGTCCGGTCCGTAGCCGCTGCAGCTGATAGCGCACCAGGGCATCGTCCGGTCGCTCGGCATGTAGCCGTTCGAAGGCCTCGGTAGCATCTTCGTGTTCGCTGGCGAGCAGCCTGTAGGCCGCGTCGTAATCGTTATCTTGCGTGGCTTCGCAAGGCTCGTAGAGGCGGATCGGTCGGCTCTTGCCCTTGAGCAGCACATCGCCAATGGCCCGCATCGGTACGCTCGGATTGGCCGCGCGGACCGTTTCCGAAACGCAGAGATCGGTGCCCAGGTAGCGGTTCAGGCCTTCCAGACGCGCCGCCACGTTGACCGCATCTCCTAGCGCACGGTAGTCGAACAAAGTGGCACCACCGAAATTACCGACGACCACCTCGCCGCTGTGCGCGCTGATGCGCGTGCGCCCCAGAGGAATGCCGAGGGCATGCTGGGTGGCGGTGTAAGTTCGGGTGAAGCGGCGAATCTCCATGGCGCAGGCCAGGGCGCGGCGTTGGTGGTCGGCCTGCATCAGCGGCGCTGAGAAGAGGATCGCCATGCCGTCGCCGACGATGCGCTCGAGCGTGCCTTCATGGAGGAAGGCAATCTGAATGATGCCCTCCAGGTACTCGTTGAGCATGCCAACCACCTGTTCTGGTGACTGACGCTCCATCAGGGTGGTGAAGTCGGTGATATCGGTGAAGACGAAACTGCAGCAGCGCCTTTCGCCGCCGAGCTGCAGCTGTTCGGGGTGGCGCACCAGATGCCTGACCAGGTTCGGTGAGATGTAGCGCGAAAAGGCCTCACGCAGCCAGCGCTGTTGATGCTCGCTGGCGCGGTGCCGCGCCAGGCTGACGCCGAGGTAGACCAGCAGCAGGCCGATCGACAGAGTGAGGGCATCGAGCAGCAAGCCGTGACGCGAATAGGCCCACCAGGCGAGGACGTTCAGTGCCGTCAGCATGATCGCGACGACCCAGGCCCCGGTGAGCGCCCCGCTACCGAGCGTGAGGGCGCCGAGCAGTAATCCAGCGAGCAGGAGCGTCAGCGCTTCCAGTGGACTGGCCCAGAACGGGCGTTGCAGCAGCGTGTCGTCCAGCACCTGCTCGATTGCCTGGGCATGTATCTGGACACCAGGAAGTATTTCGCCGAGCGGGCTGAAACGCAGGTCCTGCAGGCCCTGCGCCGAGCTGCCAATCAGCACTATGCTGCCTTGGAACTGCGCAGCGGACGCCTCTTGCAGCACACGCCACGCCGGTACGCTCTGACTGCTCGGGTCGCGACGATAGTGCAGCCAGAGTTCACCCTGACGGTTGGTGGGCAGCGTCAGCGGGCCGATGCCGACCTGCTCGACTGCGCCACCGTCAGTGGTTTCGATGCGGTAACGATTCTGTCCGAGGTAGATTCGCAGCGCTTCGGCAGACAGTGAAGGAAACAGCTGTTCACCGACGCGAATCATCACCGGCACGCGTCGCACCACGCCATCCGCATCGGGCTGAAAGGTCATGGCACCGCTGCCGGCTGCGGCCCTGTCGAGCAACGGCAAAGCGCTGACGGTTCCTGCGTAGGTGGCAAAACGGGGTTGCTCGGCCTTCGCGCTCGACTGGACGCCGAAGCGACTCGACGGTGAGGTTTGCGAAGGCGAGCGTGTGGAGGCGAAACCCAACACGCTGGGCTGCCGTGCGAGCGCGGCGGCGAACAGCTGATCATGATCGGGCAGGGCGCTTAGCTGTCTGGCCAGTTCAGGCGAGAGCGTCGGCAGGCTCAGAAGCCGCCGCGGTGAGCTGCGGTCCGGCTCGGCGAAGAGCACATCGAACACCACTACCGCGGCGCCGGCCCGGTGCAGGTGCTCCAGCAACTGGGCCAGCAGATCGCGTGGCCAGGGCCATTGGCCAAGGCGGGCGAGGCTGGCTTCGTCGATATCCACCACCCGGACCGGCGTCTGCGCCGGCGTCGCTCGCGGCTGCCAGCGTTGGTATTGATCGAACAGGCTGTTGCGCAGGCTTTGCAGTATCAGCGGTTCGGCTAGGTACAGCGCGCAGGCGGCGAGCAATCCGGCCATTGCCAACAGCAGGCGCGGGGCCAGGGCGCGGGGCGATATCATCAGCCGCGCTCCCTGCAACCGCTCGTGTTGGCTAGGCTGCCGAGGTTCAGTCGAGTACCAGAATCGCGTCCATTTCCACCTGTGCGGCCTTCGGCAGCGCGGCGATGCCAATGGCGGCGCGAGCAGGATAGGGCTGTTGGAAGTAGCGGCTCATGACCTCGTTCACCGTGGCGAAGTTGCCGAGATCGGTGAGAAAGATGTTCAGCTTGACGATGTCCTTCAGCGAGCCACCGGCGGCTTCGGCCACGGCCTTGAGGTTCTCGAACACCTGCACGGTCTGTGCTTCGAAGCCTTCCACCAGCTCCATGGTTTTCGGATCCAGCGGGATCTGGCCGGACATGTAGACGGTATTGCCAGCCTTGATTGCCTGGGAGTAGGGGCCGATGGCGGCGGGGGCGTTGTCGCTGTGAATCACGGTCTTGCTCATGGGGTGCTCCGATAGAAGAGTGCGGTCCCAGAGGATACGGGCTGAAGCGAGCGGGCAAAAGCCCCGTGACGAGGGTAGAACTGGCGGAGTCGCTAGGCCTTCATCCGGGTGATACGCATGACGCCCTTGATCGCCCGCAGCTTCTTGATCACCCGGGCCAGATGCACGCGGTCATGCACGCTGACCACCAGTTGAACGACGCTGATCCGGCCGTCGCGCTCGTCCATACCGATCTTCTCGATATTGCCATCGGCGGCATTTACGCTGCCGGCCAGCAGGGCGATCAGGCCGCGCTGGTGCTCCAACTCGACGCGCAATTCGACGTTGAACTCGCCGGTGACGTCCTTGGACCAGGACAGCTGAATGCACTTGTCAGGGTTGTGCCGAACATCGGCAATGTTCCGGCAGGTATCAAGGTGCACCACCATGCCTTTGCCGGCAGACAGATGACCGACGATCGGGTCGCCTGGGATCGGCGTGCAGCATTTGGCGTAGTTCAGTACAAGACCTTCGGTGCCTCGAATCGCCAGCGGTCCCTCGGCGCTGGGTGCTTGTTCGCCTTCGCTTGCGAGCAGTCGGCGAGCGATGACGTAGGCCATGCGATTGCCCAGCCCGATGTCTTCGAGAAGATCCTCGACGACATCCATGTGATATTCATTGAGCACGGCCTGGATACGTTCCGGCGAAACCTTCTGCAGACTGGTTTCGAAGCCGGTCAGCGCTTTGTTCAAAAGTCGTTCGCCGAGGTTGATCGACTCAGAGCGGCGCTGCAGCTTGAGCGCGTGACGAATGTGCGTGCGTGCCTTGCCGGTGACCACGAAGTTGAGCCAGGCCGGGTTCGGGCGTGCGCCCGGCGCGGTCACGATCTCCACAGTACAACCGCTCTCCAGAGCTTGTGACAGCGGCGCCAGGCGACGATTGACGCGACAGGCGATGCAGGTATTGCCGACGTCGGTGTGCACCGCGTAGGCGAAGTCCACCGCGGTCGAGCCCTTGGGCAACTCCATGATGCTGCCCTTGGGTGTGAAGACATAAACCTCGTCCGGGAACAGGTCGATCTTCACGCTTTCGATGAACTCCAGCGAATTGCCGGCCCGCTCTTGCAGTTCCAGCACGCCCTTGACCCATTGCCGTGCGCGGGCATGGGTGCCCTTGGGGGCTTCCTCGTCGTTGGATTTGTACAGCCAGTGCGCGGCGATGCCGTTATTGGCCATCTCTTCCATTTCGCGGGTGCGGATCTGGATTTCGATGGGCACGCCGTGCATGCCGAACAATGTGGTATGCAGCGACTGGTAGCCGTTGGCTTTGGGAATCGCGATGTAATCCTTGAACCGACCGGGCAACGGCTTGTAGAGGCTGTGCACCGCCCCGAGCACGCGGTAGCAGGTGTCGACCTTGTCGACCACGATGCGAAAGGCGTAGACGTCCATGATCTCGTTGAACGCCTTGCGCTTGCCGCGCATCTTCTTGTAGATGCTGAACAGGTGCTTTTCGCGGCCCACTACTTCGCCGCCGAGGCCTTCGCGTTCGAGGCAGTGGATCAGTGACTGCTCGATCTTTTCGACGATCTCGTTGCGGTTGCCCCGTGCGCGACGGACCGCGGCGCGGATGCGCTCCGAACGCATCGGATGCATGGCTTTGAAGCCCAGATCTTCGAATTCCACGCGCATGGCGTGCATGCCCAGCCGGTTGGCGATGGGCGCATAGATTTCCAGGGTTTCCTTGGCGATCCGGCGGCGTTTCTCGCCCGCCAGCACCTCAAGCGTGCGCATGTTGTGCAGACGGTCGGCGAGCTTGACCAGGATCACACGAATGTCGCGCGCCATGGCCATGGCCATCTTCTGGAAGTTCTCCGCCTGGGCCTCAGCCTTGGTTTCGAATTTCATCTGGGTCAGCTTGCTGACCCCATCCACCAGCTCAGCGACGGTTTCGCCGAACTGCGCGGTGAGCGCTTCCTTGGCAATGCCGGTGTCCTCGATGACGTCGTGCAGCATCGCGGCCATCAGGCTCTGATGGTCCATGTGCATGTCGGCGAGGATGTTGGCTACCGCGAGGGGGTGGGTGACGTAGGCTTCACCGCTGCGTCGACGCTGGCCGTCGTGGGCCTGCTCGGCGTAGAAATAGGCTCGGCGCACCTGGTTGACCTGGTCTGCGCCGAGGTAGGTCGACAGGCGATCGGCAAGAGCGTCTATGGCTGGCAAGGGATTGCTCCTTGCCGGCTGGGCGCTGTGTTTGCGGTTCGACTTCGACCTGGCATTTAATCAGAGGGCCTCGTTGGACTCTTCCTCGTACTGCACGAACAATGGCTCGTCGTCGACGATGTCGTCTTGGGCAATGACGTCGTAGTCCACCAGCCCGGAGGCGATTTCACGCAGAGCGACCACGGTCGGCTTGTCATTTTCCCAGGCCACTTTAGGCTCCTTGCCGCCAGTAGCCAGCTGACGCGAGCGCTTGGTGGCGAGCATGACCAGCTCGAAGCGGTTATCTACGTTGTCCAGACAGTCTTCAACGGTAACGCGGGCCATGGTGTTCCTCATCAATAACGGTAAAGCATGCCCGAATGGGCGAGCGGACGGGATAGTCTAAAAAATCACCAGCCATTAGGGAAGCGGTAAAACGTTTCCGCAGCTGCGCTGGCGGGCAGCCAAGCCTCATCAGCACTCGCGTAGCCGGCTGCTGCGGCCGGCCACCGCGACAGGCTCAGGCCAGCAATTCTTCCAGGAGGCCGCGAAAACGCTGCTGCTGTGACGCTTGCAGCAGCTGATTGGCGCGGAAGATCGCCTGCAGATCGATCAGGGCGTGAGCGAAGTCGTCGTTGATCACGAGGTAGTCATATTCGACGTAATGGGTCATTTCGCTGACCGCCTCGCGCATGCGTTTTTCGATCACCTCATCACTGTCCTGGCCGCGGTTGGTCAGGCGTTGGCGCAGTGCTTCCTGGGTGGGAGGAAGAATGAAGATCGACTTGGCCTGCGGCATCAGTCGACGGACCTGCTGGGCGCCCTGCCAGTCGATTTCCAGGATCAGATCGTAACCTTCGCCCAGCGTCTGTTCGAGCCAGCGCTGCGAGGTGCCATATAGGTTGCCGAAGACTTCGGCATGCTCGAGAAACTCGTCGTGTTCCAGGCGTTCGAGAAACTCTTCCCGGCTGACGAAGTGGTAGTTGACGCCATCCACCTCGCCCGGGCGCATGGGGCGAGTGGTGTGCGAAACCGAGACTCGGACCTGCGGTTGCGCATCGAGTAGGGCTTTGACCAGGCTGGTTTTGCCGGCCCCGGAAGGCGCGGAAACGATGTAGAGCGTACCGGTGGAGGCTGACATGGGGTTCTCTGTACGGTTGCTGGGGTATGCCTGGCGGCCTATCGCCATTCAAGACCAAGCGTAGTTGCTATTCGATGTTCTGGACTTGTTCGCGCATCTGCTCGATGAGCACTTTCAGGTTCACCGCCGCTTGGGTGCTGCGCGGATCGAACGCCTTGGAACCGAGAGTATTGGCCTCACGGTTGAGTTCCTGCATGAGGAAGTCGAGACGCCGACCGGCGGCGCCGCCGGACTTCAACACTCGTCGCACTTCGCTGACGTGTGTGCTGAGGCGATCCAATTCTTCGGCGACGTCGCTTTTCTGTGCGAGCAATACCAGTTCCTGCTCGAGCCGTTGCGGGTCCAGTTCGACACGCATCTCGGCGCAACGATCGAGAATTTTCTGTCGCTGAGCGGCGAGCATCTGCGGGACCTGGGTGCGAAGCGTGGCTGTCTCTTCGGCGACCGCGTCGAGGCGCTCGTTGATCAGGCGGGCCAGTTCCTCGCCCTCGCGCTGGCGCCCGCTCTTCAGCTCCGCCAGCGTAGCGTGGAACAGCTGCAGGGCGGCGCTGTTGAGCGCCTGAGGATCGGCTGAGTCGCCGACCAATACACCCGGCCAGGACAATATCTCCAGGGGGTTGAGGGGCGCGGGCTGCTTGATCAGTGCGGCGACGCTCTCCGCCGCTGCTATCAGCTGGCTGGCGCGCTGGCTATCCACCTGCATCGAGCGTCCGGCGGCGTCCTCGGCAAAACGCAGCGTGCATTCGACCTTGCCGCGCGATAAACCCTTGCGCAATGTCTCGCGGACAAGACCTTCCAGATCCCGGAAGGCTTCCGGGAGACGCAGATGCGGTTCCAGATAGCGATGGTTTACCGAGCGGATCTCCCAGCTGAGGGTGCCGTGGTCGCCGGCCTGCTCGGCACGTGCGAAGGCGGTCATGCTGTGGATCATTGGGTAACCCCTCGGTACGGTGCGAAAGGCGAAGGATTGTAAAGGAAAAACCAGATATTGGCGTCGCGCATCGTCTTCCGTCGTGTCGGGCCGATGGCGTGATGGCGGGGGTCTTTACGTACGCGACTGCCGAATGGCTCGGCAGTGGCCCTTATTGTTGGCCGGGACCTCTATAATGGCGGCTACTCATTCCCAGAAGCAGGACAAGCCTCATGAAACGACCCAGTGGCCGCACCGCCGACCAGCTGCGTTCGATCCGCATCACCCGCAATTACACCAAACATGCCGAGGGGTCGGTGCTGGTGGAGTTCGGTGATACCAAGGTGATCTGCACCGCCAGCATCGAGAACGGCGTGCCGCGTTTTCTCAAGGGGCAGGGGCAAGGCTGGTTGACCGCCGAGTACGGCATGCTGCCCCGCGCCACGGGCGAGCGTAACCAGCGCGAAGCCAGCCGTGGCAAACAGGGCGGTCGCACCTTGGAAATCCAGCGGCTGATTGGGCGTTCGCTGCGTGCATCGCTGGATATGAGCAAGCTGGGCGAGAACACCATCTACATCGACTGCGATGTCATTCAGGCCGATGGCGGTACCCGCACTGCTTCGATTACCGGCGCGATGGTGGCGCTCGTCGATGCCCTGAAGCTGTTGAAGAAACGCGGCGGACTGAAAGGCGGCGATCCGCTCAAACAGATGGTCGCGGCGGTTTCGGTGGGTATGTACCAGGGCGAGCCGGTGATCGATCTGGATTATCTGGAAGATTCGGCAGCCGAAACCGACCTGAACGTGGTGATGACCAATGCCGGTGGTTTCATCGAGGTGCAGGGCACTGCCGAAGGCGCGCCGTTCCAGCCGGAAGAGCTCAACGCCATGCTCGCGTTGGCGCAAGAAGGCATGAAAGAGCTATTTGCGCTGCAGTTGGCCGCGCTCGCCGATTGATCTGAGAAAGGAGAACGCCATGTCTGGTCAGGAGCTGATACCTCAACCCTCTTCGCAAGCGCGGCAGTGGGCGATGTTCTGTCATTACTCGGCGTTCTTCTGGTTTCTGGTGCCGATGATCGGCAACGTGCTGGGGCCGCTTATCGTCTGGCAGCTGAAGAAGGACATGGATCCTTTTGTCGACGAGCAAGGCAAGGAAGCACTGAACTTCCAGATCACCTTCAGCATTCTGCTGATGATCTGCGGCGTGCTGGCCTGGATCCTGATCGGTTTTCCGCTGATGGCGTTGATCAGCGTGGTAGCGTTGGTGCTAGTGGTGATTGCCGGCATCCGTGCCAATGAAGGCAAGCCTTATCGCTACCCGTTTTGCTGGCGGATCGTCAAATGAACGCTGGCGTCTGTCTATAGACGAAGAAAGAACCGGGTAGACGGCCCTGCGCTTTCCGGCAGCGTCCAGCTTGGGCTTAAAGGCTCAGGGTCCAGTCGTAATCCACCACCAGCGGGGCGTGCTGGGAAAAGCGCGGCTGCCGGGGCAGACGGGCGTTACGCACGAAGCGGCGCATGCCTGAGGTGAGGATCTGGTAATCGAAGCGCCAGCCCAGATTGAGCATCTGCGCCTGCTCGGTGTCAGGCCACCAACTGTAGAGGTCGCCCTCCCGGCTGGCTTCACGCAGGGCGTCGACATAACCCATGTTGCCGAATATCTCGTCGAGCCAGGCGCGCTCGGGCGCCAGGAAACCGGTGGCCTGCTGACAGTCGCGCCAATTCTTCACGTCCAGCTTCTGGTGAGCCACGTACAGCGAGCCGCAATAAATGTATTCGCGACGCTTGCGACGTTGTTTGTCCAGGTAGTGGGCAAAGTCGTCCATGAACTTGAATTTCTGGTTCAGGTCTTCATCGCCGCCGCGGCCGGTTGGCAACAGCAGACTGGCGATGCTGACCTTGTCGAAGTCGGCCTGGAGGTAGCGACCGTAACGGTCGGCCGTTTCGAAACCGAGCCCCATGATTACGGCCTTGGGCTGCAGTCGGGAGTAAAGCGCAACGCCACCCTGTTCCGGGATTTCAGCGTCGACGGTATAGAGGAAATAGCCGTCGAGCTGGTAGGCCGGATCATCGAGTTCTACTACGGAGGCGCGGGTATCCTGCAGGCAGATGACATCGGCATTCTGCGCTTGCAGCCAGCTGAGAAGACCCCGCTGTGCCGCCGCTTGAATGCCATTCACGTTGACGCTGATGATCCGCATAAATGGCCCCTAAAAACACGTGCGTGTATGATAACCCAAGCTCTTCGCAATTAGCTAAGCCAGTGTCTTCCGGGAATATTCTTCATGCAGGCGTACCAGCGCGACTTCATTCGCTTCGCCATCGAGCGCGGGGTTCTGCGCTTCGGTGAGTTCACTCTGAAATCCGGGCGCACCAGCCCCTATTTCTTCAATGCCGGTTTGTTCAATACCGGCTCGGCGCTGGCGCAACTGGGGCGCTTCTATGCAGCCGCCGTGGCTGACAGCGGTATCGATTTCGACGTGATCTTCGGTCCGGCGTACAAGGGCATTCCCCTTGCGGCAGCGACGGCGATTTCGCTGGCCGAACATCATCAACGCGATCTGCCCTGGTGTTTCAACCGCAAAGAAGCCAAGGATCATGGCGAAGGCGGCACCCTGGTGGGGTCGCCACTCGCTGGTCGCGTGCTGATTGTCGATGATGTGATTACCGCCGGCACGGCGATCCGTGAGGTCATGCAGATCATTCGTGCCCAAGGCGCGGAAGCGGCTGGCGTGCTGATCGCGCTCAATCGACAAGAGCGTGGTCAGGGCGAGTTATCGGCCATTCAGGAAGTTGAGCAGGACTATGGCATGCCCGTGGTGAGCATTGTTTCGTTGGCTCAGGTGCTGGAGTTTCTGGCTCAGGATCCACAGCTCAGTCAGCACCTGCCGGCGGTTGAAGCGTACCGCGATCAGTACGGGATCTAAGCTTTGCGCCGATCAGTCATCGGCTTCGAAGACGTGGTCGTGTGTGATCGCCTTGGAGGTTATCCAGTCTGCTGGTCTGCTTTTGTCAGCAACTGACGAATTGCGACGGTTCGCGCCTCAAAATCGAGTGGTGGTGCGAATTTTCCGTTTGATTTTTTCAAAAATCGAAGCTGAGCGCGCGCTTCGTTCTGGCCATATCCGCGCGATTATGGATCGGGCGATCTCTGCGTGGCGGCAGCTCATACAGGTCGGTCGCTCAGTTGGTGTGCTTATTGCTGCACGAGTGTGACGGGGTTTGTATAAGCTGAGTCCCTTCGGACATTAAAAAGAATCAGGCGTTTCGAGTGGCTGTGCCGAACGCACCGAATACGGAAGAGGCTGGAATATGCATAGAGGGAGCCGCGCGCTGTTGCTGTTGGGTCTGTTGGGAGCGGCGGTTGCGCAAGCTGACCTGTATCGCTATGTCGATGACAAGGGTGTCGTGGTGCTCAATCGTCAAGGCGTTCCGCCCCAGCATATCGGCAAGGGTTATGAGGTGCTCAATGACCAAGGTCGCGTGACCAGGGTGGTGCCGCCTGCACCTACCCCGGAAGAGCGCCAGCGCTTGCTCGAAGCCAAGGCGCGCGCCAGCTCGGATGCCCAGCTGCTGCGTTTGTATGCCAGCGTCGAAGATGTCGAGCGCGCCAAGGTGCGAAAGCTGTCGGAGCTCGACAGCGTAATCGGTATCACCCACGGCAATTTGCAGTCGTTGCGCGATCAGCAGGCCAATCTGCAGAGGGAGGCTGCGAACCACGAGCGCGCCGGTCGAGAGGTGCCCAAACAGCTGGTGACTCAGATCGATAACCTCAACAAGGAACAAGCCAGTCTGCGGCGTGACATCGATCGCTACAAGCAGGCCCGCACCCAGGCTGAGGTCAGTTTCGCTAAAGAACGCCAGCGGCTCGGCGAGCTGCTCGGGCAATCGGAATAGATCCGCGAGCAAGCCGAAAATAAAAACCCCAGCGCTTCAAAGAAGGCTGGGGTTTCTATTGGTGGCCCGAAAGCTACTTGCGGTTGGTGATCAGCGTGCCGACACCAATGTCGGTGAAGATCTCCAGCAGCACTGCGTTGGGTACGCGACCATCGATGATATGGGCACTGTGTACCCCGCCCTGTACCGCCTCCAGAGCGCAGCGGATCTTGGGTAGCATGCCGCCGTAGATGGTGCCATCGGCGATCAGTTCGTCGACTTGCGTCGTGGTCAACCCAGTCAGTACCTGACCCTGCTTGTCCATCAGGCCGGCAATGTTGGTCAGCAGCATCAGCTTCTCGGCTCTCAATGCTTCGGCCACTTTGCCGGCGACCAGGTCGGCGTTGATATTGTACGACTCGCCATCAGCGCCGACACCGATCGGGGCAATAACCGGAATGAAGTTGCCATGAACCAGCATCTCCAGCAGCTCGGTGTTGACGCCAGTGACTTCGCCGACATGGCCGATGTCGATGATCTCCGGTGAGGTCATCTCCGGTGTCTGACGGGTCGCCTTGAGCTTCTTCGCGCGGATCAGTTTTGCGTCCTTGCCGGTCAGGCCGATGGCCGCGCCGCCGTGCTGGTTGATCAGGCTGACGATGCTCTTGTTAACCTGCCCGCCGAGTACCATCTCCACCACGTCCATGGTCTGGCTGTCGGTGACCCGCATGCCGTCGATGAAGTGGCTTTCGATGTTGAGGCGCTTGAGCAGATCGCCAATCTGCGGGCCGCCGCCGTGCACCACCACCGGATTGATGCCCACCGCCTTCATCAGCACGATGTCGCGGGCGAAGCCGGTTTTCAGCTCCTCGCTTTCCATCGCATTACCGCCGTACTTGATGACCAGCGTCTTGCCGACGAACCGGCGAATATAGGGCAATGCTTCGGATAGAACCTGGGCGAATTGGGTGGCGGCTTCACGGCTGAGGGTCATGCAGGGCTCCGCAGGTCAGAACGGCAGGGTGAGATCAGGCGCGACAGTATAAAGCTGGGCGCGGAAGACTTCCTGTATGCGTTTGAGCTCTTCCTCGTTTTCAGCCTCGAAACGCAGCACCAGCACCGGCGTGGTGTTGGAAGCGCGGACCAGCCCCCAGCCTTTTGGATAGTCGACACGCACGCCGTCGAGCGTGGTGATGTTGGCCTCACCCCAATGGGCGTCGCGGTGCAACGCGTCGATGATGGTGAACTTGCTTTCCTCGGTGACCTTGATGTTGATCTCCGGGGTGGACAGGTCGTTGGGGAATGCCGAGAACACCTGTTCGGCATTGCGCTTGTCCTGGCTGAGAATCTCCAGCAAGCGAACGGCGCTATAGATGCCGTCGTCGAAGCCGTACCAGCGCTCCTTGAAAAAGATATGGCCGCTCATCTCGCCCGCGAGCAGGGCGCCGGTTTCCTTCATCTTTTTCTTGATCAGCGAATGGCCGGTTTTCCACATCACCGGACGACCGCCGTAACCGCTGATCAATGGCGTCAGGCGGCGCGTGCATTTGACGTCGAAGATAATGTCGGCACCCGGGTTGCGTGACACCACGTCCTTGGCGAACAGCATCAGCAGGCGATCAGGGAAGACCACGGTGCCGGCATTGGTCACCACCCCGACACGGTCACCGTCGCCGTCGAAGGCCAGGCCCAGGTCGGCATTTTCCGATTTGACCTTGGCGATCAGGTCTTCGAGGTTTTCCAGCTTGCCCGGGTCCGGGTGATGGTTGGGGAAGTTTCCGTCTACATCGCAGAACAACGGGATGACGGTGCAGCCCAACGCTTCGATCAGCTGCGGGGCGATCACGCCGGCGACGCCGTTACCACAGTCGACCACGACCTTGAGTGGCTTGGCCAGCGCGATATCGTCGCGGATACGTTTGAAATAGCTCTCCAGCACGTCAACCTGTTCGGCCTGGCCAACGCCTTCGCTGAGGTTGCCGGTTTCGATGCGCTGGCGCAGCGCCTGAATCTGCTCATTGGCCAAGGTGTCGCCGGCGATGACGATCTTGAACCCGTTGTAATCCGGTGGGTTATGGCTGCCGGTGAGCATCACCCCGGACTTGCCGGCCAGCACGTTGGCCGCGTAGTAGAGCACAGGGGTGGGCACCATACCGACATCACTAACGCTGCAGCCGCTGTCCACAAGGCCTTGGATAAGGTGTTCGACCAGCTCTGGGCCGGACAGACGGCCATCGCGGCCGACCGACACATTCGGCTCGCCTTTAGCCAGGCTTTCGGAACCGACCGCGCGGCCTATCCAATAGGCGGTGTCGTTGGTCAAGGTGTCACCGACGACGCCACGGATATCGTAAGCACGAAAGATGCTGGCAGGCAGTTGCGGGGCTTTGGGGGCACTCATTGCGGTTTCTCGCTCCTTGGGATCGAGGCCAAGCCAGTCCTGGTCCTCGTCGAGAATGTCGATGTCGAGAATATCGGTGTCCTGGTACAAAGGGTCGACGTACTCGGTGGATTGGGATTGCTGAGCTGCCGGCTGCGGTGTGGCAGAGGCTTTGGTCGTCACCGTTCCGGCGGTTCGCAGCGGCAGGCGGACCAGACTCTTGGCCAGCGCGTCGAGCGCCGGCAGGCTCAAAGTCGGTGTTTTGATGGTTCTGCCGGCGGAGAGTTCCTGGACCATTCGACCCAAATGCATGACATCGTCGCGAAGCCTTCGCTGCTGCGTGCTCAGTACCAGTTGCAGGCCCAGCAAAAGGCCACCGAGTGCTGCCAGAGCCGCGGCCAGCAGCAGAAGCGGAGGCAGCGTCGTGGTACTCAGCGCTGCGCCGGGCAGAAAGCTGAGCTTCCAGTTCGGATTGGCCGAAGGCAGGCTGATAGCCTCGCTTTCCAGGCCCGCACCGCCGCGTTGGGCGAGCAGTTGCGCGGGGCTGTTGCTGAATTGCTGAACCAGCCGCAGTTGGCCGGCGTTGGCGGGCAGCTTCGGCAGCGTAGCCAGGAAACGATCCAGGCTGGTCACCAGCAGCAAAGTGCCTTCGGCCGGCTGTTGCGGGTTGGAGCGCAGTGCTACGGCGCTGTACAGCAACCATTGTTTACCGACCCGGAACGCCTCGGGCGGCGGTGGGGTACCGTTTTCCGCCCGTTGCAGCAGGTCGAGTGCGGCGAAGTTCAGAGGGGCCTGGCGCCCCGTATTCTGTTGGGCCCGGCCGCGCAGGTTGATATGTGCATCGACCACGCCGTCGCGATAGCTCAGTTCACGCTCGGCCGCCCGCACCCGTTCGGGTTGTTCGCTGCGCAGGGCCTCGAGCAATTGAGGGTCCCGAGCCGCCGCCTGGGTGTCCTCTGCAAGCTGCTGCAGCGCCTGCTCGACTGCCGAAGCCTGGCTCTGGCCCCAGGCCTGGACCAGCTCGGACGCATGTTCTTTCTGGCTGGATTGATAAGCGATCCAGAGCAGCACGCCAGCGACGACGAGTCCCAGCAAGCCGGGTAGCACGCCTGGTAGCAGCGTCCCCAGACCGGCGCTACGGCGACGTTGTGATGATGTTGTTTCGGCGGGGTTGAATACACCGGCGTCCCTGGCGGTGCGCTTGAAGAGTTTCATGGAGCTCCTCGATCGTCCTGAAAAAGCGAATCTGAATCAGTGGCTACCAGAGTGGCCGAAGCCGCCAGCGCCACGGTCACTGCTGTCAAACTCGTTGACCAGTTCGAACTGTGCCTGGATCACCGGCACCAACATCAGCTGCGCGATGCGCTCGCCTACTGCGATATTGAAGGGCGTCTGGCCGCGGTTCCAGCAGGACACCATCAGTTCTCCCTGGTAGTCCGAATCGATCAACCCGACCAGATTGCCGAGCACGATCCCGTGCTTGTGTCCAAGCCCCGAACGCGGCAATACCAGCGCTGCCAGATTCGGATCGGCGATATGAATCGACAGGCCGGTGGGAATCAGCAGGGTCTGGCCCGGCTCGAGCATGGTGTCGTTTTGCAGCATGGCGCGCAGATCGAGCCCTGCGGAGCCGCTGGTGGCGTATTCAGGCAGGGGAAAATCCCGGCTGAGGCGTGGATCGAGGATTTTCGCTTGGAGTTTGTGCATGGTCGGTCAGGCCTGGTGGAAGCGGTCGGCGATAAAGGCAATCAGTTGACGGGCAATATGCCCCTTGCTGGCCTGGCTGAAGCGGGTTTCGTGCTGCTGACGGTCGATGACCGTCACGGCGTTTTCTTCGCTGTTGAAGCCGATGCTGGGGTTGGCCACGTCGTTGGCTACGATGAGATCCAAGTTCTTGTCCCGCAGTTTGCGCGTTGCGTACTCCAGTAGATTCTCGGTTTCAGCGGCGAAGCCGACGCTGAACGGGCGGTCTTCGCGGCCGGCCAGCGTGGCGAGAATATCGGGATTGCGGACCATCTGCAGGAGTAAGCCGTCACCTTTGCTGGGGTCTTTCTTCAACTTGTGCGGTGCGATCACTTCCGGGCGGTAATCGGCGACGGCGGCCGCGGCAATGAACAGGTCACAGGGCATGGCGGCTTCGCAGGCGGTAAGCATATCGCGAGCGCTGACCACGTCGACGCGTTGTACGCGGTCGGGTGTCGGCAGGAACACCGGGCCGGCTACCAGCGTTACCCGGGCGCCGGCTTCGGCGGCGGCTTCGGCCAGGGCGAAGCCCATCTTGCCGGAGCTGTGATTGGTGATGTAGCGCACCGGGTCGATATTTTCCTGAGTCGGCCCGGCGGTGATCAGCAGATGCAGCCCGGTCAACAGGCTGCGCTCGAAGCAGTCGGCAGCTGCCTGGGCCAGATCGTCCGCTTCCAGCATGCGGCCCATGCCGACGTCGCCGCAGGCCTGGCTGCCGGACGCGGGACCAAACAGGCGTATGCCCCTCTGCTGCAGCAAAACGCGGTTGGCCTGGGTCGCAGGATCAGCCCACATTGCCTGGTTCATTGCCGGGGCCAGGGCGATGGGCGCATTGGTGGCCAGCACCAACGTCGTCAGCAGATCGTTGGCAACGCCCTGCGCCAGGCGCGCCATCAGATCGGCCGTGGTGGGTGCGATCAGCACCAGGTCCGCCCAGCGTGCCAGCTCGATATGGCCCATGGCGGCTTCAGCGGCCGGATCGAGTAGGTCCAGATGGACCGGGTGGCCGGAAAGGGCCTGGAGTGTCAGCGGGGTGATGAATTCGCGACCGCCGCTGGTCATCACGACGCGGACTTCGGCGCCCTGGTCGCGGAGCCGGCGAACCAGCTCGGCACTCTTGTAAGCAGCGATGCCGCCGCCGACGCCCAGGACGATGCGTTTACGATAAAGCCGCTGCATAGGCCTGCCTTGTTACGGGTGAGAACTGGTTCCGGCAGGGGCCGGGTACCGTGAATAAAAGGCCGCTAAGATAGCACAGCGCCCTCAGCGGACGAGGGCCACGCTCGACAAGGAGGTGACATGAGCATTCGTGATTGGCCTGCGGCGGAACGACCGCGGGAAAAACTCCTCCAGCAGGGTGCGATGGTCCTGTCGGATGCGGAGCTGCTGGCCATTTTTCTACGCACCGGCGTGGCTGGCAAAAGCGCGGTGGATCTGGCGAGGCATCTGCTCAGTGAGTTCGGCAGTCTGCGGGCGCTGCTCGAAAGCGATCTCGAGCAGTTCAGTGGTCACCTGGGCTTGGGCCCGGCCAAATTCGCTCAACTGCAGGCGGTGCTGGAAATGGCCCGACGGCATCTGGCCGAGCGTATTCGCCGCGACTCTGCACTGGAAAGTCCACAGGCGGTGCGTGACTACCTCAAGGCGCGGTTGCGGCACGAGCCGCATGAGCTGTTCGCCTGCCTGTTCCTCGATTCGAAGCACCGGGTGTTGGCCTTCGAAGTGCTGTTTCACGGCACCATCGACGGGGCCAGCGTCTACCCGCGGCAGGTGGTCAAGCGGGCGCTGGCGCAGAATGCGGCGGCGGTCATTCTGACCCACAATCACCCCTCGGGTGTCGCTGAGCCGAGCCAGGCCGATCGGCAACTGACCCGCAAACTGACCGATGCGCTGGCGCTGGTCGACGTGCGAGTGCTCGATCACTTCATCGTCGGCGATGGCGAGCCATTGTCCATGGCCGAATACGGCTGGATGTGAGGCCCGATGCTCATGCCAGCAGCGGTATCAACAGTAGCGGGAGCAGAACCCTGAGCACGAAACGGCCGTTCCAGCCGACGGCGATGCGCCAGGGCGACAGCTGGGCGTGACGTGCCAGCAGCAAGGCTGAGGGGCCGTATGGCGAGAGCAGCATCGCCAGGGAAAAGCCGAACAGCAGCGCTACCGCCGGTTGCATCACCGCCAGGCCCTGGCTCGCCAGCTGCGCCAGCAGGGCCGCACACAGATTCAGCGAAATCAGCGGGGCGACACCGAGCAACGCCAGCGCCATCACCGCCAGTGCACCGAAGGCCCCCAGTGCGAACAGCGCCAACGATGTACTGCCGAGCTGGTCTGCCAGATGATGCACCGGCAGAACCGCCGCGACGAGGCCGGCGAGCAAGGCCGCGCTGGCGAAAATGAAAGTCTCGTTGCGCATGCCGATGAGTGTTTCGCTGACCTCGCTGAACACTTGCCGCGGCGCGATCCCTTGCCAGAACAGGATCACGATCACCGCCATCGGCACCAGCAGCATGGCGGCCTGGGTGGCGGACAGCCAGGTCAGCGCTGCGAGCAGGGCGATCAGTAGGATGCCAATCAGGCTGCCAAAGAGCAGCCCGCGCAAGCTGCCACTGGCCTGGCGTGAATCCGCCCCGGGCTCAACGGGCGGCTGGTCGGTCAGTTGTAGCAGGCGACGGTTTTCGGTTGGCCAGCCGAACAGCAGTAGAAGCAGGCCGCCGAGCAGGCCGAACGGTAGCAAGGTGCTCCAGCTCAGACCGGGAAGTTCGCGGGTCAGAATCGCCACCGCGACGCTGGTGGGTGCCAGCAACGGGACCAGGGCGAACCCGCGCAGCGCGGTGACCATAACGCCACGGCGGCCTTCGCGACGTTGGCTGTCGCTATACGGGCGGCGCTCGAGGTGGCTCTCCAATGATCCGCAAATCAGGTTGAGCATGCCGAAGCTGAGCACCGAGCTGATTGCGAAGGTACTCATCAGGTAGCCGGGATAGAGCCACGCGCGCGGCCCTGACAGCAGCAGGCGATGCAGCTCGCTGAGCTGTTTCAGGCGCTTGACCAGGCAGTGCATCAAGCCCAGTGCGCCGATGAAGGCCGCGTAATACGCCGCCGACGACAACAGACGCGCGCCCTGTTGCCAGTTCGCCTCGTCAGACAGCAGCCAGTAACCGAGCACGGCCAAAGTGACCATCCCGAGCCGCCGCGGATAGGGCATCAGCGAACGCCAATGGCGGACAAAGAACAGTACCAGCAAGGTGCCGCTGATGACGCTCAGCGGCTGCAGTTGGGTGAGCAATGCCAGGAGCTCGAACAGCAGCGCCAGTGGCAATAGCACGGTCATCTAGGCAGGCAGCTCGCGCCGTCGGGCGCCACGCTTGAATACACCTTCGCCGAAGGCAATCAGCCGGTCCCCTTCATCCAGCAGGTCGCAGCTGGCCATGAATACTTTCTGCCCGGCGGAGCGGCACCGAGCGACGGCTCTGATCCGGCTACCCGCAGCGGCGGGTGCGCTGAAGTTGATGTTCATCGACAGGGTCAATGCGACTCGGCGTTCCGTCGGGTCCGCCTCCCAGGTGCCGCATAAGCCCATGGCGACATCTATCAGGGTCGCCATGACGCCGCCGTGCATGTTGCTGGCATTGTTCAGGTGCCGCGGCAGTAGATCCAGTGCGAGGGTGGCATGCTGTGGTCCATAGGCCAGCAGCTCGCAGCCGACATCTTGAAAGAATCCGGTCACGGAAGCATGGACCTGCTGCAACTGTGCGGGTGAATAGTCGGAAGTGGGCATAGCGATTGGTCACGGATGGCTTGCTAAGCAGACTGGCAGTCTTTAGGCTCTTGGTCAATAAAAGGCGGAATGTCATTTCGCACTGCGGAATGCGAGGATCGGTTCAGGTAGACGCAACGCCATCCATTGAGGAGGTTCGCATGTTTTCCCGTATTGGCATCATCGGCGCCGGCGCCATGGGGCGCGGCATCGCGCAATTATTCGCCAGCGCCGGCCAGCAGGTCTGGCTGTACGACAGTCGCCCCGAAGCCATCGAGCAAGCCCTGCAATTCAACCGTGAACTGCTCGAACGCAGTGTCGCCAAGGGCCGCTTGAGTGCCGATGAGTTGACTGCGATTCTGGCGCGCATGCAGCCGGCTCATCAACTGGCCGAGCTATCCGCCTGCGATTTGCTGATCGAAGCCATCGTCGAGAATCTCGAGGCCAAACAGAGTCTGTTCGTTGAGCTCGAAGGGCTGGTCGCTGAGGAAGCCGTGCTCGCGACCAATACCTCGTCCCTCTCGGTGACCCGCATCGCCAGTGCCTGCGCCCGTCCCGAGCGGGTGGCGGGCTACCATTTCTTTAACCCAGTGACGTTGATGAAACTGGTCGAAGTGGTCCGTGGCGAGCGCACCGATCCGGGCGTGATCGACCGTCTGGTGCAATTGGCCGAGCACGCCGGACACTTCCCCGCCATCACCCCGGACACACCCGGTTTTCTGGTCAACCATGCCGGCCGTGCATATGGTACCGAGGCCCAGAGGATCCTCAGCGAGGGGATCGCCACGCCGGAGCAGATCGACCGCATCCTGCGCGATGGCCCCGGCTTTCGCATGGGGCCGTTCGAGCTGTTCGACCTGACTGGCCTGGACATCTCCCATGCGGTGATGGAGTCGGTGCACGACCAGTTCTACTACGATCCGCGCTATACGCCGTCTTACCTCGCCGCGCAGCGGGTCGCAGGAGGCTTGCTCGGTCGCAAGACCGGTCAGGGTTTCTACCGTTACGAGGATGGCCAGCAAATCCGCCCGCCGGAGCCTCGCTTCGAGACGGTCACCATCGATCGGCCGTTTTGGCTCGACAGCATCGAGCCCGAAGTACGCAATTATCTCGGCTCGATACTGCAGCAGGCCGGTGCGCTGCTTGAAGAGGGCGCCGAACCGTCGAGCCAAGCGATCTGTCTGATCACTCCACTGGGTGAGGATGCCAGCAACTGCATCGAGCGCCTGGCGCTGCCGGCGGTGCGCACCATCGCCCTGGACCTGTTCAGTGACCTCGACAAACGCCGCGTGCTGATGCGCCAGCCCGCGCTGGATCCGGCGCTTGAGGCCCAGGCGCGCCAGGCGCTGGGAGCCGATGGGGTGCCGGTCGAGGTGATCAACGATTCTCCAGGCTTCGTCAGCCAGAGAATCGTCGCCAGCATCGTCAACCTTGGCTGTGAGATCGCACAAAAGGGCATTGCCTCGCCAGAGACCCTCGACCGCGCCGTGACGCTTGCGCTCGGCTATCCGAAGGGCCCGCTGGGGTTCGCCGATTATTACAACCCCGCTCGAATTCTCAACATTCTGGAAGGCATGCAAACCTGCTACGGCCATGAGCCTCGCTATCGCCCCAGCCCCTGGCTGCGGCGACGGGTGCAGCTCGGGCTGCCGCTGACGGCGCCGGATGCGTCGCGCTGAGGCGAAGCGAGCCTGGTATCAGCAGCGTCAGCGCGATTGAAGATTGGCGGTATACGGCCGTTAACCCGGTAAACCCGGCCTTCCGGGCGATAAAAAACGCTTGCACATCGTTTTTATCGCCCGGTAAAAGCCGTTTGCCACCAAGGAACAATGTTCATGGGTGGCAGAGGTGGTACAACACCTTTTTATCGGATGAAAACAAGAGGCCACCGATGCGCCCTTCCTTCCGCCTTCACCCCAAGGCCTGCCTGCTGCACGCAGCCGCCTTGCTGGGGCTGTTGTTGTTTCATGACTGGATGGGACTGCCGTTCTATCTGACCGTGATCTCGATCATGCTGCTCGCTCTGTGGCCCTGGCTAGGTCCATGGCGTGCCGGTAGCACCGCCCCCGCTTCGGTCGATACCGGCCTGCAGAGCTCCGCCGCGCTGAGCAAGAGCCTTTCTCGTCATACCTGTCACAACGCACTATCGGCCGCGCAAGTATCGTTTAGCGCCGAGCAGTTGGCCGCGCGCCTGCAGTCGCAGCTGACAGCGATCAGTGAGGTTGCCAATGGCGCAGAAGCGATGACTGCGACCGAGCAGGGCAGTGCCTCCCGGGCCCGCCAGGCGCTGGAAGCCGCGGAAGCCGTCCGCCGTAGCAGCGACAGCGGGCGCGCCGAGCTGCAGCATGCAATCGAGCGTATGCAGGCGCTCAGCGCGCAGACCCAAGCCAGTCGTGAGCTGCTCGACGGGCTCTCGGCGCGCACTGAAGAAATACGACGAATCACCGATGTGATCCAGTCCATCGCCAACCAGACCAACCTGCTTGCGCTCAACGCCGCGATCGAGGCTGCGCGTGCCGGAGAGGCTGGACGCGGCTTTGCGGTGGTAGCCGACGAGGTGCGCAACCTCGCTGGGCGTACCAGCAGTGCCACCGACGAAGTCGGGCGGATGGTCAGCGATATCCGTGAACAGAGCGGGGCGGTGGTGAGCCACATCCAGAAACAGGCAAGCGAACTCGACGAAGCCGCGGCGCAGATCGCCGGTACCGGGACCCAGCTCAGCGGTATCGCCGACCTGGCCGGCAATGTCGAAACCCAGGTGGCGGAAATCACCTCCGGCACGGCCAATAACCATGAGCGGCTCGCACAGCTGTTCGTGGCGCTGGACCAACTGCGCGGAGACGCGCTGGAGAGCGAAGCTCAGACTCGCCAGCTGGAACAGGCGGCAGAAGCTCTCGTCGGTCAGGCAGAAGCCGTTAGCGAGCAGCTCGCCGAAGTGCAGCTCGATGATTATCACCAGAGCATCTTTGACCTGGCGCGTGAAGGCGCAGCCGCCATCGGTGCGCGTTTCGAGGCTGATCTGCAAGCCGGACGGCTCACGCTCGATGACCTTTTCGATCGCAATTACCAGGCGCAGCCGGGGACCAATCCGGTTCGCTACAGCACCCGCTTCGACCGCTATGCCGACGAAGTCCTGCCGGCGATTCAGGAGCCACTGCTCGAGCGTAACGATGCGCTGGTCTATGCCATCGCGACTACACCGGACGGCTACGTACCGACCCACAACCGCGCCTTCAGTCAGCCCCCGGTTGGCGACCCGGAGATCGATAAGGTCAAGAGTCGCAGCAAGCGGCTGTTCAATGACCGCACCGGTGGGCGCTGCGGCAGCCACCAGCGCAAGGTGCTACTGCAGACCTACAGCCGCGACACCGGTGAGCTGATGCATGACCTGTCGGTGCCGATCATGGTGGGCAACCGTCATTGGGGTGGCCTGCGATTGGGCTACCGCCCCGAGCCCTAGCGGGTTAATGGTGTGTTGGCACAAGCGCCTTGGCCTTTGGCAGCCATCTACCATAGGCGGCCCCCCTACAGATCGACAGGCTGGCTAAGCTTGCAGCACAAGGCCTTCCGGAGCGCACCCATGAAAACCCTGACTGATCACCTGGCGCAGTACGCCGCTTATCACCGTGATCCGCGCAATCTGCTCACGCATTTCATCGGCATCCCGATGATCGTGCTGGCCGTCGCGGTCCTGCTGTCGCGACCCGGCGTGGAGGTTTCCGGGCTTTGGTTGAGTCCGGTTGCTGCGGTTGCAGTGGGCGCCACCTTGTTCTATCTGCTGTTGGACTTACGCTTCGGCGTACTCATGGGGGCCCTGCTATTACTTTGCGTCTGGATCGGCGCGCAGCTGGCGCAGGCGTCGACGACGCTTTGGCTGAGCGCGGGGATCGGGTTGTTCGTGGTGGGTTGGATCTTCCAGTTCGTCGGGCATTACTTCGAAGGGCGCAAGCCGGCGTTCGTCGATGATCTGAGCGGGTTGATCATCGGGCCATTGTTCGTCGCGGCTGAACTGGGTTTCATGCTCGGCCTGCGTGAGCCGCTGCGTCAGGCCATCGAGGCCCGGGTCGGGCCGGTACGGCTGCGCCAGCGCCCGATCGGCGCCTGAACGTTTAATCCGGCGCGAGCGCCATCCATTGATCGCTGAGGCTGCGGGCATGGCGATCAACCATGATCGGCGCAAAGGCCCGGCCCGAGGCCGTGTTGAAACTGTTGTTGCCACTGTTCATGTCTTCGAGCGCCACCTTGAGAAAATCCCAGCGGGTTTTCAGCTTGGCGATAGCCGGATTCGACTGGCCGTCCAAGGCGGCGAGCTGCTTGTCGATCGAGGGCACCAGGAGCCGTTCATCCTGGCCGAGGTAAGTGTCCGGTTGCTCCCGGGCGGTTTCGAAGGAGCCGACGTAGGCACGGCTCAGGTACTGAACGGTTAGGTATTCCACCTTGGCGGGCAGTTCGGCGCGGACATCGGCGCCCTGCTGGCTGCGCACCGCCGTCAGGAAGTCGCGCAGCGCCTTGCTCATGTGCAACGGCCAGCCCCAGGGCACATCGTCTTCTTCGTAACCGAAGCCTGCTCCCTCGCGCAGTGTGGCCTGCAAGGCCTGATGCAGTTCGCGCAGTTCGTTGCTGGCGCCGGGGAAGTTGTCTACGGTGTCGGCCAGCGCCTTGAGGTCGCTTTCCATGCGGGCCAGGTGTGCTTTCTGAAAGCCTTCGCCGCGGTAGAGAAGGAGGCTGCTGGTGGCTCGGTTGGCATGAATCTGCATGCTTTCCAGCGCGGTGAACGTCTGCGCCTGCGCAGAGTTGAGCAGTGCTGGGAACCAGCTCGCCAGTACAACCGCCATCCATATCCATCTGCGATGCATGTCGCGCTCCTTTTTATTCTTATAGAAGCAATGTGCCGTACTCGGCATCGGTACGGCAGCCTATCCAGCTGAAGGCATCTTGGTATCACTCGAAGGGGTGAAATCAAGCGGAGCGGCCATTTGGCCGGCAATCTTGGCCGGATCGCCATGAAACGCTGTCGATGTGCCGCTGTCGCCTAGAGCATTCGCTCCAGCCCGATAAGCTGGCTGAACCAGGCATTGATCCGCCGCCAGGTGCCGCCGGGCTCATTCAGCAACACCTTGCGTCGCTCGTTGTCTTCGGCAATCCAGGCCAGTCGCTTGCGGCCGTCAACCTCGACCAGCCGCACTTCGTAGCTCACGGTGGGCGAGGTGCCTTCGAGGGTCAGCCGCTGTACCTCGCTGGCCAGCTCGCGACTTTTGATCAGGACGCCGACTTCGGTATTCCAGAGAATCGAACGAGGATCGAAATTCAACGAGCCGAGGAAGACTTCCTGCCGGTCGAACACCGCGGCCTTGCTGTGCAAGCTCGACTCCGACTCGCCGCCCAGGTTGTACGAGGCCTCTTGATCGGGTTGCCGGCGCAGCTCGAACAACCGCACCCCCGCCTCGAGCAGTGGGCGACGATAGGGCGCATAACCGCCATGGACCAGAGGCACGTCAGTCGCTTCCAGAGAATTGGTCAGGATGCGGATTGCTACACCACTCTCGGCCTGGCGACTGAGGTAGTCCACGCCGTCCTCCGTGGGGACGAAATAAGCGGAAATCAGCGTCATCTCGCGGGTTACGGCTTCCATGCTCGGGCGCAGGCGAGCGGTCAACAGCAGGTGCTCATCGGGAATCCCGCTGGCGTTGATCTTATCTGGGTGATCCCACATCGCCTCTCCGGGCGCCCAGATCAGATCCTGCAACCACTGCGTGGACGCCGGTCCCTCCAGATCGGCCATCAGATGATAGTAGCGTCGCGGGTCCTTCTGCCGCTCGGCGTCGAGATAGCGTGTGATCTGCCGACGGGCCTCATCCAATGCCTCGGTACGAGGCGGGCTGCGCAGAAAGTGCTGAATAGGGATGCTAAGCGGATGGTTCCAGTATTGGTCGAAGCTGGTCGCGAGCTGCCGGGCAACCGGTCCGGCACCGAGCAGGTCGATGTCGGTGAAGTTCAGGCCTTTGTCGGCATCGAAATATTCGTCGCCGAGGTTGCGACCACCGACGATGGCGAGGCTGCTGTCGGCCAGCATTAACTTGTTGTGCATGCGTCGGTGCTGTTGCGAGAGGTGCAGCAGCCGCCCGAGGGAGCGGGTGATGAAGTTGCTGCGGCCGAGATGCAACGGGTTGAATACGCGGATAAGGATGTTCGGATGCGCCGCCAGGGTTGCGATCTGGTAATCGCTGCCATCGCTGGCGGTGTCATCGAGGAGCAGACGGACCCTGACGCCGCGGTCGGCAGCCTCGAGCAATTCATCGATCAGCGCCCGGGTGCTGAGGCCGTCGTGAACGATGTAGTACTGCACGTCAAGGCTGGTCTCGGCCGCCCGAATCATCCTCACCCGCGCCGCGAACGCTTCGGCACTGGTCGGCAGCAGGCGGAAGCCAGAATGCCCGACCGGCTGGCGGGCGGCCAGCGAATCGACTTGTCGGGTCAGTTCAGAATCCTGACTCGACAGTGCATAGGACGGGGGTGCGGGCACAGTCTGCCCGGCGCAGCCAGCCAACAACAGCATTGCCACAAGCACCAAATCTATGCGCAAGGTCCGCTCCTTTTCGTTGTTGTCGGTCCTTGGCAATTGGACGCCAGCGCAACGGCGAAATTCAGAACTGGTCCTTGAGCCGGTACCACAGCATGCCCAGCGCCAGCAGGGGTGAGCGCAGCCGCTGACCGCCGGGGAAGGTCGGGTGCGGTACGCCGGCGAACAGATCGAAACGGCCCTGGGCCTGGCCGCTGATGGCCTCGGCGAGCAATCGGCCGGCCAGGTGGGTGGCGTTCAATCCATGGCCGGAATAGGCCTGGGCGTAATAGACGTTGGGGTGATCCGACAGCCGTCCGATCTGCGGCAACCGGTTCGCACCGATGCCGATCATGCCGCCCCATTGGTAATCGATGCGGGCGTCCCGCAACTGCGGGAACACCTCGAGCATCTTCGGCTGCATGTAGGCGGTGATGTCTTTCGGATCGCGACCGGAATAGTGGCAGGCACCGCCGAATAGCAGGCGACCGTCGGCCGAGAGACGGAAGTAATCGAGCGCCACCCGCTGATCGCAGACCGCCATGTTCTGCGGCAGCAATTCGCGCCTTAACGTCTCGGGCAACGGCTCGGTGGCGATGATATAGCTGCCGGCGGGCAGCACTTTGCCTGCCAATGTCGGGTTGAGGTTGCCCAGATAGGCATTGCAGGCCAGCACCAACTGTCCCGCGCGGACACTGCCCTGTGCGGTATGCGCGCGCACCGTGGGACCGTATTCGATGCGCTCTACCGCCGAGCCTTCGAACAGTCGCACGCCCAGCGATTGCGCCGCGGCCGCTTCACCCAGCGCCAGATTGAGCGGATGCAGATGCCCAGAGCCCATGTCGACCAGTCCGCCGAGATAGCGATCGGAGCCGATCACTTGGTGTATTTCGGTCCGAGGAACCAGGCGCAACGAATGCTGATAGCCGAGGCGTTCGAGATCGGCATGCTCTGCCTTGAAACCTTCGACATGCCGTGGCTTGGTCGCCAGATCGCAATAACCCCAGGTCAGGTCGCAGTCGATGGCGTAGCGCTCGATGCGTTGGCGAACGATGTCGACGGCTTCGAAACCCATGCGTTTGAGCGCGTCTACGCCATCGGCTCCCAGCACCGGTTGGAACTGCTCCACATCGTGGCCAACGCCGCGGATCAGCTGGCCTCCGTTGCGCCCGCTAGCCCCCCAGCCGATCCGATGCGCTTCCAGCAGGACCACCGAAAGGCCGCGCTCGGCCAGTTCAATGGCCGTATTGAGGCCGCTGAAGCCCCCGCCGACGATGCAGACGTCCGCCTCCTGCTCGCCCTGCAGCGGGGCGAAGTCGAGCGCGCGATTGGCGCTGGCAGCGTAATAGGACGGGGCGTGTTGCAGCGCCTGGACGATCGTGTGCCGGGTCATGATGGTCGAGCCTTGGACTGGGTGCCTGGCCCGAAGGGTAGACCGGGGCGTGACCTCGAGGCAAAGCTGCGGACTCGCTGTCGTCAATCCGGTACCGGCAGTTCGAGTGACTCCTTCACCTCTTCCATGACGATGTAGCTTTTCGATTCGCGGACATGCGGCAGCTTGAGCAGGATGTCGCCCAGCAGTTTTCGATACGACGCCATTTCCGAGATGCGTGCCTTGATCAGGTAATCGAAGTCGCCCGATACCAGATGGCATTCGAGCACGTGCGGCAACTTGAGCACGGCGCGGCGGAACTCTTCGAAGATATCCCCGGATTTGTAGGCCAGGCTGATCTCGACGAATACCAGTAGCCCGCCCTTGAGGTGCTGCGGGTTCAGTCGCGCGGTGTATCCCATGATGATGCCCTCGCGCTCCAGGCGGCGCACGCGCTCGGTGCAGGGCGTTGTGGACAGGCCGATGCGCTCGCCAAGCTCGGTGAAGGGCATACGTCCTTCGGCTTGTAGCAGGCGCAGGATCTGGCGGTCGAGTTTGTCCAATTCTCGGCGGGTCTGATGCTTGGTGCGCATAGGCGTATCGCCTCCAAATAAGGCTTTTCTGGCGTGAATAAATCGCAAAGATAGCGTTTTATATGGTGAATACCACTATGTTGCGCTTTTTATACTCCGCATTAATAGTGACTCGAACAGTCCGGTCGAGGCCGGGCGGGAGGCGGCGATGCGTGTTCTGGTGATGGGTGGCGGCGTAATTGGCACTACCAGTGCCTATTATCTGGCGCGTGCGGGGTTTGAAGTGGTGGTTGTCGACCGCCAGCCCGCCGTGGCGATGGAGACCAGCTTCGCCAACGCCGGCCAAGTGTCGCCTGGCTATGCCTCGCCCTGGGCTGCACCGGGTGTGCCGCTGAAGGCCATGAAATGGTTGATGCAGCGCCATGCACCGCTGGCCATCAAGCTTACCGGTGATATCCAGCAGTACCTGTGGATGGCGCAGATGCTGCGCAATTGCACGGCGGCGCGCTACGCGGTGAACAAGGAGCGCATGGTACGGCTGTCCGAATACAGCCGTGATTGCCTCGACGAGCTGCGTGCCGAAACCGGTATCGACTACGAAGGCCGGCAGTGCGGCACCACCCAACTGTTCCGCACCCAGGCCCAGCTGGATAACGCGGCCAAGGACATCGCCGTCCTGAAAGCATCGGGCGTGCCCTACGAGCTGCTCGATCGGGCCGGCATCGCCCGGGTCGAGCCTGCCCTGGCGCGTGTGGCGGACAAGCTCAGCGGCGCGCTGCGTCTCCCCAACGATCAGACCGGCGACTGCCAGCTGTTTACAACCAGGCTGGCGGGGATGGCGCGCGAGCTGGGCGTGGAGTTCCGCTTCAACCAGGACATTCAACGTCTGGAATACTCAGGCGACCGCCTCGACGGTGTCTGGATCGACGGCAGGCTGGAAAAGGCTGATCGCTACGTGTTGGCGCTGGGCAGCTACAGCCCGCAGATGCTCAAGCCATTGGGCATTCATGCGCCGGTTTATCCGCTCAAGGGCTACTCGCTTACCGTACCGATCAGCGATCCGGCCATGGCGCCGGTGTCGACGGTGCTCGATGAAACCTACAAAGTCGCCATTACCCGCTTCGATCAGCGGATCCGCGTCGGTGGCATGGCCGAAATCGCCGGCCATGACCTGTCGCTGAACCCGCGCCGGCGCGAAACCCTGGAGATGGTAGTCGGTGACCTGTTCCCGCTGGGCGGCAATCCGGGCAGCGCTGAGCTCTGGACCGGTTTGCGCCCGGCGACCCCGGACGGCACGCCGATCATTGGCGCCACCGCCTATCGCAACCTGTATTTGAACACCGGACACGGTACCCTTGGCTGGACCATGGCCTGTGGTTCCGGGCGCGTGCTCGCCGACTTGCTGGCGAAAAAACGCACCCAGATCAGTACCGATGGCCTGGATATCTCTCGTTACGGCACGACCAAGGAGTCCCGCAAGCATGCCCATACAGCGCCTGCACACTAATTCACGCATGAGTCAGATCGTCATCAACCGCGGAACCGTCTATCTGGCCGGACAGGTGGGTGAAGACATGAGCGCGGGCATCGAACAGCAGACCCGCGAGACGCTCGATAACATCGAGCGGCTGCTGCGCCAGGCCGGTACCGACAAGCAGCACATCCTATCGGTGACCATCTATCTCAAGGACATCGAAGCCGATTTCGCCGGCATGAACGCCGTATGGGACACCTGGTTGCCCGACGGGGTGGCGCCGGCCCGCGCTACCGTCGAAGCCAAGTTGTGCGAGCCGGAGATTCTGGTCGAGCTTTCGGTGGTCGCCGCGCTGCCGGAATAAGTGGTCTGGATCTAACCCGTCAGCATTTCGTCCTGGTGTGTTGAAAATACTGAACGCCCTCGCCATCATAGCGCCTCTGTTTATCGCGCTTGATTGGGGGCTCCCGTATTGGACGTCGGCGTTCGACTGCAAACCATCCGCAAACTCAAGGGCCTGTCCCAGCGTGAACTCGCCAAACGTGCAGGCGTCACCAACAGCACGATTTCGATGATCGAGAAGAACAGCGTCAGCCCTTCGATCAGCTCCCTGAAAAAGGTCTTGAGCGGCATTCCGATGTCGCTGGTCGAGTTCTTCTCGCCCGATTTCGAGCAGGAAAGTGACACCCAGGTGGTCTACAAAGCGGGCGAGCTGATCGATATTTCCGACGGCGCGGTAAGCATGAGATTGGTGGGCAAGGCCCATCCAGGACGTGCCATCGCCTTTCTAGCCGAGACCTATCCGCCCGGTTCGGATACCGGAACGGACATGCTTTCACACCAGGGCGAAGAGGCGGGGATGCTGGTCGAGGGTCGTCTGGAACTGACCGTGAACGGCCAGGTATATGTGCTGGAAAGTGGTGACAGCTACTACTTCGAAAGCAGCAAGCCTCATCGTTTTCGGAACCCGTTCGAGGCGCCCGCCAAGCTGATCAGCGCCACGACACCGGCCAATTTCTGAGCCTCGGCGGACGTTTCGCTGCGGCAAAGCGTCGCTGAGGGTGGCTGGGTCGTTCGTATTGTTTCGGCCAGCATGGCTTGCCGTTATACTGACCGCCGCTCGCGATACCGTGGCCGCGGGCGTGTCTAGCCACATGAGGGTATAAGGTGAACCTGATTAAGAAGATCCTGGTAGCACAGACTGCCGTAGTGGCCCTGTGGGCAGTGAGCGCTCAGGCTGCGACCAACGAAGACATCGCCGAGCGACTCAAGCCGGTGGGCGAAGTATGTATTCAAGGTGAAGAGTGCGCGGCTGCTGGTGCCGCTACAGCTGCCGCTGGCGGCGGAGCTCGCAGCGGTGAAGACGTGGTCGGCAAGTTCTGTACCGCCTGCCATGGCACCGGTCTACTGAACTCGCCGAAAGTGGGCGACACGGCCGCCTGGCAGGCGCGCGCTGACAAGGAAGGCGGTCTCGATGGCCTGCTGGCAAAGGCCATCAGCGGTATCAACGCCATGCCGCCGAAAGGCACCTGTGGCGACTGCTCGGATGACGAGCTGAAGGCCGCCATCCAGCATATGTCCGGCCTGTAAGCGTCAGCCGGTCAGCAAGCAAAGCCGCCTTCGGGCGGCTTTGTCGTTTCCAGAGGGGAGAAAAACTACGGGGCGCCGGGTCGAATCTTGAAACCCGATCCTGGGCTACGGCGACATCGGTCCAGGCAAGCTGATGAGGTGCCCATGACCAGTTCCGCCCCGCAACCCGAGCAGTTGCGCTTTTCCAGTGACGGCCGCACCCCCAACAGTCCGCATCCGGTACTGATATACCGCCAGCTGCCGTTGGCCGGTGGTGATTATGCCGACGCGTTCGAGAATCTGTTCGGCAGTCACCTATGGTCGGCTCAGTGGCGTGCTGGCGTTTACGACTATCACCACTTTCATTCCACCGCACATGAGGTGCTCGGCGTTTCACGCGGTTCGGCGCGGCTGATGCTTGGCGGCGAGCAGGGCCAGGAAGTGGCCGTGCAGGCGGGAGATGCGCTGGTGTTGCCAGCAGGCACCGGCCATTGCCAGCTCAGCGCCAGTGACGATTTCGAGGTGGTGGGCGGCTATCCGGTGGAACAACAATACGATCTGCTGCGTCCGGACGAAGCCAGCCATGACGAGGCGCAGGCACGCGCGCTAAAGGTCGGCGTGCCGGTGAGCGATCCGATTGCCGGCACCCAGGGCGCGCTGGTCGATCTATGGCGCAAGGAGTAGCGCGGGGCGCTTACTCGACGAACACCACCTGGCCATCGCTGAGCGCGGCGACGCGGGCCAGCGACTCGACGCGAAATCCCGCTTCTTCCAGTTCCTGGCGGCCCGCCTGGAACGACTTCTCGATGACGATCCCCAGTCCGGCGATGCTGGCGCCGGCCTGTTGGATGATCGAAATCAGGCCCTTGGCGGCTTTGCCGTTGGCCAGGAAGTCATCGATGATCAGTACCCGATCGGCGCTGGACAGGTGATTGGTGGAGATCGCGATGGTGCTTTCGACCTGCTTGGTGAACGAGTACACCGAGGCGGTCAACAGGTGGTCGGTCAGTGTCAGCGACTGGTGTTTGCGGGCGAAGATCACCGGCACGCCGAGTTCCAGGCCCGCCATGATTGCCGGGGCGATACCGGACGCTTCGATGGTGACGATCTTGGTGATGCCCTCGTCGCGGAACCGCCGGGCGAATTCCTGGCCGATCTGCTGCATGAGCACGGGATCGATCTGGTGGTTCAGGAAGGCATCGACCTTGAGTACACGGTCGGAGAGTACGATGCCTTCATTGCGGATCTTCTGTTTCAGCTGTTCCACGAACGCGCTACCTCAAGCGTGGGCGGCCCGGTGCCGCTGACGATTCGCCGTCCCGAAAACCGACTGGGCGCTGCGCCATGATGGCGAGCGCCCAGCCCGTTTCGATCCTGCATCCATTCGCCCGCGTTTCCCGCAGCCTGGAAAGCCGCGCATTCTCGCTCAAATCCGTGCCGCGGTCCAAGTGGGTCGTTCAGTCAGGCGTTTCGATCGACAAGCGGCGAAAGCGCGCGGCCTCGCCGTGGTGCTGCAGCACGATATGGCCTTCAACTGCCTGGGCGAAGCGTGGAAAGGCGGCGAATTTGCTGCGGGCTATGCCGGCGTGCAGTGCTGGATCGTCGAGTCGAAAGCGGACCACGCAACGGCCACGCAACCAGTGCTCGACCACAGCGCCACGGACGATCAACGCCGCCTCAATGAATTCGCCAGGCTCCAGCGATGTTTCCGGCTCGGCCGCCAGCAACCCGTACAGCGCGCCGTTGCGCGTGGTGGGTTCATTGCCGTCGGCATGGCCGGCATCGTCGAGCAGCTGCATCTCTGGGCCGCTGTGCCAGCTGAGCTCGACCGCTTCCTCGACCCGGTAGAGCACGCCGGAATTCCCGGCGATGGGCAGGGCGAATTCGAAGCGCAAGGCGAAGTCCCTATAGCGCTGCAGAGACACCAGATCGACCCTCGGGGCACCGGCGATGGCCTGCAATTCATCGTCACTGCGCCGCCAGCTACCCGAAGGGAACGCGTCGGCATGCCAACCGCGCCACTGCTCGGCATCAAGCGTCCGTTTCATCTAGCCGAACAACTGCTGTTTGCGGCGCAGCCAGCGATAGCCATAGCCGGTCAGGCGTATCCGCAGCGGATGGCCCTGGGGTTGTTCGTAGTCGCTGTCGGCCAAGACATCGACCATGTCCTGCAGGTCCTCCTCGACGATTTCGACTTCCACCTCCTGATCCGCCAGGTTCACCAGCATCAGCACGGTCGAGTCGTTGTCATGGCGTATGGCGAAGACCGACGGGCAATGGGTCTCGACGGGGCGATGCTGGCCGCCGCCGATCTCGCGCAGACCGATACGGGTGCGAATCATGGTGCCGGTTCTGGATAACAGAGAGTCGTCGCGCAGGGTCTGGGCGTAGACGTTTCTCTGTTCGTAACCGAACTCATCTCCGTCAATCAGCGGAGCGGCAAGCTGCGGGGCCTCCGCGCAGGAGAACCCGGCGTTGGGCTCGTTGGACCATTGCATCGGCGTGCGTACCGCCAGGCGCTCGGGTCGCGACAGATCGTCCCCCATGCCGATCTCTTCGCCATAACGAATGATCGGCGTGCCGGGTAATGCGAAGAGCAGGGCATGGGCCATGGCGATGCGCCGTTCATTACCGTCGAGCATCGGCGCCAGGCGTCGGCGTATGCCGCGGTTGTAGGCACGCATGTCGGGATCGGGGGCGAAGGCTTGCATGACTTCCTCGCGGTCCTCATCAGTCAGCCGCTCCAGATCCAGTTCGTCATGGTTGCGCATCCAGATGGCGTACTGCGCGCGCTCGGGCGGTTCCGGCTGGCGCTCCAGTGCCTGATGCAGAGGCGCTGCCTCGCTGCGTGCAAGCGAAAGGAAGAAATGGTTGTTGGCCCAGAAGTTCAGCAACAGGGTCAGCCGATCGCCTTCACCGAAATAGCCGCGGTACTCTTCCGGTTCCACGTCGACCTCGCCCAGCAACACCGCTTCCGGACGGCGCAGGGTGACGAAGTCGCGCATGTGCTCGAGCAGCCAGTAGCCGTCCTCGCTGTCGCCGTGGCCGGCCTGTTCGATCAGGTGCGAGGCGGCGTCGACACGGAATCCCGACACCCCCAGGCGCAGCCAGAAGGCGATGATCCGCTCGATCTCCTTGATCACCTTCGGGTTGCCCAGGTTCAGGTCCGGCTCATGGTTGTAGAACAGGTGGCGGTAGTACTGCCCGGCGTTTTCGTCCCAGGTCCAGACGCTTTTTTCCACCGTGGGAAAGATCGGCTCGATGCTGTCATCCGGCTCGTCCGCCCAGATGTAATAGTCCCGATAGGGCGACTGCGGGTCGCGGCGCGCCTCCTGAAACCAGCGGTGCTCGATCGAGGTGTGTTGCACCACCAGTTCGATCATCACGTGCAGGCCCAGCTCCTCGGCCTTCTCCAGCAGATAGACGACGTCAGCGAGATCACCGAAACGTGGGTCGACCTGCAAATGATCGCTGACATCGTAACCGGCATCGCGGAACGGCGATTGGTAGAACGGCATGAGCCAGATGGCCGTGGCGCCCAGACCGCGGACGTAATCCAAGCGCTCGGTGATGCCGCGCAGGTCGCCGCAGCCGTCGCCGTTGACGTCGAGGAACAGTGATGGATCGATCTGATAGATCACCGCGTTGCGATACCAGAGTGGGCGCATGTCAGTGTTCCTCCGGGCTGAGAATCAGCGCCTGGCCCGCCGCCAGTTCGCCGCAGTAGGGTTCGCCTTCGTTCTGCGCATCGCTGGCAACTTCGATCTGCCAGTGTCCGTTGATTGGGAAGGCATGAGGTTGGTCGGCGAAGTTCAGGCAGACAACTCGCTGGTCTTCGCCCAGCTGTCGCCGGTAGGCCAGTACGTTGGGATGTGATGGCAACTCTTCCCAGTCGCCCTCACGCAGTGCCGGGCTGCGCTTGCGCGCGCTGATCAAACGTCGATAGAGCTCAAGGGTCGAGCCCGCTTCACGCACCTGACGTTCGGCCGCCAATTCCTCGCTTTCCGGCGGGAAGGGCAACCACGGCCGGTTGCCCTCCCACCCGTGGGGTGGCGCACAGAACCAGGGGATGGGCGCACGGCAGCCATCGCGACCACCGGGATCGACCTGTTCGTCCGGTTCGATCACCGCATCTTCGAGCCCCAACTCCTCGCCCTGGTAGATGAAAGGCGTGCCGCGCAGGGTCAGCAACAGCACCGCGGCGGCATGGGCGCTGCGCAGTGAGCCGTGATAGCGGCTGCGCTGGCGATGGTTGTCATGATTGGACAGCACCCAGGTCGGCCAGGCGTTGGCCGGTTTCAATAGCGCCTCGACGTCGCGGATGCAGGTGCGGAACATCACTGGCTCCCAGGGCGCGTCCAGCGGCTGGAAATTGAACGACATATGCAGCTCGTCGCCGGCTCCGTAGTACTGCAGGACTCGCTCGGTGGCGCGGATGTTGACCTCGCCGACCAGCACACGCTCTCCAGGGTAGCTGTCGACCAGCCGGCGCAGACCACGCAGTACTTCGTGGCTGTAGGGCTGATCGTTGAACTCCACCAGAGGCTGGCCGCCCAGACAGCGCGAGTCGTCGGCGAAACTGGGGTCCTTGCCGGTGCAATGAATGACATCCACACGAAAGCCGTCGATGCCCCGGTCGAGCCAGAAGCGCAGCACCCCATGCATCGCCTCGACCACTTCGGGGTTTCGCCAGTTCAGATCCGGCTGCTCGGGCAGGAACAGGTGCAGGTAGTACTGCTGGCTGCCTTCGTCCCAGGTCCATGCGCTACCGGCATTGAGGGCGGCGCGCCAGTTGTTCGGCTCGTCACGCCAGATGTACCAGTCGCGCTTCGGATTGTCCCGCGAGCTGCGGGACTCGACGAACCAGGGGTGCTGATCCGAGGTGTGGTTGGGGACGAAATCGAGCAACACGCGAATGTCGCGTGCATGCGCCTCGGCGATTAGCCGGTCGATGTCGGCCAGCGAGCCGAACAGCGGGTCGACGTCGCAATAGTCGCTGATGTCGTAACCGGCATCGGCCATCGGTGAACGGAAGATTGGCGACAGCCACAGGGCGTCGACGCCCAGATATTGAAGGTGATCGAGGTGACGCAGCACGCCGTTGAGGTCGCCAACGCCGTCACCGTTGCTGTCGGCGAAGGATCGCGGGTAGATCTGATAAATGGTGGCGACTTTCCACCAGGGTGGCTGGGTTGACTCGCTCATGCTCGTGCCCCTTTTCCGCTGTTCGGCAGGCCCGGCGCAACGGGCCTGTGAGGTGTACGACTGACGAGCGGCGCCTGGGTTCGCCCATTCATTGATCTCCGTCGGACGGTACTGAACGTCGACGCCCATACTCCGACTAACCTTGCACTGCCTCAAAGACCCTGGGAGGACCGCCATGTTGCGTATTGCTATCAATGGTTATGGCCGTATCGGCCGAGCCGTGTTGCGAGCCCTGTTCGAGCGAAATCTGGACCATCAGATCCACATCGCGGCCATCAACGACCTCAGCGACCGGAGCGCGATGGCGCACCTGACGCGTTTCGACAGCACCTTCGGCCGCTTCAACGAGCAGGTCGAGCTGCATGATGACGCGATGCAGATCCGCGGCCAGTCGATCCGCTTGTTGCAGGAACGTGACCCCAGCCAGTTGCCGTGGAAGCAGCTGGGAGTCGATGTGGTGCTGGAGTGCTCGGGCAAGTTCAAGAAGCGCGCCTTGATCGACCAGCACCTGGAAGCCGGGGCCGATCGGGTGTTCGCCTCGCATCCGCTGGACGGTGCCGACCTCACCGTGGTCTACGGCGTCAACCATCAACTCCTCAACGCGGAGCATCGGGTAATCTCCAACGCTTCCTGCACGACCAACTGCCTGGCGCCCCTGGCCAAGGTGCTGCATGAAGCGGTGGGGATTCGCCAAGGCCTGCTCAACACCGTGCATTCCTACACCAACGACCAGAACCTGCTGGACAAGGCGCACAAGGACCTCTACCGCGCCCGGGCCGCGGCGGAGTCGATGATTCCCTCGACCACCGGTGCGGCCAAGGCCATCGGCCTGGTGCTGCCGGAGCTGGCCGGGCGCCTGGATGGGCTGTCCGTACGGGTGCCAACGCCCAACGTCTCGCTGGTCGACCTCACTTTTACCGCCGAGCGGCCGCCGGCGAATGTCGAGGCGGTGAACCGGATATTGCGCGAAGGGGCGCAGCAGATGCCGCTCGGGGTGATGGAGTGCAACGACCTGCCGCTGGTTTCGCGGGACTTCTTCGGCCATCCGACCTCCTGCGTCGCCGACCTCAGCCATACCCGGGTGCAGGGTGATCTGGTCAAGGTGCTGGCCTGGTACGACAACGAGTGGGCGTTCTCCAATCGCATGCTCGACGTGCTGCTGGCCTGGGGAGACGACGTCTCGAATGCGTCCTGAGCGGAACTCGGTCTGGACGCAGCCGTTGGCGACTTTTCGCGACGCGACTGCAGCCGATCGACCGACGCCCGGCTGCGGAGCGGCCGCCGCCGTCAGCGCCGAAATCGGCGTGGCGCTGGTGCTCAAGGGATTGCGGATCAGCGAGGCGCACGGGTCCGAGCCGGAGCGCCTTGAGCGGCTGCGCGCCGCCGAGGCCTTGCTCGGTCGAACGGGCGCTTTCGCTGACGACGATATGCAGGCCTTCGATGATTACCTGAGTGCGGCACGCGACGACGAGCCCGAACAAAAACAGGCGGCGGCGCGGCAGGCCTGTGCGGTGCCGCTGGCGCTGGCGCACTGTTGTCTGGAGGCGCTGGAGTTGGCGGTCATCGCCTGGCCGCTTTGCGCCGAACGGCTGCGCAGCGATGTCCAGGCCGGCGCCTTCCTCATCCATGCGGGGCTCAGTGCGGCCTTGATCAATGTCGATACCGATCTGGCCGGGCTCGATGACCAGACAGCCCGCGAACAGGCCGGGGCAGCCCGCGCGCGGATGCAGGCGGAGGGGGATGCGCTCCTGCGGCAACTGCTCGAGCGGGTTCGATCGGTCGGCTCGGGTTCGCTTGCTCCGGGATCCTAGCCAGGCTGAACGGTGAACCGCCCTTGTTTCTGAATGAGCGAGATGTTCTCGACCGGCCTTTCCCGGCAGACGTTCGGCGCCGCTCCCCGATGATCAGCCGCGGCGACACCGTCGCTTTCTAACAGTAATGAGAAAAAACGTCTCGTTATCGCTTGACGGTCGGCCGCGGTGTTTCTAGTCTCGAGTGACGGGTTGAGACGAAAAGTCTCAAAATAACAAACGAGACCTTCAGGTCCTGACCTTCAAGTCGCTCGCGTCTGTGCTTCGTCTGGCTGCCGTCCGGCGTCCATAGTGCCTCGAGCGCCCATCGGAGAGCCCCATGAGCCATCGCATCGTCCTGCCGCGCCTGATGGAAGTCGGCGCTGGCGCCAGCCAGCAGATCGTTTCCGTGCTGAACAACCTGGGCTGCAAACGACCGTTGATCGTCACCGACCGGATGATGGTCGAGTTGGGCTATGCCGCGCGGATCAGCGAGATTCTGAGCAAGGCCGATATCCCCAGCGACTGCTTCGCCGATACTCTGCCGGAGCCGACCGCGGCGTCGATTCGGGCAGGCGTCGAGATGGTGCGCCAGGGTGACTACGACTCGATTATCGCCCTTGGTGGCGGCAGCCCCATCGACTCGGCCAAGGCCATCGGCATCCTCGGCAAATTCGGCGGCGAGATGCGCGACTACCGTTTCCCGCGCGATGTCAGCGAAGCCGGATTGCCGCTGATCGCCATCCCCACCACCGCCGGCACCGGGTCGGAAGCCACGCGCTTTACCATCATCACCGACGAAACCAGTGACGAGAAAATGCTCTGCGCCGGCCTTGGCTTCATGCCGGTAGCCGCGCTGATCGACTACGAGCTGACGCTGTCGCTACCGCCGCGGGTGACCGCCGACACCGGCATCGACGCGCTGACCCATGCCATTGAGGCTTATGTCAGCCGCAAGGCCAGTCTCTACAGCGATGCCCAGGCACTGCAGGCCATGCGTCTGCTGGCGCCCAATCTGCGTGCCGCTTACCACGAGCCGGGCAATCGCCAGGCCCGCGAGGCGATGATGCTCGGCGCGACATTGGCCGGTATCGCCTTCTCCAACGCCTCGGTGGCGCTGGTGCATGGTATGAGCCGGCCGATTGGTGCTTTTTTTCATGTGCCGCACGGGCTGTCCAACGCCATGCTGCTGCCAGCAATCACGGCGTTCTCCATTCCCGCGGCGCCCGAACGTTATGCCGATTGCGCACGTGCCATGGGCGTGGCGGGTGAAGTCGACAGCGTCGATGCGGCCAATGACAAGCTGCTCACCGAGCTACGCGCGATCAACAAAGAACTGCAGGTACCCAGCCCCGAGCAGTTCGGCATCACCCGTGAACGCTTTTTCGAGCTGCGCGAAACCATGGCGAAGCAGGCCCTGGCCTCGGGTTCGCCCGGTAACAACCCGCGCGTGCCCACCGAAGCGGAAATCACCGACCTCTACGAAACCGTCTGGAACCAGGAGTGAGTCCCATGCAGACCCTCGGCAACCTGATCAACAACGAGGCCGTCGCTGGCCGCTCCGAACGCCACGCGACCGTCTACAACCCGGCTACCGGTGAGCCGCGCCTCTATGTGTCGCTTTCATCGGCTGAGGAAACCCGTGAGGCCATTGCCGCCGCCCAGGCCGCCTTCGAAGGTTGGTCGAAGACGCCGCCGCTGGTGCGCGCGCGCGTCATGTTCCGCTTCAAGGCGTTGCTCGAGGAGCGTCGCGACGACGTGGCGCGGCTGATCTCGCTGGAGCACGGCAAGGTGTTCTCCGATGCCCAGGGCGAAGTCACCCGTGGCCTCGAGGTGGTGGAATTTGCCTGCGGCATCCCGCATCTGCTCAAGGGCGAGTTCTCGCCCAACGTCGGGCGCGACATCGATTCCAACTCGCTGATGCAGCCGCTGGGTGTCTGTGTTGGTATTACGCCGTTCAACTTCCCGGCCATGGTGCCGCTGTGGATGCTGCCGGTGGCCATCGCCTGCGGAAATACCTTCGTCTTGAAGCCGTCGGAGAAGGACCCGAGCGCGACGATGTTGCTTGGTGAACTGCTGGCCGAAGCCGGACTGCCGGCGGGCGTGCTGAACATCGTCAACGGTGACAAGGAAGCGGTGGACGTGTTGCTCACCGACGAGCGCGTGCAGTCGGTGAGCTTCGTCGGCTCGACGCCTATCGCCGAGTACATCTACAGCACCGCGTCGGCCCACGGTAAGCGTTGCCAGGCCTTGGGCGGCGCTAAGAACCACATGGTGATCATGCCCGACGCCGATCCGCAGCAAGTGGTTGGCTCGCTGATGGGGGCCGCCTATGGCTCTGCCGGTGAGCGTTGCATGGCGATCTCGGTGGCGGTCTGTGTCGGCGACGAGGTGGCGGACAATCTGGTCGAGATGCTCAAGGGCGAGATTGCGCAGATGCGTACTGGTCCGGGCACGGGCGTTGAGCCTGAGCCGCACATGGGGCCGCTGGTCACCCGTGAGCATCAGCAGAAGGTCGTCAGCTACATCGACCTGGGCGTGGAAGAGGGCGCGACTCTGGTCTGCGATGGCCGTGAGTTGAAAGTTGATGGCTACGAGAACGGCTTCTACGTCGGCCCGAGCCTGTTCGATCGGGTGACGCCCGAAATGCGCATCTACAAAGAAGAAATCTTCGGTCCGGTCTTGGCGGTCGTACGCGTCAAATCCTTTGACGACGCGTTGAAGCTGGTCAACGACCACGAGTTCGGCAACGGCACCTCGATCTTCACCCGTGATGGGGACACCGCGCGGCAGTACGAGGAAGAGGTCAAAGTCGGCATGGTCGGCGTCAACGTGCCGATCCCGGTGCCGATGGCGTTCCACTGCTTCGGCGGCTGGAAGCGCTCGATCTTCGGCCCGCTGAACATGCATGGTCCGGACGGCGTGCGTTTCTTCACCCGGATGAAGACCGTGACTCGGCGCTGGCCGACCGGTATCCGTGCCGGCGCGGATTTTTCGATGCCGACAATGAAATAAGCCGCAGGGCCGGGACGATCACCCAGGCAACTGCCGGTGCTGGCCCCGGCTCATTTCGATTAAGCTTCTCCGCCCCCCTGGGGCGGCCGTTTTATTCATCTACCGTAACGGGCTTCGCCATGCGCAGTACCCCCCGTGAAAAAGGCTCCTCCATCACTCGCGTGCTGGAAATCATCGAAGCTGTGGCCGGCGCCGCGGAGCCGCTGACGCCCAGTGCGCTGGCGGACAAGCTGGACATTCCCAAGGCCAGCGCCCATCGCCTGGTACAGACACTGGAAAAAGAAGGCTTTCTGCAGTTCGGCTTGCGTGGCGGCCTGCTGCCGGGCGATCGACTGCATGTCACCGCGGTGAATATCCTTGGCAGCGGCCGACACAAGGCGCTGCGTCAGGCAATCCTGCGCCAGCTGTCCGAGGAGATCGGTGAAACCTGCGGCTTGTCCGTACCTGATGGCCTGGACATGCTCTATTTCGACCGCGTACAGACCAACTGGCCGCTGCAGATCAATCTGCCCATCGGTATCCATACGCCGCTCTGGTGCACCGCCAGCGGCAAGCTCTATCTCGCTTCGCTACCTCAGGAGCAGCTGGACAAGATCCTGCCGCGCCTGCCGATCCGGCAGCTGGCACGCAACACCCTCACCGATCTCAGTGCCTTGCGCGACGACCTTGCACGGGTCCGCGAAGAGGAGCTGGCCACCGATTCGGAAGAATTCATCGACGGTATGGTGGCCTGCGCCGTGCCGGTGCGCGACGGCCGCGGTGAGCTGAGTGCCTGCTTGTTCACTCATGCGCCAGTGATTCGTTGTTCGATGGAGTCGCTGCTGACCTTTGCTCCGCGCCTGCGTGCGGCGGCCAGAGAGCTGGAGGCCATTGTCAGCGGTTGAAGCGTACTGCTTAGGTTTCGTCCCTGGCAGACCTTCGGCCTGCATTCGCCGCGAGGTCGCGGCTCCCACGAAGCGTCGCGGGTTGGTGGGCGCGCCAACCTCGGCGCGAAGCTTTCAGGCTTCGGTAGTAGAGCGGATGACGCTCTTTTCATCCACCGTTCTCCGCCTCGGTGGCCGTCACCCTGTGGATCGCCACCCGGTGGATCGCCGCCCGGTGAATCGGTGAAGCGTGATCCACCCTACAACTGCTTTGTTTCGTCCCTGGCAGGCCTTCGGCCTGCATTCGCCGCGGGGTCGCGGCTCCCACGAAGCGTCGCGGGTTGGTGGGCGCGCCAACCTCGGCGCGAAGCTTTCAGGCTTCGGTAGTAGAGCGGATGACGCTCTTTTCATCCACCGTGCTCCGCCTCGGTGGCCGCCACCCGGTGGATCGCCACCCGGTGAATCGGTGAAGCGTGGTCCACCCTACAACTGCTCGGATTTCGTCCCTGGCAGTCCTTCGGCCTGCATTCGCCGCGGGGTCGCGGCTCCTACGAAGCATTGCGGGCTGGCCTAGTTACTTCTTCAACATCGCCCGCATCGCCGCCAATGCATCATTGCCGCGGGCCGCTTTCACTTCCACCGGCGCGTCTTCCTGGCCTTCCCACTCCAGGTCCTCCTGCGGCAGTTCGTCGAGGAAACGGCTGGGCATGCATTCGATGATTTCGCCGTACTGCTTTCGCTTGGCGGCAAAGGTCATGGCCAGGTTCTGCCGCGCGCGGGTGATGCCGACATAGGCCAGACGGCGTTCCTCTTCGATGGTATCGGCCTCGATACTGGAGCGGTGCGGGAGGATTTCCTCCTCCATGCCGAGGATGAACACGTAAGGAAACTCCAGCCCCTTGGAGGCATGCAGCGTCATCATCTGCACGCCGTCGGCGCCTTCTTCCTCTTCCTGCTGGCGTTCGAGCATGTCGCGCAGGACCAGTTTGGCGATGGCCTCCTCGATGGTCATTTCGCCTTCTTCGTCTTTCTCCAGCGTGTTCTTCAACGCATCGATCAGAAACCAGACGTTGCCCATGCGGAAGTCGGCGGCCTTGTCACTGGAGGTCTGCCCGCGCACCCAGGTCTCGTAGTCGATGTCCATGACCATGCTGCGCAGCGCGGCGATCGGGTCGTTCTGCGCGCATTGCTGGCGCAGGTTGTCCATGTAACGCTTGAAGCGCGACAGGCGATCGGTGAAACGGCTATCGAGATGTTCGGCCAGACCCATCTCGTCGCAGGCCTGATACATCGAGATTTTGCGCGTGGTGGCGTAGTTGCCGAGCTTCTCCAGTGTGGTCGAGCCGATTTCCCGGCGCGGCACGTTGATCACGCGTAGAAAGGCGTTGTCGTCGTCCGGATTGACCAGCAGGCGGAAGTAGCTCATCAGGTCCTTCACTTCCTGACGGGCGAAGAAGCTAGTGCCGCCGGACAGCCGATAGGGAATCTGGTGGTGCTGCAGCTTCAGCTCGATCAGCTTGGCCTGGTAGTTGCCGCGATAGAGGATGGCGAAATCGCTGTAGGGCCGTTGGGTCTTCAGGTGCAGGGTGAGGATTTCCATCGCCACCCGCTCGGCCTCGGCTTCCTCGTTGCGGCAGCGGATCACTCGGATCGGATCGCCATGGCCCATTTCCGACCACAGCTGTTTCTCGAAGGCGTGCGGGTTATTGGCGATCAGGATGTTCGCGCACTTGAGGATACGGCTGGTGGAGCGGTAGTTCTGCTCGAGCATCACCACCTTGAGCGAGGGGAAGTCCTCCTTCAGCTGCATCAGATTTTCCGGCCGCGCGCCGCGCCAGGCGTAGATCGACTGGTCATCGTCGCCCACCACGGTGAAGTGCGCGCGCTCCTGCACCAGCAGTTTGACCAGCAAATACTGGCTGGCGTTGGTGTCCTGGTACTCGTCCACCAGCATGTAGCGCACCTTGTTGCGCCACTTCTCCAGCACCTCGGGGTGGTTCTGGAACAGCTTGACCGGCTGCATGATGAGGTCGTCGAAATCCACCGCGTTGTACGCCTTGAGCGTGCGCTGGTAGTGGGTGTAGACGATAGCGGCGGTCTGCTCCTTGGGGTTGCGTGCGTTTTCGAGCGCCTCTTCAGGCAGGATCAGGTCGTTCTTCCAGTTGCCGATGTAGCCCTTGATCTCGTCCACGCCGTCGTCACCGGCGTATTCCTTCTGCATGATGTCGGTCAGCAGCGCCTTGATGTCGCCCTCATCGAAGATCGAGAAGCCGGGCTTGTAACCCAACTTGGCGTATTCCTTGCGAATGATGTTCAGACCGAGGTTGTGAAAGGTCGAGACCGTCAGGCCGCGGCCTTCCCCGCCGCGCAGCAGGCTGCTGACGCGCTCCTTCATTTCACGGGCGGCCTTGTTGGTGAAGGTCACGGCGACGATGTACTGGGCGCGGATGCCGCACTGCTGGATCAGGTAGGCGATCTTGCGGGTGATCACGCTGGTCTTGCCGGAGCCGGCGCCGGCGAGCACCAGCATGGGGCCGCCGACGTAGTTCACGGCTTCCTGCTGCCGGGGGTTGAGTCGGGACATTCTCGTTCGGTCTGTTGAAGCGGGGGGCGAGAGTTTAGCAGGGCAAGCCCTGCCAGATGACGTTGACCAGGCTTCGTGCCTACCAGTCGTCGCCCGCCGTACTCAGTTTTGGACAGGAATGCTCTAGTCTATGCGCGCCGTGACCGCCTTAGGCTGTTCAGTCACCGCTCCGCTTCGCACAAGGAGGTGTGCCGTCGAGGTGGCCAACCATCCTCTTGCTCCGCACGAACCGGGGACACACCGTGACAGCGCCCATCCAACCCATGCGTCTGGTTCTGCTGGCAGACGAGCCCGAGTGGGGCGAACGTTTGCACGCCGCGCTGGTCGCGTTGCGTAGCCAACACCTGCTGCTGATCGCCGATGACTGGCCCTCCGCCGCTGCGCATCTGGCTGAAGCGGGTCACGTCTTGCTGCTCACCACGCCGCGCCGCCGCCCGGCTTCGGGCCGTTTTCCCATTCCTACCATGCTCCTGCTCGACGAAGAGCCGGACGAGGCGCCCGAGGGCGTTGTCGACTGGCTGGTCGGTTCGCAGTTCAGCGCTGATGTGTTGCGCCGCAGCCTGCGTTATGCACGAGAACGGTGCACTCTGCATGCGGCACTGCAGCGCCTGTCCGAGCAGGACCCGCTGACAGGAGTCGTGAACCGCCAGGGATTCCAGGCGTTGCTTGCGGGAGAGCTGGCGGAGCACGACGGCGGGGGGTTGGCCCTGGGACTGCTGGACCTGGACAATTTTCGCCGGGTCAACGAGGCGCTGGGGCACCAGGCCGGTGACGGGCTGATCCTGCAAGTGGTGGCGCGCTTGAAGGCGCAGCTGGAGGTTGGCGACCGGATCGCGCGGCTGGGTGGCGACGAATTCGGCCTGCTACTGGATACCGGGCGCCGCTCCGGGCGCGCCGAGCAGGTAGCCGATCGGGTGGTGGAAGCCTTGGCCGAGCCTTACTGGCTCGACGGCGAAAGCCTGATGCTCGGCTGCAGCCTTGGGCTGGCCCACGCCAAGGCCGACACCGATGCCGATCAGCTGCTATGGCTGGCGCAGGTTGCCATGCGGCAGGCCAAGGCCAAGCAAGGGTGTACCTGGTATCTCTACAACGAGCGGGTCAATCGCAGCGCCAGCAGCCTGGCGGACTTGGAAGGTGAGCTGCGCCGTGCGCTGCGCCGCGATGATCTGGAATTGCACTATCAGCCGCGGCTGTGCATGGAGACCGGTCGCATCGTCGGCTTGGAAGCGCTGGTGCGCTGGCCACATGCCTCGCGCGGCCTGCTGGCCCCGGATGAGTTCATTCCCATGGCCGAGGAAAGCGGGCTGATCGTGCCGCTGGGCTACTGGGTGATTTCGCGGGCGCTGCGCGACATGCAGAGCCTGCGCGAGAAGGGCTCCGGGGAACTGCACATGGCGGTCAACCTGTCGTTCCGGCAGTTTCAGGACAGTCAATTGCTGGTCACCCTGCAGCGACTGATCGAGGAGCGCGGTGTGGACCCGCGCTGGCTTGAATTCGAGCTCACCGAGACCGCGGTGATGCGCCGCAGCGATCAGGTCAGCGGGACCATGAGCGCGCTGGCGGAGCTGGGTGTGCGCTTCTCGCTGGACGATTTCGGCACCGGATTTTCGTCGTTCGTGCACCTGAGCCGGCTTCCTATCAGCCTGCTGAAAATCGACAAGAGCTTCGTCGATGGGGTCAGCGCCAAGGCGGACAACAGCCTGGTCCAGGCCATGATCGGTCTGGCTCATGACCTGGGGCTAGAGGTGGTGGCCGAAGGCGTGGAACGGGCCGGTCAGTTGAAACTGCTGGAGCGCTACGGCGCCAATCAGGTGCAGGGCTACCTGATCAGCAAGCCGCTGCCACTGGCGGAGCTGGAGCGCTTCCTGGATCAGGAGCATCAGGCCCAGCTCAGCGGCTGAGGCGAACGCCGGGTGCGGCACCCGGCGCCCAGCCGGCTAGCGCACCATGTGCAGGAAGTGCATGTGTTTCTCGTACTGGTCGAGGATGTCGCCGATGACGCCCTCGCGGCTCCAGCCCATCACATCGTAGTTCTGTCCGCCTTCCTTGAGGTGCACCTCGGCGCGGTAGTAGTTGCGCTCGTCCTCGTCACCTTCTTCGGTGACGACGAAGCTCGGCATCGGATAGCCGCGCGGACGGATCTGGTAGATGAAGTCGGGAGCGCCCTCGTGGGTGATCGCCAACCCGGTACGGTTGTCCTCACCGCTGGTCAGTTCGACGCTGTAGCCCTGCTGGCGCAGCTCCTCGGCCACTGCAGTACAGGCCGGGGCCGCAACTTCCCTGATGAAGCGCTCCACATCGCGGCGGCGCGGGTACTTGGTCAGGTTCTGCACGCGTCGCCGCCAACCGCCTTCCTGCGGCGCGGTGGGCGTGGTGCTGAGTGATTGATAGCGCAGGCCTTGCTTGGTGGCATCGACGCGCAACGCCTTGAGCAGCCCCCACATGGCGCAGAGCAGCACCAGGGTGAAGGGCAGCGCGCTGGCGATCGTGGCGGTCTGCAAGGCCGTCAGGCCATCGGCGAGCAGCAGCGCGATGGCCACCGCGCCCATGGAACCGGCCCAGAACACGCGCTGCCAGACGGGCGTCTGGCCTTGGCCACCGGAAGCGAGCATGTCCACCACCAGCGCACCGGAGTCCGCCGAGGTGACGAAGAACACCACGACCATGATGATCGCGATCAGCGATAGCAGCGAGGCAAAGGGGAAGTGCTCGAGAAAGGCGAACAGCGCCAATGAGCTGTCGCGCTCGATGGCTTCACCCAGACTGGTTACGTGGTCCCAGAGAATCATGTGAATCGCGGTATCGCCGAACACCGTCATCCAAAGCAACGTGAAGGCAGTCGGCACCAACAGGACGCCGGTGACGAATTCGCGAATGGTGCGGCCACGCGAGATCCGCGCGATGAACAGCCCGACAAAGGGCGACCAGGCCAGCCACCAGCCCCAGTAGAACAGCGTCCAGCCGCCTATCCAATCGTTCGGCTCGTAGGCGTAGAGATTGAAGGTAGCGGTGACGATCTGGGAGAAGTAGTTACCGGTGTTCTGCACGAAGGTCTGCAGGATGAACACGGTGGGGCCGGCGATCAGTACCAAAAGCAGCAACAGGACCGCCAACGTCAGGTTCAACTCGGACAGCCGGCGTACGCCCTTGTCCAGCCCGGTGACCACGGAAATGGTCGCCAGCAACGTGGTGCCTGCGATCAGTGCGATCTGTACCGGTATCGATACCGGCAGCCCATAAAGATGGTTCAAGCCGGTGTTGATCTGGGTGACCCCAAGACCCAGAGAGGTGGCGACGCCGAGTACGGTGCCAATGATGGCGAAGATATCCACCGCGTGGCCGATCGGGCCATGAATACGTTCACCGATCAGCGGGTACAGGGCCGAGCGCAGAGTCAGCGGCAACCCTTGCCGATAGCTGAAATAGGCCAGGATCATCGCGACGATGGCGTAGATAGCCCAGGCGTGTAGTCCCCAGTGGAAGAAGGTGATTTTCATCGCTTCGCGTGCGGCGTCTACAGTGCCGCCTTCGCCGACCGGGGGGGATAGAAAGTGCATCACCGGCTCGGCGACGCCGAAGAACATCAGACCGATACCCATGCCCGCCGAGAACAGCATCGAGAACCAGGTGAGGTAGCTATAGTCCGGCTCGCTGTGATCGGGGCCGAGCTTGATTTCTCCGTACCGGCTGAGGGCCAGCAACACCACCATCAGCAGAATGATCGCCACGGCAAGAATGTACAGCCAACTGACATTGGCGATGATCCAGGCCTGGACATCGCTGAAGACGCGCTGAGCATGCTCCGGGGTGGCGACGCTGTAGATCACCAGCATCAGGATCAGAACGGCAGAGCCGTAGAAAACGGGGGGGTTGAGGGTAGGGGAAGAAGACTTGTTGGCCTCCATGCTGCGCTCCTTTGATAACCGATTAGGGAGTGGCCGCCTGTGGCGAAGAGGACGCAATCTAACATATCGGTCAGCTTTCGACCGGACACGCAGGTCGTCCACTGCCTCGCTTCGCTGGTTGGGCCGCCTGGAAATCCGGTTTGCAATTGAATTACCGATTCCAATCGATCGCCGTTGGAGGGGGCGTAACTCAGCCGCCCTGGCTGCCGGGTCTGTACTGCAGGGCTTCGGCCAGGTGCGCACGGCCGATGGCCGTGTGCTGCTGCAGGTCTGCCAGGGTCCGCGCGACTTTCAGGATCCGGTGCGCGGCGCGCAGCGAAAGTCCGAGTCGCTCGCAGGCGCGTTCCAGCCATTGCTGGTCCTCGGCTTGCAATTGGCAATGGCTGCGCAGACCGCTGAGGTCGAGGAATGCATTGGCGCAGCCTTGGCGCTGCAACTGGATGCGTCGCGCTTCGGCGACCTGGGCCGCGACCTGTGCAGTGGTTTCGCTGCCGGCCAGTGGTGCGTTCAGTGCCGTGGCTTCGCGTGCCACGGTGAGGTGCAGGTCGATACGATCGAGCAACGGCCCGGACAGCTTGCCGCGGTAGCGCTGAATCTGATCGGGTGAACAGCGGCAGCGCCCGCTCGGGTCGCCCAGGTAGCCGCAGGGGCAGGGGTTCATCGCCGCGACCAGTTGAAAGCGAGCCGGGAATCGCACCTTGTCCCGTGCCCGGGCAATAACGATGCAGCCTGATTCCAGTGGCTCGCGGAGCACCTCCAGGACTTTGCGATCGAATTCCGGCAGCTCATCGAGAAACAACACGCCCTGGTGCGCCAAGGTGATTTCGCCCGGCCGCGGTCGGCTACCACCGCCAACCAGAGCCGGTCCCGATGCACTGTGATGGGGCTGACGGAAAGGCCGCTGCGGCCAATGCTCGAGCGGTGACTGGCTGGCGACCGAATGAATCGCCGCGACTTCCAACGCCTCCTGCTCTTCCAGAGGCGGTAGCAGGCCCGGAAGACGGCTGGCGAGGAGCGTCTTGCCGGTGCCCGGCGGCCCGGAAAACAAAAGGTTGTGCGCGCCCGCCGCAGCGACCAGCAGGCCGCGCTTGGCGGCAACTTGGCCTTGCACCTCGGCCAGGTCGGGATAGGGCAACAGTTGACGCAGCAAACCTTGGGCTTCGAACGGCGCAAGAGGCGCGACGCCATTGAAATGCGCTGCGACCTCGAGCAAATGATCGGCGGCGTAGACCACCAGGCCAGAGGCCAGGCTGGCTTCCTCGGCATTGGCGCGTGGTACCAGCAGAGCACGTCCGGCTTTGCGTGCGGCCAGTGCGGCGGGCAGAACGCCCTGAACCGGGCGTAGCGCTCCAGACAGTGCCAGCTCGCCCAGGCATTCGAGGCTATCGAGGCGGTCCGGGGGAATCTGACCGCTCGCCGCGAGAATACCCAAGGCGATGGCCAGATCGAAGCGGCCACCGTCTTTCGGCAAGTCCGCCGGGGCCAGATTGAGGGTTATACGGCGGGCAGGAAAGTCAAAGTCGGAGGTCAGAATCGCGCTGCGCACACGATCCTTGCTTTCCTTGACGGCGGTCTCCGGCAGTCCGACCAGCGCCAGCGAGGGCAAGCCGTTGGCCAGGTGGGCTTCCACGGTGACGCTGGGCGCCTCGACGCCCACCTGGGCGCGGCTATGAACAATGGCAAGGGACATTCGATCACTCCTTTGATCGTGTCGCCACCGGGTTTATTCGGAGGCGGGGGGCACCAGTCTTTCTTCCAGCTCGGCGACCTTGGCCTCGAGCGCTTCGAGCCGCGCCCGTGTGCGGGCCAGGACGACCATCTGGCTGTCGAACTCGTCACGACTGACGACATCCAGCTTACTCAGCGCGCCCTGCACGATCCCTTTCAGCTGGGCTTCGATTTCCGGGCGGGGTAGTGGCGTTTCGCCGTTGAACAGGCGCGAAGCCTGGGAGCCGATGGCGTCGAGAAAAGCTTTGGGTGGAAACATGAGCATCACCTGTTTCTGAGCGGCGGGCAGTGTAACACGGGCCGTCCGCGGTCATTTTTTACCAGCATGCACGATTATGGGCAGACGCCTGCGTCGTTGTGCGCGGTATTGGTGCGCGGTTGCGCTGGTTCGCTACAGGCACCACGGCATCCCGGCGTCGCGGAACGCACCAGACCGCGCTTTCCAGCAAACTGGCACCGATTCTGCTTGGAGGGCCATGACGATGCACCAGAGCGTTGCGGTGCGCAGGCGATTCGGGACGTTTCGTCGGATCGGTTGATGGTGTCGGGAGTCGCTCGGCCACGCCGGCGCGTTACAAGAGCCAGACACTGAGCTTAGACTTGAGCCGGGTTCGTACTTCTGGGGCAAGTCCACCTAACGGGAGAGTTTCATGAAACTAGTCACTGCCATCATCAAGCCGTTCAAGCTGGACGACGTACGCGAGTCGCTGTCCGAGATCGGTGTTCAAGGCATCACAGTCACCGAGGTCAAGGGTTTCGGGCGCCAGAAAGGCCATACCGAGCTGTATCGCGGTGCCGAGTACGTGGTCGATTTTCTGCCGAAAGTGAAGATCGACGTGGCGATTGCCGACGATCAGCTCGATCGGGTGATCGAAGCCATCACCAAGGCGGCCAATACCGGCAAGATCGGTGACGGCAAGATTTTCGTCGTCAATTTGGAACAGGCCATCCGCATCCGGACAGGCGAAACCGATACCGACGCGATCTGATCGGCTTCGTCGCGTAGGGAGCGATTGACCGGGCGGAGACGCCCGAGTTCGCCGAAATCAGCCAAGCCAACCGAGTCTGATTTCTCGCTGCCACGCACGATCTCGATCATTTTGCGATTGCCTGCCTAGCAGGCCTACGAACCCCACGCCCCAGGAGTAAAACCATGACTCTGCGAAAATTCGCAGGGCTAGGAGCCCTTTTGTCTCTGATCAGCCCCGGCATCGCCATGGCGCAGGAGGCAACGCTTGATTCAGGTGACACGGCATGGATGCTCACAGCCACTGCGCTGGTGCTGTTCATGACGATTCCAGGCCTGGCACTGTTCTACGGCGGCATGGTCCGTTCCAAGAACATTCTGTCGGTCATGATGCAGTGCTTCGCCATCACTGGCCTGATGAGCATCCTCTGGATGGTCTACGGTTACAGCCTGGCCTTCGACACGGCTGGCATGGAAGCGGGGGTCACCAATCTCAATTCCTTCGTTGGCGGTCTGGGGCGTGTCTTCCTCAGCGGGCTGACGCCGGACAGCCTCACCGGTACCGTGCCGGAGAGCGTGTTCATCACCTTCCAGATGACCTTCGCCATCATCACTCCGGCGCTTATCGTCGGTGCCTTCGCCGAACGTATGAAGTTCTCCGCGATGCTGGTGTTCATGGGTGTCTGGTTCACCCTGGTCTATGCGCCCATCGCGCATATGGTTTGGGGTGGCGACGGCGGCCTGATGTGGGATTGGGGGGTGCTCGACTTCGCCGGCGGCACCGTGGTGCACATCAATGCCGGTATCGCAGGCTTGGTGGCGTGCATCGTGCTCGGCAAGCGCAAGGGCTTCCCCACCACGCCGATGGCGCCGCATAACCTGGGCCTGACCCTGGTTGGTGCAGCGATGCTGTGGGTCGGTTGGTTCGGCTTCAACGCCGGGTCCTCACTGGCCTCCAACGGCACCGCCGGCATGGCCATGCTGGTTACCCAGATCGCGACGGCTGCCGCGGCACTGGCCTGGATGTTCGCCGAGTGGCTGACTCACGGCAAACCCAGCGCGCTGGGCATCGCTTCGGGCGTGGTTGCCGGTCTGGTTGCCGTTACCCCGGCTGCCGGCACCGTGGGCCCGATGGGTGCGCTGATCATCGGTCTGGCCTCTGGCGCCATCTGCTTCTTCTGTGCCACCAGTCTGAAACGCAAGCTCGGTTACGACGACTCCCTGGACGCCTTTGGCGTGCATGGCGTCGGCGGCATCGTCGGTGCGTTGTTGACGGGTGTGTTCGCGGCTCCGGCGCTGGGCGGCTTCGGTGAAGTGGACAACATCGCGCTGCAGCTGTGGATCCAATTCAAGGGTGTGCTGTTCACCGTCGTGTACACCGCCATCGTCACCTTCGTGATTCTCAAGGTGATCGATGTGGTGATGGGGCTGCGGGTCAGCGAAGAAGAGGAAACCATCGGCCTCGACCTCAGCCTGCACAACGAGCGTGGCTACAACCTGTAAGCACACGGAGTGCGCCCGGAGCCAACCCGGGCGCCTTTAACCGAACAGCGTCGTGAGGCGCTCGGCAAAAGGTGATAACAAATGGATAGCACAGCACTGATACCCGTTCAGTACGGACTCGATACCTTCTACTTCCTTATCTGCGGCGCGCTGGTGATGTGGATGGCGGCCGGTTTTTCCATGCTCGAAGCCGGTCTGGTCCGGGCGAAGAACACCGCCGAGATACTCACCAAGAACATCGTGCTCTACGCCGTGGCGTCGATCATGTATCTGCTGATCGGCTACTACATCATGTATTCCAGTCCGGACGGCGGCATTCTGCCGAGCCTGGGCTTTCTGATCGGCGATGAGAACGCGGTAGACGTGGTCGCCGCCGGCGGCGAAGACGCGCCTTACTACTCGACGCGCGCGGACTTCTTCTTCCAGGTGGTATTCGCTGCGACCTGCATGTCGGTCGTTTCTGGTGCGGTGGCCGAGCGGATGAAGCTCTGGGCTTTCATCGCCTTTGCAGTGGTGATGACCGGCATCATCTACCCGGTGCAGGGTTTCTGGAAATGGGGCGGTGGTTTCCTCGACGCGGCTGGTTTCCTCGATTTCGCCGGTTCCGGTCTGGTGCACATGGCCGGCGCTTCCGCTGCTCTGGCTGGCGTGCTGCTGTTGGGGCCGCGCAAGGGCAAATACGGCCCGAACGGTCAGATCAACGCGATCCCCGGCGCCAACCTGCCGCTGGCGACCCTCGGTGCGTTCATCCTGTGGATGGGGTGGTTCGGCTTCAACGGCGGTTCGCAACTGAAGATGAGCACCATCGAAGACGCCAACGCGGTCGCTCAGGTGTTCACCAATACCAATATGGCGGCTGCCGGTGGCCTGGTTGCGGCACTGATCACAGCGCGCCTGCTGTTCGGCAAGTCCGATCTGACCATGATCCTCAACGGTGCACTGGCCGGTCTGGTCGCCATCACCGCCGAGCCGCTGACCCCGAGTGCGCTGCAGTCCGTGTTGATCGGTGGTGTGGGCGGCGTACTGGTAGTGTTCAGCATCCTTGGCCTGGACAAGCTCAAGCTTGATGACCCTGTCGGTGCTATATCGGTGCATGGTGTTGTCGGCATGTGGGGCTTGCTGGCCGTACCGCTGACCAATGCGGACGCCTCGTTCGGAGCGCAGCTGCTGGGTCTGGTGTCGATCTTTGCCTGGGTGTTCATCGCCAGCCTGATCGTCTGGGGCATCATCAAGGCCGTGTTCGGCCTGCGTGTCAGCGAAGAGGAGGAATACGAGGGTGTTGATGTGGTCGAGTGCGGCCTCGAAGCCTACCCGGAGTTCACCAGTAAACGTTGACCTGCAATCTAATGACGAGGGCGCCTATGGCGCCCTTTGTTTTTTCTGGCGCCGCGCTAGAATGCGCCCGTTCAGGTGATCGCAGAGGCTCCGGCATGTGGCAACAGACGATGATCACGCTGCGCCCGAAATCGCGCGGTTTTCACCTGGTTACCGACGAGCTGCTTGCACAACTGCCGGAACTGCAACAATGCCCGGTCGGTCTGTTACACCTGTGGCTGCGTCATACATCGGCCTCGCTGACCATCAACGAGAACGCCGACGGCGCGGTTCGGCGCGACTTCGAGCGGTTCTTCAACCGCCTGGTGCCGCAGGGTCAGGATGGTTACGAACATGATTACGAGGGGCCGGACGATCTGCCGGCACACTTCAAGGCGAGCCTGCTCGGTTGCCAGGTGAGTTTGCCGGTCAGTGAGGGGCGATTGGCATTGGGGACTTGGCAGGGTATCTATCTGGGCGAGCACCGTGATCAGGGCGGCGCCAGGCAGATCCTTGCAACGCTGTACGGAATGGCAAGTTGAATTTTTTTTGGCGATGGCGAACAAATCACATCGCTGGGCTATAACTTCCGCTTTGGCAAGGTACGAGGTTGAACATGAGCGACGAAGAATTAGAACAAGACCTGGACGTTAACGACGAGGAAGATGACGAGGAGCTGGCTGCTGCCGACGACGGCGACGATCTCGCTGATGAAGAGGGGACCGACAGCGAGCGCGCCACTCCAACGACCAAGAAGGCCAAGGCCAAGGCTGTCGTCGTCGACGAGCTGCCAAGTCTGGAGGCCAAGCAGCGCGAACGCGATGAGCTGGCGCGCGCCATGGAGGAATTTTTGGCGCGGGGAGGACGTGTGCAGGAAGTCGAGCCCAATGTAGTCGCCGATCCGCCGAAAAAGCCGGACAGCAAATACGGCAGTCGGCCTATTTGAATCGCCGCCCATGAAAAAGCCCGCGCTATTGCGGGCTTTTTTGTGAATCAGGATGTCGCGTTTTGATCGCGCTGCGCTCAGTGCCAGCGGTCGAGCAATGGCGGCAATTCGGACAGGCTGCCGATTTCAGCGTCGGGTCTGCCGGCGTGTTGCCACTCAACTCCGCCGGGGTTGAACCAGATCGCACGCATGCCGGCGCGCTGGGCGCCGCCGATATCGTCGCTGGGATGGTCGCCGATATGCACCGCGTGGGTGGCCTCCACGCCGCCCCGCTTGAGCGCTTCGCGGAACGGATGTGGGTCGGGCTTGCCGACCCCGAGCTCCTCGGCGCAGAGGGCGAAGCGGAAGTAGTCGGCCAGCCCCAGCCGGCTGACGTCGGCGTTACCGTTGGTCAGCACGCCGAGCATGTAGCGATTGGCGAGCAGCTCCAGTGTGGGGTGCACCTCGGGAAATAACTCGACAGCGTGTCTCGCCTCGAGAAAGACCCGGAAACCCGCTTCGGCCAGCTCTTTGGCTTCGCCCGGCGGGTAGCCGGCCTGCTCCAGTGCGTTGAACAGTATCTGCCGGCGCAGCTCGCTGAGGCGATGCTTGAGCATAGGGTCGGCTTGCAGCAGCCGCTCACGGATGGCCCACAGCGCTTCAGTGGTGAAGTCGCCCAGGCGTGGCGCATTGCGTCCTAGCCAATCGCGCAGGGTCGCTTCGGCGCCGCGCATGACGGGCGCGACATCCCAAAGCGTGTCGTCGAGGTCGAAGGTGATCAGCTGAATACTCATGGCTCGCTGTCCTGTTTGCGGCGCGCTCGCGGGTGCGCCTGATCATAGACCTTGGCCAGATGCTGAAAGTCCAGGTGGGTATAGATTTGCGTGGTGCCGATGTCGGCATGACCGAGCAGCTCCTGCACCGAGCGCAAGTCTTGGGAGGATTCCAGCATGTGGCTGGCGAAGCTGTGCCTGAGCATGTGCGGGTGAAGATGCTGGCCGAGCTCTCGCACGCCGGCTTGGCGTACCCGCAGCTGTACCGCGCGAGCCCCGAGGCGCCGACCATGCTGGCTGACGAAGACCGCGCCATCGGCTGGATTGCTCAGCGTCCTCAGTGGTAACCAGGCCTGCAGCGCTTCACGGGCCTTGCGACCGATGGGTAGCACACGCTCCTTGTTGCCTTTGCCATGAACCTGAACCAGACCGGCCGGCAGATCGAGCTGATCGAGGTTGAGACCGACCAGCTCGGCCAGACGCAGACCGGACGAATAGAACAGTTCGAGCATGGCCTGATCGCGATGGCCGATGAAATCGTCCTCAATCCCGCCGTCGAGCAGCTGCATCGCTCTATCGGTATCGAGCAGGCGCGGCAGACGCTTCTCGCCCTTGGGCGCGGAGATACCGGCCGCCGGATCATGGGCGCAGCGCTTTTCCTCGTTGAGATAGCGATAAAGGCCCCGCAACGACGACAGCAGACGTGCCAGGCTGCGGCCGGATTGACCTTGGCGATGCTGTTCGGCGATCAGCTGGCGAACCTGAGGACTTTTCAGTTCGGCCCATTGCTCGAGGTGCTGCTTATGGCAGAAGTTCATCACCTTGATTAGATCGCGCCGATAACCATCGAGGGTGTGAGGCGACATCTGCCGCTCGCTGCGCAGGTGTTCGAAATAGGCGTCGAGATCGTTCTGCATCGGGCTCACTTCGATAAGAGGCAGCCATCAGATGGAAGCTGAACGTAGAAGCCGGACGAAGTGCTCGTGGTTCGTGCATTGGCTTCCAGCGTCCAGCGGCGTCTAACGTACCGAGCGCAGCGGTGCTGAGTAGTGCGGCAGGACGCGCGTCAGCACCTCGGCGATATAGCCGAGAAACAGCGTGCCCAGCGAACTCTTGTAATGCTGCGGGTCCTGGCTGCCGATCGCCAGGATGCCTTGCTGCTGGTTGAGCGCAACCACCGCGGCCGAGCCGATGCCGCTGCTTTCTTCTTCGCCAAACAAAAACGCCAGCTCATGCGGGCGCAGTACACCGCAGACGGTTTTGCCGGTGCCGAGCAGGCCGCCAATGGCCTGCTGCGCCTCGGCGGCGGTCACGCTGCGGCCAACCGGCAACGGCGAATCGCTGAACAAGATCAGGCTGACATAGGGCACCTGGAACTCATGCCGAAGGCTTTCATCCACCGCGCCGATGATTTCTTCCAGGCTGTTGGCGTCCAGCAGGTCGAGGACCAGCCGGCGCGTTTTGTCGAACAGCCTGTCGTTGTCGCGAGCCACATCCATCAGCTGCGACAGGCGATGGCGCATTTCGATGTTGCGTTCACGTAGCAGCTTCACCTGCCGCTCGACCAGCGACACGGCGCCGCCGGGCAGGTGGGGGATGCGCAGCTCGGGAATCAACTCGTCGTGATCGACAAAGAATTCCGGATGGGCGCGCAGATAGGCCACGACGGTTTCGGCGTCCGGCAGGTGCGGCTTATCCTGGTTTTGCTCGGTCATAGGCGAACTTGTCCTTCGAAAACGCGAACGGCGGGACCGGTCATCATAACCGGCTGCCCTGGTCCTGCCCATTCGATGGACAAACGGCCACCCGGTAGATCGAGTTGTACGGGTGAGTCCATCCAGCCCTGGCGAATCGCAGCGACCGCTGCGGCGCACGCGCCGGTGCCGCAGGCTTGGGTTTCGCCAGCGCCACGTTCCCAAACCCGCAGTTTCGCGTGCTGGCGGTCAACCACCTGCAGAAAACCGGCATTGACTCGCTGCGGGAAGCGCGGGTGGTGCTCGATCTTCGGCCCCAGTTCATGCACCGGCGCGGTGGTGACGTCATCCACCCGCAACACGGCGTGTGGGTTGCCCATGGACAGCGCGGCGATCTCTAACTGCTGGCCGTCGACATTCAACGGATAGCTCAGGGCTTCGCCATCAGCCAGGAACGGAATATCGGCCGGCACCAGACGTGGAGGGCCCATGTCGACACTGATCTGCCCGTCGGGGCGGATGTCCAACTCGATGATCCCGCCTTTGGTCTCGACGCGAATCTGCCGCTTCATGGTCAGACGCTTGTCGAGCACGAAGCGTGCGAAGCAGCGCGCACCGTTGCCGCATTGCTCCACTTCGGAACCGTCCGAGTTGAAGATGCGGTAGCGGAAATCAACATCGGGATCGTGCGGCGGCTCGACCAGCAACAGCTGATCGAAGCCCACGCCGGTATGCCGATCGCCCCATTGCTTGGCGTGTTTCGGCTGGATATGCGCGTGCTGGCTGATCAGGTCGATGACCATGAAATCATTACCCAGGCCGTGCATCTTGGTAAAACGCAAAAGCATCGTCGTGGCCTCAGGCAGGCAGCAGGCTTTCGCCGGCGTATAGCTCCTGCACGCTCTCGCGGCGGCGCACTTCGTAGACTTCGTCGCCATCCACCAGCACTTCGGCGGCTCGGCCGCGGGTGTTGTAGTTGGAACTCATGACAAAACCGTAGGCACCAGCCGAACGAACCGCCAGTAGGTCGCCTTCGGCCAGGACCAGTGGGCGTTCCTTGGCGAGAAAATCACCGGTTTCGCAGACCGGGCCAACGATGTCGTAGTGACGCGCATCACCCTCGCGTGGCTGCACGGGCACCACGTCCATCCAGGCCTGATACAGCGCCGGGCGGATCAGATCGTTCATCGCCGCATCGACGATGGCGAAGTCCTTGTGTTCGGTGTGCTTGAGGTACTCCACACGCGTCAGCAGCAGACCGGCGTTGGCCACGATCGAGCGACCGGGTTCGAACACCAGCGCCAGGTCGCGCCCGTCGATGCGCTTGCGCACCGCCTGTATGTAATCGCCGGCCAGCGGCGGTTGCTCTTCGCGATAGCGCACACCGAGCCCGCCACCCAGATCCAGGTGCTGAATGCGGATGCCCCGCACGGCCAGACGATCGATGAGTGCCAGCAAGCGGTCTAGCGCGTCGAGAAACGGTGGCAGCGTGGTGAGCTGCGAGCCGATGTGGCAATCGACGCCGATCACGTCAATGTTGCTCAACGCGTGAGCGCGGCCGTAGACCGCGTCGGCGTCTGCAATGGCGATGCCGAACTTGTTTTCCTTGAGGCCGGTAGAGATATACGGATGGGTGCCGGCATCCACATCGGGATTGACCCGTAGCGACACCGGCGCCATTACACCGAGCTCGGCAGCGACCTGCTGCAGACGTTCGAGCTCGTCGGTGGATTCTACGTTGAAACAGTGCACGCCGACTTCCAGCGCGCGCCGCATGTCATCACGGGTCTTGCCGACGCCGGAAAACACGATGCGCTCAGGCTGCCCGCCTGCTGCCAGCACGCGCTCCAATTCACCGCGCGACACGATATCGAAACCGGCACCGAGGCGAGCCAGTACGTTGAGCACGCCTAGATTCGAGTTAGCCTTGACCGCGAAGCAGACCAGGTGCGGCATGCCTTGCAGCGCGTCGGAATAGGCGCGGTACTGGGCCTCGATATGGGCGCGCGAATAGACGTAGGTAGGGGTGCCGAAGCGCTGCGCGAGAGCGGGCAGCGCCACGCCCTCCGCGAAGAGTTGACCGTCGCGGTACGAGAAGGCCTCCATGGAATGCCTCCTTTACAGTTCGAAACGGTCTTTGGAACGTTCGTTGGCGGTTGCTTCGTCGTCCGGATGATACAGCGGGCCTTTCTGGCCGCAGCCGCTAAGTGCGGAAGCGAGAACCGCGAGTGCAATAAGTGGAAGCAGTAGACGCTTCATTGGGGGCAATCCTTGAAAATCGATGGGCCGGAGTATACCCAGCACCTACCGGATTGCCTATGTGGCCGCGCTCGTCGGCAGCCACATCGGGCGACCGCTCCGACAGCCGCTCGCTAGACGCGGCGGTGGCCTGCTAAGCTCGTCGGCATCGTCGGCGGCCCTGTCCCGCCGTACAAAATCGCACCGAGGAAAACGATTCATGAGTCTGAGCGAAGCCCGCTTTCACGATCTTGTCGATGCCGCGCAGGAAGAAATCGAGGATGTGTTCGATCACAGCGGCATGGATGTCGATCTGGACAATTCCGGTGGCGTTCTCACCGTGCGTTTCGAAAACGGCACGCAGTTGATCTTCAGCCGTCAGCCGCCGTTGCGCCAACTGTGGGTGGCCGCGCGTTCGGGCGGCTTCCACTTCGACTACGACGAAGCCGCGTCGTTGTGGATCTGTGACACCAACGACGAGCGACTCGGTGAACTATTGGCCCGGGTTACGCAGGAGCAGGGGGGCGAGGCGCTCGAATTCGAAGACTTGTGATGCGCGACGCTGCCTGAGCCGGGTCGCCGTACCTGGGCCGTGATTTTTCCGGCACCCTTGCTTATTTAATGAGCTGTGATAGGGTCGAGTGCAGGTTAAAAAACCCCGCCTTCGGGCGGGGTTTTGCTTTTTTACCCACCGACGTTTTTTACAGGAGCTCACCCGGAACCATGGCCAGTGCACCGCCCATTATCATCACTCAACCTGATTTGCAGCGGCTCGAGCGGCTGCTCGACAGCCTGGCTGACTACGGTCCGGCCGCCGAGGCGCTCGAAGAAGAGTTGTCGCGTGCCCAGGTGGTCGAGCGTAGCGAGCTGCCTGCTGGCGTGGTGTCGATGAACTCGCGCGTCCATTGTCGCGAGGAGGGGAGCGGCAAGGACTACCATCTTACGTTGGTCTTCCCGCAGGATGCCGGAAAGGAGGGCACCGTATCGGTATTGGCGCCGGTAGGTACCGCCCTGCTGGGCATGAGTGTCGGCCAGCACATCGATTGGCCGACCCCTGGCGGCAAGGTGCTCAAACTCACGTTGCTGGCGGTCGAGTACCAACCTGAAGCGGCCGGCGACGTTGGTCTGTAACGAGCGTTTTAGTCCTCGCGTCGCGTCCGTTCAGACCGACCCCAGTGCCTGATTGAGCGCTGCTTCGAGATGCGCTTTGTAGCGCAGATGCTGCACGGTCTGGGTTCTCCCCCCACCGTGCAGACCGGACAGATCCAGGTCGGTGATGTAGCAGGGATAACGTTCGCCACCGCTCCGTTGGGCGAGGATGTAGCGAGCTACCGCGGCGAAGAGCCCGGCGCCATATTCCAGGCTGGAAAACTCCTGATGGTTGCAATACAGCGCTACCTGCGAGCGGCCCTTTTCGCTGGGTTCGATGATCGCTTGGATGTCGTAGAGCGGATCGCTGGCTTCCTCGCGCGGTGCCGCTCGGCGCTCGACAGCCAAGGGGCGATCCGGCGAAGCCTGTTGTAGCCGGTAGAAGAGGATGTCCATGGCCGCCAGACGGCTTTCTTCGAACGGCAGCTGAGTGGTGCGGCGGTAGCTCACCGACTGAAGGAAGCGCAGCAATGGCGTCAGCAGGGTCTGCTCGTCGCGATACGGCACCTGCTGACGCCACAGGGCATTGAATTCGTCCAACACCGTCAGCTCCGCCATCGCTCCCTGGATGCGATAGAACACCTGTAGGCATTGCGCTCTGGCTTGGGCCAGGATCAGCGCCAGGTCCTGGCCTTCCAAGGCATGTCGATCCACGCGCAGCGGGCGAGCGCGCTGGTGTGCCTCGCCCAAATGTTCGACCAGGGCCTGCAGGTCGCTCAGCTTCGTGTGATGGACGTTGCCTGCAGTCAGGTCGAGCACGTGAAAATGCTGGCGTACCTGCAGCAGGTAGCGGCCGTCGCTCGCTTCGTCGAGGCCGCTCTGAGCGTCGCTGAAGAGCGTTTCCACCCGCCGTGCGATGGCCAGGCCGGAGTGGCGACAGAAGCAGCGCACCTGCAGAGCGGGGCGAACACCGCGCGCGGGCAGTTCGTCAAGGTAATCGCGCAGGCAATCGGGCAGTGCCGAAGCGCCCTCGTAGCGACTGACGATCAGCTCGTTCCAGCTATTCAGGGTGAGGCGATCGATGCTCAGGACAAGATTTTCCCGCGCTGCGCCATAGCCGAACGGATCGTTGCGCTCGTCGGGCGAGAGCGGGTGCTCAGGGCTGAACGGGTCGAGTCCGATATTCACCAGCAGCAGCACCTGGGTCGGTACCGCCGCCGTCAACAGTGCATCCTCGGCTACGGCAGGTGGCGGCATGGGAAAGGCCTGACGCAGATCGGTCAGCAAGGAGAACAGCTCGGCTTCGCTCAATCCGCTATCGCCCGGGTGTAGCGCGACGTGGGTGGCGCTATCGACTATGCCGTTGCGATGACACCACCCGAGCAGCGGTATCAGATCACGCGAGCGCTTCAGCGGCGAGTGGTTCGTGACTTCCCGGGCGTTCAGATTGCCCTCATAGAGCGCCCAAGAGATATCGGAGGCCGCGTCGTAGCCCTGCACCAGCGTCAAGCTGTGCTCGGCCATGTCAGGCGAGATGCCCAGATTGATCGCTTCGATCTTGCCCGCCTTGCGCTCGATGGCTGCATGCAGGCGCCGGCCGAGCACGCCGAAATCACGCCCGTTGATGCTGCTGGTGATCTGCAGGCGTCGGGCGAATTCGCTGAGGAAGCGATAGCCATAAGTCAGCTCGTTGACCAGCGCTCGGCGCTCCTGATCAACCTGTCGGGTTTTCCACTGGCTGCGACGATCGAGCAGGGCGAACTGTCGCTCGTCCCAGCCCCAGTCGCGGGTGAGGCGTTCAAGCAGGTGTCGCTTCCAGCTCTTGCGGCGACCGATTGGCGGATTGCTCAGGGGCTTGTTGACCTTCAAATACAGGCAACGCCGTAACAGGGCCATGCGTTCCATGTCGCCGCGTTCGACCAGATAGGCTTCGATCCGGCGGTACGCGACGATATAGGGATCGAGGTCGTCCAGTTCCAGGCGGTTGGCGTAAACCGCCTGTTTGAAATCAAGGCTCAGGCATCGCACCTGAGGATGCTCGCTGGCGTAGACCTCGACCAGCAGCAACTTGAACAGTGACTTGTAGGGCGATTCGATGGCCTTGTACAGCTGCCAGAGGCCCGCACCTAGGTATTCGCCCGGCGGGATATTGCCGAGGCTGCCGAGATCCAGCACCTCGTCGCTGCGCACGAAGCGTTTATCTAGCAGGGTGCGGACGTAATCCTGGTAACGATGCTCTTCGTAATCCGGCACCAGCCACCAAAGCGGTGTGCGGCCACCGAGCCAGATGGCGGTGCGGTAGAACTCGTCGAGTAGCAGGTAGTGTTGGGTGGTGCCGCAGTCATCGGAGGTCAGTTTCGCTTCGCGCGCACCCTGGGTGAAACGCACCGGGTCGACCAGAAAGAAATGCGCCTCGCTACCTTGGGTCGCGGCCCAGGCCTGCAACTGCTCGCACTTTCGCTGCAGCTCATCGAGCCGAGGTGCAGGCAGCTCTGGATCATGGCAGACCCAGACATCCAGATCGCTTTGCTCGCCCTGGGCAACGGTACCCAGGCTGCCCATAAGGAACAGGCCGAGGATCGGCTGCGGTGGTTTGCCGCGCAGGGGCTTGTAGGCGAACGAGCGGCTCAGGCGCTGAGCTTCGGCGAGGGTTTCGGCGTCCGGTTCGAAGCCGGCCAGTCCAGCTGGCGTGGTTCCCGACACATACCCCGGGAGAATCGGGTGATTGACATGAAACAGCAGCGGCAACAATTTGAGCACCGCTTGCTGACGTGGCGACATCGCCAGCCGGGTACGCTCCAGGCGTCCGGCATTCACTGACAGAAAGCGGTCGCGCAGGACGCCGAGTACCTTGCGGTCGATACCCTCTTCGAGAACGGGGCGGATTTCCTGGTGGCGGGTCATTCAGATTGTTCGTGAAAGCGATTGGGATCCGCCTGTTGAGCGAGGCAGAAAGGGCGGAAAAATAACATGGCTGAAGGCCGGAGGAAAAACGCAAGGCAGGAAGAGGAAGAACAGCAACAATCGCTGCCGGCCGACAGAACGGTTGCGCTATGGCGCAATTCAGTCGGCGCGGTGCTCTCGCGAAGAACCGAACGAATTCAGGCCGGGACGGTTTCCGAAAGGATCGTCAGCAGCGCTTGCGCGTGCTCGGCTGCGTCACGGCCGAGGCTGGTCAGATAGCCGCCGTCGGGTTGAGTGGTCAGGCCTTTGGTATGCAGCCGGCGAGCAGCGGCGATCGCTGCCTGATCGGCGTCTTGATGGACTTTCAGACCTTCGAGTGTGTTGTCGAGGTTGAACAGGCTAAGGATTTCCAGCTCGGCTACCAGTTCGGGGGTATAGGACATGACTGTTCCTTCGGGTGGTGGGCCTTGGCCCGGTTTGCGAAGTGTAGATGCTGTGCGCCGCGACGTGCCGCACTCTTCGCCTATTCGGCGAGATCAGGCAGATTGCGCAGCTGCGTTTCGTAGCTCTCGACGTCGAATGCGCGGTCTTGCTCGAGCATCTGCCGAATCTCGCGGGCGAGGACGAGGGCCATCAGCTTGAGAATCTCGTCGCGTTCGTAGCCGACCAGGGTCAGTTTGTTCAGCGTAGCCTGCGCGGCGGCAGGCTCGCCGGCTTCGAGCTGGTTTTCGATCGCCTGGATCAGGGTTTCTTCGGCGAAGCTTTCATCTTCATCGGACGTGGCATCGTTCATGTCGCAACTCTCGTCAGGAAAAATCTCGATAGCGGGTTTCGGCGAGTCCCGGCAAGCTGGCGCCAGCCGCGAACCTCTGAACGCTTCGCTTGGGCCGGTCTCTATTTCTACTATGGACCATCAAGGAGCACGACCGCAGCAATGATCACTCTGTACTGCCTTGAAAATGGCGCGCTGGTGCGTCGCGTTGCCGAAAGCCTGCAGACGCTGCCCGATAACGTGCTGTGGATCGACCTGTTGTCGCCTGATCAACAGGAAGAGCGCTTTGTCGAGTCGGAACTGGGGCTGGATATTCCGACCCGCGAAGAACTGGCGGAAATCGAGGATTCGTCGCGGTTCTACGACGAGGACGGCGCCATCTTCATGACCACCACGGTGGTGATGGGGATCGCCGATCGGCGCCCGGAAAATGCCGAGGTGACCTTCGTGCTGACCAAGCGCCGCCTGGTGACGGTGCGGTACAGCGAACTCAGCGCGTTTCGCCAGTTCGAATCCAAGAGCTCACGGCAGCCGTCCAACTACGCCACCAGTCATCAGATCTTCCTCGCCTTGGCCGACGCCGTGGTCGATCGCATCGCGGACGTGCTGGAAAGCGTGCAAATCGAATTGCAGGCCTTGTCGCGGCGCATCTTCGATGAAGGAAAGGAGCACCGCAGGGACCTGCAGCAGATCATTCAACAGCTCGGGCAGCATCGCTCGCTGCTGTCGCAGCTGGGCGAAAGCCTGTTCAGTTCGAGTCGACTGATCGCGTTCTATCGTCTGCATGCCGACGAGCCCAAACAGGGCGTCGCCAAGGGCCTATTGAAGGCGCTGGAGCGGGACGTGCGATCACTGGGCGAGCACCAGGCACGCCTGCTCGGCGATATCGCGTTCCTGCTCGATGCCACCCTGGGCCTGATCAATATCGAGCAGAACAGCATCATCAAGGTGTTTTCGATCGCCGCGGTGCTGTTCCTGCCCCCTACGCTGGTGGGGACGGTCTACGGCATGAACTTCGAGCGCATGCCCGAACTTGGCTGGTCGCTCGGCTACCCCATGGCGTTGGGCATGATGGTGATCTCCGCGATCATTCCCTATGCCTGGTTCAAGTTCCGCGACTGGCTCTGATCAGCCGAAGAAATAAAGAACGATGCAGAATGCGCCCAGCAGCGCCCACACGGCGCCAAAAATGACGGGCGTGCGCAGCGAGAACAGCAGTGTACGTTTGTAGCGCTCTCCGCCCGGCGGGCTATTTCCCTCGCCGAACAGGGCAGAATCGTGGTTGGGTAGCAGGCCGACATTGCCTTCGGTCTGCAGCAGCTCGGCCTGCTTGCGATGCCAGCGCTCTATCACGTCGAAGCTCGCCCGGATGCCGGGTATCGCATGCAGCGAGGTGAGCAGTCCAAGCAGCGCTAGCACGCTCGGCACAACCAGCCTGAACAGGCTTCCCCAGTCGGGATTGGTATTGGCCATGGAAGATGCGAAGGCAATCATCAGAAACGACTGCGAAGACAGGTAGCCGCTGGTGCGGCTGGCCAGTAGCGTCGACTCGAAATGAATCTCCGAACGATAGAAGTTCAACCGCTCCTTCGGCGAGTCGAAGACTTCAGCGCCTACGGTGTCCTGATTGAGCAACAGCGTTTTGAGGTCGGTCATAAGGGGGAGCAACTCGGGCATTAACGCGTTTGGCGCTATCCGGTCGGTCGAGTTCCCCCTTGAGTTGATCTTAGACCTGCTCCGCCAGCGCCTGCAGCGCGTCGCCCGTCAGGCGATAGGTCGTCCATTCGTCCTGCGGGCGCGCACCCAGTGATTCGTAAAAACGAATCGCCGGCTCGTTCCAGTTCAATACCGACCACTCGAAGCGCCCGCAACCACGGGACACCGCAAGGCGCGCGAGATATTTGAGGAGCGCCTTGCCGGCACCGGTGCCGCGAGCCTCGGGGGTGACGTAAAGATCTTCGAGGTACAGGCCGTTGCGGCCGAGCCAGGTCGAGTAGTTGAAGAAATACACCGCATAACCGATCGGTTGGCCATCGCTCTCGCAGATCAGCGCACTGGCGCTGGCATTCTCTGCGAACAGGCTGGTTTCGATGCCAGCGACGTCAGTCTTGACCTCGTGCTCGGCGCGCTCGTAGATCGCCAGTTCGGTGATGAAGCGCAGGATCAACGCTGCGTCTTCTCGGGTGGCATGACGGATATTCAAGGGCATGTACAGACTTCCAGCTGAACGTGTGGCTTGGACGGGCGGCGGAGCGTACTTCAGCGCCTGGCCACGATGATGGGCAATCGGCGCAGCCAGGGAATTGACCACGCTGGGACAGCCGACGAACGAAGTCGTCGACTGTTCTTCAGGTTGCGTATCAACGCGAGGCGAGCAGTTCGCGTCCGCGCTGGACGGCCGCGCGAACCTGCGCCGGGGCGGTGCCGCCGATGTGGTTGCGGGCATTCACCGAGCCTTCTAGGGTCAGCACGGCGAAGACATCCTCGTCGATCTGGTCGCTGAACCGGCGCAGCTCGTCGAGGCTCATTTCGGCCAGATCCTTGCCGCTGTCGACACCGTATTTCACTGCATGACCGACGATCTCGTGACAATCGCGGAAGGGCAGCCCCTTGCGCACCAGGTAGTCGGCCAGATCCGTCGCGGTGGAGAAGCCGCGCAGCGCCGCTTCACGCATGATTTCGCGCTTCGGCTTGATCGCCGGGACCATGTCGGCAAAGGCGCGCAGCGAGTCGCGCAGGGTGTCGGCGGCGTCGAACAGCGGCTCTTTGTCTTCCTGGTTGTCCTTGTTGTAAGCCAGTGGCTGGCCTTTCATCAGCACCAGCAGGCCGCTCAGCGCGCCGAACACGCGTCCGGTTTTGCCGCGAACCAGCTCCGGCACGTCCGGGTTTTTCTTTTGCGGCATGATCGAGGAGCCGGTGCAGAAGCGGTCCGGCAGGTCGATGAACTGGAACTGCGCGCTGGTCCAGAGCACCAGCTCTTCGGAGAATCGCGACAGGTGCATCATCGCCACCGAGGCGGCGGCGCAGAACTCGATGGCGAAGTCGCGGTCGGAGACGCCATCCAGCGAATTGCCGGAGATCGCGTCGAAACCCAGCAGTTTGCAGGTGATTTCGCGCTGAATCGGGTAGGTGGTGCCGGCCAGTGCGGCCGAGCCCAGCGGCATCCGGTTGGTGCGCTTGCGGCAGTCGACCAGGCGTTCGTAGTCGCGCGAGAGCATCTCGAACCAGGCCAGCAGGTGATGTCCGAAGGTGACCGGTTGTGCCGTTTGCAGGTGGGTGAAACCGGGCATGATCGTATCGGCTTCCGCTTCCGCCAGTCCGAGCAGGCCCTGCTGCAGGCGGGTGATTTCGCCGAGGATGGTGTCGATTTCATCCCGCAGCCACAGGCGGATGTCGGTGGCGACTTGATCGTTGCGTGAGCGTCCGGTGTGCAGCTTTTTGCCGGTCACGCCGATGCGGTCGGTCAGTCGTGCTTCGATGTTCATGTGCACGTCTTCCAAATCGACGCGCCAGTCGAAGCTGCCAGCCTCGATCTCGCCCTGGATGTCCTTCAGATTGGCGATGATCTCGTCACGTTCGCCATCGCTCAGCACTCCGGCCTTTGCCAGCATGGTGGCGTGGGCGATGGAGCCCATGATGTCGTGGCGGTACAGGCGCTTGTCGAACTCGACGGAGGCGGTGAATCGGGCGACGAAGGCGTCGACGGGCTCGCTGAAGCGGCCGCCCCAGGACTGGTTGGTCTTGTCGGTGCTCATGAATGCGCTCGCAGAATCGGAATGGGCGAAAGAAAGGCCGAATAATAACAGGGTTCAGTGGCCCCTCATGCGCTCCCCGGTCTTTGGCCAACCGGGGAGCCGCCCGGAAGCGACGTCGGCTAGGATCGCGCTCAAACCTGAGCGACTAGCCGGCGCGATTTCCCGTCACGCCCTGAACTGACCCAGGCTGGCTTCGAGCCGGTCTGCCAGATTGCCTAGCGCTCGGCCACTGGTGGCGGTGGCGGTAACCGCGTCGGCCGATCGTTCGGCCTCGGTCAGGATCACCTGCACCCGGGCGCGGACATCGGACGCAGTACTGGCCTGCCGTTCGGCACCCGCTGTCGCTTCCTGTACGGTGTCATGCACCTGCGCCACGGCGAGCTGGAGCGTGCGCTGCAGCTCGCGGCTGGTCGTGAGCGAAGCCAAGCCGCTGTCGGCCTGCTCGCCTGTGCTGCTGATGGTCGATACGGCAGTCCGCGCACCTTGCTGCAGGCTCTCGATATGCGCCCGGATGTCGCCGGTGGACTGTTGGGTCTTGCTGGCCAGCGCTCGTACCTCATCGGCCACGACGGCAAAGCCGCGGCCGCTTTCGCCGGCACGAGCTGCCTCGATGGCCGCATTCAACGCGAGCAGGTTGGTCTGTTCGGCAATGCCTTGGATCACGGTCAGCACGACGTCGATCTGTTCGCTCTGCTTGGCCAGCTTCTCGATCACCTCGGTGCTGCTGCGTACGCCTTCGCCGAGTGCTGCGATGGTTTTTTCGACCTGGTCCGAGATGGCCTCGTTGTCGCGAGCCGCCTTGCGGATCGAAATCACCTGCTCCAGCGCAGCTTGCATTGCCTGGCTTTCTTCCTGGGCGCGGTGCGTCATGTCCGCAAGCGCCTGTAGGCTGCCGGCCACCTCATCGCGCTGGCGCTCGGCAGCGGTCGCTGCGGCAGTGCTGCGGCTGCTCAGCGCAGCGATTTCAGTGCCGGTCTGCACGGCGATCGCGCGCGCTTCCTGGACGATGGGCTGAAGTTTGGCCAGGAAGAGGTTGACGGCATCGGCCATGTCGCCCACTTCGTCCGCGCTGTGAATCTTCACGCGTTGGGTGAGGTCGCCGTGGCCGGCCGACAAGTCGCGCAGCGCCGTCACCAACAGACCCAGGCGCCGCAAGACCCGACGGCCCAGCACCAGCGTCACGGCAATCAGCAGGAGCGCGCCAGTTATCGCGAGGCCGAGGCTGATTTTCCACAGCAGGCTGGTCGCCGACTGTTTCACGGCTTTCTGGCTGTTCGCATCGAGGGCTTGCGCCACTTCCGCAGCAGCCGTCAGGCGCGCAGCCAATACCTTTGCGCTGTCGCTGGCGGTGGCGGCAAGGCCGGTTTCGACCAGTTTCACGGTGCCCTCGATCAGCGTCTGGAACCGGCTGTCGAAGGCGGCGAGCTCGGCTTCTACCGCCGATGTGGACAAGCCGAGAACGACCTGGCCAATGACGGCGCCCTTGGGATTGATGGCGGCCTTAGCGAGGTACAGCGCCGGGTCGTTCGCGGCTGCGGACAGAACCTTGTCGAAAGCGGATCGACCGTTGCCCTTGTCGAGCAGTGCCTTGATTCTCGGGTCCTTGCGATTCAGATGACGGGTGAGTTGATTGCCGCCGGCATCGAAATAAACGACGAAGACGACCGCCGGGTTTCGGTGCGCCATCCTGACGAACTCGGTCAGCGCGGGAATGTCGTTGTCCCAGATCGCCGAAGGCGCGACGCCAGCCAGCAAAATGGCCAAGTCATCGCCGGATTGCTTGAGGTGGCGTTCGAGCACGTCCTGCAGCTGTGCCTGTTCGCCGGTAAGGCGCTGCGTCAGGCCTTGGGCGAGATCGCCTCGCATGCGCTCGGACAGACTGGAAAGACCGCTTCGCACTTCCACATCAGCGGATTGAAGTTCGCCCAGCAGGCGCGCGGCGTCCTGGTCCAGGCTTTTCCGAATTTCCTGCTCCAGCGCGCCGATAGTGCCCCTCGTCAGTGCGAGAGCGACCACAACCTGCACCACCACCGCCGCACACAATGTGAGAAATACCGGACGCAGCAAACGGCTACGCAAAGAGGAAAACAGCAGCACGGCTCATACTCCTGCCGCCCCGGGCGGCCAATGGTCGGTAGGCGCAATGCAATCATTAGGCCACTATTTCCGTATCGGCCAGGCTGTTCGTGTCTTTAACCGCCCCGATGAACCGTCGCCGATTCGATTCCGCGCGCAAGTTGCGAAGGCTTAGTACTTCCGGTTCTTGAGGCGTCGATAGACTAAGGCGTTTACAGATGCGGTGGCAGCCATTCGACCTTCCCCGGTCTGCTCATTGCTTTGTGTCCTAGCCGCGCGGAAACTCACTCCATGCAAATAAAAACCTCCAGCCGGTCACGCCCAGCTGCCCAGACCGATGACTTCTTCGTGCCCGAATTGTGCGAGCCAGAAGCGCTTCTCGGACTGGTTTTGCTCGCCGAACTACTGGTGCTGGTATTGGTGCTGGCCGAGCCGATGCAGCCCAGCTTCAACTGGATGCGTCTGGCGCTGACATCGCTGTTCGTGCAGTGGGTGATGCTGCTATCGGCCGGCCTGACCTGCCAGTTGAGGCCGTTACTGGCGCGATTGTCGCCCTGGCTGGCGGGCCTGGCCTGCTGCGCCTTGGTGGTTGGGCTGACGCTGGCTTGCACGGCGGTGGCCGATATCTACCAGTTGGGCGGGCCGCTGACTCGTGTCGGTGAGGTCAATTTGTACCTGCGACATGCATTGATCAGTCTGATCATGTCGGGGCTGCTGTTGCGCTACTTCTACCTCCAGAGCCAGTGGCGGCGACAGGAGCAGGCCGAGCTCAAGGCGCGCATCGAGTCGCTGCAAGCGCGCATTCGTCCGCATTTTCTGTTCAACAGCCTGAACAGTATCGCCAGTCTGGTCGCGACGGATCCGAGCAAGGCCGAGCAGGCGGTGCTGGACCTGTCCGATCTGTTTCGCGCCAGCCTGGCGCGTCCCGGAACGCTGGTGCCCTGGAGCGAGGAGCTGGAGCTGTCGCGCCGCTACCTGTCGATCGAGCATTACCGTCTTGGCGAGCGGCTGCAGATCGAATGGCAGGTGGAGGGCGTTCCGGATGATCTGCCGATTCCTCAGCTGACTTTGCAACCGCTACTGGAAAACGCGCTGATTCATGGTATTCAGCCTCGGATCGAGGGAGGAATGGTCAGCGTGGCGGCGCATTATGCCGATGGCGTGTTTCATTTGGAGGTCAGCAATCCCTTTGATGAGGCCGCCCAAACGCCGCCATCCCGGGGCACGCAGCAGGCCCTGCACAATATAGACGCACGACTAACGGCACTTTTCGGTCCCGCAGCGAGTCTCAGCGTGAAGCGGCATAACGCCCGTCACTACACCTGTCTACGCTATCCGTGTGCGACACAAAAGCAGGAAGCCAGATCCATATGAATGTGCTGATTGTCGATGACGAACCTCTAGCCCGCGAGCGCCTTAGCCGACTGGTAGGTGATCTTGACGGCTATCGTGTCCTGGAACCTTCCGCCGCCAACGGCGAGGAGGCGCTGTCCCTGATCGAGGAACTGCGCCCCGATGTCGTGTTGCTGGATATCCGTATGCCAGGCCTCGATGGTCTTCAGGTCGCTGCCAAGCTTTGCGAGCGCGATGCCCCTCCGGCCGTGATTTTCTGTACGGCCCATGACGAATTCGCGCTGGATGCGTTCCAGGTCAGTGCGGTCGGCTATCTGGTCAAGCCAGTGCGCCCGGAGCATCTGGCCGAGGCGCTGAAGAAGGCTGAGCGCCCGAACCGGGTCCAGCTTGCCGCACTCACACGTCCTGCGGCGGTTTCAGGGACCGGACCTCGCAGCCATATCAGCGCCCGGACTCGCAAGGGCATCGAGCTGATTCCGCTGCCCAAGGTGATTTATTTCATCGCCGATCATAAATACGTGACCCTGCGTCACGAGGGCGGCGAGGTGCTGTTGGACGAGCCGCTCAAGGCGCTCGAGGACGAGTTCGGCGACCGCTTCGTACGCATTCATCGCAACGCCCTGGTGTACCGGGACCGCATCGAACGCCTACAGCGCACGCCGCTTGGTCATTTCCAATTGTTTCTCAAGGGCCTAGAAGGTGAGCCGCTGACGGTCAGCCGGAGACATGTCGCCGGTGTGCGTAAGCTGATGCAGAACCTTTGAGGCGCAGCTGTGAGTCAGAAGCTGATGGGTGGCCGCAGGGCCGTGAGCGAGTGCTGCGGCGGTGGGGGCTGGGTTGATGCAGGGACGCACCATGCTGCGCCGTTTCTAGCTTTTAGCTTCTAGCTCCACGCTACTTTCCTTGATTCCTGCCAATCCAGCCGGGTTGCCCGGCCTGTTATCATCGGCGGCAGTTCATTTGCCAGGAATTGCCCATGTCCCGCGAAATTCGCATCGCCACCCGAAAAAGTGCCCTGGCCCTGTGGCAGGCCGAATATGTCAAGGCGCGCCTTGAGGCTGCTCATCCCGACGTGTCCGTCAGCCTGGTGCCGATGGTCAGTCGCGGTGACAAGCTGCTCGATGCTCCGCTGGCGAAGATCGGTGGCAAGGGGCTGTTCGTCAAGGAGCTGGAAACGGCGCTGATGGAGAACCAGGCAGATATTGCCGTGCACTCGATGAAAGACGTGCCGATGGAGTTCCCCGAAGGGCTCGGCCTGTACTGCGTTTGCGAACGTGAAGATCCCCGCGACGCCTTTGTTTCCAATCGCTTCGAGAATCTCGATGCATTGCCGCCGGGAGCGATCGTCGGTACTTCCAGCCTGCGGCGTCAGGCGCAATTGCTGGCGCGCCGCCCGGATCTGAAGATTCAGTTCCTGCGCGGCAACGTCAACACCCGTCTGGCCAAGCTCGATGCCGGCGAGTACGACGCCATCATCCTCGCCGCGGCCGGTCTCATCCGCCTTGGTTTCGGTGAACGCATCCGCTCCAGCATCGGCGTCGAAGACAGTCTGCCAGCAGGAGGCCAGGGTGCAGTCGGTATCGAATGCCGGACTGGCGATACGGAGCTGCATCAACTACTGCAGTGCATGAACGATCCGCAGACGGCGTTGCGTGTCAGTGCTGAGCGTGCACTGAATCGTCATCTGAATGGCGGTTGCCAAGTACCGATTGCCTGTTATGCAGTGCTTGAAGGCGATCAGTTGTGGTTGCGCGGCCTGGTCGGACAGCCGGATGGCACCTTGCTGTTGCGCGCCGAAGACCGTGCTCCGGCCACCGATGCGCAAACGCTCGGCGTGCGCGTTGCCGAAGCGCTGCTGGCACAAGGCGCGGCCAAGATCCTGCAGGACGTTTACGGTGAGGCCGGCAAGGCGTGAGCGGCTGGCGTCTGCTGCTGACGCGTCCGGCTGAAGAATGCGTCGCCTTGGCTGCAGCGCTGTCTGAGGCGGGTATCCACAGCGCGAGCCTGCCACTGCTCGCGATCGAAGCATTGGACGAGACCGTGGGGCAGCGCACCACGATACGCGAGCTGGATCGTTATGGCGCGGTGGTGGTAGTGAGCAAGCCAGCGGCGAGGCTGGGTCTGGCATTGCTCGATCGCTATGGGCTGCAGCCATCGCCTGGCCAAGCTTGGTTCAGCGTTGGTGCTGCTACAGGGGCCATCCTGAAAGACCATGGCGTGAATGCCTGTTGGCCTGATCGTGGCGACGACAGCGAGGCTCTCCTGGCGCTGCCGCGTCTGACTGCGGCGCTCGACATAGCGGACCCGAAAGTCTTGATCCTGCGCGGTGAAGGCGGTCGCGAACATATTGCCGAAACGCTTCGCCACCGCGGTGCCCAGGTCGACAGCCTTGAGTTGTACCGGCGCTGCCTACCCGACTATCACCCAGGCGCACTGATCGAGATCCTTCGTTCGGAACGGCTGAATGCCGTGGTGGTCAGCAGTGGGCAGGGTTTAGAGTCCCTGCACGAACTGGCAGGGGACGACTGGCCCATGCTGCGTGAGCTACCCTTGTTCGTACCTAGCCCTCGGGTGGCCGGAATGGCTGCGTCTTTGGGCGCCAAGAGAATAGTGGACTGCCGTGGTGCCGGAACCGCGGCTTTGCTGGCGGCGCTACGGGGCAATCCCGAGCCCGCCTCCTGATGCAAAGGATGGAAACGTGAGCGAAGCAGATTCCGATAAGACAGCGAAACAACCCACGGGCAGCGATCCCGTCACCCCACCGAAGCCCGTCGAAAAAGAGAACAAAAAAGATTCGAAAGAGCCACCCAAGGCTCCGCCACCCAAAACCACCCCTGTTGCGACCGATTCCCGCGGCGGTAAAGCACTGGCCGGCCTGGCTCTGCTGGTCGGCCTGGCCGGTCTGGCTGCTGGAGGCTACAGCGTCTGGCAGACCCAGCAATTGGCTGAGCGGGAGCGCCAGCAGCTCGATGCGGTACAGGCGACCCGTGAGCAGGCGAGTCAGTTGGACACGCGCAATCAACAGCTGGCCAGTCGTCTCGGACGGTTGGAGCAGCTGCCTTCGGCGGAACAGTTGGAAGACCGGCGTCGCCTGCTTTCCGAGTTGCAGAGTGATCAGCAGCGGCTCGCGGGGCGGGTGGAGCAGGTGCTGGGGGCGAGCCGAGAACAGTGGCGGTTGGCTGAGGCCGAACATTTGTTGCGTATGGCGATGTTGCGTCTGTCGGCCATGCAAGACGTGAACAGTGCGCAATCCTTGATTGCCGAGGCGGATCTGATTTTGCGCAAGCAGGACGATCCGGGCGCGTATGGTGCACGTCAGAAACTGCTGGAGGGGCTCGAGGCCTTGCGCAGCCTGCCGGATCTGGATCGGACCGGCCTGTTCATGCAACTGGGCGCGCTGCGTGGACAGGCCAATCAACTCAGCGGCCTGGCCCCTGAGTTCGAAAACGGCCCCGGCACGCCAGATATGCAGAACGAAAGCCGCTGGCGGCAATGGCTGGACGAGCTGACGCGCTACGTGCGGATCGATTTCAATGCCGGGACCGATGTCAAACCACTGCTGGCTGGCCAGAGCCTGGCGCAAGTGCGGCTCGCCCTATCGTTGGCCATCGAGCAGGCGCAGTGGGCGGTGCTCAATGGCAACGAACAAGTCTATCGGCAATCGCTGGATCAGGCCGCCCGGCTGATCGAAGACCACTTCAGCGAGGACAACGGCCAGAGCCGAGGTTTGCGTGATCGCATCGAGCAGCTGGCGAAGCGGCAGGTGTCGGTCACCCTGCCGGATCTAGCGCCGGCGCTACAGGCCATGCAGGCCTATGTGCAAAAGCGTGAATCGTCCCAAAACAGCGAACCTGCTGCCGCTCCTGCCGAGCGCGGTGAGCCGGCCGGCGAGGCCGACCAAGCGGCCGAAGGGGATCTGCGCACATGAAGCGACTGGCCTTTGTTGTTCTTATCCTGCTGGTGGTGGTCGGCTTTTTCGGCTGGGCCATTTACCAAGACCCCGGCTACGTTCTGATCAGCTATGACCGCTTTCGCTATGAATCGAGCTTCTGGATATTTTTGGGCCTGATCGCCTGTCTCTGGCTGTTGGCGATGGTGGTTCACTGGGTTATCGGATTGCTTCATGCGTCCGGCGCACTGGTCAATCCCTGGTCCCGGCGCCATCGCGCGCGCCGTGTAGCCAAGGCCTCGCGCGCGGGATTGCGGGAGCTGGCCGAAGGACAGTGGGGGCTTGCGCTCGGGCACCTGCGTATCGCCGCCGAGCATGATCGCCAACCGCTGGTGCACTATCTCGGTGCCGCCCGTGCCGCGAGCGAGCTGGGCGAGTATGAGCAAAGTGATGAGTTGCTGCGCAAAGCCCGCGAACGCGAACCCGAAGCCGGCCTGGCTGTAGGACTGACACAGGCCCAGTTGCAAATCGCTCGCGGCCAGTACGATGCGGCGCGTGAGTCCCTGAATGCATTGCACAGCGATCACCCGCGCCATCCCTATGTGCTGACCTTGCTTCAGCAGCTTTACGTGCAACTGCAGGACTGGCCTGCCCTGTGCCGGCTGCTACCAGAGCTGCGCAAGCACCGCGTGCTGCCTCCCGCTCGGCTAGATGAGCTGGAACGGCTGGCCTGGACCGCCGCTCTGGAGCAGGTGGGGCAGGTGCAAGCCGCGACCTCGGAGGGCGCGCAGCAGGCGCTGAATCAGCGCTGGCAAACCGTACCGAGTAAATTGCGTAACGAACCGCTGCTGGTACGTGCCTATACGGATGGCTTGAGCCGGCTGGGCGTGGAGGAAAAGGCGGAGGAAATCCTGTATGCCGCGCTCAAGCGCCAGTTCGACGACCTCCTAATCGAGCGCTACGGTCGCGTTCGTGGGCGCGAGCCTTCACGCCAATTGGCCCATGCGGAGGCCTGGCTCAAGGCGCATCCGGACAACCCCGAATTGCTGCTCGCGCTCGGCCGCCTGAGCCTCCGCAACGAGTTCTGGGGCAAGGCGCGGGACTATCTGGAAGCGAGCCTGCGGCTCGAGCATCGTCCGCAAACCTGCGCCGAGCTGGCGCGCTTGCTGGCCCAGCTGGGTGACAAAGAGCGTAGCAATCGCCTATTTCAGGAAGGGCTCGGGCTTCTCGATCAGTCCAGCAACAACCGGTTGCAAGTGGTCAACGGCAGCTAGCAACCAGTGGGCGCGTGGCGTGACGGCCATCCCGTGCCGTTGCGTCGATTTCCGTATGGCTTGCAGCTCGCCGCGCGCAGCACTACCGTAGCGAACTTTTCCTGTCTGCGGAGTCACCATGAGCCTGGCCAGCCCACGTTCGCTGTTTCTTCTGGCATTCATCGGCTGCGTGCTGATGATGATCGCTGCACTGTATCTCGAGCATGTGGTCGGGCTCGCGCCATGCCCCCTGTGCATCGTTCAGCGTATTTGCGTTATCGGCTTCGGCCTGGTCTGCCTGATTGCCGCGCTTCACGGGCCGCACAAAACCGGTCGCCGCGTATATTCGGCGGTGGCGCTGCTGTTCGCGGTGGCAGGCGGTGCCACGGCCATTCGTCAGATTTGGCTGCAGAACATGCCTGCCGACCAACTGCCGAGCTGCTTGCCCAGTCTCGAGTACATGATGGATGCGTTACCGTTCCAGGAGATTGCCCGTCTGGTGCTCCATGGTACGGCCGAATGCGCCGAAGTCAGCTGGACATTGCTGGGGATGAGCATCCCGGAATGGACCTTGTTGGCGTTCATCGGGATGGTGGTTTTCTGTCTCTGGCAGCTGTTGCGACGCGATTGAGGCTTTTCGTCAGGGTGAGCGAATGATCGCTGCGCTTGGTGGTCAATGATCCAGAGCGAAGCGATGGACATTTGATTGCTCGGAGTAATTTGGTCTGTGCTGCTTGATGCATCGATCGCCTCAGCTTAGTCTGCTCTGGCAGCGTCGGTTTCCGTCCGTCGCTGTCACTCACCCAAGGCCGATATCCCAAGACAATAACCGTCTCGGAAGGCGCAACAGGCATCATCGATTAGGGAAGTGAGGTCATCATGCTCGAGAGCTGTCGGAACGCCCAGGAACGCTGGGGAGGTGTGCACTTGCTGATCGACCGCTGGCTGCAAGAACGCCATGCATTGATCAACGCATTCGATGGATTGCATGTCGGTGAGGCTGTTGCCAGCCGTTCCGCCTTGCAGAAATTCTGCGAAATTCTGCTCGACTACGTGTCGGCCGGTCATTTCGAAATCTACGAGCAACTGCTCAATGAGGCCGAAGCGTTCGGCGATGAGCGCGGCCTCGAACTCGCCCGTCAGATCTATCCGCGAATCGAAGCCATTACCGAGGTAGCGGTGGCCTTCAATGACCGTTGCGATAAAGGCGATTGCTTGAGCAGCCCGGATTTGCCCGATGAGCTGAAGCGACTGGGGCCGTTATTGCATGAGCGCTTCGAGTTGGAAGATTGTCTGATCGAAGTCCTCCACACCGCGCATAAACAGACCGCCGCTACCGCTTGAAGCTGGTCCTGTATAGAGTGGCTGCGGTTTTAGCCGCGGCCTATGGCGATTGCCTGGGAACCTTATTTGGTGGCTGCATCCATTTCGTCAGGAGACGTCTTCATGGCTGCAAAGAAAAACCCCGTCAGCACTCCGCTGCATCTGTTGCAGCAGCTTTCGCACAGTTTGGTGGTGCATCTGCAGAAGGCCTGTAGCGAGGCGCAGAGGGACGCTGAAGTTCTGTTGGCGCAGCTCGAAAAACAGCGTGGCAAGACGCAGGAGAAAATCGTCAAGGCGCGCGCCAAGCTTGATGACGCCGGTAATGCTGGCAAATCGAAGGCGCAGACCAAGGCTCGCGCCAAACTGGCCGAGCTGGACGATGTGCTCGCCGTGTTGCAGGCGCGGCAGAGTGAAACGCTGAGTTACCTGGCTGAACTGAAACGCGACGCGGAACAGAGCCTGAAACTGGCTCAGGGCGTTACCCAGGTCGAAAAAGCCGCCGCCCAAGCGCTGGTGTCGCGCGACAAGCCCGCCGCCCCTCGTGTTGCGAGCCGAACCAAAGCTACTCCCAATGTAGCCAAACCGGCCGCCGACGTCTCAGCAGATAGCAAGGCAGCGTCAGGCAAGGTGCCTGCACGTGCGGCGCGAGCCAGACCGGCCAGCGCCAAAAGCAGCGCCACGGATAAGCCCTCCGAAGCCAAGGCGCCCGTAGCGAAAGCGGCGAATGCTGCGCGCCGGCCCGCGAGCACAGCTGCCAAGTCTGGCCCTGCCAAACCGGCTTCGGCAGCCAAGCCGACGGCTGCGAAGAAACCGGCAGCACGCAAACCGACCGCGGCCAAACGCGAAACAAGCGGTCAGTCTTCGCCCGCTGCGAGTTGAGCCGCTGCTGCACGTCGCAGGATGGCTATCGGCATGCGTGTCTCGCCGCGCAAGTCGATGGAGAGTCGTTCCAGCCAGTCGGCTGGCCTGCAGCCTGTCGGCCAATGTCGCGCTGCATCCTGCAAACGCTGGAGCTGGACTTGTTCGGCGTCCAGTTCCAGCCTCTTCACGCGTGCGCGCAAACCCGTCAGATCGTCGTCCGAAATGGCCTGTTGGCGCCAGCCCTGGCGCAGGTTGCGTAGCGGGGCGACCACGCTGGTCCGCCAGTCGTCGCTGATATTTTTCAATTGAGCAAGCCGCGCGTCATCACAGCCGACGCTGCGGCATTCCAGCCAGGCGCCGGTCAATAGCAGGCAAACATCAGCACCTGCAGCTTGCAGTTCAAGACAGGTTGCCTCCACACCGGGCTGTGCATAGCAGCTGAGGGCGAAGGTCCAGAGATCGTCATGGATCATGAGTGTCGGTTTTTTTCGTAAGAGCCGGATGGATTTCCGGGCGACCTGATAAACTCCGCCGCCATTATGATCCGACTTCAGAACCTGACTCTACAGCGCGGGCCTCAGCGACTGCTGGAAGGCGCCGAGCTGACCCTTCATCCTGGCCAGAAGGTGGGGCTGGTAGGTGCCAATGGCGCCGGCAAATCCAGCCTGTTCGCGCTACTGCGTGGCGAATTCACTGCAGACGGCGGCGATTGCCAGCTGCCGCCGGATTGGCGTATCGCCCACATGCGCCAGGAGGTCGACACGCTCGATCGCCTAGCCGTCGATTATGTCCTTGATGGCGACACCGAGTTGCGCCGTGTCCAGACCGAGCTGGCCATCGCCGAGTCCGCTCATGACGGCACCGCCTTGGCGCGTTTGCATACCGAGCTGGACAACGCCGATGGCTATTCCGCCGATGCCCGAGCGCGCAAGCTGCTCGCCGGCCTGGGGTTCGCCAACGAACAGATGGATCTACCGGTCAGCAGCTTTTCCGGCGGTTGGCGGATGCGCCTGAATCTGGCACAGGCCTTGATGTGTCCTTCGGATCTGCTGTTGCTCGACGAACCCACCAACCACCTCGATCTGGATGCCATTCTCTGGCTGGAGACCTGGCTCAAAAGCTATCCGGGCACCCTGATGCTGATTTCCCACGACCGTGACTTCCTCGACGAGGTGGTCGGCCACGTGGTGCATGTCGAACAGCGCAAGCTGACCCTCTATCGCGGGGGGTACTCGGCATTCGAGCGTGCCCGTGCCGAACGCCTGGCACAGCAGCAGCAAGCGTTCGAAAAGCAGCAGGCGCAGCGCGAGCACATGGAGGATTTCATTCGGCGTTTCAAGGCGAAGGCGAGCAAGGCGCGCCAGGCACAGAGTCGAATCAAGGCGCTTGAGAGATTGGAAGAACTGGCCCCGGCGCATATCGATTCGCCGTTCGACTTCATGTTCCGTGAAGCGGACAAGGTTTCCAGTCCGTTGCTGGATCTGGCCGAAGGGCGTCTCGGCTATGGCGACAGGCTGATACTGGACAAGGTCAAGTTGCAGCTGGTGCCTGGCGCACGGATCGGCCTGCTCGGTCCCAACGGTGCGGGCAAGTCGACGCTGATCAAGACGCTGGCCAACGAGTTGCAACCACTGGGCGGTCGTCTGCAGCGCGGTGAGAATTTGGTGATCGGCTATTTCGCCCAGCATCAACTCGACGCATTGGATGCCAAGGCCAGCCCGCTGTTGCATTTGCAGCGCGTCGCGTCGGGTGAGCGCGAACAGGTGCTGCGCGATTTTCTCGGTGGTTTCGATTTTCGCGGCAATCGTTGTGACGAGCCAGTCCTGAATTTTTCCGGCGGAGAAAAGGCGCGACTCGCGCTGGCGTTGATCGCCTGGGGCAAGCCCAACCTGTTGCTGCTCGACGAGCCGACCAACCATCTGGATCTGGAGATGCGTCTGGCTCTGACGCTGGCGTTGCAGGACTTCGAGGGGGCTGTGTTGGTGGTGTCGCACGATCGCCATCTGCTCAAGAGCACGACCGATGAGTTTCTCTTGGTGGCCGATGGGCGAGTCGTCACCTTCGACGGAGATCTGGAAGATTACGCTCGATGGTTGGTGGACTACCGCGCCCGTCAGCAACCGTCCAGCGCAGCCGAGCCCGCCGGTGATAAGACCGACAAGCGTGCCTTGCGTCAGGCGGCGGCTGCGTTGCGCCAACAGCTGGCGCCGCTCAAGCGCCAGGCCGACAAGCTTGAAAACGAGCTGGCCGGAGTTCAGGAAAAGCTGGCCGTGCTGGAACAGCGCTTAGGTGATGCCGCACTCTACGAGGCTGCGCGCAAAGATGAGTTGCGCGAGCTGCTGGCCAAGCAGGCGGAGCTGAAAGTGCGCGAGGGTGAGCTGGAGGAGGCCTGGCTGGTCGCACTGGAAGCGCTGGAAACTTTGCAAGTGCAGCTCGAGGGCAGCGTATGAGCGAGCAATTGTTACTGCTTTCCCAGCAATGGCGCGACCCGTTGCTGCTCGGGCTGCAGGTCTTGCTGATCCTGTTCATCGCTTACCTGTTGCAACGTCTGGTGACGCGTGGGCTAGGCCGACTTGGCAGCCGTTATCCATTGCCGCCTGAATTGCTGCTGCCGCTGCGCGGTGGCGTTCGCTGGCTCATCATCGGCGGCGCGCTGATCATGGTGCTCGAGCGCTTCGGGGTGTCGGCGACGGTGCTCTGGACAGCGTTCTCCGGTTTCGTTGCGGTGGCGGCAGTCGCCTTTTTCGCTATCTGGAGTGTTTTGTCCAATCTGCTCTGCGCCGTGCTGATCATGACTGTGGGGCCCTTTCGGCTGGGCGATCTGGTGGAGTTGGTCGAGAGCTTCGACAAGCCGATCGTCAAAGGCCGTGTCATCGACATCAACATGCTCTACACCACGTTGGAGGAAGTCTCCGAGAGTGGAACCGGTGCGATCGTTCAGGTGCCAAACAGCTTGTTCTTCCAGAAAGTCTTGCGCCGCTGGCGTGGGACCGATATCCAAACCTCCAATCACAGCACACACGAGTAACACTCATGGAATGGCTTAGCAGCCCAGAAATCTGGGTCGCGTTTCTGACCCTGACCGCCCTGGAAATCGTCCTCGGCATCGACAACATCATCTTCATTTCCATTTTGGTGGGGCGCCTGCCGAAGGAGCAGCAGCCCAAGGCACGCTTCTTCGGGTTGGCCCTTGCGATGGGCACGCGGATTCTCTTGCTGCTATCCATCGCTTGGGTGATGCGTCTGACCAACGAGCTGTTCACCGTGTTCGACCACGGCGTGTCCGGGCGGGATTTGATTCTGTTCTTCGGCGGCTTGTTCCTGCTGTTCAAGAGCACCATGGAAATCTGGCACAGCGTCGAAGGGGAAGAGGCGCAGGACGGCACCACCGCAGGCGCGGCCAAGGCCGGTTTCGTTGGGATCATCCTGCAGATCGCGGTGATCGATATCGTCTTCTCGCTGGACTCGGTGATTACCGCGGTGGGGCTGGTGGACAACGTGCAAGTTATGATCGCCGCGATCGTCATCGCCGTCGGGGTGATGATGCTGGCGGCCGGCACCATCAGCGATTTCATCGACAAGCATCCGACACTGAAGATCCTCGCGCTGTCGTTCCTGATCGTAGTGGGCACGCTGCTCGTCGCAGAAGCGTTCGGTGCACACGTACCCAAGGGTTACGTGTACTTCGCCATGGCATTCTCGTTGACGGTCGAAGCCCTCAACATTCGCATGCGCAAGGCAATGAATCGCAAGTTGAAAGAGCCGGTGAAGCTCGGCAAAGACATACCGGACTGAGGCCTATCGCCGGCTGCGCCTGCTCGGTGCAGCCGGTGGTGTGAGGATTCAACATGACGTTCGAAACTTGGCTTGCCTTCTTTGTTGCCTGTTGGGTCATCAGCCTGTCGCCGGGCGCGGGGGCCATCGCCTCTATGTCCTGTGGGTTGCGGTACGGCTTCTGGCGCGGCTACTGGAACGCCATTGGCCTGCAAATCGCGCTGGCGTTGCAGATCGCAGTCGTGGCGGCGGGGGTGGGCGCCGTCCTGGCGACCTCCTCACTGGCCTTCAGCCTGATCAAATGGTTTGGTGTCGCCTACCTGCTATGGCTCGCTCTGAAGCAGTGGCAAGCGGTGCCCTCGGTGCTTGACGATAGCGCTGGGCCACGGCCAATCGGGCAGCCGCTGGCCCTGATTTTCCGCGGGTTTCTGGTCAATGCCAGCAACCCGAAGGCCATCGTGTTCATTCTTGCCGTGTTGCCGCAGTTTCTTGATCCGCATCGGGACCTGGTGGTGCAGTACCTGCATATGGGGACCACCATGGTAGTGGTCGACCTGATCGTCATGGCTGGCTATACCGGGCTGGCAGCCAAGGTATTGAGGCTGCTGCGCACGCCCCGCCAGCAGCGCTTGGTCAATCGCAGCTTTGCCGCCATGTTCGCCGGCACGGCGGCCTTGCTGGCGACGGTGCGGCGGGCTGCGGTATGACGGCGATCGAACCGTTGCGGGTGTGGGTCGACGCCGATGCCTGTCCAAAGGCGGCGAAAGAGCAGCTGATCAAGTTCGCCCTCAAGCGCAAATTCGACGTGTTGCTGGTGGCGGGGCAGAGTCAGATCAAACCAGCCTTCGCCTGTGTTCGCCTGATCGTAGTACCCAGTGGTCCGGACGCTGCGGACGATTATCTGGTCGAGCACGCCCAGCCCGGCGAGCTGGTGATTTGCAGCGATGTTCCGTTGGCTGATCGTCTGGTCAAAAAGGGGGTAGCTGCGCTCGACCCGCGCGGTCGCGAGTTCGATGAGCGCAACATGGGCGACCGTCTGGCGGTGCGCAATCTATTCACCGACCTGCGTGAACAGGGCCAGGCCAGCGGTGGTCAGGCGGCCTATGGCGAAAGGGATCGCCAGGCCTTCGCCAATGCCTTGGATCGCCTGCTGACCCAGCTGATGCGAGCCAGAGCCCGCTAGGCGAAACAATTAGCGGCCGACCGTTCCCCTTCGGGTGTGCCGCGCGCATGGCTCAGCCGCAGAGATAGGTGCCTGTACCCACTGCCACCAGTACGCCTTCCTCGTTGTGCAATTCAGAGCGAACCACCGCCACCTTATTGCCTGAGCGCAACAGCGTTCCGCTGGCGCTGAAGCGCTTGCCTCGTCCCGGGCGCAGATAGTCGATGCGCAGATCAATGGTGCCGAGACGCGAGAGACGCAGAGCGCGTTCTTCAATGGTTAGGTGCTGATGCTTTTCGAACGCGCCGATCATTGCCATGGCGCCACCAACGACGTCGAGCAGCGAGGCGATCACGCCACCATGCAGAATGCCATGAAAGAAATTGCCGACCAGTTCCTGTTTCATCGGCAGATGCATCACGACGCGCTCGCGAGACACTTCGTCAAGCTCGATGCCCAGATACTCGTTGAACGGAATGCGCTCGAAAAGCTGGCGTACGGCCTGCTGTTGCTCTTCGATTGTGTCGATTTTGTAGGGGGGCATGAGCAGCGGCTTCCTGGCAGATCAGCCAAAGCTGCCGGAGCGAGGCAAGATTGACCAGTGGTGCGGCGGGAGCACCGGTACGATTGGCCGTATAGCCACAGGCTTAACGAAAATCCCGAGCCGGGGCTCGGGATTGGGGCGTCGCGAGGGATGCTTATTTATTGGTCAGCTCCAGAACCCGATCGACCAGCTTGTAGATGCCCGACGCCGCCTCGCTGATCGATTGCGCGAGCATATATGCAGGTGTTGTCACCAGCTTGTGCTTGGAATCTTCGACGATCTCCGTGACTTCGCATGCCTGGTGTTCGGCGCCCATTTCCCGTGATGCGGCTGCGGCTGGGTCGTCATCATTGCCCAGCGTGCAGACCACGCCGGGACCGAAGATTTGTGCGGCCATCGTGGGGGCGATACACATCATGCCGACCGGCTTGCGGGCCTTGGCGAAGGCCTGTGCGATCGATATCACGTCCGAAAGAATCGTGCAGTCTGCTCCTTGGGTGGCGAAGTCGGAGAGGTTCTTCGCCGCACCAAACCCGCCTGGCATGATCAGCGCATCGAAGTCTTCGACGTTCGCGTCCTTCAGATCCTTGATCTGGCCGCGAGCCAGCCGCGCGGATTCGATCAGCACGTTGCGGGTCTCCGGCATCTCGTCGCCGGTCAGGTGATTGATCACGTGCATCTGTTCAATGTTCGGCGCGAAACATTGAACCGTGGCGCCCCTCTGATCCAGGCGCAGCAGAGTAATCACGCTCTCATAGATTTCCGAGCCGTCGTAGACGCCACAGCCGGAAAGAATCACGGCGACTTTTTTGTTCATCGGGTACTCCTGGTCAGATTCAGCGGCCCAGCAACAGAGCCGGACGAAGGCGATCGATGCTAATCCTTGGCGAGGTTCAAGGTAAGCCCATGCCTCATAGGCTTGGATGCTCCATCGCGACGGGTGTTCAGTCGATGCAGACTCCGGCCGAGATGCATTCGCGCGAGGATTGGTCGCTCAAAGCACTGGCAGTGCCCGCCTTGGGTGGCGACAATGACGTCATTCGGTGGCTGGTGTGGATGCCGCTGTCATCAACTGGTCACGAAGTCGGCCTATAAACGTCATATTCGCCCGCGTTGCGGGTCAGGAGTCCGTTGTGAGTTTCGTTCCTGCCAATCGATTGTTTCCCGCTACTCGCCTGCGTCGTAACCGTCGCGATGAGTTTTCTCGTCGGCTGGTTCGCGAGAACGTGCTGAGCGTGGACGATCTGATCCTGCCGGTATTCGTCCTCGATGGCGAGAATCGTCGCGAGCAGGTGCCGTCGATGCCAGGTGTGGAGCGTCTGTCCGTCGACCTGCTGCTGCAGGAGGCTGAGGAATGGGTGGCGTTGGGGATTCCTGCGCTGGCGCTGTTCCCGGTTACTCCGCTGGAGAAGAAATCGCTCGATGCCTCTGAGGCGTGGAATCCGGACGGCATCGCCCAGCGTGCGACGCGAGCGCTGCGTGAGCGCTTCCCGGAACTTGGCGTCATCACCGATGTGGCCCTCGACCCGTTCACGACTCATGGCCAGGACGGCATACTCGACGAGCATGGCTACGTGCAGAACGACGTTACCGTCGATGCGCTGGTACGGCAGGCGCTGTCCCATGCCGAAGCCGGCGCCCAGGTGGTGGCACCATCAGACATGATGGACGGGCGTATCCAGGCGATTCGTGAAGCGCTCGAAGTCGCCGATCACCACAACGTGCGCATCATGGCCTACTCGGCTAAGTACGCCAGCGCCTATTACGGCCCGTTCCGCGATGCGGTGGGATCGGCGGCGAACCTCGGCAAGGGCAGCAAGAACACCTATCAAATGGACCCGGCCAACGGGGACGAGGCGCTGCATGAGGTGGGAGCCGATCTCGCCGAAGGCGCCGACATGGTCATGGTCAAGCCCGGGATGCCCTATCTGGATATTTTGTGGCGCGTCAAAGATGCCTTTCGCGTGCCCACGTTCGTCTATCAGGTCAGCGGTGAATATGCAATGCATATGGCGGCCATTCAGAACGGCTGGCTGAGCGATGCGGTAATTCTCGAATCGCTGACTGCCTTCAAACGCGCGGGCGCCGATGGCATCCTGACTTATTTCGCCAAACAGGCGGCACAACAATTGAAACAGGGGCAATAAGCCCTTCCGAGGCAGATTGATGACTACTCAGGGACTCAGCGAGAGCGAATTGCAGCTGGCCTCCGCCGATGAGGCGCCATTGCCACTGGAGCTTCCGCAGGAAGCGGAGAAAGTGGAGGAGGTGCCCGCGCCGCCGGTACAACCAGTGCCGAATCTGGACGACAACAGCCTCTATATCCATCGTGAGCTGTCGCAGCTGCAATTCAATATCCGAGTGCTGGAGCAGGCGCTGGATGAGTCCAATCCATTGCTGGAACGGTTGAAGTTCCTGCTGATCTTCTCCAGCAACCTTGATGAGTTCTTCGAAATCCGTGTCGCCGGGCTGAAGAAACAGGTCACCTTCGCTCGCGAACAGGCAGGTGCCGATGGTCTGCAGCCGCACCAGGCGCTGGCGCGGATTTCCGATCTGGTGCATGAACAGGTCAATCGACAGTATTCGATTCTCAATGAGGTGCTTCTGCCGGAATTGGCCAAGCATCAGGTGCGCTTCATTCGTCGGCGGCACTGGACGACGAAGCTCAAGACCTGGGTGCGTCGATATTTCCGAGACGAGATCGCGCCGATTATCACCCCGATCGGCCTGGATCCGACCCATCCGTTTCCCTTGCTAGTGAACAAGAGCCTGAATTTCATCGTTGAGCTGGAGGGTATCGATGCCTTTGGCCGCGACTCGGGGTTGGCGATCATTCCGGCACCCAGGCTGCTGCCGCGGGTGATACGCGTCCCCGAAGAGGTGGGCGGTCCCGGTGCCAATTATGTGTTTCTGTCCTCCATGATCCATGCGCATGCGGACGACCTGTTCCACGGCATGAAGGTCAAGGGCTGCTATCAGTTCCGCTTGACGCGAAATGCTGATCTTTCGGTGGACACCGAGGATGTTGAGGATCTGGCACGAGCGCTGCGTGGTGAATTGATTTCCCGCCGCTATGGCGATGCGGTGCGGCTGGAGGTGGTGGACACCTGTCCGCCGCACCTGGCGGATTTCCTGCTCAAGCAGTTCAGCCTGAGCGAAAGCGAGCTCTATCGGGTCAATGGTCCGGTCAACCTGACCCGGCTGTTCGGCATCACCGGTCTGGATAGCCACCCGGAGTTGCAGTACACGCCATTCACACCGGCAATCCCTAAGCTGTTGCAGAACAGCGAGAATATTTTCAGCGTCGTCGGCAAGCAGGACATTCTACTGCTGCATCCTTATGAGTCGTTCACGCCCGTGGTCGACCTTCTGCGCGAGGCTGCCAAGGATCCGTGCGTGCTGGCAGTCAAACAGACGCTGTATCGCTCCGGCGCCAATTCGGAAATCGTCGACGCGTTGGTGGAAGCGGCGCGTAACGGTAAGGAAGTCACTGCGGTGATCGAGCTGCGGGCGCGCTTCGACGAGGAGTCCAATCTTCAGCTGGCGAGCCGACTGCAACAGGCCGGTGCTGTGGTGATCTACGGTGTGGTTGGCTACAAGACCCACGCCAAGATGATGCTGATCCTGCGCCGCGAAAATGGCGAATTGCGGCGCTACGCGCATCTCGGGACCGGCAACTACCACGCCGGCAATGCCCGGCTGTACACCGACTACAGCCTACTGACTTCTGACGATGCGCTATGCGAAGACGTGTCGAAGCTGTTCAGCCAGTTGATCGGCATGGGCAAGACCATGCGCATGAAGAAGCTGCTGCATGCGCCGTTCACCCTGAAGAAGGCGCTGCTCGACATGATCGCCCAGGAAACCCAGCACGCCAGCGAGGGGAAGCCGGCGCATATCATTCTCAAGATAAACTCGCTGACCGATGCGAAGATGATTCGCGCCCTGTACAAGGCCAGCCAGACCGGCGTGCGGATCGATCTGATCGTGCGCGGTATGTGCTGCCTGCGCCCGGGGGTCGTTGGTGTTTCGCACAACATTCAAGTGCGTTCGATCATTGGCCGCTTCCTTGAACACAGCCGGGTCTTCTACTTCCTCAATGGCGGCGACGAGAAACTTTATCTGTCCAGTGCGGACTGGATGGAGCGCAATCTGGACCGTCGGGTCGAAACCTGTTTTCCAGTGGAAGGCAAGAAGCTGATCACACGGGTAAAAAAGGAGCTGGAAGGCTTCCTCACCGACAATACGCAGAGCTGGGTGCTGCAGCCCGACGGTGGTTACCTGCGCAACAGCCCGAGTGGCAACCAGAACCCGCGTAACGTTCAGAATACGCTGTTAGAGCGTCTAGGTAGCCCGACGGCACGCTGAGCAGTCCGCCGCGTGCCTTGCCGGCCGCTATACGGTCCGGCACGGCGCGATCAGCGTACCGTCAGGGTGAAGTCGATCCGATTAAGCCACTCCGCCTCCAGGGCGAAATCGGCTTGGGTCAGCGGATTGTTCTCCAGCCAGCCCTCGGGAAAGGCCACATCGAGACAGTTGTCGCCTGCCTTGAGCGTGAACGCTGGCGCCTGCTGGGGTCCGCGGATGTGGTGGAACAGGATGGCGAAGCGCAACAGCACGCAGAGCCGGGTGAGCTTTACGCCGTCTTCGCTCAGTTCTTCGAACTTCTGGCTCGGTATGTTGCGGCGATGGCCGCGCACGAGCAGTGCGAGCATTTGCTGGTCCTGACGAGAAAATCCGGGAAGATCGGAGTGCTCAATCAGGTAGGCGCCGTGCTTGTGATAATGATAGTGCGCGATATCCAGACCTACTTCGTGAATCCGCGCGGCCCAGCTAAGCAGCTCACGGTGCCAATCCTCGTCCAGCCCCCAGTCGGTCGACACTTGATCGAGCGCTTCCAGTGCCTTGCTTTCGACCCGCGTCGCCTGCTCGAGATCGACGTGATAACGCTCCATGAGAAAGCTCAGCGTGCGATCGCGGATATCCTCATGATGATGGCGGCCGATGAGGTCGTAGAGCACGCCTTCACGCAGGGCGCCCTCGGAATGAGCCATGCTGGTGAGCTCCAGCGCATCGAAGATCGCTTCGAGGATGGCCAGACCTGCCGGGAAGATGGCCCGACGATCCGGCTTGATGCCGTCCATGTCGAGCTTGTCCACGTCGCCCAGCTTGAATAGCTTGCGCTTGAGCCAGCCAAGCCCTTCGCTGGTGACCTGACCGTTGCTCAACCCGGCACCCTTGATGGCGAGACCAATGGCGCGGATGGTGCCGGACGCACCCACCGCATCCTGCCAGCCGAGCCGACGCAAACCGTGCTCGATGCTCATCAGCTCCAGCCGCGCCGCCGTATAAGCCTGGGCATAGCGCGCAGCGGTAATCTTGCCGTCACGGAAGAAGCGTTGGGTGAAACTCACGCAGCCCATCTGCAAACTTTCGCGTAGCAGCGAATCGAAACCCTGGCCGACGATGTACTCGGTGCTACCGCCGCCGATGTCTACGACCAACCGCTTTCCGGCGGCCGCCGGAAAGGTGTGCGATACGCCGAGATAGATCAGTCGTGCTTCCTCGCGGCCGGAGATCACCTCGACCTGATGATCGATAATCGCCTCGGCCTGACGGATGAACTGCGCACGGTTACGGGCTTCGCGCAGGGCATTGGTGCCGACCACCCGTACAGCGCCCTGAGGCAGATGATTGACCAGTTGCGCGAAGCGGCGCAGACAGTCGAGGCCGCGCTGCATGGCGTCATCATCGAGCATCCGATTTTCGTCGATACCGGCGGCCAGCTGGACCTTCTCACCCAGCCGCTCGATGATGCGCATTTCGCCGTTGCTGGTGCGGGCCAGGACCATGTGGAAGCTGTTCGATCCGAGATCCAGGGCGGCGATCATCGGAGAAGGTTCGGCGACTAGTGGGCGCATGGGACAGTCTCTGTGCAAAACCCCGACATCCTGACATGATCATCGACATCCGCCAACGCGCAACGCCCATACGAAGCGTCTGGATATCGCGCCCATAGCTTGCACCCGTTGCCATTTGGCGATTGTCCAGGTGACAGGCTGCGGCTTTCGGTCCGCACCAAGCCGGGCTATGATGGCGTCACTTTCTGTTTTGACCCTGGAGAAAATCCATGAGCGAATACATCAATAATGTCAGCGACAGCAGTTTCGAGCAGGACGTGCTCCAGGCTGACGGCCCTGTGCTGGTCGATTACTGGGCCGAGTGGTGTGGCCCCTGCAAGATGATCGCTCCTGTGCTCGATGAGATTGCCAAGGAATACGAGGGTAAGCTCAAAGTCTGCAAGCTGAACATCGACGAGAACCAGGAAACCCCACCGAAGTATGGTGTGCGCGGCATCCCGACGCTGATGCTGTTCAAGAACGGTAATGTCGAAGCCACCAAGGTTGGCGCTCTGTCGAAGTCGCAGCTGGCTGCGTTTCTCGACAGCAACATCTGAATCGAAGCTCCGTCTTTAAAAGACCCTCGCGAATGCGGGGGCTTTTTTTAACTGCAGAGTGGACGCTTCGTCTGCGCAGTGCTAAATTCGGACTCGCGACGCTTCTCCCGTCGCCCTCTGCATGCCGTCGCCGACGCACTTCCGCCTCATAAAGCACAACGAACTCCGTTCGTCTCTTGCTGCGCGGCTTCTCAAGCTAATCGCTTTCTTCATCCTTCCTGACTCTTTCTATGAATCTGACCGAACTTAAGCAAAAGCCCATCACCGAACTGCTGGAAATGGCCGAACAGATGGGCATCGACAACATGGCCCGTTCGCGCAAGCAGGACGTGATTTTCTCGCTGCTGAAAAAGCACGCCAAAAGCGGTGAGGAAATCTCCGGTGATGGCGTGCTGGAGATTCTCCAGGACGGCTTCGGCTTCCTGCGCTCCGCGGATTCTTCCTATCTCGCCGGGCCTGACGACATTTACGTCTCGCCGAGCCAGATTCGCCGCTTCAACTTGCGTACCGGTGACACCATCGTCGGCAAGATCCGCCCGCCGAAAGAAGGCGAGCGCTATTTCGCGCTGCTCAAAGTCGACACGATCAACTTCGATCGGCCGGAAAATGCCAAGAACAAGATCCTGTTCGAGAACCTGACACCGCTATTCGCCAACAAGCGGCTGACGATGGAGGCCGGCAACGGTTCCACCGAAGACCTGACCGGCCGGGTGATTGACCTTTGCGCGCCGATCGGCAAGGGGCAACGTGGTCTGATCGTCGCACCGCCGAAGGCGGGCAAGACCATCATGTTGCAAAACATCGCCAGCAATATCACCCGCAATAACCCCGAGTGCCATCTGATCGTTCTGCTGATCGATGAACGCCCGGAAGAGGTGACCGAGATGCAGCGCACCGTGCGCGGTGAGGTGGTCGCTTCCACCTTCGATGAGCCGCCGACCCGTCATGTGCAAGTGGCTGAAATGGTGATCGAAAAGGCCAAGCGCTTGGTCGAGCACAAGAAAGACGTGGTCATCCTGCTGGACTCCATCACCCGTCTGGCCCGTGCCTACAACACTGTGATCCCAAGTTCCGGCAAGGTGCTGACCGGTGGTGTCGATGCCCATGCGCTGGAGAAGCCCAAGCGGTTCTTCGGTGCGGCGCGCAACATCGAGGAGGGGGGTAGCTTGACCATTCTCGCCACCGCGCTGGTCGAAACCGGTTCGAAAATGGACGAGGTAATCTACGAGGAGTTCAAGGGTACCGGTAACCTGGAGCTGCAACTGGATCGCCGCATCGCTGAGAAACGTGTGTTCCCGGCCATCAACATCAATCGCTCGGGCACCCGTCGCGAAGAGTTGCTGACCAGTGAGGAAGAGCTTCAGCGCATCTGGATTCTGCGCAAGCTGCTACACCCGATGGATGAAAGTGCCGCCATCGAGTTCCTGCTGGACAAGCTCAAGGACACCAAGACCAACGAAGAATTCTTCATGTCGATGAAGCGCAAGTAAGCGACTGGTTGTACCGTCGAGGCCGGGGAAACCCGGCCTTTGGCTGTCTGCAGGTTTCGGAATCGGCGGCGCCAAGGCTAAACTCTGCGCCCTCGACACTTGCCGGCCCATGCGAGGCTCAAGCATGCAGTACCGCGATTTGCGCGAATTTATCAGTGGTTTGGAACAGCGCGGTGAGCTCAAGCGCGTTTCGACCGCTGTTTCTCCCGTTCTGGAAATGACCGAAATATGCGATCGCACCCTGCGCAAGCAGGGACCGGCGTTGCTCTTCGAGAATCCAACCGGCTTCGACATGCCCGTGCTCGGCAACCTGTTCGGTACGCCCAAACGTGTCGCGCTGGGGATGGGCGCCGAGGAGGTGTCGGAGTTGCGCGAGATCGGTAAGCTGCTGGCCTTCCTCAAGGAGCCAGAGCCACCGAAGGGGCTCAAGGACGCTTGGAGCAAGCTGCCGATCTACAAGAAAGTTATCAGCATGGCGCCAAAGGTGCTCAAGGACGCGCCCTGTCAGGAGGTCATCGTCGAGGGTGACGACGTCGATCTGTCAGCGCTGCCGATACAGACTTGCTGGCCGGGTGATGCTGGACCGTTGATCACCTGGGGACTGACTGTCACAAAGGGGCCGAACAAAGAGCGTCAGAACCTGGGTATTTACCGTCAGCAGGTGATCGGCCGCAAAAAGGTGATCATGCGTTGGCTTAGTCATCGAGGCGGCGCGCTGGATTTCCGTGAGTGGTGCGAGAAATACCCGGACAGACCCTATCCGGTCGCGGTGGCGCTTGGCGCCGATCCGGCCACCATCCTCGGCGCGGTCACGCCGGTACCCGATTCGCTGTCAGAGTATGCCTTTGCCGGTCTGTTGCGCGGAAGCCGCACCGAACTGGTCAAGTGCCGCGGCAACGATCTGCAGGTGCCGGCTGGTGCCGAGATCGTGCTCGAGGGTTATATCCAGCCCGGCGAAATGGCGGACGAGGGCCCCTACGGCGACCATACCGGCTACTACAACGAAGTCGATCGCTTTCCGGTATTCACTGTCGAGCGCATCACCAAGCGCCGCGACGCCATTTATCACAGCACTTACACCGGTCGTCCGCCGGATGAGCCGGCAATCCTCGGCGTGGCGCTCAATGAGGTCTTCGTGCCGATTCTGCAGAAGCAGTTTCCGGAGATCACCGATTTCTACCTGCCACCGGAAGGCTGCTCCTACCGTATGGCGGTGGTTACCATGAAGAAGCAGTACCCCGGCCACGCCAAGCGCGTGATGCTGGGCGTATGGAGCTTCCTGCGGCAATTCATGTACACCAAGTTCGTCATCGTCACCGATGACGACATCAACGCACGGGATTGGAACGACGTCATCTGGGCGATCACCACGCGTATGGATCCCAAGCGCGATACGGTGCTGATCGAAAACACCCCCATCGACTACCTCGATTTCGCCTCCCCGGTTTCCGGTCTGGGCAGCAAAATGGGCCTCGATGCCACGCACAAGTGGCCGGGCGAGACCAGTCGCGAATGGGGGCGTGCCATCGTTCAGGACGAGGCGGTCAAGCGGCGTATCGACGAACTCTGGGCCGGGCTGGGTATCGACTGATGACTGGCCGTCGTTATTTCAGGTTTTTGAATAAATGAAAGTTACGCTGCAACCCTCCGGCGCGGTGCTTGAAGTTCAACCTGGCGAGCTGATTCTCGATGCGGCTCGGCGCCTAGGCTTCGACTGTCCGCAGGCCTGTCGCAACGGCAATTGTCTGATCTGCGCCGCCTTGCTGGTAAACGGTCGAGTGCGCCAGCGTGGCGAAAGTCGCGACCATGGGGAGGTCTTCGCCTGTCTGGCTGAGCCCGAGGAAGATTGTGTTTTGCTGTGGGATGGTGTGCTGGCCCCGGGCGAACTGCCGGTGCGGACCCTCAGTTGTCAGTTGATCAGCTGCGAAGCGGTGGGTGGCGACGTGTTCCGGCTGCGGCTCCGCGCGCCCGCCGGCAAACCACCGCGCTATCACGCTGGCCAATATCTGCTACTAGAGCGCGAAGATGGCGAGTTCAGCGCCTTTTCCCTGGCGTCCGCGCCTGGGCGTGGGCGTGAGCTAGAGCTGCATGTGCTGGCGCGCGAGCCGTCCGCGATCGGGCTGCTTGATTTCATCAGACGCAATGGCATGGTCAAAGTGCAGATGCCGTTCGGCGATACCCATCTGGCCGAGCTGCCGGATGGTCCGCTGGTACTGATCGCGGCGGGAACCGGCATGGCGCAAATGCACAGTCTAATTGAGCACTGTCGAGCCGAAGGCTTCGCTCATCCCGTGCACCTGTATTGGGGCGTAAGGCGTCCGGAGGACTTCTATCAGCTACCGCATTGGGATGAGTGGCAGCACATGCCGAACCTTTCGCTCCATCAGGTCGTCAGTGACGTCTGCGGCTGGCAGGGACGTTGCGGCATGTTGCATGAAGCGGTCTGCGAGGACTTCGCTGACCTCAAGCCGGTTCATGTCTATGCCAGCGGTTCGCCAGCGATGATCTATGGCACGCTGGATGCGTTGGTCGAGGCGGGAATGGATGCGACTCAGATGCGCGCAGACGTGTTCGCCTACGCGCCGCGCGAGCGATAGCGGGCAGCAACTTCGTAGGGTAAGGCCTGAGCCCGGGGTTGGAGCACCGCAGGCGTTTATGGCGCGCTGCGGTAGGGGCATCGGCTCAGCGAGTCTGCCGCTGCTGCAGCAACAGGTTGTTATAGCCGCTTGACGAAAGCGTCTTCTGAGCCTGGCCAAGCTGCTCCCGGTTGGCGTAGGGGCCGACCAACACCCGATACCAATCCTCGTCGCGGACGGTGACGTTCTCGACCCGCACATCCTGACCCAGCAGGATGATTTGAGCCCTGACTCTTTCTGCTTCGGCTTGCTTGCGGAACGAGCCTGCCTGCAGGAAAAACTGGGTAACCGGTGCTTTGGCCACCATCGGCGGAGGTGGCGGTACCTGGCCATTCAAAGCGGCTTCGGCACGCGCCGCATCGATTTTGGCTGCCTCTTCTGCGGTGACCGGTTTCGGAGGCTCCGGTTTCGGTGCTTCAGGCGGCAGGATCACTTCGGACTCGGGCAGCAGCGTATAGAAGTCGTATTTCGGCTTCACCGGTTGGCCTGTAGTCGGCGGATGGCGCTTCGGCTGCTCCTTGGGCTTGGGCGTGTCCTTGGCACGCTTGATCTCGTCCCCGCCGGGTTCGAGGTTCATCAGAAACATGATGAAGCCGCCGATGACCAAGCCGCAAACCAGCCAGATCCATCCGGGCACGGGTTTCTTAGCGGGCGCTTGGTAGCGGCTCGCGCCACGCTTCGGTGCAGGTTTCTTCCTGGCTGCCACTTACATCCGCTCCAGCGTTTCCAGGCCAAGCAACTCCAGACCCTGCTTGAGGGTCTTGCCGGTCAGGGCAGCTAGACGCAGGCGGCTCTGTTTCACGGTTTCGCTTTCGGCGGTGAGTATTGGACAGTGCTCGTAGAAGCTGGAGAAAAGCCCGGCCAGCTCGTACAGGTAGCTGCACAGTAAATGCGGGACGCCCTTTTCGCCGACGCCGTTCAGCACCTCGGTGAACTGAGCGAGTTTTGCGCCCAGCTCTTGTTCCTGTTCGGCTTCCAGCCGTATCTCGCCTACAAGCCCGTCCATACCGGTGCCCAGTCTGCGAAATACGCTGGCCACGCGAGTGTAGGCATAAAGCAGGTAGGGCGCGGTGTTGCCTTCAAAACTGAGCATCTGCTCGAAGTTGAAACTGTAGTCGCTGGTGCGGTGCTTGGAGAGGTCCGCGTATTTAACGGCGCCGATGCCTACAGCGCGAGCGATCTGCCGCAGTTCGGCTTCGCTCAGGTCCGGATTCTTACCCTTGACCAGGCTGTAGGCGCGCTGCTCGGCCTCGTCGAGTAGGTCGACCAGCTTCACCGTGCCGCCATCGCGAGTCTTGAACGGGCGGCCATCGGCACCGTTCATGGTGCCAAAGCCCATATGTTCGAGTTGCATTCCCTCATGCACGAAGCCGGCGCGGCGCGCGACCTCGAAGGCCATCTGGAAATGCAGCGCTTGACGCTGATCGACAAAATACAGGGCGCGATCGGCGTTGAGTTGCTGGCTGCGGTAACGCATGGACGCCAGGTCGGTGGTGGCGTACAGGTAGCCGCCACCAGCCTTCTGGACGATCACCGGTAAGGGGTTGCCTTCGGCATTCTTGAACTCATCGAGAAAGACGCACTGGGCACCGTTGCTTTCGCTCAGCAGGCCTTTGGCCTTGAGCGACTCGACGATGTCGCCTAGCTCGGCGTTGTAGGCGCTCTCGCCCTTGACGTCGGCCGGTGTCAGCTTGACGTTGAGGCGGTCGTAGACCTTCTGGCAGTGCGACAGGGATATCTCGTTGAAGCGGGTCCACAGGCGCAGGCAGTCGGCATCGCCTGCTTGCAGTTTCACCACCAATTCACGGGCCCGATCGGCGAAGTCGGTGGATTCGTCGAAGCGCCGCTTGGCCGCGCGATAGAACTGCTCGAGATCGGACAGCTCGCTTTCGGCCGCGGCGGGGTTCTCCTCTAGATAGGCGAGCAGCATGCCGAACTGAGTGCCCCAGTCGCCGACGTGATTCTGCCGGATCACCTCGTCGCCAAGGTACTCAAGCACCCGCGCCACGGCATCGCCAATGATGGTGGAGCGCAGGTGGCCTACGTGCATTTCCTTGGCGAGATTCGGCGAGGAAAGGTCGACCACGACCCGCTGGGGTGGGCTTGCCTTGCTGACGCCCAGGTGCGGGTCGGCAAGCGCAGTGTCAAGGCGCTGGGCCAGCGCGGCGCTGTTCTGGAAAAAGTTGAGAAAGCCTGGGCCGGCGATCTCCACCTTGCTGACGCCGGGATCGGCCGGCAGCGCCTCGATGAGTCTCTGTGCGAGGTCGCGAGGCTTCATCCCGGCAGGCTTGGCGATCATCATGGCAATGTTGCTGGCGAAATCGCCGTGAGCCTTGTCGCGGGTGTTCTCCACCTGAATGGTCGGGCCCAACCCTTCGGGCAGCACGCCTTCAGCGGTGAGACGGGTCAGGGCTTGCTGGATCAGGTGGCGGATGCTGTCTTTCATCGTGAGCTCGGTCGGCCCGAAGGCTTTGGTCGAAAACTGGGCATTATCGACGTCCGAGGGGCGAACCTTCAAGGCTTAAGGTGCTTGGTTGCCGGTTAAGGCCAGATTCATCCAGCGTCAGAACAGGTCGATCGGATCGACATCCAGCGACCAGCGTACCGTACGGCTGCCCGGGAGCGCTTCCACCAGGGGCAGCCATGCACTCATCAGCTTGTGCAGCGGGGCTCGGGCATTGGCCTGGAGCAGCAGCTGGGCGCGGAAGCGCCCGGCGCGTCGCTCCATCGGTGCGGGCACCGGGCCGAGCAATTCAACCCCGCTTAAGCCGAGTTGCGTCGTCAGGTGTTCGGCTTGGCTGCAGGCCTGGTCGAGGAAGTCTTCAGCCTGGCCGGGCTTTGCCGCTTCGGCGCGTAGTAAAGCAAGATGGCTGAACGGTGGCAGGCCCGCGGCGCGGCGCTCGCTCAATGCCTGGTCGGCGAAGGCGAAATAGCCTTGCTCGGTCAATTGAACCAGCAGCGGATGGTCGGCCAGATGGGTCTGGATGATGACCTTGCCAGGCTCTTCGGCACGGCCTGCGCGCCCCGCCACCTGTACGATCAATTGGGCCATTCGCTCGCTGGCGCGAAAGTCTGCAGAGAATAGGCCGCCGTCCGCATCGAGGATCGCGACCAGGGTGACCCGAGGGAAATGATGTCCCTTGGCGAGCATCTGGGTGCCCACCAGCAGGCAGGGTTCGCCACGGTTGATGGTAGCCAGCAATTGCTCCATGGATCCCTTGCGTGACGTGCTGTCGCGGTCGATGCGCAGCACCGGATAGTCCGGAAAGAGAATGCTCAGACGTTCTTCCGCGCGCTCGGTGCCAGCACCTACAGGACGCAGGTCGAGTTTGTTGCACTCCGGACAATTGCGGGGTGGACGCTCGGAATGCCCGCAGTGGTGACAGCGCAGCTCATTGTGGCGTTGATGCAGAGTCATTCGGGCGTCGCAGCGCGGGCATTGACTGAGCCAGCCGCAATCATGGCACAGCAGCGAAGGGGCGAAGCCGCGGCGGTTCAGGAACACCAGCACCTGCTGCCCGGCGGCGAGTGTCTGTGCCATGGCTTGTTGCAGCGGGCCGGAGATGCCTGAATCCAGCGGTCGGCTTTTCACGTCGAGGCGCAGGAACCGGGGCGCTTGGGCACCACCGGCACGCTGGGTCAGCTTCAGCAGCGCGTAGCGACCGATGTGCGCATTGTGCAGGCTTTCCAATGACGGCGTTGCCGATCCCAGCAGGATCGGGAGGTTCTCTTGGCGGGCCCTGACCACAGCCAAGTCGCGAGCGTGATAGCGCAGGCCTTCTTGCTGCTTATAGGAGGCGTCGTGCTCCTCATCGAGAATGATCAGCCCCGGGTTCTTCATTGGGGTGAACAGCGCCGAACGGGTGCCAATGATGATGTCCGCCTCGCCATCGCGTGCCGCCAGCCAGGCGTCCAGGCGTTCGCGGTCGTTGACATTGGAGTGCAGCAGGGCGATACGCGCATTGAAGCGTTTTTCGAAGCGCGCCAGGGTTTGCGGGCCGAGGTTGATTTCAGGAATCAGTACCAGCGCCTGCTTGCCGGCTTCGAGCACCTGATGGATTAGCTGAAGATAGACCTCGGTCTTGCCGCTGCCCGTGACGCCGGCCAGCAGGAACGGCTGGAAGCCATCGAGGCCGGCACGGATGGCTTCGAAGGCTGCGCGTTGTTGCTGGTTCAGCGGAAGCTCCGGCTGCAGTAGCCAGCTACCCTGGTGCCGCTGAGTCCGATGACTGCGGCGTGTCTCGACGCGCAAAAGGCCCTTCTGTAGCAGCAGATCGAGACTGTCCTTGCTCAATTGCAGTTGGGTCAACAATGAATGCGCCACGCCGTGCGGATGTTGGCCGATGGTCTTCAGTGCCTCGCGTTGACGTGGCGCCCGGCTAAGGCGTGGATCCTCCGGTCGTGCTCCATTGACAACATGCCAGAAGCGCTCCTGCCTGGCCTCGGCAGGCTCGCCCTGGCGTAGTAGGACCGGAAGCGCCCAACTGAGCGTGTCGCCGAGGCTGTGCTGGTAATACTGGGCGGTCCACAGGCACAGCTTGAACAGCGGCGACGGTAGCGGAGGGCGCGCATCCAGCAGCTCCAGGGCCGGTTTGAGCTTCGCCTCGGGGATCTCGCTGTGGTTGGCCACTTCCACCAGAACTCCAACGATCTCGCGTCGCCCGAAGGGCACCCGCAACCGCATACCCGGCTGCAGCGATGCGTATGGAATGCCGGTTGGGGGGAGGTAATCGAAGAGTCTGCGCAACGGGGAGGGTAGCGCGAGGCGAAGTATGGGTTGGGGCACACGAAAGTCCTTGGAGGCGAACGCCGATGTTAAACGATCCAGCGCTGCAACAGACCGGCATGCGTTCAAGAGTCGGTTCGATAGCCAGATGCCTGTGATCGGGGGCTGTCGCCGATCGATCAGCTGCCCTTGCATCGCTAACGGTCTCTGGTATCATTCGCGCCCTTCCGTGCGGTACTCGACATAGGGTCGGGTGGCGGCACAAGTCCTAGAGGATTTTTCCATGAAAGCCGATATCCATCCTAACTACGTTGAAATCGAAGCCACTTGCAGCTGCGGCAACGTCATCAAGACTCGCTCCACGCTGGCCAAGAACCTGAACATCGACGTGTGCTCTGAGTGCCATCCGTTCTACACCGGCAAGCAGAAAGTGCTGGACACCGGCGGCCGTATCGACCGCTTCAAGCAGCGTTTCGGTGTGTTCGGCGCGAAGTAAGCTGTCGCCGCGACGGGAATCCCATGAGGTTTTCCGAGCATCTTAAAAAGGCGTCCCTGGTGGGCGCCTTTTTCGTTTCCGTCTTCTTCAGTCTGCAGGCGCAGGCGCTTTGTCCTGTTAGCGGCCCGCTGCCGTCAGCGAAGGTCGCAACAGTCATCGACGGAGATACTCTGCGCCTGGTCGATGGGCGTCGCGTACGCCTCATCGGCGTGAATGCCCCTGAAGTCGGCCGCAAGGGGCGCAGTGCCGAACCGTTCGCGGAGGCGGCCAAGCGTCGGCTGCAAGCACTTGTAAACGCCAGTGGCGGACGCGTGGGGCTGCGGCTCGGTCAGGAGGCCAGTGATCATTACGGCCGACTGCTGGCCCATGCCTTCGACTCGCACGGTGAAAATCTCGAAGCTGTTCTGCTTGCCGAAGGGCTGGGCTTTTTTGTCGCCATCGCACCGAACACGCTGCTGGCTGACTGTCATCTCGCCGTGGAACAGCAGGCTCGGCTTGCCGGCAAAGGTGTCTGGCATCAGCCCCCGATCACCTCGGCTGAGCGCCTGCGCCGCGGTGGTTTTGCACTGGTCAGGGCGCGGGTCGATCGACTGGAGACCAATCGTGGTGGCGTCTGGTTGGAGCTGGATGGCCCTCTGGTGATTCAGGTTCCCCGTGAAGCCGTTGCGTCATTCGCCGATTCGCTGAAAGACCTGCCAGGCAAGCAGGTCGAAGCAAGGGGTTGGGTGATCGATCGCAAGGGGCGTGCGGATTTGTCGCGTCAGGCTCGCTGGCTACTGAGAGCAAGCCACCCGTCCATGCTTGTTCCGCTGCCGTAACTCGTCGTTAGCTGGCGGGGCGGGAAAATTTTTGGCTCGGCTTAACTGAAAGTCGTAGGGCCAGGTCTTGACAGTCACCTTTCCCGTTGGCTTGTGACGGCGCTCGGTCTTGGCGTATGCTCGGCCCCCTGTCTGTCCCAGTAAAATAAGCGGAATGCCTCATGACTGACCTGAAAACTGCCGCTCTCGACTATCATTCCCAGCCTCGTCCGGGAAAGCTGAGTGTCGAGCTGACCAAGCCCACTTCCACCGCTCGTGATCTGTCACTGGCCTACAGCCCTGGCGTGGCGGAACCGGTTCGAGAAATCGCCCGTGATCCGGAGCTGGCTTACCGATACACCGGTAAAGGCAATCTGGTCGCGGTGATCTCCGACGGCACCGCGATTCTTGGTCTGGGCAATCTGGGGCCGCTGGCATCCAAGCCGGTTATGGAAGGCAAGGGCGTTCTGTTCAAGCGATTCGCTGGTGTCGACGTGTTCGATATCGAAGTCGATGCGGAAAGCCCTCAGGCTTTCATCGATACGGTCAAGCGCATTTCCATTACCTTCGGTGGCATCAACCTGGAAGATATCAAGGCGCCTGAATGCTTCGAGATCGAGCGGGCGCTGATCGAGCAATGCGACATTCCGGTATTCCATGACGACCAGCACGGCACCGCTATCGTTACTGCGGCGGGCATGCTCAATGCATTGGAAATCGCTGGCAAGACGCTGGAGCAGGCCAAGATCGTCTGCCTCGGCGCCGGCGCTGCGGCGACCTCTTGCATGAAGCTGCTTGTCAGTATGGGGGCGAAGGTCGAGAACATTTTCATGATCGATCGCAAGGGTGTAGTCCATGCTGGTCGTGACGATCTGAATCAGTACAAGGCGGTGTTTGCCCATGAGACAGACAAGCGCACGCTGGATGATGCCCTCGATGGCGCTGACGTCTTTGTAGGCCTGTCCGGCCCCAATCTGTTGAGCGCCGAAGGCCTCAAGCTGATGGCAGCGAACCCGGTAGTGTTCGCCTGCTCGAACCCCGATCCGGAGATCAACCCAGAGCTCGCTCACGCGACCCGTCCCGATGTGATCATGGCTACTGGCCGCTCGGATTATCCGAACCAGGTCAACAACGTGTTGGGCTTCCCGTTCATTTTCCGTGGGGCGCTGGATGTTCGTGCGACGCGCATCAATGAGGAGATGAAAATCGCTGCTGCGGTGGCTCTGCGTGAGCTGGCCAAGCTGCCGGTTCCGGCTGAGGTGGCTGCTGCTTATGGCGTTGAGCAGCTTCAGTTCGGACGTGAATACATCATTCCGAAACCGATGGATCCTCGCCTGATCACCCTCGTCTCCGACGCGGTGGCCAAAGCAGCGATCGAAAGCGGCGTGGCGACACTGCCGTATCCGTCGAATTACCCGCTCAAGTCGGTTCACGACGTGTTCAATGGCTGATTAGCTCGGCCATAGCCCCGCTTCGGCGGGTGCGCGGCACTCGGAAAAACCCCAGCCCCGGCTGGGGTTTTCTATTTCGGGCTATGGTAAGAAGCTTGGCGCACTGGAGCGCGCTTGCGGCCTGTGATCCCCCGAGTTCGCTGCTATCAGGAGCGGGCGTCGGGGGATGCAGAAGATTTAGAACAGATCGATCGGTGCGGCTTCGGATGCTGGTAGCGGGCTGTCGGGCAACATTGAGCCTGGAATCATCTCGTCATTCATGTCAGGCGGTGAGTCTTCGCTTCGAAAGATCTCAAAGTAAGCGTCAGGTGTGCCAGGGGCTGCCGCTCGGCCGCTTTTGGGATCGATTCGCAATGTCAAAATGCCTTCCGGTTCGGCGGGCGCATGCTCGGGGGCGCCGTCCAGCACGGCGCTCATGTACTTCATCCAAATCGGCAGCGCTACCGTTCCGCCATATTCCCGCCGACCGAGCGTTTGGGGCTGATCGAAGCCTGTCCAGACCGTGGTCACGATGTCAGCGTTGTAGCCGGAGAACCAACTGTCCTTGGACTCGTTGGTCGTGCCGGTCTTTCCTGCAAGATCCCCGCGCCCCATCGCCAAAGCCCGTCTGCCTGTGCCGCGCTTGATGACGTCCTGCAGCATGCTGGTCATGATGTAGGCGGTGCGCTCGTCGATGATCTGCTCCGCATACGCGGGCGCCGGCCTGGCTGGCTGCGAGTCGCTCGCCAGTGGCGTGTCGAGCTGTGCGTAGGCGGTGGCCGCCGCTTCATCCTTCGCTGCTGTGTCGCCTTGCTCCGGTACGCGCACCGGGTTCGCCTCGAAGATGATTTTTCCGTCTCGATCCTCGATGCGCTCGATCAGATAGGGTTCGATCTTGTAGCCCCCGTTCGCGAATGCTGTCCAGCCGGTAGCGATTTCCATTGGCGTCAGGGTTGCCGTACCAAGCGCCAGCGACAGGTTGGCAGGCAGGTCTTCGGATTTGAATCCAAAGCGTTTGATGTAGTCGAGGGTGTACGGAAGGCCAAGGGTCTGCAGCAGGCGAATCGAGACCAGGTTGCGTGATTTGTAAAGCGCCTCGCGCAGCCGGATCGGGCCTAGAAAGGTATTGTTGTCATTCTTGGGGCGCCAAACGCGATCCAGGCCTTCCTCGACGAAGACGATAGGGGAGTCGTTGACCAGAGTCGCAGGGGTGAATCCGGCATCCAATGCGGCGCTATAGATAAAAGGTTTGAAGCTTGAGCCGGGCTGACGCTTGGCCTGGATAGCGCGGTTGTAGTTGCTTTGCCCAAAGGAAAAACCACCGGTCAACGCTTCGATGGAGCCGTCAAGCGGATCAAGGGATACCAGTGCGCCTTGAGCCTGGGGTATCTGGCTGAACAGCACTTCGTCATCCCGGATCTGAACGCGGATGACGTCTCCTGGCTTGACGACTTCCGATGGTGACCTGGGTTGGGGCCCCAGGCTGTTGGTATTAATGAACGGGCGAGCCCATTTCATGCTTTCCCAGCTGATGCTGCGCTCGCTGCCGTCACGAAGGAGGACCTTGATCCCATCTTTGGAGACGGCACTTACGGCAGCAGGGAGCACGCCGGCCTGGCTGCGATAGTTGCCCAATTCCTTCAGCCAGCTCTCCCGGTCGGTGCCGGTCAGCCGAGCTTCCGGGCCGCGATAGCCGTGACGCTGGTCGTATTCGATCAATCCCTGGACAAGCGCCTGGTTGGCAGCGAGCTGACGCTCACTGGTGGCGGTGGTGTAAACGCGGAATCCATCGGTGTAAGCAGCACTACCGAAACGACCGACCATTTCGGCACGTGCCATCTCCGCTATATAAGGTGCATCAAGTTCCGGCGATGACCCGTGATAGGACGCATCGACAACCTCTGTCAGCGCTTGCTGATAGCGGGTCTCGTCTATTTTTCCGAGCCGGTACATTCGTCCAAGAATCCAGTCACGCCGCTCCTTGGCACGCTCTGGGTTGGCCAGTGGGTTGAATGCAGACGGTGCTTTCGGTAAGCCTGCGATCATGGCCATCTGCGCGAGGCTCAGCTCGCCGATGGGTTTGCCGTAGTAGACCTGCGATGCCGCTTCGATACCGTAAGCTCGGTTGCCCAGATAAATTTTATTGACGTACAGCTCAAGGATCTCATCCTTGCGCATTTCCCTTTCGATCTGAAGGGCTAAAAGGATCTCGTTGATCTTCCGCGAAAAGCTTCGCTCGCTGGTGAGGAAGTAATTCTTCGCCACCTGCATAGTGATGGTGCTGCCGCCGGTCTGAATATGGCCGGTTTTCAATAATTGCGTGGCAGCGCGCATCAGACTGGAAACATCGACGCCATAATGATTCGCGAAGTTGTCGTCTTCGGCCGCCAGCAATGCGGCGATGAAATCCTTGGGTATCTCGTCGAATCCGATGGGGGAACGACGCATTTCGCCATACTCGGCGATCAGCTTGTCGTCATCGCTGTAGACGCGCAGCGGAATCTGGAGCTGTATGCTGCGTAGCGAGTCGACCGATGGCAGGTTGGGGCTGAGGTAAAGAAACGCGCCACTGAGACTGAGTAAAAGTCCACAGAAAACAGCCAAGCACGACCATAGGAAAAACTTCAGAAAACGCATCGGGGTTTATTGAATCCAGGGTGGGAAATGAGGTGTAAGCCGCAGACAGTGCTGAAAAGAAAAACCGTTCACATTATAAGCGGTTTTTTTGCTGGGGAGCCATTTGCGCTTCTGTCAAGGCTGTTATTTAATGCGGACAAACATAATTAATCCGTAAGTAGCGGATAAAGATAGGAAATCGGCCGTGCTAGGGCTCTTCACTAAGAAAGCGAATACGCTGCTTGGGATCGACATCAGTTCGACGTCTGTCAAGCTGCTCGAATTAAGCCGCTCAGGCTCCCGGTATCGGGTTGAGTCATTTGCGGTCGAGCCGCTTCCGCCGAACGCTGTGGTAGAAAAGAACATCGCTGAACTGGACGGTGTGGGCCAGGCGCTGTCTCGGTTGTTAGCTAAAGCGAAAACCGGTGTGAAATCCGCCGCAGTAGCGGTTTCCGGTTCGGCGGTCATCACCAAGAGCATCGAAATGGACGCCGGGTTGAGCGACGACGACCTGGAAAATCAGCTGAAGATCGAAGCGGATCAGTACATTCCTTACCCGCTGGAAGAAGTCGCTATCGACTTTGAAGTGCAGGGGCCGGCCGCTCGCGCCCCGGGACGCGTCGAGGTGCTGTTGGCGGCGTGTCGCAAGGAAAACGTAGAGATTCGCGAAGCGGCTCTGGCCCTGGCTGGACTGGCGGCCAAGGTTGTCGATGTCGAAGCCTATGCGCTGGAGCGTTCATTTGGTTTGCTAGCGCCCCAGCTGGGTGCCGGTCACGACGAGCTGACCATTGCTCTGGTCGACATCGGTGCGACCATGACCACGCTGAGCGTGTTGCACAACGGCCGCACGATCTATACCCGCGAACAGTTGTTCGGTGGGCGTCAGCTTACCGAAGAGATTCAGCGTCGCTACGGGCTATCGATGGAAGAAGCTGGCCTTGCCAAAAAGCAAGGAGGCCTCCCAGACGACTATGACAGCGAAGTATTGCAGCCGTTCAAAGAAGCGGTCGTTCAGCAGGTGTCGCGCTCGCTCCAGTTTTTCTTCGCCGCCGGGCAGTTCCATGACGTGGACTACATCCTTCTGGCTGGCGGGACGGCATCGATTCCGGGGCTGGATCGGTTGATTCAGCAGAAAATCGGGACTCAGACTTTAGTCGCCAATCCGTTTGCCGATATGGCGTTGAGTAGCAAGGTCAACGCTGGCGCGCTCGCCAGTGATGCGCCGTCCCTGATGATTGCCTGCGGGTTGGCCTTGAGGAGTTTCGACTGATGGCCCGGATCAACCTATTGCCCTGGCGCGAGCAGCTCCGTGAAGAGCGTAAGCAGCGCTTCCTGGTGTCGCTCGCCGGTGTGGCTGTCGTGGCGGTGGGCCTGCTGTTTCTCGCGGATCAGTACTTCACCCATGCCATTGAACGGCAGAACGCGCGAAATGACTTCATCCGCAAAGAGATTGCGGTGCTGGATACGCGTATCGCGGAAATCAAAGAACTGCGTGAGCGTCGGCAGCAATTGCTTGAGCGTATGAAGATTATTCAGGATCTGCAGGGCAATCGCCCCATCATCGGCAGGGTTTTTGATCAGCTGGTACGCACGCTTCCCGATGGCGTGTATTTCACCGGATTGAAAATGACTGGCAAGAACATCGCCATTGTTGGTGGTGCTGAATCCAACAACCGGGTCTCTAACCTGATGCGCAACTTGGATGGTTCTGAATGGCTGGAAGCGCCAAACCTGAACGAGGTGAAGGCTGTCACGGCGGGTGCGGTCGATCAGGAAAACGTGTTTCAGCTAACGGTTCAGCAGACGCAGCCGGCTGTCGCAGCCGAAGGAGATAAGCCATGAGTCTGGCGAACTCCTTAGAAAGTCTGCGTAGCGTCGACCTGAGCGACTTGGACATGAACAACGTGGGCTCCTGGCCCGCTGCGGTAAAGGTGATAGCTGCAGTATTGCTGATGATGCTGGTGCTCGGAGGTGGCTATTACTTCTACCTCAGCGACATGCAGGTCAGCCTGGAGCAACAGCAAGCGCAGGAGGAAACGCTAAAGCAGCAATTCTCCACGAAGGCGTTTCAGGCAGCGAATCTGGAAGCGTACAAGGCGCAGATGGTCGAGATGGAAGCATCGTTTGGTGCCTTGTTGCGCCAGTTACCGAGCGATACCGAAGTGCCGGGTTTGCTCGAAGACATTACCCGCACCGGCCTGGGCAGTGGGCTGGAGTTCGAAGAGATCAAGTTGCAGCCGGAAGTGACGCAGCAGTTCTATATCGAGCTGCCGATACAGATCAAAGTGGTCGGTGGCTATCACGACCTCGCAACGTTTGTCAGCGGCGTGTCGAGTTTGCCACGGATCGTTACCCTGCATGATTTCGAGATAAAGCCTCAGAGCAAGGATTCCTCTTCCAAGCTGCACATGAGCATCCTGGCCAAGACCTATCGCTATAACGACAAGGGGCTGCAGAAATGAATGGAGCCCGACTTATCGCGCTGAGCATGGGCTTGGTGTTACTGGCCGGATGTGGCGCTAACAGAGATTTCGACGATCTACGTGCTTACATGGACGAAGTGCGCGCCAAGCCCAAAGGATCGATAGAACCATTGCCAGCGTTTCTGCCATATGAGGCGTTTACCTATAGCGCTTCATCGCTGCGCCATCCATTCCAGCCGCCAATGAAGATCGATCTGACTCAGCGGCAGAAGGGTTCAAAAGATATTCACCCTGACGAGACGCGCATCAAGCAGTTCCTCGAACAATTCAATATCGAAAACTTCGTCATGGTCGGCACGTTGACCAACGACGCAGGTAAGTACGCCTTGATCAAAGGCGGCGACGGGGTTCACCGAGTCAAGGTCGGTGACTATCTGGGGCGCAACCATGGTCGTATCGTTGAAATCAGCGAGGCCGAGGTGGATGTGCTTGAAATCGTTCCGGACGGAGAGGGTGGGTGGCTTGAGCGCCCGCGTAGCCTGACCTTGAAAGAGCGCTCCTGAGTCATGGCAAAAATGGAAAACCTATACCGGTCTGCACAACGGAAGCCTTTTATGAATACCACTCTCTCTCGTCTCGGCTTGTCTTTGCTGGCGGCGATTATTTCGCCCGCGCTGCTGGCCGCGAATCTGAATTCGCTCGATGTTGCGTCGCTACCCGGAGACCGTGTTGAGCTGAAACTGGCCTTCGACGAGCCGGTGCCTGCTCCGCGCGGATACACGCTTGACCAGCCCGCTCGCATCGCCCTTGATCTGCCGGGTGTCTCCAGCAAGCTGGCGTCCAAGAACCGAGAACTCGGCGTTGGCAATGCGCGGAGTGTAACGGTCGTCGAGGCACAGGGCCGCACCCGGCTTATCGTCAACCTCACCTCTTTGGTTCCCTATTCGACCCGAGTCGACGGGAGCAATGTGTTTGTCGTTCTGGGCGAAAACGGCGCATCACCCGCTGCGGTCCCAGCCGCGCCTGTTGCACCGGTTGATAGGCGCGCGCCGGTCGCCTCAATGGCCACGGGCAAGTCGATTAGCAACATCGATTTTCGTCGCGGGGAAGACGGTGCCGGTAACGTAGTCATTACTCTGTCGGACCCATCGATCAGTCCGAGTATCGAGGAGCAGGGTGGCAAGATCCGCGTATCGTTCGCCAAGACGCAATTACCGGAGTCGCTGCGGGTCAGGTTGGACGTGCAGGACTTCGCCACGCCGGTCAAGTTTGTCGATTCGAGCAGTAAGGCCGATGGCGCAAGCATTGCGATCGAGCCTAGCGGGCGATACGACTATCTGGCGTACCAGACCGACGACAAGTTGACTATCAGCGTCAAGCCGCTTAGCGAAGCCGATGTCGAGAAGCGCAATGCGCAGCATTTCACCTATTCTGGAGAGAAGCTGTCGCTGAACTTCCAAGATATCGACGTTCGTTCTGTTCTGCAGCTGATTGCAGACTTCACTGATTTGAATCTGGTAGCGAGTGATACCGTACAGGGCAATATCACGTTGCGTTTGCAGAACGTTCCGTGGGACCAGGCGTTGGATCTTGTCTTGAAAACCAAGGGCCTCGACAAGCGTCAGGTGGGCAACGTCCTGCTGGTTGCTCCAGCGGACGAAATTGCTGCACGTGAACGTCAGGAGTTGGAATCCAAGCGGCAGATTGCCGAGCTGGCGCCCCTCCGTCGTGAAGTCGTGCAGGTGAATTACGCTAAAGCTGCGGATATTGCGAAGCTTTTTCAATCGGTGACTGCAGTTGATGGGCAGGCTGACGAGCGTGGCTCCATCGCGGTTGATGATCGCACAAACAATATAATCGCCTACCAGACTCAAGAGCGTTTGGATGAATTACGCCGTATCGTGACTCAGCTGGACATCCCGGTTCGTCAGGTCATGATTGAGGCTCGGATTGTTGAGGCAAACGTTGGCTATGATAAGGCGCTTGGGGTTCGGTGGGGCGGGAACATTGTGAACGACCAATGGAGTGCCTACGGCAAGGATGGCGCCCGAGCCGTCGACGACGATGGGATTTTGAGGCCGCCAGGCACGAAAAAAATCGGTAATTATACTCTTGAGGACGGCACGGCGCCGGTTCCTTTTGTCGACATGGGAGTATTAAATAGCACGTCCGGTGTAGGCATTGGTTTTATTTCAGATCACGTTCTTTTGGACCTTCAGCTCTCTGCTATGGAGAAAACCGGAAATGGAGAAGTCGTATCCCAGCCGAAGGTGATGACCGCGGACAAAGAAACAGCGAAGATTCTGAAAGGCACAGAAGTTCCTTATCAGGAGGCTAGCTCCAGCGGTGCGACGAGCACCTCTTTCAAAGAAGCAGCTTTGTCCTTGGAGGTTACGCCCCAGATCACGCCGGATAACCGCATTATTATGGAAGTCAAGGTCACTAAAGATGCACCAGACTTCCGCAACGCAGTCAATGGCGTGCCACCAATCGATAAAAACGAAGTCAACGCCAAGGTACTGGTGAACGATGGCGAAACAGTAGTGATCGGTGGTGTATTCTCCAACAGCCAGTCGCAAAGCGTCGACAAGGTTCCGTTTCTTGGCGACGTACCTTATCTTGGACGGCTGTTTCGTCGTGATGTTGTGACAGATGCCAAGTCTGAGCTGTTGGTATTCCTTACCCCTAGAATCCTGAATCACCAGGCCATTGCAGTGAATCGTTAAATCGGTGGAAAACATTATCCTCGTGGGTCCGATGGGTGCCGGTAAAAGCACCATCGGGCGCCTGCTTGCCAAGGAGCTTCGTCTTCCCTTTCGGGATTCCGATAAGGAGATCGAGCAGCGCACGGGTGCAAGTATTCCGCTGATATTCGATGTTGAGGGTGAGCAGGGGTTTCGCGAAAGAGAACACGCGGCCATTATTGATTTGTGCCAGATGCGTGGCGTCGTGTTGGCAACCGGCGGTGGTGCTGTGCTGCGGCCGGATAATCGTCGACTCTTACGCGCGGGTGGTCGGGTGATCTACCTTTGCACCTCGGTCGAGCAGCAGCTCGACCGCACCTCTCGCGATCGCAATCGTCCACTATTGCAAAAACCCAATCCTCGCGAGACGCTCACGAATCTGATGGCTGAGCGGGATCCACTGTACCGTGAGGTCGCGGACATGATCATACAGACGGATGAGCGCCCCCCGCGGCTGGTTGTGGTTGAAATTCTCGCTCAACTCCAATCCTTAGCACCTCGTGAAAGCCTGGGGCGATCTGCGCTATCCTAGCTCCCTTTAAGCGTGGGGGCCCTATGCAGACTCTACATGTCGATCTCGGCGAGCGTAGCTATCCGATCCATATTGGCGAGCAGCTCATTGATCGCGGTGAGCTGTTATCCCGTCATATCCGCGGCAAGCAAGTCGCCATTGTTACCAACGACACCGTTGCGCCGCTCTACCTTGAGCGTCTTTCACGCAGCCTGGCCGGGTACGCCATCACGCCGATCGTGCTGCCTGATGGAGAGGCATACAAGGACTGGCAGACGCTGCAGTCGATCTTCGATGCGTTGCTGACAGCCAGGCACGACCGGAACACCACCATTATCGCGTTGGGTGGTGGGGTGGTTGGCGACATGGCCGGTTTTGCGGCTGCTAGTTACCAGCGTGGAGTCGATTTCATCCAGGTACCGACAACGCTCCTGTCACAGGTCGATTCTTCGGTCGGTGGCAAGACTGGTATCAATCATCCGCTCGGCAAGAACATGGTCGGTGCCTTCTATCAGCCGCAAGCAGTACTGATTGATACCTCTACGCTGGCAACGTTGCCGGTGCGAGAGCTGTCGGCTGGCTTGGCTGAGGTAATCAAGTACGGTTTGATCTGCGACGAGCCGTTCTTGGGGTGGCTAGAGGAGAATATCGACAAGCTACGTGGGCTGGATCAGGCGGCGCTTACCGAAGCGATAAGGTGCTCTTGTGCGGCCAAAGCGCGCGTGGTTGGCGCAGATGAGCGAGAGTCGGGCATTCGCGCAACGCTGAATCTTGGTCATACCTTCGGTCATGCCATCGAGACCCATCAGGGTTACGGTGTCTGGCTGCATGGTGAGGCGGTATCGGCTGGCACAGTCATGGCGCTCGAGATGTCTCGGCAGCTTGGATGGATCACTGTCGGTGAGCGAGACCGCGCCGTGCGCCTCCTGGCGCGTGCTGGTTTGCCAGTGGTGCCTCCGAGCAACATGCGAGCCGAAGATTTTCTCCAGCATATGGCGGTCGACAAGAAAGTCCTGAACGGGCAGTTGCGGTTGGTGCTGCTCAAGCGGTTGGGTGAGGCGTTGATCACCGGCGATTTCCCTCGCGAGCTGCTGGAAGCCACATTGAACGTCAATTACGACGCGCTTACGCAAGAGTTAAGAACCTAAGAGATTTCCATGACCAGTTTGTCTGCCGACGATTCGTATCTGAACCATTACGGGTTCAGTCATGACCCTTTCGCTGCTCGCGTGCCTGGCTTCAAATTCTTCCCGGCCCAGCGCAAGCCGGTGCTGGGGCAATTGCACCATCTTGCTCGCTACAGCCAGTTGCTATTGGTGGTAACCGGGCCTGAAGGGAGCGGCAAGACGCTCGTGCGCCAGGCGCTTGTTGCCAGCAGCAACAAGCAATCCGTACAAAGCGTGATCATTTCGCCGCAGGAGACCATTGACTCGAATGTGGTGCTGCAGCAAATCGCGCAGGCGCTCGGCAGCCAAGGTGCCGACTTCGAATCGATCATGGCGCAGATCGTCCAGTTGGCATTGACTGGCCAAGAGGTCTACTTGCTGGTCGATGATGCCGAACGACTGACTGGCGCAGCTGTCGAGACATTGTTGCGATTGGCCCAAGGCAGCCCCCAAGGCCGGCCGCACGTATTCCTGTTCGGTGAGCATGCTTTGGTAGGGCGTCTTGAGGCTCTGGTAGAAGGTGAGGAGCGCTTCCATGTGATCGCGCTTCAACCCTACGAGGAGGACGAGACTCGTGAGTACCTGGCGTTGCGCCTCGAGGGTGCCGGGAGCGGGCTGGACTGTTTCAGTGAAGAACAGATCCTTCGTATCCACGAGCATTCTGGTGGCTGGCCTGGTGCTATCAATCAAGCGGCCCGTGATGAGCTTCTCGATACGATGCAGCATTCGAAGGGGCGCCGAAAGTCCGCTGGATGGCGTTTGCCGCTGCCGATGAAACACCTGCTGGCCTTGGCTGCGGTCGTTTTTGTCGTCGTGATTGCGTTGCTTATGCGTGACTCGAGCGATGAGCCTTTGGCGCCCACGACCACCAGCTTGCCGCTGGGCACGGCCGGACCTGCTTCATCCTCGCAGGAGCCGGCGTCCAATGCGCCTGGCAATCCTGGGGAGGCGACGCCTGATCCCAATCCGCCCCAGCCAGAGCAGCCACTTGTTCGCGAACCTTTAGCTGCAGCCGGTAGTGCCGAGCCGGATGACGCATCGGGTGCGTTGGTAGAGGAGCCGGTAGTGAGCGGCGAGCCGGTGCGCGACGTCGCCCAAGCGCCCGCTGAGACTGCGAGTCCTGCCCCTGTGCAAGGCTCGACGGTCGAGCCGGCTCCGAAACCTGAGTCTCCTCCGGAAGCGGTGCGGCAAGTTGTCGCGACACCCGCTGCGGTTGCGCCTGCGGCCAGCTGGTACGCCAGCCAGCCTAAGGGCAATTACCTGGTCCAGGTGCTGGGAACGCGTACTCGGAGCAATGCTGAAGCGTTGGTGAAGCAACACGGCGATAGCTTCAGGTATTTCGTCAAGCAGCATGAGGGCAAGCCGCTATACGTTGTCACCCATGGTAGTTTCCCAAGCCGAAATGCCGCGCTAGAGGCCATCAAGGCGTTGCCGGCCTCGCTGAAGGTAGGCAAGCCATGGGCTCGGAGTTTCGCCAGTGTGCAGCAGGAAATCACTAACGCGCGCTAGTGGATGCCCCAAAAAAGTGCGCAATGCACCTTTTTGGGGCTTGCAAAAATAAAATTGTGTCGTTCTACCGGGCTTTGTAAACTGCTCCCCCTTTTGCCCACGTGTATGACGGGGCGGTTCCGTGCGCCGTCAATAAGGGGTTGATTTACAACGCATTTAGCTGGTGGAGTGCCTATGAGAGCAGGTCTGTTTCGTCCTGAAGAGTTCAAGGATAACTGCGGCTTCGGTCTGATCGCCCACATGCAGGGCGAGGCAAGCCATCACCTGCTTCAGACCGCTATTCAATCCCTCACCTGCATGACCCACCGCGGCGGCATCAACGCCGACGGCAAAACTGGCGATGGCTGTGGCCTGCTGATGCAGAAACCCGATGCGTTCCTGCGCGCCATGGCCAAGCAACATTTCGATGCCGACCTTCCGGCGTTATACGCCGTCGGCATGATCTTTCTCAGCCAGGACGCGGCCAAGGCGGATGCGGCCCGGGTCCAGCTCAACGAACAGATCGTAGCCCAAGGGCTGACACTGGTCGGCTGGCGCGAGGTTCCGGTCGATACCACCGTACTGGGTCGTCTGGCGTTGGAGCGCCTGCCGCGCATCGAGCAGGTGTTCGTCTCCGCTGATGGTCTGTCCGAGCGCGAGTTCGGCATCAAGCTGTTCTTCGCGCGCCGCCGCGCGGAAGTCGCGCTGGCCGCGGACAAGGAATTCTACGTCTGCAGTTTTTCCGACAAGGACATCATCTACAAAGGCCTGATGATGCCGGCCGACCTGGCGCAGTTCTATCCCGATCTCGGCGACGAGCGCCTGGCGACTGCCATCTGCGTATTCCATCAGCGTTTCTCCACCAACACGATGCCGCAGTGGCCTCTGGCGCAGCCGTTCCGCTTTCTCGCCCATAACGGCGAAATCAACACCATTACCGGTAACCGCAACTGGGCTCAGGCGCGTCGACTGAAATTCGCCAACGAGCTGTTGCCGGACCTGGAAAGCCTCGATCCGCTGGTCAACCGTACCGGCTCCGACTCTTCCAGCATGGACAACATGTTGGAGCTGTTGGTCACCGGTGGGATGGATTTGTTCCGTGGTCTGCGCATGATCATTCCGCCGGCCTGGCAGAACGTCGAAACCATGGACCCCGACCTGCGAGCCTTCTACGAATTCAACTCCATGCATATGGAGCCGTGGGATGGTCCGGCTGGCGTGGTGCTCACCGATGGTCGCCATGCGGTCTGCCTGCTCGACCGCAACGGTCTGCGTCCGGCGCGTTGGGTGACCACGACCAATGGTTACATCACCCTCGCCTCCGAAGTCGGTGTATGGGATTACAAGCCGGAAGACGTTATCGCCAAGGGGCGTGTGGGGCCGGGCCAGATCCTCGCGGTGGATACCGAAACGGGGCAGGTCCTGCATACCGATGACATCGACAACCGCCTGAAGTCGCAGCATCCGTACAAGAAGTGGCTGCGCCAGAATGCGCTGCGTATCCAGTCGACCCTGGACGATAACGATCACGGCTCGGCCTTCTACGATGCCGACCAGCTCAAGCAATACATGAAGATGTATCAGGTCACCTTCGAGGAGCGTGACCAGGTGCTGCGTCCGCTGGCCGAGCAGGGCCAGGAAGCGGTGGGTTCCATGGGCGACGACACGCCCATGGCCGTGCTGTCGCGCCGGGTGCGCTCGCCGTACGACTACTTCCGTCAGCAGTTCGCGCAGGTGACCAACCCTCCGATCGACCCATTGCGCGAATCCATCGTGATGTCGCTGGAAACCTGCCTGGGTGCCGAGCGCAATCTCTTCGAAGAAACCGCCGATCACGCCAACCGCGCGATTCTGACCACGCCGGTAATCTCTCCGGCAAAATGGCGGACGATCATGGAGCTCGATCGTCCCGGATTCGAACGTCAGCTGATCGATCTCAATTACGACGAATCCCTCGGCCTGGAAGCCGCGGTCCGCAATATCGCCGACCAGGCTGAGGAAGCCGTACGCAGCGGCAAAGTCATGCTGATTCTCAGCGACCGCGCTATCCAGCCGGGCAAGCTGCCGGTGCACGCGTCGCTGGCGGTCGGTGCGGTGCATCATCGTCTGATCGAAACCGGCCTGCGCTGCGACTGCAACATCCTGGTGGAAACGGCTACCGCGCGAGACCCGCATCACTTCGCGGTCCTGATCGGCTTTGGCGCGACGGCGGTGTATCCGTTCCTCGCTTTCGAAGTGCTCGGCGATCTGATCCGCACCGGCGAAGTGCTGGGTGATCTGTACGAGGTGTTCAAGCACTACCGCAAGGGCATTTCCAAGGGGCTGCTGAAAATCATCTCGAAGATGGGCATCTCGACCATCACCTCGTACCGCGGGGCCCAGCTGTTCGAAGCAGTCGGTCTGTCCGATGAGGTCGTCGACGTCAGCTTCCGCGGCGTTGCCAGCCGCATCAAGGGTGCACGCTTCGCCGATCTGGAAGCCGAGCAGAAAGCCCTCGCGGCAGAGGCCTGGAGTACCCGCAAGCCGATCCAGCAAGGTGGCCTGCTGAAGTTCGTTTACGGTGGCGAATACCACGCCTACAACCCCGACGTGGTGGCGGCGCTTCAGGTTGCGGTGCAAGAAGGTGACTACAACCGCTTCAAGGATTACACCGCGCTTGTCGACCAGCGTCCCGTGGCGATGTTGCGCGATCTGCTCAAGCTCAAGGTGTCGGACAAACCGCTGGCGCTGGAAGAAGTCGAGCCCCTGGAACAGATTCTCAAGCGCTTCGACTCGGCCGGCATTTCGCTCGGCGCGCTGTCGCCGGAGGCCCACGAAGCCATCGCGGCGGCAATGAATCGCATCGGCGCGCGTTCCAACTCGGGAGAGGGTGGCGAAGACCCTTCGCGTTACGGCACCGACCGCAGCTCGAAGATCAAGCAGGTGGCGACCGGCCGTTTCGGCGTGACGCCGGAGTATCTGGTCAATGCCGAGGTGCTGCAGATCAAGGTTGCCCAGGGCGCCAAGCCCGGCGAGGGCGGCCAGCTGCCAGGCGGCAAGGTCAACGGCCTGATCGCCAAGCTGCGTTATGCAGTGCCCGGCGTAACATTGATTTCACCGCCGCCGCATCATGACATCTACTCGATCGAAGACCTGGCTCAGCTGATTTTCGACCTCAAGCAGGTCAATCCCAAGGCACTGGTATCGGTCAAGCTGGTGGCCGAGCCTGGCGTTGGCACCATTGCCGCCGGGGTCGCCAAGGCTTATGCAGATTTGATCACCATCTCCGGCTATGACGGCGGCACCGGCGCTTCGCCATTGACCTCGATCCGTTATGCCGGCTCGCCTTGGGAGCTCGGTCTGGCCGAGACACACCAGACCCTGCGCGGCAACGACCTGCGTGGCAAGGTCCGGGTGCAGACCGACGGTGGTCTGAAGACCGGTCTCGATGTGGTCAAGGCCGCCATCCTGGGGGCCGAAAGCTTCGGCTTCGGTACGGCGCCGATGATCGCGCTGGGCTGCAAATACCTGCGCATTTGCCATCTGAACAACTGCGCTACGGGTATCGCAACGCAGAACGATCAGCTGCGCAAGGACCATTTCATTGGCACCGTCGACATGGTGGTCAACTTCTTCAGCTTCGTCGCTGAGGAAACTCGTGAATGGCTGGCCAAGCTGGGCGTGCGCAGCCTGCAGGAACTGATCGGGCGTACCGACCTGCTTGAAATGCTGCCAGGCGAGACCGCCAAACAGAACCATCTTGATCTGACGCCTCTGCTCGGCAGTGACTACATACCTGCCGACAAGCCGCAGTTCTGCGAAGTGGAGAAGAACCCGCCGTTCGACCAGGGGCTGCTGGCCGAAGAAATGGTCAGGCTCGCACGCTCGGCTATCGACGCCAGGAGCGGCGGCGAATTCGAATTGGATATCTGCAACTGCGACCGCTCCATTGGTGCCCGTGTTTCCGGCGAGATCGCCCGACTGCACGGGAACCAGGGGATGAAGGATGCGCCAATCACCTTCCGTTTCAAGGGCACTGCGGGTCAGAGCTTCGGCGTTTGGAATGCCGGCGGCCTGCACCTGTATCTGGAAGGCGATGCCAACGACTACGTCGGCAAAGGTATGACCGGCGGCAAGCTGGTCATCACCCAGCCGAAGAGCAGCGGGTTCGAGTCGCAGGATTCGGCCATCGTCGGCAATACCTGCCTGTATGGCGCCACTGGCGGCAAATTGTTCGCTGGCGGCACGGCCGGGGAGCGCTTCGCCGTTCGTAACTCCGGCGCGCATGCAGTCGTGGAAGGCACCGGCGATCATTGCTGTGAATACATGACCGGCGGCTTCGTCTGCGTGCTAGGCAAGACCGGCTACAACTTCGGTTCTGGTATGACCGGTGGTTTCGCCTATGTCCTCGACATGGACAACAGCTTCGTCGATCGGGTGAACAACGAGTTGGTAAACCTGCAGCGCATCACGGGTGAGGCGATGGAAGCCCACCGTAGCCATCTGCAAGAAGTGCTGCGCGAGTACGTCGCCGAAACCGGCAGCGCATGGGGAGAGAAACTCCTGGAGAATCTCGACGACTACCTGCGTCGCTTCTGGCTGGTCAAGCCGAAGGCGGCCAACCTGGCGTCGTTGTTGTCGACCACTCGGGCCAACCCCCAATAAAAAGCAGATTCAAGCGGCAAGCCTCGGCGATCAGTCCGAGGCCCGCCCCGCTCCGTGATTGTCATGCAGCTAGCAGCCTTGGGCTTGCGGCTGCCGCTAAGAGGTTTTGAAATGACTGAACGTCTGAATAACGACTTCCAGTTCATCGAAGTCGGGCGCAAGGATCCGAAAAAGAAGCTGCTGCGCCAGCGTAAGAAGGAGTTCGTCGAAATCTACGAACCCTTCAAGCCGCAACAGGCCTGCGAGCAGGCCCATCGCTGCCTGGGTTGCGGCAACCCTTATTGCGAGTGGAAGTGCCCGGTTCACAACTACATTCCCAACTGGCTCAAGCTGGTCTCCGAGGGCAACATTCTCGCCGCCGCCGAACTGGCGCATCAGACCAATACCCTGCCGGAAGTCTGCGGGCGCGTCTGCCCGCAGGATCGTCTGTGCGAGGGTGCCTGTACGCTCAATGATGGTTTTGGCGCGGTCACCATCGGCTCGGTGGAGAAATACATTGCCGACACCGCGTTCGCCATGGGCTGGCGCCCTGACATGTCCAAGGTCAAGCCGACCGGCAAGAAGGTCGCGATCATCGGTGCCGGCCCGGCCGGTCTCGGTTGCGCCGACGTGCTGGTGCGCAGCGGGGTTACCCCGGTGGTCTTCGACAAGAATCCGGAAATCGGCGGCTTGCTGACCTTCGGTATTCCCGAGTTCAAGTTGGAGAAAAGCGTTCTCAGCCGTCGCCGTGAGATTTTCACCGGGATGGGTATCGAGTTCCGCCTGAACACCGAAGTCGGTAAGGACGTGACCATCGACCAACTGCTGGCCGACTACGACGCGGTGTTCATGGGCATGGGCACCTATACCTACATGAAGGGTGGGTTCCCCGGCGAGGATCTGCCAGGTGTGCACGATGCGCTGGACTTCCTGATCGCCAACGTCAACCGCAACCTCGGCTTCGAGAAATCGCCGGAAGACTTCGTCGACATGAAGGGTAAGAAGGTCGTTGTGCTCGGCGGTGGCGACACGGCCATGGACTGCAACCGCACCTCGATTCGCCAGGGCGCCAAGAGCGTGACCTGTGCCTACCGGCGTGACGCAGCGAACATGCCGGGTTCGCGCAAGGAAGTGAAGAACGCCAAGGAAGAAGGCGTTAAGTTCCTCTTCAACCGTCAGCCCATTGCCATCGTTGGCGAAGGCAAGGTCGAAGGCGTCAAGGTCGTCGAGACCCGCCTCGGTGCGCCGGATGCCCGCGGTCGCCGCAGTCCTGAGCCTATTCCGGGCTCCGAGGAAGTGCTGCCGGCCGATGCGGTGGTCATCGCCTTCGGTTTCCGTCCGAGTCCGCCCGAGTGGTTCGAAGGCCAGAACATCCAGACCGACAATCAGGGGCGTGTCGTCGCGCCGGAAATGGGTCAATTCAAGCACCAGACCAGCAACCCGAAAATCTTCGCGGGTGGCGACATGGTGCGCGGCTCCGATCTGGTGGTGACCGCGATCTTCGAAGGCCGCCAGGCGGCAGAAGGTATTCTGGACTATCTGGACGTTTGATTTCGCCGGATGGGTCGAGGCTCTGCAATCACCGAGCAGTCTTAAGGTGGATGGAGAAAGCGTCATCCACCCTACGACTGGCTTGCCAGCCCGGACGCCCGTCAAAGCCTGATCAGAATCAAGCCCATGGATAAAAGGCACGGCGCTCGCCGTGCCTTTTGTTTTGCGCTTTGCGACAATGCCGCCACTCTTTTGCTGGAACCCAGACATGACTGCCTTGAAGAACGATCGCTTCCTTCGCGCCCTGCTCAAGCAACCTGTCGACGTCACCCCGGTGTGGATGATGCGTCAGGCCGGACGCTACCTGCCGGAATACCGGGCCAGCCGCAGCAAGGCGGGCGACTTCATGAGCCTGTGCATGAACCCGGAGCTGGCCTGCGAAGTCACTTTGCAGCCGCTGGAGCGTTATCCGCTGGATGCCGCTATCCTGTTTTCCGACATCCTCACCGTGCCCGACGCCATGGGCTTGGGCCTGTATTTCGAGACCGGCGAAGGGCCGCGCTTCAAGAAGGTTGTCAGCAGTATGGCTGACATCGAGGCGCTACCGATACCAGACCCGGAAAAGGACCTGGGCTACGTGATGAATGCGGTGCGTACCATTCGCCGTGAGCTGAACGGCCGCGTGCCGCTGATTGGCTTCTCTGGCAGCCCCTGGACCCTGGCGACCTACATGGTCGAAGGCGGCTCCTCGAAAGATTTTCGCAAATCCAAGGCCATGCTTTACGAAAACCCGCAGGCCATGCATGCGCTGCTCGACAAGCTGGCGCAATCGGTGACCAGCTACCTCAACGGGCAGATCCTGGCCGGTGCCCAGGCGGTGCAGATCTTCGATTCCTGGGGTGGCAGCCTGTCGGCGGCGGCGTACCAGGAGTTTTCCCTGGCCTATATGCAGAAGATCGTCGATGGGCTGATTCGTGAGCACGACGGCCGCCGTGTGCCGGTGATCCTCTTCACCAAGGGTGGCGGGCTCTGGCTCGAGTCGATGGCCGAGAGCGGCGCCGAGGCCCTGGGACTCGACTGGACCTGCGACATTGGCGCCGCGCGTGCCCGCGTCGGTGACAAGGTCGCGCTGCAGGGCAACATGGACCCCAGTGTGCTGTTTGCCAAGCCGGAGGCGATCCGTGCCGAGGTCGGGCGCATCCTCGCAAGCTTTGGCCCAGGCGAAGGCCATGTGTTCAATCTGGGCCATGGCATCACCCCGGAGGTCGATCCGGCCAACGCCGGCGCCTTCATCGAGTCGGTCCACGAGTTGTCGGCGCCGTATCACGGCTGATCTGTCGACCAAAAAAAGAGCCGCACTTGCGGCTCTTGTCGTTTAGGGCTGCTGATAGTGACCGGGCGTGGTACCGGGTTCGTGTTCATGAACCAGTTTGGTCACGCGGATATCGGTGATGCCGATCACCTCGGCCTGCTCCAGCACCTTGGCCTCATCGGCGCCCGCTTCGGGCATCACCAGGCTGTTCTCGGCATCGCCATTATGCAGCTCGATCAGGTGCCGGGCGGCGCTGCCCTGTGACATGCGCTCATCATCCGACTCGATGATCTGCACGCGCGGATCGTTCTGAAAGATGTAGTTGATTTCGAACTTGTGCGATGACTTGTCGAACATGGGCAGCTCCTTCAAGGGTGGAAAGGTCTGCTCTGTTGACTCGCGGGTCCAGTTATTCGTTCGGCAAAAGGCGACGGAGGGGACCTCGGTGGGCGATTGGGGGCGCCCGGCGTAACCGAGCGCCCCGGTGCGTTACTTGATCTTCGCCAGGTCGCCCTTGAGCGCGACGCCTGCCATGATCGCGCCGGCGTGGCATTCGTAGTTCTGGCTGTCTTTGTACTCGACGTGCTTGTAGTTGCTGGCGATGTCCACCACGGCGTTGGCGCCGGCAGCCTTGGCCGCCTGCTGCATGCCAATCAGCGCCGATTGCAGGGCCCAGCTGCACGCACCTTCGTCAGTCTTGTTGAAGGCATTGGTCTTCTTGCTGGTGGTCACGCCGCTGCGAATGATCTGCGCGCCCTTGGGGGTCTTGCCTGCGAGGTAGAACTTCACGCTGCCGTCCAGCTTGCCGGAGGCGGTGGCTTCGGCCACCACCTGATCGAATGGCAGGTAATGGGTGGTGTCGCGGGCCTGGCTGATTCCTGGCAAAGCACAGAGCACCAGTGCAACGCCAATCCATGTGTTTTTCTTCATTGCATTCTCCTTGCGGTGTTTTGGGGGGATTCAGGCCCAGCGGCGGAATATCAACGAGGTGTTTATGCCGCCAAAGGCGAAATTGTTGTTCATGACGAATTCATGTTGCATTGAACGTGGCGCCCCGACGAGGTAATCCAGCTCGCCGCAGCGCGGATCGATGCTATCCAGATTGAGCGTATGGATATAGCGGTCGCGGTTCATCATTTCGATGCTGAACCAGGACTCCAGCGCGCCACAGGCGCCCAGAGTGTGGCCGAAGAAACTCTTTTGCGAGCTGATCGGCATGGCTGAACCAAACAAGGCTTGCGTGGCCAGGGTCTCGGCGATGTCGCCCTGTTCGGTGGCGGTGCCGTGGCCGTTGACGTAGCCAATGGCTTCGGGCTGCAAGCGGGCATCTTCCAGGGCGAGCTCCATGGCGCGGCGCATGGTCAGCTGTTCGGGCTTGGTCGCGTGCTGGCCGTCGGCATTACTGCCGAACCCCACCAGTTCGGCGTGGATGGTGGCACCGCGGGCGAGCGCGTGTTCGAGCTCTTCGAGCACCAACATGCCGGCGCCCTCACCAATCACCAGGCCGTCGCGGTCGGCGTCATAGGGACGCGGTGTGGTATGCGGTGCATCATTCTTCAGGCTGGTCGCATAGAGTGCGTCGAATACCATGGCCTCGGTGGCACACAGCTCTTCGGCGCCACCGGCGAGCATCATCGGCAATCGGCCGAACTTGATCGCCTCGTAGGCATAGCCGATGCCCTGGCTGCCACTGGTACAGGCGCTGGAGGTGGGGATCACCCGACCGGTAAGTCCGAAGAAGATGCTGATATTCGCCGCTGTGGTGTGCGGCATCATGCGGATGTAGGAGTTGGCGTTCAGTCCGTCGGCCACGGAGTTGAGTAGCATATTGCCGAAGGCTTTGATCTCTTCTGTGCTGCCGGTGGACGAGCCACATGCGACGCCCATGCGACCGTCGCGGGTCGATGCATCATCAAGCAGGCCCGCATGTTCGAGTGCCTGCTCGGCGGCCTTTACCGACAGCCGAGAGACTCGACCCATGCTGCGCAGCTGTTTGCGCGTCCAGTGGCTGGGCACGACGAAATCATCCACTGGCCCGGCCAGGCGGGTGTTGAGTTCGGTGAAGCGATCCCATTCGTGCATGTAGCGGATGCCGCTGCGGTTGCCGCTGAAGTTTGTCTCGATGGACGCCCAGTCGCTGCCCAGTGATGTAATACCAGCCATGCCGGTGACGACGACGCGTTTCATCAGCACAGCCCGCCGTTGACCGCCAGAACCTGACGGGTGATGTAGCTGGCTTCTTCCGACATGAGGAAATTCACCGCGCCGGCGACTTCTTCGGGCGTGCCCATGCGTTGAGCGGGAATCATCTTGAGCATTTCCTCGATAGGCAGATCGTCGTTGAGCATATCCGTATCGATCAGTCCCGGTGCGACGCAGTTGACGGTGATACGTCGTTTACCGAGCTCGACGGCGAGCGCCTTGGCGGCGCCGATCACGCCGGCCTTGGAGGCGCTGTAGTTGACCTGGCCGCGATTGCCGATTAGCCCCGACACTGAGGTGATGCAGACGATTCGCCCCGGTTGGCGACGACGAATCATCGGCATCGTCAGCGGCTGCAGAACATTGTAGAAGCCATCCAGGTTGGTGCGCATGACCAGATCCCAGTCGTCCTCGGTCAGCGCCGGAAACGCGCCGTCGCGAGTGAGACCGGCGTTGCAGACCACGCCGTAGTAGGCACCGTGCGCTTCGATATCGGCTTCCAGCTGCGTGCGGCATTGAGCGCGATCGGCGATATCGAACTGCAGGATGCGCGCCTGGCGACCCATATCCTGGATCTCTGCCTGGACGGCCTCTGCCTCGTCCCGTCGAGTGCGGCAATGCAGAACGATATCGTGACCGCTACGGGCCAGGCGCAAGGCGATGGCGCGGCCAATGCCTCGGCTGGAGCCGGTGATGAGGATACTGTTACTCATGGGCTGGGCTCTTGAAGGTAGCTCGCCACTTCAGGCGGGCGAAAAACGTTGAGACGCGCCTCGGCATGGATGCCGGGCCCGTCGAGATGGCATTCGAACACGCCCATGCCGTTGTCGTCCTGCAGCGAGCGCAGCGCGCGAATGCGCAGCGCAGTGCCAACAGGAAATCGCTCGACATCGCATTGAAAGCGGCGGGTGCCGAGCAGAAAGCCCAGCTCCACCGGCAGCCCGGCCTGACGTGCCTGGCAGCCGGCGAACGCGGCGACCGTCTGCGCCATGATTTCGATGCCCACCCAGGCGGGCAGGCTGCCGTCGGGCAGGTTGTACAGTCCGCCGGGCCTCACCTTCAAATGAGCATCGATGCTGTCCGCGTCGAATGCCTCGACCGCATCGAGCAGGATCATGTCTCCCGCATGGGGTATCAATTCGGCTACTGGCCAATCGATCATGGCGCGTCTCCCAGGATCAAGCTGATGTTATTGCCGCCGAAGGCGAAGGAGTTGCTCATCATGCGACGTGGGCCTGCCGCCGCCATCGTCGTGCCGGCAGCGATCAGATCCAGGCGTGGCAGGTCGGCATCTCGCTGGCCGTCCCAGCGATGCGGTGGCAGCCGTTGGGCAGCGTTGTGCTCGGACAGGGTCAGCCAGCAGAACGCGGCTTCCAGCGCACCGGCGGCGCCCAGAGTGTGTCCGGTCAGCGGCTTGCTCGACGAACAGGCCACGCCAGCCGGAAACACCGCGGCGACTGCCAGGCTTTCCATGGCGTCGTTGTGCCAGGTGGCGGTGCCGTGAAGGTTCAGATAGCTGATTTGCTCCGCTTGGGTTGCCGTCGATGAGAGCGCCTTGCGCATCGCTTCGATGGCGCCCAGGCCCTGCGGGTCAGGGGCAGAAATATGGTGTGCATCGGAACTGGCACCACCGCCGAGCAGGGCGATCGGCGCCGGGTCGCGGGTCATCAGGAAGAGCGCGGCGGCCTCGCCGATATTGATACCGTCGCGGTTGATCGAAAACGGATTGCAGATGCGCTCGCTGGTCGCTTCCAGGGCGCTGAAACCCTGTAGCGTCAGATCGCAAAGACTATCAACGCCGCCACAGATCACCGCATCGCAAATGCCCATATCCAATAGCCGCTTGGCACTGAGCAACGCTCGAGCGCTCGAAGTGCAGGCGGTGGAGATCGAATAACTCGGACCGCTCAGCTGCAGCCGCTCGCTGAGAAAGCTGGCGGGAGCACAAAGCTCCTGATGACCGTAGTGATAGCTGGCCGGTAGCTGCCCGTGACGCACCAGGCCGGTGATGCCCTGAGTGGCTTCCTGAATGCCGGTGGTGCTGGTACCCATTACCACGCCGATGCGGGATGGGCCGAAGCGGGCAACGGCCTCATGCAGCTCGGCTTCGATCTGCTCGACCGCCGCGAGTAGCAGCTGATTGTTGCGCGTGGTGTGACGCAGCGGAGTGTCGGTGAGAGTGGGCAGTTCGCCAGTGACCGCGCCGACCGGCAGCTGGCGGCCGACGACCGCTTGCGCATAGGGCTGCATGCCCGAACCGTCACCGTCCAGCAGGCGCCGGGCTACCTCAGCCTTGCCGCGACCCAGCGCGCAGACCAACCCCAGGGCATTCAGGTAGGCAGTCATTGCTGGCGGGCTCCGGCAGGCACGATGGGGGCGACACCATAGGACAGCCTCGGCCCGACGTCGAGTTCGAAACGGCCCTTCTTCAAATACCGAACCTGCCAGGCGGCCCCGTCGGCTGTGAGTGATCGCCCGTCCGACTGCTGAGTCCAGCGTGTATCGGCGTAGAGCTCATCCATCTGCTCGGCTGGGCTCAGCGCGAACAGCAATGCCGCGAAGAGCTCGCGTGCTTCGGGGTTAGGTGGCAGCAGGCCGTCCGCCTGCCAGTGACCATCGCGCAGCAGCTGGCGCGCCAGCGGAACGCCCAGCGGATCGAGCAGTGACCAGCGCACGGCGGTGCCTTCCCGCTGGATGACCAACAGCCAGTCGCGTGTCTCGTCCGCACTTCGGCGCTGGATATGCAACTGCATCGGCAACGTTAGCTGCGCCGTATGTGTCGGCAACGGCAGATGCTGGGCGCAGGCGCCGAGCATCAGCAGCAACGCGAGCCAGGCCAGGTGCGGTGTATGTCTTGCGATCATGCCGGACAACTCACGCCGGCACCGAGGGGCCGCACAGCTCGGCCAGCACCCGCAAGCGGCGTTTGGGTTCAGCGACATAGGGGTTAGCGGTGTCCCAGGCGTAGCCGGCGAGGATCGAGCTGATCATCCTGCGAATCTCCGGCTGGGCGTGTTCGTAATAGATTACGTTCTGGAAACTACTGTCGTACCAGCCCTCGACATAGGTCCGGAAGGTGTCCACGCCTCGCTTGAGCGGTGCGGCGAATTCGGTTTCCCAATCCACCGCTTCGCCCGTCAATTGGCGATGCAGAACGGCGGCCGCCATGCTCGCCGAGCGCATCGCGATGGTGACACCGGAAGAGAACACTGGGTCGAGGAATTCCGCCGCATTGCCCAGCAGGGCGAAGCCCGGACCGTGCAGTGCCTTGACGTTCGCCGAATAGCCGCCGATCAGCCGTGCCGGGGTGTCCCACTCGGCGTGCTGGAGGATGCGCTTGAGGTTGGGCGCCTCCAGCACGAATTCTCTGAGGCATGCGTCCAGATCCAACGGACGCCCTTCGTAGCGTTCGGCGCTGGCGACGACACCCAGGGAACAGCGGCCGTTACTGAATGGGATAGTCCAGAACCAAACGTCACGCAGCTCGGGATGGGTGGTGATGAGGATTTTTTCCCGATCGAAGCGCGGATCGTCGATGTTGTCCTGGATGTGGGTGAACACGGCACGACGCAGCGGAAAGCTCGACGGTGCCTCCAGCTCGAGCAGACGCGGCAGCACGCGACCGTAGCCGCTGGCGTCGAGAACGAAGTCCGCTTCGATGGCATATTCGCTGCCGTCCAGCCGACGCACCTGCAGACGCGGGCGCGAGCCATCGAAGTCGGCGGTGGTAATTTCCTCCTCGTAGCGGATCTCTACACCCTGCGATTCAGCCTGGTCGGCCAGCAGCTTGTCGAAATCGGCGCGTTGAACCTGATAGGTGCTGCCGTGGCCTTCGGTGAATTTGTCACGGAAGTCGAATTCGGTGTAGCGCTCGCCCCAGCCGAAGGCCGCGCCGTGCTTGGTCTGAAAGCCGGCGGCCTGTACCGCTTCGAGCATGCCGGCTTCCTCGATGAAATCCAGGCAATGCGACAGCAGGCTTTCGCCGATGGAAAAGCGCGGAAACCGCTGCCGCTCGATGATCAAGACGTCATGGCCCTTGCGCTTGAGCAGGGCGGCGGCGATAGCGCCGGAAGGCCCCGCGCCGATGATGACGACGCTACGGTGTTCTGAGTTCACTTAGACCTTCCTTGTTCGACGCGATGGAATGGATGGCTAGCAGGCGTGCCCGGCGGCCAGGACGGAATATCTGTTGCCAATAAGTCGGGGTGGCGCTCAGGCCGCTGAGGCGTCGACGCAACAATTCGTGAAAGCTGCGCCAGCGCTAGTTGTTGTTCGATCAGCATCTGGCCTCCGTGTCCGGCTCGGCGGCCCAGGGCGCTAAAGCGAAGGCGAACACCAGGCCGAGCCCCACCGCCAGACCGAAGTTACTTACCGCGGGGGTGCTCGACAGGGCCAGCAGGCCGAACGACAGCCAGGTGGTTACCGCCGCCAGCAGGGTACCGACCAGACTCACCGCGGCGCCGCCGATTCGCTCGCGCATGAGGATGGCGTAGTCCACGCCGATCGCGGTGACCAGCAACAAGCCGAACAGGCCGAACAGGGTCAACGGCTGACCCAGCCAGCCCAGGCACGCCAGGCTGCCGAGCGCCGCCAGCAGCGGCACGGCCAGACAGCGCAACGCACCGCGCCAGCCGAACGGCAGACACAGCAGGGCGAAAATGAGCACGGCGGCGCAGAGTTTGAGCAACGCAGCCTGGCGCTGGGTCTCGGCAAAAAGGCGGTTCAGCTCCGCTGGCCGGTCGACCAGGCTGACCCCGCCGATGCCTTCGGCCAGACCGTGCAGCGCCGAGCTGTCGCGAAGCCCTTGCAGGCTGACCAGGCCGGCGACCGAGCCGTCGCTTCGGGTGCCCAGCCACAAGGGGCGCCAGGGTTCGGCAAGTGGCCCGGCCAATACATCCTCGAGACCGATCACGGGTTGCGCCAGCAGGTCGGCGAGTTCCTTTTCCAGGATGTCGGCGGTGACACCGAGTTTCAGCAGGGGTTGGCTGGCTTCCAGCAAACGCGGCAGCGCGAGATGCAGACTTTCCTGGACGGTCGTCGAGGCGACCAACTGGCTCAGCGCGAGATAGCCGTGCAGTTTCTGCTCCGCCACCAGGTCATCGAGCCGCGCGGCGAGTTCGTCCTGGCGCTCCAGCAACTCATCGGGCGTTGCCGCGCGCACCAGAAAATACTGGCTGGTCGGCTCGAACCCCGTGATCGCGCCGATACGTTCGGCCTGCTGCTGCAGCGCGGGCGCGCGGCTGACCCACTGGCGCAGGTCATCCTTGAAGGACAGCTGGCTGATGCCGCCAATGCAGAACAGCACGAAGCCGGCCAGCAGCCAGGTCGAGGGAACCCGGCGCAGCAATGCCCTGCGCAGCGTCAATCCACGCTGAGCCCAGCCCAGCGGAGCGGCCCAGGGGCGCAGCGGCGCGTTCAGCAGCGAGGGCAACAGGCAGGTCGCACAGGCGAAGGCGCCGAGCAGGCCCGCCGCGGAAAACACCGCCACCTGGCTCAGCGCCGGGAACGGGGTGAAGCCCATGGCCAGGTAACCGATGACATTGGTCGCCAGCGCCAGCGCCAGGCCAGGGAGCGTCAAGCGCAGAGCCCGATAGGCGTGCCATGGCCGCAGGGTCCAGCTCTTGGAGAGGTAGTGCAGCGGAAAATCGATGCTGACCCCGACCAGACTGGCGCCGAGTACCAGCGTCAACACATGGATCTGACCGAACAATGCAATGCATGCGGCAGCACCGCTCAGTGCGCCGACCACCACGGGCAATGCCACCAGCAGGACACGCGGCGTACGGAACAGCAAATGCAGCACCGCCAGTGTGGCGACGAGCGAAACGCTGCCGATCAGGCTGGCTTCCTCACGTGCCTGGCGCTGGCCATACGCGGCATGCAGCATGCCGCCAGCGGCGAGCAGTTCGCCTTGTTCGGTCTCTACCCGATGGTGAGCAGCGCGAATCTGATCGTCCACCAGCAGAGGCAACTGATCGTCAAAGGCATCACCGTGGGTCTGCGCGTGAATCACCGCCCAGCGCTGGCCATGATGTTCGGCCACCAGCAGGCCATCGAGACGTGGATGGATATGGCCCGGTTGCGGCAGTTGTCGCTGCGCCAGATCGGCGAAACCGAACCAGTCCTGCTCGACCGGCACCAGGCTGGTACTTTCGAATGGGCCGTAAAGGCGTTGCAGCCGCCCTTGAACGAAGTCCTCGGGCGAGGCGATGAAGGCTTCTCGACTTGCCCGGTCGAGCAGTGCCAAGCGCTGATCGAGCAACTGCTGACGCACCGCCGGCAGGTCGGCTTGCACCGAGCGGCGAACCTGGGCGAACAGGCCGCTGCCTCGGAGGTTGTCGGCGACTTCATCGGCTAGCGCGAAGGCCGTCGCTTCATCCGCATGATGAATCAGCACCATCAAATCGCGGTTCAATGGTTGCTGTACCCGTTGCTCGGCCAGTTGCTCCAGTTCGCCGGGTGCGCTGCTGGGCAGCAGTTTCAGCAGGTTGGCCGTGACCGGCGGGCCGCCGCGCCATTGCCATGCGGTCAGCGCCACCAGCCCGAGCAGTGCGATGAAGAACAGCCAGGAAAGCCAGGCCGGGAGCCTGAGCGCTTTGTCAGTCGGCGAAATCATGTTGCTCGCTGGGGCTCAACTGTTCGTCGACCTGGCTGTCGGTCAGCAACAGCAGGGTGCTGTCGCCCTGGGTTTCGAGCAGCTCGATGCGTTCGGCCGTCGGGCCGCCTTGAATGAGAATGCGGGCGAAAATCTGCCCTAGCAGTTTCGATCGAGGGGTTAGTGACAGCGCCCAGTTGTCCGCGGTGCCGCTGAGCTCCAGCTCGAAGTCGCGTTGCAGGGCCTCTGTGTCACCTCGCAGCACGGCGAGGAACAGATCGTTCTGACGCGCGGCGGCGCCCTGTTGATGGGTCGAGTGCCAGCCGCTGGCGTCGCGTCGGGCAACCCCCGAAGCGCTGATGCGGTAGTCCTGCTGCAGCGGTTCGCGCAAGAACCAGAGCAGGCCGTGGTCACGCGCCAGAACAAAGGCACCGGTACTGACGAGCGGCTGGGGCAGCGCGCGCAGGTATTTTTCCTGGGTGAAGTTGCCGCGAATGACTTCGGGCTCACTCAATTGGCGGCTGAGTTGCGTCAGATCGAAGGTGTCGGCGCGCGCGACCGCCGCCAGCAGCAGGCTCATGGTTAAGAGACTCGCAAGGCGCCTGGACAGTCGGATCACGATAGGGCTCGCTCCACGGCGTCGACGAAGACGATAGGCGACGCCAGCAGCATCTCGCGACTGGCGATCTCCACCGCGACCTGCACGGTGCTGCCGCGGGTCATGCGCTCACCGGTCTCGGCATCGCTGATCAGGTAATTGATCTTCAGCCGGTTCTCCCATTCCACCAGATCGGCACGAACGACGATGCGCTGGTTGAAGCGGGCGCCACGTATGTAGCGCAGTTGGACATCGATGATCGGCCAGGCATAGCCGGCGTCGCGCATCTGTGTGTAGTTATGTCCGATCCGCTCCAGCAGGGCGCAGCGTGCGACTTCGAAGTACTTGATGTAATGGCCATGCCAGACCACGTCCATCGAGTCGACGTCGAAGAAGGGCACCAGAACCTCGACCTCTGCTTGCAGCACGCCGCCCTTACGCATAGAGCCCCCAGTGTTGCGCACGGATGCGTTGCAGGCACAGGCGCAGCTCGCCTTCCATCGCGCGGTCCTCGATCAGTGGCGGGAAATCCTCGCCCAACGCGGCGTGCATGGCCTGCAGCGGCGCGGGCAAGGGGCGTGTGCCCTGACTCCGTTGGCGCAGCCAGACACCTTGGTTGGCGGCGATCAGCGTGGCGGCGGCGACCTGCTCGGTCAGTTCCAGGCTGCGCAACGCATCGCGCGCGGCGATGGTGCCCATGCTCACCTTGTCCTGGTTATGGCATTCGGTGGAACGTGAAAATACGCTCGCCGGCATGCTGTTCTTCAGGGCTTCGGCGGCCCAGGCGCTGGTGCCGATCTGCACCGCCTTGAAACCATGATTGATCATCGCCGTGGCGGCGGGCGCGCCGGAGAGGTTGCTCGGCAGGCCGTGGTTGTAGCGACTGTCGACCAGCAAGGCAAGCTGGCGATCGAGCAGATCGGCGACGTTCGCCACCAGATTCTTCAGGCTGTCCATGGCGAAGGCGATATGGCCGCCGTAGAAATGCCCGCCGTGCAGCACGCGCTCGTTGTCCGCGTCGATGATCGGGTTGTCGTTGGCGCTGTTCAGTTCGGTTTCGATGAACTGCCGCAGCAGGCCCAGGCTGTCGGCTAGAACACCCAGCACGTGCGGTGCGCAGCGCAGCGAGTAACGGTCCTGCAGGCGATGCAGCGGTGCGGTCGGCGCCTCGATGGCGAGGTCCTGGCGAATCCAGGCGGCCACCTGCGTCTGCCCGGGGTGCGGCTTGGCGGCGAACAATCGTTCATCGAAATGCTCGGGATTACCTTCCAGCGCGACGACATTGAGCGCTGTGATGCGGGTGGCCAGTTTCAACAGGTAGTCGGCACGGGCATAGGCGAGGCAGGCCAGGCCGGTCATCACTGCAGTGCCGTTCATCAGCGCGAGGGCTTCCTTCGGGCGCAGGGTCAGCGGTGTCCAACCAAGGTGACGATGCACCTCGGCGGCGCTGCGGCGTTCGCCGCCAAACATCACGTCGCGCTCGCCGGCCAGCGCCGCGGCGACGTACGACAGCGGCGTCAGATCGCCGCTGGCGCCCACCGAGCCTTCCTCCGGGATCAGCGGCAGGACGTCGTATTCGATGAATGCCTGCAAGCGGTCGAGCAGCTCGATGCGTACGCCGGACATCCCATGCGTCAGCGAACGCAGGCGGGCGGCCAGCACCGCGCGAGTGGCTTCGGCATCGAGCAGCTTGCCGAGGCCGCAACCGTGAAAGGTGAACAGGTGCTGCGGCAATGCCTCGACCTGATGCAGCGGTACCGCCACCACGCAGGAATCGCCGTAGCCGGTGGTCACGCCGTAGATCACACCTTCGCGATCGAGCAGGGTGTCGAGAAATTGCGCGCCGCGCGCGATGCGCTCACGGAAGGCCTTATCGGGCTGCAGCCGCGCCGGCGCGCGGCTCTGGGCCACAGCCAGCAGGTCTTCGATGCGCAGGTGGTTTTCGCCAAAGATCACGGGCTCAGCGTTGGTCATGGGTGTTCCAGAAAGGGTAGAAATTGAACCATTGCAAGGGGGCCTCCACGCAGCGTGCCGCCAAGCGGTCGGCATAGCGCTGTACCCACTGCTGCACCACTGCATCGCGCTCGCCGCGGCGCCATTGAATGCGTGCGGCGAAAGTCTCCAGGTGGACATGGAACTGCTCGCCGTGTTTCAGGCAGAACAGCAGGTTGGCCGGGCATTGCAGTAGGCCGGCCAGCAACCAGGGGCCCTGAGGGAAATGGGCCGGCTGGCCAAGAAAATCGGCAGTCGCGATGCGTGTGCCGTGCAGCGGCACGCGATCACCGGCGATCGCCAGCCATTCACCGGCATCCAGCCGCCGTGACAGTTCCATCATGATCGCCGGGTCCAGCTCGCTGACCTGGATCAGCCGCAGGTGGCTGGCGCCCGACTGGTCCAGTAACCGGTTGAAGCGCTCGGCATGGCGTGTATGCACCAGCACGTTCATCTTCACCTTGCGGCCCATCTCGGCCAGCGCCCGGCAGATTTCCAGATTGCCCAGATGCGAGCCGACCAGCAGCTGGCCACGTGGTGCTTCGAGCTCGGCGTGCAGGTTCATTGGGTCGTGCAATACCAGTCTGTCGAGACCGAGGCGGCCTCCCCAGGCGTCGAGCTTGTCCAGCAAAGCATCGGCGAACAGGATGAATTGGCGGAAGACGGTGCGCCAGTTGGGTGTCAGATCGCGGCGACCGCTCCACTCGCTGAGGTGACGTTGATAGGTCCAGGCGCTCTGCCGGGCGCTGCGGCCGAACAGATAGAAATACAGCACGATCAGGTACAGCAGCGGCGCCATGACACGTCGGCCGAGCAGGCGCACGGCCGCCGCGGTGAGCTTCATCAAGGCGAAGCTGCCGCGTTCGCGATGTGCCGCCCAGTGGGTGCCCACGGCTTTCTCGCTCACCCGCGCCACCGACGCCGGAGCAGGGCCGGCGCACGCAGAAGCATGCCGCCGAACAGCCGCGCATGCATGGAGGAGATCAGCAGGTTGTCGCGCCACAGGCGGAAGTGCGATATGCCATCGGCCGGATAATGCACGCGCGTCGGCAGCCAGACCATCGGTTGCTCACGCCAGTGCAGGCGCACCAGGATTTCCGTATCGAAATCCATGCGCTGGCCTAACGACGCCGAATCGAGCAGGGCCAGGGTTGGCTGCAGCGGGTAGACACGAAAGCCGCACATGGAGTCGCGAATCGACAGCGACAGGGTGTTGATCCAGACCCATACATGGGTCAGATAGCGCCCGTAGAGCCGACTTTTCGGCACGCTCGAATCGTACTCGGGGTAGCCGCAGACCAGCGCATCCGGGGCCTGGCTGGCGCGATCGAGAAACAGCGCCACGCCTTCCAGGTCGTGCTGACCGTCGGCATCGACCTGCAGGGCGTGGCTGAAGCCTAGGCGATACGCTTCACGCAACCCGGAGGCCACCGCCGCGCCCTTGCCCTGGTTTTCGTCGTGCCGCAGCAGATGCACCGACGGATGCTGCGCCAGCTCGTCGATGACCTGTGCCGCGGCGGGGCGGGAGGCATCGTCGACGAGCACGCAGTGCAAATCTTCGGCGAGCAGCGCGCGAACCACTGACGGCAGGCTGCGCTCGTGGTTGTAGACCGGTACCACCGCGCAGGGCTTGAACCAGTCGTCATCGATGGCCAGCGACAGCTGTTGATGGACGCCTGGCTGCGTGGGCGAGGCGTCAGTGGCGGGTGCGATCGGGGTGAGGGTGGTCACGGGTGTTCTCCCAGCAGAATGCGGCCGGACGAGCAGGGCGCATCGCCGTTGCGGTAAGCGAAGTGCAACTTGCTGCGCTCGCGGTCGAAACGCAGGGTCAGCTGCAGCTGATCGCCCGGGCGGGCGAGTTGCTGGAACTTGAGGACTTCCATGCCCTGAAAGCGCGGCGGTAGGTCGTCGATCAGCTCGCGGGCTAGGTCAATGGCCCAGTCTATCTGCACGACTCCAGGTAGCACCGGCGTCTGCGGGAAATGGCCGGTGAAATGCGCCAGATCCAGCGGTACGCCCAGCTCGACGTGCCACTGATCATCGTGCCTGGACACGCCGAGGCGCTCGGGCTGCAGCGGGCGGGGCGCCTGCAGCAGCGTTTCAAGTTGCGCCTGCGGCAGCTTACCTTGGGCGTTGTAGGGCAGCTGTCGCACCAGTCGCCAGCGGCGCGGCAACGCCAGCGTCTCGCAGTGACTCGCCAGGTGGTTGCGCAGGGCCTCGGTCAGGGCGCGGCGGCCGCCGTTGCGCAGCGCATGCAGCCCGGCCTCGCTGAGGGCGACCAGCGCCGCAAGGTACGCGCGGTTGTCGACGACCACGCCGAGGCGCGCTTCACTGACGAAGGGGTGTGTGGCCAGGGCCGCTTCCAGCATCGGCAGGGAGACGCGTTTCTCTTCCAGCTTGACGATGCGGTCCAGCCGGCCGAGCAGCTCGAAGCGCCCATCGGACTCGATACGCGCCGCATCGGCCGTCTGCTCGACATGGCCTGGCGGCAGACAGGGTGAGGCGATGCGCAGCGCGCCTTGTTCGTCCAGACTCAGCTGCACGGCGGGGAATGGCTGCCACAGGCTGCCACCCTGTCGCCAGGCGATGCCGCCGGTCTCCGAGCTGCCGTAGATTTCCGTCGGTGCTTGACCGAGGCGCTGCTCCAAACGCTGCTCGGCCTGCGCGTCGAGTGGTCCGCCGGAGGAGAAAACCCTTCGCACGCTGCGCAGGGCTGGCCAGTCGAGGTTGTCGCCCATCCGCTTGAGCAGCGCCGGGCTGGCCACCCAACAGAAGCTCGCGTGCTGACGGCTGGCCAGTTGGATGTCTTCGGAGAAGGGCCGCGCGCGGCGCAGAAAGGGGCGGCCGGCGCACAGCGGCCAGAGCACCCGGAACAACAGCCCGTAGATGTGCTGGGCGGCGACGCTGGCGATCATGCAGGCATCGCCGAGATCGGCGCCCCAGCAGGCTTCGAGTACCTCCACTTCGTTCGCCAACTGACGCAGGCGCTTGTCGATCAGTTTCGGTTCGCCGCTGGAGCCCGAGGTGCAGAGCAGCAATCGACACTGATCCAGATCCAACTTCGCCCCTTCGAGCGGCTCGGCCATGAGGTCGGCAATCCGCGCGTCGCCGTCCTGATCCGTCAACCAGAGATCGGCCTGATGGGCCAGCCGCGCGCGGCTCGCGGGCTGCAGATCGGCCGGGAGTAATACCGTCACGCCGGCTCGCCAGGCGCCCAGCAGGGCAATGGCCAGCTCGCCCGCATCCTCCAGATGAATCGCAAGGCGGGCGACACCGCGGTTACGCAGCCCAGCGGCCAGGCGCAGCGCTTGCTGTCGCAGCCCGGCATGGTCCAAGCCGGGGTCCAGTGTGACCGGGCGTGACTTGGGCGTTTGATCGAGCAGATGTTCGAGGGAAATCCAGTTCATTTAGCATTCCTGATGCGCTGGCGTACCAGCCACTCACCGGTGAAGAGCAGTCCCATCAGCAGATAGGCGATCAATCCGGTGTACAGCGTCCACCAGCTTAGCGGCGCCCAGAGCGCTAGACCGCTGGCGATGCTGGCGTTGACGACGAAATATCCCACCCAGACCCAGGTCACCCGCCGCGTGTAGCGCACCGCAGCAGGGGGAAGCTCCGGCTCGCTCAGCCGTGCGAAACGCTCGATGATCGGCATGCCGGAGCAGAGGCTGCCGGCAAACAGGCCGAGCAGCGCTAGGCTGATCAGCACCGGGTACCAGCGCAGCAGCGCAGGCTCGCCGGCTAATCCGAGCAAGAGGCAGAACAGCAGGGCTGCGGTTGCCAGTGTGCGGCTCAGAGGCGTTTGCTTGCCGCTGAACATCCGTGCCAGCCACAGCGCGCCGAGCAGCAGGGCGAACAGTCGCGGCGACAGATGCTCAAGACCCAGGTACACGGCGAACGGATAGGCGAGGCCAGCCAGCAACAGGCCGAGCGCAATCAGCCGGCTGGCGTTCGCCTTGCCTGTTCGTACGGGTGCTTGCATCCTGTGCTATCCGTTTGCGCGTTGGGCAGAATCGGAGCCGTTGCCCGGCCGCATGGGCGGGTGACGGCTGGCTTCCTTGACCGTGCGGCTCAAGCCGTTTGTGGATTTACCAGGCGATATACCGCCTCGACGACATCACCCACGGTGCGTACCGACTTGAATTCTTCTGCGGCGATCTTCTTGCCGGTCTGACGCTTGATGTGGTCGATCAAGTCGACGGCATCAATGCTATCGATTTCCAGGTCCTGATACAGGTTGGCCTCGAGGCTGATGCGCTCGGGGTCGAGTTCGAAGAGTTCGACCAGCGCATCGCGCAGGGTCTGGAAGATCTCGTTGCGACTGTTCACGTTGGGCTCCTCCTCAGGCTACGGCGCGGTTGGCGCTGACGTAGGCGGCCAGGCTGTCGACACTGGCGAAATGCTTGCGGGTGTCCTTGGCGTCGGCGTCGATCTTGATGCCGAAGCGCTTTTGAATCGCCAGACCCAGTTCCAGCGCGTCGACCGAGTCCAGCCCGAGCCCTTCGCCGAAGAGCGGCTGATCGGCCGCGATGTCATTCGGGCCGAGGTCTTCCAGACCCAGGGCGTCGATGATCAGTTGCTTGATTTCAAGCTGCAGTTGGCTCATCGAGTGCGAGCTCCTTTATGAAGTGTCGGTGCAGATGGTCGTTGAGTCGCCGCGAGGCGATGGGCGCCGCTCCCTGTGCGGCGAAGGCCTGTGGGTCGATATCCTCACCGACGCGCAGGTGGAAGTGAAAACGTCTTGCCGGAATGCGATACCAGGGCTCGGCCTTGGTCAGGGTCGTTGGCGTCACGCTGATGACCACGGGTGTCACCAGGCGCGCGCCACGCAGGGCGATGGATGCCGCGCCGCGATGGAACTGCGGTGCCTGCCCAGGCGTGGTGCGAGTGCCTTCGGGAAAGATAATCAGCGTCTGGCCCTGTTGCAGTGCTTCGGCGGCTTCATCGAGCATCTCGGCGCTGCCGTTGTTGCTGATGTATCGCGAGGCACGGATCGGCCCGCGAGTGAAGGGGTTGTCCCAGAGGCTCTGCTTGACTACGCAATTGGCGTCGCGGATCAGCGCGATCAGCACCACCACGTCGATCAGCGACGGATGGTTGGCGATCACCAACTGTCCAGGGCGGCCGAGGCGCTCGGCGCCTTCGACTTCGTAGGTCAGCACGCCGCTGCGATACATGAACTGGACGAATAGCCAGAACAGCCGGCTCACGGTCTGACGTGCCCGACGGCGGCGCGTGGCGTGATCGCCAGGCAGCAGGCCAAGCAAGGGAAAGACGAGTAGCCGCAGACAGAGCCCGCCGAGACCGAACAGGGCGAACGATAATCCGGTCGCGATCAGACGCCATAGCCATGGCGCGCTGGGACGCTTGTTCAATGAGTCTGCTGCCAGTTCCATTGGCGTCTCTTCCATTGATGTTTGAAGGTGGCTTGGCCGTTGAGCAGTGCGCAGACCAGCTCGATTGCGTGCGGTCGCGGTCGCGGAGTGGCGTCGTCACCGGCGGCTTCGAGGCTCAATTGCCAAGAGCGGCCCGGCTTGAGCAACAGCGCCACGGCATAGGGAAAACTGACGTCGCTGATCCAGGGTCGATAGACGGCGGGAGTTTGGTCTTCGGCAACTACCACCAGCACGGCCGGCGCGCCTTCGCCGAGCAGCATGGACGCCTCGAGCACTGCATGTTCCAGGCCGTCGCCTTCGGCGGCGAGCGCGGTCATCTCGCTGGTGTCTTGCTGCTGAATCGACCAGAGGCCGATGACCGCGTTGTGCACCGACAGGCTGAATTGAGTGGGAGAAAGGGGTTCGCCACCTGCCAGATCATTGAGGATGGCAAAAGTGCGAGCGGTTTCTCCGTGGCGCGAGGCATACACCATGGGCATCGGCGGCTGCCCGGCCGCCAGCGGTGCAGCCACGGCGAACACCATGCGTGCCAATCGGCTGAGCCGTCGACGTTGCATGGCGGGCAGGAAGCTGACGTCCGGCTGTGCGTCGCTGCTTTCGAGGTCGTATGAATCCCGAGCCCAAATCGCCCAGTCATCAGCGAGTGCCAGACCTGGAGCCCAGGCCTGCCATTGATCGATATCGAATTGAATCACGCGTGAACTCACCGGCTCGTCCTCGAGCCTTGTTATTGGCGTGTCGACGTCCCTGTAAAGCGACTATCGGTAAATGTCTGCCGTGAAAATGGCGGCATTATCCGATCGTGATCGGGCTGAGGCAAACGTTGCTTGAAATATCCTGATAAGAGGTAGGCTGCATTCCCGGAACCAGAAGCCAAGCCTGTGGTCTGTAGCTGGTTTTACGTGCCTTCGCCGTTACTCAGGGTGCATCGGACTTGCACCGTTAGGTGGTTCTCAGGACGTGATCACGCCCTGCTGCTGGAGCCACGCCAGCAATTGCGGCAACGGCAGTGCGCCGCTTTGGCGTGAAATCTCCCGCCCTTGCTTGAACAGAATCAGACTCGGAATCGAGCGAACGCCGAGCTGGGCCGACAGCTGCGGGTTGGCTTCGCTGTCCAGCTTGGCCAGCCGGCAGCGGCCCCGCAACTGCGCAGCCGCCTGTTCGAAGATCGGCGCGAAACTGCGACACGGCCCGCACCAGCTCGCCCATACGTCCACCAGTAACGGCAAGTCGCCCTTGATTTGATTGGCGAAGCTCGCCTGGCTCAGTTCGAACGGGCTGTCGCTCAATACCGCGGCTTTGCAACGGCCGCAGCGCGGTCCCTCAGCCAATCGGCCGGCGGGGATGCGGTTGAGCCCAGCGCAGTGCGCACAGGGGACGACGAGGGCACTCATAGATAATCTCCACACGGTGACATGCCGACTATTTAAGTGGAGGCGTGCGGTGGGATATCAAGTCTGCGACTGAAGTCCAGATGGCTGGTTCGCTGTCGCCTGCGGCGCCATGGTTGCCTCACGTTCAGTACCAGCAGTGCTAGTTAGCCCGACCGCCTCCGGTAGCGCATTGCTCTGGCACCTCAGGACCTGCGCTCTCCTGATGATGCCCGATGCATCCCGGTGAGCAGCGGCATGCGCTGGCGGATCAGTTCGCCGAACAACCGCAGTTTCGCGGGATAGCGGCGGGCATAGGGGTAGATCAGGTATACCGGCAACGGCGCCGCCTGCCATTGCGGTACCAACTGCACCAAACGACCTTCGGCAATGTCCTGGGCCACGATCCAGGCCGAGCAGACGCAGGCGCCGAGTCCCGCCAGTGCCGAGTTGCGCAAGGCGTAGAGGCTGTCGGTGCTCACGCGGGGTTGGATGGTGAAGCGATGGTGCTGGCCGTCGGTCAAACAGGTCAGGGCGACCTCGTCGTGGTAGTAGGTGCGCAGAGCTAGCCACGGCAGTTGCGCGAGTTCCTCGGCGGATGCTGGCATAGGCCGGTCGCCCAGCAGCGTCGGCGAGGCGACCACGATCCGTGGAACCTCGCCGAGAGGGATGGCCACGACGGCGGGATCATCCACCACTCCGACCTGAATCGCGCAATCGATGGCCTCGGCAACGAAGTCCGGTCGTCGGTCGTGGAGCAACCATTCGACCGCCACTTTCGAATGGCGACCCAGGTATTCGCTCAGCGGCGCGATCAGTTGGTCCTGGCCAAAGGCGTGCGGGACCTGGACGCGCAGCGTGCCACGCGGCTCGTCTCGGGCGCCCTGCAGCTCGGCCTCCATCTCCTGCCAGCTTTCCAGCAACGCCTTGCCGTAGCTATAGCAGCGCTCGCCATCACCGGTCAGCTGCATGCTGTGGGTAGATCGCTGCAGCAGCTGTAAGCCCAGCGATCGCTCCAGGGCCTGGAGGCGGCGGCTGATGGTCGGTTGGGTGGTCTTGAGCTGCTCGGCGGCGGCCGAGAGGCTGCCGGCCTCGACGATCCGAACGAAGGTACGCAGCAGTTCGAGTCGGTCGATTGATGTGTTTCCAGTCATGCGCGTGACGTATATCAGATTTGCCGTGAAGCCTACTACAGGGCTCTGCTTCACGCTAAGACAATGACACCCTCGCAAACAGAACGGATTTTGCCATGACATCCATGCAGAAGGCGTATGCACCCGCCCCGCTCAAGGAACCATCCCGCGCCATGGTTGCCCTTCTGGCCACCGGAGCCGGGCTTAGCGTCGCCACGCTCTATTACAGCCAGCCGATGCTGGGTGTGCTGGGGCCTGACATAAACGCCAGCGAAAGCGCCATCGGCATGGTGCCGATGCTCACCCAGCTGGGCTACGCGCTGGGAATCCTGCTGCTGGCCCCGCTGGGCGATCGTTACGACCGGCGAAAGATCATTCTGTTCAAGGCCGTGGCGTTGACGCTGGCGCTGCTGCTCAGCGGTTTCGCGCCCGGAGTCGGCTGGTTGCTGATCGGCAGTCTCGCCATCGGATTAGCGGCAACGGTCGCGCAGGACATCGTTCCCGCAGCGGCAACCCTGGCGCCCGAAGCCCAGCGCGGAAAAATCGTGGGAACGGTGATGACCGGCCTGCTGCTGGGCATTCTGTTGTCCAGGGTGATGAGCGGCTTGGTGGCGGAGCAGTTCGGCTGGCGCACGGTATATGGCCTGGCCGCCGTTTCGATCTCGCTGGTCTGTCTCGGCGCCTGGCGCAGCCTACCGCGTTTTGCGCCGACCACCTCGCTGGGTTATGGCGCACTGCTTGGGTCGATGTTTCAGCTCTGGTTGCGCCATCCGGCGCTGCGTCGCGCCGCCTTTGCCCAGGGCTTGCTATCGGTGGCATTCAGCGCGTTCTGGTCGACCCTGGCGGTGATGTTGCACGGCAGTTTCGGGTTGGGTAGCGCCGCGGCTGGGGCCTTCGGTCTGGCTGGCGCGGCTGGTGCCCTGGCTGCGCCGCTGGCCGGGCGGTTAGCTGATCGCAGCGGCCCGGAGCGTGTGACTCGTCTCGGCGCAGGCTTGTCCGCCGCGTCGTTCGCGGTGATGGGATTGGCGGGGGCGCTGCCTGTTGACGTGCAGTTGGGCCTGATCGTACTGGCCGCCATCGGTTTCGATTTCGGCGTGCAAGCGACACTCGTGGCTCACCAGACGATGGTCTACGGAATCGAACCGGCTGCCCGCAGCCGCCTGAATGCGGTGCTGTTTACCGGCGTGTTCATTGGCATGGCGCTGGGTGCGGGGCTGGGTAGCCTCGTGTTGGCTCAGTGGGGATGGCCCGCGGTGATGGTAGTGGCGACCCTGGCATCGGTTGGCGCGCTGGTCGTACGGCTGGGGGCCGGCAATAAGCGGCACAGCTAGACGGCAAGGGGGCGTGTGTCTCGGCAGTCTCCAAAGCAGGACTTATGCTTGATGCCGGCTCCTCTCGAACAAGGATTCAATGCTCGTTAAGGTCGTTACCGCGTGTCACATGCACGCAGAGGAGGTGAGCGACGCAGAACGAGCGCCTCGCTGGCCCGGCATGATCAGCTGGATTCCCTCAGCTATCTGCCAGAGCCAGCTCGCTGATAAGCATTCCGCACGACACTCGGAAAAGCTGATCGCCCCGCCTGATCGTGAGTGGCCGCCTGGCCGCGATCACCGCTCCCCTGTCGAGCATGCGATCGATGTGAGTGCGCAACTGGTGATATTGCCTGGTGTAGTCCCGGTTCATGTAGCCCTCCGCTGCTATGCCTAAATCGGTGGCCCGCGAAATAGGACAAACAATGAACCGATTCGTTGACGCGCAAACCGATATTTGCTTTTTGTCATTCGTCGGGGGCATTGGCGAGCACGCATCCGCAGCGTTGGTATCAGAACCAATAATCTGTAATATCAGTTCGCCATCGCGGCCGAAAGGCCACCCACTCGACTGAGACAAAACGCTATGAATGTTCAAGCTATTCCAGTGTTGATCGCTTTCCTGGCCATAGCCTGTGTGGCAGCGTTCTTGCTGCGGCGCGCATTCACCGCATTGAATCACCAGCCCCTCAAGCCCGACGCTGAGCCGTTACAGGCATCGCCCATCCGTAGCGGGCGGGACGCCAACCCGGTGAACCCCCGTTCAGCTCCATAGCGAAAACGCCTCAGTTCTAAATGCGCGGCTTTGGATGTGGTGGGTCCACACCGACTCGAACCGTGGACCAAAGGATTATGAGTTGCCTGGAAACGCTGCAAGCCCAGGGAAATTGGGCGTAGCTTAGCGCAGGTGCAGTTAGCTGAAAGTAGCGTCGTAGAGAGGGTTAAGCGTAATTTAACGAAATGTGTAAAAGCTGGGCACTGTACCGTCAGTGTACTGTTTTTTGTACTGCGAAACGGTCAGATTTTGCTTTCGAATCGAGGCTTTGCCTACGCAAGAGGTCTTGGTTGCGTTGCTAATCAAGAACTGACCCGACAGCCTCGATCAGCCCCAATCAGGGACTGATGGGACCCATATTGGGGGTTGCTTGAAAGGAGGCTGCATGTCGTTACCGGGAGTCTCAGATCTGGGAATGCCCCATAGCCGTCTATTAAACCTTGATAGGGCCGAACATCCCCGTGAAGATCAATGCAGTCCAGATCTTCTTGATGGCTTGTCCAGTTTCTTGGCTTACAAACAGCGATGACCTACTGCCGTGGGGTCTGCCAAGGAAATAAGGGCGCATCGTTTCCCATGTTTCGGCTACCTCTGCCCAGTGCCAGCAAGGAACCTCCTTCTCTAGGATCAGGGACATGGCAATGGATAGCGGAATCATTCCGTCCGCATCAAGGGGCTTGTTCCACTCGCACTTGACCAGTACCGGTGTCGCTTCGGTGTTGTATAGCTGCACATCCAGTCGCTCTGCGGTGATAGTGGCTGCCGGGTGATATGGGAGCGCATTGACAGACTCGATGACCTTTTCGGCTTTCCCGCTTGCGGTGTAGGGACAGGTGATGAACCCGTTACGGAAGAACCTCGTGTGGTCTAGGCCTTTGTACCCACATTGCTCGCTCGGCGTGGTTGTCGGGTGGCGGCTGTCGTGGTTACAGACTAGCGGGTGCCAAGTGGGGTAGCTATCAACCACAGGGCCAAGTTCATCAAGGATGTCCAGGAGCATTTCTTTACTCCGTGCCCGTTCCGTCTCGTCAGCGTCTCGTGGTCTTGGCACAAGGTAAGCCTCAACCTGCTCGTATCCGATCCGTGCTGCTTCATCTGCTCTGAATGCCATGTTGTGCTCCGCATGATGTAGTGTGCTTGCATGATGCTTTGTTTTTGCGCATGAAACAATTATTTCATGCTTGGAATGATGTTTTTATGCGTGGAGTGATGATTTCGTGCCGGGTTGCCCGTGTGTGCACTACGTAACGGCCTCTTTACCGCTGCGTAGCGGATAAAGAAAAATCCCCGTCACCTTGCGGTGCGGGGCTTTGGGTGGTGTCCCGGTAGGATTTGAACTTGCGATCAGGCGATTATGCGTTGCGATTTGAAGATAACGTTTGCTACTGAGCAAGCAGTAACTCAATGACAAAGGGGAGGTTCCAGGTAATCAGTACCAGAGCGGAGTAGATCACTCCAACAATCCCCATAGCGAAAAAGAGCGTTGCTCGGCGTCTGTCTATGGGCGTGAGGAATCTGTCCTGTTTGTCAGATCGAGAGGAGTAATGCTGTAGCACATCGAGCCAGGTTCGGCTCTCTTGATAAGCAAGGTTTGCATCTCGTAGATGCGAGCTGAATTGAAGAACACAAGACAGCACGAGGTAGCCCGCTAGAAATTTAACTAGCAGGGAAAGCTCGGTACTTTCCAGCAGCGCGTGAATATTTCTCTGGTCGAACTTACCAATAAATGAGAATCCAATGAAAACCAGAACACTGAGAATGTCTCGGGTAAGCGAGCTCACAAGATCCCTGACCTTGGTCGCATACAGGTCAGCTTGCGACTTCATGTCCTTCATGAGTTCGCGAACCTCTTTGTGATAGGCATCCTTTCGGTCGAGAATCACAAAGGTGTAGCTATCGCGGGCTTGTTGAAGTGCTACTGCAAGGTACTTCTCGGCTCCTGCCAACAGCGTTTGGCCATGTTCGATATCGATGGACAACCGATCCATGACAAGTCTGAGGCGGGTTTCTGGGCGCTCCTCGTATACCCAGCAGACGGCTTCTGCCAGCAGAGAAAGGGCCTCGGCGCTTACCTCTTGTCCGCTGTCGTAGAGCGGCAATGAAAGCCGCTTGGTGCCCCGAAGAGTGGCGTCATAGCCATCGTCAGTGTGCTTCAGCTCTTGAACTAGGCATGCAGCTAGTACGCATGCACTCAGGAGAATCAGAGGCTTCGCCGCAGGACTGCTGATATCCCCCCAAGTTAGCGCATAGGCGCTTGGGCAAACCCGGAGAGGCTTCATTGCATTGGTGTGAATCAACCCATGGACATCGGACTGATCAGGCAGTTTGTTGGCTGGGATGCCTGCGGTCTGTTCCGTTGGCGGTAACACCCAAAGTAATGGGCCGCCAAATGCAGCAGCCAGTCCGTTGACTCGAATCGTCGTCGGGCGAGCCAAATCGGGTTCATTTCTACTTGGGTATTGGAACGGATCGATACGACCCGCCCATTCTAGGAAGCCCTCAGTTGTGAAAAACAACAACGTATTTTCGTCGTCCCTGACGCACATTTTCTGAGCGAGCGGAGACTTTCCAAAGATCAGCGTCCATGGCTCGTCATCAAAAGTATCTGATGCCAGTTCGGCCGTATCCACTGCCTTACCAGAGATCATGACAGTAGGTGTGTCAATGCCGAGTTGTCTGGCTAGGCTATCGATCTGTTGAAGAGCTGCTTTCACGTCCCCACTCAACGACTCGCCCTCCACCGTTAGGCGAAAGCTCTCATCGAAGAACTGCGTAGCATGGCCACGCAGTTCAAGTGTCGCTGTAAGTAGATCCGCTATAGCGGGCATGATTCCTCAACCTTTGGCATCCAGCCGATTCGTTTCAATCGTAACTCGGGCTCGACCATTGCCTAGCGGCTCGATAGCCATACCAACCGCTTCGGCACTACCTTCAAAAGAAATGGTGACGCCCTCAAGCGTTTGATAGACCTGCTTTCGCTCTCTGGTACGCAAAGATCCGGGCTGGGGGCGGAATTGTTGCCCTGCGACGCCAGTTTCGGCAAGAGCCTCCCGCAAAGACCCCATCAGTACTGCCTTACGATCAGCATCTTCGTCGCGTACCACCGCGTTGAGGTAATCGTCTGTGTCAAAAGTGTCATGGTCATTGAGATAGTTGAGCGACCTGCCCGCAAAGGTATTCATATCCTCCCCCGGTGGTAGCTGTTCAGCTGTCAGCTTTTTAGCCCATTTTCGTACCTGATTATGGGCCACCCTCGTTAATACAGCGTCCTGCTGGCGCTCTGTTACCCCGAGAAAAGCTCTAAAGTAGTCACTCAACCCCGGTTTCTTCACTCGGTCAAAAGCTAGCGCATCCCATGCGAACTGGTCGGATACATCTATCAGGGCGCTTTTCTGAATGGCGTTTTTGTTCTCATTAAGAGAGTTTTGAACCTCATTGATGACAGCAACTCTTCGACCATCCTTTTCCTCGTAGCTGTAAGTAAACGAGGGTTGCTTGTCCATTTTCACTAGGAAAACTAACTGCCTCCAATCATGTGCAGCCGCTAGGTACTTCACCGTGGACACGATGAATACGCCAGCTGACATTTGTCCTTGGTGGCGGCCAGAAAAATCTGTGGTGATCTGGCGTGAAAACTCAATGAACCTATCTGGAGCATCGAGCAGTTGCTGGCACTTCTCTTTCAGGTGTACGGCGTCCTGCTTGAAAACATATTGCGTGCCTTCCGCGATATCACGTAGCCGATCCAGGAAGAACTTCTTTTGGGCAGCCTGCAGTTGTACTTCGTCGAGAAAAACGACGTCTTCATCCCCCTCAGAATCTGAGTCGATAATATGGAAAATGAAGCTGACAATTTCCAAGCTCTCGCGCTGGGCCTGACTCAGCACGCCATCCAGTGGTACTGCCATGTTGCTACTCCTTTCGAGGTTTCCTTCGAGGAATCACTTGCCTTCGTTGCGATGAAGGCAATAAGAAAAATGTATAGATCTATTTTGAACGCGGGCTTCTTGATGGTCTCCCTGCTACAACGCTCAAAACTTTGCATCGTCCGGCACTTGGGAAAAGCCGAGCATCCCCAAAACTGCTGCCCCGCTTTCGCCCCTGATTTCACGGTACGGATCAGCAGCGCGCTGCCGCATTTCGGACACTCCCGCTCGGCTGTCGGATCGCTACGGCGTTTGAGGTTTTGCACGTGCTCGCGCTGGGTGGCGAGCGTCGGCGCGCGGCGGCCGTTTTGTAGGGCTTGCAGCATGGCGTCGACTTCAGCCTCGCTGAATAGCGGCTGTTGGAATGACTTGATATAGCGGATAAAGCCAATGCCCTGGGTCACGTTGGCCGGCACTTCGGTCTTGAAGGTACTGCCGCCGACAAAGGTGATGACCGAGTGCAGGTGCTCAGGGCTGACGCCAAGGGTGGCTTCCAGAGCCTTGAGGTGTTTGTAGTTCTGCCTAAGCGGGTTCTGGAATTTGAAGGTGCGTTTGTAAAGCTTCTGCGTCCACTGCGCCTGCTTCTCGCTGCCGAAGATCCAGCCGCTCATGTTCTTCGTTTCCAGCACGAAGATGCCGTAGGGCGAGAGGAATACGTGGTCGATCTGCGTGGTGCCGTCAGGCGTGTTCAGGGTGACGTTGTGCAGGCGGCGGTAGGTCTGCTTATCCAGCCGCCAATGGGCAAACAGCCGCACCAGGAGTTCGCCGATATGGCCCTTGGCCCAAGGCGATTTGAGCAGACCGATCAGCAGCATCAGCGGGATAACCCAACCGAGTGTGCCCCAGACCTGCGCGATGATCGGAGTGAAGTCCATTTCCTGTCCTAGTAATCCAGAATTAACCGGATAGTACCGAAACCTGGCGTAATGGCACTACAGCATTACGACGAGCCCGATGTGCTGCTCTGCTTTGTCGCTTCGGGGTTAGCCGTGAGCGTTTGCCGAGTGCTGTATTTGGTACCGCGTGCTGCGCCCGCCCCCTGGTAGTCGTGAAAGGCAGCCCTTCTCGACAAGATCGCTCAGATGACGCGTGGCGGTGGCCTTCGAGACCTTGGCCACGGCCTGGTATTGGGCGGCGCTGATGCCGTTCTCGAAACCTCTCTCGCCGCCATCGAGTAGGCGGTTAAGCACTTTGATCTGCTCGGCAGACAAGGCTTGGCTACGGTGAGCCTGCCAGAAGCGCGTCTTGACCAGCACGCGGTCGATACGAGCAAGGGCCTGCTCCAGGCTCTTGAGCAGCGTTGCGAGGAACCACTGCAGCCAGGCGGTGATATCCAGCGTGCCTTTCTGGCTCGCTTCCAGGATGCGGTAATAGCCGGCGCGGTCGTCGAGGATGCTCGCCGACATGGCGTAAAAACGGATGGCCTGCTGCTCGCCCTGAACCAGTGCCAGGTCGGTGATGGCGCGCGTAAGGCGGCCGTTACCGTCATCGAAGGGGTGCAGCGTAACGAACCAAAAGTGCGCAATGCCGGCCCTTAGGAACGGGTCGAGGCTGGCATCGCTGCGGCTGCTCTCGAACCAGGCAAGGAAATCGTCTAGTTGCTCCTCCAGCCCGGCGCGGGGTGGAGCCTCGAAATGCACAGTAGGGCGGTCGAGCCTGCCGGAAACTACCTGCATGGGTTCTTCGCCGCGCAGCATGCCGATGCGTAGCGGGCGGGTCAGCAGGTGGTCATCGCTGGGGAACAACCAACCATGCCATGTGAACAACCGCTGTAGATCGAGCGGCGGCTGATAGGCGCGGGTGGCATCGAGCATTAGTTCCGCCAGGCCTTCGGATCGAGAGGTGGTGCGGCCTTCTTCGTTCAGCCCCAGGCGCCGTGCCAGTGATGAGCGCACCGAGCCGACATTCAGCTGCTCACCCTCAATGGCGGATGAGGTGACGATGTTCTGCAGCATGGCATCCAGGCTGCTCTGCACCTCGGTGTCACTACCCACAGCGCCGAGCATCCCGAGTAGGCGGCCCTGAGCCTGGGCGCACGCGCGCAGCAGCGGGGCTAGCGGTTCGGCTTGCCAGCTGAATTGCGGCCAGTTGGGTTGCTGCCAAATCCAGAGCGGGTCATTCATGAGGGCTGCTCGTCTGTGAGCCGATTAGCGAGCTTATTCGGCTCATTTGATGAGTCGATAATGCCGGCTATTCGGCTCACTGTCTAATCCACAAGCCCGGAACTCACGTCTGCGAATCCGGCACGGCGTGGCTAGTGCATCAACCCGACGGGTTGATCGAGCGTTGGGATTTGCTCATTCGCTGCAGGCAGCCGGAGCCAACCCTGCACCCGGTCATTCTCGATATACCAGCAGGTCGTCCGCTTGCGGCGGCGCGGTACGTGAATTGCAACAGGCCGCGCCTGGCATTCAGGGCGCCGTCACCGACCTGTGGATCGAAGAAGTCTTTGGCATGCCCGTAGCTGTCCGGCATACGGTGGCCGTGGCGCTCGAAGTAGTAGCGTTTGACGAACTCAACGCACTGATAGCGAAGGCCCAGGTTGTAGCCGTCCTGCGTCAGGTTACGGCCTCGCACCGTGTGACCCCACCGTTGTAGTAAATGGCTACGCCGTTTAGCTCATCGAGCGGCTCGCCCACGGCATGCTGGGGTTGGGATCAATTCGGGTAGCAGCAGAATAAAGTCCCAGGGCAACCAGTGGCAGAACGGCCAGGCCTATGAGAGAGGTGCGTCGAAGGTTATTCATGGGTTTTACTATTTCTTCGCTTTATTTTGTAGACGTGCGCCACGTTCTGGTTGGCGCACTGGGGCGGTTATTCCGCAACTTCAAGCGTGTAGACGCGACGTGCCCTGAGGCCGGCGCACTGGGTGCCATAGGTGCCGGCGGATATATGCACTTCATAGGCGCCAGCCTTGATCGGAGTGCCGTTGATGTGCCCAGTCGGTTCGCGGTTTTGGTGATGGATACTCAGTCCATCGGGTAAGGGGTGGGCGTCACTTACATAGATGCCGTGGACAGGTGAAGAAGTATTGGTCACGCTGAGCTGTACGCTGTACGGGACTCCGACTTTGGCGGTTGGCAAGGCCTCCGGCAGCAGGGTCGGTTCGGGCCGCATTGCGCAGCTACCGACCACTCCACCGGACACGACTGTTTCACATCCCGCCAGCTGCAGCATTAAGCCGATGACGCAAAGTGCTTTCCGTAGCATATGGGGCGCTTTCCTCGTTATGGGGTTTTGCTGAATACGTCCCCGCCGTATATGTCATTGACGAGCTGACTAAGCGTATACGCGTGTCGTCCGCCCAGCTTTTGTCGCCTTCGCTAAATTGTGGCAATGATCACTGTCTGCTTTAAGCATCTGGCAGAGCGGGTAATAGTCGCGCCAGGCCACGATGCCATTTCTCCCTCATAGGCGGAAGACAAACCTGTACACCGGGTCGATCATTGGAAACCTTTCTCAAAGCCGTGCTGAGCATTCCCCCGAGCAAGTAGGCTGCCATGGTTGAGCAACCCTGCGAGTCCGCGGTAGAGGTCGGCAATGAAGTTATCGAAGCCGCGAAAACGAGCCCGCCTGGCGTGATGTAGCCAAACATATGGTGCATGTCTGGATCAAAAGGCATGGAGACATTGCGCAACCCCAAAGCCGCTCCGCATGTTCACGGCGTGGATACCGCTATCGAAGAAACAGGTTAGTCAGGACCGTGCAAGCCGGAGCACAGCCGAGAGGTGACCGGTCGCTCTGAATTACTGGCAACGGAGACTGAAACCATAATGCGCAGCTAATCGGCCAGATCCCCCGCAGCTGGACAAGCCAGCGGCTGCTGGCGAAGCGTGGGTAAGCTTAAGGCCATAGACTGGGTCAGGGCAGCATCAGCACGCGAGGTGTAAAACAGCGCGATGTTCTTCGAGTGGCAGTCAGCATTGCGCACCACGTAGTTGGTCAGCAACTGCCAGCCCAGGTGTTCGCGTTGCGCTTGCAGACGCTCAGCAGGGATGTAGTGACGCTTGGCACTCCACGCCCGCTCGGTGGTGGGCGTACTTTTCGTGGGTGGCAAGCCCGGGAGCCCACAGGCGTCTTAGACGTCGCAGCGGGGGATGCCTTGCTCGCCGACGTCCCTACGCCTGGCTAAGAAAGCGGTACCCGTAAAAATATTTTCGGACCAGAAAAAGAAAAGGCCAGCTACGAAAAGCTGGCCTAACTCTTTGATTTTTTTGGTGGGCCCACACGGACTCGAACCGTGGACCAAAGGATTATGAGTCCTCTGCTCTAACCAACTGAGCTATAGGCCCTCAGAGGCCGGCGGATTATACCGGTGCTGCTGCTGATGCGCCAAGCGAAGCTGAGCGTACGTCGTTGTTTTGTCTGGCCTTGAATGCAAAACCCCCGGCACGGGCCGGGGGTTCTGGTTTTACTCGTCGAGGAAGGAGCGCAAATGCTCGCTTCTCGTCGGGTGGCGCAGCTTGCGTAGCGCCTTGGCTTCTATCTGGCGGATCCGCTCGCGGGTGACATCGAACTGTTTGCCGACTTCCTCGAGGGTGTGGTCGGTGTTCATGTCGATGCCGAAGCGCATGCGCAGTACCTTGGCTTCACGGGCAGTGAGGCCGGAGAGCACTTCGCGAGTGGCTTCCTTGAGGCTCTCCACGGTCGCCACGTCGATCGGCGATTGCATGGCGGAGTCTTCAATGAAGTCGCCCAGATGCGAGTCTTCGTCGTCACCGATAGGGGTTTCCATGGAGATCGGCTCTTTGGCGATCTTCAGTACCTTGCGGATCTTGTCCTCGGGCATTTCCATGCGCTCGCCAAGCTCCTCGGGTGTGGGTTCGCGACCCATTTCCTGCAGCATCTGACGAGAGATGCGATTGAGCTTGTTGATCGTCTCGATCATGTGCACGGGGATGCGGATGGTCCGCGCCTGGTCGGCAATGGAGCGAGTGATCGCCTGGCGAATCCACCAGGTGGCGTAGGTCGAGAACTTGTAGCCGCGGCGGTATTCGAACTTATCCACCGCTTTCATCAGGCCGATGTTGCCTTCCTGAATCAGGTCGAGGAATTGCAGGCCGCGATTGGTGTACTTCTTGGCGATGGAGATAACCAGACGCAGGTTAGCCTCGACCATTTCTTTCTTCGCCCGGCGAGCCTTGGCCTCACCGATGGACATGCGACGGTTGATGTCCTTGATGTCAGTGATCAGCAGTGCGCATTCTTCTTCGAGTGCGAGCAGCTTTTCCTGGCAACGCTGGATATCTTCCTTGCGTGCGGCGATGGCTTCGGCGTACTTGCTTTTGCCGCTAGCCAACTGATCGGCCCAACCCAGGTCGGTCTCGTTGTTCGGAAACTGACGCAGGAAATCGGCGCGAGGCATGCGCGCGTCACGCACGCAGATCTGCATGATGGCGCGTTCCTGGGCGCGAACCTGGCCCAGGGCGCTGCGTACGCGTTCGACCAGCGCATCGTATTGCTTGGGGATGAGCTTGATCGGCATGAACAGCGTGGCCAGCTCCTGCAGCGCGTCGGTCGCTTGCTGACTGCCGCGGCCGTGCTTCTTCAGCGCTTTCTTGGCGGCTTCAAGTTGCTCAGCAACCGCGCCGAAGCGAACGCGAGCGACTTCCGGATCCGGACCGCCATCGCCTTCCTCTTCCTCGCTGTCGGAGTCGTCCTCTTCGTCGTCGTCCTTGTCATCTGCAGCCGGCTTTGCCGCTGTCTGCGGAGTGGCGGGTTCGACTTCCTGTTGCGGGCCGGCGGCGCCGTCGTCGTCAGGGTCGATATAGCCACTGAGGATGTCGGACAGACGGCCGCCTTCGGTGGTGACGCGCTCGTAGTCGGCGAGAATGCTGTCTACGGTGCCCGGAAAGTGGGCGATTGCGCTCATCACTTCGCGAATGCCTTCCTCGATGCGTTTGGCGATTTCGATTTCGCCTTCGCGGGTCAGCAGTTCGACGGTGCCCATTTCGCGCATGTACATGCGCACGGGATCTGTGGTGCGGCCGATGTCGGTTTCGACAGCGGCAAGCGCTGCTGCGGCTTCTTCGGCTGCGGCTTCATCGGTATCGGCTTCGGCCAGCAACAGGGCATCGGCATCCGGGGCGACCTCGAATACATTGATACCCATGTCGTTGATCATGCGAATGATGTCTTCCACCTGTTCCGGATCGGAAATATCCTCCGGTAGGTGGTCATTGACCTCGGCGTAAGTCAGGTACCCCTGCTCACGGCCACGCTGGATCAATTCTTTGAGACGGGACTGCTGTTGCGCTTTTCCGGACATATAACCCTATCCACTGACGGTTCTGGCGGGTTGAAAACAAGCTGACCATTATAGCCGAGCAAGGACCTCACGCGCCAGTTGAGGTCGATATAGCGGGTGTTGAGTTGCGATTTAACAAGTTGCGCAGCTGTTCTTTCTCCTCCGCGCTGAGTTCTCCCTGACGAGCTTTGCGGAGCAACGATTCGAGGCTGCGCTCGCGTTGCCTGGCGGCCAGGGTTGTTATGGTGTCGAAAAACTGTTGTTCAAGGTTATCGGCCGAGATCAGCCATTCTTTCTCGGCAAGTGCGCGTAAAAGGCGCCCTTGGTCGGTTCCGTGCCAGCGTGCGATCAACTGCAGGCTGCGCAGCTTGGGATTCTTTTGCAGTGTTCCAAGGAGCGCGACAAGGAGTTGCGCATAAGTGTCATCTTCTGCTGCGAAATGGCTGGCATCTTCGACTTTCTGGGCAAGCTCTGGATGGTGCAGTAGTGTCCGCAAAGTGGTCAGCGCCGGCGGTTCTACCGTGGCGGGCGTTCTCGGTTTGCGTGACTTGAAGTCTGGACGCTGACCGGGTTTTTTCCAGTCTTTCTTCCATTCTTTATTGTCGCTGCGCTTCGGTTGGGTAGCTTCCGGTGGTGCGTAGTAATCGCCTTCGTCATTCCCGGAGCCCGTGTCGTAATAGATGCTGTCATCGTATTCTGGAGCGGCGCTTGGTGATGCCGTGCTCATCTGTTGCAGAGCTTCGCTGTGCAAGCCCGTTATTTCGCCGAGGCGCTGGCGCATCAGTGCGCGCAGGTTGGCGCCGGGAATCTTCTCGATGAGCGGCGCCGCAAGCGTGGCCAGGTGGGCCTTGCCTTCCAGCGAGCGCGGATCGGCTTCTTCGCTGAGCTGCTGAAAGAAGTAGTCGGCCAGGGGTTGGGCCTGTTGCTGTATCCGTGCCATGAAGGCATCGGTGCCTTCGCTGCGCACCAGGGTGTCTGGATCTTCGCCTTCGGGCAAAAACAAAAAGCGTGCGCGACGGCCATCTTGCAGGTTTGGCAGCGTCGACTCCAGAGCGCGCCAGGCGGCCTTGCGCCCGGCAGCATCTCCGTCGAAGCAGAACAGCACGCTCGGCACGATACGAAATAGGCGCTTGAGATGCTCGTCGCTGGTGGCGGTGCCGAGTGTGGCAACGGCGTTGCGCAGACCCTGTTGGGCCAATGCGATCACATCCATGTAGCCTTCGACAACCATGATCTCGTCCAGGTCGCGGTTGGCCTTGCGGGCTTCGTAGAGGCCATACAGCTCCTGGCCTTTGTGGAACACTGGTGTTTCCGGGGAGTTCAGATACTTTGGCTTATCGTCGCCCAGTACACGACCGCCAAAGGCAATGACGCGGCCACGGCTATCGCGGATCGGAAACATCACTCGGTCGCGGAAGCGGTCGTAGCTCCTGCCGGTTTCGGCGTTTTCGATCAGCAGGCCGGCGTCGATCATCGCCTTCTGCTGGAGGGTATCGCCGCCCAGGTGTTTCATCAGGTTGTCCCAGCCGGGCGGTGCGAAGCCGAGGCCGAAATCCCTGGCGATAACCCCGGACAATCCGCGCCCCTTGAGATATTCCACGGCAGCCTTGCGGGCCGGGTGTCCCTTGAGGGCCTGGCGGTAATATTCGGCGGCGGCCTCAAGCAGCGGGTAGAGCGGCGAGTCTACGGGCTGACGCGGCTTGCGCCCCGGTCCGCTTTCCTCGCGAGGAACCTCCATGCCGGCGCGCTTGGCCAATTCCTCGACGGCCTGGGGGAACTCCAGGCTGTCGTGATCCATGATGAAGCCGAGCGCATTGCCGCCAGCGCCGCAGCCGAAGCAGTAATAGAACTGCTTGTCGGGGCTGACGCTGAAGGATGGGGTCTTTTCCTTGTGGAACGGGCAGCAAGCGGTGTAGTTCTTGCCCGCTTTTTTCAATTGGATGCGCGAACTCACCACCTCGACAATGTCGGAGCGGTTGAGCAGGTCATCAATGAATGATTGCGGGATCAAGCCGGCCATAGGGGTATGAGAATACGCTCGCGGTGTTCGGGCCGGAATGAAAAAAACTCCGGCCATTCGCCAGCTGGCGAAGCGGAGTCTATTTCAATGCAAAGCCCGACATATGCCGGGCTTGATGCAGCTTCAGTTGTACTGGATCAGTACAGGCGAACGCTGCGGCGCTGTTCGCGCTGCACTTTCTTGGCGTGACGCTTGACTGCGGCAGCAGCTTTACGCTTGCGCTCGGCAGTGGGCTTTTCGTAGAACTCACGGCTGCGGACTTCAGCCAGAACACCGGCTTTTTCGCAAGAACGCTTGAAGCGACGCAGAGCTACGTCGAATGGTTCGTTCTCTTTAACTTTAACGTTGGGCATCCAGGACGTACCTTCACTTGTTTACCGGTTACAACGCGCTTCGGCAAATATCGCGAGCACGCTGGTTTTAAGGGTTGCGGATGTTAACGCCTTGCCGCATGGAATGCAAAGCCCCCTTAGCGAAAAGCGCTGGTCGGTCGGCGCTTGCGACGATTAATATGCACGGCTTCATTCGCTTCTCTGGAAGGTTGTACCCATGCTGGTGCTGGGGCTGGAAACTTCATGCGACGAGACCGGTGTCGCGCTGTACGACAGTGAGCGCGGCCTGTTGGCCGACGCTCTGTTCAGTCAGATCGACCTTCACCGCGTCTATGGTGGGGTGGTGCCGGAGCTGGCCTCGCGCGATCACGTCAAGCGGATGCTGCCACTGATCCGCCAGGTGCTCGCCGAAGCCGACCGCGAGGCGAGTCAGATCGATGCGGTGGCCTACACCGCTGGTCCTGGCCTGGTCGGTGCGTTGCTGGTCGGGGCCTCCTGCGCGCAGGCGATGGCGTTTGCCTGGGGTGTGCCGGCGGTCGGCGTGCATCATATGGAAGGGCACCTCTTGGCGCCAATGCTCGAAGAGCAGCCGCCAGCGTTTCCGTTCGTCGCGCTGCTGGTGTCCGGCGGGCATACGCAACTGGTTCGAGTCGACGGGATTGGTCGCTACGAGCTGCTGGGCGAGTCGGTGGACGATGCGGCCGGTGAGGCGTTCGACAAGACGGCGAAGCTGATGGGGCTGCGTTATCCCGGAGGTCCCGAAATCGCGCTACTCGCCGAGCGCGGTACGCCGGGCCGCTTCGTCTTTCCCCGCCCCATGACCGATCGGCCCGGGCTGGATTTCAGTTTCAGCGGCCTAAAGACCTCGACCCTTACGACCTGGCAGCAATGCCGTAACGCTGGCGACGATGGTGAGCAGACGCGTTGCGATATCGCGCTGGCCTTCCAGCAAGCGGTGGTCGAAACGCTGACCATCAAATGCCGACGCGCTCTACAGCAGACGGGCCTGAAGAATTTGGTGATCGCCGGTGGCGTGAGCGCCAATCTGGCGCTACGTCAGAGCCTCGAAGGAATGCTCGGTGAGCTGAAGGGCCAGGTGTTTTATGCGCGGCCCCGCTTCTGTACCGACAATGGTGCGATGATCGCGTATGCCGGTTGTCAGCGCTTGCTGGCAGGGCAGCAGGACGGGCCGGAGATTTCCGTTCAGGCGCGCTGGCCGATGGAGACACTCGCGGCGGTATGAACGGCTTGTCGCTTAGAAATGCCGCTCTGTGCCGGCGAACAGGTCGCGCAGATTGCTCCGATGACGCCAGGCGATCAGGGCGGCTAGTAGCGCCATGGGCAAGAACGCGTCAGGCTGTTGCCAGGCCAGCAGCGGCAGGCAGAGCGGTAGTGCGGCAAGTGCGGCCAGTGAGCTGGTTCGGGTTATCTTGAATACCACCAGCCAGATGGTCAGAGCCAGCAATGCGGTCGGCGGGTTCAATCCGAGCAAGGCGCCAGCGGCAGTGGCAACGCCCTTGCCGCCACGAAAACGAAAATACAGCGGATACAGATGGCCCAGCACTGCCGCGAGGGCAATCCAGGCTTGTTGTTCGATAGGTAGGCCTAGCGCTTGGGCGAGCAACACTGGCAGAAGCCCCTTGAGCAGGTCGCCGAATAAGGTGCCGATTGCCAGGCGTCTGCCGGCGAGTCGCAGCATATTGGTGGCGCCGGGATTACCGGAGCCACTGGCTCGCGGATCGGGTGCACCGGTCAGGCGACTTAGTAGAATGGCGAACGACAGCGAACCGGTCAGATAGGCGAGTAGTGTCAGTTGCCAGAACATGGCATCCATCCGGGGCAGGGAGCTCCTGAGTCTAACGGCGCGCACCGAAGTTGTCGTGTCGTGGGAGAGAGTTGCGTGGATACAGTTTTCATCGAGGGGCTGGAAGTGGATACGCTGATCGGCGCCTATGATTGGGAGCGTGGCATTCGACAGTGCCTGCGTCTGGATCTGACCCTCGGCTGGGACATTCGTCCCGCCGCGGAAAATGACGAGCTGGATAAGGCCCTGGACTATGCAGAAGTGACTGCCGCCATCGATCGGTTCGCGCAGGCTTCGCGCTTCGAGCTGGTGGAGACCTTTGCCGAGCGGCTGGCTGCTGACCTGATGAGCCAGTTCGGCATCCCCTGGCTGCGGCTGCGGGTCACCAAACCGGGCGTCAATACACGCGCTTCGGCGCTGGGCGTGGAGATCGAACGCGGATGTCGCTGACTCGTGTACTGCTAGGGCTGGGCAGCAATAACAAGCGCGAGCAGAATCTGACTGCCGGTCTCGATGCGCTGGCGCAACTGCTTGGCGACATGCGTTGCTCTGCCGTCTTCGAAAGCCTCGCAGTGGGCTACAAGGGCGACAATTTCTACAATCTGGTCGTGTCCGGAACCACCGAACTGCCGTTGATGGAGCTGGATCGTCGGCTCAAGTTCATCGAGGCGGACAACGGCCGCTACGCGCCTGACCGAAAAGGTCTACCGCTGGACATCGATGTATTGATGTACGGCGACCTGACGGGCAATTTCAATGGCTTGGAACTGCCGCGTCCAGAGACGCTGAAAAATGCCTTCGTGCTCTGGCCACTGGCGCTACTGGCGCCAGATGTGATGCATCCGCGTGCGGGGCGGAGCTTCGCCGAGCTGTGGCGCGATTCGACCATCGAGCAGCAGCTCTGGCCGGTGCCGTTCCAGTGGAAAGGCACGCAGCTGACGCCTATGGCGCTGATAGCGTCAGCGCCTCGCGCAGACACCTGAAGGCGGCTGTGATCAGCTAGCCGCTGTTCGGGTCGCTCGGTGCTTCGCCAGCGTTGCTCTGCTGCCTCCGCTGATAGGCCTGCACGGCCAGCAAACGTGCGCGTTTGAGCGCCTCGCCCAGTTCCGCTGCCTGATAACCCTGCTCGATCAGTGGTTTCGCCTGTACGCCGCGAGCCGCCTCGGCCGCGCCGCGCAAGTAGTCGGCCTGAAGGTAGTCGGTAGGTTCGGGGGCGGCGCGGCCACGCGCATCCATCTCGCAGGCGGCAATGAACTGCTCGAAGCGCTCCGGACGACGGTAGATGTCGAAGTGCTGAAGCATTTCGAACAGCGCCTGGGCGGGCAGCTCCGGTGCCCGGTGCGCGCACGGGCAAAACTCCCCGGCCAGCATGGCCAGATCCTGGCAATCGCGTGGAACCTTGTATCGAGCGCTGAGCGCTGCGATCAGCGGCAGGCCCGCCTTGTCGGCCGGCGGATCCCGGTCATCCACTACCGTCCCGCCCAGATGCTGCAGCAGGCAGGCCCAACGCACCGTCAGCGGTTGTGCGTGCATTGCGTTCTGCCGCAGCACCTCGAGCACGTGATCACCGAGGGTGGCTTCAGCGTTACCTGAGCGCGGTTGCGACACGCTGAATAATCCATCGATCTCCGGGAAAAGCTCCTTCAGGGCGCCGCAATCGCGCAGCACCTGCACGAACACATCGGGGCGGGGCTCCATTAGCGCGCGCGAGATTTCTTTCCAGCTACGCTCCGGTGTCAGCGCCTGGAGCTCCCCCGATTCGGCGAGCTGTCGCATCAGCGCTTGGGTTTCAGCGGCGACGCTGAAACCGAGTTCGGCATAGCGGGCGGCGAAGCGCGCCACGCGCAGCACCCGCAAGGGATCTTCGGCAAAGGCGGGGGACACGTGTCTGAGCTGGCGCGCGGCCAGGTCGGCCTGGCCGTCGTAGGGATCGATCAGATGACCCCGCTCATCCTCGGCCATGGCATTGATGGTCAGGTCGCGGCGGGCGAGGTCTTCCTCGAGCGTGACGTCAGCGCTGGCGTAGAAGGTGAAACCGCCGTAGCCGCGTCCGCTCTTGCGCTCCGTGCGGGCAAGCGCGTATTCCTCGCCGGTAGCAGGGTGCAGAAACACCGGGAAGTCCGCGCCCACCGGGCGAAAGCCCTTGGCCTGCATTTCCTCGGCGCTGGATCCGACCACCACCCAATCCACCTCGGTGACGGGCCGTCCCAGCAACCGATCACGTACCGCTCCGCCGACTTTGTAGATCTGCATGTAGTCCTCCGTTCCGGCGGAGGATAAACGAAAGCCTCGCGGCAGCAAGCCGCGAGGCTCCTGAGGGGCACTGCGCCGAGTCGATCAGATCGGTGGTAGCGCCAGATTCATGCCGGGGAATTTGCCTTCGGCCTCCGGGTCGACGACCCTCGGCGGCATGTGATGAGTCGTGACCAGCTTGTCGTCTTGCATCGATTGCAGATGCACATCGAAGCCCCAGAGCCGGTGCAGGTGCTTGAGCACCTCATCGGTCGAGCTGCCCAGGGGTTTGCGGTCGTGTTGCTGATGACGCAGGGTCAGCGACCGATCGCCGCGACGATCAACGCTCCAGACCTGAACGTTGGGTTCGCGATTGCCCAGGTTGTACTGCGCCGCCAGTAATTCGCGGATGGCGTGATAGCCATTCTCGTCATGGATGGCAGGGACCAGCAGCTCGTCCTTGTGATCATCATCGAGGATGCTGAACAGTTTGAGGTCGCGAATGACCTTCGGTGACAGGAATTGCAGGATGAAGCTCTCATCCTTGAAGTTGTTCATTGCGAATTTCACGGTGGTCAGCCAGTCGCTACCGGCGATATCCGGGAACCAGCGCTTGTCTTCTTCCGTGGGTTTTTCGCAGATCCGGCGAATATCCTGATACATGGCGAACCCCAGGGTGTAGGGATTGATGCCGCTGTAGTAGGGGCTGTCGAAACCGGGTTGATAAATCACGCTGGTATGCGACTGGAGAAACTCCATCATGAAGCCGTCGGTTACCAGTCCTTCGTCGTACAGATCGTTGAGCAAGGTGTAATGCCAGAAGGTCGCCCAGCCTTCGTTCATCACCTGGGTCTGGCGCTGTGGATAGAAATACTGGGCGATCTTGCGCACGATTCGCACCACCTCTCGCTGCCAGGGCTCCAGCAACGGTGCGTGTTTCTCGATGAAGTAGAGGATGTTCTCCTGCGGTTCGGCCGGGAAGCGCTGGTCGCGTTTGCGCTCGTCGCCTTTTTCACCAAATTTTGGAATCGTTCGCCAAAGGTCGTTGATCTGCTTTTGCAGGTGCTCTTCGCGATCCTTCTGCCGCCGTCGTTCTTCCTCGGCAGAAATCGGGTAGGGGCGCTTGTAGCGATCGACACCATAGTTCATCAGCGCATGACAGGAGTCGAGCAGATCCTCCACTGCATCGATGCCGTGGCGTTCCTCGCACTGCATGATGTACTGCTTGGCAAACACCAGGTAATCGATGATCGAGCTGGCGTCGGTCCAGGTGCGGAACAGGTAGTTGCCCTTGAAAAAGCTGTTGTGGCCGTAGCTGGCATGGGCAATCACCAGCGCCTGCATGGTGATGGTGTTCTCTTCCATCAGATAGGCGATACACGGATCGGAGTTGATCACGATCTCGTACGCCAAGCCCATTTGGCCTCGGGTATAGGATTTTTCAGTGCTGAGAAAATGTTTGCCGTAGGACCAGTGGTGATAGCCGAGCGGCATGCCTACCGACGCGTAGGCATCCATCATCTGTTCGGCCGTGATGACTTCGATCTGGTTTGGGTAGGTGTCCAGCGCATAGCGCTCAGCGATGCGACCGATCTCGCGGTCGTAGGCGCGGATCAGCTCGAAGGTCCATTCCGAGCCGGTGGAAATGGGCTGTCGTTTCATGCTGCGTACCTCAGCTAGCCATGCGCCGCTGGAAAAGCTCGCGAAACACCGGATAGATGTCTCCCGCGGTCACCAGTTGCTGCTGGGCGAACGAGTCACCGAAGGCTTCGGCCACCTGGTTATATTCGTACCACAGCGCCTGATGTTCGCGAGGGGTGATTTCGACATAGGTGAAATACTGGACGAACGGCATGATCTGGTTGACCAGGATGTCTCTGCAGATCGGCGAATCGTCGTTCCAGTTATCGCCGTCCGAAGCCTGCGCGGCGTAGATGTTCCACTCGTTAGCCGGATAACGCTCGGCCATGATCTCCTGCATCATTTTCAATGCGCTGGAGACGATGGTGCCGCCGGTTTCCCGCGAGTAGAAGAATTCCTCCTCGTCGACCTCTTTGGCGCTGGTGTGGTGGCGGATGAACACCACGTCGATCTTGTCGTAGTTCCGCTTGAGGAACAGATAAAGAAGGATGAAGAAGCGCTTGGCGATGTCCTTGGTGGCCTGGGTCATGGAGCCGGACACGTCCATCAGACAGAACATCACCGCCTTGGAACTGGGGTTGGGGTGCTTGACCAGCAGGTTGTACTTGAGGTCGAAGGTGTCGAGAAACGGAACACGGTGAATGCGTGCGCTGAGCCGCTCTATTTCTTCCTCGGCGGCCTGGATGTCGGTGAAATTGGCAGGCTCTTCGAGCTTCAGGCGTGCCAGTTCGGCCTTCACCTCACGCAGTTTGGCGCGACTGCTGCCCGACAGCGCGATGCGGCGCGCATGGGCCGAGCGCAGCGTGCGCACGATATTGATACGCGACGGATTGCCTTCGTTGCTGATGCCGGCGCGGACCGTCTTGAAGGTGTCGGTGCCGGTCAGGTGGCGTTTGACCAGATTGGGCAGCTCCAGGTCCTCGAACATGAAGTCGAGAAATTCCTCCTGGGTAATCTGAAACACGAAGTCATCCATGCCTTCGCCACTGTTGCTGGCCTTGCCTGCGCCCTGGCCTGCGCCGCCACCCTGCGGTCGGGGGATGCGTTCACCGGCGACGAATTCCTTGTTGCCGGGATGCACGATGGTCTGCTTCCCGCCGCGACCGTGGTGGAGTATCGGCTCATCGATGTCACGACCAGGAATGCTGATCTGCTCGCCGTGCTCCATGTCGGTGATGGAGCGACGACCCACGGCCTCCTCCACGGCCTTCTTGATGTGTCCTCGGTATCGCTGCAGGAATCGTTGGCGATTCACTGTGCTTTTGTTCTTGCCGTTCAGACGGCGGTCGATCACGTAACTCATAGGCCCCTCCGGGGCAGCTTCAAGCGGGAAGCCAGAGGCTGGAAGCGCCAACAACGCCGCAAGCGCACGCTTTGCTTGTGCTTCCGGCGTTCAGCCATCCAGCTCCGGCTGCTCTCACTGCGATTTACGTACCCGCAGATACCATTCCGATAGCAGGCGTACCTGTTTTTCGGTATAGCCGCGTTCGACCATGCGCACGACGAAATCGTTGTGCTTCTTCTGATCCTCCTTGCTGGCTTTGGCGTTGAAGCTGATGACCGGTAGCAAGTCCTCGGTGTTGGAGAACATCTTCTTCTCGATCACTACCCGCAGTTTCTCGTAGCTGAGCCAGGATGGATTCTTGCCGTTGTTGTTGGCGCGAGCACGCAGTACGAAATTGACGATCTCGTTGCGGAAATCCTTCGGATTGCTGATGCCAGCTGGTTTCTCGATCTTCTCCAATTCTTCGTTGAGTGCAGCCCGGTTGAGAATTTCGCCGGTTTCGGGGTCGCGGTACTCTTGGTCCTGAATCCAGAAATCGGCATACAGCACGTAACGGTCGAAAATGTTCTGGCCGTACTCGCTGTAAGACTCCAGATAGGCGGTCTGGATTTCCTTGCCGATGAAGTCCACGTAGCGCGGCGCCAGGTATTCCTTGATGAAGCGCAGGTAGCGCTCGCGCACCTCGGCAGGGAACTGTTCCTGCTCGATCTGCTGTTCCAGCACATAGAGCAGGTGCACCGGGTTGGCGGCGATCTCGTGCGGATCGAAGTTGAATACCTTGGACAGGATCTTGAAGGCGAAACGGGTCGAGAGCCCGTTCATGCCCTCGTCGACACCGGCGGTGTCACGGTATTCCTGGATCGACTTGGCCTTGGGGTCGGTGTCCTTGAGGTTTTCGCCATCGTAGACCCGCATCTTCGAGTAGATGTTGGAGTTTTCCGGCTCCTTCAGCCGGCTCAGCACCGAGAACTGCGCCAACATTTTCAGCGTGTCGGGCGCGCAATGGGCTTTGGATAGCGAGCTATTGAACAGCAGTTTGTCGTAAATCTTGATCTCGTCGGTGACCCGCAGGCAGTACGGCACCTTGACGATGTAGATGCGGTCGATGAAGGCTTCGTTGTTTTTGTTGTTGCGGAAGGTGTGCCACTCCGACTCGTTGGAGTGGGCCAGCAGGATGCCGTTGTAGGGAATCGCGCCGAGGCCTTCGGTGCTGTTGTAGTTGCCTTCCTGGGTCGCGGTCAGCAGCGGATGCAGCACCTTGATCGGCGCTTTGAACATCTCGACGAACTCCATCATGCCCTGGTTGGCACGGCAGAGGGCGCCCGAGTAGCTGTACGCGTCGGCATCGTTCTGTGGGAATTCCTCCAGCTTGCGGATATCCACCTTGCCCACCAGGGCGGAAATGTCCTGGTTGTTCTCGTCACCGGGCTCGGTCTTGGCAATGGCGATCTGATTGAGAATAGAGGGATAAAGCTTGACCACACGGAACTGGCTGATGTCGCCGCCGAATTCCTGCAGGCGCTTGGTCGCCCAGGGTGACATGATCGAGCTGAGGTAGCGACGCGGAATGCCGTAGTCCTCCTCAAGGATCTGTGCATCTTCAGCCGGGTTGAACAGCCCCAGGGGCGACTCGAACACCGGCGAGCCCTTGATCGCATAGAAGGGTACGCGCTCCATGAGCTGTTTGAGCTTTTCGGCGAGAGAGGACTTGCCGCCGCCCACCGGGCCGAGCAAGTAGAGAATCTGCTTCTTCTCTTCCAGCCCCTGCGCGGCATGCCGGAAATAGGACACGATCTGATCGATGCAGTCTTCCATCCCGTGGAAATCCTCGAACGCGGGATAGCGACGGATCACCTTGTTGGAAAAGATCCGCGACAGTCGCGGGTCAGTCGAGGTGTCGATCAGTTCGGGCTCGCCGATCGCCATCAGCAGGCGCTCGGCCGCCGTAGCGTAGGTACCCCGGTCTTCCTTGCACAGGTCGAGGTATTCCTGAAGCGAATATTCCTCCTGGCGAGTTGCTTCGAATCGTTGCTGGAAATGGCTGAAAATGCTCATGACTTCACCTCGGACGATGCTCGGAGCCGGTGTTGTCATCAGGCATTCAGGTGCGGCCGACTTGTCGGCCTTGGAGTCCCCCCGAACACCTAATGGTCGAAAACCTGAGGCCCGGTAGCCGGTACACGGCTTTCATTTGTTTGGATGGCCTGAACTGAAGGATAGTTCGGATTCAGCAAATTCAAGGGAAGAGAGACGTTTTTACCGCTGCGTTTCGTCGGATTGGCCGCGCAAGGCCGCGCCATGCGCGGCGTTCGGGGCCGATGTTTTTTTACTGTGGATCGCCTTGCTCGACGTCCTGTGGAAAAGTCTGGCGCCACAGCTCGAAGCCGCCGTCGAGGCTGTAGACGTCGGAGAAGCCCTGGTTGATCAGGTAGGCGGCGGCACTCTGGCTGGAGTGGCCGTGGTAGCAGGTGACGACGAGCGGGTGGTCGAGATCAGCGGCCGCAATGAAGTCCGGCAAGGATTGATTGTCGAGATGTGTCGAGCCGGTGATATGACCGCTGGTGTAGCTGTGCGCGTCGCGAATATCGACGATCACACCGCCATTGTTGCGCAGCGCCTGGGCCTGCTCCGGTGAGATGCGTTTGAAGTCAGTCATGGGTCGCCTCGCAATCGCAGCGGTGCATTTCTCCGCTGTCTAGATTCATTAGAGTCATGGTGTTGCCCCACACGCAACCGGTATCCAGTGCATACACATTGGGCTCGTCGCAGTGACCTTCCAGTGCAGCCCAATGGCCGAAGATGATCTTGCAGCCACGGGTCTTGCGAGTGGGATGGCTGAACCAGGGCGCGAAGCCCGGTGGGGCCGAGTCGAGTCCTTCCTTGGCTTGCAAGTCGAGCGTACCGTCGGCTTTGCAGAAGCGCATACGGGTGAAATAGTTGGTGATCAGGCGCAGCCGCGGCACGCCGTGCAGTTCCTTGTTCCATTTGGCGGGCTGGTTGCCGTACATGCCGTCGAGGAAGGGCGGCAGCATGGCGTCATCGCGCAATGCCTGTTCCACCTCGGAGGCTCGCCTCAGGGCCTTCGCCAGCGTCCATTGCGGCGGGATGCCGGCATGGACCATGGTCGTTTCCCGCCCGGTATCGTGATGGATCAGCTTCTGTTGACGCAGCCAGTTGATCAGGTCGGCTCGGTCGGGTGCATCGAGGATCGGCTGGAGCGTGTCGGATCTTTTCAGCCGCTCGACATTGTGCGCAACGGCCAGCAGATGCAGATCGTGATTGCCCAGCACCGTGACGCCCGAACTACCCAGATCGCGTACGAAACGCAGTGCTTCGAGCGATTGCGGACCGCGGTTGACCAGATCCCCGGCGAGCCAAAGACAGTCGCGAGAGGGGCTGAAGTCGACCTGCTGCAGCAGGCATCTGAGGGGTTCGAGGCAACCTTGCAGGTCGCCGACAGCATAGGTAGTCAATGCAAGGCTCCGGGAACGGCCAGCCGGAAGGGGGCGATCTCGGCTTCGAAGCGGTGTCCGTCTTCGGCGAGCATCTGGTAGCTGCCCTGCATGGTGCCGACGCGGGACGTCATCAGCGTGCCGCTGGTATAGACGTGACGCTGACCCGGTGCGATCACCGGCTGTTCGCCGACGACGCCGGCACCGCGCACTTCCTGCACCTGACCGTCACCATCGGTAATGATCCAGTGGCGAGACAGTAGCTGGGCAATGAGCTGGCCCTTGTTTTCGATCGTTACCCTGTAGGCAAAGGCATAACGGTTTTGTTCCGGCTGCGACTGGTCGGCGAGGTAGGTTGGGCTGACGCTGACGTCGATCCGGTAGCGCTGGTCTTCAGGCATGGGGTCTCCTGTGGATGGGGTCGCCTTCAGACGCGGGCGCAGCTGTGGGCGGAAAGTTGATCTGACAATCTTACGAACGCCGCGAGATCCAGCTGTTCCGGGCGCAGGCTGCCATCGACATCGGCCGCGGCGATCGCGTCTGCATCGAGCAGGCCTTTGAGTGTATTGCGTAGCGTCTTGCGACGCTGATTGAAGGCCTGGCGAACCACGGTTTCCAGCTGGCGATGGTCGCGCGCCGGATGCGGCAGTACCTCATGCGGCACCAGGCGCACGATGGCCGATTCCACCTTCGGCGCTGGGTTGAAGGCGCCGGGGCCGACGTTGAACAGATGTTCGACGCGACAGTGGTACTGCACCATGATCGACAGGCGTCCCCAGTCGCCACCACCTGGCTGCGCTGCGAGCCGTTCGACCACCTCCTTCTGCAGCATGAAATGCATGTCGCGGATCAGCGCGGCGTGGTCGAGCAGATGAAAGATCAGCGGTGTGGAGATGTTGTAAGGCAGATTACCGACGATGCGCAAACTCGCCGGTTCCCGGCTCAGCTTCGCGAAATCGAACTTCAAAGCATCGCCCTGATGCAGTGAGAAATTGTCTCGGTAGGCGAATTTCTGCTGGAGGATCGGGATAAGGTCCAGGTCCAGTTCGACCACGTCCAAGTGTGCGCCACTGTCGAGCAGGCCTTCGGTCAGGGCGCCCTGGCCCGGTCCAATCTCCACCATGCGCTCACCCTGCTTGGCATGGATGGCGCGCAGGATGCGATGAATCACGCCAGCATCGTGAAGAAAGTTCTGACCGAAGCGCTTTCGCGCGCGGTGTTGATAGTTCTCGGACATGGACAGCAGTACCCAGGAGCAGCTTGAAGCAGGAAGCTTGAAGCGAAAGGTGCGCAGTTTAACAGGCTGGGGTGGCTGTCGCTTTTTGCGTCGCCTCGAACCCATGCTCGGTGAATGCGATCGACCCCGCGTTGGCCAAGTGGAATAGGGCGGATGTTACGTTCATATCCACCTGGCATCGCTGGGGCGTGAATCATCGACAGGCGTCGAACAGCATCATAGAGCTATTCGCCATACCGAGCTTCCAGCTATCTAGCCATCTGATAGGCCGTTTCCAGCGCCACCTGCAGGCTGCCGGTATCGATTCGGCCGGTGCCGGCGAGATCCAGCGCAGTACCGTGATCGACCGAAGTCCGTACGATCGGCAGACCGAGGGTGACATTGACGGCCGCACCGAAGCCCTTGTATTTGAGTACCGGCAATCCCTGGTCGTGATACATCGCCAGCACTGCATCGCAGTGATCGAGGTGCTTGGGGGTGAACAGAGTGTCGGCGGGCAGCGGGCCGATCAGGTCGAGCCCCTCGCGACGAAGCGCTTCCAGGGTCGGCTCGATGATTTCGATTTCTTCGCGACCCAGATGCCCGCCCTCGCCAGCGTGAGGGTTGAGCCCGCAGACCAGAATACGGGGATGGGCGATGCCGAACTTCTCCACCAGATCGCTGTGCAGAATGCGTGTCACGCGCTGCAGGCGCTCGGAAGTGATGGCGTCAGCGACTTCCTTGAGCGGGAGATGCGTGGTCACCAGTGCGACCCGCAGCCCGTGGGTGGCGAGCATCATCACCACCTGCTCAGTGCTTGTCAGCTCCGCCAGAAACTCGGTGTGCCCAGAGAATGGAATACCCGCCTCGTTGATGACCCCCTTGTGCACTGGCGCGGTGATCATCCCGGCGAAACTGCCATCTAGGCAGCCTTTTCCGGCGCGTTGCAGGGTGGTAAGCACGTAGTGGGCGTTGGTCGGGCTGAGCTGACCGCTGGTTGCGGCAGAGGCCAGAGGTGTATCCCAGACATACAGACTGCCCGCTGGTGCCGGCTGGTCCGGCCAGTGCAGGGGTGTCACCTCGATCAGCGTGATGTTCAGCCCTAGCTCGGTAGAGCGGGTACGCATCAGCTCAATGCTGGCGATGGCGATCAGGACGTGAGGCTGACTGTCGCGCGCGAGCAACAGGCAGAGGTCGGGACCGATGCCGGCGGGCTCGCCGGGGGTCAGGGCGAAGCGTTTGACGGTCATGTCGATCTGCCTTCAGAGGTAAAAAAAACGGGCCGGCCAAATTGGCAGGCCCGCTGTGGCGTGCACCGACCCAGTCGGTATCAGATCTTGATTTCGACGTAGGCCTCATCGCGTATCTGGCGCAGCCAGGCTTGCAGCTCTTCTTCATATTTGCGGTTGCGCAGCAGTGACAACGCCTGTTGCTCGCGGAACTCCTCGCTGGAGTCGGTGGCGCGGCGCCCAAGCACCTCAAGGATATGCCAGCCAAAAGGGCTCTTGAAGGGTTCGGACAGCTGGCCATTCGGGGTGTTAGCCATGACTTCGCGGAACTCGGGGACCAGCGAACTCGGATCGATCCAGTTCAGGTCGCCACCGTTGAGCGCCGAGCCCGGATCTTCAGAGAAATTTTTTGCCAGTTCGGCGAAGCTCTCGCCAGCCAGTATACGATCGCGCAGGCGCTCTACCAGGCGACGGCTTTCCTCTTCGCTGCGGATCTGGCTCGGCTTGATCAGGATATGACGGACATGGACCTCGTCGCGTACCTGGGTATCGCCGCCGCGCTTGTCCAACACTTTGAGCAGAATGAACCCTGGCGGCGTGCGGACCGGTTGGGTGAAGTCACCGACGTTCATGGCTCTGACTTCGGTGTCGAACGGCGGAGGCAGCTGAGCGGCTTTGCGCCAGCCCATGTCGCCGCCCTCCAGTGCGTTCTCGCTGGCGGAACGAGACACCGCCAGCTTGGCGAAGTCCGCTCCATTCTGCAGTTGTTCGTAAGTATCCCGGGCGGTTTTCTCCGCGGCCTGGATGGCAGCTGAGTCGGCTGATTCCGGCACGGGAATCAGGATGTTGGCCAGTCGGTATTCCTCCGAAAGCTGCAGCTTGCCCAGGTCCGATGCCAGAAAGTTTTCCACTTCCTGGTTAGACACTTGAACACGCTCGGCAATGCGGCGTTGACGCACGCGGCTGATGACCATCTCCCGGCGAATCTGCTCGCGGGCGGTGTCCAGGCTCAGCCCGTCGCGCTCGAGGGCGGCGCGGAACTGGTCGAGGCTCATGTTGTTGCGCTGGGCGATGGTGGCCATGGCCTGGTTGAGCTCTTCATCCGAGATGCGGATGCCTGAGCGCTCACCGATTTGCAGCTGGAGGTTCTCGGTGATCAGGCGCTCGAGCACCTGCTGCTGCATGACGTCGCGCGGGGGCATTTCGGCGCCGCGCTTCTCGATTGTCTGCTCGACCTCGCGAATGCGCTGGTCCAATTGGCTCTGCATGATGACGTCGTTATCGACGATGGCGACGATACGGTCGAGTGCGCGCACCTCGGCGCCGGCCGAGGCGACGAGCGTGGCATTGCCTAGCAAGAACGCGCCCACCAGCAGTGGGCGCAGGTAATCAGAAAGCTTGATCTTCACGTTCACGGTAACCTTGTATGCCTTCGTCGAGGAATGTCTCGGTCGAGCTGCCGAAGACGCCGCCGAGTCCCTTGAGGACGATTTGCAGGAAGATGCCGTTGTCCGGCTCGTCGTTCTGCGATGGGTTGAGACTGGTTTCGTCGTAATCGATCCAGTAGCGGTTGATCAGACGCAGCTTCCAGCAGCAGCTGTCGTACTCGAAACCACCAAAGGCTTCCAGGGTACGGTTGCGGCTGTAGTCATGCTGCCAGCGTGCGATCACGCTCCACTGTGGCAGGATCGGCCAGATGGTGGAAATGTCGTGCTGGTTGATCTTGTAGTAGTCCTTGATGTATTCGGGTGTTCCCGGCGTGCCGTAGTCACCGCCGTAGGTCCACAGACCCGTGGCCTGGTCGAAACGGACGGTGTCGTTGCGGTAGCGGTAGCCAATATTGACGATCTTGTTCGGATTGTCGGCCGGCTGGTAGTGCCACATCGCGCTGCCGGAACGGGTGCTGTGAGTATCCGGGTCCCAGTTGAAGGTGGACGTGAAGCGCCAGTCCCGGTTGTAGCGGTACATGTATTCCAGGGCATAAGGCGATACCGACGAGGTCGCATTGGAACGCGTGCGATAGTCGATGCCGCGCAGCTGGACCTTGCGGTCTTCGAAGTAGAAGGCCTGGCCGATGCTCAGGCGCTGGCGCTCGAACCCGTTCGGTTCGATCCAGCGATTGGTCACGCCAAGCGATACCTGGTTGGCGTCACCGATGCGGTCTTTACCGGAGAACCGATTGTCACGCCACAGCGAGGAGTAGCTGAAGGTGCTTTCGCCAGTGTCGAAGATCGGAATGTCGTCCTGGTCCTCTTCCGGCACATAGAGATAGAACAGCCGCGGCTCGAGGCTCTGACGATAGTCCTTGCCGAACCACTGGGTGTCACGATCGAAATAGAGGCCGCTGTCGACACTGAAGATCGGCACGCTGCGGTTCTGTGACTGGTCGAACGATTCGTAGGCTGCCAGGGTTTGCCTGCCACGCGCGTCAAGGTCCAGATCGTATTGGGTATAAGCGTACTTGAGCGAAGGCTTGACGAAGCCCCAAGTCCAGTCGAGCGGCAGGCTGACGCCCGGTTCCAGATGCAGACGCTCGCCTTCGGCACGGGCCAGGCCTCGCAGGCGATCGTCGTACCAACGATGCTCCGGCAGACCGGTGTTGCCATCCTCGTCAGTGAAAAAACCGTCGCGCAAGCTGCGCTGGAAACTCACGAACTCGGTGTTGTAGGCGAAGCGCAAACCCCCTGGCTGGAACGGCAGCGCGCCATTGAGCGTCAGCTGAGGCAGGCGTTCATAAGGCGTGACGTCGGCGATGGTGGCGCGTTCGTAAGCGTGCACGTTCAGGCGAGCGGTGTAAGTTTCGCCGCGATAGCTCAGGGTGCCACGCTGATCGAGGTGGTCTGGCTGATCAATGCCCAGCTGGGTGTCCAGATCCTGGAAATAATACGGATCGCTGATGTCGGTATAGTCGACTTCTGCCAGCCAGCGACGATCCAGGCCGGTCCGGTGCTGCCAGCTGTACATCCAGCGCTGATCTTCGTATTCGGACTGCAGCTCGCGATCGTCGTTACTGTCATCCAGATAAGCCGCGCCGAACTGCCCTTCGCTGCTGCGGGTCAGGTAGCGGAACTCGCCCTCCATCAACAGGCCGCGATCGGTCATATAGTTCGGATAGACCGTGGCGTCGAAGTTCGGCGCCAGGTTGAAATAATAGGGCGTGATCAATGACAGCCCGGTATCGCTGGATGAGCTGATGCTGGGTGCGAGGAAGCCGGATTGGCGGCGATCGTCGATCGGAAAATAAATGTAAGGCGTGTAGAACACCGGGACGCCCTTGACCCGGAGCGTCACGTTGGTCGCCGAGCCAAAGCCGGTCGCTGGGTTCAAGGTGACGTTGTTGCCTTGCAGATACCAGTCGTTGTCGCCTGGTTCACAGCGGGTGTAGGTCCCGTCCTTGAGGCGGATGATGGCGTCTTCGGTGCGCTTGGCGTACTGCGCGCTGCCGCGGACTTTGCCTTCATGGACCACGTATTCAGCGTTCTCGACCTGGGCTTCACCGGTATCGAGGAAGAGTTCGGCGCGGTCGCCGACCATGAGCGCGCCGCGATCACGCAGACGAACGTTGCCTTTCAGCTCGCCGCGGTTCTCCAACTGATACAGGCTGGCTTCGTCGGATTCGGCCTGGATGCTGCCTTGACGCAACACCACGTCACCGGCCAGCGTCGCGACCTCCTGCTGTTGTTCGTAGCGCGTCGCTTTCGCCGAGACGTAAGTCGGCGCGTCGCTCATCGGGGTCTCATCGAACCGACCAGGACGGTTCGGTTCAACATAAGTACCGGCACAATAGGGGCCGGTCTCGGCCAGTTGCGCATTGGTCAGCTGGTCACGCGGGACCCAGTCCAAGTGGCTGTAATCAGCGCTGCGCGAGGCCAGCGCGCGACCTTTGCTCTCGGTCACCAACTTGGTGGTGGCTACCTGGGGTTCACCCTTGCTGCTGCGCGGTTGTGTAGCGCTGGCGGTGTCGCTCGCAGCGCTACCGCGATGAACGGGACGAGGCGGCAGCTCGGGGTTGGCGGCATCGGAGGTGCAGCTCCAGCCTCCACCCGCACCAGGCTGGCAGGCAAACTGCTCGGCTGCGATTACAAGAGGAGTCGCTACGGGTTGCAATGCGAGCAAGCCGCCGGTAACCAGTAGGGGGAATTTTTTACGAAAAGCGGGATATTTGACTGCCATCTTGTTTTTTGGGTCCGTGCTTGCGGCGAGCCATCGGCCGGGCTGGGCCGCACGCCTCTCGATGGGCTGAAAAAGATGCTGGATAATAAAGCATGACCCGCCTATCGGCTAGCGCCGTGGAGAGCACTGATATGCCGCAACACGATCAACGTCTGCAGGACCTGAGCGCCTGGCTAGAACCCCAGCTGCGCGAGCTTTTCGAGCGCAAAGGTTGGGGTAGCGTGCCCGGGGTGGCACTGGTTCCGGCCAGCAGCGACGCCAGTTTTCGTCGCTATTTTCGCTGGGAGGCGCAGGGGCGCAGCTTCATCTTGATGGACGCGCCGCCGCCACAGGAAAACTGCCAGCCGTTCGTTGCGATGGCGGAGCTGCTGGCCGGGGCGGGCGTGAACGTGCCGGCGATTCTCGCCCAGGATCTGCAACGAGGATTCCTGCTGCTGAGCGACCTGGGGCGGCAAACCTATCTCGATGTCATCGACGAAACCAACGCCGACGACTTGTTCGCCGACGCCATCCACGCCTTGCTCGCCTTTCAGACCCAGCCGCTGGCGGCATCGCTGCCGGGCTATGACGAAGCCCTGCTGCGCCGTGAGCTACAGCTGTTTCCGGAGTGGTATGTGCAGCGCCACCTGGACCATCGTTTCAGCGCCGCCGAACTGGAGGTCTGGGAACGGACCTGCCGACTGCTGATCGACTCGGCATTGGCGCAGCCAAAGGTGCTGGTGCATCGCGACTACATGCCACGCAACCTGATGATCAGCAAGCCGAACCCTGGTGTATTGGATTTCCAGGATGCGGTCATCGGCCCGGTGACTTACGACATCACCTCGTTGTTCAAGGATGCCTTCCTCAGCTGGCCGGAGGAGCGGGTACAGGGTTGGCTGCAGGGTTACTGGGACGCCGCGCGCGCTGCGGGCGTTCCGGTCCAGCCCCGGTTCGATGAATTCCAGCGTGCCAGTGACCTGATGGGACTGCAGCGGCACCTGAAGGTCATCGGCATCTTCGCGCGGATCTGCCACCGCGACGGCAAACCGCGCTATCTGGCCGACGTGCCACGTTTCTTCGCCTACATCGAGACGGTGACCGCGCGCCGCCCGGAACTGGCTGAACTGAGCGCGCTGCTGCAGGGCCTGCCGCACGCGAAGGTACAACCATGAAGGCAATGATTCTTGCGGCGGGAAAAGGCGAGCGTCTGCGGCCGCTGACCCTGCATACACCCAAGCCGCTGGTGCGGGCGGGTGGAGTGCCGCTGATCGAGTACCACGTGCGTGCGCTGGCCAGGGCGGGCATCACCGAATTGGTGATCAATCATGCCTGGCTGGGCGAGCAGATAGAGGCATACCTGGGAGCGGGGGATCGGTTCGGCGTGCGCATTCAATATTCGGCTGAGGGTGAGCCGCTCGAAACCGGAGGCGGGGTCCATCGCGCGCTGCCGTTGTTGGGCGATCAGCCGTTTGTGGTGGTCAATGGCGATATCTGGACCGACTACGATTTTGCGGGCCTGGCGCAGCCACTGGTGGGGCTTGCGCATCTGGTGCTGGTGAGCAATCCGCCGCATCATCCGGCCGGTGATTTCGTGTTGGTCGGCGACCGGGTCATCGAAGCCGATGCGCCGGCTGCAACCTTCACCTACAGCGGCATCGCCGTGCTGCACCCGCGGCTGTTCGAAGACTGCAGCGCCGGAGCATTCAAGCTCGCGCCGCTGCTGCGTCAGGCGATGGCGGCCGGCCAGGTCAGTGGTGAGCATTACAACGGGCGCTGGGTCGATGTCGGCACCCACGAACGCCTGGCCGAAGTCGAGGCAATTCTGGAGGCGCAGCGCTGAATGTTCTGGCCCATTACGCTATTGGGTGCGCTGATCGGCTGGCTGATCGCAAGTATTCCGGGAGCGCTGCTTGGCGCACTGCTCGGGCAAGTGCTCGATCGCCGGCTCGGGCTGAATTCCTGGGCCAGGCTGCGCGAGAGGATGAGCGGCGACAGAACCCTGATGCAGGGCGACGAATTGCTGTTTTTCCTGCTCGGCCGCCTGGCCAAGAGTAGTGGGCGAATCAGCGAGGCACATATCCAGGCCGCGCGCCAAGAAATGCAGCGGCGACGTCTGAACCCGGCGGCGCAGCGTCTCGCCATCGATGCGTTCTACCGGGGCAAGTCCAGTGGGCAGGGATTGCGCGATCCACTGCAGCGCCTCAAGGGACGCCACGACGAGGCAAAGGGGGTGCTTCAGGCCTGCTGGCGGATGGCCCGGGCGCAGGGGCAGATCGACGCGCGTGAACACGAACTGGTGATGCTCTGGGGGCGATGGATGGGCTGGGATTCAGCAGCCATTGCGGCGCTGGATCCAAGCGGTGGGCGGCGCCAGGGGGCGCCGAGCAACCTCGGTGGCGCCTATGAACAAGCTCTGCGACTGCTTGGCGTGCGCGCAGACAGCGAGCCTCAGGCGATCAAGCGTGCCTACCGTCGATTGCTCAGCAAGCATCATCCGGACAAGCAAGCCGGTGCCGGCGCGACGGCGCTGCAGGTCCGTGAAGCGACCGAGCGAACCCGTGAGTTGCACAATGCCTATACCTTGATCCGCGAGCGGCGCGGCTTTCGCTGAGGCCGCACTGATGTGCTGGGCATCGGGCCGCTACGTCTGCTTGGCCAGCCAGCCGCGAATCCGGCGCAGAAGCTGCTCCTGCTCGATTTTTGAATCGCCAGTCAACCGCTGCAATCCGACTTGCAGATAAGCAGGGTGCTTGTTTCGACGGCTTGCGTTGAGCCGTTCGCGTGCCGCCGAACGCTGACCGATATCGTCCTTGTAATAGAAGTCCCCCGTTGCCAGCTTGAGCGCCGGGACCAGGCGCGCAAGCGGCTCATCCTGTCCTTCGGGTTGGCGCGGCTGGATGACCAGTAGACGCCGGACATCGGCCGGCGCCAGCTGCTGGAGATAGCGCGCCGCCCAATAGCTACCGGTGCCATGGCCGAGGAACACGATGGTCGCCGGTTGCTTGCTGCGCGCAAAGGCGAGAGCCGCCTCGATACGTTCAGCGATCTGCTCGGTCTGGGTAGCCTCCGCTGGTGGCGGCTCGGTGGGCTCACCCGCCGCTGCGTCATCCGTCAGAGACTCATCCGGCAGCGCTGCCGTTTCTTCTGGAAGGTACCCGGCCTCACTGGGTGTTTGTTCGTCCGTGGGCTGAGGTGGTTCCGCTTCGGCGGGCTCGGCTGGTGGTTTTGTCGGCTCTTTCGCGCCTGCCAGTGGGATCAGGTTGGGTGAGTCCGGCAGGCTGAGACTCAGAGTGTGCCAACCGTAATCGGGCAGACCGCGACGCAGCGGGCCGATGCCGCGCGGCCAGTCAGCCGTCTCTCCCTCTCCGGGCAAGAGGATGATGATCCCCTTGGGTTCGCCGACATTGGCCGGTCGCCAGAGCGCGATGAAGTCCTTGCTGCCGGCCTTTAGGTTGACGAATTCGCTGTTGGGCAGCTGGCGCAGCAGGTCCGCTGCCATCGTGTCGCTGCGTGGCGGCAGCTTAGGTCGCTCGGCTGGAATCGGCGCGGGAGTGGGTTCCGTCGTGGCCGGCTCATCCGCTGCGGAGGTCGTCAGAGCCGTCAAGGTCGCGGACAGGAGGACAACCCACCGCAGTGAATCGCGAAAACGAGGCATTGGATTTCCTTGGTGTCTGGCCGGCAGGACGTAACGGTGCTGGCGCGGGCGGTGCAGATGCACTACAAAACGTTTTCGGCATACCCGCCGATTATGTGAGGTTTATGTTGTCATCTCTGCTGCGTTATTGCTGCCTGTTATTGGCACTGGTTCAGCTACCGGTGTCGGCCGCGAGCGTTCCGCTGAGCGACGCGCAGCTGGCCTGGCTGGACGAGCATCGGCTATGGCGCGTGGGCGTGGTAATGGCCGCGCCCTATGCCGAGTATGACCAACGTCAGCGGCGACTGTCCGGATTCAATGTGCAGTTCATGGAAAAGCTCGCCGCCAACCTCGGTGTGGCGTTGCAGTGGCATCGCTACACCAACGAAGCCGCGCTGGATCAGGCCATGCACGCCGGTGAGATCGACCTCGCGCCCGGCCTGCGGCAGACCCGCGATGGTCTGCATGTCTGGCGTTACAGCGATCCCTTTCTCCGTGTGCCACGGCTGATCATCGGCGACGTCAACGGCCCGCGTGCGATAGATCTCGAGCGGCTGGACAACAGTGATCTGATCGCGCTGGAAGGGCCCGGAGCGGTCGCCGACTACATGAGCAGCAACTACCCGAGCCAACCGGTGCTGGAGGTGGACAGCCAGATGGAAGCGCTGCGTCAGCTGCTCGAGGCGCGGGTGCGTTTCGCCATCGTAGACGAGCCGTTGTTCGGCCGGCTTTCGCAAAAAGCCGAGTACGCCTCGCTGGACGTGGTGGGCGATCTCGGCAATCCACAGCTCCTGCGCATCGGCTCGCGTCGCGACAGTCCGATCATGAGCGCCATCATCGACCAGGCGTTACGCAACTTTCCCGCGCAGGAGTTCGGTCGGTTGCAGGAACAGTGGTTGAAATCACGCAGCATCGATCAGTCGCGACGCATCAGCTACTGGCGCAGTCTCAGCTTGCTGTTGGCCCTCTTGCTGGTGGCAACGGTGGTCATGCTGGCCTGGCAACGGCGTCAACAGGGGTTGCTCGAAACCCGGCTGAAGTCGGCACGGCGAGACATCGAGTTGCGCGAGACGGCCGAAGAGGCGCAACGCCTGACGCAATTCTGTCTCGATCACAGCACGGTGGGCATCCTCTGGCTGAACTGGGACAGCCGTGTGCGCTACGCCAACCAAGCCGCCGAAGAACTCCTAGGATACGCCTCGGAGCGGTTGCTCGATCAGCCCTTGCAGGCACTGGAACCGGGTCTGGGAATGGACGACTGGCTGCAGCTCTGGCGCGACGCCCGTAGCGGCGTCGACGACCACCGGGTGCACGAATGCGAGTGGCAGCGTGTCGACGGAAGCCGGTTTCCTGCCGCCGTGACCCTGAGCTTTCTGCGCCTGGGCAGCAAGGAGTACTTGGTGGTGTTTCTCGCCGACATCACCGAACGCCGCCGCGCCAGTGCCGCGCTGCAGGAGAGCGAGGCGCGGCTCAAGGCGATGGCGGGCAACGTGCCCGGCCTGGTTTTCCGTCTGGAGCGGCAACACGCCGGTGCACCGGTCAGCATTGCCTACATCAGCGAGGCCAGTCAGCGGCTGGTGGGTTACTCAGCAGAACTGTTGCTCCAGCCAGGCCGCGGCATCCGCAGCCTGGTCCATCCCGAAGACGAGCCAGGTTACTGGAGCAGCCAGCAACAGGCGCTGGACAGCATGAGCGACTGGCGCTGGCAGGGGCGCATCTTTACGCGCTCCGGAGAGATCCGCTGGGCCGATATTCGGGCATCGATGCGCGGCCAGCTGCAGGGACGGCAGGTCTGGGACGGCATCGTCTGGGACATCACCGACAACAAGCGAATAGAACTGGAACTGGATGCCTCGCGTGCGCAATTGCGCAAACTGGCGGCGCACGTTGAAACCGTGCGCGAGGAAGAGAAGGCCCACATTGCCCGCGAAGTGCATGACGAGCTGGGGCAGATGCTCACAGTACTGAAGCTGGAAATCTCCATGTGCGAGATCAGCTTCGCCCAACTCGACCCCGGCCTGGCGGCGCGACTGCAGGGTATGAAACGACTGATCGCCCAGCTGTTCCAGCAGGTACGTGACGTCGCGACCGCCTTACGCCCGCCGATCCTCGATGCCGGTATCGCCTCGGCCATCGATTGGCAGGCACGGCGCTTCGAGGAGCGCACCGGCATCGCCTGCCTGGTAGAAGTGCCGGAATGTCCACCGCAACTGAGCAATGCAAAGGCCATCGGCCTGTTCCGCATCCTTCAGGAGGCACTAACCAACGTCATGCGTCACGCCAATGCGCAAACGGTGAGCCTCCGCCTCGAGCGGCAGGGGGATGTGCTGTGCCTGAGCATCAGCGATGATGGCCAAGGATTCGCCGTCCAGCCGGGCCGGCATGGGCCCTCGTTCGGTCTGGTCGGCATGCAGGAACGGGCGCAGATGCTCGGCGGCACGCTGCTGCTGGAAAGCCAGCCGGGCGAGGGAACTTCGATTCATGTCTCGGTTCCGCTGGATGCCCCGGCTGAACCCGCGACGCTGATCAGCACATTGGAGAGCTAACGCCATGATTCGGGTAATCGTCGCTGAAGATCACACCATCGTTCGCGAGGGCATCAAGCAACTGATTGGGCTGGCCAAAGACATGCAGGTGATCGGCGAGGCCGGAAATGGCCAACAGTTGCTCGACCTGCTGCGGCAAACATCCTGCGATGTCGTCCTGCTGGACATCTCCATGCCCGGCGTCAACGGACTCGAAGCCATCCCGCGGATCCGTGCGTTGAGCGAGCCGCCGGCGATTCTGGTGTTGTCGATGCATGACGAGGCGCAGATGGCGGCGCGGGCGCTGAAGATCGGCGCGGCCGGCTACGCCACCAAGGACAGCGACCCGGCGCTGCTGCTCACCGCCGTGCGCAAGGTTGCCGCCGGCGGGCGCTATATCGATCCCGAACTGGCCGACCGGATGGTCTTCGAGGTCGGTCTGACCGACTCCCGACCACCCCATGCGCTGCTGTCCGAACGTGAATATTCGGTGTTCGAACGCCTGGTGCATGGCGATTCGGTCAATGACATCGCCACCAAGCTGGCACTCAGTAGCAAGACCATCAGCACCCACAAGGCCCGGCTGATGCAGAAACTGGTCGCTCATTCGGTGGCCGATCTGGTGCGCTATGCCATGGAACACAAGCTGGTCTGAAGGGGGCGTTGCAGCTTGCTGACAGCTCTGCAACAGCCCTTTTTAAGACGTTTGCCCAGTTCCAACGTCTTGCTGCGAGTTGGCACTTTGTAGGGCGATCCCTACAACAGCCTCTCCGTTACGCTGAGTCCAATCACTCCGCTGCGCCGATGTGCGACGTTATTCCAGGCTCCTAACCTGTGGCCACGGAACAACGGAACACAGGTGCGGCATGCTCGATTCTCAAGCGAACAATGTACTGGTCAGCTTTCGTGGCATCCAGAAAAGCTATGACGGCGAAGCGCTGATCGTCAAAGACCTCAACCTGGACATCCGCAAGGGCGAATTCCTCACGCTGCTCGGCCCATCTGGCTCCGGCAAGACCACCAGCCTGATGATGCTCGCCGGTTTCGAGACGCCGACCGCTGGCGAAATCCTGCTCGGCGGGCGCTCGATCAACAAGCTGCCGCCGCACAAGCGTGACATGGGCATGGTGTTCCAGAACTACGCCTTGTTCCCGCACATGACGGTGTCTGAAAACCTCGCCTTCCCGCTGAGCGTGCGCGGCATGGCCAAGCTCGACGTCAAGGAGCGGGTCAAGCGCGCTCTGGCGATGGTTCAGCTCGAAGGCTTCCGTAATCGCTACCCGGCACAGCTATCCGGTGGCCAGCAGCAGCGCGTGGCGCTGGCCCGGGCACTGGTGTTCGAGCCTCAGTTGGTCTTGATGGACGAGCCGCTGGGTGCGCTGGACAAGCAATTGCGCGAGCAGATGCAGATGGAAATCAAGCATCTACACCAGAGCCTGGGCGTCACCGTGGTGTATGTCACTCACGACCAGGGCGAGGCGCTGACCATGTCCGACCGGGTGGCGGTGTTCCATCAGGGCGAGATCCAGCAGATCGATGAACCGCGCGCATTGTATGAGAGACCTGCCAACACCTTCGTCGCCAATTTCCTCGGCGAGAACAACCGGCTGCCAGCGCGACTGATCAGCCGCAACGGCGACAACTGCACCGTTGAACTCGGCCGTGGGGAAAGGGTCGAGGCGCTGGCGGTCAAGGTCGGCGATCCCGGCGCACCGGTCAACCTGTCAATTCGCCCTGAGCGGGTTCGCTTGAACAGCGCCAGCGCCAGCTGCCCGAACCGCTTCACCGGGCGCGTCGCCGAGTTCGTTTATCTCGGCGATCACATCCGTATCCGCCTTGAGGTGTGCGGCATCAGTGACTTCTTCGTCAAGCAGCCGATCGCCGAATTCGATCCCGCCCTGACGGTTGGCGATGTCGTGCCGATCGGCTGGCAGGTGGAGCACGTCCGTGCACTGGACCCGCTGCAAGCGGCTTGAGCAGGGGCAAGCAAGAAAGCTGTTTTCAACCGCATCATGGAGCGAATAACAATGCTGAAATCTCTGAAACTGACCGCCCTGAGCCTCGGCCTGGTTTGCGCGGCGCAGGCCACGGCGGAAAGCCTCACGGCGGTCACCTTCGGTGGGGCGAACAAGCAGGCGCAGATCAAAGCCTTCAACCAGCCGTTCGAAGCCAAGACTGGTCATAAGATCATCGCTGGTGAATACAACGGCGAGATGGCCAAGGTGAAAGCCATGGTCGATACCAACAGCGTGTCCTGGCACCTGGTGGAAGTCGAATCGCCGGAACTGTCGCGCGGTTGCGACGAGGGGCTGTTCGAGGAAATCGATCCCTCCGTGGTGGGTAACCCGGCCGACTTCGTCGAGGGTGCCGTGCAACCTTGCGGGGTCGGATTCTTCGTCTGGTCGACGGTGCTGGCCTATAACGCCGACAAGCTCGCCAGCGCACCGACCGGCTGGGCGGATTTCTGGGACACCGAGAAATTCCCGGGCAAGCGCGGCCTACGCAAGGGCGCCAAGTACACGCTGGAGTTCGCGCTGATGGCCGACGGTGTCGCCCCGAAAGAGGTGTACGAAGTGCTGGCCACCAAAGAAGGCCAGGATCGCGCGTTCAAGAAGCTCGATCAGATCAAGTCCAGCATCCAGTGGTGGGAAGCCGGTGCTCAGCCGCCGCAATTCCTGGCCTCCGGTGACGTGGTCATGAGCAGTGCCTACAACGGTCGCATCGCCGCGGTACAGGATGAGAGCAACCTGCAGATCGTCTGGGACGGCGGCATCTACGACTTCGACTCCTGGGCCATTCCGAAAGGCGCGAAGAATCAGACGGAGGCGCTCGAGTTCGTCGCCTTCACCGTGCAACCGGAACAGCAGAAGACTTACTCGGAAAACATCGCCTATGGTCCGGCGAACAAGAAGGCCGTCGAACTGCTTGACCAGAAACTGCTGAAAAACATGCCGACCACGCCGGAAAACATCGCCAACCAGGTGGCCATGAATGTGACCTTCTGGGCCGACTACGGCGAGCAACTGGAACAGCGCTTCAACGCCTGGGCCGCACGCTAAGCGTCAGCCGCACGACCGGCGAGTGGATTCGCCGGGCTTGCGGCGCTGGAACCCTCTCACCTCGCGGAGTACGCCATGGCGACTGCCATCACCCTGCCTGTCCCCGCGCTCGCCGAGCCAACGCTGAAGCGGCGATTGGCACGCGCCGAACGCATGAATCGTCTTAAGTCCAAGGCGCTGATTCTGCCGCTGCTGGTGTTTTTACTGCTGACCTTCGTGCTGCCGATCGCCTCGCTGCTCTGGCGCAGCGTCGACAACCCCGAAGTGGTTGGCAACCTGCCGCGAACGGTGGAGGCGATCGCCGCCTGGGATGGCCGCGGTTTGCCCGACGAGCCGGTGTACCGCGCGCTGAGCGAGGATTTAATCGAGGCTCGTCGCAATCAGTCCCTGGGCGATCTGTCCAAGCGCCTCAATATGGAACAGGCCGGTTACCGCAGTCTATTGACCAAGAGCGCGCGGGCGCTGCCCTTCAAGGAACAACCGTCCTCTTACAAGGCCGCGCTTGAGGCGCTCGATGAACGCTGGGGCGATCCAGCCTACTGGCAGGTCATCCGCCGTAACAATAGCGCCGTCACGCCGTATTACCTGCTGGCCGCGCTCGACCATCGAATTGACGATATGGGCGAGCTGGCGCCGGTCTCGCCTGACCAAGCGGTATACCTGGATATCTTCGCCCGTACCTTCTGGATGGGCCTGGTGATCACGGCCATTTGCCTGGTGCTGGCTTACCCGTTGGCCTATCTGCTGGCCAACTTGCCGGCGCGCAAGAGCAATCTGCTGATGATCATGGTGCTGCTGCCGTTCTGGACGTCGATTCTGGTGCGCGTCGCGGCGTGGATCGTGCTGCTGCAGTCGAGCGGCCTGATCAATGGCGCGCTGCTGAAGATGGGGCTGATCGACGAGCCGCTGCAGCTGGTGTTCAACCGCGCCGGTGTCTACATCGCCATGGTGCACATCCTGCTGCCGTTCATGATCCTGCCGATCTACAGCGTGATGAAGAACATCTCGCCGAGCTACATGCGTGCAGCGATCTCACTGGGCTGCCACCCCTTCGCCAGCTTCTGGCGGGTGTATTTTCCGCAGACGCTTGCCGGCGTGGGTGCCGGTTGCCTGCTGGTGTTCATCATTTCCATTGGCTACTACATCACGCCGGCGCTGCTCGGCAGCCCGAACGATCAGATGGTCAGCTACTTCGTCGCCTTCTACACCAACACCACCATCAACTGGGGCATGGCCACGGCGTTGGGTGGTCTGCTGCTGCTCGCCACCATGCTGCTCTACATCGTCTACAGCTGGCTGGTCGGTGCCAGTCGGCTGCGGTTGGGTTGAGATGGCGGCGCAGCTACGGCAAACACGGCCATCCCTTCGTTTATCCGGGCAGGAGACCTTTACATGCTGAGCCCCTACATGTCGCCCATCGAGCGCGTCTGGTTCTACACCTTGCGCATCCTTTGCGCGCTGGTGTTGCTGTTTCTGATCGTGCCGGTGCTGGTGATCGTGCCCTTGTCGTTCAACTCCGGCTCGTTCCTGGTATATCCGCTGCAGGGCGTTTCGCTGCGCTGGTACGAGGCGTTGTTTACGTCTGCCGATTGGATGCGTTCGCTGAAGAACTCGTTGCTCATCGCGCCCGCGGCAACGGTGCTGGCAATGGTCTTCGGAACCCTGGCTGCGATCGGGCTGACCCGCGGCGAATTCCGCGGTAAGGCGCTGGTGATGACCCTGCTGATCTCGCCGATGGTCGTGCCGGTGGTCATCGTCGGCGTGGCCAGCTACCTGTTCTTCGCGCCGCTGGGCATGGGCAACAGCTACCTTTCGCTGATCCTGGTGCACGCGGTGCTGGGCGTGCCCTTCGTAATCATCACCGTCTCGGCCACGCTGCAGGGCTTCAACTACAACCTGGTGCGCGCCGCCGCCAGCTTGGGTGCCTCACCGCTGACCACCTTCTTCCGGGTGACCTTGCCGTTGATCGCACCGGGCGTGATCAGTGGTGCGCTGTTCGCCTTCGCCACGTCTTTCGACGAGGTGGTGGTGACGCTGTTCCTTGCCGGCCCCGAGCAGATCACATTGCCGCGGCAGATGTTCAGCGGTATCCGCGAGAACCTGAGTCCGACCATCGCTGCTGCTGCAACCTTGCTGATCGGTTTCTCCATCGCCCTGTTGTTGACCCTGGAATGGTTGCGCGGTCGCTCCGAGAAGATGCGCACCCATCAACCTGCCTGAACAGCCCTCACGATAACGCAGGCATTGGGCAGCGATTCAAATTGAGCGTGCAAAATAACGAACAGCCATTTACTGTAATCCGAACGCCTGGAGGGTGCGGCAGTCGATCATCGTATGCTGCGGCGCTTGGTTCCTGACGTTCATTCCGACCCGTGCCGACGATGAGTGGCTACCGAGGAGCTTATGAGCAAGACCAACGAATCCCTGATGCAACGCCGTGTCGCCGCCGTTCCCCGTGGCGTCGGCCAGATCCATCCGATTTTTGCCGATCACGCGAAAAACAGCAGCGTGGTCGACGTGGAGGGTCGCGAGTTCATCGATTTCGCCGGTGGCATCGCCGTGCTGAATACTGGCCACCTGCACCCCAAGATCATCAAGGCAGTGGAAGAGCAGCTGCACAAGCTAACCCATACCTGCTTCCAGGTACTGGCCTACGAGCCCTATGTTGAACTGTGCGAGAAGATCAACGCCCGGGTGCCCGGTGATTTCGCCAAGAAGACCCTATTGGTCACCACCGGCTCCGAGGCGGTGGAAAACGCGGTGAAGATCGCCCGCGCCGCCACCGGTCGCGCCGGGGTGATCGCATTCACCGGCGCCTACCATGGCCGCACCATGATGACCCTCGGGCTGACCGGCAAGGTCGCGCCGTACTCCGCCGGCATGGGTCTGATGCCGGGCGGCATCTTTCGCGCGCAGTATCCATGCGCGATTCACGGTGTCAGCGTTGACGAGTCAATCGCCAGCATCGAGCGCATCTTCAAGAACGACGCCGAGCCACGCGACATCGCCGCAATCATCATCGAGCCAGTGCAGGGCGAGGGCGGCTTCAATGTCGCGCCGAAGGAGTTCATGGTCCGCCTGCGTGCGCTTTGCGACCAGCACGGCATTTTGCTGATCGCTGATGAAGTGCAGACCGGTGCCGGGCGCACCGGCACCTTCTTCGCCATGGAGCAAATGGGCGTGGTGGCTGACCTCACGACCTTCGCCAAGTCGGTCGGCGGTGGCTTCCCGATTGCGGGCGTCTGCGGCAAGGCCGAGATCATGGATGCCATCGCCCCGGGCGGCTTGGGCGGCACCTACGCCGGCAACCCGCTGTCCTGTGCGGCGGCGCTGGCCGTCATGGAGATTTTCGAGGAGGAGAAGCTGCTCGACCGCTGCAAGGCGGTGGCGGAGAAGCTCACCACTGGCCTCAAAGACATTCAGGCGCGGCACAAGGAAGTCGGCGAGGTGCGCGGGCTCGGCGCGATGATCGCCATCGAGTTGTTCGAAGACGGCGACCATGCGCGTCCTGCGGCGGCGCTGACCTCGCAGATCGTCGCCAAGGCCCGGGACAAGGGCCTGATCCTGCTGTCCTGCGGTACTTACTACAACGTGCTGCGCGTGCTGGTGCCTTTGACCGCCGAGGACGAGCTGCTCGAGCGCGGCCTGGCGATCATCGCCGAGTGCTTCGATGAGCTGACCTGACCCGCTGCGGCGCGTCGGCATCCACAACGGATGTCAGGCGCGCCGCCACTCCGGCCCTCGGGTACAATGCGCGGCATTCCGCCGTGCTACCGAGGTCGTCATGCAGCCGTTCGCCATCGCTCCCTCCATCCTCTCCGCCAACTTCGCCCGCCTGGGTGAGGAAGTGGACAACGTGCTCGCCGCTGGCGCAGACATCGTTCATTTCGATGTGATGGACAATCACTACGTCCCCAACCTGACCATCGGCCCGATGGTCTGCTCGGCGCTGCGCAAGCACGGCGTCACCGCGCCCATCGATGTGCACTTGATGGTCCGCCCGGTGGATCGCATGATCGGCGATTTTCTCGAGGCCGGTGCCAGCTACATCACCTTTCACCCGGAGGCTTCGGATCACATCGATCGATCACTGCAGCTGATCAAGGACGGCGGCGCCAAGGCCGGGCTGGTGTTCAACCCGGCCACACCGCTCGATGTGCTCAAGTACGTGATGGACAAAATTGATATGGTCCTGCTGATGAGCGTCAACCCAGGTTTCGGCGGGCAGAAGTTCATCCCCAACACGCTGGACAAGTTGCGCGAAGCACGTGCACTGATCGATGCCAGCGGCCGCGAGATCCGCCTGGAGATCGACGGCGGTGTTAATCCGAAGAACATCCGCGAGATCGCCGCCGCAGGTGCCGACACCTTCGTTGCCGGCTCGGCCATTTTCAATCAGCCGGATTACAAGGCCGTGATCGACCATATGCGCGCCGAACTGGCGCTGGCGCGGCCATGACCCGTCTGGAACAGCTTTTCGACGGTAAGCTGCCACGGCTGGTGATGTTCGACCTGGACGGCACCCTGATGGATTCGGTGCCGGACCTGGCTGCCGCGGTGGACAAGATGCTGATGCTGCTGGGCCGCGAACCTGCCGGCGTCGCACGGGTACGTGACTGGGTCGGCAACGGTTCGAAGGTGCTGGTACGCCGTGCACTGGCCGGTCAATTGCAGCATGACGGCGTGGCCGATGAGTTAGCCGACGAGGCGCTGGCGCTGTTCATGCAGGCCTATTCTGGCGGCCACGAACTGACCGCTGTCTATCCGGGTGTCCATGAATGTCTGGATTGGCTGTGCGAGCGCGATGTGAAGCTGGCGATCATCACCAATAAGCCGGCGCAGTTCATCGAGCCGTTGCTCCAGGAGAAAGGGCTAGCCGGTTACTTCCAGTGGCTGGTCGGTGGCGATACCTTGCCCCAACAAAAGCCTGATCCGGCAGCGTTGCTGTGGGTCATGAGCCAGGCCGGCGTCGAGCCCGGTGCGTCGCTGTTCGTCGGTGACTCGCGCAACGATGTGCGCGCGGCGAAAGCGGCGGCGGTTCCCTGTGTCGCGCTGACTTATGGCTACAACCACGGCGAGCCCATCACTAACGAGGAGCCGACACTGGTGCTCGATGACCTGCGCGAGCTGGTTGCTTCGGTCTCGGGGCTGCGCTAGTGTGGCTTCTGTTCCGCACACCCCGCAGACGAGATCAGATCGTGGTGGTCACCCGCAAACAATGGATGAATGTCATCAAGGCCCTGGCCCGTTGGCGCTGGCGCGCCTGATATTTCCTGCCGGCTCGGCCGGTACGTTTGCAATCGACCCAAGTAGCTCCCTCCGACCACGAGGCTGATATGACCCGCGAAGAATTCCTGCGCTTGGCCGCCGAAGGCCACAATCGCATTCCCCTGTCGTTCGAAACCCTCGCCGACTTCGACACGCCGCTCACGCTGTATCTCAAGCTCGCCGACGCGTCCAACTCCTACCTGCTCGAGTCCGTGCAAGGCGGTGAGAAGTGGGGCCGTTATTCGATCATCGGCCTGCCGTGCCGCACCGTGCTGCGTGTGCATGACCACCGCATCAGCGTCACCACCGATGGCGCCGAGACCGAGGCCTGCGAGGTCGAGGATCCGCTGGCCTTCGTCGAGGCGTTCCAGCAGCGCTACCGCGTCGCGCCGGTCGAAGGGCTGCCGCGGTTCAACGGTGGTTTGGTGGGCTATTTCGGATACGACAGCGTCCGCTATGTCGAGCGCAAGCTGGCGAACTGCCCCAATCCCGATCCGCTGGGCACGCCAGATATCCTGCTGATGGTCTCCGATGCTGTGGTTGTGTTCGACAATCTGGCCGGCAAGCTGCACTGCATCGTGCTGGTCGATCCGGAGCAGCCCGACGCCTACGAGACGGGGCAGGCGAAACTGCAAGCGCTTCGCGAGAAGCTGCGTCAGTCGATCAGGCCGCGCCTGGGATTAGATTTTGAAAAGGGCGGCGGCGCCGAGCCGACCTTCCGCTCCAGTTTCAGCCGCGAAGATTATGAGCAGGCGGTCAACCGCATCAAGGACTACATACTCGCGGGCGATTGCATGCAGGTAGTGATCTCCCAGCGCATGTCGATCCCCTTCAAGGCAGCGCCGATCGACCTCTACCGCGCACTGCGCTGCTTCAACCCGACGCCTTACATGTACTTTTTCAACTTTGGCGATTTCCACGTGGTGGGCTCGTCACCCGAAGTGCTGGTGCGTGTCGAGGAAGGGCTGGTCACCGTCCGGCCGATCGCCGGCACCCGCCCGCGCGGGGCTAACGAAGAGGCTGATCTTGCGCTGGAGCAGGATCTGCTCAGCGACGCCAAGGAGCTGGCCGAGCACCTGATGCTGATCGATCTGGGGCGCAACGATGTCGGTCGGGTGGCCGAGACTGGCTCGGTGCGACTGACCGAGAAGATGGTAATCGAGCGCTATTCGAACGTCATGCACATCGTGTCTAACGTCACCGGCCAGCTCAAGGCGCCATTGACCGCCATGGATGCGCTGCGTGCGATCCTGCCGGCGGGCACCTTGTCCGGCGCGCCGAAGATCCGTGCCATGGAAATCATCGACGAGCTGGAGCCGGTCAAGCGCGGCGTATACGGCGGCGCAGTCGGCTATCTGGCTTGGAACGGCAACATGGACACTGCCATCGCCATCCGCACGGCGGTCATCAAGGACGGTGAACTCCATGTGCAGGCCGGCGCCGGTATCGTGGCCGACTCCCAGCCCGCGCTGGAGTGGGAAGAAACGCTCAATAAACGCCGCGCCATGTTCCGTGCGGTGGCGCTGGCCGAACACGACCAGCAGGAGAACTGATCATGCTGCTGATGCTCGATAACTACGATTCCTTCACCTACAACGTCGTGCAGTATCTCGGCGAGCTGGGCGCAGATGTCAAAGTGGTGCGCAACGACGAGTTGAGCGTTGCCGAAATCGAAGCCCTGAACCCTGAACGTATCGTCGTCTCGCCCGGCCCCTGCACGCCGAACGAGGCGGGCGTCTCGTTGGAATTGATCCGTCATTTCGCCGGCAAGCTGCCGATCCTCGGCGTATGCCTTGGCCATCAAAGCATCGGCCAGGCCTTTGGTGGCGATGTGGTTCGCGCGCGGCTGGTCATGCATGGCAAGACCAGCCCGGTCTTTCATCACGACCTTGGCGTATTCGCCGGCCTGAACAACCCGCTCACGGTGACGCGCTACCACTCGCTAGTGGTCAAGCGAGAAACGCTGCCGGCCTGTCTGGAATTAACGGCCTGGACGCAGCACGCCGACGGCAGCGTCGACGAAATCATGGGACTGCGGCACAAGACGCTGAATGTCGAGGGGGTGCAGTTTCACCCCGAATCCATCCTGACCGAGCAGGGACACGAGCTGTTCGCCAATTTTCTGAAGCAAACCGGAGGCGTGCGCTGATGGACATCAAGGAAGCCCTCAACCGCATCGTTGGTCAGCTGGATCTGAGCACCGATGAAATGAAAGCGGTGATGCGTCAGATCATGACCGGCCAGTGCACCGATGCGCAGATCGGCGCGTTCCTCATGGGCATGCGTATGAAGAGCGAGACCATCGACGAGATCGTCGGTGCGGTACAGGTGATGCGGGAGCTCGCCGAGCCGGTGCATTTCGATACCCATCGCCTGGTGGACACCTGTGGCACCGGCGGCGACGGCATGAATATCTTCAACGTCTCCACTGCCGCGGCCTTTGTCGTCGCGGCCGCCGGCGGCAAGGTCGCCAAGCACGGTAATCGCGCAGTCTCAGGCAAGAGCGGCAGCGCCGATCTGCTGGAGGCGGCGGGGGTTAATCTGGACCTGACGCCTGAGCAGGTGGCACGCAGCGTCGATGCCGTGGGCGTGGGCTTTATGTTTGCCCCGGCGCATCACGGCGCGATGAAACACGCCGCTGGGCCCCGGCGCGAGCTGGGGCTGCGTACCTTGTTTAACATCCTCGGCCCGATGTCCAACCCGGCGGGCGTCAAACATCAGGTGCTGGGCGTGTTCAGCAAGGAGCTTTGCCGTCCGATGGCCGAAGTGCTCTCGCGTCTGGGCAGCCAGCATGTGCTGGTGGTGCATGCCCAGGACGGGCTGGACGAAATCAGCCTGGCTGCGCCGACCTACGTGGCCGAGCTGAACAAGGGCGAAATCAGTGAGTACCGCATCCAGCCGGAGGACTTTGGCATCAAGAGCCAGAGCCTGATCGGCCTCAACGTCGACAACGCCCAGGGCTCGTTGGAGCTGATTCGAGACGCGCTGGGCCGTCGCAAGACCGAGAATGGTCAGAAGGCGGCGGATATGATCGTACTGAACGCCGGCGCTGCGCTTTACGCCGCCGATGTGGCCAGCAGCCTGAAGCAGGGCGTCGAGATCGCCCATGACGCGTTGCACACCGGCCTTGCACGGGACAAGTTCGAGGAGCTGGTGTCCTTTACCGTGGTGTTCAAGCAGGAGAAGGCGCAATGAGCGTGCCGACGGTTCTGGAAAAGATCATCACGCGCAAACGCGAGGAAGTCAGCGAGCGCCGTGGCCGCATCGGTCTGGCCGAGCTGGAACAGCGAGCGGCTGCGGCGGATCCGGTTCGTGGTTTCGCCCGCAGCTTGCAGGAGCAGGTACGCAACAAGCAGCCCGCGGTCATCGCCGAGGTGAAGAAAGCTTCGCCCAGCAAGGGTGTGCTGCGCGAAGACTTCGTGCCCGCCGACATCGCCAGGAGCTACGAGGCGGGCGGCGCGACCTGTCTGTCGGTACTGACCGACATCGATTTCTTCCAGGGCGCCGATGAATACCTGCAGCAGGCCCGCGCCGCCTGCAAGCTGCCAGTGATTCGTAAGGATTTCATGGTCGATCCCTATCAGGTGATCGAGGCCAGGGCGCTGGGCGCCGACTGCATTCTGCTGATCGTCGCTGCGCTGGAAGACGCGCAGATGGCCGAGCTGGCCGACGTGGCGAAGGCCCAGGGGCTCGATGTGCTGGTAGAGGTGCATGACGGCGCAGAGCTGGAGCGGGCCTTGCGCCTGGAGACGCCCTTGCTCGGAATCAACAACCGTAACCTGCACACCTTCGAACTCAGCTTGGAAACGACGCTGGATCTGCTGCCACGCATTCCCCGGGATCGCTTGGTAGTGACCGAGAGCGGGATCCTTCATCGTGCCGATGTGGAGTTGATGGAGATCAACCAGGTCTACGCGTTTCTGGTGGGTGAGGCCTTCATGCGTGCCGAGCAACCCGGCGTCGAGCTGCAGCGCTTGTTTTTCCCTGAGCGCGCCCGTCCGCGGCTGGCTGGCGATCCGGACTGATCGAAATTGAAAAAGCCGGCAAATTGCCGGCTTTTTCAATGGTGCAGACTCGATATCAGCGAGTTCCGAACACCACCATGGTTTTGCCCTTCACATGTACCAGGCCTTGAGATTCCAGGCTTTTGAGTACACGGCCGACCATTTCCCTCGAACACCCGACGATACGGCCTATTTCCTGACGGGTGATCTTGATCTGCATGCCGTCCGGATGGGTCATCGCGTCCGGCTGCTTACAGAGGTCGAGCAGAGTGCGGGCTACCCGGCCGGTCACATCGAGAAATGCCAGGTCGCCGACCTTGCGCGTGGTATTGCGCAAACGTTCGGCCATTTGACTGCCGAGCGCATAAAGGATGTCGGGATCCTGCTGTGTCAGTTCACGGAACTTGGCGTAGCTCAGTTCGGCGACTTCGCACTCGGTCTTGGCGCGGACCCAGGCACTGCGCTCTTTCTCTGAACCTTCCTTTTCGAATAGCCCCATCTCTCCGAAGAAGTCTCCGGAGTTGAGATAGGCAATGATCATTTCTCGGCCGTCATCATCCTCGATCAGGATGGTGACCGAGCCTTTGACGATAAAGAAGAGCGTTTCGCAGCGATCGCCTGCATAGATGATCGTGCTCTTGGCTGTATAGCGTCGACGATGGCAATGCGCGAGTAGTTTGTCGATGTTCTTAATCTTGGGCGTGAGTGTAATAGCGACCATGCTGTAGTCCCGGAAGATGTGTCCAATAGAAGGCAGTTCTTATTATGTATGACTGAGTTCTGTAATCAGGCTGAGGGAGCTTAACAGACCGGTCCGTGTCGACAACAAAACTGCGACACGAATATCAACTTCAAAGCATTCATTTCGTCGGATTGCGCCCTCCAGTCGCATTCGATGGTCATGCTAAGCTGCGCTCCTTTTTAACCGGAGTCTATCGATGAAAGCGCGCATTCAGTGGGCCGGCGAAGCGATGTTTCTTGGCGAGTCGGGCAGTGGTCATGTCGTGGTGATGGACGGTCCGCCGGAAAACGGCGGGCGCAATCTCGGTGTTCGTCCAATGGAAATGCTCTTGCTGGGGCTCGGTGGTTGCAGCAACTTCGATGTGGTAAGCATCCTCAAGAAGTCCCGTCAGGCGGTGGAAAGCTGCGAAGCCTTTCTTGAGGCGGAGCGGGCCAGCGAGGATCCCAAGGTATTCACCAAGATTCATCTGCACTTTGTCGTCAAGGGCCGCGCCTTGAAGGACGCTCAGGTCAAGCGGGCTGTGGAGCTTTCGGCCGAGAAGTACTGCTCCGCCTCGATCATGCTTGGGCGAGCAGGCGTGGAAATTACCCATGACTATGAGATTGTCGAGCTGGGCTGATTAGCTCGGGTAAAAGCCGCTAGCGCTCAGGCTCGGTGCGTCGAGGCTAAATGTAGGCACCAAAGCCGGTGATCGACGCTCGTAGCACTGGAACCTGGCGTCATCAATCTGCATAATGCGCGCCCCGTTTTTAACGGGGCCGTTTCATTAGAACAGCACAGCCACGGTCGCAAATGCGAAGAGGTGTATACGGTCCTACGCAGGTACAGCGTATCTGACGGGCATGCTCAATCACGCGGTGAGCCGCATCAAAGAGAGTCTCCAATGGTGAAAAGCAAACTCAAGCTCCACGGGTTCAACAACCTGACGAAGTCCTTGAGCTTCAATATCTACGACATCTGCTATGCCGAAACCCAGGAAGATCAGCAGGCGTACGTAGAGTACATCGACGAACAGTATGACGCGGAGCGGCTGACGCAGATTCTGACCGATGTTGTGGATATCATTGGTGCGAATATTCTCAATATTGCTCGGCAGGATTACGAACCGCAGGGCGCGAGCGTCACCATTCTCATCTCGGAACAGCCTGTTACGCCGACCGATAGCCAGATTGAAGAATCGCCCGGTCCTCTGCCCGATACGATTCTGGCGCACTTGGACAAGAGCCATATCACGGTTCACACCTACCCCGAGATTCATCCCGTCGAAGGCATTGCAACCTTCCGCGTGGATATCGATGTATCGACTTGTGGCGTTATCTCGCCGCTAAAGGCGCTCAATTATCTGATTCATCAATTCGATTCGGATATCGTCACCGTCGATTATCGCGTTCGCGGTTTCACCCGTGATGTGGAAGGCAAGAAGCACTTCATCGATCATGAAATCAATTCGATTCAGAACTATCTGTCCGATGACACGCGGTCGGCCTATCAGATGACCGATGTAAACGTTTATCAGGAGAACCTCTTCCACACCAAGATGCTGCTGAAGGAATTCGAGCTGGAGAATTATCTGTTCGGTGACGCCACCAGTAATCTCTCTGTGGAGCAGCGTGAGCAAGTGGAAGACCGTCTGCGCCACGAGATGCTGGAGATCTTCTACGCGCGCAATATGCCGGGTAAACCGTAAGAAATAGAAGGGCGCCCATACGGCGCCCTTTTCGTTCCCGCTGGTTAGATCCGGTAGGTGGTTTTCGTCATCACCTTGGCCATTAGACTCATGCCAAATTTGATCGGTGCCGGAAACCGCAAGCCACCGGCATCGAGGGCAGCGGTCGAGTGCTGGGCCTCGTCGGTGCGCATTTGCTCGAGAATGGCCCGCGACTTCTCGTCGCCAGGTGGAATCTGCTGCAGATGTTCATCGAGATGCTTGCAGACCTGATCTTCGGTCGCGGCAACGAAGCCCAGACTGATGCGGTCACTGATCAGCCCGGCGGCAGCGCCGATGCCGAACGACAACCCGTAGAAGACCGGATTGAGCACGCTGGTATGGCTACCTAGTTGGTGGATGCGCTGTTCGCACCAGGCCAGATGATCGATCTCTTCGTCGGCGGCTTGCTCCATCGCCTCGCGAACCTTCGGCAAGCGTGCCGTCAGTGCCTGCCCCTGATACAGCGCCTGTGCGCAGACCTCGCCGGTATGATTGATGCGCATAAGGCCCGCTACGTGACGCGCTTCGCTGTCGCTCAGATCGGTCTCGTTCTTCAATACTGCGGGCGTCGGCCGGTGAGGCTGGCCGCTGAACGGCAGCAGGGTTCTTAACGCGGCATCGGCCTGCATCAGCAGGCGGTCGGCGGGAGAGTATTCGCGTCGGTTGGGCATGTCGCCTCCAGTGTTTCGGAGCAGCCATGGGGCTGCGCTGTACGTCTCGAGTGGGTTGTCGATCAGCCCGGTGGCCAATGCATCTGACGCTGGCCGAGCACATGCATATGTATGTGGTAGACCGTCTGGCCACCCAGGTCGTTGCAGTTCATGACGACCCGGAAGCCTTCCTGGCAGCCTTGCTGTTCAGCGAGGCGCTGGGCGGTGAAGAGGATGTGGCCAGCGAGCGCCTTGTCGTCTTCTTCGCTCAGGTCGTGGAGGGTCGCGATGTGCTTCTTCGGGATGACTAGAAAATGCACCGGTGCCTGGGGTGTGATGTCGTTGAATGCGATGACTTGATCGTCTTCATATATCTTCTGTGCGGGGATGTCCCCGGCCACGATCTTGCAGAACAGACAATCCATGGCGTTTCTCCAGCAAGTGGAACGATCAATCAGTGTAACAGGCCAATTTGAGCCCGGTCAGCCTGCACAGGGGGATAGGGAATGAAGAACGATATTCGTGATCTGGTGTTGGTGCTTGAATCAAGGTTCAGGTTGGTAGTAATCGAGTCCTGGGACGAACGGCGGGTACTGGAAACCTTGACTGGGTTGGCCGTCAGTCGTGGCCTGGTGATGTACGTCTGGTCCGCGACGGAAGGGCTCAGGCATTTGTCGTTTGGCGGCGAGGCGTTGGACGCGGGTGAGAGCTGCGCAGCCGAGGTCGCGCTGAAGCAGGTCAAGCATGATCCGCTTGGCAATCTCTACGTTTTCTGCGACCTGCATCCGTTTCTCGATGAGCCGCGTCTGGTGCGGCTGTTGAAGGAGATCGCGATGACGCAAGGGCCGTCGGCACCGACGCTGGTGCTGGTCTCCCATGCACTCAAGCTGCCGGCGGAGGTCCAGCGATATGCGGCACGGTTCAGTCTGACGCTGCCGTCTGAGGAAGAGTTGCTGGGCATCGTGCGCGATGAGGCGACCCGCTGGAGTGAGCGCAATCGCGGTGCCCGGGTGCGTACCGACAATCGCACGCTGCAACAGGTGGTGAAGAATTTGCGCGGCCTTAGCCATGCCGAGGCCCGCAGCTTGGCGCATAGCCTGATTTGCGACGACGGGGCGATCACTCAGGACGATTTGCCGGAGCTCAACCGCAAGAAATTCGAGCTGCTGGATATGGAGGGCGTGCTTGGTTTCGAGTACGAAACGGCGCGGTTCGCCGATGTCGGTGGTTTGCAAAATTTCAAGCGGTGGCTGGGCGAGCGTCAGGGCGCCTTTCTTGCCGGCAGCCGCACGGACATGCCGCGCGGCGTAATGCTGGTTGGCGTGCAGGGAGGCGGCAAGAGCATGGCGGCCAAGGCGGTGGCCGGGCTGTGGGGCTTGCCGTTGCTGCGCCTGGATTTTGCCTGCCTATACAACAAATTCTTCGGAGAGACCGAGCGCAACCTGCGCGAGGCCCTGAAGCTGGCCGAGCAGATGGCGCCGTGCGTGCTGTGGATGGATGAGCTGGAAAAGGGCCTCGCCACGGGCGAAATGGATGGCGGTGTCAGTCAGCGCGTATTGGGTACCTTGCTCACCTGGATGGCCGAGCGTGATGCGCCAGTGTTCATGGTGGCAACCGCCAACGCGGTCGATCGTCTGCCGCCGGAATTGGTGCGCAAGGGCCGCTTCGATGAATTATTTTTCGTTGACTTGCCCGATGAATCGACCCGCGCCGAAATTTTCCGCATTCACCTGGCTCGGCGTGAGCTGAGCGCCGATAGCTTCGATCTGTCAGCACTGGCTGGCGCATGTGATGGCTTCTCAGGCGCAGAGATCGAGCAGGTAGTAGTGGCGGCTGTTTATGCCGGACAAGCTCAATTACGTGAGCCGGACCAGGCGATGCTGCTGGAATGCATCAGAGCGACCTCGCCGCTCTCGGTTGTGATGGCGGAAAAGCTCGACGCTTTGCGAGGCTGGGCTTCTGGGCGCGCGGTGCTGGCCTGATAAGCGCTCGCTTCTATTACGTTTGCTGATATGCCGGCAGGGCAATAGCGGCCAGGATGCCAATGACGGGCACGAGTAGCCAGAGCGAGGCGAGAAGTTTTACCGCTCTACTGTTTGGTGGTTGCGGCGGGCCGAAGCGATTCATGCCGTCGTTGCCCGGCATCAGCAGCATTGCCAGTGAAAATAGATTGCCGACTATCGGTACCAGATTGAGCAGTATGAGCCAGCCGGACCACCCGATATCATGCAGACGCTGCACGCAGATTTGTGTGCTGATGAACAGGAAGCCCAGGCCAACAACTCCGATGAGTATCCATCCGAGTATCTCGGAAACGGCTGACGCCATGCTTGCAATGAGGAATAACCCGAGCACTGCGGCCATCAGCGCCATTGACCATGCGAGGTAGCGCAAGCGCCCAATCCGGCCCTGTACGGTAAAGACCTTGAGCTCGCCGTACTCCGGTGTCGGTTCGCCAACCTGAGCTCGGGGTGGGGCGTAGGGTTGTGCCGCAGCGAGAATTTCGCCCTGTTTTAATGCTTCGGCCTGCTGCGCCTGGCGTGCCAAATACTTCTGAATAACTACACCACAGCTTCCGCACTGGATGGCGGTTGGCTGCGAATGCCCGCACTTGGGACATTCCATCTGATCGGCAGTCGTTGAGGGCTGGCTTGACAATGTCGATGCGTCGTCAATGAGGCTCAGCGTTAAACCTTTGCTTGCCTCCGGCTCCTTGCGGGCCCGCGCTCCGGCACGTAGCAACGCCTCCAGGTATCGATCGGCTTCGAGCGCACTCAGATTTCGCTTGATATTGACCGAGCCGCGACTGAAGAGACGTTCGACCTTGTCGGCGTCGCTCTTGAACAGTCTGGCCAGGTTACTCTTGACGGTGTCGGCTGACATTCCTGGTTCGAGCTCGCCATCGAAGACGATTCGGTAATGGTCGGCACTCATGCAACATCCTTGTTCCCAGGGGATTAGCTAAAGCCTAAAGCGCTGCTGTGCCGCCAACAAGTTGCAGCGGAGAGCTGGGCATGGCGGTGATGCGAAATGAGATGCGCGTCACGGTTGCCGCAGCCAGCGTTGTGAGAGCTGTGCGGCTTGACCATGGGCGGCCCGGTATTCGCGATCCAGGCGGGCGATCAGCTCTTCGGCGCTCGGTAGATCATGTATCTCGCCCACGCCCTGCCCAGCCGACCAGACGGTCTTCCATGCCTTTGCCTCATCACTGACAGGTTTGAGTTTTTCCGCGTAGTTCATTTTCCCCGTGCCGTTCAGGCGCGCTTCGTCGTAGCCAGCCTGTTGCAGACTCTGGCGCAGAAAGCTCGCCGGCACGCCTGAAACTGCGGCGGTGTGGACGATATCCGCTGCGTGGGCCTGCAGCAGCATTCGTTTATATTCATCCGAGGCCTGGCTCTCGCGGGTGGCGATGAAACGCGTCCCCATGTAGGCGAGATCCGCGCCCAGCAGCTGCGCTGCGAATATTTCGTGGCCGTGGTTGAGGCAGCCTGAGAGCAGCAACGTTTTGTCGAAGAACTGACGAATTTCGGCAATCAACGCAAACGGACTCCAGGTGCCTGCGTGGCCACCAGCGCCGGCGGCAACTGCGATCAGACCGTCGACCCCGGCTTCGGCGGCCTTTTCCGCGTGCCGGCGTGTGGTGACGTCGTGAAAGACCAGGCCGCCGTAGCCATGGACGGCGTCTACCACTTCCTTCACGGCGCCAAGACTGGTGATGACGATTGGGACCTGCTGCTCAACGCAGATCGCAAGATCTGCCTGTAGGCGGGGATTGCTGTGATGCACGATCAGATTGACGGCGTATGGCGCGGCTGCGTGCAGGCCCGACAGCTGCTGGTCTATCTCCAGCAGCCAATCTCGAAATCCACTGCTTTCCCGCTGATTCAGAGCAGGGAAGCTGCCTACGATGCCGCTACGGCAGCATGCGGTAACCAGCGTTGGATTGGACACCAGAAACATCGGGGCGGCGACCAAAGGCAGGCGCAGGCGTTTTTCGAGGAGGGCTGGCAGTGACATGACAGGTTCCTTCAATAGGTTCAGAACGGTTTGACGACCACGAGAATGACGATGGCCAGCAGTAGTAACACGGGAAATTCGTTGAACCAGCGGTAGAAGACATGGCTGCGGGTGTTCTCGTCGCGCGCGAAGCGCTTCAGTTGCGCGCCGCAAACGTGGTGATAGCCGATCAACAGGACGACCAGTGCCAGTTTGGCGTGTAGCCAACCGCCGCTGCTGAACAATGCGGGGTTCAAAGCGATCATGCCTATCCCGAAAAGCAGCGTGGCGATCATCGAGGGCATCATGATCCCCCGATAGAGCTTGCGCTCCATGACCCTGAATCGCTCGCGACTGGTCGCGTCCTCGCTCATGGCGTGATACACAAACAACCTCGGCAAATAGAACAGCCCGGCGAACCAGCAGACGATCGCAACGATGTGCAGGGCTTTCAGCCAGAGATAGAGCATTCGAGGGTTCCTTGGTTTTCAGAGTCCGACTGATAGTAGAGGCTTGGGGCCCCGCGCGTCATCTAGGTGGTTGGCCCTGGAGGCAGGCACCTTTATCATCAGCGTTCTTTATCGTTTCAATGCGCGAGGCAGCTCATGGTCAAGGTCGGAATCGTTGGCGGCACAGGCTACACCGGGGTTGAGCTGCTGCGTCTGTTGGCACAACACCCCCAGGCCGAAGTCGCGGTGATCACGTCTCGTTCCGAGAACGGGGTCAAGGTGACGGATATGTTTCCGAACCTGCGCGGCCATTACGATGAACTGGCCTTTAGCGTGCCGGACACCTCGACGCTGGGCGCCTGCGATGTGGTCTTCTTTGCGACTCCCCATGGCGTTGCCCATGCGCTGGCGGCAGAGCTTTTGGACGCGGGCACTCGAGTCATCGACCTGTCTGCGGACTTCCGTTTGCAGGACGCCGATGAATGGGCTAAGTGGTACGGGCAGCCGCATGGCGCGCCAGGGCTACTGCCAGAGGCCGTATATGGCCTGCCAGAAGTCAACCGCGAGCGGATCAAGGGCGCCCGGCTGATTGCCGTTCCTGGCTGTTATCCGACCGCGACCCAGCTTGGCTACCTACCATTGCTAGAAAATGGCTTGGCCGATACATCGCGACTGATCGCCGATTGCAAGTCGGGTGTCAGCGGCGCCGGTCGGGCGGCGAAGATAGGGTCTTTGTTCACCGAGGCGGGTGAAAGCATGATGGCTTATGCGGTCAAGGGGCATCGCCATCTGCCTGAGATCAGCCAGGGGCTGCGCCGCGCAGCGGGGGGAGACGTCGGGCTAACCTTCGTGCCGCACCTGACGCCAATGATTCGCGGCATCCATGCCACGCTGTACGCGACCGTTGCTGACACCTCTGTGGATTTGCAGGCTCTTTACGAGCAGCGTTACGCCAATGAGCCGTTCGTCGATGTCATGCCGGCAGGCAGCCACCCTGAGACACGTAGCGTGCGTGGCGCCAACATGTGCCGTATCGCGGTTCATCGTCCTCAAGGCGGGGATCTGGTGGTGGTGCTGTCGGTCATCGACAACCTCGTCAAGGGCGCGTCCGGTCAGGCACTGCAGAATATGAACATCGCCTTCGGCCTGGATGAGCGGCTTGGCCTGGCTAACGCGGCGCTGCTGCCCTGAAATGGCGGACGTCAGGCTCGCTGCTCGGAAGAGCACCGCTTCTATGGAATCGGTGTCTGATGAATAGTTGACCAGTTTCGTAGGAGAAGCCGATAATGCGGCGTCAACGCAGTAATGTGCGCTCCCGCGCCAGGAGAACCAAATGAGTGTCGAGTCCTTCACGCCCACCGCGATTCAGTTCAGTCAGGGTGCCGCGAGCAAGGTGAAGAGCCTGGTCGATGAAGAAGGGAATCCGCGGCTGAAGCTGCGCGTCTTCGTTACGGGTGGCGGTTGCTCTGGTTTTCAGTACGGCTTCACCTTCGATGAGGATTTGGCAGAAGATGACACTATCATTGAGCGTGAGGGTGTGAGCCTTGTGGTGGACCCGATGAGCTACCAATATTTGGCTGGCGCTGAAGTCGACTATCAGGAAGGACTGGAAGGGTCTCGCTTCGTCATCAAGAATCCGAATGCCACGACAACCTGCGGTTGCGGTCAGTCCTTCTCGATCTGAAAACGCTTTGCTGAACTGAAACAAGAACACCGCGCCGAGGCGCGGTGTTTTTGTTTGTACTCGTACGCAATGAGCATCGCAGATTCAGGCGGGATAGATTGCGCCCAGAACGCGAGGCCCTCGTGCTCCTGTCACGCTAGGTCGGTTGGCAGCGATGCCTTCGAGGCAGCAATGCGCCAGCCAGGCAAAAGCCATGGCTTCTATCCAGTCTGGCTCTACCCCGTACTCTGCGGTGCTGGTCACTTGGCATTCCGGCACTAGTGCTTGCAATCTATGCATCAGCGCAGTGTTGTGCGCGCCGCCGCCGCAAACCAATACTTCCTTTGTCTCGGGTTGGGTGGCAAGCAATGCATCGCAGATACTGCGGGCGGTCAGCTCCAGCAGGGTAGCCTGGACATCTTCTGGGGCAACGCTGGTACACGAGGTGAGGTGGGCATCCAGCCAGGACAGGTTGAACAGCTCTCGTCCCGTGCTCTTCGGTCCTTGGGTGGCGAAGAAGTTGTCGCTGAGAAGTGCTGTGAGTAATCGGGGGTTGACACTGCCGCTTGACGCCCAATCCCCGTTTCGATCGTAGGGACGATTCTGGTGGCGCTGGGTCCAGGCGTCGAGCAGCACATTGCCTGGCCCGCAATCGAAACCACGCGTCGCTTTACCGGGGCAAAGCAGGCTGAGGTTGCTGAATCCACCGATATTGAGCACCGCTCTGGCGCGAGCTGCATCGCTGAACATCGCCTCATGGAACGCTGGTACCAAGGGCGCCCCTTGGCCGCCGGCGGCCATGTCGCGCCGCCGGAAATCAGCTACTACGCTGATGGTTGTCAACTCCGCCAGCAGCGAGGGGTGCCCGATCTGGATAGTGAAGGCGCGTTGCGGCTCATGCCGTACCGTCTGCCCATGACTGCCTATGGCACGAATGGCTGTTGCGTCGGTCTGCGCCTTGCCGAGCAATTTCTGTATCCCATCGCTTGCCAACTCAGCCCAGGCTTGCTCTGCCATCGCGGCTCGGGCTAGTTCGTCCGGGCCGCTAGAGCACAGGTCGAGCAAGTCTTGCTTCAACTGCGAAGGCATCGGCTCGTAATGCGTGGCAAGCAGGGTCGTCCGCTCGTTCTGCTCGATCAAGGCAAAGTCCAGGCCGTCCAGACTGGTACCTGACATGACCCCGATATAGCGCGGCATTACTCGCCCTTCATGGCCAGCATGGTCGCCCGTTCTTCATCCATGCGCGCCATCAGGGGCTTACTCAACTGCATGAAGCGCTGTTGTTCGTTTTTTGCAATCGGGTCCGCCATGGGGAGTTTTAGCCCCAGTGGATCGACGTGCACACCGTCGACTTGGAATTCATAGTGCAGGTGCGGGCCGGTGGACAGGCCTGTCGTGCCGATATAGCCGATAATCTGACCTTGTTTGACCGCTGAGCCGTTGCGCACGCCTTTGGCGAAGCCCTGCATATGAGCATAAAGCGTACGGTAGCGGTTGCCGTGCTGAAGCACCACGGTGTTGCCATATCCGCCCTTGCGGCCCGCTAGGAGCACTTTACCGTCACCGGCGGCCTTGATAGGCGTGCCCCGTGGCGCGGCATAGTCCACACCCTTGTGGGCACGGATCTTGTTCAGGATCGGATGCTTTCGACCGTTTGAAAAGCGTGAGCTGATGCGGGCGAAATCCACTGGCGTGCGAATGAAAGCCTTGCGCATGCTTTTACCATCGGCTGTGTAGTAGCTGCTGCCACCCTGCTTGTTGGTATAGCGAACAGCGGTGTAGCTTTTGCCTCGGTTAGTAAAGCGGGCCGCGAGAATGTTCCCTGTTCCGACTTTCTCACCGGCAACGGTCTTCTGCTCGTAGATGACTTCGAACGAGTCGCCTTTGCGTATATCCATGGCGAAGTCGATGTCGTAACCGAACACGTTGGCTAGATCCATCGTGAGGTTATGGCTGAGGCCTGCGCGCTTGGCGGCAAGAAACAGGCTGCTTTCTATCTGGCCGAAGGCGTAGGCGGTGCTGACGTCCGGCTTGAGTTGTTCTTTCTTGAATACATAGCCTGTGCTAGACCGCTCTAGGTGCACGCTTTCCAGTTTGTTCAGTGGGCTGCGCAGCTGAGCCAGGTTGCCTTGCTCATCCAGTTCGATCTCGAGACGCTGACCAACTTTGAGGTGCGCAAGCTGCTTCGCCTCCTTGCTGCTTGTCAGTACCTCATGGACTGTGGATTGCGGCAGGCCTACTTTTGCGAATACGGTCGATAGCGTATCTCCATTGGCAACGACCACTTCTTTCGAGAGAGGCTTTGCCTCGACGGCTTTTTCTTCGTCTTGTTTCGGCTCGGGCAGCGATACCTGAAACTCAGGCTCGTCAGCGTTTTCGATCGAAGCGAACGGCGTCTCCGAGACATCGCTTACGAGAGGCTCTTCGCTTACGGTTGCGAGCTCTGCGGCGGTATCGAGGCTAAGATCGAGAAAGGTCTTTTTCGCTTCGACTTCTCGGGATGGAAATACAAGAAGTGCCAGGCTCAGAAGCGCAGCTACACCGCTTGCAGCCAGGAGATGGCTCTTCGGGTAGAGAGGGGCTTTCGATTTTGAATAGGTCATTAGATATCTAGAGAATGTCTTGGCGATATTTTGTACAGAGAAAATATCTGTCTAAAATATAACCAAAGTGCTGTTGAGGCAACCCTGAATTCCTGTCCCCACCTGTTGGTTCACATTCGCTGCCGTTGAATTTTCCCGGCGTTCTTGTAAGGTTGACCCCCTTTATTTCCTGGTATGGGGCCTCCAATGAAGTCGGTTCAAGAGCAGTTGTCGGTGATCAGGCGGGGCGCTGACGAAGTGCTCGTCGAGGCGGAGTTGGTCAGCAAACTCAATCGCGGCCTTCCACTTCGAATCAAGGCTGGTTTCGATCCAACAGCCCCGGACCTTCATCTTGGGCACACGGTGCTTATTAATAAGCTGCGTCAGTTCCAGGACCTGGGGCATCAAGTTGTCTTCCTTATAGGCGATTTCACCGGGATGATCGGTGACCCGAGCGGCAAGAGCGCAACGCGGCCTCCCTTGACGCGTGAGCAGGTTTTGGAAAACGCAGAAACCTATAAGAACCAGGTATTCAAAATCCTTGATCCGACCAAGACTGAAGTCGCTTTCAACTCGTCCTGGATGGATCAGCTGACCCCGTCGGACTTCATTCGTCTCGCCTCGCAGTACACCGTAGCTCGTATGCTGGAGCGAGATGATTTCAGTAAGCGCTACTCGACCAATCAATCTATAGCGATTCACGAATTCCTCTACCCGCTGGTTCAAGGGTATGACTCCGTTGCGCTACGCGCGGACGTGGAGCTTGGTGGGACGGACCAGAAATTCAACCTCCTGATGGGGCGTGAGCTGCAGCGTTCTTATGGGCAAGAGTCTCAATGCATTGTCACCATGCCTCTTCTTGAGGGATTGGACGGTGTGAAGAAGATGTCCAAGTCACTTGGCAACTATGTTGGGATCCAGGAAGCGCCGGGTGTTATGTACAGCAAGCTGGTATCGATCCCGGATGTACTGATGTGGCGTTACTTCGAGTTGTTGAGTTTTCGCGACATGGCTGAAATCGAAGAGTTTCAGGCGGACGTGGCGCGTGGCGCGAATCCGCGCGACATCAAGATCAAGCTCGCCGAGGAGATCGTGGCTCGTTTCCATGGCGAGGAGGCCGCCGCGACAGCTCACCGATCGGCGGGTAATAGAATGAAAGAGGGCGAGCTTCCTGAAGATATTCCCGAGATCGAACTGCAATCTGCCGAAGATATGCCCATCTCTTCGGTGTTGAATCGAGCGGGCCTTGTAAAGAACGCGGCAGTGGCTCGTGATCTGCTGGCCTCGGGCGGGGTTCGGGTGGATGGCGACGTCGTTGATCGAACCTTTATCGTTAGGCTTGGTAGTACGCACGTGTGCCAGGCGGGCAAGAAGTCCTTTGGGCGGGTTTCGCTCAAGGCTGAACAAAACTGAAAACAACCGTTGACGTGGTTTTGTGAGTGCCTATAATGCGCACCTTCTCCGGCGCAGGCCTTTGGCGAAACGTCTTGCAAATCAAGTACTTAGCTAGAATAAAGGCTTGCACGGAAGGCGGATTCGAGTAGAATGCGCCGGGCTGGCAGGGTGGAGGTTGAGTCCTGTTGGCGCTTCGGTCGGGTTGATCGGAAGCGGTTGAAAGAGGTGGTTGACAGCGGTTTTGGACGCTGTATGATTCGCCTCCCGCTGACGAGAGGCGCTAGGTTGATCGGAAGCGCAAGCGGTTGAGAAGAAAGAAAAACTTCTTCAAAAACAGCTTGACGAGAAACAAGGCTGCTGTAGAATGCGCGGCCTCGGTTGAGACGAAAGACTTGATCGAAACGCTCTTTAACAACTGAATCAAGCAATTCGTGTGGGTGCTTGTGAGGTAAGACTGATGGTCAGCAAGATTATCAGCATCACAATGTACTCAACGAGAAATCATTGAGTGCTCTTCTTTTAGGAGAAGAGATTTGCGATTGCTGAGCCAGGTTTAGGGTTTTCTCAAAACCCAAGCAGTATTGAACTGAAGAGTTTGATCATGGCTCAGATTGAACGCTGGCGGCAGGCCTAACACATGCAAGTCGAGCGGATGAAGGGAGCTTGCTCCCTGATTCAGCGGCGGACGGGTGAGTAATGCCTAGGAATCTGCCTGGTAGTGGGGGACAACGTTTCGAAAGGAACGCTAATACCGCATACGTCCTACGGGAGAAAGCAGGGGACCTTCGGGCCTTGCGCTATCAGATGAGCCTAGGTCGGATTAGCTAGTTGGTGAGGTAATGGCTCACCAAGGCGACGATCCGTAACTGGTCTGAGAGGATGATCAGTCACACTGGAACTGAGACACGGTCCAGACTCCTACGGGAGGCAGCAGTGGGGAATATTGGACAATGGGCGAAAGCCTGATCCAGCCATGCCGCGTGTGTGAAGAAGGTCTTCGGATTGTAAAGCACTTTAAGTTGGGAGGAAGGGCAGTAAGCTAATACCTTGCTGTTTTGACGTTACCGACAGAATAAGCACCGGCTAACTTCGTGCCAGCAGCCGCGGTAATACGAAGGGTGCAAGCGTTAATCGGAATTACTGGGCGTAAAGCGCGCGTAGGTGGTTTGTTAAGTTGGATGTGAAAGCCCCGGGCTCAACCTGGGAACTGCATCCAAAACTGGCAAGCTAGAGTATGGCAGAGGGTGGTGGAATTTCCTGTGTAGCGGTGAAATGCGTAGATATAGGAAGGAACACCAGTGGCGAAGGCGACCACCTGGGCTAATACTGACACTGAGGTGCGAAAGCGTGGGGAGCAAACAGGATTAGATACCCTGGTAGTCCACGCCGTAAACGATGTCGACTAGCCGTTGGGATCCTTGAGATCTTAGTGGCGCAGCTAACGCATTAAGTCGACCGCCTGGGGAGTACGGCCGCAAGGTTAAAACTCAAATGAATTGACGGGGGCCCGCACAAGCGGTGGAGCATGTGGTTTAATTCGAAGCAACGCGAAGAACCTTACCAGGCCTTGACATGCAGAGAACCTTCCAGAGATGGAGGGGTGCCTTCGGGAACTCTGACACAGGTGCTGCATGGCTGTCGTCAGCTCGTGTCGTGAGATGTTGGGTTAAGTCCCGTAACGAGCGCAACCCTTGTCCTTAGTTACCAGCACGTAATGGTGGGCACTCTAAGGAGACTGCCGGTGACAAACCGGAGGAAGGTGGGGATGACGTCAAGTCATCATGGCCCTTACGGCCTGGGCTACACACGTGCTACAATGGTCGGTACAAAGGGTTGCCAAGCCGCGAGGTGGAGCTAATCCCATAAAACCGATCGTAGTCCGGATCGCAGTCTGCAACTCGACTGCGTGAAGTCGGAATCGCTAGTAATCGTGAATCAGAATGTCACGGTGAATACGTTCCCGGGCCTTGTACACACCGCCCGTCACACCATGGGAGTGGGTTGCTCCAGAAGTAGCTAGTCTAACCTTCGGGGGGACGGTTACCACGGAGTGATTCATGACTGGGGTGAAGTCGTAACAAGGTAGCCGTAGGGGAACCTGCGGCTGGATCACCTCCTTAATCGAAGACTTCAGCTTCTTCATAAGTTCCCACACGAATTGCTTGATTCACTAGCGAAAAGCGATTGGGTTTCGACCCGAGAGAGACGATTGGGTCTGTAGCTCAGTTGGTTAGAGCGCACCCCTGATAAGGGTGAGGTCGGCAGTTCGAATCTGCCCAGACCCACCAATTGTCATGGGATGTGGCCGATCTGTAGATGGGGCCATAGCTCAGCTGGGAGAGCGCCTGCTTTGCACGCAGGAGGTCAGCGGTTCGATCCCGCTTGGCTCCACCATTACCTCGACATCGCTTGAAAGCACAGAAATGAATAGATTCCTTAGAGGAGTGTATTGATTTCTGGTCTTTGCGCCAGTAACTGTTCTTTAAAAATTTGGGTATGTGATAGAAGTAGATTTGGGTAATTACTTTCACTGGTGATTATTCAAGTCAAGGTAAAATTTGCGAGATGCTCGAGAGAGCAAAATGCGGATTTTCGGCGAATGTCGTCTTCACGTTATAGACAGTAACCAGATTGCTTGGGGTTATATGGTCAAGTGAAGAAGCGCATACGGTGGATGCCTTGGCAGTCAGAGGCGATGAAAGACGTGGTAGCCTGCGAAAAGCTTCGGGGAGTCGGCAAACAGACTGTGATCCGGAGATGTCTGAATGGGGGAACCCAGCCATCATAAGATGGTTATCACACACTGAATACATAGGTGTGTGAGGCGAACCAGGGGAACTGAAACATCTAAGTACCCTGAGGAAAAGAAATCAACCGAGATTCCCTTAGTAGTGGCGAGCGAACGGGGACTAGCCCTTAAGCTTCTTTGATTTTAGCGGAACGCTCTGGAAAGTGCGGCCATAGTGGGTGATAGCCCTGTACGCGAAAGGATCTTAGAAGTGAAATCGAGTAGGACGGAGCACGAGAAACTTTGTCTGAATATGGGGGGACCATCCTCCAAGGCTAAATACTACTGACTGACCGATAGTGAACTAGTACCGTGAGGGAAAGGCGAAAAGAACCCCGGAGAGGGGAGTGAAATAGATCCTGAAACCGTATGCGTACAAGCAGTGGGAGCCTACTTTGTTAGGTGACTGCGTACCTTTTGTATAATGGGTCAGCGACTTATTTTCAGTGGCGAGCTTAACCGAATAGGGGAGGCGTAGCGAAAGCGAGTCTTAATAGGGCGTCTAGTCGCTGGGAATAGACCCGAAACCGGGCGATCTATCCATGGGCAGGTTGAAGGTTGGGTAACACTAACTGGAGGACCGAACCGACTACCGTTGAAAAGTTAGCGGATGACCTGTGGATCGGAGTGAAAGGCTAATCAAGCTCGGAGATAGCTGGTTCTCCTCGAAAGCTATTTAGGTAGCGCCTCGTGTATCACTGCTGGGGGTAGAGCACTGTTTCGGCTAGGGGGTCATCCCGACTTACCAAACCGATGCAAACTCCGAATACCAGCAAGTGTCAGCACGGGAGACACACGGCGGGTGCTAACGTCCGTCGTGAAAAGGGAAACAACCCAGACCGTCAGCTAAGGTCCCAAAATCCTGGTTAAGTGGGAAACGATGTGGGAAGGCTCAGACAGCTAGGAGGTTGGCTTAGAAGCAGCCACCCTTTAAAGAAAGCGTAATAGCTCACTAGTCGAGTCGGCCTGCGCGGAAGATGTAACGGGGCTCAAACCAGGTACCGAAGCTACGGGTTCAACGTAAGTTGAGCGGTAGAGGAGCGTTCTGTAAGCCTGTGAAGGTGAGTTGAGAAGCTTGCTGGAGGTATCAGAAGTGCGAATGCTGACATGAGTAACGACAATGCGAGTGAAAAACTCGCACGCCGAAAGACCAAGGGTTCCTGCGCAACGTTAATCGACGCAGGGTGAGTCGGTCCCTAAGGCGAGGCTGAAGAGCGTAGTCGATGGGAAACGGGTTAATATTCCCGTACTTCTAGTTACTGCGATGGGGGGACGGAGAAGGCTAGGCCAGCTTGGCGTTGGTTGTCCAAGTTTAAGGTGGTAGGCAGAGGTCTTAGGTAAATCCGGGATCTTAATGCCGAGAACTGATGACGATCCTTCTTTTAGAAGGAGAAGTGGTTGATGCCATGCTTCCAGGAAAAGCCTCTAAGCTTCAGGTAACTAGGAACCGTACCCCAAACCGACACAGGTGGTTGGGTAGAGAATACCAAGGCGCTTGAGAGAACTCGGGTGAAGGAACTAGGCAAAATGGCACCGTAACTTCGGGAGAAGGTGCGCCGGTGAGGGTGAAGGGTTTACCCCGTAAGCTCATGCCGGTCGAAGATACCAGGCCGCTGCGACTGTTTATTAAAAACACAGCACTCTGCAAACACGAAAGTGGACGTATAGGGTGTGACGCCTGCCCGGTGCCGGAAGGTTAATTGATGGGGTTAGCGCAAGCGAAGCTCTTGATCGAAGCCCCGGTAAACGGCGGCCGTAACTATAACGGTCCTAAGGTAGCGAAATTCCTTGTCGGGTAAGTTCCGACCTGCACGAATGGCGTAACGATGGCGGCGCTGTCTCCACCCGAGACTCAGTGAAATTGAAATCGCTGTGAAGATGCAGTGTATCCGCGGCTAGACGGAAAGACCCCGTGAACCTTTACTATAGCTTTGCACTGGACTTTGAATTTGCTTGTGTAGGATAGGTGGGAGGCTTTGAAGCGTGGACGCCAGTTCGCGTGGAGCCAACCTTGAAATACCACCCTGGCAACTTTGAGGTTCTAACTCTGGTCCGTTATCCGGATCGAGGACAGTGTATGGTGGGTAGTTTGACTGGGGCGGTCTCCTCCTAAAGAGTAACGGAGGAGTACGAAGGTGCGCTCAGACCGGTCGGAAATCGGTCGTAGAGTATAAAGGCAAAAGCGCGCTTGACTGCGAGACAGACACGTCGAGCAGGTACGAAAGTAGGTCTTAGTGATCCGGTGGTTCTGTATGGAAGGGCCATCGCTCAACGGATAAAAGGTACTCCGGGGATAACAGGCTGATACCGCCCAAGAGTTCATATCGACGGCGGTGTTTGGCACCTCGATGTCGGCTCATCACATCCTGGGGCTGAAGCCGGTCCCAAGGGTATGGCTGTTCGCCATTTAAAGTGGTACGCGAGCTGGGTTTAGAACGTCGTGAGACAGTTCGGTCCCTATCTGCCGTGGACGTTTGAGATTTGAGAGGGGCTGCTCCTAGTACGAGAGGACCGGAGTGGACGAACCTCTGGTGTTCCGGTTGTCACGCCAGTGGCATTGCCGGGTAGCTATGTTCGGAAGAGATAACCGCTGAAAGCATCTAAGCGGGAAACTTGCCTCAAGATGAGATCTCACTGGAGCCTTGAGCTCCCTGAAGGGCCGTCGAAGACTACGACGTTGATAGGTGGGGTGTGTAAGCGCTGTGAGGCGTTGAGCTAACCCATACTAATTGCCCGTGAGGCTTGACCATATAACACCCAAACAATTTGATGTTTGCGTGTCAGACGGTTGAAGTCGACAAACAAACCGAAAAGACGCATCGCTCGCAAGCGAAACCAATACAGCAACACCATCACATACCCAATTAGGGGAAGCGACTGAACACCGACTCCCCAACCGAATTGCTTGACGACCATAGAGCGTTGGAACCACCTGATCCCATCCCGAACTCAGAAGTGAAACGACGCATCGCCGATGGTAGTGTGGGGTCTCCCCATGTGAGAGTAGGTCATCGTCAAGCTTCTACACCAAACCCCCGATCATCGAAAGATGACCGGGGGTTTGTCTTTGGGCGCGGGAAAACTCGCTGGGCTTTGGGGCTCCGGTAGCATTGGCCTAGCGAGAAGAGTTACGGCTTTGGATCCGGGCAGGCTGGCTGCGATAGCAGCAAGCCGCTCATGCATCGAGCTATCTGGCTCTGTGAATCACCAATGCCGAGGAACTGGCAGGCTAGAAGAAGCGGCTGTTGAGATAGACGCGCTCGACGACAATCGATGCGTGGCGGAGCGACGATCAATGCGGATCGTCACACCGTTTGGGAGGAGACTCATGGCTACGGGCAAACCGCACTCTTGCGTATGAGATAGCTTTGGACTAGAGGCGATAGAAAAGGCCGTTTCGGCTGGCGCCAGCCTGCGCCACCGGCAGCAGACTGGTCAGCTCTCGACCACCGCGTTCAGCTAACCGGCTCGACCTCTTTCACGGCTTTTGGATCAGAGGCGGCGATCGATGCCTCAGCCTGATCACGGCGCTTAATGAATTTCCAATCCGCTTCGTCGATATAGATTCCGGCCGGGCTGCTACCGCCTTCCAGGTCGATAGCCACATGTGCCGACACCTGCGGCTTCACCGAGGCCAGAATCGGCACGAAGCCGAGTTGCAGGCTGGTTTCGATGAGTGCCTGCTGGTTTACGCTCGTCAATGTCAGCTGCTTCGTCCAGATAATGGGGAGTCGGATACGGCCCACCTGTTTTTCAAGTGCTTACGAGCAAAGCTGAACCGTAAAACGGTCTCGCAGATTCTTGAGTTCAAGCAGCCTTGAGAAAGCGCGTCAACGCGGCGTTTCCTGGTTAGCACCTAGCTGGCCAAAACCATTTCGCTCTGCTCGGTAAGCACTGATCGCCTCATAGACCGTCTTCCTCAGTCGGTTGATGCCACCTATCGGCCGGTGCGCTGGCAGCGCATGCCAAGGGTTGAACGAAAGATTGTCGCAGGCAAGGTTCTGTTCGGGGTTGTCAAAGTCCTGCGCAGGGAGGCGGATATCGGCAACCGTTTCGAACGGAGAAACTGACTCGTCCCATTCGATACTGGTGTCCTCAATCGGCATGTAATGGTCTGCGTTCTGCCGCTGAACCTGAAGCTGAAAACAGGCTGGCGCGCGGTCCAGCGACAATTGCTGGTAGAGCGCACTGCGCAGGAAGTTCGGTAGATCGCGGTTCTGCTCTGGCAGACGGTAGTCCGGGCAATGCTCGGGGGTGGGGATTACGCGGTACTTGATGTTGTGCGGGCCGAGCTTGTATGGCGCCACTGAACTGTAGGTGGTCGCGACTGGACTCTCGGGTGCCGGTGCGAGTGTCTCCAACGCGATATAAAGGTGGCGCAGTTCCCAGCTGCGTGGGTCGGCACTCGGAAAGAAGGCCAACAATTTTTTGCCTTCGGCTTGAGCTGCAAAGTTGCTGCGATATTCTGCGACGTCGCGTACGAAGAACACCGGATGGTTGAACATCACGAAGTCCTGCTCCCCGGCATGGTGCGGGTCGCGGGTGAGCTTATCGCCTGGCACATCGAGCAGTTTGATAGCCATACCGCGGGCGTCCTTGATCCGGTCGAATTGAGGATAAGCGTTGCCGTTGGAGAGCCGCACCCAGGCCTGCCAGGTTTTGCCTGGCTCCGCGAATACACCCTGGCGCAGCGCGCTCTCCAAATCTTCACGTACCCTCACCTCGGCCTTAACGCAGCCATGCGCTTTGGCGTGTGCGTCACGAAGCACGCGAGTGTTGTCTCGATGCTGCTCGATCACCGCGATAGCGTTCTCGATGATCGCCTGCGTGTCGGAGGCTTCGTCGGGCGCGACCATCTCTTCGGTCGGAACTGGACCGCTGTATTTGAAATGGTAAAAGACAAAGCTGATTGCCCAGACGGTCACGCCGAGCGCGATCAAAGCGACCAGCAGTCGGCTGAGCAGGCGCCCGAGCCAGAGCCAGAACCGTGTAAACATGTGTAACTCCTTATGCGCTGATCAGCGGCAGGCCGGGCCAGGATTGTAACGGCGGGGTGGAATGTCGCTCAGCAGAGGCTCGAAGCGCGGATCACCATATACCTTGAGGTATTCCACCAGAGCCCAGCGTTCGTGCGGCTCAAGGGCACGACCAATCACGCCGTTGCCGCGGCATCCAGCACGAAATTCATGACCGCGATTGCTATTGCCGATGATCGAGGTGTCCAGCAGGAACCCGCCCTCGAAGCGCTCGGTGCGGATGCCGACATGCCGCGGGTCATATTCTCGGCTACCGGTCCAGAAGGTTTTTTGCCGCTCGGCGACGGGCGACAACAGCTGGAACAGGGTTGGCACGGAGCCGTTGTGTAGAAAAGGAGGCGTCGCCCAGATGCCGTCTAGCGGGCGCGCCTTATAACCGCGGACTTCCTGCACCCCGATCGGCAGCCCGAAGCCATCGAATTCGGCCCGCTCTTCCGGCGTGATGCCCGCGTCGCGATATGCGCGGTCGCTGACGTAAGCAGTGATATAGGCCAGTCCCTTAGCGCTAGAAACCTTCCTCAGGTCCAGTTCGCCTGCCGATTTACCGAACAGACGGACGTCCAGCCGATTCAGCTCCTCCTGCTTCCAGCCCAAACGGGTGAGATCGAAGCGATTGTCGGCAATGTTGTCGGCTGTGGTCGGGTCGGTACCAACGAAAGAGGTCGCAACGACTGGCATGCGCCACTCCGGCTCACGGCTTGGAGCAAAGCGCTTGTCGGCCGGTTTGGGCTTGGCGTCGTGACAGTGCGCGCAGTTTTCCCAGTACAGCGCGCGTCCCTGGCTCGCCTGCTGGAGATCGACCTGGCCCAGCACCTCTTCAGGCCAGCGTGGCGGGGTCAGCTGCATCAGGGTCGTTTCAAGCCTATGCAGGTCTCGTACACGCACGCCGGACGCATAACGCTCGGCCTCGGGAACCGGTTGGCCATCTTCGTGCAGCAATTGCAGTCGCGCACCCACGCCCAGTGCCTCGCCAATGTTGCGCGCCATAGGCTGCATGGCCGAGCCGTTCCACTGAACCCAGTCGAACTTCCAGATATCCCAGAGTTGCGGATAGCTAACCGGGGCGTTGGCGACGCGGTAGTTGACCGGGTCAATGGCGTTACCGAAGGTTGTGTTGGCGATGCGCCCGAAGGCATCGGTGCGGCCGAAGCCTTCCTCGGTCGGGTAGAGTCCACGATGCCAGTCGTTGTAGGCCGTGCCGAGCAGCCGATTGAGCACCTGCTTGAAATCCCGGCGCAGCTGGCTACGATCACGCTCGTAGTTCTCACCCAGCACCTCATGAGCGAAACGGCGGAACTTGAGCGGATTGTAGTAGGTAAATGCCATGCTCATGCCGAGCGCCTGGCCAAAGGACCCGCCGCGCAAAGTCGGTACGGTCGACGCCAGTGAGTGCATCGCCGCGCCGCCGTCGATGCGTATGGCCTGACCATTGTAGCGCAGCTCGCCGGTGTGGCACGCCGCACAGCTGACGTCCAGGTAGGCTCTTCCTGTCTCGTCATCTTCATGTCGGGCAAAGCCGACCGGAAGATTGCCAGGGTTCAGTGCAGTGGCCTTCTGTGTGGGATCGATCAGAAATCCGAAGCGGGCCAGGTAGTCGGGTGCCGCGAATTTGGCTCTACTGAGCGGTAGCTCCAGCGCTCCGAACCAGTCGTATTCCAGGCCTTTAACCTGGGTGCCTTGTGGCGTGTAGTAATAGGTTTGCCGGTCTGCCTCGCTCCATTGGTCGAGGTAGCGAAGCACCTTGGGCGCCTCATAGTCAGGCAGGTTGGGATAGGCCACAAAATACAACCCAGCCCCGACCACCAGCGCAGCCAGCAACAAAACAGCCAACAGGACACGTCGCACTAGTCGCATTGGTACATCCTTGTAACGGTAATGGCGAATGCGCGTTTATGGCAGGGTTAAAGAGCGCTGGCAATATGGCGCTTTCTGTTTTGGTTTACACAGCTTGTCACGATGAGGCTGACCAGCTTGCTGAATTCGCCTTGCGTTTCGCCAATGGCAACTTCGGCTCCCCTGGACAGCTCGGAAAGCTTGGCGGCGTTCTTGCTCGGACCCGCACGGACGCTCAAACCTTGATTCTGCGTGTTGACGGTATAGCTTCTCGTTTCCCAGAAGGCGGGGCGCGGCAGGTCTGGCTGCGCCTGGTAGCCCGGCCAGTCCAGCAAGTGCATATACAAGCTGTAGAGGGTCAGGTTTGGAGGGATACTCCGATCATCGATGCGGCCGTCGGCATTGCGTAGTGGTGGTGCCTGTAGGCTGTGCTTGACCAGAACGAACCCCGGCGAAAACGGCGCGCGTTTGATCAGCGGGATCTCGTCCGTAAACTCGCTGACGGGGTAGTGCTCGTCGATGCGATAGGCGATCACCTCTCCATCAGCGATGCAGCGCACGCTCGATTGATCGAACTCGGCTGCAGTGCCGTCGTCGAAATGCACGCCGCCATGCCATAGGCCATTCTCGCCGGTCGGGTAGTAGCCTCCCTTGGCTGACGCCATAAGGGTAAGTATGGGAGTAGGCCAACGCTTCGATCAGCGGCAGGGCGATTTCGCGCAGCTCGTCCCAGGCGAGGCCACCAGGGCGCTCGCTGAGCAATTGGTCGAGGGTCGGACCCTTGAGCAATTCAAGGGTGATAAAAGCTCTCTGGCTGGCTGTGTCCACATCGAAGCCGAACAGCCGTACGACATGGCGATGGCTAAGCCGTGCGGTCAGGGCGAACTCGGTATAAAGCAGCGCATGGGCGTCGGGGTACTCGGCGAACTCATCGTTCAGGGTTTTGAGCGCAATGTAGGGCTCCGGGTCGCCGAACTGTTCACGTAGCAGGTCCCGGGCGCGGTAGACGGCTCCCATGCCGCCCACGCCGAGCAGTCGTTCAATTCGGTAGCGACCGCCTAATACCTGCGGCAACTCGTTGGTATGGGTGGCCGACGACGTCGGAGTGCCAGGCATGGCAGCCGTGGAGGCGAAGGCGAAGTAGGTCAGGTCCGAAGCCGGCTCGGCCCCTATGGGCTCGTTCATCGGCGTACCACCACGGCGCTGAGGTTGTCCCGCGCCGGACCGTCCATGGCCAGGTCGAACAGCCGTTGCAGCGCAAGCGCCGGCGACGGCGAATTGAGCGCTGCACCCAGTGCGTCCGGCGATAGAGTCTGGTAGAGGCCATCGCTGCACAGCAGCAGGGCGTCGCCTGGATAGACATCGAACTCAAGAATGTCCAGCACCAGATGCTCGCTGGCACCGACAGCGCGAGTGAGCGCATGCGCAGCGGGGCGGCGTGCAGCCTCCTGCGGGCTTAGGTTTTGTTCGTCGATCAGTTGTTGCAGCAGTGAGTGGTCGCGCGAAAGCTGATACAGGCGACCGCCACGCCAGAGGTAGCAGCGGCTGTCGCCGGCCCAGACGCAGGCGGCGCGATTATTCTCCATCAGCAGTGCGACCACGGTGCTGCCAATCACCGGGTCTGGACGATCAGCGGTGACGGTCAACTCCTGCCCGAGCCGGTGGTTCAGGTCATGCAGGCAGCGCCGCAGGTTGGCCAACCGTTCGGTCAGGCTACCTTTCGGTAAGTCGGCCAGTTGCTCAACGATCAAGCGGCTGGCCAATGCACCGTTGTGATGGCCACCCATGCCATCGGCGACCGCCCACAAGCCTTGCTCAGGGAGGTCGAGGAAGGCGTCTTAGGCGCAGTGGCCTGAGGTCTGTGGCTTTCTGCTTCAGCCACCAGCTACAAAGCGGTCGGGCCTGATCCTGCAGGCTGCGTAGGCTCTTGTGGGCGTCTTTCTCATGCTCAACCGGTGTGGTGGCGGTGAACACCTGCACTGCCGCCTGCTTGACCTGGGCGATAGCGGCGCCGACAGCGCCTGGCTGCGGATGGGCAGCGCCGGCTCGCTTGACCATTTCCTCGAGTCGGCGACATAGCGGTAAAAGAAGTGGGGCTTGGGATCCCAGGCGTGTCGCTAGGCAGCTTTCGAGGCTGCGTAGTTCGATCGCGATCTGCTCGAATAGAGGCAGTTGCTCGCCCATTGGCACATGGTCGGCAAGCACCTGTTCCATGCGGGGGACCAGCCAATTGATTGCAGCAGCGCGAGTGCGGTCCTTGCGAGGGTGGATATCTTCCCAGTGATCGCGGCAGAAGAAGCCGAGCATGGCCAGGCCGGCATGCAGCCCGAGAAACGAGTCGCGTTGATACAGGCTCCAAGTCAGCCATGCGGCGATTCGTAGATCTTTCGTCTGGGTACTTAGCAGGCTTTCACTACCTGCGCGCATAGCTTCCCAGTCGACGGCCCCGGCGGCGTGCAAGGAAGCTGCCTTGCCTAACTCCTGCTCCAGGAGCTCGTACTCTGCAGCGTAGCGAATATCGTCGCCTGCAAAGCAGGACGCTGTGATTGGAGATTTTGCTGCCGCCAGAACCTGAACGGCTAGCTTGCTAGAAAACGTCATTCCATGACTCAACTGAAACCTGCTTTTATGCATTGCTGCTGCAGGGCGCGCTTCATGCGCAACGACTTGCTGCGTGCAATACCCGCACGCCAATGAAGTGCGAATGCTAGGCAGGATAGATCAGGAGGACTGTGAAGCAGTTTACAACTAGGGCGTTGCGATGGCGGCAGAGCGGGGTAGGCATCCAATAATGAGTGCTGGTTAGCTTCTTAGCGCAATTTTTGAGTGAACTCAGGCTCGCGGCTATGGTCGTTCGCTCGTACAGCTAATTGATGCCCACATTGCGGCCGTTTCGCCGCCTTCATATATAAGAAGCGCGGATAATAAGAGGCGCGGGCCTATAGAAAACTCAGTCTCGCCCAAGAAAAGCAAAACAACCGT